>NZ_CP064060.1:0-2547500 GCF_015326725.1 Thermaerobacillus caldiproteolyticus
TGTTGAGGAAGGTGTAAGGTTAAAACCTTGATTCGTTTTTATTTATAGACAATGTGTTGATTTTGATTGAGCCTTTAACGCAGCTTTTTTCATTTTCTATTCGAAAGTTTTTCTCTAGATAATGCCAATTTTAATTCGAAAAAAGAAACAAAATGACAGGTGAGTTCCAAAAAAGCACTTCTATAAAGAAGTGCGTAATACATAAAATTTATTTAAATATGGAATTAATTGTTTTAAACAGGACTTGACTATGAAATCCTTAGCTCCTATTTGAAGAGAATCAATAATTAAGCTTTTTTGCCTCATTGCTGAACAAATTATTCCTTTTGATTTTTGATCAAATGTTAAAATATCTTTTAAAGCATCTAATCCATTCATAATAGGCATAGTTAAGTCAAGTATAGCAATGTTCTTTGTAAAGAGACACAGCATTACTACCATCAGAAGTCTCAGAGACAACTTGGTAACTATTATCGGTTAGGAGATTCTTTAATAAATTTCTCATAAACATTGAATCGTCAGCAATTAATGCAGTTTTAAACAATTTAAATCACCTTTTGCTAAATAACAATAGCTAAAAATTCATAAATAATTGAGATAACGAGAAAAAAGAGCATTCCTTCTGAATGGGTTTTTGGATCATTCGAACAATATTTAATTAGTTCCGAAATCGTTTCAGGCTTAGGAAAATCTTTAATCTTGTAAAAACCTTAGAACAATTGCTAATAACAAGGTGATTAAAAAAGTTAAAAAAGGCTTCAATTCAATAAAATAATCAAGTGCATTACTCATTGAGGACATCTCCTTTGTGATATATTAAACATTTTTATGTATATATCGACATTATTTTTTATAATTTGAGTTTTTTTGGAAAATATTCAAAAAATATTTACAAGAATTTTGCCGATTAGTGTGAGTGAAAGTCGAAAAATGTAAATACAGAGGGGAGGATTCTTATGAATCAGCTACAACAAGTTTTTACTATTGCATATATGATAAATTTTTACATCAGCGGTCTTCTTAGTTTATATGGTAATAAAACTGAATGTATCCAAGATCAAGAGCGTGAGGACACTGATTGTACAGAGGTAGCATGGCCATCTCTGTATGATTGGTGTCCTCTTTTGTTTTTACTAAAACGAGATAGAGGAATGTGCATGAGGACCATCCAGCAGCAACTTCAAAAATAGATGCAAGAAAACAAGATAATGCACTGGACAGATAAGCATAAAAAAGAGCAGAAGCAAAAACGCCCGGAAGAACGGTTTACAGAATGCGAATTAAAAGAGTTGATGGGTGTGAATCGGCTGATTTATCGTCGCTCCCAAAGCGGCGTTTTTCGTCAAAGATAATGATTCATTTCGGAGGTTGAGAAAATGGAAAAACAATTAGAATTTATCTTACCGGAAATTGACTGTGAAGTTACAAAAAAAGCAGTTGAAGCGGCATTAGAAAAGTATCGTATTTTTTTACTTACGTTGCGATTGGATCAGCTGCCAAGAGTTACCCAGCAGTATTCGCTCGTTTCTCCTTCCAATACAAACAAATTCCATTCCTCAACTGAAGAAATGGCTATAAGAAACGCCGATTATGAGCGGGAACGCAGCGAATATATTAAGCGGGTAGCGATGGCAGTGAATTGTTGAGGTTATTGGGAACGTACGATTCTTATCCGATGCTATATGACGGAAGACGATGTATATGATGACGAAGTTTACAATGAGATGGGAATGAGTGAAAGCAAGGACTATCGATTGAGAGCAAGTGCTTTGTATAAGCTGGCTTTCATATTGCGGATCGAAGTTTATAAAGAAGAAAAGGCACCTGTGTAGGTGTCTTTTTTGTTAAATATTAGTATTGATTAAAAGAAAAAAGGATCAGTTTTTGGTCCTTTTATATGTCTACTTCAACAAACGCTAGTTCAAATTTTTTAGTTCTTTTTTGTCAGGCAGTTTCTTATAAATATCAAATAAATCTATTATAGTTTTTTTAATAAATTCATCTCCACCAGTTCCATTTATTGCAGTATCAAGCTTCGCATAAATAATCATTAACAGACTTTTCGCTTCCGACTCATCTAATTGAGTAATCTTCTCTTTTATTTTTTCAAGTTCTAACAACAAAAGCTCCTCCTATTAACAAGTATAAGCTCTATCGCGATCCTGTCCCGTTAGCCACCATGCCACATTTCATGGCACCACAGATGATGAAAGTTAAGATGAAATTGTTCTTCCATAGGGATGAAACAAGACTTCATTCGATGTCAATGAAATTTTGGGCAAAGAATTGTTCAACACTGATTACTTTTGCGTATATTCCATTCAAAGAAGCTAAAATTGCGTTATGCACATATTCAGCAGGAATAGTCTTTTCATTAAATCGAAGACTTTTGGTTGCACAGGCATCATGTATAACAATACATTCAAAGCCAAAATCAAAAGCAGCTCTTACAGTTGCGTCTATACACATATGAGTCATCATGCCACATATAACCAGACGATTTATTCCTTTATTCCTAAGTTGTTCTAACAGTTTTGTATCTCTAAAACTGTTCGGGTAATTCTTTTGAATGACTACTTCATTAGGAAATGGTTCTACATTTTTATGTATTTGAACACCTTCAGTATTAGGTAGAAAGAAGGTAGCATCACTTCTTGTTGATATATGTTGAATATGGAATATGGGCAGAGATTTCTCACGAAAAACAGAAAGTAATTGTCTAGCCCTTTGACTTGCCTCAACAGAACCTTCAAGCTCCATTTTTCCATTAGGAAAATAGTCATTCTGAATATCAATGATTATTAAAGCAGTATTCATAAGACTCCCTCTCCAATCTCCATCAAGAAATTTGAACCTATTTTTTATAATATTACCATAAACCATTGAAAATGAGTTTATTTGCATTATCCTGTCCTTTAGTCACCTATACCGCATTCCGCAGTACCACAGATGACGAAGTTAATTCGTTCTTCCATGGGAGTTGAACAAGAAAATCAACAACAAGCGATAACAGAGTCTTGGTTTTAAGATGACAGAAAACTGAAAGAAAAATGACAGAAAGACGACAGAATATTTCTGTTTAGGCGTATTATGATAGTATCGTGGATATTTTATTCGAGCGGGGCGTCACTCCGATCGGGGGGCGTTTTTTTATTTTAAGCTTTGTTAAATGTGAATACTGATTTTATCACTTTTTTCTTCTTCAACTGGCAGATTAGTTCAATAGAAATAATTTACAAATATTATCAACTCTAGGTAAATTAAAAATAACAAATAGTTAAAGGAGAGAACAGTGTGATGATTGAACTAAAATATTTTGAGCGTTCAGATTTTAAGCAACTGATTAATTGGATTGATTCACCAAAATTTTTACTTCAATGGGGAGGGCCTCAATTTGATTACCCGCTGAACGAAAGTCAGCTAGAAAAGTACATTGAGAATGCGAATAATGATACCTCTGATACTTTGATATATAAAGTAATACATAAAGAAACAGGAAATGTTATTGGTCATATTTCTTTAGGTAAAATTGATAGAAAAAATAAATCAGCAAGAATAGGTAAGGTTTTAGTTGGAGACAAAAATATAAGAGGTCAGGGTATAGGTCAATTGATGGTAAAAGAAATACTGAGAATAGCATTTGAAGAACTAAAATTACATAGGGTTAGTCTTGGGGTATTTGACTTCAATAAATCTGCGATTGCGTGTTATGAAAAGGTTGGTTTTAAAAAAGAGGGATTACTCAGAGATTGCAGAAGGATAGGAAATGAATATTGGAGCTTATGGGAGATGAGTATTTTAGAAAATGAATGGTTTGATAAAAAAATCAACTCTTGATACACATATCTTTAAGTGAGCTAACGAGTATGATAGTTGAATAAGACATATAAAATACACGGGAACGTCTGTCTAAATGACAGGCGTTTGTATTTTGCTCTGTTAAATTTCACGTTGATTTTTAGACCACAGAACAAAGCAAAGACCGAAATGAATCGGTCTTTTTTGTGAGTCTTATCAACTATCGCAACCAGTTAGTTACCCTCAATTAATTTTTTATTGATTACATTTTAGGAGCTTCCATACCTATCTGAGCCCATTCCTCTTTGGATGGGCCATAAAGACCAGGAACAATTAAACCTGCTTGGCGCATAAGAACAGTCATTTGCCCTCGATGATGAATTTGATGTTGAATCAGGAATAAAAGAATAAGACCATTTGACATTTTCCTCCAAAAAAAGTCTTGTTCTTCTTTAAGACTATCGTCGGTCCATTGAGTTTTCACTGCCTCAACAAAAGCATTACTTGCTTGTTGATAACTGTCAGATATGAACTTTGACGAAGAAGGAACAGGATAATCTTCAGCAGGGGCGTTAAAAGACAGACCTGTTCGAGACGCTATAATGTTAATTGCTGTTACTGTATGCCAAGCAATTCGTCCTAATGTCCAATTTTGAGGCGTTACTTCTTGTGATAGTGATTCATCTGTAAGCTGATTAAGTATTTTTTGAGTGGCGTCTGCTTCAAATTCCCATAATTTAAAGAAATCATCTAAGGTTTGAAACATATTCATCCTCCTAACTTTATCAATATTTATAAGAGTTTCCTGCACACATAACCAATATATTCCTTTTTAGAGTCATTCATTCAGATAAAAAGGCATACTCTTTTCGTATCGTCATATTATTGAGTAATTATTTTAATACTAGCTCCTTATTGGACTACTCCCGAAATAGTGAAAATGATGCGCTGGAGGAAATTTAAATAGAAACGTCTGTCCATGTGACAGGCGTTTTTATGTTGCTCTGGAGTGATGAACGTGAAAAAGCAGAAGAAAAAACGAAAAGAGAAATTGAGACGTCGGGAACTGCTTGACTTGGATGGGAGTGAATCGTCCGACGCACAAAAGAGTGCATGGGGCGATTAGGAGTAAATGACATTTAAAACTTCCTTGATTTATCAAGCTTTAAAACTTTGGTGCGCCATTACATATCACAAGTCGCATGTGCTGGAACAACTACATACAAATTCGAGATGAAATCATACAGCAAGCATTAGACGACTTACTATTAGGAGGTATGTAAGATGGCTGTTTATCTCGCTCAACGAACCCTAGATGGTGCATACACGTATGAATACGTCATTTCCAAGCGTCCAGATCTCAAAACAGAGATAGATTCTTAAAGACCAAGAGAATTTAATAACGCAGTAGGAAGATATCGTGAAGTAATACTTGTTCAATTATGGGGGGAGATTAGTCGAAGAAGGAATTTCATTAGGAATGCGAAATTTACATGGTAATACAGTTAAAAAAGGGTTGTGTTATATATGAATATCTCTTTAATTGTTGCAATGGATAAAAATAGAGTAATTGGCAAGGACAATGACATTCCGTGGCGATTACCAAAAGATTGGCAGTATGTTAAGAAAACTACAATGGGACATCCGATCATAGTAGGTAGAAAGAACTTTGAATCAATTGGAAGGGTGTTACCCGGACGAAAAAATATTGTTTTAACAAGAGATACGGATTTTACCTTTGAAGGTTGTGAAATTGCTCATTCAATCGAAGATGTTTTTGAGTTATGTAAAAATGAAAAAGAGATTTTCATTTTTGGAGGAGAACAAATATATAAATTGTTCCTTCCATACGTTAACAAAATGTATATTACAAGAATTCATCACGAATTCGAAGGAGATGCCTTTTTTCCAGAAGCTAATTTTGATGAATGGAAGGAAGTATCTGTTGAGAAAGGGATAACCAATGACAAAAATCCTTATATTTACTATTTCCATGTTTATGAAAGAAAAGCCTGAATATCAATAAAACTAACTGGGGCGTTAATCGAAGGACAAAGGTCAACATTTGTAAAGATGTTGACTTTTTTATTTCACAGTAGGAACAAAATGTTCAATAATAAAACACAGTTTTTATTAAACTAACTGAGTAGGTTACTCAAAGATGCACATGATCATGTATCTATCCTACATAATTGTGCACAAAATGTCGGGTGGATACATTCAGCTCCTGCTATTCTTTTAATTAAGGGAGGTCATATAATGGATTTGCTTAAGAACATGAACAGAGCAATACAATATATTGAAGAAAACCTTACTCATGATATTGATTTTAAAGAGGTGGCAAGGATCGCTTGCTGCTCCGAATATCATTTTAAAAGGATGTTTTCTTTTCTTGCAGGTATTACACTATCAGAATATATCCGCCGCAGACGCCTTACTCTTGCAGCATTTGAGCTTAAAGATAGCAACGTAAAGGTCATTGACATTGCGATGAAATACGGCTACAGCTCACCAGATTCTTTTGCAAGAGCTTTTCAAAACTTGCATGGTATAACACCGTCGGAAGCCAGAAATCATGGCCATTCACTTAAAGCCTATCCACGAATGACCTTCCAGTTATCAATTAAAGGAGGGAATGAAATGAACTATCGAATTGTAGAAAAAGAGGCATTTCGCATTGTTGGTATTAAGAAAAGAGTTCCTATCATTTTCAAAGGAGTTAATCCGGAAATTGCCTCGATGTGGAAAAGCTTAGATGATGAAAAGATCAATAAACTTAAAAAACTTTCTAATGTCGAGCCATTAGGACTGATTCAAGCATCCACGAACTTTTCTGAAGGCAGAATGGAGGAAAAAGGGGAGCTTGATCATTATATTGGCGTGGCAACAACTAAGGAATGTCCAGCTGAATTTACACAACTTGAAGTTCCTGCCTCAACATGGGCTGTATTCGAAGCAATCGGACCATTTCCTGATACACTGCAGGATGTATGGGGACGCATTTATTCTGAATGGTTTCCAACCTCAAACTATGAACAAATAGAAGGGCCAGAAATCTTATCGATCGGAAGCAAAGATTTAACTTCACCAACTGTAAAATGTGAAATTTGGATTCCAGTTCTGAAAAAGTAAAAAGACATTAGATATATCTGTTGGGATATTTTTGTAAGAAATTTCTGGTAATAGAGTGCCTATTAATTATTAAGTGCTATAGTTTAATAAAACATACGAAGTCAGCAGTAAACTGCTGGCTTTTTTGTTGCAGTTGGACGATAATGCAACACATCAACGATTTAATAACGGTGTTTTTTTATTAGGTGGTGAAAAAATGAAACCAATTCGCCGACACTTGGTCTTCTTGCTGACATCGACAGCTACGAATCACTTCTTTTTACTCGATGATGGCACGAAGTAGGAGAATTTGAACTGCGCATCAATCGGCATACGGAATTGTTGCAACGCGGTAACCTCATTTTGCTTGGTGCAAGCAGGAACAAGGTTGGTATCATTCGTCATCGTGAAATTGAGCTTGATGAAAACAGTAAGAAAACAGAAAACTGGCTCGTGAAAGGCATTGCGCTGAAAGGAGTCGTGGCGCAACGGATTCAAGAAAAGTCCAGAATTCTTGCTTCTCTTGTGATTGCACAAGCGTGCCTTGAATCGAACTTTGGACAAAGAGGACTAGCTCAAAATGGGAAAAATCTCTTTGGTGTGAAGGGTGCATATAACGGTCAATCGATAACAAAATGTCAACGACCGAATATAAAGATGGAAAGCCGATCAAAGTGAACGCGGCATTCAGAAAATATCCAAGCTGGTATGAATCTCTCTGCGACCTCGCTGGACTTTACAAAAACGGAGTCTCTTGGGATCGGAATAAATACAAGGCAGTGATTGGAGAAACAAACTACGTTCTTGCTATTCAGGAGTGTGGATATTGTACTGATCCGAATTATGCTACAAAGCTAATTAATATCACCGAAAAGTACGGGCTGCATAAATACGATAAAGTCGGAAATAAGAAGCCAGTGAAAGTGCAAGCTGTGTCCAAAAAAGAAGAACCTCAAATTTACATCGTGAAAAAAGGCGACACACTCACCGCAATTGCGAAAAAGTATAATACAACGGTGCAAAATTTGGTGAAGCTGAACAAAATTAAAAATCCCGACTTGATTCTTGTCGGACAAAAATTGCGTTTAAAATAGCACCCCTGCCGTTTGGCAGGGATTTAGCTTGGCTCCAAAATTGACAAGCTGGGCTCGATCTAAACTAGATCTGATCTCTTTTAATGTAATATACCACTTTACATAAATTAGGGATTATTAGAAATGCAATGAAATAGTATCTATATCTATTAGATAAATGTGGAATTTTCTTATCAGTTGATGAATTTATCCAAGCTAACTCTTTTTAAGAACATACATTAAAAGTAGGGATCGCAATTAGCTATCCCCCCAATACTCAATAGAATATTATAAGGAGGGGAAACATTATGTGTTGGGGATATGGAGGATATGGCGGTGCAGGATATGGATATGGTGGCTACGGCGGCTACGGTGGCGGTGGCTTCAATTTTGCGTTGATTGTTGTATTGTTCATTTTATTAATTATTGTAGGAACTTCTATTTGGAGCTGGAGCTAACTAATAAGCCTAACGTTCTTATAAAAAACAGACTGCTTACCATAAATAGGAGGTGCTAGATATGAGTGCTTTTGCCTTAATTGTTGTCTTATTCGTCTTACTTATCATTGTAGGATGTTCTTGTACAGGTCTAGGCGGTTATTAATTCCCCACAAGGTGACATTAACCTCTCTTAATTTCCTCATTTAATCGGAATAGGTGGTTTCGTTTATTGAAAAAGAAAAGGGCAGGTTGAGTTAATCTGTCCTTTTGTCATATAGACTTCTGAAATGAAAGGAGGATGAATTAAATGCCGTTTTTTGGATTTGGTAGAAGAGACTTCTTTTTTCGTGACGACTTTAGAAGAAGACGGTTTTTTCCTTTTGAAAGACGGTTTTTCCCCTTTGAAATATTCGAAATAGAGAGAAGAAGAAGACGCAGATTCTAATTAAGCAAATGATGTAAACAGTGTTTCCATGGGCCTACGGGCCTTTTTTTATAGAGAAAGATCATCTGCTGTGAAATAAAAAAATCCACATTTAATTTTTTTGCAATGGTTTATTGCACGAAACTAAAGGGATTGTCGTAGAGTCTCCATCTTAAACCTTTAGCTTAATAAGGATTTTTCGCTCGGAAGTGGCTCGATTTTAAATGTTTTATACTCATTTAATCCCTTAAACACAAATCCATCCTTTAATAAAATTTTACGGTATTAAATCCTGTTCTTTTATCCTAATTTGGATAGTATGGATTCAAGTGAATGAAGCACTTCTTTAACTATCTGTTTGCTGGATCAGTTGAGTATCTTTTTGATAACCCCCTCTCCTAGAAATAATGAATGCTCTTTCATTATCCTGAGTAAACCCTATTTTCAGTACCAATGAATTCACAATCCAAATCAAAAAAAGAGTTGGAAAATGTTATAAGAAAACGTTCCAAGCTCTTTTTTATTTAAGGTCTGTTATTCAACAAAACCACCCGTTAGCTCAATAAGATTATTGTTACATAGAAGTTATGAGTAACATAAGAAACATCAGACCAGCCAAAGAAACACTTAAAAGAATGCTTAAAACAGACGTAATTGAGTTATTTTTAAAATCCCTTATCCCAAAAATAAGACCACCTAAAACTGCCCCCCACCATAAAACATCAGCGATTACTTGCGGAAAACTTGCTAATACTTCTGTAAAAAATAATGTAAACAAAAGTAATTGAAAAACAAGAGAGATACGTACACCCCAACTTGGTTTATTGAGAATATTCTTGTTTTTAATGTGCAAAGTAATACCAACAGTACAAGCCATAAAAACAAGTATCATTACAAATATCATAATTAACCCCATTATAAGTCCTCTCCAATACTTTTTATATTTATTTTACATTAAAATTGCCAACTACCTCCTTTAAAAGCTGAAATTTAACAATATCTATTTATTTAACATAACTGTCCTGTTAGTTGAAGAATAGTGATGATGAACTCTTCAATAATCGAGCTGGATTGTTGAGGAATGTTTTCAATGCAACTGGAGATTTATGTTAAAATATAGCATGAAAATTGTGAGGAATTTCACGTAAACAAACGGGGGAGGTTAGTTGAACAAGAAGACAAAAAAATTTTAAAAAGGGGGATTGTGTAAAAAGAAGTAATACATAAAAGCTAGTAAAAAGAGTGGCATTTATGAAATCAGAAATTCAAAGAGTTAATTGACAACACAAAATCTAAAAGATTAGGGGGGAGAATTTGATGTATATTAGGCTTCCGAAGGAAAATAAAGACCAAATTATTTGTAAAATCAAGGATTATTTTTATAATGAATGGTCAGAAGAAATTGGTGATTTGGCAGCAGGAAACCTACTTGATTTTGTTTTAAAAGAAATTGGGCCTTACTTTTATAACCAAGGCGTGAAAGATGCAAAAGAGATGATTGAACAGAAAATGATAAGTTTAGAAGAGGATATACAATCTCTTGAAAGACCAATCATACCTTACAAGAAGGATTATTAAACTTCCTTGTTGAACTAACGGATGCGTTAGTTTAATAAGAACTCAAAAAAGGACTCATGCGGTCCTTTTTTATTTACTAAATTATTAACATTATCATTTAACAGAGACTATGACACCAATATTGCTGTCTGAATTCATAGTGATTTTATAGCTCTTTTCTTCATAAGAGACCTGATTTTTATCTTTATCGTCAGCTGTATTTGATAGTGCTTGTCAAATGTATCTATATAAATTACGTGCTTTAGCAATGATACATCCTGTACTAATGACTTTATCAGAAAAATCTACAAAACCATCATATTTGTTCTGAAGCTATAAGATTGATAACCAATGATGTTTTTATTGTTGTCATGAACGTGTTGCAAAACGCATAATGGATGCATAAATGCACATAAAAAATCCACCACCTTGGAAATCATATACAGTGACCAAAACCAACTACCAAGGGGTGGACACTATCATGATTTCCAATTTAAACAAAGAACATGCATGGTCTTATGAAATCGATCCACTTTTAGCATCCTTATTTCGATATATCGACTCGCTGTCGTTGCCGGAGACACCGTATGTGACAGGAAGACCGCCGGTGTCGAAAAAATCTTTATTGAAATGTTTCTTTTTGAAAACCTATTTTTCCATTGATTCCTTGCGAAAATTAGTACGCATTCTGCAGCGTTTTCGCTGTTTTCAGCGGGCTTGCGGGCTTAGTGAAGTTCCTCATCTTTCTACGTTTTCCCGTGCGGCAAAGTGGTTTCGGGAACAGGGATTTCCTGTTTTTCACGCACAGCTGCTCAAAGATCTAGAAGTACGGTATCCCAAAATCGTGCTGATCGACAGCACGGCCCTTCGAAGCAGTCTTTACGATTCACAGGCAAAGTGGGGAGTGTCCACCCGATATCACTGGTTTAAAGGATATAAACTCCATCTCTGTACCACTACCGAGGGAATCATCTTATCTCACGTGTTGACCACAGCGAACCGGAATGATGCGGCAGTGGCACCAGAATTGCTTGCTTCTTTGGGGCAATGGGATATTGAGTTCGTGTTAGGGGATGCCGCGTATGACAGCGAAAAGGTTCGACAAACTGCTGAGCAAGCAGGAATCTTATTCATTTCCCCCATCAACCGCCGCAATAGCAAGGAACGAAAAGATGCCTATGGCCGGGTTCTTCCTGTCTTGTTGAAAACGAGATTTGGCCAATGGCTGTTTGGGCTTCTCCGCGAGATTGAACGGGTATTTAACGAGCTAAAGAGTGATGGGGTGGAGCAACCCCGATGGTATGGATTTCATCGATATTTACTGCATGTGTTATGTTGCATCCTTATGCATAACTTCGAGTTTTTACTCTAGTTTTGCAACACCATCAAAGAGGAGAAAGCATAAAAAAGGCGGAGTAAGACTAAGTATAGTTCTGATAATATGGAGAAACAATACAAATAACATAGTTAAATCGAGTGTAAAATTCGTATAGATTAATCAAAATTAATTGGCACCTTATTTCGCGCAATGACAACAGCCATTGGCATGCTTTGATTCAACTTGCGAATTGGCGTGTTAAAAGGGATGTTGAAACGAAATTTTCTCTTGGAATTGAAAGGTTACGAGGAAATTTATTGTGAGAAGCTAATGAACGAACGTTGGTGTTAATTATGGTAAAATAGAATAAATAAACTTTTTAAAATCAGATAACTAAAGTATTTAAAGGAGAGATATTGTTAAATACATTCGGAATTTTAGGTTTCGTTTTTGGAATTTTGGCTTTTACTACTACACTAAGTTCCAAGAAAAAAATTGAAGAATTAGAACAAAGAATTAGTCAATTAGAAAATAACAAATAGGGTACAGAAAATTAAACAATAGTGATTGTTGAAAATAGTATTTGTGTATTGTGTTAACGGATGCTTTAGTTTAAATGGTAAGAGTAACTTTAAAAAAGCTTGAGGATGGATTTTCCTCAAGCTTTTTTATGAGCAACTTACTATGTGATTTTTGCTACGAATGAGTGTGGAATTGATGTTGTGATTAAAGATTTTCTCCACAAAAACGGAACTATTTAGAGTAAGACTCCGCCCTTTTTAGCTGGCCTGTTAAATTGCGGTGTTGAGTTTTAGACCACATAAAAAGATCGAAATAAATCAGTCTTTTTGTGTGTTGTTCCAACCATGGCACTTATAAACGGAAAGCAAGCATTTTAGCAATCCTCAAATACTCAGAAAGGGGATTACCAGAATCCGAATCCTGGTCCATAACCACCGCCGAAGCCATATCCTCCCCGGAAACCGCCAAAGCAGCCACAACCAACAATGATTAATAAGATGAACAGAACGACGATAAATGCAAGGCCACCACCTGCATATCCTCCACCACTCATTTAATGACACCTCCATTTATTAGCCTACAGTTTATAATACGGGACTTTTTATCAGTTTGATTGGACTCTTATCATTTTCCGCGAATGCTGATTATTTGTTATTGGATTATACTGCTCCGTTAGTTGAACAGGAAAACTAAAACCAGAGCCGTTGAAAAAAGGGGGGGCGGAGATCCTGGTTTATATGAGTCTTTATTGTGTATTCATTGCCCCATCAGTCAGAAAAGAGAAGCTGGAGAAATGGTGCAAGCAAGTATGAAATTTCGCATAAGAAAGGAAGAAAAAAATATGATGCCTTTTTTTAATGATCCTAAAGCTCAATCGGTATTACAGAAGTGTATAATATTTATTAGGCTATTATAAATCAAAAAAGTATATAGGGTGTATAGTTGTATCAGTACAACCGTCATTCTACTTTAATGTCCGCCTATAAAAACATTAAAGACGAAAAATTCCGCTATTACATCCTCAAACAAAAATCTGATGTCTTCTATGCGATGAAAACATTCTTCCGTAAAGAAGAGAATAAAGCGTTCGTATGAATCCTCTGCATGAAGCAGGGGATTTTTGTTTTGGCATCTCGATAAGAAGCGGAAAATGATATACAAGCTAGCTAAGGGGGAGTAATAGTGGTAGAGAGAGATTTTTCTTCTCCGAAAATTTTACGAATGTTTCTCATATTTAGGAATGTCTATGTTGCTACATGCAGAGCAGGGCTTTCCGAACAAATAATGATTGTATGGAACCTAGCCGGATTCGGTTAGGTTTTTTTATTAAGAAAAAATTAAGAAACAGTCTACATAATAGGCTTATCCAAGTTACCTATAGATAAGGAAAGGAGAATTGATGTTGAAAAAATGGGTGATCATTTTCGTCATTGCGATTGTAGTCATTGGAGGCGGTGTGTGGTTTTTTGCCAAAGGAAAAGAAGAACCAACGATGGCGCAGGTGCAGACCGCTTCTGTACAAAGAGGAAAACTGGAAGTGAAGGTGAGTGGTTCTGGAACTGTTCAACCTGTTACGAGTACGGATATCAAAGCGACTGCTACCAAAGAAGTAGACGAAGTACTTGTTTCTGAAGGAGAGAAGGTGAAGGAAGGGCAAGAGTTAATCACATTTACGGATGGAAGTGAGGCAATTACAGCACCGGCAGATGGAACAGTAACATCGCTTGACGTGGCGGAAGGAGATCGTGTAGCAAATGGGCAAGTTGTCGCCCATATTACGAATTATGATGACTTGCAAGTAACGGTGCAAATCGATGAGTTAGATATTCCAAAAGTAAAAGTGGGACAAACAGCAAGTATAAAGATAAATGCCTTTCCGGATACAACATATACGGGAAAAGTGACATCAATTGCAAATGAAGGAACCGTGTCGAATGGGGTTTCGACATTTGATGTGACTGTTCATATTGACAAACCAACGAATGTAAAAGTCGGGATGACAGCTGAAGCGAGCATTTTAGTACAAAGCAAAGACAATGTATTATATGTGCCGATTGAAGCCGTTCATACAGTAAATAACGAAAAGTTTGTGCTTGTTGCTAATCCATCATCTGACGGAGAGGGCACTGCAACACGGCAAGCAGTGAAAACAGGAATTAACAATGAAGATTATGTAGAAATTACGGAAGGTCTCACAGAAGGAGAGGTTGTCCAGTTGCCAAGAGTATCCGCTTCGTCTTCGAATAATGAACAAATGCGCGTCGGCAGAATGATGGGCGGAATGGGAGGAATACCCGGCATGGGCTCTTCAGGCGGCATGAATCGTAGAACAATGAATGGAGGGAGATGATCGAGAATGGCTGCACCGATTATTCAAATTGAAAATATGACAAAGACGTATACGCTCGGAGGAGAAGTGGTTCACGCACTGCGGGGCGTTTCTCTCCAAATTGAAAAAGGAGATTTTCTTGCGATTATCGGTCCTTCTGGTTCAGGGAAGTCCACGTTCATGAATATGATTGGTTGTCTTGATCGCCCTGACTCAGGGAGCTATATTCTTGATGGAAAAGAAATAGAAAAAATGAAAGACAATGAGCTTGCGACTATTCGAAATGAAAAAATCGGATTCGTTTTTCAAAACTTTCATCTATTAGCAAAACTAACAGCGTTAGAGAATGTCGAACTACCTTTATTATATCGTGGAGTGAAAGTGAAGGAACGCAAAAAAATCGCTTATGAATGCCTAGAAAAAGTCGGTTTAAAAGATCGCGCCCATCATTTACCTAACCAGCTCTCTGGAGGACAACAGCAACGAGTTGCCATCGCTCGAGCTCTTGTCGGCAGCCCGCCGATTTTGCTTGCCGATGAGCCGACAGGGGCACTCGACAGCAAGACAAGCAAAGAGATTATTCAAATTATGAAACAATTAAATGAGCAGGGACATACGATTATTTTGATTACGCACGATTGGGAAGTGGCAAACGAAGCAAAGCGGATTGTCCGTATTCAAGATGGCCAATTGTTTGAAGAGAGAGGTGATTTCGTTGGGACTTATTCAATCCGTTAAAATGGCGCTGCGCAGTATTCAAGGGAATAAATTGCGGGCATTTTTAACGATGCTAGG
Organism: Thermaerobacillus caldiproteolyticus; assembly: GCF_015326725.1. Classification (NCBI taxonomy): domain Bacteria; kingdom Bacillati; phylum Bacillota; class Bacilli; order Caryophanales; family Anoxybacillaceae; genus Thermaerobacillus; species Thermaerobacillus caldiproteolyticus. The sequence goes on from NZ_CP064060.1 coordinate 15,368, forward strand.
AATTATTATCGGCGTCTCTTCTGTCATTGTTCTCATCTCGATTGGTCAAGGTTCGAGCGAACAAGTAACAAATCAAATTAATCAGCTAGGAACGAACTTATTAACGGTAAACGTTATGAACTCCGATAGTGTCAAATTGACGACAGACGATGTTGAAAAAATTCGAGATATTCCAGGAGTAAAAGAAATTGCTCCAGTTGTGTCCGGACGGGTCAATGTGAAAAATGGCACGACATCTGCGCAAGTATCTTTAATTGGCACAACCTCCTCCTATCAAGCTGTGCGTGATGTTCAAGCCAACCAAGGTCGATTTTTGTCCGATATCGATGTAGCGTATCGGCAAAAAATTGTCGTTTTAGGAGCTAACACAGCGCAGACACTATTTGGTCTTGATAATCCGGTCGGAAAATATGTACAAGTTGAAGGGACATCGTTCAAAGTAGTCGGAGTCCTTGCTTCAAAAGGTGGTTCGCTTGGACAAAGCGGCGATGATGTGATTATAATGCCGCTTTCGACTGCACAAAGGTTGGTAAAAAACACAAGTATTCAAACGGTATACATTCAAGGAAAAAATGCAGAACAAGTCAATTTTGTTATGGCACAAGTGGAGAGAACATTAGCACGCATGTTTCCTAACACCGAAGATAGCTACAGCGTCTTTAACCAGCAAGATTTAATGGAGACGATGAGTTCGGTAACCAACACGATGACGCTGATGCTTGGAGGAATCGCCGGCATTTCTCTTTTAGTAGGCGGAATTGGGATTATGAATATTATGCTTGTGTCTGTGTCAGAGCGAACGAAGGAAATCGGGATTCGAAAAGCAATCGGGGCGAAGCGGAAAGATATTTTGCTGCAATTTTTAATTGAATCAGTTGTGCTAAGCGCTTTAGGAGGAGTCATTGGCGTGGGACTCGGATTTATCATTGGAAAAGTGCTAGCAACTGCGATGGGGCTGTCGATTTCTTATTCTACTTCCGTTTCTCTTATTTCCTTTTTATTCTCTCTTTTCGTCGGAGTGGTATTTGGCGTATTTCCTGCTAACAAAGCAGCAAAACTTGACCCGATTCAAGCGCTAAGATATGAATAGAAGGAGAAAGGACGAGTTAAAAAATGTTCTCCCGCCGAGAAATGCTTGATTTCGATAGCGGAAAGTTGGCGCTGCGAGCCGAGTGAGACAGTGAAAAAGCAGAGGCGGCGCAAAATAGCTCTCGGAGCAAATGTTCTTTGATCGCAGAAGGTGCTTGTCACTTCAAGAGAGAAGGTTATTTTAGATAATCTGACGCCCCTCTCTTGTCAGCAGAATGTCGCAATGGATGAAGAGTTCGGCCATAGGAAGCGATCGCTTTTGGCGACCGCTTTGTCTTATTATTAGTATAGGAGAAAGGTGGAGCAATCGATGAGACTATTAGTCGTTGAAGATCATCTTGATTTACTTGAGGCGATGATTGAAATCTTATCTGATGAGTTTGTCGTTGATAGTGCCACAGATGGCGAAGAAGGGTTATTTTTAGCCCTGCAAAACATTTACGATGCGATTATATTGGATGTGATGTTGCCGGGAATGGATGGTTTTGAAATTGTACAACGAATCAGAAAAGAAGAGATTGCTACGCCAGTTTTATTTTTAACAGCAAAAGATTCCCTCGAAGATCGGGTGAAAGGGTTAGATTTTGGCGGGGACGACTACTTAGTCAAACCGTTTCAAGCCCCTGAGCTGAAGGCACGCATTCGGGCATTGCTACGGCGCAGCGGCGGTTTTACGACAAAACAGACCATTCGCTATCGCGGGATTGAGCTATTCGGAAAAGAAAAGGATGTCATTGTAGATGGGCATCCTATCAAAGTAACAGCGAAACAATATGAGTTATTAGAGTACCTTATCCATAATAAGGGAATGATTTTAACAAAAGAACAAATCTATGATCGGGTATGGGGATTTGATTCGGATACAACGATTGCGATTGTCGAAGTGTTCATTCATCATCTTCGTAAAAAACTTGAACCGTTTGGCTATCATACGGATATTAAAACGGTTCGTGGCGTCGGATATATGTTAACAGACCAGTAGGGCAGGGGAGAAAACGATGTTTCAACGCACTCATCTTCGACTGACGCTGTTAAATTCGTTAGTTTTTTTCGTTTTAATTAGCGTCTTAGGGACAGCACTATATTCGTATATGCATGCCCGCTTGTACCAAGAAGTGGATGCAGCGCTTATGAGGGTAGCGGAACGAATAGCATATGGAAAACCATGGGAAAGGGACGTTCCTTTTTTACGAGATCCACGTGTGTTTATCGTGATTTGGAATGAAAAAGGCGAAATGATGGACCTGAATCGCGACACAACGATTTTCACACAAGCTCATATCGTTCCGCCTAAACAATTGAATGAACTATACGATATGAACATTGAAAACTTTTATTTTCGGGCGATTGCGATCCAAATGGATACGGACTTCGGAAAAATAACGGTACAAATTTTGCGAAATGTTAATTCCGAAAGAGAAATTTTAGATCAGCTTTTGTTGATCATTGTGACTGGATGCATAATCGGGGGACTTTGTGCAGTAGCAGCCGGATATTTTCTTGCGGGAAGAGCTCTTGTGCCGATTCAACAGGCATGGCAAAAACAACAGCAATTTGTTTCAGACGCTTCCCATGAATTGCGAACCCCGTTAGCGGTGATACAAGCGAAAACGGATTTATTGTTCCGTTCTCTTTCCGCAACGATTGAAGAAAAAATTGTTGATATTTCCGTTATCTCTAAAGAATGTAGACGACTTTCCAAATTAGTCGCTAACTTGCTTACATTGGCACGTTCAGATTCTAATCAAATTGAAATCAAAAAGGAAGCATTTCGATTAGATGAGTTGTTAAGAGAAATTGTTGATCATTATTCGGAAATTGCTTCTTATCAGCAAAAAGATATGACATTAAATGTAGAGTCTCCAATTTTATTTACTGCGGATAAAGAACGAATTCATCAGTTGCTTGTCATTCTACTAGATAATGCGATGAAATATACTGAAGAAGGGGGAAGAATTCACCTTTCTTGTCATCAAACTGCTTCTTCGATTACGCTTGAGGTACAAGATAATGGGATTGGTATTGCGAAAGAAGAGATTCCGAAAATTTTTGACCGCTTCTATCAAAGCGATAAAGCGCGTACGAAATCAGATGGAGCCGGATTAGGGCTTTCCATTGCTAAGTGGATTATTGAGAAGCACGAGGGAAAAGTAAAAGTTTATAGCCAATTAGGTGAGGGAACGCGCTTTGAAATTACTTTCCCGAAGTATCCAAAAAGATGAACGAACACTCGCATTTCATATGCAGGGTGTTTTTATTTTTTAGGAAAAGTTAAGGAAAGATGGACATATGGGTGTATTCCTCAAATAAGTAAGGAAAGGAGAATGATACGGGCCATTCATTTTTAGAATTGGTCTTATTGTTCTTATTATGTATGTAAACGGAGAAGAGAGAGGAAAGGAAAATTTCAAAATGGTTAGTGAACAGGGATTCCTGACCGGTTCGCGAAGCGGGAACTTGGGCAAAACCAGCTAATATAGGGTCATTGAATGGTGATGTTGCAATAGAAGAGGAGAAAGAAATTCGTTACAAAGATTCATCCGCGAACTTCATACGGGCACAATTGGTCTAGTGAGTTCGATTGGAATACTCGTAATACCTAGGACTGGTTTGATCATGTTCATTCATTTTCTTCTGATGAACCAAAAGGTGAACAAACGAAAACAGCTTGTTATGTGAGGCAATAAAAATATGGGGCCCGCTTTTCATGAAGGATAGCCCCATTCAAGTTTATCATCAATAACGGAGGAACCTCCTACAACCAATAATAAGGAAGTAGGCGGGAGTAACTCAATATTGACTTGATATCGTTTTTGCCATGGCTAAAAATTCAGCAAGATGACTGTCTTCTTTTGGAAGATGAATCGTTATGCGCATATTTGGATAATGCGCATTGTTTTTAATAAGAAATGCTTCTGTCCAATGATCTTCGTTATGGGTATGATAGACAGCCATTCCTGCGAAAAGAGGATGAGATTCAGAGGAGATCGATGTTGTTACTTGTTTATCAATGGCTTTCATTTTTTCCATTGTTTCGAATTCTACTTGATTCCAATCAACATCATCTCCAAGACATTCAATGTCCATATAATACTGTTCGTCACCTTTGATGTAAATGCGGTCGAGATGAGGTTCGACCGCATCTGCTTTGTAATTTGGTAGCACGTATAGATGGAATGGTTGATTCGAGCTTGTATAAAGGGTCCCTGTTGCTTTTGTTTCCTGACCATTGACGGTATATGTTATCGTGTGTGTTGAAGGAAGACTGCTAGCAGGCGAACTAGTTGGTTCATCAGGATTTGTCGTTTTTTCTTTTGACTTTGAAGTCTCTGTTTTTGTTATCGTTTCTAACATGGCCAAAATCGGTGCAAGCACTTCTTTGTTTCGTGGTGTTTGAATTGTGAACATCATCGGAATCGGTTTATTTACTCCAATGACGTTTACCGCTGTATCTTCTGTATGGGCCTTATACCAAACGGATTGTTGAAACATTCCGCTAAGATGAGTCGTATCTTGCCGGACAGCGCTAGAAGATATCGCTTTTGCTTGATCTTCAACGAGTTGGGTGTAATCCATTTCGCTTCCTTCTGGATGAATAAGACGAATTCTAACGACCATATCATCTTTTAGTAAAACATCTGAATTTGGCTCTTCTGCTTCGAGTTCCCATCCTTTGAGCGTGTATAAGGAAAACCCTTGATTATCGCTGGTTTTCAGAAATGCTGTTTCCTCATATTTTTTTCCATCAATAGTATAGGATAACTGTTTTTCAGAAGAAGGGGTTTGTTTTTCTTTTTGGTTCTGCTCATTGGTAGAAAGAGGGTGATTTTCTTTTTCTTTCTGCTCTTTTACAGGGACACTGCTGTTTGCTTTTTCGCTGCTTTCCTTTGTACCACATCCGGAAATAAGTGCTATGCTGAATAGAAATGCGGCTAAAGCTTTCCACGTCATTTTCATTAGTGATTCCCCCTTGATTATCAAGTACCCTGTATTATATTAGTCGAAACATCATTGGAAAGGTTACGTTTGCAGAAGTTCTGCTAAAATAGTTATGAAGAACAAAAAATACGAAGGAAGAAACAGGCGTTTTAAGAAGAAAAGCGACGGAAATAGCCGAGATTTATCAAAAAACGCAAAGATAAAAGCGGTGGCTGGTCCGATTGCGTAAGGATGGGAAGACGCCTGCGCTACTATTAAATTATATATCTTAATTGAAAGAATCATCTACTGATGAGGAGAGGATTGTTCCGATTCAAAGGATAGGCAAATCATCGATTTTTGTCCGGATGAAGACGACGTATTGCCGATGGAATCAAATAGGAAGTAAGCAATTTTTTGATGAACACGATTGAGAAGGTTTTTTCAAAGGTGACAGGGTGTTTTGTGATCGATTATGATAAACAATGTATCGTTGCCTCTATTAGAATCATATGGAGAGAAGAAGATACGCATACGGAAGAAAAAAAGAGAAATGTATCTTAGCTAATGTTTTATGATGTGATGGGTGATATGCAGAAAAAATGTTAGAAATGCTGTTCGGCTTAATAGCATATACGTGCATTATCCGGCATTAAGTGAGTTTGTCAATTGATTCGGGAGATGCGGATTGCCCCGGTGAATTTGGAGAAGAGAATGATGAACGTATGGACGGACAATCCGCAAGAAAGTATCATCTGGTTATCACAATTGCTGATTGAAACGTATGAATTTATAATTCAAATCGAAATATAGATCAATATAAGCAAAAGCTTCTCCTTGCTAGACCGGAGAATAAGCAAGTTTACATAAAGAATGTTTTGAATGGATCGTTTTCGTTGTAATATTCCTGTTCAGCTTTTGGGTTTGCCTGTAAAGCGATGTGTGCTCCAAACCATTCAATGAGGCATAAAAGCAGAAAAATGAATATTCCACCCATAGAAAAAATTCCCCCTTTATTTGTTTGTTGAAACTATAATGTATGAAAAGCGTTTCAATGCAATAGCTTTTTTGGAAAAGGTGAGGATGATGGCAAACATTCGTGAAATTGCAAAAGTAGCCGGTGTTTCGGTTGCTACGGTGTCAAGGGTATTGAACGGGTACCCTTACGTGAAAGAGGAAAAAAGAAAAGCGGTTTGGGAGGCAGTCGAGAAGCTCAATTACACGAAAAACATTAATGCTGTTCATTTAGCCAAGGGGAAAACATCGATAGTTGGGGTCGTGTTACCCTATGTAAATCACCCGTACTTCGGTGCGATTGTAGAAGGGATTTCGAGAGAAGCGCTTCGGTACGGTTACCATCTTCTTTTATTCCAAACAAACTACGAAGTACAGAAAGAGTTGGAAGCGCTTGAAATGTTGAGAATGAAACAAGTAGACGGACTGATCATTTGTTCGCGCATAGTCAGTTGGGATGTGATTGACGTGTATAAAGATGACGGGCCTATTGTTTTATGTGAAGATGTAAAAGGAAGAGACGTATTATCTGTTTACATTAATCATTACGAGGCTTTTCTGTTCGCGATGAAGTATTTAATGAACAAAGGTCACCGAAAAATCGGATATTGTATTGGGAGAACAACCGGAACGAATAGTAAAGCTCGTGAGGCTGCCTATTATGATGCTTTGCGGAACATCCATGAATCGCCAAGGAAAGAATGGATTTTCGACCATTGTTTGTATATTGAGGATGGAAAAAGAGTCGTGAATGAGTGGCTTGCGCTGCCGGAAAAACCAACGGCATTGTTAGTGTCAAGCGATCAAGTAGCAGCTGGCATCGTATTATGGGGAAGGCGCGAAGGAATAAATATCCCGGAAGATCTTGCTGTATTCAGTTTTGATAATCATCCAATTGCGGAAGCCCTGGAAATTACAACGATGGATTTGCCGCTTTCGCTCATGGGAACGAAAGCGTTTCGCATGATTTATCAGTGTTTGGAAACCGGCAAAATCGCAAAAAAATCGGAAAAATTGGATGCCCGTCTCATTGAGCGCTCATCGGTATAGCTAACAAAAGCAGAACAGGGCACACATATATTCACTGTTCTGCTTGTCTATATGCGTTTTTCATGATGTAACGGTTAACCGGGCGACCGATCCCTCCGTATTGAACGTCGAGTGTAACTTTTTGCTGCTTCTCTAAATATTCTAAATAGCGGCGTGCCGTCACACGTGCGATGCCCACTCCTTCGGCTACTTCCTCCGCTGAAACCGGCTCTGTTTGTTGACAAAGATAGTGGATAATTTTCTGAAGAGTAATATCGTTTAATCCTTTTGGAAGTCTATTGCGCGCTTCCACTTTATTTATTTGCAAAAGATTATCCAAATCTTGCTGTGTCAATGTTTCTTTTTCTTTTAGTTTTTGACGGAACGAATGGTATTTTTCAAGGGACTGCTGAAGCCGTTCAAATTTAAACGGCTTCATAATATAGTCGAAGGCTCCGTTTTGCAATACGCGTCGTACAGTATCGATATCGCTTGCTGCTGTAATGGCAATAACATCTACTGCATGTCCTTCTGTGCGAATGTTTTGCAATGTTTCAAGCCCATCTTGGTGCGGCATATAAATGTCAATGATAGCTAAGTCAGGTTGAAGTTTGCGAATCATGTGCATGCCTTTTATGCCGTTTCCGGCTATACCGATCACTTTAAATCCTTTTACTTGCTCAATAAATTGTCGATTGACTTCTTGCACCATTGGGTCGTCTTCAATGAGCAGCACTCTATACATATAACAGCGCTCCTTACATCTCAAATGTAATCGTAAAAATCGTTCCTTTTCCTTTTTCTGACTCTACGTGAATCTGTCCTTTCCCTTTTTCTACAATTTGTCTTACTAGGTGTAAACCGATGCCACGGCCGCTTGTTGCTTTTGTCGAAAAACCTTCGTCAAAAATGTGTTTCAGGTGTTGGGCATCAATGCCGCAGCCGTTATCCTCAACGGAGAGAGAAAGGATTTCCTCGTTTTGTTCAATGCTGATATATATTTCTTTCTCTCGATCGATGATACCTTGAAAGGAATCAAAGGCGTTTTCAATAAGATTTCCAAGAATGATAACGAAATCATGATGATCTAATGGAGATGGAAATGCGTTCAGTCGGCTATGGCGATCAATGATGACACGAATGCCGAGCTCTTTACCGCGACTAATTTTGCTGAGTAGAAGTCCAGAAATGCTTTCATTGTGAATCTGTTTGCTTAAAAATCGTGTTAGTTCTTCTTGTTTTTCTGTCATGTGAAACACATATTCAAGCGCTTTTTCTTTATAGCCCAATTGAATGAGACCGGCAATTGTGTGAAGTTTGTTCATATATTCGTGGTTTTGCACGCGCAAGGCGCTCACAAATGCTTTTACGCCAGTTAACTCCTCGGCAAGCTTTTTCACTTCAGTTCGATCTTGAAAGATGGCAACTGCTCCGACCGTTTGGCCATTTACTTTAATGGGAATTCGATTGCTCCAAATGGTTAAACTCCCGAGTTGTAGTTCCTTGTTATAAATCGGTTGGTTAATGGTTAAAATTTCTGGCAAATGCGTATCAGGAATAACCGAACGGATCGGTTTGCCGATGACGTCTCCGTGAATGCCTAGCATTTGTTTAGCTTTATCGTTAAAAATCGTAATTTTTTCATCGGTATCGATGGCAATGACTCCTTCGTGCATCGCATTAAACGTTTCCGTTCGTTCGACGAGCAGTTTAGCAATTTCATGCGGTTCAAGATGAAACATTTGTCGTTTTATATGAGAGGCAAGGAGCCATGCCCCCATTCCACCAAATAACAAGGAGAGCGTAGTGGTGATGAAAATTTCTGCTTTTAAGGAGGCCAGTACTTCGATAAAGCTCGGCAATTGATAGGCAGCGATGACTACTCCAATCTGCTGGTGTTCACGGTTCATAACCGGAACAAAAGCACGAATGACCGTTCCGATTTCACCACGCGCTTTTGATGTATACGTATGCTCTGCAAAGGCAGGGCCTTCATCCGCTCCATGGGAGATACGGCCGATCATTTTTGGAACGGGATGGGAAAGACGAACTTTGTTCATGTCAAGAACAACGATGTAATTGGCGCCATGAATAATACGGACGCGCTCAACAATCACATTAATCAAGGATCTCTCATTTTGTGTTCCTGTGATATAGTGTTTAATTTCAGGAAGCTCCGAGACTGTCCGAGCAGTAAGTAGTGCTCGTTGTCTCAACTCTTCCTCTTTTGTATGAAAAAAATCTCCAATGACGAACATGCCGCTTAACAATACGGAAAAACTGACAATAAAGAAAATAAGGATTGTAATTTTCCAGCGAATAGATAATCGTCGCAGCAATGGAAATCCCTCTTTTTTTATCGAGATGGTCTACTACGTTCCCATTTTATCATTTTCGGTTTTATATGATAGAATTTTCTTAAATTAAAAAAAGTGGTGTGGAACATGAAACAACGCTGGGCGGTTATAGTAGCTGGATTTTTTTTGTTTATAGGTAGCCTTACTTTTATTATCTATCATTTTTCAGAAGAAAGTCTTGTATATGATGACGAACAAGAAGGGTTAAATAAACAAATCGTCATTTATTTTAGTCATGTTGTTGCCGAAAATACGCCGAAAGGATTGGCGGCACAAAAGTTTGCGGAGCTTGTCGAGAAAAAAACAAACGGTCGTGTCAAAGTCGAAGTGTTTCCGAATGGATCCTTATATTCTGATGATGAGGAAATCGATGCGCTGTTGCGCGGTGATGTCCAAATGATCGCTCCTTCGTTTTCGAAGGTGACCGAGCTCATTCCTGAATGGCAAGTGCTCGATTTGCCGTTTATTTTCAAAGACTATCATGATGTAGAAAAAGCATTTACTGGGGATGTAGGGAAGCAGCTATTAGCGATGTTAGAGAGCAAAGGAATCAAAGGTTTGGCATTATGGAGCAACGGTTTCAAACAAATGATGAGTAATCGTCGTCTTTTGATTGAACCCCGTGATTTTTATGAATTGAGATTTCGAATTATGCCAAGTGATGTTATTAAAAAGCAATTTCAACTGTTAGGTAGTGAACCGATTGCTGTTCCGTTTGACAATGTATATAGTTCCCTTGAAAACCATGAGCTTGATGGCCAAGAAAACACGATTTCTAACATTTACTCAAAAGGATTTTACCGCTTTCAACCGTATTTGACGATCAGTAATCACGGGTATTTAGGTTATGCCGTGATGGTCAATAAACAGTTTTGGGATCACTTGCCGAAAGAGATTCAGAAAAAAATTACTGAAGCTATGAAAGAAACGACGATTTGGAATTTACAGCAATCCAAACGGCAAAACGAACAGCAGCTTGCTCAGTTAAGGAAAAATCATCGCATTCATATTTACGAATTGACAAATACAGACCGGAAAAAGTGGAAATCTCAATTTGCACCTTTATATCAAGAATTTGAAAAAGAGTTTGGCAACCATTTATTACGGCAAATTCAAAAAGAAGAGGGGGAATCTTAGCGCTATGTTCAACATAAGGGCATATCTCCTCTATAACATACAAAAACATACGTTTCTTTTTTGAAAGGGAGAGATTTTTGGATGAGGTTGTATGAAACGAACCGTTTAATATTAAGGGAATTAGATGAAACCTTTGCTTTGACAGTATTAAATTATTATCAAAGGAATAAAGATTTCTTGAAGGAATGGGAAGCAGAAAAGCCAGAGGATTTTTTTACATTAGAATACCAATCTGAAAGATTAAAGAAAGATATCGAATTAACGAAATCAGGACACATCCTTAAACTATGGTTATTTCATAAGGATGATAAAGATTTTGCTAGAACAATTGGTTGCATCAGCTTTAGTAATATTGTGAGAAGCATTTTACAATCGTGTATTTTGGGGTATAAGCTGGATAAAGATGAGTTAAATAAGGGATACATAACAGAAGCACTACGAAAAGGTATCAAGATTATATTCAACGAATATCAACTTCATCGAATTGAGGCTCCAATCATGCCGAGGAATGAAGCTTCTATTCGAGTCGTAAAAAAATTAGGATTCGAAAATGAAGGGATAGCCAAAAAACTTCTAAAAGTTAACGGGAAGTGGGAAGACCACATGAGGTGGGTATTGTTGAATGACGAGATGCAATGAATGAATCTTCTATAATTATTAATAGGGGCGATATAGCTGGCAACTGATATGTGTTTACCTTTTTTAGCTCTTGATAATGGGGTCTATTATTTTTTAGACCAAAATGAACAAAAAGACCATTATTAACGTAATATTTATATTTTTTGAACATTTTGTTAATATAAAAACAAACAAAGGGGAATAATCTTTTGAAAGCGTTACCATATATAGAGGGGAGAAGGGGAAATGAGAATTAACTTTAAAAACTTAACTGTACGTGTTATTATTGGCATTATTTTAGGGGTTGTAGTTGGCTTTTTATTTCCAGAGTTTGGGGCGAAACTGAAGGTGCTCGCCGATGGATTTATTAAATTAATTAAGATGGTTATTGCCCCGATTATTTTCTTTACCGTCGTCATTGGGATCGGCAACATGGGAGATTTAAAAAAGGTAGGACGAATTGGCGGAAGAGCGCTCATTTACTTTGAAATTGTCACAACATTTGCATTGGCAATCGGAATTATCGTGGTCAATCTTATAAAGCCAGGTGTTGGGTTTAACACAGAGGCTGTCAAAGGCGGTGATATTTCGCAATATACTCAACAAGCAGAAGCGGTGAATCACGGTGCTGTCGAATTTTTGCTTAGCATTATTCCCGATAATGTCGTAGCGGCAATGGCGAAAGGAGAATTATTACCGATTTTATTCTTTGCTGTGTTATTTGGATTAGTGACAGCATCATTAGGCGAAAAGGCCAAACCCGTTGTTGAGTTATTTGAACGGTTGGCTGATATTTTCTTCGGTATCGTTAATATGGTTATGAAAGTATCGCCGATTGCTGCCTTTGGTGCCATGGCTTATACGATCGGTACGTTTGGACTGGGCTCTTTAGTATCGCTTGGAAAATTAATGGTGTCTGTCTATATTACGATGATTTTATTCATTGTTGTTGTACTGGGAGCCATTGCAAAATATTATGGGTTTAGCATTTTCAAGTTTATTGCTTACATTAAAGAAGAAATTTTACTTGTACTCGGAACGTCTTCATCTGAATCGGCATTACCTAAAATGATAGAAAGATTAGAAAAATACGGATGTTCAAAATCGGTTGTCGGTCTCGTCATTCCGACAGGATATTCGTTCAACCTTGATGGAACTTCCATTTATCTTTCCATGGCGGCTATTTTTATCGCCCAGGCGTACGGAATCGATTTGACCATTTGGCAAGAACTTACGCTTCTCGGAGTATTAATGCTAACATCAAAAGGGGCAGCTGGAGTGACTGGTTCCGGCTTTATTACCTTAGCAGCCACGTTGTCCGCGTTTCCAATGATTCCGGTAGAGGGGATCGCATTGCTTCTTGGTGTGGACCGTTTTATGTCTGAAGCGCGTGCAATTACAAACTTAATCGGCAATGGCGTCGCAACAGTAGTAGTTTCAAAAATGGAAAATGAGTTTCACCCTCCAGTCGAGCCAAAATTAGAAGAGACGAATATGACGATTGCAAAATAAAGAGGACGGATAGCTAACAGCTATCCGTTTTTTAGATAAGAAAGTATAAAGGTGAAACGGACATTACGCAGTATAAGCACCTAACCAAATTGCTTCTTGAATAGGTGCTCATACGAAGCTTGAGAGCTCGATCTCGAGATGGAAAGCTGTCTAGCGGGGGCAAAGAGCGTTTGTCCGTCCTTAAATAGTGCTTGTTCTTTTCTTAATAAATAGATTGACAACGGTTTGGCCGTTTTATATAATAATCTTGAAATCGAGATATATGGATTAAATATTATTTTTTATTATCTTGAATTCAAGATGAATGATATGGATTAAAATGAATAAATTACCGTTGTAGATGTCCGAATTAGGGAAGGATGTGAATCGCATGATTCGAGTATACCCAGCAAATGAGCGGTATCATGCTAATCATGGATGGCTAGATACGTATTTTAGTTTTTCATTTGCAGAATATTTTGACCCAAACAACATGAATTTTGGACCTTTACGTGTACTAAATGATGATGTCATTCAACCATTGCGAGGGTTTGGAGCGCACCCACATCAAGAAATGGAGATTGTTTCTATTGTGCTTCGCGGACAATTGAAGCACGAAGATAGCTTAGGAAATGAGGCGATTACCACATTTGGTGGCATTCAAAGAATGTCGGCGGGAACTGGGATTGTTCATTCAGAGGTGAATCCGTCGGCAACAGAAGAAGTAAACTTTTTGCAACTATGGTTTTTACCAGAACGAAGAGGGCTCTCTCCATCTTATGAGCGAACAGATTTTGATATAAGCCAATTAAAAAATCAATTGCTTCCGGTTGTGGCTAAAAATCCATCATCTCCTCATGTTGCCCATATTCATCAGGATTTGACCATTTATCTTTCGGATTTAGAAGAGGGCAAAGAGATTGTATTTGAACAAGAAGAAGGTCGACGTATTTTTGTTTTCCTCATTGAAGGGGAATTAGTATTAAATGATACGACTATACTATATAAGCGTGATTCTGCGCGAATAACAGAAATGCCGCAATTAAAAATCGACGCTAATGCTAACTCACGTTTCATGCTCATTGATCTCCCATAAGAGGCAATGAGAAATGATACATTATAATAAAGGAGAGAGTGACAATGTCAAACGTTCGTTTAGCGATTATTTACTACAGTTCTACAGGAACGAACTACAAATTAGCCAAATGGGCAGAAGAAGCCGCACAAGAGGTTGGCGCAGAAGTCAAAGTATTAAAAGTACCTGAGCTTGCGCCAAAAGAAGCGATCGAGTCCAATCCAGCATGGAAAGCCCATGTTGAAGCGACAAAGGATGTTCCAACGGTTACATTAGACGATTTAGAATGGGCCGATGCAATTATTTTCAGTGTGCCAACTCGTTTCGGAAACGTTCCTTCTCAATTGAAGCAATTTTTAGATACGACAGGCGGTTTATGGTTCCAAGGAAAGCTTGCGAATAAAGTAGTGAGCGCGATGGCATCGGCGCAAAATCCGCATGGCGGCCAAGAACAAACAATTTTACAATTATATACAACCATGTATCATTGGGGAGCAATTGTTGCTGCTCCGGGATATACGGATCCATCTATTTTTGCTGCGGGTGGAAATCCATACGGCACAAGTGTTACTGTTGATCAAAATGGGAACATTGCTGAAAATGCCGAAGCAGCGGTCAAGCATCAAGCACGGCGCACTGTACAAGTAGCGCAATGGGTAAAAAATGGATTGCAACAGCAGTAAGACGATCTGAGATGAGGAATCTATTTCCTCATCTTTTTTATTGTTTGATGAGAATTTTTTAATTTTTTTATTATGTATGTCTCATTTATTTGTGTTTAAATCTAACAGGGGCTCAATGTCTGCCATTATTGTAATGTAACAAAAGTATGAAAGAGTGTGAGAAACTGCGGAACAATAAGAATCGTTCTATTCCCATTCTTTTTCCCTGAAGAGAAATTAACTAATTTTTATGAACTGCTGTAGTTTTGGAGGTAACATCTTTGTTTGTTGACGTCATGAAAAGTTTTCTCTTTTCAGGCAGTATTCTCACACGATGGCTAAGGATATTACTTGGCAGCTTATTGATCTTGTTATCATTGAAAGAGCTATTTGGACACTATATGCTCGTATCTTGCTTTGAAGAGGAGATTCGCCCCCGCTTCCTTGGATAGGGGTATATCTTGCATGTATACGTAGGAGCTATTTCAAAACATCTAGACTTTAGGGGTGTAGCGATGTTGTGGCATTATTTATCGGCAATCATTATGGGAATCGTAGAAGGATTAACTGAGTTTCTCCCAGTGTCTTCGACTGGGCATTTAATTTTGACAGGAGAACTTATCCATTTTAAAGGTGAACAAGCAAAGACATTTGAAATTTTTATCCAATTAGGTTCGATCCTTGCTGTTGTTGTTGTGTATTGGAGACGTTTTTTGAATATTTTTGGGTTAATGAAAGAAGATGGGGGACGCAGAGAGTTAAATCTTTTGCATATTATTTATGCGATGATTCCGGCTGTTGTCCTCGGGTTTCTTCTGCATGATGCGATTAAGACATACCTATTTTCACCTTACACCGTATTAGTAGGTCTTGTTGCTGGCGGGTTATTAATGATTTTTGCGGAGAAAAAACAAACAACAGTTACGTCAAGTAGCCTTGACCAGCTTTCTTACAAGCAAGCATTTGGTATCGGTGTTTTTCAGTGTTTAGCCTTGTGGCCTGGATTTTCTCGCTCAGGCTCAACGATTTCCGGCGGCTTACTTGTTGGAACAGACCATAAAACTGCAGCGGAATTTTCCTTTATCATTGCTGTACCGATGATGCTTGCTGCAAGCGGCCTAGACTTGTTAAAAAGTTATCAATATTTATCAGCCCACGATCTGCCGATTTTTGCAATAGGATTCGTTACTGCGTTTATTGTTGCATTACTGGCTATTAAATTTTTCCTTCAACTCATTTCGAAAGTGAAACTTACTCCGTTTGCGATTTACCGCTTTGTCATTGCGATCTTATATAGTTTCATTTTATTGTAATTGATATGGAGATGGGGATGCTTCCTCATCTTTTTCTTATATAAAGGCAGAGAGCAAATGGAAAGTTTGCGAGGCCACATGACTTTACATAATGGAGTACAAACGCCATGGTTTAGTGGGTGTAGAGCATGCAAAATGGTGAGAAAATCATCAATTCCGTCAAAGCAGCGGCTTGAAGTAGAATATACCATATTGATGCAGACGCTGTATACCAAAACGAAGAAGAAGAGACAGGAGATTCGAGAGTCCGGCGTGACTAAAGAAGAAGTGTTTATTATGACAAAAGTGTGGAATTTTGATCGAGGATGTGGAGACGACATAAAAAGAGCTTGAAATAAGTTTACAAAAACTTGGACTTGAGTATGTCGATAGTACACTGGGCTGTCAAAGAAAAGTACCGGAAACGTATAACGCGATGGACAGGCTATATACAAAGATGGTCGAGTGTGCACAATGTTGTAGATCATTTTCATGTTTATCATTTAAAAGTTTTGTTAGCGGATTGTGAAATTAGGCCGATGATTAATCTGATTTGCTATTTATGACAAAAGAACCTCGGGTATTCTGTAAACAGCACGACATTCAACTAGAGGCATGGTCATCGCTTATGCAAGGCAGGCTTTTGGATGAACCTTCCTGTTGAAGTTGTAAATGTGGAAAGTCACTAGTACAAATTATTCTTTGTTAGCATGCCGTATAAAGTATCATCGAATTAAAAAAAAAACGCCGATATTTTCGACGAAAATCGATCATTAACTATGAACAAGTACGTAGATAATTTTGTTTTTTTATTTGAAACGATATGGAGGCTTCGGATTGAAAAGAAGCCTCTTTTTTGTAAATAAAATAACTAGGATAAAATGGAAGTTGTATATGTATTCGCATTTTCCATACTAAGTAGTAAATAAGCCGCATTGTTTGACGTATGAATTATCCCTAAAGTAAAATAAATATTAGTATAAACATATTTCTAAGTATGTTATACGAAAAGTAACGGAGGGTGTATTCATGTTCTTCCATCCAATGGATTTTTTAATTATTATCGCGTTCGGCATTTCGCTATGGGCCCAATTTAAAGTGTCAGGAAACTTCAACAAATGGTCAACAGTACATGCATCATCTGGGTTAACAGGTGCGGAAGTCGCGCGCATGATTTTGGATCGCAATGGTCTTTACCATGTACCAGTAGAAGTAGTACCAGGAAAATTGACTGACCACTATGATCCAATTTCACGTACAGTTCGCTTATCAGAACCGGTGTATTACGGTCGTTCGATCGCTGCGATTTCAGTGGCAGCGCATGAAGTCGGACACGCTGTGCAACATAAACAATCATACGGTGCGCTAGTGCTCCGTCACCGTATGTTTCCAATTGTTAATTTTACGTCTGGAGTCGCGCCATTTTTACTTTTAGCAGGATTTCTTTTTAAACAGTTTTCTTTGCTTGGACTTGGAATTATTTTCTTTTCATTTGCCGTAGCTTTCCAACTTATCACGCTTCCTGTCGAGTTTAATGCAAGTTCAAGAGCGAAAAAATTTATGCTTGCGGAAGGAATCATTGGTCATAATGAGGAGCGCGGCGTCAACAAAGTGCTAGGAGCAGCCGCATTAACGTATGTGGCAGCAGCGCTCATTTCAGTGCTTGAGTTACTAAAATACATTCTTATTTTTACGCAAAGTAATAATAGTGAAGAATAAAGAAATAAAACCCTGTCTGTAGGAGGTGTAATCCGCACGCGAACATCGTGTGCGGAAACCAATTGGACATATTTAATTTAGTGATGGTGGCATTACTTATTGCATGTACGGGCTTTTTTGTCGCATCGGAATTTGCGATCGTCAAAGTCCGTAGCTCACGAATTGACCAATTAATTAGTGAGGGAAACAAACGAGCGGTTGCTGCCAAAAAGGTGATTTCCAACCTCGATGGATATTTATCGGCAAACCAGCTAGGGATTACGATTACGTCTTTAGGACTCGGATGGCTTGGGGAGCCGACCGTAGAGAGATTGTTAATGCCGTTATTCGAGCGGATTCATTTGTCGGAGTCGCTTTCCCACATTCTATCATTTACGATTGCGTTTGCCAGTATTACTTTTTTCCACGTCGTTGTTGGGGAGCTTGCTCCAAAGACGTTTGCCATTCATAAAGCGGAAGCCATTACGCTTCTTACCGCTCAACCGCTCATTTTGTTTTATAAGGTCATGTATCCGTTCATTTGGACGCTGAATAATTCTGCCCGTATTGTTACTAGAATATTTGGCTTGAAGCCTGCTGCGGAACATGAAATTGCTCATTCTGAGGAAGAATTGCGTCTTATTTTATCAGAAAGCTACAAAAGTGGGGAGATTAATCAATCGGAGTACAAATACGTGAATAACATTTTTCGTTTTGATGATCGTGTTGCCAAAGAAATTATGGTGCCACGAAAGGAAATTATAGCTCTCGATATTCATCGAAGTGTAAAAGAAAATTTAGAAATCATTAAAGAGGAAAAATATACACGTTATCCTGTTATCGACGGAGATAAAGATCACGTTCTTGGATTAATTAACGTGAAAGAAGTGTTTACAGACCTTGTAACGAATCCTTCTCAAGAAAAAGAAATGAAAGATTATATTCGCCCGATTATTCAAGTAATTGAATCGATTGCCATTCATGATTTGCTTGTGAAAATGCAAAAAGAGCGCATTCATATGGCGATTTTAGTCGATGAATATGGTGGTACATCCGGGCTTGTCACTGTCGAAGATATTTTAGAAGAAATCGTTGGTGAAATTCAAGACGAGTTTGACGTCGACGAAATACCAATGATTCAAAAAATTGATGAGATGCATACGATTATTGACGGAAAAGTGCTGATCAGTGAAATAAACGATTTGTTTGGTTTGTCGATTGATGATACGGATGTGGACACGATCGGTGGTTGGATTTTAACAGAACACTATGATATTGCAGTAGGAGATAGTGTAGAAGTTGATCGTTATTCATTTAAAGTGTTGGAAATGGATGGCCATCATGTCAAGACGATAGAAGTGACAAAGCGAGAGCCTGAACAAGTAGAAGATGAGACAAGTGAAATGGATAAAGAAGTACGATTGCACTTATAGGCAGACTTGGTTACTATCAAGTCTGCCTTTTTGTTGCTAGTAAAAGCGAGTGATGTCTTTGGGAAATACATTATCACGAACAGGGGCAATGCACGTGATGGGATCATTCGTGAACGGATGAGAAAACGAAAGTTTCACTGCATGAAGGGCTTGCCTTTGTGCTTGTTCTGAAGAACCACCATATAGTGTATCACCGACTAACGGATGTCCAATGTAGCTCATATGAACGCGAATTTGATGAGTGCGCCCCGTATCTAAAGAAAGTTCTACTAGCGATGTTTGTTGTTGAAATGATGGATCAAGAACACGGTAATGAGTAACGGCTGATGCTCCTGTTTTTGACACCCTTCTTCTTGTCGGATGGTGTCGGTCGCGACCAATCGGTGCAGCGATTGTTCCTGTTTTTTTCTTCACAATTCCATGAACAAGAGCCACGTATGTCCGCTTAATTTTTCGCTGTTCAAGCATTCGATCTAACATCGCTCCTGCCAGCGCGTGTTTGGCAAATAAAATGGCTCCCGATGTATCACGGTCCAAACGGTGAATATGACGGACTTTTGTAAAAATACCTTGCGATTGCAAATAAAATGCGACCGCATTGGTTAATGTTTCGGTTTTGGTTTGTTCCGTCGGATGAACGTCAATCCCAGCCTCTTTATTGATGACGAGAAGATGCTCGTCTTCCCATAAAATCTCAAGCTCGCGATATTGCGGAACAATGTCTAAATGTTCTGGTTTGTAAAGCCATAATTGCAAGCGATCGTTTTTTTGTAATAACGTATGCCATGGAATGACTTGTCCATTCAATTTAACACCTTTTTCGATACGGAATTGATGCATAAGTCTTTTAGGGACTCCCCATGTTTCTTTTAATAACCTTTCAATGGAGTGTCCCTGCCAATCAGGAGGAATAACAAATTCGATCCATTCTCCTTTTCGAGTTGTAATCAATTTTCTCACCTCAAATTTTCACTAACAGTGGAAACACTTTCTACCGTCACGAGTTGATAAGTTATGATACACTCATAGTATCGCTTGATGGCTACGGTATGCAAGTGAGATGGGATGAAGTCGCGTAATGAAAAAGGTGGTATGAACGTTGAGAGTTGTCTACGCAGCAACAAAAGAACAAGAGGAGTATATCAGCAGTTTAGCTCATTATTTTTATAGTCATATTTTTCCACGTTACTTTGATGACGAGCAAATAGAGGAATTTCAACATTTACAAATTCTTTCTTTTCAAGGAGGAGAATTTACATATAATGGGACAATGCGAGAAGCGTTTCACATTATTTCATCACTACAATCATTGATTACCATTATTGAATGCATAGAGGAGAATGGAGGGTATGATGAATACCGAAATTTATTTGAGCGTAATGTTACTTTACTAAGTCAGTATGGCATTGTATTTCCATTTACGCTTGAGCAATTTAGCAAGAAACGACCGTTTATCTTCAGCAAGTATGCACCACGGGAAAACGATTGGTTTATGTAGATGCAGTTAAGATTAGGGGCTCTTTGAATAAGAGCCCTCTTCCATTTTATAAAAGGTAAGAAAGCATAAATTTTAAAAGTCCTAAATGCCTCATGTTCGGGGGGAGAGTATTTGCCCAGCTCACTTTCTTAATGATTGAAACCACTCGCGAAAGACAGCTTCATCATGGTAACCATCGATTCGTTTCACTTCTTTGCCGTGCTCATAATGAACAATCGTCGGTGTTCCATCAATATGGTATTTGTCCCAGCCTTCTTCAAATTCAAGTAAGTTAAACATTTTTAAGTCAATGCCCATTTCTTTTGTCATCGGCACGACAATTGGAGTTGTTCTTTGACAATGCGGACAAGTAGGGCTGTAAAAGTAGACGGTCACCGTTTCGTGATTTGCTAGCTTTTTCTCTAATTCGTCTGGCAAAATAATGTTTTGATAGTTTGGATCGTCAAGCTGTTCAACAGTAGCTGGATGAAGTTCTTTTTTGTGATATGGATTATCTTTTACCTCTTCTTTTTGCTGATAGGACGTGACAAAAGCAATAGCGGCAAATAACCCAATGATGACCGCGCCAAAAATGATCAGTTTTTTCAATTTAGTTCCCTTCTTTCGCTTTACGAATAATGATTATACTTAGCACACTAATCAAGAAAAAGGCTATCAATGCTAAAAACGGAATCGTAATAAAACCGAACCAATTAATATATTGTCCCGTGCATGGAACACGACCACACGAAATCGAATGTTCTTGAAAAAAAGGGATTTTTTGCATTAAGTAATGATAAAGAGAAATCGTTCCTCCGATGATTGATAGTGTCAAACTATAGCGCGCAATCCCGTATTCTTTTCGAATGGCTGCTAGTCCTAAAAGAATCACTTGAGGATACATGAAAATGCGTTGAAACCAACAGAGGTCGCATGGAATAAATTTTAGAACTTCTGAAAAATAGAGGCTGCCTAATGTTGCGATCAGAGAAATCCCCCAAGCGCTAATAAGTAAATTTTCGAGCGCTTTTTCTTTTTTATTCATATAAATCCCCTTATTCCTAAGTATTTTTACCATTTTTATTATAGTAGAGGGAAAAAGGAATGTAAAATATATAGGCACATATATCTTTTTATAGTACAATGTAAATATGAAATCGTTTTCATATACATAGATGGGAGTGAGAGACGTGGAGCGAAAGTGGTGGAAAGAGGCGGTTGTGTATCAAATTTATCCGCGCAGCTTTAAAGATGCCAATGGTGATGGAATCGGAGATATTCGCGGCATTATTTCCAAACTTGATTATTTGAAAGAGCTCGGAGTTGACGTTGTTTGGTTATCGCCTGTTTATAAATCACCAAATGATGATAATGGCTATGATATTAGCGACTATCGTGAAATTATGGACGAATTTGGGACGATGGAAGATTGGGAAGAAATGCTGGAGGAAATGCATAAGCGCGGTATAAAACTAGTCATGGATTTAGTCGTTAACCATACATCTGATGAACATCCGTGGTTTGTTGAATCGAGAAAATCGAAGGATAGCCCGTATCGCGATTATTACATTTGGCGTTCAGGGAAAGATGGAAAGGAGCCGAACAATTGGGAGTCTGCTTTTAGTGGCTCGGCGTGGGAATATGATGAAACGACAGGTGAATATTACTTGCATCTCTTTTCAAAAAAACAGCCTGACTTAAACTGGGAAAACCCGAAGGTGCGCCAAGAAGTATACGAAATGATGAAGTTTTGGCTCGATAAAGGTGTCGACGGTTTCCGTATGGATGTCATTAATATGATTTCGAAAGTGCCGGGATTGCCAGATGGTGAGCCTCAAGAAGGGAAAAAATATGCATCAGGCAGCAAATATTTTATGAATGGACCGCGTGTGCATGAGTTTTTGCAGGAAATGAATCGGGAAGTGTTATCGAAATATGACATTATGACTGTTGGTGAAACTCCTGGTGTAACGCCAGCGGAAGGAATTTTATACACCGATCCCGATCGTCATGAGCTAAATATGGTGTTTCAATTCGAGCATGTTGGCTTAGATTCAGGTTCAGGCGGAAAATGGGATATTAAACCGTGGTCATTAGCGGATTTGAAAAAAACGATGACGAAATGGCAAAAGGAATTAGAAGGAAAAGGTTGGAACAGCCTTTACTTAAATAACCATGACCAGCCTCGTGCCGTTTCTCGTTTTGGTGATGATGGAAAATATCGAGTCGAATCAGCAAAAATGCTTGGCACGTTCCTGCATATGATGCAAGGCACGCCATACATTTATCAAGGGGAAGAACTAGGAATGACGAATGTGCGCTTCCCATCAATCGAGGACTACCGGGATATCGAAACATTAAACATGTATAAAGAACGCGTGGGAGAATATGGGGAAGATCCCCAACAAGTGCTCGAGAAAATTTATTATAAAGGTCGTGACAATGCGCGAACTCCGATGCAGTGGGATGACAGTGAACATGCCGGCTTTACAACAGGTACACCGTGGATTCAGGTCAACCCAAATTATAAAGAGATTAATGCGAAGGCTGCGCTGGAAGATCCGAATTCTGTGTTTCATTATTATAGAAAGTTGATCCAGCTGCGGAAAAAGCATGATATTATCGTCTATGGCACATACGACTTAATTTTAGAAGATGACCCATATATTTATGCGTATACGCGCACATTAGGAGATGAAAAATTAGTCGTCATCACCAACTTCTCTGGTAAAACACCAGTTTTCCTGCTTCCTGAGGAAATTACGTATACGACAAAAGAGCTGCTTATCAGCAATTATGAGGTCAGCGAAGAAGAAGATCTCCGCGAAATTCGTTTACAGCCGTGGGAAGCACGTGTCTACAAAATTCGATAACACCATGTGGGGCGGTTTCAGTAAAAAAGCCGCCCTTTTTATTTTTTCATACAAAAAAGTAAATATGTAAGCATTATTTTCTACCCATATACACACGAAAAATGGTCAGACTAATCGGTGAAAGGAGAGGATCACATTGAACAATAATAATAAAGTCGAAAGCATTATGACAAAAAATATAGCGACTGTTTCTCCTAACCAAACAGTTCAAGAAGCAGCTCAATTAATGAGCCAGAAAAATGTTGGTGCACTTCCAGTAGTGGAAAATGGTCAAGTAAAAGGAATAATTACAGACCGTGACATTACTCTTCGTACAACGACACAAGGGAAAAATGCTTCTTCCACTCCTGTATCACAAGTCATGACGACAAACATCGTGACAGGAACGACAGATATGAGCATAGAAGAAGCAGCAAATGTCATGGCGCAGCATCAAATTCGCCGCTTACCAATCGTAGAAAACAATCAACTTCGTGGTATTGTGGCCTTAGGTGACATTGCGACGAACCATGCTTATGACGAAGCGGCAGAACAAGCTCTTACAAATATTTCTGAACCATCCCAACCACAAGCTTAACTCAAAAAGGATGTCTCATTTTCATGGGGCATCCTTTTCATTATAAAAGGAATATCGTATGATGATAACGAATAAAAAGAGTAAAGGAACAAAATGCGGAGGGATATGGATTGAGTTGGAAAAATAAGTATGAGCAATGGAG
Organism: Thermaerobacillus caldiproteolyticus; assembly: GCF_015326725.1. Lineage (NCBI taxonomy): Bacteria > Bacillati > Bacillota > Bacilli > Caryophanales > Anoxybacillaceae > Thermaerobacillus > Thermaerobacillus caldiproteolyticus. The sequence continues at coordinate 39,250 of NZ_CP064060.1, forward strand.
CACTTATGAACATTTAGACCAAGAATTAAAAAAACTGCTGCAAGAACATCGTGATGATCATCAATGGTTAGAGGATTGTTTTTATAAAAACTTGGAATTTGGTACAGGAGGAATGCGTGGCGAAATCGGTCCCGGCACGAACCGGATGAACATATACACCGTACGTAAAGCATCAGAAGGATTGGCACGATACATAGAATCATTTGGTGAGGAGGCCAAAAAGCGCGGGGTCGTCATTGCGTACGATTCTCGTCATAAGTCCCCGGAATTTGCAATGGAAGCGGCGAAAACGCTTGCAACACACGGCATTCAAACTTATGTATTTGATGAATTGCGGCCGACGCCGGAACTTTCGTTTGCCGTCCGTCATTTACAAGCGTTTTCTGGAATTGTCATTACAGCGAGTCATAATCCACCTGAATATAACGGCTATAAAGTGTATGGAGAAGACGGAGGACAACTTCCACCGGATATTGCTGATCGTGTTATTCAATATGTTAATGAAGTGGAAAATGAACTTACGATTCCAGTCGAGGAAGAGTCGACGCTAAAAGAAAAAGGACTCATTCGAATTATTGGTGAAGAAGTCGATCGTGCTTATATCGAAGCTGTAAAAACGATTTCACTCAACCCACAGCTTTCACAAGAAGTAGACGTAAATGTCGTATTTACACCGCTTCACGGTACAGCCAACAAGCCAGTCCGTCACGCTCTTGAAGCGCTTGGATATAAGAAGGTCGTCGTCGTGAAAGAACAAGAATTTCCAGATCCAAACTTTTCAACGGTTAAGTCACCAAATCCAGAAGAACATACTGCATTTGAATTAGCGAGAAAAGTCGGCAAAGAGATAGATGCTGACTTATTAATCGCTACAGACCCGGATGCCGATCGTTTGGGGATTGCTGTCAAAAATGACAGCGGTGAATATATCGTATTGACAGGAAATCAAACGGGTGGCTTATTGCTTCATTACATTTTGTCACAAAAGAAAGAAAAAGGAACATTACCGAAAAACGGCATTGTGTTAAAAACGATTGTGACATCTGAATTTGGACGGGCGATTGCCAAGTCTTTCGGGCTAGAGACGATTGATACGTTAACGGGGTTTAAGTTTATCGGAGAAAAGATTAAAGAATACGAACAAACCGGACAATATGTTTTTCAGTTTGGATATGAAGAGAGCTACGGTTATTTAATTGGTGATTTCGCTCGTGATAAAGATGCAGTTCAAGCAGCGGTGTTAGCGGTGGAAGTATGTGCATTTTATAAAAAGCAAGGTATGTCATTATACGAAGGATTGTTGCAATTATTTGATAAATATGGATATTATCGTGAAGGATTACAGTCATTAACGTTAAAAGGGAAAGAAGGAGCAGAAAAAATTCAAGCGCTTTTGACAGCGTTTCGTCATGAACCGCCAGCAGAAGTTGCAGGAAAAAAAGTAACGATTATTGAGGACTATAAAACGAGCGAACGCTTCGACACAGCCACTGGAGAAAAAACAGAGATTATACTCCCAAAATCAAACGTACTGAAATATTTCTTAGAAGACGGCTCATGGTTTTGCTTACGCCCTTCAGGAACAGAGCCAAAAGCGAAAGTTTATTTTGGGGTAAAAGGACATTCTTTAGCAGATAGCGAAAAACAACTTGAGCAGCTTTCTAACGCTGTTATGAAGCAAGTTCATGCGTTTTTAAATGCGACAGCTGATAAGGCGTAATGCCTTATCAGCTGTTTTTGTTTTTATGTCGTACGAAATTTTTATAGTTTTTTGGGGATATTAACGACAAATATTCCGAATGATGGAGGGATGTTCATGTCACTCAAATCTAAAGTTCTTGTCGCCATTTTGCTTGGCAATTTAGCAACTATCGGCCCCTTTTTTTCGCTTAAGGAATCCTCTTTTCCTAATGTTCAAGCAGCAAGTGAATCAGTAATTGCACGTGATGTTCCAAAAAATGTGATTTTGCTAATTGGAGATGGCATGGGAATTGGACAACTTGAAATCGCTCGGTTATTTGAATACGGGAAAAATGGACGCCTCTTTATGGAATCATTAGAGAATGTCGCTTTAATGCATACATATTCATCCAATAATATTGTGACAGACTCTGGAGCAGGGGGAACGGCGATTTCAACAGGAAAAAAGACAAAGAATGAGTCGATTAGCGTTGATGAAAACGGTCGTGAGATTGACAGCATTTTGGACGTATTTAAAGCAAATGGAAAAAAAGTAGGGGTTATCTCTACAAATACGGTAACAGACGCAACGCCTGCTGCGTTCACGGCAAGCGTAGCAAACCGCTGGGGTCAAGAAGAAGTAGCAAGACAACTGGTTAAGAATGAATACGATGTTCTTCTTGGGGGAGGTTCACAATATTTCAGTCCTAAAAAACAAAATGGAGAAGACTTAATTGAAAAATTCCGTAAAAAAGGCTATGCCGTAGTCACGGACCGCGATGAGCTAATGAAGGTGGGAAGACCGAATAAATTGCTTGGTTTATTTCATCCGTCTTATATGAGTTATAAACAGGATAGAGAAGAGTACAACAGCAATGAACCAACACTAAATGAAATGACAGCGAAAGCATTAGACGTACTCTCTAAAGGAAAAAACGGCTTCTTTTTAATGGTTGAAGGAGCCCGTATTGATCATGCATCACATGCTGCAGACATTCCTGGTGTTTGGAAGGAGACGATTGAATTAGATAATACAGTGCGCGATGTGGTCAACTGGGCGAAAAAACGGAATGACACATTAATTGTTGTATTGGCTGACCATGAAACGATGGGAATTTCTGCGACAGAACCGATGAACATAAAGGGACTTAAGAAAATTCGTGTTTCTCCTGAATATATGGCAGCAAAACTAGTAACAGACAAGACCACAGGTATGTTTACAAGGGAAAGTGTAAAGACAGTATTTAAAACATATGCCTACATTGACTTAACAGATAAAGAAATAACAGAGTTTTTGCGTAATGTGAGGGAGACTAAAGGAAAAGTTTATACATCTTTTGCAGTAGCGTGGGAAATTGGTTCAGTTATTGCTAAACATTATAAAGTCGGCATCGTTGACCGAGCGATTCGTGCGGAAAGCTCAACAGGTGGCCATACGGGTAATATGGTTCCGGTATTTGCCACGGGGGTCGGTAGTCAAATTTTTGAGGGAGTTTTAGATAACACCGATATATCAAAATTAATTGCGAAAGCGGCAAAACTTGAATTTAATCCGGGCGAAAAGGTTAAAAGGCAATCAAATAATTAAAGTCGGCGTATAAAAATTCGACAGTTTTCTTTCTGTTTTTGCGAACCATGCGAAAAATTGTTCCTATGTTGTTTTAGTTGCTTATCATCATGTAAACGATTACTATATTATATAAAGATGGCATATAAATTAGAGATAGTTTGCGTGTGGAAGGATGTTTTTAATGTTAAAAAATCAAGTGGCTATTGTTACAGGTGCTTCTCGAGGGATTGGAAAGGAGATCGCCCTTAAATTTGCAGAGCAAGGGGCGAAGTTGGCGCTTGTCGGAAGTTCCGAAGACATTTATCAAACAGGCAAGGAATTGAGAGAAAAAGGATTTAACTATATTGAAACATTTCAAGTCGATGTGGCAAACGAACAACAAATGAACGAAATGGTGGCAAAGACACTTGAAAGATTCGGACAAATCGATATACTCGTCAACAATGCAGGAATCGGCTTTTTTAAATCGATAGAATCAACAACCATCGAGGAATGGAAAAAAGTATTTGAGGTCAATGTACAAGGTGTCTTTATTGGAGTTAAAGCGGTACTTCCGCATATGAAAGAAAGAAAATCAGGAACGATTATTACGATTTCGTCAGATGTCGGGCGTTATACGATTCCAAACGGTGCCGCTTATACAGCAACGAAATATGCAGTGCAAGGCTTTTCTGGTTCGTTGGCACAAGAAGTAAGAAACTACGGCATTCGTGTCGGCACGATTAATCCGGGAATGGTTGATACGTACTTTGCCAACTCTGTGCAAGGTGTACCGGAAAAACAAGATTGGTTAAAGGCGGAAGATGTTGCTAAAGCCGTTGTGTACATGGCCGGTGCCCCGAAACATATGCTCATTGATGAAATTGTTCTTCATCCGCTCATTCAACAGTATCCTATTGCTTAATGTGAAAAGACAATGCCGATAGCGGTGTTGTCTTTTTCTATCTACTTTACGAAAGGGGGAGAGGGAGATGGAAAGAGAAAAGCAGCGTATTCAAGAATTGCAAACATTAAAATTAATTGCGGAAACATTGAATGAGGCCAATGATTTGGAAGAAATGCTACAGGCGGTATTAAAACAATTAATGCAAGTGATGAAATTACAATGCGGATGGGTTTTTTTTGTTAACGAAAAAGGAGATTTTTCACTTGTTGCTGACTATGAATTGCCGCCTGCTCTTACATGGGGAAACAAGAAGCCGATGTGTGAAGGTGATTGTTGGTGTTTGGATAGATGCAAGGATGGACGATTGCAGCGGGCAGCCAATGTCATTGAGTGCAAGCGGCTAGAAGATGCCATAGAGGAGAAATGGGGAGACACTAATGGCATTACACATCATGCCAGCATTCCGCTCCGTGCCGGTGAAGAGAAATTTGGATTATTAAATGTTGCTGCCCCTCACAAAACCCACTTTACGAGCGAGGAACTGGCATTGCTTGAAGCTGTTGCTTACCAAATCGGTACCGCTATTAAGCGCATAAAGCTTGTAGAAAATGAACAAAAACTTGCGTTATTAGCTGAACGAAACCGGTTAGCGCGTGATTTGCACGATTCCGTTAATCAATTATTGTTTTCACTGCTTTTAACGGCGCGCGGTGCAAAAGAAATGACGGAAGACGAAAATATGAAAGACACGTTTACTTACATTCAGCAATTGGCGCAAGAGGCTCTTCATGAAATGCGGGCGCTCATTTGGCAGCTTCGTCCACAAGGGTTAGAAAATGGGCTGGCAAGCGCTCTTAAGCATTACGGAAACATGCTTGGATTGAAGATAGACATTGATATTCAAGGAGTTATTGATTTACCAAATGAAGTGGAAGAATGTTTATGGCGTGTTGGACAGGAAGCGCTGAACAACTGTAAAAAACATGCTGGTATTTCAACGGTCTATATTGTCATTAGTGTACAAAGCAATAAGGTCAAAATGAGTGTTCACGACCAAGGATGCGGATTTCACTACATTGGAGAAAATACACTTTCTCTTGGCTTAAGCAGCATGAGAGAGAGAGTAACATCGTTAAACGGTGAGATTCACATCAAAAGTACCATTGGCGAAGGGACGACCATTCAAGTAATGATTCCATTGAAAAGAGGGAGAGGATAATGGGAATTAAAGTGCTCATTGCGGATGATCACCACGTTGTTCGCCGGGGATTAGTGTTTTTTTTAAAAACACAAAAAGAGATCGACATCGTTGGCGAAGCAGCCAATGGCGAGGAAGCGGTACAACGAACGAAAGAGCTTCAACCGGATATTGTTTTAATGGACTTAGTTATGCCTGTCATGGATGGTGTTGAAGCAACGAAAAAAATAAAGGAAATATCCCCTAACACAAAAATTCTTATTTTAACGAGTTTCGCCGATGAAGATTATGTCATCCCAGCTATTCGTGCTGGTGCATCGGGATATCAGTTAAAGGATATTGAACCGGACCAGCTTGTTGAGACCATCAAATTAGTCTATCGAGGCGAAAACCAGCTTCACCCAAAAGCTACGACTCATCTCATGACCCACTTATCAAAGCGAGAGACTCACGAAGAACGATTATTAGAGGAACTAACAAAGCGGGAGAAGGAAGTGCTTGCGGAAATTGCTAAAGGAAAAAGCAACAAAGAAATTGCTGCCTCACTCATGATTACAGAAAAAACAGTAAAGACGCATGTGTCGAATATTCTCGCAAAATTAAATCTTGCTGATCGCACGCAAGCTGCTCTTTATGCGGTGAAGCATCTCAGACTTTAGTCGTAGCATCTTCTTTGGCTAATTTCGTAGGAAAAGCTCCCCCGATTTGGCGATGGATGAAGCGTTTATCTTGGTTACACTATAAGTAGGAAAACGATAAACAAGGAGAGAGAAACATGAACATCGTTGTGATCAACGGAAGTCCGCGCCAATCGGGAAGAACACGAATTGTCGCAAAGTATATTGCTGCACGGTACGGAGCAGAGCTCATTGATTTGAGTGAAGGTACATTGCCATTATATAATGGCGAAGCAAGCCAAAACGAATTGCCTGCTGTTCGGCAGCTGCGTCAACAAATCCGACAAGCAGACGGCGTTATCCTTTGTTCTCCAGAGTATCATAGCGCAATGAGCGGAGCGTTAAAAAATTCCCTTGACTTTTTAAGCAGTGATGAATTTGAACATAAGCCTGTCGCTCTTATCGCTGTAGGAGGAGGGGGAAAAGGCGGCATTAATGCATTAAACAATATGCGCACCGTCATGCGTGGAGTATACGCGAATGCCATTCCGAAGCAGATCGTCTTAGATCCGCCTTGCTTTGTTCATGAGCGTCTAACAGAAGCAGCGGCTGTGCAAGTGGATGCCGTCCTTTCCGAGTTACAGCGTTATATTCACGCGGCAAAGTGGTTGAGGGAACAGGAATGAATAGCCTCTATCGCGACAGCCGTTTGTATCCATTGCTCGTCGCCAATCTGTTCTCCTCTGTCGGAACAGGAATTACGATGACCGCTATTCCTTGGCTGTTGATTCAAAAAAGCGGTGGCGAAACACTGTTTGGCTATATTACAACAGCCATGACGATCATTATGTTTTTATTGACACCATATGTAGGGATGTGGATTGATCACATTTCCCGAAAAGCAATGTTACTGATTGGTGAGGCGATGGGCTTGATTATCGTTGCTATTTTTGCGCTGTGCGGAATAGCAGGAATGAAGTATGATGTATGGCATCTAGCTATCTTATTTGCAAGTGGTTCACTTTATTATTTTCTTTTTTATCCAACGCTGTTTGCCTTTAATCAGGAAGTATTTGACCGCGATCAATACAAGGCATTGAATGGAGTCATGGAAATTCAAGGGCAACTGGCTACCGTTATTTCTGGAGGAACGGCGAGCTTGCTTCTTACGAAAGTGCCGCTTTGCTGGATTTTATCGTTAGATGCGTTAACCTATGGAATAGCAATCTGTTGTCTGTTGTTCATTCCGTATCATCGCTCCATGCGAAAGGCAGAAAAAAGTTCTTTTTGGAAGAAGATGACAGAAGGATGCTGTTACATGAGAGCCCATCCATCATTATTTTGGTTTTTACTTGCTTCGTTTATGCCTTTTATCGGAGTGATGATGACGAATTATCTTCATCCAATTTATATCGCTGACGTATTAAAGGAAGATGGTTCTGTATATGGAATTCAAAGTATGGTATACGGTTTCGGTGCGGCGTTTGCAGGAGCGGTTGTTCCTTTTTTGTTGAAGAGAATCGGTACAGAATTGAGCATCACAGTGACGGTGTTGATTTATGCCTGTGCGATTACGCTGTTTCTTTTAGTGAGAAACACGCTTGTTTTTTATGTGCTCGTTGGACTTACAGCGTTTGGAAATGCAGGAACAAGGGTCGCGCGAAGTTCATTGATGATGGACCGAATTCCTAATGATAAAATCGGGCGAGTCGATAGTTTGTTCCGCGCGGTAGGATTCATGATTCGCGCGTTCTTATTGAGTGTGTTTACTGGTGCGGTTTCTTTACAAAACGTTCTCATTCCGTATGCGATATTAAGCGGGCTGCTAGTCATTTCTGGACTGGCTGTGTTAAGGCTCGGAACATCAGTAAAAAAAGAACAATCGGATATCTCAAAAGCGCTATAAAAGGAAGGGAAATTCCCTTCCTTTATTTATTTACGAATAGAAGTAAGCATACTGCTCTATCCCCGTTTTTTGTTCACTTACTTCAAGCGCATGGTCAATGTAGCGCAAAAGAGCGGTTAAGCGTTTTTGAATAACAGAATAATCGTGTTCAAAATTATAGGCGTGAAGAAAATGCTCAATTTTTTTTGAAAGTAAATCGTCTTTTGTGCGTACCATTAAAATAAGCAGGTTATCCCACTCGGAACGATGGGTATAATATAATGCTTTATCATAATCCATTGTGTTCAATGTGTATTCCTCCTTCATTTGAGGAGTCACATTTAGTGTGTGATAGTTCATGTGTTTTTTGCGCTGTAAATGTTACGTGATTAGGTAAAAAATAAATTATAAACGAAAATGGGCTGTATTTTTGAATGTAAATGTTGCAATTTTGTGACAAAAATATTATCTTTAAAGAAAGGGGATAAGGGGATGATGAGAATGAAGGAACGGTGTGAAGGGAAAGCAATTACGCAAATGTGCAAAATGATTGCTTCAGTAGGATTAATTGTTGGATTCGCTTTATTTTTATTAAGTTTTATTGCGAGCGCTTACAATAAAGACTTTTTCCTCACCATTATCAGTTTAGGAATTATGGGAGCTTCCATGTTTATGTTCGGATTTGGAACATTTATGGGGCTTCTAACGGAAACATATCAAAAAACGGAGACAAGTGCGTAAATTCGTTTGTGTTAGCATGAAAAAACACCGGTTGCCAAAAACCGGTGTTTTTGTGTTCATGCATCGTTTTTGGCGCTTGTTCCAAGACGCCAATAGGACACACAAGCCCCAATCAGTAAAGCGATAATTAATAATGGAAGTAAATGGGTGCTATAGTGTTCCATGTAATGTTTTACATTTTTCCAATCTTTCCCTAATTCTTTTCCTAATGTAATAAATGTCAAGACCCAAAGTAACGCACCGCTGTAAGCATAAATGGCGAATTTTTTGAATTTATACTCATTAATTCCCGCAAGGAAGGCAGAAATGTGCCTGATGCCCGGAATAAAATAGCCGATCACTAAAACAAATGGCCCCATTTTGGCAAAAAGAACTTTTGTTTGTTCGATTCGTGCCTCAGTAATATGTACTTTTGGTCCGAATTTATGCAAGAAAGGTAGTCCTAATTTAATCCCTAAACAATAGCTGATGGAAATGCCGATGATGGCTCCAATGAAACTACATACTAATGTGAGCGGGAAGGACATCGCTCCTGTAAAAACATTGTAGCCAACATATGTTAACAATACTTCATCAGGAATCGGAAGACCGACAATCCCGCCCATTAGAGCTATCATAATACCGATATATCCAAATTGTTCAATCCAATGATGTAAATAATACTCCATCTAACCACCGCACTTTATGGTAAGCTATTTTTCATTATAAACGATGAGGCAGATAAAAGAAAAACGATTTCTGACATATTGCTTTTCCATTTGCAAAAACTGAATAAGTATCAAATCTCTTTTTCCCTCATACATTGTGATAAGAGGAAAAAGGGGGGAGATGCGAATGAGCCAAGATGACTTGAAAGCATTGGAACGTGCCATTGCCGAGATTACGGAAATTGCGCAAGGATTTGGGTTGGATTTTTATCCGATGCGTTATGAAATTTGCCCTGCCGATATTATTTATACATTTGGTGCCTACGGCATGCCGACGCGTTTTTCCCATTGGAGTTTCGGGAAGCAATTTTATAAAATGAAAATTCATTATGATTTAGGGCTAAGTAAAATTTATGAATTGGTCATTAATTCTGATCCGTGTTATGCCTTTTTACTTGATACAAATACACTTATTCAAAACAAATTAATTGTCGCTCACGTCTTGGCACATAGCGATTTTTTCAAAAACAACATTCGCTTCAGTAATACAAAGCGCGATATGGTCGAAAGCATGGCAGCGACTGCTGAACGTATTAAACAGTATGAACATCAATACGGAAAATTAGAAGTGGAAAAGTTTTTAGATGCGGTATTGGCGATTCAAGAGCATATCGATCCATCACTCCTTCGCTCGAAATTATCATGGACGCTTGAAGATACAGAAGTGTATGAAGAAGAACCGGCAAGAACGACTCCGTATGACGATTTGTGGTCGCTTGATGAACGAAATAACCCGGCTCCACCACCTCGCAGGAAACGAAGAAAATTTCCGCCACAACCGGAAAAAGATATGCTGTTGTTTATTGAAGAGTATAGCCGTGAATTAGAGGATTGGCAGCGTGATATTCTTACAATGATGCGCGAAGAAATGTTGTATTTTTGGCCGCAGCTAGAAACAAAAATCATGAACGAAGGCTGGGCTTCGTATTGGCATCAGCGAATTTTACGGGAGATGGATTTAACGAGCGATGAAGCGATTGAATTCGCTAAATTAAATGCCAGCGTCGTTCAGCCATCACGTACAAGCATTAACCCGTACTATTTAGGGTTGAAAATTTTTGAAGACATTGAAGAACGATGGAACAATCCAACAGAGGAAATGAAACAACGCGGCGTCAAACCGGGTTCAGGTCGCGAAAAGATTTTTGAAGTACGTGAGCTTGAATCAGACATTTCCTTCTTGCGCAACTATTTAACAAAAGAATTAGTGATGCGTGAAGATATGTACTTGTTTCAAAAACAAGGAAAAGATTACAAAGTCATCGATAAGAATTGGGAAAACATTCGCGATCAATTAGTGAGCATACGCGTAAATGGTGGGTTTCCGTACATTACCGTCAATGACGGAGATTATATGCGGAATGGTGAGCTGTATTTAAAACATTGGTATGAAGGCATTGAATTAGACCTTAAGTATTTGGAAAAAGTGCTTCCATACATTTATCAGTTATGGGGAAGAGCAGTGCATATCGAAACGGTTGTGGAAAACAAGCCGGTCTTGTTTACGTATGATGGAAAAATGGTGCATCGGAAGTATATATAAAAGGAAAAAGGGTGCTGATGGTGATATAGCACCCTCTTTTTTTGGTTATCGCGTTATCCGGCTACTTTTTTATTATGAATAGGGGGACGGCAATTTTGCTGTTTCTTCAAAAGTCATATAAAACAGTAAGGAAGATCTGTGAAGTGTTCTAATTGGTTGTAAGCTGGGTTACTGCGGTAAGTCATGCGCAATCTTTCTTTTTCTTCATGTTCTCTGTCCTCCGAATCCGTCGGTCCTTTCGCAGATTGTTGCCATGAATATTCTGCCAGCTATCCCTCGGACAATGACACCCAACATCCCTAATAAATTGTATGTTCATTGAGATACGAAATTGGCTCAAATTTGCTTACAATCATGAAAAATAAGTGAGAAAGGAGCTGTTTTTTGTGTGGTAAAACAAGAACATATGTGCTATAGTGGAAATGTCTTGTATAAGATCAAGGGAGGAAATTTCATGATTAAACGAATTGCGACTGTTGCTATTTATGTAGAAGATCAGCAAAAAGCGAAAGAGTTTTGGACAGAAAAAGCAGGATTTGAAGTTGTTGCCGAGCATCCAATGGGGCCGAATGCTTTCTGGTTGGAAGTAGCTCCAAAAGGAGCCCAAACAGCACTAGTCATTTATCCAAAAACGATGATGAAAGATTGGAATGAGAGAAAGCCGTCTATTGTGTTTGAATGCGACGATGTTTTAGGAACATACGAAACGATGAAAGCAAGAGGTGTAGAATTTTTAGGAGAACCGCAAAAAATGCAATGGGGGACATTTGTACAATTTAAAGACATTGATGGAAACGAATTCGTCTTAAAAGGATAAGGGAACGGTTTTGTACTTAAATTATATTGATTCTTCGCTATGCTGCCATCATCATGGCAGCGTTTTTATTTTATCATGACAGCTGGGAAGACTTCTGCTTCTGCCGTTTACAACGTTTAGTGAAAAATGGAGGGATAAAAAAACTATTGACACATTTTTTATAGTGTAATTAAATATAATTTACGGTAATGTAGACTAAATTTAAATTTTAGTTTTATAGTCAAAAAAGAAAGGAAAAGTACATGTGACAGCAGACAAAAAAACAGCTATCCTTAGATCCGCTGCGGAAGCCTTTGCTCTCTTTGGATATAAAGGGACTACGATGGATCAGGTAGCGAAGATGGCTAATATTGGTAAAGGAACTCTTTATACCATATTTTCAAGTAAAGAAGAATTATTCGATGAAGTGATTAATAGGGCAATCATGAAAGTAGTCCGTGTTGCTCAAAGTGCCATTTCATCGGAGCGTTCATTTCAAGAAAATATGTTAGCGATTTTTGATGAGGTAATGACTTTTCGGAAAAAGAGCAGATTGCTTGACAAGTTATTGAAAGAAATCCGTATTGCAGGTACTCCTGTTGTTCTGAAAGCGCAAAAAAAATATGAAGAAGCACTGGAACGTTTTATCGAACATTTATTGCAAGATGCCTTACAGAAAGGAGAAATTGTGCCCTGTGATACGAAAATTGTAAGTTATTCCATTGTTCAGCTTTACATAGCTCTTACTTTGGAGTGGAATCGAACTCGTCCATCATTGGATAAAGAAGTAGTCAAACAATACATTAATCTCCTTCTCCTGAATGGATTAACGCTGAAGCAATAATGAAAGAGGAAGGGAACAGACATGAATGGTATAAAATTGATTTTTAAAGATTGGAAATTACTGCTAAGTAATAAACATGGACGGATCGCACTAGGCTTTCTACTCATTGTTCCTTTAATCTATGCAGGATTCTTTTTAACTGGATATTGGGATCCATATGGTCGACTCGATCAACTTTCTGTAGCTGTGGTCAATTTGGACAAAGGGGCTGTGATGGACAATCAACCGATTCATGCTGGTAATGATTTTGTAAAAAAATTAAAAGAAAACAAAGACTTGAACTTTCGGTTTGTGTCTTCCAAAGAGGCTGAAAACGGTCTGAAAAATGGACGATATTACATGACCATTACGATCCCTGAAGATTTTTCAAAAAAGGTAACTACGTTGATGGATAAACACCCACAACCGGCACAACTTGTGTATAAAATCAATCCAGGAAAAAACTTCGTTGCGTCCCAGATTAGCAGTACTGCTGTGAAAGAAATGAAAACAAAACTTGCGAACAGTATTACGAAATCCTATACGGAAGGCGTATTTAATAAAATGCTTGAATTAGCAAAAGGGCTGGGTAAAGCAGCAGATGGTGCTAAGAAGTTAAATGAGGGTACCTCAGAAGCGAAAAATGGGATGGTACAATTGACGAATGGGATTCATCGTTTAACGAATGGGGCTACACAACTCCAACAAGGAAGCAATCGTCTTTCTCTTGGAGTGCAAAAGTTAGATCAAGGGCTCCAGAGGCTCCAACAAGGGACAACTAATTTATCAAACGGTATGAGTCAACTGGCTATCGGACATCAAAAGTTAGAAAATGGTATGGATCAATTGACTCAAGGAACAAAAGCATGGGTGGATGGAAATACGAAGGTTGAACAAGGGCAAGCTCAACTAGAAGACACGGCCAACATCTTAAAAGCTGCACTGGACCAGTATGTTCAAAAACATCCAGATGCCGCGCGGGATGCTGATATGCAAAAGATTATTAAAATCTCTGAAGGGATAGCTGTTGCGACCAATACGTTACACAATGGACAGATTCAGCTCGTTGAAGGTGCAAAAAAATTAAATGCGGCACAAGGGAAAATAGAAGAAGGTATGAAACAATTTGGAGTTAAGATGAACCAAGCAACTGAAGGGGCGAAACAATTGTCCGTTGGAGCAGTGCAACTAGCTGACGGCTTTTCACAATGGGAAAATGGCTTTTTCTCTTTGGGCAAAGGAATTACCGCTCTGACCAACGGAGAACAGCAACTCTATAATGGGGCAGAAAAACTATCAAATGGACTTACTCAACTTACTGACGGGACGAGTGAGCTATCAACGAAATTAAATGAGGCTGCACAAAAAACATCTACGATTCATACAGGCGATGCAGTAACGACTATGTTTTCACAGCCAGTGAAACTTGTCGAATCGAAACTTACCGATGTTCCGAATTACGGTAGCGGAATTGCACCTTATTTTCTTTCTTTAGGTCTTTACGTTGGCGGAATCATGGGAGCTAACATTCTTCCGCTCGTTCGTAGGGAAGAAATTTCTGGGACTGCCCATTTTATCAACAAATTGGGGTTATTTTACTCAATCGGATTGATCCAAACAGCTATTGTGGACACGCTCATTCTTTGTGTATTTAAGTTACACGTGACGAGCATACCTTTATTTATTCTTTTTAGTTTACTAGTTTCCTTTACATTTATGACCTTTATTCTGATGCTAGCAACAGTATTTGGGCTGGTTGGAAAATTTGCCGCTATTACGCTCTTAATTCTTCAACTTGCAACATGTGGAGGAACATTCCCAATAGAGCTAAATGCTCCAATTATGAGAAGCATCGGTCAATGCTTGCCGATGACTTACTCCGTTCGAGGGTTTCAAGATGTCATTTTATTAGGGGATTGGTCTCAATTACAACAACAAACGTTCATTTTACTTTCTTATCTTGTTGGCGCGGCTCTCATCATCTGGGTCACATGCCTTATTCAAAATAGCAAAAGTCCGACAGCTCCTGCCCATTAATTATCATTTGGTCAGTTTAAGCAAATAGGATAATCGAAAAAAGTGATATCCGATTGGATATCACTTTTTATTTTCCTACTCTAAGAAAGGGGGGAGGCTCATTCACCTTGCAAATCATAAACTAGCGAATTAGGTAGTTCTTTAATGAATGGAAAGTATATAAATTCTAACAAGCAGATTCCACTCTTTTTCATATCTCTTCTGGAAGATGTCATTTAAAAAGCACTAATCCAGAGAGTAAAACAGTAAAAACCTATGAACCCTAAGAACGGCGGCAGATGGAATATTGAGTACGGAGTGAACGGCAGATAATTAGCTGCCGTTTTATTATTTCTTTAATGCCAATCATTACAGCTGTATTTTTGTGAGAATTATCCAACCTGCATAATACGTTAAAATAGCTGGTTAACATCATATATTTTGCTAAAGTTAAGGTTTATATACATTTTAATGTGGAAAAGATAGTTAAAAAATTACCTTAAAAGACCAAAGCTTGGGGGGATTTTGTTGATTGAAAATCTAATGGAGATACAAGATATTTTAGTCCGCTCAAAAGATGCACTGAATAAGTTTAAGGATATTTTAGTTCCGGCGATTGAACAAGCAAAAGATGACCATGAACGCTTGTATTGGCATCATATTTATGAGGAAGAAGAACATCGTTTTGATCGTTTGGAGGCGTTGTTACCGAAACTGCAATCGCAAATCCAAAACAGTTCTGCTGTTTCGAAAGGGAATGGTGATTTCCTGCGTTTACTGCAAGACATTAGTCTTGAGAAGTTTGGTCTGCATAATTTTTTAGAGCACCTTGATTTATCTCTTTTTCATTATAAGGATACGGAATATCAGGAGACTATTGAATCATTAAGAAATATGACGGCTGAGGATTATCAAAAAATAAAATATACATTTGAGGCATTGAACAAAGAGCTCGATGCATCTGTTCATTTTGAAGCTTCAGTACCTACAGATGAAAAAGAGAACCAGTCGGAGCTTTTAAAAATACAGGAGTATACAACAGGGAATCAAAACATAATTCAACAAGCTACTTTGAGAAAGCAGTATCTAACTGTCGGTAGTTTAAAAAATATGTAAGGAGGAGAACAAACGATGGATAAAGCGCTAGCGTATTCCGAATCTTCGTTAAATAGTGAACAATGGAGAGAGTTGGATCAAACAGTCATTGATAGTGCTCGAAGGCAACTAGTAGGCAGGAGATTTATTGATATATATGGCCCACTCGGTGAAGGAGTTCAATCCGTTGCGAATGACGTATATGAAGATCCTGAAAGCGGGGAAATCAGCTTTCATGGCGGAGAGCTAAATCTTTCAGAGCCAACGCGCCGTGTGCATTTGACGATTCCGCTTATACACAAAGATTTTATTTTGTATTGGCGTGATATTCAGCTGGCGAAACAGCTTGGTAGCCCTATTGACTTTTCAGCTGCTGCGAATGCTGCTCAGCAGTGTGCATTACTAGAGGATGATTTAATTTTTAATGGATCTGCTCAATTTGATCTTCCTGGGATTATGAACGTAAAAGGAAAGATTGCTCACATACGTAGCGACTGGATGAAGTCAGGAAACGCTTTTTCCGATGTGGTAGAAGCCAGAAACAAACTGCTGCAACTGGGACATACGGGTCCATATGCTTTAGTGCTTTCACCCGAATTGTATGCTCTTATTCATAGAGTGCATGAGGGTACCCATGTACTGGAAATTGAACATATTAGAGAGTTAATGCCTGCAGGTATTTATCAAACACCAGTGATTAAAGGGAGAAGAGGTGTGGTGATTGATGCAGGAAAACAAAATATAGACTTAACCATTGCCGTAGATTTCCAAACAGTGTTTTTAGATGTTGAGAATATGAATTATATTTTCCGCGTTTATGAGTCAGTTGTACCGAGAATAAAACGTCCAAGCGCTATCTGTACGTTAGAAGATCCAGGGGAAGAATAAAAATAATAAAATTCAATATAAACAGCGTTTGCTGTTTATATTGAATTTTATGAAATCGATTTGAATTGATCTTTTATTTTTAAAATCATGGAAGATAACTCTGGGTCAGGAATATCAAAGCCTATATCATCGATGATCATCTTTACTTCTTTTAGAAAGTGAATGGTATAACTTCCTTGATGGATATCGAAAAGACGTTTTAAGTATTTGAATTTTTCTTTAATAACCAAATTTTTATATACTGAATTTTTTACTTCGGCTATTTTTTTATGCTCTGGAGAGGAGATGACACTCACTTCGTTAACGTTTACAATCATTTTTTTTCCTTCATTTGTTACAAAGCCAATGGAATAATAATTTGAACCTAAAAGGTCTACATGGGTAATGCAGGCATATGGATATTCTTCTCCTGAACGAAGACGAAGAAAAGAAGTTTCGATGACTCCGCCGAGTTTTCTTTGGTTGGATAAAATCGCATGTATATCCCGTAAACCATTAATTTGGATCCTCACAAAGATGCCTCCATTCTTGGATATGATAACAATTCTCAACTAAATTATAAATGATATTCATTTTCGAAAACACGTGGTAATTTTAGGGAGGGGTTATATTATATGGAGAGAAGATTAACAGTGGGGTCACTAATAAAAAACAAACAAAGAATGGAGATCGCAGAATTTCCTAGTGCAATGCAAAGTGTGATTAAAATAAAACAAAATAATCGACCTTTTCAGTTGTTACCTATTTCAAATGAGTTATTGCTGGATATAGCCTTAAAGCAAGGGATACCTCTGGATTATAAATGCAGGAAGGGAACATGCGGGAGGTGTGCGGTTGAAGTTCTTGAGGGACAGAATTTATTATATCGGAGAACGAAAAGAGAGCTGGAAAAATCCCAGAATGTAAACATGCGTTTGGCGTGTCAAGCCAGAATCAAGTAAATTAGACATCTTATTGTATTTAGACACACGATAAGGCTGTTTTTTCAATCTTAGTGGCCTCATAAAGGAAAGTAAGATGTGATGTATTAATAATATTTTTGGGTGTTGAGTTTTGTAAAATCCCGCTACTTTCGTAAGGAATGTTGTATTAACAAGAAAAACGTGAAGAGGAACACTTAAGTCAATATCATAAAGATGACCTGCTTCAGTAAATGAAGCAGGTCATCTTTATGATATTGACTAATGATTTTGCATCTGTGAAACGAGCAGTTCAGCAATGTCCTTTTCAAAATCTACAGGTTCTTCATTTGGCTCATATCGGCGAATTACCTTTCCATTTTGGTCAATAAGAAATTTTGTAAAATTCCATTTGATTTCATCGCCCATTAGCCATTGCGGTGCTTTTTCCAAAATCATTAGTTTTAAAATCTTTGCAGTTGCGCTTGTTTCGTCAAAACCTCTAAAAGGTGCTTCTTTCTTTAAATATTGAAATAATGGATGAGCATTATTGCCATTCACTTCAATTTTTGAAAAAATCGGAAACGTTACACCGTAATTGAGCTGACAAAAGGCAACGGCATCTTCATTGCTTCCTGGTTCTTGTTCGCCAAACTGATTGCACGGAAAGCCGAGAATTTCAAAATGATAGTCGCGATATTTTTCATAAAGCTTCTGCAAGTCTTGAAACTGAGGGGTAAAGTGGCACTTGCTGGCGGTATTGACAATCAAAAGCACTTTTCCTTTATAATCAGATAATGAGACTGTTTGGCCGTTAGGCTTTTTTACTTCAAAGTGATAGATGGACATATATTCATCTCCTTTTACATTTATTATTAATTTGTATTAATTATTATTTAATATTATAGTTAAAATGTAAAAAGATTTGCTTCAGAGTTTTCTTAAATAAAGACTACGAAAAAACTTATTATTTGATAAGAAATTAGGAATAACTGCAACTTGACATTTTGTTTTTGTTGTAACTATAATTGTTACATGGAGGTTAATATATGAAAATCAGTAGCCGTTTCACAGTAGCAGTACACATTTTATCTTTGTTAGCGATAGAACAGAGTGCACATTGCACTTCAGAATGGATTGCCGGGAGTGTCAACACCAACCCGGTAGTTGTTCGCAGAATTATTGGGAAATTAAAAAAAGCTGGTTTAGTGGATGTGCGGCCTGGAACAGGTGGGGCATATCTTTTGAAAGAGACAAAGGAAATTACGTTGCTTGATATATATCGGGCCGTGGAAGTAGTGGAAGAGGGAGAATTGTTCCAATTTCACGAGCACCCTAATCCCAATTGTCCAGTAGGAGCGAATATTCACGCTGTGCTCGAAATTATTTTGCTCCGCGCGCAAGCAGCAATGGAAAAAATATTAGAAGACATCAGCTTAGAAGAATTAGTAAATAATTTGGCTAAACAGATTGAACAAGGAAAACAATAATTTAATTTTTTTTTAAGATTGTTGTAACAAAAATGGTTACAACACAGTACTACTGAAGGAAAACCTCCATTTTTCATTTCAAAATCATAAAATAGAAAGGGATGAATGGCCGTCATGAAGATTGCGTTAATTGGAGCTACAGGAATGATTGGTCAACGTATTTTAAAGGAAGCTCTATCAAGAGGGCATGAAGTAACCGCGATTGTTCGTGATCCATCTCGTGTGAAGGTAGAAAGTGAGCGTTTAAATATAGTTACTGGTAACATTTTTGATGAAGAAAGTATCGCTCGTGTTGTTCGTGGCCATGATTTAGTGATTAGCGCATTTGGACCAAAAGCGGGAGAGGAACAGGCGTTAGTGGAGGCTACCCGTTCATTAATCAACGGAGTGAAAAAATCTGGAGTAAGCCGTCTCTTATCCGTCGGAGGGGCAGGTAGTTTGGAGGTTGAGCCGGGAGTACAGCTTGTCGATACACCTGAATTTCCTGATTTTGTCAAACTGATTGCACTTGCACATCGTGATGCATTAGAAATCTACCGCCAAGAAAAAGAATTGAATTGGACGAGTGTAAGCCCAGCGGCTATGATTGAACCGGGAGAGCGGACTGGAAAATACCGCACAGGTACAGATCGACTTGTTGTAAATGAACAGGGAGAAAGCCGTATATCAGCTGAGGATTATGCGGTTGCAATCCTTGATGAAGCAGAGAATCCACGGTTTTATCGTATGCGATTTACGGTTGCGTATTAAGCAGGTTTTATATCTTGAAACAAAACTATATTAATTGAAGATAAAAGTGGAAAGAGAGGAGTTCAAAAGTGGAAAAAATGATTCATCCAGCTACAACAATCGGGCACGTTCATTTGATCGTGTCCAACCTTTCACGCTCCATCCGTTTTTATTGTGAAATGATAGGCTTTCAAATACTAAAGCAAGAACGAAGCATCGTAACACTTACCGTCGATGGCATTACTCCTTTATTAGTTTTAGAGGAACAGGCAGATGCCGTTTTGAAACCGCGCGGCACAACAGGGTTATATCATTTTGCCATTTTAGTACCGGATCGTGCTAGCTTAGCCCGCTCGCTTCTGCATCTGCTACAGAAGGGGTATCCGTTACAAGGAGCGTCTGACCACCAATTTAGTGAAGCGGTTTATCTTGCTGATCCGGACGGTAACGGAATTGAAATTTATGCCGACAGACCAAAAAATGAGTGGGAGAGAACAGAGAATGGCGAGTATAAAGGGGTTACCAAGCCGCTTGATGTGAACGGATTGCTTGCTGAAGTTGGCAATACCCCTTGGTCAGGTCTTCCAAGTGGAACGAGAATTGGTCATGTCCATTTGCATGTTGCCAATATTCAAGAGGCAGATGAATTTTACCGTAATGGCCTGGGATTTGAAGCAACGATAAGAATGGAAAATCACGCACTATTTGTATCGGCGGGAGGCTATCATCACCATATCGGTCTTAATACATGGGCTGGAATCGGTGCACCAAAACCGCCAGAGAATGCAGTTGGGTTGCGTTTATTCTCAATTTTATTGCCGAATCAAAATGAACTGAAAAAGGTCGCCGAACAGCTGAAAAATATCGGAGTGACATTTGAACTTGCGAAACAAACTATATTTGTTAAAGATCCATCAGGCAATCAAATTCAGTTGAAAGTAAAAGAATAAAAAATAATTTTTTAACAATTCTCTCTTTAACGATTTCCCAAATAAAAATAATCATGGAGATCTTTATGATAACACGGCAGGAAATAGGAGCTTTTATTTTACGCGTTACGTTAGCGGTGATTTTGTTATTCCATGGCATTATAAAGTTTCAAAGCGGGATGGTTCGGCAGTATTGGTTTACCAGGATTTATGGGATACGGAGTAGCTTTACTTGAAGTTGTTGGTGGGATTGCCTTAATCATTGGTATAGGAACAAGACTCGTTGCCGTGTTGTTTGCTTTGTTGATGGTTGGAGCGATTGTTAAAGTAAAATTTGCTGCTGGATTTTTAGGCAATGGCGAGACGGCAGGGTGGGAGTTTGATCTTACTTTATTAGCGATCTCTGTTTATCTTGCGTTTAGTGAACAATAGCCGCTTTCTGTGGACCGATGGATGAAAGGGAGAACAGAAATCAATATAAATAAAAGTGTCTAATCCTTCTTATGTGTGAGTCTTTATGATCAATCCTTTTCATTACAGTCGAGAGATATTAATTGATTAGAAAAAGGTATTTGTGCTAAGATTAACATAAGTTTTGTTGAACAATCGCTATATATTTATTGAAAGTTTTCTAGGGTTCCGTGGTTATCTGCAACCAGTCTGTGACCGAGAGAAAACGCGCAGGGTTACTGTGTACACGGAGGGACAAAAGCCCGGGAGGAGTATCTTGATGATATTTCTGTCGTGGCTTTTTTGTTTTTAGTGAAAGGAGAGTGTGGATATGTCGTGGGTTTATTTAATGATAGCCGGCATTTTTGAGGCCGTATGGGCGATTGCTTTAAAATATACGATGGGGTTTACACGATTCGTTCCGTCTGTTATTACGATTGCGGGCATGATCATCAGTTTTTACTTTTTATCACTTGCGACGAAAGTATTGCCGATAGGAACAGCTTATGCCGTATGGACCGGAATCGGAGCATTCAGTACGGTGATTATCGGAATGGCATTTTTAAATGAGCCCGTCAATGCTTCGCGGATTATTTTTTTGCTGTTTATTTTGGTGGGGCTGATCGGGTTGAAATTGACGTCGGGACATTGAGAAAAACAAACTGGCTGCTATGGATTCAGCAGCCAGTTTGTTTTTTACATCTCAAAAAAATATTCTCTTTCTACTTTACACACTCTTACAGAAAAATGTTTGTACCATACCTGTTTTCCTTTCTGCTGCGCTGTTTTGTGTGCCTCATGTTCTTTCCAACGTTGGATTGCTTCTAAAGAGTCCCAATACGAAACGGTAATTCCTTGTCCTGTTTTGTCGCGGACGCTTTCCATTCCTAGAAAGCCTGGCTGCTTGGAGGCTAATTCGACCATTTTGTCCGCCATTTCCTCATAACCGTGATCCCCTTCTGTTCGCTCAGAAGTAAAAATGACTGCATAGTATGGTTTTTCCATTTGGATCCCTCGCTTTTCAAAAATTATCCTTTTAACGATTCCTGCCGTTTTACAGCGATTTTAATATCAGATAGTAGAAAGATGCTCGCTAAAATGATGGCTAAGCCGGCAATCATTCCGATGGTAATTTTCTCATGTAAGAAAATCATTCCCCAGATGACTCCAAATACGGGAACAAGGAATGTGACACTTAACGTTTTCGTTGGACCTACGTTGGCAAGAAGATAGAAATAGAATAAGTACGCGATTGCTGTACAAAAGATCGCGAGTCCGAGCACAGAGTAGATAACCGTAGACGAAACTGGTTTCGTTGGAATATGAACAATGGCTAAAGGAAGCAATAAAATGGACGCTCCTAATTGCTGACCAATCGCCAATGATAATGAAGAAACTCCCGTCAATGCTTTTTTTGCATATACTCCTGCGCAGCCGTATGATAGTGCTGCTAAAATTGATAATAATGCCGAAAGCGTTGTTTGAATGGAAAAGGGGACAGGACTCCATCCCATTAAAACGAAAACTCCGAATGTTCCGAATACGATTCCAATCCATTTTTTCGCATTGAGCGGCTCTTTTAGAAAAAACAGAGATGCGAGAGCAGTAAACAAAGGAGTCGTTGAATTGAAAATAGCTGCTAATGAAGCGTTTAAGTGCAAGGTTGCTGTAGCGATGAAGGTGAACGGGATCGCTGCATTTAAAGCACCGATGATGAGGTACTCTTTCCAATGTTGTTTTATATTCATCGCTTTTTTGAATAGCCAAGCATACAGCAACAGAACAATACCAGCCAAAAGCACTCTTAGTTCTATAGTGAGAACAGGACCGATGACAGGGGAAGAAATGCGCATAAATAAAAAGGATGCTCCCCATAGAGCGGCAAGGAGAAATAAAGCCGTTAGCTCTTTTGCGTTCATTGTTTTCCTCTCCTGATGCAAAGTGGTTTCTTTCATCTACTAATCTTTTTGGATTATAACATATTTTGGAGGTATATTTCTTGTTTGATGTGAAAAGTTCTGATTGACAATGAGAATCTTTATCAAATAAAATTTTAATTGATAATGATTATCGTTTTTATTTTTGAAAGGGGAATCACGATGGCGAAATTGATTATGGTTTATACAAGCATGACAGGAAATACGGAAGAAATGGCGGATGCCATTGTCGAAGGGATTAAGGAAGAAGGCTTTGACATAGAAGTGAAGGAAGTGTTAGATGCGGATGCGGAGGAATTAGAAGCATACGATGGCATTCTTCTCGGAGCTTATACATGGGGAGACGGGGAGTTGCCGGATGATTTCCTTGATTTTTATGATGATATGGAAGATATTGATTTATCCGGAAAAAAAGCAGCCGTATTTGGTTCATGCGATTCCAACTACGAAAAATATGGTGCAGCAGTTGACATTTTGATAGACAGATTAAAAGAGATAGGCGCAGAAGTTGTGTTGGAAGGTTTAAAAATTGAATTAGCGCCAAGCAATGAAGAGAGAGAAACATGCAAACAGTTTGGAAAGCGATTTGTACAAAGCGTAGTCGCAACTGAACAAGCATAAGGAAGATAGTGAATTTTTATTGACAGCATAAAAAGGATCCATTATCATGAAATTACAAACGTATATGTTGGTCCGCGTCAAAGGGGAGTAGCTTTTACAGCAAAGTCGTCAGTTCAGGGTAGATGCCCTCGGCTTTGTTGGCAACGTTAGCGTTGTTAGCGAGACCTTTACCAAATGGTAAAGGTCTGTTTTTATGTAAGACCTTTACCAAATCGGTAAAGGTCTTTTTGTTTTAGAAAAGAAAGGAAAGGGGGCGAATAGGTAAAAATAGTAGGGGGTGGATTTTATTCTTTAATGCACGAGGAGGTTGTGATGAGAAAATTATTCACAAGGCTGCGATTCGTTTTGAAAATCCGCCGATTTATCCCATTTTTAATAGAATTTTTTCGATCTAAGGAAGTCGCTGCTTACAAAAAGATCATCTCTATGTTGTTTATCGTCGGATATATCGTATTTCCGTTTGATCTTATTCCAGATTGGCTTGGTATTTTTGGAATCATAGACGATGTAACGGTACTTATGTTTATTTTCCAACAAATTGTGAAGATGGCACCTTCTCACTTAAAAAATAAATACGGTGTTTAAGGAGGAATGATACATGGAATTGTTTTCTATGGAATTTTTGTCAGCACTTCTGTCCATTGTCATTATCGACCTTGTGTTAGCAGGGGATAATGCGATTGTTATCGGACTGGCAGCGAGAAATTTACCGAAGCACCAGCAAAAGCAAGCGATTATTTGGGGAACGGTCGGAGCGATTGTCATTCGGGCTTTAGCGACATTAGCGGTCGTATGGTTGCTGAAAATTCCGGGATTATTGCTTGTTGGCGGCATGTTGCTAGTATGGATTGCGTATAAGCTTCTTGTCGAAGAAAAAGGACATGATGTGGAAGCTGGGAACAGCATGTGGGAAGCAATTCGTACGATTATTATTGCTGATGCGTTAATGGGATTGGACAATGTATTAGCAGTAGCAGGAGCTGCACACAACAACCCTCTATTAGTGATTTTAGGACTGTTAATTTCTGTTCCGATTGTCGTGTGGGGAAGCACATTGATCTTAAAATGGATTGAACGATTCCCGATCATTGTTACCATCGGGGCGGGAGTACTTGCGTGGACTGCTTCGAAAATGATCGTTGATGAGCCGTTTTTAGAGGGATATTTTGCGAACCCGATTGTGAAGTATGGATTTGAGCTACTTGTTGTGGCAGGGGTTATCATTGCTGGTACGATGAAAAAAGCAAGGGAAAATAAACGAGGAGCCTTGAAAGAGCAAGGATGATTTATCAAATGAGCCGCCAACAGCAAGTTGGCGGCTTTTTTGTGTTATAATTCATCGAATCCGTTATCAATATTCACTTTTGTATACTGTCGTGATTTTTGTTCAAAGAAGTCCGATTTTCCGAGATCGACTTCTTCGTATGCTTTAATCCAGCGAAGAGGGTTTGTCCGATAACCCTCAAACGGGCGTTCAAAGCCTAGCTGATGGCAGCGGACATTGGCATAAAACTTAATGTAGGCGCTCAAGTCTTCCATGTTAATGCCGTCGATTTTATTGCCAATAATATAGTTGGCCCATTCGATTTCTAGCTCGGCTGCTTTCATGAAGGTTTGCTGAACGAATGCAGCGAGTTCGGGTGTGTTGTATTCAGGATATTCGCTGAGCACTTCTTTGAAAATCTTTGCGAATAAGTCGACATGAATGTGCTCATCGCGGTTAATGTAATTAATCATTGTGCTTGTGGCGACCATTTTTTGGTTGCGCGCTAAGTTGTAAAAGAAGGCAAATCCTGAATAGAAAAACAATCCTTCCAAAATGACGTCATAGACAATCGATTTTAATAAAGTTTCCACATTTGGATGTTCGGCAAATTCTTTGTATCCGTTTGTGACAAAGTCGTTTCGCTTTCGCAAAATCGGTTCGTTTCTCCAAAACTCAAACACTTCATCCTGCTTGCTTTTTGTTACAAGACTCGAAAGAACATATGAGTACGAGTGATTGTGAATAACTTCTTGTTGGGCAAGCATAATCATGAGCGCATTAATGCTAGAGTCGGTAATGTAATCGGCGACCCTGCCGGCGTAATCGGTTTGAATGCTGTCAAGAAGCGCTAGCAGCCCGATAATTTTTAAAAATGCATCTTTTTCATCGTCGGTTAAGAGCGGAAATTGTTTAACGTCTTGGGACATATTAATTTCAAACGGCGTCCAAAAGTTAGCTAGCATCCGTTTATATTTGGCAAATGCCCACGGATAGGCAATGTCGTCCCAATTCAGGACATTCGAGCTTTTTCCGTTGATAATTCGCGTTGAGCGGTTTGGCGCTTCCGGATCCATAATCACTCGTTTTGTTAATGTATGTGTCACAACAAATTCCCCCTCTATTATTAACTTGCGCATGACTCACATTCATCGATCGTGCTGGAAGTTGAGCGCACATAATACGTTGTTTTGAGTCCGAGTTTCCAAGCGGTGAGATGAATGTCAAGAAGCTCTTTTGCTTTAATGGTGTTCATGACGTAAATGTTAAAGGAAATCGCTTGGTCGATATGGCGCTGACGGGCAGCATTTTGCTTGATGCTCCAGCGTTGGTCAATGTGATAGGCAGATTTATAGTACCAAGTCGTTTCTGAGTTTAGATCCGGTACCGTAACCGGAATTTTGTAATCTTTCTTTTCTTCAGCATATACTTTTAAAAAGATTGGATCGATGCTGGCAGTACTTCCGGCAATAATCGATGTTGACGCATTCGGAGCGATCGCCATTAAATATCCGTTACGAATGCCGTTCATTTTCACTTGTTCTTTTAGAGTGTCCCAATCAAGGCTTGATGAGCGATCGTATCCTCGTTTGGCAAAATAAGCGCCTGTTTGCCAATCGGAACCTTCAAAAGCTGGATAACTTCCTTTTTCTTTTGCGAGTTCCATGCTTGCTTGAATCGTTAAGTAGGCAATTTTTTCGTATAGCTTGTCTGCATAGTCAACCGCTTCTTCCGATTCCCAGCGAATGCCTTTTAATGCGAGCAAATGATGCCAACCGAACGTTCCAAGTCCGACAGCGCGGTATTTTTGATTGGTCAACTGTGCTTGTAAAACAGGAATGTTATTTAAGTCAATGACATTGTCGAGCATGCGTATTTGAATCGGAATCAGCCGTTCTAATACATTATCGGTCACCGCACGTGCAAGATTGATGGATGATAAATTGCAGACGACAAAATCGCCCGGTGTTTTTTCGATAATAATTTTTCCGTCTTTTGTATATTGTTGCTCGACGATGGTCGGACTTTGGTTTTGCGCGATTTCTGTACAAAGGTTGCTGCAATAAATCATACCGAGATGAGCATTCGGGTTTTTTCGGTTGACTTCATCGCGGTAAAACATGAACGGCGTTCCGGATTCAAGCTGGCTGCGCATAATCCCTTTCATAATTTCAATTGCTGGCACTTTTTCTTTGGACAAGTTCGGTTCATGAACGCATTGCCAATATTTTTCGCGGAAGCTGCCGCTGCCTTTTTCCTCGTCATAAAAGTCTTCCAAACTAAATCCCATCACTTTGCGTACTTCATGCGGATCAAACAAATACCAATCACCGCGCTTCTCGACCTGTTCCATAAACAAGTCAGGAATACAAACGCCGGTAAATAAATCATGCGTTCTCATTCGCTCATCGCCGTTATTTAATTTGGCGTCTAAAAAGGCGAAAATATCTTTATGCCAGACGTCTAAATAAACGGAGATGGCTCCTTTTCGCTGCCCTAATTGGTCGACGCTGACAGCGGTGTTATTTAATTGTTTCATCCATGGAATGACCCCTGATGAAACGCCTTTAAAGCCTTTGATGTCGCTGCCGCGGCTACGAATTTTACCAAGATAGACGCCAATTCCGCCGCCTGATTTAGAGAGATTGGCAATATCGGTGTTGCTGTCGTAAATTCCTTGTAAGCTATCGTCTACTGTGTCTACAAAGCAACTCGATAATTGTCCGTAGCTTTTTCCGGCATTGGCAAGAGTAGGCGTGGCAACGGTCATGTATAAATGGCTTAATGCCCAATACGCTTCCTTGATTAAATCGAAACGGAGTTGCTTTGGTTCTTGGGACATTAATGTCATCGCAATGATTAAAAATCGCTCTTGTGGCAGTTCATATAAGTTTCGATCAAAGTCACGCGCAAGATAGCGATCCGCAAGCGTGCGAATGCCAATGTACGTGAATAGCTTGTCTTTTTCCGGGTCAATCAGTTTGGAAAGTTCGATGATTTCGTCTTTTGAATAATTGTCGAGAAGAGATGGACTGTAAACGCCTTTCGAAACGAGCGTCGTAATCAAATGATAAAGACAACCATAACGCTCGTTTGCGTCATATCCACGGTTTTTTGCTGCTTCTTTGTACAAACGCTTCAAATACATTCGTGCACAAACAAACGTCCAATCCGGCTCTTCCTCGTTAATATAAGACAGCCCTTCAAGAATAAGCAAATGAGCGATTTGTTCAGACGAAAGGCGGTCTCTACTTTCAATCGCTTGAATGATTCGATTGACATATTCGTCTGTCTGTAAGTGCGGAAAATCTTTGGTTACGTCATGGATAAAAGAAATCAGTCTTTCGCGCGAAAACGGTTCTGTTTGTCCTGTTTCCGTCGTGATTATTGTTGTTTTCGTATGTAAGCTCATTGTTTCTCCTCCTCATCCCAATAAAAAAATCCACTCAAGTTTGAGTGGATGAAACGATAGCGTAAAAAGGGTACGAAAAGCCCTTCTTAAACCATCGTTTCATCTTCTCAATCCCCGAAGAATGTGAAACGTAACAAGCAAGGCAGGTCTCCTGACTCGTGTTTCTTCCTACTTTGGATCCTTCCCGTATACGCGCCGCAGGAGCCTTCGTATACAGTGGAATTTCCATTTCGTCCACACATACAGTTGCGGGGACAGTTCTGGATTCGCACCAGATTCCCTATTAAGTCCATTCGGACACCATTGCTTGCGGTTTTTGATCGAAAACTATATGTAGTTTATTTTTCGGGTGACCAACACAATATATTGTGTTGGTGTAGGTGCTGGTACCATCATATAATAAATCAATGGAAATTTCAACTATGTTTTTTTGTTCTTCTGATAGGATACGTGTTATCCGAGAGGAAGGGAAAGATGTTCTTGTTTTTTATTTGATAACCTATCTAATTTTGTGAGCAACGATTTAAGAGAAAATCCGATAATGGCACCGGGAATGACCGATAACATCGGCAGCCAAATCGGACCGAAAAATATACCGAAAATGGTTATGTGAGGTGAATACATAAGTCCTACCGTGACAAAATAAGCGGCAAAAACAAATGGAAGAGAGGAATACATAGATTTTCCCCCACCTGCATCTTTGTAGGCGTCCCACATAGCGAAAAAGTATAAACAAGGATAGAACATTAGCCATTGATAGTCGATAACTTTGGCTGCCTCGACGTTTTTCCCTAAAAAACTTAATTGAATTGCTTCGTTAAATCCAGATTGCATGTTAATGAGAAATTCTAAGAGGATAAACACTGAGCCTTTAAAGTATTTTTTGTTAAGGAATTGCCCAAATCCTGGTAAAGCAATGCTCCATAATAATTGTTCAATCGCTTTCACGTTCTTTAACCCTTTACTTGTAATTTTGTTTGGTTGAGAAGACATTTGACTGAAAAAGGTGATCGTTCCCTTGGTTTTATATGGACACCTTCGTTTTGGGTATAAAAAAAGTTATTTCAATTACATTTTTTGCAAAAAGATGTATTTTATGCTTTTTTAAAATAGTAAAAAGTCTAAAGCGGATACTAGCTTAACGAATGTACGGCAACGTTAACGGACAGATTGGCCGAATTTTCATATGGAAGTTTGGGAAATATTCTTCCAATTTTTCAGAATAATTAGTATAATGAGATTTGAAGAGACACAAAGGGGGAAACAAGCGTGAGAGGAATCAAATCAATTCTACTTTGGGGGCTGATTTCTGTCCTTGGGGCAGCTGGATTTGCCGTTTTAGCGTTACAACGCGGGGAGACGGTCAACGCCATTTGGCTGATTGTAGCTGCTGTATGCGTGTATGCAGTGTCATATCGTTTTTACAGCAAATTTATTGCTCAAAAAGTGTTTCAACTTGATGACAATCGGAAAACACCTGCGGAAGTGTTTAACGATGGAAAGGATTATGTACCGACGAATAAGTGGGTATTATTCGGACACCACTTTGCAGCGATTGCCGGGGCTGGTCCGCTTGTCGGTCCAATTTTAGCATCGCAAATGGGATATTTGCCGGGAACGCTTTGGATTATTGTCGGGGTTGTTTTAGCTGGAGCAGTACAAGATTTCATTATTTTGTTTGCGTCGATGCGCCGTGATGGAAAATCACTTGGCGAAATGATTAAAGAAGAGATAGGACCGGTTACGGGCTTTATCGCACTGCTTGGGATTTTAGGAATCATGATTATTTTATTGGCGGTATTAGCGCTCGTTGTTGTGAAAGCGCTTGTAGGAAGCCCGTGGGGAATGTTTACAATTGCGGCAACGATTCCAATTGCCATTTTTATGGGCATTTACATGCGCTATATTCGTCCGGGACGGGTAGCCGAAGCTTCCTTGATCGGATTTGTGCTATTAATCGCGTCGCTTGTTGCCGGTCAGCATGTAGCGGAACATCCAACATTAGCGAATATGTTTACTTTTAAAGGTGAAACGATTGCGCTGTTAATGATCGCTTATGGGTTTGTTGCTTCAGCGTTGCCAGTATGGTTATTGCTTGCACCGCGTGATTATTTAAGTACATTCTTAAAAATTGGAACGATTGTCGGTTTGGCGTTAGGAATTCTTGTTGTTGCACCGGACTTGCAAATGCCAGCGCTTACAAAATTCATCGATGGTACTGGACCTGTTTTCGCGGGTGATTTGTTCCCATTCTTATTTATTACGATCGCATGCGGAGCGGTTTCGGGATTCCATGCGCTCGTTTCATCCGGAACGACACCTAAAATGATCGAGCTTGAAAGCCATGCCCGTCCGATTGGATATGGGGCGATGTTGATGGAATCTTTTGTAGCGGTAATGGCACTAATCGCTGCATGCGTGTTGACGCCGGGAGTCTATTTTGCAATCAACAGCCCTGCAGCGGCGATCGGCCAAGATGTTGTGCAAGCAGCACAAACGGTGTCGTCATGGGGATTTACTGTCACTCCAGACGTTTTACAAGAGCTTGCTAAGGATGTCGGCGAACAAACGATATTGTCTCGTACAGGAGGAGCACCTACGCTAGCCATTGGCATGGCGGTAATTTTATCAAAAATCATTGGCGGTAAAACGTTAATGGCGTTTTGGTATCATTTTGCGATTTTGTTCGAAGCGTTGTTTATTTTAACTACTATCGATGCAGGGACGCGCGTAGGACGTTTTATGATTCAAGATATTCTTGGACATTTCTATAAGCCGCTTGCGAAAACCGATTCTTTACTAGCAAATATTATTGCGACTACGTTATGCGTATTGGGTTGGGGATATTTCTTGTATCAAGGAGTTATTGATCCACTTGGGGGTATCAATACATTATGGCCGCTCTTTGGCATTGCGAACCAAATGCTAGCGGGAATTGCCCTCTTATTAGGGACAACCATTTTATTTAAAATGGGCAAAAAGGCGTACGTGTGGGTAACATTAATCCCGACGACGTGGATTTTAGTGGTTACCATGACGGCTGGATTCCAAAAATTATTTCACGGTGATCCAAAGATTGGATTTTTGGCCCATGCGAACGAATTTAAAAAATCCTTAAGTCAGGGGAAAATTTTGGCGCCAGCAACGAATGAAGCACAGATGAATCAAATTATTATGAACGATTATATCGATGCTACGCTTTGTGCGATTTTCATGCTTGTTGTTATTGCGATGCTCATTTCGTCTTTGAATATATGGATGAAAGTAATAAGAAACAAACATGCATCATTAAAAGAGTCACCTTATATTCCAAGAGATGCAGGAGATGAGGTTAAGCATTATGCGTAAGTTTTTTCAAAAGGTTCTAGCCTATCGGAAACAATTTCTTGATTTGCTTGTTGGTGTACCGAATTACGAGAAATATGTCGAGCATATGAAGACACATCATCCAGGAGAGCCGATTAAGTCACGAAAAGAGTTTTTTTGCGAAGCACAAGAGGCGAGATATAACGGCAAAGGTGGGAAAGTATCGCGTTGTTGTTAAAGAAAGGGGACTGTTTGTTTCCCTTTCTTTTTCCTTAATGAGGATGTGATTTTTTGATGTTTGCTGCTATTTCGTTAGCGAGCTCATGGCCAATGATATTTTTTGGATTTTGTAATTCTGCCTTTGTTTAAAGATAAGAAGTGAAAATTTTCCTATCTTCAGCGCCCAATCGCTCAGGGCAAAGAAGAAACATTTGCACATCGTGAGAGCCAAGATGGCGGTATTTCGCCGCTGGCCTACAGGGCGTGGGCAGTTTTTCGGCGAAACCGAGATTTTGTTTTGCTTTGTCATTAGTTTGCATTCATCCATTTGTATTACTGTTGGTATGTGTAGCTTATGTCATTGCATAAGGGGGAATTAGTGATGCGAATACTAGTCGTTGGTGCCGGGGCAGTTGGTGGATATTTCGGTGGTCGATTGTTAGAAAAAGGGGTTGATGTCACATTTCTTGTACGTGAGAGAAGAAAGAAACAACTGCAAGAACGGGGGTTAGTCATTCAAAGCGTTCATGGGACTGCTGTGCTGAAGCCGACAACGCTCGTAACAGGAGAGAAGATAGAGCCATTTGATGTGGTCATATTTTCTAATAAGGCCTACCATTTGCGTGAAGCGATCCGGGATGTGAAACCATATGTCGGCAAGAATACACTTATTTTGCCATTACTCAATGGAATGGCGCATATGGATATACTTTGGAGTGAGTTTGGAAAAGAGAACGTACTAGGCGGTCTCTGTTTTATCGAAACGACACTAGATGAGAAAGGATCGATTATTCAAACGAGTCCATCTCATGATGTAAGATTTGGCGAATGGTCAGGGGAACGGACAGAGCGAGTGAATGAACTCGAAGAGTTGTTTTCAAACTGCAATGCCCGCTTTCGCTTAAGCGAGCAAATTGTTACCGATATGTGGCATAAATATTTATTCATTGCGACGATGTCAGGGGTTACAACATTATTTCGTGCTCCGATCGGTCCGATTCGTGCCGGGGAGTATGGACAGGACATCATATTAGCGTTGGCGAAAGAAATCGGCGCTGTTATGAGAGCGCACGGTGCTCCAATTGCGGATGGAATTGAGGAGAAGCAATTGGAACAAATGAACGAAATGTCTTCAGAGATGAAGTCTTCCATGCAGCGCGACATGGAAAAAGGACAAATGGTAGAAGCGGATCATTTGCAAGGGTATTTATTGAAGCTAGCAAAAGAGTATAAGATTCCGACACCACTATTAAAAGCGGTTTACCATAATCTGAAAATTTATGACCAGAACCGAGCATAAAAAGGAAACACATCGATGATTCCGAATAAGTTAAAATAAGAATTATTGCTCCATCAAGCAGCATGAGCATTGCCTTGACGGAGCAGCTGCCAAACAGCGATTAGAATCGTTAGGGGTTATGGTTTCTTTTGGAAGACATATGTATGAGATTGATGAATTTTCTCGTCTCCGGGTGAATCCTGTATGAAGCGTTTGCTGGCACTATGTGAAAGCCATTTTAACAACGCTCGGCTGGTTTAACTGCAATCAGTTGTTGAAATATATTTGATTACGATTTAATCAAGAAAAATCCTAAAATATTAGGCAGATATTCTGAGATTAACAGCGTTAATCAACGCGTTCTTACAGCGGTTTACCTTTTTCTGCGTTTGCTATGAAAAAGGGATTTGACGATACCCCTTCACTATTTTCAAGATGTGCCGTGGAGGAGGGGGCTTTTGCGATCGAACTGGCGGAAACGTGGAGTGATGATCAATGGGATATCGATCAAGAAAATCGTGCGTTAGAGGACCAGATCATCAGTGAAGGAGTTGCGGAAGGGATCATCATCGGCTGTAATTTTTGGAACTTGCTGCAGGGTTTATGACGTCCTTAAAAAACGCAATTGTTTTTATAGAAGATGATAATCTAGTCAATCCACAAATATTTGATCGAGATTTATAATTGCTTTCACACTAGCCAGAATTTTTTAAGTCAAGGCACTGGTGATCGGTCGATTTCAAAAGCTTCCATGATGACGAACGAAAAACTTATCAAAATCGTGAAAAAGCAAGAACTGTGACATATCCAGTCATGTGCCACTGATTTTCGCATTTTCTATTGGAGGTAGATATATACTCAAGCGTTTTTGAATAAGATAGAAATCACACTCCAACAGCATTCAATCTTTTCATTCGCGTTTATATGCGACTGAAAAGGAGAGCCCTTTTCTTTTTGAGACACTCAGCATAAGAATGAAAGATAAAAGCGAATATAGGATTGATGTGGATTGTGATATAAGCAGGGCTGTCATCGTATAATCAGCTAAAAAAGCTAACGTCTCTCCACTTTACTTTAAAGGGGGCCATTGGCCGTGTCTGGATAATCTTGTGCTCAAGAAAGATCCATCGCAAAAAATGACAGCTCCATTTAAAGTGCTGATTATCAACTATATCACTAAACAATTATCTTGTTTTTCAATTCGTTTGAAGCCTTTTCTGCTGTCGTTACCATTCTTGCAAAATCATATTCTTAAATGGCTATGCGGTTATTAGTTCCATGGTGCTCTTAGATAAATGTTGTTACGTATTGGTCAATTCGCTTTTAAACATTAAATCGGTAAGTAGTACCATTTTTGGTATAAAAAATTCCTTTTTTCATAAAATGCATTGTATATTGTGGTGATGTAGTGTAGAGTAATGTTGAAAGCGCATACAGGTAAAAGAGGAGGATACAGCCTTGAACAAGGTATGGTGGAAAGAAGGAGTAGCGTATCAAATTTATCCAAGAAGTTTTATGGATTCTAATGGTGATGGAATCGGGGATCTTCGTGGAATTATACAAAAGCTTGATTATTTAAAAGACCTTGGAATCGATATCATATGGATTTGTCCGATTTACCAATCACCGAACGCCGATAATGGTTATGATATTAGCGATTATCATGCGATTATGGAAGAGTTTGGAACAATGGAAGATTTTGATTTGTTGCTCGAGGAAATTCATCAACGCGGTATGAAAGTTATTTTGGATCTTGTCATTAACCATACAAGTGATGAACATCCTTGGTTTATTGAATCGCGTTCATCAAGGGATAATCCAAAACGTGACTGGTACATCTGGCGCGATGGAAAAAATGGCAAAGAGCCGAACAACTGGGAAAGTATTTTTGGCGGATCGGCTTGGGAATATGATCGGAAAACCGATCAATATTACTTACATGTATTTGATGCAAAGCAGCCGGATTTAAACTGGGAAAACGAAGAAGTGCGACGCGCACTATATGAGATGATTAATTGGTGGCTCGATAAAGGTATTGATGGATTCCGCGTCGATGCGATTTCTCATATTAAGAAAAAGCCCGGATTGCCGGATTTACCGAATCCCAAAGGGCTTGATTATGTTCCATCCTTCGCTGGTCATATGAACCAAGAAGGGATTATGGAGTATTTAAAAGAGCTGAAAATGCAAACGTTTGCGCAATACGATATTATGACCGTCGGGGAAGCAAATGGCGTCAAAGTCGAGCAGGCGGAAGAATGGGCCGGCGAAAAGAACGGAATTTTTAATATGATTTTTCAGTTTGAGCATTTAGGGTTATGGGAAAAAGGAACGGACGGTGGAGTTGATATTCGTCAGTTGAAACGCACGCTGACGAAATGGCAAAAAGGTCTTGAAAACCGAGGCTGGAACGCATTATTTTTAGAGAACCATGATCAGCCTCGTTCCGTTTCGACGTGGGGAAACGATAAGGAATACCTTACCGAAAGTGCGAAGGCGCTTGGCGCGATGTATTTTTTGATGCAAGGAACGCCGTTTATTTATCAAGGGCAAGAGATTGGCATGACGAATGTCCGCTTTGAAACTATTGATGAATACGATGATGTCGCAATGAAAAACTTTTATCGACTGGAATGGGAAAAAGGGCGTTCACATGAAGAAATCATGGAAGTCATTTGGAAAAAAGGACGAGATAATTCACGGACACCGATGCAATGGTCGAATGAAACAAATGCTGGTTTTACAACCGGAACACCATGGATAGGTGTAAATGAAAATTACAAAGAGATTAATGTAGAAACACAGTTAAAAGATCCTAATTCCGTTCTTCACTTTTATAAAAAAATGATTCGCCTTCGCAAAGAAAATGATGTTCTTATTTATGGAACGTACGATGTAATTTTAGAAAAAGATAAAGCGATTTACGCTTACACACGAACACTCGGGAACGAAAAAGCCGTCATTATTGTCAACTTGAGCGACAAGCCTGCTCTTTATCGTTATGATGCGATCAAATTGTCTTCGGATGATTTAGTGTTGCAAAACTACGAAGTAAAACCTCATAAAAACACAACACGCTTTAAGTTGAAGCCATATGAGGCGCGGGTGTATTTGTTAAAGTAAATAGTGATAGAAAGGGCAAGCAATGATGCTTGCCTTTTTTCTTCAAGGAATTCAAGGAAAGAAATATGTATATGTCCGTTGAACTCGTAAAAGAGCAAGTTGTAAAAAGAATAAGAGGAGGTGTAGCCTAGTTACTAAAATCCTGCCATGAACTGAAGGAGACATGACGAAAGCTACTGTTGAAATGAACCACGGAGTGCCTTTCACAGCGAGGGAATGGCAAAGGGATTCTCTTTTTGATGGCAGCTTGGGTGAGGGTCCGAGCATTATGCGGTGCTTCTTGGTTCCATCGCGGCTAGTAGATCTTTTTTATAGATTTTAGTAACTAGGAATGAGAAATGGAACATATTCGCTACCCGATCGGCAAATTTGAAAAGCCAACGTCTTTCCGTGAAGAAGATGTAAAGCAGTGGATTTCTGATATTCGAATGCTGCCAAAGCAGTTGCGTGAGGCGGTGAGCGGATTGAATGATGAACAGCTAAACACGCCATATCGTGAAGGAGGATGGACGGTTGCTCAAGTTGTGCATCATCTTGCTGATGCGAATATGAATGCGTTTATTCGTACAAAACTTATCGTAACGGAGGAGCTTCCTACTGTAAAACCTTTTGAAGAGAACGATTGGGCCGAGACAGCGGAGGCGCGTGCTTTCCCAATTGAATCTTCGCTTAAATTGCTAGAAGGGCTTCATGAAAGATGGACAGCTTTGCTTGAATCTTTACCACTGGAAGATTTTAAACGCAAGCTTTATCATCCTGCGATGAAGACAGAGTTAGAATTGTATACATGTGTTGCGATGTTTGCTTGGCACGGCAAGCATCATGTCGCACACATTAGAAATTTGCGAACGCAGAAAGGATGGTAAGCAAAAACGGACATCAGTCTTGATGTCCGTTATCTGCGTGAATGCACTTCGTAAATCGCAAATTTTAGGTAGTCGCCTTCATCGGCGGCAAGCAGTTTCGGATGATCGTAGCCGGCGCCGCTCCAATGAATTTGCCGCAAAATCTTTTTCGCATCAAACGCCGCTTCCTCAATCATCGCTTGGAACATATCGGCATGGACGTGATACGAGCAGCTTGCCGTCACGAAAAAGCCGCCGTCTCTCACAAGCTTTAAGCCGTTGAGATTGATGTCTTTATATCCACCTAGTGCTTTTGGGACAGCGTGAGCGGATTTGGCGAATGCTGGCGGATCAATGATGACTACATCCCATTTTTTCCCTTCGTGAACCGCTTCTCGCAAGTAATCGAAGGCATTGGCGACGACGAAATCAACGTTTGTAAATCCGTTTAATGCAGCATTGCGTTTCGCTGTTTCGATGGCATGTTCAGAAATATCGACAGCGGTCACATGTTTTGCTCCATACAAGCACGCATTGAGCATAAATGATCCTGTATGGGTAAAGCAGTCTAATACGGTTGAGTTACTGTCGATGAGCGGTTTAATTGCCGCGCGGTTTTGACGCTGGTCAAAGA
This sequence comes from Thermaerobacillus caldiproteolyticus, assembly GCF_015326725.1. Lineage (NCBI taxonomy): Bacteria > Bacillati > Bacillota > Bacilli > Caryophanales > Anoxybacillaceae > Thermaerobacillus > Thermaerobacillus caldiproteolyticus. The sequence continues at coordinate 76,832 of NZ_CP064060.1, forward strand.
AAAATCCGGTCTTTTGTCCGTTTTCAATATCAACAATATATTTAACGCCGTTTTCTTCAATCATCACTTCCGTCTCACATTGCCCGTACCAAAATCCCTTTTCTTGTTGGAGCCCTTCCAGCTCGCGGACGTACACATCATTGCGCAAATAAATCGCTTTTGGATTAAATACTTCCAGCAACCCGTTTAAAATCCAATCTTTCCGTTTTTCCATACCAAGCGACAAAATTTGTACGACAAGCACATCTTCGTATTTATCGACGATCAAGCCAGGCAAAAAGTCAGCTTCTCCGTAAATAGCACGGCAAGAACGAACGCCGGGAATCATTCGCTCACGATACGCCCACGCCTTGCGAATGCGGTTCAGAAAAAACTGCTCGTTTAACTCGTCTTCTGGATTTTGCGTAAGGACGCGCACAATCATTTGCGATTTTGGATTAATATAGCCTTTAGCTAAGAAGTAATTTTGATGGTTATAAACCTCGACAAAGTCGCCCGGTTTAAAATCTCCTTCAATATAGTCAACTTCACTTTGGAATATCCAAGGATGGCCTTGTTCGAGACGTTTTTTTCGCTTTCGTTTCAGAAATACTTTTGCCACATTCTCCACTCCATTACCTGTAATGATTTGCTTTTTCTATGATACAGAATTGCTGGGAAAGAAGCAATTCTGTCAGCTTTTGTCGTAATTTGGAAGGACTTTTTTCATAAACGTAGAATAATGATAAACATAGATGGAAGAAAAGAGGGATACGGTGATTATTGCGACGACCGATTACATACCGGGAAAACAAATTAAAGAGTATAAAGGGTTTGTTCAAGGAAATACCGTTCAATCGAAACATATCGGAAAAGATATTATGGCGAGTTTTAAAACGATTGTCGGCGGAGAGATTAAAGCGTATACCGAGATGATGGAGGAAGCGAGACAGATTGCGATTAACCGCATGATCGAAGAGACGAAACAGCAAGGGGCGAATGCGATCATTGGGGTGAGGCTAACGACAGCCGCCATTATGGCGAACACGTCAGAAATTTTGTCGTACGACGGAACGGCAGTAGTCGTTGAGGAAGAGTAAAATGACTTGACAACCGTTCTAGCCGTGATATGATAAACTCAAACAGTAAAATTAAATAAGCAGCACGATCCACTAGGGGGGCCTTTAGATAGGCTGAGATCAAAGTGTGCCTTTGAGACCCTTAGAACCTGATCTGGGTTATACCAGCGTAGGGAAGTGGAAGTGGCAGGAATCTTTTGCTTGTTTACGGTTTCTAACCCACTTTCTTTACGCTTGTAAAGAAAGTGGGTTTTTATTTAATGAAACATGCAGAATATGGGCCCGCTCTACATGTTTCATACATTTATGTTTTGGAGGGGATTTTGATGGCATTTTCAACACTGTTGCGTAAGGCTGCCAACCCAATTTGGGAAGCGAGCTTTCAGCACCCGTTTGTCAAGGAACTCGGTGAAGGGACGCTCGATATTGCTTGTTTTCGTTATTATGTTTTACAAGATTCATATTATTTAAGTCATTTTGCAAGAGTGCAGGCGCTTGGGGCGGCAAGAGCAAATGAGTTATCAACGACCGCTCGCATGGCACATCATGCACAAAATACGTATCAAGCCGAATTATCGTTACATGAAAAGTTTTCGAAGCAGCTTGGAATTACGGAAGAAGAAAAAGCTTCGTTTATTCCGGCGCCGACGGCATATGCGTATACATCACATTTGTATCGCGCTGCCTACGAAGGGCATTTAGGAGATGTGATTGCGGCGATTTTGCCGTGTTATTGGCTTTATTATGAGATTGGCGAGCGCTTGAAAGATTGCAAGCCGGAAGAGACGATTTATCAACAATGGATTGCCGCTTATGGGTCCGAGTGGTTTCGAAGTTTAGTGGAAGAACAAATTGCTCGATTGGATGAGATTGCAGAAACTGTAACGGAAGCTGATCGAAAGCGGATGGAACAGCATTTTATCATTAGCAGCCAGTACGAATATGCTTTTTGGGAAATGGCATATCACCTAGAAACATGGCCAGTAACAAGAAAGGAGACAGCAGAGCATGTCAGCAACTAAAGGATTGAAATTAGCGGATATTTTAACAACGATTGTGATTTCAATTGTATTTGGAATTGTTTATAAATTATGGGGACCGTTTTACTATTTTGTCAAACCGTTTGGCTTTCATCTGGACCAACTCATCTATGGAATGTGGTTTATCGCAGCGTCCGTAGCTTTTCTCATTATTCGTAAGCCAGGGGTAGCTCTTCTTGCGGAAATTGCTGCATCTTCCGGTGAGTTTATTATGGGATCCGAGTGGGGACTTGAAGTATTGCTTTACGGCGTTGTGCAAGGATTGTGTGCGGAAGCAGTATTTGCGACGTTTCGCTATAAGCGTTTTGATCTCTTCGTTGTTTCATTAGCAGCGATTAGTTCTACCATCGGTTCATTGATTATGGATTTTTACAAAGGGTATATTGAAGCGTTGGCTCCTTGGAATCTCGCATTATTTCTCATTGCTCGCTTTGTCGGCGCCATCGTTATTTCCGGTGTCTTTGCTTCTTCATTAGTAAAAGCATTAGAAGCGACAGGAGTCACACAAATGGTTCGACCGGCTTCCAAGGAAGATTACGACGCGTTAGATCGTTAAAGGGTGAAACAAACAGATGGAACGGATTGCATCGGTCGAACAGTTACGTTTGAAATTTCCCGGAAAAGACACGTTATTGTTTAAAGATTTATCAGTGTCGTTTTACAAAGGGGAAAAAGTGTTGTTGCTTGGTCCATCGGGATGCGGAAAATCAACACTGATGCAAGTGCTTTCCGGATTGATTCCGCATTCGGTGGATATCCCAATGAAAGCCAAACACGTTCAAGTTCCGGATAACTGGGGATACGTATTTCAAGACCCTGATTCCCAATTTTGCATGCCGTTTGTCGATGAGGAAATTGCTTTTGCACTTGAAAATATTGGCGTGCCGCGCGAACAAATGAAAGGCCGGATTGAAGAATTGCTGAAAGAGGTTGGGCTGCACTTGACGCCGCATACGGATATTCAAACATTATCCGGGGGGATGAAGCAGAGACTCGCACTTGCCTCTGTTCTTGCCTTGCAGCCCGACGTGTTGTTTCTTGATGAACCAACAGCGATGATTGATGACGAAGGAACAGAATCAATTTGGAAGACGGTTAAGCAAATCGCCCATAATAAAACAGTCATTATTGTTGAACACAAAATTGAACAGGTGCTGGATTTTGTTGACCGTATCATTTTGTTTAATGATCATGGTGAAATCATCGCAGATGGTGAAGCGGCAACCGTGTTTCATGATTATAAAGACGTGATTGCTGATCAAGGAATTTGGTATCCCGGTATATGGGACGAGTATGTCAAACAACGAAAACGTCGTCAACCTGCTGTTCGAGAGGATGAAGTGATTCGTCTCGAACGTTTTCAAGGATATCGAAATCGAGAAGTAAAAATTCGTGTTGATCAAGCGATTGTTCGGTCGGGTGAATGGATTGCTATTACTGGAAAAAACGGAGCAGGAAAAAGCACGCTATTGCATGCGCTCATGAAGCTTATTCCAACCGACGGGGTGTATGAGCTGTTTGGAAAGCAAAGCGAACAATTCAAAACGCTCGCCCGCCTTATCGCATTTGTATTCCAAAATCCGGAGTTTCAATTTGTCACCAATTCAGTGTGGGAAGAGATGGCGTATTCGCTCCGGCTTGAAAAGCGCTCTAAAACAGAAATTGCTGAGACCGTCGAGAGCTTGTTACAAATGTTTCATTTGAAAGAGCAGCAAGACCAACATCCGTACCAACTATCGATGGGGCAAAAGCGCCGGCTTAGCGTGGCTGCTTCGATTGTAAGCGGGCAACAAATCTTTTTGTTAGATGAGCCGACATTCGGTCAAGATGCGAAAAATACGTTTGCGCTGCTAGAGCTGTTAGAGTCGTATCGCGAGCAAGGTGCGACGATTCTGATGATCACCCACGATGAGAATATCGTAACGCATTTTGCGACGCGAAGATGGGTGATTGAAGACGGACAACTTGTTTCCGATGAACAGCTTGTGACAGATCATACAAAAGGCGCTTTATTGTCCGTGTAAGGAGGAAGAACGGTGAGATGGGACATTCGCTATCGTGAGACATGGCTTCATCGAACGAATCCAAGCTTGAAGCTGCTTGTGATGCTTGTTTTATTTATCGGTGTATTGTTCGTGCATAACCCGAACATCTTAATGAATTTTTCTATTGCGCTTATCCTTTTGTTCATTATCTATACCGGATACCCTATGAAGTATTTGTTGTTGCTCTTTTTGCCGTTTTTGCTTATTTTCATTTCAACCGCCTCTTCGATGATGCTGTTTGGTCAAGGAAAAACAACATGGTTTCAGTGGGGCCTTGTTCATATTACAAAAGAAAGTTTTTTACGCGGCATGCATCTTGGGTTTCGCGCATTAACGTTTGCGCTACTTGGTTTACTTTTTTCGTTAACGACAAGACCGGTTTATTTATTTTATTCGCTCATGCAGCAACTGAAGTTGAAGCCGAAATACGCGTATAGCTTTTTAGCAGGAGTCCGTCTCATTCCGATCATGCTTGAGGAGTTTCAAACGGTACAAAACGCGTTAAAAGTGCGGGGAGTCACTGCCAACAGCGGAATATTTGAAAAAATAAAGCGGTATGCAATTCCGCTTCTTTCGCAAAGCATCCGCCGCGCTCAACGCATTGCGGTAGCGATGGAAGCAAAGCGATTTTCCAGCGGAGCGGCCCGAACTTTTTACTACGAAATCGGGTTTAGTAAATACGATTTTGTGTTCCTTCTTTTGATCAGCGTTATGACAGCAGTAGCGTACTACGTTGGAATCAGTTTTCCGTATATTCCAGTCGAAGATGTACGTTAGAAGGTTAGGGATTGAAATGAACACACAATTTCATGTCATTTCAACGGGGATGCAGCCGCTTGAACAATTCGTGACGATTGCGGCACACATTCATCCGTATGTCGATGCGATTCATGTGCGGGAAAAAACAAAAACAGCAAGAGAACTTGCTGATTTCATTTCTGCCCTTGTTGCTCGCGGAGTGCCGGCAAGAAAGATCATTGTCAATGATCGCGTCGATGTGGCAGCTGTTTTTGGAGTGAAGGGTGTCCAACTTGCTTACCACAGCTTGTCTGCAAAAACGGTTAAAGCCCATTTTCCGTCGCTTGTTGTCGGCTGTTCGGTTCATTCATTAGAAGAAGCGATGGAGGCAGAGAAAAGCGGGGCGGATTATTGTCTGTATGGTCATGTTTTTCCGACCGAGTGCAAACGGGGAGTTCCTCCGAGAGGATTAGAAACATTAAAAACGATTGCGTCGAGTATATACATTCCGGTTATTGCTATTGGTGGTATTCAGCCGGACAATGTCAAACAAGTATTACAATCGGGAGCAAGTGGCATCGCGGTGATGTCGGGGGTATTTTTAGCCAAAGATCCACTTGCTCAGGTGAAGGAATATGCGCGTATGGTGAAAAAGTGGGGAGAGGATTTCAATGAATGGTAACCATTATGATGTCGCTATTATTGGCGGTGGGGTTGTTGGTGCTTCGATCGCGTTTCAGTTAGCAAAACGCCAATTTCGCGTTATTGTATTGGAAAAAGAGCGCGTGGCTGGTCAAGCCTCGAGCGCGGCGGGAGGCATGCTCGGAGCACAGTCAGAATTTTCAAACGAAAGCCCGCTCCTTCCGCTTGCTTTAAAAAGCCGCGCCATGTTTCCGAGCATTGCCGAAGAATTAAAAGAGATGACCGGCATTGATATCGGACTCGTGCAAAAAGGGATGTTGAAAGTAGCTGTAACGGACGAAGAACGTGAAGCATTGCAGCGTCATTATGAATTTTGGAAGAAATTCGATGGCAGTGCCCGTTGGCTAACGATTCATGAAGCGACGGAAATGGAACCGAATGTAAGCTGTGATTTAAAAGGTGTGATGTATCTTCCAAATGATGGGCAAGTGAGTGCCCCTGATTTATCGGTCGCTTTTGCAAAAGCATCGATTGTCTATGGAGCCGAATGGCGTGAATATACAGAGGTCGTTAACTTTCTAAAAGAAGGTAAGACATATCTCCTGTACACCAACCATGGAACGATGGCGGCAGACGCCATTGTCATTGCGGCAGGAGCATGGTCCGCTCAAATTCTGGAGAGAACAGGAATCTCAATACCGATGTACCCAGTGAAAGGCGAGTGCCTCTTTGTCAAAACGGAGAGGCCGCTTGTTCAAGCGACGGTTTTTGCGAAAAACGGTTGCTATATCGTGCCGAAAAAAGAAAATAAGCTGCTCATCGGGGCAACTTCTACGCCAAACACCTTTGACAAAAAAGTATCGGTACAAGGAATCAAAAGGTTGCTTGAACAAGCGCAGCAGCTAATTCCAAGCATTCGCCATGCCGAATGGGAAAAAGCATGGACAGGAATTCGTCCGCAGACGGGGGACGGTTTGCCATATATAGGCGTACACCCTGAATATGAAAGAGTTTGGATCGCGACCGGGCATTATCGGAATGGGATTTTATTAAGTCCGATTACAGGAGTTTTGGTAGCTGATCTGATTGAAGGAAAAGGCAGTGGGGAGATCGACCTTGCTCCTTTTTCTGTCACAAGAAACAGTCACGTAACACATTTATGACATAAAGGGGGAGAGGAATGGAACTCATTATTAATGGCGAATCAATTCAACTTCCAGACAGTGTGAAAACGGTTTCTGATTTGCTGTCTCATTTTCGATTAAACCACAAAATTGCCATTGTGGAAGTGAACTTGAATATTATTCAAAAACAAGAGTATGAAACGACAACATTATGTAACGGCGATAAAGTCGAAATCGTTCATTTTGTAGGAGGCGGTTGATGATGTTACAAATTGGACCATATCAATTTCAATCAAGGCTTTTACTGGGGACAGGTAAATACCCGAGCTTTGACGTTCAAAAAGAGGCAGTCGAAGTATCAGGTGCAGAAATTTTAACATTTGCGGTTCGTCGTATGAACATTTTTGAGCCGAATCAGCCGAATTTTCTTGAAAAATTGGAGATTACGAAATACAAACTTCTTCCAAATACGGCAGGTGCAAAGACAGCCGAAGAAGCGGTGCGAATTGCTCGGCTCGCCAAAGCGTCAGGATTATGTGATATGATTAAAGTGGAGGTCATCGGCTGCGACAAAACACTGCTTCCTGATCCTGTAGAGACATTGAAAGCAACGGAGATGTTGTTAGAAGAAGGATTCATTGTGCTTCCGTATACGTCGGATGATGTCGTGCTTGCAAAACGTCTGCAGCAACTAGGCTGCCACGCAATTATGCCAGGAGCCTCACCGATTGGTTCCGGGCAAGGAATTATCAATCCGTTAAACTTAAGTCTCATCATTGAGCAAGCAACGGTTCCTGTCATTGTCGATGCGGGAATCGGAAGCCCGGCCGATGCGGCACTTGCCATGGAATTAGGGGCAGATGGAGTGCTATTAAATACAGCTGTAGCCGGTGCGGCCGATCCGGTGAAAATGGCAAAAGCGATGAAGCTTGCCATTGAAGCGGGACGCCTCGGTTATGAGGCGGGGAGAATTCCGAAAAAACGGTACGCAACGGCAAGCAGTCCGATGGAAGGAATGAGCATTGTTTGAATGAACGGTATTCGCGGCAACAATTGTTTGCACCAATTGGAAAAGACGGACAAGAGAAGATTTCCAAAAAGCATGTGTTGCTAATTGGAGCAGGGGCGTTAGGGACTGGAAACGCCGAAGCGCTCGTGCGCGCAGGAATTGGCAAGCTCACAATCATCGATCGCGATTATGTCGAATGGAGCAATTTGCAACGGCAACAATTGTATAGTGAAGAAGATGCGAAAGAACGCCTTCCAAAGGCGATCGCTGCCAAACAGCGACTTGAGCAAATCAATTCGGATGTAACGGTTGCAGCGATTGTCGGTGATGCGACGGCACAAGAATTGGAAACGATCGTCAAAGAGCAGCATCCCAATCTTCTTATCGATGCGACTGATAACTTTGAAACGCGTATGATTATTAACGATGTGTCGAATAAATATCGCATTCCGTGGATTTATGGTGCTTGTGTCGGCAGCTATGGCATTAGTTATGCTTTTGTCCCCGGGAAAACACCATGTCTTCATTGTTTGCTTGAGACAGTGCCTGTTGGTGGCTTAACGTGTGATACAGCTGGAATCATTAGCCCTGCTGTACAAATGGTTGTCGCTTATCAAGTGGCGGAAGCATTAAAAATTCTTGTGGAAGATTGGCAATCACTTCGAAATAAGCTCGTTTCGTTTGATTTATGGAAAAACCAGCATGCGGCGATTCGAGTGGATCAAGTGAAAAAAGACGATTGTCCATCTTGTGGAACCCATCCGACGTATCCATACCTTTCGTATGACATGCAAACGAAAACAGCGGTCTTATGCGGACGAAATTCTGTACAAATTCGTCCTGCGGCAAAGCGGGAATACGATTTGCACGAGCTTGCTCAATTGTTTTCCAAGCAAGGGTTACAAGTCGAAACGAATCCTTACCTTGTATCCGTTTCGCTTGGTGAACATCGGCTTGTTGTGTTTCAAGACGGGCGTGCTCTCGTTCACGGAACAAAAGATATTCAGGAAGCAAAAACGCTATATTATCGTTATTTAGGATGAAGAGCTCTTTTATAAGGGCTCTTTTGTTTGTCATGTCAAAAAATTGTACGAATTATTATGCGTACGCACAATTGTTTCTTGTTACGATCATAATGGGGGATAATCATAAAGGGAGGGGACAAAATGGAGGAGCTATCCATCACATTGAATATTGCTTCTTTGCTGACGTTGGCCTTTATCATTGGTGCCGCTATTATTGACTCGTAAAAACTGCAGCTATACAGCTGCGGTTTTTTGTGTTCATGTTTAGGTAGTATGCATTTGGTGAAAAATTTGATATGATAATACATATAAATAAAAATGGATAATAATAACAAAGTAACGGTTTAGGAGTGTGAAGATTCTTTGGGAGAATTGCCTCTGAGCCTGTTTGGATTGTTTCTTCTCTTTATTGTTTTATCCGCTTTCTTTTCTTCGGCGGAAAGTGCATTTTCTTACGTCAATAAAATACGATTGAAACATTATGCAGAAGAAAATCGGCGCGGCAGTAAGCGGGCGCTCTATATCACGGAAAATCTGGATCGTGTTTTGCTAACGGTTCTTGTTGCGAACTATCTCGTAAATATTGCAGCGATCTCGCTTTCTGCGAAAGTAGCAATTGATACGTTTGGCGAAAATGTTGGTTTGTTCATTAGTACCATTGTAATGACGGTGTTACTTCTTATTTTTGGTGAAATTTTGCCAAAATCAATGGCGAAAGAGCGTGCAGAATCGCTTTCACTTCGCTATTCAGGAATTATTTATGCGTTAGTGAAGGTGCTTTCTCCGATAACCTCGTTATTTGCGATGATCAAGGAAAAGTGGACAAAATGGTTGACTCACGGGATTGTTGTCCCGGCAGTTACGGAAGAAGAAATCAAAGTGATGATCGATTTAAGTGAAGAAGAAGGGATTATTGATAATAAAGAGAAAGAGCTCGTGCATCGTTCACTCGATTTTGATGAAATTTTAGTTGGTGAAATTTTTACACCGCGTGCTGATATGATTGCAGTTGAGGTTAATCAGCCGATTGAACAAATTCGCGACATTTTCCTTGAGGAAAAATATTCGCGTATCCCGGTGTATGAAGAGGATATAGACCACGTCATCGGAATTTTATCAGAGAGTGATTTTTTTAGTCAACTCATTCAACAAAAAGAAGTGAACGTTCGCGAGTTATTACGGAAACCGCTGTTTGTTGTCGAATCAATGAAAATTTCCGATTTGTTGCCGGAATTGCAAAAAAGCAAAGTGCATATGGCTATTGTTGTCGACGAATTTGGCGGGACAGCAGGGCTCATTACATTGGAAGATATTATTGAACAAATCGTCGGGGAAATATGGGATGAACATGATGAAGCGGTAAAAAATATTCATCAAATCGATGATTATAGTTATGAATTGAATGCGGAATTGCCGCTTGATGAGTTTTGTGAACTCATGAAAATTGACGAACCGGAAAGCTCTTCCCATACGCTGGGAGGATGGGTATTCGAGATGTTTGAACGCATTCCAAATGTAGGTGAAACGCTTCATTATGGCCCTCTTACCTTGACGGTGCGGCAAGTGGAAAATCGAAGAATTCGCAAAGTGCTTGTATCTTTAAGCGAGCCAATTGCAGAAAATATATAAGGAGCGAGAAAGCTCCTTATTTTTGTACACAAATTTGCCACCATCAAACGGCCGTATGAATTGGCTACGTGAATTCTATTTGACATCTGTGTAAAACTTTTTTATTATGACATATGTTATGAACACCAATCGGAATAATGGAGGTTTGAATAAATGAAAAAACGTTTCTCGCTAAGTTTGTTCTTTTTGTTAGCCGTTTCTTTCTTGTTGCTGGCTGCTTGCGGTAACCAGCAAGGGCAAGAAGGGGCCGATAAACCAAAAAATGATTTATTGGCACAAGTGAAAAAAGCAGGGGAGTTACGCATTGGTACAGAGGGTACATATCCTCCGTTTACTTTCCATGATAAAAGCGGAAAGTTAACAGGGTTTGATGTTGAAATTGCGACAGAAGTAGCAAAGCGTCTTGGTGTCAAGCCTGTATTTATGGAAACGCAATGGGATGCGATGTTTGCAGGGCTAGATGCGAAACGCTTTGATATGATTGCCAATGAAGTAGGAATTCGTCCTGACCGTCAAAAGAAGTATGATTTCTCCGATCCGTATATTACATCCGCGGCTGTGCTTGTCGTTCATAAAGACAATAATAAAATTTCGAAATTTGAAGATATTAAAGGTTTAAAAGCAGCGCAATCAATGACAAGTAATTATGCCGATTTAGCGCGATCCTATGGAGCGCAAATTGTCGGTGTGGAAGGCTTTAATCAGGCGATTGAATTATTAGGTTCTAAACGAGTAGATGCGACGATTAACGATAAGTTGTCGGTTCTTGATTTCTTAAAGCAAAAACCGAATGCGCCAATTAAAATTGTTGCGACTCATAGCGATGCTTCCCAAAGCGGATTCATGTTCCGGAAAGGCAGCGACACGCTCGTTGATGCAGTAAACAAGGCGCTACACGATATGATGCAAGACGGAACATACGCAAAAATTTCAGAGAAATGGTTTGGTCAAGATGTATCTAAGTAATGTTATGCTCGATCCTGAACGGTTAACCGCCATTGCTCAAAGTTCCCTTCTCCCTTTAGTGAAGGGAGCTTTGTATTATACGATTCCACTCACGATCATCACGTTTTTACTTGGTTTGATTTTAGCGATTCTGACGGCGCTTGCCCGCCTTTCCGGCGTGAAAGTGTTAGAGATTATCGCAAGAGTATATGTGTCTGCGATTCGTGGAACGCCATTACTTGTACAGTTGTTTATTATCTTTTATGGCTTGCCGAATCTTGGGATTACCATTGACCCGTTTCCGGCGGCTGTTATCGGTTTTTCATTAAATGTTGGTGCGTATGCGTCAGAAATTATCCGCGCTGCCATTTTATCTATTCCAAAAGGTCAATGGGAGGCGGCTTATTCACTTGGCATGACTTATGGACAAACGTTACGGCGTGTCGTGTTCCCGCAAGCAGCGCGCGTCTCTGTTCCGCCTTTATCCAATACGTTTATTAGCTTGGTGAAAGATACGTCGCTTGCTTCGTTGATTCTTGTCGCGGAAATGTTTCGAAAAGCACAAGAGATTGCTTCAACGAACTATGAATTTTTGTTATTGTATACAGAAGCTGGACTGATTTATTGGGTAATTTGCTTTTTATTATCGATTGTTCAAGGCCGAATTGAAGAACGTTTGAACCGCTATATTGCGCGGTAATGACAAGGAGATAGGAACGATGATTTCTGTTCAAGGATTATATAAGCAGTTTGGTGATGTAGAGGTATTAAAAGGGATCGATTTAACGGTAGATAAAGGAAAAGTCATAGTCATTATTGGACCTTCGGGATCAGGAAAAACGACGTTTTTGCGATGCTTAAATGTACTAGAAATACCGACAAAAGGGAAAATCTCGATCGGTGACAGACAGCTTGATTTTTCTCAAAACATGACGAAACGAGATATTCATGAATTCCGTCGCTTAACAGGAATGGTATTTCAAAATTACAACTTATTTCCGCATATGACCGCCTTAGAAAACGTCATGGAAGGTCCGGTGACGGTGAAACGGGAAGCAAAAGAGCAGGCGCGCCAAAAGGCAATGGCACTTTTAACGAAGGTAGGACTGGCGGACAAAGCTCATCATTATCCGTTTCAGTTATCAGGAGGACAACAGCAGCGTGTTGGGATTGCCAGGGCGCTGGCGATGGAACCAGAAGTTATGTTATTTGATGAACCGACGTCAGCGTTAGATCCAGAACTTGTCGGTGAAGTATTGAAGGTGATGAAAGACTTGGCAAATGAAGGAATGACGATGGTGATTGTCACACATGAAATGCGATTTGCCAAAGAAGTAGCCGATGAAGTAATCTTTATGGATGGCGGATTTATTGTTGAACGCGGCACACCACAACAACTATTTACGAATCCTCAACATGAACGAACAAAGAAATTTTTACAATTGATTCAGTAAATAACATAAGCCCCAAGCAAAATGCTTGGGGCTTTAGCCATATATATGCAGTTTTCACTGATTATTGAACGTTGCTGAATTGACCACCAAGTTGTTGTTGAGCAATTGCAACTAAACGTTTTGTAATTTCGCCACCAACAGAACCGTTAGCGCGAGAAGTAGTGTCAGCACCAAGGTTTACACCAAATTCTTGAGCGATTTCATACTTCATTTGATCGATTGCTTGTTGTGCACCAGAAACTAATAATTGGTTAGATCTGTTATTTTGAGCCATATTTGATCATCTCCTTATTGAAATTTTTATGGCTGGGTTGGCTGGAGTTGCACCAGCACTGCGCGCAATAAAGCACGCTGCCAAACTTGGCTGAACCCAACGTGTTTATCGGGGATGGTACTAGTAGTTTGAAACGTTTTTTTATTATTATTCGTTCTTACATTATGGTAATTTTTTACGTTTTACGATTGGGATCGTGAGGGAATAGTAAAATAAGGTATGTTTGAAATAGGAGGCAGCGCTTATGAATGTTTGCCCGCTTTGTAATGGATTGAGGGAGCTATCTATGTATTGTTCTCAATGCCAAGGAAAACTACAGGACCAAGGGAAGGTAACAGATTATTTTGATGATTATAGTCCATATATGGATATTGATATGATGAAACGAGCAGACGGATATCCGACAACGTTTGGATATCACGAATGTGTACACCTTTTTTATTGTCCGCATTGCCACCACGAAGAAGTTCGATTTATAAAAGAATAACCCCAGCTTTCAAAAGCTAGGGTCATTTGTATATCCATATTGGGGAAAGTGATGTGATTATTCGTTATTCGAACGAATGCGTTTTTCTGTTTCTACATCAAAGAAATGTGCTTTATTCATATCTAACGCAAGGTCTAATTGGTGACCAGGCTTAATTTCTGTGCGGGCATCAACGCGAGCGACAAATTCTTGACCATTAATTTGCGAATAGATCATCGTTTCAGCACCGAGTAATTCCGCGACTTCCACGTTTGCCGTAATTTTTGTATTTTGTGATGCTTCGATGAACACAGGTTCATCGTGGAAGTCTTCCGGACGAATGCCTAAAATGATTTCTTTACCAACATAACCTTGCTCGCGAAGTGCTTTCATTTTTCCTTCAGGAACTCCGATAGTGACATTGCCAATGACGAAAGTACCATCTTGTAATGTTCCTTTTAGGAAGTTCATTGCCGGTGAACCGATAAAGCCGCCGACGAAAATGTTTTCTGGTTTTTCATATACTTCTTTCGGGGTACCGACTTGTTGAATAACCCCATCTTTCATGACGACAAGACGAGTAGCCATCGTCATCGCTTCTGTCTGATCGTGTGTAACATAAATCGTCGTTGTTCCTAAACGTTGATGTAATTTCGCGATTTCTGAACGCATTTGGACGCGAAGTTTTGCATCGAGGTTTGAAAGCGGTTCGTCCATTAAGAAAACTTTTGCATCACGAACAATCGCTCGACCTAAGGCAACGCGTTGACGTTGACCACCGGATAGCGCTTTTGGTTTGCGGTCTAAGTATTGTTCGAGACCAAGAATGCGTGCTGCTTCACGAACACGTCGATCGATTTCATCTTTTGGAAATTTACGTAATTTCAAACCAAATGCCATATTGTCATAGACGCTCATATGCGGATAAAGCGCGTAGTTTTGGAATACCATTGCGATATCGCGATCCTTTGGTGCAACATCATTCATGCGCTTACCATCGATGTATAAATCGCCTTTTGAGATTTCTTCAAGTCCAGCAATCATCCGAAGGGTTGTTGATTTACCGCAACCAGACGGACCGACAAAGACGATGAATTCCTTATCATGAATATGAAGATTAAAATCTTTTACAGCAGTGACGTTGTTGTCATAGATTTTATAGATGTGCTCTAAACGAAGTTCAGCCATGTCCAGCACCTCCATTTTGAAATCGGTTTCATTTGGTTTAAGCGTACCGAAAAATGGCGTAGGGCGTAAATGGACAACGTGCACAAAAAATGAAAAGAGGTTCAGGCATGATGACGAATTTAGCGATCGGTATATTCGTTGATAAGGATGGCTAAATACACAGCAACCGCTCCTTTAAAATGTTTAATATCAATCCCTGTCTTTTCGATAAATTTATCTATGCGATATTGAAGGCTATTGCGATGCATATATAGCTTTTTTGCCGCTAATGAGACATTTAAGTTGCATTGTAAAAACACTTTTACTGTATCAAGTAATTCTTTATCAATGGTGTTGAGAAACTGAAGTGATGGTTTGATCTTCTCAAATTCTGGATGCTGGTGAATAAATAAAATAGGGATAATGTCTTCGATAGTATAAACAGTTTGTTTTGGAATATAAGTCTGTGAGAGTTGAAAATATTGTTTTTCTAAACGAAATAAGTGCAAAAGATTTTCATCGAAGCGATAGATTTGGCCGATAAATACGTGAAGAGTAATGTAAAAATCGCTTGATAGCGTATCAATCATTTCAGCAAAAGGTACGTCATGATCGGTTTGATCATACTTATTTTCAATAATCGTTCCGCGATGATTTTGTTCCCAAATAATTATAACATTTTCGCGGAACAATCCTTTTACCGCTTCACGAAAATCATCTTTGTCAACGGTTGTTTGCTTGATGTGGAATTGAATGAATCTATAGAAAGGTGCGTGCTCTGAAAGAAGATTGAGTTGTGTAGAGTCTCCATGTACAATGAACCGATACCATGCAAGTTCTTCTCTCG
The DNA here is from genome assembly GCF_015326725.1 of Thermaerobacillus caldiproteolyticus. Taxonomy (NCBI): domain Bacteria; kingdom Bacillati; phylum Bacillota; class Bacilli; order Caryophanales; family Anoxybacillaceae; genus Thermaerobacillus; species Thermaerobacillus caldiproteolyticus. The sequence continues at coordinate 92,295 of NZ_CP064060.1, forward strand.
TCATAAAGAGATCATGGTTCGGCAGTGGTGTTAAAAAAATGGACAACAATTGTTTTTCCCGCTCTGTTAATACATGCTTTAAAATCCCGATTTGATCGCCTGTTTTCGTATAAAACCATTCATAATCCTCTCGGTTTTTAGGATCTATGTTAATAACCATCGCATCCCTATAATGTGATTGTAGTTGTTCAATCATGAGCATGACTTTCCTTTCCGCCAGATCGTTACTTCTATTATAGCAGAAAGAAGAACCGATTTTCTCAACGAAGGAGAAAATCGGTTCTTACCATTATGATATCTCGTGAGGAGGTTCCTCTTTTGTTAAATCACAAGCTTCTTCAATGTTTGTAACATCACTGCGTGCGTGGACGTAGCCACCGCCCATGCCTTCATTAATCATGCGGTCGATGTCCATATAATATTTATCTCTCCCCTCATAATGGGAGTCCTTTCGAGCCTGCTGACTGTGGTCTGCCATCGTTTTTCCTCCTTGGTATATGAATAGTGTATGTGTATTTAGGAATATGTTCCCCGTCTTTTTCATATATATGTGGCAGTTGGACAAGCAAGGAGGAAAGAAGATGATGATTGGTACGTTAAAACAAATATTACAGGCGACGAGTGTCTCCCAACGTCTCGGTGAGAAGTTAATGGCACGGTTGTCAGAAGAGAGATGGAAGCAACAGTTAGCCTCTTATTTACAATACGAGCAAAAGCAATATGAGCTATGGCAATATATTTATTTTTTAATCGCGGGAAGATATGGCGAGAAAAGCGTAGACGATGCGGTCATGGATGGATCAGTTAATGATCTCGTCAACGCTGCGCTTGGCAACGAAATAAAGAAAGCAATGTTGTGCTATGAATTGCGAGCGGCTCTTTCTGGGGCACCGCAACAAGCGGCGGACCGAGCTTTGGAGCGTGCATTAGAATACGGAAATTTATTTGTTATGATGATGCAAACCCGCTTAACTGATCAAATACAGCGATGAGGCGTTTGGCGCCGTGAGTTTGAATCTCCGGTTCATCAAAAATCATCGGTTTAGAGTTCAGCTCATAAATGTATAATTGCCCGTCGGTTCCTCGCCCGATGTCAATGGAAAATTCTCCGATAAACCCTAAGTGTTCAGATAATGTTAGTCCGCATTCACGAACGATCGTGTGTAAAAGGGATTCATGAAATCGCTCTTGGACAAGGCGGTATGGAATTTTTCTTCCCCCGTTCGGAATATGCGTCGTCATTTGCTGGGTTTGTGACAGCCTCACGCCAATGCCGCTTATCGTATGCGTTCCGTTGTTGTAATGAGCGAGGATACGCAAATCGTAACGGTTGCCATGGAACGTGTCGGAATCAATCGCTTGTTGAGCAATATACTCTGTTAACTCGTAAAGCTCGTTCAGTTCATCGATTCGAGAGAGAAGCTTTCGTTCATGCATTCGTTCAAAAATGATTTCTTCTGTTGGGGTATACGTTAAGGTGAAAATACCTTTTCCTTTCCAGCCCCCGTTTGGTTTCATGTAAATGTGTTTGTATGTGTGTAGCATGGTGAGAATGTCATCAATTGTGTGCACTTGAACGGTTGCAGGAAGATGTGGGCGCAACCGTTCGTTTGTATGCAGCAGCTCATACAGCTGCCATTTTGCAAAAAAACAAGGATTAAAGTATGGGATTCGATGGTTATGAAGCCATTGAATGAATTGGCGAAATGTCTCTGATTTTTCTTCGCTGCGGCTTTTTATTCGATTATATACAACATCGGGAAGCGGGGTAATCGTTTCGATCCATTCTTCATTTTGCTCAGAAAAGATGTATCCATGAAGCGTATTAGCACGGACTCCGTTTAATGTGAAGACAATCCCGATTCCGCCGGACGTTTGTAAATGGGAATTAATCATTTCGATGTAACGTTTCTGTCGTTTTTGAAGATGGGGGATAGACGATTCGCTCAGTAGTATTCCAACGAGCGGTCCGACTTTCCCGTGCCTTTCTTTGACGCGAAACGATAAAAAAGGAATCTGCTCAGAAAATGATAACGCATGGTTGTTATGGCCGAGCGTGTAGGTGCACCCTTTGTCTCGGTGAAACCATGTTTGCGTATGCACGCTATAATAAATGGTTTTCATGTCAGTAATGCCTCTGGTGCAGTAATCATTTGTTTGCTTAAATATACGGCGTATTCCAGTGATAGAACGGTCGTTAGCTCATCGTATTGTTTTAATTTCGGGTGTTTGAAAATGGAGCGGCCGGGTTTGGAATTGGCTTCGAATAACCATAGGTTGTTTTGTTGGTCGATTCCAATGTCAAAGCCGATTTCGCCGATCATCATATCAAGTTGCTCCTCTAAACAGCGGCTTAATGTAAGGGCAGCGTGTTGTAACCGCTCTGTCATTTTCGTTTGTTCCTCTTTTTTCGGAAACACTTCTTCTACCGTTTTGACGATTCCTCCGTTATTGATATGGGTCGTCACGCTTCCCTTCCCCGCAATTTTGGCAGCGATGGCGCTCACTTGCCATATTCCATGCTCGTCTTTATTGGTATGAATGCGAAAGTCTACTTTTCTTCCGTTCACTTCAATGAGTGGAATCCCTTGTTGGAGAATGTACAGCTCCATGTTCTTATCTGCTAACAATTTTCCCCATAAATCTGAAAGGGTTGGAAACTTTTGTAATCGGTTGCATCCTTGATGGTCCCGGAATCGGCAATAATAGGAGTTGTTACGCTGAATAAGTTGATAAATTCCTAACCCGAGACTGCCGTTTGCTGGTTTAATATAAACTTGTTGATATTCATCCAAAAATTGTTGTGCTGCCTCTATTGTTGGAGGGCTCGCTGTGTCCGGAAGATAGGCGCGAGCAAGCGGATGTTGTTGCAACAAACAATAAATGTCCCATTTGTTAAAAAAGTTTTCATTAAACCATGGAATAAAATATTCCGTTTTTAATTTTTGTTTAATTTCTTGAAACATTGTTTCATTTTCAGTTCGCCGGTTGGGAAGACGGTTATAAATGACGTTAGGAAACGGAATTTCATGTTGTTCCCAGCCTGTTTTCGTGTAAAAGTAGCCGGTGACTGTTCCTTTGTCCCAATGAATATGGTGAGCCCCAAATACAAACGCAAATCCGCCGACCTTTTTTTCGTTCGATAATAATTTCGCAAAGAAAAAGCTTCTTTTTCCAATTGGTCGAATGGATGATTTCGTAAATCCGGCTGTAAAGATGCCAATTAACGGTCCAATATAAATGGTATCTTCATCAAGGAAGAGATGAATGCGATTGGCAAAAGGAATGCGTAGACGTTCTGCGACATCTTTAGTGACGATAATCTCATTGTTGAGGGCAGAAGATGAAACAATTTGACAAGAAGTAGATACGCTTCCGAAGGCGATGTCCGTTTGCCCTGACAAGGGAGCTGTAGAGGGAAGCCAAACCGTATTTTCGCCGTGGTTTTGAATTGTTAATGCATAGATGTTCATTGTATATTCACCTCTTTGGCTAGGAACTGACAATAGCGAAGTGGAGAGTGATATAATGTCTCGCTTTCGTGCGGCGCGGTTTCTGTGACGATTTTCCGCCCCGGTTTTGAGTTCATATCGATGATCCATACCGCTCCATCACCTGTGACGCCGATATCGAGGCCAAGTTCAAACAACGGACCGAATTGCTGTTCAAGGTATGGCGGTAATGAGCGAAGAATGGTATCAATCCCATCCGCAATCAGCAAGCGTTTGTGCGGAGAAAGATGATGAACCCATTCCGAAAACGGATAAATGGTAGCACCTGCGCTTATGTTCGCTACGAAAGTACCGGTGTTGCCAATGCGCACCCCTCTGCCTCGTTCTACCCACTGGCCATGTTCGTTTTTTTGTAAAAGAAAGCGAAGGTCGAATGGGTTTCCTTCGTCCGTTTGAAAGGAGAAAAGCGGCTGAATAAGATAAGGTGAGGTGCTGTGTAATGAGTCAAGCCACTGATTTAATGTTTGTCTTGTGTTAACGTGTAAGATCGTGTCTCCAAAGGCATCTATCACATGCAGCTGTTTGCCCGCTTTTTTTACAATATAAATTCCTCTTCCACGAGAGCCTTGTTCCGGCTTGCAAATGACCGCCTTTTCGTTTCGCAGCATTCGCGTGAGGTCATTGGCTGAATGTAACCGAGCGGTTTTAGGCGTGTAAAACGAAAGAATGGGATGGTTGCTAACACTTTGATATAACTCCCACTTATTCGGGAATCCGTGCCCTAAAAACGTGACGTCCGGACGGTTTTTTAGCCATTGTACAATTGGCTTGCTTTTTTTCGAACGGTCATCGGAACGGTAAAAGCATCGGTCATATAAAAGCGAAGGGATGTCAAACATACAAGAAATCCAAGACTGTGACTCGTCATCAAAGCGCTCTCCATTCACTTTTTCCGTTAGTGGGTCAATCGAAAGCGGAGTAAAGCGATATACGCTGATTCCATAATGATGTGCCCGTTTGGCGATTTCTGTAACGTAGTCATGCTCTTGGTATTCATACACTGTCAAAAAACCGAGAGAAATCAATTATCTCACTCCTTTTTTTGCTTGTTAAGCGACAAACAATAATGAATAATGGCTTTGGCAGAAGGACGAATCGCTTGCGTAGCGGTCGACGTATCCGCCTGTTTCGACGGCTTGGTGTTCACTTCGATGATCCACGGTTTTCCATCATGATCAAGCGCCAAATCGATGCCGAATTCACCATATAACCCATCGGCTTCATTCGCCAATGCATTCGCTACTTCTAACGCTAATTCTTTTAAAAAGCTTTTTTGCAATGAAGCAGTTTTTTTATCGTAAAATTGCCTTAGCAGCGAGGAGAGTGGAACGATGTCACCACCGCGGGCAATGTTGGCGACAAATTGTCCTTCTTGAGCGATGCGGGCGATCGCGGATGTTACTTGCCACTGGCTGCCATGGATGCGATGGCATAATAAGCGAAAGTCAACAGGGCGGCGTTGAACGGTTTTTAGCGATAATCCTTGCTGAATGATGACCGGATATTTTATTCTTTCTTTCAACGAAAAAAACAATGAACAAGTTGAAGAATATTGCTGTACCATATCCTTCGTAAAAGTTGAATAATCAAGCCGAAAATCGGTTTCTGTTTTTTCGATGCGAAAAATATTCCTCCCTTGACTACCGTGAATTGGTTTGATAAAAGCGACAGGGAATTGTTCGAGAAAGTCATCCAATATTGTTTTTGTTGTCAATAGCTCCGTTTTGGGCAAGTACGGTTGTAAGTAATGATAGTTTGATAAAAGTTGATGCACTTCCCATTTGTGTAAAAAACGATGGTTAAACATCGGAATATGCTCATCTTTTACCTTTTTTACTAATTGTTCAAATAAACAAGAATGCTCTGTTTTTCGCGAATGAATGCGATTATAAATAACATGCGCCCGCGGAACAGAGATTTGCTGCCATTTTCCATCAATCCAACAGTATCCTTGTTGATCATTTTTTAAATACATTGGTAACGAAGTGACATACAGCATTACCTGTTGTTTTTGGCTGTAATATGCTAATTCCTGGCAAAATTCGTGAATAGAGCCAAAATGAACGCCAGATTCTGTATGAAAAATTTCCGTCAAAACAGCGATGACGTGGGGATGGTTCATCGTTCTCCCTCATTTACGCTTTCGTTCAACAAGCTCTATAATGGGAATTTAAGCAAACGTTTCATATGGTATCGTATGTTTTTCGCCTAGTATTGGTGATAGATGGAATGTGGGAAAGGGGAGAAACATGGAAACGATTTTGTATTTGTTATTTATGGTTGCTGTCGGGGCAATTATTGGCGGTGTCACTAACTTGCTCGCCTTTTGTTAACAGAATGGAACAAACTTATTGATTATCCGTTTATAGCGATCGAAGATCTAGTTGGAAAAGAACGAATACAGCAATCGATTCACCAATTTGTTGCAAGAACAGTGGAAAAACCATTAGCGGATGTTGTTGTCCCATATCAAGCGAAAATCATGAACGAATGGATTCCAAAAGTGGTGTCCATAGGAGGACAATGGCTGAGCGGACAAGTGGAAGAGATTGTTCAGCGATTGCAATTAGCGGATATTGTTCGTTCCGAAGTCGAAACGTTTTCTGTCGAACGTCTAGAAGAAATGATTTTGTCGATTTCGCAGCGCGAATTCAAAATGATTACGTATTTAGGAGCGCTGTTGGGCGGATTAATTAGAATTTTACAAGGAATCGTCGGCCTTTGGATTTGAGTGTCATTCATGGAGAAGTATTGGGAGTTTTGTGCTATAATAAAGGAATATCGCGCTTGATTGGTGCATACGTTAGTGGTAGTGAAACGTTACTTTTTATATTAGGAGGCTTTCTCATGTCGACCCAACTGTATAATCTCGCTCAGCAACTACAACAAGCCATTCGCTCTAGCAATGATTTTCAACAGTTAAAGCATGCGTATGAAGAAGTGCGCCGTGATGAAACAGCATATCGGATGTTCACTTATTTTCGTGATTTGCAAATGCAGCTTCATCAAAAACAACTCATGGGAACGTCGATTTCCCCTGAAGAAGTGGAACAAGCGCAAAATGCAATGACGCAGGCACAACGAAATGAAAAATTGGCGAATTTAATGGAGATCGAGCAACGAATGAGTATGGTCATGGCGGATATTCAACAAATTGCGATGAAACCGCTCGAAGAATTATATCGTTCTTTTGCTGAATAAATCAGAACACTCATATAGTGGGTGTTCTTTTTTTGTCCGTATTGTCATAGCTATGAAGTGATAAGGCAAGTGTGACAACATGAAAAAGGGGGAGGCATCTGTGGCATATAAATTGCTTGCTCTCAATATTGATGGCACGATTTTGAAAAATAACGGTCGTCTGCCAAAAGAAACGAAAGAAGCGGTCGAGTTTGTAAAGAAAAAAGGGGTTTATGTGACACTAATAACGAGCCGGAACTTATTAGCGGCGCGAAAAATCGCCAAAGCGTTAAAACTAGATAGCATGCTTATTACATTTCAAGGAGCGATCATTGGAAAATCATTGAATGAGAAAATATACGAAGCAGTTATCCCTGAAGAACGTACGTTTAATATTGTTCAAGTATTGGAAAATTTCTCTTGCAATATTCGCTTAATGCATGAACGATATTCGATCGGCAATCGGAAAAAAGTTCAAAAGGATCTAGTGGCTAAAACAGTATTGTCGTCAGGGGATCCATTTTTTTATCCAACACAATTTGTTGATTCTCTCGGTGATGTGCTGCGCGATGATCCGTTAACTGTTCCTAAAATCGATGTATATTTTGCAAATGGGAAAGAAATACAGGAAGCTGCTGCAGTGTTAAGGGAAGCCTTTCCGAATATTGAGATCATTATGCAACCGAACGGAAAGATGGAAATTGTGCCGCAAGGGGTGTCGAAGTTAGCGGGATTAAGACGACTCGGAAATCATTTAGGAATTTTATTGAACGAAATGGTTGTTATTGGCGATGGAATTGATGATATTCCGGCGATTGAGGCAGCAGGCTTAGGAGTGGCGATGGGGAATGCTCCGGCGGAAGTGAAGAAAGTCGCCGACTGGGTGACACGCTCTAACGAACAGCTCGGCGTGGCGTATATGATTAAAGAACATTTCCGAAAACAACAACGTCCAGAGTTTTTACGAAAACTAAAAATGAAGCGTTAGGTAAAAGGCTGGGAGCGTCGAGCCCAGCTTTTATTTTCATATCTCGCTTTCTTTTTCGAGGAAAACTATCTAGCTTCAGCTCCCAACCTTGTTTGCTTCTTGAATGAGTATCCATGCAACGCTTGCTTCAAGAATTAAAAAGTGATGATCGAGAGTTCGGAGAAAAGCCCAGTTCTCTCCGAAGTACAAGCATATCTACGAGGAAATAACATTTGTCTGTCGCGGGAACCGGGATGAAGACCTTTCACCGTTTGCACACAGGACGTGGACAGTTTTTAGGAGAAATTGGGGCGCTTGCGCTTTTCTTAATACCGGAAATAATCGTCTCTTGACGAGTAATGAGGGCCTTCTGTACACTTAAATAAGTTTGAAATGGAATTTGAAATGAAAGGTGATGTCGTTGCGTATTCAAATTAATGGGCTGCGAGATGTCGAACGATTTCAGCGCCCGCTTGAAGTCATTACCGATTTATTTTTTGAAGAAAATGACGTATCGTTTGAGCCGGTTCATGATCCCGATATGATCGTGACGTTTTTATTAAATGGAGAAGACGTATGCGTTGTGCGCGGAACTCTTACAGCGAACGGAAACGTGTTGAAAGCGGAATATGAAAAAAATCTACGCCCATATACCGATGAGAAAGAGCGTTTTAAGCAAGTAAAAAATACCGTTTTTCATGTATACTTGACGCTTATGCAACAATATACCGGGCTCATTCAGCATTGGGGAATTTTGACCGGTGTGCGCCCGGTGAAGTTGTTGCATCAAAAATTGCGATCAGGTCTGTCCAAAGAGGAAGCGCATCGCCAGCTTCGAGAAGATTATTTAGTGACGGAAGAAAAAATTCAGCTTATGCAACAGATTGTGGATCGCCAGCTAACTGTGGTTCCTGACTTATACGAACTAACGAATGAAGTAAGCATCTATATCGGCATTCCGTTTTGTCCGACGAAATGCGCGTATTGCACATTTCCGGCGTACGCGATTAATGGACGCCAAGGCTCTGTTGATTCGTTTTTAGCCGGACTTCATTATGAAATGAGGGAAGTTGGACGGTTTTTAAAGGAGCGCGGCATTAACATTACAACGATTTACTATGGTGGCGGTACGCCAACGAGCATTACTGCGGAAGAAATGGATCGATTGTATGCGGAAATGTATGAGTCGTTTCCAAACGTGGATCGCGTCCGTGAAATTACCGTTGAGGCAGGGCGCCCTGATACGATTACTCCAGAAAAATTGAATGTGCTCAAAAAGTGGAACATTGACCGCATTAGCATTAACCCGCAATCATACATTCAAGAAACGTTAAAGGCGATTGGACGCCATCATACGGTAGACGAAACGATTGAAAAATTCCATCTTGCCCGCAGCATGGGAATGAACAACATTAACATGGATTTAATCATCGGGCTTCCAGGGGAAGGAATCAATGAATTTAACCATACATTAGTGGAAACGGAAAAATTAATGCCGGAGTCGTTAACCGTTCATACGTTGTCCTTTAAACGGGCGTCCGAGATGACGAAGAATAAAGAGAAGTATAAAGTCGCGGACCGTGACGAAATCGGCGCGATGATGAAAGCGGCCCAAGATTGGACAAAGCAGCACGGCTATGTTCCTTATTATCTATATCGACAAAAAAATATTCTCGGCAATCTTGAAAATGTCGGTTATGCGCTTCCGGGCCAAGAAAGCATTTATAACATTATGATCATGGAAGAACAGCAATCGATTATCGGACTTGGCTGCGGAGCATCGAGCAAGTTTGTTCATCCAAAGACACGAACTATTACGCGGTTTGCGAACCCAAAAGAACCGAAAGTGTATAACGAACATTTCGTCCACTATACGAACGAAAAGCTAAAAATGATGGAAGAGCTGTTTCGATAAGGTTTCTTGGAGCGGCTATCATGGGCTTCAGACGGATGTCTGAGGCCTATTTTTTGTGGAAGCGTGGGGGATTACGCCTGGCTCCAGCATTCGAAAAGAAATCAGAAACAACGAAAAGAGCCATTGGTTGAACAGATTAGAAATGAGTATTTAAAAGTCCTGCAAAACCTGCGAAAGTCCAAAAATTACACAAAAGCTATGTAAATAAAGGATTCGTATGTCTCCAGAAACAACGGCTCGAATCATAAACGACGAGGGATTGGGAGCCATTGCTGTCCATAAATTCAAAGCTGCCACAAACAGTCATCATTACAACGGATATGCCCAATCTGCTGAAACAAAACTTTCAAAAAAGTGCGGATGACAGATATTACGCGCATTACTCCCTATAAAAATCAGGTTTCATTTCTTTTTCCATACAATCGCCTTTTTTATGTAGTATTATTGCATTCTAATTCCTTTTGAAGTCGAGAAGAGAAACAAGAAAAATCCCTTGACATCCAAAGGAAGTGTCAGTCTTATGAGAAAGTTTGAATGCAACATAAAAATAATCAAAACGTGGTGATGTACCAATAACCCCTTAAAGAAAATAAATTTAAGATTAATATTAAAAAACTGTAACAATAATAAAGCAAAAAATAAAATATCCTAAATACTTAATTCTCTTAGGTAGAGTACTCAAATGGAAGACATTCCCTTTGAATACTCTTCCCGCTTCAATTTTCTGTAAGTCTTCTATCGATGTAAATAATTTATCTTCGCCTACATTATGAAATTCTTCCGTCGATTGTGTCTCATGAATTTTTTTAATTATCCCCACTTCCTTCAATATCATTTATTAATAGAATCTATTACCATAGTAAATAATTTTATTGAAGCTTTTTGGCTGAACTAGCCCATCTATTGTAATATCTGTAGTTGCTTCATTCATGAATGCTTGTTGATCTTTTTCCAAAGCAGTAGCATTTTTATTTTCCATCATTTTTAGAGCCTTTTCCTAGTACAGCATATTGATTGCACTATTCATCTTCTGAAATCTTTAAAGCAGAAATATAGTCTTTAAGGAGGGATTACTGAAAGAGGAACTTATAAACATAGCTAACTTTGTAAAAAATCTAGTGAAGCAAAGTCACTAGAATACCCGATTGCCCCCGCAGCAAATGTTAGCGATGGAAAAGGATGAGCTTGCCGCTTGATGATGTACAGCGATGTGTTTTATCGTAACAGTTATGTTCACGCAATTTTTGCTCACCAATTTTTTTTGCTTCTTCTTCATTTACGGCTTCAAACATTTCATCCAATAATTTTTCCCCGCTTTTATCAAATGCAGTCAGTGTAAAGAAAGGCATATGCGTTTTCCTCCTTAGTCGAATGCTTCTTTGTGATTACTATTCTGCTATTTTTTTAATTTTCCTTCTAAATAATGAAACTTTTCGCTACAATAAAACGTGTAATAGAATGTTGGTAATTTTAGTTTTTATTAACAAAATTGGGGGAGTGAGAATGAGTTTGCGTTTGGAACATGTCACAAAGCGATTTGGCGATGTGACAGCAGTAAACGATGTCACACTAAGCATTCCAGAAGGAGAAATGTTCGGATTCCTTGGAGCGAACGGAGCTGGGAAAACGACGACATTTCGCATGATTTTAGGATTGCTAGATCCGACTGAAGGGACGATTACGTGGAACGGTCACGAAATTAATTACGCAAAGAGCCACTTAATCGGTTATTTGCCGGAAGAGCGCGGCTTGTATCCGAAATTAAAAGTGAAAGAACAACTCATTTATTTAGGAAGATTGCGCGGTCTGAATAAGGAGGCCATTTTGAAAGAAATAGAATATTGGCTTGAGCGCTTTAAAGTACCGGAATACGCCGAAAAGCGGGTTGAGGAGCTGTCAAAAGGGAATCAGCAAAAAATTCAATTTATCGCTGCGGTATTACATAAGCCGAAGCTGTTAATTTTAGACGAGCCTTTCAGCGGACTTGATCCTGTAAATGTCGAATTGTTAAAGGAAGCCGTCATTGATTTAAAAAATAATGGCACAACGATCGTTTTTTCGAGCCATCGCATGGAACATGTTGAGGAGTTATGCGAGCATCTTTGCATTATGCATCGCGGCAAGCCGGTTGTTCACGGCGCTTTGAAAGAAATTAAACGGTCATTTGGCAAAAAGAACATCATCATTCATGCTGATATTCCGCTTGATGAATTAAAAGATTTTCCGGGGGTTGTCAAAGCAAAAACAACAGCAGAAGGCATTCATTTGCAAATCGAAAGCGAAGACGTTTCCCAGCACATTCTTGCCCATATCGTTAACAAAGGCTTCATTCGTAAATTTGCATTGGAGGAACCTTCCTTAAATGATATTTTTATTGAAAAAGTAGGTGCGGCGTATGAATAAATTTTGGATTATTCTTTGGCATACGTATGTGACAAAACTAAAGGCGAAATCGTTTATCATTACAACAATTATTACAAGTTTGCTTGTGTTTGCGTTGACGAATTTGAATCATATTATTGAATTTTTTAATAAAGACGAAAAGAAGACGGTAGGTGTCATCGATCAAACAGGGACGCTTTACGAGCCATTACAAATGCAACTAAAGAAAAGCGGGGAAAGCGATATTCGGCTTCAATCGTTTACCGGTTCCGAAGACGAAGCAAAAAAGAACGTTCAGCGAGGAAAATGGGATGCTTTTCTTTCCCTTGCTTATGATGACAAACAACTGCCTAAAGCGACGTATTACGCAAACACGATTGCTGATAGCGATACACCAAATAAGCTTGAGCAATCACTTCAGCAAGTAAAAACCGCGTTAGCCACCGCTAAAATCGGTTTAAAACCAGAACAAGTGACTCAGTTATACGAATCGGTTCCATTTCATAAAGTAGCGTTAGAGAAAAACGCAAAGACAGAGGAAGAGCTGAATCAGGCGCGCGGTCTTGTCTACATTTTGCTATTTGCAATGTACATGTTCGTGCTTATGTACGGAGGAATGATCGCTTCAGAAGTAGCGACAGAAAAATCGTCGCGCGTCATGGAGATTTTAATTTCAAGCGCTCCGCCGGTACAGCAAATGTTTGGAAAAATCATTGGGGTCGCTTTAGTAAGTTTGACGCAATTTATTGTTTTGTTTGCAATTGGTTTTAGCTCGCTCAAAAGCAGCGGAAAGGAATTGTTGCAGTTTCTTGGGTTTGAACACATTCCGATTTCTACGTTTGTGTATGCAATTATCTTTTTCCTGCTTGGCTATTTTTTATACGCCACGTTATTTGCGGTACTTGGCTCTCTAGTCAGCAGGGTCGAAGAAGTGCAGCCGATGATTACACCGGTGACATTGCTTGTCGTCGCCGCCTTCTTTATCGCGATGTTTGGTCTTAATGCACCGGAATCTTCATTCATTACCGCAACATCGTTTATTCCGTTTTTTGCGCCGATGATCATGTTTTTGCGCGTTGGCATGCTGCCGGTTCCGTTTTGGGAAATTGCTGTTAGCCTTGCTTTATTAATCGTTACCATTGGACTGTTTGCCTTTTTCGGGTCAAAAATTTATCGCGGCGGAGTATTGATGTACGGAAAATCAACCTCACTCAAAGATATTAAAAAAGCGATTCAATTAACGAAAAAATAAGGCCTTGCGCATGCAAGGTCTTATTTTTTGCCCGCGCCCGAGTATGGTATACTAAAATATACGCAAACATGGAAACGGAGGAGAGGGGTTTGGCAAAAGGCATTATTCATTATGAAGTCGGCGAACAAGTCGATGTATATTTGCTTATTAAATCAGTGACAAAAGGAATTGCCAGTAACGGGAAACCGTTTTTAACTCTTATATTACAAGACAAAACTGGGGAAATCGAGGCAAAGTTATGGGACGCCTCTCCAGAGGATGAAAGTGTATATGTACCGGAAAGTATTGTGAAAGTATTCGGAGATATTAGCAATTATCGCGGACGTACGCAATTGAAAATTCGCAACATTCGTCCCGTTCATCAGAACGACCCTGTGCGCGTCACCGATTTTCTTGAAGTCGCGCCGTTGAAGCGGGATGATATGATGGAAAAAATTACTCAGTACATTTTCGAAATGAAAAACCCGAACATTCAACGCATTACAAGACATTTATTAAAAAAATACGAACAAAGATTTTTCGACTATCCAGCAGCGACAAAAAACCATCACGAATTTATTTCCGGTTTGGCGTACCATGTCGTGTCCATGCTTGATTTAGCCAAAGCGATTGCCAATCTTTATCCGTCGTTGGATAAAGACTTATTATACGCCGGCGTGATTTTGCACGATCTCGGCAAAGTCATCGAACTATCGGGACCAGTTTCGACGTCGTATACGCTTGAAGGGAATTTGCTTGGACATATTTCGATTATGGTCAGTGAAATCAGTAAAGCAGCTGAGCATCTTGGGATTACCGGAGAAGAAGTCGTCGTATTGCAACATATGGTCCTAAGCCATCATGGCAAGGCAGAGTGGGGGAGCCCGAAGCCGCCGATGATTAAAGAGGCGGAAATTCTTCATTACATTGACAATTTAGATGCGAAAATGAATATGATGGACCGCGCTTTGGAAAAAGTGAAACCGGGCGAATTTACAGAACGAATTTTTGCGCTTGATAATCGCTCGTTTTATAAACCGACATTTTCTCAGTCATAAGAGAGTTTTTTTATGTTTCAAAACACAAGAAAAGGGGTACATATAATGTAACGTCCTGAAAAAGCGGACTAGGCATGATTGAATCAGCAGTTGAAATGATGCAGGCAGCGGAATGTGAAAGAGGAGCTTCAACAGGTATAAAAAGAAAAAACGAATAAACATTGCGTTGTCCCTGCAAGAAAGAGGCGGTCGAATTGACCGCCTCTTTCTTGTTATATCATAAAAAACCGCCTATCTCCAGAGACCAACCCGTTTGCTTCTTGAATCGGCAGCGATACAACACTTGCGCAAAGCATGGCTGTAATCGGAAAGGTTCGACAGTTTGGGGACAAATCATCCTCTTGGGATGCAATCCCCCTTGTGGGTAAAGAACATTTGCCCGTCATCCTGAGAGGACACTTGTGTTTTTCTTACGAATATCCTTATTGTTTGCTGCGTATAGTGTAGTAAGACAAGCTGAAAAAAAGGGGGGGCGTGATTATGTTCAGTTTACCATGGTGGATTTATTTAGTTGTTGCCGGAATTATTTTTAGCGGTTATATGACGGTGCGAACAGCCGCCAAAGAAAGAGAAATTGACGAAGCATTTATTGAAAAAGAAGGGGAAATTTATATGGAGCGGATTCGAAAGGAACGAGAGCGGCGCCAGAGAGAAGCGAAGTCCTTGTAAATCAAGGGCTTTATTTTTTGAAAAATTTCCTTTATTTTTTTCTTTTTCGTGTTAGGATAATAGTAACTGTTATTCACTAAAGAGATAAAGCGGGGGATTGAACATGAAACGAGCATACAATTTTAATGCAGGGCCGTCTGCATTGCCACTTCCAGTGTTACAACGTGCGCAAGAAGAATTGCTCAATTTTCAAAATACCGGTATGTCAGTGATGGAACTGAGCCATCGCAGCAAAGAATATGATGCGGTGCACAACAAAGCAAAACAGTTATTAAGAAAACTCATGAATATCCCTGACACACATGACGTTTTATTTTTACAAGGCGGAGCAAGTCTGCAGTTTTCAATGGTGCCGATGAATTTACTCCCTCGTGAGAAAGTGGGCAATTACGTTTTAACGGGGGTATGGTCAGAAAAGGCGCTTAAAGAAGCGAAAAAAGTGGGACAAACCCATATCGCAGCATCAAGTAAAGAAGCGAATTATACGTACATTCCATCACTTGACCAAATCCAGCTTTCCGAGCGGGCAGCGTATTTACACATTACATCAAACAACACGATTTTCGGAACACAATGGCATGAATTCCCGAACTTGCCTGTTGATTTAATCGCTGATATGTCGAGCGATATTTTAAGCCGCGAAGTGAACATCGAGCAATTTGCGCTTATTTACGCGGGAGCGCAAAAAAATCTAGGACCGTCTGGTGTCACGGTCGTCATCGTTCGCAACGATTTACTAGAGCACGTTCCGGAAAACTTACCGACGATGCTAGATTACCGTACGTACAGCTCCAGCAACTCCTTATACAACACGCCGCCGACGTTTGCGATTTATATGCTTTCTCTCGTGCTTGAATGGGTCGAAGAGCAAGGAGGCGTGAAAATGATTGAGAAGCGCAATAAAGAAAAAGCATCGGTCGTGTACGAAGCCATTGACGCAAGCGCTGGGTTTTATTCGCCACATGCGGAAAAGGGAAGTCGCTCGTTTATGAATGTGACATTTACGCTGCCGAATGAAGAAATCACAAAGAAATTTTTAGCGGAGGCAAAAGAACAAGGGTTTGTCGGACTAGCGGGACATCGTTCGGTTGGCGGTTGTCGTGCATCGATTTATAACGCGGTTCCTTATGAAGCTTGTGAAGCGCTAGCCGAGTTTATGAAACAATTTCAGAAGCGATTTGCCTGAAAATTCCCACTTCACTTTTACACGATAAAGTGATATAATGTGACTGAGATTCTTGCAATAGGCATGAGAGCACTATTGGAGAAGCTTAGGAAAGAGTAGACGAGGAGAGATGAGCATGAATACGAGAGTACTAGTTTCACTTGCGTTACTTGTAGGAATCGGGGCGGTATTACATGCGGTCATTCCTGGATTTTTCTTCGGAATGAAGCCGGATATGATGCTAACGATGATGTTTTTAGGGATTTTGCTGTTTCCTAACAAAAAGGCAGTCGGCCTAGTCGGGGTTGTTACGGGAATTATTTCAGGGATGACGACAAGTTTTCCGGGCGGACTGCTGCCGAATATCATCGATAAACCGATTACTGCATTTGTATTCTTTACATTATGTTTGCTTGTTAAAAAGTACGGCCAAACGGTTGTCTCCGCTGCGGTGTTAACAGCGGTTGGTACGGTCGTTTCAGGTACGGTCTTTTTAACTGCTGCGTTGCTGATTGTTGGATTGCCGGGTGGAGCGGCTTTTTCAAGCTTATTCGTTGCCGTTGTGTTGCCGACAGCGGTCATTAACACGGTTGTGATGGTGATTGTGTATCCAATTGTTTCGGCGATTTTTAAGCGGACAAATATGGCAACGCAGGCATAAAAATCGCAAAAACCCGATCATCGTTGGTCGGGTTTTTTGCTATAGAGCTAAAAGTAACCAACAATCCAGGCGATAAAAATGGAAAGAAGCGCTCCACCAATATAGATAGTAGCTTGCTGTTTTAAAACTTTTTTAGGCGGATACATTTTTACTTTATACATTGAAAGGAATGTACTTACCGAAAGACAAGCGAAGATAAAGCTTAGTATATAAAAAAATGATTTCATATAGATCATCTTATTCTCCTCCTACAACCACTATATGTCTCCCATTTCTTGGCTATGAATTTGAGGAGAATGACAAGGAAATTTAAAAATTCTAATATTTTTATCTTTATTAATTTTTATTTTACTGGCATAATAGTAGATAAAAAAATCAAGTGAGGGAAGAGTGGGTGGAACGATGAAAATGACGGAACAACATTATTCTATAAAAGAGGCGATGTTATTTAGTCAACGAATTGCCCAGTTAAGCAAGGCGCTTTGGAAGTCGATTGAAAAAGATTGGCAGCAATGGATTAAGCCGTTTGACTTAAATATTAATGAGCACCATATTTTATGGATTGCGTATCATTTTAAAGGAGCATCGATTTCGGAAATTGCTAAATTCGGAGTCATGCATGTGTCAACAGCTTTTAACTTTTCCAAAAAGTTAGAAGAGCGAGGGTTATTATCTTTTTCCAAAAAGCAAGATGATAAGCGAAACACATACATTGAGTTGACAGAAAAAGGAGAACAAGTATTGCTTCAATTAATGGAGTCTTATGATCCAACACAAAACGCTGTGTTTAACGGAGCGTTACCGTTGCGTGAACTATACGGTAAGTTTCCAGAAATTTTAGAAATGATGTGTATTATCAGGAATATTTATGGCGATGACTTTATGGAGATTTTCGAGAAATCATTTGAAAATATTAAATCAGACTTTATTGAAAAAGACGGAAAATTAGTAAAACGCAACGAACAAGAAAAAGAAGTCACGAACCAATTATAAGTGCTTGATTTCTTTTATTAGTTTTTGAAACTCTGTCATGAGAGGGACAAACATTTGTTGTTTTAAGAGCGCATCGACGGTTTTTTCAAGCGGAAGGTTCGGATTTAGCATTCCCGCAAAATGGAGCAACAGCGGGGTAAAAATGGTGAGACCTTCCTCTTTTTGTTTTTCATATTCTTTGCTCAAATGCTCACAAAGTTCTATGACTTCATCCACTTCTTCTTTTGTTAAATTAGCTTGGATGACAAGATGATAAAACGGCTTTTTCGTTTCATCTATCATCTCCATTAATAATGATTGATAGTATTCCAGTTTTGCGATTCGTTCTTCCAGCGCCCCCATATATGTTACCCCTTTAAATGGTCAATAGTTTTTAGTGTATCATGTATATTTTAACCAATTTATGCTCGTCAACCAATCCCAAAGTTTTTATTGCGTACAGGATTTTTTACTGAAAACCATATTGATTTATGGAAAGAAACATTGTAAAGTAGATGAGTAAAATTATGAATATTTTTGTGTCAGGGATAGGAGGGGAACTGGACATTGACGCTTTATTTCATACCCCTTGCTGTAGTCATTTTATTTTCGATTAATAAATTAACAAATACGCTTTGCGTGCAAAGAGAGATTCCAGAAGAAAAGCAACCGGGCGTTTTTCGGACGATTAATGTTCTCATTACGATCTTATTAATTTCTTCTTATTTCGAGGTGCTTTTTACATAGGAAAAGCTGACAGTTCTCACTGCCAGCTTTTTTGCTATTCGTATCTAGCTTTTCCAGTGTCAAACAAGAATCTAGTTACGGATAAGCAAGCCGCTCCAGCCTTTCTTAAAACAAGCATGCACAACCAACGATAATTAATAAAATGAACAACACGACGATTAACGCGAAACCTCCTGCATAAGGTGCGCTCATGAATAACACCTCCTTCCCCAAAAGGCGATTTCATTTTGGGATATTTCATCATATGTAAACGAAAAAATATATGTATGGGCCATAGACTAAAATGGAAAAAGTTTTTTTATTCGAGGGAAATATGTTATAGTTATTGTTGTGATTTTTCTTTTTGTAAAAAATTTGATGTAGGAGTTGTGAAACGGATGAAAAAATGGATGATTGCTGTGGCAGCCGCTTCTGTGCTCGCCTTATCGGCGTGCAATAATGGCGACTCAGAAGTTATTGTGAAAACAAAGGCTGGCAACATTACAAAAGAGGAATTTTACAATGAGATGAAACAGCGATTTGGTAAAGATGTCATTCGTGACCTTGTTCATGAAAAAGTATTGAGCAAGAAGTATAAAGTCACTGATAAGGAAATCGACAAAGAAATCGAGAACTTAAAGGAAACGTATGGCACGCAATATGATTTGGCGGTACAACAAAATGGTGAAAAAGCGATCCGCGACATGGTAAAACTAGATCTCTTACGTCAAAAAGCAGCCATGGAAGATATTAAAGTGACAGAAAAAGAATTGAAAAAGTATTATGATGAATATAAGCCAAAAATAAGAGCAAGCCACATTTTAGTGAAAGATGAAAAAACAGCAAAAGAGATTAAAGAGAAATTGGACAAAGGTGAAGATTTTGCGAAGCTTGCGAAAGAATATTCTCAAGACCCAGGTTCTGCACAAAAGGGCGGCGATTTAGGCTGGTTTGGTCCGGGAAAAATGGTGAAAGAATTTGAAGATGCTGCGTATTCGCTAAAGGTTGGAGAAATTAGTCAGCCGGTGAAAACAGAATTTGGATACCATATTATCAAAGTTACTGACAAAGAAAAGAAAAAATCATATAACGAAATGAAAGACGAAATTGAATTTGAAGTGAAAAAGAGCAAGTTAGACGCAACAAAAGTGGAGTCAAAAGTGGAGAAATTAGTAAAAGAAGCAGATGTTCAAGTAAAAGATGATGATTTAAAAAGTGTTTTCCAACAATAACAAAAAGGGAAGCGACGATTAAGTCGCTTCCCTTTCTTTTTATTCAATCCCTTTTTGAATTGTGGCAGCGATCGTTTGTAAATCGTCAAAGGTATAGTCGCTCGCATGGGATTTCCAAACAGCGCCAAATCCATCGCCTTTGCCGTAACGCGGAATGAGGTGAACGTGATAATGAAATACCGTTTGTCCTGCCTGCTCCCCGTTGTTATTTAACAAGTTCAGTCCGATAGGAGAAAACTGCTTTTTGATCGCATTCGCAATTTTTGGAACAGCAGCGAATACGTGGCTCGCGATTTCTGGTGTGAGTTCGAAAATGTTTTGCTTATGTACTTTTGGAATGACGAGAGTATGTCCTTTTGTTACTTGGCTAATATCAAGAAACGCAAGAACATGTTCATCTTCATACACTTTCGCCGCAGGAATGTCGCCATTAAGAATTTTACAAAAAATGCACTCGCTCACTTGCATAGGCCACCTTTCTCGACATTTTTGCTTATATTTTACCATAAAAAGAACAGGATGTAAGCCGCAAAAGGTTACATCCTGTTCGTCATGAAAAGGGGAGAGGATTAGTAAACAAGGTAACGTTTGATGAACACCTCATTTACAAAAAAGGTTTTTATCGCGTGAGTCTTTCTTTGTTCAAGATGACCATCCCCTTATTATAGGGATTTGCTTAGCTGTAGATTTGCTTGCTGGTCTTTAATGAACACCTTATTTATTAAGGGTTTTTGCTTTACTCACTTCACTAAGACGGTGTTACTTCGACAAGGCAAGAGTCTTTCGTGAACACCTCATTTCAATGTGGACGTTTCACCAAACAACGTGACGTTGTATGAGTTGCTCCTCGTCCCCTCTTCGCTATTTATCATATCCCGAAATGAACGATCTATACGAAGGTGCATCTATATAATTTTTGGAAAGTGCGGAGTGACTTTGATAAAATAAGAATACAATCATGCAATTTATAAAGAAAGGAACGCCAATAATGACACTTCTTGAGGTCAACCATTTATGTGGTGGATATACGAAACGAAATGTGTTAGAAGATGTTTCATTTACCGTTGATCGTCATCAAATCATTGGTTTGATTGGGTTAAACGGTGCTGGGAAAAGTACGACCATTAAACATATTATCGGGTTAATGGAACCGAGAAAAGGGACGATTACGATTAATGGGAAAACATTCGCTGACAATCCTGAGCAGTATCGAGCTCAATTTACCTACATACCAGAAACGCCTATTTTGTATGAAGAGCTTACATTGCAAGAGCATTTAGAGCTTACAGCAATGGCTTATGGGCTCTCAAAAAAGGAATATGAAAAAAGGCTTGAACCGCTATTGAAGGAATTTCGTATGGAGAAAAAATTAAAATGGTTCCCGGCGCATTTTTCTAAAGGGATGAAGCAAAAAGTGATGATTATGTGCGCCTTTTTAGTAGAGCCATCTCTGTATATTATCGATGAGCCGTTTGTTGGCCTAGATCCGCTAGGGATTCATTCGCTATTACAGCAAATGCAAAAGCGAAAAGAAGAAGGAGCTGGCATTTTAATGTCGACCCATATTTTAGCGACGGCGGAGAGATATTGTGACTCGTTTGTCATCTTGCATAATGGAAAAGTGAAAGCGAAGGGGACGTTAGAGGAACTGCGCCAACAATTGAACCGTCCTTTGGCAACATTGGATGATTTATATATGGAATTAACAAAGGAAGAAGCGTATGATTAACAGCCGTCAATTATGGAAGCAGCGACTTGGTCGCGAAATGCAAGAGATGAAGCGCTATTTGCGCTACATGTTTAATGATCATTTATTATTTGTTTTACTAATAGGGATCGGCGCAGGAGCTTTTGCATATGAACGATGGGTTGAAACGTTGTCCTCTCAATTTCCATATGCATGGGTTGCGGCACTTTTCTTTTCTTTCATGTTAACGACTAGTTCGGTTCGAACGTTTTTTCAAGATGCAGATATCGTGTTTTTGCTGCCGGTAGAAACCAAGCTTCGTCCTTATATTCAGCGTGCCTTCGTGTTCAATTTCATCGTACAAGCATATGTTTTGTTCTTGGCTGTATTAGTCATCGCCCCGCTTCATTTGAAATTTTCTCGATTTCCGTTATGGGCTCTTTTTCTTCTTTTGTTGTTGGTGAAGAGCTGGAATTTATTCATTAGCTGGAAGGGAAATTATTTCGTTGAACCGCTCGCTCAGTGGCTAAGCTGGGGAACGCGCCTGTTGCTCAATGCGCTTATCGTATATTTTCTGTTGGTGAATGTCTCCATCGCGTTTTTGCTCATTTTGCTTTTCATTATGATTGCGCTTTCCGTTTACTTTTCCCGTGTAACACAACAAAAAGGGCTAAAATGGGAGCGATTGATCGAGCAGGAGGCAAAAGCAAAACGAGCTTTTTATCGGATAGCGAATTTATTTATAGATGTTCCAACGCTCAAAGAGCGGGCAAAACGTCGCCGTTGGCTTGATGGGGTGTTGGCTCTTATTCCTTATCGCCAAGAAAATGCGTTTATATATTTATATGCAAGAACGTTTATAAGAGCCGGTGATTACTTTGCGTTTTATGTTCGCTTAACGGTTATCGCGTTGTTTTTGCTGTATATTGTTCCAACAGGATACGGGAAAATAGTTACATCCTTGTTTTTTCTTTATGCGACTGGCATTCAGTTGTTTACGTTATCCCGCCATTATCGTGCAAACATATTTGTGAAGCTATATCCTTTATCTTACGACAAACAAAGGAGGGCGGTACTTCATCTTTTGTTTTTATTGTTACTCATTCAAAACGTTCTTTTTGCTCTGTTTTTAGTCGTCCTCGGCGATCTATGGCTTGGCTTGTTGTCATTAGTGATGGGAGTAATTTTTAGTTATCTGCTGTTGTTTATGTATGTACAAAAACGTTGGAAACAGGGGGAGAGAAAATGAAAAACATGTACATCACCACAGGTACGTTAGAATATTTGCAAAAGCTGAAAGAAAATGTTTCAAATGAAAACACGCTATTGCTTGAAGGAAAAGATCATGTGATGTTACTTCACGAAACCAATGGAGCAACTGTGTTTCAAGAACCGCGCCGCTATGAAGTGCTCGATGCTGTCGGAGAGTTAGGTGGAGCGTTTGCCGTATTGAACAATATTCCGGTGACCGATGAAGGAAGGCCACTATTTGAATACCGTTTTAGCCAGCGAGCAAGGCTCATTGAAAAAGAACCGGGATTTGTTGCGATTCGCGTGCTTCGCCCGTTATCGAATGATACGTATATCATTATGACGTTATGGGAAGGAGAAGAACATTTTAAAAATTGGCAGCGTTCAAAAGCGTATGAAAAAGCGCATGAACGTCGCAATGCTGCCAATCAAGAAGAACAACAAACAATCTTTCCTCGCCCTTCGTATGTGACGACGTATACCGTTGTTCAACAAAGCTGAAGGATTGTCAAAAGCCGCTTCACGGTAAGCGGCTTTTTTGCTTTTTCGACTATTTCCGAGGAAATCGACATACGAAAAGTATTCGTTTCCTGCTTTAGAGCTTCACATCTTTTTCCCCTTTTCATATGCTGTAGTACATCAATTAGGTAAATGTCCTATTTCTTAATTGAGATTTAGAAGGGAAGGGGAAAATGTATGGGCGTTGAATTGACAGCGTTACATTGGATTTATGTTGTGTTTGTTGTGCTCATTATCAGTTTTATGGTAGCACGAAAAGATACATCGCTCGTCTGTATTGTTGGTATTTTTTTATTAGCCATTACAGCTACTCATTCATTAAGCGCGGCAATTAGCAGTATATTTAATAGCTTTATTTACGCAATTACAGAACTGTTGCCGACAATTTTAGTCATCTCCATTATTGTTGCTATGAGCAAGGTGTTAACAGCAACTGGCATTAACGATGTCATGATTTCACCATTTGCTTGGTTGATTCGTACCCCGAGCTGGGCATACTGGACGATTGGATTGCTCATGATGGTTATTTCGTGGTTTTTCTGGCCATCGCCAGCCGTGGCTTTAATGGGAGCAGTACTATTGCCGGTGGCGCTCCGCGTAGGATTGCCGGCATTAGGAGCAGCTATGGCGATGAACTTGTTTGGTCACGGAATTGCGTTGTCAGGGGATTTTGTGATCCAAGGTGCGCCAAAATTAACCGCTGATGCAGCTGGGCTTCCAGTTTCTGATGTCGTATCCGCTAGTGTTCCGCTCGTATTTATTATGGGGATTGTCACAACAGTTACTGCCTACATTTTGTTGCGTCGTGATATAAAACGAGGTTACTTTCATCATACGATGGAGGAAATTGCGGTAGCGGTCGAACCTATCGCTGAGCAAACAAAACAACTACTGTCTAATAAAACAAAAAAATGGTTAGCTGTTATCATCCCTCTTTCATTTGTGCTTGATGTCGGTGCGATGTCGTATTTGAATTTGCAAGGTGGCGAAGCGACGGCGCTTATCGGCGGAACAGCGATTTTTATCCTCATTCTTATTTCCATCTTTGCTCATAAACGTGAAAGCTTTGAAGAAATTACAAATTACTTTATTGAAGGATTTCAATTTGGGTTTAAAGTGTTCGGTCCTGTCATTCCGATTGCTGCCTTTTTTTACTTAGGAGACGCTGGATTTCTCAAAATCATTGGTGAATATTTACCAAAGATGTCACATGGCATTGTCAACGATTTAGGGGTTGCGCTTGCGCATATTGTACCGATGAATAAAGAAATCGGTGCTGTCACATTAACGGCTGTTGGTGCGATTACCGGCTTGGATGGCTCCGGTTTTTCCGGTATTTCGTTAGCAGGTTCGATTGCTCATTTATTTGCCACGGCGATGGGGACTAGTGCGGCTACGTTAACAGCGTTAGGACAAGTTGCCGCGATTTGGGTTGGCGGTGGTACCCTTGTTCCGTGGGCATTAATTCCAGCAGCAGCCATTTGTGGTGTTGACCCGTTTGAGTTAGCGCGGCGAAACTTGGTTCCTGTAACAGTCGGACTTATTGTTACGACGATTATTGCAATGTTTCTCATTTAGTGCAGATCGAGCTGTCTCACAATAAGAGTGGGACAGCTTTTGAGGATGGAAGCATTTTGTAGTAATGATTTCGTTTTTCCATGATATAATGAAAAAAAGGAAAACAAAGGGGAGAGGAAGTTGCTTGTACATTTGCATGATCGTTTAGAAGCGTATTTTGATAAAATGGTTGAGATTCGGCGTTATTTACATCAACATCCAGAATTGTCGTTTCAGGAATATAAAACAGCCAAATACATAGCCGACTATTATAAGGCATTAGGAATTCCGGTGCGGGAAAACGTAGGTGGAAATGGTGTTGTGGCAAAAATTGTCGGTGCGAAGCCGGGAAAAACAGTGGCATTGCGCGCTGATTTTGATGCGCTGCCGATTCAAGACGAAAAAGACGTCCCTTATAAATCAACTGTCCCAGGCGTAATGCACGCGTGCGGACATGATGGACATACAGCGACGTTACTCGTGTTAGCAAAAGTACTTTATGAAATGAAAGAGGAGATGGCCGGTACGGTTGTTCTCATTCATCAACATGCGGAAGAATATGCCCCCGGCGGAGCGATTTCCATGATTGAAGACGGTTGTTTAGAAGGTGTTGATGCTATCTTTGGTACGCATTTATGGGCAACGGAGCCAACGGGAAAAATTCAATATCGCGTCGGTCCCATTATGGCGGCAGCAGATCGGTTTGAAATTACGATTCAAGGTTCAGGCGGTCACGGGGCACAGCCGCATAAAACAAAAGATGCGATTGTCATTGCCTCACAGCTTGTTCTTGCGCTGCAACAAATTGTCAGCCGCCGCGTCAATCCATTACAGCCAGCTGTTGTGTCGATCGGCTCGTTTGTCGCGGATAATGCGTTTAATGTTATTGCTGATACGGCGAAGCTTGTTGGTACTGTTCGCACTTTTGATGAGGCAGTTCGTGTTGAAATTGAGAGGGAAATTGGGAGAATCACAAAAGGAGTTTGTTTAGCGGCGGACTGCTCATACGAATATACGTATACGCGTGGCTATCCACCGGTTGTGAACCATGAGGAGGAAACGAAATTCATTGTCGAAATTGCGAAACAAATTCCAGAAGTGAAAATAGTGGAAGAGACGGAGCCGCATATGGGTGGAGAAGACTTTGCGTACTATTTGCAACATGTCAAGGGAGCGTTTTTCTTTACCGGAGCAAAAGCGGAACATATTACTGAGCCGTTTCCACATCATCATCCAAAATTTGATTTTGATGAAAAAGCGATGCTTATTGCGGCGAAGACGCTTGGTAGTGCGGCGCTTATGTATTTGCAAAAATAAATCGTCAATTTTTTGACAGTTTCGCTTCTTCCCTATACATTGTCGCAAGAACTTTGTATAGTTGTAATTGTACTTATAATATAAACTTGGCGTAGCGCCAAGTTTTCTTTTGCCAAATAAAGTGGACAAGTCATTTTTCTTTTAGATAGAAGTGTTTGTTGATACGATAGAAGTGAGAGTCAGAAAGGCGGATGAATATGACAAAAGCGATCAATGATACATTTTTACGCGCTTGTCGCGGTGAGAAGACCGATTATGTTCCGGTTTGGTATATGAGACAAGCAGGCCGTTCACAGCCGGAGTATCGCGCGTTAAAAGAAAAATACTCTTTATTTGAAATTACGCATCAACCAGAGCTTTGTGCCTATGTTACCCGTTTACCGGTCGAACAGTACAATGTCGATGCGGCGATTTTATATAAAGATATTATGTCACCGCTTCCAGCGATTGGGGTAGATGTAGAGATTAGAGGGGGAATCGGGCCGGTGATTGCTAATCCGATTCGTTCTCTTGCGGATGTGGAAAGACTCGGTGAAATCCATCCAGAAGAAGACGTTCCGTATGTGTTAGAAACGATTAGGCTGCTCACAACGGAACAATTGAGCGTGCCGTTAATCGGTTTTGCCGGTGCTCCATTTACATTAGCAAGCTATATGATTGAAGGCGGACCATCGAAAAACTATAATAAAACAAAAGCATTTATGTATGCAGAGCCAAAAGCGTGGTTTGCGTTAATGGACAAGCTTGCGGAGATGACGATTCGCTATGTCAAAGCGCAAATTCATGCTGGTGCCAAAGCGATTCAAATTTTTGATTCATGGGTAGGCGCTGTGAATGTTGAAGATTATCGCTACTTTATTAAACCAACGATGGAACGCATTTTCTCCGCATTGCGGGAAGAAAACGTCCCGCTCATTATGTTTGGAGTCGGGGCAAGCCATTTAGCGAAAGAGTGGAATGATTTGCCGCTTGATGTCGTTGGATTAGATTGGCGGTTGCCGATTCGTGAGGCGCGCGCGAACGGAATTACAAAAGCGATTCAAGGAAATTTAGACCCGGCGGTGCTGTTGGCACCTTGGGACGTTATCGAGGCGCGGGTGAAAGAGATTTTAGACCAGGGTATGGAGAAGCCGGGGTATGTGTTTAACTTAGGTCATGGAATTTTCCCAGACATTCAGCCGGAAACGTTAAAACGATTAACAGCGTTTATTCACGAATATACATCACGACAATGGAAGGTGTAGAGAAATGACAAAAAGGAAAATGGGGCTACTTGTCATGGCGTATGGCACCCCCTACAAGGAGGAAGACATTGAGCGTTATTATACGCATATTCGCCACGGCAGAAAACCTTTGCCTGAACTATTGCAAGATTTAAAAGAACGTTACGAGGCGATTGGCGGTATTTCTCCGCTCGCTAAAATTACATTAGAACAAGCCAAACAATTGGAAAAACGATTAAACGACATTCAAGACGAAATCGAATTTCACATGTATTTAGGACTAAAACATATCGAGCCGTTCGTAGAAGACGCGGTCCGGCAAATGTATGAGGACGGAATTAGGGAAGCGGTGAGCATTGTTCTTGCTCCGCACTTTTCGACGTTTAGCATTCAATCGTACAACGTGCGTGCCAAGGCGGAAGCAGAAAAGTTAGGTGGTCCAGTGATCCACACGATTGATAGTTGGTATCAAGAGCCGAAATTTATTGACTATTGGGTCGAAAAAGTGAGAGAAATTTATGCCACCATGAGTGATGATGAACGGGAAAAAGCCGTGCTCATTGTGTCCGCTCATAGTTTACCAGAAAAGATTATTGCAAGCGGTGATCCGTATCCTCAACAATTGCAAGAAACAGCAGATTTGATTGCGAAAAAAGCAGATGTACCACATTACGCGGTGGGTTGGCAAAGCGCTGGAAATACGCCGGAGCCTTGGTTAGAACCGGACGTACAAGATTTAACAAGACAATTGCACAAAGAAAAAGGATATACGACTTTTGTCTATATTCCGGTCGGATTTGTTGCTGATCATTTAGAAGTGCTTTATGATAATGATATCGAATGCAAAAATGTAACTGATGAAATTGGAGCAAAGTATTACAGACCGGATATGCCGAATGCGCAACCACAGTTTATTGACGCATTAGCGACGGTCGTTTTAAAGCGTGTAAAACTCCTATAAAGAAGGCGATGAAACAGTGAGTGAGGATAAACGAACGGTTGTCATTATTGGGGGCGGAATTACAGGAATTGCGGCCGCCTATTATTTACAAAAGGCTATTAAGGAGCAACAGCTCCCCATGGAATGCAAATTAGTAGAAGCAACTCACCGATTAGGAGGAAAAGTCCAAACAGTTATTCGTGACGGGTTTGTGATCGAGCGCGGTCCTGACTCATTTTTAGCAAGAAAATTAAGCGCGTCACGTCTCGTTCATGAGGTGGGATTACAAGACGAAATTGTTCATAACGCAACAGGAAAATCGTATATTCTTTTGAAGGGAAATTTGTACCCGATACCGGGCGGGGCCGTGATGGGTATTCCCACAAAAATCGCTCCATTTGTAACGACGGGGTTATTTTCCCCATTTGGAAAATTGCGTGCTGCTTTCGACTTCATTTTACCGCCGACAAAGGCGGAAGGCGATTTGTCTTTAGGACAATTTTTCCGCAGAAGACTTGGAAATGAAGTCGTCGAAAACTTAATTGAACCGCTTTTATCAGGCATATATGCCGGCGATATCGACCAGCTTAGTTTAATGGCGACGTTCCCGCAGTTTTTCCATGTTGAACAAAAGTATGGCAGCCTTGTGTTAGGGACGAAACGAACAACGCCAAAAGCGGAGAAACAGCGAAAAGGAGCGTTTCAAACATTAAAAACAGGGCTGCAATCATTGGTCGATGAAGTCGAAAAGAGATTAGAGCCGGGAAGTGTCATAAAAGGAGTTCGCGTTGAAACGGTAGAAAGACAAGGAACAAAATATCGTTTGTGGCTAAGCAACGGCGACGTATGGACAGCTGATAGCGTGATTGTGGCGACTCCGCATCAAACGGTACCGACGATGTTTTCCGATTATCCGTTTTTTGCTCCGTTTAAATCAGTGCCATCAACGTCGGTAGCAACGGTTGCTCTTGCATTTTCCGAAAGTGCAATTGAACAAGACATTGATGGTACAGGATTTGTTGTATCGCGCCGAAGCGATTATACGATTACCGCTTGCACATGGACGCATAAAAAGTGGCCACATACCGCGCCAAAAGGAAAAGCGTTGCTGCGTTGCTATGTCGGACGGCCGGGAGATGAGGCAATCGTCGAACAGTCCGATGATGAAATTGTCAATGTCGTCATGGACGACTTAAACAAAATTATGCGCATTGCCGGGCGTCCTGAATTTTCGATCGTATCAAGGTGGAAAGAAGCAATGCCGCAATATACGGTCGGACATAAAGAGCGGCTTGAGAAGGTGAAAGCAAATATGGCAGAAGCGCTTCCGGGCGTGTTTTTAGCAGGAAGCTCATATGAAGGATTAGGCTTGCCAGATTGCATTGACCAAGGCGAAGAAGCGGTGAAAAAAGTGCTTGATTATTTACGAGTGCATAAGCGGGAAACCGTGGAGGTTAACTAATAAGGAGTTAACCTCTTTATTTTTATCAACCAATGTGGTATGATAATTTTACGGAATGACCAAAATGTTCATTTAGTCAATTAAAAGGATGAGGAACATGGCAGTCGATCGAAAACAACAAATTATTGATGCAGCAACAAAATCTTTTTCCTTGTTCGGGTATAAGGCAACGACGATGGAGCAAGTGGCAAAACTTGCGAATGTAGGAAAAGGGACAATTTATACGTTTTTTAAAAACAAAGAGGATTTGTTAGACGAAATTATCTCCTCGCTTATTTTAGAAATAAAAGAAGCGGCAGAGCAGGCAATGGATCCCGATCGTCCGTTTTTTGAAAACGTTCATCGCGCTTTATATCGCATTTCGGAGTTTCGCAAACAGCATCAATTAACAGTGAAGCTTCTTCAAGAAGTTCGCGATATCGGAACACCGGCTGTTCAAGAAGTGATGAAAAAATTGGATCGGGCGATTATCGCCTACATTCGTGAGAAAATTGACATCGCCATAAAAAAAGGGGAAATTCGCAATTGTGATGCCGAAATCACTGCCTTTTTAATGCTAAAAGTGTATCTTGCCTTAATTGTTGATTGGGAAAAAGAACATGAGCCGCTAACAAAAGAGAAAATCGCTGAATTATTTGAGTTGTATTTTCTAAAAGGATTGTCGAAATAGATAGTCCTTCTTCTTTTTAACATAAAATGACTAAATGGACAAAACGGTCAATCGTACAAAGGAGGGGAGTGTTTGATGCGAGGGGTTTCATTATTTTTACAAGAACTAAAGACAATTATGATGAATCGCAAAATTATGATTCCTATTATCGCTATTTTGTTTATCCCTATTATGTATAGCGGAATGTTAATATGGGGATTTTGGGATCCGTATGGCCACTTAGAGAGATTACCAGTCGCTGTGGTCAATCAAGATCAAGGCGCAACATTGAATGGAGAACAGTTGAAGATCGGTGACGATCTAGTGGAGAATCTAAAAAAGAAAAAGCAGTTTTCTTGGGAATTTGTTGACGAAAAAGAAGCGGAAAAGGGGTTGAAAAACCGTAAATACTATCTAGTTATCAAAATTCCAGAAAACTTTTCAAAGTATGCAACGACGTTGCAGGATGAACATCCTCATAAAATGGAACTCATTTATATGCCGAATGAGAGCATGAACTTTTTGGCAGCGCAAATTGGAAATAAAGCCGTTGAAAAACTGAGAGAAGACGTTGCTGATACATTGACGGAAACATACGCCGAAACGATGTTTCAAAATATCAAGAAGTTGGCCAAAGGACTCGAATCAGCAAGCGAAGGAGCAAAGAAACTGCATGATGGCATTGATTCCGCCAAACAGGGAGCGATAAAGCTAAAGGATGGGGTTGATTCGGCCAAAGCTGGTACACACGAGCTTCACAGCGGTGCGCTCTCTGCGGAGCATGGCGCTCAAGAAATGTACACACATTTAAAAACGATGGCTGAAAAATCATTGGTTTTCAAAAGTGGATTACAATCCGCTAGTTCCGGAGCTGAGCGTCTAAGCGGCGGAATGAATCAGCTCAATGCTGGTTTTGCCCGCTTGATCGAAGGACAAGAGAAATTGTTTGATGGTGCAGAAAAAGCGAGAGATGGTTCTCAGCAACTGTCTGATGGATTAAAGCAATCTCTTTATGGGATGAAACAAATGAATGAAAAAACCCCTCAGCTCGCAAACGGAGCAGCACAATTACGAAGCGGAGCTAGCAATCTGTCTGCATCACTAGGACAATGGGCGCAGGGAGCAGAACAAACAAAAATGGGGGCAGCACAGGTAAGTACTGGACTTGAACAACTGACAGCCCGGCTTGATAATATGATCGCCCAAACGTCCGATCCACAGCAAAAAGCAGCACTTGAAGAATTGCGAGCGAGCGTGGGGCAACTCGCTGATGGAAGCAAACAAGTAACCAACGGTATAAGCCAACTTTCCGAAAACGCTACAGCATTGAAAGAAGGGGCTGATCAGCTTTCTTCTGGAGCAGCGCAATTGCATAACGGAACGATTGCTTTGAGCGACGGTCTCAAACGATTAGAAGCAGGACAAGAGCAACTCACTACAGGGGCAGAAGCATTAGCCGATGGACAGAGAGAACTTGTACAAGGGTTAGCGACATTCGGTGAAAAAATGAATGAAGTGAAAAGTGGAATGACTCAGCTTATGAATGGAAGCGGACAATTATCAGCCGGCCTACATGAGCTTGCTTCCGGTTCTGATAAACTGCAAGATGGTACAAATCAGCTTGCAGCCGGATCTGGGCAATTGGCAAGCGGAATGGGAAAACTCACGAATGGATTAGGAAACTTATCACATGGAATGGAGCAGCTCTCTAACGGATCTGACCAATTAACGGAAGGAATGACGACGCTAGACAAAGGTTCTAATGAATTGGCAGCCAAGTTGAACGATGGAGCCAAAGATGCTAACAATGTGAAAGCGAACAAAGATGTATACGATATGTTCGCGAAACCGATTAAAATTAAAAACGAAAAATTAAACGAAGTGCCTAACTATGGAACGGGGATTGCTCCGTACTTCTTATCGTTAGGATTGTTTGTTGGCGCCTTACTCGTATCGATCGTGTTCCCTCTTCGTGAACCTGCAGGCACACCGAAAACGGGAATAAGTTGGTTTATTAGCAAGTTCGGTGTTCTAGTTATGATCAGCATCATTCAATCGTTGATAGCCGATACGATTTTACTTGCAGGGGTAGGCATTGAAGTGCAAAGTATAGCAAGATTTATCGTATTTACGATCATCACAAGTTTAACGTTCATGGCGTTAATTCAGTTGCTTGTCACAACGTTAGGTGATCCGGGAAGATTTTTAGCAATCATTATCTTAATCTTACAATTAACAACAAGTGCTGGTACCTTCCCATTAGAGTTAATTCCAAAAGTGTTGCAACCGATCCACAGCTGGTTGCCAATGACGTATTCCGTAGCCGGCTTCCGTTCTGTCATTTCGAGTGGTGATTTTGCGTTTATGTGGAAAAATGCATATACTTTACTTGCTTTTATGATCGTGTTTGCTCTCGGAACAATCACTTACTTTACAATACAACATAAACGACAATTTTACAAAGCAGTACAAGATATGTCAGAAACTCCTAAGGCATTGTAGCCTTTAGGAGTTTTTTTAGATTAAGAAAGTATAAATGCGAAACGGAAATTTATCTAGCTCCAACACCCAAGCAGTTCGCTTCTTGAAATGATATAGATGCAAAACTTGCTTAAAGCATGGCTTAGAAAACGATGATTTAAGCTGCACTGGGGCCAATCAGTCTCCTTGGAGCGACAAGAACACCTTTGAGTGAGAGAACATTTGCTTCTCACGGAATTCCGCTGTTTGTGCGCAGGATGCGGGGAGTTTTTAGGAGAAATTGAAGAGATGGCGTTTTTCTTATTTAAAAAATTTTTTGAAACTTTGAAGATTATTAGTTGAATATTTAGATAAAGTACATTATAATCCGAATATGAAAACGGTTTCAAAAACCTGGGGAGGTGTTACATTTTTGCAAGCGTAAGGGGGAAGAAATTATGTCAACCATTGAAGACGTCGCTAAATTGGCAGGACTATCGCGGACAACCGTCTCAAGGGTGATCAACAACCATCCGTATGTTTCTGAAGAAAAGCGGAAACTGGTGATGGAAGCGATGGAGAGACTCGGTTATGTTCCGAATTCTTCGGCAAGAAGTTTGCGGAGCCAAAAAACAGAGCTGATAGCATTATTTGTTCCGCGAATTATGAACCCATTTTTCAGCCAATTAGTCGAGTCGATGGAAATCGCTGCTGCTGAGCACAATTATCAATTGATTATTTGCCAAACAAGATACTCATCAGAAAAAGAATTAAACTATATGAATCTTTTAAAAACCAAGCAGGTCGACGGGGTGATTCTCGCGTCGATTCAAAATGATTGGGAAGTGCTCGAGCCTTTTTTAGACTATGGTCCAATCGTTCTATGCAACGAATTTGATGAACAAGCGAATGTCCCATCAGTCATGCTTGATCAAGTGCATGGTGGATACATAGCAACAAAGCATTTGCTTGAACAAGGTCATCGCCGCATTGCCTATTGTCGTGGCAGCACGCGGAGCAATGTTGCCAATCATCGTGAAATTGGGTTTCGAAAAGCACTTTCGGAATATGGGATTGTTTTCGATGAACAGTATGCATTTCGAGATACGCTTCATAGTGAAGATGGCAGGCGAGTGTTCCATCGAATGCTTTCTCTGTCTGAACCACCAACGGCTGTATTTACCGGTAGTGATGAAGTAGCTGCGGGAATTATTTCTGAAGCGAAAAAGCACGGTTGCAAAGTTCCAGACCATCTTGCGGTTGTCGGTTTTGATAACCAAGCGATTACGCAACTCATGGAACCGACGATTACAACAGTGCACCAGCCGGTGGAAAAAATGGCGCAAAAGGCGCTCGAAGTGATGATTGAAAAAATTCATTCTCGAACGTATCGGCAGCGCGAAATATATAAATTCCCATTAAAGCTAATCATAAGAGGATCTACCGTTACCAACAAGCTTGCAAAATTGTAACAGAGCAATGATGGAACCGTTATCTGAAATCGTTACCATATACAGGGGGGATCAATGATGAAAAAGGCTATGAAATTTTCATCAGCAATGTTAGCGCTTGCTCTTGGGTTAACAGCATGTTCAAACGACAATAATGCAGGCGACAATAAAAAAGACACTACGAAACCAAACGAAAATTCAGGAAAAGTCGTCAAAATTGTGTATGCCCGCGGCCAAGATTCGACAAAAGCAACCGAAAAAATTATCGAAGCGTTTGAAGAATCCCATCCAAACATCAAGGTTGAGTTTCGCGAAATGCCTGCTGACACGGGCAAACAACATGATGCGTATGTCACGATGTTAAACGCTCAGTCATCCGAAATTGATGTCATGGATCTTGACGTTGTCTGGCCGGCAGAATTTGCTCAAGCAGGTTATACGTTGCCATTAGATCGCTTTATCGAACAGGATGGTATTGATTTGAACAAGTACAATCAAGGAGCATTAGCGGCAGGTAACTTTGACGGGAAGCAATGGGCGCTGCCAAAGTTTATCGATGCGGGAATGCTATTCTATCGTACGGACATCATTCCGAAAGATCAAGTACCAAAAACGTGGGATGAGTTACTAGCAAAAGCAAAAGAATATAAAGGCAAAGGCGGAACAAAATACGGGTATTTGATGCAAGCGAAACAATATGAAGGTTTAGTATGTAATGCGGTAGAATTCATCGCTTCGTATGGCGGAAAAATTGTTGACGAAAACAATAACGTTGTCGTTAATAGCCCAGAGACGATTAAAGGTTTGAAGAAAATGGTTGAGATCGTCAAATCAGACGTTGTTCCAAGCAACATTACAACGTTTACGGAGCCTGAATCTCATACGGCCTTTATTGAAGGGCAATCTCCATTCATCCGTAACTGGCCTTATCAATATGCACTAGCGAACGACAAAGAACAATCAAAAATTGTTGGCAAAGTAGGCGTAGCGCCGCTGCCGGCAGGTGATAAAGGTTCAGCGGCAACATTAGGCGGTTGGATGACAGCAATCAATAAATATTCTAAACATAAAAAAGAGGCATGGGAATTTGTGAAATTCATGACAGGTCCAGAGGGACAAAAAATT
The DNA here is from genome assembly GCF_015326725.1 of Thermaerobacillus caldiproteolyticus. Lineage (NCBI taxonomy): Bacteria > Bacillati > Bacillota > Bacilli > Caryophanales > Anoxybacillaceae > Thermaerobacillus > Thermaerobacillus caldiproteolyticus. The sequence goes on from NZ_CP064060.1 coordinate 127,606, forward strand.
TCCGCTATTTACGGCGGCTTGGCACCAACTCTTCCAGAATTGTTTAAAGACGCGGATGTTTTAAAAGCGAATCCGTTCTTTGGAGAAGAAGGATTTGTTAAAGCATTAGATGCAGCAGTACCACGCCCTGTTGTTCCAAACTATCCAGAGGTATCTGAAATTATTCAAATTAATGTCTCTAAAGCGATTACAGGGGAAATCACTGTTGAGCAAGCGGTTGCTAATATGGAAAAAGAAATTAAGGCAGCCATGCAAAAATAAGCGCTGTTTCATCAATTTCATTAGCCTTCAGCTCGCTGTGATACAAGCGCTGAAGGCTAATATCCTTTATGCTAGGGGGAAAGCGTGTGAAAAAAGAGAAGTCATTAGGAAACGAGAAGCGTTCAGAGCGTCGATTAGGATATGCGCTTGTTGCTCCGGCGATGTTATTAATTTTAGCGGTCGCTATTTGGCCTGTCATTCAGTCGTTTTATTATAGTTTGTTTGACTATCGATTAAACGATCCGACGAAATCATCGATTCACTTAAACTATAGTCTTGATCTAGAAGGATACTTACAAAACTATCCGTTTTTAGATAGTGCATTAAAACAAGAAATTTCTACTGCCAACGGAGGTGTGAAAGAAACATTAGCGAATGTTCAGCAACAACTCCAACGAATAGATGAGAAAATCCGTTCTGATGAAGAAGTAGCAAAGCGGTACAAACAAGTTGACGAAGCATTGAATAATTTTGAGTCTCCGAGTGATGAGATAAAAATGGTTGAGATAGACAAAGAAGTGGCGGAAAAATTCAACAACACGATTCGCGAAGTGGCAAAAACACTTGGAAAGATGAAAGAAGCAGGTGAACTAAAGCAAGCGGATAAAATAACGGGTCTTGCTCAAGGACTAAAAGGAACGATTATTGAACCAAACTTTGTTGGACTCAAGCACTATAAAGATAATTTTACAGATGATCGACTTTGGAAGGCGCTATGGAATACAACCGTATTTACGGTGATTTCTGTTGCAGTTGAGCTTGTACTGGGATTGGCAATTGCACTTTTAATTAATAAAGCATTTTTCGGTCGAGGTCTTGTACGGGCTACTATTCTGATTCCATGGGCGATTCCAACGGCAGTATCTGCGTTGATGTGGAAATTTTTATATGATGGACAAAATGGAATTGTTGCCAAGTATTTTGCGGATATTGGTCTTATTCATAGAATGGGAGATTTGCTGACGACAGAAGTGGGCGCTATGTTTGCCGTCATTTTTGCTGACGTGTGGAAGACGACTCCTTATATGGCACTATTATTACTTGCGGGTTTACAAACGATCCCAAGTTCTTTATATGAAGCTGCTTCGATTGACGGAGCAACAAAATGGCAGCAATTCATAAAAATTACGTTGCCGTTATTAAAGTCGAGCATTTTAGTTGCACTATTGTTCCGCACGCTTGATGCGTTCCGCGTCTTCGATTTAATTTACGTATTAACTGGCGGAGGTCCAGCGAACTCGACAGAAACGATTTCAATTTTAGCGTATAAAGTGATGTTCTCACAAACGAACTTCGGAGAAGGTTCGGCGTTAGCGGTCATCGTCTTTATTTGCGTAGCCATTATTTCGATTATTTATATTAAATTGTTAGGTGCTGATTTGCTCTCCGATAGTGCGAAAAAATAAAGAAGGGGTGAGATTATGCAGAAAAAAGCAGGCCCGTTATTTTACGTGTTTTTAGCTGTCTTTGTGTTTTTCGTTATGTTTCCATTTTTATGGATTTTGCTTAGTTCGATTAAGCCGTTAAGCGAGCTGTTCGGAGACAGAGCGTTTAACTGGTTTACAAGCCATCCGACATTGAAATCATACGTGTCTGTGTTTGTGAACTATCCGTTTTTACGATATTTATGGAATAGCACCGTTGTTGCGACGATTACGACCGTTTATACGGTATTCGTTGCCGCTTTTGCCGCATATGCGATCGCACGCCTTGAATTTAAAGGAAAAGCGGTTATTCTTGGCATTGTGTTAGCAGTATCTATGTTTCCGCAAATTGCGACGATTTCACCGATTTATATGTTTGTGAAAAAATTTGGCTTAACGAACAGTTATTTAGGTTTAATTATTCCGTATACGACATTTGCGTTGCCGCTATCGATTTGGCTGTTAGTGACGTTTTTCAGAAAAATTCCGTTTGATTTAGAAGAAGCGGCGAAAATGGACGGAGCAACCCCAATGCAGACGTACTTTAAAGTCATTTTGCCATTGGCTGTACCGGGGGTATTCACAACATCGATTCTCGTCTTTATTGCGGCGTGGAACGAGTTTTTATTTTCCTTCACGATTAACACAGCGGAAAAATATAAAACCGTTCCGGTCGGAATTGCGATGTTCCAAGGGCAATATACGATTCCTTGGGGAGAAATCTCCGCGGCAACGGTCATTGTTACGATTCCGCTTGTGATTATGGTGTTATTATTCCAGCGTCGGATTGTATCCGGTTTAACGTCCGGTTCGGTGAAAGAGTAAAGGAAAATATGCAATTGATCCTGATGACATAAGAGAAATCACACTGCATGAAAAAAGGGGATACTCACTGACGGTGAGCATCCCTTTTTTTATTAATGATGATAGATAACGCCTAAACAATCGTTACATTTGTTCCCGTAGCATTCATGCTGTTCTTCGATTTCTTTCCCGCATTCCGCACATTTTTTAGGTGGGATACTTTTGAAAAATTCTAACACTTTTACCAACATCACCATCGCCTCCGTTCTTTTGTTGTTTATATTGTATTATAACAGAATTTGATATGTCAATAACTGTTTTAAAACAAATTTCATCAATGATGCAAAATATTGAGGAATTATGTATGATGAAGAAAAAGCATGTTTTTAAGGAGGAATATAATGAAAGTTACTGTCATTGGATACTGGGGCGGATTTCCGGCAGTGAACGAGGCAACGTCTGGCTATTTATTTGAACATGATGGTTTTCGCTTGTTAGTCGATTGCGGCAGCGGGGTGCTTTCTAAGCTGCAAAATTATATTTCTGTCGAAGAGCTTGATGCTGTTATCATTTCGCATTACCATCATGACCATGTTGCTGATATCGGTCCTTTGCAATATGCACGCCTGATTAAAACAAACCTTGGAGCTTCATTGCACGAACTTCCGATTTACGGCCATTCGTTCGATCGCGACGGGTTTACTCGATTGGCGCATAAAGGAATCACAAAAGCGATCTCATATGATCCTGAGAAACCGCTCGAAGTTGGACCGTTTACGATTCAGTTTATGAAGACGATGCATCCGGTGACTTGCTATGCGATGCGGATTACAGCAGGGGGGACAACGGTCGTATACACAGCAGATTCAAGCTATTTGCCGGAGTTTGTTCCGTTTTCCGAAAATGCTGATTTACTCATTTGTGAATGCAATTTTTATGCAGGTCAAAATGCTGCTCCGGCTGGACATATGACAAGCGAAGAAGCGGCAACCATTGCCCGCGATGCGAATGTCGGCGAGCTTTGGCTTACTCATTTGCCGCATTTTGGCGAATTACCGCAATTAGTAAAGGAAGCAACTGCATTGTTTTCTGGAAAAGTACAACTGGCAAAAACGGGGCTTGTTTGGGAAAAGTAAAAAAATAAAGGTAAGCCCATATTCGTTATGTGAATATGTGGCTTACCTTTTTGTTTTGCTATACTTTTGGATGATGTATAAAGAGATGAAATAACTATTCTTTCTTTAACACGTAAAATAGACCAATAGATAAAAAGATTATCCCTACTGCTCTATATGATGTAGTATAGGCATGCAGCATTTGCATCCACTCGTCTGATTTCACACTTCCTCCTGCTTCACGTGCCCATGCAGAACTTTGCCCTAATTCAGGACTCTTTAAGATGAGAAATAGTCCTATCACACTAATGATAAAAGATATGATTTTAACGAGATTGATATTTTTTAAAGAATTCATCTAAATCCTCTCCTAATTTTGCGACGGTGCTTGTTAAAGAAGAGCGTCTTCAATACCACTTTTTGTTTAATTAACATAGTAATAGTAATATTGATTTTTGACACATCTCCATCCCCAACACGATAATCACTTCAGAAAACGGGGATCATACCAAACATCAAAATTGTATGCATCATACTATGGCCGAGCAACAATGGGGGAAGTTTTCCCAGCTGTCGCTTTAATGTGATAAGAATCGGCAACTTCATGAGACCTTGCTACACTCCACCCCAATTGTGCTGGAACAGTATGCGCGCCAATTCCTGTGTTACAATTGCCATTGCTGCAGCAGCTGTTCCTGCAAAGTTACTTTCTCTGATCATTGTTGAGCCGCATGCATTGCCAACTGTATTGTTTTTTAAATAGTAGCTCCATCATTTACCGATTGGTTTATCTTCAACTCAAAATTTACCAAATGAAACAAATATAATTCTCCGAAAAATGAATTTTTAAGAAAGAGGGGGCAAAACTAGGGTGAAAATAGAGAAACTCATACCAATGAGGTTGTTCAGCCCTGTCATTCTTTAACTGATCAAATGGCTTGCCCGCTCATGTTGTGCAACTGAAACAACTATTTTTCAAACTTTATCTCTAAAAGAATCACCTGACCGTAATATATTTCTATTACTTTATCGAAGATGGATTTTGATTTTCTGGTGGAAGGATATGTGATAAAATCATCTCCTTTGTCGGCGTACGAAAAAAATGAAGATTTCGACATTGTGTAAGCAGGTAAAATAGGAATGAGAGGAAAACAGATTAAAATGAAACCAGATCCTGTATGGATTTGTGTTTTTCTTGCTCATTTCTAATTGTTTACATATAATATAGTTAGAATTTTTCAAATTATGAAATGAATGATTATTCATTCATTATCTTTTATGGGGGAGGGAGTTTCATGAATCTATCATCACGGTTAGCAGAGGTGGCTCAACAATTACCGGATAAGGAGGCGTATGTATACGAAGGGGAACGTTGTACATATGGAGAATTGAATGCGGCGATTTCGAAATTTGCAAGCGGGTTACGCAACATAGGGATTCAAAAAGGGGATCATATTGCGTTAATAGTCGGAAACTCACCGCATTTTGTCATTGGGTTATATGGGGCGTTGCGTTTAGGGGCGACGGTCATACCGATAAATCCGATTTATACGCCAGATGAAATCAGTTATATTTTAACGAATGGAGATGTGAAAGCAGCCATCGCTTTCGATTTACTTGTTCCGTTGTTTGCCAAAATGGAAGCACGTCTGCCGCAAGTTGAACATGTCATCATTTGTGAAACACCACAAGGAAAAGAACAAGGTATTTCATTAACGAAAAAAATGAAATCGTTTACAGATATACTTTTGTCAGGGGATGTTCAATACGAGGGTCCAACGTTAGCCGACGATGATACAGCTGTCATCCTTTACACATCGGGAACAACAGGAAAGCCCAAAGGAGCGATGTTAACGCATAAAAATCTTTATAGAAACGCTCAAGACATTGCAAACTATTTAAAAATCAATGAGGATGACCGCGTCATTGCCACGCTGCCGATGTTTCATGTCTTTTGCTTAACCGTGGCGCTCAATGCACCGCTGATGAACGGTGGTACGGTGCTAATCGTTCCGAAGTTTAGCCCGGCGAAAATTTTCAAACTTGCTCGAGAGCAAAAAGCGACGATTTTTGCTGGAGTTCCAACGATGTATAATTTTCTTTACCAATATGAAGAAGGAAATCCAGATGATTTTCGTACACTTCGTCTCTGCATTTCTGGCGGGGCATCGATGCCAGTAGCGCTGCTCAAAAATTTTGAGAAAAAATTTAGGGTGATCGTTTCAGAAGGATATGGATTATCGGAGGCTTCTCCAGTGACATGTTTTAACCCTCTTGATCGGCCGCGCAAACCCGGTTCGATCGGCACAAGCATTATGAATGTCGAAAATAAAGTTGTCAATGAATTCGGAGAAGAAGTTGCGGTCGGTGAAGTCGGTGAACTGGTCGTCCGCGGTCCGAACGTCATGAAAGGGTATTATAAAATGCCGGAAGAAACGGCGCACGCGATTCGCGATGGCTGGCTGTATACGGGAGATTTAGCAAAAATGGACGAGGAAGGGTACTTTTATATTGTCGACCGGAAAAAAGATATGATTATCGTCGGCGGCTATAATGTCTATCCGCGCGAAGTGGAGGAAGTGTTGTACAGCCATCCTGACGTTATCGAGGCGGCAGTGATTGGCGTGCCCGATCCCAATTTTGGTGAAGCAGTCAAATGTTTTGTCGTCTCCAAAACTCCTAGCCTAACCGAGGAAGAGCTTATTGACTACTGCCGCGAGCGTTTAGCGAAATATAAAGTTCCAAGCTCGATCGAGTTTTTAGAAGAACTGCCAAAAAATACGACGGGGAAAATTTTACGAAGAGCATTGAAAGAGAAATTAACATCCTCTCAGGCGTAAAAAAGTACCGGATTTTCGGTGCTTTTTATTTTTATAATTTTTATATTTTTATGAAAATTATAGTTGAAAGTAGAATAATAAACTTATATAATTTAACACATAAAAGCATAAAAGTGATGAAGTTTTTAAGGGGATGGAGTAAATGAAAAAAGGGATTCAACGCATGGCCATACTGCTGTCCGCTAGCTTCCTGTTGTTAGGTGGATGCGGCGCAAAAGAAACAAGCAAAAATGAAGGTGAAGGTACGAAGACATATAAAATCGGCGTAACACAAATTGTCGAGCATCCTTCATTAGATGCTGCTTTTAAGGGATTTAAGCAAGCACTTAAAGATAAAGGGCTGTCCGTTTCCTATGATGTGCAAATTGCCCAAGGAGACATGAATAACAACCAAACCATTGCGAATAATTTTGTTTCAGATAACGTTGATTTAATTTTTGCCAATTCGACGCCAAGTGCTCAAGCTGCTCTCAATGCAACGAAAGACATTCCGATTGTGTTTACATCCGTGACGGATCCGGTGGGGGCACAGCTTGTGCAATCGATGGAAAAGCCGGGCGGCAATGCGACGGGAACGACTGATACGCATCCGGACGCGATTCCGAAAACGGTGCAATTTATTGACAAGTACATAAAAGGGAACCGTATTGGAATGATTTATAACTCCGGCGAACAAAACTCTGTCGCGCAAGTGGATGTTGTCAAAAAAGCGATGAAAGGAACGGATTTAAAGATTGTTCCTGTTTCGGTATCGACATCAGCGGAAGTCAAGCAAGCGGCTGAATCGCTTGTCGGAAAAGCGGACTGTATTTATATTATTACCGACAATACGGTCGTTTCCGCATTAGAGTCGGTCATTCAAGTGGCGAGCGACCATGATCTTCCTTTATTCGTTGGAGAGCTTGATTCAGTGAAACGCGGCGGTTTTGCGGCTTATGGATTTGACTATTATGATATCGGTTATGAAGCGGGAGAAATGGCTGCAGAAATTTTAACCGGGAAAAAGAAACCGGCCGATTTGCCTGCTCAATATCCGCAGAAGTTGAAATTACTCATTAACAAAAAAGCGGCAAAAGAAATGGGAGTCAAGCTCAATCCAGAGTGGGATTCGATCGCAGAATACATTGAATAATGTACAGCCCCTCCTTGAATATAAGGCGGGGATATTTTTTAAAAGGACGGGGACATCATGTTTACAGCGATTTTTAGTTCGGTGGAAGCAGGATTTATTTATGCCATTATGGCATTAGGAGTTTATTTATCGTTTCGAATTTTAGATTTTCCCGATTTAACTGTTGATGGGAGTTTTGTAACAGGGGCAGCGGTGGCATCGGTATTGATTATTAATGGAACGAATCCGTTCATCGCTTCTGCCGTTGCCCTATTGGCTGGATTTATCGCCGGCTGTGTAACGGGATTATTGCATACAAAAGGAAAAATTAATCCGCTTTTATCAGGAATTTTAATGATGATTGCCCTTTATTCCATTAATCTACGAATTATGGGGCGTTCGAACGTTCCGCTTTTACAGCAAGAAACTGTCGTGACAGTGCTGACGGAAGCGTGGCAAAAGGCAGGGATTGATGAAGCGATTAACCGCGTCATTTCTTTACAGTCATTTGTTCCGAGAACATGGGCAGTTCTGTTCTGTATGGCTCTTACCGTGTTTATCATTAAGTTATTGCTTGATCAATTGTTGAAAACGGAAATTGGTCTTGCATTGCGGGCGACGGGTGATAATAAGCAAATGATTTCGAGCTTTTCCGCCAATCCCGATTTGTTGACGATTTTCGGGCTCGGTTTGTCCAATGCGCTTGTGGCGTTTTCCGGGGCGCTTGTGGCACAATACGGCGGATTTAGCGATGTCGGAATGGGAATCGGCATGATTATTATTGGTCTTGCTTCTGTTATTATTGGTGAAGCGTTGTTTGGGGCTCGTTCGGTTGCCCGCGCCACTTTGGCAGTGATCGGTGGGGCAATTGTATACCGTATCATTTTAGCGCTCGCTTTGCGTGTGCAGTTTTTGGAAACCAGTGATGTGAAGCTGATTACCGCACTGATCGTGATGCTGTCTCTCATCGTTCCAAACGTTTTATCTTCGCAAAAGGAAAAACGGCGCAAAAAGCGGAGAGCACAAGAAAGAGAGAGGGGGGAGCACGTTGCTGGAGCTCAGACAGATTACAAAAGTGTTTAACGAAGGAACAGTCGATGAAAAAGTTGCTTTAAAATCAATCAACTTAACGTTAGCTCCCGGTGATTTTGTGACGATTATTGGCAGCAATGGCGCCGGAAAATCAACGATGATGAACATTATTTCGGGAAAATTGCTTCCTGATACAGGTTCCGTATGGATTAACGGACAAGAAGTGACGCAGCTAAGCGAGCACAAACGGGCCCGCTACATTGGTCGCGTGTTTCAAGATCCTCTTGCTGGCACGGCACCAAATATGACGATTGAAGAAAATTTAGCGCTTGCGTACAATCGAACGAAGCGGCGGACATTGAAGTTTGGAGTGACAAAACAGCGCCGTGAATTTTTCCGAGAGGCGTTAAAAACGTTGCAGCTAGGATTGGAGAATCGATTAACGGCAAAAGTCGGATTGTTGTCAGGCGGTGAGCGTCAAGCATTATCGCTATTGATGGCGACATTTACAAAGCCGGATTTGCTTTTGTTAGACGAACATACAGCAGCGCTTGACCCGGCGCGGGCTGAGCTTATTACCCAACTGACCAAAGACATGGTTGAAAAATTACAATTAACAACATTGATGGTGACCCACAACATGGAACAGGCGCTTCGATTAGGGAACCGTTTAATTATGATGGACCAGGGACAAATTATTTTCGAAGCGAGCGGAAAAGAAAAACAATCATTAACGGTTGAGAAGCTATTGCAAGAATTCCAGCGCATTCGCAGCAGTCACTTTGCAAGTGACAGGGCGATGTTAGTATAAGTTGGTATGAAAAAGAGGATGTCTCATAAGTTGATGAAATATCCTCTTCTTTCGTTTATATTTATATTAAGTTTCCGGATGTGAACTACACATTTCTTCTTTCTACCAAATTAATGCCAATCCCCATTAACACTACTCCCATAAAAAACAAAATGCTAATAGGATATAATAAATCGTTTAGTGAATTTCCATATATCGCTGCTCCTTTTAACATTTCCATGCCGTACGTAACAGGAACAAATTTAGATAAAGTTAATAAAACTTTAGAGGAGACAATTTCTAAAGGCCAGTAAGCTCCGCCGATCATTGCCATGCTGACAGAGATAAGCGGAATGATGGCATTAAACTGTTGTTCGTTTTTCACAAGCCCTACTATGAAGATCGATAGAGCAACGATGGCAAACACATAGGGAACTAATAATAGAAGCATCTCTGCAAATCTTCCGTGAAAATCAATATCCATGCCAAAGTGAAAGACAGTGAAAATCAGTGCTACTTGAATATAACCAACGACAAAGCTATATATTAAATTTCCTATATACATCTCCCACTTTTTGAGCGGCGAAAGAATCATTCGATCCCATATTCCTTCTCTTTTTTCTTTTAAAATTTGAAAAACGTTAAAAGCAATCGTGTAAATGACGAAAAATAGAGAAAATCCAAATATAGGTTGCAATTGCGAATCAATAATGATTGCTTTTTTTCCACGGAAGCTTTTCTTCTCTAATGTAAACACAGGATTTGCCGTCGCGTTATTGACCACCTTGGCCACTTCTTCAAGCGGAGCATTCGAATGTTCAGCAATTTTCTCTGTTTGCTTTTTCTCTCTATATACTTTTTGAACATATTGGCGAATTAAACTTGTATTTGCAGTTTGGGATGACACGATCAAATCAAAATCGTCTTTCTTTAGCTTGACGCCTGCCTCTACTTTTCCTTCGCTCACGAGTGTGCGAACCTTCTCTTGATTCATGAGTTGAAACGCAAATAGGTCAGAATGCTGTAAAGAATGAAGAAGTTCGTTTGTTTCATGTTTGGAAAGGCTACTATAGACAGGAACTTTTATTTTATCTTGATTGGCTGTACCTATAATAAAAGCGATGAATATACAAATGATAGACGTGATGACAAACATCCATGGCTTTCTAATAAATAAACGAATTTTGGCCGCTAAAATACTCATCATGATAAATTCCCCCTTTTTGGGAAGGCCCATACTGACGCTACTACCATTGCTGCGCTAAACAAACATAAATATAAGATGGAGTGTGTAACTTCCGTTAAGCCATAGCCTTGCAATAGTTTTAAATATGCACTCATACTTGAGCCGTTTGGTGTAAAATTTCCAAGTGTATTCATGAAATCGGATAATTGGCCGGAAGGGAAAAAACTTCCGCCAAGAAGGGAAAAGAGCGTTACTAAAACACTTTGAAAGAATCTCGATACCTGCTCTGAATTGATCCGGAAATTTAATGCTGTCAACAAAACTCCCAAGCCTCCAACAGCCAATGATAAAGCGAGTGTAACGATAAGAAAGGAAAACAAGGCAGGCCATTTAATGTGATACACCGAGGATGTCACTCCATATAAAATATTGAGTTGTACAAACGCAAGAAGCACAGTTGAAATAAAAATCCCAGTCATGTACGACCATTTTGACACATCGGCCAGCAAAATTCGGTCAAACACATGCAATTGTTTTTCATTAAAAGCATAAGAACCGACGTTCGAGGCAATATATAAGACAAACATGACACTCATTCCAACCATATAATAAGTAATGGCATGGATCGGTTTTTTCTTTGTTACGGTTTCGACTTTTCCTTGGACATGAATGTCAGGTATTGTGAACGAATGATTGATGAATCCGGACTTTCCGAGAGCAGAAAACATAGAATAGCGCTGTTGAAATTCCAATACGATATCTTCAACAAATTCAGATGTCATTTCCTTTCCTTCGTTCACATAGAAAGAGAGTTTTGCCGGTTGTTGTTCTCCTAATAAGGCATTTCGTAGCACCGAATACGTAAACCCGTTCGGCACCTTAATAATCGCGGCATAGCTATCATCTTGACGAACTTTTTTCAGTTTCGATGGCTGGACTGTAACTACTTTTATATACTTCTTTAATTCTTTTGAACCTAATACCTCATTTTTAAGAGTAGTAACAGGAAGCATGGCTTTTGCTGTGTGTACCATCATTTGCTTCTGATTTGCCGATAGCTTCATGCTTTCTACTTCATGAACAAACCTTTGTATATCTGCTTGCTCATTTCCCTCATTAACAAGTGCAATTTTAGCATGAATTGTAGGAGCACCATCATCCCCGTCCATGACATTTCCAAGCGCAAAGCCGAGTATGGTCACTAAAATAAACGGCATACCAAGAAGAACAAGCAATTCATGCGGGTTTCGAATAAACAATAAAAATTGCTTTTTGATAAATGATTGAATCATCTTCATTTTCCCCCTAGTCCCGTAACGCCCGACCAGTTAGATGCAGAAATACATCTTCCAATGTCGGTGTTTTGATTTCAACGGAAGTGAAAACGGTGTTTGTTTCTTCCGCCAGCTTAAATAAAAGACGAAATACATTGATTTCTTTAGGGGCTAAAATCGTAATCACTCTGTCTTGCACTGTTACGTGATTAACGACTGGTTGTAAGCGCAAAGCATCAATAAATGGTTCTTGTACTTTCTCGACTTTCATTTCCACTGTATTTTCTGACGACAAAATATTTTTAATTTCTTCTTTTGTTCCTGAAGCGATAATGCTACCTTTGTCCATAATGTAAATGCGATCACATAAAAATTCGGCTTCTTCCATGTAATGGCTCGTGTATAAAACGGTCATTTGCTTTTCTTCGTTTAATCGTTTGACGGTTTCTAAGATATAATTTCTTGATTGAGGATCGATGCCTACGGTAGGTTCATCCATAATAATAAACTCCGGCTCATGCAAGAGTGCCACCCCGATATTCAGTCTTCTTTTCATCCCGCCTGAAAAATGTTTTACTAAATCGTTTTGTCGATCGGTTAGACCGATTTGTTCCAATATTTCATCTACTTTCTTTTGTAATCGTGCTCCTGATAAGCGATGAATTCTACCAAAAAACTGTAGATTTTCCTTCGCTGACAAATCGGAATATAAAGCAATTTCTTGTGGTACAACTCCTAACACTTTTCTTAATTTACTTGGCTCTTTAATGACGCTTTTATTGTTTAATCGAACATCTCCACTCGTTGGCGGAATTAAAGTGGAAATCATGGAGATTGTCGTTGATTTTCCAGCTCCATTCGGTCCTAACAGTCCGACAATCTCTCCTTTTTCTAAATACAAGTTAACACCGTTTACCACCTTTGTTTGTTTAAACTGTTTTGTTAATTCTACTGCTTCTAACATCATTTTTTTCTCTCCTCCTCTCATCTGATATTTATGTTACGATATTCTTGTAAACGCGCTTACTATCTTCAGTCATTACTTCATGAGAAAAACTGTGACTTGAGTCATTTTCGTAACAAAAAATTGACCGTGTTGCTCCGGTCAATGTTTATGAGGTAATATCATGTTTAACCGCATAAATCGCAAGTTGTGTACGATCACGTAGATCGAGCTTTTGTAAGATTTGCGTAATATGGTTTTTGACAGTTCCTACTGATAAATGGAGAACTGCGGCAATTTCTTTGTTTGTTTTTCCTTCCCCAACTAATTTTGTAATCGCTAGTTCACGGGGAGTTAATGGAATGTTTGTAGTAGGTGCTTGTTTCGATTTTTCTAATAATCTTGGTAACATTTTCGCTGCTACATCTTCATGAATAGCCATTCCGCCTCTCATACAACTATATATGGCTTGAATCAGCTTTTGCTGTTCAGCTGTTTTCAGCAAAAAACCATTCGCCCCATCTTTCAATGCTTGAACCGCATATTCATCATCGTTAAACGTAGTCAAAATTAAAATTTTGACATTTGGCCATTGCTCTTTTATTTTTCTTGTCGCTTCTAAACCATTCATCACAGGCATACGGATATCCATGATGACAAGATCTATCATATGCTTTTCCATTTTTTGCAGCGCTTCGAGTCCGTGTTCCGCCTCGGCAATGACTTGTAGCTGCTCATCTTGTTCAATCATCATTTTTAACCCTTGTCTTACAAGAGCCTGATCTTCTACCAACAAAATATGAATCATCGTGAATTCCCCTTTACCGGAATGGTTCCTTGAACAACGAATTCCTGATCGGTTTGAAAAATGCGTAGTGTTCCTCCCACTTCTTTAACTCGCTCCTTCATATTTGTTAACCCAAAGCCGAGTTGAAACAATTTCGGTTCAAACACGCGATTTTTCACAGAAAACTCTAAATCTCCTATCGCTGACCTCCCTAATGTCACAAATACTTCACGCGATTGCGCATGCCGCATGGCGTTCGTTAATGCTTCTTGAATAACGCGATATAACACAATATTTTGTTGATTAGAAAGCTTAACCGATAATACCCCTTGTTTTGTTGTGAAATGAACCATGATATGGTTTTCTGATTCTAATTTTCGAATTAGCTGTAACACAGAAGAAATTCCTTCATTCTCCTCGGTTTTTAATGCTTTTACCGCATGGCGCGTTTCCTCTAAACTATCATGGACTAATTTCTTTAATTCATCATATTCTTTTTTCGGTTCATTAATGGATAGCATTTCGAGCTGCATCAGTAAAGCGGTTAATTTATGTCCTACTGAATCGTGAATGTCACGAGCAATTCTTGTCCGTTCCTCGAGCCGCGCTGAACGATCCATCTCATAATTCAACCGTTTTAGCCGCCGATACTCTCCTAATAATTGTTCATACATTTCTCTCTGTTCTTCTCTTTCGTATACATATTCATTTAAGGTGATGGAAATTATCGAAAAAATCCCCAAAGCAATGAGCCATTCTACTTCTTTGTCTTGGAAAAGCATCGTAATCGCTGCAGAACATAGAAAAGTGGCAACTGTAAATAAACGGAATTTTCTGGTATTTAATTGAAAAATGGCTTCTAAATAAATATAAAGAAATAGTAATAGCACATACATATTTTTCGGCAGCGGATAAAGCCATTCTTCCAAAAGAATGAGGCAATCGATAAGAATGTATAGAATAAGCGGTTCTTTGACAATAGCAAGAAAAAAGTATGTGCCGATCGTGCAAGCACTAATGAACAGGAGAAGGGAGAATTCATTTGTATTTTGAAAGTGCTCATATAAATACCCCATCCACAAAATAGCAAAAACAAGGGAACGAACGATAAATAGTTTCACCATATCCCCATCCTATATCTCAGTCTATTTTTTAATTTACTGGAATGAATTGTCAAGGTCAATTATCACTTTGTCGCTTTGGCTAAAATACTTGAAGCCCCCATTGACGAGCCGATGGGCTTAATAATAAAATAAGAAAAATTTATGCTCATTCCAAATTCTATGAAACTATTACCATGCATGATTTAACTAAGAGGAGCTATATCCTTCTTATGTCAGCCAAGTTGTTACGATAGAGTTCAAGAAAGGAGATCTAGTATGAAGAAACATTCACTTATCAAGCGGATCGCTGTTGCGTCCAAAAAAGAACAAGCCGATATCGTTGTTAAAAATGGAAAAATCGTTAATGTCTTTACGCATGAAATCATTGAAGAAGATATCGCTATTGTCGATGGAGTAATCGCAGGAATTGGCAAGTACGAAGGCAAAATTACGATTGATGCGAATGGAAAGTACATTTGTCCCGGATTGATTGACGGCCATGTTCATATCGAATCAGCGATGGTAAGGCCGAGCGAATTTGCAAAAGTGGTTGTACCACATGGAGTGACGACGGTGATTACGGATCCGCATGAAATCGCGAATGTGGCTGGCATAGACGGTATTCAGTTTATGTTAGACGATTCCGAACATGTACCATTAGATGTATATGTTATGCTTCCATCTTGTGTTCCTTCTACTCCTTTTGAACATGCTGGAGCTGCATTGACAGCAAAGGATTTAGAGCCGCTGTTTTCTCACCCTAGAGTCATAGGATTAGCGGAGGTAATGGATTATCCAGCTCTTTTACAGGGAGATTCGCATATCATTGACAAGCTCGTGACTACGTTCCGATATACCAATCGAGTTGACGGCCATGCTGCTGGATTAAATGTGGATGCCATTAATGTTTATACAAGCGCACAAATTAAGACGGATCATGAATGTGTAAACGCAGAAGAAGCACTCGATCGGGTGAGACGTGGAATGTATGTGTTGCTTCGGCAAGGAACGGTGGCGAAAGATTTAGAACGATTAATCCCGGCTGTGAATCCTCAAACGTCACGTCGCTTTTTGTTTTGTACTGACGACAAGCATGTCGATGATTTGTTGAGCGAGGGAAGCATTGATTATAACGTTCGCTTGGCGATTCAAAACGGGATTGATCCGGTTACAGCGATACAGATGGCGACGATTAATGCTGCACAGTGCTATCAATTACATACAAAAGGGGCGATTGCTCCGGGATACGATGCAGATTTTTTGTTGCTGGATGACCTTGAAACGATGAACATTACCCATGTTTATAAAGCAGGAGTGCTTGTGGCGGAAAATGGGGCATATGTATTGAACCAACAAAACAAAGTAACGAAAATTGATGAGAAATTGTTCCATTCAATGAATGCACCGAAAATTACCGCAGACGATATACAAATTCATTTTACAAAAGGGCGTACAGCTCATGTCATTCAAGTGATACCAAACAATTTGCATACAAAGCATATCATCGAAAACGTAGATGTAGAAAATGGTGTGTTTGTTCCATCGATTGAAAAAGACATATTAAAGCTTATTGTCGTTGAAAGACATAAACGGTTAGGCCACATCGGTGTAGGGATAGTAAAAGGGTTTGGAATAAAATGTGGCGCCATTGCCTCATCCGTTGCTCACGATTCACACAACATCATTGCTGTCGGGACAAACGATGCTGACCTAGCCGCAGCTGCCAATTATTTAAATGAAATCGGAGGCGGACTCGTCATCGTAAAAAATGGGATAGTACTTGCTTCCTTGCCACTTGAAATTGGGGGATTAATGTCTTCTAGCGGTTACCAAACCGTTTATAAGCAGCTAAAGGAATTAAACAAAGCGCTGAGTGACATTGGAGCATCTCAACAATTTAACCCATTTGTCACCTTAGCATTTTTAGCACTTCCAGTCATTCCGGAGTTAAAAATCACCGACAAAGGATTATTTGATGTGAAAGCATTTCAACATATTTCCGTAGAAGCAGCTGAGAAATAGAGTGTTCTCTAAATCCTGGTTTTTCCCAACTAAAAGAGGAAAGAACACTACTGTACAATGAAGAACGAAAATTGACATCACAACAGCCTATGTTTTTGCGGAATAGTCTGTTTTGTCATTTTTTATTTGAAAATTTGATGAAATTTTATGAAAATAAAAATAAGTGACTGCAAAGAACAGGGGGGAAAACAGGTGGAAACAACACTTGCAGCGAGGAAATCATCGCATTTTCGACAAGGGGTTCAGGCAGGAGCGAGCATTGCTATCGGGTATATGCCGATCGCGCTTACGTTTGGATTGCTGGCGAAAACGACGGGGTTAAGTTTATTTGAGACGGTATTAATGAGTGTAATCGTTTATGCGGGGGCATCCCAGTATATTTCCTTAAACTTGCTTTCTCTCGGTACAGGAGCTTTTGAAATAGTTTTAACGACGTTTATTTTAAACATTCGTCATTTCCTCATGTCTGCATCGCTTAACGAAAAAGTAGAGCCAGATGTGTTATGGAAAAAAGCGCTTTATGCGTTTGGCATTACTGATGAAACGTTTTCTGTTGCCGCGACAAAAGAAGGAACGGTCACGACTTCTTACATGTTTGGGCTCATTGCCGTTTCTTACGGAAGCTGGGTGATTAGCTCGGGCATCGGTCATCTTGTTGGAGCGAGTTTGCCACAAAGTTTGCAAGAAAGCATGTCGGTTGCGCTTTATGCGATGTTTATCGGTTTGCTAGTGCCGGCATTGAAAAAACAACGAAAAACGATTTGGCTTGCAGGAACGGCAGCTATTCTTAACTCGGTATGCCTGCTTGTGTTTCATGTGTCAAAAGGCTGGGCGATTGTTATCGCAACAGTGTTAGCAGCCGTCATTGTACAATTTTTTGATAAGGAAAGCGAGGCGGAACGTCATGCATAGCACAATTGTTTGGATGATCATTGGTATGGGGATTGTGACGTATATTCCGCGCATGCTTCCGCTTGTTGTGTTTCATAATGTGAAACTGCCGCCGTTTTTGCAAGGCGTCTTAAAAAACGTTCCGTATGCCACATTAGGAGCACTTATAGTTCCGGGCATTTTTTTCATTCATGAAGATATTTGGTTTGGCATTCTTGGATTTCTTAGCGCATTTGTTGCAGCGTGGCTGGGTGCCAACGTCATTCTTGTTGTACTGACTTCGGTTGCCGTTTTAAGTATATATGCGATTTTGATATAAAAACCACCGATGTTTCGGTGGTTTACTTTATTTTATTCATAATTGCTTCATATACGTCCTGTTGTCGAAAGCCTTTTTCCCCCATGCCAAATTGTTTGATGACATGATTGTTTTCATCTAACAAATAGGTCGACGTCGTATGGATGATCATGCCGTTTCCCGGGTCACGATATTGAAAGTTAAATGTGTCAGCAAGTTTTTTCGTATCATCTTCACTTCCACGAAGGAAAATCCATCCTTGATCTCCTTTATCAACGCCGAATGTTTTCGCATACGCTTGTAATTTTTCCGCTGTATCCCGTTTTGGATCAATGGTAATAGTGATAAATTCGACCTTGTTGCCAAAAACGTGCTGGTTCTCTAGTTTATCGCGAACTTTTTTCATTTGAAAGGTCGTGTTTGGGCAAATATCTGGACAATTCGTATAAATAAATTCGAGAAGCCGCACTTTCGGTTTCATTTCGCTAAAACGGTATTCATCTCCCCAAGCTGTTTCCATTGTGATATCACGAGGGAGCTCCATCTTTGCCTGGCGATAGACGGTAAGATATAAAATGCCGGCACCGACACAAATAATAAATAAGCTGATTAATGTCAAATATATTTTTTTCAAACAAATCACTCTCCTTATTTTTTATCATACAAGAAAATAAAAGCACGTACGAATTTTATTTGTGAATTTTCTTTAGCGTTCTAATTGACACAAATTTGATTACACTAAATAGTAGCATTGTCCATATAAAAGGGGGGATTTTGTGAAAAAGATCATAGGTTGGGCTGTCGCTATTTATGTTTTGTATTGTGTAGGGATGGCATGGTATTTATTTTCGTTTGCCGATACGTCGATTCCGCCGGAATGGAAAGGGACAAGCGCGGATCCGGCGACGTTTTTAACGCCGAGGGAACAGCTGTTAAGCGAGCAATATTCACAACTCAAAAATTTTTTATTTTTTGTATCCGTTCCTTATGACTGGCTCGTTTATTTTGGAGTGCTAGGATTAGGGGTATCAAAGGTGTTGCAAACATGCGCTACGCGTGCGACGAAGCTGTTTGTTCTTCAAGTCGCGCTTTATGTATTTTGGCTATCGCTTATCGTTATGGCCCTGACGCTACCGCTTGATTTTGTGAGCTATCGCATTTCACGAGCGTATGACATCAGCACACAGCCGGTCTCTAGTTGGCTAAGAGATGAGCTGATCGATTTTTTCGTGAATTATGTGCTCACGTTTTTCATTGTAACAGTGTTGTATGGGCTCATTCGTCGTTTTGAAAAACGGTGGTGGTTGTATGCATGGGGGTTATCTGTACCGTTTACGATTTTTTTCATGTTCATACAGCCGGTTGTCATCGACCCGTTATATAACGATTTTTATCCGCTAAAAGATAAAGCGCTAGAGGCGAAAATTTTAACGTTAGCACAAGAAGCGCATATCCCTGCGAAACATGTATTTGAAGTGAATATGTCAGAAAAAACGAATGCGTTAAACGCCTATGTCACCGGTATTGGCTCTCATTCGCGCATCGTGTTATGGGACACGACATTAAAGCGATTGCAGGAAGATGAAGTGTTATTTATTATGGCGCACGAAATGGGACATTACGTGATGAAACATGTATATTGGGGAGTTGCTGGGTATATCGTTCTCACTTTTTTTGGGCTGCTCGTTGCAAACTGGTTGATGAAGTGGGTCATTGCAAGGTGGGGAGCGCACTTGCGAATCAAGAAAATGAGAGATATCGCATCACTTCCATTATTTTTGCTGATTATTTCGCTGCTGAACTTTTCGGTCAGCCCTTTAGTCAATGCGGTATCAAGGTACGAAGAACATGCCGCTGACAAATATGCAATTGAGCTGACGGGGGATACAGAGGCGGCGGTTTCCTCGTTTCAAAAGTTGACGAAAGCGGGGCTAAGCCAAGTGAACCCGCCGTATATAGTGAAGCTGTTTCGCTATACACATCCGACAATTTTGGAGCGAATCGTCTTTTTACAGCATGTACAGTCTTCCAAGTCTCAATAACATCGATAAGTCCGAAGCAGAAAGGATTCCCTTTCTGCTTATTTTTTGAAATTTTTAAAAAAACAGTTTTATTTTCAGAAACTCTGTTATATAATAAAAATAGATTTTTCAATTTTTGTATTATAACAAGAGGGGCGGGGAAATATGGAGACGCTAATGTTAGGGCTTCATGTCAATGACCCATGAAGGAGCGGTAGGAGCCGGTTTTAACAGCGGATGCGCTTGAGTTTATTGAAAAAATTAGAGAGTAATTTCGGAGAACGAAGAGGGTAACTGTTAGAACGAAGAAAAGAGTGACAACAGGAAATTGACGCCGGAAAATTGCTAGGCTTTTTGCCGGAAACGGCGCATATTCGCAACAGCAACTGGACAGTAGTTTCACTTCCTCAAGATTTATTAGACCGCCGTGTTGAAATTACCGATTTAGTCGACAGAAAAATGATCATCAGTGCATTAAACTCCGGAGCAAAAGTATTTATGGCGGATTTTGAAGACGCAAACTCTCCAACTTGGGAAACCTGCATCGAAGGACAAAATCGATTTGCGAGACACAGTCAATCGCACCATCATCTATGAATCTCCAGACGGTAAAAAATACGAATTGAAAGATGACATCGCTGTATTGAAAGTTCGTCCGCGCGGCTGTCATCTTGAAGAAAAACATGTGAAGTTGGACGGTCAGCTAATTTCTGCGAGCTTATTTGATTTTGGGCTTTATTTTACCATGACGCCCAAATGGTTCAGATCAATGTTTTTACCTGACAAAAATGGAAATTGATTTAGAAACGCGCTTTTGGAACGATGAAAGCGCCGTGTTAATCGAGACGATTCTTGCTGCATTGGGAGCGGATGAAATTTTATATGGGCTTCGTGAGCATTCCGCCGGGGAACTGCGGGCGCTGGGATTATATTTTTAGCTATCTCACATGGCTCCGCAATTAAAGAAGCGACAAGCTGTTTGAAAAACTTGTGTTAGATGGTGAATTTACCGAATGCTTAGCGATTCCGGGGGATGAATTTTTGTAAATCATAAAAGGGGGAAATGAAAATGACACGTGATGAAAGAGTAAAACAATTAGAAGAAAGCTGGCAAAGGGATGAGCGTTGGAAAGGGATTGTACGCCCTTATACAGCAGAGGATGTCATTAAGCTGCGCGGTTCGATTGACATCGAATATACGCTTGCACGCCGAGGTGCAGAGAAACTTTGGGAGCTATTAAATACAGAAGATTATATCAATGCCTTAGGTGCATTAACGGGCAATCAAGCCGTTCAACAAGTGAAAGCAGGATTGAAGGCGATTTACTTAAGCGGATGGCAAGTGGCGGCTGACGCGAATCTTGCTGGTCAAATGTATCCTGACCAAAGTTTATATCCGGCGAACAGCGTGCCGAATGTCGTCAAGCGAATTAATCAAGCGTTGCAGCGCGCTGACCAAATTCAGCATGTAGAAGGAAGTGGCGATGTTGATTATTTTGTGCCGATCGTCGCCGATGCGGAGGCGGGATTTGGCGGACAGTTGAACGTATTCGAACTGATGAAAGCGATGATTGAAGCAGGAGCAGCGGGCGTTCACTTTGAGGACCAATTATCTTCAGAGAAAAAGTGCGGTCATTTAGGTGGCAAAGTGTTATTGCCAACGCAAACAGCAATACGTAACTTAATTGCTGCACGGCTTGCCGCTGACGTGATGGGGGTACCGACCGTCTTAATCGCCCGTACTGATGCGGATGCCGCTGATTTAATTACAAGCGACATCGATCCGCGCGACCGCAAATTTATTACCGGTGAGCGTACGCCGGAAGGATTCTATCGTACAAGAGCAGGGCTTGACCAAGCGATTGCTCGCGGCTTAGCGTATGCGCCGTATGCTGATTTGATTTGGTGTGAAACAAGTGAACCGAACTTAGAAGATGCGCGCCGATTTGCTGAAGCGATTCATGAGAAATTTCCTGGCAAACTTCTTGCCTACAACTGCTCGCCGTCATTTAACTGGAAGAAAAAATTAGATGACGAAACAATTGCGAAATTCCAAATAGAACTTGGGAAAATGGGTTATAAATTCCAATTTATCACATTAGCTGGATTCCATACGTTGAACTACAGCATGTTTGAGTTGGCACGCGGATATAAAGAGCGCGGCATGGCCGCTTACGCTGAGCTGCAACAAGCCGAATTTGCTGCGGAAAAATACGGCTACACTGCAACAAGGCATCAACGCGAAGTCGGTACAGGTTACTTTGATGAAGTGGCACAAGTCATTTCCGGCGGACAATCGTCAACTGTTGCTTTAAAAGGTTCTACGGAAGAAGAACAATTTACAACGGCATAATTCATAAACAGACAACAGTTTTAAGGGGAACATGGGGGATTTGATATAGACTGGCAAAAAGGGCTCGAGAAACAAGCGAGCCCTTTTACTTTACTTCAAATCTTGTCAGCATTTCATAAGGTTGCAGGCGAAAGGCTTCATGTGGAAGTAATTGAGGGTTCAGCGCATCAAGCACTCGATTTTTGAAATGAGGATAAGTGATGAATTGATTAATATTACCCGTGGTGCTAGTTGAGTCTTAACGCTCAACTAGCCCAAGAACAACAAGCGAGTAAGTCAGTAAAATACCATCCAGTGCCGTTTCAAATCCAGAAACCGAGTTCGCTCGAATCTCGGTGATCCGATACGAATCGACTAAAATCGAAAACACGGTTTCCACCACTTTACGTTTTCGCTTCATCCACTGTTTCCATGCGTCCGATTGGCGAATTCGCTGATTTTTTCGAACGGGCGTCCAAAAAGCGACTCGGTGCTCTTCGTACAGCTTCTTTTGCAGCTTTTGGCTGATATACCCTTTGTCACCGAGGTTATACGGATGTGGAATTTGCGTCATGACGGTTTCAGCGGCCACCCGGTCGTGACAAGACGCTTCGGTGACAACATATCCCATCGGAAGCCCTTGGTCGGTGACCTGCAGGTGAAGTTTCCACCCATAGAAAGTGATCCTTTTGGAAGCACAATAGCCAATATCGGCAATTCCACGGAATCGTTTGACGCGATGCATTCGAGCTGAATGACACAGCTCGATCGGCAAGCTGTCCACGACCGCATACGCATGGTGTTGCCCACGCTTGGCCAGCTGGTGCCGAATCCACTTGATCGCAAAGCTAAGCGCTCGGCAGCGACGGTTGTACCGAGAACGCTCAGGGAACAAGTCCTTGGGAAACAAATTCCCAATCACAAACCGATGCCAAGCCCGTTCGGAAGTGAAGCCCAACAACTTTCCAAGGACATGGATGGTGATGATGACTTCGTCTTTCTGTTTCAACAAATGACGATTTCGACGTTGAAGAGGAATCTGGATACTCGATAGTTGAGCCGATACAAAAAGCAAAATCGATGCATATTGTTTTTGAAGTTTGACACGATCTGTAGTAAAATGAAAGTGCTCTTGCATGGGGATTCTCCTTTCGAATGGTAGGTCGCACTTTCATTCTACAGGAGATTCGCCAGGCAAGAGCTATTTTTTATGCTTGTTTGATTTTATCTAGCACCACGGGTTAATATTATCTTCAGTTATTGGATTTTAGTACGTTGAAATGAAAACGCTCCTTCTTCCATCTCACAGCGACGTGAAATGTTACGTGTAATCCTGGTTTTTCTTGGATTTCCTGACGTAAAGCTTCTTCAAGAGTTTCTTCTTTTCTTGACTTGTCCTCTCAGAATTTTCTACGTATCGCTTCGTCCCATAGGTTTTGATTAAAAAATTTCTTCTTTTTTCGTTTTTTAAATATTTCTTAGGAGATTATAAAAATGTCCTGATTTATTTGCATGTTTTGGAAAATCCGGCACATCATAAGAACAGGAGGTGCCGATATGGAAAAAGGAAAAGAGGAAAGAGAATTGCCGCTTGATTCCGTCTTAAATCCTGAGATGAGAATGAGTACGGATTTCCATTTTCATCAAATCTTTTTGAACGAAGAAGCATATGCCGGCGATTCGATCGGAGAGCATACGGCGGTTGAACAGGCGAATGAATATTTAGCAGAAGAAGAAATTGGTCAAGCGTTTCACAATTCATAAGTGATTTTCATTTCGAAAATCACTTATTATTTTTTTGAAAATATAGAAAAAAATAACTATTAATGATATGATGGAAACGTATAAGTTTAATAAAGGGAGAGAATGCGTCATGAAAGTTAATGAATTTATTGTGCTGGACGAATTTATTATCAGCCGCTACACAATGGCTATTTTACCCTACCGTTTTCATGAGCAGCGTTATTCGAAGGTTATCGAGGAAGACGGGGAATATATCGTAAAAATGAGGCCGATTGATATTATTGAACGAAGTTGTTGTTATTATGGCTCAAGTTTTAAAGGCTGAAAGGTTATGGTACTACATAAAAAAGACTCAGTAAAAATCGATATGATCGATATACACTTCCCCTTTTTCATTAAACGCAACATGGATTTGCTTTACAACTAGCTGTACTAAACTTTTCTTTTCCGATGTGCTTAGTTTACTCCAGTTTCTTTCCATATCCTGAAGGAAAGAATATAATTCAGTTTTATCGGTTGTTATCTCTTGCGGCACCTCAAATTCTTCTAGTTGCTTTTTTATTTTTGACTCAAGTTCTCGCTCCTCGTTCATTCTCTCTCTAAACTCATCGTCACTCATCATTTCGTTAGCCCATGCATATTGCCATTTCTTTTTTCGCTTTTCAATTTTATCAAGTTCTTTTTTTAGTTCTTCAATATCAATGTGGTCTGTTTTGTTTAATTTTTCTTCTCCACTTGCGGCTGTTTCTTCAAGCACGGGAGAAAAGTCTATTTTTTTTAGGTAGTCTAAGAAAGCTTTTTCTAATTTTCTTTCGGAAACATTTTTTATTCCTTTGCATTCTCCTGTTTTCTTACGTAAGCATCTATAATTTTTATAAGTAACACGTTCCCCAGTAGCTAAGGTTTGGTATGTCATGAATCCAACCATAGGATGACCACACACGCTACATTTAAATACTCCAGAGAAAATATAATCGCTGGCCACGCTACGCGGTGATAATCCTCTTCTTTTTTCGATTGTTCTTTGAATTTCCTCAAACGTTTGCTTATCGATAATAGCTGGAACAGCCCCTTCGACAAGCATAGGTTTCTCATAATCAAGTCCCCAGCGGATAGTACCTGTATATAAAGGATTTTTTAACAATTGCATAAGTGGCTTATCGTTCCAAGCGTTACCATCACGTGTCTTTATATTTCTTTCGTTGAGATATTTACAAATACGGTTGGCTCCATAGCCTTTTTTTAAATATAAGTCTACAATAAGCCGAACAACTTTAGCTTCTTCTTCATTGATAGTTAGAGTACCCGTTTTAAGATCGAGATTATAGCCAAAAGGACGTTGATTTTGAGCATATTTACCTTGCCTTACCTTTTCTTGGAAACCTAAACGGATACGCTCTCCCATGTTTTCGCGTTCCCATTGTGCCATCGCAGCAACAAGAGTAATGAATAATCGCCCTATAGCTGTAGAGGTGTCATACACTTCTGTCGCAGACTTGAACGTACAGTTGTATTTTTCGAATATTTCTAGGAGTTTGTATAAGTCCATAACTGAGCGAGTGAGACGGTCTAGACGATATACAAGAACAGTGTCAATGAGTCCTTCTTTGATATGCTGAATCATTTGCAGTAATTGCGGTCGATTCATATCTTTGGCAGAAATCCCTTCATCGACATAAAAACGATAGTCATGCCAATCTTGGATTTCACAGTATGCTTTCAGTTTTTCGCGTTGAGCAGAGATGGAATAACCTTCTTTTGCTTGTTCTTCTGTACTGACACGAATGTAAATACCTACTGTCATTTTATTTCTCCTTTCTAATAAATTTTTACAGCTTGTATAACTTTGCCAATAATTTTAACTTCATCTCTTGTGATGTCATATATTTGCGGCTGATAAGATGGATCGTTACTCATCGGAATAAGAGTGATAATATTCTTGTTTATCGACACTTTTTTTACTGTGGCTTCATGGCCGTTTACTAATACGACGGCGATTGAACCATTTTCTACTTCGCTAGTTCTTTCCACAAGAACATAAGAACCGTCTGGGAACTCTAAATTCATACTGTCTCCTTTTACCTTTAAATAAAAATATTCCTTGTGTCTATTAAGAAATGAAGAAAGGATTGGCATATATCCTTCAATATTTTGAGCAGCTAGTATAGGTTGTCCAGCAGCGATTGTTCCAACGATAGGAAGGGTTACAATGTTTGAAAAATCATTCTCTACCACTTCATATATGTTTACTTCGTTATCCTTTAATCCCAGAATTTCATCTAATGACACATTAAAAAAGTCTGCTATGTAGCGCACAGAGTCGATTCTAGGCTCCTCTTTATCGTTCTCCCATTTCGAAATCATTCCCTTATTAAAATTTGTACCGTATTTGGTATTGAGGGCTTTAGCTAACCCCTCTTGCGTTAAATTCATTGATGTTCTCAACGATTTTAATTTTTTACCAAACGAATATCCCATTTTATTCACCTTCTTCTAATCGTGTTTAGATGTATCTAAACAGATTATACCATTTCGGTTTCGATACCGCTATATTTTTTGTAAAAATTTTAAATAAAGTAGTTGATTTCGAAACCTATAGATGATATATTTTAGTCAGATGTTAGTTTCGATTTCGAAACAGAAAGGAGGAAACAGCATGAAAAAGGTAAAGAGAAGACATGCTCCTTATACGAAGTTAAAGGCGTACTTAAATGAAATTGGCATGACACAGGTTGATCTTGCAAAGCTACTAAATAAATCACGTTATGCGATCAACCAAAATCTAAATGGCACTGGGGGTGATTTCTCGTTAAGCGAGGTTCGGTTGATTTGCATGACTTTAGGTATTAGTGCTGACGAATTTTTTATTGACCCTCAAGTTTCGAAAACGAAACAAGAAAACGCATCTTAAGGAGACGGGAGCAATGAAGAAAGTAAACCAACCTTCAAAAGAGACTCTAAAAAAAATCCTGAACTTCTTTTTAGAAACATCTGTACCGCGTATTTTGGCAGAAGAAAAGCAAAAAAGTGCAACCGCAAATAAAAATCGTGCCTAACGATTATTGTGCGGCGCAAAGTTCGATTTAATTCGTGATGAAGAGGAGGGAGAAAAATAAACAATAAATTGTTGCAACTATTTATTCTCTCGCAGAGATAACTATATTGAAAGGAACAAATTAGACAGCATCGTAAAAAAATTGCAACTAAATCGGTGATTGGAGCGATGTCTATGGTGAGAGCGTGAATGAATGATAATTATCAAATGTTATTCAAAAAATTTAGCCAAGCGCTGCGCGAAAATGAATTTTCGACTGTATTATATAGTGAATGCGTCGTGAAAAAATTTTTCGAAGAAACTGCGCGAAAAGTTCAGTAACGTCATATAGTTATGTGGATACATCGCGCTAACAGAGGAGGTGTTGGTCACATATCAAGGGCGAATTTAGACAGATACATTTTTTAAGCAAATCTAAATTATATATCGCAAGGGAGAGTGAAACGATGAGTAACATTCAAGTTTTTAATCATCCGATGTTCGGTGAGTTGCCAGTAGTGATTGTTGAAGGTGTTGAATGGTTTGGTGGAGTAGAGGCAGCAAAGGCATTATCGTTTTCCGATCCGCACAAAGCCATTACGAATCATGTTGACGAGGATGACTCGACGGTCCATCCAATCATCGACTCATTAGGTAGGAAACAAAACAAAAAGTTCATTAATGAATCTGGACTTTACAGCTTAATTTTCGGCGCAGCTAAACAAGGTAATAATCCAGAGATCAAGGAAAAGGCGAAACGATTCAAACGTTGGGTAACATCAGAAGTTCTTCCTTCCATCCGTAAACATGGTGCATATATGACCGAAGATGTACTGGAACGTTCCATCCAAGACCCGGATTTCATGATAGGGTTGCTAACTGCGCTGAAAGATGAGCGCCAAAAACGTTTAGCAGCTGAACAAAAAGTAGAGGAACAAAAACCTTTAGTCACCTTTGCCGAGACGTGCATGAAATCAGAGAAGAGTTTATTGGTACGCGAAGTAGCGAAACTTTGCACAAAACAAGGCATAAAAATCGGAGAAAGACAGCTGTGGCAAAAACTTCGAGACTGGGGATTAGTTTTTAAAAACCGGAACGAACCGAAGCAGGAGTACATGAATCGTGGTTATTTCGAAGTTTCGCAAGGTGTCAAAGAGAATGAAAAAGGAGTTTTTACGTGGTTAACAATGCGAGTAACTCCTAAAGGTCAGATGTATATTATCGATCGTCTGAAAAAGGAAATGGAGGCGATCGCACAATGAACGTCCTTCCGAAAGACGAACAGATGGCTCTTGAATTGAAGAGATGTTGTCGAACAAGTCTACATCGCGCTTTATCCGCAGCAATAATGGAGAGAATCGACGAAGCCGAGCGCTGGGCGAAGGAATTCCTTCGATGCAAACACGACTTGGACGAGCTCATCAGAAGGAAAGAGGAGCATGACCAATTAGTACAGATCGTCAAAACGCTGGAAGAACGCGGGATAGATATCATGCTTGTTGTGAGAAAGGACAATGGACAATGAAAACATTGCGGAAACGGCAAATAAAGCGATGCACAAACGACCCATTTTACTTTTACTATATCGAGCCGGAAGAACGTTGTCCGGTATGTAACCAAGCGGTAACTAGTCACTATTACTCAGAAGAGTATATAGGTTGTGTAGAACGCGGGGTATATTGCGATTGCGGATATGAGGATTATTGGGCTTACGGTAGGCAGACATACAGAATTAATGGGGAATTAGTCGATGTATTTCATCCTCACCTTATGACACGAAAACAAGTGAATAAGCGATATAAGCGATTCAAAAAATTAATTAAGCATGAACGGTTACGAAGAAAACGACAAAAGCAAAAGTTCTTCAAAAAGAAGAAAAGTCAAAAGAGAAAGGGGAATAAATAATGTTTCAACCAAACTATGTTAATCCATCCATTTACGAGTATCACAGATTGATAGATGAAGAAGTCTGGTTGATTCTAGTCGAAGAATATTGCAAAGCATATGGATTACACGACGATGCACGCTGGATTCGGCATATGAAAAAAATCGTTTCTATTCGTCGTCGATGCATGAAAGCAGCATTGCGGCAAAAAGGAAAAACGGCAAGTGCCCCAACACTAGCCGTCATCAACTAGAACTCAATCAAAGCCTACAGATCCATTGTATCATTGCTTGAATCGTTCATCAAGCACGATAGGCCTAGTGCCTGTCGTCAAGGGTGGGAACGTTGCGCTGACTCCATCCCCCGGTCATCAGCGTTCTCGCCTTTGACGATGTGCACTAGCACATCACCTAAATTACTAGAAAAGGTGGTGAATCGATGAAACAAGGCAAGCGCCCAACTCGGAGAGAAAAGGAGTTGATCGAAAAGTACAGATTGAACCCTAGCAACTGGCTGGTCTCCAAAAGAAATGGCGGAATGTTGACGTTGGTGCATCGTTATACGAACTCCGTGAGACAGATACCAGCGGAATGAAAAAACGTCTCACTGTGGGGAGTGAGACGTTTTAGGAAGGTGATTCCTTTTAGAGAGTAAGTTATACCTACATAGTACAGGAATCACCTCATGAAATCAATGGAGAGGAGATTAATGTGCAATGGTGATTACCTTTAAAAAGCTGACATTAGAAAATTTTAAAAATCACGCAGCGTTGGAAATCGAGTTTAGCGATATCACAAATATCCAAGGTCGCAACGGTGTTGGTAAGTCTTCAATCGGTGATGCTATCACTTGGTTACTTTATGGAACGGACATCATGGGAAACAAACTGGAACCGAAGCCGATCGGTAAAGATGATACAGAAACGAAAGTCGAGTTACTTTTGCAAGTGGATGATAAGCAAATTCTTCTCGGTCGTTCCCAAAAGAAAACGGCAAAGTATTACATCAACGAAGTTCCGGAAAAAGCAACGAGATTTAACGAGCTAGTAGCTTCTCTGTTTGATAAGGATTTATTCCTGTCTTTGTTCAATCCAACTTATTTCTTTACACAACATTGGCAGGAACAACGTAAACAACTGCTTCAATATGTGAGTGAGCCACTCAATAAAGAAGTTCTTGCTGCTATGAGTAAGGTGAGTGCCAAAAGTTTAGAAGAACAGCTAAAAAAGCATTCTCTTGATGATGTAGAGAAAATTCATCGTGAACGCTATCGCAAACGAGATACCGAATACGTGAGAGCGAGTGAACGCGTCAGAACTCTTACAGAGCAATTAGAAAAGTTCGGGGACAGCATTTCCGATATTTCTGCCCTGCAAGCTGAGCTAAAGTCTCTACAAGAAAAACGTTTCAAAATTGATGAGGATTTACTTCCGCAGCGTGAGATTCAACTCAAACGTGCTGGCTTAGAAAAAGACATTGAAATGGTAAAACAAAATATTCTTCACCAGAAAGAGATTGCTGCGCAAATTCAAGCAGAGACAATACAAGAGAATTGCCATACATGCGGTCAGCCGTTGAATGAAGAAGCAATCGAAAAGGTGAAAGCAAACAAGGCAGCTCGTTTGAAAAAAGAAGTAGAAATCGGCAAACGGATGGTTGAGAAATACAACGCTTTGGTGGAGCAACTAAAACAGATGCCGGTTGTTGAAGTACAGCCGATTGATACGACGGAAATTGATGCACGGATTCTTGAATTGAAAGGAAAAATTCAGCAGCACTCACAAATTGAACAGTTAAAACAAGAGATTGAGTTAGCTAAACAACAGCTTGAAGTCATTCGCCAAGAACGAAATGATTCTCTCTCGTTAATCGATGCGGTTAAAGAATTCCGTTCCAAACAAGCAGAGCTCATGGTCCAAAAAGTGGACAAGCTGTTTGAAAAAATTTCTGTTCGTCTTTATGAGGAACAAAAAAATGGAGAGCTTAGAGATACATTCGAAATCGAAATGGACGGCAAACCATATAGCAAACTATCAACGGCCGAAAAAATCAAATGCGGTCTTGAATTGATTGAGGTTCTTAGTAAGCAGTCTGGCGTTATTGCCCCGACGTTTGTAGACAATGCGGAAAGCATTCTTTCTTTCACTAAACCATCCGGACAACTTATTGTTGCACGGGTTGTTGATACAGATTTTGAAATTAAAACAGTTTCGTTGAAGGAGGAAGTTGTAAATGAGTAAACAAACACAATTAGCTCCAGTCAATACTCAAGCTGTAGTTGGCAATTTCACTCAAACAGAACTAGATACGTTAAAAGCTACAATTGCGCGTGGAACAACTAATGAACAGTTTGCGCTGTTTGTTCAAACTTGCGTCAACTCGGGACTGAATCCGTTTCTAAATCATATTCATTGCATTGTTTATAACGGTAAAGAAGGTCCGACAATGAGCATTCAAATCGCTGTTGAAGGAATCCTTTATTTAGCACGTCGGACAGAAGGCTATAAAGGCATAGACTGCCAGCTTGTTCATGAAAATGATGAATTCAAATTCAATGCGAAAACTAAAGAAATTACACATGAAATCGGTTTTCCTCGAGGGAAAGTGATAGGCGGCTATGCAATTGCGAAACGGGAAGGATTTGATGATGTAGTCGTTATCATGGAAACCAATGAGGTCGAGCATATGTTAAAAGGACGAAATGCTCATATGTGGAAAGAGTGGTTCAATGACATGTTTAAAAAGCATCTCATGAAACGTGCCGCAAAACTTCAATATGGCATTGAAATTGCGGAAGACGAGCCTGTGTCTGGAAACACATTAGATGCAACAGCTTCTTATGAACCACGGCAACGAATTGATATTACACCAGACGTAGGTCGTATTGAAGTAAATGAAGGTGAAGTAGTTGATATGGCTGCGGAATTAAAGAAAAAGCAAGATGAAATTAAGCAACAAATGCAGAGATATAACATGACTACAAACGATTTAAATCAATTGACAGCTAAACATTTCAATAATAAAAAGCCGAATGAGCTAACGCTCCAGCAACTTGTAGCTCTGTCAAAGTTTATTGACATGGAGCACCAAAATAGACAGTCCTCTGCACAAAAGCAAGAAACATTTGATCCAGAAAATCTTCAATTCTCATTCGATGAATTTGAACAGGAGAGCTTTAACATCGAATGATGGAATACCGAGTTGTCATTCCACACTGCTACAAATGGATGGCTGCCGGCAACAAGAAACTCTACATAGAGTACATCAAGGGATATATCAAAAGCAGTCATCCCGGCCTCAAGCCGGTGAGGGTAGAAGGTTCGTTTGTCATATGCGTCAAGAAATAGGAAAGCCGAGGTGATACGATGCCCGAAAGTTTTTATTTCCCTGTTTATTCAGGATTATTAACTTCACAGCATAGAGAAAGAATCGGACCAGCAATTTGGGAGTTTTTATGGCTCGTTTCTAAAGTCACAAAGGAGGTACAGGAGGAAGGTGAAACTTGGGGCATCGTACTCGGTGGCAAACCTGTGAAACTTGCAGAAATTGCTGCCGAACTCGGTGAAAGTGAACGGAATGCAAAAAGGAATCTTGCGCGTTTAAAAGATGAAGGTTACATCGAAACGGTTCGTGCTCCGTATGGAGAGATTTACAAAGTTCGAAAATCGAAGAAATTTATCTCTAAAAAGAGAAGTGCCAAAAATGGCACACCTGCCGATGAGAGAGAGGACAAATATGTCCCATCTCACGGCGAGAGAAGGGACAAAAATGTCCTATCTGAACAAAGAGAAGGGACAAATTTGTCCAAGAGATGGGACGAAAATGTCCCATCTAATAAAGATATAAAAGATATAAAAAATATTAAAGAAGAAGAGGAAGATAGAATGAATCATTTTCAGTTAATAGCTAACAAATTCATTCAAAGAAGAGCACATGGTTTTGATTTGTCTCCTGATGATGAATTAGCCATTCATAGATTGTTAGGTGACAACATCCCTATAGACATCATTCTGAAATACATTGATGAAATTTTCGATGAGTACAAACCAAAGCATCGGTTAGATTACATTCGAAGTTTCACCTATTTAGAAAAGGTCATTCTGGATCGTTATTTTGGTCAAAAAGGAGAGGGAATAACCAGTGACGACACGGTTCACAAGCATCGCCGAGGTGTTAGCAGACCTACAAAAGAAGGCAGTGAAAAAGACCGAACAGTCCCAAACATCGAGCCAGGAAAACGACCATTTATTAAAACAATATGATTGTCCAAGATGCAAAGACCAAGGCCATATTATTAAACGAGTACCGGACATAAACCCGGAAACAGGGGAACAAAAGAAACACCCAAAAACAGGGGAGCCATTATTTACAGACATAGCCGTTAAATGCGAATGTTTTGAACGCAAAGCGTTAGCGGCTCGTTTAAAAAACGCAATGATCCCGGAAGAATTTATAAACGCGCGCTTTGATAATTACGAGCGAGAAAAACCATTTCAGCGGCTTCTTTATAACGCCATGGTTAACTACCTAAAGGAGTTTAGCAGTATACGGAACAGCAAGCATAACAGCATAGGTTTTATTGCAACATACGGCGAGGCAAAAATAAAAGCTTTACCGCCGGGAGAACGAAATAGGGTTAGACAGCAGCACAATAACTACGGATTAGGCAAAACACACTTACAAATGGCAGCGGCGAAATGGTTGATTTATAACGCCAAAGTACCGGATGAAAACGGCCATATGCGAGGTTGTCGTGTGTTATGTATATCCGATACTTTCATAGAGGATTTGAGCGCGGCAAAGCGTTTCAACGACGACGGCGAACAATTCAACAAGTTACTATACACGGCGATCCATTGGGCAGACGTTTTAGTTTGGGATGAATTAGGAAAGTTAAAACACACAGAAACGCGCGAGGGGTTGTACTACCGCATAATTAACGAGCGGTACAAAATGCAAAAGCCGATCATTTTTAATTCAAACGAAGACGCGGACACGCTAGAGGACAAAATTGGCTTTGCCGCGGCTGACCGGCTTTTTGGAATGGCGAAAAACCATTTATACGCTGTCGAGGGCGAAAGCTACCGGACGAAATAAAGTGGGGGGTTGAATCATGCACGAGGTAAACAAACGGATTGAAGAGACAAATGCGACGTATTTAGGCGCGGGTATGTATCTATTTGAACCACAGCCATTAACTTCGGAACAAAAGGCAGCATTCAAACAAGAAATGGCGGCTCTACGCCGACGAATTCAGGAAGCAAAAGAACGATTGAAACAGGAGGTGTGCTGATAATGTCAGTTCCAAAAGAAGCCGTTGCAAAACGGAAGCAGTATCTGATCGATTACCTTATCGACCATGAGGTTTACGAGGCGAAAGATGGCAGACAGCTTTATGAGTTACATCTAGGTGAACTGGAACGGATGTATATCGAAGTGAGATGCAAAATCGGAAGGGAGATGTCACGGCATGAAGATACAGTTTAGCCAAGAACTTAAGCGACAGATTGTTATCCGCCAGCTGTTAGACATGGGAATTACCGAACATCAAGGTCAATCCATCTATGATTTGGACTACTACACATTGCGTCATGTGCTAGTGATGGAGAGGGTTAAATCATGATGATTCAATTTACTGTCTATGGCGAGCCTGTCGCTCAAGGGCGACCACGGGCAACTACGGTCAACGGCCATATCCGAATGTATGACCCGAAAAAATCGAGCGATTTCAAAGATTACGTTAGATTAGTAGCTTCCGAGCACCGTCCAGAAAAATTGCTCGAGGGACCTATCTCCCTTGTCGTTAAGGTGTACAAGCCTACATTGAAAAGCTTTAGCAAAAAGAAAAAAGCAGCAGCCGAAGCCGGCCAACTGCGACCAACAAGCAAGCCAGACGTGGATAACTACGTCAAAGGCGTAAAGGACGCTCTTAAAAACGTCATTTGGAAGGACGACAGCCAAGTAGTAGACCTACATATTTCCAAATGGTACAGCGAAACACCACGGGTGGAAATCACCATTGTTCCTTTAGAGGAGCAGCAACAAACTCTATTAATCTAGGAGGTTATCAATATGGCAGGAGCATTTTTTAAAGAAGCAACAGAAGTAAGAGAAATTGCTGAGGATATCATCGACAAGTATCATCCTCATCTTCAAGATGCAAAAGATGTCATTGGCTACTACTTCCGTGAAGGTGCAAGCGATTGGGCTGGAAAGGCAAAAAAATGCACGGCGTTTGAAAGATATGTAACTGGAAAAATGCTTTTTGTGTTCATCAATGCTGAGGCTTGGAATGCTATGAAGCATGAACAACGTGTCGCTCTCGTCGATCATGAGTTATGTCATTTCTCTCGTAAGAGCTTTAAAGATGTTGATCCAGAGACAAAAGAGTGGATTACGATTTACGAAGACAAAAATGAATCAGATAGCTGGTCCATCAGAGAACATGACGTTGAGGAGTTTTCGGATGTTATCAAGCGCCACGGGTTATGGGATACCGGAATCGAAAAGTTTGCTGCAGCAGTTCGTGAAGCCGATTATCAGATGTCGTTGGACGATATTGAGCGTGAAGAGAAAAGAGTTCTTAGAGCTGTGAAGTAAACCAAAGGGAGCAGTTTTTCTGCTCCCCATGAAAACAATTCTTATCTTCTTTGGAATAAAGTAAAGTGGATTCACAAGTTTAACAGAAAGTATGGAAATAAGGCTGGGAGGAATCTTATGGGATTAAAAAAAATTGATGTGGATTCTCTTGTAGAGCAAATGAATATAAGCGTTGAAAGTAATTCAAAGATAGTTATGATTTCTGATGGAAAAATGAAAGAATTGGAGTTACCAAAATACGGAAGTATAGTTATTAAAGTAGTAGATGGGAAAATTACTAAATATGATGTAACTACAGGTGAATTATTTTAAATAAAACAGTACTTTGGTTGACTTTTTTTAATAAAATATGTAAAATGGTATCATCTTTAGAATAGAGGTGATACTATGTCCAGTTACTATATTCCAGTGGATAACGATGTTAAACACCAGATTGTAAGTCTGTTATCAGATGCTGTTCAAAACGATGTAAAAGAAATAATGGCAACTCACTATTTAGAGTTCTTTAACAGTGTACATTTTTTAACCTGGGATTTTATATATACGAGAATCTATAAGCAATTAAAAAATGAAAACATCATCTGCATTAAGTGCAGAAGAGGGCCATGGTCTTTCATTCTTGTTTATGATCTTGAAAGTAAATATTTGTACTCATTTATGAAAGATAAAAGGTTAGATCAACTCATTGAAGAAAGAAAAAATCGGTCGTCTATTCACTATGTTGATGCATTAGTCACTATAAATACAGATGTCGAAGAATTAGACATTGACATGTCCAATGTTGAACAGCAACTAGAACTACTACCACTGGAAGAGGATAGTGACTGGCTAAAAGCAGTTGAGAAAATTTTAAGGGATATGTTAGGTATATATTATGGCAAAGTTGAAAAGTATGTGATAATAACATTTAATCAGTTTAAAGGTGAAGTCCAGTCGGTTAAGGCAACGTTATTGTCGCCGAATATGAATATTATTTATCAAGAGGACTGGAGCGAATTGATTAACGTTGAATACGACAAATCTTATATCAACTTTAGTGATTGGGACTTTGATGATGATGAAAATGAAGTAGACGATCTTGTTAAACTTAAACCTGATGTTGAGGAAGAATTTGTTAATAAAGGTGACTATGAAGAAGTAGTTAGCCCAAAAACAGAGGACAAAGAACAACAAGAGAAGGAAAAGGGTTAAACTAGGAACTTCTCTTAGGAGGAGTAAAAATGCTAAAAAATAATAATTTTAATGGAGAGAGATTAAAATTTGCACGTATTTATCGAGGATTAACTATTTCGGAATTGGCTGAGAAAATTGGTGTAAGTAAACAAATGATTTCAAAATACGAAAATAATAAGTCTGTGCCGACATTTGAGACACTATTATGCATAGTCGATGTACTTGATTTTCCAAAAGATTATTTCTTTGAAGAAGATCTAATAAAACCTAAGGTAGGTAATACTTATTTTAGGTCTCTTTTTTCCACGAGCAAAAAAGATCAGTTGATGCAGACTTATCGGATTAAACTTCTTTTTTCCATTCGACATCTTTTAGAAAAATATG
This sequence comes from Thermaerobacillus caldiproteolyticus, assembly GCF_015326725.1. Classification (NCBI taxonomy): domain Bacteria; kingdom Bacillati; phylum Bacillota; class Bacilli; order Caryophanales; family Anoxybacillaceae; genus Thermaerobacillus; species Thermaerobacillus caldiproteolyticus. Next base: position 164,658 of record NZ_CP064060.1, read on the forward strand.
TAGATTTTCCTGAGCTAGATATACCTGAAATTGATGAATCTCATTTAAACGACATTGAATATGTGAGTAAACAACTGAGGGAATATTGGGGACTTTCTGATGAACCCATTCCAAATATGGTTAGGTTGTTAGAGAAAAAGGGATTTATTGTTACAACATCAATGACAAACACTCCTGGTATTGATGCTTTTAGTCAAAAACAGGAATTTGATGGTAAAGATTATTATTTCATTATTCTTGGAGACGATAAAGGCTCGGCTGTTAGGAGACAGTTTGATGCAGCGCATGAATTAGGGCATATTATTCTTCACGACCCTTATTTAGATCTTTCAGAAGTAGATAAGGATCATTTTCGGGACATAGAACGTGAAGCAAATGAGTTTGCAGCAGCCTTTTTACTCCCAAAAGATGCGTTTGCAAGGGACATTGTTGACCATCCGGTTGATTTAGACAACTATCTATATCTAAAACGAAAATGGAAAGTATCTGTATCAGCCATGACTGTTAGAGCTTATAAAATCGGAGCAATCAATCAAAGTCAGTATCAATATCTTCAAAGAAAAATCAGCCAACAAAACTGGAGAAAAAAAGAGCCATTAGATGATACAATAAAATCAGCTTCTCCAGTGGCAATGAAAAAAGCAATTGAGCTGCTTATTGATAATAATATACTGTCAGGGTATGACATAATCAAAAAACTAAAAAGGGAATATAACATATCTCTGCAACCTAAAGAAGTAGAAACCTTGTTAAACCTCAAACCTGGATTGTTGGCTCCAGTAAAAGTTGAAACAGATAATATCGTAAATATAAAAGATTATTTAAATAACGATTAAATATTGAGGGTCTGATACCGAAAGCGGGAGGACACTAAATAACAGATTGAACCTGTTGTTTAGTGTCCTTTTTCATTATTTTTAAGGAGGTAGCAAGATGAAACAAATGACTTTCCAGTTGCCTGAAATCGATCGAGAGGAAACGAAAAAACGAGTAGAAGCAGCACTGGAGAAATATCGCTTTTATCTCCTGACGGTTCCAGAAGAACAATTACCAAAGGTGACAGCGACATATTCACTTGTTCCTCCTGCTCACACCAATGCTTTTCATTCATCTACAGAAACAGCAGTGATTGACAAGGTGGATTTTGAACGCGAACGAGATAAATATATGGAATGGATTAGACGCGGCGTGAATCGGCTTAGTCCGAGAGAACGGGAGCTGATCATCAAGCGATACTTGAGCGATGAGGAAATGTATGATTATGAACTTTACAATGAGATGGGAATGAGTGAAAGCAAGTACTATCGATTGAGAGCACGGGCTTTTTATAAGCTGGCATTCATATTGCGAATTGAAGTGTACAAGGAAGAGGCACCTGTGTAGGTGTCTTTTTTTATTTTATTATTTAAAGGTTTTTTTCTTTTGAATATAGAAATAATAAAAAATAATAACTGATTTCTTGTTTTGTTTAGAAAAAAACTGTTATAATCGTTTACGTACATAAAATTGGGGGTTTTTTTATGGAAAGGAAATATTATAAAAATCCACCTGTGAAAGAAGTGATTTGTGAATTTAAATTTGATTCTACTTCTCCTTGGGACTCAACAATTCCTGGGCTTATTTACGAGGGAATAAAGGGGCAATATCCTAAAAAAGTTCAAGGGAAAGAGTTGGAAATAGGTATATCTAATGAAGGAATTGAACAAAACCTTAGGATTTCTGAGCGATTACAACTAAGCAGCGAAGACGAAAAAGTAATTATACAAATTGGTCCTCATCATTTAATTATTAATTCACTAATACCATATACTAATTGGGATGATTATTTAAAATTAGTTGACCAAATACTTAATGTCTATATAAGTGTTGCTGAACCAGTCGGAATCGAAAGAACACTACTTCGCTACATTAATGAAATTAGATTTGAATCTGATACTGTAGAGTTAAAGGACTATTTTAATTTTTATCCATATTTAGGAGAAGGTTTACCACCCGATTATTCCTCCTTTATTTTGGGAGTCCAGATTCCTTTTGAGGACGATAAGGATATTTTAAGATTACAGATGAATAGTACGGAAGATTTTTCTATAATACTCGATCTTACATATTTTAGTGGGAAAACAGAGTCCATAAATTTCGAAAAGTTATATAGCTGGTTAGATAAAGGTCACGAAAGAATAGTGTCTACATTTGAGGCCTGCATAAAAGATTCTTTAAGAAAAATCTTTGGGGAGAGTGATTAAAATGAAGTTGGGAGTGTTATCTAATCCATGGCAACACACTAACTCACTCTTTAACTTTATTCCATCACTCTTTCAAAAAGTGTCTTCTGTTTCAATTACACCTACTTCAATAACAGCTGGCCTAAGTGAATGGGATAAAAGTGAAGATTTATCTATTTATAAGAACTATAACAAGCAAATTGAGTTATTAGATAGTATATATGTATTTAGTGACTATATGTCAGTTAGCACTTTTCTAAAAAAGAATAGCTTCTTATTAGAGTTATTATTTGAGGCATTTTTAAGGATTAGACACATCTTTGGTTCTAATGTGCAACTTTCTTTATCAGTTGATAAAAATGATGGGGATGAAGGTAAGCTATATTTACTTATCAAGTCAAAAAAAGATCCTGGATTGTTATACACCCTTTTAGATAAACTCGATGAAACATGGTGGTTTAATAATCTTCATCGTGCCAAATCCAAAATGAATATTGATTTGGAGTTCTGATTCAATGTTCAATTGGAATGGTTATCTCGATTTAGCAATCGAGTTGTCTGAAAGGGAAGAGGAGAGCTGTAAAAGGTCTGCTATAAGTAGAGCTTATTATTCAGCTTATTGTAATGCGAGGAATTTTTTGGAAGACCAAGGGTATTCTTTAGATTCCAAGGAAAATGCGCATGCAGCTGTTTGGAATACGTTCTTCATGATTCGCAAAAACGGTCTAAATCGAATAGCGGCTATCGGTGATAGACTCAAAAGGAAAAGACAACAGGCTGATTATGATAATAAAATTGAACAATTAAATATAATTACTCAAAGGGCAATTGACGAGGCTAAACAAATTCAAAGTATCTTAGAACAAAATAAAAAATAGCAAGTTTTTAGTAAACTCATGTGTTAAGCATCCGTATACAGGATGCTTTTTTCGTGATTGGGGAGGAGGAATTACAAAATTTGAATAAAGTTAAAATGTATTTACAGAAAGTAGCAGTTTTGGTTACAGGCGTATTTGTAACACTTATCATCATTGTTGGCTCGTTAACTGGTACTTATAATAATCAAAGCTTATTTTCCGAATTAATGAAAGAAACAGCAAAATTAAATTTAAGTATAGGAATCGGATTAGGAGCCTTAGTTATCACATGTTTAACTGTCCAAAATAAAACTGATATCAAAGTAAATAAAGAGAGGTATTACGGGTACATAGGTGCAATGTTTTATTTTATTTTGCTTAATATAGGGGTGTTTTATTTAGCGTATTTTCCTCTAAACTTTAAAGGATTACAGATTTTTTATTATATTTTAACCTTATCTGTTAATGCTCTTTTATTATTTTCAACAGTACATGTATTAAAATTAATTTTTAATAAGAAATAATAGACTAAATCTAATAAGCAATATTATGAAAGAAAACTGATAGAAAACTGACGGAAAAATGACAGAAAGACGACAGATTATTTTGTTTTAGGCATGTTATGATTGTATCGTGGGATATGAAGCAGGGCGAAACTTCCAAACAGAAGGCTTTTTTACCTAGCGTCACCCGATTGGGTGGCGTTTTTATTTTGCTATGCAACGAAACCAAATTATGTCATCTCCGTATATAAAAATGGAAAGGGGGATGACAGAGTGCTAAACGGAATTGATTTGTCTCAGATTTATGAATTTGCTAGTCCATTTGTTAAAGGATTAATGCCTGTCACCATTGCGGCAATCTTAGTTAATAAATATTTGAAATAAATGTCGGCATCTAACAGAAAATTGGTGAAGGAAAATGTCTCATTTTGTCGAATTGAGTAGGCGAAGGGAAGGTGTTACATATGAGTAAAGATGCCTTTGGATTCTCAGAATCAGCCGGACTTTCGATGTTGGCTGCTGGTCTTTCGAAAACAGTTATTGAACCACCAAAGTTAAATTTTCCTGCAATTAAATTTCCAAATAATCCTAATTTAGCAAGTGAATTTTATAAAAGACTAGTTAAAATGATTAATGAGTTTGACGAGAAATTAGATCAGGAACATGAAGTAGGCGTTAGACTAGTTTCCTATGGACAGACGATTCAGTTTCATATTGAGGATTTAGGTTATTATGACCCTAGTTTAATTATATTTTACGGAAGATTAGAAGATGGTACCAAGGTAGAGTTGATTCAACATGTATCACAAATAAGCTTTTTATTAATGGCTGTGAAGAGATTGAATCCAGAGAAACCGAAAAGACGGATTGGATTTAATTCTGAAGAAGAATGAGAAGCATCCTTTGGGGTGCTTTTTTTATTTGTGAGGTGAAAGGCAAATGCCTAACGTTAAATGCGATCACTGCCAAAATGAATTTGAAATCAATCTCAAAACAAGAACTATAGAACGTGATATTGAGTTAGCTTATTTTATTTGTCCTAACTGTAAACATGAATATCGTTCTTTCTATACGAATGAGAAGATTAGAACAAGGCAGGATAAGATAAAGGAATTATGGGCTAAAGCAAGAAGGACTCTGAACGAGAATAAGTTGAAGCAAATCATTTGTCGCATAGATGAATTAGTCGAGCAGAACAAAGAGGAAATGAGTAGATTACGTGAACGTTATGAAGCATCTAATTAGGATGCTTTTTTATTTTACGAAAGGAGAGGATGTATATGCAAATCATTCGCGAAACAGCTACGCATATTCAAAAGTGGGATGAGAAGAACAAACGGGTAGTGATGGAGTTAAAGGAGAAAGCAACAGATAAGAAGACAACAAAGAGCAAAGCATCAACCAAAGAAAAAGTGGATGATGAATGATGCGTTACTGCAATTACAATGGATGCAACCAACGTGTCGAGCGTGGATTATATTGTGATGAACATAAGCTGAGATATAAACATCAGTCTAAAAACAAACCTTTTTACCGTTCGTTAGAATGGCAGCGAATGAGAGAATACATCTATGAACGTGATCGTGGTTGTTGCAAAGAATGCGGACGATTTGTATTTGGCAGACAAGCTCATGTTCATCACATCATTCCGATTAAAGAGAATCCTTCGCTAAAGCTCGATCCAGAAAACCTAATTCTTCTCTGCGAGTCTTGTCATAAAAAAGTTGAAGAAGGAAGTAAGAAATGGGAGGATAAGTCGTACTTTCGACTTTAGCCCCCCTATCCCATTTAGAAATGGACCAGACATTAGAGGACCGGCGGCGGCCTCAAACGTGCGCCAAGATGAAATTTTCAAAGGGGGTGTGAAAATTTGGATAAGAAACAAAAAGCTGCGATGACCAAAAAACGCAAAAAGGAACGGGAACGAATTGTCGATCTGTTAAAGGAAAACGGCACTTACAACAAATCGCTTGAACCGTTAATTGAGCTATACCTAGATGCTTACATGGTTTATTCGCATGTCTATGAACAATGGCGAGATGAAGGATTCCCTGCTACAAAAGAGCATACCAATAAAGCTGGTGCAAAAAATCAAATGAAGCATCCACTTGCCCAGCAAACAGCAGACTGGAATGCAAGAATGAGTAAACTTTTAGAGCAGTTAGGCTTAACGCCAAAAATGCAAAAACAAATTAGCGGTGAAGTAACGAATTCAACAACAGACGCTTTCCAGGCGTTCGCGAATAAATGGGATTGATGAACCATGATTGAACGTGGTGTGAATTATGCAGATTTATTTGCTAAAAAGGTAAAAAGAAACAAGAAAAAATATCCGAAAACCGTGATTCAAGCGGTTGAACGTTATGAGCGTTGGAAAAAGCGCAAAGATATTTGGCTTGATTTAGATGCTGCAAATCGAATGATGGATTTTGTAGAGACGTTCTGTATTTACGCAGAAGGTGAAGTTGCTGGTCAACATTACGATTTAAAAGATTGGCAGAAGTTCGCTTTCACTAACATTTATGGATGGAAAAAGAAAGATGACAAAGGTCAAGTTGTTCGAGTTATTCGGACAAGCTATATCCAAGTACCGCGTAAAAACGAAAAAACAACAATTGCGGCTGGTGCAGCGACATATGCACTTTATGCAGATGGAGAACTCGGCGCAGAATGCTTTACGGCAGCGGTTGATAAAGAGCAAGCGAACATTTCTGCGAAGAAAATCGCGATTACGATTGAAAATAGTCCTGACTTGAACCAACGCACGCAAATTTATAAGGGTCCCAAAGGCGGCGTGAATGCGATTGTTTACTCGTTTACGGTCAACGGTAAAAAGTTTAAGAACACGTTGCAGCCGTTGTCTCGTGAGACAAAAGGACTCGATGGAAAAAACCCTCACTTTGTTCTTCTTGACGAAGTACATGCTCAAGGTAACGCAGACATGTATGATGTCTTAAAGTCTGGTATGGGCGCAAGACGACAACCATTGATGATGATTGTTTCTACTGCTGGTAAAGGAACAACGTCTGTTGGTCTACAAATCTATGATTATTGCAAGAAAATCTTGAATGGCGAAGTCGATGATGATTCCTGGTTTGTTCTCATCTATGAACCAGACAAGGGTGATAGATGGGATGATCCTGCTGTTTGGGCAAAAGTGAATCCGAACTATGGTATTTCCGTTAAAAAAGATTATCTCATGAACCAATTTAAAGAGGCTCAAGTGTCTGCGGAACGAAAAGATGAATTTTTGGCAAAGCATTTAAACATTTTCGTTCGTTCGACCGGCACTTATTTTGAACGTGATATCGTCGAGAAGTGCCTAGTTGATGATTTAGGCGACTTAACAGGCATGATGTGTGTTGTTGGCCTAGACTTATCGAAAACAACCGACTTAACGTGCGTAAGTTTGAACTTTCCGGTTGTCGATGAAAGCGGAAAATCGAAGTTGAAAGTGAAACAGATGTATTTTATTCCGTCAGAAGGTCTTGAGGCTCGTGAGAAAATGGAGAATATTCCATATCGTCACTTGGTTGAACGTGGATTTGTCACCTTGTGTGAAGGAAAAACTATTGATCATGACATGGTGCTAGAGTACATCAAGGAGCAGGCTCAGGTTTATGATATTAAGCAAATTAACTATGACCCTGCCCATGCTGTGAAACTGGTTGAAAAGTTAGAAATGGAAGGATTCGATTGTGTAGAGGTGCGGCAATATCCTTCTACGCTCAATGCGCCGTTTGATGATATCGAAATTTTAATGTATGAAGGTCGTGTTGAAACAGACAATCCATTGTTGATTTATTGTACAGAAAACGTCGTAGCATTTATCAATACACAGGGGTTGAAGGCACCATCTAAAAAACAAAGCCAACACAAAATTGATGGATTTGTGGCGATGCTTACTGCTCATAAAGAAACGATGAACATGATGATAGATGTAAATGAAGAAGAGTATATGGCCATGATTGAGGCTCTTTATAAGAGGTAAAGGAGGTGAGACACTTGGGATTGTGGCAACTCATAACTTCACGTATCAGTAGATTTCTCAAACGTGCCAGCTTTAGTATTTTTGATAATTTTTACTGGAATTATGGCGGTTACGTGACCGATGAAAATATTCTTCAATCGTCTGATATTTATAATCTCATGAAATTAATCAGTGATCAGATAGCGCTCACTGATTTTTTTATTGAGGATGAAAATGGAAAAGACATACGAGACTCTATGACTTTACGCATCTTACAGAATCCGAATCGATATTTAACAGAATTTGAGATGAAAAAGCTCATTGTCAATACTCTTTTGATACGTGGGAAAGTCTACATTTTTAAGAATGATGACGAATGGCACGTGCTAAACGGTGTTTATTCAGAACTATTAGAGGACGGCAGCAAGGTTTACAAAGTTGGCGGGGTAGAAATTCCGTCTGACATGATTGTTCATGTGAAAAACATCGGCACGAATCATTTAGATGGTGTTGGTCTGATTGATTTGGCGAAACAGACACTTGAAGGCGTGATGAACGCTGAAAATAGCTTAACAGATAAGTATAGAAAAGGTGGCTTATTAGCGTATTTGCTGAAATTGGATACGCATATTGCTCCAAATAACACAGCACAAAACGCCATGATTACGGCTATTTTAGATAAGCTGGAGCAGACCGGGCAAGGTAACAAAATTCAGCTCATTCCACTTGGGAAAGGATACGAGATTGAAGCTTTGCAAAGCCCGGTTGATGACGAAAAAATTCTTCAATATCTCTCTATCTACAAGAAGGATTTGGGGAAATTTTTCGGCGTGGACTTGGAACAATTGTTAGAGCTACAAAAGACGGATATGGAGCAATTCATGATGATGCTTCATACCACCGTATTGAAGCCGATTATCCGAAACCTTGAACAACATTTGACAAAACTTTTCTTCCCGAATGGTGGCAGACGAATTCGTTTTAAAATCAATACATTGGATTATGTAACGATGAAGACAAAGACGGATATTGCTTACAATTTGGTACGCACGTCCATTGCTACACCAAACGATGCGCGTGTAATGCTGGGTTTTGATAAGTTGGATCAAGACGAAGCTAAAAAACTATATATTTCAAAAGATTTAGTTGGTCTTGATAACCTTGAGTCTACTCTTAAAAAGACACTTAAAGGAGGTGAGACGTGATGGACGAGAAGGAAAAGCGTATTTTTACCTTATCGAATATCGAAATACGTGCTGGAACCGAAGGGAACTCGCAAGTCATTGAAGGATATGCGAGTATTTTTAATTCTCCAACCATGATTGGAGATATGTTTCAAGAAACAATTGCCCCCGGCGCTTTTGCAAAATCACTTGCAGAACAGGCAGACATTCGGGCGCTTTTTAATCACAATTGGGATTATGTTCTTGGCCGAACACGAAGCGGTACGCTCACTCTTGAAGAAGATGACAAGGGTTTGAAATTCCGGGTTACACCTCCAGACACCAGTTGGGCAAAGGATTTAATGATTTCTATGCAGCGCGGGGATATCAACCAATGCTCGTTTGGCTTTCAGGTTGTGAAAGATAGTTGGAATTGGGATGTAGAACCAGCGCAGCGAACTGTTCAGGAGGTCAAACTCTATGAAATTAGCATTGTAAGTCTTCCGGCTTATGAGGATACAGAAGCTTATGTCCGTGATAAGTTCACGGAACAGCGTGAATTGCACTACGAAAGACAAAAGTTAATTAGAAAGATTGAGGAGGCGTTGAAGCGATGAAAAAATATTTATTACGTCGAAAAGCACAATTAGAAAAACGATTAAAACAACTAAAAGAATTATTGGAAAAAGGTTCTGAAACTCGTTCAATGGAAGAAGTGCAAGCGGAAGTCGATGAATTGACAGCAGATTTAGAAGCTGTTAATGAAGCACTTGCAGAAATTGATGGTGCTAATGGTGGGGCTAGTAATGATGAATCAGGTGAAGGTTTAGAAGATGACGAAAACGATGAGGAAGGCGATGAGAATGACAACGACAATGAAGGTCAAGAAGGTAACAAAAACACTGGTGAAAAACGTTCTGCGGGCTTAACACAAGAACAGCGTGACGGCCTAACAAACATCATTAACAAGTCCCTTTCTTCACGTGTACAGGTAAAAACGAATGAAATGAAAACTCGAAATGCTTTCTGCCGATACCTTGTTGGTCAAATTAGCGAAAGCGAAGCTCGTGCGATGGGTGTTCAAACACATGGCGGTAACGTGCTTGTACCGGAATCTCTTGCACAAGAAATTATTTCTTATGCGCAAGAACAAAACTTATTACGTAAATACGGTACAGTACACCAAACAAAAGGAACTCAAGGATTCCCGATTCTGATTAAGAAGGCGAAAGCAAACAAAGTTTTAACAGAACGTGCGCTTAATCAACCGATTCCAGAGACAGACATCGACTTTGATGAATATTACTTAAATCCGACAGAAACAGATGCTCTTGTTCTTGTGACCAAGAAACTTCTTGCGATGTCTGATATGAATATCGAACGTCTTGTTGTCGATGAACTTAAAAAAGCATATGTTCGTGAAGAAGCAGAATTTTTCTTCAACAGTGCTGATAATCCTGGCGCTCTAATTACGAAAGCAGTAGAGTTCACACCAACAGTAACAGATATTTACGACAAATTCGTACAGCTCAAAAACAGCCTACCAACGTCTATGCTTGCGAATGCCCGTTGGATGATTAACCGTGCGGCATTAACGGCTATCGAAACGTTAAAAACAGCTGATGGCTTCCCGTTATTACGCACTGATGTAGGCATTTCTGGGTCATTTGGCTATCGATTATTAGGCTTTCCAGTCGATGTAACCGATTTTGTCGATGCAGATACACCAGACATTCAACGCTTGTACTTCGGTGACTTCTCTACTTTCCACATTCAAGACGTTATCGGCACAATGGAAGTCACGAAGTTGGTTGAAAAATATGCGGATACAAACCATGTCGGCTTCAAAATTTGGCACTTAAACGATGGTCAACTTGTGTATGGTCCGTTTGAGCCGTCTGTATTTAAGCTTGAATTGAATGCGCCAGCTACACCGTAATGGAAGGATGAAAGAGCATGGCGGTTACTCTTGAGATGTTAAAAGAACATCTCCGAATCGATGAGGGTATGGAAGATTCCATGCTCTCTTTTTATTTGGATACAGCAAAAAAATATGTCAAAAACGCAACGGGAACTGAATCGGATCATTTGGTATTGATTGTCGCCTCGATTTTTTACGAATATCGGGTGAGTGAGGATGAGATGAGAAAAGCGTTTGATGCGCTCACTCCACTTTTGGTACAGGAGGCGATGACGAATGGCGCGGCCGTTAACGAATCAGTTTAGACATCGTATCACCTTTCAGGAATACGATGAGAACGCTACAAATGAAAACGGCTTTCCTCTTGAAGAGGATCAGCGATGGAAAGACGTAAAAACTGTCTGGGCGATGATAAAGACGCTTCGAGGCCGCGAATACTACGAAGCCGCCACAACACAAAACGAAAATACGGTTCGTTTTGTCGTTCGCTACACAACTGGTATCAATCCAGACATGCGTATCAAATACAAGGACAGGACATTTGAAATTTTGTCTGTAATAAACGATGATGAGCGCAACATCACGCTGACCATCATCGCGAAAGAGGTGATGTGATGGGCCTCGAACTTCACGGAATGCAAGAACTATTACGTCAGCTTGAGCAAGTCGGTAGCGAAGCTGAGCGTGTCAAAAAAGACGCTCTGCTTGCTGGTGCTGAAGTCGTTCAACAAGCGGCATCAGAGAAAGCGCCACGCGATACGGGGAAGCTAGCCGAAAACATCGTGATTTCTGACATAAAAGAAGATGGAACCGTAGATATCGGTCCAGATCGTGACCGTTTCTACGGTCTTTTTCTTGAATTCGGAACATCAAAAATGGCTGCCAGACCGTTTCTCCAGCCGGCTTTTGAAGAAAACAAAGAGCAGGTACAGCAGAAAATGGCTGACGTGATACGCAGGGAGATGGGGCTATGAGTCTGAACAAACTGATTATCGATACATTGAAACCCGTCGGTGTTCCTGTTGCTTTCCAAACTTACAGCGGAACAGCGACAACATATATCACTTTTTTCGAGTACAATCAGTTTTCTGCTTTGAATGCAGATGACGAGGAACAATGGACAGCGCATTTCATACAAGTCGATGTGTGGTCGAAGGGAGACTATACATCAATAGTTCAACAAGTCAAAGACTTATTGAAAGAAGCTGGCTTTCGCCGGACAACTGAAACCGATCTATATGAACCGGACACCAAAATCTATCACAAGGTGCTCCGGTTTTCTTATGTAGAAGAAAGGGAGGAATAGAAAATGGCAGGAGTACAAGTTGGTTTAAAAGATTTACATTTTGCCATTATGAAGGATGACGAAACATATGAAACACCAGAGAAAATTGCAGGTGCCATTACAGCAAAAATTTCGCCTTCGTCCAATACCGAAACACTTTACGCGGATGATGGTCCATCTGAGACGGTTACTAGCTTAGGGGAAATTAAAGTGGAATTTGAAGTGAAAGACATTCCACTGGATATTCAGGCGAAGTTGCTTGGGCATACCGTCAATTCTGATGGTGTTTTGATAAAACAAGCAAGTGATACAGCTCCGTATGTAGCTATCGGTTTTAAATCCAAAAAGAGCAACGGCAAATATCGCTACGTTTGGCTTTACAAAGGAAAGTTTGAACTTCCGGAACAAGAATATAAAACAATGGAGGATAAGCCAGCTTTCCAAACTCCGAAGGTTTCAGGAACATTTGTGAAACGTGATAAAGACGGATTATGGCAAGCTATTGCGGATGAAGATTCACCAAACTTTACATCTGAAAAAGCGGCATCTTGGTTCACATCTGTTTACGAACCACCTGTTGCTTAATGAGCGAGAGAGAGGATACTCCTCTCTCTTTTTTATGCAATAAAAAGATAGGAGGAAAAAGTATGCCAGTTAAAAGCCTTGATGTGAAAGTAAAGAAAATTCCTGTTCAGTTGGATAAAGAACGTCATCTTGTTTTTGATTTAAACGCTTTTTGTGAACTCGAAGATAAATATGGCAGTCAAGAAGAAGCGTTGAATGCTCTTGGATCAGGATCATTTAAAGCAATCCGTACATTTTTGTGGGCTGGCTTGGTTCATGAAGATGAGAGTCTGACAGAAAAAGAAGTCGGAAAAATGATTGATATTGCGAACATTTCCGAATTAGCTAATGCAATCACCGAGGCAGTGAATAACGCTCTTCCTGAACCAAAAAACTAGAGGCCAATCCCGATCTTGCTGAGGAAAAAGGTTGGGATTGGCCTTTGCTTTTATACGTTGGAACCGTGGTTTTAGGCATGGATGAGAAGAATTTTTGGCGTTGTACACCACGGAAATTTTTTGCGCTTTGCGATGTCCATAGAAAAATAAACGGCGTCAACAATGGGCAGGAGGAAACGCAAACGGGGTATATCGACCAAGTTCTCTTTTAGCAAGGAGGTGAGAACATGGCAGAAGTCGGCGTTTTACGTGTCAGCTTGGGATTGGACAGCGCGGATTTTACGCGTAGTCTTGCAGAAATAAATCGGAAACTAAAAGCTGTTGAAAGTGAATTTAAAGCGGCAGGCGGTTCCATCAAGGGATTTGAAAACACGATGGAAGGTTTGCAGGCCAAGTCAGAGATGTTGACAAGAAAAATCGACTTGCAAAGCGCTAAAGTGCAGGAGTTGAAGCGTAGATACGAAGAATCGGCAGCAACAAAAGGAAAAGAAGCGGCTGAAACTGAAAAATTATTGATCGCTTATAACAAAGCAGTTGGTGATCTCAAAAAATTAGAAAATGAACTTCAACAAACTAGCGCCAAGCTTGATAAATTGTCCCAGGATGTTAACCAAAACACTACAGTTTGGGATAAAATGCGTGCAAAACTTAACGAAGTAGGGCAACGTTTGCAAGACGTCGGCAGTCGAATGCAATCAGTTGGCCAAGGAATTGCCATGACGTTTGGTGCTGCGAGTGCGGCAATTGGCGGAGCGCTTGGTTTCGCAGTCAAAAAATCAATGGATTTTGAAGCACAGCTTGACCGCGTTGGGGCCGTCGCGGGTGCTACTCCAGCGGAAATAAAAAAGCTAGAGAAAGCCGCACTTGATTTAGGTGCATCTACATCGAAATCTGCAACAGAAGTCGCGCAAGGAATGGAAATTATGGCCGCAATGGGATACAACACAAACCAAATCCTTGCGGCAATGCCAGGTATCATTGCGGCTGCAGAGGCTAGTGGCGAGGATATGGCACTTGTTACGGATACTGTGTCGTCAGCGTTGAACGCATTCGGATTAGAAGCAAGCGAAGCGAGCAGGGTAGCCGATGTTCTCGCACAAGCGGCGAACGATTCAGCGGCTGGCATTCAGGACATGCAATACACGTTCAAGTATGCGGCGCCGGTTGCAAAATCCCTTGGTATCTCCTTGGAACAACTCGCGGCTGCAACGGAAATCATGTCCAACTCTGGTATCCGTGGCGAGCAGGCCGGAACAACCTTGCGCGCTGCTTTGATTCGCTTGTCTGACCCTCCTAAAGAGGCTGCGGGGGCTCTTGCGGAGTTGGGGGTCAAAATCACCGATTCACAAGGGAAAATGCGTCCGTTTGGCGACATCATTGCCCAGCTATCCGAAAAGACAAAGAACATGAGCAATGCCCAAAAACTTGCTGCGTTATCTACTATTTTTGGCACAGAAGCGGCAAGTGGGATGCTAACAGTGATTGAAGCCGGACCGCAAAAACTAGATGCACTCACAAAATCGCTTCAAAACTCCGGTGGCGCATCTCAAGAGGCCGCAAAGAAAATGAAGGACAACTTGAAAGGCTCGCTGGAAGAACTGCAAGGGGCGTTTGAAACAGCGCAAATCACGATAGGGAATGCATTGGCTCCAGCTATCCAGAAAGTCGCGGAAGTGTTACAGGGATTGATTAATTGGTTCAATCAGCTTTCTCCAGCAACACAAAAATTTATCGCTATCGGAGCAGCTGTAACTGCTGTATTAACAGGAATAGTTGCGGCAATTGGTGTGGTATTAGCGGTGATTGGTGGGGCTGTTTCAGGATTAGGAGCAATTGCTTCAGCTCTTGGAATCGCTGGCGGAGCAGCGGGTTTGTTTTCTGCTGCAATAGGTGCTATTACTGGACCGATTGGTATTACGGTTGCGGCACTTGCCGGTCTCGGCGCCGGAGCAGTCGCGTTAGCGAATCATCTGAAAAAACCGTCCATAGAAGTTGATTTGTTCGGAAACAAAGTATCCGAAGCAACACAAAAAGCAGTTGGTGGCTTTCTCAAACTGAACGACCAAGCGACTCAAGCACTTAATCAACTTGATTGGTCAGGTCAAGTGGTTACGCAGAGCATTGTTGATAACATTGTTTCAAAGTTCAATCAGATGGGCGATCAAGTACTGACAGAGATGCAAAAAGACCATCAATCTCAACTGACGCAAATGCAAAACTTTTTTGCTCAAAGTAGTGCTTTGACTGAGGAAGAAGAAAAGAAAGCAATTGAAAAGCTCCAACAACATCAACAAGAACAACAAAACACTATTCAACAAGGACAACAGAGAATAGCAGAAATCTTGAATACAGCGAAAGAGCAAAAACGCGCCATTACGGATGCAGAGCGGCAAGAAATCAACCAAATTCAACAACAAATGGTTGAAACAGGGATTCAACATCTATCGCAAAATGAGCTTGAAGCTAAGTCTATTCTTGAACGAATGAAAGCACAAGCTGGGGAACTTACCGCACAACAAGCTGCTGAAGTCGTGAAAAATTCAAATAAACAAAAAGAAGAAGCTATTAAGGCGGCGAATGAGCAATATGATAAGGTCGTGCAAGAAATCATCCGTCAACGTGATGAAGTAGGAAGTATCTCCAGAGAACAAGCAGATAAATTGATTCAAGAAGCAACAAGGCAACGGGACGAAGCTGTAAAAAAAGCAACAGACATGCACAATCAAGTGGTTTCAGAAGCTCAAAAACAAGCAAATGAACACGTCGATAAGGTGAATTGGGAAACAGGCGAGGTTCTTTCTAAATGGGAAGTATTCAAAAACAATTTGAAAATCAAGTGGGAAGAGATTCAAAGTAATACATCTACTAAGCTCAATGAAATAGGGACAAATATTAAAAATAAATTTGAAGAAGCGAAAACGTCTGCTCAAAACAAAGTAGAAGAAATGAAAAATTCCGTCCGCAATAAGTTCGAAGAATTGAAGGTCTCTGTTCAGACGAAAATGTCAGAAGCTAAAAATAAAATCACAGAAATCTGGAATGAAGCGCAATCGTTTTTTTCAAATATCGACCTCAAACAAATCGGAAAAGACATCATTCAAGGTCTTATAGACGGTATATCTTCAATGGCTAGTGCGTTGTTTGAAAAAGCAAGGAGTATCGCTGACTCTATCAAATCAACCATCAAAAATGCGCTCGACATCAATTCTCCATCCCGTGTCATGCGCGACGAGATCGGGAAATGGATTCCACTTGGATTGGCGGAAGGTATCAATCGAAACATCAATGCGGTTGTGTCAGCAACTAACCGAATGGCACAGGCGGCTATTCCGGCTGTTCCTAAACTGAACGGAGCATCAGCAGGGGTCATTGGTTATGGAAGCATGCAAACCAATAACATCGCTAAATACGGTAACGTCAATATAAACGTCACGATTCCAGTGAGCGATTTACAACAGATTCAAACGGTGAATGACTTCTTCAACCGTCTAGGAATGAAAGTTAGACAAGCGTAAGGAGGGAGGTGCGGTATGCCAACGCAAAATTTTAAAGTGGGGGAGATGCTTAATAAGCGTACCCCTTTTTCTAAAACATGGATCAACTTTGACGGATCATATACAACGGAAATTTACAATGCACCTGTTCACTATGAAGATGAAAACGGAAATTTGCACAATATTAACACTGACTTGTACGATGAAGCAGACTTGGATCATGTAGATTTTCCGGTCGCAAAAGAAGGAATAGAAGAATTCCGCATGATGAAATCGGCATGTATAAATTTGAAAAAGAAAAACATCCTTGACCGGGATTCACTAGATTTCCAAGGATTGAAGGTGCCTTTTGACTGCCGGATCCCGAAGAATTTCAAACGGGGTTATGTGATCGGAAAAGGACAAAATAGATTGCGTTTTATTCCTGTCGGAGCAAGCCCATCAAAGGGATATATCGAAAAAGACAAAAAGAATTGTGTACACTATCAGGATGTATGGAACGACACAGATGTTTGTCTCGAAGTCATGCCAAACGGTGTGAAAGAGACAATCATTTTGAAAAGTGACCGCGCTCCTTTTTCTTTTTCATTTGAGGTGGATGGTCCTTTAGCGGATGATTTAACAGCAGGAGAAATGCGACTGCACTCAGCATGGCTTGTGGATGCGAATGGAACCAAACGTGATGTTTCACAGACCATACGGAGAGAAAACGGGAAAACGTACGTTGATTTAGTTGCTGATGTGACGGGGCTTGTTTATCCGATTGGGATTGACCCGACGGTGACGATTGATAGCACTATAAAAGATGTACTAGTATCTCCCACAGGTACTAATTCCACATCTCAAAATTACACATTAGGAACTGTTAACAATAATCCTAATAGAATTTTATATCATTTCGACGTTTCTAGTATTCCAGCAGGAGCTATCATATTGTCGGCTTATTTAAATTTGTATTCATATGGTAGTAACGGAAGTTTTTTAGCTTATATAAATGCAATTTTGGAGAACTGGAACACATACGTTTCGTGGAATAATTTACCGAAAACAACTTATACACAAAGCGGGCAACCCGACCATTCTTTGAATGTAGGAATTAATATAAATCAATATGATGCATTTGAGATTACAAAAATTGTACAAAAATGGGTTAATGGACAAACAAATTATGGTGTAATGATACAACAGTTTGATGAAGGAACCAATACGAACAAAAGCTATAGAAGCCCCAGAGCATCAGATAATCGACCTTATGTGAGTATTAACTATAACGTACCACCAACTGCCCCAACCGTCACAAGCCCAAACGGCGGGGAAACGTGGAATGCGCAGCATACGATTACATGGAATGCGGCAACAGATGGCGATAATGAACAAATAATAGACACAGGACAAACAAAACTACGGGAAGGTACTATTGGACAATTATTTACTGCACAAGGAAGTGTCATTAACAAATTAAAATTTAATCTTTCAGTAACTTCGTCAGGTTCTGTAAGTTTTGGCGTAGGGATATATAGCGCCGATGTAAATGGGCTACCTACGAATCAATTATTTTACACCAACGCTTCTACAACGCTTGATACGAATCCAAGGGAGATACAAATAGCTATATATCCTAATTTGAACGTCACACCAGGTCAAAAATATGTGGTGGTTTTATTTTTAAATGGTATTACCTATGGTCATGGATCAACAGGAAAAACTGACGGCGGATTTGTCTACCGTAACGGCAGCGCATATGTAAAAGATCCATCAAAGACTTTATATTTAATAGTCGGTTATGTATCAATGTTATTGTCATACCAAATACAACTATCAATTAACAACGGACAAACTTGGAAAGACATCGTTCCATTAACTTCGCTGGGCGCAACATCGTACACATACGACTTTTCCAACGAGCCGGAAACGTCGCTTGCAAAAATTCGAATCCGTGCCTACGATGGAACATCATACGGATCATGGGACGAATCAGATGGTGTTTTCACGATACAGCACAACCAAGCGCCGACTGTACCAACGAATCTTTCACCAAGCGGCGGCGCATCGGTAGACCGCGCAAGTGTGGTCCGTTTATCATGGCAACATAATGACCCGAACTCAAATGACCCACAATCGCAATTTGATCTGCAATGGCGAAAACAAGGCGATGCAACGTGGAATGATGTTAGCCAAGTAACGACGAATCAGTATTGGGATGCTCCGGAGGGTACATTCCCGAAAGGAACAATCGAATGGCGTGTTCGAACGTATGACCAAGCAGGATTATCAAGTCCGTATTCCGATATACAAACCTTTTTTGCAGGGGACAAGCCAGCGAATCCGACAATCACCAATATTACGGATGGTTCAATTGTTCCTGTTGCGAATCCGGTGATTCAATGGAGTTCTGTTGGTCAAACTGGATATCATGTGAAATTGCTGGACAGTAATGATGATTTATTGTGGGAAATTCAAGCGAACAGCGCCAATAAAGCACAAACGATTCTTTACGGGCTTCAAAATAACACAGATTACAAGATTCAACTTGCGATTAAAAATGCGGACAATTTGTGGTCGGATTTTGTTACAGTTAACATTCATGTTTCTTATACGCCACCAGCAGTACCGATTGTTACAACAACAAAAGGAGAGGGAATTATTACGATTTCTATCGACAATCCAATTCCATCCGGTACGCAACCGAATGTGTCTTACAACGATTTATATCGCCGAAAACAAGGCGAATCAACTTGGACACGAATTGCAAAGAATATACCGGCTGATGCTTCCTTTGTCGATTACACGCCTGCGTCCGGGCAAGTGTATCAATATCTCGTCCGTGCTTGGGGAGATAACGGAACCTATTCGGATAGCCCTGTAGTAAGTGAGTCTATCTCTTTCATTGGAGTATGGCTTCACGAAGCAGCCAATCCGTTAGAAACACTGCACCAATTCAAACTCGTGAGTGATCGCAGCGGAAATTGGCAACCGACCGCGACCATGATGCAATTTGCGGGGCGACGTTTGCCAGTCGCGGAATACGATGATACCGAGCAACATTCTGTCAGTGTGAAGTTCAGCTTATTAAAAGATAGTGGCGACTTAGAAGCACTAGAAAAGCTGATTCGTTCGAAAAATACACTTTGTTATCGTGATGCTCGTGGTAGAAAAATGTTCTGTCATGTGTTTCAATTACCAGTCGATGACGAGGTTTATGGCAATACAGTCAGCCTCACATTTGAAGAAGTATCGTACACGGAGGAAGTGTAATCATGCTTTCGCTAGTCAACTATCTATATTCAAAGCAAGAAATTATTGACGCACTTCACGGGAAGTATGGTCAACGTCATTTTAAATTCCGTTATGATTTACTTGATAAGGACGACAAGAAAATAGGTGAATTAGATTCAGTTGTAGATGGGGAAGTCTCAATGGCTTCCCTCGATTCAATTAAACGGACTGCGAAGTTTCGTTTGAAAGACCGCGGGGAAATCAATTGGTTGAGCGATCGTATTCAACCTTTTGCCCTTTTGAGGATGAGAGACGGGAAATATATCGAGTTTCCACTCGGTATTTTTCTTTTGTCGAGTCCAACGAGGAAGGACGAAAACAAATCGGTGTATCGTGATGTAGAAGCATACGACGGTCTACTGATTTTGCGAGATGATAAATTTGACACTCGTTATACCGTTACGGCAGGTACGAATTATCGGCAAGCAGTCATTGATATTTTGACTTCTGCCGGCATAACAAAGCACAACATCGAGCAAACCGACAAGGTGCTGCCTGTCGATATGGAATTTGAGCCGGGAAAGGAAAAGTTGGAAGCAGTCAACGCACTCTTGCAAGCGATCAACTATACGCCGTTGTATGTCGATGTGTACGGATATTTTACGAGCATGACGTACAGGAGTCCTTCCATCCGTGCGGCAGAATACACATATAAAGATGATGAATTGTCCATCATTTATCCCGGCATAGAAGAAGAACTTGATCTTTTCAGTGTACCGAACAAGTGGGTAGTTGTTTGTTCGAGTGCTGAACAGTCGCTAATGTCTTCGTATACCAACAGCAATCCAGACAGCCCTACAAGCACGGTGAATCGCGGTCGTACCATCGTTGACTACCGAGAAGTCACGGACATTGCCGACCAGCAATCTTTAGATGCATATGTGCAACGCATAGCATTTGAAGCAAGCCAAGTATATGGAAAGCTGACGTTTGAAACAGCCTTGAACCCACTCCATGATTATGCAGATGTGCTGCAGATTGAATATTCACCACTTGGAATTAGCGGCAAGTATTCTGAAACCAGTTGGACCATGCCGTTGAAAGCCGGTGCAAGGATGAAGCATGAAGTCCGGAAGGTGGTGTCGATATGATAGACCACGATTTTTTTATTCAGAACTTCAAAAACCCCAAAAAAGAAAAAATAATTCAATTTGCGAGGGTGGACCCGAACTACACAGAGGGGCGCCCTCGTTTGATTTTTGACGGGGAAACGGTCGTAAGCGGTAAAGCATACCCGTATTTGGCTAGCTATACCCCGGCGGCAAACGATCGGGTGATGGTGATTAAAGGTGTTGTTGTAGGGAAGATCATATAGAGAAGAGGGATGATTTTGGAGAGATTAAGTGCGATTTATAAAATCTTAGTGTCAGCCATCGGCGGTATTGTCGGTTTTTTCTTCGGTGGCTGGACAGTTCCTTTGAAAATTTTGGTTTCCCTTTCGCTCGTTGACTATTCAACGGGATTAATAGCAGGAGGGGTAGAAAAGAATCTTAGTAGCAAAGTGGGGTTCAGGGGTATTGCTAAAAAGGTGATGATGTTTGCTCTTGTAGCGACTGGAAATCTTGTTGATATTGCAATTGGAAAGGGGCATGTTTTTAGGGATGCGGTTATTTTCTTTTATATGGGCAATGAGATTTTGTCCATTTTAGAAAATGCAGGACGTATTGGTTTACCTTATCCAGAACAGCTTCGTTCGGCAATTGAAGTTTTGAAAGGGAAAAATGAGGAGAAAAAGATAAGGGAGGAATCAAGATGAGTAATTTCATTCAAGAAATCGCGTCTTACGCGCAACGGATTCAGGAAAAGTACAAAATTCTTGCTTCTCTTGTGATCGCGCAAGCGTGCCTCGAGTCTAACTTTGGACAAAGTGGACTAGCTCAAAAAGGGAAAAACCTTTTCGGGATTAAAGGAAGCTACAACGGACAGTCAATCAAAATGAAAACAACAGAGTTTCGCAATGGCAAAGAGTATCAAACAGACGCAGCATTCCGGAAGTATCCTTCTTGGTTGGAGAGTCTTGAAGATTTAGCAAAGTTGTACGTGAATGGCGTCAGCTGGGATCGGAATAAGTACAAGCCGATCGTCGGCGAAACAAACTATATTCTGGCTTGCAAAAAGGTTCAAGAATGTGGTTATTGCACTGATCCGAATTATGCTACAAAGCTAATTAATATCATCGAAAAGTACGAGTTGCATAAATACGATAAAGTCGGAAATAAGAAACCAGTGAAAGTGCAAGCTGCGACCAAAAAAGAAGAACCTCAAATTTACGTCGTAAAAAAAGGTGATACACTCACCGCAATTGCGAAACGATACAATACAACGGTGCAAAATTTGGTGAAGCTGAACAAAATTAAAAATCCTGACTTGATTCTTGTAGGTCAGAAACTGAAATTAAAGTGACCCTGCCGTTTGGCAGGGTTTTTTATTTTGTATAAAAACCGTACATTTGTTCCTATTTTTATATCCTGCAATCGGGAAAATTTTAAAATATGTTGAATTTTTTGGTTAAAATTATAAAGATTTGCATAATGAAGTCGATAAATAATATGGGAGTTTATTCCACTTTATTTCTTAAAAAAGAAGGAGGAGTAAAAGATGAAAAAATTTATACTGACATTCTTTACTTTATGTTTGAGCTTGGTAGTTGTTAATACTACTGAAGCAGCAACTCCAATTGAAGAAAACTCTTCTATTTTTATTGAAAATCTCAAAAAAGAACATCCTGATTGGGTAATAAATCCTGTAACCCAAGAAGAAGTCTCTGAAATTCGTAAAGAGATGGCTACAACAAATTCAATAACAGGATCTGCGCCACCGGTTACAGCATTATATATTGATCAAGTAGGATGGGATCTTGAAACTACAACGCCACAAATCCAATATATTAATAATGAATTAACCTCTGCACCTGTTAGAGGAATCACTGGAGTTGGAGTTGTAGAAATAGGATATGGGCATTATTTCCAATGGTTAGGTGCAGAACAAATAACTTATAACGATCCAACTTATCTTATAGAAACATCAACTATTGATTTTGAAGGTGATACTATTGTAGATGGTTTTTACCATGTTGTATATTTTGATTCTGATGTGAAAATCCCTAGTGGTTCTTCTGTTGAATATCGTTGTCAATCTACTTCAATGAATTATCCTTGGAATACTATGACTGCTTTTATTAACATTCCACATCAATAAATAGAAAAGGAGTGAGAATAATGTTGAGTGGATTAAACCAAGAACAGATTGCAAATTTTAATTCTAATTGTCAACTTTGGATGCTTCGATCTCTTTATGGATATAAAGGACATGTATTAGAGGAAAAAAATAATATTGTTACTTTAGATGGTAAAGATTTTAGAAATATGATGGAAAATGCAACTGAACCCATTAATCCAGATAATGTGATACACATGTCAGCAGAAGAAGAACGTCGACTTCGCAGTAACGGAAACAGTGAACTTCTTATTCAAGCATTAAAAAGAGCTGGTGAATTAGGAATACTAGATCCAAATGGGCATCAAAAATCACCTGTTGTACAACGAATTAATCGAAACATCAATCAAAGTTTAGGATATAAAGCTTACGGATTATAATCAAGAAAAACTGGAAAAGGCGTTCATTTAGTAATGCATGAACGCCTTCTTTTTTTATTGGTTTTTTCAATAATCAGGGGTTGTATCTTACCTATCGAGGAGGTGATTCCATGTTCGAGATTGTCGGCCGACTGCGCTGTCCCATTTGTTCAGAGGTGGTTCGACCAGACGAGAAGGTCTTCCTTGACATTATCAACACCGTCATTCATCAGAAATGCTACTATAAATCTCCGCAGCGTAAACTCCCATTCAAGGATGAAGGCCCCTTCAAAAAGATGCTATTGAAATATCCGTTTTTCTACGAGGACGATGAAGATGATTCCATGTGAAAAGCCCTTCTCATTTAAGAAGGGCGTTGATTCCTTATAGGTAATATCGTATATGTAGTAGTGTTTTAATTCCTCATAGTTAAGATACAAACCTCAAAAAGCGTTGATGTATCAACGTTTTTCTGAAATGGCTACATTCAGTATACATCGTTTAGAAAATTTAGTCAATATGCGGGGATGTTTAATGGAGAATACGCAAAAAGCCCCTCTCATTCGAGAGGGGTTCAGTTTGTCGACAAAGCCGACAAGCAGAACCTTCTATGATATTTTGTTGTATTACACCCTTTCTTCATATTTTGAAATTAGATATTCATCGTTTCCAACTAGTCCTAGCTTAAACGCTTTATTGACAATTTCAGCTACCTCTGTTGAGAAAAAGACATTTGTACCGTACTTCAATTTGTCTTCAAGTATTTGTTTATGGTATTTTGAAGTTTCTCTAGATAAATTTTTGTTAACAACTTTATCCTCTTCAAGCGCTTTTTGAAACTCTATGAAATCCATCGATTTATTTTGGCCTTCTCTTCCTCCAAAGGGCTCACCGTTTCGAATATGATTTCTAAACTTAGCTCCTAAAGTTAATTGTGTATAAGCGGCAAATGCAGCTTTATTGATATTCATAATCCTCCTCCTCTGCTTTTACTCTACATTTATATAAAGATTATCGTAAAAAGTATTATTAGGTGGATAATAGTCTCTTGCAGATACAGTAAATTGTCCACTTTCTACTTTATCTAGTGGTATTTCATAATATTTAATCCATCCAATAACCATTCCGCTTGAATCTGTTACTGGTTCTCTCATATCAATAATTTCTTTTGCAATACTTGTTATGTCTTGTCCCTTATTATATATTCTAAACCACCCATTTAATTCAGTACCTTCTACATAAACTGCTATATATCCAGTTTCCCCTGACATAGGATAGGATGCACTTGTTTGATCAAATGAAATGTATTCCCATTCATAATTTGCACCATCCGAAGTAACACCAATAATTTGTAGATCGGTTAAAGGAGGTGCAGGAGCAGCCTTTGCTTCATTATGATTAAGAGTAAACACAAAAGCTATAGCAAACAAAAATCCAAATACTTTTTTCATTATACATCCTCCTTTTAGAATTTAATTTAATTTCAATAGTTATATCGGAAACGATTCGGAAAAATTAAGCAGTTTTTTTAAATTTAGTTAATTAGTAATAGAAATAAGTAATTTTAAAACAAAAATTATATTATATGTTAAAAATTACAAAAATTTCTTTGAAGAGGTTTTTATTTAGAGAAAATGTATGACAAAGCTCCTAATCAATGGATCTAAATCAGATCTGAGCCCATCTTGTCAATTTTATCGACAAGCTAGAACCCTGCCGTTTGGCGGGGGATTTTTTATTTGTCAAGAAATATCAACAAATTTTTTATATCGATTATTGGTATTTATTGTAGAAAAAAATCGTGATATAATCGGAATTATCCATAAAGTCTGGAGTTTTATCTACAGGAACTGTTTTTCCATCTGAAAGTATTGAGGTGGGGAAAATGATTGAGGTTTATTGCGATGAAAGTCGACCAGAAGCTTTGTATGGAATGAAAAAAATAGATAATTATATGGTAATTGGTGGTATTTGGATACCAAAAGTTGAGAGAGATGAAATTAAACAAAAAATTAGATACTTGAAACAAAAGCATCAACTATTTGGTGAAATTAAATGGAAAAACGTTGCCCCTTCTAAGTTAGAATTCTTTTTAGAACTCGTTGATCTTTTTTTTGAATCCCAAAGTCTTAGATTTCGATGTATAGTTGTAGATGGTAATAAAGTTGATATAAATCAATATCATAACTCAGATAATGAATTAGGTTTTTATAAATTTTATTATCAATTATTGGTTCATTGGTTAGAACCGATGAACCATTACAGAATTTTTCTAGATTTTAAGAAAAATAAACAAAGTGATAGGCTCCATACACTAGAAAAAGTTTTAAATAATGCATCGTTTAGCTTTATTGAAGATGTTCAGGCAATAGAGTCTAAGCATTCATTACTTATTCAACTAACAGATGTATTAATCGGAGCTGTGGGTTACAAATACCACAATTATCAAACTAGCGATGCAAAATTGAAATTAGTTGAAACAATTGAAAAGCGACTTGGCCATCCTATCCAAAGTACTTTTAAATCTGCAAAAAAATTTAATGTTTTTGAGATTGATTTAAATCGATGAGTAAGGTAAACACGCTTTATTCAGATCTTTTAATTTTGGATAGTGAGGCCGATTATAAACAATACTATATTGAAGAATACTGTAATAAAGATATTTATACCCATGATGGAATTAAGGTAAAATTCCCTCCTAATCAATTCGAACATTCATTTTTTGAGAGTGCAAATCGAAGACAAAAAGATAAAAGCATTTTTTCGAGAGAAAGAGCCGAAAGGCTATCTTGGATTAAAAAAGTTTTAAACGATCCATCTCTACAACTTTATGCTGGTTGGGATTCAAAGAAAAGAAGATATGACCACACAAGAAGAGTTTGTTTGGTTACTCCAGACAGATATGTGGTTATACTACGTATGATAAATCCTAGATTAGCTTCTTTTGTAACTGCTTATGTAATTGATAATGATGATAACCTGGCCAAAATTAAAGCAAGCCCTATATGGAATCCGTCATTTAGTTAAAGGTATTGACTTTTAAAAATTATATGTTATATTTTAATTGTCCTGTACTTATAGTATTGGGATCTGCAAAGGTTTCGGTCGCTGAACCCGTAATCAGCGTCCATCTTATTTTTAGGATATAAAATCCCTTCTCATATGAGAAGGGATTTTTGTTTATTAAAAGCATAGCTTATTGAACAAATAATAATGCTTTTTCTTTTAGATGTTGTGTAACTTCTTTATAATAAGGAATATGTTTTGGAATGGCATATAACCATTTTTGTTTAGACAAATACTGCTCTTTCTCCTGGAAATCCTTTAAGTGTTTCACAAATTCAGAACCGTCTAATGAGGGTTCGTATAGTAATCGATATAAGTCATTTTCCTTTTTTCTTACTTCTAGAAGATGGTTTTTCCAAGTTTCTATTGAACATTCATTTACTTTTATAAAGTGTTGTTTCAGCTTCTTGGCTAATTCAGCTGATCTACGTGCAGCATGGTGATAATGTTTTGTGCAGTGACATAAATAGCAAAGTGCTTTTATATCCGTCAATATTAATAAACACTTTTCTTCGTCAAAGTCCCAAACTTCATGAGCTTCTAATGATCCTTCACTATATTCGCATATGCTACATTGAAAATTGGCCACTTCGTAGACTTTTTTTCTGATTTTATCCCATAGGCTACCGGGAATGACTGACCGCAAGCTTTTGTGTTGTACATATGTAGGCAATCGGGTTTGAATGGTTAATTTTAAATTCGGACTTAAAACACTCATAGTAACATTCCTCCTTCAAAAGTGCTACTATAAATTCCCATCTTATAAACAATTCTCTATCCGAGACAAAGGATCCTTTCAGAAAATACTCCTGAAATATCCGTTTTTCTATTAATTTTTTACATAATTCGACAAAAATTTATAATACAGTTATGTTATCTTTAAAAAGGAAAAAATACAAAGAGGAGGATACCGTGGACAATATTGCTTTAGTTATTAGCCTTATTGCGATGGTTGCTTTTCTTGTTTATTAGGTTCGTGGCATCGCGGGGGTTGCGAAAAAAAGAGAAGGAACAAAAACGCTATTTAAACGCTCGCTTATTGCTTTGGCAGTATCTCTCGTAGGATTTATTGTGGTCGGAATGACGACAGAGCCGCCAAAGCAAACAGCGAAGGAACCAAAGCAAGAGCAGCAAAAAGAACAAAAATCTGAAAAGACATCTAATAAGCAAGAAGCCAAGCCTGCTGTAGCTCAACCGAAAGAGAAAAAAGAAGAACCAAAAAAGCCAGAGGAGAAGAAAGAGGATCGAGTTAAAAAAGAAGAACAACCCAAAAATATCACAAGTGAACAAATTACTCCAAAGGGTGGATTAGGAGATACATTGGATGTATTTGAAAAACAATACGGAGAAAACGCTGGCGATCAAGAGATGGGACGCTTTCAAAACGATTATATATTACCGATGTTCCTTGACGGCAAAGCCTGGAATATCAAAATTCAATTCGAGGCAACAAACCAGAAGGCAAGAAGCATGAAGGAAGCACTAACTGTAGCTCAAGGATTTATTCCGAAGGATGCGCAAAAGGTAAAAGAATACGACCAACCTGAAATGGGTAGGAAGGTAATCGAGTATAAAAGTGAATTGCTAAAATAACGTTTTCCTGATTCTAATCCACCTAGGACATTTATTGTAATCGCTAGTTATGGCGAAGCTGGCAAGGAAAATGAAGTATTTGGACTTACAATAGGTGTTGGCAATAATCCGTAAGCCTACTCGCTTTGAGTAGGCTCTTTTTTAGTACACAGTATCAGAGACAAGAAAAGCTGGAGAAGTGTGCAAGGAATGTGAATTTTCGTATGAAATGTTATGTAAGTAGGACTTCTAATATGCTTGTTGAGTAGCATAATATTTATTAGGGGAAGAAAATTTATGTAGTACCATAACTTTCGATGGAAGGAAAGAAGGAACAAGGGCCATCATAGGAATTACCCATAAAGCCCCGATTGCCGTTGAGCCACTCAATGAAATTTATGTATTCCCAACTACTTCTCCTAATGCTCCTCGCTGTGTATGGCTATCACATATTCACGTGTTTCAATATGAACCTTCGAAAGAAGAACAAACGGTCGTTTATTTTAAAAATGAAAAAAGTATTCTCCTTGAAGTTTCCTATCATTCGTTTGTTAACCAATTATATCGAACGGCACAGCTGCGAACGAAATTATCAGAGCGAATAGAAGCGCGCGAGCGAAAAATGCAATATTTATTTCGTATGGATCGCTCAAAAGAATGGCTGCAGCAATAAAATTTATAACAGTCGAAATTCTCTCTATTTATATTCCCCATAGAAGCGTGTAAAATATAAATGTTACTTCGATGTGAATGGGGAGTATTCATGGACTTAGAAACATTAAAACAATGGTTTACACTAAAAAATGTATTAGACTTACTGGAACATTATCGCTCGTTTGGAATGATACCAGGTATTGTGTTTACGCTGCTGGAGTCATTTTTCCCGGTGTTGCCGCTCTTTATATTTGTGATGGCGAACGCCGCTGCTTTCGGGTTATGGGAAGGATTTCTCATTTCTTGGATTGGTACTTGTCTTGGTTCGATTTTTGTATTTTGGATAGCGCGAAAAGTAGGACAAAAACAGTTTTTCCGCTTTTTAAGCCGCCATCAAAAAGTGAGACGATTAATGAATTGGGTAGAGCGGCATGGATTTGGGCCTTTATTTTTGTTATATTGTTTTCCGTTTACCCCATCGGCGATTATTAATGTGGTCGCAGGCTTATCGCGTATTAGCAGGCAGCAATTTATTCTTGCCGTTTTATTTGGTAAGATGGTGATGATTTTTATGATTAGCTTTATTGGCTATGATCTTGCTGCGCTTGTGAAACAGCCGCTTCGTACTGTGGCAGTGGCGATTGTGATTATTTTGTTATGGTATGCAGGAAAACGAGTGGAAGCGCGATTTTCTTTGACGGACAAAGAGCCAAGCAAGGAAGATTCATAAATGACAGGTGGCGATTGTATGACGGAAAAACAACAACGTTTTCGAAAGCCGATTGTCTGGGGACTTGGATTATCCCTTCTTTTCACGGTTCGCTTTCTTTGTTTCACCAATTATATGGTGGAAGGTAAGTCGATGATGCCGACGCTACAAGAAGGAAATTTGCTTATTGTTAACAAGTTAAGCTATCAAATGGGAAACATTCGTCGTTTTGATATCGTTGTGTTTCATGCGAATGCGAAAGAAGACTATGTAAAGCGGGTCATTGGTTTGCCGGGAGACCGAGTAGAATATAAAAATGATGTATTGTATATTAACGGGAAGCGAATCGAAGAACCGTATTTGCAACCGTATAAACAGAAGTTAATTGACGGTAAATTAACTGGCGATTTTACACTTGAAGAGTTGACTGGGCAAAAAACGGTGCCGAAAGGATATATTTTTGTGCTCGGCGATAACCGATTAAGTAGTTGGGATAGCCGGCATTTTGGATTTGTGAAAATAAGTCGAGTTGTTGGCAAAGTAAATCTTCGGTATTGGCCGTTTAATAAGATGGCAGTGAGATTTTAGAACAAGATGTTCATCATAGCTTGTATGCTTGATGAATATCTTGTTTTTTTATGAGGAATATATGGAAAAATTGTATCAAAAACTTATATAGAACTAACAAGAAAAAACAGATATACTTATTTCGCGACAAAAAACTGCTACACATTCCTTTTAAGTATCGAACATATGTGCTATAATAAAAGAAATGCTGGAAAATGAAGGTGATGATGTCATGTCGCTTCGCTTTATTTTAGGACGATCCGGAAGCGGGAAAACGACAAAATGTTTAAATGAAATTCGCGAAATGTTGAGAGAAGAACCAAATGGGCCTTCCATTGTTTATCTTGTTCCTGAACAAATGACGTTTCAATCGGAATATAAGCTTATACATACACCGGGATTAGGGGGGATGATTCGCGCTCAAGTATTCAGCTTTACCCGGCTGGCTTGGCGTGTTTTGCAGGAGACAGGAGGCATGAGCCGATACCACTTGAACGATGTTGGGATTCAAATGTTGTTACGAAAAATTATTGAGCGGCACAAGCCGGAATTTAAGCTGTTTGGTCGCGCTGCCGATAAAGCGGGATTCATGACACAGCTTGGGGACATGATTGTCGAATGCAAGCGCTATTGTATTACACCTGAACAGCTTTTAGAAAAAGCTAACGTACTGCGCGAACAACAGGCGAAGGCAACGGCAAAAGTATTAGCCGATAAATTAAGCGATTTACACCTCATTTATGAACAATTAGAAAAGCAATTGATGCATCATTATATTGATTCAGAAGATTATTTGCGTCTATTAGCTGAGAAAATTCCACAATCGCGCTATCTTGCCAATGCTGAAATTTATGTAGATGGGTTCCATCATTTTACTCCACAAGAATATATGGTACTTGAACAGTTATTGCTTCATTGTAAGCGCGTAACAATTGCGTTAACAGTGGATGCTCCTTACAACGATCATCTCCCAAATGAACTTCATTTATTTCGCCTGACAGGCCAAACGTACCATGACATTCGTGAAATGGCGTTGCTAAACAATGTCGCTATCGACGATGTAGAATTGTTACAGCAAAACGTTCGTCATCGTGAAGCTGCGCTTGCTCATTTAGAAGCGCACTATGATTCTCGACCGGCTGTTTCTTTTTTAGAAGAAACGGAAGCGATTCAAATCTATGAAGCTTCAAATCGCCGTGCGGAAATTGAAGCAGTCGCACGCGAAATCGTTCGTCTTGTTCGCGATCAAGGGTATCGTTATAAAGATATTGCTGTCTTAGTTCGAAACACCAATGATTATCGCGATATATTGAAAACGATTTTTCAAGATTTTCACATTCCGTATTTTATGGATGAAAAGGAACCGATGCTTCATCATCCGCTCATCGAATTGCTTCGTTCCAGTTTAGAAGTTGTTACATCGCATTGGCGTTATGAGGCGGTGTTTCGCGCTGTAAAAACGGACTTGCTGTTTCCGAGTGATGCGAACATAGCGAAGATGCGTGAAGCGATGGACGAGCTGGAAAATTACGTGCTTGCCTATGGAATCAAAGGAGCGAAATGGACGAACGGAGAGCGTTGGACATACCGGCGTTATCAAGCGGTGGAAGGGCTATCGTTACCGCAAACGGATGAAGAAAAACAACGCGAAGATCAAATCAACAAGTGGCGGGAGTTGGTGGCGACGCCACTTGTGACATTGCAACGCCGCTTGCAGCGGGCAAAGGATGGGCGCGCTTTCTGTGAAGCGATTTATCGATATTTAGAAGAATTAGAGATTCCAAAAAAGCTAGAACGGCTGCAGATAGAGGCAGAAGCGCGGGGAAATTTAATAAAAGCAAGGCAGCATGATCAAGTATGGAAAGCTGTCATTGACTTGCTTGACCAATACGTCGAAATGTTAGGAGAAGAATCGCTTTCACTGAGTGAGTTTGCCAAAATTATCGAAACGGGACTTGACCGCCTTGAATTTTCTCTTGTGCCACCTGCCATCGATCAAGTGTTAATTGCGCATTTTGACCGTTCACGCCTTGTTGATATCAAGTGTGCGTTCATCATCGGCGCAAATGACGGGATCATTCCTGCTAAAATGAAAGAAGACGGTCTTTTGGCGGAAAATGAACGGGAGATTTTGCACGAGTCCGGTTTAAATGTGGCTCCGGGTGGAAGAGAGCAGCTGTTCTACGAATCATTTTCGATTTATTTAGCACTGACCAGTCCAAGTGAGCGGTTGTATATTACGTATCCGTTAGCCAATGAAGAAGGAAAAGCGTTAGCACCTTCGATGTTATTGAAGCGTCTTTGCGCATTATTTCCATCTTTGCATCCACGTTCGCGCGGAAACGAGCCGCTTGAAGCAACGGACGATGAACAATGTGAATTTGTTACGCATCCACATGCAACACTTACATACCTTGTTGCTCAATTGCAAGCATGGAAGCGAAATTATCCAATTCACCCGATTTGGTGGGATGTGTATAACTTTTACGCAGATGACGAAAAGTGGCGCTCAATAGCTCGAAACGTGTTGGCTAGCTTATTTTATGAAAATGTAGCACAACCGTTGAAAAAAGATATTACGAAACAACTGTACGGCAAAAAAATTCAAGCGAGCGTCTCACGAATGGAGCAATTTCAAAAATGCCCGTTTTCTCATTTTCTATCGCATGGTTTACGCTTAAAAGAGCGGAACATTTTCCGGCTAGAGGCACCGGATATCGGGCAACTGTTTCATTCTGCGTTAAAGTTTATTTCCGACCGTCTTCATGACGCGAAACTAGAATGGGGTCAACTGTCAAAACAACAATGCGAACAACTGTCAGTAGAAGCGGTGGAACGAATTGCACCAACCATTCAACAAGAAATTTTGTTAAGCTCGAACCGTTATCACTATATGAAGCGAAAGTTACAACAAATCATTTCACGGACGACAGCGGTATTAAGCGAACATGCAAAAGCAAGCGGATTCGTTCCGGTTGGACTTGAACTAGAATTTGGTCCGAACGGCGTGTTGCCACCGCTCACGTTTCGCCTTCAAGATGGTACATTAATGGAGTTAGTCGGACGCATTGACCGAGTCGATAAAGCAGATAGCTCTAAAGGGGTGTTATTGCGCGTCATTGACTATAAATCAAGTGCTAAATCATTAAATTTAACAGAAGTGTATTATGGGCTCGCATTGCAAATGTTGACGTATTTAGACATTGTCATTACTTACGCGGAACAATTAGTCGGAAGCGCAGCATGGCCGGCAGGAATTTTATATTTCCATATCCATAATCCGATCATTAAAAGCGATCAGTTATTCAATGATGAAAAAGAAGTCGAGCGAAAGCTGTTAGAGCAATTTAAAATGCGCGGCTTATTGCTAGGAGATGAAGAAGTCGTTCGATTGATGGACAAGCGGCTCGAAGACGGAAAATGGTCTCTCATTGTTCCTGCACAAATTACGAAAAAGGGAGCAATTCATTCAAGCTCTTCTGTCGTAAGCGAAGATGACTTCCACCATCTTCGCCGGCACGTTCGCCACTTGTTCAAAACGATTGGGCTCCGTATTGTTGAAGGGGTCATTGATATATCACCTTACAAACTAAGCGAGCAAACACCGTGCGAGTTTTGTTCGTTCAAATCCGTTTGTCAATTTGATGAATCATTTCCAAGCAACCAATATCGCGTGTTAATACCGCAAGCAAAAAGTGAGATTGTGAGAAAACTAGTGGAAGGGAAGGAGAAGGATGAATAGACAAATCCGTCCGAAACCGGAAGGAAGCCAGTGGACCGATGAACAATGGAAAGCGATCGTAGAGGATGGACGGCATATTTTAGTTGCTGCTGCGGCTGGGTCTGGAAAAACGGCAGTGCTAGTCGAACGGATTATCGAAAAAATTGTTGCCGAAGACGACCCTATTGATGTTGATCGTCTGCTTGTTGTGACGTTTACCAACGCTTCAGCAGCGGAAATGAAGACACGAATTGCTGAGGCAATTGAAAGAGAAATCGAAAAACATCCGAGTTCTCTACATTTAAGACGACAACTCAGCCTGTTAAATCGTGCATCCATTTCGACGATCCATGCATTTTGCTTGGACGTCATTCGCAAATATTACTACCTCATTGACATTGATCCTGTGTTTCGCATTGCCGATGATACGGAAGTGGAACTGTTAAAAGATGAAGTGATGGAAGAACTGTTAGAGGAACAGTACGGAAAAGAGGAAAATGAACAGTTTTTTCAGGTCGTTGACCGCTATACAGGCGATCGGAGCGATGAGGATTTACAGGAGATGATCTTAACGATTTACGAGTTTTCTCGCTCTCACCCCGATCCGTTCCGTTGGCTCGATCGGCTTGTTGATATGTATGATATTGGTACGGAAATGAAGCTTGAGCAGCTGCCATATATCGCGCATTTACAACGGTATATCGATATGGAGCTGGCAGCGGTAAAACGGTTGCTGACAAGGGCGCTTGAGGTGGCGCAGCTGCCAGGGGGACCGCTGCCGCGTGTGGAAAACTTCCGCGACGATTTACAAATTATTGCAAGATTAGAGGAAGCGAAGGCTCGCTCTTGGAATGAGTTATATGAGCAAATGCACGCGTTTTCGTTCTCGCGTGCAAAGCCGTGTCGCGGCGACGAGTATAAACAGGAACTGATTGATGAAGCAGCTGCTTTGCGCGAACAGGCGAAGAAAAAATTGGAAAATATTCGTGATGACATCTTTTCACTTCGCCCAGATACATGGCTTCGGCACATATGCGAAATGAAGCCGATCGTCGAAACGGTTGTTCAACTTGTGAAGCAATTTACGGAACGATTTCAACAGGCGAAGCGAGAAAGAGGATTGGTGGATTTTTCTGACTTAGAACACTACTGTTTACAAATTTTACGACATCCTGACTCTACGGAAGAACAACTTATTCCTTCAGAGGCGGCGCTTGATTATCGTGCGCAATTTGCCGAGGTGCTTATTGACGAGTATCAAGATGTGAACATGGTGCAAGAAGCAATTTTACAGCTTGTCACTAAAGGGAATGAGCAGTTCGGGAATTTATTTATGGTCGGTGACGTCAAACAGTCGATTTACCGTTTCCGTTTAGCTGAGCCGTTTTTATTTTTAAGCAAATATAAACGGTTTACAGCTGATGGCGAAACGGCGGGAATGAAAATTGATTTATCGCGTAACTTCCGAAGTCGCGCCGGGATTCTTGACGGAACGAACTTTATTTTTAAACAAATTATGGGAGAAACCGTTGGCGAAATTGTTTATGACGAAGAGGCAGAACTGAAATTAGGTGCAAGTGATTATCCAGAGAGTGAACATGTTGCAACAGAACTCATTGTCATTGATCGCAACAGCGGTGGAATCGAAGAAGCGGAAACGGAAGAAGAGGGATTTAACAGAAATGAACTTGCTGCAGCACAGCTAGAGGCACGGATGATGGCCAACAAAATTAAAGAGCTCATTGCCGGATCATTTGAAGTCTACGATCGCAAGGCAAAACGAATGCGCCGTGTCATGTATCGCGATATCGTCATCTTACTGCGCTCAATGTCGTCAGCACCGCAGATGATTGAAGAGTTTCGAGCCCAAGGAATTCCTGTATATGCGGATCTTTCATCAGGATATTTTCAAGCGACTGAAGTATCGGTGATGCTATCATTGTTGAAAATTATTGACAATCCTTACCAAGACATTCCGCTTGCAGCGGTGCTGCGCTCGCCGATTGTCGGTTTGAATGAAAATGAATTGGCGCTCATCCGCCTTCATGAAAGAAAAGGAACGTATTACGAAGCACTTCTCTCGTTTATTAACAAAGCAGCTGATAATGCAGAGGAAAAAGCGCTGCAAAAGACGTTGCGGCAATTTTACGAACACCTGCAACAATGGCGAACGAGAGCGCGACAAGGTTCGTTAGCCGATTTAATTTGGCAGCTGTATCGAGATACACATTTTTACGATTTTGTCGGCGGTATGCCCGGCGGAAAACAACGCCAAGCGAATTTACGCGCTCTTTATGACCGGGCGCGGCAATACGAAGCGACCTCTTTTCGCGGCTTATTTCGATTCTTACGCTTTATTGAACGGATGCAAAACCGCGGCGACGATTTAGGAGCGGCGCGTGCGCTCGGTGAACAAGAAGATGTCGTTCGGTTGATGACGATTCACAGCAGCAAAGGTCTCGAATTTCCGATTGTCTTTGTTGCCGGATTGGCGCGTTCGTTTAATATGCAAGATGTGAACAAGCCATATTTGCTGGACAAAGAACTAGGATTTGCGACGCGATTTGTTGATCCGAAGTTGCGCATTAGTTATCCGACGTTGCCGCAAATTGCCCTAAAGAAAAAATTGCGTCTCGATTTATTGGCGGAAGAAATGAGAATCCTTTATGTCGCCTTAACGCGTGCGAAAGAAAAGTTATACTTAGTTGCCGTGGTAAAAAATGCCGAGAAAGAAATGGCGAAATGGAAAAACGACATTACGGCGGAACAATGGCTTCTTTCCGATGATGTTCGTGCCTCGGCAAGCTGCTATTTAGATTGGATAGGCCGTGCGCTCATTCGCCATCGCGATGCTCAACATTTATGGGAACATTCCTTTGTCGTATCGGAAGAAATTAAGAATCATCCATCAAAATGGAATATCGAGATTGTCGGTGCAGAGCAATTATATGAAATTGATGTAGCGAAAGAACAGATTGATGCGGAAATCATGAGAGCGATTCAAAATATGAAGCCTGTTTCACAAACGAGTGACTATAAGCAGCAAGTGAATCGTCAACTTACATGGGAGTACGAGTACAAACAGGAAACGATTGTTCGTGCGAAACAGACGG
The DNA here is from genome assembly GCF_015326725.1 of Thermaerobacillus caldiproteolyticus. Classification (NCBI taxonomy): domain Bacteria; kingdom Bacillati; phylum Bacillota; class Bacilli; order Caryophanales; family Anoxybacillaceae; genus Thermaerobacillus; species Thermaerobacillus caldiproteolyticus. Next base: position 201,288 of record NZ_CP064060.1, read on the forward strand.
TGTCTGAATTAAAGCGGCAACGAGACATTTTTGCGGAACATGCCGATCGTACGCTTCTTCGCTCACTTTCCAATCCGATTTTTGAACGGCCACGGTTTATGCAGGCGAAAAAGCTAACACCAGCGGAGCGCGGTACAGCCATGCATATGGTCATGCAGCATGTGGATGTTACCCGACCGATTACGGAAGAGACGATTCGGGAGCAAGTCGCAAAAATGGTCCATATCGAATTGTTAACGCATGAACAGGCAAATGCCATTGATGTTTCGAGTGTGGTTGCCTTTTTTACTACCGATGTTGGAAAACGTTTATGCCAAGCTCGGAATATTTATCGCGAAGTTCCGTTTAGCTTAGCAATGTCGGCGCAGGACGTGTACGGGCAATCATACGCAAGTGAAGACGGGTACGTCCTTGTTCAAGGGGTTATCGATTGTTTATTCGAGGACGACGACGGACTTGTATTAATCGATTTTAAAACGGATACGGTGACAGGGCGCTTTCAAGGCGGTTGGGAAGAGGCAAAACAAGTGATGAAATCTCGCTACGAAGCGCAAGTGAACCTATATCGTCGCGCCGTTGAACAAATTTGGAAAACGAACGTCCATGAATGTTATTTATATGTATTTGATGGTTCACATCTTCTTCCAATGTGATTCTAAGAGAATGTTGAAAAAAGGAGCGTTGAAAACGAATGCGCGTGTTACACACGGCCGATTGGCATTTAGGAAGAACTCTAGAAGGGCGAAACCGCTTGCCGGAACAAGAGCAGTTTATCGATGAATTAGTAGAGATCGTAGAAAAAGAAAACATCGACGTTGTTTTAATGGCTGGTGATGTATTTGACTCCGTCAATCCACCGGCGGCAGCGGAACAGTTATTTTACGAAAGTTTGGCGCGCCTTTCGGATAAAGGAAAGCGACGTGTCGCCGTTATTGCCGGAAATCATGATCAGCCGGAGCGAATTGCCGCTGCTTCGAATTTAGTGGTGGATTATGGCATTCTTTTGCTTGGTCGGCCGAGTTCGACGGTTTATCGTCTAGATGTGCCAACGAGCGGTGAAACGATGATGTTAGCAGCGCTTCCGTATCCGTCTGAGTCTCGGCTTTCGGAATTGCTTTCGGAAAGCCATGAACAGCTGCTCATAAGGGACAAGTATGATGAGAGAATTCGCGGACTATTTGAAGCGATGAGCCGCTCGTTTTCTCCGAATACGGTTAATATAGCAATGAGCCACATTTATGTTGCCGGAGGGAGCACGTCTGATTCAGAACGGCCGATCGAAGTTGGTGGTGCTTATACGGTAGCGGCCGAGAGCTTGCCAAAAGCGGCGCAGTATGTGGCGCTTGGGCATTTACATCGCCCGCAATACGTCAAGCGGGCTGAAACGGTGGCGCGCTATTCCGGTTCGCCGCTTGCCTATAGTTTTTCCGAAGCGGGGTATGCCAAATCGGTAACCATTATTGATGTGAAACCGAACGAGCCAGCGTTCGTCTCAGAAATTCCGCTATCAAGCGGGAGACCGCTGGTGAGATGGAAAGCGACAGAGGGACTTGCCCAAGTGTATCAATGGATTGAGGAAGGAAGGGACAAAACAGCTTGGATTGACCTTGAAATTCATCTTCAGCAATCGTTATCGATGGAAGAGATTCATCATTTGCGTAAACTTCATTCCGGCCTTATCCATATTCGTCCGGTGTTTCTGCAACAAGAGAATGATATAGAACAAGCAACACAAGAACATGTGTCGCTTGAAGATATGTTTCGTCGCTTTTACGAGCGGCAAACAGGTGGAGCAAAAGCGGACGACGAGCTGGTCAAGCTATTTTTGGAATTAGTTGCTGAAGACGATGATGGGGAGATGGAGTGATGAAACCAATTTCTTTAGCCATTGCTGGATTACATAGCTTTCGTGAAAAACAAATCATTGATTTTCAAGCGCTATGCGAAGGTGGGGTGTTTGGGATTTTCGGTCCGACGGGAAGCGGGAAGTCGACGATTTTAGACGCGATGACGCTGGCGCTGTTTGGCAGTGTTGAACGAGCGACGAACCATACACACGGCATTATGAACCATGCTGAGAACGAATTGTTTGTTTCGTTTACTTTTGAATTGGAAAACGCTGCTGGTACGAAGCGTTATACCGTTGAACGAAGTTTTAAGCGCGGAGATGAGTGGCGGCTGAAAAGCGGAACAAGCCGTTTGATGGAGATCGGAGAAGAAAAAATTGTTCTAGCCGATAAATTGACGGATGTCAATAAAAAAATTGAGCAGCTGCTCGGGCTTGAGATGAAAGATTTTACGCGCGCCGTCGTTTTACCGCAAGGAAAGTTTGCTGAATTTTTATCGTTAAAAGGGGCCGAGCGTCGTCAAATGCTACAGCGACTGTTTCATCTCGAGCCGTATGGTGATCGCCTTAATAAAAAATTAAAAGAAAAACTCGCTCTCGTTTCCAATGAATTAAACGAAGTGATAGCAGAACAAACAGGGCTAGGAGATGCTTCAAAAGAGGCGCTTGAACAGGCGGAGCAAGACTTCCATGCATGCCGGCAGCTACTGGAAAAACGAAAGACTGAGCTGCAGGAAATGGAAGCGGAACTAGAAAAGCAAAAACAGTTATGGGCTTGGCAAAATGAAAAGGAAGCATTAGAGGCTGAACTGGCTAAACTTGCCGATGAAGAAGAACAAATTCGCGCTCTAGAAAGGAAAAAAGAAAAAGCAGAACAAGCCGAACGACTTCGTCCGTATCTTGAACAGTATGAAACTTCCATTCATTTGTTGACTGCTGCACAAGAAAAACTAACTGAGCTAGAACAAAAACGAATGGAAGCGGAAAAACGGTATAAAGAGGCGCTGAACCATTACGAGCGAGCACGTCAAGAAAAAGCGACGAATGAACCTCAATTGTTGTCAAAAAAGGAACAGCTTGGGCAAGCAAAGCGCCTTATTGTGGAAATGAAAGGATTTGAAGCGGAACTGCACCGCATTATTCAACAGCTGAAAATGATCGAAGAAGAGGAACAAAACAATGACAAACAGTTGCATGCCGTTGAGCAACTGTACGCCCGCGGACTTGAAAAGCAACAAATGCTCAAACATGAGCTGCAAAAACAGATCATTCCGATGGAAGAAAGAGAACGGCTAGACCGAGCCTATGAAGAAGCACAACAGATAAAAAGAATCGAGGAATCCATTCGAGAAATAAAGGAACGGCTTGTGAAAAAAGAGCAAGCATGGGGAACAAAACAGACAGAAAAGGAAAAGAAACAACAACAAGCCGAGATCATTCAAGAAAAACTCCATCGTCTTTTTGCACAAATCGAAAAAACATATCATTACGTATGTGAGCGAGAGTGGCAGCTGATCAAAAACATGGAAAAGCACGAACGGCAGCTACAAGCGGTGCAAGAGAAGCTGGAAAAAGCAAAGACCGAGAGACTTGCCGCGTTGCTCGCTGAACAATTACGTCAAGGAGAGCCATGCCCGGTTTGCGGGTCGTTAGAGCATCCAAATCCACGCCAGCATGTCGAAGGTGGCCAAGATGACCATGAAGCGGTTCGCGTCATAGAACAGCGCTTAAAACAAGAACAATCACAAATGCCATTAATACATACATTAAAAGCCCAATTGGAGCACCTCGCCCATTCTATCATTGATGAGACAGGAAATGAGTGGGTGTTCCAACCATTGGATGTAAGTCAGCTTGTCGTAGAAGAAACAAATATCATTGTGGAAACGAAAGCGCTCCAACAGGACTATTTAGCGCTCAAAGAGGCGATACAAAACACGATCCAACAGTTTCGCCTTGTTGAAAAAGCAAAGCAACAATTAGAACATGAAATGAGATTGCTAGAAGCTGATGTCAAAGAATTGCAGCAACAGGAAAAAGAGAGAACTGCGGAATATGTCGAGGCTAAAAATAAATGGCGTAAAACGTACAACGACCTTGATTTTATGAAGGTAGATCAACTTCGTGAACAAATTCGGCAGCGAGAAAAAATTGTTCAACAACTGCAAAAACGAATCGATGACAGCATTCCGTTTTTAGAAAATAAATTACAAGAAAAAGAACAGTTGCAGCAGCAACAGCGGGAATTAGAAAAAGAAAAAATTCGTCTCATTTCTTTACAGCAAGCCAAACAAGAGCTAATCAATGAATATAAAGCAAAATTATCGGAACAAGTCGGCATTGAACATATTGAACAGCAGCTTGTCTATACCGAACAACAACTTGTCCGCTTAAAAAAACAGGAAGAATCCGCCTATGAACAATGGCAACAAGCGCAAAAACACTATCAGATGCTAGACAGTGAAGCGAAAGCAGCACGGCAATCAGCAGAAGACGGAAAAAAACGATATGAGGCAGCAAAGGAACAATGGTTTAGAGAGCTGAGGAAAACACCGTTTCAGCATGAGCAAGAAGTCAAAGCAGCATTTACCGCACAAGAAGTACGTGCATCGTGGGAGGAGCACCTTTCCGGTTACTGGCAACAAGTGCAACACGTGCAAGCCCAGCTGAAAAAAGTAACAGAGGCTATGAACGGACAAACGATTGAGAAACACAAATGGGAAGAAGCGCAATCCCTTTATCGTGAAATGAAACAAGGGGTAGATGAGATGATTCAACAGCTTGGAGCTGCCCAAAGCAAACTAGAAGAGCTCATGAAAAAGCATAAACGTTTTGTCGAATTAGAAGAAAAGCGAAAAACATTAGCGCTTCTTGTTGAACGTTATAAGCATTTACAATCTATTTTAAAAGGAAATAGTTTCGTTGAATTTATGGCAGAGGAGCAGCTCATCCAAGTGACGCGCATGGCTTCCGAGCGGCTTGGATCCTTGACCCGCCAGCGTTATGCCATCGAAGTGGATTCACAAGGAGGATTTGTCATTCGTGATGATGCCAATGGAGGTATCAGAAGGCCTGTCACAACGTTATCAGGAGGAGAGACCTTTTTAACATCATTGTCGCTTGCCTTGGCACTATCTGCACAAATTCAACTGCGCGGCGAATATCCATTGCAGTTTTTCTTCCTCGATGAAGGATTCGGAACGCTTGATTCCGAATTGTTGGATACGGTCATTTCTGCCTTGGAAAAGCTTCATTCAAAACGTCTCTCCATCGGTGTCATTAGTCATGTTCAAGAAATTCGTGAACGCTTACCGAAGCGTCTTATTGTGGAACCGGCTGAACCTTCTGGGCGAGGCACTCGCGTGAAATTAGAAATCATGTAACAGCAAAAGGTTGAGAGATAGTGATTTCTCTCAACCTTTTTCATTAGCCGTTAGTTATTGGCCGCCACGTTACTGTCAAACACATCCGGATCAAAAGTGTTTGTAAAGCTGATCCCGTTATTCGTCATAATAAAATCTCCCGTATTAAAACCACCTGAACCCATCTGTGTTTTTGTCGCTACTTTAGGAGAGATGTATAGGGAATCGCCCACTTGAACCACTGCACCACTACTAACATTAGTAATTTTAATCGGACCTACAACGGCAGGCATACTTACTCATCCTTTGTGATACGAATAGTGGGTTGTGGAGCGGAAAGTGCTGGAGAAGGGGGCGAATAGTTTTCCGCTAATTGGCGAATATGCTTAATTCTCGTTTCGCCGTTAATGGTTGATGTCGAGCCAATATGAATAACAGCTGAAGTAGAGGCAGCTATCACATAAATGGATCGAACGGAAATAATTGGTGATTCATTAAGTCTATTAATTCGTATAGCTTCTGCATTGATATCTAACTTTTGAATAGGTTTAGTGAATATGGGGAATGTCCCTTCTCCTTCGCTTCCTAAAAAAAGTTCATATTGTCGTTGTACAGCTAAAACCTTAGAGCGGGAAATGATTTCGCGAGAGTCACCGATTTGAAGAACAGAACTGATAATCACCGTTTTGCTATTCAATTGTTGCACAATAGATAATCGTTTCATAAATAAGAACAACCTTTCATACGTTTATGATGATTATTCATGCTATGGTCATTTTGGAGTGAGTGGAACAAATGGGCCAACGAATAATGATTCAGGCGGAGTATCGAAGGCTGAGGCGAGATTAATAATGTCAGCATCACCAATTAAAAAAATGGAAGAACTCGTTACAGCGGTGAGGTAAATGTCTCCGACTTGAACATCGCGATTAATGACGGTATAATTCATTTTTCTCCTCCTTGTTTCGGTAAATGTTTGATAAAGCTTTCAAGGGATTGCTCAATGTCTTCTCTTACTTTTTCAAAAATTTCTTTTTCGACCGCTTCTGAAGAGTTCGCTTCTGGGATATACCCATTATTCATCTTTTGCTGTAAGTAAAAGCGAATTCGTTCATCGACTTGGCGGCTAATGTCTTGAAGAATAAACTGGCGATATGTTTCATCGAGCTGATATGCATACTTTTCTTCCAATTGCTTTAGTGTTTTTTGACATTCATTCGTTAAATAGTTGTTCACTTTTGTTTGAATGTTGCGGAATAAGATAGGTTCCGGCTGGGGAACAATCATTTTTTCTGGACTGACGGCAAAGTCTTCGATCGCGCCTGTGCCGTTTGGAGTCAGCCCGATATTTAATGTTCCTTCAAGCGTTTCGACTTTTAATTGGTCAAATTTATATTCAATTCTTTCAATCGTCGTTTGTGGACGTTGTTTTATTTCTTTTAGCTCCTTTTCAAGAAGCGTCAGTTGTTGCTCAAGCTTTTTGATTTTGTTTGTTTGCCATAATAAATACTGCTGTAACTTGATGAAATAGTCGTGTGGAAACGAAGTGCTCATATGATCGATCATCCTCTCAAAGGTCCCTTCTCTTTCAAATATATTGGCTGCGAATAGTTGTCATCACTTTTTTTGAGGATTTTTTAGCGAGTCGAACCGTGAAGGGGCACCAATGGAGTGATGGGAGGTGCAGTGACTTTTGCTTCAGGGGCAGGTTGGGCAAAGCCCCCCGTATTACTTAAAGTTGAAAGGGCTTGAATACTACCAGCGCTACCGATTTGTAAAACAGATGAATTCGTGACAGAGCCAATTTTGAATTGATAAATCCAAATGCTTTGGTTAATATAAAAATTCATTTTTTCACTCCTTTATGCATTGCCCGCGATATTTTCATCCACTACGTCTGCGTCATTTGTATTTGTGTTGCTGTAATAGTTATAAATGTGTAAACCGTCACCTGTATTAAAAGAGCCAGCACCGGCAAACGTTTTTGCGACACTGTATGGCGAGATCGCGAAAACATCCCCGATATGAAACACTCCACTGCTTGAGATGCTGTTAAGCTTTACTACTCCAACGAATGCTGGCATGTTCATACACCTTTCCTTCATTCTTACTTTTTATCTTATGGGCATATGCAGGAAAGTGTGATTGTTTTAGTTGTTCGCTGCAGTGTTTGAATCCACTGCATCCGGATCGGACGTATTCGTGAAACTAACAAATGTATTCGTTTGCATAAAGTCGCCATTATTTGTTCCGCCTGATCCTGAGTGTGATTTCGTTGTACTTTTTGGCGCAATTTGCAGCACGTCTCCAAAGTTCACCGTTCCATCGCCGCTGACGTGTGTAATTTTTACTGGGCCGCCAATAAATGATGGCATATGCTCCACATCCTTTCTGAATAGGTTAAGTGATGAGGGAATGTTTAATTTAGTGTATGTAAGGGTAAAGAAAGTGTTGAACGGGGGTGTGCGTCTATACTGTTCTTTTTTCATTTCATACAATAAGTTAATAAAAGGTTAAAAGGATGATGCGCATGCCGGCAGTGATTGTTGGAGGAGTAAAAGTGACAAGCGTAGCGGGAAATGGTACGGTCAATATGGGGGATGTTTTACAAATTGCTCCTAAAAGTACAACTAAAGCATATTCTGGGGCAGGCGGCGGAAACACGGGAGATTTCTTGCTAACGAACACATTCTGCAGTGTAACAAATACCCTTGACTCTGATTTGAAAGATTCTAGCAATGTCGCTAATAGGTAAGCGTTACAGTTTTGTAGCGCTTTTTTCATGAATAATATGATATAATTTTATTAATGAAAGAATTTTCTGAATTATAAACAAAGGGGATGGAGGCATGAATGTACCATTAGTGTTGACACATTTTTTAGATCGAGCGGTGTCATTATACGGAGACAAGACGGGTGTCATTTGTGACGGCAAGGAAATTACATATAAGCAGCTCTATGAACGAGTCAATCAACTTTCGCACGGTTTGAAAGACTTGGGGGTAACAAAAGGAGATCGCGTCGCTTATTTAGCGCCGAATACGCTCGAAATGTTAGAGGGATTTTACGGTATATTTCAACTTGGAGCTGTCATGGTACCGCTCAATATTCGCCTAAAACCGGATGATTACTTGTTTATTTTAAATCATAGTGAAAGTAAAGTGCTGTTTGTCGATCAGGAATTGTATCATCTCATTGTCCCTATTAAAAATCAGCTGCAAACGGTGGAAACCATTATCGTTCATTATAAAGATGAAGATACAAATGAAATCGCTTATGATGAGTGGTTGGCTCAGTATCCGACGACAGCATTTGAACGGCTGGACATTGACGAAAACGATATATGCAGCCTTCTTTATACAAGCGGAACAACGGGAAAACCAAAAGGAGTGATGTTAACACATCGAAATAACTACTTGCATGCGTTAGTGACGATGCACCATCTTCGCGTTTCGGACCGCGATAACTATTTGCACGTGTTGCCAATGTTCCACGTCAATGGATGGGGGGCGCCGTTTTATTACACCGCCAATGGTGCCACACAAATTTGTTTGCGAAAGGCGGTTCCTGAATGGATTTTTAACTGTATTGAAAAGTATAAAGTAAGTGTCATGCATATGGCTCCGACCGTGCTTAACTTGCTTTTGCAGTATTATGAGCAATATAAACCGTCGATTAGTCATCCAGTTCGTGTGGTCATTGCTGGATCTGCACCGCCGCCGGCATTTGTGACGCGCGTAGAAAAAGAGCTTGGGTGGGAGTTCATTCAAGTGTATGGAATGACAGAATCTTCTCCGCTTAGCACTGTTTCCACGATTCGCTCTCATTTAGGTGATTTGCCGTTACATGAACAATACCGCATGAAAGCCAAAGCAGGACATGCGATGATCGGCTGTGAAGTAAAAGTTGTCAATGAACAGGGAGAGGAAGTGCCGCATGACGGAAAAACGATTGGCGAACTCATTGTTAGAAGCAACGGCGTCATGAAAGGATATTGGAAAAATCCAGAGGCAACAATGGAAACGATTCGGAACGGTTGGTTGTATACAGGGGACATGGCAACGGTCGATCAGTATGGAAACATTGACATCGTTGATCGGAAAAAAGATATTATTATTAGCGGCGGAGAAAACATTTCTTCGATTGAAGTGGAAGGAGTTCTTTACGATCATCCAGCGGTATTAGAAGCCGCTGTGATTGCTGTGCCGCACAAGAAGTGGGGAGAAACGCCTCATGCCTTTGTCGTGACACGACCGGGACACCATGTCACCGAGCAAGAGCTAATTGCGTTTTCTAGGGAGAAATTAGCGCATTTTAAAGCGATTACCGGGGTAACGTTTGTTGATGAATTGCCAAAAACTGCTTCAGGTAAAATTCAAAAAGTTCATTTGCGCAAAGAATATTGGAATACTCTCGGAAAAACCGGACGCTATGTGAACTAAGGCAAAGAGCACAGACAATTTCGATATAAGCATAGGTCTCCGCAAGCAAGCGGAGCCTTTTTCCTTAATAGGAGGATGCACAATATGAATGGAGGGAAACAGATGAATGAACGAACAACATCGAATAGCCGCTTGACCGTGATCGATGTGATGCGAGGTTTTGCGATATTTGGGATTTTGGTGGTGAATATGCCCAATTTTCATTCGCCGGCGATGTACATAGAGACGGAACAGTGGTGGCCCCATGCGATAGACCGTTGGACAGAAACTGTTGTTGACCTCATCGCCCAAGCAAGTTTTTATCCACTATTTGCTTTTCTATTTGGTTTCAGCATGATTCTATTTCGCGAGCGAATGAGTGAAAAAGGGGTCTCATTTCCACGCATTTTTTCCCGCCGTTTGCTTGCTTTATTCATGATTGGCGCCTTTCACGCTTTTTTCATTTGGTATGGTGATATTTTAATAGCGTATGCGTTGACAGGATGTTTGTTGCTCCTTTTTTACCGGGTGCACACACGTGTATGGTTTATCGGGGCTATTCTTTGTTTCTTTGTTCCCCATCTTATTGTTAGCCTCTTTTTAGGGCTTGCTCTACTTTCAGGAGAAAATGGGGGGCTCTCTAGCAATCATGCAAGATTAGCCGATGAAGCGATCCAACACTATCGCGACGGAACCGTCGTGGAGATTTTTTGGCAGCGTTGGCACGATTGGATGTACATTAACGGAGCAGGGGGATTATTGTTTACAATTCTTACTCTTTTAGGAATTGGTTTATTTGGAGGATACGTTGCGCAAAAGCAATGGTTTACTTGCATCGAACAGCATGTTGGCACGATTCGGCGGCTCTGTTTAATAGCTTTTATTACGGGAATATTACTGAAACTGTTGCCGTATTTCACAGAAAAAAATCTATTGACTGAGTATGTACAAGATATATTTGGCGGGACAGCCCTTGCTTTATTTTATGCTGCAGCAATTGTTCTTCTTTTTCAACGTGAACGATGGCGTAAGGTGTTATTGCCATTTGCTGCAGTCGGCCGCATGTCCTTAACCAACTATTTGTTTCAGTCCGTAGTTTGTACAATGTTGTTTTATCACTATGGGTTCGCACTATATGGAAGTGTTCGCCCGTTTTACGGAGAACTAATAGCGATCGTTATCTATGTTGTTCAAGTGATCGCAAGCCAACGATGGTTACAGTCGTTCCGAATGGGGCCGTTTGAATGGGTGTGGAGAACGATAACGTACGGAAAGAAGCAGCCGCTAAAGAGTCGGGTTTCAAAACAAAAAAGCCACTCTTAACGCCATATCAAGGGACAAGCGACGGAGTTCGCTCGTGATTTTTAGACATGGGAAGAGTTTCTTGAAAATAGAGGTTGATGAGTTCATCTAACTCCTGGCTACATTGGATCGTTTCTTTGGCGGTAAATCCATATGTTAACGCTAACTCAATCATCTGTTGTCGTTTTTCTTCAATTAAAATCATCATAGCGTTCACCAACATTTTTTTATTAACAATACTTTGTCGTTTAAAAACGAGGACAAGCTAAAAACTATTATACATGGAACGACGAAAAAAGAAAGGTGTTCGCTAAAATAAGTTATAACTCTACATATTTAAACAAAATTCTACAATGAGTAGGGTTTTTGAAAAAAAGAAAGAATATACAACCTTGAGACGAGATAAGAAAGGAAGGGAAAATCAGATGAAGTTTGTCACAGCGGAGCGAAACGGCGAAATATTCGTTGGCGTTATTCATCAAGAGAGGGAAGTCATAGATGTACGGTTAGCCGAACAAGTGATGTATGGTGATATCACGCTTCCTTCCTCTTTATTAGAGTGTATTGCATTAGGAGAAGCATTCACAGACAAAGTGAGGGATATCGTGAAGTGGATTGAACAAAATCCATCTGAACCATACGTGTATCCGCTTCAGGATGTGCGCCTGTTAGCACCGATTCCGCGTCCGGTGAAAAATATTTTTTGTGTCGGGAAAAACTATGTCGATCATGCGATTGAACTAGGAAGTGCCGATGATATTCCTAAGCATCTTATCCTATTTTCAAAAGTACCGACGACTGTGATTGGACATGAAGCGACAATTTTGCGTCATGAGCAAGTGACGAACGAACTCGATTATGAAGGAGAATTAGCGGTTGTTATCGGTAAAAGGGGAAAAGCAATTAAAAAGGATGAAGCGCTTGATTATGTGTTCGGATATACGATTATTAACGATGTGACAGCGCGCGATTTACAGGAGCGCCATCAGCAATATTTACTTGGAAAAAGTCTAGATACGTTCTGTCCGATGGGACCGTGGATTGTTCATCGCTCGTTCATTCCAAATCCAAACCGCTTACAAATTGAGACAAAAGTAAATGGAGAAACGCGTCAAAAAGCGAGCACAGAGCAATTTATTTTTAATGTTGAAACCATCATTGAAACGATTTCTCAAGGAATGACATTAGAGCCGGGCGATATCATTGCAACTGGAACGCCAGCAGGAGTTGGAAAAGGCATGAAACCACCTCGCTTTTTGCAAGCGGGCGATGTTGTTGAAGTGACAATTGAAAGGATCGGAACGCTGCGGAACTATATTGGAGAATAAAAAGGAGGGCTGTCTTTTTATGGAGACAGCCCCATCCCTTTTATTGGATAAGAAAGTATAAAATCTGAATCTCTGTCTAGCTCAGCGGTTAGCTCTCTTGTGCCAAATAATCTTTTCCCTCGAAGTGCAAGCATTTTTGTGGGCGAAGAACGATTGGATTTGAGATCTGATCGAGCCGCCTCCGTTTTTTCTTTTTGTCTAGCTCGGCGACCAGTCCTGAATGGGCATCTATGCAAAACCTGCTTAAAACATGACTTGAAAAAGGATATTTTAAGCAGCTCCGGAGTCAAATAATCTTTTTTTCCGGGAAGGGGGACAAGCCGTCTAGTGAGCGAAGAACATTCGCCCATCACGGGATCCGGAATAGAGAAATTGAGCCGCTTGTGCTTTTCTCATTGTTCGTTAAACACTTTTTTCACTTTTTCAATCGCCCAGTCAAGCTGTTCTTTCGTAATGATGAGCGGCGGCGCAAAACGAATGACTGTATCGTGTGTCTCTTTACATAACAGCCCTTCTTGTTGTAGTTTTTCACAATATGGACGGGCTGGACCGTGTAATTCAACACCGATGAACAGTCCTCTTCCGCGCACTTCTTTAATATCAGGATGTTGAATTTCACGCAATTTTTCTTGGAAGTAGTTACCTAGTTCTAAGGAACGTTCTGCTAGTTTTTCTTCCACAAGCACGTCAATTGCAGCGATGGAAACGGCGCAAGCAAGCGGATTTCCACCAAATGTGGAGCCGTGTGAACCCGGATTAAATACGCCAAGAATGTCGCGATTGGCTGCCACACAAGAAATAGGAAATACTCCGCCGCCTAATGCTTTACCAAGAATGTACATATCCGGAACAACGTCTTCCCAATCACAAGCAAACATTTTACCGGAACGACCTAAGCCAGCTTGAATTTCATCAGCAATGTATAGAACGTTGTTTTCTTTACATACGTCGTACGCTTCTTTTAAGAAGCCTTCAGGAGGAATGTTGATACCTGCTTCGCCTTGAATCGGTTCAAAAATAAACGCCGCTGTATTTTTTGTAATCGCTTTCTTTAATGCTTCGACATCACCAAATGGAATGACTTTAATCCCTGGAAGCATCGGACCAAAACCGCGTTTATATTCATCGTTAGAGGACATCGATACTGCTGTCATTGTTCGACCGTGGAAGTTATCTTCGCAAACAATGATTTCTGCTTTGTCTTTTTCGACCCCTTTGACGTCATATGCCCAGCGTCGAGCAGCTTTGACGGCTGTTTCTACCGCCTCAGCTCCTGTATTCATCGGTAAAATCATGTCTTTTCCAGTTAATTTCGCTACTTTTTCATACCACGTACCTAATTGATCATTGTGGAATGCTCTTGATGTTAACGTAATCCGGTCGGCTTGTTCTTTCAGTGCCTGAATAATTTTTGGATGGCGGTGACCTTGGTTAACGGCGGAGTAAGCGCTTAACATGTCCATGTAACGATTACCTTCCGGATCTTCTACCCATACTCCTTCCCCTTTAGAAAGAACAACTGGAAGCGGGTGATAGTTATTTGCCCCGTATTGTTCGGTTAAATCGATAATTTCCGTTGTTTTGTTCATGCCAGTTCCTCCTAATATTTGTATTCTCGCCCTAATTTACATTATAACAAAAAGAGAATGGGCTTGTTAGAATGTTTGTCTTTTTGTAAACGAACATGCTATGATGGGAATGAAGTGTAGTTGAGAGGAGGTGCAATTCCTGGTTACGAGAAAGATTCGCCCAAACGTCATATAAGAGAATAACGTTTTCAAAGGCAGGTTGGCGTAATCAGGAAATATCATGACACATGCACATATTACTACGTGGGTAATCGCGCTCATTTTGTTTTTTGTCACTCTTTCGTTACAAAAGACAAATTCCCCAAAGGCCAAAATGATGCATATGGTGTTACGTCTGTTTTATGTTCTAATCATTATCACGGGCGCAATTTTACTATATATGCTTGCGTCAATTCCGCCATTGTATATCGTAAAAGTACTTGTTGGCTTGTGGGTCATCGGAGCGATGGAGATGGTCGTGGTTCGTACGCGAAAAGGAACACGTACACAGCCTGCTTGGATTCAGCTTGTCATTGCATTTATTCTAGTTCTTTACTTAGGGTTAAAGCTCCCTTTAGGGTTTCATTTGTTTTAATAGAAGTGGCAGTCCTATTATTACTATGGGATTGCCACTTTTTCTATGATTTTCCTACTTTTCTTAGCGGGAAAAAGTATGATATGTTAATAGTAGGATATTTCTTAATTTTTAAAAGGTTTTGTAGAGCGTGGTGAAACTAATGAAGGCATATCGTCTTGTATGCAATGATGCACACGAACTTACCCATTTTATAGAGCATCACTATCTTTCACAATACGACCATATTTTTGTCCAACTGTCAATCAGCATGGCACCTCCATTTTATATACATGACGTGCTCCAGCAGCTTCACAAAAAGCTGCCACAAGCAACGATAATCGGACTGGCAACGGACGAACGGGCGGATTCGCATAGAGAGTGGATGATTTCGTTTACTGTTTTTGAAAGAACAACATGCCAATCTCTAGTATTAAATGAAGAGGAATTTGATAATGGGTATGAGCTTGGAAAATACATTGCTGAAACGCTTGTGACGGAAGAAACGAAACTTCTTCTTCTTTTTGCCCAGCATTTGCACGATCTTCCTAGCGTGATGAGCGGGGTACAATCCGTTAGTGAAAAAACGGTAATAATTGGTGGGGGGATACACGAAGGAGAAACGTTATTTTCCGAACAAGGTATTGTTACACGTGGAGTCATCGCGGTCGGTTTCAATAGCTCTTATTTGCGTGTCCATACATATAGCTCTTTTCCTTGGAAAGAAGTTGGGATTTCGTTTTCAGTAACGAAGTGCAATGGTGACCGGCTATACGAATTGAATGGAAAAAGAGCGCTCACAGTGCTTGAACGATATTTGGGAAAAGAATTTATGGAGAGGATACCTCATTCCGCTATGGAATTTCCATTTATTATAAAGCGCCATGGCTATAAAGAATGTTTACAAGTCATCAATGTGTATGAAGATGGGTCAATTCAAGTGAATCGTCATCTTCATGGGGGAGAACATATCCAGTTTAGCTATGTTCATATAAAAGAAGTGTTAGAAAGAATAACGCATGATTTACGAAAGATCTCCAAGCAGCCAACAGAATCCATTTTTTTATATAGCGGTACGGTTGCAGAAGGGTATTTATCGCCGCTAATGAAACAAGCCGTTCAAGCAATGGAACAAATAGCCCCTACTTTCACTTTGTTTCCATTTCAAGAGATCGCTGTGAAATATGGACGAGCCAATACGAGTTCGACCGCTTTTGCCTTATTTACGTTATCTGAAGGAAAACGAACGGAGAAGAACCCCATCGTTCCAATTCATTTTCATATTCCAACTGTATTTCAAGGTCTCATCACATTAGCGGATTTAATGGATTCTTCATCTCGTGATGTCGAACGTCTTCACTTGAGTGTCGAAATGGCAAAACAACGCTATCAATCACTTTTTGAACATAATACAGATATTGTGTATTCGACAGACTTACATGGGAATTTTACAAGCGTGAATCCAGCGTTTGAAACCATTCTCGGCTATACAAAAGATGAGATTTTATATACAAATTTGTTAAAGTATATTCACCCTAAAGATGTCCGTCGCGTGAGCATGCACTTTTATCGAGCGCTTCGCGGCAAAGTACAATACTATAATTTAGAGATTCCTACGAAATCAGGAGAAACGTTATTGTTTCAAATTAAAAATGTCCCGATTATTGTGAACGGCGAAAAAATCGGTGTTTACAGCATTGGCCGGGATATTACCGAACAAAAAAGGGCTGAAGAAAAAATCGCATATTTAGCTTACTATGACATAGATACGAATTTGCCGAACCGCGTTAAGTTTATGGAATTCATCGATGAGCACATCGAGCGGGCAAAGCGGAAGAAACAACCGATTGCTGTCCTGTTTATTGATATGGACCGATTTAAAATGATTAATGACAGCATCGGACATTATGCGGGAGATGAAATTTTAAAACAGCTAGCGCAGCGAATCCAAACTGTCTTGCCGACAGGTGCTTATTTAGGAAGGTTTCACGGCGATAAGTTCAGCATGTTGCTCACCAAACAAGCCGAACCGGAGAAAGTGGTGGAAACAGCACGGAGAATTTTGCAAGCCATTGCCAAGCCAATTGTATATGAAAACAAAGAATTGTTTATCACAGCAAGCATCGGCATTAGTCTGTATCCTACTAATGGTGTCGATAAACATTCATTATTAAAAAATGCTGATGCCGCTGTGAATCGTGCAAAACAAGGAGGCGGAAACCGGATTGAATTTTATTCCACAGAAATGAATGAGCAGACGCTCTATCGCTTAGAGCTTGAAGGCTATTTGCGAAAAGCGTTGGAGAAAAGAGAATTTTTCTTATGTTATCAGCCGCTTGTTGATGTCCAAACGGGAACCATCATTGGCAATGAAGCACTTCTTCGTTGGCGCCATCCGAAACTCGGGCTTGTAAAACCAGATGAATTTATTCCTCTTGCCGAAGAAACAGGAATTATCCATGAAGTAGGGCGTTGGGTGTTAGTTACCGCATGCAAGCAGACGAAACAATGGCAACAATTCGGTTTGCATCCGCTCACCATTTCTGTGAATGTGTCCGCTAGTCAATTTCAACAGCCCGACTTTGTTGACGATGTGAAGCGAGCGTTATCTCAATCAGGGCTAGAACCACACTATTTGAATTTAGAATTAACGGAAAGTTCCATGTTGCGAAACGTTCACTATAGTACGCAAGTGATGAAAGAGCTACAACAACTCGGGGTCGGTATTTCGATTGACGATTTTGGAACAGGGTATTCGTCGTTTAGTTATTTAAAGAATTTACCGATTAATGTGCTCAAAATTGACCGTTCTTTTATTGAACAATTGCATAAAAACGCTTCTGATATCGCCATTGTCAAGGCCATTGTCACAATGGGATATGGATTAGGAATCAAAATTGTCGCTGAAGGAGTGGAAACAGAGGAACAAGTTGAATTATTGAAAGCGCTTCGTTGCCATTATGCACAAGGGTATGTATTTTATCAACCAGTAACTGCTGAAGAGTTCACTAAATATATTGCTGTTAGTCATTAATCAAATGGGCAGAAGGAGAGCAACCGGGCTCTTTCCTTCCACCCTTTGTTAGCCAATTTGTGCACAGACAAATCGTTTTCCGGTATGAAACGTCATTTCAAAGCGATCTTTGCATAGAGAGCCGCGCTCATAATAATGCTGAACGTTACTAATCATTTCCGTATTGTCATAAATGATAAAATTCACGCCCGTATGTTTTTCGAATAAAAGTCCGTTATAACAATAAAGACAATCGTATAAAGAAAAGTCAAGGTCATTCAACCATTCAACAAAATGAAAGAATGTTTTATCAGAAAGTGCCTCAAGCCATTGCTGATAGGCGTAAGGAAGCTGTTTCCGGAAGCGAACCATTTCTCCATGTTGTAGCAGAATGGGGTCTCTGCCTACATATACGGTTCCATTTTCTTGGAACTGTCCACGAATCCATTGATCAAAGCGGAAAATTTCGATCACACCTTCTGTCATCTCCTCAATTGGTATTGCTTCTTCATCTTCCTCGTCAAAAAATACCCATTCATTATTGACATGTTCCACCATTCCATGTATATAGGAACGTTTTTGTTCATTGATATAGGTGAGTCGCTGTTCGAGATTCAATCCATTTCCTCCTTTCTCTGTTTTCTTTTTTGCCAAATTGTTGCTGATTTATTCTCTCGTTTCTTGCCATTGGACAATTCATCGAAATCATCACCGCTGCATAAAATGGAAGCATGCCAAAAAGAAAAGCGGAGGCGAACGTATAACATCGGACAATGGGATAAAATTTTATCCCTGATAATAAAGAAAGGATTGATTCATATGTGTGGCATCACCGGTTGGGTTGATTTTCGACGGAATGTACAAATAGACAAAGATATCATCGACAAAATGACTGAAACATTGGCGAAACGAGGTCCTGACGATACGAATCACTGGTTTAGTGAACATGTTGCGTTCGGGCATAAGCGCCTTGTTGTTGTTGACCCAGCGGGAGGGGTTCAGCCAATGACAAGAGAGAAACACGGATATCCGTACACGATTTGTTATAACGGAGAGTTATATAATACAGAGGATATTCGCAAAGAGCTGCTGAGACGAGGATACACGTTTCAAGGTCATTCGGATACGGAAGTGTTGTTAACAGCGTATATCGAATGGCAGGAGCAATGTGTCGACTACTTAAATGGGATTTTTGCGTTTGCGATTTGGGATGAAAGGCGTCAGCAGCTGTTTTTAGCGCGCGACCGTTTAGGGGTAAAGCCGCTATTTTATCGTCATGTTAGTGGAAGTTTTCTATTCGGCTCGGAAATTAAAGCGATTTTAGCCCATCCGGAAGTAAGGGCAGAAGTCGACCGTGAAGGGTTAGCAGAAATTTTCGGATTAGGCCCATCACGCACTCCCGGACACGGGGTGTTTTCAAGCATTTGCGAATTGCGCCCGGCCCATGCCTTAACGTACTCGCGTGAACGGCTTAAAATATGGCGTTATTGGAATGTGGAAAGCGATATTCACCGTGATTCGTTGGAAGAAACGGCTGAAAAATTACGGTTTCTTCTTATCGACGCTGTCACGCGTCAACTCGTTTCTGATGTGCCGATTTGCACGTTTTTATCCGGTGGTGTTGATTCAAGTGCAATTACAGCGATCGCCGCAGCAGCGTTTGAAAAAGAAGGAAAGGCCCCGCTTCATACGTATTCCATTGATTATGAGGAGAATGAGAAATATTTTACAGCGAATGATTTTCAACCGAACGCAGATGGCCCATGGATTCAAAAAATGTCGAAAACGTTTGGCACAGTCCATCATCGATGTGTCATTACCCAGCAAGATTTGGCAGACTACTTAACAGAAGCGGTAATTGTTCGCGATCTTCCGGGAATGGCTGATGTTGATTCTTCACTGCTTTGGTTTTGTCAGCAAATTAAAAAAGACTTCGTTGTCAGTTTATCCGGGGAATGTGCGGATGAAATTTTTGGAGGGTATCCATGGTTTCATCGGCCTGATGATTTAGCACGAGACGGATTTCCATGGATGCGTTCAACCGAAGCGCGTATCGGTTTATTGAAAGAGCATTGGCGGAACAATCTGCTGTTAGATGAATATGTACAGACACGATTCCAAGAAACGATTGCCGAAGTTCCTAGATTGGAAGGAGAAAGTGCCGTAGAAGCAAAACGGCGAGAGCTGTTTTATCTCAATATGATTTGGTTTATGACGACGCTTCTTGACCGAAAAGACCGAATGAGCATGGGAGCGAGTCTTGAGGTGCGCGTGCCGTTTGCTGATCATCGCTTAGTCGAGTATGTATGGAATATTCCGTGGGAGATGAAAATGTATGGCAATCGCGAAAAAGGAATTTTGCGTCGGGCGCTCGAAGGAATTTTGCCAGAGGAAGTGTTGTACCGTAAAAAAAGTCCATACCCGAAAACGCATCACCCTCTTTATACCGAGCTGGTGAAAAAATGGTTAAAAGAAATATTGAGTGACCGCACATCGGTGTTATACGAATTTTTTGATGCGCAAAAGTTAGAAGAAATGGTTGAAACCGGGGGGAAATCATTCCAAGCACCTTGGTTCGGACAGTTAATGACGGGGCCGCAGCTTTTAGCTTATCTCGGGCAAGTTCACGTTTGGTTTAAAAACTATGGGATTCATATAAAAGAATAAGTGAGAGGCTACATTCGTGTAGCCTCTCATTTTTTATTAGCATCAGGCAGTTTCTACACTTTGTTGAACAAATGATTTTTTCTGCCACACTTTTGAGCGCCACCGCCATAACATGAGCAACCTGCGCAGCCATTCATCAGCAATAAAGGAAATCCATACGCCAACGAGCCCAAGATCAGCTTGAAAAATGGTTACTCCTACAAAATGTCCAAGTAAACAGGGCATTTGACATCTCTGGCATCTCGGAGTGAGCTGATAATGACGAGATGAAACGATCGTCCCGGTTCTAAGATGACCGTTAACAACAATAATGTTCCGTCAAGCTCAATAAATTGTTCATTTGTTGTAAAAGTTGAAACAATACCCACGGCGGTGACGGAATCATCGGGATATTAGCTTAACATGAGCGTATCGGCATTGCCTATAAGCATATACCAGTAGCGTTTCAATAAAGAGTGGTCATGTCAGCGCGAATAAAAAAGTGTTCGTTCTTTTTTCATCAAGACAACCCCTTTAAACATTCCGACTTAAAAGCTATATTCAGTTGATCGATTTCATTTCATAATAAAAGGGGAGGAACACGATTCAATTTGTATATTTCTGACATAAAGACGAATTTTTATATGAGAACATTCCGTTTTACTTGCCGCCGTTCCCGACGCTTATTAAGGGGGGAGAAGCGGTATTCGTCAAGGGAAAACAGTATTTTAAGAGAATATTTTCCGTTTTTGATTTGGTGTATGTAAAACGCAGGCGTTTGTACATGACCGAAGAAGAACATACATTTACAATAGGAGCCGGTGAATACACCTCACCGTGAACATTAAGGACATCAATCCTGCCCAGAAGATATGCATTTTATATGGTTGCATTTTACGGTGGAAGGAAGCTATGAGATTGTCAAGAAAACGGAACTCAATTGATATGATGTCGTTGAACGAGAAGCGACGTATGTCGAAGCGGCGCAATATTAACTTTAGTTGCCGCAATATGCAAAAGTAAGACAAAGAGAGCGGGTCGAACAACTATTGCAGCAATTAGTAGATGTAAATGAAGGTGGGGCTCCCGATAGCCCGCTGAAACAGCAGATATATTTCACGGAATTTCTCTTGCAGCTGCAAAAACAGGCATTACACATTCCAATTGCTTCGGAAAAGTGTGTGCCGAAGCGATCAAATATATCCACGAACATTATCGCAAGCCACTCGATATGAAACAGCTAGCACGATCATTGCGTTTCCATCCTGATTACATTACGCGTTGTATGCAAAAGACGATGGGAATGAGTTTCGTTCAATATTTGAATCACTATCGTCTATCGAAAGCAAAAAATGGCTGGCCGAAACAAAGGAAACGGTGGAGGCGATTGCCAAACGGATAGGAATTGAAGACGGGGCGTATTTTTCCCGACTGCTTAAAAAGGTAGAAGGGGTGACATCGGCCGAGTATCGCCGTATGGTTCATCGGATGTGAAAAGCGAGGTCATAAGAGCCTCGCTTTATTGCCATTGCTCAACGCGATAAATAAGAAAGCCGTACGGTGGGAGTTTGGCGTTGAGCTCATCGGCTTCGGCGGCAAATTGTTCGTTCGTCCATAAGTTGGTCAACCGTTTTCCTTTGAATGAAAACGGCAATGTAACGTTGATTTCGCGCTCGCTGTTGTTGATGATAAATAAAATAGTTTCATCACCATACGTTTTCGTATAAACGAGATGATTCGTGTCATCATTTGTTTCGATAAATTTTAGCTCACCGTGGCTTCCGAATGATCGATATGTTTTCCGAAGTAAAATGAGTTTTTGTACATGTTCAAATAAGTTTCGGTCTTGTTGTTTTTCGTCCCAAATCATACATTTTCGACAACCGGGATCTTGTCCCCCAGTCATGCCGATTTCATCTCCGTAATAAATGCACGGAGTGCCCGTGAATGAAAGCTGGAACAAAAATAATAGTTTCGCTTTTTGTTTATTTCCCTCGCAAACGGTTAACATTCTTGGTGTATCGTGGCTGCCCAGCAAGTTAAAGGATACTTCGTTCACATTAATCGGGTATGAATGGAGAACATTCGTGATGATGTTAGCGAACTGCGATGCACGTACTTCATTCTTCGCAAAAAAGCGGAGCGCTCCATTGGTGAATGGGTAATTCATCACTGCATCGAATTGGTCACCGCGCAACCATGGCATCGAATCGTGCCAAATTTCACCGAGAATATACACATCCGGTTTAACCGCTTTCACTGCTTGACGGAATTCGCGCCAAAATTGGTGATCGACTTCATTGGCGACATCTAAACGCCAGCCGTCAATATCAAACTCGCGAATCCAATAGGTTGCTACATCTAATAAATATTGTTTCACTTCTGGGTTTTCGGTATTGAGCTTTGGCATCAGTTCAGTAAAAGCAAATGTATCATAGTTTGGACGAGGTTTTGTTCGAATTGGAAACTTTCGAATATGGAACCAATCTTTATATTTAGAGTTCTCGCCATTTTTCAGCACATCTTGAAATGGCGGGAAGTAATAACCGCAGTGATTGAACACCGCATCCAGCATGACGCGGATTCCTTTTTCATGACAAAGATCAACAAGGCGTTTAAACGTTTGTTTGTCCCCAAACTGCGGGTCGATTTCAAAATAGTCAATTGTATCATATTTATGGTTGGATGGAGCTTTAAAAATCGGGGTAAGATAAATTCCATTAATCCCTAGTTCAACGAGATGATCAATATGTTGAATGATCCCTTCAAAATCGCCGCCAAAAAAGCTGATTGGCGTTGGATCTTCGCTTCCCCATGGCAAAGTTCCTTCTGGATTTAAGGATTCATTGCCATTGGCAAACCGTTCCGGAAAGATTTGATACCAAACCGTGTCTTTCACCCATTCCGGTGCTTGAAATACGTCGATTTTATTTAAAAACGGAAAACAAAAATAATAGGCAGTATCATCATCAGGTGCTTCACGATAAAATCCTTTTTCTGTGTAAATGATTCGTTCGTCTCCTGCCGTTAGTTCAAATCCGTAACGAAGGCGGCGATGAGGTGGAACGATGGAGATAAACCAATAATCAAACAGTTCGTCAGACCCGCTTTTTTTCATGGGAGAGTGGTTCATTTGCCATCGTCCGTCTGCCCATTCATAAGGATCACCGTAAATAAGCTGAACGCTTTCCACATCATTTTTTTTCGTACGTAATCGAATATGTAGGGTTTTTTCATCATACGCATAAGCAAAGTTATCTTTCGGACGGTGGTAGATCGCTTCCTTTAACATTTCATTGCTTCACTCCTTTACATAAACGCAATCGTTTGCATGAAGCGGCATACTTATTTAAAGAGTAGGATAAGTTAAGAAAAAAGTCAAACTTTTATGGAAAAAATACTTGTAAAATCAAAAATAGGAGCTATAATGAAAATAAAAGTGCAATCGCTTTCATAGATAAATAAAGATTCTTTTTTTATAGATTTGTGCAAACGATTTCCTATATGAGCGATTGTGCAGAGAGCTAGTTTATACATTAGGAGGGGGATATGATGAAGAAGTTTTTTTCAGTGTTTATGGTGATGATGCTTGTTATTGGTGTGTTAGCTGCTTGCGGACCGAAGCGCGATGCCGAGCAAGTAAAAGAAAAGAACAGCGGCACGGCAACAGAAAATGTCAAAAAACCGGAAAAATTAGTTGTTTGGGTGAACGATGAGGAAAAGCAAAAGCAAGCGTTAAGCGACATTTTTAAAAAGTATACAGAAAAAACAGGCATTAAAATTGAAATGGTCGCTGTTAGCATGTTAGACCAAGCAAAAAAATTAGCATTAGACGGTCCAGCTGGAAAAGGTCCTGACGTGTTTTATCAACCGCATGACCGCATCGGTGACATTGTTCTTCAAGGATTGGCAGATCCTGTTGATCTTGGTGATGCCAAAGGAGAATATAGTAAAACAGCCATTGATGCTGTGACGTACGATGGCGACATTTATGGCGCGCCATTGGTCGTTGAAACGTATGGACTTTTCTATAATAAAGATTTAGTTCCACAAGCTCCAAAAACGATGGATGAGCTTATGAACATTGCGAAAGAAAAAACGAACGCTTCCCAAGATAAATACGGCTTTTTAATGGAAGCAACAAACTTCTATTTCATTTATCCGTTCTTTGCTGGTTACGGTGGATACGTGTTTCATAACGAAGATGGAAAATATGATACAAATGATGTCGGTTTGGCGAATGATGGTGCAGTAAAAGGGGCTCAACTTGTACAATCTTGGTTTGAAAACGGTTATATCCCAAAAGAAATTACTGGCGATGTCATGAACGGATTATTTACGAAAGGAAATGTAGCAGCGGTAATTACTGGTCCTTGGAATATTGCCACATATCGCGATGCGTTAGGAGATAAATTAGCAACAGCACCACTACCTGTCTTGGAAAATGGTGAACATCCAAAATCATTTGTTGGTGTAAAATCATGGATGTTATCCGCTTATTCCAAAAATAAAGAATGGGCAACTGATTTTATGAAATTTATTACAAACGAAGAAAACTCGCTCCATTATTATGAAGTAGCTGGAGAAATGCCGGCAAACGAAAAAGCATTGACAAATGAAAAAATTACAAATGATCCATTAATCTCTGGCTTTGCGGAACAAATCCAGTACGGTGAACCAATGCCGAACGTTCCACAAATGTCTCAAGTATGGGATCCAATGGGCAATGCGTTACAATTCATCGCAAAAGGTGATGATCCAAAAGCAGTATTAACGGAAGCAGTAAAAACGATTCAAGATAAAATCGCAGCAAGCGGTGGGAAATGACGTAATAATTTGGTGGATAGAGCTCTCTATCCACCATTCTTATCACGTATAGGGGGGGATACAACATGCCTGAAAAAAGGGTGCGGCATAATCCGGTTGTTGCCGTTGTGTTATCGGTCCTTTTTGCTGGCTTAGGGCAATTATACAATCGGCGCTATGTCAAAGGGATTTTATTTATTATCATTGAAGCAGCTTTTTTGATGACGTTTTATAACTTTTTAAACATTGGATTATGGGGACTCATTACATTAGGGGAAATTCCGAAAGTCGACCATTCGATTTTCTTGTTAATTCAAGGTCTAGTTTCTGTCATTATCATCGCATTTGCGGCCGCTCTTTACTATTTTAATATTATGGACGCACGGAAAGATGCGCTTCGCCTTCAACGTGGAGAACCGTTTCCGTCGCTGATCGAATCTTGCAAAAACGCTTGGGATAAAGGATTCCCGTATATTTTCGTCACACCAGGGCTTGTGATGCTTGTTTTTATTGTCGTGTTGCCGCTGCTTTTTATGGTGTCGCTCGCTTTTACTGATTACAACTTATATAATTCACCACCGCGCAAGCTTTTGCATTGGGTCGGATTTACGAATTTTAAAAACTTGGTATCGATTCCAATTTGGCAAGATACATTTTTCAGCGTATTTTCTTGGACGATTGTGTGGACAATTGTCGCTACCACTTCGCAAATTGCGCTAGGATTATTTTTAGCCCTTTTAGTCAATGACCCGCGCATTAAATTTAAACGGTTCATTCGTACTGTATTAATTTTGCCGTGGGCGGTTCCAGCGTTCGTGACGATTCTCGTGTTTGCAGCGATGTTTAACGATAAATTCGGAGCGATTAACCGCGATATTTTAAGCGCATTTGGCGTGATGATTCCATGGATGAACGACCCGTTTTGGACAAAAGTCGCCTTAATTTTGATTCAAACATGGTTAGGCTTCCCGTTTGTATTTGCCTTATTTACTGGCGTGCTGCAAAGCATTTCCCGCGATTGGTACGAAGCGGCGGACATCGACGGAGCTTCTCGCTGGCAAAAGTTTCGCTCGATTACATTGCCGCATGTGCTCTATGCGACGGCTCCGCTATTGATTATGCAGTATGCCGGCAACTTTAATAACTTTAATATTATTTACTTATTTAACGACGGCGGCCCGGCGGTACGCGGACAAAATGCAGGGGGAACAGACATTTTGATTTCTTGGGTATACGACTTAACGTTTACAACGAATAACTATAATATGGCAGCTGCGATTTCGATTATTATCGGTTTAATCGTAAGTGGGTTTGCGATCTATCAATTCCGCCGCACACGTTCCTTTAAAGAGGAGGGGAACATCTGATGAGCCGAAAAACAAAATCGATCATCGAAGTGACACTCATTTATTTGTTTATTGCCTTTATGTTTGTTGTGATTGCCTATCCGCTCCTTTGGACGATTGGTATGTCGTTAAATCCGGGCACAAGCCTTTATTCAGCGACATTAATTCCGGAAAATGCGTCGCTTGAGCATTATAAATGGCTTTTTACTAGCCCGCAAAGCGATTATTTAACATGGTATAAAAATAGTTTACTTGTCGCAGCCGCAAACTCGATTTTATCAGTATTTTTTACTGCTTTAATTGCGTATGCGTTTTCTCGTTATCAATTTGCTGGTCGGAAGTATGGGTTATATGCGTTTTTAGTATTACAAATGTTCCCGTCCCTCATGGCGATGGTCGCGCTCTATATTTTATTAAATATGCTTGGGTTATTAGATTCATTGTGGGGGCTCATTCTTATTTATGTGGGGGGACAAATTCCGTTTAACGCATGGCTTGTGAAAGGGTATTTTGACACGATTCCAAGAGAACTGGATGAAGCGGCACGCATCGATGGGGCAGGACATTTAGGAGTTTTCTTTAAAATTATGCTTCCACTTGCGAAACCGATTTTAGCGGTTGTGGCGTTGTTCAATTTTATGGCACCGTTTACGGATTTCTTGCTGCCAAGCATTATTTTGCGCGATCCGGACAAATACACGCTTGCGTTAGGATTGTTTAACTTTATTAACGATAAATTTGCCAACAACTTTACGAGATTTGCCGCCGGTTCAATTTTAATTGCCGCACCGATTGCGGTGGTGTTCTTGTTCTTACAGCGTTATTTAATTTCCGGCTTAACAGCAGGTGGAACAAAAGGGTAATAACCGTTATGATAGAATTGGTATTACCCCTTTCCGATGAGTCAAACGATACTAGAGATAAAGGGGGGAAGCGGAAATGGGGAAACGAGCATTTGCTCTGTTTGTACTTCCGTTTCTTCTTTTTTATGCCCTACCTGTACAGGCAGCCGAAAAAGAAGAACGCCTTTGGCAAGATGAAGCGATTTATTTTTTGATGGTCGACAGATTTAACAATATGGATCCGACGAATGACAAAGATGTGAATGTCAACGATCCGAGAGCGTATCACGGCGGCGATTTAAAAGGGGTGATCGACAAGCTCGATTACATTAAAGACATGGGCTTTACCGCAATTTGGCTGACGCCGATTTTTCAAAACGAACCCGGCGGATATCACGGTTACTGGATTTCTGATTTTTACAAAGTCGATAAGCATTTCGGAACGCTGAGTGACTTAAAAACATTAGTCAAAGAAGCGCATAAACGCGATATGAAAGTCATCTTAGACCTTGTCGTCAATCATACCGGTTACCATCATCCATGGCTGAATGATCCGAAGAAAAAAGACTGGTTTCATGAGAAAAACGACATTTTTAACTGGGATGACCAACAACAAGTGGAAAACGGCTGGGTGTTCGGACTGCCTGATTTAGCGCAAGAAAATCCACAAGTAAAGCGCTATTTAATCGATATGGCCAAATGGTGGATTAAAGAAACGGACATTGACGGTTATCGCCTTGATACAGTCAAACACGTCCCGAAATCGTTTTGGCAAGAGTTTGCCAAAGAAGTGAAATCGGTGAAAAAAGACTTTTTCCTGCTTGGAGAAGTATGGAATGATGACCCGCGTTATATTGCCGACTATGGAAAATACGGCATCGACGGGTTTGTCGATTATCCGCTTTACAACGAAATCACGAAAGTGTTCAGCAAGCGCGATCAATCGTTGCGGCCGCTTTACGACGTATGGGAGTATGACAAAACATTTTACGATCGCCCGTATTTGCTTGGAACATTTTTAGACAATCATGATACGGTGCGTTTTACAAGACTTGCGATAGAAAATAAGCAAAATCCAATAACGAGAATTAAGCTCGGGTTAACGTATTTGTTCTCTGCACCGGGCATTC
Organism: Thermaerobacillus caldiproteolyticus; assembly: GCF_015326725.1. Taxonomy (NCBI): domain Bacteria; kingdom Bacillati; phylum Bacillota; class Bacilli; order Caryophanales; family Anoxybacillaceae; genus Thermaerobacillus; species Thermaerobacillus caldiproteolyticus. The sequence continues at coordinate 229,472 of NZ_CP064060.1, forward strand.
CGATTATGTATTATGGAACAGAAATTGCAATGGACGGCGGGAACGATCCGGATAATCGTCGCTTAATGAATTTCCGTACTGACAAGGAAATCATTGGTTATATTAAAAAATTAGGGGAACTGCGCCAACAGCTACCGTCGCTACGGCGCGGCGATTTTACATTGTTATATGAAAAAAACGGTATGGCTGTCTTTAAGCGGACGTATAAAGACGAAACAGCGGTCATTGCCATTAACAATACCGGAAAAACACGAAAGGTTCATTTGACAAACAATCAACTTGCCCCGGGAAAAGAACTACGCGGACTGCTGGCAGGAGATTTAGTCCGAAGCGATCGCGACGGATATGATCTCATTTTAAATCGCGAGACAGCGGAAATTTATGTGCTTGCGAAAAAGACGGGGCTCAATATTCCATTTATTGCAACGTTAATTGCCATTTATGTGCTATTTGGGTTGTTTTTATATTATGTAAAGAAAAGGTCAAAACAGACAACCTAGGAGGGAAAAAAATGCTCGAGGATACAAGCTTCGCCATTCAGCCGGAACAAGATGACAAAACGCAAGAAACGCACCGGATCGACATCGGGAATATGCATACATTTTCTCATACGGAACACGTATTTTCATTCCATTGCGACACAGGAATCGTCAAAATTCGATTTTACCGTGAAGATATTGTCCGTATCGCCTTCAACCCTTTTGGCGAAACAAGTTTGTCCACAAGTGTCGCTGTCGTAAAAGAGCCGGAAAAAGTAGATGTTTCCGCACATGAAACCGAGGAAGAGGTGACGTTAACATCGGCAAAACTGACGGTTGTTTTGCAAAAACAACCGTTTCGCGTCCGCATTTACGACAATCATGGACGACTGCTTGTTGCGGAAGGAAAAAAGGGGATGGCGTTTACCTATCAAGGAGAAGTATGCTGTTTTAAAATGATGGATGAAGCTGACCATTTTTACGGATTTGGTGAAAAAACAGGGTTCCTCGATAAGCGTGGCGAAACAATGACGATGTGGAATACGGATGTGTATGCGCCACACAATCCGGAAACGGACCCGTTATACCAATCCCATCCGTATTTTATGACGGTGCGAAATGGAAGTGCGCATGGCATTTTCTTTGACAATACGTACAAAACAACATTTGATTTTCAAACAGCGACCGATGAGTATTGTTTTTCCGCAGAAGGAGGGGCCATTGATTATTACGTTTTTGCTGGTCCAACGCCAAAGGACGTGTTAGAACAATATACGGATCTTACCGGCCGAATGCCGCTTCCGCCAAAATGGGCACTCGGGTATCATCAATCCCGCTATAGCTATGAAACCGAACAAGAAGTAAGAGAGATCGCACAAACGTTTATCGAAAAAGACATTCCGCTTGATGTCATTTATTTAGATATTCATTACATGAATGGCTATCGCGTGTTTACGTTTGACCGTAACCGTTTTCCGAATCCGAAGCAGCTCATTGCCGATTTAAAACAAAAAGGAATTCGTGTTGTTCCGATTGTCGACCCCGGAGTGAAAGAAGACCCAGAATACGTCATTTACCAAGAAGGCATTCGCCATGATTATTTTTGCAAATATATCGAAGGAAACGTTTATTTTGGAGAAGTCTGGCCGGGCAAGAGCGCGTTTCCGGATTTTACAAATAAAAAGGTGCGAAAATGGTGGGGAGAAAAGCACCAATTTTATACGGATTTAGGCATTGAAGGCATTTGGAACGACATGAACGAACCATCCGTTTTTAACGAAACGAAAACGATGGACGTCAAAGTGATACACGACAACGACGGCGATCCGAAAACGCATCGCGAGCTTCATAACGTGTATGGCTTTATGATGGGAGAAGCAACGTATAAAGGAATGAAAAAATTATTAAACGGAAAGCGCCCGTTCTTATTAACACGCGCTGGCTTTTCCGGCATTCAGCGCTATGCTGCGGTATGGACGGGGGATAATCGCAGCTTCTGGGAACACTTGCAAATGTCACTGCCGATGTGTATGAACTTAGGATTATCTGGAGTTGCGTTTTGCGGTCCGGATGTTGGCGGTTTTGCCCATAACACGAACGGAGAGCTGTTGACGCGATGGATGCAAGTAGGGGCGTTTACGCCATATTTTCGCAATCATTGCGCGATTGGGTTCCGCCGTCAAGAACCGTGGGCGTTTGGGGAAAAATATGAGCGCATCATAAAAAAATATATTCGATTGCGCTATCAGTGGCTTCCACATTTATATACATTGTTTGCGGAGGCACATGAAACAGGGGCACCTGTCATGAGACCATTGTTTTTCGAGTACCCGGATGATGAAAACACGTATAATCTGTATGACGAATTTCTCGTTGGTGCCAATGTATTAATTGCGCCGATCATGACGCCGAGCACGACCCGTCGCGTCGCTTATTTCCCGAAAGGAAACTGGGTGGATTATTGGACAGGCGAAGTGCTAGAAGGCGGCCAATACCATTTAATTTCTGCGGATTTAGAGACATTGCCAATTTTCATTAAACAAGGATCGGCTATTGCCTTAGGTGACGTTAAGCGTTCGACAGAAATGCCGGACGAACATCGGACTGTTCATATTTATAAGGCCAATGGTGGCAAAGCGACGTATGTACTGTATGATGATGACGGACAAACGTTCTCTTACGAAAAGGGAGATTATTTACGCATGTATATTGAGGTCGAATATGGCGAAAATTCCGTGCATATCGTAACGAAAAGCGAAGGAACGTATCAACCAAGTTGGAAGCTCTCTTTTGCAATTCATCACGCGACGGAACAGACGAAAGTCACGATCGATGGAAACGAACAAAATGCGATATTTGATCCTCATCAGCGTATCCTACTCATCCAAAGTGAATGAACATCGAATGGGGGAGTAAATGATGAACGTTACGATAAAAGATGTAGCGAAACGAGCAAACGTGGCTCCCTCCACTGTTTCACGAGTGATTGCGGACAGCCCACGAATTAGCGAAAAAACGAAACGAAAAGTGCGCGAGGCGATGAAGGAGCTTGGCTATCATCCAAACTTTATCGCGCGCAGCTTAGCGAATCAATCTTCACAAGTCATCGGATTAGTCATGCCAAGCTCCGCCGATCAAGCTTTGCAAAATCCGTTTTATCCCGAAGTTATTCGCGGAATTAGCAAGGCTGCGCATGAGAAAAAATACGCTTTGCAAATGTCGACAGGAGAGAAAGAAGAAGAAATTTATGAAGGTGTCATTGAAATGTTGCAAGGTCGGCGCGTGGACGGGGTTATTTTGCTCTATTCGCGCGTCAATGACAAACTCATGAAATACTTGCAACAAAATGGGTTTCCGTTTGTCGTCATCGGAAAACCGCATCAAAAAGCCGAACAAATTACCCATGTCGACAATGACAACTACCGCGCTGCCAAAGAAGCAACGCAACACTTAATTGAGCTTGGGCATGAGCGAATTGCCTTTGTCGGCGGAAATGTTAGCTATTTAGTGACAGTAGACCGGCTGCTTGGATATGAAGAGGCATTGAAAGAAGCAGGATTGCCTTACCGGAAAGACTATATTATGCATGAAGAGTTTCTAAAAGAAGGCGGTCAAGAGGCGATGAAAGAATTGCTTTCTCTCAACGAACCGCCTACCGCCCTTGTGGTTGCTGATGATTTAATGGCGCTTGGTGTATTAAATACGCTCGATGAAATGAACTTACGTGTTCCCGATGATGTTTCCATCGTCAGTTTTAATAATACGCTATTATCAGAAATCTCGCGCCCGCCGTTAACCTCGGTCGACATTCATATCTTCCAACTCGGCTACGAAGCAACGAAAAACTTAATCGAAAAAATCGCTAACCCGAACGAACCGATTAAGCGCATTATTATCCCGCATCGGCTTGTCAGACGGTTTTCGTGCGATTATTATCGGAAATAAAAAGCTGGCACAAACGGTCACCCTACACGTGATCGTTTAGAGTCAGCTTTTTCAAATTGAGAAGTTCATTTATCATGAATGGATAGTTGTATTTCTCTGATCGAAAATAGAGGAGTTTTATGCTGTTTCCTTAAAAGTTTTTTCTGGAGATGCTTCAAATGATTATAACGGCTTATTCCTCCTCATTTTTTTTCTACAGCATGTCCACCAAATTCGTTGCGTAAAGCGGCTACCACTTTGCCTGTAAATGTATCGGTTTCTAATGAACGATACCGCATCAATAAAGACATAGCGATGACAGGAGTAGCGGTTTGTAGATCTAAAGCCGTTTCGACTGTCCATTTTCCTTCACCGGAAGAATGCATAATCCCTTTGATTTCCTCTAATTTTGCATCTTTAGAAAAGGCGCGTTCTGTTAATTCCATGAGCCATGAACGAATAACAGAACCGTGATTCCACACTCTTGCCACTTTTTCGTAGTCATAATCGAATTCACTTTTCTCCAATATTTCGAATCCTTCACCAATGGCCGCCATCATCCCGTATTCAATCCCATTGTGGACCATTTTTAAGAAGTGGCCGCTACCTGCTTTTCCTGTATATAAATACCCATTTTCCACAGCGGTATCTCGGAAAAGAGGCTCGACAACGTTCCAAGCTTCAGAATCCCCTCCAACCATGTAACACGCTCCGTTACGAGCACCTTCCACTCCACCAGAGGTTCCGGCATCCATAAAGTGAATTCCAATCTCCTTTAGTTCGTTATAACGACGAATCGATTCCTTATAGTGAGAATTGCCGCCATCAATGACAATGTCTCCTTTGCTTAAAAATGGTGTAATTTCGCCAATTACCGAATCAACCACTGTGTGTGGAACCATGATCCAAATAATTCTTGGTTTTTCTAATGATAGAGCGAGTTCCTCTAAATTAGATACGCCTTTGGCTCCATATTTTTTTATTTCTTCAACCGCATTTGCATTTACATCGAACGCTACTACTTCGTGCTTATGGTCGATGAGATTTTTACCTAAGTTGAATCCCATTTTTCCTAAACCGATTAACCCGATTTTCATGTTAATGACCTCCTAAAAACGTCTTTAATCTTATAAGGTAAGGAAAATTTGTTGTTAAATGTGGCTTCTATTTCTTATATTGACAACCTATAGTCATGCTTAACTACCACCAATGAAATCCGGCCTCCTCCAATAATTGATGAGAAGCTTCTGGTCCCATCGAACCTGCAAGATATGAGTGAAGAGGAAGGAGATTCTCCTCAAATGCATCCAAAATGGGTTGAACCCACTTCCAAGATAGTTCAACTTCGTTCCAATGAGCAAAGAAAGTCGAATCACCGCATAAAGAGTCGAAAATCAAGAGCTCATAGGCTTCGGGTACATCTTTCTGATTAGTCGAAAAGTGCATATGGACGGGTTCAATCCTTCCATCGTTTAATACATTTTTATTATTTAATTGCAATGAAACTCCTTCGTTCGGATTGATTTGAATCACTAAAAGATTAGGAGCTGGTTCCTCATTTTTCGGTAAATACCATTCCTTTAATGGATTTTTGAATTCAATCACAATACGTGTGGACTTTTCCTTCATTCTTTTACCTGTGCGGATATAGAATGGTACCCCTCTCCAAACCTCATCATCAATCCACAAACGAGCCGCAACAAACGTATCCGTTGTTGAAGAAGCAGTTATTCCGGGTTCTTCTTTATATCCGACAACTGGTTTTCCATCGATTTCTCCAGGACCATATTGACCGCGAACAACGTGTAAACTTACTTCTTCTTTCTGTATTGGCCGAAGAGATTCCATGATTTTTCTTTTCTCATTCCGGATGTCTTTTGCGCTGATCCGTTTTGGAAGGTGCATAGCGGTCATCATCAACAATTGTAACATATGATTTTGAACCATATCGCGAATGGCCCCTGCCTGGTCATAATAACCTGCTCTTTCTTCAACTCCAACCGTTTCGCTAGCTGTAATTTGTACATTGGCTATATACTGATTGTTCCAGATGGCTTGAAATACAGAGTTGGCAAATTTTATAGCTTCCAAGTTCTGGACCATCGGCTTCCCAAGGTAATGATCTACTCGATAAATTTCGTCTTCTTCAAAAGCTTGACTTAACTTTTTATTTAAATCTTGCGCTGATTTTACATCGTGACCAAACGGTTTTTCGATAATCAGGCGTTTCCAACCTTTGGCGGATCCTAGTCCACTTTCCTTGATGTTTGCTGCAATCACATCAAAAAATTCCGGCGCAACAGATAAATAAAACATGCGGTTTTCAGGAATATTCAATTCTTTTTCACGTCGTTGAACCATTTCAAGCAATTTTTTATATCCTTGGGCATTCGTTACATCTAAAGAAGTATAACGAAACGCATGGAGAAACTCTTCCATTTTGGAACGGTCATTTGTCAAACGTCTAGAAAATGTTTTTAATGAATTTTCCACATATACTTGAAATTCAACATCGGATAATTCTCTTTTGCTCACCCCAATAACGGAAAACGAAGGAGGCATTTTTTGATCGAGAAATAAATGATATAATGCAGGAAAAATTTTTCTTTTGGCTAAATCACCTGTTGCCCCAAACAAGACAAAGGTCATCGGATTCACTTTCAATTCACCTCCATCTTTTTAAAACATTTTCAAAACAGAAAAACTCTCAATTTCTTCTCTTTTACTAAAAGGTTTTTAAATCTATTAGCTCTTGTCAGATTTTTCATTCTTTTCTACTGCTTAAAAATTAACATCTAGAGCATAAAACACTGCGGATATATATTCTTCTTTCTACGGAAATTTCATAAAGACTAATGCTTGCATATGGATTTTGTACAGCATTGGCTGCCTATCACGTAAAATAGTAAAACGATTCATGCTGTTCCCTCCCGTGCTTATGATTTGCTGTACAGACGCTAGTATAATCTGTATAATCTATCTTTAAAAGTACGCACTTTATTATCACGTAGTGATAAAAATATAATATAGTATAAAAAAGTATACTAATGGTTATAGTAGGTATGAAGATACGATGATGGAATATATTCAGAAAAAGACCTTTACTTATGAAAAGGAATGAACCGTGGCTGTTATAGGGGGAATAAAATGTTCAAATGTGTATAATATCTATTTGTAAGTACATGCATTATTATCATATAGTGGTAAAAAGTATACTATTTAGTTATAATAAGTTGATGGAGGTGGAATAAATGGGACATGTTTGTGGCAAGATATATAACTGTGAAAAAGAATTGACACTTGCTGTCATTGGTGGTAAGTGGAAAATGCTTATTTTATGGCATCTAGGAAAAGAAGGAACGAAGAGATTTGGTGAACTGAAGGCTCTCATGCCGGGGATTACCCAAAGAATGCTTGTGAACCAGTTGCGAGAACTCGAAGCAGACCTCATTGTTCAACGCAAAGTCTATCCCGTTGTTCCACCAAAAGTGGAATATTCGCTGACCGAGCATGGAAAAAGTCTGATCCCAATTCTCGATGCTATGTATGAATGGGGAAAAAATTATATGGAGAATGTCGTGAAAGACCAAGTAAAAATCAACGAGTCCATTAAGTAAACAACTCTCTTTTTTTTAGTGTTTGAAATTACCCCATCCATTATGTTTTGTTAAATCATGTAGAGATACGCACTCACTAAGATAACGATTGAGAAAAAAGTAACGAAAGTTCATTATAAGTTATAAAAAAACTAACGGGCAGTATCTTGATCAAAGATCCGCTGCCCTTTGTTTTTCCCCATATACGTTGGTGACTGTCCATATGTAGACTGTCAGAAACTCTTTTAGTGTCTCTAGGTCCTTACTATATATCCCGCCCCCATCATCATTTCCCTTTAACGTGGCTTCTACAGATTCGTCCTTTTTCGTTTATTCCCTGTAGTATACTTTTTTACACTATGTAACATGAAAGTGTGTACTTGTTAAAACTATTTATGTGCCTAATAATATCAGTATCATCGCCATCATAACATGAATGGGGTGAAATTTTTCTGGATTGATGACAAGAAAGGAGGAGACTGATGAAACTAAGAGTTTCAGCCGTTCAATATCATCTCCATACGATACAATCATTCGAAGAATTTGCTCAACAAGTGGAGCATTACATTAAAACAGCTCAAGAGTTTGATACAGATTTTGTTTTATTCCCAGAATTTTTTACTACTCAGCTCATGTCCATTGGCAATGAACAAGGACAACCTTTAACGATTCAAGATCTCCCTGATTTTACAGAACAGTATCGGGATTTATTTATCAATTTGGCTAAGAAAACAAAGATGCATATTATTGGTGGAACTCATGTCATCCGCAAAGGCGACAAATTATACAACGTTGCTCATTTATTCTATCCAGATGGAAGAGTCGCCGAACAGGCAAAACTCCATATTACACCTACGGAAGTAAAAGAATGGAACATGTCACCTGGCGATGATCTTCAAGTGTTCGAAACTGAAAAAGGAACTATTGCGATGTTGACATGCTATGACATTGAGTTTCCTGAAATTGTTCGCATAGCTAAAGCGAAAGGCGCTGATGTCATTTTCTGTCCTTCTTGCACCGATGATCGTCATGGATTCCATCGTGTTCGTTACACAAGCCATGCAAGAGCCATTGAAAATCAAGTCTATGTCGTCACGACTGGTACAGTAGGTTCCCTTCCGACAGTTGACTTTATGCGGGCGAACTTTGGGCAAGCGGCGGTGATTACGCCAAACGATATCCCATTTCCTCCACGCGGCATCTTGGTAGAAGGGGAAATCAACCATGATATGATTGTCACCGCTGATCTTGATTTAGAACTGTTATATCAAGTTCGAGAAAGCGGTTCCGTCACCACGTGGCGTGATCGACGCACAGATCTTTATCCGGATTGGAAATAAGGTGAGGCTAACTGCTCTATGAGGAGGGAGAAGAATGTATAGAAAGGAGTTTTATGTCTTTGACCAGGACCGGCCTGTACCAGCGGTAATCCGAAATTATGAAGAAAAGGACTTTCCCGGCTTAATCCGCATTCAACAGGAAAGTTTTCCCCCGCCATTCCCGTCTGAATTATGGTGGAACACGGAACAGCTGAAAAACCATGTTACGCTATTTCCAGAGGGCGCCTTATGTGTTGAGGTGGATGGTGAAATCGCAGGATCGATGACAGGATTGATTGTTGACTTTGACCCCAACCATCCGGAACATACATGGGAAGAGGTCACGGATAATGGATATATTCGCAATCATAATCAAAATGGAAATACGCTCTATGTAGTCGATATTGGCGTGCGCCCTGCTTATCGCAAATTAGGATTAGGAAAATGGCTGATGTTATCCATGTATGAAGTCGTCATTCAATTGGGATTAGAACGGCTGTTAGGCGGAGGAAGAATGCCTGGATATCATAAAAAAGCTGATGAGATGACAGCGGAGCAATACCTCGAAGCTGTTGTAAAAGGGGAATTGAAGGATCCTGTGATTACCTTCCTGCTTCGTTGCGGCCGTACCCCTGTGAAAGTGATAGCTAACTATTTAGAGGATGAAGAATCTTGTAATTATGCAGCACTGATGGAATGGAGAAATCCTTTTTATACATCAAAATCTTGACAAGGAGAATGATGAAGGTGGAATATCGGAGAATTACGAGTATTGAAGACCCTTTGTTTAAAAAAATGCATCAGTTGATGCAAAACGTATTTCCTCCCGAAGAAGTATTAGCATTCGAGCTTTGGAAAGAGCCTTTGGAAGATCCGGGAATTCGCGTGTGCGTTGCGGTTCATGAAGGGGAGGTAGTAGGTGCGACCGAGTACCGCTATTATGAAGATTTAAATGTCGCGATGACAGATTTCACGATCATCGGCCAAGCAGGACTAGGGATTGGTCGATTTTTAGCCCAAAAGAGGTTGGAGGATTTAAACAACTGGGCTTCAGCAAATGGAAAGCAGTTATATGGCATGTTTGCTGAAATTTATGATCCTTATCGGGTAGAGCATTATGAATTTGGCGGAGTTAAGCCGATGGACCCATATGTTCGTCGTGAGGTATTGTCTCATCTTGGTTATAAGCGGCTTGACTTCCCTTATGTCCATCCATCTTGGAACAACGATGGAGAAGCGGTAACCGGGCTTGATCTTTGTTTCCTTCCGATGGACGATAGCGTGAATGAACTTCCGGCGGAGCTTGTGGTGAAGTTTTTGAAACGTTATTATTCTGTCTTATCGAACAAACCGAAGTCTTGGTATGAAATGATTGAAAATCTCGAAGCTAAGAATACGGTATTGCTTTTAAATATTTAATTGTACTAGCGTTGCCTTTTATTTAAGCCAAAAAACTAAAAAATCCTTTATCCATTTCAAGCAGTGACAGTACACTTTGCCAATAAAAAGTGATGTGTGAAATTCTTTTATCATAATAGTGGAGGAGGTTATTCAATATGAGCAAAAAAGTATTAATTGTTACTGGAGATGCAGTGGAAGCGTTAGAGATTTATTATCCGTATTATCGTTTGTTAGAGGAAGGTTTTGATGTTACAATCGCTGCACCAAAGAAAAAGAAACTGCATACAGTTGTTCACGATTTCGCTGATTGGGATACTTTTGTAGAAAAACCAGGCTATCTCATTGATGCGCACGCATCATTTGCAGAAATCGATCCAACACAGTACGATGCGCTCATTATTCCGGGAGGACGTGCACCAGAATATATCCGTCTTGATGAAAACTTGCCAAAAATCGTACGTCACTTCTTTGAAGCTAACAAACCAGTAGCGGCGATTTGCCATGCTTCGCTTGTATTGGAAACTCTTCCTGATGTTATGAAAGGACGCAGCATGACCGCATACATTGCCTGCAAGCCGGGTGTAGAAGCAATTGGTGCAAACTATGTATCTAAGCCAACTCATGTTGACAACAATTTCGTATCTGCTCATGCATGGCCAGATTTACCAGCGTTTATGCGCGAATTTATTAAGTTATTAACCAAGTAAAATGATTTATTGAGGCGTTCTCCTATAGGGAACGCCTTTTCTATGATTCAAATAATATGGTGCATTGCCTGTTTTTTCTTTCATAAATTGTGCTGCATCCTTTTTTAGAAAATTTACAACAAGATTAGCAGCAAGCTCTTTAGTTCTCTAAATTAATAGCGACAACGAACGTGAAGACCTGTCGCTTTCGCATACCGAACGGCAACATGCCCAAAACCTAAAATATTCATGAGTAGTTTTTACTTCTAGAATTGATTGAAAAACCACCATACCTTATTGGTGGTGTATTCTCACTAAAAAGAAAAGAAACCCATACTGAAGTGCCCCCTGTCAAGTAGACAGGAATAAAAAAACACATGTAAGCAGCCTGAGTTCTACATGCATAAGGACTCAGGTTGTTTCATTTCTTTTGGAACCGTTGGTGGTTATAAAAACGAATATATTGGTGTACGGCATCCTTCACCTCTTCAGCCGTGCGGAAAGAGTGCAGATGAAAACACTCTGTCTTAAAATGGCTGAAGAAGTTTTCCATGCGGGAATTGTCCAAACCGTTTCCTTTTCTGGACATACCGGCCTTAAGTAAGTTGCTGTATTGGCGGGATGTATATTGGAGCCCCTGATCGCTATGGAGGAGGATTCCGTTTACATTCCGTTTTTTACGGCCTTTTTGAGCGTGCTCATGGCCAGTTTGATATATTTTCTTTCACTAATGTGGTAGGCGACGATTTCGTTGTTGTACAAGTCCTTATAGCGGATAAATACAGTTGTTGGCCATTAAAGATTAAATACGTAATGTCTGTTACCCATTTCTCGTTCGGTTTTGATGCATGGAACTCTCGGTTTAGATGATTGGCGAAAATCACATATGGCTCTTTCTTCTCGTAATACGGCCGTTTTTTTCGAATCACCGCCCGAATTCCCATCTCCCTCATCATCCTTTGTACTCGGTGGTGGTTGATTTGATTTTGCGCAGGTACCACCTGTACGTAACTCGCATTACTGTATGGGAATGAGAGGGTCAGAAAAAATCCTTCCTGCTTGATCTCTTTCTCATCTTGATATGTAAAACGGCAAAAATCGGCCTGTGCCTCCCCGGTGAATGTTCTAACGGAAGATACTCCTCACTCTCTTGATATATGTCTCGCTTCTGTTGACCAACATAATGTTGCACGGCTCTCAAGGATACTGGCGGCATCTTTTGGTCTTCCTCTAACCATTCATCAATCTTGGACTTTTTTGGCTTCCTTGGAGTCGGAAGAGGATTGGGATCTTCTTTATGGGCATATTTTTTGATGGTTTGAAAGCTATGTCCCGTCTCTTTTGCGATGGCTCGTAGAGACATCCCTTTATATTCGTACAAATATTTGATATGATGTTGTTGAATTATTGTAAGCATCCTTTCGTCTCCTTCTAACAGTTTTTCGTGTCCAATTAGAAGATGTGAGGCTGGGATGCTGACAATGATTTTTTTATTGCGAAAACTGCTAAACTTTTATCTTGCATCATGCGCTACTTTTATTTTGCACTAAACAACAACACAATGTATTTTATGTTGTATTAGTAAAATTAGTAAAAGAAAAACACTACTCTAGTTCTTTGAGCAGTGTCTGATAAAGTTACTGGTTTGAAGAAATTTACCGTACTATTGTGTCATTTTCTTATTAATAACGTTATTTGTTTCACTAATGAGTACCAGCAGTAGAAAACTTAGTATTACGAACAAAATTCCTAGTGCTCCAAAGACGATTTCAGAGTTTATTTTAGCTAACAATAAACCAGATACGACAGGTCCTATAGCCATGCCAATGTATCTGATAAAATTAAATACTCCCATAGCACTCCCCCTATTATGCTCAAATTCATTCGTAATCATAGTAGCATAGAGAGGGGTTATGCCCCCAATAGATATTCCATAAATACACAAAACTATAGACATACCAATTAAAGAAACTGAGCTGGTTAATGCAAATGAAATAATACTAAAACCTGCGATTAAATTATAGAATGTAAAAAGATTCTTAAGCGCGATGACTTTTTGGATATATTTAAAGATTATGCTTCCTGCTATTAAACTCACAGTCATAGGTAAGTAAAGCAATCCTACTATTTTTAAGCTTAGATGATAATGATCTGTTAATAAAATAGGCAAATATACAATAAGAGAAAAGTAAACGAAAAAGTTCAAAAAACTTAAGATTAGAATAGAGTTTCCTAACTTATTTTTAAAAATAATTTGATAATGACTCCATACATTGCTTGTGCTTATACTATTTTTCTGAGGTTCTTTATTTTTTGGAAAATAAATGACATTAGCCATAAGCAAAATGATCGATATTCCTACGAGGAGCCAAAAAACCCCATGATAACTATACTGGTCGCCTATCCATCCTCCAAGTACTGGTGCAATAGCAGGAGCAATTGATAATAGTGTTTGATAAGTACCCATAGCACTTCCTCGATCGCTTCCTTGAAATAGGCGACCAATTGTTGTTGCTGCGATAAGTGGAATTGCAGCAGTTCCTACTGCTTGTAGAGACCGAAATATAAGAAATAAGGTAAAATTGTTTGTGATAGCACAAATAATGCTAGCAATCACCGTTAATATTATGCTGGGAATCAGTACGAACCTAGCACCTTTAAAATCAATTAGTGATCCAAGAGCAATTTGCATGATAGCTGTAATGAATATAAATATCGAGACCGACAGATTAACCATAGTTAAAGAAACATGAAAAGAATCTTTAATTAAAGGAATGAGTGGTGAGTAAATATTTTGATTTAAAGATGCAAAGAATGCACTTATGCAAACTAAATATAAAATGAAAGTAGAACTTGATCTAACACGTCCCCACATGAAATCCTCCTCCTTTTTATTATATTTTGTTATAGATGTGTAGCTGAATTCGTCTCCTTCTGTTCTTCCATCAGCCTAATAGTCAGGCTTTCAAGGAATTTTAAAATAACTTTCTGTTCCTCATCTGTAAAAGTATCTATAAAATGATGAAATTGTTCTTTTTTCATTTCATGCAACTTCTCATGTAATTCAAAGACTTGTTTCCCCTTTGGAGTTAGGCGAAAATATATTTCTTTTTTATTTCCGGTTAATTGGCAACGCTTAATTAGACCCTCTTTTAATAATTTCGTGCTAATTTTAGTTATATTCGCTTTCGATAAATTCATTTTTTTCGCAATTGTAGTGTTATTGATAGGTTCATTGTGACCAATGCATTCAATAACATGGATGCTCGTCATATTCTTAGGAAGAAGTTTTAATTTATCTTCTTCATCTGTAATGTGTTGAAGAAATATTTGAGAAACAGAGTCTGCCTTTTGTTCGTTAAGGTGTAGCAATTTTAAATACATTTCATATATTAACTCTTTCGTTATTTGAGACATCAATCTTCATTTCCTTTCTTAAAGCGTTATTGTAACTCAATAACCAAAATTGTTTCCTAGTGAATAAAAATATTCTAACTTCTAAATTCTGGATTGTCAATTCTTATTCGCCTTTAAATCTCATAAAATTTCGTATTGGAAAAAAATGTTGACAACAAATAACATTGAATATAAAATTATTTTTGTTTACTAGTAAACATTATATTCAAAATATTCAAAATCGATTTTGAAAATAGGTACGTTGCATTCTCTAGTTGTAAAGAAATGAATCTTTCATTTAAAGATCGCTGAATCACGTGTAAAACAAAAACCTAATTCATCTTAAGGAGGAAAAACAAAAATGGCAGAGCTCGTTACCACGAGAGAATATACACAATTTGTAACTCAACCTTTATCTCAGAATTGTGATGATATATTCAAACGCCGTCACCACATATTAATCGGAATCAGTCCGTTCAACAGTCGATTTTCAGATGATTATATTTATCGACTTATTGGATGGGCAATAAGAGAATTTGATGATGTGGCGGTGCTTCTAGCTGGAAAAGAAGCTGCCAACCTACTGGAAGCACTAGGCACACCGAGAGTCAAAGCTGAACGTAAAGTTAGGAAAGAAGTTTCTCGCAATCGACGATCTGCGGAAAAAGCACTGAAGGCACATGGTGGCGACCCTAAAGCCATTTATACTTTTTCGGATTTTAATGATCATCCTGCGTATTGTAATATGCGTCAAGAAGTAAAGAATGCCTTTTTAAATGAAGAAAATTTTCGTAATGCTTGCCTGGAGATGTCTCATGCAGCAATTCTAGGTCGTGCACGTGGTACAAATACAACACTGCACACGGTTAGTGATGAAATGTTAAAAATTGCTGTTGAATATGTTATAGCTGAACTGCCATTCTTCATTGGAGCTTCTGAAATATTAGGTGTGCAAGAAACACTTCTTGCGTACCACAAACCATGGAAACTCGGTGAACGGATATGCTTAGGAGAATTTTCAATAAGAATGCGATCAAACCAAGGCTATCTCTTGGTTCATGAAACTGAAAATTTAATCTAAATTTGCTATTGACACATAAAAGATCTTTAGGAGGAATTGAAATGAGTTTGTTAAAAAAATTTAGTGTTTTGTCTGAAGAGTTCCATAAAGATCCATATAAATACTTCTCAGATCTTCGCCAATATGATCCAATACATTATGAAGAATCAATTGATAGTTACTTTATTAGCCGATATGAGGACGTGCGTTATGTACTACAAAATCCAGATATCTTCACAACAAAATCCCTTGCAAAACGTGCTGAACCAGTAATGCGTGGACCGGTTCTTGCTCAAATGCATGGTAAAGAGCATACGGCGAAAAGAAAAATCGTTGTGAAAAGCTTTGTTGGAGATGCACTTAAACGCTTAATACCACTGATTAAACAGAATGCTGAAGGGTTATTATCACCGTACCTAAGTAAAGGGCGCATAGATTTAGTTAATGAATTCGGGAAAACTTTCGCTGTGTATGTCACAATGGACATGCTAGGTTTAGACAAAAAGGATCATCAACTTATTGCTAACTGGCATAGTGGCGTCGCGGATTTTATAACAAGTATGCAGCAAACGCCAGAAGCACGAGCTCATTCACTTTGGTGCAGTGAACAACTTGCTCAATATCTCGCACCAGTTATAGAAGAGCGCAGGGAGAATCCTGGTTCTGATTTGATCTCTATCCTATGTACGTCTGAATACGAAGGCGTGGCGATGTCGAACACCAATATATTAGCGTTAATTCTCAATATATTATTGGCAGCTACAGAACCAGCAGATAAGACATTAGCTCTATTAATCTATCACTTACTTAATAATCCTTCGCAAATGAGGGATGTGCTTGAAGATCGTTCTCTATTGCCTAATGCTATTGCTGAGACATTACGTTTCACGCCACCAGTCCAACTCATTCCAAGGCAACTTTCTCAAGGCGCTACTATTGGTGGCATTACGCTACCAGAAGGTTCGACTGTGTTTTGTATGATTGGGGCTGCAAATCGTGATCCAGCTGCATTTGAACGTCCGGATGTTTTTGATATTCATCGTGCTGATCTTCATGTAAAAAGTGCATTTACAGGTACTGCTCGTCATCTTGCTTTTGGATCAGGTCTCCATAACTGTGTGGGCGCAGCATTTGCAGGAGCAGAAATTGAAGTTGTTGCCAATATTGTTCTAGATAGATTACAAAACATGAAATTAGAAGACGATTTTCAATATACTGAAACAGGCCTTTATACACGTGGACCTGTGTCCCTCCCAATATTATTCGACCCAGTCAACTAAAAGATTTATCACAGTTTTTTGTAGAAAATGTTCTTTAACTTCTTTAAACCTTTGTCTATATCTACATAGACAAAGGGTTTATTTTTTAAGAAGAAACAATTTTTCAGAAATCACTCTATTATATTAGTTTGGACCATTCATTTAGAAATTTAATCACAATTTCTAACTCAGAATCTGAAAATTGTTTAAATAATTGAATATATCGGTTCTTTACGATCTCATGCATCTGGTCATGAATAGCAGCTAACCGCTTTCCTTCTTCTGTTAAAGTATAATAAATCTCTCTATTATTGTTTTCATTCTTATGAGATGAAAGTATGTTGTGCTTCATAAGGACACTAATTGCTTTTGAAACTGCTGCTTTTGAAATATTTAGCTTATTAGCAAGAAAAGTATTGTTTACTGGATTATTATTAGAATTAATTAATGAGACAATGTGAAGTTGAGTAATAGTCCAATTCTTTTTCAAGTCTTTAAGATCATAAGCTATTTTGTCTACCATAGATTGTCGAGTTTGAATTTTCCGCTCTCTTTTTATGACAAAATCTTGAACTGCTTGAAATGCCTGTTCATGTATAGTGTTTGTCATAGCGAAACCTCCTTATTGTTAACCAGTTAACTATATAACAGTTTACTGGTTAACTATTGAAATGTCAAGGGATTAGAAAATAAAAACTCCATCATTTGAAGCGACCCAGTCAAGTAGACAGGAATAAAAAAACACATGTAAGCAGCCTGAGTTCTATATGCATAAGGACTCAGGTTGTTTCATTTCTTTTGGAACCGTTCGTGGTTTTAAAAACGAATATATTGGTGTACGGCATCCTTCACCTCTTCGACTGTGCGGAAAGAGTACAGATAAAAACACTCTGTCTTAAAATGGCTGAAGAAGTTTTCCATGCAGGTATTGTCTAAGCAGTTTCCTTTTCTGGACATACTGGCCTTTATATTGTATCTTTTGAGTAGGTTATTGTATGGACGGGATGTATACTGGAACCACTGATCGCTAGAGGGAGGAGGAGTCCATTTACATTCCGTTTTTTTATGGCCTTTTTTAGCGGATCAATCACCAGTTTGATGTCATTTCTTTGACTAATGTGGTAAGCCGCGATTTCGTTATTGTATAGGTCCTTTATGGCGGACAAATAGAGCTTTTGCCCATTAAAAATGAAATAGGTAATATCTGTTACCCACTTCTCGTTTGGCTTTGACGCGTAGAAATCTTTGTTTAGATGATTGTCCGAAATCACATAAGGCTCTTTCTTTCCGTAATAAGGCCGTTTCTTCCGAATCACAGCCCGAATTCCCATCTCTCTCATCAGCCTTTATACTCGTTTGGGGTTGATATTCAGTTTGTATTCCCGTTGGAGCCACACCCGGATTCCCCGATACCCATAAATGCCCTTCCATTTTTCATGGCACTCTTTGATTTTTTGTTTAAGCGGTTCGTCTTCCAAGTGCTTTTGAGATGGATGTTCCTGTCGTTTGAGCCACCACTTGTCATATCCGATGCGAGAATCCTTGCAATTTCACATAATCATCGAATCGAACCATAACGCTCCACCACGTCTCGAATGATGGCGAACTTCTTGTGCGTTGGTACGGTTTCTATTCCCACTTTCACGTCTTTAAGAGCTTTTTTAGCCTCTCGACTTCTGCCTTCCGGACGCTTGATTTTCGTTTCAGGATCTTCTGAACGAGTTCTCGGTCTTCCTTTATTTAGCCCTTTCGCTTTGCCCCGTTTTTCCTCCAGATCTTGTATTCCTTCCTGTTCATAGCGTTTCACCTATCGACGTATCATGGAATGACTTAATCCCTAATTCTTTAGCCACTGTTTTATAGCCCATGTCCTCTTGCGAATATTAATTCACCGCTAGCGTTACATCATTTGTTTTTCGTATGTTCTCCATAGAAAAATCCCCTCCATAGTAAACAGATGAACTGGCTTTCTTTTTTTCTATCTACTATAAGGGGATCATATCATACTCCTTGAGCGTGATAGGCACGACTCTAATGAAAAGACCGCAAAGCGCTTCTTAAAGAAAGCTTTGCGGCCTTTTTTATCTCTTGTTTTCGTAGATAAAAATTTAGTTTGATCAATTACTTGAATTAGTTTAAAATTCTAACCAGGACTCCTTACTCTACTCAAGATTGGCATGTCTTTTGAACATAGTATTGGAGTCCAACCCCTTTTTCTCCATACACCTCAATATGATCGCATCATAGAATAATAAGAGGGTTTGCTCAAACAGTGACCCCATTGGCTGTATAGTCTTGTATCCGCTGTCCGATTTATCTTTAGGTGAGCCATGTAATTTAACCTTGATATCTGCTAATTGTCCAATGGTCGATTCAGGGAAAAGCGTAACAAGCGCTACGGTTGCACCTAAGCTTTTGGCTTTCTCAGCCATGGAAACCAGACTTTTCGTTTCTCCTGAACCGGATCCGATGATCAAGATGTCATCTTTTTCTAAGTTAGGGGTTATGGTTTCGCCTACTACGTAGGCATCTAAACCCATGTGCATCATTCTCATCGCAAAGGATTTGGACATCAATCCAGATCTACCTGCGCCAGCTACAAAGATTTTCTTTGATTCCAGAATCCCATTTACCAGTTTTTCAGCTTCTTCATCAGCTATTAAATTAACAGTATGATTTAGCTCTTTTATGATTTCAACTAAATATTGCGTAGTCTGCATGAGTGTTATTCACCCTTGATTGATCAATTTTTTCATTTCAGCAGCTACAGCTTTTTTATCTTCTTGTCCGGTAATACCGCCACCTACAATGATAAGATCCGGTTTTGCTTTAATGACTTCCGGCAACGTGTTTAATTTAATGCCGCCTGCGATGGCAGTTTTCGCATTTTTCACGACACGTTTAATTGTCAGAAGGTCTTCAAGAGAGTTTTTTCCGACTGCTTGAAGATCGTAACCCGTGTGCACACAAATATAGTCTGCTCCAAATTCATCAACTTCTTTAGCTCGTTCTTCTAAATTTTTAACCCCGATCATGTCAACCAAGATTTTTTTTCCTTGTTTTTTAGCTTCTTCAATGGCACCCTTGATGGACAGATCTTCAGCAACTCCAAGTATAGTGATAATATCAGCGCCAGCTTCGGATGCTTTCATCACTTCATATGCGGCCGCATCCATGATTTTTAAGTCTGCCAATACTTTTAAGTGAGGGAATTCTTGTTTGATCTCCTTCACTGCTTTAAGGCCTTCATTAATAATAACTGGTGTGCCAATTTCTACGATATCAACATACTCCGCAACTTCTTTCACCAGCTTCTTCGCTTCTGGAATGTTTACAAGATCCAATGCTAATTGTAATTCCATAAAATTCTTCACCTCTCATAAAAGTTTATTGTGTGTTACACAACGATGAGTATACTATGTACGATTTTTTTTAAAAAGTACGCACTTTATTTTTACATAGTGCTAAAAAATATACTATTGGTTATATAGCTGTAAATTATCATTGTAGTGCTCAGATAAGGGGGGAATACATGGAACGGGGAAACCATTCAAGGGAATTCAAACTGTAAGCGGTGAAAGAACATTAAAAGCTGGGAATAAAGCATGAGTAGCTAGATGATATGAGAGAAGGAAAAATACTTGGTTACAAATTTTTCTTATTATGGTGTATTAGAATGAATTCATTGAGTATCAGTTGAGGGATTTTGAGTATAGGAGAAGTGAAAATAGGGCTGATAAACACCTATACTAAGCGAGGAAGTGAAGCCAATGTGACAAATTACCGCTGCTTCTCAGAAAAAATCGTTAATTGAGTGTCTGTCATTGCGCTAATAGTAAGTATCCAGTGAGAAGAATCGACGAAAGACGGGGAAAAAGAGGCAATGGTGGATAGCACAGTAGAAATGCACCCTTCATTAGGAATAAGGGAGAATAGGCATGGTAAAAGAAAAAACTTGCAACATATCGTTGCAAGCCAAGAGAAGAGAGGGGTACCTTTTGTTGTACGTCCAAAAGGTCGATGAAACGTAGCCTATAACAGTACACATCTTTATAGTAGCTGGCATGTTAAGAGAAAATCAATAAAGATGTTAGAAAATATTACATAAAAAATATCTAACTGGGATTTTTGTTAAAAATTCTTCCTTTTTCAGCCATTCGTGGCGGAAAGGATGTGACATGCAGCCGTTTCTTTCAAGGTTTTCTACAGTTCTTGTCCCTGCGTATATGACCAAATAAAGAGAAAACTGTCCCACTGATACGGAACAGTTTTTATGATATATGAGCTCTTTTTCTGAAAGACAAATGGTGTATAGCTCTTTTAGGATAAATTTTCCCTCACAGAAGTGCTCGCACTTCTGTGAGGGAAGAACATTTGCTTAATCACTGCATTTCCGCTTTTTTATCCATTCACAATTTTCCCGCCGTTGACATGAATCATTTGCCCGGTGATATAGGAAGAATCGTCGCTGGCTAAAAAGACGTAGCTTGGAGCGACTTCGCTCGGTTGTCCCGGTCGTTTCATCGGGGTGTTTCCTCCGAATGTCGCCACTTGGTCGCTTGGAAATGTCGATGGGATGAGCGGTGTCCAAATCGGTCCGGGAGCGACCCCGTTGACGCGTATGCCTTGTTGTACGAGCGATTTTGCTAACGAACGTGTAAAAGCGACAATTGCTCCTTTTGTGGCCGAGTAGTCAAGCAATTGTTCATTTCCTTCATACGCTGTAATCGAGGCGGTGTTAATAATTACGCTTCCTTGTTGCAAGTACGGGAGCGCGGCTTTCGTTAAATAAAAATAGCCAAAGACGTTCGTGCGAAATGTTTTTTCGAGTTGATGTGATGTAATATTAAGCAGACTGTTTTGCGGGTGTTGTTCTGCTGCGTTGTTGACAACAATGTCGAGTTTGCCGAATTGATTGATAGTTTGTTTCACCGCTTCTTTACAAAACTGTTCATCGCCAATATCACCGGTAAACAGTAAGCATTTTCGTCCTTCCTGTTCGACTTGGCGCTTTGTTTCTTCGGCATCCTTATGTTCGTTTAAATAAATGATCGCTACATCAGCTCCTTCTTTCGCAAAATGGATGGCGACCGCTCTTCCAATCCCGCTGTCACCGCCGCTAATGATGGCGACTTTATTGTTTAGTTTTCCACTTCCGTGATAATGATTGCCTATCGAAATTGGTTGGGGGTTCATGTCCGTCTGCAATCCAGGTTGGCGGTTTTGATGTTGCGGGGGCAGCGTTGTCTGCTGTTTTGTTGCCATTGTCATTCCTCCTCATGAATCATTGTTTTATCGTTAGTATGGGACAATGGCAGAAAAATATTTGATCTGTCTGGAAAAAGGAAAGCCGAAGTTAGGTAAGGACCTCGGCTTTGTCTAGCTGCGGCGACCATCCCCCACGACGCTTCGGCAGGCCTTCAAGCGCGGGGAGGTCGCCTTTGTTTTTCCTTTTATAATACGTTAAAATATTTCGCTTCCGGATGGGCGAAGACGATGGCGGAAACGGAGGCTTCCGGTTCCATCATAAGCCCATCGGTCAATTGAATGCCGATTTCTTCGGGATGCAGTAAGCGGAATAGTTTTTCTTGGTCTTCAAGGTTCGGGCAAGCTGGATAGCCAAATGAGAACCGCTGGCCTTGATATTTAGCGGCAAATCGCTCTTCCATCGTGAAATCAGGGTCATCTGGGAAACCCCAACGGTCGCGCATCACTTGGTGAATGCGCTCCGCCAGCCCTTCAGCGACTTCTAGCGCCAATGCTTGAATTGCATGGCTGCGCAAAAATTCGCCGCTTTCTTTCCATTGTTGTGCTAATTCGCGAATGCCTTTTCCGGCGGTGACGGCAAAAAAGCCTACATAATCAATTTGTCCGCTTTCGACTGATTTGACGTAATCGGCTAAACAGAGATAAGGAGCTTTCGCTTGCCGCGGAAACTCAAACGTTTCGATAACGGTTTTTTGATCTTCTGGAGAGTAAATATAGATTTTATTTCCTTCACTTTGCGCTGGAAAAAATTGATACACAGCCGCTGGCACAATCCATTGTTGTTGTTTTGCTTTATCGAGCAGTTCATCGATAAGCTGTTTCAGCATAAGTGCCTTTTCATCTTGTTCAGCCAAAAGCTTTTTCACTTTTCCTTTTAATCCAAGATGATGACCTAAAAGCATTTGCCAGTTAATGTAAGGTTCAATATGCGAAAGAGAAAAATCCTTCAGTACGTGACGTTCTAAATCGGTTGGTTCAAAGACAGGCACATCAGTAGCTACATTTGATTTTGTAACTGTCATGGTTGGTGCAGTCGTGTCGAATGTAACGGAGTGCTTTTCCGTTTTTGTATAAGAAATCTCGTCTTGTTGTAAGCGGTTCGCAAGCGCCAGCCCGTCCATCGCGTCTTTGGCGTATAATACAATGCCATCGTATTCCGGGGCAATTTTATTTTCCGTAAATTTTCGTGATAATGCCGCGCCGCCTACTAAAATCGGGATCGAAATTCCTGCTTGCTGCAAATCTTGGGCGGTGAGGACCATTTGCTGCGCCGATTTGACAAGCAGCCCGGAAAGGCCGATAATGTCAGGTTTCTCTGCATAAACAGCTTCAATGAGCTGTTGCGGCGTCACTTTAATTCCTAAATCGACAACATGAAAGCCATTATTGCTTAAAATGATGTCCACTAAGTTTTTTCCGATATCATGAACGTCGCCTTTGACTGTGGCGAGCAACACTTTTCCTTTTGTGCTGCTTTCTGTTTTTTCCATATACGGTTCTAAAAAGGCGACGGCTGCTTTCATCACTTCTGCGCTTTGCAATACTTCAGCGACAATGAGTTGGTTGTCATTGAACAATCGACCGACTTCATCCATGCCTGCCATTAACGGTCCGTTAATAATTTGCAGCGGGTCGGAATACGTTTGCAAGGCAAGTTCCAGATCGGCGAATAATCCTTCTTTCGTTCCTTCGACAACATAGTTTGCCAGCCGTTCTTCCAGGGTGAGCGTTGTATTCGGTTTTTTCGTTTCTTTCGTTTTGTCACGATAAAATTGAATAAAGGCGTTCAATGTTTCATCGTTTGTGTCAAACAACAACGCTTCCGCTAATTTTACTTCCTCTTCCGGAATGGAGGCAAACCGTTCGAGCTTTTCTGTATTGACAATCGCATAATCTAATCCCGCTTGTGTGCAATGGTAAAGAAAGACAGAATTTAAAATTTCACGGCCAACCGGCGGTAAGCCGAACGAAACATTGCTGATGCCGAGAATCGTCAAACAGTGCGGCAATCGTTCTTTAATAAGGCGAATGCCTTCAATGGTTTCTTTGGCGGCGCCAATATATTGTTCATCGCCGGTACCGACCGGAAAGACAAGCGGATCAAAAATAATATCGTGCGGGGAAATCCCGTATTTGTTGACGAGTAAATCATAAGAGCGCAAGGCAATCTCCAGCTTTCGCTCTGCATGAATTGCCATTCCCTGTTCATCGATTGTTCCGACAACGACAGCTGCCCCGTATTTGTGAATAAGAGGAACAATTTTTTCAAATCGTTCTTCCTCGTCTTCTAAGTTAATCGAGTTAATAATCGCTTTTCCTTGGGAATAGGAAAGGGCGCGTTCGATGACATTTTCGTCGGTTGAATCGATGACGAGCGGCACTTTTACTTTTTTCACGACATGTTGGATAAAACGCTCCATATCCTCTTTTTCGTCTCGATCCGGGTCGGCTAAACAAATGTCGATGACATGCGCTCCATTTTTGACTTGGGCGCGTGCAATTTCCGCGGCTTCTTCGTATTTTCCTTCAGCGATGAGCCGCTTAAATTTTCGGGAGCCGATCACGTTCGTTCGCTCCCCGACAAAGAGAGGACGCATCGTTTCTTCATAAATGAGCGGTTCAATGCCGGATACCGCATGAGCTTCAAATGATGACGGAATCGGACGCGGTGGAATATGCTTCACCGCTTCAGCGACGGCGCGAATATGATCCGGTGTTGTACCACAACAACCACCAACAATGTTAATCCATCCTTTTTCAGCGAAACGTTGAATTTTTTTCGCTAGCATTTCCGGCGTTTCGTGGTAATGACCTTCTTCGTCAGGAAGACCGGCGTTCGGATAACAGCTAACCGCTGTGTTCGCAAGGGAGGCAAGTGAGCGTAAATGGTCGGTCATAAATTCTGGACCGGTCGCGCAGTTTAGTCCCACAGCAAATGGTTTCATATGTTGAATTGAGATAAAAAATGATTCGATGTTTTGCCCAGCCAACGTCGTTCCCATCGGTTCAATTGTTCCGGAAATCATTAAGGGCACTTTTTTTCCTAGTTTTTCAAATGCTTGTGAAATGCCGATAAATCCTGCTTTTACATTAAGCGTATCTTGACATGTCTCTAAAAGAAGAAGATCGACGCCGCCGATGAGCAGTCCGCGCGCTTGTTCTTCATAGGCTGCAACTAATTCGTCAAACGTAATTCCTCCGGTGACCGACAACGTTTTTGTCGTCGGTCCCATCGAACCAGCGACAAAGCGAGGCCATTCGGGAGTGGAATAGGCTTCGGCCGCTTTTTTAGCGAGTTTGGCTGATTGAATGTTGAGTTCTAATGCCAGATGACTTAGTCCGTATTCGTCTAATACGATGCTTGTAGCACCGAACGTGTTTGTTTCGATAATGTCTGCTCCCGCCTGCAAATACGCTTCATGAATGTGTTCGATGACGTGAGGGGCGGTCAGCGACAAATATTCGTTACATCCTTCGTATTGTTCTCCGCCGAAATCCTCCGCCGTTAATTGGGCGCTTTGAATCATCGTTCCCATCGCGCCGTCGATAATTAAGATTTTTTTTTCGAGCTGTTGTTGTAACTGTGTGCTAGCCATGGAGTACCTCCCTTTCTTGAGCGGCCTGCTCTTTTTCATGGATGTAATGAGCGAGTTCGACGGTCATTTCATAACGTAAAAACGGTGTAATTAAGTAAATGCCGTTAAATAAATCAAAGGCAGCATCAATTAACGATTTCGCAATCGCAATTCCTTCGCGCGCCGATTGAATTGGGTTGTTGGCGCATGAGGCCATGCGGGAACGAATCTTTTCAGAAAGGGTAATTCCCGGCACTTCATGGTGAAGGAAATCAGCATTGCGCGCGCTTGTAAGCGGCATAATTCCGATATAAATCGGTGCTTCGAGATGTTTCGTTGCCTCATACACTTCCTCGATTTGCTGTTCGGAATAAAGAGGCTGGGAAATAAAGTAGTCGGCGCCGCAACGAATTTTCTTTTCGAGACGCTCAACCGCTTTGTCGAGGTGGCGAACGTTCGGATTAAACGCTGCGGCAATCGAAAAGTTTGTTTTTTGCCCGAGCGGCTTTCCGGAATATGATAACCCCTCATTAAATTGACGGATGAGTTGAATTAAATCAAATGACGATAAATCATATACGGATGTTGCTCCCGGAAAATCGCCGATTTTCGACGGATCACCGGTGACCGCAAGCACGTCGGTAATACCGAGCGTATGTAAGCCCATTAAATGCGATTGCAATCCAATTAAATTGCGGTCGCGGCACGTAATATGAATGAGCGGGCGAACGCCGAGCTGTTGTTTGACAATCGTTCCGAGCGCCATGTTGCTAATGCGTGGGGTCGCCAATGAATTATCCGCCAAAGTAAGCGCATCGATATTCGCCTCCTTGAGCGCCTTCGCTCCTTCTAAGAATTTGGTGATCCCCAGTTTTTTTGGCGGGTCCAGTTCGACGATGACCGAATGCCGCTTGCGCACAATTTCTTGTAACGGCGGCTCGTTTTCTTGTTCGACCTCTTGAACGGAAACGACCGTTCTGCGAGGTTTTACCGTTTTTTCATGAATTGGAGTGCGGTCTTTTAGTGCGCGGGCAATCGCTTCAATATGTTTTGGTGTTGTGCCGCAACAGCCGCCAATGAGGCGAACGCCTTGTTCGCGAAACGAAAGTGCCGTTTCTTCAAAGTAAGCGGCATTCGTTTCGTACACAAGACGACCGTCGCGATAATCCGGTAAGCTTGCGTTCGGATAAGCAGAAAGAAAGGCAGCTGTCGGCAACGGCACTTCTTCAAGAGAGCGAATCATATGGTACGGACCAAGATGACAGTTGAGTCCGACAACATCGGCACCTAATTGTTCTAATTGCACAATTGCATCGGCAAGGGGAGTACCATCTTGTAAAACGCCAACATCATGAAGGGTGACATGGGCGATAATCGGTTTGTCCGTTTCTTTTCGGGCAATTGTTAGCACTGTTTTTAACTCTTCTAGGTCGTAATACGTTTCGAGTAACAGACCGTCAATATCTTCGTGCAACAGCACATATAGTTGTTCGCGGAATGTTCGTTTGATTTCTTCGATGGTAAGGGAGCTTTTGTTGATGCTGCGCAAACCGCCAATCGTTCCAAGTACGTAGGCATGATTTGCTGCCGCTTGTTTCGCCAACTTTACAGCTGCCCGGTTGATCGTTTTTACTTCGTCTTCCAAACCGTAACGGGCGAGCTTTATATAGTTCGCGCCGTATGTATTCGTTTGAATGACTTCTGCTCCAGCAGCCATATAGGCTTCGTGGATATGAATAATGTCATCCGGTTTTGATAGGTTCAACTCTTCAAAACATCGATCCACTCCATGAGAGTATAATAATGTTCCCATCGCACCATCGGCGATGACGATTCGTTCCTTTAAATCTTCGAGAAGCCCCATGTTCATTCCCCCGTTCGATATAAAGTAAGAAAAGTGGAAGCGGCGCGAACAGCTCTTCTTCGCCCGAAGAGGTGCTTGCCACCTCAAGGGAGAAGGTCATTTGGCAGAAGAGAGCTAGCCGCTGAAGCTAGGCAATAACAAAATCAGAGCCGCTTGCTTAATGCCGTAAGGAAAATGTTCTTTCGATGAGAAATGCTGGCATTTCGACGAAGGAAGGTTATTTTCCATTAGGCGTTGCAAGGCGAGCTAGACAGTAAAATAAAAAAGCCTTCCATAAGAAGAAGACTTTTTGTGAGCATTGTCTCTTCTTATCTTCCAAGCGAAACGCCTGTCTGGAATTAGCACCTGGACTTTCGAAAATGCGGTCGAAAGTCGGTTGCTGAGGGTTCACTGGGCCAGTCCCTCCCCCTCTCTTGATAAGAAATGGTTATGAAGTTTTGACGAAATGAATTTATATATAATGTAAATAATTTTGTGAAAATATTCAACTATTAATTTTTTATTCTTTGACGCTGCGCTGTGTTTATACAATGAAAAAAGCAAAAAGGCCTAAACCCTTAATGACACCCACAAATATTGTGGAAGTGAGGGAGTTAGACCTTCGTGAGATAACCTTCTTTTTCTTCATCGATAGTTAACAAATTGCACATCGATTGGCAAGTCTGCTTCACGAATCGCAGCGATCACTTTTTGCAAATCGTCTTTGCTTTTGCCGCTGACGCGAATTTGATCCTCTTGAATTTGGCTTTTGACTTTTAGACCTGTATTTTTAATAATTGTGTTAATTTTTTTCGCGTTCTCTTTGTCGATGCCTTGAACGAGTTTCGCGCGCTGACGAACCGTTCCTCCAGAGGCAGGTTCCACTTTTCCATATTGAATATTTTTCGTTGGCACGCCGCGCTTAATGAGTTTACCGATAAGCACATCTTTCAGCTGCTCCAATTTAAATTCGTCGTCCGAAATTAACACTAGCTCGTCTTTTTCCAAAGAAATGTCGCTTTTGCTTCCTTTAAAATCATAGCGGTTTTGAATTTCTTTCATAGCAATATGAATCGCGTTGGTGACTTCAGATAGATCAACTTTGGATACAATATCAAATGAGCTTTCTTTTGACATAAAATACCTCCAACAAAGTTTGGTCATTTGGTTTCATTATAGTAAAATGTAGCATGTGAAACAACTTTTTCTGACGAACAATGAAAAAAGGAAGATGTGAACATGGAACGATTTGTACCCGGAGAAATAACAACATTAACAGTAAAAAGGGAAGTGCCGTTTGGCTATTTTTTAACAAATGGAAAAGAGGAAGTGTTATTGCCTAAAAACGAAACGGAACATTTGCTAGCGATTGAAGAGCCTGTCACGGTGTTTCTATATCATGATCATCAAGGACGGTTATGCGCAACGACAAAAACGCCGAAAATTACCAATGAAACGTACGGCTGGGTGGAAGTTGCCGACGTTGTACCGAAGCTTGGCGTGTTTGTCAATATTGGGATTTCCAAAGATGTATTAGTGTCGATAGATGATTTGCCGACGCTTCCGTCACTATGGCCACAACGCGGCGATATGTTATATTGCTCTCTCAAAACGGATAAACGTGGCCGGTTGCTTGCACAATTAGCGACTGATGAGGTCATGAAAGAAATTGCAATAAAAGCACCGGAATCGGTGTTCAATCAAAACATTTGCGGTCGCGTCTATCGGGTCATTAAGGTAGGGGCGTTTATCATATCGGATGTCGGATATCTTGGTTTTATTCATGAATCACAACGCCGAAGAGAGCCGAGGCTTGGTGAAGCAGTCGAAGGCCGAATTATCGGTGTAAAAGAAGATGGAACGGTCAATGTATCCCTGCTGCCGCGCAAACATGAAAGTATTGACGAGGATGCGCAGATGATTTATCGTTATATGGAAAGCCGCGGCGGGGCGATGCCGTATAGCGACAAAAGCGACCCTGAGGATATTCAAGCGCGTTTTCAAATGAGCAAAGCAGCCTTTAAACGAGCATTAGGTCGCTTGATGAAAGAAAAGAAAGTATATCAAGAAAGTGGTTGGACGTATACGGTAAAAGAAAAATAGTGTGTGGAGCTGACAACAGCTCCGTTTTTTTATAAAAAAACTTAAAAAATTTCCAGCCTTGTCGATAAAAACAATGGACATATTTTAAAAAATGAGGGGACAGGCAAATGAAACAGCAGAAACACATATGTCTTATCATCGTACTCATCACTTTATTTAGTATCGTAGCTGGTTGTTCGACACAAGAGGCAACGAAGAAAAAAGACCGAATCAAAGTTGGGATTATGTTGTCGGACGTCGGACTAGGAGATCAATCGTTTAGTGATTCCGCGTTTCGCGGGTTAATGAAAGCGCGCGACGAATTAGGAATCATTTTTGATTATCGGGAATTGAGCGATACGAAGACGTATGAACAAGGTTTAAAAGAGCTTGCCGAAGAAGGCAATGACATTGTCATTGGTCTTGGTTTTATGGTGCAAGAGGATTTAGAAAAAGTGGCGAGACAATATCCGAAACAACGATTTATTTTAATTGATTCTGTATCCAAATTAAAAAACGTAACATCCATTACATTTAAAGAAGATGAAGGTAGTTTTTTGACTGGCGTCGTCGCCGCATTGACAACGAAAACGAATCGAGTCGGTTTTATCGGCGGAGATGATGTGCCGCTTATTCGTAAATTTGAGGCAGGTTTTGAAAAAGGTGTTCACGCGATCAAACCTTCTGCTTCTGTTAATGTCGTTTATGCGGGTGACTTCGGAAATGAGAAGCTCGGCGCAACGATTGCGAAAGAGATGTTCCAAAAAGGATGCGATATCGTTTATGCCGCGGCGGGACTTACAGGGGTCGGCGCGCTTCGGGAAGCGGAAGCACATGGGGTGTATGCGATTGGAGTCGATAGTGACCAATATTTTTATGCGGAAAAAGCGGTCGTGACATCCATGGTTAAAAACGTGGACGTTGCCTTGTTTACCGTTTTAAAGCAATACGTAACAAAAGGAGATTTGCCAAGCGGAACGGTTCAGCTTGGATTGGCGGAAAACGGAGTCGGACTCGCACAGATTCGTGCAGTACCGTGGGATGAGCATAAGCAACAGCTGATTGAACAATGGAAACAAAAAATCATTAACGGTGAAGTGACAACGAAGTAACGGAAAAGGGGATTATGATGACGATTCGGAAAAAGCTATGGCTTCATTCGTTCATTTTGTTATTGTTGTCGATGGCAATGATGGGATTTATTATTGTGAATATGCTGTCGATTCAAGCGACGAATAAAGATATCGTTCCGGTTTTGCTGACGGTACAACAGCTACAAGCAAGCATGAAATCGACAAAACAAAGCTTAAATAATTTTGCTTATAATATGACCGAGGGAAATAAGCAAGAAGTAACGACTCAAATTCAAGAAACAGAACGATTCGTTAGCAAACTAGAAAAAACGTTAAAACAAAAACAATTTATTGAGCTGTTAACGAAAGCGAAGCAGAAATTTTCGGATGTGCACACCCAATCGCTTGAGGCGCTCGATCAGCGTGATGCATCCGAAGTGAGACGGCAAGCGATGCGGATTGAGGGAGCGCTCAATGACGTTTACGTTTTGCAGTTATACACGAATGATTTTTATCAAAAACTGCAAAGCGATTTGCAAGCGCAAATCCGCTTTGTCATTTGGACAGCCATTATCGGAAGTATTGCGCTCATCATCATGTCAGGGGGAATCAGTTTACGGCTTACGCGCTCCATTACGAATCCGCTGCAGCGTTTGGCGAACAACGCCAAAGAAATCGCTAGTGGTAACTTGCTTGTGGAACGAGTTTCTTATAAGCATGATGATGAATTAGGAGCGCTGAATACCGCGTTCAATACGATGGTTGATGAGCTCAATCGGTTGCTGCACTCTGTTGATGGGGTAAGCAAACAAGTTGAAACATTTGCCAAAGAACTGGAAAAAGAGAATCAAATGTTAACAGAGATCAATCGTCAAGTTGCTTTATCAACGAATGAGCTATCGGCAGGTTCACAAAGCATTTCTGAAGAATTGCAACAGGCGGTATTGCTCATTGAGAAGATGGATGCTACATTTGCAAAAACGGCGGAACGAACAGAGCAGACAGCGCTGTATAGCGAAGCGGCTGTTGCGGCGATTCAGAACGGCCAAAAAGCGATGGAGCAACAGATGCAGTTCGTTCGCGATAACTCGGAAGCGACATTGTCTATTGAACAAGCGACTAATGAATTTACGAGCTATGCTGCGAACATTGAACAAATGGCTAAAGCGGTATCAGATATTGCCGAACAGACGAATTTATTGGCATTAAATGCGGCGATTGAAGCAGCGAGAGCGGGAGAAGCAGGGAAAGGATTTGCCGTTGTTGCTGAAGAAGTTCGCAAACTAGCTGAAGAATCCGCGAGGGCGACAAAGCAAATTTTTGAAACGGTCTCCCTCATCAAACGCGGCGTTGCTTCTGTTTCGTCAGCGGTAGCTCAAGGCGTAAGAATCGCCGAACAACAATCGCAATCGATTGAAACAACGACCAATGCGTTTGCCGAAATTGAGAAAAAAGTTGAAGGAATCTCAAGCGATATTCAAGCGCTTGTGGCGGATGTAAATACATCGAAAGAATTAGGAAACCAAGTATTGCAAAATGTCGAAAGCATTAGCGCGGTTGTTGAGCAATCCGCAGCCGGAAGCGAAGAAATCGCCGCTTCCATGTCAGAACAGCTGACCGCATTTGAAAAAATGGTCGAAAAAGTGACGACGCTGCGCCAGCTCACAGATGAACTGCACGCAGTTATGGCGAGGTTCCGAACGAAATAATGCAACCTAAGAAAAGGCATGTTCTTTATTGCAATAGAATATTTTACATTTTTTCTAGGGGCCAGTTTGGCTGTTAGTAAAAAAGAGGGATGCCCTTTTAAGGGACATCCCTCTCTTATATCAATGTTACAGATGATCCGTTTTCTTCGAATATTCGTATTTTCCCGCTTGGCGGTTTTTTTCGCGAAGCATATTTTTTTCGTGGAGTTTCGCGTTATTGTCACGCGCCTTTTTATCATTATCGCTTGTATGGGACATACTGGTGTTACAACTCCTTTATGTGGATTGTACACCGGTAGTTTTTTCGAAAAGGCATGATTTTATGCTTCGACGTGTTGATTGAGGAAAAAGAGCGCCAATGTGCCCGGACCGGCATGAGCGCCGATTGCGCCGCCAATCGGAGAAATGAAAAAGCGTGTGCAGCCGAATGTCTCTTCGATTTGTCTTTTTAATTCTAAAGCGGCTTCTTCATCATCGCCATGGCTGATGCCAATCACTTGTTTTTGCAAATCGTCCCCGCGTTCTGCCATCAATTCAAGCATTCGTTTATACACTTTTTTTCGACCGCGCAGTTTTTCAAGCGGAACAAGTTTCCCATCTTCGACATGAAGCAGCGGCTTAATATTCAATAGTCCGCCGACAAGCGCAGATGCTTTGCTAATCCGTCCGCCGCGTGCTAAAAATTCTAAATCATCGACGGTAAAAATATGTTCCATATGTTGACAATAAGAAGCGATGGTGTCACATAGCTGTTCATATGGCATGCCTTGCTGGGCTAATTCGCTTGCTTTGGCGACGACAAGTCCTAGGCCGAGTGACGCGCATTTCGAGTCGATAATCGTGAGTGAGAAGTCAGGGTACTGTTCGAGCACTTCCTCACGCACCATCATTGCCGTTTGATATGTTCCTGATAATTGCGACGAGAACGCGATATAAATCGCTGGGCGACCATCTTTGGCAAGCTCTGTAAACAATTCTTTCATCTTCAGTGCATTTGCCTGCGATGTTTTTACGATTTCCCCTTTTCGCATTGCCTCATATACTTGCTTTGGGTCAATCGTTACAAAGTCTTCATAATCCGTTCCGTTCAAATGAACAATGAGCGGAAGGAAGGAAATATAATGTTTTTGTAAAAAAGAGTATGGCAAATCACAGCCACTATCGGCTACAATGTTAATCGACATCATGTTCACCTTCTGCCTTTTTATAAAATAGTTTTATTTTTATAAGTGTAAGATACCATTTTTCGTTTACGAAGAAAAGGAAAAACAAACACTATGGAAGAACGACCTACAGGAGGAGCACAAATGATTTTGTTAGAAGCGAAAAAGTTGATCATTGTTATCATTGGCGCACTGCTGAATGCAGTAGGCATGAACTTATTTCTTATTCCCGCTAACGTTTATACGAGCGGATTTGCTGGAGTTTCCCAACTTGTTTCAAAACTTGCTCATGACTATACGCCTTATCATATTTCGACGGGACTTTTATTGTTCCTGCTTAACATTCCCGTTGCGATTTTGGGGTGGAAAAAAGTTGGAAAATCATTTACGTTTTATAGCTTTCTCAGTGTGATTTTTATGTCGTTATTTTTAGAAATCATTCCAGTGAAAGAGGTTGCGCAAGATATTTTACTAAATGCAGTATTCGGTGGAGTAATTGCGGCAGTTGGTATTGGGATTACGTTAAAGTGGGGGGCATCCACCGGAGGCCTTGACATCATTGCATTAGTGTTATCACGCATGAAAGATCGTCCGGTTGGCACATACTTTTTTGCGTTAAATGCAGTTATTATTTTAACAGCAGGTTTTGTATACGGATGGGAAAAAGCGTTATATACGCTCGTTACGTTATATGCATCGACGCGTGTCATCGATGCGATTCATACGCGTTATCAAAAATTAACGGTCATGATTATTACGAATAAAGGGGAAGAATTGAAAAAAGCGATTCATGCGAAACTTGTGCGCGGGATTACGACTGTACCAGCGAAAGGAGCATTTTCACAACAACCGAAAGATATGCTCATTATCGTTATCACGAGATATGAATTATTTGATTTAACGAGGATCATTAAAAAAGTCGATCCGAATGCCTTTACGAATGTTGTTCAGACGACAGATGTATTTGGATTTTTCCGGAAAGATTAAAGCTGCGGATTGTCCGCAGCTTTTTCATCATAAGAATTGATATCTTGCTTCCTTTTCGAGGAGAATTGTCTAGCTCAGCTTGCAACGTATCAACTGCTTGAATCAATTTTTTCGATGATATATGCTATCGAAGGCGCAAGCGTCTGAAGAATAACCTTCCTTTGTCATTTTGTCTAGCTCTCTTGTGCCAAATAGTCTTCTCCCCTGAGGTGACAAGCACTTCTATGGGTGAAAGAACGTTGCCCATGGCAAGCCACAATGGCATCATTTTGTGCTTACAGGATGTGACAGCCTTTAGGCAAAATTGGGCTATTCCCGCTTTTCTTATACGTGAAGTTGTTTATTGTAATTTATCCAGCTCTTGTTGAAACTGATGTAACTGAGCTTTTTCGGCTAGACTTGAATGAGCATAGGCAGAGGAAAGGGCATTTTTGGCGACATCGATCGCGTGCTGAAGGTCGGTATCGGCTTTCCCGTTTGCTGCTTGCTTGGCGATCATGACCGCTTCACGCGCTTTTTGAAACAGGGGATTTCCCATTGTTATGCTCCTCCAAGTGAAGAGTCAATTGCCTGCTTGGCCTTTCGCTCTTCCGCCTCTGCGTACGTCATATGATAAGGGATTCGCTCATCGTGCTTTTCTACGGCATCAACGCTTTGCTGAATGAAGCGTTTTGATTTATTTCGTTTACCCAAGACGCATTCCCCCTTAAAAAATCAAGACGCAATGTTGCGTCATTTATATTGTAACCGCATCAGTGGAATGATAATAAGGCAATTCGTTACAACTTTAACAGCGCCTTTAAGTAAACGCCGATCCCATCTTCTTCGTTTGTTTTTGTGACATCATTGGCGATTTGTTTTAGCGGTTCAATCGCATTCCCCATCGCGATACCATATCCAGCCCATTCAATCATTTCCAAATCGTTATCTTCATCCCCGAAGGCAATGACACGTTCTTTCGGAATTTGGTAATATTCGGCGATGCGCTGCAGGCCGCTGGCTTTATGGATGCCTGCGCGAACAATTTCAATAATATGCCATGGAGCAGCCCAACGACGATGATGAAGCACGTTGGCATGGACGTCGGATAAATACGCCTGAATATCATCGACGTGTTCCTCGTCGGTATGAATAAGAATGCTCGTCGGGTCGGCTTTTAACATTTGCCTTAAATCGCCGATTTCAATCGTCGGGTTGCCCAATTGAACAATATCAAGAAGCTTTTCATCATGTTCATGAATATATACATCATCCATCACTTCAGCTAAAATATTTTTCACATGATATGTTTCGCTTACTTCAATAATTTCTTTTACTGTTTTCAATTCAAGGGGAGTATGGTAAATCCCCCACGAATCATCATTTGGATGATGGACAAAAGCACCATTAAAATTGACAATCGGTGTTGTTAAACTGAGCTCTGCATAGTACATTTTGCTAGCGCGATACGGCCTTCCAGTAGCAATGACGACAATATGGCCTGCTTCTTTTGCCCGAAAAATCACCTCTTTGGTCAATGGGGAAATTGTTTTGTCATCTTTTAGCAATGTGCCATCTAAGTCTAAAGCAATTAAATATCGTTCCATACTATCTCCTTTACTTGTATATTTTTATTTAGTGTAACTCTTTTCCAAAATTTTTGTCTACATGTTACACTAATATATTAGAAAAAGAAAATTAAGAAGGAGTCTCCAGCGCCATGGTTATTATTGAAAATGAAAAAATCGCACAAATTCCTGTATTACATGTTGTGAAAGAGGAGAAAAAACAAGAGCCGCTGCCGCTCATTATATTTGTTCACGGTTTTACAAGCGCGAAAGAACATAACCTTCATTTCGGCTATTTGCTTGCCGAAGCAGGATATCGCGTCATTTTGCCGGATGCGCTTTATCATGGAGAACGTGAAAAGAACTTAACAGAAAAACAATTACAATTGTCGTTTTGGAACATTGTCGTTCGGACGATTGCAGAAATTGAACAAATAAAAGAGGAGCTCAATCGTCGTCATCTCATTGAAGCAGATCGAATCGGAGTTGCCGGTACGTCAATGGGAGGAATCGTCACATTTGGTGCGCTCGCGACGTATTCTTGGATTAAAGCCGCGGTCTCGTTAATGGGGAACCCTTGTTACGAAGCATTTTTTGACGCACAAATTGCAATGGCGAAAAAAATGCGTATATCGATCCCATTCACCGATGAGCAGCTGCAAAAGGAAAAGGAGCGGCTGGCGAAATACGATTTGTCGCTTCATCCGGAAAAACTGCAAGGTCGCCCATTAATGATCTGGCATGGTGTGCGCGACCAAGTTGTACCTTATCAATATACATATGAATTTTATGAACAAATAAAACCTCTTTACCAAGGAAATGAAGAGAGGGTAAAGGGGATTTTCGATGATAAAGCGGGCCATAAAGTAACAAGGGAAGCGTTTTTAGAAACGGTGAAGTGGTTTGTTCAACACGTCTAAAATAAAACGGCTATGTTGCTTTTAAGCGACATTACCGTTTTTTCTTTTTACCGATGTCCCAGTTGCGGCAATGGCTTTCCCATTCATTCGTTCCGGGGTTCATGGTGGCTTCCATAAGATTTGTACATCGACATCTTTCATCTCTTCAATGCCTGCAAGTACCCGTTTCACTCCGCCATTATCGAATCATGGAGGGGACAACCCTGTGTTGTGATTGGTTACCTTTCCTTCGTTTGAATTGATGTTATAAATGAGCCCTAAATCGACGGTGTTAATCCTGAATTCAGGGTCAACGGATATAGCGAGCTCCTCGAGAATTTTTTACATTCGTGATTCATACTTTTCCAAGCGGGCAAAAGCGAAAGAAAGAAGAAGTATTTCAATTGGATGATATAAAATAATGCCAATTTGAAACGATGAATATGGATGCAATATTACAGCAATGGCAGTGTATTGACTGATAAGAATGCATACAAAGCAATCATAAAGATGATCAGGGAAGAGAAAAAGCAAAAACGAATCACAGAGCTGACGTTCCGTGATTCATTAGCCATCATTAACGGTTTTTCTTTACGTCTTTTTTCTTATAACATTGGAAGCAGTACAATGTTTCTTTTTCGCTGCTGACGACACCGTTCAAAAACCCATACAAACAATGAATCGGTTTGCCGCACTCCGAACAAAAGCCGACGAGCTCCTCCAACCGCCATTCTCCTTTCGTGAGCGTTGAGAAAGTTCATAACAAATTGAGATGCCCATCACTACCACAAGTAAGTGAAGTCATTACGATGTGTATATAGACTATTATAATATGAGGAAGACCTATTTTATGAGCCAATTTGTTACGAAAATTCAATACGTCTGATTATAAACTGCGGGATCGGCACCCAGCGATTTCCCGTTTATTTGTGGGAAAAGTGATGGAATTAGCGAATGACCATGATCCATGTCCTCTTCGATGGAAAGGGAAAACTAATTTACATGGAGGCAATTGGAATAAAAGGGAGGTTCCTGAATACAGTTAGGAAATCTTTTCTTTTTGTTTCCCTCGTGTTACAGTGAGACAAAAATGTTGACTGTGGGAGAGTGAGCGAAGATGGAACAGATGGTAGGAGCCGTTCTTGCTGGAGGAGAGTCACGGCGCTTTGGCAGTCCGAAAGCATTTGCGAAGCGAGAAGGGATGTATTTTTTTCAGATTGCGATAAATGCATTACGTCCATTTGTTGAGGACATCTATATTGTGAGTCATCCATCTCTTTTGTTGCGCTTTCAACAACTGACGGATGAAAAAATAATCATGGATGAAGAAGTGTATCGCGGTCAAGGACCGCTTGCTGGAATTTATACAGTGATGAAAAACACAAAGGCGGAATGGGTCTTTGTTCTTCCATGCGATATGCCGTATATGCGCACAAATACTGTGGCCAATATGATTAGGTATGTCGATGAAACATTTGATGCCATTCTCTCTGCTCATTTCGGGCGTATTCAGCCGTTAGTCGGCATGTACCATCGGCGCACATTGGAGCGGATGGAACAATTGTTGGAAGCGGGAGAAAACAGAATGATGTCGCTGCTTAATCGTTGTCGGGTGCGCTATGTGAATGAACATGACTTTATAGAGGAAGAAGGTGTATTTCGTAATGTTAATGAGCGGGACGAATACGACGATATTGTGACATAGCCCTTCTTCTATGTTTTTCAATGAGAAAGAAGGGAACATCCTTAATGTCTGTTCGGAAGTGAACGTGAATATTGTCGCTAGCGTCATGATCAAACAGAAATTCGCGATTATGATGACCTGTGTAAGAGGGTACTAGGCGATGTATATATAATGTTTGTTGGATCGACGAAGTAATTGATTTTTCCCTTTTTGTGGAAATCAACATTGATGACAATTATGATGCTTTTTGTTTGAAACTACATTTTTTCACCTTTTTGTTCGCTATGTTATAC
This sequence comes from Thermaerobacillus caldiproteolyticus, assembly GCF_015326725.1. Taxonomy (NCBI): domain Bacteria; kingdom Bacillati; phylum Bacillota; class Bacilli; order Caryophanales; family Anoxybacillaceae; genus Thermaerobacillus; species Thermaerobacillus caldiproteolyticus. The sequence continues at coordinate 268,214 of NZ_CP064060.1, forward strand.
TTTCCTTATAAATTAAGTAGTATTTCATATGAGTGATGTCACATTTGTATATATCGTGGACAAAGAACGGTTCTAGTTGAAAGAGGTTTTAGTAATGAACGAGTTTTGGTCGCCTGTTTGGCTGTCATTAAAAGTATCACTAGTCGCAGGAGCGATTGTTGTTATACTTGGAATGTTGTGTGGAAAATGGATGGCGCGCCGTCGGTTTAAAGGAAAAATCGTCGTTGAAACGTTGTTTATGCTTCCGCTTGTTCTTCCTCCGTCTGTCGTTGGTTTTTTGTTAATGGTAGTTTTTGGTAAAAATAGTCTTGTTGGAAGAGCGGTAGAAGCAATATTTCAAGGGACAATTATGTTTACGTGGTATGCGGCGGTGATTGCTTCGGTCATTGTTTCCTTTCCTTTAATGTATCAATCAGCGAAGGCAGGGTTTGAAGCGGTGGATGAGGCAATAGAAGGGGCGGCGCGCATCGACGGAGCGAACGAATATCAAGTCTTTTTTTATATATCGATTCCGTTAGCGAATAAGGCGATTCTCTCGGGGGCGATTTTATCATTCGCTCGCAGTCTTGGAGAATTTGGTGCGACGTTAATGTTTGCCGGGAATATTCCTGGAAAAACGCAAACGATCCCTACGGCGATTTACGTGGCCATGGAATCGGGAGAAATGACGCTAGCATGGGCGTGGGTAGCGGTAACAATTGTGTTTTCGTTTTTACTACTGCTATGTGCAACGATCTTTAAATCAACTTGAAAGGAGGGAAGGTTATGGGAAAAATACAGCTGCCAATTGTCGATCAATGGAATCGTCCGTTGCGTGACTTGCGCATTTCCGTGACCGACCAATGCAATTTTCGCTGCGTGTATTGTATGCCAGCGGAAATTTTCGGCCCGAACTTTCGCTTTTTAAATGAAGATGAGCTCCTGACGGTTGAGGAAATGGTCTTGCTTGTCGAAAGTTTTGCCGAATTGGGGGTCGAAAAAATTCGCATTACCGGAGGAGAGCCGCTGTTAAGAAGAGATTTACCATCATTGATTGAGCGGCTGACAGTCATTCAAGGTATTCGTGATATCGCCCTAACGACGAACGGTGTCCATTTAGTGAAGTATGCGAAAATATTAAAAGAAGCAGGATTACAGCGCGTCAATGTCAGCCTTGATGCGCTTGATGATGCCATTTTAAAAAAAATGAACGGAGTTGGCGTCGGAGTTGGGCCGATTTTAAAGGGAATTGCTGCAGCAAAAGAAGCGGGGCTTGGCGTAAAAGTGAATATGGTTGTGAAAAAAGGAATGAACGACTCACAAATTATACCGATGGCGACATATTTTAAGGAACAAGGAATCACGCTGCGCTTTATCGAGTTTATGGATGTGGGGACCACGAACGGTTGGGATTTTTCTCATGTCGTTACGAAAAAAGAAATTTATGAGCAAATTCAACAAATTCATTCGCTTGAACCGGTAGAGCAGGCATATTTTGGCGAGGTCGCGAGCCGCTACCGTTACGTCGGCACAAATACGGAAGTAGGTTTTATTGCGTCAGTTACCGAATCATTTTGCAGAAGCTGTACGCGGGCGCGCATTTCTGCGGATGGAACGCTGTATACGTGTTTATTTGCGACAGATGGGATTTCATTAAAAGAAAAACTACGCGCAGGAGTAGGAAAATCGGAACTTCAACAGCTTATTATTTCGACATGGAATAAACGAACAGACCGATATTCCGATGAACGGACAGAACAAACGGCAAAAACGCGGAAAAAAATCGAAATGTCTTATATTGGCGGTTAAAAAACGCAAACATTCTCTACATGCGATTCACAAGCGTGTTTCATCCGCTGAGGAGAATGTTTCTCTTCAAGCGATTTCTTATGTTTTATATCGATGCTGATTCAAAAAGCAAATATAGACTAAAACCCGAGCTAACTCATCATGATGAGGCAGCCCGGGTTCTTCGTGTTTGTCCGAAAGAAGGTGAGACACCCTAAGACCGCTAGCGTTTGGAACAGATAGAGAAAATTCTTACAACTTGTTTGTTCAATTTTTTTCTACAATGTAAAATGGATAGAAACGGGAACTTTTAATGCCGCTGATCTTTATTCGTTATGAAGCAATAGAAAAAATGAGGGGAGATACCTAGTGATAGAGAAAAGAACACCCATTCCAGTAACAGAAGCAATAAAAAAAGTGATGGCGTATGCGAAAGAGGGAGAGATAGAAACAGTCCAACTTGAAGAAGCTTATGGAAGATATTTGGCCGAGCCGCTTTGTGCCGATCATGATGTTCCGCCGTTTGATCGTTCCCCTTACGACGGCTTTGCGATTCGTGCGGTAGATTCCGCTTCAGCCAGCCTCACTCATCCTGTTGAATTTGAGGTCATCGAAGCGATTGGCGCGGGGGACGTAGCAAAACAAGTCGTTCAGCCGTTTCAAGCGGTACGCATTATGACAGGAGCACAAATTCCAAGTGGCTGCGATGCGGTCGTAATGCTTGAGCTGACGAAAGAATATGAGCGGAATGGTAGAAAGTATATGTCGATTAAACGTTCGTTCAAGCCGGGGGATAACATATCCTTTCAAGGCGAAGATGCGAAAAAAGGGGATGTGCTCGTGCCAAAAGGAACATTCATTAACCCGGGTGTACAGGCGTTATTAGCAACATTTGGTTATGCAGAAGTAAAAGTCGCGAAAAAACCGAGGATCGGCATTTTTGCGACAGGCAGCGAATTATTGGAGGTTTCCGAGCCGCTTGTTCCTGGCAAAATTCGCAACAGCAACTCGTACATGATTAGCGCGCAAGTTATCCGCAGCGGAGCGATACCTGTATATTTCGGAACATTGGCTGATGATGTTGACGAATGTTTGGCGGCAATTGAGCAAGTGTTGGATGATGTCGATATTCTCATTACAACAGGCGGTGTTTCTGTCGGTGATTACGACTATTTGCCGACTATTTATGAACGGCTGGGAGCTGAAGTATTATTTAATAAAGTGGCCATGCGGCCAGGAAGTGTTACAACGGTAGCACATGTCAACGGAAAGCTATTGTTTGGTTTATCCGGCAATCCTTCCGCTTGTTACGTCGGGTACGAATTATTCGTTCGCCCTGTTGTTCGAACGAGGCTGTTTTCGCCAAAGCCGTATTTGCGAAAAGAGACTGCAACGTTATTGGCTGATTTTCCAAAACCGAATCCGTTTACTCGCTTTGTAAGAAGCTATGTGACCGTTCAAGACGGACGTCTATACGTTTTCCCTGTCGGAATGGATAAATCGAATATCGTCACATCGCTTGCAAAAGCGAACGCGCTGATGGTGTTGCCGGGAGGAACGCGCGGTTTCGCCAAAGGAGATACGGTTGATGTATGGCTGTTAGAAGATGAAGAAGGAAGTGCTGTATGAACGTCTGGCAAGTCGTCGGCTACAAAAATAGCGGAAAAACAACACTCATCGAAAAATGGATAAAGCAAGCCTCCCAAGAAGGATACAAAGTCGGGACGGTGAAACACCATGGTCACGGCGGCAATCCGGATGTGTGTCATGTGACTAATGATTCGAGCCGGCATCAACAAGCCGGAGCGATTGTCACTTCGGTCGAAGGAAATGGTCTATTGCAATTACACGCCTTTCAGCCACAATGGACGTTGTCACAAATTTTATCAGTTTATTCGCTGTTGCCTATTGATTTTACGATCGTCGAAGGGTATAAACGTGAACAATATAAGAAAATCGTGATGCTGCGGACCGATGAAGATTGGTCGTCGCTTTCTGTATTAACAAATATTGTCGCAGTTATTACATGGGAGCCTTCCCCGTTGCTAGCATCCATCCCATATCCTGTTTTTTTGATTAATGACGAGGAGCGCTATTTACAATGGTTGATGAATGAGGTGAGAAAAGCTGTATGAGCGAACCATTATTTATGATTACGGAAAAACCAATCTCCATTGAAAAAGTGATACAAAAAGTGATACGTCCGGAAGCAGGTGCGGTTACGACGTTTATCGGAACGGTGAGAGAGCTGACAAACGGAAAACGAACGTTATTTTTACAGTATGAAGCATATGTGACGATGGCGGAAAAAATGTTGGCGCAAATCGGAAAAGAAATTCGCGAAAAGTGGCCGGAAACAAAAGTGGCGATCACGCACCGGATTGGCAAGCTCGATATTGGCGATATTGCTGTCGTCATTGCTGTTTCGACACCGCATCGGAACGACGCCTACGAAGCAAATCGGTACGCAATTGAGAGAATTAAACAAATTGTGCCGATTTGGAAAAAAGAACATTGGGAAGATGGGACAGAATGGGTAGGAAACCAGCTGGAAACGAAAGCGTATCCGACGGGAAAACCGGAAGGAGAGGACTTCATATGATGATTACATTGCTCTTTTTTGCTCACTTACAAGAAGCAATTGGGCAAGAGAGAATCGAAATGCAATACGTTCCGCAAACAGTGAAAGAGTTAAAACAACAGATTGAAACACGGTATGGAATCGACTTGCGCCACGTGATGGTGGCAGTTAACGAAGAATACGCACGGGAAGAGCAACAGCTCAAACCTGGCGATACCGTTGCTTTTATCCCACCAGTAAGCGGGGGATGAATCAGGAGTAACAAAGCGATGATTGTTGGCAAGAAGCCGACCTTGCTTATTCCCAAACAACATGGCGCTTGGGCGATGCTTGGCATTCCGTTTGGATTAGGAGCATATGCGGGCGGGTTTTCTTGGTTCCATCTTCCGTTATTTCTCGGCTGGTTATGTTTACATTTAGCGAAATATCCATTCTTAATGACAGTAAAAACAAAGCGAAAGAATGAATATATGCCATGGTTTTATTGTTATTTTTCATTCGCGGTCATGATGTTTCTTATTCCGTTATTGTACCATCCGATGCTCATTAACTTTGGTATCGCCATGGTTCCGTTCTTTTTGATGAATCTTTATTATGCGAAAAAGAAAAATGAGCGCGCCTTTTTTAACGATGTAGCTGCTATTGCTGCTTTTTGTATCGGTGGTCTTGCCAGCTTTTACGTCGGGCGCGGCGCATTAACGATTCAAGCGTTCGAACTATCTTTATTTAGCTTCCTCTTTTTTATCGGAAGCACCTTTTATGTGAAAACGATGATCCGCGAAAAGAAAAATTCTATTTATAAATGGGGGTCATGGATTTATCATTTTCTATTAATTGTTGTCCTAGTGATGATTGGTTATCCATTGTTTGCTCTTGCCTATGTTCCAAGCGTCATTCGTGCAATATCTTTATATGGAAAATCGCTTTCCGTAACAAAAGTAGGTATTTTGGAAATTGCCAATTCGGCTTATTTTCTGCTCGTTATGTTGATTTTTCTATCATAAAAAAGGAGGCGCATTATGCGTCTCCTTTTTTAATCAATGCTGCATATTTCCGGCGGACAACCTTCACAAGCGATTTCGTTACGTAAATATTCAAGGCTATGAACTTTTTGGTACGGAGGTGATGCCTTTTTTCCGCAATTTGCTCAGCAAGCTGTTGACGGCTTCGCGCGACGTTCCGCAAAAGCTCTCCAATTCCTAGTGTGTTAGTTGCAAGCTAATTAGAATGCCGTCTTCCTTCATCCCCCCGTAACGGTTACATAAGCGAATCAGCGTAGAGTATAATGCTTCTTTTTAAGGTCGCGAAATTTCGTTTGAGTTTTGCGACACTGGTCATTTATCCATTTCATAAGCATGAGAGATAATTGGTGGTTTTTTAAGCACCTTTTTTGAAGTGGCAGAAACAATCCCGTCTCGAGCGCTTTGGCACTTGGCAGATATTTTGCATGGAAAAATCCCCGTTATTGCATATCCGTAATGTAAATTCTTGTCCATCTGCCGTCATTTTACTCATTTGTACTTTTCCGGACTGAATGTAGTAAATTTTTTGTCGCTTTCTCTTTTTCCCTTCACGAAATTTTTTGTATTGGGATATTGCGATAAACACTCTGAAACAGTATCTGTATTATCGAACGCCACGTTTATTACTGATTTAAAAATCATAAGCAATATGTTTTCAGATTTATAGAAAGAATACGGAAAAAGACAATTGAATAAATATATACATAAATTTTAGAAAATAATTAAATATACATTTGATTTTATTTTTATGCAGTATTATAATGATAACTACATGAAAGAGAATTCGTTCAAGGAGGAAGAACATGAACATCGCAGTTATTGGCGCAACAGGGTATAGCGGTGTAGAATTGCTGCGGTTTTTGCGCCATCATCCTTATATAAGTCGTTGCTCTCTTTATTCATCGTCACAAGAAGGAGTTCCGTTATCTCACAGTTTTCCTCATGCGCGTGAAGAAGGAGAGCTTATTCTTCAAAAGATTGATATGGAACAAATTGCAGCTACATGCGATCTTGTCTTTTTTGCTACACCGCCGGGTGTTTCAAGCGGACTCGCACCATTGCTTATTGAAAAAGGGATCAAAGTGATTGATTTATCCGGCGATTTTCGCCTTAAAGATAGAACGGTGTATGAAAAATGGTATAGGCGGCAAACAGCTTCCGATATTTATTTGCAACAGGCTGTGTACGGTTTAACGGAATGGAACAAAGAAGAGATTCGAGGTGCTCAGCTTCTTTCCAATCCAGGTTGTTATCCAACGGCAACATTACTTGGATTAGCACCGCTTGTGAAACATCGTTTGATCGAAGAAGATTCGATCATTGTTGATGCGAAATCAGGAGTATCAGGAGCCGGACGTCAAGCTTCGTTAAACACTCATTTTTCGGAAACAAATGAAAACGTCAAAATTTATAAAGTGAATGAACATCAACACATCCCAGAAATTGAGCAAATGCTGCAAATGTGGGATGAGCATGTTCAACCAATTACGTTCAGTACTCATTTAATCCCGATGACAAGAGGAATTATGGCAACGATCTATGCGAAAGCAAAGGAAGATTTGTCATTAGAGATGTTGCTAGATTTGTATAAAACAAGTTATGAAGATTCCAAGTTTGTTCGTGTACGAAAGCCGGGACAATTCCCAGCGACAAAAGAAGTCTATGGCTCTAACTATTGCGACATTGGCATTGCATATGATGAACGAACAGGAAGAGTGACGGTTGTCTCCGTCATTGACAATCTCGTCAAAGGAGCTGCCGGTCAAGCAATTCAAAACTTGAACGTGATGATGGGATGGGACGAAGATAGCGGGCTGGCATTTGCGCCTATTTATCCGTAGGAAGGAGTTAGTGTCATGATAATCACAAAGCAAGGAAGTGACGTTTACTATATCGCTGAGGGAACGGTGGTTACGCCGAAAGGTTTTCAAGCAGCAGGCGTACACGCTGGGTTGCGGTATGCCAAAAAAGATTTAGGAGTGATTGTGTGCGAGGTGCCGGCGTCTTGTGCCGCGGTTTATACGCAAAGCCATTTTCAAGCTGCTCCGCTGAAAGTGACACAGCAAAGCATCGCTGTTGAACAAAAATTGCAGGCGATCATCGTCAATAGTGCTTGTGCGAACGCTTGTACAGGAGAAAGAGGATTAAAAGATGCTTATGAAATGAGAGAGTTATGCGCTGAGCAATTTGGCCTGCAACCGCATCTTGTAGCGGTAGCTTCAACAGGAGTCATCGGCGAATTTTTGCCGATGGAGAAAATTCGTGCTGGTATCAAAAAATTGCAGCCGAGTCACTTACAAGAAGATGCTGTTGCTTTTCAAACGGCGATTTTAACGACGGACACGGTGATGAAAAAAGCGTGTTATCAAACGACCATTGATGGAAAGACGGTCACGATCGGCGGGGCAGCGAAAGGATCAGGAATGATTCATCCGAACATGGCAACGATGCTTGCTTTTGTTACAACCGATGCGAATATCTCTTCAAGTTCCCTTCAAGATGCACTTCGTTCGATTACGGACGTGTCGTTTAATCAAATTACCGTTGACGGTGAAACATCGACGAACGATATGGTTGTCGTGATGGCAAGCGGGCTTGCCCAAAATAACGAGCTTACTCCGAATCATCCAGAGTGGCCAAAATTTTACGAAGCATTAAAACAAACATGCGAAGATTTAGCCAAACAAATTGCCAAAGACGGCGAAGGGGCAACGAAGCTTATTGAAGTGCGCGTGAACGGAGCAGCAACGGATGAAGAAGCGAAACGAATTGCTAAAAAAATTGTCGGTTCGAATTTAGTGAAAACTGCTGTTTATGGGGCAGATGCGAACTGGGGGAGAATTATCGGGGCGATCGGCCATGCGGATGCGACAGTAGATCCGGATCATGTCGACATCTCACTCGGAAATATCGTCATGTTAAAAGGAAGCGAACCACAGCCGTTTTCGGAAGAAGCGGCTACTGCTTATTTACAACATAAAGAAGTCGTTATTGAAGTGAATCTCCATCTCGGCAATGGAACAGGCGTGGCGTGGGGCTGCGATTTAACATACGATTACGTCAAAATTAATGCAAGCTATCGTACATAAGAAAATGAGAGGAGAGAACGATGGGAGAGACAATTGTCATCAAATGCGGAGGAAGCATATTAAGCGAGTTGTCACCATCCTTTTTTACGAGTTTACAAGCGTTGTACTCTCAAGGCATGAATATCGTTATTGTTCATGGCGGTGGTCCGGAAATCGGACAAATGCTGAAACGATTAAATGTGTGCAGCGAGTTCATTAATGGATTGCGGAAGACGACAGAAGAGGTATTAGAAGTTGTGGAAATGATTTTAAGCGGGAAAGTAAACAAACAGCTTGTTTCCTTACTACAGCAATACCACCTTCCTAGCATTGGTCTTTCCGGAGTTGATGCTCGCTTGCTTGAAGCTGCATCGATTGATGTTGCTAAGCTAGGGTATGTTGGGGAAGTTGTAAATGTCAATGAACAATTTTTAAACGATCTTCTTCTCTCTCGGTATATTCCGGTCATTTCTCCGATCGGAAGTGACCGGAAAGGACAAAAATATAACATTAACGCTGATACGGCCGCAGGGTCTATCGCCAAAGCGTTACAAGCAAAACAACTCGTATTCGTTACCGATGTTCCGGGCATTTTACAAAACGGTTCCTTGGTCGAGCACGCAACCATTGAGACGATTGAGAACATGATTGATGACGGGATTATTTCCGGAGGGATGATTCCAAAAGTAAAAGCAGCGGTGGCTGCACTATCGGAGTCACTTGATGAAGTAATGATTGTCAGCGGAAAAACAACATTTTATTCCGAAAATGGGCGGATTTATGGAACGATCATTCGAAAAGAAGCGGGGGTTTACTAATGGGAGCGTTATTTCCTACTTATAACCGTTGGGACATTTGTCTCGAATCAGCGGAGGGGACAAAAGTTGTCGCGAAAGACGGCAAACAATATTTAGATTTCGTTGCAGGAATCGCGGTTTGTAATCTTGGTCACCGCCATCCCGCTGTTCAAGCTGCAATCGAGGCACAGCTACAGCGAGTTTGGCACGTCTCCAATTTATTCACAAGCGATTTGCAAGAAGAAGTGGCACAGCTTCTTGTTGAGCATAGCTGCGGAGATTATGTGTTTTTTTGTAACAGCGGGGCGGAAGCGAACGAAGCAGCGCTAAAGTTAGCGCGTAAGCACACGGGTCGCTCGAAAGTCATTACGTTTCAACAATCGTTTCACGGTCGGACGTTTGCGACGATGTCAGCGACTGGGCAAGAAAAAGTGTATAAAGGGTTCGGGCCGCTGTTACCGGAATTTATTCATCTTCCTTTTAACGATATCGCCACATTGGAACAAGAAATGGACGAACGTGTGGCTGCGATCATGGTCGAGATTGTGCAAGGCGAAGGCGGCGTGAGACAAGCGAACGAAGCGTTTTTGCAAAAAATCGCCGAACTTTGCAAACAGTATGGCGCTCTGTTCATTGTCGATGAAGTGCAAACCGGCATTGGTCGTACTGGGACCGCATTTGCATATCAACATTTTTCAATCGAGCCAGACATCATTACGAGCGCCAAGGGATTAGGAAGCGGAGTTCCGGTTGGTGCAATGATCGGAAAAGCATTTTTGCGAGATACGTTTACAGCCGGTATCCACGGCTCGACATTTGGCGGCAATCCGCTTGCTATGGCGGCTGCGAAAGCGACATTACAAGTCATTTTCAAAGAGGAATTTTTACAGGAAGTGCAAAAAAAAGGAGCATACTTTTTACAACAACTTCGCGAAGCGCTACACGGAGTAGATATTGTAAAAGACGTGCGCGGTCTTGGACTAATGATAGGGATTGAATGTAAACAAGAGATCACAAAGCTGATTCCAGCGATTCATGCCAATGGACTGCTTGTACTAACCGCTGGACCTAACGTTATCCGTTTACTACCGCCGCTTATTGTTACGAACGAAGAGCTTGATATGGCTGTCGATATATTACAACAAACATTAATGAAAGAAAGTGTCGCAGCTAGTTGAACATAGCTGCATCTTTAATGAACTGTATGTATAAAAATTCTTATTAGTAAATAAAAATTCGATCATGAGGTGGCAATCATGAATGCGTATTTGCATTTAGCAAACGGAAAGAAATTTGCGGGAAGGCTTGAATTTCCGCTTCCAGACAGTGAAGTGAGCGGGGAAGTCGTCTTTTTTACCGGCATGACCGGTTACCAAGAAGTGCTGACGGACCCTTCTTATAAAAATCAAATCGTCGTATTTACGTATCCTTTAATTGGAAATTACGGAATTAACGCCGAAGATTTTGAAAGCAAACGTCCGCATGTACAGGCGGTCATTGTCTATGAGGCAAGTGCTCAGGGATACCACTATGAAGCGGAATATAGCTTAAAAGAATATTTGCAGCAATGGAATATTCCTCTATTGACTCATGTAGACACACGGGCCTTAGTCAAAGACATTCGCAACCAGGGAACAATGCTTGGCAATATCACATTGGAAGCGGAATGTGATATCCAAGCGTTACAAGAAAAAGCGTTTCCTGTGCGTGAAGTCTCAACCTCGCAAATCGAAACATACGGAAACGGAGACACACACATTGTGTTAGTCGATTTTGGTTATAAAAAATCGATTTTACAATCATTAGTCACAAGAGGATGCAAAGTAACCATCGTTCCTTACTATACATCATCGCAAACGATTCAAGCGCTTCAGCCGGACGGCATTGTGTTATCGAACGGACCGGGAGACCCGAAACAACTTTCGAAACATTTGCCGAATATTCGCCATATCATCGATCATTATCCGACACTTGCGATTTGTTTAGGTCATCAATTAGTGGCGTTGGCGTACGGAGCGAATACGGAAAAACTTCGCTTTGGACATCGCGGGGCGAATCAACCGGTGTATGATGCAGTTAAAAAGAAAGTATTCATGACTTCGCAAAATCATAGCTATGTCGTTAATGAAAACAGCTTAGCGAATACACCGTTCATTGTTCGGTTTACGAACGTGAACGATAGCTCGGTCGAAGGAATGGTGCATCGCTACAAGCCAATTTTATCGGTGCAATATCATCCAGAGGCACATCCCGGCCCTAGCGATACGAATGACATCTTTGATGAATTTTTACAAACCGTGCTAAAAGGGGAGAAAGTATATGCCTAAGGATTTAACGCTGCAATCGATTTTAATCATCGGTTCCGGACCGATCGTCATTGGTCAGGCAGCCGAGTTTGATTATTCCGGCACTCAAGCGTGTATTGCATTAAAAGAAGAAGGCTACCGTATAATTTTAGTCAACAATAACCCGGCAACGATTATGACAGACGAAGTTCATGCGGATGCCGTCTACTTTGAACCGCTAACTGTCGATAGCATCGAAAAAATTATTGCCAAAGAGCGACCCGATGGCTTGTTAGCAACATTCGGAGGACAGACGGGGTTAAACTTAGCGTTCCAACTTCATGAAGCCGGAATTTTAGAAAAATACGGCGTAAAGTTGCTCGGAACGCCGATTGACGCAATTAAAAAAGGGGAAGATCGCGAGGCGTTTCGCTCACTCATGTATGAATTAGGAGAGCCGGTTCCAGAGAGCGAGATCATCACAAACGTAGACGATGCTGTCGCATTTGCTGAAAAAATTGGCTTCCCAATTATTATCCGCCCTGCCTATACGTTAGGGGGAACAGGCGGTGGTATTGCAATGACGATGGAGCAATTTGTCGCTTTAGTCGAAAAAGGATTAGCGGAAAGCCCGATTACGCAATGTCTTATTGAGCGAAGTGTCGCCGGCTATAAAGAAATTGAATACGAAGTGATGCGCGACCATACAGATACGTGTATTACCGTATGTAATATGGAAAACGTCGACCCGGTCGGTGTGCATACCGGCGACTCTATTGTCGTCGCTCCATCGCAGACATTAACAGATGAAGAATACCATATGTTGCGCTCCGCTGCAGTCAAAATTATTTCTGCTCTTGGCATTATCGGCGGATGCAATATCCAATTTGCCCTTGACCCATTCAGCAAACATTACTATTTAATCGAAGTCAATCCGCGTGTCAGCCGTTCTTCCGCGCTCGCGTCAAAAGCGACGGGCTATCCGATTGCGCGCATCGCAGCGAAATTAGCGGTCGGCTATACATTGGCGGAGCTGTTAAATCCGGTAACGAAAAATACGTATGCCAGCTTTGAACCAGCTCTTGATTACGTTGTTGTCAAGTTTCCACGCCTACCGTTTGATAAATTCCCTCACGTCGATCGCCGACTCGGTACACAAATGAAGGCGACCGGTGAGGTCATGGCGATTGACCGCAATATGGAGCGCGCTTTTCAAAAAGCAGTCCATTCGTTAGAAGGAGAAAACGTCGGGTTATGTTTACCGGAATTAGCAGCACAAACGAATGAGCAACTTAAAGGACTTCTTGTTAACAAAGATGATCGTCGCTTTTTTGCGATTCTCGAGCTATTCCGCCGCGGGGAAACGATCGAAACGATTTATGAATTGACAAAGATTGATCGATTCTTTTTGAATTCCTTTTATCAGCTTATTTTGTTGGAACAGAAAGCGAAAGAAACAAGTTTAGACGATATTGATGAAGCGACGTTCCGTCTTTTGAAAGAAAAAGGGGTTTCCGATGCGTTTTTAGCTGATGTCTGGAACGTAAGTGAATGGGCGGTAAGAGAAAAACGGAAACAGCTTGGCATTGTTCCTTCGTACAAAATGGTTGACACATGCGCAGCAGAGTTCCATTCGGAAACGGACTATTATTATTCGACGTATTTTGGCCAAGATGAGAGAAAAGAAAGTGATAAAGAGAAAGTGTTAATTATCGGAGCAGGTCCGATTCGGATCGGGCAAGGCATTGAATTTGACTACAGCTCCGTTCATAGCGTTTATGCGTTGCAAGAAGAAGGATATGAAACGGTTTTGATTAACAACAATCCAGAAACAGTAAGTACCGATTTTGCTGTGGCGGACCGCCTTTATTTCGAGCCCCTTACGTTAGAAGAAGTGTTAAATGTTATTGAAGCGGAACGAATTGAAAAAGTGATCGTTCAATTTGGCGGTCAAACGGCTATTAACCTTGTGAAAGGATTAGAAGAAGCGAACGTAACCATTCTTGGTGTTTCCCATGACGTCATTGACCAACTTGAAGATCGCGACCGCTTTTATCAATTACTAGAAGAGCTCGATATTCCACATGTACCGGGGTTAATGGCAAACGATGAAAATGAACTCATCGCCAATGCCAAAGCGGTAGGCTATCCGGTTTTACTTCGCCCTTCCTATGTTATTGGCGGAAAAGGAATGTTTATCGTCAACAATGAACAACAATTGCAGCAACTGTTAAAAGAAGGATTAACGTTTACATATCCGGTCTTAATCGACGCATATTTAGACGGAAAAGAAGCGGAAGTCGATGTTGTCGCCGATGGAGAAGCGATGTTGCTTCCAACGATTATTGAACATGTAGAAAAAGCGGGAGTCCACTCTGGAGATAGTTATGCTTTCTTACCCGCTCAGACGTTGACGGAAGAAGAGAAAACGCAAATCATGACGTTCGCGGAAAAAATTGTTCAAAAACTCCAATTTAAAGGGATTATGAATATTCAATATGTCATTGCCAACGGTCAAGTGTATGTACTAGAAGTCAATCCGCGCGCAAGCCGTACCGTGCCGATTGTCAGCAAAACGACAGGAATTCCGCTCGCGCAAATTGCGACAAAATTATTGCTTGGGAAATGTTTGTGTGACTCGGTTGGCGAAAAACACCGAGGATTAGCGAATATGCCATATATCGTTTTAAAATATCCGGTATTTTCAACGCATAAATTGCCGGGAGTCGATCCTCTCGTCGGTCCGGAAATGAAATCGACAGGAGAAGGCATCAGCATCGCTGAAACAGTGACTGAAGCGGCAGCTAAGGCGTTCCATTCGTATTTATCTAAAAAAGGCGGCGCTTATGAAATTTATGTAGATATTGATATGAACAATATGCAGTCACTACTTGAACTCATTGAAGATAAACAACTTACCATTGTAACGGATATACCGTTTGCCCAATGGGTGAAACGAAAAGAAGCGTTAGCGTTTTTTAATCTGAAAAAAGATACTGAAAGCACCGAAGAGAGAATGCTTGCGTTGTCCCGACAAATCATCACCTTTACAGAAATAGAAACATGTGAGCTATTTTTACAGGCGATCGGTATTGATAATGCTTCTGTTTCGTCTATTCAAAATTGGCTCGAACAGAAAAGAAAATCAGAGAAAGCGGTGATTGTATGAACCCAGTCGTAAAACAAACAATCAGTTCCTCGTTAAAAGGAAAAGACTTATTAACACTAATCGATTTTTCTTCGGAAGAAATTCATGATGTATTAGCACTAGCTGCGGAATTAAAACAAAAACAGCGCGCGGGGGAACGTTATACTCCGCTCGCGGGAAAAACATTAGCAATGATTTTTGAAAAGCCATCAACGCGCACGAGAGTATCATTTGAAGTTGGAATGACGCAATTAGGAGGCCATTCCCTTTATTTAAATAGTAATGACTTACAGATCGGTCGCGGCGAAACGATTGCTGACACAGCAAGAGTATTATCCCAATATGTTGATGCAATTATGATTCGTACATTTGCCCATAGTAAAATTGAGGAATTAGCTCACTATGCAACGATTCCTGTCATTAACGGCTTAACCGACGATGATCATCCGTGTCAAGCATTAGCCGATTTATTAACAATTTATGAATTAAAAAAGAAATTAAAAGGGATTAAGCTTGTTTATGTCGGTGACGGCAACAATGTTGCTCATTCGTTAATGATCGCCGCAGCAAAAGTGGGCATGGATTGTACAATCGCTTGTCCGATTGGCTATGAACCGAAAGAGAATTATGTAAAAGAGGCAGTAAAAGCGGCAGAACAAACAGGAGCAGCGATTACCGTTACGCATGATCCAAGCGAAGCAGTGGTAGGTGCAGATGTCATTTACACCGATGTATGGACGAGCATGGGACAAGAACAAGAAAGTGAAGAGCGGCTTTCTGTCTTTCAGCCGTTTCAAGTCAATGAGCAGCTAGTACAAAAAGCGAAAGATGATTACATCTTTCTCCATTGCCTGCCGGCACATCGTGGTGAAGAAGTGACAGCTGATGTGATTGACAGCGCTCATTCATTTGTGTTTCAACAAGCAGGGAATCGACTTCACGTACAAAAAGCGATTTTACTATCTCTTTTAGTATAAACGAAAAGCACTGGATTACATTCCGGTGCTTTTATCATGTTGTACCATCATTTGCGTAGTTATGAACGGAAGAGACAACGGGAACGTTAATAATGTACCTTTGGTTTAAGGGAGGAATGAAGATGGGCCAGAGACGACATTTTGGACCGGGGGATAAAGCACCGAACAATGGTGTCTATATCGAAATTGGTGAAACAGGAGATAATGTGAAGCATCCAAAGAAAATCAGGTTAAAAGCCGGAGACACGTTCCCAGAAACATCGAACCATAATCGTCATTGGACATATATGCGAAAACCGTAAACAAGAAAAGCGGGGACGCTGTGAACGGTAAAAAGTTATACTTTCTTAATCATGCGAAAAAGCCATTCTCATATGGGGATGGCTTTCCATTTGAATTCAAAAGGGAGCATCCGTTATAATGACTTTAAAGGTCAAAAAAAGTCAAAAAAGGGGCGAAAGCAATGAACATAAATAAAATGACAGAAAAAGTGCAAGAAGCGTTCATCGCTGCCCAATCTCTTGCTGTGAAACATCATCATCAACAAATGGATATCGAGCATCTTTTACTCGCTTTGCTTCAACAAGAAGAAGGACTAGCAGGAAGAATATTAACTCTGCTTCATGTGAATGTAGAGGCGTTCACGAACGAGTTGCGAGCGCGTTTAAAGAAAAAACCGGAAGTACTTGGCGCAGGGGTCGAAGAAGGAAACATCTATATGACCCATCGCTTGCAACGCCTCATTACGAATGCCGAACAAGAGGCAAAGCAAATGCAAGATGAATATCTATCAGTCGAACATTTATTATTGGCATTAACAATTGAAAACAACGATATTAGCCATTTGCTCCAGCAATACCGTATTGACCGTTCATCATTGTTAAAAGTATTAACAGAAATAAGGGGGAATCAGCGCGTGACAAGTCCAACTCCAGAAGCTACATACGAAGCTCTAAAAAAATACGGCCGCGATTTAGTAGCGGAAGTGAGAGCGGGAAAAATCGATCCTGTCATCGGTCGCGATAGTGAGATTCGCCGCGTTATTCGCATTTTATCGCGCAAGACAAAAAACAATCCGGTGTTAATCGGGGAGCCGGGCGTCGGAAAAACAGCGATCGTTGAAGGGTTGGCGCAACGTATTGTTCGGAAAGACGTTCCAGAAGGGTTAAAAGATAAAACGATTTTTGCCTTAGACATGAGTTCTCTTGTTGCCGGAGCGAAATTTCGCGGTGAATTTGAAGAACGTCTTAAAGCGGTGCTCAATGAAATAAAAAAAAGCGAAGGAAAAATTATTTTATTTATTGACGAATTGCACACGATTGTCGGAGCGGGAAAAGCAGAAGGCGCAATGGATGCTGGAAACATGCTAAAGCCGATGCTAGCGCGCGGGGAATTGCATTGCATTGGTGCAACAACACTCGATGAATATCGGCAATATATCGAGAAAGACCCGGCCTTGGAGCGTCGGTTCCAACAAGTGCTTGTCGAAGAACCGGGCGTCGAAGATACGATTTCCATTTTGCGCGGTTTAAAAGAGCGATTTGAAATCCATCACGGCGTCAACATTCACGATCGTGCTCTTGTGGCGGCAGCAACATTATCGGATCGCTATATTTCCGACCGTTTTTTACCTGATAAAGCGATCGATTTAGTCGACGAAGCGTGTGCGATGATTCGTACCGAAATTGACTCCATGCCATCCGAGCTTGATGAAGTGATGCGGCGAGTCATGCAGCTGGAAATCGAAGAGGCGGCGTTGCGAAAAGAAACGGATGAAGCAAGCAAGGAGCGGCTCGAGACTTTAACAAAAGAACTCGCCGATTTGCGCGAAAAAGCAAACAGCATGAAAGCGCAATGGCAACAAGAAAAAGAAGCGATTCAACAAGTGCGCAATGTTCGTGAAGCTCTTGAAAAAGCTAAACGCGAATTGGAAGAAGCAGAAAACGAGTATGACTTAAATAAAGCTGCTGAACTTCGCCATGGTCGCATCCCACAGCTGGAAAAACAATTAAAGCAGCTTGAACAGCAAATGAACGAAACAAACAAAGAAGGTCGTCTCCTTCGTGAGGAAGTAACAGAGGAAGAAATCGCGGAAATCGTCTCAAGATGGACAGGAATTCCGTTAACACGATTAGTCGAAGGGGAACGCGAAAAACTGTTGCGTCTGCATGACCTTTTACATGAGCGTGTCATCGGGCAAGATGAAGCGGTCGAGCTTGTCGCTGATGCGGTGTTGCGTGCTCGTGCGGGCATTAAAGATCCTAATCGTCCGATCGGTTCCTTTATTTTTTTAGGACCAACCGGTGTCGGAAAAACGGAGCTGGCGAAGGCGCTCGCGCAAGCGTTATTTGATAGCGAAGAACAAATGATTCGCATCGACATGTCCGAATATATGGAAAAACATGCGGTATCGCGCTTAATTGGTGCTCCGCCTGGTTATGTCGGTTATGAAGAAGGGGGGCAATTAACGGAAGCGGTACGGCGCAAACCGTATTCCGTCATTTTACTTGACGAAATCGAAAAAGCGCATCCAGAAGTGTTTAATATTTTATTACAAATGTTGGATGATGGACGTATTACTGATTCCCAAGGGCGCACGGTCGATTTTAAAAATACGGTCGTCATTATGACATCAAATATGGGCTCGCATGCGTTGTTAGAAGGAGTCAAAGAGGATGGAGAGATCAAAGAAGAAACGCGAGAACAAGTATTACAACAATTGCGCGCTCATTTCCGTCCGGAATTTTTAAACCGCGTGGATGATGTTATTTTATTTAAACCGTTAACAACGAAAGAAGTAAAAGGAATTGTCGAAAAATTAGTGAAGGAACTTGCCAAGCGGCTGGCCGATCGCCATATTTCCCTCACATTGACGGAAAAAGCAAAAGAATACATTGCTACATCCGGATTCGATCCGGTTTACGGAGCACGACCATTAAAACGATTTATTCAAAAACATATTGAAACCCCATTAGCGAAAGAAATCATCGCTGGCCGTATCAAAGATTACAGCACAGTCGATGTTGATTATGAAGGCGGACAAATCGTTGTGACAGCGAAATAAAATGAACAAGGCTGTCCCTTTACTTTCGGGACAGCCTTATTTCTTACGAAGTTACACGCGCCGCTTTCGCTTTTCTTTTTGTCTAGCTCCGGTGACCAACCGCTCGGGCCAAATCACCTTCACCCTCGAATGCAGACATTTCCGCGGGGGAAGAACATTTGCCCATTGCGGTTAGGCAAGTCACCTCCGCTTTTCTTAGTGATGTTCAACTGGTTCGTCAGGAAGTAAGTTAGCGATGATGATGATGAGAATCGTAACAACAACCCCTAATAAAGCTCCTGTTGAAAAGTGATAAGCAATACCTTGCATTGAGCCAATGACGTATGTGGCCATTTGTACTAGCAGAAACGTCCAAAAAAATGTCCAAAAAAATTTCACCGCATTCACCTCAATCTTTGTAACATTCCGTTTTTATCTTACCATAACTTATAGAAATCGAAAATGTCCTTTTGTTTTTGGGCAATATCCCCTTACTTCTTAGCATCTTTTGCATACAGTATACTGTGCAACTATGCTCTGTAAAAAGTAAGGGTGAATACGAATGGAGGTTCAACAACGTTTTTTCCAGCTTGATGATCAATGGTGTGTAGTTCACTTGCCGGAGCGCCCGAACGGATTTGCAATTCTCATCCTTGGTGACACGAACCATTTCGTCAGTGACAGCACAAGTTTTTGGCTACAGCATAAAGGAAGACGCCAGCTTCTTAACGATCTACGTGAATATGGATATACCATTTTTTATTCGAATTTATATGGTCGACATTGGGGGAGTCCTAAGGCAGTCCGTTTGGTAAAGCAACTGATTTACTACGTGTTAAAAAGTGAAATATTAAACAATCGCATCTATATTCTTGCTGAAGGAATGGGAGCTCTTGTCGCACTGCGGTTGCTTGAAACACTGCCACAGCAAATTCGCGCGGTAGTGATGTTAAGCCCATGCTTAGATTTACAAGCGCAGCTGGCGTATGAAAAAGAAAATAAGTTTTTTTACAAACGAATGGTCAAAGAAATTTCGGTAGCGTATGAAATCGACGAAATGAATATAAAAGACGCAGTCCCTTCATTATCATTTGTTCAATCATGCGTTCCCATTAAGATATGGCAACTATCGGGTGTTACTTCTTATCCTTCCTCTTTTCATTGTCGAAAATATGAGGAATTAGCGAGGAAGGTAAAAGGTCAGGTGGATGTTGCATACCATTTACCAGAAAAAAGATACAGCTTTTCCAAAGCGATTCATCAATTTTATCAGCAATATAATGATTTACAATAAATTCCTCTATCGAGTATAGAAACGGTAGGGGAATTATTTTTGGCAAAGAAAATAAGAGGCATTCAAACAAGAACATGCCTCATCGGGGAACCGTTGTCGTTATGATTTTTTGAAAAGGTCAACAAAGGAAGTGAATTTTTTCATAAGGGGCTTTAATTGATTAAATGAGGAGACAAGCGTATCAATATCTTGCATTAATTGCATAAAATCGAGCCCTTGTTGCGGAGGGAATTCGCTAAATTCGCTTTTTCCTAGAACGTTCTCTCTTTGACGTGACGGAAACGGCCCGAACATTAAACGGGAAAAACGATCCTCTCGTTGGTTAGTCTGCTCATTTTGCTCCTTGGCTTCTTGGTCAGTTTGCTTATTTTGTTCCGTGTCTTCCATGATGCTTTCCTCTCCTTTCCCTTTCCTCTTTATTAGCACTTTATGTGAAAAAAAAAGAATTGATTAGACGTATACCACGTACCAAATATTTGTATTGCACGTTTAACAAAATTCCGATAAAATTAGTACCAAGTAATAGTAATTGGTTATATAATACTGAAGGAGTTGTTCAGCGTGGGTGCAGGTATTATAGGGATTGGGCGATACTTACCGGAGAAGGTGTTAACCAATTTTGATTTAGAAAAAATGATGGATACGTCTGATGAATGGATTCGGACGAGAACGGGAATTGAGGAACGAAGAATTGCTCCTGACAATATCGATACATCCGATATGGCATATTTTTCAGCTAAAAAAGCATTAGAGGATGCAGGAATTTCAGCAACCGACATTGATTTAATTTTAGTGGCCACGGTGACGCCGGACCGTCCGTTTCCATCGGTTGCGTGTATGCTGCAGGAACGTCTAGGAGCGACCAAAGCAGCGGCGCTTGATATTAGTGCGGCATGTGCGGGTTTTATTTACGGTATGGTCACGGCAAAACAATTTATTGACAATGGAGCGTATCGCTATATATTAGTAGTTGGTGTTGAGAAGTTATCGAAAATCGTCAATTGGAACGATCGAAATACTGCTGTGTTATTTGGAGATGGCGCAGGCGCAGTGGTAATGGGACCCGTTTCTGAAGGCCGGGGCATTTTATCATTTGAATTAGGAGCTGATGGAACAGGAGGAAAACATTTATACCAAGACGAATATGTCATTATGAATGGGAGAGAAGTGTTCAAATTTGCCGTTCGGCAAATGGGAGAATCATGCATTAATGTGCTAGAAAAAGCAGGTTTATCAAAGCAAGACGTTGATTTTCTCATCCCGCATCAAGCCAACATCCGCATCGTCGAAGCTGCAAGGCAGCGACTAGAGTTGCCGGAAGAGAAAATGTCGACAACGGTAAGAAAGTATGGAAATACGTCGGCAGCCTCCATTCCGATTTCGATTGTCGAAGAATTGGAAGCAGGGAAAATTAAAGACGATGATTTGATTATTATGGTTGGTTTTGGTGGCGGCCTAACATGGGGAGCGATCGCGTTACGATGGGGTCGCTAAATCATCGACCATCGACACTCTTTCATTACAAGAAAAAGGAGAGACAAAAGAATGGAAAAGAGAAGAGTCGTTGTCACAGGTCTAGGTGCAGTTACTCCGCTTGGAAACGATGTTGAAACGACGTGGAACAATTTAATTGCCGGTCGGACAGGAATTGGGCCGTTGACTCGTGTCAATCCTGACGACTTTCCGGCAAAAGTAGCAGCAGAAGTAAAAGATTTTAATCCAGAAAATTATATAGATAAACGGGAAGCGCGAAAAATGGACCGCTTTACGCAATATGCGGTTGCCGCCGCGCTTATGGCTGTTAAGGATGCGAAGCTAGAAATTACGGAAGAAAATGCGACACGAGTCGGCGTCTGGATCGGCTCTGGAATCGGCGGGATGGAAACATTCGAGCAACAGTTCGAAATCTTCCAGCAACGCGGTTATCGTCGTGTCAGTCCATTTTTTGTACCAATGATGATTCCGGATATGGCGGCTGGTCAAGTGTCGATCATTCTAGGAGCGAAAGGAATTAACTCTTGTACCGTCACTGCGTGCGCAACGGGAACGAACTCTATTGGTGACGCGTTTAAAGCGATTCAGCGCGGTGATGCAGATGTCATGATTACTGGTGGAACAGAAGCGCCTATTACGAAAATGTCGCTAGCTGGCTTTTGCGCCAATACTGCTTTATCAACAAATCCGGATCCAAACAAAGCGAGCCGCCCATTTGACAAAAACCGCGATGGTTTTGTCATGGGAGAAGGCGCTGGCATTCTCGTAATAGAGGAATTAGAACATGCGTTAAAACGCGGTGCTCACATTTATGCCGAGATTGTCGGTTATGGAGCGACAGGGGATGCGTATCATATTACCGCGCCGGCTCCAGGTGGGGAAGGCGGCGCGCGTGCAATGCGGAAAGCATTGGCAGACGCCGGAATGCAGCCAGAAGAAATCGATTATATTAATGCACACGGTACAAGCACGGAGTATAACGATAAATATGAGACGATGGCGATTAAAGAAGTATTCGGCGACTATGCGTATAAATTGGCAATTAGCTCGACGAAATCAATGACTGGACATTTGTTGGGAGCCGCAGGAGCTGTGGAGGCAGTATTCTCTGTATTAACGATTAAAGAAGGAATCATTCCGCCAACGATCAATTACGAAACACCTGATCCAGAGTGTGATCTTGACTATGTACCAAACGTAGCAAGACGTCAAGAAGTCAATGCGGTACTCAGCAATTCGCTTGGGTTTGGCGGCCATAATGCGACATTGATTTTTAAAAGATATACAAAATAACGAACAGGGCTATCTCAGACAAGGATGAGATAGCCTTTTTTTCACCTTCTTTTCGTTTATTTCATACGATGGGAAAAAGCAAGAGAAAGGTGTGAATAAGACAGTGCCGATCGTGCGTACCGACGAGTGGTTAGTAAAATTACATTCCCGTCCGCTTCAACTATGTGAACGACTCACTCCTTATTTTGAAGAGGCAACAGCTCGTGATATTTATCTGCATCTCATCCAGCATGGGATGTACCAGCCGTCAAACGATATAGCCAACATCGTAGATCAAATGAAAAAGAAACGAATGTGGAAACATATTACAACGATATACGAAGCATTAAAAAAACAATGGAACAGTCCCGATGTACCAATTTTTCTTTTTCCGGCGGATCCGCATAATCGAAAACTAGCCCGTGAATTTAATAGCAAAGGCGGACTGGCTTACCCTGATAAATTGTTCCTATTTTTATTACCGCATCATACAGAAAAAGAAATCAAAGCGGTGTTCACGCATGAGTATAATCATGTCTGGCGCTTTGCCAAGCACGAGAAACAAAGTGATGACTATACGTTACTTGATGCCATCATTTTGGAAGGGCTAGCAGAAAATGCGGTTCGTGAATACGTTGGAGACACATATAAAGCGAACTGGACGACATATTATTCGGAACAAGAGATTATACAATTTTGGCGACGCTATCTGTCTCCACATCAGTCCATTCCTGTCCACCATCCGTTATATAACCGCCTTCTCTACGGACTTGGTTTTTATCCGAACATGCTTGGATATGCAGTCGGATACTCTATCGTCCACCATTGTTTGCAAAAAAGAGGAGTTCGTTTTTCCGAGCTTATGGAATTGTCTTCTGAGCGCATCGTGCAGCTTGCTCGACTAGGTGAATAAAAATATAGTCATGACCCCAAGTTACAGTTCATATATGTAGAAATAAGATGGACAAGTTGATGATAGAAAGAAGAGGGCGTAATGATGCGCGTATTTATTTATTTAGTCGGTTTTGGCCTTTCAGTGATTGGAGGGGTTACTTCCATTGCTTATTTGAACATTATTACACCCGAACGAGGATGGGTTGATTATTTTCGATTTGTTAGCACGCGTATCGAATGTTATTTTCTACCAATTGGAATTGTTTTGATGTGGGTAAGTCTATATTTTTCCTATCGTGAAGAATAGTGGATAAAAAAGGGTGAAGTGGAATAAAATAAGTCCCCTCTGCCTATACTGATGGACAAATAGTTTTTTGAAGTGAGGGGTATTCTTATGTTATATCTTCATGATATTTGGGTCAATTGGTTTGAAGGAGAAGAGAACGGATACAATGTTTGCCATTTTCATGAATGGCGGAAAGATGATCAAGTCGAACTATTAGACCAAGTGCCGCTACTGAAAGTTTCCTCTGCGTTATTTGATTATATTGAAAACAGTTTATCGGAAATTCCACAGCCACTTCTTGATGATGTATACCAGAAAGCGTATGTACGTAAAAATCATGAGCGAATTCAGCTTGACTATTGTTTCGTTATTACAGATGGAACAGGGATTCTTGCCATTGATACGATTGGCTACAATATTCCGATTCGCAAAAGCCGGCTCATTCCAAGACAAGAGCAACTCGTATATGAAATGGTAGCTGAGCAACAAGAAGAACAATACCCGTTACCTACGTATAAAAAAGAGCATCATATTTTGTCACCATCTCCGCAGCTTATGAGCGGATTAACACGAAAAGAACGCCAATTGAAGCAACTGTTATTTATGGCACTTGATCAGCTTCATTCCATGAAAAACGTCGCTGAAGTACGTTATTGGTATACGGAGTGGGCACCTCACAAATATCCTTCGATTCAACAAATGTCGTTTGAAGAAGCATGGCAACATTTATATGAGGAAACGAAGTACGGCTGGTCGGAAAAACATGTGCAATTATGCGAAAAACTCATAAAAGGTCAGCCATTTTTTGAAAAGTTATGGGAAATGGAACAAGAGCCAAAAGTGAATTAAAAAGCAAGCCGCAAATAGGCTTGCTTTTTGTTATTTACGTTTTCTTCCTAATCCCATTGCGTTTTCCATTTTCTTTAACATTTTATTTGCGACTTGATTCGCTTTTTCTGCGCCTTCATCAAGCACTTGATCGAGAAGATCACTCTCCATTAAATGGTAGTATTTTTCTTGAATCGGTGTGAGGGTATCAATGATCACCTGAGCAAGATCGGCTTTAAATTCTCCATACCCTTTTCCTGCATATTCTTGTTCTAGTTGTTCAATCGATTTGTTTGCCAAAATAGAGTAAATGTTTAACAAGTTCGTAATGCCCGGCTTATTTTCTTTATCGTATTTAATGACTCCATCCGAATCGGTAACGGCGCTTTTAATTTTCTTTTCAATCGTTTTTGCATCATCTAACAGTGTAATAAATGCCTTTTTGTTTGGATCAGATTTGCTCATTTTTTTCGTCGGATCGGCAAGGGACATAATGCGAGCTCCTACTTTTGGAATGCGCGGTTCTGGAAGAGTAAAAATTTCTCCGTAGCGTTTGTTAAACCGTTCCGCCAAGTCACGTGTTAATTCAATATGCTGCTTTTGGTCTTCGCCGACAGGAACAATATCCGTTTTGTAAAGGAGAATATCAGCTGCCATAAGCGGAGGGTACGTTAATAACCCAGCGCTTACCGCTTCTTTCCCGGCTGACTTGTCTTTAAACTGTGTCATTCTTTCGAGCTCGCCGATGTAAGCGATGCATTGCAGCATCCATCCGGCTTGTGCATGCGCAGGGACTTCTGACTGAATAAATAATGTCGCTTTGTTCGGATCGATGCCGACCGCTAAATACAGCGCAGCTAGACTGCGAATGTTTTTGCGAAGCTCAAGGCGATCCTGTGGAACAGTAATCGCGTGCTGATCAACAATACAAAAATAGCAGTTGTATTCGTGCTGTAATTCAATAAATTGTCGCATCGCACCAATGTAATTGCCAAGCGTAATGACACCGCTTGGTTGAATACCTGAAAAAATTGTCTTCATAAAATCACTCCTTTACACTATACATATAAATAGAAAGGTCCTACCTCCCGCTCAATTAGGGACGATAGGACCGCGTTGCCACCCTAGTTATTGTACTTCACGTACAATCGCTCTGTTCCATGCTATTTTTGCATGGCACCTTTGTAACGCAAGGCAGACGTCCAAGCCTACTCCCAGTTCAGCTTGGATGCTCGAAAGCCCATTCCATATTGCTAGCCGCTTGTTCGCACCACCCACAAGCTCTCTGCATGCATCGCAATATGTACTATTCTTTCTCATCGCATTCTCTCTATTGTACTCTTCATTTTAACTTATACCTATCTTTTATGCAAGAATGATACACAATTAAGAATTATTGCATAAAACAAATCATTTAGCGCTAGGATAATATTATATTAAAAATGATCTATCTTATTTCCTCATTTAAACACGAATAATTGTCTTTATTTCAAACTGTTTTTTAATAATATATGATTTATTGATAAAATTATTTTATAAAAATATATGCTCAAAAAAGTTGTTGATAGTCTGTAAATGTAAAGTAAAAAAAACAGAATGTAAACGCTTTAATATTAATTTTGTAAATTTTTTTCATTTACATTTATCAAAAAACACTATAAAATGCTAATTAACTAAAAACATAAATAATTTAAAGCAAAACAAAATTCAGAAAATAGGTGTAAAAAATTCTTTTCAAATATATTAATAACATTTATAATAGGGTTTGGATAAAATATTCTGATAAATCAGAAGGTATAGATTTTGTTTTCATAAAATTATACATAACATTGTGATGGCTAACATGGTTATACGATGTAAACAAGCAACTTCATTAACAAAAGTTCCACGTTTTTACGTAGAGCTTTTGAACATAAAATAATTTTTTTAGGGGGGAAATTTATGAAGAAAAGGCTTTCCATTCTTTTTAGCTTAATGCTAGTGTTAAGTCTTTTCCTTTCCGCGTGTGGTGGTTTTCAAAAGAACGGATCCACTGACGATAAAGGGAAAGACGAGGACAAAGCGGCTAATGTCCCACAAGAATTGCATGTGAACATTAAAACAGAACCATTCTCACTAAACCCAGGTTTAGCAAATGATTCCGTTTCTGCTAACGTATTGTATCAAACATTTGAAGGATTAACTCGTATTAAAGATGGCAAACCTGAGTTAGCGATGGCAGAAAGCTACAAAGTTTCTGATGATCAAAAAACATACACATTTAAATTGCGCGACGCAAAATGGACAAACGGTGACCCAGTTACCGCAAAAGACTTCGAATATGCGTGGAAATGGGCATTAGATCCAAAAAATCAATCGCAATATGCTTATCAGCTTTATTACATTAAAAATGCTCAAGCCTATAATGAAGGAAAAGCAAAAGCGGAAGATGTTGGTGTGAAAGCAATTGACGACAAAACGTTACAAGTTACGCTTGAGAACCCAACACCTTATTTCTTAGAATTAACTGCGTTCTATACGTATTTCCCAGTAAATAGCAAAATTGCTCAGCAAAATCCAAAATGGTATACAAACGCTGGCGACCAGTATACTTCTAACGGACCATTCAAGATGGTTAGTTGGGAACACAATAACAAAATCGTTCTTGAAAAGAATGAAAATTACTGGGATGCAAAAACCGTAAAATTAACAAAAATTGAAATGGTTATGGTCAATGATACCAACACGGAGCTTTCGATGTTTAATAATGGTGAACTAGATTGGGCAGGTATGCCTACTGGCCAATTGCCACCAGACTCTTTACCAAAATTAAAAGAGGAAGGTAAATTACACGTTCAACCAATTGCTGGTACTTACTGGTATAAATTTAATACAGAAAAGCCACCGTTGAACAATGTCAACATTCGTAAAGCTCTTGCGTATGCGATCGATCGTGAAGCGATTGTTAAAAACGTATCAAAAGGCGAACAAATTCCGGCTATGGCTGCTGTACCACCGACGATGTTCCCTGAAAACAAAAAAGGGTATTTTAAAGATAACGATGTAAAAAAAGCAAAAGAGTACTTGAAAAAAGGTCTCCAAGAGCTTGGATTAAAAGATGTAAAAGATTTACCGCCAATTACACTATCATATAATACCGATGATGCACATGCAAAAATTGCCCAAGCAGTTCAAGATATGTGGAAGAAAAACTTAGGTATTGAAGTAAAACTTGAGAATGCCGAGTGGGCTGTTTACATTGATAAATTGCATTCTGGCGACTATCAAATCGGCCGTATGGGATGGTTAGGCGACTTTAACGATCCAATCAACTTCCTAGAGTTGTTCCGTGACAAAAAGGGCGGAAACAACGATACAAACTGGGAAAATCCGAAATATAAACAATTGTTAATCGATTCTCAAAAACAAACGGACCCTGAAAAACGTAAAGAACTGCTAAAAGAAGCAGAGGCCATTTTAATGGATGAAATGCCGGTTGCACCAATTTATTTCTATACAAATACTTGGGTTCAAAAAGATAACTTAAAAGGTGTAGAAATGTCAGGTCTTGGTGATGTCCAGTTTAAATGGGCGTATTTTAAATAAAATCGTACGCAGTGAAAGAAAAGAAGGTATATGAGGGAGGCCTCATATACCTTCATTTCCTGTTAAGGTATTTTCAAGAAAATGGAGGTGTAGGAAATTTGTTGAGATATATAAGCAAACGTTTGCTTTACATTCTTATGACCTTATTTTTAATTGTTACAGTGACATTCTTTTTAATGCGGGCTGCTCCGGGAGGACCGTTCTCGAGTGAAAAACAGGTTCCACCGGAAATTGAAAAAAACTTAAATGAATTTTATGGGTTAGATCGCCCTTGGTATAACCAATACTTTGATTATTTAGTTTCCATTGCAAAATGGGATTTCGGTCCTTCATTTAAATATAAAGGACAAACGGTGAACGATTTAATTAACGAGGGCTTTCCAGTATCATTTTTCCTTGGAATGGAATCATTGTTGTTAGCGATAAGTATTGGGGTTTTATTAGGAATTATTGCAGCACTGAACCATAATAAATGGCAAGATTACACTGCGATGGTGCTCGCGGTGTTGGGAATTTCCGTTCCAAGTTTCATTATGGCGTCTATTTTACAATACTTTTTAGCGATTAAATTGGGCTTGTTTCCAGTTGCGCGTTGGGAGTCTTTACAGCATACTGTTTTACCAGCACTTGCTCTTGCAGCGACGCCGATGGCGTTTATTGCCCGTTTAACTCGCTCAAGTATGTTAGAAGTATTGAGCAATGATTATATTAGAACGGCGAAAGCAAAAGGGCTCTCAAGAGGTCAAATTACGGTGAAGCATGCTGTTCGTAATGCGTTATTACCGGTTGTAACATATCTTGGACCTTTGTCTGCACAAATTTTAACGGGTAGTTTCGTTATCGAAAAGATCTTCGGTATCCCTGGTCTTGGAAGCCATTTTGTAACAAGTATTTCTAACCGCGATTATACAACGATTATGGGAGTCACTGTGTTTTACAGCATTCTGTTATTAGTGGCTGTTCTTCTAGTTGATATTGCCTATGGCTTTATTGACCCACGTATTAAGTTAGCTGGTGGTAAGAAAGGAGAGTAATCATGCAGCAAATTCCTAAAGAGATGTTTCAGCCGGCGATAGCAGATAGTAGGGAAGCTGAAAAAATATCAAAACCAAGCTTGTCATTTTGGAAAGATGTTTTCATACGTTTTCGTAAAAATAAACTAGCGATGTTTGGATTAGTTTTATTAATCCTTTTAGTGTTCATGGCCATTTTTGGTCCGCATATGACAAAATATGACTATGCAACGAATGACTTAATGAATACGAACCAGCCGCCGTCTTCCAAACATTGGTTTGGTACGGACGAGCTTGGGCGCGATATATTTGCACGTACATGGTATGGTGCCCGTGTTTCTTTATTTATCGGATTGTCAGCAGCGTTGATTGATTTATTCATTGGGGTGCTTTGGGGCGGCATTGCTGGTTATCGCGGCGGTAAAACGGATGAAGTTATGATGCGCATTGCTGATGTTTTATATGGGGTCCCTTACTTACTTTTAGTCATTTTGTTAATGGTTATTCTCGGACAAGGATTAGGGACAATGATTCTAGCAATGACAATTACCGGGTGGATTAACATGGCCCGTATTGTTCGCGGACAAGTGCTGCAACTGAAAAATCAGGAATATGTTCTGGCAGCGCAAACGCTTGGCGCAAGTACATCAAGAATAATGTTTAAACATTTAATTCCGAATGCAATGGGCTCGATTCTTGTTACGATGACATTATCAGTTCCTACCGCAATTTTTACAGAGGCGTTTTTAAGTTATTTAGGATTAGGTGTTCCGCAACCTTTGGCAAGTTGGGGAACAATGGCTTCAGATGGGGTACAAGCATTACAGTATTATCCGTGGCGTCTGTTTTTCCCAGCTACATTTATTTGCTTGACGATTTTTGCGTTTAATGTAGTTGGGGACGGATTACGCGATGCATTAGATCCAAGATTACGTAAGTAAGGTGTGAGAAGATGGAAAAACTGTTGGAAGTGAAAAATTTAGAAGTCTCGTTTCAAACGTATGGTGGAGAGGTACAAGCCGTTCGCGGTGTAAGTTTTCATCTAAATAAAGGCGAAACATTAGCAATTGTGGGTGAATCAGGCTCTGGAAAAAGCGTCACTTCCCAAACCATTATGCGCCTTATTCCAACTCCACCTGGAAAAATTAAAAGTGGTCAAATTATATTTAATGGGGAAGATCTTGTCAAAAAAACAGATAAAGAAATGGAACAAATTCGCGGGAAAGAGATCGGGATGATTTTTCAAGACCCGATGACATC
Organism: Thermaerobacillus caldiproteolyticus; assembly: GCF_015326725.1. Classification (NCBI taxonomy): domain Bacteria; kingdom Bacillati; phylum Bacillota; class Bacilli; order Caryophanales; family Anoxybacillaceae; genus Thermaerobacillus; species Thermaerobacillus caldiproteolyticus. The sequence goes on from NZ_CP064060.1 coordinate 298,828, forward strand.
ATTAAATCCAACGATGAAAGTCGGTCATCAGATTATGGAGGTTTTGATTAAACATCAAAAAATGTCCAAGTCAGCTGCAAAAGAACGGGCTATTGAATTGTTACGACTCGTTGGAATTCCAATGCCGGAAAAGCGTGTGAACCAATATCCTCACGAGTTTTCCGGGGGGATGAGACAACGGGCAATGATCGCAGTTGCTTTAGCTTCGAACCCGAAGCTATTAATTGCGGATGAACCGACAACTGCTTTGGACGTAACAATTCAGGCGCAAATTTTAGAATTGATGAAAGATTTACAGAAGAAAACAGGGACGTCCATTATCTTTATTACCCATGACTTAGGGGTAGTAGCCAACGTAGCCGATCGTGTTGCTGTTATGTATGCAGGGAAAATCGTTGAAATGGGCACGGTTGATGAAATTTTTTACGACCCAAGACATCCTTACACTTGGGGATTGCTTGCTTCCATGCCGAGCCTTGACAGCGATGACCAGACGGAATTAGCAGCGATTCCAGGCTCCCCGCCAGATTTAACGAATCCGCCAAAGGGAGATGCGTTTGCTCCGCGCAATCCATACGCGATGAAGATAGACTTTGAGATGGAACCGCCGATGTTTAAAGTTTCTGATACGCACTATGCGGCAACGTGGCTGCTTCATCCAGATGCACCAAAAGTGGAGCCGCCTGAAGCTGTAAAAAAACGCTTGCGTAAACTCTCCTCTAATTATGAGAAACCTGTCGTTGTAAAGGAGAGTGAGTAAAAATGGCAGAAAAACAAAAACTGATTGAAATAAAAAACTTGAAGCAATATTTCAATGTAGGAAAAGGAAACGTTATTAAAGCAGTTGATGGCTTAACATTTGATATTTATAAAGGCGAGACGCTGGGATTAGTAGGGGAATCCGGCTGCGGTAAATCAACAACGGGACGAACGATTATCGGATTATATAAAGCGACAGAAGGAGAAGTACTTTTTAATGGTGTAAATGTGCACGCTAAAAAGTCAGCGAAAGAGCTAAAAACATTGAAGCGAAAAATGCAAATGATTTTCCAAGATCCATATGCATCGCTCAATCCGCGCATGACGGTGGCTGATATTATTGCGGAGGGAATCGATATTCACGGTCTTGCGAAAACGAGAGAGGAGCGGATGCAACGCGTATATGAACTTCTTGAGACGGTTGGATTAAATCGCGAGCATGCGAACCGCTATCCGCATGAATTCTCGGGGGGACAGCGCCAACGCATTGGGATCGCGCGAGCCTTAGCAGTCGAGCCGGAATTTATTATTGCCGACGAGCCGATTTCGGCACTGGACGTTTCGATTCAGGCGCAAGTCGTAAACTTAATGAAAAAGTTACAGCGTGAAAAAGGATTAACCTATTTATTTATTGCCCATGACCTTTCAATGGTAAAATATATTAGCGACCGCATTGGTGTGATGTATTTCGGGAAAATGGTAGAATTGGCGGATGCTGATGAGCTATATCGCAATCCAATTCATCCATATACGAAAGCGTTATTGTCTGCGATCCCGCTTCCAGACCCAGAAACGGAACGGACGCGTCAGCGAATTGTTTATGACCGATCCCAACATAACTATAAGGAAGGGGAAGAACTGCAATTCCGCGAAATTACACCAGGTCATTTTGTTTTATGCTCTGAAGCGGAATATGAAAAGTATAAAACAATGTATACGTAAAAAACGATCTCGTTAACGAGATCGTTTTTATTATAAAGTATAAATGCTGAAAGAAAATTGGCTAGCTCTCTTATGTCAAACCAACTCGCTCTAAAGCGAAAAAACGTTTATGTGTGCAGAGCATTTGACTTGGAGAGCTACTCGGCTGCCTTTGCTTTTCTTATTGTTTTTTTCCTCCTACTAGCTTCCAACCTGCTTGTGTTTTCATCGATTGTTCAACGTTTTCCATTCGTTTTGAACCACCAAACACTTTTTCACCAATCCCATTGGCAATGACGCCCATTAAGGCGGTGATTCCAATGACTAATACCCCTATAGTCACAAGGTCAATGAAATATTGTGCCATGTCAAATTCCTCCCATTAATAAGCCAACTGCTCCCATTTTTTATTGTAGATGATTTCCTTTCTTAGTGGAAGTCTTTAGGAAAACAAATTGGCAAAATCGATGGCTTTTCGAAAAAATATACCTTTCTTCTCACTTTTATTGTATAATATACAATGTAAAAGTAATTTCAATTTATGATTGCTACTTAGTGATCGCTAGCATAGAAGAAGGTTTATATATATGTATGGCAAGTGATCTTGTCGAAGGGGAGTGAGAATTATGGTGACTTTGTACACTTCACCTAGTTGCACATCATGCCGCAAAGCGAAAGCATGGTTAGAAGAACATAATATTCCGTATGTAGAACGGAATATTTTTTCTGAACCGTTAACGATTGAGGAGATTAAAGAAATTCTCCGCATGACAGAAACGGGGACGGACGAGATTATTTCAACAAGATCGAAAATCTTTCAAAAGCTTAACATTAATCTTGAATCGTTGCCGCTTCAGGAGTTATACGAGCTCATTCAACAAAATCCTGGTATTTTAAGAAGACCGATTATTATTGATGAGAAGCGGCTTCAAGTTGGTTATAACGAAGATGAGATTCGCCGATTCTTGCCGCGGAAAGTTCGTGCTTATCAACTTCGCGAAGCGCAACGCCTTGTCAACGGATAAAAAAACTTCTACATGGGTACCCATGTAGAAGTTTTTTCGCATCTTCATGATGTCCAGCGATGAGCTTTTTTCCAATTGATAATGAATCCAAGGCATACAATCAGTATCGTGGTGATAAAGGGAAAGGCCGAGCGAAGTGAATCCATTTCACCATATACATGCTGGATTTGTTGCTCTTCTGTGATCATTTTTCCAGCGGTATAGGCTAAAATCGCTGCACCGATATAAATAAGAAAAGGAAAGCGTTCCATTGAATAGAGAATGATTTTACTGCCTAAAATGATAATCGGAACAGAAATTAAAAAACCAAAAATCACAAGAGATGTACGACCGCCTGCTGCCCCAGCGATTGCAATTACGTTATCTAATCCCATCACAATATCTGCTGTAACAATCGTCTGTACCGCTTTCCAAAGCGAAGTCTCAGGCTTTACGTGAGCAGCAGTATCTTCTTTTTGAATTAAAAGCTTTAAAGAAATCCAGAGTAAGATGAATCCACCGATAAATTGTAAAAAAGGGATTTTTAATAAAACCACAACTATAGCTGTGAGAAAAATGCGGACCACGATCGCTAGCGTCGTTCCGAGAACAATCGCTGTATTTCGTTTATGCTCCGGTAAATTGCGACTTGCTAGAGCGATTACAACCGCATTGTCTCCGCCAAGAATGATATCAATGCTAATAATGAGAAGAATGGATGTGATATATTCATTCATACATGTCCCTCGCTTTTTTCCCTTCAACATCATTATAGTAGGGCATGTCTTATTTCATAACCAATTTTTTAAAAATGGGGGTTTTTTTATTTCCCTTCTGACGTTTTTTATCATAAAATAGAAGTACAAGACATAATCTTGTATTTAAAGAGAATTTTCTCGGGGGTAAAAAAATCCCTTCAACTTTAGCCTTTATTAGGAAGGGAGAGTTTACAAAATGGAGATGGAACGCATTAATGAGCATACGGTCAAATTTTATATTTCGTATGTTGATATAGAAGAACGCGGTTTTGACCGAGAAGAAATTTGGTATAACCGCGAGCGCAGTGAAGAACTGTTTTGGGAAATGATGGATGAAGTTCATAGTGAAGGGGATTTTTCGCTTGAAGGGCCGCTTTGGATTCAAGTACAAGCGCTTGACAAGGGGCTTGAAGTATTAGTGACAAAGGCGCAGTTATCAAAGGATGGAAGCAAGCTTGAACTTCCGCTTCCAGAAGAAAAGGTACGTGATTTTCCGGTTGATGAAAAAATCGAGGAGCTGCTTGACCATCATTTCCATATTGAACGAAGACATGATACATTCTTAGAAGAAGATGACGAGGTGCTTCACTTTACCATTTGTTTTAAAGATATTGAAGATATGATCGCTTTAGCGCATCGTGCTGATTTTACTCATCTAAAAAACCGCCTCTTTTTCTTTGAAGGTCGCTACTACTTATTTGTTGAATTTAATGATGAGGACTACACGGAACATGAGATTGATAACTGGTTAAGCCTATTGCTAGAGTACGGTACTGATTCGCAAGTAACGATTTACCGTTTGGAGGAATACGGAAAGGAAATTATTCACGAGAATGCGTTAGCGACATTGGCTCATCATTTTCCGTTAACATAAAAGCCGATTTCAGCTTGTTGAAATCGGCTTTTTCTTCGGTGATATTTATAAATGACTAGGGTGAAAATCATTGCGAAACACGTTACAAGTTCTTATTTTTATTTGTGTTTTAAGCATTATTTTATTTTTTACGAAGGATTATTGGGAAGGATGGCTTCTTGGGTTTCTAAGTGTGTTAATTACTTGTTCGGTGATTTTTATTGCGTTTGTCATTTCATTAGAGAATCGCCATCCGGCACAAACATTAACATGGCTTGTCGTGTTGGGAAGTTTCCCGCTTCTTGGCTTTTTCTTTTATTTAATGTTTGGGCGAAATTACCGAAAGCAGCGTCTCTTTAAAAAGAAGGCGATACTTGATGAACAGGCGTTTTTAAAATTTGAAGGGCAGAGAGAATGGAACATCCAAGAGATGAGCTATATTGGTGAGCATCAGCAGCCGTTGCTTCATCTTGCTCATCGCCTTGGAAAAAGCCCTGTGTCTATCGCGACAGAAACGAAAGTCTTGACAAATGGGGAAGAGACGTTTTCAACGATTTTCGATGAGTTACAAAAAGCGACTCATCATATTCATTTAGAATACTACATTGTCCGCCATGATGAGGTTGGACAGCAATTAAAAGACATTTTGATTGAAAAGGCAAAAAAAGGTGTTCACGTTCGCTTCCTTTATGACGCAGTGGGAAGCTGGAAATTATCGAAAACGTATATTCAAGAGCTGCGTGACGCCGGTGTTGAAATGATTCCGTTTTCTCCTGTTCGCCTTCCGTTTTTAAATAATAAAATTAATTTTCGTAATCACAGGAAAATTATTGTGATTGATGGGACAGTCGGCTTTGTTGGCGGATTAAACATCGGTGATGAATACTTAGGAAAAAATGAGTATTTTGGTTTTTGGCGTGATACACACCTATGGATTCGCGGCGAAGCAGTCCGCACGTTGCAGCTCATTTTCTTGCAGGATTGGTATTACATGACGGGGGAAACGCTGCTAACGTTAAATTATTTATCGCCGACACCTGTGTATAAAGAAGAAAAAGGGGGAGTACAGCTTATTGCGGGAGGACCTGATCAAGAGTGGGAGGTCATTAAGCATTTATTTTTTGCGATGATTACATCAGCGAAAAAATCCATTTGGATCGCGTCCCCGTATTTTGTCCCTGATGAAGATATTCTAACTGCTTTGAAAGTCGCGGCGCTGAGCGGTATCGATGTCCGCATTCTCGCTCCGAGGCGTCCGGATAAAAAAATTGTTTTTTACGCTTCTCGTTCTTATTTTCCAGAGCTGTTGGAGGCGGGAGTTAAAATTTATGAGTATACAAAAGGCTTTTTGCATAGCAAAATTATTATTGTTGATGGAGAACTTGCTTCTATCGGAACGGCGAACATGGATATGCGCAGCTTTCATCTGAATTTTGAGGTAAACGCATTTTTATACCATACTGACAGCACGAAAACGCTGGTCAATGATTTTCTTCGCGACCTTGAGGACTCAAATTGTATTGATTATGAAACATTCAAAAAACGACCGTTCTCTATTCGTGTTGTCGAGTCGGTATCAAGGTTATTATCGCCGCTATTATAAATCACGCTCGAGTGTTCACTCGGGCGTTTTTTATGATTAAGAAAGTATAAAATTTGAATCGCCGTCTAGCTCGGCCTGCAACGCTTTCTGGAATATAACCTTTCTCCGGAGTTTTGTCTAGCTCATGACTCTCTGGTGCCTAATAACTTTCTCCTTTAAGGAAGCTAGGCTGGCAATACCGTTTGCCCACAGGACGTGGACAGGTTTTGGGAGAAATTGGGGCGCTTGCGCTTTTTTACTTAGAAAGAAGGATTTTTTCTACTTATTGTTGAATGTGATGACTATCTTTATTGTGAAAGGATGTGAAAAAATTGCTTGTCGCGTTGCTAAAAGATGGGCGACCGATTTCGCTTGTGGATCGTTGGACAAGAGTGGAACTTATTCGTTTAAAACAACAAGAAACATTTTTTTGCCCTGCTTGTGAAAGGGAAGTGATCTTAAAGCTTGGAAATCGCCGAATTCCTCATTTTGCTCATAAAAAAGAAGGAATGTGTGCATTCGAACATGAAGCGGAATCCTCGACTCATTTAGCTGGTAAAATGGATTTATTTCGCTGGTTGCAAAAGCAGTCCATCAATGTCAAGCTAGAGCCGTATTTCCATTCTATTCAGCAACGACCGGATCTTTTTGTTGTTGTCGATCAGCGCGCTTATGCTCTTGAATATCAATGTTCGCCGATCAGTGAAGCATTATTTCGGAAGCGGAACAACTATTATAAAAAAGCAGGAATTCGACCTATTTGGATTATAGGGGCTCATCATCTTCGGCATTTGTCTTTGTATCGTTTTAAACTATCGCGTTTTCACTGGTTGTTCGCTCAACATGTCTCGCTTTCTTCTCAACCTCTTCTATTCTATTACTGCCCGGAAACAAAGCAGATGTTTCGTCTCGTTCGATTTATTCCATTTTCCCCGTATTGCACGTTTGCGATTCCTCTTATGAATGCGTTGTCGTCTCTTTCTTTTGATGATTTGCTTTCATATCCGTCTGTACCATTACCGGATGATTTTTGGAGCGAGTGGTTGTCGGAAAAGAAGAAGTGGCGATTGACGTTTACAATGTATCCAAACAAAACGAATCGCCGAATTTGTTCAGATTTTTATCATCATCGTATTCTCCCGCCTTTGTTCCCTCCTGAAGCAGGTTGGCCTCTATCACATAGTTATTTATTTGAAACTCCTCCCTTTATTTGGCAGACATACGTGCTAATAGAGCTCTCAAAGCATCATGAAGTCATTCCCCTTTCTTCCATCTATGCATTGATGAATGAGAAAATAGCTGCCCGGATTGTAACGGTGAGAACATTGCCACTTGCGAATCTGTACCATTATTCGCGGGCGGTTTATGAATATTTGCAACTCCTGACGCAACTCGGATATATTGAATGGAAAAGCCGTCATACATTACAATTAATAAAGCCGCTTACGCTTCCGAAAACGATGGATGAGGCAGTAAATGAAGACAAACGGTTGCTTGAAGCAATCAAAATAAAATCTGGCCAATTTTAGAGGGAAAAAGTAAAAAAACGAGAATACTACTTACGTGCATATATTTTTTTAAAGGAGGTTTAGCAAGTTATGGATGAAAAGAAAACGGCGAAATCATTGCCGACGCGTAATGAAATTCCTGTTGAAGAGACATGGCGACTTGAAGATATTTTTCCGACAGATGAAGCGTGGGAGCAAGAATTTCAAGAAGTGAAAAAGATGATTCCAAAATTATCGGATTATCAAGGACGACTAGGAGAATCCGCCGATGTTCTTTACGAAGCGTTGCAATATCAAGATGAAGTATCAATGCGCCTAGGAAAACTGTATACATATGCTCATATGCGTTATGACCAAGATACGACGAATACGTTTTACCAAGGGCTTAACGATCGAGCTTCTAGCCTTTATAGTGAAGCATCAAGCGCGATGGCCTTTATTGTCCCGGAAATTTTAGCGATTGACGAAACAAAATTACAGTCATTCTTGAAAGAAAAAGAAGAGCTAAAGCTATATGAACATGCATTAGACGAGATCAATCGACAACGCCCGCACGTTTTATCAGCAAACGAGGAAGCATTGCTTGCTCAAGCGGCAGAAGTGATGGCATCTCCTAGCAATACATTCGGCATGTTAAATAATGCTGATTTAAAATTCCCAACAATTATTGATGAAAATGGTGATGAGGTCGAGGTGACGCATGGGCGTTACATTCGGTTCCTTGAAAGCGAAGACCGCCGCGTGCGCCGCGATGCGTTTAAGGCTGTATATGACACATACGGAAAATATAGAAATACATTTGCGAGCACATTGAGCGGTGCGATCAAAAAAGACAACTTTTTTGCACGTGTTCGCCGTTATAAATCAGCGCGCGAAGCAGCATTAAGCAGCAACAACATTCCAGAAAGCGTCTATGACAATCTTATCGAAACCATTCATCAAAACTTGCCTTTACTGCATCGTTATGTGCGGCTACGCAAAAAGGTATTAGGCATCGATGAGCTCCATATGTATGACTTGTATACACCGCTTGTCAAAGATGTGAAGATGGAAGTGACTTACGAGGAAGCGAAAGAGTATTTATTAAAAGGGCTTGCTCCCCTCGGTGAAGATTACTTAAATGTAGTGAAAGAAGGCTTGGAAAACCGCTGGGTCGACGTTCGTGAGAATAGGGGAAAACGAAGCGGTGCTTACTCGTCAGGCTCTTACGGAACGAATCCGTACATTTTGTTGAATTGGCAAGATAATGTAAATAATTTATTTACGTTAGCGCACGAATTTGGGCACTCTGTTCATAGTTACTATACGCGAAAAACACAGCCGTATCCGTACGGAAACTATTCTATTTTTGTGGCTGAAGTGGCATCGACATGCAATGAAGCGTTACTGAATGATTATCTACTCAAAACGATTGACGATGAGAAAAAACGTCTATATTTACTTAATCATTACTTGGAAGGATTCCGTGGCACGGTGTTCCGCCAAACGATGTTTGCCGAATTTGAGCATATAATTCATATAAAAGCGCAGGAGGGAGAAGCGCTAACGGCCGATTCTTTAACATCGATTTACTATGATTTAAATAAAAAGTATTTCGGTACTGACGTTGTCATTGATGAAGAAATCGGTTTAGAGTGGGCGCGCATCCCGCACTTCTACTACAACTATTACGTATACCAATATGCGACAGGCTTTAGTGCAGCGACCGCATTAAGCAAACAAATTTTAGAAGAAGGAGAAACAGCAGTAGAACGTTATATCGAGTTTTTAAAAGCTGGAAGCTCCGACTATCCGATTGAGGTATTGAAAAAAGCTGGAGTAGACATGACGACGGCACAACCGATCGAAGAAGCGTGTCAAGTGTTTGCACAAAAGTTAGAAGAAATGGAACAACTATTGTCATTATAAAAAATAAAGCGAATGTGGTCTGTGATCACATTCGCTTTTGATGAAATCCTTTAAACCGATTACGGTTGTTCCAAGTGAAAAGCAATCCGAAAATAGAAGAAAATAATAAAGGCATTGTAATGACCAGTGAAATTAAGTTCATTAACCCTAATAAATTTAAATAAAATGTTGCAATAATCATTATGATCCAAAATATGATCGCAGCTTGTTTCATCGTTATCCTCCTAACGATGGAAAATGTTTATTTCATTATATGAGGCGTGCTCGGAGAAACATGCTTTTGTCTTGAATTTATGACAAAAATGTGAACAACAGCACAAAGGTGTTGCCAAAACTCGACACCATTTGCTATGATAATAACGTGAATTAAATCACAAACAACCTTATACCCCTTTGTTTGACCGTGAAAAATTTCTCCCATCCCCTTTGTTGTCTTGATGACAAGAAAAAGACTCGGCTTTATGCCGAGTCTTTTTCTTGTTATTCTGTTTTTACGGAAACATAGCGCCAAAATGTTCCATGCTTGACCGGGACTTTTTCGACTTTTTGTTTTAGTTGGAGTTTCTTCATTTCTTTTTCAACTTTATGGATAGACATATTATACACAACCGCGATTTCCTTTGTGGCAACGAATTTAAAATGGCTTAAGAATGACTCAAGCGGGGGAGGTGGGGTTGGTTCGGGACAGAAGCCAAGCATTTCATGAATTAATTCCACGTAAATCTCATAAGGATAACAGCCGGAAATTTTAATTCCTTCCTCTTCGATGTTTTCGTTAAAAAAGACAAGCGTTGGAATTTCATGTACATCCATTTCCGATGAAATTTTTAAGTCACACTGAAAAGCTTTTGCAGCGCTATTCGATTGCAAATCTTTGACGAACTCATCTACATCTAACCCGACACTTTTCGCACATTCGATTAGCACTGTTACATCTGACACATTTTGTTTTTCCAAAAACAGCAACTCTTGCAGTTTTCGTAAAAAGCGAATGCCTGCTCGTTTTCCCTGCAACTCTGCTGCTTTAATTGCAATCGAGGCCGCGTATGGAGTCGAAATAGGATTTTCAAACCACAGACTTCCATCGCAAGACATCCCAGAGCGACTTGCTGTCCGTTCCCAAATGTGAGCAATGTTTTCAAACTTTTGCTTTTTGCGAATGTTTAACGTCGCCAATTTTCCGCTCAATACATATTTCAAGGTGAAAAAGCGCCCATATTCAATGATTAATTTTTTTAAAACCGGCTCAAGCCCCCAGCATTCTGGACAGAGTGGATCGATAAACAAGTAAATTTCTAATGGCTTCTTATTACCGTTGCATAGCTGGGAAACAAACCAATCATGGTTTGCTTTCCCAGCTGTTTTTTCATTCAAGGGAATACTCCTTTCTATCGGACTCGTCTGGGGTATTGACCATATGATGAGCCGTTAAGACAAGCCGTTGATAAAATTCTTCCCGAACTTGTCCAGATAACCCAATTTCATCCATCGCCTCACGCATACAGGTGAGCCATGCTTTTGCTCGAGTCGGAGTAATTTCAAATGGCAAATGGCGAGCTCGTAACATCGGATGACCGTGTTCCTGTGTATAAAGAGGCGGACCTCCTAAATACTGCGTTAAAAATTGTTTTTGCTTTCTCGCCGTCTCCGTTAGATCGTCAGGAAAAATTGGTTTTAAATCAGGGTGCACTGCGACACGTCGATAAAAAGCTTCTACGAGCTTCCCTATTATTTCTTCGCCACCAATCGCTTCATAAGGTGTTTGCCATTGTTCTGCCATTGTAATAACTCCTTTAACATTTTTCTGAAAGAAGTCCCCTCACTTCGAAAGGTGCAGAACGCAGCCTAATGAAGGCGGGAGACAAAGTTCAATTTATCGTAGCATAGCATCAGTCTTGCACAGCTAAATATGCAAATCCCTACTTCAGATGGGGACAGCCAATGAAGTGAAGGACGAGTATCATGTACTGTTATTTTAACAACGAAGTGCCGATATCTCAAACAAAGTGACTTGGACAGAAAGAACCCCCCCTCCTTTTCGTCGAAAAGGTGGGGGGTGCCACGCTTTTATGCCATTCATTATCGTTTCAAATCATACAGGGGATGAGTATTAGGAATAGTATGTGTCGAGCACTTTTTGTACATACGCTTTTGTTTCTGTAAACGGTGGAATTCCTCCGTACCGGTCAACGTTTCCTGGTCCAGCATTATAGGCAGCAAGCGCAAGCTCGATATTTCCATTGTATCGGTCTAATAGCTGGCGCAAGTATTTGGTGCCCCCCTCAATATTTTGCGCAGGGTCCCATACATTTTTAACTCCGAGCATTTTGGCGGTGCTGGGCATTAATTGCATTAGCCCAGCCGCACCAGCACCACTGCGCGCGTTCGGATTAAAATTTGATTCGTGTCGAATCACCGCTTTGATTAGTTGTGGATCAACGTCATATTTTTCAGATGCCTGCATAATTAGTGCGTCAATATCTTCAGATGCAGCTTGATTTTGGGTTGCTATCATCGAAGAAGGAGAAAGTGACAGCGACAGCTTTGGCTGTTCATTCGTTTGTTGCTCCGTGATGAATTGTGCCAGTAAATCTTGAAAAGACCATTGGCTGTCTGTTATTCCTTCATTTTGTGAACGATTTGTAGATAGATTTTGTAATGCCTGAAGTTCTAGTAAGAGTTTTAACTGTTGAATATTCATGTCCTTTTCTCCACTCCATACTTCTTAATATATAATCGCTTGATTTTATTCATCGTTGGACGAATAGGAATATTTAACGATGAAAGTAATTGCTCAAATACTTGTTTTCCGCGCACGGCATCGTTCGTTTCATATTCGATTTCGTAATCGTCAGTTTGTAAATACTGGCTATGATCAAGAACGAGAATGCCTCCTTCGTAAGGAAGTTCGGCACGCCTCGTCGTTAATGTGCCAAAATGTTGCAATTGCTCAAGAGGGATGCCCATTGTTTGTAATACGCTTGCCATTTCTCCGGTTATGACAGAGGTCCCGTTCAATAGTGACAATGCTTCTTCTTTCGTTAGCCTCTCATGAGTTTCCAGCACTCCCTGCGTCATCGACTGTTTTAATGTTAACGTATACGTGTCGTTTTTTACGCGAATACGCAACGCAGCTTCTTTTTCTTTTAATGAAAACCCCGGCGTATCAAAATAATGGTTTTCTTGATATATAAATTGGCTGTCTTGAACATGAAAAACTTGTTTGATGTGTTTAAACTCTTCTGCGGTCAGCAAGTTTTTAAATTCAATTTCCACTTGTTGTTTCATTTTCATTTGTCCCCTTATCTGTTCTATCTCTATTATGGAACGTTTACAATTGAATATCAATCATTTATTGTGCATAAGGTGATTATGGTAAAATAAAAAGGGATTGGATTGTCGAATGTGGAAGGAGATTTAGCATGCGAAAAAAGCTAGTAATTGAACATATTGAAATGCATGATCAACAATTATGGCTAATTTCAACTGAGCCACCGTTTTCTCTTGAAGGGGCAAAAGCAAAACATTATATGTTAACAGACTCCGATCATCTAGCATTTATTTATATTCTCGAAGTCAATGATGAATTTGTTTATGTCACTATTCCTCAATCGCTCTGGAAAGATTTGAAGGCAGTCTTGAGTGGCGAATTTCGAGTTTTTCTGCAAAGTGGAACGATGCGATTAGAGCTTCCTCAATTTAAGGAAGAATTAGCATATTTGCTTGAAAATATTGAAGGAAACGCAAATTACGGTGAAGAAATGGAAAAAGCGGTCAAAGAAATTTTTCTTACATAATGCTGGTGGTGGTCATATGGTAAAACATTGGGATTTGTTTTTAGCTCCTTACAAGCAAGCGGTAGAAGAGTTAAAGGTCAAATTAAAAGGAATGCGGACACAGTTTGAAATGCAAGGTGTTCATTCTCCGATTGAGTTTGTTACAGGGAGAGTCAAACCGATTGCAAGCATACTAGATAAGGCACAAAAGAAAAACATTCCTCTTGATAAGCTGGAAGAGCAAATGCAAGACATTGCTGGATTGAGAATGATGTGTCAGTTTGTCGATGATATTAAGACGGTTGTCGAGCTGTTACGGCAGCGGAATGATTTTGAAATTGTCGAGGAGCGAGATTATATTACGCAAAAAAAGGAGAGCGGTTATCGTTCCTATCATGTTGTCATCCGTTATCCGGTGCAAACGATTCATGGGGAGAAGAAAATTTTAGTGGAAATTCAAATTCGCACGCTTGCGATGAATTTTTGGGCGACAATTGAGCACTCTTTAAACTATAAATATAGCGGTCGTTTTCCGGAAGATATTAAAGTGCGGCTGCAGCGCGCCGCTGAAGCTGCTTATCTTCTTGATGAGGAAATGTCGCAAATCCGCTTTGAAATTCAAGAGGCACAAGCTGCGTTTTCTCGGAAACAGGAAGCAAAAGGAGAACAAGTATGAGAGAAAAAGATCAGCCAATGAAGTTTGCTGTGACATCCAAAGGAGACGCCACTTCGAATACGTTAATGCAAAAAATCAAAACATACTTAGTTGACTTTGGTTTAGAGTATGATGAAGACAAGCCGGATATCGTCATTTCTGTCGGTGGTGACGGGACGCTGCTTTATGCGTTTCATCGCTATTGCCGACGCTTGGATAAAACGGCGTTTGTCGGTGTGCATACCGGCCATTTAGGCTTTTACGCTGATTGGGTGCCAGATGAAATCGAAAAACTCGTCATTGCGATTGCAAAAACACCGTATCAAGTTGTCGAATATCCACTATTGGAAGTAATTATTCGCTATATTAATGGAGGAAGAGAAGCAAGATACCTTGCGCTTAACGAATGTACGGTTAAAAGCGTAAGCGGTACACTTGTCATGGATGTAGAAATTCGCGGGGATTTATTTGAAACGTTTCGTGGCGACGGTCTTTGCATTTCGACGCCATCGGGAAGCACTGCTTACAATAAAGCGTTAGGCGGGGCGATTTTACATCCGTCGCTTGAGGCGATTCAGCTTGCAGAAATGGCTTCGATCAATAATCGTGTGTTCCGAACGATCGGTTCACCGCTTGTTCTCCCTGCTCATCATACATGTATGCTCAAACCGGTGAACGACGTTGATTTTCAAATTACGATTGACCATTTATCGCTCCTTCATAAAGATGTAAAATCGATTCAATGCCGTGTGGCGAGCGAGAAAATTCGTTTCGCTCGCTTCCGCCCGTTCCCGTTTTGGAAACGGGTTCGCGATTCATTTATTGCGGATTAAACAAAAAGGAAGGTAGGAAACGTTGTCACGTTTTACGTTAGCTTGGACCATTACTGAAAAAGATGAGGGCAAACTTGTTCGCGATTTTTTAAAAGAACAGCAGATTTCCAAAACAGCCCTTACTGATATTAAATTCCGCGGTGGCGCGATTTTTGTGGATGGGCAGTTTGTCACTGTTCGTCATCGCCTCCGCATAGGAGAGAAGCTTGAGGTTCATTTTCCACCGGAAGAACGAAGCAGCGAGATGAAACCAGAACGCCTTTCGCTTGACATTGTGTACGAAGATGAGTATGTATTAGTAGTGAATAAGCCACCGTTTATGTCAACGATTCCGTCACGGGAACATCCAAGGAGAACTCTTGCCAATGCGTTATTGCATTACTATGACGAGCAGCATCTCTCGACAACCGCCCATATCGTTACCCGACTTGACCGCGATACATCAGGCATTGTGCTTGTCGCAAAGCACCGTCACGTCCATCATTTGCTATCCGATTTGCAAAAACGCGGTCAAGTAAAACGGCGTTATGAAGCGATTTGTCATGGATGGCTGAAAGAGGACGAAGGAACGATTGATGCGCCAATCGCTCGAAAGCATGATAGCATCATTGAGCGTGAAGTTCGCGAAGATGGTCAGCGAGCGGTGACTCATTTTCGTGTATTGCAACGATTCGATGAATATACGCACGTATCATTGCAGCTTGAAACGGGAAGAACACACCAAATTCGTGTTCACTTAGCGTATCTTGGTCATCCGCTTGTGGGAGATGAGTTGTATGGTGGCAGGCGTGAAATGATGGCGCGTCAAGCATTGCACAGCAAGGAACTTTCATTTTTTCATCCTTTTCATCAAAAAACGTATCGGTTTCAATGTCCTCTTCCAGAGGATATGAGCAGTATCATCAAACGGGCCACTCCTTAAAGTAGATGTCTTCTCTACTTTTGGATCGCCCGTTTTGTTTTTAAAAGATAGGAATGAAAGTATAAATGTGAAACGAAATTTGTGTAGCGCAAGCACCTAATCGAAATGGGATGATTTGAGAGCCCGGCGGTCACACCAGCGGCAAGCTGTCTTGCGGGTGAAGAACATTGCTCATCGCAGGAGTCAGGATGGAGAATTTGGGCACTTGCGCTTTTCTTAATCAAATGATTTAAACTTTTCGGGTACGTATGGTAACGATGATGGTACAGAAACTATCTCCATCTCAGGATAGCGAAAAGCAGTTAATTTCCCGCCAAATACACAGCCAGTGTCGATGTTAATCGTTCGGTTGATGATACGCGGTTCTTTGACAGGGGTATGTCCGTATACAATCCAAGCTGTTCCTTTGTAATACTTAGCCCAGTCGCGTCGGACTGGTGTGCCGTCAGGATTTGTTTCCCCGGTAATATCTCCATAAAGGACGAAGGTTTGTACTTTTTTATCGTACTTTCCAATATAGTCTTGGCGAATGCCAGCATGAGCGATAATTAAGTTGCCATGATCCAATTGGGCATATAACGGGGCATTTTCGTATAATTTTATAAATTTTTTCTTCATCATGGCTTGTTCGCTGGGAGGTAACGCATGATACTCGGCTACTGTCGTTTCAAGGCCATGTGTAATTTGTACGTTTCTCCCTAAGAAAAATCGATATAATTTATTGCAATGGTTTCCTGGGACATAGTAAGCAAGATTTTGTTCCACAAGTGCATAGACCGTCTCAATCGTTTTTAAAGATTGCGGCCCTCGATCCGTTAAATCACCGACAAATCCAAGTTTTCGTCCTCCGAGATGAATGGGGATACCGCGCTCCCATTCGTATCCAAGCTGCTTTGTCAGGGTGACAAATTCAGCATAACAGCCATGAATATCACCGATAATATCAATTTTCATAGTTTCACCTACTCGTTCTATTTGTTATTAGTGTATGGGGAATTGTTAATCAGTAAACAAAAAGCCGCAAAAATGCGGCTTAATCTTCGGAAGAAAACATGAATTTTTTCGTGCGTGAGCGAACATTTAAAACAATCCCAATGGCTAACATATAAGTGGCAAGTGAACTTCCGCCATAACTAATAAATGGAAGCGGTAAACCTGTAATTGGTAAAAGACCAATGGTCATTCCAACGTTTTGGAATACTTGGAACGTAATCATCCCAATGACGCCTGCACATAAATAGCTACCGTATAAATCATGGCTTTCAAGGGCAATGTGAATCATCCGATAGACGAGCAAGAAAAATAAGGAAATAACGACACTGGCCCCAATAAATCCAAACTGCTCGGCGATAATCCCGAAGATAAAGTCAGTATGGGGTTCAGGAAGGTAAACATCTAAATTTTTATACCCTTTTCCATACAATTCTCCAGAGCCGATTGCAAGCAATGAACGAATGAGCTGGAATCCTTGCTCATTCGAATATTCGTACGGAGCAAGCCAGCCGTAAAAGCGATTCAATTGATAATCTTCTAAGATATATTTATGGAAGAAATCTGGGAATTTAAAGAAAATAAAGACGAGTATGGCTGCAACGACAATCGCACTCAATACAATTGCAAAAATAATGCGCCAACGAATACCGGAAACAAGCACAAGCGAGCCGACAATGGCAGTAAATACCATCGACATTCCTAAATCCGGCTGCTTCATTAATAACAATAACGGCGGCGCTGTTGTTAATGCCATTTTTCCTAACAGCTTGAAATCGTCTTGAATCGTTGGTTCCGGGTATTTTTCACGATGGTTAACGATAATGCGACTTAGGACAATGATCATAAAAATTTTCATTAATTCAGATGGTTGGAAGTTACCCATACCCGGAAGCGAATACCAGCTGGTCGCTCCTTTCAGAGTAACAGTTCCTGGCACATGTAACTCAAGTCCAAGTAACAATACCATCCCAAATCCATACAAATACCAAGCAATTTGAAAGAAACGGTCATAGTCGATCAGCATCGTCAAGACGATGACGAAAATACCAATACCATACCACTGTAATTGCTTGGAGGCAAAGTTGACATTTTGCAGTTTTTCGGGTAATGATGGTTGTGCACTATGAATCGCAATGGCGCTAACAATCGCCATTAAAAATAAAATGAATAGTAAATTGTAGTCTAGTTTTTGTTGTGATAATTTATCTTTTTCCATAGTTTGACCCTCTCCGTATTGTAAAAAGCCTGCCATATTCATATTAGCTAATTACATTATTTTTGCAAAGGGGAGTGCACAAATCAAGCGGAAAATTTTACGCTTCATTCATACATAGTTTACATCGAAAGGAGGAAATGAAAAATGACAAAAAAGATCGAAAAACAAGAATATGAAAACATGACAGCTGCACTTTTACGAGAAAATATCGATGAGTTTCGCCGGCTTTTTTTGGACATGCATCCATATGATCAAGCCAAATTTTATACAAAACAAACGCCTGATGCGCGAATCAGAATGTATCACTACTTATCGCCGAAAGAAATGGCAGCGATTTTTGAACAGATAGACCTTGATGATGATCAATATAAAGTGTATTTACAAGAAATGGATCCCACATTTGCGGCACAAATGCTTTCTTACATGTATACCGACGACGCTGTCGATGTGTTAAACGAGCTTGATAAAAGCGATGTTGCTAATTATTTAACGATTATGGGCGATGAAGCGGCAAAAGAAATTAAAGATTTGCTTCACTATAAAGAATACACTGCCGGCAGCATTATGACAACGGAATATATTGCAGTTCAAGCAACTGATACGGTACAAAAAGCGTTACAAATTTTAAAAAAAGAAGCTGCTCGTGCAGAAACGATTTATTATCTTTATGTCATAGATGAGGTGAAACGGCTCGTTGGCGTACTGTCATTGCGGGAATTGCTTACATCGAATGACGATGAGTTTATTTGCGGCATTATGAATGAGCGAGTCGTTTCTGTATCTGTCGATGAGGATCAAGAGGAAGTAGCCAGAAAGATGAGTGATTACGACTTTGTCGCGCTTCCGGTCGTGGATTCTTCTGGTCATTTGCTCGGCATTATTACCGTCGATGATATTGTCGATGTCATTGCAGAAGAAGCGTCTGATGATTATTCCAAGCTAGCGGGTATTACTGATATGGATTCTCCTGATCATCGTCCAATTGGAGCGGCGAAAAAACGGCTTCCTTGGTTAATCATTTTACTTTTTCTTGGCATGATTACGGCGAGCCTGATTGGTCGGTTTGAAGAGACATTACAAAAAGTGTCCATCCTTGCTGTCTTCATTCCGCTGATTGCGGGAATGTCGGGGAATACGGGAACGCAGGCGTTAGCTGTTGCTGTGAGAAGCTTAGCAACCGGACAAATGAATCAGGAAGGAAAATGGAAATGGATTGTCCGAGAAGCAGGAACGGGTTTCATTACAGGAGCGACTTGTGGAGTGCTCATCACATTGATTGTATATTTGTGGAAACATAATATTTTTCTTGGATTGCTCGTTGGTTTTTCCCTTTTAGCCACATTAACGGTAGCAACGATTGCTGGTGCGCTCATACCGCTTTTAATGCATCGTCTGAAAATCGATCCGGCTGTCGCTTCCGGTCCATTTATTACAACGCTCAACGACATTATTAGCATTCTCATTTATTTTGGTTTAGCAACATGGTTTATGAATTATTTGCTCTAAAAAATCCCTATTTTGTCATAGGGATTTTTTTGTTATAATAAAATTAATACTTGGTACTAATAACAAATATTATATCTAATTGATATAGGAGGATGGAACATGACTTTATCGTTAAAAGGACGTACGTATGTCATTATGGGAGTGGCCAATAAACGAAGCATTGCTTGGGGAATTGCGCGTTCGCTGCATGCTGCTGGGGCGAGACTCATTTTTACATATGCTGGAGAGCGCTTTGAAGCAGGGGTACGTGAACTTGTCGATACACTTGAAGATGACAGTGCGCTTATTCTTCCATGCGATGTAACGAAAGACGAAGAGATTACGCAATGTTTTGCAGAAATTAAAGAAAAGGTCGGCGTTATTCACGGTGTAGCTCATTGCATTGCGTTTGCAAACAAGGAAGATTTAAGCGGAGAATATATGAACGTGAGCCGTGAAGGATTTTTGTTGGCACATAATATTAGCTCTTATTCATTAACAGCTGTGGCAAGAGCGGCCAAAGAAGTCATGGCAGAAGGAGGCAGCATCGTTACGCTAACGTACCTTGGCGGTGAACGTGTGGTTCAAAACTATAACATTATGGGAGTAGCCAAAGCATCACTCGATGCAAGCGTCAAATATTTAGCGAACGACTTGGGAAAATATGGAATTCGCGTCAATGCCATTTCCGCGGGACCAATTCGGACATTGTCAGCAAAAGGAGTTAGCGACTTTAATTCCATTTTGAAAGAAATCGAAGAGCGTGCTCCACTCCGTCGGACGACGACACAAGAAGAAGTTGGAGATACCGCTTTATTCCTATTTAGTGACTTGTCTCGCGGCATTACAGGAGAAATCATCCACGTCGACTCTGGTTATCATATTTTGGCGCGATAAAAAGAAAAACAGAGGCTGTTAAAATATAAAAAGCTGTCAACGGATTTCGATTTCGTCCGTGGCAGCTTTTTTGTTTAGTGCAATTTTATCCGCAGCAAGCATACATATTTTATATAAAAACGTGAGGAGGAACAGTGATGAAAACAAATCAAGTTGTCCGTAATGAGCCGCTTCTTTATATCGTACAGCCGAAACTGGAGCCAACGGTTTCTTATATGCAGAAATCGTTTAAAGAGGAGAAAAAGAGTTCCGAAAAAGTAGAGAAGGACGATCGTATCCATGAGACTGATTTGAAAGATGTGGAACAATTCTTTCAAGAAAACGTAAAAACAAAGCTTTTCCAAGACATGGATCTTGAAGAAAAATTACAATTTCTCACCACGCTTCCTAATCAGCTTTCGTCAATCAAATGCCAATTGGCTACCAAGAAAAGAAATTATAAGGGATTTATTTGTGAATACAAAAATGAACATGTGATATTTCAGACAGAGAAACATGACAAAGTTAATATTCCAGTTGAACAAATTGTCTCTATATCTTTAATTGGTCTTGGAAAGGAGAAATGAAATCCGAAGCTAACTGTTTAAATTTCAAACCGCTTATTTTCAAAGGTTTTGCTAACTTCTTCCCATTTTATGATTCATCAGACATTACCTCTGCTAACTCTTGCGCTGGCAGAGGTGTCTTTCATACATACTTTTCTAACACAAATTCATGTCGTTCATATGGAAAAGGCAGATCAATAAACAGATTGTTGGTTGATGGAAAAACAGATTCATACGTTACTGTATTTTTATTTCAAATTCCTGAGCTTCTAGAAGCAGCATAATTATTTTTCATAAATCTCCAATCACAAGTCAAAAGCAACTGTATGAAGTATTCCTGTTGCTTTCTAACAGCGTGTTATTCAGTTCCATCGTTTTGATGACATAAATGAAGGGCCATTATGGTGGAAAATATATATAACAAAAAATCATAAATCCTATCTTATGAAGTAAGTTGGTTGATATTTCATAAAACGCTGGAATATAAAACGGAATGGTACGGTAAAAACGGGTCGTGATGGGATCTAAAATGCAGCTGCCAAAGAAGCGAAAGGCCTAAATTTGCGGGAGTGGACGTGTCCCTCATGTGGCACGCACTGCAATCGAGGTGTGAACGCAAGCATCAACACTTTGAAAGAAGGATTTCGCTTGTTAGATCAACCTAGCTGAACTGCCGGGCGGGGATCGCTTGGAACTATCCAAGAATCTCCTGCTCTGAAATGGAGCGAAAGTGGAGGAGTTCAATAGAAAATAAAATATTCCTCGATTGAGGAGAGGTATTTCCTTCAGATTCACTTACTCTTTTGGAGCGAAAAGGAGAAAGCAATTATCGTGGAAGACAAAGAAATTTTGTTCTGCTCTAGGGGCAAACTACAACTTTCCCTTTAATGAATGATGAAAACATATTGGCGGAAATGATGAGGAAACTTGCCATGGAAGTCAAATCACAGCCAAATTGGTTATGAACAACGGCCTAAAGAGAGGCAGAAGTTTGGAACGCTACTGCCAAAAGGGGAATCTGGACAAAAGAAAATATGACAAATAGAAAGAAATGAGCAACGGGTTGAAAAATCTTTCATGGAAAGGGGCATGAATTAACGGAGGGAGCATTAGAGACAAACATATAATTAGTTGTTTGCCCTTTTTCTTTGTTTTTATTGCATGTGATGAAACTGACTAAGCGGCACTTAGAGAGTATGAGGATGTCTCATTGGTTAGGAGACATCCTTAATTTTTTAGATTTAATTGTGTATTTTTGTAGAATGCTTCTACATAGACAGCTTCTAATCGGTTAGCTACATGTCTAAATTGAAATTGTTCTTCAATAAGCTTTCTGCCGTTTACCGCCATTTCTTTGGATTTCTCTTTATTTGTAAAAATATAGTTAATGGCTTCGGAAAAGGCATAGGGATTTTTGTAATCGTCAATGACTAAACCGTTTTGTAAATGACTGATTACCTCGGTGTTACCACCGCGATTTGTAGTGATAATAGGAATCCCCGCCGCCATTGCTTCGTAGTGAACCCGAGCTAATGGTTCATGCCATTGAGAACTGCAAACAAATACATCTCCCATTAAAAGAATTTGCGGAATTTTTTCCGAAGGAATGTAGTTAGTGAAAATCACGTTATTTCCAAATGGGGATGCTAAATGGTGAAGATATTCAACATAGTCATTCCAGCCATTTTCGCTAAACCATTTACCTCCGACAATCACTAAGGTTGCATCTGGATGATTTGAAAGAACGGTGTTCATGCACTCAATGAGTATATGGGGCCCCTTTGTTTTACTTAATCTACCAATAAATAAAATCACTTTTTTATTTGAAACCCCGAATTTTTGCCTTACTAATTCGCGAATTTGCTGGCCTTCTATTGTCCAAGAAGGAACGTACTTCTCCAAATCTACCCCTGAGTAGATCACTTTTATTTTTTCTTCTGGCACTTCATATCTTCTCGTTACTGTTTGTTTGATGTATTCGCTTACAGATGTAATTAAGGCGCTTTCGTTTAACGCTTTTTCCGCTAGTTCTTTAGATATTTTTAACGGTGAGAACATGTCGTTATGAAGGCTTAACACAAAAGCGCTTGCCGGAGAAATCTCTTTATATTTAATCAAGTTTATTGGGCGGTTAAAAACATGAATCACATCAAAAGATTGTTTCGTTAATTCAACAGCGACGTCTTTTTCATAGGTTTCTTTTGGGAAGCGAATATAATTAATATGATTAACGGTTTCTCTAGGTGGCAATATTGGATTGTTTATAGAAAAAATAGTAAGTTGGTGTTTGCGGGCTATAAAAGGTGCGACACCGTCAATCATAAGTTGAATGGCTCCCCCCTTAACAGCAGGAGAAGGGAGTTTTCCAGTACAGATATAGGCAATTTTCATTTGATTTCATCCTTGTAAATTGAGCGAATATACTCAATTTCTTTTTGCAGTCCTTCTTTTAATGCCACTTCTGGAGAGTAATGTAGATAACGCTGTGCCGTTGAGATATCAGCCCAAGTATGCTTCGGCTCGCCGATCGTTGTTTTTGTATAATGTTGTATCGCTTTTTTTCCTGTTAGACATTCTAATAACTCAATCACTTCATTTACTGATGCCCTCTCTTTACCGCCAATGTTTATCGTTTTTCCGATTATATTTGTATTGCCTAGGACGGCAGCGGTTCCTTTTACACAATCAGAAATATAGGTGAAATCTCGTGATTGCGTACCATCTCCAAAAATCGTGATAGGTTGTTCAGCTAATATTTGCTTGATAAAGCGGTGAAAGGCCATATCTGGACGTTGGCGTGGACCGTAAACGGTGAAATATCGCAATATGACAGTCGGAATGTGAAAATTTGTTTGGTATACTCTGCATAAATGTTCCCCTGTTAACTTTGTAATGCCGTATGGAGATAAGGGAGATGGTTCCATGGATTCAGATACTTTCCCATCCTTTTCACCGTATACAGAGGAAGTCGAAGCGTAAATAAATTGCTGGATTGGCAACCCTTTACATGCTTCTAGTAATCGTTGTGTCGAGGAGATATTATGAATGGTGTACGACTCGAAATCTTTTCCCCAGCTCGTACGAACGCCCGGCATTCCCGCTAAATGATAAATAACATCAACGTCTTTAAGAAGTTCGGGTAGATTTGTCGAAAGAAGATCTTGCAAAATCAACGTAAACCTTGGGTGTGATACAAGTTTATCTAAGTTGAATTGTTTTAAGCTGGAAGGGGTCGGACCTATTAAACAATCAATGCCGATAACAATATTTTGTTCATTTTCTAATAATTTTTCACATAAATGTGAACCGATAAATCCTGCGGCACCTGTAACAAGGATTTTCATCCGCGACCAACTCCTATATAATGTAATCCACACTGTTCGACTTTCTCACGATTAAGACAATTTCTTGCGTCGAATATAATCGTTCCCTTCATAAGCTGCTTTACTTCCGACCAGTTTAGTTGTTTGAATTCCTCCCAGTCAGTTGCAATAAACACACAATCTGCTTCATGAATGGCTTCGTTTACAGTTGTTTTTTGGATTACATTTGGTCGGTGATGATCATCCAATTTTGCTTTTGGATCATATGCGTGAATTATGCAGCCGGATTCACTAAGTTCGCGAATAAATCGTTCAGCAGGTGAATAACGGGTATCGTCTGTATTAGGTTTGAAGGCGATGCCTAGCACGGCAATTTTTCGGTTTGGTAAATCGTCTAGTGTCAGTCTGAGCTTCCGAATATAAATGTCAATTTGTGTGTCATTTACAGTTTGAACAGCCCGTAAGATATGCGGTTGAATGTTTTTGGAAAGAGCAGTTTGTTCAAGAGATTTTATGTCTTTCGGAAAGCACGATCCCCCATATCCTAGTCCCGCTTGTAAGAACTGAGGCCCGATTCGCGGATCTAGTCCTAAACCTTTAGCAACATCGCTCACATCGACATGAAAAGCTTCGCAAATACGGGCGATTTCATTAATGAATGAAATTTTGGTTGCTAAAAAAGCATTAGAAGCATATTTGATCATTTCGGCTCCGTTTAAGCTAGTTACGATATATGGAGAGCTGATACCTGAATACATTTCTTGTACGACAGATAACGATTGCTGATCATCTGGGCGGAGACCGATGACAATTTTGTCAGCATGAAACATATCATGAATGGCAGAGCCTTCTCTTAAAAATTCGGGGTTTGAGACAACGTTAAACAGTTGGGGAGGAACTCCTTTTTCGAGCAATTTTGTATAAATCCATTCGTTCGTTCCAGGTGGCACGGTACTTTTGGTGATGATGGTTTTATATGAGTTTATACGACTTGATAGATCGTCAATGACGGAATTTATATAACACAAATTGGTACTTCCGTCTTCCCAAGAAGGGGTGCCGACGCAAATAATAACAACAGAAGCCCTTTTTATATAACCATCGAGAGATTCGGCAAAGGTAAGATAATTATAGTTTTTATAAATTAATTCTTTTAGTCCTGGCTCATAAATAGGTACTTCACCGTTGTTTAACATTTCAATTTTATGTTTATCTTGATCGATACAGTTGACTTCATGACCAAGTTCAGCGAGAACGGCAGCGGTAGTTAATCCGACGTATCCTGCACCTATGACGCATATATTCATGACAGACACTCCCTTTGGTAAAAAAAGTATGCGGCTTTTATAGCATATTAATGGACATGCTTGATTTGCTACATGGCAAATGCCTAAAACACCATGAATGCTGTCGCCCATTTTATATAGACAACCTTCCTTCCCGACATTGAACGAATACGATAAATGTAAAGAAAATAGAGGGGGAAGAACTATGGTAAAAAAAGCAATCATACCAGCGGCTGGATATGGTACAAGAAGTTTGCCGATTACAAAAGTGATTCCAAAAGAAATGTTCCCCATCGATATGAAACCCGCAATTCATTATGTGGTTGAAGAGGCAATTGAATCTGGAATCGAAGAAATATTAATTATTGTGTCGCGGACTAAAAATCTAATTGTGGATTATTTTGACCATTCTCTTGAACTTGAAGCTTTTTTGGAAAAACAAAATAAAACACATTTGTTGGAAAAGGAGTTTATTCCGAAAGTACGCATTTACTATACGCGCCAGTCATATGCGAGAGGATTAGGAGATGCTGTATATTTAGGAAAGTCTTTTGTCGGAAACGAGCCGTTTGCTGTTCTTTTGCCAGATGATATTATTTTGAATGGAACAACACCAGCCATTCAACAATTGATAGAAGAGTATAAGACATACCTTCAGAGCGTCATTGGACTGAATAAAGTGGAAGACAAACATTTACACAAATATGGAGTCGTTAAAGGGGAGCCGTTGGGAAATAGAATGTGTAAAATCGTTGACATTGTCGAAAAGCCAAAAACGAACCCTCCATCAAATTTAGCGGTCATCGGTCGATATGTGTTTACTCCTTCCATTTTTTCTTATTTAGAGACCTTGACGATGAAAGAAGGAGAAGAAATACAATTGACGGATGCTATTAAGAAGATGTCGACA
This sequence comes from Thermaerobacillus caldiproteolyticus, assembly GCF_015326725.1. Taxonomy (NCBI): domain Bacteria; kingdom Bacillati; phylum Bacillota; class Bacilli; order Caryophanales; family Anoxybacillaceae; genus Thermaerobacillus; species Thermaerobacillus caldiproteolyticus. Next base: position 324,962 of record NZ_CP064060.1, read on the forward strand.
GCAGAAGCTTGTTATGGAAAATCAATTGAAGGGAATAGGTTTGATATAGGTTCATATGATGACTATATTTCTTTAATCAACATAATGAATAGACCAACAAAGGATTAAATGAGATTTTGCTTACAACTCAATGGAGGAAGCGTGTTCGTTTTTATAGAAAAGCCAGGTTAAGTACGACCTGGTTTTTTGTTGTTTTGGACCATTACTGTAATCATAAAGAAAGCCAACCGCTATTTCTAAATTAGCGGTTGCCATGGTTTCGAACGTTATTCATCTTCATCGTCTAATTTTTCAGCGGAATCACCCGAGACTGGTAGATCGATAGAAATAATATCCTTGAGTTCTAAAATGGTTAAGCGATTGCCGCGTTTGTAAAAACGGTCAGTCAATAATGAGACTTTATTTGTTCTGCGATCGAATGCTAAAAACAAAGCGTTATAGTAAGTCTGATCTGTAGCATGAACGTTTATTTCTGTTCCGGGTTCTAAACTATTAAGTATTTCGCTTATCCCGTTATTTTGATCTGCGGTATGAACGTTTATTTCTATCTCAGGTTCTAAACTGTTAAGTCCTTCATTTATCTCGTTATTTTTTGGAGGGGAATCATCATTATGATTACGATTACGACTTTTCTTTAACAGTCTATTACTAAAGAACACCTTGTACATGTTTTCACTCCCTTATGTTCAAATGGATAAAATATCTACTGTATCATATGATTGGCTGGGAGAACTGTTTGGACAAAGGCCTAGAGGAGGAGTTATTTTTCTGTTCCTGAGAATTTAAAAATATAAATAAATGTATCCCAGCAGATAGATATGAAGGTAATCGGGTGTTACTTGACATGGAGACTTTGCAGTCATGACTGTACACAAAAGAGCAAGATTTATCGTTTGGCAGGCAAGTTAATTGATCATACCTCCTGCTTTGAGTTACCCAACTGTACATTTTTCGCTTGTTATAAAATACAACATCTTTAATCATTAACGACTATTTACTTCATAAATTAATAGTGATCTGAAAATGTAAGGAGAGATGTTTGGATGTTAAATCCATTTGAATTTTTTCTTCTTTTTTTGGCAAGCTTTCGTTTAACGCGACTCATTATGTACGATACAATCACTGCATTTATTAGGAAGCCATTTCATGACATCATAGAGGAGGAGTTGCCGGATGGAACTACCCAGACGTTTCTTATTGTGAAAGGAAGTGGCATCAAATATTGGATTGGTGAGCTGTTAGGTTGTTACTGGTGTACCGGAATATGGTGTTCTGCATTTGTGTATATAGGTTATACGATATGGCCGTATGGATTTAAGCCGTTAGTATGTATTTTTGCGATAGCTGGATGCTCTGCATTAGTAGAAGCAATCGTCGAAAAAATATTGTCATAAGAAGAAAAGAGAATAAGAACATCTCCCAGCTCTAAACAGTATGCAGGTGGGAGAGGTTCATTAGTTAATCGTTATGCTGTTTGACGAAGGAACTCCGTTCGGGATTTCTTGGCAGTATACAAACCCATCGATAACTACGGAGTGTGCTCCTTTTATTTTTTTTACTCTTATATCAAAATTGGAAAATCGTAATTCTTCATTTGGCATTAATTTCTCCGGGTGTGTCGGTTTTATCCAGTATTCTCCCTCATTTCTTATTTTGTCTCTCCAGTTTTCGTATGCGAATGTCCATTCAGGAGAAGTTTGGTTAGAAACGAAGTCATTTTCCTTTGACTTAAGCGGTTTTATTGTAATCTTTCCGCTCAACTCTCCTGCCTTTTTAGGAGTAATACGTATGCATGTGATTATGTTTTGTAGAGGTTCGGTTCCTAGGTTGCTAATAATGAAGTCGCCGATAATGACAATATCTTCTGCATCATTGGCCTGGGGAAGAATAAGAGAATAATTGAAAATGGCTTGCATTTTTACGATAGATGGCACGGATTTTTTTTCTTCTTGTTTGTTACTATACAGAATTTTTTTCAGGTTGTTTATTTGATTATTCGCTTCTTCAAGAGCAACTTCATAGGATAAGAGCTGATTTTCTAACTGAGCGATTTTTTTTTCATATTGTTCAATATTTATTGATTCAGCGAGGTGAAGCTTTTCTTGTAAGTATTTGTTTCGCAGCTTCTCTTTTTGAAGTTTTGTTTCTAATGATTTTAATTTATTTTCATAACTGGAAATCTCTGAGCGATAGTGAATGATTTTTTGTTGCAATTGTATTTGTTGATCGATGTTAGCTGTCGTAGGGTGCTGTTTCATTTTTTTGCCCTCCTTTACAGCTATATATATGTACTAAGAAAAAAATCATTAATATGAATTCATCAAACAAAAAAGGCTGTTGAGTGGAGCAACAGCCTAACTCGTAAAGTTAAACTTAATGGGCTGGAAATACTTCAGGGCATTGAGGTGGGAATTTATTGGTTGGGCAAAGTGTAGCTTCTAAGATTTCCTCACGTGGATCACAGAAACGAGCTTCTACTTCGATTTTTACATCGGCTTCCATTTGCACTTCTAAGCATAAAGTAACGGAAACATCTAATTGTGAGAAGTTATGTGTACATACTAAGCTTGCATCACATTCGAAGAACGAAATGTGGCAATCAAGTATTGTGCCTTCAGGAGCACATAGGATAAATGTTTGGGCTGTTGCAAATGGGATTGGATCAGATTCGCATACGACTTGGCCGTTTGCATTAAGAATTTGTACAACGACATGACCTTTCACTAGTGCTTTTACTTTTTGTAATGTAACTCTCTCGCCGGATGGGAGAGTAACTGTTACAGGTTGACGGCCATTTGGTTGGATGATTTCTTGACAAATGAGAGCATCGTTGTCAACTACTGGATCGATTCGATTTCCGTCTTCATCTGATAAGAAGCATCTTATAGTGAAGTCTTCTGGATTTATCCCGTGCGAAGTGAAGAACTCACAAAGGTTTTTTCCGTCTCGGTGGTACTTATGTTCAGGGAATATTTCTTCTAAATCTTGGTTAGAGAAGCTCTTTAAAGGCACATCGACTTGACGAGTAACCCAGTCGTACACTTTACGAGTCTTGATACATACTTTTTCTTTATGATGAGAGTGACCCATAACTCTTTCCTCCTGTTAAAAATTTTTTCCCGCTGAAATCAATATCAATAATTATTCCTGCGGGAGTTAGGACTACTGTATAGTATGAAATTGTTAGGTAAGTGTGCTGTGATAAAAGCGGAAATTTAATTTTTTTGTTTGTTGATGGTATAAAAGGGAAAGTTATTGAATTTGTATGTATTAGGAACCAATGATTTTTTAAGGAGGGGGAGATAGCAGTTGAAATCAAAGCAAGCGGAAGATGTGATACTGTTAAAGCAGAAGGTTATTCATCTACAGTCTGAGTTAACGAGATATAAATCTAAATTACACGAATATGAACAGAACGATATCTACCGAAAGTATGCGGCTTTAAAATCAGAAAATGAGAGCCTTAAAGACGAGTTGGAGCAAGTAGAAACAAAAATAAAAGAATTAGCGAAAAAGTTGGAGGAAATCACTGCAGAGAATGTGGTTCTTAAAGAACTTGCATTACAAAGCGAACAAAGGTATGAAGAATTAACGCAAGCAAAGCAGGAAAAGGAAGAATTACAACGACAATTGACAGAGCTAAAAAAGTATGTAGAAACAGAACAAAACGAGGAGGGAAAACCGGATTCTTGGTTTATTCATACGTTGCGACAACAGAATGCGATTATAGCCCCTTCCTCCAACAAAAGCCAAGTGAATGTAAATCACCAGTTGGACTCAAGTCCTTTTACTTTTGGAGGAAATGAAGAAGAAAAATAATAAAAATTGAATTTGACTTATGCCAATGACTACATTGCATCATAATATGTTAACAACTCGATGATTGGAGGTCATATTTTATGAAGGAAAAAAAAGCGATTAAAGCAGTAAGAGTATATTCTTCTTCAGCTCCTGTTAAAAAAACCGGTGGATGTAGATGCGGAAAGTCTAGAAAGAGAAAGTAAGAGTCATTATTAGGATTATCGAAAAAAGATAATCCTTTTTTTATGGAAAATGCCTATACCATTATCAAGGCGTTTGCATAGTCTAACAATGCGAAATCCCAATAGGCAGCAAGGAGGAAACGGAAATGTCAGGAAAGAAAAAAGCTCGTGTCATTCATGTCGATAAGCTGATTGTTCACGCTGATGATGTGGTGATTGTTCCCAGAAGACGAATCCATGATCCGTGGCTATCTTCACGCCGCACGGATGTAGAAGGGCTTGATGATTTACAAAATGAAGCAGTAGAAAATGAAACTGTCCATTCTGAAGAGAATGAAGGAGACGAAGGTAGAAGACGCTTTTCATGGATTTGATTAAAACCCATACTGAATCACTGGTCAAAGAGAGAATGCAATGGAAAGGTTTAAAAATTATGGCCTCTGGCTAGCAATCGCCTCTTTTGCCGTCATAGCGTTACAAACCTTTGGTGTAGACATTGATTTAGGAAAATATGAACGATTGTATGAAGCATTTTTAAGTATTCTCGTCATAGCTGGAATTATTAACAATCCATCCCTTGGCCGCGGTTATTCAGATAAAATAAGCAATCAAGAAGAATAAACGAATGTCTCAGGCTGTCCATTCTACAGGGCAGTCATTTTCTTTTTTTCAAAAAATGACAATTATATTTTTCGTAAAAAAATCCATTCTAACAACTGTAAATGATACTCAACATCTTCAGGAGGGCAAAAAAAACATGACAGTCATTTCTCAAGTCAAACAAACATTAGCAGGATTAAAATCAGCTCAGGCAAGTTTTGAAACATTTGCGCTACAAACGGACAATCAAGCTGCGAAACAACTTTACCAACAAGCAGCGCAACAAGCCCAAGCGATTGTGGATTTAGTGAATTCTCGCGTGCAAGAAATTCAAAACGAAGAGCCACAATATAACCAACAATAAAGAAAAGCGAAGGCGGTTTGCCTAGACAAGATTGAGCAAATGCCCGTGTTATCTGCGGAGAGGCTTGATATTTTCAAGGAGCTGCGGTGTCCTCTGATCGTTTTTAAGCCGAGTACACAAACGTCATGTAGTTTTAGACAGGAAAAAGGTTGGTTACGTACCAACCTTTTTTTAAACAAAATACATACACGGATGGGTTGATGAAACATGAGAAAATACGTAACGATGTTGATGGTTGTCACATTACTGATTGTTGGATGTGCGAGAGAAAAAGAAATAAAGCAGCAGTCATTACAAGGAACAAATATGATTAAAACCAATAGGGATGGAACAGCCTATTCATACAAGGTGAATCAATCGATAGCGAAACAAGCTGTTCAGCATATAAAAGCAAGAAAAGAAGTAAGAGATGCCGTAGCGGTCAACACTTCAAAAAAACTATTAGTCGCTTATCAAGTGAAACATATGCATCGCTTCCGTATGAAACAAATCAAAAAAGATATCGAACAGCAATTAAAACAGTTATTTCCAAATCACAAGATTATTGTGTCGAGTGATTTAAAAATATTTTGGAAAACAAATGAGTTACGCGACAAAATCAATAAGGATGGAATGAACGAAAAGCAAATCAACAAACAAATAAAAAAACTGAAAAAACTAAGTGAAGAGCTCACATGAGGGGGGACAAATATGGCGAACGAGAAGCGCAAAAAACTTACTCCTGTACAGCAAGAATATCATTTATTTGAAAAGGAACGAGAAACAAAGCGACCGGTTGTGAAAAACTGTATCCGTGCTTTTTTTGTCGGTGGGCTTATTTGCGTGATTGGTCAAGCAATTTCGTACTTTTATATGTACTTTTTTGATTTTACAGAACAGACAGTAGGTAATCCGACGGTGGCTACAATGGTGTTTCTTGCGATGATTTTCACGGGATTAGGCGTATATGATCGCATCGCCCAGTTTGCCGGAGCGGGTAGCTCTGTTCCGGTCACTGGATTCGGGAATGCAGTGATCTCCGCAGCGATTGAACATCGAACAGAAGGGTTTGTATTAGGTGTTGGAGGCAACATGTTTAAACTTGCTGGTTCAGTTATTTTATTTGGGACATTTGCCGCCTTTGTCGTTGCTTTAATCAAAACGATTGCGGTGAAATGGGGTGGACTTGGATGATGAAAGGACATCGTACGTGGGTTTTTGAAAATAAACCTGTTATTATTGCGACGGCAACTGTCGGCGGACCATTTGAAGCGAACGGACGAATTGCCGATGATTTTGATTTATTGCACGAAGATCTTTGGCTTGGTGAAGACTCCTACGAAAAAGCGCACAAAGTGCTATTGGAAGAAGCGATGTTTAAAGCGATGGAAAAAGGCGGGATTGAAAAAGAAAAAGTACAGTTTATTATTACCGGTGACTTAATTAATCAAATGACCCCGTCTAGCTTTGCCGCAAGAACGATTGGTGCTCCATATTTAGGGGTATTTGGAGCATGTTCGACCTCAATGGAAGGACTAGCGTTAAGCGCATTTATTGTGAATTACGGTGGGGCAGAATATATACTAACCGGTGCATCAAGCCATAACACCGCGGTTGAAAAACAATTTCGCTATCCAACCGAATATGGTGGGCAAAAGCCGCCGACGGCACAATGGACGGTGACAGGGGCAGGAGTGGCGCTCGTCAGCCCTCAAGGAGAAGGCCCACGCATTGTCTCTGCAACGATGGGCCGCGTTGTCGATATGGGAATCAGCGATCCGTTTAACATGGGAGGAGCGATGGCACCAGCTGCTGTCGATACGATTGAAGCCCATTTGCGCGACATGCAAATCGATGCCTCTTACTATGACGTAATCGTTACTGGGGATTTAGGGAAAATTGGAAGAGAAGTCTCCCTTGATTTAATGAGACAGCACGGTATAGACCTAAAAGAGGAACGGTATCAGGATTGCGGATTGCTTATTTATCGGGAAGGACAGCCGGTTTTATCAGGGGCAAGCGGCGCTGGCTGTTCAGCTACCGTTGTGTACGGTCATTTGCTTAATCGCATGAAACAAGGAGAATTCAAACGAATGCTTGTCGTGGCAACGGGGGCTCTGCTTTCGCCGCTTACTTTTCAACAAAATGAAACGATTCCTTGTATCGCTCATGCAGTAGCGATTGAATATGGGGGGTGAAAAAGATGATGGCGATGTTTTTTTGGGCATTTGTTATAGGTGGAATCATTTGTGTCATCGGACAAATTATGATTGACGTTTTCAAATTAACACCAGCTCATACACTAAGTACACTTGTTGTTATCGGTGCAATTTTAGACGGATTTGGTTTGTATGAGCCGTTAATCGATTTTGCCGGGGCAGGGGCGACGATTCCGATTACGAGTTTTGGCAACTCGCTTGTCCATGGTGCTCTTCATGAAGCCGATAAACACGGCATTATCGGGGTATTGACAGGAATGTTCGAAGTCACAAGCGCCGGCATTTCTGCGGCCATTGTGTTCGGCTTTATTGGCGCTTTATTGTTCCGACCAAAAGGGTAAGGAGATGATGATAACATGACAGTTGGTTCCCAAGTGAAACAAAGCTTAGCAAGCTTAAAGAGTATTCACGCTGGTTTACAAGGGCTTGCTCTCATTTCGCAAGACGAACAAGCGCAGCGAACATTTCATGAGGCGATGATGTTGACAGAAGAAATCATCGCCGATATAAAAAAACGGCTTAGCAAGTTAGAATGGGAGGAGCCCCAATATCACGGAAAGTAAGGAGTATGATCGATGCCTATATGGTTAGAAACAGCGATACGATCCTTTTCGATATTAATTGGATTATTTATTATTACAAAAATATTAGGAAAAAAGCAATTATCGAAGCTTTCCTTTTTTGAGTATATTGTCGGTATTACAGTCGGTGATATTGCTGGAACGATGTCAGTAGACCTTGGTATTAATCTGCAAGAAGGCATTACAAGTATTTTAATCTGGTCGCTATTCCCTGTTTTTATTTCACGTCTTTCTTTGCGAAATAAAAAATTCCGCGATTTTATCGAAGGAAACTCGACCGTTTTTATTAAAAACGGCAAGATTTTAGAAGAAAATTTAAAACGGGAAAAATACACAATTGATGAATTGTTGGAACAACTTCGGAAGAAGGATATATTTCGCGTTGCTGATGTTGAATTTGCGACACTTGAGCCAAACGGAGAGCTAAACGTATTACTCAAGCGCGAAAAGCAGCCGTTAACTGTTGGGGACGTATTTCCAAATCCCCCTTCGGAAAAAGAACCGCAGACGGTCATTATGGATGGATTAATTTTAGACGAACCGCTCGCGACGATGGGGCTAAACCGGGGTTGGCTAAAGCAAGAGCTGGATAAGCAAGGTGTAGCGATCGAAAACGTGTTTTTAGCCCAAGTCGATTCATATGGGCAGCTAACGGTCGATTTGTATGACGATAAAATCCAAGTATCAGAGCCGCAAGAAAAGAAATTGCTGCTAGCAGCGATCAAAAAAGTACAAGCCGATTTCGAGTTATTTGCGCTTCAGACCGAATCAGAAGAAGCAAAACAGTTATATACGAACAACGCTGAAAAGTTAACAACATTGCTGCGACAAGTCGAACCATTGTTAAGAAATTAAGGAGGTATAAAAAATGGAACGGAAAACAACACGAACAACTGATGAAGAAATTACACTCGGGCTGAGAAAGAATAATGCTCCAAATCAAACGAATACCACTGATGAAGAAGTGACACTTGAATTTATGTATAGTGGCGATAATGTCACACATCAACCAAAAGACTATGAAGACATCGAGTATTAAAAAGAAAAGACCGTTTCTCGATAGATCATCGAGAAGCGGTTCTTTGTTTTTTACTTATATCCTTGTTTCTTTTTTAAAGAGCTGTTAGTTCGGCCCACAACGTGTCTACTGATTAAATCAATTTCTCAGCTGATATGCGCCGAGTCATCGCAGGAGCAATATTGGAAAATAGCCTTGCTCTAGCTCCCTTGTATCAAATAACCTTCTCTTTTGAAGTGACAAGCATGTTGGGCGGAAGAACATTTGCCCATCGCGGGAGCCAAGATGGTGGCATTTTGCCAATTACTCACAGGACGAGGCAATTTTTGGGCGACATTTTTAGCTGTTTAACGATTGCAAAAACTCTCGGACTTCTTCTGGAGTTTTCGCGTTAGCGCTATGAAGATGGGCAACTTTTTCTCCATTTTTAAACACAAGCAAGCTCGGAATTCCCATGACTTGGTATTTTTCCGAGAGTTCAGGAACATGGTCGCGGTTCATTTGGAACCAATCATATTGCGAGTATTCATTGACAATATCATCAATGAACATATTCATTCGTGTACAGTCAGGGCACCATGTTGTATAAAATTTGACGATGACTGGCTGTTCGCCCGAAATCACTTTTTGAAATTGCTCTGCTGTTTGTAATTCTTTCAATGGATGTTCCTCCTTATTGATGTTGTATACGTTTATACTTTATCATATTTCCTCGTTAAAAAAGAATTGATATGCCTTTGCACATCGTCCGTCCGCTTGCATACATAAATGATAGAAAGGACGGTGAGACGATGAGCCGCGAGCTGGAAAAAGCGTTAGAAACATTGGCAAAGTCAAAGCAAGAAGGGCACCATCAATTCATTCAACTATTTGAACAATGGAACAAGAAATTTGATGGGAAGATAAAGGAAATCGAGAAAATAAATGGGCAGTTTTTAAAAGAAATTGAAGGGAATTTGGATTATATGAATCATTGGTTTGCGAAAAAGGAGAAACAATTTGCGCAACTGTTTCGGTTATTTGGGTAGGAAGTTCAACGTGAGCCCATACCGTTTGCTAAGTAGATGCATACGATGAAACTAACAACGTGTAAGGAGGTGCATAGCGATGTTCGGATCTTGCGGTTACGGCTACGGTGGTTATGGCTATGGAGGTTATGGCTATGGAGGTTACGGCTCTAGCTTTGTATTAATTGTTGTTTTGTTTATTTTGTTAATTATTGTGGGTGCTGCGTTCGTAGGCTAATGTGTTTAACGGGTACGGGCTGTTTTCAAAAACGAGCAGCTCGTACTTTTTCTTTTCATTTATTCACTTCTGGTTTTTGTTTTCATACGATGTAGCATGAAAGGGAGGATGGAACAATGGATAATCAATTTTTGAAAAATATTGAAAAGAAAACGGGCGTCAATATGAAAGAGGTATTCGAGTTAGCCAACTCATTACAACATGCCAACTTTAAAGACGAGAAAACCGTTCGTCAAGTCATTAAGCGTGTCGCGCAAATTGCCAATCGAAAAGTGCCAAAAGAGTTGGAAGACCAAATTGTGAAAACGATTATTCAAAATGGAAAACAGCTTGATTTTAGTACAATTGCCAACATGCTAAACAAGAAGTAAAGAAAGGGGAGCCTCGAGACCGAAGCTCCCTTTGTTGCCTTTCACTGACAAAATGCGATTATGCTTTTTGCAACGAAAACATAAGGTAGGAAAAAAGGATTCATAAGTGAGAATAGCGAATCAATGAACAAAGGGGGGAGGAGAATAGATGTTAACCGTTTCTGGCGCTTATGATTCGTTTTTTTATTATGTGCATCGTCCAATACTTGAACGTTCGCCTTTACTTTCGGTTTTCCCTATAACAGCAGTCAATGTTGCTTCCAATCGTTATGATACAGCTCGACTAAATGAATATGTGCCTCAACGAAAGAAAACAGCAGCACAAAAAATACTCGTTGACATAACAGGAAAAGGTCAATGGATCAATGAATGCATATAGAAATGAACGGATAGACATGGAATCAATACACTGTTCTTATTTTGAAGGAGCTGTCAATATCGTCAAGAGAAAGGGATTTTGATTGACGCCGGTCTTGATCAAGGGACAATGAAAATAAGGCAATAAAACGCTTAAAGGAAGAGAGCGCCGCTCATCCATTTTTTCACTACTCATATTACTATGGGAGTATCTTATTTGCAGCAGCAACAAGAGGCACGCAGTAGAGTCAGCTTTAGAAGAAGCGATATTACAAAACCTGATTCTTGAACCGCTGTATTATTTTAAGGAAATGGGCCGTTACAATAAAGTTTCTAGAGAGTGAAGGGATTCGAGCCGATGACATGGCTAAGGAAGGAACACGGGAGCTTGACGGATTGGTCGTAGCTGTTACCCATCAAGGTGTTTTATATGCTTTTTTAGAGTGGAGGCGTTACAAAAACATAAAATTCCGTAGTCGATGCGGATCAATGCTACATACGCTGTATTGGCCGCTTATGTTGTAAACAATACGGGACCTGTCCAATAAAATATCGCTGGCAGGAAAACGTGTTGCGATGCAAGAATCAGCCATGAATGGTTTATTCGTGAAAGGTGTATGCATTGGGAGAGAGAGCTCAATAACATTCTTCTTGATTGCTATATACGTACCGTCATACAGCGTATTTTTCACTTATAAAAGACGGGAAAGCCGTACTGTCGATTCAGCTCCATTCTTTATGTTGAGCGGCAATAAGGACCGTATCGGCATGACACGGTCCTAAAGCTGTTTTACCATGGCTACGTGCGGGATTCCTGCATCCATGAACACCTCGGAAACGGTTTTGTAACCTAGTTTTTGGTAGAATGGTTCGGCATGGGTCTGGGCATTCAATTTTATTTTCGAAATGCCATTTTCTTTGGCAAACTGTTCAATGCTTTCCATAATGAGTCGCCCAGCTCCACGATTGCGATAATCTGGTAATATGCAAATGCGTTCAATTTTTCCCATGTGATTATCAAGCATGCGAAACCTTCCAGCACCGACTGGGTTGTCCCCGTCGTAAAGAACAAAGTGGGTCGCTTCTTGTTCAAATTCGTCGATTTCTTCTTCTTCCGGAACATGTTGTTCCTCGACGAATACTGTTTTTCTCACAGTAAGAGCATCGTTATAAAGAGAAGAATCCTGTTTTTCACCCATTGCGACGTTCATGTTATTCCTGTTCCTTTCCCACGCGGAATGTTTCGTACACGGTCCAAGAGCCATTTTCTAGCTGATACAGCAAATGGAATCGGTCGACAGTTTCTTCGAAATGAACGGTTTGCATTTTTAATTGCCCGTACACATCTGCATATTCCGCGTTAGAAAGGTACCGACCAATTGTAATGTGCGGCACAAATACATACTCTGGTTTGTCAGTAAAAATGCCGCTATAAAGCTGCTTATGAAGGCGTTCTAGTGTTTCATTTGGCTCGATTTTTAAATAAATGACATTGTTCACTGGATAAAATGAGCTGAACTTCGTAATTTTTAATGGAATTAAATCCGTTTCGGCTGCAATCTTACGCAGTTCTTTCACGATTGTTTTCACTTCTTGATCGTCAGCATCAAAAGGGCTTTTGAGCGTTACATGCGGCGGAATCAAGGCATAATGACTATCATAGCGTTTCCTGTATGAGTTGGCAAAATCTTGTATGTTCTTTGGCGGAAAAAGAGCAATTCCATATTTCACATTAATCCCTCCTTTTGTATTAGCGGTATTATTTAATTATAACAAAATTTCGAAAAATATTGTAGTGTAACGTTTACATTACATAGAAAGTGTGTATTCAAGCGCACGCGGAACATCAGGCTGCCAATATGTCCAAGAATGGTCGCCATGGAATTCTGTGTATTGGTAATAAAATCCTTTTTCTACAAATATATCATGGGCTTGCCGATTTGGCGAGATAAAGTCACGAATATTTCCATCCGTTGTTTTCACTGCTGTCTCTTCTGTGCCGATCGAATGATAAATTTTCAATAGATGTGGATCAGGGAAATGCTTTATTTTTTCGATCATCGCTTCATTGATGTATGGTGACTGCATGGTAACTTTTCCGAATGTGTGTGGATACGTGAGCCCGGCCAGTAAGGAAACGGTACCGCCAAGGGAATCACCTATGAGCGCGCGTCCCATTCCCATTTGATAAGTTGGAAATTGTTGGTCTAGATATGGGACAAGCTCGTTGGCTAAAAATTTTAAATAAGCGACATGTTTTTTTCCGTTTGGATGATATTTTTCATAGCGATCATTGACATTTTTATATGGAATGCCTACGACAATCGTGCGGTCAATTTTCTCGTCTTCTAATAGTTCTTCAATGACCCGCCCGATTTTGCCGAGCATAAAATAGTCCTTCCCATCTTGAGCAATGAGAATGGAATATTTGTAAAGCGGAGAAAACGTGCTAGGCAAATAAATCAGCAATGTCACATCTTCTTGTAGTTCACGGCTATAAAGGGTTTGTTCGAACAAGGTTCCTCTTTGTGTTGTCATGACGAAATCCTCCATCAGAAAGTAAGCGTTCACATGTTTTATTGTAGCATATTTATGTTGAAACATGTCACCGATGTGCGTGATTACATTGACTTTATTTTTGGAGAATTTGTTGCGAAATGAAGGTTTTTTCAACAGGTATGTTAAAACCCGTTTATAGTAGAACATTCATGATAAGAAGGGAGATATGGATGTGGTCAACAGTCGAGTGGCGGTCATCACAGGAGCCGCGAGGGGAATCGGATGGGAATTGGCGAAAAAATTTGCTGAACATGGTGCGAAAGTTGCTTTAATAGATTTACATCAAACTGCGGTAAATGAAGCGGTAGAACTGTTACGATGTGAAGGAACGGAAGCGTTGGGGGTGGCGTGTGATGTAACATCAGAGGCTCAATTAAAAGCGGCGATTGATCAAACTGTGCAACAATTTGAACGCATCGATATTTTCATCAATAACGCTGGATTACAATATGTTTCCATGATTGAAGAGTTTCCAACAGAAAAATTTGAACAGCTAATTCGCGTGATGCTCATCGCTCCATTCATGGCTATCAAGCATGTATTTCCTATTATGAAAAAGCAAAAGTACGGGCGGATTATTAATATGGCTTCCATTAATGGACTTGTCGGTTTCGCAGGTAAGGCAGCGTATAATAGTGCCAAGCATGGGGTAATCGGTTTAACAAAGGTGGCTGCATTGGAGGCAGCTCCTTATGGGATTACTGTTAACGCATTATGCCCAGGATATGTGGACACCCCCCTTGTTCGTAATCAACTAACAGATTTAGCAGCAACGCGCAATGTGCCTTTAGAAAAGGTATTAGAGGAAGTAATTTATCCGCTTGTTCCACAAAAACGGCTATTAAGTGTGGAAGAGGTGGCGGATTACGCTCTTTTTTTAGCGAGTGAAAGGGCAAAAGGCATTACTGGGCAAGCTGCGGTGATTGATGGGGGATATACAGCACAGTAATCTATCGCCTCTTTTCGTCATAGAGAAGTTCAAAATAAAAGAAATTTATACTAGGAGCAGTTGTTGCCTGGGTCCTACTTCACACTGGGGTGTTTGTTATGAAAATGATTTTATAAGTAAGATAGATTAGCTTTCAAAACTTGGGGAAACTGTTATGGAACGTGTTTCAACGATTAAGAAAGGGGACAAAGTTGTTCCTTCTTTTCTGGGAGACGCCATGGAAGATCTTTCTCCATATGGTGCGGCTGTATTAGGGGAAAAACTCTTTTTTATGGCAGGGATACACTCGAATTTTAACAATATGGATAATCCGATTTTGACAAGTACTTCAAACCTTGTTGATCTCGTAAAAGAGAATGAAGCGCAATTTTTTTGATAATTTATATAAATCAGCAAGTAAACGAATCGTATATCGGAAAAGAAAACTCACTGTTTGGAGCTTTCTACGCAGAATCATTCAGTATATAACGATGAATAAAAATTTTAAAAATTACTTGAAAAATTTGTGAGAATGAGTTACATTGTAAGAAAATCTGAAAAATGAATAACAGAAAACGGATTCTTATCAAGAGAAGCGGAGGGAACTGGCCCAGTGAAGCTTCAGCAACCAGCCAATGTTTTATTGGCCAGGTGCTAAATCCAGCGAATTGGTTTCAATTCGGCAGATAAGAAGAAGCACTTCGTGGAGTATGCAAAAAGTCTTCTTCTTAGAAGGCTTTTTTTATTTTACCGGAAAAGGGGAGAGAAGCATGGAGAAACTGGAAACATTACTGGCGCAGATCGGAAACAGAAGTGAGAACGTGACAGGAACGGTGAATCCTCCTGTTTATTTTTCCACCGCGTACCGTCATGAAGGTATCGGACAGTCAACAGGCTTCGATTATATTCGGACCGGCAATCCAACCCGGAAAATTGTCGAAGAAGCGATCGCAAAGCTGGAAGGCGGAGATCGCGGCTATGCGTTCAGTTCCGGGATGGCAGCGATTCAAACGATTTTAGCACTATTTGAAAGCGGGGATGAGTTTTTAGTTTCTGCTGATCTTTATGGCGGTACATATCGACTTTTCGAAAGAGGATGGCGAAAATACGGATTAGGTTTTCATTATGTAGATTTTCGCGACATACAATTAGTGGAGAATTTGATTACGGAAAAAACAAAAGCGATTTTTCTGGAAACCCCGACCAATCCATTAATGCAAGAAACAGACATTACAGAAGTAGCGCAATTAGCGAAGCGACACGGACTGCTTCTCATCGTTGACAACACGTTTTACACCCCGGTTATTCAACAACCGATTAAGCAAGGAGCTGATATTGTCATCCATAGTGCCACGAAATATTTAGGCGGCCATAACGATGTATTAGCTGGATTAGTTGTTGCAAAGGGCGAGGATCTTTGTCAACAGTTAGCGGAATATCATAATGCCATCGGTGCCGTTCTCTCGCCGTTTGATTCTTGGCTCTTGATTCGCGGCATGAAAACGCTGGCGCTGCGAATGAGACAACACGAGGAAAACGCACGAAAAATTAGCGAATTTTTAGCCGCCTGTGAAGATATTACGGATGTCTTGTATCCGGGACGGGGAGGGATGCTGTCGTTTCGCCTGCGCGATGAAGCGTGGGTTAATCGCTTTTTACAGAACTTACAAGTGATTACGTTTGCCGAAAGTTTAGGGGGTGTCGAGAGTTTTATTACATACCCAGCGACGCAGACACATGCCGATATTCCAGAAGAAATTCGCATTGCCAACGGCGTCTGTAACCGCTTATTGCGATTTTCCGTTGGCATCGAACATGTTGAAGATTTAATTGCCGACTTGTCGCAAGCCTTGGAAAAAATGAAAGAGGTGTAGCGAAGTGAAAAAAGAGTTCTCTTTTCAAACAAATTTGCTTCATAACAAATGGAAAGTAGATGAGCAAACCGGGGCGGTGAGCGTCCCGATTCAACACGCGTCGACATTTCATCAGGCCGATTTTGATACATTCGGCAAATACGATTACAGCCGTTCTGGCAATCCGACAAGGGAAGCGTTGGAAGAGACGATCGCAGAGCTCGAAGGAGGAGTGCGAGGTTTTGCCTTTTCTTCTGGAATGGCGGCGATTTCTACAGCGTTTTTATTATTGTCAAAAGGGGATCACGTCCTTGTGACAGAAGATGTTTACGGAGGCACGTACCGCATTATTACCGATGTACTAAGCCGGTTTGGAATCGAATATACGTTTGTTGATATGACCGATTTGCATGAAGTCGCTTCCCATATTCGTCCAAACACGAAAGTAATTTATGTGGAAACGCCGTCGAATCCGCTTTTAAAAATTACCGACATTCGCGGCATTGTTAAGCTTGCCAAAGCGAACGGCTGTTTAACATTTTTAGATAATACGTTTATGACTCCGGCGTTGCAGCGTCCGCTGGATCTAGGGGTTGATGTCGTTCTTCACAGCGCGACGAAGTTTTTATCTGGGCACAGCGATGTGGTGGCCGGGCTTGCCGTTGTCAAAGATGAGGGACTTGCTAATCAACTGTATAGATTGCAAAATGCCTTTGGTGCAGTGCTAGGAGTGCAAGACGCGTGGCTTGTGTTGCGTGGATTGAAGACGCTTCATGTCCGCTTGCAGCAATCTACACAATCAGCGTTGCAAATCGCTCGTTATTTAGCAGCGCATCCGAAAGTAGAAGAAGTGTATTATCCAGGGCTTTCTCACCATCCTGGTCACTCGATTCAACGCTATCAATCATCCGGATTTGGTGCAGTGTTATCATTCCGGCTAGCAGATGAAGAGGCGGTACGTACATTTGTGAAGCATGTGAAAATTCCAGTGTTTGCCGTTAGTTTAGGGGCAGTAGAATCGATTTTGTCGTATCCAGCGAAAATGTCGCACGCAGCGATGCCGAAAGAGGAGAGGGAACGAAGAGGAATTACGGATGGGCTATTGCGCTTAAGTGTTGGTCTAGAAGCGGCGGATGATTTAATTGCCGACTTTGACGAGGCGCTCTCCTATGTCAAGGCAAAGTCAACAGCAATTATTCGATAAATACAGAAGGCTAGGTCTTTATTTTTGCCTAGCCTTATATAATTTCATCAAGCCGTTCTTGTTGAAGTTGTTTGTTGACGAGTTCATCCAATTGTTTCACTTTTTTCAAAGCGAGCGCATCATCAATTTTTCGGTAGTGATGCTTGCCGTCTGGCTCCTCATCTGCTTCGTCGGCAAGTTTGATAATTGTTTGCAATGGTTTTCGTTTTAATTCGCCTTCTGGCAGATAGGAGTCGGTATGCAAAAGAATGGCGAGTGCAATTTCTTTTGCGTTTTGTGGGTGTTCGCCTAGGCGGATCAGCAGCTTGTGCGCTCGTTCTGCGCCTTTAATTGCGTGAATGTCATTTTGTTTGTATTGTTCATAATCCCATTTCCCATCGGAATACCATTCGTAATGGCCAATGTCATGCAGAAGCGCTGCCTTTGTTGCTAAATCGACATTAACGTTATGCTTGATGGCTAATCGATACGCATGATAAGCCGTAGCAATCGCATGAGCAACACCAGAGCGTTTTAAATATTTTTGCGCAATCGGATGGATAAACACGTCTGTTAGCGTGACGTATCGCATGCTGACCCCTCCGTTTTATGTGTTTCCTTTCATCATAACATATCAAACGGAATAAGGACAATAGAAAAACATCATCGGTAACGTTTACTGAACAAAAAAATCCGCAACACGTTAGAAGTGGTACGGCTGTGTATGTATCGAAACCTTCATTCATCGCTTTATGTTTACTCGTTGATGATTTGTTTTAACTTCTTCTTTCGTATGTAAGCCGTAAAGCATACGATTTTTGATGATGGATTTCGGAACGGCGGTAACTTGAACTTCTTCGTAAGCGTGCTTTTAATGCTTGTTGATGGATTTCTTTAAAGCTCGCATTTTGACTACAGCTCGAAATTTTTCGGAGATTTCGCTTAACACGGTAATATTGCTTATATTTTTTTCTTGTCAATATGCTGAAAAAACAGAGCGAGCGTATTCAAGCGTTTTTCCTTGTTCGTAGGTGTATTGATATCCTGCATGCGGCGGAACTGGATCAGTCTCTGGAATCTACATGTTTACGCCAAATTGCGTCGAAAGCGGTTTGACCGATTGATGTTGTGTTTGCTAGATGCATTCGTTGTTTAGTGACATCGGCTCCGTCGAATATGAGCGAAGTTCAAACGGCATCCATTCGATTTCAATATCTTTTCCGTTCACTGCTTCCATCAGCGGATTTTTCCAATAAAACAAAAACGGACAAACGAAGTCAGAATATATGCGGATTTTTAAGCTCATCATAGTACTCTCTTTCTAGTAGATTGCATGTTCGTTGTAACAGATCAAAATAACCTAAGCGATCATCACGATTTTTTTAAAAAAATATTTGACAATGTATGCGGACATGAATATAATTGAAAATGTGATTGATAAAACCTGCTTGATTCCGTAGCTCAGCTGGGAGAGCGCCACCTTGACAGGGTGGAGGTCGCTGGTTCGAGCCCAGTCGGAATCACTAAAGTGGAAGGCTTGAAATCCTGGCGTATCAAGGGTTTCAAGCTTTTTCGTTTTATTAGCAATTGTGTTACAATCTCCGTAATTTAAAAACTTGCACAAAACTTGCACCTTTAGTTAACTAAAGGATTCTAACTCTGTTTTAATAGGGCATTTTCAAATTTCTCTGCTGCTTGCTCTTGTAAATCATCGCTGACATGTGAGTATAAATCTAAAGTTATACCGACGCGAGAATGTCCTAGCCGTTCGCTAACCACTTTTGGATTTTCGCCTTGTTGCATTAAGATGGTTGCATGTGTATGCCGCAAATTATGGGAACTTATACGTGGTACATTTGCTTCTTCGATCAAGCAATAAAATTGTCGTAACAAGTTTCGTGGATCAAGAGGTTTTCCGTCATCAGTGCAGACAATTAAATTGTTATCTTGGTATTGAGTACCCAATTTCTCCTTCTGAAATTCTTGTTTTTGTTTATGTTTCTTTAATACATCTACAACATGTTGAGAAATCGAAATTTGCCTTTTCGATTTTTTGTTTTAGGCTCTTTAAAAATTAATCCTTTGCCTGAGACAAAGCATAAGCTGCGCTTGATGCGGATTTTCTTATTCTCAAAATCCACGTCATCCCATTTCAGTCCTAAAACTTCTCCGCGCCGCATCCCTGTGAAAATCGCAAGAAGGTAAGGGATCTCCATAGAGCTATTTTTAATCAGATTCAGAAATCGATTTACCTCATCCACTGTCCATGTAATTTTTTCTTCACTTTTCACTTTGGGTGGTTTAGCATTTTTTACAGGATTTACTTTAACCAATGACCATTTTACCGCTTGATGTTAGTCTAAAAATTGGACACGGAGAACAGGGAGACTATAATAAACTTAATTACAATAAGTTCGAGGTGTCCAATCATGAGAAAGAGAACATTTGATCAAGAATACAAGATTCAGGCTGTTGAATTATGCTTGGAGGGGGACAAATCCATCGCCCAAGTGGCAAAAGAACTAGGTTTGGCTTACAACACTCTTCACCGTTGGGTTAAAGAATACAAAGAAAGCAACGGAAAGAGTTTTGTGGGTTCAGGTCATATCAAGCCGCAAAATCAAGAAATCATCGAATTACGCCGCCGCAATCAAGAGTTAGAGGAGGAATTAGCGATCCTAAAAAAGGCGTTAGGCATCTTCACCAGAAACCAGAAGTAATTTACGCATTTATTTTTCAACACCGAAACGAATTTCGCGTGGTGAAGATGTGTCAAGTGCTCGGTGTTTCCAAAAGTGGGTATTACGACTGGCTCAAGCGTCCGAAAAGTAAACAGAAAGAACGAAAAGAACAACTCACTCAACAGATTCGAAATGAGTATCTAAAGTCCCGTAAGATTTACGGAAGCCCAAAAATTACGCAAGAACTACGCAAACAAGGGATTCGTGTGTCTCAAAAGACGGTCGCTCGCATCATGAGCGAAGAAGGCTTGAGATCCATTACCGTCCGTAAATTCAAAGCCACTACGAACAGTAACCATCCTTACAACGTATATGACAATCTATTGAAACAAAACTTTCAAGCAACGGCTCCGAATGAAGTATGGATGGCGGATATTACGCACATTCCTACCGATGAAGGCTGGTTGTATCTAGCCAGTATCATGGATTTATATACTCGTAAGATTATAGGATGGTATATCGATACACGAATGACGAAAGAATTAGTCATCAAAGCCTTACAACGAGCGTTAAACAACGAGAAACCAACAGGAAGAGTCATTCACCACTCGGGTCGTGGAAGCCAGTATGCATCCAATGATTATCAGCAGTTGTTACAAGAGCATCATTTTCAAGTCAGTATGTCGAGACGTGGGAACTGTTACGACAACGCTTGTATATGGAGTCATTTCATATCCTAATCAAGAAAGAATGCATCTATCTGAATCGATTCCGTACGCGGAAAGAAGCAAAACAAGCAATTTTCGAATACATTGAATGCTTCTACAACCGAAAAAGAAGTCATTCCGCCCTTGGCTATGTATCGCTATGTGAATTTGAAACTACTTACTACGCCAACCAGAGAAAAGTAGCTGCCTAAGTTCAGCTATTTCTCTCTGTTTAACGTGTCCGTTTTCTTGACATAGCACCAAAAAAGAGATAGCCAAAATTGGCTATCTCCAAAAGGGTAATACATACCGTAACTAAAAGTACAAAATTTTGCCCTATCTTTTAGCATTATTTTTCTTGCAATAACATATGCCAGTAATTCTCGATTCGATTGAATGTATCATTGGAACGTTGTGTAACAAAATCTTTTGCTAATTGGTAATCCGCATCCTTTGGTGAAATACCTTTCGTTACAAATTCGAGCAGCTGTTCTTTAGCTTTTAATAGAACAGAGGATAAATCATCTTCATTTTTAATTTCTTTAAACATTTCTTGATAATTTTTTATCACCGATTCAATTTCTTCGTGTGTATAAATGGTTTTTCCGAGTTTATTCGTCATTGATAAATGACGTGCTTGTTGGTATGTTAGTGGAGCATTCAGCGGATTGATTTTGGCCCGTGCTGCATAGAATATTTCCTCTACAGATTGATAATCCATCACTTTTTTCGTATTGTGACGAACATAATCTTGAATCAGTTGATTAAATCCGGTTTTTACATCACCACTTAAAAACGTATCGCTGAAATGTTGAAGCGCAGCTGTCGAAGAAGCAAGTTCAAGATGTGCTTCATAAGAGTTAAGCTGTTGCTTCTTTATTCCAAAAAGGTTAATCCCTGCATATTTCGCTAAACTATCCATTCCATCCGTAATGTGTTGTAAGATGGATTCCACTTTCTTCAATTCTTCATCGCTTAGCGAATCAAAGTATTTGGACTCATGTAAATATTGACTGAAAACGAGCCATTGATCCTGTGGCCGATAAGAAAAAATATCGGTAGGGTCTGCGTTTTGTACGTTAATATCTTTTGAAAAAAACTCTTCTACCGTCATGCTCATCAGACCTTGAACCTGTTTGATTTCATCCGAAAGGGTGATTTTATAAGCCTCTCCATTTCTGATGACTTCTACTTGCTTTCCAGCTAATGGATTTTTGATTTCATGTATGGATGGCATTCTGGCATCATTTCGGGCGACCATCGCTCCGATATATCCAAGATCAATTTTCATGGGGTCATCCCCTCCTATTCTAAATAATCAATAGAAGGTAATGGTTCTACACCACTTGCATAGTAAAAATTCAACACACTGAAGAAGTCGATTGATTTCCCCGTTGTTAAATCGACGATTAAGATGTGATCACCATAGTTAAAATCGTCAGCTTCCAGTCTACGCGATGTCTCTTTACCTAAAGTATCGACAAATGAACTGTAGTAGTATGGGTTTGGACCAGATTGATATTGCGATTCATGGTATGTGAAAAGCGTCCCCACATCTAGATATACCATAATTGCAAAATCAGAACTTGCATAATTGGAAGAGTAGGAAATCGGGCTTGAAATGGAAGATATTTTTATATCCGATAGGGAATGTGTTCTTTGTGAATATCCCCCATTGTATGAAAAATAATATTTTCTTTCCTAATTAAGATGTTCGTTGTTAATCCGTTTACATTCAACACATATTGGCCGTTTGAATACAAAGAACCATCACTATATTTTGCAACGAATTTTGTGAGATCTTGTGAAATTATAAGGCTTCATTAAAATTAGCAGGATTAGAAGCATTCATTTGAATGGTGTATGAATCTCCCAAAGTTCCTTTTGATAACACACCTAAAGCATAATCACCTGCCGGTATATTGATTAGCATTAGTTTTCCCGGTGAAGTGGTAAATTCCGTTGGATACGCTAGTCCATTTTCATAATCTACAACATAAAGTTGCAATATATAATCTTCGTTCCCAGATAATATTCTAGAAACTAAAATTTTATCGGAAGTCGGACTAAAGAAAAATAAATCCATCGGGTCCTCTTCTGTTAAGGAATCCTGCGTATTTAAGATTAATCCGCCTACACCATATTGGGATTGAGGTTTGAATTTATTATCGCTTTGGATTTTTATAGCTTCATCTTTGTTGATTTTTATTTCTGTTTCTATTTTCGCTTTATCAATGTCTACCGCTAATGATTCTTCGGTAAACTCCAGACCTTTTTGGAGTTCAATGATAGAATTCATGTTTGGCTTGGTTCCAAGTAATTCATTCGCATAGCTTTTCTGCACTCCAATCGTCACCAACGTGAAAATTAGAGTGAAAACCAGCAACAATACCTTACCTGATTTTTCAAAAAAATGAATTCATTTCATACTTCCCTCCTAAAATAGTATTCATTATTATTATCGGTTTTTTTAAATAAATAATTTAACAATATAAGGAAAAATTTGAATATATTTTTTATTAAGAGGGTAAGTTGTTCAGGTGGTATTCCTTTTGAGTAAAGAAATTCCTTACTTACTATTGAGGCTGTCTAAAAAGTCCAATTTAAAGTAAAATGCACCTAAATTAAAAACCTAAGAGTGTTTATTTTACAGCATTCTTGGCTTTTGTTTTTTAGTTTTTAGGCTGAAGTAAAATTTACAAATAGTTTTACATAGAATTAGTAGAGAAAAAATGTAATAAGTTATAATTTTCATTTGCAGTTGATAAACCGTTTGTAAAAAAGAAATCAGATAATCAAAAAGCAGTAAATAGTGAAGAGACTATCGATATGGGGTATAAAATGTTCAAAGATTACTTAAAAGTCGATCACTCAAAGTAAAGGAGAAGAAAATCTTTTTCTTAACAGAAGAAATGTATAACACAATAAAAAATCGGCTCTTCGGATTATGTGGTAGAAATATATTTATAATTGTTTTTAAGCAAATATAATTGTTTTTAAGCAAAACTTATTTCACTAATGGACAATTTAATTAAAGAAGGAAAAAGTAATGGAACATAGAATTATTGACGAAAAATGGTATTGTAAATATGGATGTAAAAATCTTTTGTGGGAGGTATATGGAGTAAAGAAACAGAAATTTTAATATGAATCTTTAAGAAGGTCAACTTTTGCCATTTCCTAATGTGTCATGGCTGAGAGCAAGAGGGGGATGAAATATGCCTTCATGTGTAAATTGTAACCGAAAACTTTCGTGGACAGAGATATTTAAGCAGACGCTGCTTGTCAACAGATACTTGTTGCGTTGTCCAAATTGCAAGCAACAACTATTTTTTACCGCTAAGTCGAAAAAGAAATTGTTTCTCGTAGCGGCAACCGTG
Organism: Thermaerobacillus caldiproteolyticus; assembly: GCF_015326725.1. Lineage (NCBI taxonomy): Bacteria > Bacillati > Bacillota > Bacilli > Caryophanales > Anoxybacillaceae > Thermaerobacillus > Thermaerobacillus caldiproteolyticus. Next base: position 348,970 of record NZ_CP064060.1, read on the forward strand.
CCTATCTTGTTTGTGATTTTGACTTCATTCCAAATTCCAACGACAATCTCCGTTATCACATTAATTGTTTATTCTCTCTTAGTCGTATTGATCGTACCATTTCTTGTCGAGGTAACAAACAAAGAAGAGGCTCTGTTCTGAATACAGTAGCCTATTCTTCATGTTCTTAAATCAACAAACAATAAAATTTAACAGAGACATTCTTAAAATAGAATTATAGAATGACTTTTCACCATAAAACACGGATACCCAAAAAATCAAAGTGTAGAAAAATCATTAAAATAAATGCACTAGTAAATGTTTTGCTGGAAAGAGGGTTGGAATATTACAAGGTTGATTTAATTTCTTCTTGGAAGTACAAAATCGATTTCCATTTAACTGGATAAAAATAATAAGGCTTGGTTCTAAGTAAGAATAATAGAACCAAGCCCTATTCTCTCTAATATTTTGGAAACTGTTCTTCAACTAAACCACCAGTTAGAATAATAATGTATGATTCTTTTTATTTACTTTTGCTTGAATAAACGATGGTCTTTTAGGTCCGTGAATGTACTATATTTATTTTTATTTTTTTCATCATTTTTGATATTTTCGGAATAAATGGTCAAGATTAATGAAAAGGTGGCAGCTAAGATAATAATAATAGAAGTTATATCAACACCATTATTAATGACCTGATAAACACCATATCCCATTAATAGAATAGGACTAAAGTAATTAAGAAATTTAGTTTTCGTTTATCATTATTCCTTCCTTATTAATTTCTTCAAAAAATATTTGTTTCCATTTTAGGAGGAAGAAATCAAAAATTTTCTCTAAATTGAACAGGCGGAAACATCGAATATGAGAAATGACTACTATCAACGAAATCTAGATACGCAATATGACCGGATTGAAGGTCTTTTGGCCCCAAGAGACCGAAATGGGGAATTTCAAACGCAGTTGTTTGCTCCTTGCCAACGGCACACCGGCTGGCTGGAGGAAGCGATCATCAAGATGTATCAAAGTGGCATGAGTACACGTGAGAATAAATTCCAAATAATGCAAAATTCCGCAAAAATGTTATAGAAATTGCTCGTCTAGGTGGCTTAGTTGTATAACACCTGATTATTGAAAAAAATAATAAAAATTACTAAATGAACGCCCTTTTCCAGTTTTTCTTGATTATAATCCGTAAGCTTTATATCCTAAAATTTGATTGATGTTTCGATTAATTCGTTGTACAACAGGTGATTTTTGATGCCCATTTGGATCTAGTATTCCTAATTCACCAGCTCTTTTCAATGCTTGAATAAGGAGTTCACTGTTTCCGTTGCTGCGAAGTTGACGTTCTTCTTCCGCTGACATGTGTATCACATTATCTGGATTAATGGGTTCCGTTGCATTTTCCATCATATTTCTAAAACCTTTACCATCTAAAATAACAACATTATTTTTTTCCTCTAATACATGTCCTTTATATCCATAAAGAGATCGAAGCATCCAAAGTTGACGATTAGAATTAAAATTTGCAATCTGTTCTTGGTTTAATCCACTCAACATTATTCTCACTTCCTTTCTATTTTATTATATCGACTTCATTGTGCAAATTTTTATAATTTTAACTAAAAAATTCAATATTTTCGTTCAGCCGTTCCATCCCATTGGTTGTGTGCAAACGACGACAGTAACGGCCTGGATAGTCTAAAACTGCCGTGGCGTCTTCAAACCCTTCTTCAAGGATTTGATTCAGAATTTATTCGAGTAGCTTAGTCAATCCTTGATCTTTCAGCAATAACTCGTGCAAAAGTTTATTATTATGGGAATATGATATTGAGTCATCGTTGCATTCCTCCTTATGTTTGGGGTTCACTGTTTATTTGGCCAAAGGGGAAGCGACGTGGCTCTTTTTACACAATTATATGGACTTAACTCAGGAACCACATACTACACACCGAAGAAAAATCTGCACAAGAGGCACTTTAACACAATTAATTTATTTAATTTTTATTAACTCTCTTAAACAGAAAAACCTTGAAATATCGCGTATTTTCAAGACACATTTTAATTCGATTTAACTCATTTTATGTATTTAACTCACTTGTTTTTCCCCTTTCTATTTTGACAGGGTAGAGGTCGCTGGTTCGAGTCCAGTCGGAATTATCATACGAAACCCGAACTTGAAATGAAGAGTTCGGGTTTTTTATTTTGGTTCAGTATGGAAGCAGCAGCTATTATATGTTTTTGGTTCAATGAGAGGGGATTGTCAACTTTTCAAGCATTTTTTTGATAATTGTTCTCCTCTTTGAGCTAGCGGCGCTTTGGGGTTCAGAGATACGATTTTGGGTGAACGCACAGTGAATAATTTTGCTTTTTTCGCATTGTTAAAGGTTAATGATAGTTGAATTTTTTTATCATAAAAAATCTCCCGGTAAGAGAAAAGGAATTTCTATACTGATGTCAGCGGTGGCTGCTGTATTGTCCGTTTCATTGACTGTTGTTAATGGTTGAGTGTCCGAAGGATTTGTATCTCATTGGTTGTGTTTGTTCCTTAAACGTTGGAAGTAGTACTCGGTTGAATTGAGCTGTCTCCGCTGGCATAGTGTTAATGGTTCCTAGGGAAAACGCCACTATATGGCGTGATAAATGATTTTGTTCTTTTTTATGCATATTCTCTCCAATTGGTTGCATTGAGCTTCGCTAGTATGTAATCGAGGAACAGTTACTCATTTTTGTCTGAAAACAAAAAACTTTTTCTGAAAAATGAGAGAGGAATAGAGAAAGAAGGAGAGAAATGAATTTGAAGGACTATAAAAAGCGGGAGGGATATTGTATGTCACAGATTCGATTATTGACAGAACAGGATTATGAACAAAGTCTTCGTCTATCACAGTATGCATTTCAATACGAACTAACGGAAGAACAAAAAGAGATAAGAAAGCAGCGAATGGATGAAGAAGACATATGGGGAGATTTCGAAAATGGACAGCTGACTGCCAAGCTTCATGTGCTGCCTTTGCATGTTGTCATTCATAAACAATCGTTTTCAATGGGGGGGATTGCGGGAGTGGCAACATGGCCGGAGTATCGAAGAGAAGGAAAAGTAGCTGAGCTGTTGAAGGTCGCATTAGAAGAAATGCGGAAGAAACAGCAAACGATTTCATTTCTTCATCCGTTTCAAATTTCATTTTATCGCCGCTTCGGTTGGGAGCTTTTTGCGTTATACAAAAAATTAACAATAGAACAAAAAGATTTGCGATTTTTGCCGATGGCTCATGGGCGCATGGAGCGAGTAGAAAAAGAAGCGCTGTTTCAGACGATTCATCCAATCTATGAGGAGTTTTCGCATCGTTATAACGGAATGTTGCAGCGGACGATGAGATGGTGGGAGCAGAAAATATTGACAAAAGATACGCATGAGGTCGTTTATGTCAATCAAAACAATGAACGTAGAGGCTATATGTTGTATCAAATGAAAAACCGTCATATGGACGTGCAAGAGATGGTAGCGCTTGATTCGGAAGCAAAAAGAGCGCTATGGAATTTTATTTGCCAGCATGATTCGATGGCAGATAAAGTGACTATCATAACAGCGGCGGACGATCCGCTTCCGTATTTACTGCATAATCCGCGCATTACGCAAGAAATTGTTCCTTATTTTATGGCAAGGATTGTTGATATGGAGAAGCTTTTACAACAATATCCATTCAAAAGGATACAAGAGCCGCTATTTTTCCATATTTACGATGAATATGCACCATGGAATACGGGATTTTACCAGCTTAGCAATGAAGGAGTAAAAGTATTTCGCAAAGAGCAAGGGAAAGGGGCATGTGTGCATCCGCCGAAACGTGGGCTTCAACTCGATATTAACACGGCAGCCGCGCTGTTGTTAGGATATGAGCGTCCGCTCGCGTTTTACGAAATGGGGAAATTAGGAGGAAGAAAAGAAGACGTAGAGAGACTCGAAGCGATCCTTCCATACCGGACGTCGTTTTTTATGGACTTTTTTTGATAAGAAAAGCCTCACTCTTCTCGGAGAATGAGGCTTTCCCCATTTAATTTGTTAGTTCCTTAATTCCTGTATTCGCTTTCACGAGAATTTCATCAAATTTCTTGCTGTCGGCGTTTTTCGAAGATAGCAATGTGCCGACAATCGCCGCGATAAATCCTAGTGGAATCGATACGATTCCTGGATTGGCCAATTTAAAGATAGGATCACCGACGAGAATCGCCGCTCCTGGTTGTGGGGACCAAACGTTTGGACTAAGGGCGACGAGCAATAATGAACTGAATAATCCAACAAGCATTCCGGTTACGGCTCCCGTTGTATTAAAGCGGCGCCAGAAAATGGTCAACAGGATGATTGGCAAGTTGGCGCTAGCAGCGACAGCAAACGCTAACGAAACAAGGAAAGCAACGTTCATTTTTTGGGCAAATAGCGCTAAAAGGATCGAGAGTACAGCGACGCCGACAGAAGCCCAGCGTGCCGCTACCATTTGTTCTTTTTCTGTCGCTTCGCCGCGGCGAATAATATGGCTGTAGAAATCGTGAGCAAACGCTGATGCAGCGGATAATACAAGGCCGGCCACAACTGCTAAAATCGTTGCAAATGCCACAGCAGATACAAAGGCAAACAAGAAATCGCCACCGAGCGCTTCCGCTAATAACGGAGCCGCCATATTTCCTGCTGGGTTTGCTGCGACAATTTTATCATAACCGACAAATGCAGCAGCACCAAATCCCAAGAAAATCGTCATGACATAAAATAATCCAATAATCCATGTCGCATGGACAACGGACTTTCGAGCTGTTGGCGCGTCTTTTACGGTGAAAAAGCGAATTAAAATATGGGGAAGCCCTGCTGTTCCTAAGATGAGAGCTAAGTTCAATGAAATGGTATCAAGCGGGTCCTTAAACTTGTTGCCTGGGTTAAGAAATGATTCTCCAAGTGGGGTAGCTGTTTTGACTTCGTTGAACATTTTGATGAAGCTGAAATCGAATTTAGCCAAGACCATAATGGAAATGATGAACGTGCCTATCATGAGCAACACAGCTTTAATGATTTGCACCCAGCTTGTCGCGGTCATACCGCCGAATACGACATAAATGGTCATGAGCGTACCGACAATCAAAACGGAGTAAATATAATCAAGCCCCAATAATAGCTTAATCAGTCCGCCCGCCCCGACGAGTTGGGCGATCATGTAAAAAATAGAAATTGCAATCGTGTTCAGCGCTGCTACTCCGCGAACTTTTTTATCATCGAAGCGAGCAGCAATCATATCAGCCATAGTATATTTTCCAAGATTGCGCAAAGGTTCCGCAACAATATATAGAACGACTAAATAAGCAACGAGAAATCCAATACTGTAGAAAAAGCCGTCAAATCCAGCGAGAGCAATCATTCCGGCAATACCTAAAAATGAAGCTGCTGACATATAATCACCGGCGATGGCGAGGCCGTTTTGCCATCCGGTTAAGCTGCTGTCAGCTGTGTAAAATTCGCTTGTCGTTTTTGTCCGTTTGGAAGCGAAGTAAGTAATGACAAGAGTTAACGCTACGATGATTAAAAATAAGAAAAAGGCTAAACCGTGCATTATCCCTTGCCTCCTTCCTTTATTTCCCGTTTAATTTGTTCAACCATTTCATCGAAATGGGCGGCACGTCTTGAATACAGAACACACAGTGTCCATGTCATAATAAATTGTGCAAAGGCGAAAATCCAAGCCCAGCTAATTGAACCAATTGCTGGGTTGTTTAATGCTTTCGAATAGGATGTTAAGATCGGCAAGGCAAAGTAAAAGGCTAAAAAGAATAAGGATAATGGCAAAATAAACTGTTTCTTTGTGCGCATTAAACGTTGAAACGATGGCGATTGGACGATCTGGCTGTAATCGATAGAAGAGTGCTGTTGTAGTGAAGAACGTTCCTGTATGGCCATAAAAAATCCTCCTTGTTTGTTTTGAATCGGAAGAAAACAAACGATCCTCCTTTCATCATGTTCATAAATTTGTCACAATTTCATTATATATTTATCAGAAAAATTTGTAAATTAAAACTTAAATAAAAATATAACCGCTTTCAAAATAGTGGTAGCTTATTTGTAAAACAAAAAGAGAATATTAAGAAGTAGTAAAGTCCAGCAGCAGAAAGTGGTTGAATTTTGTTATTTTTTGCGTTAAAGTATAAAATCGCGAAAGTATTTTTTGCTTTTTTTCTTATTTTCTAACTTTACAAAAATTATTGAATGATGTAGAATTTCTATGTACAATCCAACAAATTTCAACAATTTTCAACAAATTCTAACGAGAAACGACAAGGGGAGACAACGTATGAATTTATTCAGAAAAAAATCCATTGATGTGCTGCTCAAAGAAGCGGGGGGGAAAGGAGCATCGTTAAAAAAAGAATTAGGTGCATTTGATTTAACGATGCTTGGAATTGGGGCCATTATCGGTACAGGTATTTTCGTACTAACAGGAGTTGCAGCTTCGGAACATGCTGGTCCAGCTCTCGTTCTTTCTTTCATTCTTTCCGGTCTCGCTTGCGTGTTCGCGGCTCTATGTTATGCTGAGTTTGCGTCAACAGTACCTGTATCAGGAAGCGCTTACACATACAGCTATGCAGCATTTGGAGAGTTAATTGCTTGGATTCTCGGATGGGATTTAATCCTTGAATATGGGATTGCTTCGTCTGCCGTCGCAGCAGGGTGGTCCGGTTATTTCCAAGGTCTGCTTGCTGGCTTCGGTATCGAACTTCCAAAGGCATTGACAAGCGCTTACGATCCAGCAAAAGGAACATTTATCGATGTTCCGGCAATTTTCATTGTTTTGCTTATTACGTTCTTATTAACGCGTGGCGTTAAAAAGTCTGCACGCTTTAATGCGATTATGGTAATTATTAAAGTAGCGGTTGTATTTCTCTTTTTAGCTGTAGGGGTATGGTATGTAAAACCAGATAACTGGACTCCATTTATGCCATATGGTTTCTCAGGGGTAGCAGCTGGTGCAGCAACAGTATTTTTTGCTTACATTGGCTTTGATGCTGTTTCCACAGCGGCGGAGGAAGTGCGTAACCCGCAACGGAACATGCCAATCGGCATTATCGCTTCCTTAGTTGTTTGTACGTTGCTATATATTGCTGTTTCGCTCGTATTAACAGGAATTGTTCCTTATAATCAACTCGGTGTGAAAAACCCAGTTGCTTTTGCGTTAAACTATATTCATCAAGATTGGGTCGCTGGTTTTATCTCATTAGGAGCGATTGCTGGTATTACCACAGTATTGCTTGTGATGATGTATGGACAAACTCGCTTGTTCTATGCGATTAGCCGCGATGGCTTATTACCAAAGTTATTTTCAAAGGTAAATCCTGTGCGACAAGTTCCGTATGTGAATACATGGGTAACAGGCGTATTAGTCGCTTTCTTTGCTGGAGTTGTTCCTTTAAGTAAATTGGCTGAATTAACGAATATCGGAACACTATTCGCGTTTATTACTGTTTCGATCGGTGTGCTCATTTTACGGAAAACACAGCCAGACTTAAAACGTGCATTTAAAGTACCAATGGTTCCACTCATTCCGTTATTAGCAGTTGCTTTTTGTGGCTATTTAGTTTTACAGCTGCCAGTGATGACATGGATTGGCTTTGTCTCATGGCTGCTCGTTGGACTTGTTATTTACTTTATCTATGGTCGCAAGCATAGCACATTAAACAATGAACAAAGTTTAAACGAAAAGGTAAGCTAAACGTGACAAAATATGCTGTAACAAACTTCTACAACGAAGACCTTTGCACCATTGCAAAGGTCTTTTTTCTTATATTGGAAATCAAAAGATGTAACAAATTTCCGATTGAATGACAGACAAAAGTTCGATAAGATGTACGAATGATATTCAAAGGGAGAGGTATCTTTCGTCTCTTTCACAAATGAGGTGAAGTACATGCTCAGTATATTATTTCCATTAAAAATAAAAAAAGAGAAAACGATTGAACAAACAGTCGCTGAAATTCAGCGTGGAAATAAAACACTGCATAATCAATTAATTGATCAATATAAACCATTTATTGCAAAAACAGTTTCAAGTGTATGCAAACGATTTATTGGGGAGGGGGATGATGAATTAAGCATTGGGTTAATCGCTTTTAATGAAGCAATTGAGAAATACGCGTCTCACAAAGGGGGATCTTTCATTGCTTTTGCAGAACTGTTAATTAAACGACGTACCATTGATTATATTCGGAAAGAAGCAAAAGCAAGAAACATTATTATACATAAAGAGGAGGAAGAGGAATTAGCACAAACGTATTTAGACACGAAATTATCGATGGATGAGTTTTACAGGCAAATTGAGCAAGAGCAACGCCGTGAAGAAATCATCCATTATCAGAAAGTGCTGAAGGAATTTGGGCTCAGCTTTCAAGAGTTAGTCGAACAGTCACCGAAGCATAAAGATGCCCGTTTGAATGCTATGAAAGTCGCAAAGTTGTTAGTGGACAATGAAGAATTATGTGAAATGTTATTTAAGAAAAAACAATTGCCCATTAAACAATTGCAGACAAAGGCAGAAGTAAGCCGAAAAACCATTGAGAGAAATAGAAAATATATTATTGCAGTTGCCATTATTTTAGCGGGGGACTACGTCTATTTAAAAGATTATATAAAAGGGGTGCTTCTATCGTGAAAAAAGGGATTGTATTAGAAGTGGATGATGATTTTGTTACGCTATTGACCCCTGAAGGAGAGTTTGTTCAAGTAAAAAATGAACACGACTGCGAAATTGGAGAAGAAATTGAAGGAACGGTGATGGGGAAACCCATTGTTCGTCATCATTCGCTTCGATATGTAATTCTAAGTCTTGTGGCTGCATGTGTGCTTATTTTTGCTACATTGTTTCATCTTCCTTCAAATGAAGTGTATGCTTATATGTCCATTGATATTAATCCGAGCGTTGAAATTGGGGTCAATGAGCAGTTACAAGTGCTCAAAATACAAGCGTATAATCGGGAAGGAAAAGATATCGTGTCTCGTCTTTCCGATTGGAATAAAAAGAAATTTGTTGACGTTACCAGGGAAATTATTGAATTAAGCATGAAGAGAGGCTATTTACAAAAAGGGGGACAAGTGTTAATTGCCACCGTTGAAAAAGAACATCATCGTAATTCTTCACATGAACTATCAACAGAATTAACGAAAATTCAGCGTTCGTATCAACAAAAAAATATTGTGGTAAAAACTACAACAAGCACGATGGGGGTACGAAAGGAAGCTATAAAAAAAGGGATAACAACAGGAAAATTTTTGCAAATTGAAAAGGAAAAAGAAAAAAATGAAGGAGAGACAAAACAAAAAAGCGATACTCCTTTAATACAAAAATCTAAGCCCAATACTCCTACAGAATCAAATCATAAAAAAGAAGAAAAGCAATTAAAAAAAGAATTGGAAAGCCATTCTGAAAAACAGCTGACACCAAAACAATCGTTACACAAAAAGATAGAGGAAAAGAGATATTTATTAAAACAAGAAGAACGCTCATTTCAACCAGAGAAAAAAGAAAAAGTAATAAAACTAAGGGCAGAAAAACAGCAAAAGGAAGTGCGTCAAAAAGAAGAATATCGAAAGGAAGGACGCCAAAAGGAAGTATTTCAAAGAGAAGAATATCGAAAGGAAGGACGTCAAAAGGGAGTATTTCAAAGAGAAGAATATCGAAAGAAAGGACGCCAAAAGGGAGTATTTCAAAGAGAAGAATATCGAAAGGAAGGACGTCAAAAGGGAGTACTTCAAAGGGAAGAATATCGAAAGGAAGGACGTCAAAAGGGAGTACTTCAAAGGGAAGAATATCGAAAAGAAGAACACCAAAAGGAAGTGCGCCGAAAGGAAGAATATCAAAAGGAGGAGCGCCAAAAGAAAGTACGTCAAAAAGAAGAGCATCGAACGGAACAACGGCGATGAACACCTTTTTGTCCACTATTATAGAAGGAGCTTTTTGCTATAGTTAAGGGGCAGGATGGTGGAATTGCTAAGTGAAATTATTAAGTAGCTTAAACGAGCAATGAATTTTAAATTTTTTTGCGCATGCGTATATGGAAATGACGGCTTATTGCTCTGCGGACGTCTTGAATGGATTAGCTGATTTTTTCCGTTTCCAAGCGGAAGAAGAACACTTTCATGCGATGAAATTTTATCATTTTGTTATGCGTTAAGGGAGCGAGCATTATTGCAGGACTTGACTCTCGAAGCAACAACTTTGTTTCTTTGTTAGATTGTGTTGAAAAAGCACTTATTGAAGAAAAAGAAGTGACAAAACGCATGTATCGTTGTCGGATATTATGTGGGACGAACGTGAATATGCTGGGATCAACTTTTTGAAATTGCTTATTGTTGGATAAGACGAGGAAGAGGCAATATTTGGCATCCTCATTCAAAAGTTGAAATGAATTGAAAATGGCAGTCATACTCTATTTTATGCTTGATAGTAAATTGTGAAAAGAACGTTTACTCCGGATAGAAAATATACCATCACAATGAATGAAGAAAGAGGCTGTCCGAAAAAGGTGAAGCAGCCTCTGTAGATAAAGTTTTTATGAAAAAATTTAACGTCAAAAAGGCGTTGCTTTATACATACATTTGCGCGTAATCATTCTTTATGCAAAAAAGTGTTTTAAATGCAGCCATATTATTCAGTTTTTGAATGAGCAGAACCAGCAAATTGGCTTTGGGCTTGCGCAACCAAGCGCTTTGTAATCTCGCCGCCGACGGAACCATTGGAGCGAGAAGCGGTATTTGCCCCTAATTGTACACCAAACTCTTGAGCGATTTCATATTTTATTTGATCAAGGGCTTGTTCAATCCCTGGTACAAGCAATTTGTTACTTGTTCTTGCCATGTTTTATTCCTCCTTGTTTCATGAATATGTCTTGCATCATTAGTATGAGAGAAAAAAAGCATTTGTATGATGGGAATTGAAGAAGGAGTTGTAAATTTATAGAAAGAAGATTGGCGAAAAATGATTGAAATCGTTTACATTTTCGGTTATAATCCAATCAAGAGAGCAATCCGAAACGTTTTGGAGGAAGAGCTGTGACAACGATTAAAGATATTGCTAAAGCTGCTGGAGTTTCGATTACAACAGTTTCAAGAGCATTGAATGGGTATTCTGATGTAAATGAAAAAACGAGACAAAAAATTATCGATATTGCTAAACAATTGAATTATAGTCCGAACACTCTTGCTCGCGGGCTTGTCATGAATAAATCCAAAACGATTGGCTTGCTTGTTTCCGGGTTGACTCGGGAAAGCGCGAAAGACAATTTTACGTTTGAAGTACTGGCAGGAGTTAACCAATATGTCGGTGAAGTGGATTATGACATGGTTTTATTCAGCACAACTTCCACGAAGCAGCGGGAAAAAACGTATACACAATTATGCCGTGAACGACGAGTGGATGGTGCAATTTTACAAGGAATTCGAGTCGATGATCCGTATTTGCAAGAAGTAGTTGAGAGCGATATTCCGTGTGTCCTCATCGACATCCCAATTGAATCAGAGACAGTAGGATATGTCACAACCGATAATGTTCTTGGGGCAAAAAAAGCTGTCCGACATTTAGTGGAGTTAGGCCACAAGTGTATTGCTATGATCAATGGCTATGAATATGCCTTTGTTAGTGAACAAAGGCTGAAAGGATTCAAAGAGGCGTTATTCGAAGCCGATTTACCGTTTTATGAGCATTGGGTGGCAAACGGTGCGTTTAAAGAAGAACAAGCGGAACAAGAAGCAATACGATTGTTGACAGAATATCCGGACATTACGGCATTTTTCTGTGCGAGCGATTTGATGGCATTAGGAGTTATGAAAGCGGTAAAACAGCTCGGCAAGCGAGTGCCAGACGATGTGGCCGTTATCGGATATGATGATATTATTCTTGCTTCTTATGCGACTCCAACGTTATCGACAATCGCCCAAAATAAATTTGCGATGGGCTATGAAGCGGCGAAATTGCTCATTCAAATGTTAGAAGGAAAGGCACAATCTCATGTTAGAATTTTGGAAACAGAATTAAAAATGCGCGAATCGACAGTTAAAAACCACAAATAGTGTGGTTTTTAACTGGCCAGCGATTCAAAACGTTTTGGAAGAGTTTTATCAAAAATCGAAAACGTTTTGGAGTAAAATTTCTCAAAATCCAAAACGTTTCGGTAACAGGAGGGTTTTAATGGGCTATCGTGTGATTAAAGAAGATTTCAAAACACTTTACACTGGACAATTATAAACAAATTTTTATTGAGCAAAAAATGTTCCCGCGTTGGTTGTTCAATAGTGTTATCATTGCGGTAACTGTTACTTTGTTAAACTTATTGTTTAATTCGATGGCTGGCTATGCGCTAGCACGGTTGCAATTTCCCGGAAAGAAACCGTTGTTTATCATCATCTTGGCGGTATTAATGATTCCGGTACAAGTCACAATGATTCCGAACTATTTAATTTTAAAACAGCTTGGCTGGTTGAATTCTTATCAAGGGATGATTGTGCCGACGATGATCAATGCGACGTTTATTTTTATGATGCGGCAGTTTTTTATTAATTTTCCAAAAGAGCTAGAAGAAGCGGCAGCATTAGATGGGCTTAGCCGGCTCGGTATTTTTTTCCGGATTGTTTTGCCGCTCGCTCGTCCAGCATTAGCTGCACAAGCAATTTTTGTATTTATGGGTTCATGGAATGATTTTATGCGTCCGCTCATTATTCTTTCTGACCCGCAGCTCTTTACATTGCCGCTTGGCTTAAATAGCTTTAAAGGGCAATACATTAGCTACTGGAATTACATTATGGCGGCTTCAATGGTGTTTACATTGCCAGTATTAGTCATTTATGCGTTTTTCAATCGTTATTTTATTAAAGGAATTTCGTTTACAGGTGGTAAATAATGGGAAACCTTGCCTTTTCCTAGGCGAGGTTTTTTTGTGTTTCGAATGTAAAAGAGGAAAACGGAGATGATAAAAATGTGAAAAGATGAATAATAAACGATAAGGCAGGAATGGTAAATGGAATGGACAGAGAAGATGTCACAACAGATGAGCAGGGAACGAAAGGGGAATAACATTTCAGGCAAAGGATGGACCATTGCTTCCCTGGCCTCAATTCCGTTAGTCATGACGCTTGGAAACTCAATGCTGATTCCTGTATTGCCAACAATTGAAAAACAATTGCAGATTACTTCATTTCAGTCGAGTTTGCTCATTACTGTTTATTCTATTGTTGCGATTCTGTTAATTCCGATTGCTGGATATTTCAGTGATCGAATCGGACGAAAAAAGGTGATCATCCCTAGCTTATTCATTGCGGCAGCCGGGGGGATTATTTCCGGATGGGCATCATGGAAGATGAGTGAACCATATGGAATGATTCTCGTTGGGCGCATGCTGCAAGGGATAGGAGCAGCAGGAGCGTTCCCGATCGTATTACCGCTTGTCGGTGATTTGTTCAAAAAAGACAGTGAAGCCAGCAGTTGTTTAGGGACGATTGAAACCGCGAATACGTTTGGAAAAGTGGCAAGTCCAATAGTAGGATCTGTGCTAGCTGGGATCATTTGGTTTTTGCTGTTTTTTGCATTTCCGTTGTTTTGCGCGATTTCAATTGTGATGATGATTTTTTTTGTGAAATCTCCAACTAAAATGGAACAACCGCCGCCATTTCGCGAGTTTTTGCGCAATGTAAAAGCGATTTTTTATCGGGAAGGACGCTGGCTTTATGCCGTTTTTTTCATCGGGGGAGCTTTTATGTTCGTTTTATTCGGGGAGCTCTTTTTTTTATCGAGCATGCTAGAAGATGATTACGGGATTGATGGACTAAAAAAAGGATGGATATTAGCTATTCCGCTTGGCGCTCTTTGTGTGGCTTCCTTTATAACAGGAAAGAAAATAGGAAAAAATAAACGACTTATGAAATGGCTCATCGTTATTGGCGGAGTCATTGCTGCAGCGACGATTGCATTCGCATTTATGTTTCGGCAGCTTTGGTGGATGATAGCTCTTTTTTTTGTATCAGGTGTCGGCATTGGAATCGTGCTTCCTTGTTTAGATGCTTTGATTACGGAGGGAATTGAGAAAAAGGAGCGGGGGACGGTAACGTCGTTTTATAGTTCGATGCGGTTTATTGGTGTTGCAGCAGGACCGCCTGTTGCAGCACTGTTAATGAAACAAGCGACGAATACGATGTTTTATGGTTTTGCTGGATTATGCGTGCTGTCTAGCATCATCACATTGATGGCGATCAAACCTGAAAAAGAAGGAAGGGAAATAGGATGAAAGCTGTTACGTTTCAAGGCATAAAAGATGTGCAAGTGAAACAGATGCCAGCTCCATCGATTTTAAAGCCAGATGATATCATTGTGAAAATTACGAGCACTGCTATTTGCGGTTCTGACCTTCATCTTATTCATGGAATGATTCCAAATATGCCGCACGATTTTATTATCGGACATGAACCGATGGGAATCGTCGAGGAAGTTGGACCGAATGTGACGAAAGTGAAAAAAGGCGACCGCGTCATTATTCCTTTTACGATCGCATGCGGCCGATGTTGGTATTGTCAGAACCATTTAGAAAGTCAATGTGATGCTTCGAATCCGAACGGGGAAACGGGGGCATATTTCGGTTATTCGGAAACATTCGGCGGCTATCCCGGAGGACAGGCGGAGTATTTGCGTGTGCCGTTCGCTAATTTTGCTCCGTTTGTTATTCCGGAAGATTGCGAATTGGAAGATGAGAAATTGCTATTTTTATCTGATATTATTCCGACGGCATTTTGGGGAGTTGATGAGGCAGGGGTAAAAGATGGCGATACAGTCGTGGTGTTAGGTTGCGGTCCGGTTGGATTGTTAACGCAAAAATTTGCTTGGATGAAAGGGGCAAAGCGGGTCATTGCTGTTGATTATATAGACTATCGATTGGAGCATGCACGAAAAACGAATCGAGTTGAAACGCTTGATTTTACACAATATGAAAATGTCGGAGAATATATAAAGGAAATTACTGGAGGCGGTGCGGATGTGGTAATTGACTGCGTCGGGTTAGACGGAAAAATGACCCCTCTTGAGATGCTTGGTTCAGCGTTAAAATTACAAGGTGGAGCGATGGGAGCCATTGTCATTGCGTCACAAGCCGTAAGAAAAGGCGGAACGATTCAGCTGGTCGGCGTATACGGTTCGCGATACAATCAATTTCCACTGGGGGATTTATTTGCTCGCAACATTACGGTAAAAATGGGGCAGGCTCCAGTCATTCATTATATACCAACATTGTACGAATGGATTGTCGAAGAAAAGTTCGACCCGACCGATATCATTAGCCATCGCCTTCCATTAGACGAAGCAAAACATGCTTATGAAATTTTTGATGAAAAGAAAGATGGATGCATTAAAGTGGTCTTAAAGCCATAAGAAAAAGGGATACCTCTTTATGAGGATATCCCTTTAATCTTGTCCGTAGCTTGTATCGATGCTCGGATGCATAAATGGAGCGGCTTGTGGTCGCCTTTTGGCTTCAAGTAGCTCGCGATTTTCCTCGGTGTTCCAACCGATGTCATTCGTTGGATGCACCCACTCGTTGCCAGACATAATGCTAGGATCGGTTTCATCGCTCCATTGATTGAGCGGTGAGTTTGGTGAATTGTATTTGCTGTCGCCAATCACAACCCCGTATTTGTTAATAAACGGCGGCTGCATTTTAATGCCCGTTCCTTTGAAAGAGGGAGCATGAATTTGATGCGGCTGGGTCTCATCGAGAATCGGTGATTCAATTTCTTTTTCGTTGCGCAATGTGATCACCTCATTCGTAGTGTGACCGGATACGTCACCGGTTATGAATAAAAATGACGTCTTTTACGGAAAGTAATAAAAACGAAAAGGGGGATATCCGTGAAAAGTGACTCATTTCCTGTAGCGAATCTCCAAGAACAAGCTCTAAGAAAAGTACGAGAGCTAGAAAAGACGTTGCGAGAAGAAACAGGGGAAGAAATTGTCCTCATTGCGTATAAGCACAAAGCAGGTCTAAAAAAGTGAAACAAATAGGAAGGAGATAAAGTATGAAACGAAAAGTCGGATTTGATGCGGCGAAAAACAATAACAAAACGCCGAAAGAAAGTTTGCCTGATACGGAATTCGCGGCACAATATGCAGGTGAAGAAGATATGAGTCGCGGGGCGAACCGCAACTCGAAAAAAGGGCGGCAAGGAGAATGACAACCGATAAAACGAATCATCGTGAGACAGGACGCAACCGTAACGAAACTCGTGAGGAATTTGCGTTTGAGTTTGGAGATTTCAATGCCCATCAAATGATCCAGTTAATAGAAGAGACAAAACGGAAGAAAAAGAAAAAGTAGGGATGCCCCTACTTTTTTGTTGTTGCTTGAAACACCGATAACGAAGCGGAAAAGATGATTGTTTGTAACTGAATAGGATCAAAATAAGCAATCATGACGGTTGGAATATGGCGAATTTCTTTTGTTTCGGCATAATGCTGTACATCAAGCGGAACAATTTCCATGACGGTATGTTTAAACAAATCTTTCTCGTTTAGTTGGAGTGAGACGAATTTTTCTCCTAACAATGCCGGTTCTTCTAACAGTTGGCGATAAAGGTTGGTGCGCAGCTCTTTATCTGTTTTTTCTTCCCACCATGGTTTGCGCGGTTTATGCTTTTGGTTGCGCAAATAGTCATATTTCATTAACGCTTCTACTGTCGGCAGTTCCTTTATATTTTTTGCCTGTAAAAATTCATGCAAGCGGCGGAATAAGTCTTCGAGTTGATGACCGATGCGCGCCCAGCCGCGTTCGTCCCAGTATGTGCCGAATTGCTGGAAGAAATCAAATGGTGTCGGAAATACATGGCTCACTAAATATTCAATTGTTTCATCCATACGGTGGGCGTTCCAATATTTTTCTAATACATCTTCCACTTGTTTGATGCGGATGATGTCATCGAAGGAAAGAACATTATTTTGCAACACTTCGTATGGAGCATGATCCATAAAAACATATCCGTGATCTGCGGCGCGAAGACGAAGACCGGTGCCGCGCAGCATTTTTAAAAAGCCAAGCTGCAATTCTTCCGGGCGAAGGGCAAATACGTCGTTAAATGTTTTGCGAAATGATGTGTAGTCTTCTTCTGGAAGCCCTGCGATTAAATCAAGGTGCTGGGCGATTTTTCCTCCGTCTTTTACCATTGTTACTGTACGAGTTAATTTTTCGAAATTTTGCTTGCGCATGACGAGCTTGTTTACTTCATCGTTTGTCGATTGAACGCCGATTTCAAAACGAAACAGTCCCGGAGGAGCTTCTTTATTTAAAAATTCAATGACTTCAGGGCGCATAATATCCGCTGTGATCTCAAACTGAAATACTGTTCCCGGAACGTGTTCTTCAATGAGAAATTGAAACATGTCCATCGCATAGCTGCGGCTAATGTTAAACGTTCGGTCGACGAACTTGATCGTTCGCGCTCCATGTTTCATTAAATAACGAATGTCGTCTTTCACTTTTTCACGGTCGAAATAGCGGACGCCGACTTCAATGGACGACAAACAAAATTGACAGCTAAATGGACAGCCGCGGCTTGTCTCTACATACGTAATGCGTTTGGATAAATGAGGAATGTCTTCTGGAAAACGAAACGGTGATGGCATGTTTGCCAAATTGATTTTGTTTCGCTGTGGATTAATAATGATATTTCCATCTTGACGAAACGCCAACCCGTGGACAGCGGTGAAATCTTGCTCTCCATGCATTTGAAATAAAAATTGTTTGAACGTCTCTTCCCCTTCGCCAATGACAATAAAATCAAACTCGGGTACCTTTTCAAGCCACTCGCGCACATCATACGACACTTCAGGGCCGCCGACCACAATGGTAATGTCGGGGGCAATTTTTTTGAGCATTTTAATCACTTTAATTGTTTCTTCAATATTCCAAATATAGCAACTAAAACCAATGATATCAGGTTTTCGTTGGTAAAGATCGGTGACAATGTTCATGGCAGGGTCTTTAATGGTATATTCGACAATTTGGACATCAAATTCCGGTTGAGCGTATGCTTTTAAATAACGAATCGCTAAGTTGGTATGAATATACTTTGCATTTAATGTCGTACAAATAATGTTCATACGTACAAACTCCTTCATCAGAGCATTTAAAAACAACATTTTAATATAACACATTTTAGACAAAAGAGAAATAAAAAAAACATTGTCGAATTGTGGGGATTTTTATTCCAAAAGGTGTAGAAGGAGTAAATGTTTTGATGAAGAATATATAATGATTGATAGTTGTTGGAGAAGGAGGGAAGATAGATGGCGAATAACAGCCTTTCTCCCCGTGAAGAACAAGACTTGATGATTAATGTAAAATCATTAGAGGAAGAAAACAGACGTTTAAAAGAACAATTAAATGGATACTCCATTATTTTTGAACGGTCACTGGATGCGATTGTGATTTTTAATAAAAATGGTGAGTTTGTTGAAGTAAATGAGGCAGCTTGTCAGCTCTTTGAAATGGAGAAGGAGGAGCTTCTTGGGAAACAGTTTCATATGTTCCTTGACTTAGTCCCTCCTGATATTTTGTTATTTCAGCAATCGATGTTACATAAATTCGGCTCATTTAGTGATGAGCTGCTTTTGAAGTTGAAGAATGGAAAAATCAAGCACATTGAGTTTTCAATGAAAAAGGATGCCTTTAACGAGTTTGATTTAGTGATTATGCGTGACATTTCCGCTCGCAAAGCATTAGAGCGAGAGCGGATTATTAATGAGTTTCTCTTTAAAGATGTATTTAACCGCGCTGTGGATGGGATTGTGATTTTTGATGAATTCGGGCGGTTTATTGATGTAAACCCTGCTTTTTGCATAAGCTTAAATTTAGAAAAAGCGAAATTATTGAGTTTGTCGTTTCAGCAATTTATCGCGAAAGAGTGTACGGATGATTTTGTCAAACTTCTGGTTGAATTGAAAGAAAAGGGAACAGCGAAAGGGGAACTGTCGTTAGTCCGCTTCGACGGCACAGTGAAAATGTTTGAACTAACGACAACGTCGAACGTCTACAGTGGTTTTTACATGGCGATTATGCGCGATGTCACAGAAAAGAAAAATATGGAAATTAAGCTTCAAAAAAGCGAGGAACGGTTTCGTGCGATTTTTGAACAAGCTCATGAAGCGATTCTCATCTGGAACAATCACGGTCATATTTTAAATGCGAATCCAGCAGCAAGCCGAACGTTTGAACTTCCACTTAATCTGCTTGTTCGGAAAAACTTGCTTGATTTTGTCGACTATAGTGACAAAAAAGTACGCCATGTGTTTGAACAGTTCCAAAAAACGGGAGAAATTCGTGATGAATTGACGTTCCATATGCCGAACGGGGAAGATAAGCAACTTGAGTTTACGATGAAACAAGGTGTTATTGATGGTTATCATTTAACCATTTTCCGGAACGTAACTGAACGGAGAAAAATCGAAAAAGAATTACGGGAGAGCGAGCAAAAGTTTCGCAGTATTTTTGACCATGCCATGAACGGTATATTGTTATGGGGGGAAGGATATCGAATTTTGGATGTCAATCCGATAGCTTGCGAAATTTTTCAGGCACCGAAAGATCAACTGCTTTATCAATCGGTGATTCAGTTTATACCGGAAAAAGAACGGAAAAACTTTTATAAGCTCGTCAGCCAATGTGAGCGTTCAGGAGAGGCATATGCGGAAATGAACTTTCCAAGCGGGGAAGAGGAGCAAAAAATTATTGAATTTTCACTGAAAAAAGAAATTATCCCCGGTGTTGGAATGATGACACTTCGAGATATTACGGAGCGAAAAGAGATGGAATTGCAGCTGCGGAAATCCGATACTCTCAACGTCGTCGGCGAGCTTGCGGCAGGAATTGCTCATGAGATTCGCAATCCGATGACTGCGTTAAAAGGCTTTATTCAGTTGTTGCAAGGAAGCATTAAGGAAGACTACTCCATGTACTTCAATGTCATCATGTCTGAACTGAAACGAATTGAATCCATTATTACTGAATTCCTTGTCCTCGCTAAGCCGCAAGCGATTCAATATCAACAAAATGATGTTTGCAAAATTATGAGAGACACCATTGATTTAATTAGCGCTCAAGCCATGATGCATAATGTACAAATTATCGCGGAATTCGAAGAAAATATCCCATTCATTTATTGTGAACCAAACCAGCTCAAACAAGTGTTCATTAATATATTGAAAAATGCTATTGAAGTAATGCCAAAAGGCGGGGATATTAACGTTAACATTCAAAAAACGGCTGGAAATCAAATTTGCATTTCAATTAGGGATCAGGGCTGTGGAATTCCACAAGACAAGATTAAAAAACTCGGTGAACCTTTCTATACGACAAAAGAACGTGGTACTGGACTCGGTTTGATGGTAAGCTATAAAATTATTGAGGAGCATCAAGGGAAAATTGATGTGGAAAGTCAAGTCGGCGTCGGAACTACGTTTCATATTACATTGCCGATCGAACGAATCGAGAAAGAGGATGAAGATGAAGCGGGAGTACAATGTTTATAGATCGAGAGAACTAGGTCTTATTTACGTTATATCAGACGGAGAAGCGATCGTCAATGTCGAGCTATTTGAAGATGAATGGAAAAAGCTATGTCGCCAATACGAAATGGTCAAAAGCGATTCCTTATTGCTTCAAGAGGCGCTGGGGCAGCTGGATGAATATTTTCATGGAAAAAGAAAAACGTTCCGGTTGCCTGTTAAATGGAAAGGGACACCTTTTCAAGAGCAAGTATGGCAAGCGCTTTGTGATATTCCATATGGCACAACCGTAAGCTATAGCGATATTGCTGAAAAAATTGGTCGTCCGAAAGCAGTAAGGGCGGTAGGCCAAGCGAATCGTGCTAATGAGCTTGCGATTATAGTTCCGTGCCATCGTGTCATCGGAAAAGACCGTTCGTTAACTGGATATGCAGGAAACCGAACGGACGTGAAGGAAAGGCTGCTGTTGCTCGAAGAGCGATATCGGGCGATAGAAGGGAATAAAAAAACTAGAAGCGATCATCGCTTCTAGTTTTTCTGCTCAATGATAAGAAGTATAATAAATTTGAACCGCTGCATAGCTTCAGCGCCTTGTTCTCTTGCGTCAAATAGCTGCATTGGCTTCGAGAGAAAATCAAGGCGCTTCCGCTTTTCTTAGTCGTGCAATGTAACAATCACATGCAGCGTTCCTTTTTCCGCGATCGTAACAGGAACGAGAATTGCTTTTTGAAACCCTTTCATGCTCACTTCTCCAATCAGTAATGTCGGCGGGGTGATATCCATCGTCATTTCTCGCTTTGACGCATATGTCACTAAATGTCCAGCAATCATATTGCCAAGCTCACATGTAAACGATTCAAGCATATCGCCCTCTAACGTCATGCCGTACATAAGCTCGCTAATTTGTGCGAAAAGGTTGCTCGTTCCGCCGATAACTAGCTGTCCCTGAATTTGTCCCGTCATTCCAATGAGAACGGATAAGGAAGATTGAATCGAATGAGTGTTGTATAATGTCGGTTTTTGAATTTCGACCCCCGTTGGAATGACTGTTTTAATTGATTCGATTGCACTGTTTAAGATGTGAGTTATCGTTGTTGTTGTTGCTGTCATATTTTTCCCCCGTTCGTCAACTATGGCCACTAGTAGTTCTATCATACCATAAATTGTGGGTCGAACGGATGGGGAAATATTCCTATTTCTTTTGCATATGGGACAACGCTAAGGCGCCGACTAAAATCACTCCTTTGACAATGTCTTGGGCATAGTATGGAACATTCATCATTGTGAGTCCATTGAGGAGCACACCGATTAAAATGGAGCCGAACAGCGTGCCGATTACGTTCGGTTTTCCTGCACCAAATACGGAAAAGCCGATATAGGCAGCAGCAACTCCATCCATTAAAAACGAAGCCCCTGCAGACACTTGTCCTGTCCCGATACGGGAAGCAAGGACAATGCCGCCAAGCGCAGCGAAAAAACCGCTAATTACATAGGCATATGTTCGATAACGATTCACCGGAATCCCGGCAAGCCGAGCCGCCTCACGATTTTCTCCCGTCATATAAAACAATCGACCTGGTTTTGTGTATGTTAAAAACAAATGAGATACGACGACGATCAACAGCATGAGCAAAACGGAAAAAGGGATGCCGAACACTTCCCCTTGACCGATAAATAAAAAGGAAGGAATAAATTTTCCCGGTGCGGTTCCGCCGTCAGGAAGCGGCATATCGTTGTAAATCGAAAATCCTTTTGTATATGTTAGCTGCACGCCGTTAATCGCATACATGGTCGCTAATGTCGCCAATAAATCGGGCAGCCTGAGTTTGACAATGAGCAACGAATTAAGGAGACCAACGACAATTCCTAATAAAATCGGTACAAGAAGAGTGACGAAAATTTCTTGGCGGTATAAAACCAGTGCTGCTGCGCTGGAGATGGTTGCTAGGCTAACGGTAGAGCCGACTGATAAATCAAATCCATCGACAATGAGAGAAAAAGTAATGCCGATTGCCACAAGAGTCACGATGGAAATGGAACGCAAAATATCGCTAAAATTGTCGTACGTAAAAAAACGATCAAGCGTAATGCCGAAGTAGGCGATAACGACGAGAATCGCGAGCAATGTCCCGTGTTTGTATAAAAAATCAAGAGGAGATAACGTTTGTTTCTTCTTTATTGATGAAAGGACTGGTTGTTCCATGGAAATCACCTCCGCTGCTGTAGTAAATGAGCTGTTCGTATGTTACCTCTTTGGCTAAAAAGCGTTTGACAAGTTGACCGTCGACCATCACGTAAATCGTATCGGCAATGTCAAGCAGTTCTTGAAATTCGCTTGTTAAATATAAAATCGCTTTTCCTTTGTCGGCAAGGGAGCGGATGATCGAAAATACTTCCGCTTTGGCGTTGACGTCAATTCCTTTTGTGGGCTCATCAAAAATAAATACATCGCTATTCGTTTGCAGCCATTTGCCGATGACGACTTTTTGTTGATTGCCGCCGCTTAACTGTTTAACAAGCGCATGAGGGGAAGATGGGCGGATGTGTAACGTTTCGATTAGTTGCTGAGCTACCTCGGCTTCTTTTCGTTTGATCACCCATTGCCCTTTTGTCAGCGATGATAATAAGCGTACAGTTAGATTGGTACGGACGGTTTCACTCATAAAAAGCCCTTGTTTTCGCCGTTCTTCTGGAATAAAACAGATGCCGGCTTCAATTGCTTCTTTGGGAGAGGAGAACGTATACCGTTTTCCGCGAATGAACCATTCGCCCGTCGTTTTTGTATGGGCAAATAAACTTTCTGCCAATTCGGTTTTTCCGGCACCGACTAACCCTGCGATGCCGACGATTTCTCCTTGGTGAATTTGTAAGTTAACAGTCGTATTTGTTTTTGGAATGAGTAAGTGTTTCACTTCAAAGATGACTTGATCGCTGTAGGTACGCGTTTCTTTTTTTCTTGTTTCATAAGAGCGCCCGACCATATGGCGAATCATGTCTTCGATGGAAAGCTGTGAAACGTCACCGCGATGGACGACCGTGCCGTCGCGCAAAATTGTAACGCGGTCACAAATCTCTTTTACTTCTTTTAGTTTGTGAGAAATATAAATAAACGACACTCCTTGAGACTTTAATTGTTTCATAATGTCAAAGAGGCGTTTCGTTTCTGTTTCGCTTAATGGGGCGGTCGGCTCGTCCAAAATAATGTAGCGAGCCGAAGAAGAAAGCACTTTTGCTAATAAAATGAGTTGTTTTTCGTGTAACGTACATTCATGAATAAGCTTATTTAGCGGAATAGATAAACCGACTTGGCGCAATAATTCTTCAGCACGCTGTTTTTGTTGTTTCCAAGAAAGAAACGGTCGCCGCTTCGTCTCAACGATGTCGTCAGCGGCAATATTTTCATACACGGTAAGCGAAGGAAAAAGGGCGGTGTCGACTTCCTGAACGACTAACCCGATTCCCGCTTTTTTTGCGTCGGAAGGGGAAGAAAATTGATACTCTATTCCGTCAATGGTAATAGTCCCCTCGTTAGGAGACAGATCGCCAGCGAGAATTTTCATTAATGTGCTTTTGCCAGCTCCGTTCATTCCTAAAAGGGCGTGAACTTCCCCTTTCTGTACATGGAAATTCACGCCATTCAATACGTTCACATCTCCGAATGATTTATAAATATTTTCCATGAAGAGACCATTCATTTGTTTTTCACCTGTTCTTCTAACGTTTTCATCCAAGGAGAGACGGCGACATTAGACTGTCCCCAGCCAGTAATGTAATTATGAAGATCGTTCATCGAGATTTGTTTGTTTGGTAAGTCAGATTTTTTGACTAAGTGTGGCTCAAGGGAATAAATATTTGGCGTTTTTTCACCGGCGATTTTTTGGTAAGCAAATCGAACTTGCACGCGCCCAACTTCCGCTGGATCAGTCGCAGTTGTTGCGACCCATGGGCTATTTGATTGCTGGATCATTTGTAAATCTTCATCGCTTAAGTCGATGCCGTACACTTTAATTTCGTTGCGGCCTGCTTGTTGAATTGCGCGCGTTGCCCCTTTTGCAAATTCATCCCATGTCGCAAAGACGGCATCAATATCGCCTTTATTTGGATATTTTTTTAAAATTGCTTCCATTTGCGTTTGTGTATCTAATGCCGTATTAGAGCTTGCTGTGCCGAATTTGGCGACTTCTTTAATGTTCGGATACCGTTTTTTGAACGCATCGTAAATGACGTGGCGTCGCTCCATTGGGGTAAATCCGCCGACCCAAATAGTGACGATTTGTCCTTCTCCATTTAAGTCTTCGGCTAATGTTTTTAACGTTTTCCATGCTAAGCTGTAATCATCTTGGTCGATGACGGTGACGCCTGGTACGTTTAAATCGTTATCGAACGCCACGACAGGAATTCCTTTAGCGACTGCTTTTTCCACCGGGCCTTGCAACGCATCGGCACGCCCATGGTCTAACAAAATTGCATCGACATTTTGTGTAATTGCCGTTTCCACATATGAAGCCATTTTCGTTAAATCATTGTCAGCGTTGTAGATTTGCACTTCACCGCCGAATTTTTGCACTTGTTCTTTCACTCCGGCAATGTACTGGGAAGAAAATGTACCGATAGACATTTGCATAATGGCCGCGATTTTTATCGGCTTTTTGAGTTTGGCAGGAATGTCTGCCTGTTCTGTTGCTGTCGTTGTTGTCTCTGTTTTTTTGGATGTTTCTTGTTGTTTGGCTGGCTCGCTGCTTACGGCATCCTGTTCGTTTGTGCAGCCGCTGAGCATGATGCCAAATAACAAGGCAGCAATAAAAAATATTTTAAATCGTTTCACTTGTTTCGACCCCCTCGAACAATGCTGGCAATCCTGCTTCATAGTTGCCGCTAATAATCCCTTTTTCGGTAATAATCGCAGTAATAAGTTCGTGAGGGGTTACGTCAAAAGCTGGATTGTAGACGTTCACCCCTTCAGGAGCAATGCGTGTACCGGCGATATGTGTGACTTCCTCTGGATTTCGTTCTTCAATCGGAATGTCCTTTCCCGTTTTAGTTGCTAAATCGATCGTTGATAACGGTGCAGCAACGTAAAACGGAATACCGAATGATTTCGCTAATAACGCAAGGCCAAATGTACCGATTTTATTGGCGGTATCTCCGTTTGCGGCAATTCGGTCCGCACCGACGATGATTGCCGTAATGTTTTTGGCGTGAATCGTTTGCGCTGCCATATTATCTGTAATGAGTGTAACGTCAATGCCGGCTTGCATGAGCTCCCATGTTGTGAGTCTCGCTCCTTGCAGAACAGGGCGTGTTTCTGAGGCAAACACGTGAAGGTGAATGCCTTTTTCTTTTGCCAGATAAAATGGAGCGAGTGCCGTACCGTAGCGGGCGGTAGCGATGGAACCGGCATTGCAAATTGTTAGGATGCGGTCGCCATCTTGAAAGAGAGATAGTGCATGCTCCCCGATGCGGCGGCATACGTCTTCATCCTCGACTTGGATGCGAATTGCCTCGTGAATGAGCGTTGTTTTCGCTTCGTTAACAGAAGTAGCGTTTTCAATGCTTGATACAAGGCGATTTAGTGCCCAAAACAAGTTAACGGCCGTTGGGCGCGAGCTTGCTAAATAGTCGCGGTCTTTTTGAAGCTGCTGCTTAAATTCGTCTATCGAGCTTGCCTTGTAACGTTGAGCGGCGAGGGCGAGCCCGTAGGCAGCCGTAATACCGATCGCGGGCGCTCCACGAACTTTCAGCGTTGCAATTGCATCCCATACATCGCTAATTTCTTTTAATTCCAAATATTCTGTCTCTGAAGGTAATTTTTGTTGATTTAAAATAGTGATATGCGTATCGTTCCATTCAACCGAACGCGGAATGATGAATCGTTCAGTCATATGTTTCTTCCTTTCGTTTAGTTAGTCGGTGCCAATGGTGCCTGCAAGAAAAGAGAACGAATTTCTTGAATATCATTCAGCGAATTGCGCTGTAAAATAAGGCTTCGTCCAAGACGAAGGGCGTGGCGTTTTGCACGGATGCGTTCCTCTTTGTCCTCAATGCCGTCAAGATCTGCGACGTGTGCTAAACCAATTGTACGACGAATCACTTCGCATCCGGCAAATCCAATCGCATCGACAAACGTGTTGTGCAAAACGTCTTGCAACAACCTAGGCGTTTTTGCGTACGGCTCAACATTGTATTGCTCCCAAAGGTCGGAAAAGACGTTTGCAAATACTTCCCACGTTTTTTCAACATGGGCGAATAAAGGCTCTTGTTCTTGTTCTGGGCGGGACAACGCATTTAATAGTAAATTGGCGAAAAATTGACCAAGATCGAAACCGAAAGGACCGTAAAAGGCGAATTCCGGATCAATCACTTTTGTCTCCTCGTCGCTGGCGAAAATGCTTCCGGTATGTAAATCGCCGTGAATGAGGGCATCTCCTTCTGTTAAAAACTTTCGCTTTAATTTCGCCACTTCAAGATGGAGTTCATCATCGTTCCAAAGCTCTTTTACATCTTCGCGAAGCTCGTCTTCAAAATTGTTCGTTTCATGGTCAAAGAACGGATCGGTAAAGACAAGGTCTTCGGTAATTTTGCATAGTTCAGGGTTGACAAAGCTTTGGGCAAGTTGTTTTTTCTCTTGTTGATTCATACCAAAGTCGGACGTATAAAACAATGTTTTTGCCACATATTCACCGATATGTTGCGAAAGAAGTGGATACGTTTTTCCTTCAATGAGACCTTTGCGAGCGATTTGCAAATGGGATAAATCTTCCATGACGGTGATAGCCAGAGATTCGTCGGAATAGTACACTTTCGGAACGTATTCTGGAACATAGCTGGCAAATGTGCGCAATGCGTTGCTTTCAATGACGGCACGCTTTAACGTAAGAGGCCAGCTTTCGCCGACTACTTTTGCATACGGCAATGCTTGTTTAATAATAATTCCTTTTCCTGTTTGTTGGTTAACGATATGGAAAACAAGATTTAAGTTTCCATCGCCGATTTCTCGGCATACTAACGGTGCCCCTTCTGGGAATAGGCGCAAGCGAACTGCAAGAGCAATCGCGGCACTTTCTGTTAAAGGTTCGTAAACGGATTGTTTTGAAACTGCCATACGTGAACGCCTCCTTTGTAAAATAAAAAGCCTCTTTCGCATATCGAAAGAGGCTTGAAGATACTTCTTCGCACCTCTTATCTTTCAGAAAGAATGACTCTTTCTGTTGGACTTAGCACCGTGCCTTACGGAAGTTACTTCCGGCGCTTAAATGCGCCCTATCTCACGATAGTATTACGGTCGGTTGCTGGGCTTCATTGGGCCAATTCCCTCAGCCAACTCTTGATAAGAGTGTTTATCAGTAAGTATATTCGATTTTGTTCAAATTTTCATTATTGTTGCAATTTGTTGATTGTTTTGCGTTTGATTCGAATCATACATCGTAATTGGCGATGTTGTCAATACTTTTTTGGAAAATTTTTTTCACTCGTAATGTAGTGCTCTGGACGACGATCGCTAAAAATCGGAATTTGTTTGCGTACTTGTTTGACTTTTTGCAAGTCGATTTCGGCGGTGAGTGAACAAGGTTCTTCTTTTGCTTCTGCCAGTATTTCTCCCCACGGATCGACGATGAGAGAATGTCCGGCGAACGTATTATTCGGGTCGTGACCGGCACGATTGCAGGCGATAACGTAACATTGGTTTTCGATGGCACGAGCTTGAAGTAGCGTGCGCCAATGATGAAGGCGGGGTAAAGGCCATTCTGCAACGACAAATAATATTTCTGCTCCTTGTACAGTATGAACGCGAATCCATTCCGGAAAGCGAATGTCATAACAAATAACGCCAGCACATAACGTATTTTCAAGAGTAAACAATCCCGGTGCTTCTCCAGATTGCAAGTAAAGGTGTTCGTCCATAAGTTGGAAAAGATGAAGTTTACTATATTCGCCTACGATGTCGCCGTTTCGATTGGCGATGTACATCGTATTCGTAATTCCGTCTTTTGTTTTTTTGGCGATGGAACCAGCTACAATGTTGATGTGATGCAAACGTGCAAGCTCGCTAATGAACGCTTTTGTGTGCGCCCCGTCTTCATCAGCAATTTCATCAAGGCGCGTTAAATCATATCCGGTCGTCCATAATTCTGGAAGAACGATGATGTCAGGGCGTTGGGCAGAGAGCTTTTCTACTTCAGTTTGAACACGCTGTTGATTTTCAGCTGGATCGCCAAAGGCAATGTTAAGCTGGAGACAAGAGATTTTTAATGTCATGATCGTTCACCTCAAAAATTTTAACTTTACATTTTGATTTTTACGATATATGATGTTTGACTAGAATTTCAAGAAATTTTTGAGTAGGTGTAAGCGATGAAACATTTTGTACAATCAGAACTATTACAGAGCCTTCCGAAGCAGTTTTTTGCTTCGCTCGTTGACAAAGTGGGAAAAGTCATTGCACAAGGGCATGATGTCATTAATCTCGGCCAAGGAAATCCTGACCAACCGACGCCGTCCCATATTGTTGAGGCGCTGCAAAAGGCAGTGGCTAATCCGCGTTATCATAAATATTCGCCGTTTCGCGGTTACTCGTTTTTCAAAGAGGCGGTCGCTGCCTTTTATGAACGCGAATATGGGGTGAAGCTTGACCCGGAAAAAGAAGTCGCTATTTTATTTGGGGGAAAAGCAGGGCTTGTGGAGATTCCACAATGTTTATTAAATCCGGGGGATGTCGTTCTCGTTCCAGATCCGGGGTATCCGGATTATTGGTCGGGTGTCGCTTTAGCGCGAGCAGAAATGGCAATGATGCCGCTTCGCGCGCAAAACAAGTTTTTGCCGGATTACGGTGAGCTGTCGAAAGACGTAGTGGAAAAGGCAAAGTTAATGTTTTTAAACTATCCAAACAATCCGACCGGTGCGGTGGCGACAAAAGAGTTTTTTGAGGAAACGGCTTTGTTTGCGGCGAAACACGATATTTGCGTCGTACACGATTTTGCTTATGGAGCGATCGGATTTGACGGGAAAAAACCGATCAGTTTTCTTCAGGCGAAAGGGGCCAAAGACGTCGGTATTGAAATTTATACGTTCTCGAAAACGTATAATATGGCTGGTTGGCGCGTTGGATTTGCCGTTGGGAATGAAAGTGTGATTGAAGCGATTAACTTGTTGCAAGATCATTTATACGTCAGCTTGTTTGGTGCGATTCAAGAGGCGGCAGCAACCGCGCTTCTTTCTTCACAAGATTGCGTAAAAGAGCTTGTTTCGTTATACGAATCGCGACGGAACACACTTGTAAAGGCGCTTCAACAAATCGGATGGGATGTCACAGCACCAGCTGGTTCGTTTTTTGCGTGGTTACCTGTACCGAACGGCTGGACATCGGAGCGATTTGCTGATTTCCTGCTTGAAAAAGCTCATGTCGTTGTTGCCCCAGGAATCGGATTTGGGGAACATGGAGAAGGGTATGTACGCGTCGGTCTATTGACGAGTGAAGAGCGCTTAGAAGAAGCTGCACAACGCGTTGCCAAGCTTGGTCTTTTCCATGCCGTAAAAAAATGATTGACATAGTTGAAAATCCCTGTCATAATTCAAATTAAATTTACTACCGCGAAAATTTCGAAAAGTGAATACATGATTCAAGCATTCTTATCAAGAGTAGGTGGAGGGACGAGCCCAATGAAGCCCGGCAACCGACTTAACAGTTGTTAAGCACGGTGCTAATTCTTGCAGCGATATGCTGAGAGATAAGAAGAGTCTGAACATCTAGCCTCTTCTTATGAAGAGGTTTTTTTATTGATGCTTAGAAAGAGGGACAGATGATGAGTCAAGTAATTGCCACATATCTCATTTATGATGAGAAAGATTTAGAGAAAAAAGCAGAAGGGATTGCTCTTGGCCTTACCGTTGGTTCTTGGACCGATTTGCCGCTGTTAGAGCAAGAACAATTACGAAAACATAAAGGGGTTGTCGTCAGCGTCACACAGATAGAAGAAAGTGAGCGGGTGAATGAGTATCTTGGCAAACGCGTGAAGCGAGGGCTTGTCCGTATTGCTTATCCAAGCGTCAATTTCAGTGCTGATTTGCCGGCGATATTGACAACGGTGTTTGGCAAGCTATCGCTCGATGGAGAAGTGAAGCTAATCGATATGACATTTTCCGATGAATTGAAAAAGCAGTTTCCTGGTCCATGCTTTGGAATTGACGGGATTCGCGAAAAAGTTGGCGTGTATGATCGCCCGCTTCTCATGAGCATTTTTAAAGGCGTTATCGGGCGCGATTTGCATTATTTGTCGGAACAGTTAAAACAACAGGCACTCGGTGGAGTTGATCTTGTCAAAGATGACGAAATTTTGTTTGAAAATGACTTAACTCCGTTTGAAAAGCGAATCGCTGCCGGAAAAGCGGTGTTAAACGATATATACGAAAAAACGGGAAAGAAAACATTGTACGCTGTCAATTTAACAGGGAAAACGTTCGAGTTGAAAGAAAAAGCGAAGCGGGCAGTGGAGCTAGATGCCGATGTGCTTCTTTTTAACGTGTTCGCTTATGGATTAGATGTATTGCAAGGTTTGCGTGAAGATGAGGACATTTCAATTCCAATTATGGCGCATCCGGCAATCAGCGGCGCGCTAACACCATCGGAATTTTATGGAATCAAGAGCCCGCTATTGCTTGGGAAATTGCTTCGTCTTGCTGGAGCAGATTTTGCGCTTTTCCCATCACCGTATGGAAGCGTTGCCCTTGATAGAGGAGAAGCGCTTGGCATTGCTGCTGAGTTAACGAAGGAAGATGAGCAATTGAAACGAGCGTTCCCGGTTCCGTCAGCGGGGATTCATCCGGGACTAGTACCGCTTTTAATTCGCGATTTCGGCATCGACAGTGTTATTAATGCAGGCGGCGGGGTACATGGTCACCCGGATGGAGCAGAAGGCGGAGGAAAAGCGTTCTGCGCAGCCATTGATGCGGTGTTAGCAGGAAGACCGCTTCAAGATGCCGCTAAAGATAGTGAGGCACTGCAAAAGGCAATTGCTTTATGGGGTGCTCACGAGGTGACAGCATGAAAAAGCCAATCCTTTTTTGCGATTTCGACGGAACGATTACAAATAGCGACAATATCGTCGCGATTATGAAACAGTTTGCCCCGCCAGAATGGGAAACGCTAAAAGACGATGTACTAGCACAGCGCCTGACCGTTCAAGAAGGTGTCGGAAAAATGTTTTCCCTTCTTCCTTCGAGATTGAAGGAAGAGATTACGGACTTTATTTTACAAACGGCACGTATCCGTGACGGCTTTCGTGAATTTGTCGCTTTTACAAAACAACACGGCATTCCTCTGTATGTCGTGAGCGGTGGCATCGACTTTTTCGTCTATCCGCTTCTTGACGGGCTTATCGAAAAAGAATTCATTTTCTGCAACGGTTCCGATTTTAGCGGGGAAACGATTCAAATTGTTTGGCCATATTCGTGCGATGAGCATTGTCATAACGGTTGTGGCTGTTGCAAACCATCGCTGTTACGGAAGCTATCAAAACCTGATGCATTCAATATCGTCATCGGCGATTCCATTACCGATTTGGCAGCGGCAAAATTAGCCGATCATGTCATTGCTCGCGATTTCTTACTGGAAAAATGCAATGAACTTAGTATTTCCCATACACCATTTACAACGTTTTTTGATGTGATTGATGTTCTTGAGAAGATGGAGGTGAGAGTATGAGTTCTCTTGTGAAAAAATGGAGGGAGCTTGCTGATGTGAAGGCGGAGTTAGCAGCCCGCGATTGGTTCTTTGCGACAAGCGGTAACTTATCGATCAAAGTAACCGATGATCCGCTCACCTTTCTTGTTACCGCGAGCGGAAAAGATAAACGAAAGCAAACTGATGAAGATTTTCTTCTTGTGGATGCACTCGGTAATCCATCGGAAGAAACGCATTTGAAACCATCAGCGGAAACGCTTTTGCATGTGGAAATTTACAACAAAACAAACGCAGGCTGCAGCCTCCATGTCCACACGATCGATAATAACGTCATTTCCGAATTATACGGTGACAACGGGGAAGTCGTGTTTACCGGACAAGAAATTATTAAGGCGTTCGGTCTTTGGGAAGAAGATGCTGTTATTCGCATTCCGATTATTAACAATTACGCCCATATTCCGACACTGGCGAAAGAGTTTGCCCAACATGTTAACGATGACGCAGGTGCGGTTCTCATTCGTAATCACGGCATTACTGTATGGGGGCGAAATGCGTTTGAAGCAAAAAAATTTTTAGAAGCGTGCGAGTTTTTATTTAGCTATCACATCAAGCTACTGTTGCTAAAGGGAGCAAAGGCGTTCGCCTAAAATCCCTTTTTTATAAAAAAATTTTTAGGAGGAAGAGAAGATGGCAACGATTCGTTTTCATGAAACAAATGAAAGAATTACCACTGAAGCAGAAGTAGTCAAATTTTTAGAGGAGCAAGGGGTTATTTACGAAAAATGGGATATCAACAAACTCCCAGAACATTTACGCGAAAAATATTTGCTTACGGATGAAGAAAAAAATGAAATTTTAGAGACATTTAAAGACGAAATTGCAGATATTTCTGCACGCCGCGGCTATAAAGCGCAAGACGTTATTTCCTTATCCGAAAATACACCGAACCTAGATCAATTGCTCGAAAACTTTAAGCGCGAACATCATCATACAGATGATGAGGTGCGCTTTATCGTCAGCGGCCACGGCGTATTTGCGATTCAAGGAAAAGACGGAAAATTTTTTGATGTCGAATTAAATCCTGGCGATTTAATTTCCGTTCCAGAAAATACACGCCACTATTTTACATTGCAAGAAGATCGCCGCGTAGTCGCGATTCGCATTTTTGTCACAACAGAAGGATGGGTGCCGATTTACGAAAAAGAAGGAATCAACGCGTAACAACCATCCCTCTTCCTCTTAATCGGAAGAGGGGTGATGTAATGGTTTCGCAGTAAAAAGAATGACCCCAGCAATGACAATCATACTTCCGATAAATTGCAAAGGATACATCGATTCTTGCAGTAATATAGGCAAGAATCGATGTAAAAATAAGAACATTCCCGATTTTGTAATGCCAATATGTTGAATCTGATATTCCAAAACATCATTGCCAACACGGTAGCACCTACGCTGGAATATAGAAGGGCAAGCCAAAAAGAGAACGAAGATTCGTGAACGGTGAAAGTGGAAACGGGAAACGGCGCGAGTATCGCTGCGCCGAAGATGCCCGGCCATAACATTGCCTTGAATGCAGAAACAAACTGCATTGCTTGTTTCGCAAACAACGAATAGAGCCCCTATACCGCAACGGTCCTAGCATAAATACATCTCCGATATTCAATTGAAAATGAGAGAGTGTTTGTCAATTACCATGAACCATGACGATCATAACGTCGACAAACGAAATGAACATCGCGATTTTTTGCTTTAGCGTCAATGTTTCCTTGCCGATAAAATAAGAAACCACCGCAATTGAAACGGGATTTAATGTGGACAACAGCCCGACATTATCGGCAAGCGCTTTAAACATCAAGAGATTAAATAACACAACACCGGTAAGTTCCATCAAGCGGAAAAAGCACTTGTTTTGGAAACGACAACTGTTTTTCTTTCCACCAAACGAGCGGAACGAGGAAGGAGACAGCTACAAACCAACGCATTTCCGGCAAAACGAACGATGTCGCATGACCGACAAGAAATTTACCGGCGACAAAATTCCCGCCCCATAACAAACTGGTGATTAGTAATAGAATGTAATACTTTCCTTCCTGCTGCTTTGTCATCCTTTTTATCCTACTCTATTATCTCTCTACATGAATCCTACTCTTTTTCGTCTCATGGGAAAAGTGATCAGCCGAGTGCAGGGTCAGCGATACCGAATAATCGATTTCGCTGTCCCGGTAACTGCTGAGCATAAAGAAGCATGAGTGGAGAAACCAATGTTTCTTGAAATCCTAGCTGGCATAGTGCCCTCATAAAATCGCTTTGTCTACTAGGGACATCGATTCTCACAGGTATAGCCGATTGACAGAGAAATGCTTGAATGAGCTGAAGAGCAATATCGGTATGATCCGCCATTAACGGTCCGATGTGAAGAAAGTTACCAACGGGAAAGGCGATCCCAAAACCACAAATCGATTTTTCGGCATTTCTTGCTATAAAACCGATGCTTCTCTTTTTCATTAAATGATGAAGTAGCTCGCTTCTGTTTGCACCGAACACCATTTTATCGAAGTGAATGATTTCCGTAATATGCTTTTTTTCTCGCAATTGTTCGATTTCCACTTGTTTACATTCAATCGGCTCGTAAACAAAGTGAGTATGAGTGAATCGATGAATGAATTCCACCGTTTGGAATCCAAGTGATTGATATAAAGGAACCCCGGCTGATGTAGCGACAAGCGAGACAGGAACGCCGACGCGTTCTACTTCATATAAACATCGTTTCATAATGCTTCTTCCAAGACCTTGTCCTTGGTAATTTGCATGAACAATAACGGAGCCAATTGATGCGATAGTCGTTCCATATTGAAAGAGGGCCGCACTGGAAATCCATTCGTTATGGAGGCGATGGCCAAACATTGTTCCAAGTGACAAATATATATGAAGGCGTTCAGCAGTAAAGTTCCAACCAACGCTTTCAGCTAGTTTCTGTAATGAGGGCATGGCGCTTACATCGATT
This sequence comes from Thermaerobacillus caldiproteolyticus, assembly GCF_015326725.1. Taxonomy (NCBI): domain Bacteria; kingdom Bacillati; phylum Bacillota; class Bacilli; order Caryophanales; family Anoxybacillaceae; genus Thermaerobacillus; species Thermaerobacillus caldiproteolyticus. Next base: position 384,194 of record NZ_CP064060.1, read on the forward strand.
TTTTCTATTTTTCCCAGCAACGTTCTTCCCTCCTTCAAATGTCTTAATGAAAAGCAATCCGCTTGTTTCCATCTCCATAGCTTCTTTATAAACAAATAAACAGCACGTTCCAGATGCAAAGGCAAGGCCGTATGGAACAAGCTGTTGAAGCGCCGATATTAAACAAAAAACGAGAAGCAATGTTACAATTTCGATCGCACCGGTGAGTGTGGCGATGATAGGCGAAAATATTTTGATGGATTAAAAAGAACTGCTAAAAACGCTTCAAGTGCATTTTGAAATTCAATTGCTATTTCCTGTGTCTGAAACTTCGAAGCATAGCTGATGCCAACAGACACCCTTTCATGAATATTGTGCAATATAATGGACGCAATAATGAGTGACGCTTTTTCATTAAACTGAATGATTTTTCGTATGTTCTAAATTCATATGGACAATCGTTGTTTCGGGCGAAGTTCATGTTAGCCCCCCTAAATATAACCCCATTGCTAAAGCAGGGTATCCTTCTGTTCCTAGCGCCTCAGGAATGAGAGAGACCATCATAATTCCCGCTGAAAGACTAATAAACTATCGCGCCAACGCTGGGGAATGGATTAGGCTAAAAATAACATCGGGACGGCTCCCAATCCTGTCGATAAAGCAGAAAGAATGTTGCTGGTTAGTACTTATTCCATCTAATCCCCCTTTATGCGCTTTTGACATTATATGTCTCAAAAAGTATGATAAACTCCCAAATCATCGAACCTGCCTATTTATAGTATATAATAATAGATAAAATAAAAAAATTGCGAATGATTTGAACGTTGAAGGAATTCATTGACAAAAATCGTATTTTTCGCTACAATGGCTTCGAATTCGAAGATTAAAGGGTTTGATTATAGATGGAGAGAAAAGAAGAGATTGCGCAATCGTTAAAGCTGTTTATTGTCTTATCAAGGGCGTATCGAGCCGTTAGTGATCAAGTTCATAAGTCCATTCAAGAGTTCGGTGTCAATCCAACCGAATTTGCGGTTCTGGAGTTGCTTTACCATAAAGGCGATCAGCCGTTACAGCAAATTGGTGAGAAAATTTTGCTCGCCAGCGGCAGTATTACGTATGTCGTCGATAAATTAGAGCAAAAAGGATTTATTGTCCGAAAAGCGTGTGAAAAAGACCGCCGTGTCACCTACGCTTCTATTACCGAAAAAGGAAAGACATTTATTGAGAATGTATTTCCGCAACATGAACAAACGATTCATGAAACACTTGCCGGATTGACATCGGAAGAAAAAGAACAGGCAATTTCGCTATTAAAAAAATTGGGATATGGCGTAAAACGTTAAGAAAAGTGGAAGCGCCGTAATCTGCTCTCGAAGCCAAATGTTCTTGGCTTACAGAAGAGCTTGTCATCTCCCAAGACCGTTGGTTTATGACAAGAGAGCTAAGCGCTGGTGCTGGGCAACGCTTCAACGTTGATACTTTCTTAACTTATAAAAAATAAGTGGCTGTTGTGATACAGCCACTTATTTTTTTCAAAAACGGATAAGCTATAAGGGAAAAGGAGGGGATAGTCATGATGATTCCTGTAGGAGTGTCGAATCGCCACATCCATTTGTCCAAAGAACATTTGGCGCAGTTGTTCGGTGAAGGAGCAGAGTTGACGGTGTTAAAGCCATTGTCACAGCCAGGGCAATTCGCCGCCAAAGAAACGGTTACAGTGGAAGGACCAAAAGGAAAAATTGAAAATGTCCGCGTATTAGGGCCGGCACGTTCGATGACTCAGCTTGAGATTTCCAAAACCGACAGTTTCAAGCTAGGGGTACAAGCGCCGATTCGTTTATCCGGAGATATCGAAGGAACACCGGGCATTACAATTCATGGTCCGAACGGAACGATTACCGTCGACAAAGGGGTGATTATTGCGAAACGTCATATTCATATGACGCCAAGCGATGCAGAAACGTTCGGGGTGAAAGATAAGCAGGTTGTGAAGGTCAAAACACAAGGAGAACGCGCCCTAATTTTTGATGAAGTTATTGTCCGAGTGAGCGAACAGTTTGCATTAGATATGCATATTGACACCGATGAAGCGAATGCGGCCGGATTAAAAACCGGGGATTATGTGGAACTGATCGTATAGAAAAGAGGGGCCTGTGAACTGAAGCCCCTCTTTCTTTACGCAGACATTTTTTGTTGTGTTTTCGTTGACTGTGCCGCTTTTTTCACTTGCGGATAGAAGATAATGCCGCTTGCCAGCAAGGCAACGCCAAGCATGAATGTTTTTAAATCCGCTGTTCCTGCAATGATCACCCATACGGAATAAACGGTAGCCAGCGCAGCGATGATGCCATCAACAATGCGAGTGCGGCGAGCTCGTTCATACGTTTCTCCTGTTAATGTGAGTTTTAATTGAAAGACAGAGGCGATAAAATAAGGAACGAGATACGCTAATGTCGCAATGTAAATGACAAAATCAAACGCCGCTGACATCGAATGGGAAATCGTCGAGAAAATAAAAATTTGCGCCAATCCATTTGAAAGAATTAATGAAAAACTTGGCATTCCTTTTTTATTTTCTTTTAAAAATGCTGGAATAAACAAGCCTTGTTTTGCGGCTTGGTACGGTACTTCTGCACTTAATAGCACCCAACCAAGCGTAGAACCTAACAAACTAATCAATCCAAGTCCGGCAAGAATGTATCCGCCGCTCGGTCCTAAAATCGTTCCAATGGCATCGACAAGCGGTTTTTCCGATTGAATCAACTCTTTTTGCGGCAATAAGCCCATGACCAGCACGCTAATTCCGATATAAATTGCAAGGGCGATGAAAAGACCAAGAATCGTTGCCCGCTTAACGTCGGATTGTTTTTGTGCTCGTGACGCAAAAACAATCGCTGATTCGACGCCAATAAACGCCCATAATGTAGCAACAGCGGCATTATTGACTTGACTTAAAAGGCCAATAGAATGTCCGGCTTCATCATAACGGGGAGCGACAAATGAACCGATGTTGCTTTTTTCAAACGCGAATAAGCTAATGACAATAAATAAGAAGAACCCAAGCACTTTTGCCGCGGTAGCGATAAAGTTTAATTTTCCTGCGCCTTCAATTCCGCGTAAAATAATAACGTGCATGCCCCACAATAAAGTCGTGCAAACGATAAATGTTAACAAGTTTCCGAGTTTTACATCAAGAGAACCGATGGTAAACAATGATTGCTTGCTTGTTAAAATCGGGAAAAAGGTCGATAAATAACTAGCGAATGTCGTAATAATTGCGACGTTGCCGGCGAAGTTACCAATCCAATATCCCCATGAAGACATGAATCCTGATAAAATGGAAGCATTTGAGCCCTTTGGAAACAACTCTTTTGCATAAATTTGCGGCCCGCCGTTTAATTCGGGTTTGCGAATTGCTAAGTTGCCAAAGACGAGAGCAGTCATTAATACACCGCCGCCAGTTAATAGCCACGCGCAAATGACTCCGAGAGGGCTCGCTGCTTCCGCTAATGAGCGCGGGAGCATAAAAATTCCCGAGCCGACCATATTTCCAACGACGAGCGCTGTTAATACCCAAAGCCCTAATTTATGTTGCTGCAATGTTGTAAACTCCCTTCTGTTGCTGCACAGATCTTTTAAACCAAAAAAAATACACCCTTAAGTTTTCAACGGGTGCACGAAACATCCGCATCCAACTTAATGTGGATAGCTCTCCATCGTTTGCTAGAAACGATGACAGTCCTGCTTCTGTTCGAATGCAGGTCCAGCTTGCAGCGCCAGAGCTCACAATGAATCCTTTCGTTTAAATTCATTGACTCTCTGCGTCTTGTTCAAGCTATTTTTATTCATTGCAACTTCTATCTCATCTAAGTTGACAAAAAGAAAAAATATTCATTTGACGACATTATTATACATTCTGCGACAAATTTCGTCAATCATCTTCTTCATTGGAAAAACAGGAATTTTGCTCTCCAAGATTGAATAAAAATTAGGATTAGGAAATTTTTAAGAAAAGGAAGGGATTCATTTGAAGTTTTCGGAGTTTCAGTATAAACGACCGGACATGGGAGAAATAAAAGCAGCGTTTCAAGAGGCGTTACAAACGTTTCAAGAAGCAACAACGATAGAAGGACAGCATGAAGCGATGAAGCAGATCAATGCGATTCGCAACGAGTTCAGCACGATGGCGAACATTTGTTATATTCGTCATACAATTGATACAAATGACGAGTTTTATAAACAAGAACAAGACTTTTTCGATGAAGTTGAACCGTTGATGAAAGGACTTGTGAACGATTATTATAAAGCGCTTGTCGCTTCTCCGTTTCGGGCGCAGTTGGAGGAAAAATGGGGGAAGCAGCTGTTTGCTTTGGCGGAGACGGAACTAAAAACGTTTTCTCCAGACATTTTAGAAGATTTGCAGCTCGAAAATAAATTAACGAGCGAATATACAAAGCTTGTTGCTTCGGCGAAAATTTTCTTTGAAGGGGAAGAACGGACGTTAGCGCAGCTTCAGCCGTTTGTTGAATCGCCAAACCGTGATATGCGCAGACGGGCAAGCGAAGCGAGATTTGCTTTTTTCAAAGAACATGAGGAAAAATTTGACGAGATTTATGACCAGCTTGTCAAAGTGCGTACAAAAATCGCGAAAAAGCTCGGATTCAAAAACTTTGTCGAACTCGGTTATGCCCGCTTAGGGCGGACGGATTACAACGCGGAGATGGTCGCAAAATTCCGAGAGCAGGTAAAAGAGTTTATCGTTCCAATTACGGTGAAGCTCTACGAACGTCAACGTGAACGTATCGGAGTCGATCGGTTGAAGCATTATGATGAAGCGTTTGCGTTTCCAACAGGAAATCCGACTCCAAAAGGGGATGCCAACTGGATTATTGAAAACGGGAAAAAAATGTATCAAGAGCTGTCGCCGGAAACGGATGAATTTTTCCGATTTATGGTGGACAATGAGCTGATGGATCTTGTCGCGAAAAAAGGAAAAGCAAGCGGCGGATATTGTACATATATCGAAAATTACAAAGCGCCGTTTATTTTCTCGAACTTTACGGGCACATCCGGGGACATCGATGTGCTAACCCATGAAGCAGGCCATGCGTTCCAAGTATACGAAAGCCGTCATTATGAAATTCCGGAATATAACTGGCCGACGTTAGAGGCTTGTGAAATTCATTCGATGAGTATGGAATTTTTTACATGGCCATGGATGGAATTATTTTTTAAAGAAGATACAGAAAAATATAAGTTTGACCATCTAAGCTCCGCATTGCTGTTTTTACCGTATGGCGTTGCTGTTGATGAATTTCAACATTTTGTCTATGAGAATCCGAATGCGACGCCGGCGGAACGTAAGCAAGCGTGGCGCGAAATCGAGAAGAAATATATGCCGATAAGGGACTATGATGGAAACGAGTATTTAGAACGCGGCGGCTTTTGGCAGCGGCAAGGACACATTTACACAACGGCGTTTTATTATATTGATTATACGTTAGCACAAATTTGTGCCTTCCAATTTTGGAAACGTTCGCGTGAAAATTATGAAGAAGCGTGGAACGATTACGTAAAATTATGCCGAGAAGGTGGAAGCAAGCCGTTTACTGAACTTGTCAGCATCGCTAACCTCATTTCCCCGTTTGAGGATGGCTGCGTTCAATCGGTAGTCGGTGAGATCGAACGGTGGCTTAATAGCGTTGATGACAAACAGCTTTAACAACAGAAAAGGAAGAAATCAACGAAGGATTTCTTCCTTTTTTTGTTGAATGAAATAATTTTAGTTTTTAAAGAAGGGAGAACAGCGATATGTATCATATTCGTGTCCGCGCTTGTGCTTTAATTATTGAAAATGACGCTGTACTTCTTGTTGAGTTTCAAGACGAAAACGGATTACATTACAATCTTCCAGCAGGTGGCGTAGAACGGGGGGAGTCATTGATTGAGGCGGTAAAACGGGAGGCATTAGAGGAGGCAGGCGTAGAAGTAGAGGTCGGTTCGATTGCATTTGTACATGAGATAGCTCCTCACCTGCAAAAGAATATTTCTGTGACATCGCCACATCAAGTAAGCATCGTATTTGAATGTAAACGGATTAACGATTCCATCCAACCTTGTCCGACTTCACCGGACGAAAATCAAACAGGGGTAAAATGGATTCCCCTTTCTCATCTCTCCCGGATTACTTTGTATCCGAATATTTCGCAACATATTATTGAGTACGCGAACCATCGCCGCTCATTCAACTTAATCGAGGAACATACATTATCGTACGAATGAGGTGGGAAATGATGAACATTCGAAAAGCAACGATCAATGATGCGAACGGAATTGCGACCGTGCATGTGGAAAGCTGGAAAACAACGTATCAGGGAATTGTTCCATCATCTTATTTAGCACAATTGCGCGTTAGTGAAAGAGAACAGAATTGGCGAAGAGGATTACAGCAACAGAAGCACCATATTTTTGTTGCTGAAGAAGACGGAAAGGTATGCGGGTTTATTTCCGGGGGCAGCAATCGGGCTACAAAAGGAAAGGAAGCTGATTACGAAGGCGAAATTTATGCAATTTATTTGCTGAAAGAGGCGCAAGGAAAAGGTATGGAACGAAACTGCTCGAAGCTTTAGTGCGTGATTTTCGTAGTGACGGGATTTGTTCCATGGTCGTGTGGGTGCTTGCCGATAATCCATCGCGGCAGTTTTATGAGCGTTTAGGGGGAAAGAAAATCGCTGAAGAAGTCATAAATATCGGTGGCAAAGAGTTAAACGAATGGTGCTATGGATGGAGAAGTATTGAATGTTTAGCGTAGTAACGGATGGCTGCCTGAATTATGATGGCAGCCAAAAAAATTTAATAATGAGTGATTACTCACTTTACAAAATATTTTTTTTGTATAAAATAGAAGTGAGTAATCACTCACGAAAGGAAGGGTATGCTATGTCAGAAAAGCCGTGTATTTGTATGAAACATGTATCTAAAAGTTTTGGTAAAAAGAAAGTAATTGAAGATGTATCTCTTGAGGTATACAGCGGGGAAATTTTTGGGATGCTCGGACCTTCGGGAGCAGGAAAAACGACGATTGTCAAAATGATCGCTGGAATTGATGAAGTTACCAATGGAACGATTGATGTATTAGATACAAAAATGCCTAGCCTTCATGTCATGAAACGAATTGGTTTTATGGCACAGTCTGATGCCTTATACGGTGAGTTAACAGCGTTAGAAAATTTACAGTTTTTCGCTTCGATTTATGGATTAAAAGGGAAAAAGCAAAAGCAGCGTATTGATGAAGTCATGGAGCTTGTCAATTTAACAGACCATATTAAGAAGACTGTCAATCAGTATTCAGGCGGGATGAAGCGGCGCTTGTCACTTGCTGTTTCCTTGTTACATGAACCGGAAGTATTAATCTTAGACGAGCCGACGGTCGGAATTGACCCATTGCTTCGCCAAGCCATTTGGGATGAGCTTGAGCGAATTCGACAAAACGGGACAACGATTGTCGTGACGACTCACGTCATGGATGAAGCCGAGAAATGCCAGCGTTTGGCGATGATTCGTGACGGTCGTCTCATCGCTGTAGGCAGCCCAGAAGAGCTAAAGAAAAGAACAAATTCGCAAACAATCGAACAGGCATTTTTGCATTTTGGAGGTGCACGACAATGAGAGTTCGCGCGATCGTCATTCGAATCATTCGCCAGTTTTTCCGTGACAAACGAACGCTTGGATTAATGATTGTGGCGCCGATGTTTGTGTTGTTTTTAATGAATCTTGTGTTTAATGGAGAGGAATATAAACCAACAATTGCTGTTGATAAAAATGTTCCAGAAGTTGTTGTTGAAAAATTAGCGAAATCCGATGCTGACCTCAAAGAGCTTACGAAAACGACAGCTCGCAAACAGCTAGAAAAGCAACAAATTGATGCATTTATGGAAATGGATGAAGGAACTCCGAAAATTACGTTAGAAGGAAGCGATCCAACTGTTAATAAAGCGGTACTTATGGCTGTACAAAAAGCGTTTCAAGAATTAGCTCCACAAACACAATCGTTGCAATTGAAAACAACGTACTTACACGGTTCGGAGGATATGGCATTATTTGATAATTTCGGACCTGTGTTAATTGGCTTTTTCGTTTTCTTTTTCGTTTTCTTAATCGCCGGTGTTTCTTTCCTTCGTGAACGTACAGGGGGAACGCTGGAACGCTTGTTGGCGACGCCGTTAAAACGTTGGGAGATTGTTGTTGGCTATGTCATCGGATTTGGGATTTTTACAACGTTTCAGGCGAGCTTAATTTCTTGGTTTGCCATTGATATTCTTGATATGATGATGGAAGGTTCTTTCTTCTACGTGTTATTGATTACATTCTTATTGGCAATGACCGCTTTAACATTAGGAACGTTACTGTCTGCCTTTGCGAATAATGAGCTACAAATGATTCAATTTATTCCGTTAGTTGTTATACCGCAAGTTTTCTTTTCCGGCTTGTTTAATTTAGATACAATGGCAGAGTGGCTTCGTTCATTAAGCGTTGTCATGCCGTTAACATACGGAGCGGATGCGCTTCGGGAAATTATGATCCGCGGCAGCGGTTGGCAGGAAATTGCCCAAGACGTATATGTTTTACTTGGCTTTTCCGTTTTGTTTATGGTATTAAATGTGGTAGCATTGAAAAAATATCGAAAACTGTAAGGAGCAAATATGGATGAATGAGCAACAATGGCTTGAAGAGCTATTGAAAGTAAATGGAGAAGACGTAAAACTAAGCGAGAAACAAGTGAAAATTTTAGAAGCGGCGATTGAAATGTTCGCTGAAAAAGGCTATGCCGCCACTTCAACAAGCGAAATCGCCAAGAAGGCAGGTGTGGCGGAAGGGACGATTTTTCGTCACTATAAAACAAAAAAGGATTTACTCTTGGCGATTGTCACTCCAACGCTGTTTAAATCCGTCGCCCCATTTTTAGCGAAAGAGTTTGTCAAAGAAGTGTTCGAAAACCAGTATCAAAGCTATGAAGATTTCATTCGTACTCTTTTGAAAAACCGTTATGAATTTGTAAAAAAATACATCCCAGCGATCCGGGTGTTTTGGCAGGAAATCGCGTTTCATGCGGAAATTAAGGAGCAATTTCAGCGTATTTTTACGGTGCACGTATATGAAAAATTTAAGCGGATCGTGGAACATTTTCAAGCGAAAGGAGAAATTGCCGCGATTCCTATTGATTCGGTCATCCGCATGACGATTACGGCGATTGCGGGATTTTTGATGACGCGGTTTATCGTGTTGCCGGATTCCGAATGGGATGACGAAGCAGAAATGGAACGGACGGTTCAAGTTTTGATGCACGGTCTTGCAAAAAAATAAACAGAAACGCCTAATCCGTATAAATCGGATTAGGCGTTTTGTTTATTCAATGCCTTAGCAACAATGTTGCCATTTTCGACACTGATTTGGATAGCGTGAACATTGGCCGTTTCGTCAAGAAGGACATCAGCGATTTGGTCTTCGACGTGTTCTTGGATAACGCGGCGGAGCGGGCGAGCACCGAACGCTGGATGGTAGCCTAACTCCGCTAATTTTTCTTTCGCTTCTTGCGAAACATGAATGCCGATGTGTTGTTCTTTTAATGTTTTTTTCAATTCATCGAGCATGAGATCGACAATTTGTAACATATGCTCTTTTTCGAGCGGTTTAAACTCGATAATTGCGTCAAAGCGGTTTAAGAATTCTGGTTTGAAATAAGCATTTAACGACTCAAGAACGCTTGTGTGCGTTGACCCTTGCTTTTCGAATCCGACCGTAATTTTTTTATCGGTAGCACCGGCGTTACTTGTTGCGATAATAACGGTATCTTTAAAGCTTACGGTACGGCCTTGGCTGTCAGTGAGACGTCCATCTTCTAAAATTTGTAGGAAAATATGCTGCACATCTGGGTGCGCTTTTTCGATTTCATCGAGCAAAATGATGCTGTAAGGATTTCGGCGTACTTTTTCAGTAAGCTGACCGGCTTCCTCATGACCGACATAGCCAGGCGGTGAACCGATTAATTTAGAAACGGAATGTTTCTCCATATATTCGCTCATATCTAAACGAATCATCGCATCTTTTGAGCCGAACAATTCTTCCGCCAATGTTTTTGATAATTCTGTTTTACCAACTCCAGTTGGTCCGATGAATAAGAACGAACCAATTGGACGATTTTTCGCTTTTAATCCTGCGCGGCTACGGCGGATTGCTTTGGCAACTTTTTTCACTGCTTCTGCTTGGCCGATCACTTTTTTCGCTAAATTTTCTTCTAATTGCTTCATTTTCGTTTTTTCATCGGCTTGCAGCTTGCCGACAGGAATGCCGGTTTTTTCTTCGATGATTTGTTGAATATCGCTAACGTCAACGATTGGTGTTTCTTGCACATGACCGTTTTGCAATTGCTTTTCCAATTTGAGTTCTTCATCGTGTAATTTTGCTGCCAATTCGTAGTTTTCTTCTTTTACTGCTTTTTCTTTTTCTTTCGCTAGTTGGGCGAGCCGCTCTTGAATTTGCTTTTCATCCGTTGGGGCAACGCGTAAGTTCGCTTTTGAACCGGCCTCGTCTAACAAGTCGATTGCTTTGTCTGGCAAGAAGCGGTCTTGGATATAGCGATGCGATAATGTGACGCATGCTTCAATCGCTTCATCTGTATATTTGACATGATGGAATTGTTCGTATTTCGCTTGAATGCCTTTTAAAATAGCAATCGCTTGCTCGACTGTCGGTTCATGGACGATGACTGGCTGGAAGCGGCGTTCAAGTGCAGCATCTTTTTCAATTTGGCGGTATTCTTTCAACGTTGTCGCACCAACGACCTGCAATTCACCGCGTGCTAGAGCAGGTTTTAAAATGTTGCCTGCGTCCATAGAACCTTCTGCAGACCCTGCACCCACAAGCAAGTGAATTTCGTCGATGAAGAGAATAATATTTTTGCGACGTTGCAATTCGGCGATCAATTGCTTCATTCGTTCTTCAAATTGTCCACGAATGCCAGTGTTAGCGACAAGTGAAGCCACATCTAACAAATACACTTCTTTATCAAGAAGCTTCGCCGGAACTTGTCCCTCGGCAATTTTTAAGGCAAGACCTTCAACGATCGCTGTTTTACCGACGCCTGGTTCCCCGATTAATACAGGGTTGTTTTTGTTGCGGCGGTTTAAAATTTCAATGACGCGTTCAATTTCTTTGTCGCGACCAATGACAGGATCAATAAGTCCAGCTTTGGCGAGCTGTGTTAAGTTGCGACCAAATTTATCTAAAAAGCCACCTTTGCCATTTCGATTTTGATGTTGGGATACGTTCGGTTGTTGAACGTCCATCTCATGAGAGAGTGTGAATCCATTCATGAATAAGTCTTCAAATGGAAAAGATGGAAAACTTCCGAATCCAAAGTTCGAAGGAATCGTCATTTTTTGTTGTTCATAACAAGTATGGCAAAGATGCAATTGTTTTTTCTCATGATTGAATTGGATATTCAAAAAGACTGTTGCTTCGTTTTGTTGGCATACTTGACAAAGCATGAGGCATAACCTCCTTTTTTAACAGTTTGACTTTGATTATCTTTGACCTTTCTGATTTTATTATACTTTGACCTTTTTTGACGTTCAAGTCTTTTTTTAAAATTTTTTGTTTGATTCGTGAAATGTTTTTGAAAAAAATGTGAACAATGGCATATGAGAGTACGCAAATATGATATAGTGAACAAGGAAAAAGGAAGCAAGGGGAGAAGAGAAAATGAAGAGAAAATTTCTGTTTTTAGCTTTTATGACGATGGTCGCTTTTGTTTTGCTTGCTGCTTGTAACCAAGAAAAACAAGAAGAGAATCAGCCGGCGGTTCTAAATGTAAAAATTAAAACCGATGATCATATTGAATTAAATAAGGAAACGGAAATTGCTTGCCTTGTTACATATGGAAATGAAAAGGTTACCGACGCTGATGAAGTAAAGTTTGAAATTTGGAAACAAGGTAACAACCAACATGAGATGTTAAAGGCAAAACATGAAGGAAATGGAAAATATGTCGTCAAAAAAACATTTACAGAACCGGGGACATATTCGGTTATTGCTCATGTAACGGCACGCAATATGCATAACATGCCGAAAACAGATATCGCTGTTGGACAAGCATCGAACATGCCAGCTGAACAAAACCACGATCATGATGGAGAAGAACACCATGATCATCATTCAGACGTCACCATCATGCTTCATGAACAACAATATCATGTGAATGAAGCGAAGGAATTAACGGCGCACATTACGCATGACGGCCAGCCGCTGACTAACGCTACTGTTCGCTTTGAAGTATGGAAGGAAAATAGCGAAAAACACGAATTTATTGATGCTCATGAACAAGCCAAAGGCGAGTATAAAGCAACGACGACGTTCAAAGACAAAGGAGTTTATTTTGTTAAAGTGCATGTAGAAACCAATGAATTGCATGATCATCAAGTGGAACAAATCACTGTTCAATAAGAAAAGGGATGCCCGCAATTAGGGCATCCTTTTTCTTATTCCTTTCGTCTTTCTTTGTCTGTTTTTACATATATATGGAACATACATAGGACAAGAAGGACGAGGTGACGAGGTTGGTAGGAAAATGGTCAGGGGCTTGGCAAATTGCGGCTGTATATGTCGGAACGGTCGTTGGCGCCGGGTTCGCGACGGGAAAAGAGATTGTAGAATTCTTTACACAATACGGTGAATTTGGAACGGTCGGCATTGTAGTTAGTGGCGGACTGTTTACGTGGATGGGAACACGAATGATGATGATGGCCCGGCGGATCGGAGCAGTTTCTTATAAAGAATTGAACGATTATGTATTCGGAAGAGCAATGAGTCCGCTTATGACCATATTAATGACATTGATGGTGATTGGAGTGACATCGGTCATGGTGGCAGGGGCAGGAGCAGTGTTTGAAGAACAGCTTGGTCTGCCCAAACAAGTGGGGATGTTTGTTACGTTATTATTATCGTTTATTGTAATGCTTTACGATATAAAGGGGCTATTTAGTGTCAATGTTTTCATTGTTCCGATGATGGTATTATTTAGTTTTGCAGTTCTAGGAAAAATGTTGCTCAGTGAAAAGTGGTGCGGGACCGGTACGGTCATGCCGGATTATTCATTAAAAGCGTTTCTTTCTCCGTTTTCTTATGCAGCTTTTAATTTAGCAATGGCGCAAACCGTTCTTGTTCCGTTGTCACAAGAGGCAGCCGATGAACAAACGGTGAAACGAGGAGCGACGCTCGGCGGCATCTTGTTAACGATGATTTTATTAAGCAGCCATTTCGTTTTATTATCATTCCCTCATTTGCTGCGCTACGATATTCCGATGGCGGAAGTGATTCATACGTTTTTCTCGTTGCTGTATTGGCTGTATATTGTCGTTATTTATGGTGAGATTTTCACATCGATTATCGGCGGAATTTTTGGTTTGCAGCGGCAATTTCGCTCGATGTTCCGCGTTTCTAATGTTCTTTTTCTTTTTGTACTGTTTCTCATTTTCTATGTGATTAGTTCATTTCAATACAGTTTCTTATTATCGTTGTTATATCCGCTCTTTGGATATATGAGTTTTCTGATGATGATTTTATTGGTCTTCCGCAAACTTCCTAAATAATGAGAGGGGCATTTGTCACCATTTCATATGACAAATGCCGGTATCCATTTACGTTTTATAAAAGCGGTTGACAATTTGTTCGAGTTGCTGAACAGAAGCGGAAAGCAACTCGGCTTCTTTGGCAAGCTCATGAATCCCGTGAATTTGTTGCTCTAATCCTGCCGTGGTCTCATGGACCATGTTCGTAAAGTCATTAGCGATCGTATTCACCTCTTCGATGAACTGCTGTAAGGAATGTCCATTGTTTTTAATCGTGTCGACGTCATTGCGATTGCGCAGTAAAAGTTCTCTCATTTCTGAAAACATATGGTGAAATGATTTCATTGTTTTGCTCGTTTTCCATAAAGATTGCATCGTTTCATTGACGTTGTGCCCATTTTGCTGCACTGCTTGTACCGCATTATTCAGCACATTTGTCATCGTTTGCAGCGACGATAAAATTTGTGCAGCAAAAGCATTCGTGTCTTCAGCTAATTTTCTCACTTCAGCAGCAACAATCGCAAATCCTTTTCCTGATTCGCCTGCCCTAGAAGCTTCAATCGAAGCGTTTAACGCCAGCAAGTTTGTTTGTTTAGCGATCGCGGTAATGGCGGAAATCATTTCGCCAACGCGATGGGCTTCTTCAGCGACAGAATGAATCAAAGCAGTCGTCTTGCTCATATCTTGTTGCATAATGTCCATTTGCTGTTTCGTCGCTTCGATGAGACGATTTCCCTCGTTCACAGATGTCATCGCTTCTTGTGCCTGTACAACGACACTTTCAAAGCCAGTTTGCATTTCGAGTACACCTTGCACCATGTCTGTCACTAACAAGTTTGCCTGTTCCACGGATGACGTTTGCTGTTTGGCACCTTCGCGAAATGTTTCCATAGCAGCGGCGATTTCATCGAAAGATTCAGAAATTCGTTTTGTTTCCAACTGCTGTTGTCGGCTCACTTGTTGAACTGTTTTTGTCGCTTTTGCTAACTCTGCTACAATTGTACGGATTCCTAAGATCATTTTGTTTAATTCATAAGCAATTTGATGAAATTCGTTACGTTTACGAGCGGTCTGCACCTCCGCATGCAGGTTTCCAGAAGAAACCGAGCGGGTGACTCTATACCAATGCCGCAGTTCGTTGGCGATCGTTCGGTAAAAAAGCGCACTGATGACGAGACTGAATAAAATAGTAAGGATACATACCAATAAAGGAGACAAAGAAAAAAAACATGTAATAAGAAAACTAACGACGGCTGGTACAGTGGAAAGAACAAGAAAACGAAGCTGTAAATACGGTTGGTGAATCAATCTTCCCATTCGTAAGTTAAAGCGCTTTCCATCTTTGTCAGTGAATAGCGGACAACTGGCGTCAACGAGCATTTCTCCCGTATCCCGCATATATGCCTGCAAAAGTGGTTTCGTTGTTTTTGCCGCATTTTGCCCGACCTCATCGGAAAACACTCTTCCTTCTCGCAATCGGTTCGTATGAATGATGGCATAACCTGTTTCGTCTACAATGAGGAAATATTCATCTTGTTGTAGCTGTTCATCAAGAAGCGCCCGAAGTTGTTCTATTTGGGCATCGATCGGCTTGGTTCCATCCATGCGTCGTTTAAGATGTTCCGCCACTTCGACGACTTTTTGCAGCGCTTGTTGAGCTTGTCTTTTTTTTAGTAATAATTGTTCCATCGCCTTCCCTCCTATTTTTTCTATTTCTGCTTCTTTCAATATATACTGAATATTTTGATATATCAACGTAAAAAATGGGCATGGTGCATAAAATGAGACAATGATTGGAAAACTATCCGTTAAATGAGCGAACGAGGGGATAGGCATGTCCATTTTTTCCTTTTTCAAAAAAAACAAATCAAAAGAAAAGACAAAAACATTGCCACAGCTATTGAACGAATTGAAACAATCGAGCGACTTTGCGAACATTCAGTTTGAAACAAGGGGGAACCATATTTCGATTTATTATTTTGACTCATTAATCGACCCGAAGTTGCTGCAGCAAAATGTTCTTTGCCATCTACAAAACGATGTGCCGGGACGTTCTTCCCTTTCCCTTGATGATTTGCAACAAATTCTTCCTGTTCAACGCATTGAAGTAACAGATAATGTCGAAACGATCGAGACGAAATTGTTAAAAGGCTTTGCGATGCTTCAGTTGAACGAAAACAAGCGCCGTTGTGCCCTCATTAATTTAGCGAGTGAAAATTTAGGATTACGGCCAAACAATGATTCCGAAAACGAATTTAGCGTTGTTGGTCCGAAAGTCGGCTTTGTGGAGAATATCGGGACCAATCTTCATTTAATAAGAAGGCAGCTCGTTACTCCCAACTTAATTTTTCGTGAAATGACTATCGGTTCCATGTCAAAAACAAAAGTGGTGGTCGCTTATATTGACGGGATTACAAACGAGCAAACGGTTCAAACGGTTGTTCAACGATTAAATGATATAGAATTCGATATTGTTTTTGACAACTCATTACTGGATCAAATGATTTCAGATAACTCATCTTCTCCATTTCCGCTGTTTGTCTCAACGGAGCGGATTGACCGGGTTGTTTATGCATTGGTTGAAGGACAAGTCGCCATATTTGCTGATGGTTCTCCGTATGTCATTACCGGTCCATCGACATTGTTTCATTTTTTTACATCGCCGGAAGATTACTATTTACCTTGGATTCTCGGTTCTTTCTTTAGACTTATTCGCATTTTTGGAGTCATGTTTTCGACTCTCGCCTCTCCCATTTATGTAGCAGTGCTAACATACCATTATGAAATGATTCCGAAAGATTTGCTCGGTCCTATTATCTTTTCCCGTTCGAATGTTCCGTTTCCGCCGATTTTAGAAGTGTTATTTTTAGAAATTACAATTGAACTGCTCCGGGAAGCCGGGGCACGTCTTCCAACAAAAGTAGCGCAAACTCTCGGGATTGTTGGCGGTATTGTCATTGGTCAAGCCTCAGTTGAGGCAGCGTTAACAAGTAATGTATTGCTGATTATTGTTGCGTTAGCGGCTCTTGCTTCATTTACGACACCAATTTTTAAAATGTCAAATACGATTCGCTTTATTCGCTTTCCGATTATTTTCTTTGCCGCATTTTGGGGCGGTGTTGGGATTGTATTTGCTATTTGTCTGCTTCTGATCCATTTAGGAAGGTTACAATCGTTCGGCAGCCCTTACTTAGTGCCGTTTTATCCATTGCGCCGGAAGGATTTTGTAGATAGTCTTGTTCGTTCATCGTATAGCGGGACAGTGAGGCGTCCGAGTTACTTACGTCCCCGTACATTTTGGCGCTATGATCCGAAAAAAGCCAAGCAGAAAAAAGACATTGATGAGTAAGGGGAGACAAATTGATGAAACGAATCGCTTTCATTCTTTTGATTATGCTCGCTCTTACAGGGTGTAAAAATTATCGCGTTGTTGACGAAGTGCAA
Organism: Thermaerobacillus caldiproteolyticus; assembly: GCF_015326725.1. Lineage (NCBI taxonomy): Bacteria > Bacillati > Bacillota > Bacilli > Caryophanales > Anoxybacillaceae > Thermaerobacillus > Thermaerobacillus caldiproteolyticus. The sequence continues at coordinate 401,242 of NZ_CP064060.1, forward strand.
ATTATCCAAGCGATGGGCTATGACGTTAAGAACGGGAACTATATCGGAACAGCGATCTATCCAACATTTAAGCAAGGGCCGATGACAAAGCCTAATATTTTAACGACGTCATCCTCTACGACATATGATTTAATTCCGCGACTTTCGTCTAAGTCGGCTTTGCCAATTGAGGAAGGGCAGCTGCGTCTTGTGCTGTTCGGCGAAGAATTTGCGAAAGGAGGGATTACGGAAGTTGTTCATAGCTTAGCGCGCAATAATAAAATAGGGAGCCGTTTGCAGTTAGCAGTGGCGAAAGGGGATGCGGAAGAACTGTTGCGGATTACAGCAAAGAAAACATTGAGCGATACTCTCTATCTGTCTAACCTTGTCGAACAAAACATTCGTGCAATGAACTTACCAAAGATGAACTTACATCTTTTTTTGTATAACTATTTTGGCAAGGGACGAGACCCTTTCTTACCGTACTTTGAGAAAAAGGGAGATTTCGTAAAACTAGAAGGGATTGCTTTATTCAAAGATGGACGATTTGTAGGGAAGGTAAATTTACGCGATTCGTTTCTAGTCAAAGTGCTGTTAAACGAAACGAAAAACGGAATGTATCAATTACGGGTAGCGGATTATCGTAAAAAAGAAGAAAGCCGTGTTTTGTTGCAAAATTTATTTGCCCGATCTCGTTACGAATGGAAGAAAAGAGGGGAACGGCCTGTTTTAACGATTTCTATTCATATTCAAGCAGCGGTGAAAGATTATCCATCGTGGTTGGATATGCCACAAAAAAATACATTGAAAATGGTTCGGGAAAAAATGGAAAAAGATATCGAAACGAGTGTAAAGAATTTAATGGAGTATTTCAAAGAAAAGGAAGTCGACCCGCTCGGAATTGGTGATTTTGTTCGCAGCCAGACGAGAAACTGGAACGAAGAAGAGTTTTACAGAGAATATAAGGAGATTGATATTCGTCCGCATGTGAAAGTTGACATTATTCAAACGGGAATTGGAGAGTAGATGCTTAAAAAGCGGACGAAGCGAGGAGGAGATTTTTCATGAACGAGCAAGGGAATGAGCGATTTTTGATTTCACCGTTTCTCGTTTTTTTTATCATCCACTGTTCTCAGGTAGGGGTTGGTGTCCTTAGCTTTCAACGAGCAGTAATGAAAGAAGCAGGCCATGACTCATGGATGAGTGTCATTGTTGCTAGTTGTGTTGTCCATGTGCTTATATGGATAGTGTATAAAATTTTTCAGTCCGCTCCAAATGCGGAGGACATTGTTTCCCTTCATGCCCAATACCTTGGAAAATGGTTGGGGAATCTTCTTAGCGTTTTGTTATTGATATACTTTTTTTTGCTCGCACTTACTGTATTGCGCACGTATATTGAAATCATTCAAGTATGGATGTTTTCGCTTATAGGAGCATGGCAATTTAGCCTTATTTTTTTATTGCTCACGTATTATACAGTATTGAGTGGCTTTCGGGTTGTCGTCGGTTTATGTTTTTGGGGAGTCGTTATTCCACTTTGGGTCATTTTACCAATGCTGTTTTTTCCACTTGAATATGCACATTATCGCAATTTATTACCAATCTTTGATCATTCATTGATCGATATTTTCCGTGGGGCGAAAGCGATGACGGTTCAATATCTTGGGTTTGAAATGCTACTTATGTATTATTCATTTCTCAAACATCCCGAACAGTCCCATAAGTGGGCACAATGGGGGAATGCATTTACCACATTCATTTATTTAATCGTCATTTTTATTTCGCTTGTGTTTTATAATGAAGAACAAGTACAGCATATTATATGGCCGACGTTGACATTGGCAAAAATTCCAGAAGTTCCGTTTATCGAACGGATGGAGTATATTGTCCTTTCTATTTATGTCCTTGTGATTTTTCCGATTATTTGTTTAGCGGTCTGGGCTGTTTCGCGTGGCGCGAAGCGAATATTTTCTATTAAGCAGCGCAAGTCTGTACCTATTATTTTAAGCTTATTATTTGTCGTTTCTCTGTTCATCGTTCAGCGAGAGAATATTGAGAAATTAAACATGTTGACATCGAAAATAGGCTTTTATGTCGTCATCGTGTATATTCCTGTTTTGTATATTTATGTATCGATTGCGAAACGGTTCAAAAAAACTGTTCAACAGTAAGAAGAATGTGGTATAGTATTGAAGGAAAAACTGAAAGAAGAAATCCGCACATGATCATTGTGCGGGAGAGGTTCTAGAACAACCCTCTATAAAAAACTAGGGAAGGCTATATCCTTAGGGGGTATAGCGTTTTTGTTTTAGAATGCTCGTTCTTCTTTAGGCAACGAGAAAGGAGAGCGAATGGCGATGAAGAATGAAAAAGCCGTTGTTGTGTTCAGCGGTGGTCAAGATAGTACGACATGTTTATTTTGGGCATTAAAGCATTTTTCTGAAGTGGAAGCGGTGACGTTTAACTATAATCAGCGCCATAAGCTCGAAATCGAAGTCGCGTCTTCGATTGCGAAAGAGCTTGGCGTACGTCATACGGTTCTTGATATGTCGCTATTAAATCAATTAGCACCAAACGCGTTAACGCGAACCGATATAGCGATTGAGCAGAAAGAAGGACAGTTACCGTCGACGTTTGTCGATGGGCGAAATTTGTTGTTTTTATCGTTTGCGGCTGTGCTCGCGAAACAAAAAGGGGCGCGTCATCTTGTCACAGGCGTATGTGAAACGGATTTTAGTGGATACCCAGATTGCCGTGACATTTTTATTAAGTCATTAAATGTAACATTAAATTTAGCGATGGACTATCAATTTGTCATTCATACGCCGTTAATGTGGCTCAATAAGGCAGAAACATGGAAGCTCGCTGATGAGCTAGGCGCGTTTGAATTTGTGAGAACGAAAACATTAACGTGCTATAACGGCATTATTGCCGATGGCTGCGGTGAATGTCCAGCATGTATATTGCGCAAACGCGGCTTAGAGCAATATTTGTCCGAAAAGGAAGGGGCGGATGTATAATGATTCATCAAATTTACCCACAAGTATCTCACGATTTTCAATATGAACTTAATAAGGATATGCAAATTGCGGCTGCGCACTTTATTCCGCATGAGGCGGCAGGAAAATGTGCACAAATGCATGGTCATACGTATTTTGTAAATATTACTGTGGCTGGAAATGAATTGGATGATTCGGGTTTCTTAGTGAATTTTCAACAATTAAAGAAAATTGTTCATGGAAAATTCGACCATACGTTAATGAATGATCATAAAGATATGTTTAATAATGTAAATGCGAACGATTTTCCAACTACTGAAGTGGTAGCGAGAAAAATTGCTGAAATCGTTCAAGCCCATCTTGATACATTACCAAATCGACCAACGTGTGTACAAGTATTTGTGCGTGAGTCACCAACTAGTTATGTTGTGTATCGCCCGAAAGCGGGGAAACAATAATGGCAAGCAAAATCCCTGTTCTTGAAATTTTCGGTCCGACGATTCAGGGAGAAGGGATGGTCATTGGGCAAAAAACGATGTTTGTTCGCACGGCGGGCTGCGATTATTCATGCCGCTGGTGTGACTCTGCCTTTACATGGGACGGCTCAGCGAAAGACGAAATCAAACAAATGACAGCAGAAGAAATTTGGGAGCGTCTCCTTGAACTTGGTGGCGACCGTTTTAGCCACGTGACTATTTCCGGCGGCAATCCTGCATTAATTAAAGCGCTGGATGAGTTGATTTTGTTATTAAAGGACAACGGCATTCGCGTCGCGTTAGAAACGCAAGGAAGCCGTTGGCAAGATTGGTTTCATCATATCGACGATTTAACGATTTCGCCCAAACCTCCAAGCTCAGGGATGACGACCAATTTTGCTGTTCTTGATGAAATCATAGAAAAGTTAATGGAGAGCGGCTGCATTGACCATGTCAGTTTAAAGGTCGTCGTCTTTGATGATGGAGATTTTGAATATGCAAAAATGGTACATCAGCGTTATCCGTATATCTCATTTTATTTACAAGTTGGCAATGATGAAGTGATGGAATGTGACAACGCGACATTACGAACAAAGCTGCTTGACAAACTAGAGTGGTTGATTGAAAAAACGGTGGAAACGAAAGAAATGAATGACGCGCGCGTGTTGCCGCAATTGCATGCGTTAGTTTGGGGCAATAAGCGCGGCGTTTAAATAATTATAGTAACAGAAAGGAGAAGAAATATGGCAGGAAGAAAAGACGAAGAACTACAAGGAATTACGTTACTAGGCAATCAAGGAACAAAATATTTATTTGAGTACAGTCCAGAAGTTTTAGAAGTATTTGATAACAAACATCCTGATCGGGATTATTTCGTGAAGTTCAATTGTCCGGAGTTTACAAGCTTGTGTCAATAAGGGCACACTTCAGTGGTGACACTGTCGATTAAACCTCGTGAATTCAGGGAAAGGGAGCTATGGGACTACAAGGTATGTAATAACCCAATGTTTCTTCCAATAGTTTCCCCAACCCTGAGCCAAGCCTCAAATTTCCGTTTGAGGAAGGTGCAGAGACTATCGAAATCACTCCAACATGAAGCGAGTAAGAGTAGTGTTGGAGGAAGAGAGTAGAGTACATCGTTATGATGGAAGCGCGAGGGTTCTTATTCAATATCGCAGTTGAATAAGAATATGATATAGTCCACCTGTTTTTCCAAACAGATGCCAAAAACCGGACAACCGGACTTCGCGACGATTTATATTAGCTATATTCCTGATAAAAAATGCGTCGAAAGCAAATCGTTAAAACTGTATTTATTCAGTTTTCGAAATCACGGCGATTTCCACGAAGATTGCGTTAATATCATTATGAACGATTTAATTAAAGTTATGGAGCCTCGTTACATCGAAGTATGGGGGAAATTTACACCGCGCGGCGGCATTTCGATCGACCCTTACTGCAACTGGGGGCGTCCAGGAACGAAATACGAAAAAATGGCGGAATACCGTTTAATGAATCATGATTTATATCCAGAAAAAGTTGATAATCGTTAAGCGACGTCTCCCCACTTGTTGGGGAGATTTGTTTGATATGGTCGAAGAGTTTTTTTACAAAACTTATATAATTGTTTTTTTATTTGGGGGGGTTGGTCTTGGAAGGAAGGACGGCTCTGTTAATTGGAGCAAGTGGGCTTGTCGGAAGCGAGCTGCTGACATTGCTGCTTGAATCCGACATATACAGATATGTCACCATTTTCGTGCGCCGGGAATTGCCGATAAAGCACCGAAAGCTTCAGCAAGTCGTGGTCGATTTTAATGAGTTAGAATCGTACGAACACTATTTTCACGTTGATGATGTATTTAGTTGTCTTGGCACGACGATGAAGAAAGCCAAAACGAAGCAGCAATTTATTAAAGTGGATTATGAATATACAATGCGTGCTGCGGCACTAGCAGAAAAATGTGACGTCAAAAGCTTTTTAATGGTTTCTTCGCTTGGGGCTAACCCGCGCTCTCCGTTTTTTTATAACCGTGTAAAAGGAGAAACAGAAGAAGCATTAAAACAGTTGACTATTAAGTCATTACACATCTTTCGTCCTTCGTTGCTTCTTGGGAAACGCCAAGAGTTTCGTCTGGCGGAAAAACTAGCAGAATGGCTTCTTTCTCTCCTTCCATTTTTGTTTATTGGAAAATGGCGGAAATATAAGCCGGTTGAAGCGAAAAAGGTCGCTTTAGCGATGTTTTACGCTGCTACGTCTTGTCAAAAAGGGATTTATATATATGAATCCGATCACATTTCTCATATTTCGTAAAAAGGAGGCTGTCCCATCTGAAGGAACAGCCTCCTTTTTATTTCTATTATTTAATAATTTTATAATTTTTATGGTTGACGACGGTTCGTTCCTGTAAATCCAACTCCTTATAGTTTTCCATGTACGTTAAATCAACGATGACAGAGTTTTCATTCACTTTTTCGACAATGCCGCGTAATCCGTTTTTAAACTCAATAATATTACCGACTTCTGCTTTTTTCATTTACATTCTCCTTTTTATCGTATTTGTTATAGTTTGCCTTATTTTCTTGTTTAAGTAAAGACCTTTTGTTCCTAATTTTTTTGAAAAAATAAAAGGGCGAATGAAAGCGCCCTTTCGTTCATTACATATGCATTTATTTAGCGAATACATGATTGCCGATGACAACAGTTACTGGCTTAGAGCGCAGCCAATTGCTTTTCGCCGTTTTTGGATTGTAGAAAAACAATGAACCATTTCCTAAACCGCGAAAAGCAAGTGCTTCTTCAACGGCACGATATGATTCACGATCTGCCGGTTCATTAATGGCACCATTTTGAACCGGAGTAAAGGCATAGTGGCCGCCAGAGCGCTCATAAATAACTTCGCGAATTGTATCTGGAAAATCAGGGTGATCAACCCGATTTAATACTACTGTTGCGACAGCTACTTTCCCCGCAAACGGTTCTCCTTTTGCTTCAGCATGCACGAGCCGAGCTAATAAATCTTTCTCGCTTGGAGAAATAGTAGAGGGGATGACTAGTTTTTCACCAGGGAATATAAAACTATCCCGTTTTTTGTTTTGTTTCTTCAATTCTATTACAGACACTCCATAATGTTTGGAGATGGTCCAAAGCGATTCCCCGCGTTTGACTTCATGGATTGTCGATGCGCTGGCCTCTTTTGCAAAGAAAAATGCTGCAAAACAAGCTGAGGTAAGGGCAAGTTTTTTGAGCTTTTTCATAAAATTCCCTCCTTGTTCGTCGTTCGTTACTAGACTAACAAGGATTTTTGATCCTATCATTAGCTAAATGTTGGAAATCTTTGTTTTCCGTTGATATAACTAGTTTTATAGGCTTTCTGGAAATTTTTTCGGAAGTGCTCAGTCAATATGAAATAACCGATTCCATTGTGGAATCGGTTAAGCGAGTTATTAGCTTCGAGGTTGCTTTGTATAGTGATAAAGAATATCGCCGCCGCGTTGGGCAATGCCGCGGAAATGTTTGAAGTCGCTGCGTTTGACAAGGGCAGCCCGGAACACAAGGAAGTCTTCTTTTTTTACCAATAGTTCAGAAATTTTTCCGTCGCGGAGTTCATCGAGTAGTTTTGTTGCTGTTGTCTCGTCCATATTGCTCACCTCAACGATGAACATTTATTCGTTTATATTGTAGCGCACTCGGAATGGTTTGACTATTGCTTTTGTTAGGATAAACACCCATTTTTTATACGGGCAAACACCCTTTGCTTGTTTCATCATACAATATGGTGGGTATGTGTCATAGACCATGCTTGATTAATAATAAAGAAGGGGAGAGGAATATGAATCATTGGGATCCATATATGTATAACGATTATTCCTATGATGGGGAATATGATGTAGATGAAACGTTTGATGATGAGTTGATACGGAATGAAAACAATGCACCGGCTATGCCTAATGTACCGGCTATGCCTAATGTACCGGCTATGCCTAATGTACCGGCTATGCCTGTAGCTCCTGTTTCTTATTCATTACCACAGACATGTGGCTGCCCACCATCGATATGGTGTGGTGTGCCATGGACTACTGGTGTTGCTGATGTCGATAGTCCGGATATGGCATTATCGATGCCAAGCACGCCATTTTCTGCAGGAGGCACGATGATACCGATGACGGGAGCACCTACTTTCACAACAACACCAGCTCCATATGGCTATACACCTTATTACGGTACACCTTATTACGGTACACCTTATTACGGTACACCTGTCTCACCATACGGCTCTTTTTCTTCATCACCATATACTCCGTACCGATAAAAGGTGATAAAAGATCGCAATCATTGTTGCGATCTTTTATCTTTTTAAATGAGGAAAAAATGTTGACGTTTGATATAGGAAAAGATGGAAACAGAAAGGGGCTTTTCTATCGTTCCAATAATTGCAGGAATGGAAAGTTAGAAATTTATAGTAATATCCAGACTTATTCCTGCTTGGTCAATACCACGTGCTTGTGTTGTCATCGATCAAGATGGTTGGAAAAACCGTTATTTTGTTGGTAAGATGGATTACGAAACCGATACGTTTACGTCGCTTCATCATAGTCCTTTAGACTAGGGACTTCATTTTTACGTACCACAAAACGTTTCAAGATGAAAATGGATGTCTTCTTTTATAGTTGGAATGGATATGTGGAAAACGAAAATGCCGTCACAAGCGAACGGCTAGTCAGGAGCGATGACGCTTCCAAGTGACTTACGATTTTTCAAGACGAAATGTTTCTTGTGAAGCTGATAGCTGAGCTGAAGCAACTTCGTGAACAGTACATGTATCTAGTGAACGAAACGTTGACGGAAACCAGCCCTAATCTTCTTGCGAACGTGAAAGGAATGAGTTCAGAAAATCTCGCTCAATTCGCCGTAGGTAGAGAAGCAGAAAATGTTTCGGCTAAAGTACGAGCATCAGAAGAAAATGATGAAGAGACCGTGATTTTGTTTGGAGGTCGAAAGAAACGCTTTCTATTGATTTAACAAATTTTGGATAAGAGTTAACAGGAATTTGCCAAGTGGCGGCGAAAATAAAGAAATGACGTGGTAACTCTACATATGTTGATCGATCATTCTTCGCTAGAGATTTTTGACATCGATGGAGAAAGCGTGTTTACGGATTGCCATTATCCATGTCCATCCAGTCAAGATGTTGAATTTTTTGTGCAGGCGGAAAAGATGCGCATTACACCGTTAGATGCATGGCGGTTGAAAGCGATTCGGTAAGTTTTTATTACGAAAAAGGGTGGTGACAATATGAGTGTTGCGCGAAAAGTTGTCGTCGTCACTGGCGGAGCTAATGGGATTGGCAAAACGATTGCGACGATGTTTGCTGAAAAAGGGGCGAATGTCGTCATTGCTGATATTGCCGAAGAGAAAGGGGAGCAGCTTGCTGCATCGATTCGCGAAAAAGGTTTGGAAGCTCGGTTTATCAAGGCGGATGTTCGTCAAGTACATGATATTGAACGGCTAATGAAAATGACCTTTGAAACGTATGGGTTTTTGCATTATCTCATTAACAATGCAGGGGTTTCACGCTGGAAATCACCGTATGAGCTGACCGTTGAAGAGTGGGATGATGTGTTAAATACGAATTTGCGCAGCGTATTTTTCTGTTCGCGCGAAGCAGCGCGATATATACGAAAAAATGAAACAGGCGGAGCGATTGTGAATATCGCTTCGACGAGGGCATTGATGTCTGAGCCGCATTCAGAAGCGTATGCCGCCTCTAAAGGAGGAATTTTATCGTTAACGCATGCACTAGCAGTATCATTTGCTGATGATCGCATTCGTGTCAATGCGATTAGCCCCGGTTGGATTGAGACGGGAGATTATGATCAGTTAAGAGCGATTGATCATGAGCAGCATCCGGCGCGCCGTGTTGGTAAACCGGACGATATCGCGCGTGCTTGCCTGTATTTATGCGATGATAACAACGATTTTATTACAGGAACCAATCTTGTTATCGACGGCGGAATGACACGAAAAATGATTTATATAGAATAAAAGAAAGGGCTGCCCAACATGAAAAGGGCAGCCTTCTATGTTTTACTGAGAAGGAGGACGATTAATGGCTTCAATCAAAGCATCAACGAGACTAATATCATTTGTTATGATAAATGCTGGAAGTAACGCAAGGACGACAAGCACAGTCATGTAAGAGAGAAGTGCGTTTTTAAAGAAATTCGTAATTTTCATTTCTCTCACGTCCTTTTTGCTTTTTTCTATTGTCACATTTTTGTCACAAAACGTCAATATGATATTTTGAAAATTCTCTATACTATGTGGATGGTGTTGCAAAACTAGAGTAAAAACTCAAAATTGTGCATAAGAATGCATAATTGTACATGCAGTAAATAGCGATTAAACCCATACCAACGTGGCTGTTCTAGTCCATCATTCTTTAATTGATTGAATGTCTGCTCAATCGAGTTACGGAAACGAAACAACCACTTTCCGAATTCTGTTTTCAAAAACGAAGGAATCACCCGGCCGTAGGCATCTTTTCGTTCATCACCATTTCGAGGATTAATCGGTGAAACGAAAAAGATCCCTGTTTGTTCCGCCATTTGACGGACTTTTTCACTGTCATAGGCAGCATCTCCAAGGGCAAACTCAATCTCCCATTCCTTTAAAGATGGAAATAATTCAAGCGCAACGGCTGCATCATTTCGATTCGCAGTCGTGAAGACATGGGATAAAATGACTCCCTCTGCCGTTGTACAAAGATGTAATTTATAACCTTTAAACCAGTTATACCGAGTGGAGATTCCCCATCTCGCTTGAGAATCATAAAGACTGCTTCGGAGCGCTGTACTGTCGATCATGACGATTTTTGGATATCGAACGCCTAAATCTTTGAGAAGTTGAGCATTAAAAGCGGAAAATCCTTGTTCTCGAAACCACTTACCTGCACGTGAAAACGTAGAAAGATGTGGAACCTCTTTAAGTCCACAAATACGCCGGAAGTAGCCAAAGCGATTCAGTGTGTCAACTAACTGACGTAAAGAATCAATGGAAAAATAGGTTTTTAAAAAGAAACATTTTAACAATGATTTTTTCGGAATCGGTGGTCGTCCTGTCACATAAGGTGTTTCTGGTAAAGAAAGTTGGTCGATGTATTGAAATAAAGCTCGTAAAAGAGGATCCATTTCGCTATTCATTGCATGTTCGATAACAAAATTGGAAATCATGATAGTGTCCACCCCTTGGAAATGTGTTTTTTAGGTCACTGTATATGATTTCCAAGACGGGTGGATTTTTTGTGTACATTTATGCATTCACTATGCGTTTTGCAACACGTTCTATGTGGAGAAACGACTTTAATTTGAATATTTAGTAAGAATTTGATAGAATAGTATAAAAAAATAACGCTGTTTTTTTGTTATATAAGAAGAGGTGGCAGCATGAAAATCCGGAAAGCAAACGTTGTTGATGAACGGACAACAACGAATGTATATATTTATGAAAACAAAAAAGAAGAATATATTGTTATTGCCATTCCTGACCTCGAATGGTCGTTTCTTATATGCTACGAAGAGGAAACAGATACGTTGAAGGAAAGACTATTTTCGTCGTTAACTAAAGTGTTGACAAAAGAACATGTTGAACCATTCGTCAATAAACTCTTGTATTGGGTTCGCGAAATGTAAATCATGTTGTTGTACCGCGGTAGAGAAGATAGGGGGCGGTGGGGCTCTTGGAGCTTCGCCGCTTTTATAATAGGATGATTTTTGTATGTTAGGAGTTCGATGATGAGGTGTTGACAAAACGAAAAGCGGTGTTTTTTTACTTACTATTTAGTATATGCTGGGTTTTGTTCACAGATATAGTGATTCATTTTCTGCACGTTGGCCGCTATATGCTGCTTATGATCGGTATAGGAAAAGCCGGTATATTTATTATTCTCTCAGGAATTTTTCTCTATCAAATGTTAAACAAAAGCGAACAACTGCGGAAAACAACGGAAGATGAACAGCAGCTATCAACATTAATTAATTCAATGCCGGATTTCGTTTGTTTTAAGGATAGTAAGGGATGTTGGCTTCGCGTCAACGATTTTGGGAGAAAACTTTATCATCTGGAACATGTTGATTATCGAGGAAAAACGGATCGAGAACTCGGCGAAATTGTTCCGTTTTTTAAGGAAACATTTGAACATTGTATTCAGTCTGATGAAGAGGCTTGGAAAAGTGGGACACTAACTCGGAGCGAAGAGTCATTTCCGACGCCAAATGGCGAAACGAAGACGTTTGATGTGATTAAAGTACCACTTTTTTATGAAAATGGCGAGCGAAAAGGGCTGCTCATAATTGGACGCGATATTACACAACAAAAGTTAGCGGAAACGTTATTGCTGAAAAAAGAAAAGTTATCGGTGTTAGGGGAACTTGCGGCAGGAATTGCTCATGAGATACGCAATCCACTTACTTCTATTAAAGGGTTTATGCAAATGATGAAGGAAACAAAAGAAATAAAAGATCTGTATATTGATATTATGTTAAACGAATTGGAGCGAATTAATCAAATTGTCAGCGAGTTATTAGTGTTAGCGAAACCACAAAGTAATGATTACCGGCCGCTTTTGTTGAACGATGTCATTCACTATGTCGTGAATTTAATTAGCCATGAAGCGACTTTAAATAATGTAGATATCTCTGTCGAAAATGCAGCACCTCATGCGTGTATTTACGGAGATAAAAATCAGCTTATTCAAGTGTTTATCAATATTATAAAAAACTCAATTGAGGCAATGCCAAAAGGCGGAACGATTCGCTTATATGTACGGGAAGAGGGAGAAAACATCAAAATAACGATTTCTGATACAGGAATTGGAATCGGAAAAGAGCGTTTAGAAAAAATTGGTGAACCTTTTTTTACATTAAAGGAAAAAGGGATGGGGCTTGGATTAACAACAAGCACGAAAATTATGCAGGAGCATAAAGGAACATTAGAAATCGACAGTGAAGTCGGAAATGGGACAAATGTTCATTTATCGCTGCCGAAATATAAACAGTAACTGCTGCACAATAGAGAGATGGCTTGTTCAGCCGCACTGGGCAGTTTTCCCTTAAAACTTTATACTTTCTCTAAAAAAGGGATGCCTTTTAGGCTATCCCTTTTTTACGTTTATTTTTCGATCCATGTCGTAATCGTTTCAAGCGGAAGCCGTGTGGAACGATGTGCAGGCGCAATGCTTTTTCCAACCGTAATTAACATAACAGGAACATAGCGTTTGGAAATATTGAATTCGCTCATAAATTGTTCTGCGTTAAAGCCGCCGATTGCGCATGTTGCCCATCCTTTTGCAGTAGCAGCAAGCATGAGTTGCATTGCAGCAAGAGAAGCGTTGCTAAACGCAGCATCGCGTGCATACTGCTTGTTTTCATATGCGGATTTAATTTGTCCAGCGAGTATTTCCTTAACTTCTTTTGTCATATGCCCTTCGTTTACTAATGGATCGTAGACAGCATCTGTATTTTCATTTGCTTCTAAATCCCCTAATACAGCAATAACAGCAGAAGAATCAACGATTTGCTGCTGGTTATAAGCGATAGGAAGTAAGCGCTGTTGGGCTTCCTTTCCATGAATGACAACAAAATGCCAATGTTGTAAGTTCCACGCGGATGGAGCTTTGCATGCCGTTTTGATGATATCGCTTAACTCCTCTTTACTAATCGTTACAGTCGGATCATATTTGCGTATGGATTGGCGTTCGTCTACGACTGTAAAAAAGTCTTTTGCAGTTTCCATTGAAGTTGCCATATTTCTTCCCCCATTTCCTTTTATCAGTTTAGAAAAGTAACTAACTAATATTTTGTAATTATAGCAAGCGATATCATCATAAAGTTATCCTTCCTATTTGTCAACTATTTTAACGATGTGTTTTACAGGAATGGATACCTTCTTTTTCTGATGACAGTATTTGTTGATATTGGTACGGCGAACAATCAGAGGATTTTAACAGAATTTATGCAAACAAAACATATTAAAAATATTGTTTTTTTGCCGAAAAAATAAGTAAGGGGATTAACAACTAGTATTTTGTTGCATAAAGGAATGAATAAAAATGAGACAAAGTGAATTAATAAAAGAGCTGGTCTTCGATGAACAGTTGTTGTTCACGATTATGAACCAGCTGTTTGATGTTGTTTTTTTAATGAAAGTAGAAGAGGGGCCGCGGTTTCGTTATGTTCGTGTAAGCTCCGATGCTCTTCATTTAGCTAGCCTTGTTGAGGAAGATATGGGAAAGTGCATTGAAGAGATTTATCCAAGAGAGATCGCCGCTCATTTAAATAGACAATATCGAAAAGCCGTTGAGACGAAGGCGATTGTGACCTATCGGGATCAAATGAATGTCAAAGACTCACTCCGAATTGCCGAGTCGACCATTGTACCGATTGTAAAAGAAGATGGAACGATTCCTTACCTGATTTGTTTTACGAGGGATATTACGGAAAAAATCGAACAGGAAGAGCAATTGGAAGAAATTCATCAGTTATTTCATTCCTTTCTCGCTCACTCCCATGATGCGCTAATTGTCTTTGATTTAGCGGGACGAATTTTGCTTGTGAATCGAGAAGTAGAACGGCTGTTAGGTTGGCATGAAGAGGAAATGCTTTCGAAAGACATATTGGCGTTTTTGCCGGAGTACCGTACAAGATTGCAACGAAGTTTAATGAAGCTTGGTCGGGGAGAGAGTTTGACATCGATTCGATTATCACTGATGCGTAAAGACGGCACGAGAGCATACGTATCAGCGAATATTACGCCAGTTTTCAATAAAGACGGAAAAATCGTAGCAGGCCTGTCGATGCTTAGGGATTTAACTGACTTAATTCAAGTGCAGGAACAGTTAAGACACAGTGAAGAATTATATCGAAAAGTCATTGAATTTTTGCCAGACCCAGTTATTATTCAAATAGACGGAGCGATTCGTTATATGAATCCGTCTGGCTTGGAAATGATGAAAGCCGCTTGTCTGCATCACGTACAAGGGAGGAAGTTGAGCGATTTTCTTGAAAAAGGAGACAAAGAGTCGGAAGAATGGATACTTACATCATTGAATGGAGAGAAAAAAGAAGTACAGGTAAAAGAAACGTCCATTCATTATTATGGTCAAAATGCTCAATTTCTTATTATGCGTGATCTTTCCGAACAAAAAAATAAAGAGAAAGAAATCGAATTTATGGCACAGTATGATTCGCTTACAGGGCTTGCCAATCGCAATTATTTGAAAGAAAAGTTGAATGAGTTTATGCTTCATCATACAGGGGTTGCGGTTTTATTAATCGATATTAACCGCTTTAAATTTATTAATGATTTTCTTGGACACTCCAACGGAGATGAGCTTTTAAAAGAAGTAGCACAGCGGCTAAAAAAGATGGAATCGCAACACGTGTTTTTAGCGAGAATTGGCGATGATGAATTTGCAGTTGTATCCGTGTATGAGCAGCAAAAGGAAGTCGATACGCTGCTTCGTGAGCTCGATCGTTTGTTGCATGAACCTTATTTTATTGCCGGGGAAAAGCTAAATATTACAGTGAATATTGGGGTTAGTCATGCATGCGATGCGAACCTCTCGGTGGAGACGTTGCTCAGCAATGCGGATAAAGCGGTTTACTACGCAAAAATGAATGGAGTCAGTCACGTTGTTGAATATCAATCAAAGCTTCATGATATCTTTGCTAAAAAAATCCGACTGGAAAATGATTTACAAGTGGCATTAGAGAACCATGAGTTCTCTCTTTATTACCAACCAAAGGTGAATATACGATTAGGAACCGTTAATGTAGAAGCTTTGATAAGGTGGAAACATCCGCAATTAGGGATGATTAGTCCGGCAGAGTTTATTCCGATTGCGGAGGAAACGAATGTAATTGACAAAATCGGAACATGGGTATTGCAACAGGCGTGTCACGATTTAAGAGGATTACAAAAAATGGGCTTCACCTCACTGAAAATGGCGGTGAATTTATCGGCAAGGCAATTTATGGATGAACATTTGGAAACGATGGTTAGTGACATTTTTGCGGAAGCGAACGTATCCCCTTCATCGTTTGTCTTCGAAATTACTGAAACAACGGTGATGAAAGAGCCGTACGAAGTTATTCGGATTTTACAAAAACTAAAACAGAAAGGGATTACGATTGCCATTGATGATTTTGGCGTTAGTTATTCGTCGCTTAATTATTTAAATCGCTTTCCGATTGATGCTGTCAAAATTGATCGTTCCTTTATTCGGGATTTAGACGAAAATCATAAAGGAGCGGAGATTGTGGAAGCGATCATTTCGCTGGCACATCGATTGAATTTAGAGGTCACAGCTGAAGGAGTAGAGACAGAAGAACAAGTTCGTTTTTTACTGGAAAAAGGATGCGATGAGATGCAAGGCTATTACTTTAGCCAGCCTGTTCCGCTTGAACAGCTGCCGAGCGTGCTTAACGATTTACAATCATTGATAGCAAAATGGAAATAACCCTTTTTACTCCGAATGGTTCTATTTATCCAACCTGTCGCGTATGAGTATAAAAAAAGAATACGGGACGGGGGAATGAGGAAATGAACAGTTATGCAGGTGATATGGACGAGATTCAAAAGCGAACAGAAGAGTTGCTTACACTGTTGGTAAAGGATGGAGTCGCTTACGAGGAGCAGTATTTAAAACAGGCAGTGGAGCAGCTGGCAAGGGTCGTTTACGATTTAACAGTTGTTGTATTAAACGAACATATCGACCGTGAGACAACGCTTCAAGCAACAAAAACAAAAATGAAAATTACTTGTAATCTATTAGAAAACGGCTAAACCTATCATAAGTGGTTTAGCCGTTTATTTTTCGGGCTAGGAAAATATAATTTTTCAAATACTGTCTAGCTTCAGCTTCCAGCCAGTTTACTTGCTTGGATAAACCTCCATGTAAAACTTGCGTAAAGTATGACGTGATAACGTGATGTGTTAAGCAGATCGGGGGCAAAATAACCATCACATCAAAGACAGGCGCTTCTGGCAGACAAAGAACATTTGCTCATCGTGGGAGCGGGAAATGGCAATACCCCAGAACATGGGACGTTCTTAGATGGGAATGGGGAGATTGCGCTTTTCTTATGTTAAAAATGAACCCTTTTGCGCACGCTAAACGTAATCATTAACGATGCAAAGAAGAAAAAAGGAGAGTGAGCAATGTTAATTTTACAGCTAGCAGCGATTTTATTTGCGTCAAAACTTGCGGGGGATATTAGTGTTCGTCTCGGACAGCCGTCTGTACTCGGAAAATTGCTGATCGGAATCGTTCTTGGTCCTACCGTATTAGGAGTGGTCGATAACACAGAGATTCTGAAGGAAATTAGCCAAATTGGCGTGATTTTATTAATGTTTATCGCTGGCTTGGAAACGGATATGGATCAGTTTAAAAAAACAGGAAAAGCCTCCACATTTGTTGGGGTGTTAGGTATTGTCGTTCCTTTATCACTAGGATATATAGCGGGACTTGTTATAGGATTATCGACGGCACAAGCGGTGTTTCTCGGGCTTTTACTGTCGGCCACAAGCGTCAGCATTTCTGTACAAGCGCTAAAAGAAATGGGGCAGCTGAAATCGAAAGAAGGTTCTGCGATTTTAGGAGCGGCTGTGATTGATGATATTCTTGTCATTATTGCCTTGGCGTTTTTAATGAGTATGACGGGAGGGGATGTTAACCTTGGTGCCGTTATTATCAAGAAAGTTATCTTCTTTGTAATTGCGATTTTATTAGCATGGAAAGCGATTCCGATCGTCTTGCGTCTGTTTGCCCCGTTACGGGTGACGGAGACGGTCATTTCGGCAGCGCTCATTATTTGCTTTGCGTTTGCGTATTTTGCGGAAGCAACAGGAGTGGCTGCGATTATTGGAGCCTACATCGCTGGATTGGGAATCAGTTTTACTAGTTTCAAGCATGAAGTTTTTGAAAAAGTAGAAACAATTGGTTACTCTATTTTTGTTCCAGTCTTTTTTACGTCCATCGGGGTAGCGGTTGAGTTTTCTGGAGTGGGTCAGCATCTTTGGCTCATGATTAGCTTAAGCATCCTTGCTATTTTAACGAAATTAATCGGTGCCGCGTTGGGGGCGAAACTGGCTGGGTTTGCATGGAGAAGTTCACTGGCTGTCGGTGCAGGGATGGTTTCCCGCGGAGAGGTCGCCTTAATTATTGCCGGGATTGGCTTAGAGACTAAGTTATTAACGGCAGATTTATTTGCGATTCTTGTTGTCGTTGTACTTGTCACGACGATTGTCACTCCTCCGCTAATGAAAGCGATTTTTAAGGAAAATGCGACGGCCCAGCAAGCGGCTTGACCAATGACACGAGGCCGGCCGATAACGCCGGCCTCGCTTTTATATTATTATGAACGGTTTGTCTTCGCTTGTTTTGCTGTGTCAACGCTATCTTTTGCCATTTCTGCTTCCGTTTTTGAAACGGCTGGATTAGCTGTTTTTGACTGACTTTATGTTGGCGTCCTTTCTTTGCCACTCTTTTTCCCTCCTTATTATGGATAATGGTGGCTATGTTAAACAGTATGTCTTTATAATCGCATTTAATTCGCAAAAGTGTTTCGTTGGAATTTGATGTCGTGCTTTTTCAATATAGACAACTTTGGCGTGAGGAGCATAGGTCGTAAATAACGCTTCGTAAGGGTGCATATAGTAATCACAGGCGCCGTATATAAGAAGAAGCGGCATTGTTAATTGCGATAAACGGTTTGTACAGCAATATGTGAGCCCCTCTTTATACATAGCGAGCAGATCATTTTTGTTCGCTAACTTGACATATTGTGCAATCGCTTTTTTCTCGGCAGTGTTTTTTCCGTGCGACTGCCCTAATACTTTCGCAAGGAAAGAGACGGCACGGCCTTTTACAATGTAAATGCCTAATAAAAATTCTGCATGTAACCATATTGTCGATACTTCGGAAAATCCACCGATTAAGATAAGCTGTTCGACATGATGAGGGTAGCGCAAGGCAAATTCTAAGGCGGTGGAGCCTCCGTTTGAATAACTGCAAACAACTGCTCGTTCAAGTTCAAGTGTATCAAACAATCGCTTTATATCTTCCGCAAGCAAAGGAATAGAAATAGGGCAGTTGGAGGGACTGCTTTTTCCATTTCCGCGCATATCATACGTAATCACACGAAAATCGCTTGATAACGCTCGTTGATTGGCAAAAACCATGCTTCCCATTCCCGGAGGATGAATGAATAGAAGTGGTTTACCGTTCCCTTCTTCTTCATAATAAAGCTGAATGACGTCATCTATAGTGATGTATGGCATTTTTCTTGTCCTCCATTCTGGATAGTCCTTTGATTAGTATGGATTGACAGAACGGAAAATATCATTACTTTGTGATAGGAACGGGTTTTCACGTTAGTGTAACAGGCAGCTGGGAGAGAGAAGGATAGGGAGGATGTCTCATTTGTACATATATGGAGAACCGTAATATTCGGTTGTGTTCAAGTCAGGATATTCGGATGTAAAATGAACAAGAATCGGGCTAAAGTCTAAGGAAGGATATGCTTGAAACAAAGGATGGTCGCCATAGCGAATGGCCTCAAGTGCAAGCGGTAATTCTTTATCAAAAATACTTTTTCGCCATTGGTTTATGTCTTTTCCCATACTTTGATTTCCAATGTACACATAGACGAACAAAATAAGCGTCTGTTTTACCTGCTTCCATTCAGCTAGTACTTCATCACGTGCCGGTCCGATATGTTGAACGAAAAACGTTCGCCCGATATGTAAATATAGATTTCCTGTCATATCGGAATGAGTAAGCGTATATTTTCTACCCGTTGTAGGAGTGATAGCATCGGTTTGTTCCATTCGCTGCACATGTAATTTTTGCGGTTGTAACTTTTTCATGATCATATCCCCTCCTTTTTCAACAATGTATGCATAGAGATGAAAAAAGACTCCTTTTTCGTTTGGAGTCTTATTTTTGCGTGAGGTTTGGCTGATTGATTTCGGTAAGAATGATTTGTACTGCTTCACTCACAGAGTCAACAATATATCGCGCCTCTTTTTTTACGTCCGGATGAGCGTGAGACATCACAAAGCTGTAAGGGGTAAGGCGGAACATCGGTATATCGTTAAACGCATCGCCAAAGCAAGCCGTTTCTTCAGGCTGAACATCTAAGTGATTCATTAGCGAACGAAGTGCGTTTCCTTTGCTGATGTTTTTCGGCATGATATCAAGACAGCGCGGTTCTGAAATAAACGTATCGACTACATCGCCAAATCGTTCCATTATTTGTTGCTGAAACGATGTAATGACTTCATTTTCTGCTAAGACGGTAATTTTGGAAGGAAGGATGTCAGCACCGATGGTCCCACTCATATTTGGAACTTCACATAGTCCGTAAAATAACCGCTTTTGCAATTCACTCACATGTTCATTCATTTCTTCAATAAAATTTGTATTTTCGTTACAAACGAGGACAATGGCTTCTAATTGTTTTGCTTCTTTATAAATTTGGCGCGCAATGTCCGGTTCGAATGCTGCGGAATGGAGAGAAACGTCTGTTTTCGTATAAATATAAGCACCGTTTTGACTGACGCGATGTGCTTTTTGTTCGATTTCTTTTAACACTTCTAAAATTTCAATATCCATCCGTCCGGATGCAACGGCGAAATCAATTCCATTCTCAATGGCTAATTGAATGGCGCGCTTATCTTCTTCCTTAATTTTTTTATCAAATCCGAGCAATGTTCCATCTAAGTCGCTAACAATTAACTTAATCAATGGTACTCCCGCCTTTCAATTGGTTTCGTCGCGCCTGTGACGTGTTCTATATTATAGCGGACGATAGAAGTGAAAACAATTTTTTCGCTCTTTGTCATTTAAATGACATCTTTTCATAAAACGTCAATTTTTTGACGTTGACGATTTCTGTTTCGTTGCGTAAGATGATAGTATTGTAAACGTTTAATTTAAAGGAGATGGGCTTTGTGGGGAAGTCCTTTCGGGTGGAAAAAGTGTTAAATAATAACGTTCTTATCGCTTCGCATCCGGAATATGATGAAGTGGTGCTGCTTGGAAAAGGGATTGGGTTCGGAAAGAAAAAAGGAGACTATATTGAGCAAAGCGCGGTCGAAAAATGGTTTATTTTAAAAAATGAGCGGGAGCAAGAACAATATAAAAAATTGCTTCCGGAGCTCGATGAGGAATTTATCGGGGTCATGAATGAAGTAATGCAACATATTAAAAGCCGCGTCCATGTACCATTGAATGAGCATATCCACGTCGCTCTTACGGATCATATTTCGTTTACGCTGAAGCGGATTGAGCAAGGGCTCGATTTAAAAAATCCGTTTTTAGTGGAAACGAAAAGCCTCTACCCTCTTGAATATGAGATTGCACAAGAAGTAGTCGGCATGATTAATCGAAAGCTAGGGGTAAAGTTGCCGGAAGGAGAGGCAGGATTTATCGCGTTGCACATTCATAGCGGCATTTCAAAACAAAGCCTTTCTGAGGTGAACCAACATTCTCAATTGATTGCAAAGCTAATCGAGATTGTAGAAGAGCAGCTCGGCATCGTCATTGATCGGGAAAGTATCCATTATTTGCGGTTTATTCGTCATTTGCGTTATGCGATTGAGCGCATTAAAAAAGGGGAAAGAGTCGAAGAACCAAAAAAATTGTCGAAAATCTTGAAAGAAGCATATCCACTATGCTATAATCTTGCATGGAAGTTGATTAAAGTGATGCAACAAACGTTACAGTTGCCGGTGGACGATGCAGAAGCCGTCTATTTGACAATGCATTTGCAAAGGCTTGCAGAAAAGGAAAAAAACGAATAATGTTGTCTATCTTTACGTGTTACTGATTCGATCAGGCATGAGTAAAGGAGACAAGATGGGACAAGCAAGGGGAAAGGTTAGTTTCTTTTCCGTTGTAAGCGTTCTATTTTGTTCTTCTTTGCTTATGCCTTTTGTTTTTCCTTATTTCTGGTTGCGTAATCGTT
The DNA here is from genome assembly GCF_015326725.1 of Thermaerobacillus caldiproteolyticus. Classification (NCBI taxonomy): domain Bacteria; kingdom Bacillati; phylum Bacillota; class Bacilli; order Caryophanales; family Anoxybacillaceae; genus Thermaerobacillus; species Thermaerobacillus caldiproteolyticus. The sequence continues at coordinate 422,723 of NZ_CP064060.1, forward strand.
GCTTCATTTGTTTTTTTGCAAATGTTTACATTTGTCGGACGTCTGACCGATCAAGAAATTATTTGTCCACCGTACATGAACAAGACGTTTGTGGCAAAACTTATACAGAGAAGGAGGTTAGTTATGATGAAAAAGATGTTTGGTACATTGCAAAAGGTCGGTAAAGCGCTTATGTTGCCTGTTGCGATTTTACCGGCAGCGGGAATTTTGCTCGCGTTTGGTAACGCTTTACAGAACCCGGCGTTAACCGACAAAATTCCTGCGTTAAAAGCAGACTGGATTGTTCTCGTTGCAAAAGTAATGGAGCAGTCTGGAAGTGTAGTATTCTCTAATCTTTCTTTACTTTTTGCCGTCGGGGTAGCGATTGGTTTAGCAGGCGGCGACGGTGTTGCTGGTCTTGCCGCAATTATCGGTTATTTAGTCATGAACATTACTATGAGTGTCATTTTAGGTGTCACTCCGGACATGATTGGTAAAGACCCAGCATTTGCTAATGTTTTAGGGATTCCGACATTACAAACTGGGGTATTCGGCGGTATTATCGTTGGTATTTTAGCAGCTTATATGTATAATAAGTATTTCAATATCGAACTTCCGCAATACTTAGGATTCTTTGCTGGGAAACGTTTTGTCCCAATTATCACAGCAGTGTCTGCCCTTGTTCTGGGAATTGTCATGACATGGGTATGGCCACCTGTCCAACATGGATTAAACGCATTTTCACATAACATGATTGACGCAAACAAAACATTAGCGGCGTTTATTTTCGGTGTCATTGAACGTGCGTTAATTCCATTTGGTTTGCATCATATTTTCTATGCACCGTTCTGGTTCGAATTTGGAGAGTATGTCAACAAAGCTGGTCAAGTTGTTCATGGTGACCAAAAAATCTTTTTCGAGCAATTAAAAGACGGTGTTCCATTGACAGCGGGAACATTTATGACGGGTAAATTCCCATTCATGATGTTCGGTCTTCCAGCAGCGGCGCTTGCGATTTATCACGAAGCGCGTCCGGAAAACAAAAAAGTTGTTGCTGGTATTATGGGTTCAGCAGCATTAACGTCTTTCTTAACAGGGATTACAGAGCCAATTGAGTTCTCATTCTTATTCGTTGCACCAGCGTTATTTGCGATTCATACAATTTTTGCCGGATTATCGTTCATGATTATGCACATTTTAAATGTGAAAATCGGTATGACATTCTCCGGCGGGGTTATTGACTTCTTGTTATTTGGTGTGTTACCAAACCGTACAGCATGGTGGCTTGTCATTCCAGTTGGATTAGTGTTTGCTGTTATTTACTACTTCGGATTCCGCTTTGCGATCCGGAAATGGGATTTAGCAACGCCTGGACGTGAAAAAGCAACAGAGGAAGCACCAACTGTAGCGGCTGATGCAGGCGATCTTCCATATGAAGTATTATCGGCGCTTGGCGGAAAAGAAAATATCGCTCATTTAGATGCGTGCATTACTCGTTTACGTGTTTCCGTCAACGATATTAAACAAGTTGATAAAGACCGCTTAAAAGCGTTGGGAGCTGCCGGCGTTCTTGAAGTTGGAAACAACGTGCAAGCTATTTTTGGTCCGAAGTCAGATATTTTAAAAGGACAAATTAAAGACATCATGGAAGGACGAGCTCCATCACGTGTCACAGAGGAGCCGAAACCATCAACTTCTCAAGCAGCAGCAGGAACGGAAGCGATTGCCGCGCCGTTAACAGGTGAAGTACTTCCGCTTTCTGAAGTGCCAGACCAAGTGTTTTCACAAAAAATGATGGGTGACGGTTTTGCGATTTTACCGACAGAAGGAACAGTCGTTTCTCCTGTTGATGGAAAAATCGTCAACGTGTTCCCAACCAAACATGCGATTGGTATTGAATCCACAAGCGGCCGGGAAATTTTAATTCACTTCGGTATTGACACCGTGAAGTTAAACGGTGAAGGTTTTGAAGCGCTTGTGGCTCAAGGCGATGAAGTGAAAAAAGGACAGCCGATATTAAAAGTCGATTTAGACTATGTGAAAAACAATGCACCTTCTATCATCACTCCAATTATTTTCACGAACTTGTCAGCAGATGAAATCGTGAAGGTTGAAAAACAAGGGAATGTGACAAAAGGTGAAGACAACGTCGTGACGATCGACAAATAATGATTTGCACATAGAGAAACAAAAAAGTTTCTCTATGTGCTTCCTTTGGATTGAATATCAGCCTACTGTTTGTTATGATGACAAGGGAAAAAAATTAATGAAAAGGAGATTGAAGAAAATGGCTGAGAAAGTATTTAAAGTAACTTCAGAATCTGGAATTCATGCTCGTCCTGCGACATTGCTTGTCCAAACAGCAAGCAAATTTAACAGCGACATTAATTTAGAATATAATGGAAAAACAGTGAACTTAAAATCTATTATGGGTGTTATGTCTTTAGGTATTCCGCAAGGTGCTCAAATCAAAATCGTAGCGGAAGGAGCAGATGCAGCAGAGGCAATGGCAGCATTAACGGAAACTTTAGCAAAAGAAGGTCTTGCACAATAATGTCGAAAACAATTCAAGGAATTGCTGCATCAAGCGGTATTGCCATCGCAAAGGCATACCGCTTAGAAACCCCTAATTTAGTCGTCGAGAAAAAAACGGTGGCCGATCCTCAAGCGGAAGTGGCTCGTTTTGAATCGGCGGTTGCAAAGGCAAAAGATGAGCTGGAGCTCATTAAAAATCACGCATTGCAACAATTAGGGGAAGACAAAGCTGCGATTTTTGCTGCGCACCTTCTTGTATTAAGTGATCCAGAGCTGTTAAATCCGGTAAAAGAAAAAATTCAAACTGAGCAAGTGAACGCGGAATATGCACTGAACGAAACGGCGACGATGTTCATCTCGATGTTTGAGGCGATGGACAATGAATATATGAAAGAGCGCGCCGCCGATATTCGCGATGTGACGAAGCGTGTGCTTGCTCATTTACTTGGTGTCACGATTTCCAATCCAAGCTTAATTTCTGAAGAAGTCATCGTTATTGCGGAAGATTTGACTCCTTCTGATACGGCTCAGTTAAATCGTGAATATGTAAAAGGATTTGCAACTGATATCGGCGGACGGACATCTCATTCCGCGATTATGGCGCGTTCGATGGAAATTCCAGCTGTTGTTGGAACAAAGGCGGTCACATCGGAAATTAAAAATGGAGATACGGTCATTATTGACGGATTAGATGGACAAGTTATTATCAATCCATCTGAGGATGTGATGGCACAGTATGAAGAAAAACGCGCTCGTTTCGAAGCGCAAAAAGCAGAATGGGCCAAGCTTGTCAACGAAAAAACAGTGACAAGCGATGGGTATCACGTTGAATTAGCAGCCAATATCGGAACACCAGATGATGTAAAAGGCGTGTTAGAAAACGGAGCAGAAGGTATCGGTTTATATCGAACGGAATTTCTGTATATGGGTCGTTCCGAGTTGCCAACAGAAGAGGAACAATTCGAGGCATATAAAACAGTATTAGAACGAATGGAAGGAAAACCTGTCGTTGTACGCACGCTTGATATTGGCGGGGACAAAGAGCTTCCGTATTTAGATCTTCCAAAAGAGATGAATCCATTTTTAGGATTCCGGGCGATTCGCCTTTGCTTAGAAATGCAAGATATGTTCCGCACGCAACTTCGTGCCTTGTTGCGCGCGAGCGTGTACGGTAACTTAAAGATCATGTTCCCGATGATTGCGACGCTTGATGAATTCCGTCAAGCTAAAGCGATTCTTTTAGAAGAAAAAGAAAAGCTTCAACAAGAAGGCGTACAAGTCGCTGACGACATTGAAGTCGGCATGATGGTTGAAATTCCAGCTGCTGCTGTATTAGCCGACCAATTTGCTAAAGAAGTAGATTTCTTTAGCATTGGTACAAACGACTTAATTCAATATACGATGGCAGCTGACCGAATGAATGAGCGTGTCTCCTACCTTTACCAGCCGTACAACCCAGCAATTTTACGCCTCATTAGCAATGTCATTGATGCGGCTCATAAAGAAGGAAAATGGGCAGGAATGTGCGGAGAAATGGCTGGAGACGCAGTAGCCATTCCGATTTTGCTTGGATTAGGATTGGACGAGTTTAGCATGAGCGCTACATCAATTTTACGTGCTCGTTCACAAATGAAGAAGCTGTCGAAAGAGGAAGCAGCGCGCTTCAAGCAAACACTTCTATCAATGAGCACAGCGGAAGAGGTCGTGGCGTTTGTGAAACAAACATTTCATATTGAATAAAAATGAGCGGTGGAAATGACCACCGCTCATTTTTTTAGACAAAAATTGGCGCATTTATTTCATATCCAAATTGCTGTCTAATAGTCGGGGAATTTTAGTTGCAATCGCCCGCTGAGAGGAAGAGACACAAATATCCAAGACATGCAATGTGTTTCCATCGGGGGGATAATCGCGAATGTATCCTCTATCAGTTATTTCTTCTTATGTATGGGCCGGTAGGAAGGACAAGCAGTCCTGCCATCGAACCTACCATCTCCCTTCCACTTCCACACATGGTGTTCTTTAGGAAACAAAAAAACATGGACTCATCGGTCTCTCTTCATTCCGCCATAATTCTGTGGAAACGAAGGAGGAAAACTTTCTTGTTGGATGCGAATAAGCTCTGGAGAATCGTCTTTTGTATAATAATGACAAATGACTGCCTTTTGTGGAACATTTCCGTTAAATACCATAAAGTTATTTTCGATACACGGCAGCATCTCATAAAAATGGATATGAATTCTAATCATATAGGTGCGCATTCATGAATGGCAGCAAAAACTCACCCCCATAGTGCTAACAACTTATCTTGTTCTTTCTATATATGCATCAATAAGCGATTCAATTTGATGTTCATCTGGTTTTTTTTCCGTTAAAAGAAAAGGAAAGTTCGTCAATCAATGTTCCTTTTTGATATACAAGAATCTCTCCTTTTTGCTGAATCACGCTATACTCAATGTCAAAAATATAACCGTCTCGTTCAACAGCTCCCATTTTCTCACCACCCTTGTCTGAAAAAAATTAATTTGTTCTGTTTCCGCCACTAGATCTTTTATGACAAACCATTTATCGTCGAGACGGAAGGTAATTCAGCGATGGCATGCGGTTTTGAAAGCGAAATCAATGCATGTATGTTAATAGTGTTTCTGGGTTATAGGAATGTCATACAAATTTTTCATTGATAAGAACATAATCCTATGGACGATAGTCCTAGTGAATTTTATAATAATTAATGGTAAGATTCGACAAAAAATGATGAATTGTATAAAAGGGGAGAATGAAAACAGTGTTCAGAACATTGCGAACCAAACTTATTATCTTGATGGCACTACTGATGATTGCTTCCTTAACCATTACACAAATCGTTGGGGTCGTGGAAACGAAACAAATGATTCGAAAAGATGTCGAAGGCCGTGCCCAGTCTATCGTGGAGCAACTAGTTGGGGATATTCAGAATAGTTTTCACAGCGAAGAGAATAGCTTAAAACAATTTAGCCAATCATCTATTATGAGGCAAATGGCGAAAGACCATAAAAATTGGTCGACTGTGGATAGTGAATTTAATACATTTTTAAAAATACATAAAAATACCCAGCTTATTTATATTGGGACAGCAGATAAAAAAATGTATACAACGCCAAACGCAGACTTACCAGCTGATTTCGATCCGACTTCTCGTCCTTGGTATAAAATAGCAGCGGAACATCCGGATGAGGTCGTTTGGACAGATCCATATATCGATAAAGTAACAGGAAAATATGTTGTTACGCTTGCGAAAGCAGTAACAGAAGGCTCTCAAGTCATTGGCGTGCTCGGCATTGATATGTCGTTAGATGCCGTAACTAAGATTGTCAACGATATTGACGCAGGCTATCACGGTTATCCAGTTTTATTCGACCAAAATGGCATTGCCATCGTTCATCCTCAGTACAAAGGGAAAGATATGTCGAATAATGCAGCTCTGAAGTACATGTTTCAAAGAGAAAGCGGCTTATATGAATATACACTCAACAATGAAAAACGAATGATGTATTTTATCACCATTCCAGATCTAGGTTGGAAAGTTGGAGCCGTTTATAAGGAAAAGGATTTGTTTGCCGTCAGCAATTCGATTGCTTCAAAAATGCTCATTATTACGATTATTGCGGTACTCATTGGCATCATCGTGATTTACTTGCTTGCTCGCTCGATTGCCAAACCAATTGTTTATTTACAAGGACAACTTGAAAAAGTAGCGCAAGGTGATTTGACGGTTCAGGTTGAAACAAAATCCAAAGATGAAATCGGTCAGCTCGCGAACCATTTTAATCATATGGTTCATGAAATGCGTACTCTGATTCATCAAGTCAATGAATCAATTGATGAATTAGCGGCATCCGCCGATCATTTAAGCGCTGTTTCCGAAGAAACGATGACGACAAGCGAGCAAGTCGCAGGCGCAATTAATGACATTGCAAAAGGAACAACGGAGCAAGCGAGCGATTTAGATACGATAAATGAACGAACCACGATGTTGTCAACGCAAATCGAAACAGTAGCACAATCCACATCCGATATGCAAACGTTGTCGAATAACACGAAAGACGCAAGTTATAACGGTTTAGAGAAGTTGAACGAATTGCAATTAAAATCCAATGAAGCAAAAGAAGAGTTACAAGCCGTTGAAAAAGTCATGGATGACTTAGTAGAAAAGATGAAGCAAATCGATGAAGTCATTCAAACGATTACTGCCATTTCAGGACAAACCAATTTGCTTGCATTAAACGCAAGCATCGAAGCGGCAAGAGCAGGAGAGCATGGAAAAGGATTTGCGGTTGTGGCGGAAGAAGTGCGTAAGCTTGCCGAACAATCTGCTCACGCAACAGAACTAATCCGGCAAACAATCGCTACCATTCAACAACAAGCTGACTTAGCGATGAAAGCGGTCGAACGCTCAAAAGATATGCATGCGGAGCAGCAAAAAGCCGTCCATACAACAGGAGATTCATTTATGACCATTGCGACGATGATGGAGGAATTAACGACGGCGATCGCGAACATTACAGCCGAAGTGAAAAGCATGAATGACAGTAAAGATCATGTAGTCGAAGCAATGCAAAATATTTCAGCGATTGCCCAACAATCCGCGGCGGCGGCTGAGGAAGTGGCAGCTTCTGCTGATGACCAGCTTCGAGCATTGAGCACAGTTACTGAATCAGCTGAAAAACTGAGCGAAATGAGCCGACAACTACAAAAAATAGTAGAAAAATTTAAATTGTAACAAACGTCAGCACCCGAATTCTTCGTAATGGAGAAGAGGGTGCATTTTTTTATCGAATGAAAGAATATAAATGATGCCGGATGTGGATAAAACGATCATGCCTCCTCATTTTGACGGACAGCGTGAAAAAGTCATTAATGGCACGCTTGCAATAGGCAGCGATACGGCTGAAGTGAGAGTCGAACCTATAGAGCGAAAACATTCATTTGAAGCGGAAACAGTGAAAGTGAATCTGCAAATGGAACAGTTTTGCTCAATGAAGGAAGGGACAGAAAGGTGATTCGTCAACACGGATCGCCTTTTCATAATCAAATTCTTATCATTTGAAGAAGGAAAGAGGAGGCATATGCCGAAATGTTATAATAATAGTAAAAACAACAGGGAGTGTGAAGGCATGGAATTGCAATTAGCAGGAAAAACGGCCCTTGTCGTTGCTTCCAGTCAGGGGCTTGGCAAAGCGATTGCCCGTCAGCTTGTACTAGAAGGTGCCAATGTCATGATTACAAGCCGAGATGAAGAAAGATTAAAAGAGGTAGAAAAAGAATTACGTGCCTTACATAAAGGAAATGTCGCTTACGTTCAAGCTGATGTAACAAACGTGGAAGATATTCAACGCCTTGTGAAAAAGACGGTCGAAACCTATGGAACGATTGAATTGCTAGTGAACAATGCCGGTGGTCCCCCGGCGGGAACGTTTGAAACGATCAGCGATGAAGATTGGTATAAATCATTTGAACTCAATTTATTAAGCTATATTCGCATCATTCGCGAGGCGCTTCCGTATTTAAAGAAACAGGGAGGAAAAATTGTCAATATCGCTTCTTCATCGATTAAAGAGCCGATTCCCGGATTGCTTTTATCCAACACATTCCGCACTGGCATCGTCGGTTTAACGAAAACATTGGCAACCGAGTTTGCTCCATACAACATTTTAATTAATACGGTCGCTCCTGGACGAATTGCCACCGAGCGAGTGGCGTTTTTAGACAAGATAAATGCCGACAAGCTTGGTATCTCGAAGGAAGAAATGGAAACACGCATGAAAAACATGATTCCTCTTGGGCGTTACGGTACACCAGAGGAATTCGCCAATGTCGTGACGTTCCTTCTTTCCGAAGCGAATTCATATATGACAGGTCAGTCTTTCATTGTTGACGGTGGCATGGTGAAATCGATTTAAAGCCCCCCTGTCTTTAAGTGACGTCGAGAGAGGCATTCGTGTTGCGGTGCTACTTTCTTACAAAGGTGAATACAAATGAACTATGCACCTTTGTAGAGAAAGGAGTCAGACGTTTTGAAAAACAAAATCGTAGCGGGGCTTTTAGCGATTTTATTAGGCGGGCTTGGCATTCATAAATTTTATTTAGGAAAGCTTGGGCAAGGCATTCTATATCTATTATTTTCGTGGACCGGAATTCCGAGTATTATCGGATTCATTGAAGGAATCCTCTATTTAGTTAAATCTGACGAAAAATTTAATCAGAAATACAACTATCATCTAGAAGATTAGGGCTTTGGGCAACCAAGGCTCTTTCTTGTGTGATACAATAAAAGGAAATACTCAGGTTCATAAGGAGGACAACCATGAAAACAATTGGTTTCATTGGCCTTGGTGTGATGGGGAAAAGCATGGCGCGCAACTTATTAAAAGCGGGTTATCCACTGATTGTGTATACGCGCACGAAAGAAAAGGCCGAAGATTTATTGAGTGAAGGAGCTGTTTGGAGAGATACGGTCGCTGCGCTAGCGAAAGAAGCGGATATTGTCATTACGATGGTCGGCTATCCTCGTGATGTAGAGGAAGTTTATTTTGGTGAGAACGGCTTAATTGCGAATACAAGAGAAGGTACATATCTGATTGATATGACAACTTCTACTCCTTCGCTGGCTGAAAAAATCTATAAAGCAGCGAAAGAACGAAACGTATTTGCGTTAGATGCTCCTGTTTCCGGCGGGGATATTGGAGCGAAAGAAGGGCGCTTGACGATTATGGTCGGCGGCGACGAAGAGGCGTTTCGCGAATGCAAACCGATTTTTGAAGTGCTAGGTACGAACATTGTTCTTCAAGGAAAAGCGGGGGCTGGGCAGCATACGAAAATGTGCAATCAAATTGCGATTGCGACGAATATGATCGGTGTTTGTGAAGCGCTGGCTTATGCCAAACGATCCGGCCTTGATCCGTGGAAAGTGCTTGAAAGCATTTCTCAAGGAGCAGCCGGAAGCTGGTCGTTGAGCAACTTAGCGCCACGAATGATCTCCGGAAATTTCGCACCGGGATTTTACGTCAAACATTTTATTAAAGATATGAAAATCGCCTTAGACGAAGCGGAAAAAATGAATTTGCATCTGCCGGGGCTTGCCCTAGCCAAAGCGATGTATGAAGAATTGGCTGCAGAGGGTGAAGAAAATAGCGGCACGCATGCATTATATAAAAAGTATGTCAATAAATAAGTTATGCTGGAAAGACATCTTAACGGAGAAGATGTCTTTCTTTTTTAGTTATTTATCAAAAAATATTGAATATTTATATAAATGGGTCTATAGTAAAAGTAACGTTACATACTAACCGGTCGGTATAAGGGGGATATAGATGGACTTTATGTATTCGCAGAAAGTGAAGGAACTGTTAAAAAAATTAAGCGTTTTCATGGAACAGTACATTTATCCAAATGAAAAAGTCTATGAGCAGCAATTAAATGCGCTGGAAACACGTTGGTCAGCTGTCCCGCCGATTATTGAAGAATTAAAGGAAAAAGCAAAAAAAGAAGGCTTATGGAATTTGTTTTTACCTGACAGCGAATATGGAGCGGGTTTGACAAATTTTGAATATGCGCCGCTTTGTGAAATGATGGGGCGCTCTCTGATCGCCCCTGAGGTGTTTAACTGCAGCGCTCCCGATACGGGAAATATGGAAGTGCTTGTTCGTTACGGCACGGAGGAGCAAAAACAAAGGTGGTTGTTGCCGTTATTAAACGGCGAAATCCGTTCATGTTTCTCAATGACGGAGCCTGATGTGGCGTCAAGTGATGCGACAAACATTCAAGCGAGCATCATCCGTGATGGTAATGAATATGTCATTACCGGACGGAAATGGTGGTCATCCGGTGCAGGTGATCCGCGCTGCAAAATCGCCATCGTGATGGGAAAAACGAATCCAAACGCGCCAAAACATGAACAACAATCAATGATTCTTGTGCCGCTTGATACGCCGGGCGTGAAAATAGAACGAATGCTTTCGGTGTTCGGCTATGATCACGCGCCACACGGTCATGCAGAAATTACGTACGATCATGTGCGCGTCCCGAAAGAAAATATCATTTGGGAGGAAGGAAAAGGGTTCGCGATTGCGCAAGGGCGTCTAGGACCTGGGAGAATCCACCACTGCATGCGTTTGATTGGTGCGGCAGAACGGGCGCTTGAGCTCATGTGCGAGCGCGTGCAAAAACGCGTCGCTTTCGGAAAAGCTCTTGCCGAACAAGGGGTCATTCAAGATTGGATTGCCGAATCGCGCATCGAAATTGAGCAAGCGCGCTTACTGACATTAAAAGCAGCTTATATGATGGATACTGTTGGAAATAAGGCGGCGAGAACGGAAATTGCAATGATTAAAGTCGTCGCTCCGAATGTGGCACTAAAAGTTATCGACAGGGCAATTCAAGCGTTTGGCGCTGCCGGGGTGAGCGAGGATTTCCCGCTTGCGTCACATTGGGCAAACGCGAGAACGCTGCGGCTGGCTGACGGACCTGATGAAGTGCACAAAGCACAAATTGCAAAACTAGAACTGCGAAAATATCAATGAAGGGAGAGGATCGTTGATGCATGTTCTCGAATTGTTTAAATTAACTGGAAAAACAGCGATCGTCACAGGCGGCGGGCGCGGTCTTGGCGAACAAATTGCAATTGGACTAGCGGAGGCAGGAGCGAATGTCGTTGTTTGTTCACGAAAGGTTGAAGCGTGTGAAGAAGTAAAAGAAAAACTAGAACAATTAGGAGTTCGCTCTCTTGCTTTAAAATGCGATGTCACGAATCCGGATGATGTCGAAGCGGTCGTTCAAACAACAGTGCGTGAATTTGGACAAATCGATATTTTAGTGAATAACAGCGGAGCGACGTGGGGAGCAACAGTGGAGGAGATGCCGCTTGAGGCATGGAAAAAAGTCATTAATGTGAATGTAACTGGAACATTTTTGATGAGCCAGGCTGTTGGGAAAGTAATGATGAAACAGCGCTGCGGAAAAATCATTAACATTGCTTCCGTGGCCGGTCTTGGCGGAACGAATCCAGCCGTTATGAATACGATTGCCTATAACACAAGCAAAGGTGCAGTCATTACGTTTACAAAAGATTTAGCGGTCAAATGGGGGGAATACGGTATTTACGTCAATGCGATTGCTCCTGGATTTTTCCCGACGAAGATGTCAAAGGTAGTGATTGAACGCGGGAGCGAGCAAATTTTAGCAAATACGCCGCTGAAACGATTTGGAAGCGAAAATGATTTGAAGGGAGCGGTGTTGTTTTTGGCGTCAAGCGCTTCCGATTTTGTGACGGGGTCTTTACTTGTTGTTGACGGCGGCACACACGCCTACTGTTAAAGGAGTAAGAAAAAAGCTTCAATTCAAGATATTATCGATGTTTTGGAGATTATAAAAGGGACGCTTTACTACTATATTTAAGAGTAAAGAAGAATTGGTGACAGACATTCATCTTCGCTATATTGAAGGATTGCTAGAGAAACCAAAACAAATTATCCAAGACCAAACGAAAACAGCGGAAGAAAAATTGTTCGAAATCGTGTATATGCTCATTCATAGCATCAAGAAACAGGAAAGACAAGCGTGCATTTTCTTTCGCGATAAGCAAGAGGTTTTTACAGGATATTGTGAAAAACGCGACCAATTTCGCTACGAACTGCAAGCGTTCATTGAACAAAGAATACAAATGGGAGAGTTTCGCAGCGATTTACGTGCTGCCGATTTTAGGAGCAGTAAATTGGAGATAGAGATATCAATGCTTTCATCCCAACGGCGAACTGAGTGACAAAGAAGTTGCGAAACAATCTTTAGAAGGAATGAAAAACAGTGAACAAAGCAGCTACTTGGTAAGAAGCGGTACCAAGTAGCTTGTTTTCAACATGCTAACTATCCAGGAAAAAGAAGGAGGATTTTATATGACGATTCAAACGATTGCTGTCATCGGAGCTGGTTCGATGGGGCATCAAATCGCAATGTTATGTGCGTTAGGCGGTTATGCGACGAAGCTACAAGATATTCATGAGCATGCGTTAACGAAGGCGAAAGCGACGCTTGAAGACATTATGAACAAATGGGTGAATAAAGGCAAAATCACTGAAGAGAAAAAGGAGGCGGCTTTCTCGCGATTATCATTCACAACCAGTTTAGAAGAGGCAGTAAAAGAGGCCGATTTTGTTATTGAAGCGGTCGTTGAAAAATTAGATGTCAAACGAGAAGTATTTGCGCAATTGGATCGGTTCGCCCCCGCCCATGCCATTTTAGCGACAAACAGTTCAACCATTGTCAATTCGCTCATTGCCGATGTGACGAATCGAACTGATAAAGTGATTAACATGCATTTCTTTTTTCCGCCGCTTGTGATGGATTGCATTGAAGTAGTGATGAGTGAGCAAACGTCAGATGAAACAGCGCACATTACAATGGACGTATGCAAACAAATCAACCGCACAGGCGTATTGTTGCGCAGAGAAATTTCCGGTTTTGTTGCCAATCGCATTTTAGGAGCGCTTCAGCGAGAAGCGGTTGCACTGTATGAGAAGGGTATTGCTGATTTTAAAGATATTGATTTGATTTGCAAAAAAGCATTGAACCATCCGATCGGACCATTTGAATTAATGGATTTATCAGGAATTGATGTCGTGTATTATGTCATGCAGCAGCGGTATGCAGAAACGGGAGATCCGGAAGATAGACCGTTTGCTTGTATTGAAGAAAAAGTAAAACAAGGGCATCTTGGTCGGAAAACAGGAAGAGGATGGTATGTATATGAAAAACAGCCGCTCAACCGTTCGTAATGGAAGGAGAGAAAATCATATGGCGTCTATTATCCCAGTTCGTAAAGGGGAAGAGTTGAACGTAGAGAAGTTGATGCGCTTTTTACAAATGGCGCTTCCTGATTTTCCGGACGGAACGCTTCGTATTCAACAATTTTCAGCTGGACATTCGAATTTAACGTATTTGCTGTCAAATGGTGAATGGGAAGCCGTGTTGCGGCGGCCGCCGCTCGGCCCGGTGGCTCCGAAAGCACACGATATGAAACGGGAGTTTGAATGGTTAAAAGAGATTCATCCGCTTTTTCCGCTTGCGCCGAAACCGCTTTTGTTTTGTGGTGATGAGTCCGTTATTGGAAGTCCGTTTTTTCTCATGGAGCGGCGAAAAGGTATTGTCTTAGATACGGAGTTTCCGTCCCATATCAATCCGACACGAGAAATATGTCGAAATATTTCAGAAACAATGATTGATACGCTTGTTGAACTGCATCGGTTAGATTATAAAAAGACCCGTTTAGCAGAGATGGTGAAACCGGCTGGATTTATGGAGCGGCAAGTACACGGCTGGATTCAGCGGTATGAACGGGCGAAAACGGACGAGTTGAAGGAAGTGGATGCATTAATGAAATGGCTCATTCAACATATTCCGGCAACGAGCGAAGCAACCGTGATCCACTATGACTATAAATTAAATAACGCCTTATTTGCAGAAGATGATGTGACAAACATTGTCGGATTGTTCGATTGGGAGATGACGACGGTGGGCGACCCGCTTGCAGATGTAGCGGTAGCGATGAGCTACTGGATTCAAGATGACGATCCACCGTTTTTAAAAAATGGATTAGGAAAACCGCCTGTTACTGTTTTTCGGGAATTTTATACACGCGATGAGTTTATTCAAACATACGCTGAAAAAAGTGGACGCGATGTGTCGCATATTCATTTTTATTTAACGTTTGCTTATTTTAAACTAGCGGTCATTTGTCAGCAAATTTATTACCGATTCCGACGTGGACAAACAAACGATGAACGCTTCCGCCACTTCGGCCAATTTGTGCAATCGCTCATCCAATACGCTTGGCAGCTTTCGCTTCGTTGAGGTGAATGTATGGCAAAAGTTCATCTCTTATTCCGAAAAGAAGATATTGACGAAACGGCATTAGCGAATCGTAAAATCGCCGTCGTGTTTGATATTTTACTAGCGACATCGACGATTACGGCGGCTCTTTCGTTTGGGGCAAAAACAGTCATTCCTGCTGTGAGCGGCTTGGAAGCAAAAGAGCACGCGCGCTTGCTTCCAAACGATAGCTACGAACTTGTCGGAGAGTATGAAGGAAGGACGATTGGTGGTTTTCATTCCCCGGCTCCGCTCTCCTTAAAAGACATTAGTGAAGGAAAGACGATTGTGTTATCAACAACCAATGGAACGGTCGCCATTCGTAAAGCGATGGCAGCGTCTCACCTTTACGTTGGAAGTCTATTAAACGGCCAAGCGCTTGCCCGGCATATTTGTCGCCATCACGAAACAGAAACGATTGTTGCAATATGTGCCGGTTCTTCAGGCAGATTTTGCTTAGAAGATTTTTACGGAGCAGGATATTTCATTGCTTGTTTGCTGATGAACGGCATTTCTCTCAATGATTTATCTGACTCGGCAGCGGCGGCATTTCTTTTTTATCAGCAATACAGAACAGCAAGCAGCGGAAGAACGATTTTAAAATCAGCGGGTGTCGGACGATGGCTAATGGCGCATGGACTTGAGTCGGACATCGATTATATTAGCGAACAAGGAACGACGTCCGTCATTCCGCTTTTTCAAAAAACGAAATGGGGAGGAGAGATTACCGATGTGACGAGGCGGTCATTTTCTTTATGAAGGCAACGGCGCAAACGATATTTTTACGCCGGAAAAATTGATATAAGAACATCGCATGACATCGGAAACAGCAATACAGTTTGTGACAAAAGAGGTAGAACTGTATTTATTCGATATCGAACAATGAAACGTATTGAACCTCGGCTTTGTGGAAGTATGTGCTTGAATTGGAGCTTCGTTATACGAATGAACGGAGGCAATTCGGGCTGCCCATCGCAGAATCTACGATGACGAAAAAGTGTCGGACATGGCCGAGCGCATTTTTTCTGCGGAATCGCTGTAATGTCGAAACAATTGTTGGAAGATAAATACGCAAGCGAATGCGTGATTTGTATTCGGCTCCGAAACGTTGGATGCGGTTGTCGACGAGGAACTGCAATTACGTTGTGACGCTGGGATTTATTCAAGAATAGCGCATTGAACGGATGTACCAAGATTTGCGTATTCATCATTAACCGTCTACGGATTCCTATATTTTCTTTTGAAAGATCACGAAAGGAGAAATTGTGATCGAGCCAATGATTTATCGAGCTGTTTAACAGTTACAGATGCCGTTACTTATGGGGTAAGAACCGTTAGTACGTGAGCGGAGAGCGGTGCGTACGATGCAGAATGTGCTGCTTGCCTGTTTTGCATCGCTTATGAAGCATACGAAAAATGATATATTGGGACAGCAAGAAGTGATCATGAAATTAGCTGACATCGTCACTTATTTACATGCCGCTGAATAGGCGTGAAATAGAGAAAACGAAAGAAGGAATGGCTAGCCGCCGCATATATTTATATTGACCGAGGTATTAGCTAGTGTAGAAAAACATAGCAAATGGCCCATCGTCAACATGACAAAGGAGCCGAAGTCACGGTTATCATTTTATCCGAATGGCTTAATGAGCTGGGCGGCAGACAAGCGATTGAGCGAAATCGCTGTATTTCTGATCATCTCTCAATGTGGCCAGTCTTTTTTCGTTCATAATGATACTGGAAGGAGAGTTACAATGAAAGCGATCCAATTTATGCAATACGGCGGACCGGAAGTATTGCAAGTCGTGGAGATAGAAACTCCAAAACCATCGGGGCGAAATGTATTAATTGAAGTGAAAGCGATCGGCGTCAATTATGCGGATACGGCGCGACGCGAGGGAAAATATGTCATCCCGACGCCTCTCCCGTTTGTTCCTGGCGCTGAAGTCGCTGGGATTGTACGTGAAGTCGGAGAGGACGTCACATCCGTTCAAGTCGGACAGCGTGTTGTCACATTGCTCGGTTCCGATGATGCAACAGGATATGCTGAGTATACGCTTGCAGATGAACGAGGAGTAATTCCGATTCCGGAGGGGATGGATTTTCATACCGCTGTTGCTCTTCCGCTTCAAGGATTGAGCGCTTACCATATTTTAAAGACGATGGGACGCTTGGAAGAAGGGGAGACGGTGTTGATTCATGCCGCTGCGGGAGGAGTCGGAACGATCGCTGTCCAGCTTGCGAAATTGTTCGGTGCCGAGAAAGTCGTCGCTACTGCAAGCACAGAGGAAAAACTGGAAATCGCGAAACGTCTCGGCGCTGATGTTCTTATTAACTATACGAAAGAAGGATGGAGCGAAGGTGTTCTTGCCCATACAAATGGACAAGGAGTCGACGTTGCTCTTGAGATGGCAGGGGGCGACATTTTCCATCAAACATTAGCTTGTTTAGCGCCGTTTGGTCGTCTTGTCGTTTACGGAGTCGCAAGCGGACAGTTTACGAAGATGACTCCTTCTGTTTTGATGGGAAAAAATTTATCAGTCATTGGTTTCTTTTTACCGCAAATCATGAGAAAATCCAAATTATATCAACAAAGTTTACAGGAATTATTGACATATGTACAAACAGGGGCATTGCAATTGACGATTGGCGGCGTGTATCCGCTTGACCAAGCAGCCGATGTACACCGTTTATTACAATCGCGACAAACATACGGAAAACTCATTCTCGTTCCATAATGAAGAAAGCGCAAGCGCTGCGGATAGCTCTCGAAGCCCAAATGTTCTTTGTCTGTAAAAGCGCTTGCCATTTCAAAGACGAAGGTTATTTCACACATGAGAGTTAGACTGTTCTCTTTTAATATTTTTATATTTTCTTATTATCCGAACAAAGGTGAGAAGCCAGCATATAGCTAGTTCTCACCTCTTTTGTTGATTGCGACTAAGCTTACTTTTGCTTTTCGTATATGTACCGCTCAAGTCGATCTAATCCTTCTTTTAACGTTTCGAACGAATAGGCGTATGAAAGGCGGACGTACCCTTCTCCATATTGGGAAAAAGCACTGCCGGGAACGACGGCGACACCTGCTTGGTTGACTAAATTAAGAGCGAAATCAAATGACGGTTGACCAAATGAAGCTATCGATGGAAATAAATAAAATGCCCCGGTCGGTTTTTCAACATGAAGCCCCATATTGACAAGCCGATCATAGGTGTATTCCATTCGTTCTTTATATTGCTTCCGCATTTCTTCTGCATCATCTTTTCCAGCCGTTAAGGCGGTGAATGCAGCTTTCTGTGAGATCGAAGACGTACACGACACGCTATATTGATGCACTTTCAACATGTGTTTCATTAAAAACGAAGGAGCAAACACAAACCCGATACGCCATCCTGTCATCGAATGCGATTTGCTCAGTCCGTTAATGACAATCGTCTGATTGCGAAGCCATTTAGCGATGGAATAATGACGTCCCGAGTAAACGAGCTCGCTATAGATTTCGTCTGATAAAATCCAAATTGGTCGATCTTTCAGTAAGTGAGCGAATTCAAGAAGTTCCTGTTCCGATAGTGTTGCTCCCGTTGGATTTGATGGATATGGTAGCACGATGCAGCGAGTTCGCTCATTGATATAAGGAGCAACGAGGTCCGCAGAGAGACGAAATCCATTGCCGCGCGTGTCAACATACACCGGTTTTGCACCGCACATGCGAATAAGCGGCTCATATCCTGGATACACCGGCCCCGGTAAAATTACTTCTACTCCTTCTTCTAAAATCGTGCGAAACGCGATATCGAGCGCTTGGCTTGCTCCTACAGTGACAATGACTTCCTCTTCACTATAGTCCAAGCTATATTTCTCGCGGACAAAATCGCAAGCCGCTTGGCGCAGCTCGAGAAATCCAGCGTTATGGGTATATGTCGTGAAATTGTTGGAAATCGCTTCTATCCCTGCTTCTTTCACATGTTCCGGGGTAGGGAAATCTGGTTGGCCAATCGTTAAAGAAATAAGATTAGGGTGGTGAGACACCATATTAAAAAATTTGCGGATTCCAGATATTTCAATGTCTTTGACACGTGAGTGAATGAGATGTTCCACGAATTATTCATCCTTCCATGATGGTATCTTTACAATATTTTATCACGGTTCGCCCAATTGTCACGAAAATATAAAAGGTGAGCCTACTTCTTCTTTTGTATGAAGAAAGTGGCTCACCTAATCTGTTGTCCATTGGCTATATTGCTCCGAGGCTTCGCATTCTATCATTCGTCGTTAACTCCTCATTTATGCTCCGTATTTTTTAACAATTCATTATATTGTGCTGACAGTTCTAAAAAGAGCTGCTTATTTCGTGTGACGAGCGCTTCATCGATTTTTTCCATAAGTTTGCGTTTTTGATAATGGAAAATCGCTTGTTCGAGAATCTTCTCCGCAAGCGAACCATAATGATTTTTTTCATCCGTTTTCCCAAAAATCATAATGCCTTCGTGAGGATATTGTTTTTCGTACATGTGTGATTCCCCCTTATTCGGAAACGAAAGGTTCCCTTTTTTATATTATCGTCGTTTTTAGAGAAAATGTAAAGAAAATTTTGATAAGTTCAAACGTAGTAATTTTTTCAAAAAAGACATATTGTTACTTATTTTATTTGGGGATGTAACACATTTCGGTTATGATATGTAAAGAGAGTGAATTTGTTAAAAGGGGATTTGTATGATACGAACATGTGTGGTGACAAAAGATTTTAACGTCATTTATGATGTACCTCTTCAGTCTGTAAAAAGCCCAGATGTTTCTTGGTACTGGGTCGATTTTCATGAGCCAACGGATGAAGAGGTAAAGTTGCTAGCTGATTTTTTTCATTTTCATCCGCTGGCCATTGAAGACTGTTTAGAATACGTACAGCGTCCAAAACTCGATTTTTATGACCGCTATTTATTTGTCGTCTTGCATGCGATCGAGCAAAAGACGTTGGAAGCAGAAGAGGTCGATTTATTTGTCGGGCAAAATTTTATTGTCTCGTTTCATAAGCAAACGATAAGAGGGATTAATCAAGTATGGACGCGTTTAAAAACGGAGGAAGATTTTAAAATCGGACCTCTTCATATCATGTATCATATTTTAGATAAGCTTGTTGACGATTATTTTCCACCGATTTACCATATTGAAGATGTATTAAATGAGCTAGAGGAAAACACGAAAAATGAGACGATTCAAGAAATCATTGAGAAAGTATTCGACATTCGCGGTGATTTATCGAAACTACGAAGAACCATTGTTCCAATGCGCGATTTATTATATCGGATTATTTATTCTGAACGATTGCAACGAATGAGAGAACGACAGCTTTATTTTCATGATATTTATGACCATCTTCTTAAGCTCGTCGAAATGATTGAAGCGAATCGGGAAATTACGTCTGATATTCGCGATAGTTATTTATCATTAAACTCGAATCGAATGAATACGATTATGATGACGCTAACAGTCATTACAACGATTTTCATGCCGCTGACATTCATTGTCGGGATTTATGGAATGAATTTTGATTACATGCCTGAATTACATTGGAAATACGGGTATTTTGCTGTACTTGGAGTTATGGCGTTCATTGCGACTGCGATGTATTTTTGGTTTAAACGAAACGGTTGGTTTCGCTTTCATAAAGGCAATGATTGAAAAGATCGCTAAAAGATTGTACTTCTGATTACGGAATAAAGAGAGTATAAATAAGGAAAAAGCAAATTGAGGAGAAGATATGATGAAACGAATTGCGGTCATTGGACAATCGGGGGAAATTCCTAGTGAAGTAAGAAAAATTGCCGAAGAAGTAGGGGCAGAAATTGCGAGACGAAACGCCGTTTTGTTAACGGGCGGCGGAAGCGGTGTCATGGAAGCGGCTTCTAAAGGAGCGAAAGAAGCCGGGGGGCTCGTCATTGGTATTTTGGCAGGAGATTCTACCGATGTTGCCAACGACTATTTAGATGTGCCGATTACAACCGGACTCCATTTTGATTTTCGGAGCCTTGTTCTTGTCCATTCGTCTGATGCGTTGATTATGATTCGCGGCGGCAACGGGACACTCGGAGAATTGTCAGCAGCATATATGAATAAAAAGCCCGTTGTCATCATTGAAACAACTGGTGGATGGGCGACAAAAATGAAAGAAGTCGCTTATGAAGGCGGCTATTTAGACGAGCGCCGCACTGTTGAAATCGCGTTTTGCGATTCGGCGAAAGTTGCTGTGGAACTAGCATTCAAGCGAATAGAAGAGCCGCTAAACGAAGAGAGAAACACCGGTCGAATCGGTGATTAACAGTAGCCAAGAGGGCAGCCCTGAAAAAGAAAGGGCTGCCCTCTTTTCACATTTTTCCGAGAAGGTCTCCAATCTACACTCTGTTTACAGGCAGGGAGTTATAGCTCAAACGGAGACTTTCAATTTTTATGAGTGCTTTTCTTTCGCTTGAGCAGAGAATTGGTCTGTTAAGCGCGCCGGCCCCATCATGAATATAAGGATAATCGAAATGACGACTGGGATGATGGCCCATGTGAACATCGTCGCGATCGAGTCGGCTAATGCATGGGTGATCTTTTGCAAAGCTTCAGGTGGGATATGGGCACGCGCTTCTTTAGAAAGAAGCACGCGTGTATCGCCAGACGGATTGAATTGTTTCATCATCGGCAGCGCTTTTTTTAACTTATCCATCAATAGATGGTTTTGAATCGTGCCATAAACCGTCACACCTAGCGTCATGCCAATCGAGCGAAAGAATGTGTTTGTTGAGTTGGCAGTACCACGCTGGCGCATATCAATGCCATGAACAGCGGCCATGCTTAACAATGGGAAGGAGAACCCAACACCAATTCCCGTAATTACCATATAGACAGTCACTAGCGAGCGCGCTGTATCAGCGGATAGTGTGCTTAATAAATAAATGCCGATGAACAATAAAAAACCTGAGATAATCATTAAATTGCGATAAGAAGTTTTTACTGCAAATCGCCCGCCGATTTGACTACCGACGACAGAACCAAGCATCATCGGTGTTAAAATTAACCCAGAGTTTGTTGCAGAACCGCCATATACTCCTTGGACAAAAATGGGAATAAAAATCGTTCCAAGAATGAAGGTCGCTCCATACAAAAAACCAATTCCTTGCGCAGTAGAAAACAAGCGTTTTTTAAATAAATGAAATGGAATGATCGGTTCTTCTGCTTTTGTTTCTACCCATAAAAACAGAGCGAGCAGTACAACGAACCCGCTGAATAATCCAATAATTGTTGCTGAATTCCATGCGTATTCTTTGCCGCCGAACTCAAGGGCGAACATAAGGCAAAGAACAGAGGAGACAAGCAAAATTGCTCCCCACCAGTCAATTTTTTGTTCGCGGTGTTCAAGCGATTCAAAATAAAACTTCACGACAAAAAGAAGTGATAAAAGTCCGAGTGGGACGTTGACATAAAATATCCAGCGCCAGTCAATATAGTCGGTAATGTAAGCGCCTAAAAGCGGTCCGAATACGCTAGAAATCCCGAAAACAGCACCGAATAATCCAGACATTTTGCCGCGCTGTTCCGGTGGAAACGTATCAAACATAATCGTAAAAGCTATCGGCATTAATGCGCCGCTACCAAGCCCTTGAATGGCCCGGAAAATGCTTAACTGCACCATATTTTGCGCAAGCCCGCAAAGAATCGAGCCGACTAAAAATAACGTCAAACCGGAGACATAAAACAGTTTCCGGCCATACATATCGGAAAGCTTCCCGAAAATTGGCATACCGGCGACGCTCGCGATCATATAGGCAGATGTCACCCAAATAAATTGATCAAGGCCGCCGAGCTCAGAAACAATCGTTCCCATCGCCGTAGCGACGATTGTATTGTCCATGGAGGCCATTAAAATGCCGAGCAGCAAGCCCGCGACAACAAAGCCACGTTTACTTTCTTTTTCCCCTATTTTCATCTGTTTCCCTCTTTTCATTCATATCATTGATAAATTTATTATAATCAACTGTTTTAAAGTGACAAGAAAAAAATGGGCTAGTCGTTTGGACAGCGTCATACAATAGAATGACAGACTTTTCATTAAAGGAGGGTCGCATATGTACCGCCTTGATCCGTATGGTGCATTTCCATCGTATGTACCGGGATTTACGGAAATGCTAATCGATTATTATACCCGTCAACAAGCGGAGCGAAATCAGCAACTCGAAGACATTTGGCGAATGATTCGTCCGGCGTTGCAGCCATTATATACGGAGTTGCAACAATATTATGTTCCGCGCAATGTATCGCGTTATATGTTTCGCGTAATTGTGCAAACGGTTCTCGAACATAAAAGTGATACAGGCGGTTCATTTCAACAACGAATTCAGCGACTTTTTCAATTTTTAAAAACGAAAGCGCCATGGATGTTTATTGTTCTTGAAGCGTACCGTGTTCCAGAACAAGAAATCGAAAAAATCGTCAAAACCGTTATTCAAGCTGTACTTAAACAAATCGGCTATGAACCCGGACAGGATTGGAGCAGATGGGAAAACTTAGGGGGAGTTTTAACATCTGGTCCGGCGGTGGCGTCTTGGCGGCCTAATCGGTTAGATGTGTTTGCAAGGGGGACGAACCGGAATTTAATTCATAAGTGGTGGGACGGTGTCCGTTGGAGTGAGTGGGAGAGCTTTTCAGGGGTGTTAACTTCCTCTCCAGCTGCTGTTTCATGGGGGAGAAATCGCGTTGATGTGTTTGCCCGCGGAGCGAACTATCAGTTAATCCATAAATGGTGGGACGGTGTCCGTTGGAGTGAGTGGGAAGATTTAGGAGGTGTACTCAGTTCCAGCCCTGCGGTAGCCTCTTGGGGAGTGAACCGGCTTGATGTTTTTGCCCGTGATGAAAATCGAAATTTAGTGCATAAATGGTGGGATGGCATCCGTTGGAGCGAGTGGGAACGCTTGGGAGGAGTCATTACATCAGCACCTGGTGCAGTTTCGTGGGGAAGAAATCGCATTGATGTGTTCGCGCGTGGTCCGAAACGTCAGCTCGTCCATAAATGGTGGGACGGCATCCGTTGGAGCGAGTGGGAAGACTTAGGAGGACGCCTTACCTCAAGTCCAACTGCTGCCTCTTCAGGAGAACATCGACTTGATGTGTTTGCAAGAGGAAAAAATAACGAACTTATTTATAAATATTGGGACGGGCGTCGTTGGAGTAACTTTCTTCGCCTTGACGGCCAAATCGCTTCAGAACCAGCGGCGGTTTCTTGGGGACGCGGTCGCCTTGATGTTTTTGCTCGCGGTGAAAACAATCAGTTGCTTCATCGTTTTCGAGACTGAGAGAAAAACACGCTTGGCAAAAGAGAAGCCAGCGTGTTTTTTCGATCGTTTTTCAGCGGTGGAATCTCCTTTCGCTAGTTTTTTTTAATCCCAGTAAAAAAAATTAGAAAAGCATCATTCATGAGTTGAATGAGAGGAGGAGAAGAAGGCTGAGAACACCAGTAATGCAGCACTCCTACATATAATTGAATAAATGTTAAAGCGAGTTTGATAGTGGGCACATCGTTGCGTAATTCTCCTGCCGCTTTTCCCTTTTCAAAAAGGGGAACAATCATATCCACTAATAATTGAATCGTTGCTTGTTCTTCTTGCTTTGAAAAAAAACAGACGGATTTAATAAGCTCTTTTCCAAGTTGTTCGTTAATTTCTGCTAGCTTTGTAAGAAATGTATGTAGCTGTTCAAATGAACTGCGATGGTTCATACATTTACGAAACTCTCCTTCAATTGTTCTCATATGCTGTCTGTTAATAGAAGACAAAATGTCTTCTTTTGTGCGAAAATAATTAAAAAATGTTCCTTTGGCCACTCCAGCACTTTCTGTAATTTGCAGTACCGTCGTTTTTTCGTATCCTTGTGTCCGAAATAAATCAATCGCCTTTTGTTGCAATAATGCTTTTATTTTTTCTTTCTGTTTTTGTCTATTCATCGAAACCCTCCAACGAGAATAGTCTATATTTCCTATTTAATAGCCTATATTTCCTATTATAATCTTTTTTTTCTAGTTCGTGTTTCCAACGGTTAGAACTATTGTATGAAACAGGCTTATAACGTCATATACATGAAAAAGAACGGGAGCTAAAAAGGAGGAAGAAGATGGCGAGAGCTGTTTGGGGTGTTGATTCTGCGGCAAGGGCCACGGAGCAGCTATTTTATTGTGTAAAAAACGAATTTGGTTATCCAAAATTTTGGGGGCGTTACTTAACCGATGTACCGAATGTGTCCGATGGCCTAAACAAAGAGGAAATCACATTACTTCGAAACTATGGTATAAAAGTAATGCCGATTTACAATGTCTTTCGTGAGGCAGTTGGATATGCAAATGGCCAAGTAGCAGCACGTAATGCTATTTTCCACGCACGCCGTCTTGGTATTCCTAAGAACAAAGTACTGTTTGCCAACATTGAAGATTATTTCCCGGTTGATGAAGGGTGGATTCGCGGCTGGGTAGAGACCTTGTATCCAACGGGGTATCGACCGGGATTATATGCTGACCCGACGAAAGGAGATTTTTCTAACGCTTATTGCGAGGCTGTTCAACAAAATAATCAAGTGGCTGTTCAAACGATGATTTGGAGTGCGGCACCGAGACCGGGAACGACGAAAGAACAAAAAGCGCCAAAATATCAGCCAGCTACACCGAATTGCAAAGCGAATGTATGGGCATGGCAATACGGTCGCGATGCAGAAACGTGTCCAATTGATACGAATTTAGCTGACCGCCGTTTATTAGAGTTTCTTTACTAAACAAGGTTACAATAAAAATGTTGTAACCTTATTTTTTAAAAATATTGAGGGAATATAAACGTTTAAAGTTTTCTTTTTATCTAATCAAATCCTTCTGTGAGCGAAGAACATTTGGCAATTCCGGAGCTAGGATGCCGCCATTCACTGTTTGTCCGCAGGATGTGAGCAGTTTTCAGGCGAAATTGAGTGCTTGCGTTCTTTTATTATCGAGGGAATGAGGAAACATTCTCGGGACAGCAGCTTCCTTGTGGATTATTACCTCACAAGCGCAGTGATTTGCTTTGGCATACACACGAATGTCATGAAGAGGATGCCGCCGTTGTTGGAGGGCTTCTTTTATGCTTTTCTTGTCCAATCGAAACAATGACAAACAGGGATATCTTCGCCTGTATCTTTTTGAAAAACGTGCACTCTTAAATCAGACTGATCGTATTTCTGTTTACTGGAAAATGGATGATTTCACAAGAGGAAGTGTCGACCAAACGAGTAAGTCGTATCACATTGAGTGTTGCTAATGTTTTAGACTTTCACATGACTTCACTATTAAAAATTCGTTTTCTCTTCATGTGGCAGGAATGATATGCTTCCGTTTGTGCCTGAATTTCTCCGCTGTCTCACACTCTTGTTTATGACCATACTATTATTTTAGTCAACTTCATGAAAAATATAATGAAAAAAGGTTTCTTATTAACTTATTACCAAATATAATAAATATAGACTATTTTAGATAAGGAAGGACGTAGTAGAAAATGAATGAAAAACGAGAAATTTTATTAGAAAGTGGTACAAATGAACTAGAAATTGTTGAATTTTTAATTGGGAATAATAAGTTCGCGATTAATGTTATGAAAGTAAGAGAAATTCTTAATCGTGTCCCTGTTACGAAAGTCCCTCATTCTCATGCCTATGTCGAAGGGATTATTGAATTGCGCGGCGAGGTACTTCCAGTCGTTGACGTTGCAAAAGCACTCAATTTTCCACCATCGGAACAGCCGCACGTTGACAAATTTATTGTCGCTGAATTTAATCAGCAAAAAGTCGTATTCCATGTACATAACGTGACGCGGATTCATCGCATTTCGTGGAAACAAATTGAAAAGCCGTCACAAATGTATCAAGGGTTAGAGGGACAAATTATCGGTGTCGTTAAATTAGAGGAACATATGATTTTATTGCTTGATTTTGAGAAAATGATTGTTGACATTAACCCAGAGACAGGAATTAATATTGAGCAAATTAAAAAACTCGGAAAGCGAGAGCGTTCGAATAAAAAGCTCGTTGTCGCGGAAGACTCACCATTGTTGAGAAAACTGCTGCACGATACGTTAACAGAAGCAGGATACACCTTTGTTGAGTTTTTTGAAAACGGCGAAGATGCGCTCCATTACTTGCAATCCATTGTCAATGAAGGAACACCGATTGAACATGAAGTGCAGCTTGTGATTACAGATATTGAAATGCCGCAAATGGATGGACACCATTTCACGAAGCGCATTCGCGAAGATGACAAGCTAAAGCATCTGCCCGTTGTTATTTTCTCTTCGCTCATTACCGATGACCTTCGTCACAAAGGAGAGCAAGTTGGAGCAACCGCACAAGTAAGTAAGCCAGAAATCGGAGAGTTAGTGAAAGTCATTGACAAACATGTTCTTTAGGGGCTGTCCCAACACTACAGGGCAGCCTTATATTATGCGGATAGAAAATATTAAAGCAGGGGAGTGCGAATGAATAAGTATAAGGGGCACTTTTTAAAAAATGTTCGAAAAAAGTTGGAGCAATGGGAGGATGTTGGGGTAGTTTCTTATACTGAGTTATATCGCTTTCTTCATTCCATTGCTGGAACAGCTGCCGTTATTGGGCTTGATGAAATTGGAATGGAAGCACGTCAACTAATGAACGATTTAGACGAACAGCACAAACAACAATGGACTGTGGAAGAAGTCAAACAATACATTTTTAAAATTGTAAAATTATGTTATGAAAATGAAGGATTCGTTTCTCCTACATCTGTTTTGAAAGGAAAAGGACAGGGCGAGCAACCGGTTATTTTGTTGGTTGGTAATGATACAACGTTTTTAATGCATATGAAAGAAAAACTCGGAACGATGGGATGGTATGTCATCGCAGTAGCTCAAGCGGAAAAAGTCGTGTCATTCTTTTACGATATGCGTCCTCATTGTATTGTCATTCACTTTTCTACGAAAGAAAAGCACGGATTTGAGCTGCTTGAGATGTTAAACGAAAAGCTTAAACAGCAATTTATTTCGACCATGATTATTAGTGACGATAACAAAAAAGAAACGCGGCTGAAAAGCTATGCGCTGGGGGCTGACGATTTTCTTGCCAAACCGTTCGATATGGATGAATTGATTGTAAGAATCCAACGTCAATTAGAACGAAAAAAGCTCATTGATGAACTGTTATTGCTAGATGAGTTAACTCATGTATATAACCGGAAATATTTAAAGCAAGTGTATGAGCAATTACAAAGCGATATAACGCGCTTTAAAGAGTCTTATTGCTTGGCTGTGCTCGATTTAGACTATTTTAAAAAGGTAAATGACCATTACGGACATCTTGCCGGGGATACAGTGCTAAAAGAGTTTGCTCGTTTTCTCCGTCAGGAAACGAGAGCAGGAGATACGGTTGTTCGATTTGGTGGTGAAGAGTTTCTTCTTCTTTTCCCGAAAACGAACATTGATACAGCTTGTTTGATTATCGAACGAATACGGACAAAATTTAGCAACGTACTATTTCAGCAAGGAGAGAAGACGTTTTCGTGTACCTTCTCTTCCGGTATTGTGGAAATCAGCGAGGGAAATAGGCCTCTTGAATATTGGCTGCAGCTTGCCGATCATGCGTTATATGCGGCTAAACAAGCGGGAAGAAACCGTGTGCAAGTCGCTAAACCTTCGAAAGAGGAGCCTTATCAAAAATTAATCAAAATTGCCATTGTCGATGATGATGCAATTATGAGGACGATTATTACCGATATTTTAGAAAAATCACCGTGTGAAATCAATGTAAAATATGATGTCCGATCATTTAAAGATGGGGTTTCTTTTATTGAATCAACGTGGCATCAGGATACACTTCCTTGTTTAGTTATTTTAGACGGAGTCCTGCCGAAAATGGACGGAATTGAAGTATTACAGTGGTTACGGGCACAAAAAGGAGCTGAACGCTATAAAGTGATTATGTTAACATCGCGACAAAGTGAAAAAGATATTGCCCGCGCGCTTGAATTAGGGGCTGACGATTATATTACGAAGCCGTTTAAACTGTTGGAATTAGAGGAAAGAATTTGCCAAATGATGAAAAGGATGAGTTAAATGTGTGCATAGAAGCATTTTAGGTAGCAGTGGTTGTTCACAATCTATTGTCATTTTGCATATACCTAATTATATGAAAAGCATTTGAAAATCAACATCGACGCCAAATCGCTGATTATAAAGAACGATATCACCGAGCATTGTTCCGCAATTTCACTACAAGGAGGAAGTCACAGAGAAGCCGATCTCTCCTTTGATTCTTCTCTTGAGCAACAAGTGCTATTGGAATTTCCAGATCATTTTTTTACCATTACTTGTGAATGAAACGATTCAAGAGCGAATTCGTACATTGCAGATAAGCACTTTCGAAACTGGATTCGCTCAGTCTATTTGTCTTTTTTCTGCCTTTGAATGGAAAATACTTGAATTTAAATTGCTCATTATCAGTAAAAACATTAAAAAAAGAAAAGGGATTATCGCTTGGGGAAAGTGACTATTTCATTAAGACATATCCACTAAGTCAAACTATCAAAGACGATTTTACAGGTGCTATAAAAACAGGAACGGCACGAACAAATTTCTGAGAAGAAAGAGAAATCATATGTACGGGAATGGTATTGTGTGGAGATGAAAGGGTTTGCTGTTTTCGAGTGGTCATTTTTAAAGGTTAGGAAAGTCGAATTTTTATTTTAAAAAAGAGAACTGTCTGGCTCCGTTCGCAACCAGTTTAATTCTTGAATCGGTATCGATACAAAATTGTGCAAAGCATTGCTTGAAACGTGATGCTCGAGAGCTCGGAGGCACACCAGTCCACCTATAGGTGACAAACTGTCCTGCGGGTGAAGAACATTGCCTATCGCAGGGATCAAGATGGCGACATTTCGCCGTTCGCCCACAGGACGTGGACAGTTTTCGGAGGAAATTGGGACGCGCTTGCGCTTTTCTTAGTAGCTCTCGCCTAATCGTTTAAAAACAGGTTTCTGATACGTCTTTTTTCGCTGGTGTGGAAGCTCTTTTATTCCGGTATAAGCTTGCAATAATGCTTTTGCTTGGGAAAGCGGCATTCTTGTGACAGGATTGCGATACGAGTCGTTTAATGCGCCAAGGTGCGGGAGATTCGCGAAGTCTTCTTTTGTCGGAGGAATGTGAAAATAGTAATCGCCGATCGCGACAAGGACATCGGATTGTTGTTGGCTATATTTCGGGTTTCGCGAAAAATGTAAGCCGACTTTTCTCGCTTTACCTTCTTTAAGCAGTTTGGCGATCGTTTTTTTCTTTAAAAGATATAAAAAAGAAGGATTTAAAGCGGTTTTGGCATGGCGGTTAACGGTGAAAATCGCCTTCGCCAAGTTGTCTATCGTTGGTTCCAAGCGTTCCATACTTGCTCTCCTTTTCATTAGGCTTGTCTAATATCTTTATTATACCGTATGAACGTTTGTTTGCAACCTTTTCCATTGATATAATACAAAAATAAGAAATGATAATAGATGAAGGATGAATGACGTGAAGGAGAAATATGGTATTATCGATATCGGTTCCAATACGATTCGGTTAGTCATTTATGAGCGAAGTAAAAGCGGACGGTTGCGAGAGATTGAAAATGTGAAAGCGGTTGCACGACTTCGCAATTATTTAAATTATAATCATATATTGACAGACGAAGGGATTGCGATTCTTCTTGATACGTTGCGAAGCTTCCAAGAGATTACACGATATCATCAATTAAAGCGAGTCAAATGCGTGGCAACCGCAACGATTCGCCAAGCGAAAAATCAGAATGAAATTATCAGATTAGTCGAAGAAAATACCGATTTTCGCGTTCGTGTGTTAACGGGAGAGGAAGAGGCATATTACGGATTTCTTGCGGTTGTGAATTCAACACCGATTCCTGAGGCGGTGACGATTGACATCGGCGGAGGAAGCACGGAAATCACGTATTACAAAAATCGTCAGCTTGTTCACTATGAAAGCTTTCCATTTGGTGCATTGTCACTCAAGCAAGCATTCGTCTCAGGAAACGTTCCGACACAAGAAGAATTGCAACGTCTATCTTCCTATTTGACGGAGCAATTTCAATTATTACCGTGGATTTCTCGTAAACGTGTGCCCATCATCGCAATGGGGGGAAGCGCGAGAAACGTTGTGCAAGTTCATCAATTTATGAAAAATTATCCGCTGGCTGGCGTCCATCAATATGAGATGAATCAAAAAGATTTAATGGAGGTCGAAAGATTGTTAACGTCTTTGGCGTTCGAAGACATTCAAAAGCTCGAGGGACTATCGAAAGATCGCGCTGATACGATCATTCCGGCACTTGAAGTGTTTCGTGTATTGTATGAAGTGGTGGATGCTCCCGTTTTTGTACTAAGTCGCAAAGGATTGCGTGATGGCATATTTTATGAAGAAGGGATGCAACCGTTTGGTACACCGATTTTTCCGAGCGTTCTCCAAGAGAGTTTTTTTGAACTTGCCCAAGACTATGACATCGACGTTCATCACGTTCACTATGTCAATCGGTTGCTTACGGAATTCATTGAACAAATTCGCCGTCTTGACTTATATCCGTTAACGGATGATGATGTGCGTGATGTCAAATGGGCTGCCCATGTTTTTTATTTAGGACAATACATTGATGAAGAGTCGAGTAGCCAACATACGTTTTATATACTTGCGAACCGTACGATTGACGGATTGATGCATAAAGATCGCGTTAAGCTAGCATTAATGGCTTCCTATAAAAATAGAACTGTATTTAAACAATATATCGAACCATTTCAGCATTGGTTCACAAAGGAAGAACAAAGAACGATCCGCTTTCTCGGAGCGCTCTTAAAATTTGTCTATAGCCTAAATGAAACGAAGCGAAACATTGTTCAAACGGTTCAGCTTTCGAAACAAAACGGCAGCATTCTCATTGAGGTGATTTGTTGCGGCGATTTTCGTGCCGAAGAATACCAAGCGGAAAAAAATAAAAAGCATTTAGAAAAAGTATTGAAGCACCCGATTGAATTACGTTTTCAACAAAAGTAAGGCAGGGAAACTATATGGGACAACGAGCGGAACTGAACAATCCTAACTATTATAACAATCGAGAATTAAGCTGGCTTTCGTTTAATGAGCGTGTCTTGCAAGAAGCGTTTGATGAGAGGAATCCGCTTTTGGAACGGCTAAAGTTTTTAGCGATTTTCAGCTCGAATTTGGATGAATTTTTCATGGTGCGCGTGGCTGGATTAAAAGACCAAGTAAAAGCAGGACTTAATAAGCCAGAGAATAAAGCAGGATTGACGCCGAAGCAACAGCTCAAGAAAATTTCCGAAAAAGTACACGAATTGGTGAGGGTACAATATCAATTTTATAACGATGTGCTTTTACCGATGTTGGAGAAGGAACACATTTCGCTTGTTTCGATGGGCGAACTGTCAAAAGAACAGCGGGATTATTTGCAACATTACTTTATTGAACAAATTTTTCCAGTTTTAACACCGATGGCTATCGATGCGTATCGTCCGTTTCCGACGTTGCTCAGTAAAAGTTTGAATTTAGCGATTGTGTTAGAGGATGAGCAAGAAGAAGAGAAGCGAAGGAAGCTAGCTATTGTCCAAGTTCCATCGGTTTTGCATCGCTTTATCCGCCTTCCATCTGAACAAGGTCGCTTTGTATATATTTTGATTGAAGACGTGATTGCAGCGCATATTGATATATTATTTAAAGGATATACCGTTGTGTCGGTTACGCAATTTCGCATTACGCGCAACGCTGATTTAACGATTCACGAAGAGGGAGCGCGCGATTTATTGAAAGAGATTGAAAAAGAATTGAAAAAACGAAAATGGGGAGCAGCGGTTCGCCTCGAAATGAGCAAACATGGTTTTGACCCGTTTATTTTCATGTATTTATTAGATGAGTTAAAGATTCATGGAAGGGATGTGTATCAAATTGACGGTCCCCTTGATTTAACCTTTTTATTTCAATTTTATAAAGAGCTATCGACATTTAAAGAGCACTTAGTATACGAAACGCTCATTCCGCAACCGCCGAGAGACTTAGATTCGGATGAAGATATTTTCGAAAAAGCGTCACAACAAGATATTCTCCTCCATCATCCGTACGAGTCGTTTGAACCGGTCATTGATTTTGTGTCTGATGCGGCGGATGATCCGCACGTGTTGGCGATTAAGCAAACGTTGTATCGGGTGAGCGGCGATTCGCCGATTATTGAGGCATTGAAACGCGCAGTGGAAAACGGCAAGCAAGTGACCGTTCTTGTGGAGCTGAGGGCACGGTTTGACGAAGAAAATAACGTGCAATGGGCAAAAGAGTTAGAAAGAGCAGGATGCCACGTGATTTATGGCATTACTCATTTAAAAACGCATAGTAAAATTACGCTTGTCGTCAGGCGGCGAAACGGGAAAATTGAACGATTTGTTCATTTAGGAACCGGCAACTACAACGATGTGACCGCGAAACTGTATACCGACTTAGGATTGATTACATCCAATCGTGAAATTGGCGAAGATGCGACGAACTTTTTCAACTATTTAAGCGGCTATATGGAAAAGCCAGAGTTTCACCATTTATCGGTAGCTCCGTTCGATCTTCGTCGCGATTTTATCCGCTTGATTGATGAGGAAATTCGCTTCCATCGACAATATGGTAACGGGCGCATCATTGCGAAAATGAACTCGTTGACCGATAAAGAGCTGATTATGAAGATGTACGAAGCTTCGCAAGCAGGGGTAACCATTGATTTAATCGTTCGCGGCATTTGCTGTTTGCGACCACGTATTCCGGGTGTGAGCGAAAACATTCGTGTCCGCAGCATCGTTGGGCGGTTTCTTGAACATAGCCGCATTTATTATTTTCATCATAATGGGGCAGAGAAAGTGTTTTTATCTTCGGCTGATATGATGACGCGCAACATGGAAAAACGGGTGGAGATTTTAGTTCCGATTTTTGCGGAGCACTTGAAACAGCGGATTATGAAAATTTTATCGATTATGCTTGCTGATAATGTAAAAGCGCGGGAGCAAGACGAAAACGGGGATTATCATTATGTCAAGTGTGCCGATGGGGAAGAGAAAATCAATAGCCAGCTCATCTTGTTTAATATGGCGTATCGAGTCAGCGAAGATGAAGAATAAAATAAATAAAATATCAGTATGAACGGAAAATGGCAAGCTCAAGCGGCTGGTGTCGTCATCCGCTATATCGTCAGCGATATTGATCGCGACATAGGTGATAAATATCGTTGGTTCGTTTATTACATGATTCCTGATTAGGTAAAGGCAGCCATTGGTATAAGGGATTACGGTGATACACAACGATGTCTATGTTTAGTAAGAAAGTCGTTCAATTACTCACAAGCGAAAGGGATGACGTATATCGCTCTTTCTCTTATCAGTGGGCTGCTTGTTTGCGGACTCGGTCTGATCGTGGGGATGGGACCGCTGTCGGCGCGAAAGGGAAGAGCGTCGTGAGGCTTGGGACAATGGCGCTAGGGAGAGCTTTTGGTGCCGTATTGTCACTATTGGTTTGAAGCGTGGTTTACAAGCGTGTCGCGTTTTAATCGTTGCCGTTGCGCTCGTGTTTTTTGGTACATTACCCTTTTTGGCGTTTTGCATTGCAAGAGGATTCAACTGCTGTGACAGACAATATCGAAACGCCTGTTTTCACATTGCTGCTTCGTTATTGGAAGTATTGCCATACTCGCTATCGCGTATGTACTTTTACAAATCAACCACCCTATGATACGGGTGGTTGATGCTTTAATGTAAAAACGGTGAGTTCAGGTGGAGTGAGAAAACGAAGCGGCATTCTCGTCGTTCCTAGCCCGTGGTTTACATACAACGTTAAATCGCCAATTTGATAAAATCCTTCATAATACTTGGTGGCGAGCGGTGGGGTAATGAGTGGACCGATGAACGGAAGCTGAATTTGTCCGCCATGGCTATGTCCAGACAACTGTAGGTGAACAGGATAACGGCTTGTTTCTGCCGCACCGTCTGGTTCATGTAGTAAAACAATCGTATACGTAGAGGGAGGAATGTTTTTTAACATCTCAGGAAAATTCGGGTTTCCAAGCATCATATCATCCACGCCGGCGATGGCAATTTTACTTTTATCCATAAGCTCAATCATCACATGCTCATTGACAAGCATGCGAAATCCCGCTTTGTTCATAATGTGACGATATGTATCTGTTCCATATCCGCCATGATCATGGTTTCCATAAATGCTAAATTTCCCAAGAGGAGCGCGAATGCCAGCGAGAGCGGAAATGACGTCATCGATATGAGCGTATTTATTTGGCTCGTGCAGCAGATCTCCCGTAAATAGCACAATATCCGGTTGCAACTCGTTGATTTTTTGAACCGTATGCACAAAGCGGCGTAACCCGTAATAATGGCCGAGGTGGACATCACTAAATTGAATAAGCTTGATGCCGGTAAATCCCTTGGGGATGAGCGGATGAAAAATCGTATGATGGGTAACGGTCAGTCGCGCCGGCTCAATAAATCGAGCGTAATAGTAACCAAACGATGTTGCAATCATTCCTCCGATTCCCGTCCATATACTTTTTTTTAGAAACGTTCTTCGATTCATTTTTGTCACTTCTAGACGTTCCATCTTTTTTGCCGTCCTTTCACAATTAGTTTTATTATAAATGGAAAAAGAAAAATAGAAAAGCGACAAATGGACGAAAACAATGTTAGAAAATTTTGTATATTTGTAGTAAGATAAATGTGAATGAATAATCAGTCATTTTGGTGAGGGGGAGAAGGATGAACGGAAAAGTCATTATCGTCACTGGCGGTTCAAGCGGTATGGGAAAATATATGGCGAAGCGATTTGTTGAAGAAGGAGCCAATGTCGTCATTACTGGGAGGCGGCTCGAAGCACTTGAGGAAGCAAAAAAGGAAATTGAATCGCCAAACGGAAAGGTATTGCCGATTCAAATGGATGTGCGGGATCCAGAGCTGGTGGCCGAAATGGTGAAGCGCACCGATAGCGAGTTTGGAAGAATTGATGCACTCATTAACAATGCGGCAGGCAATTTTATTTGTCCGGCTGAAAAGCTTTCGATTAACGGATGGAACAGCGTCATTAATATTGTGTTAAACGGTACGTTTTATTGCAGCCGAGAGGTGGGAAATTACTGGATTCAAAAAGGACAAAAAGGTTCCATTATCAACATGGTTGCTACATATGCTTGGAACGCGGGAGCTGGTGTCATTCATTCTGCATGTGCCAAAGCGGGTGTATTGGCGATGACTCGGACGCTCGCCGTGGAATGGGGACGAAAATATGGGGTTCGCGTTAACGCCATCGCTCCGGGACCGATTGAGCGAACAGGCGGAGCAGAACGTCTTTGGGAATCAGAAGAGGCAGAAAGGCGAACGCTTGAGAGCGTGCCGCTTGGGCGCCTTGGCACGCCGGAAGAAATTGCCGCACTTGCTTCATTCTTACTGTCCGATGATGCTTCGTATATTAATGGGGAATGCATTACGATGGATGGGGGACAATGGCTGAATCGACATCCGTTTTAACCAGAAAAGCGTTGTAAGACGAGTTGGACAATAAGAAGCACAATGTATGTAACTCTCGAAGTTGGATGCTCTTTGTATCAGAAGTGTTTGCAGTTTGGATAAATCCCTGTTCGGCACAAGAAAGCCGTTCGCCTTGCTAGGCATGAAAAAGAAAGAGGCAGATTCATTCCATAAAAACGTGCGGTTTCCTAGTGATAGGAAACCGCACGTTTTTGTAAAGCGATCCATGAGCGAATAAATTGTTGTTTGTTAACTTTATGGGCTTTTTTCCCCCATAATGGGTCGTTAATATAAACGGACTGATCGTCAAATCCAACAAGGACAACCACATGTAAGTCGAGCGGTGTTTTTATGGTCTGATTTCCGTGTTTCCAGCTTTCCCAACGGTCAGGTAAGCGATAGTCCCCTGTTGTCCAAACAACAACAGGATGTTTATTTTCAACGTATTTTAGCAATTCATCGAATGACCGTCCCGTTAAATTGACAGCACGCTCCGGCAAATATTTTTCCATTAATTCTGTAATCGGTTCGTCAAATACGGCATAACCGCTCGTTTTGCCTGTCATATCGCCGACAAATCCGTCAGCTGGGTTTCCCCATGAGATAATATCACCGGATTGACTACGAATTTTCGGATCAAGGTCTTTTTTGATTTCTTTCGCTAATGTCATTTTGTCGATATTTATCCCTGCATAATTTAGCACCATCGCTAAGCTTGTGACTTCGCACCCGTATTTTAATTCAGGATTTTGCCTAATGAGTGGGACATCAAGAACCACTTTTTTTCGCTGTTTTGTTTGAACGGTTTTTGGCTGCTGTTGGCTCAAGTGACCAATCGGCGTTTTGTTTGAAGCTGGATGATGTGCTTTGTCCGCCGGAGCATTTACACTTGTGTTCGATGGCAATTGTGTGTGGTCATGACCGGGTGAACAACCGAGTAATGGAAAAAGAAGAAGAAACATGCTGATATGTCTCATGAACAATCCCCCTATTTTTCTCGGTTTGTTTATAGTATTTCAATTGCTTTTTCCTTTATGGAT
Source organism: Thermaerobacillus caldiproteolyticus (assembly GCF_015326725.1). NCBI lineage: Bacteria > Bacillati > Bacillota > Bacilli > Caryophanales > Anoxybacillaceae > Thermaerobacillus > Thermaerobacillus caldiproteolyticus. Next base: position 459,788 of record NZ_CP064060.1, read on the forward strand.
GGGAAGAAAAGGCGACATGAAACCGAAGCAGTATGATATAATATGGCAAAATGGTGTGAGTGACTGAAAGAGGTGAGAAGCGTGGATGCACTAGACATTATGGCAAATTTGCAACATGTCTTTCCATATTATCAGGCAATTTTCAGCGCAGATGAACATTGTGTGGTCGGCTATGAAGTATTGGGAAGATACCAATCGGGAGAAGAAATCGTAAGTTTAGGACCATTTTTCCAAGATGAAACCATTCCGGAAGAGTTTCGTCTTGAGGTTGATGAAGTTGTAACGACAAAGGCGTTCGAGCATTTTCTTTCCATAGATGATGACACTGCTTTGATCTTTATTAATCGCGATGCCAACTTGCTTATGCTTGACCGCGCTGAATCGTTTTTACAAATGCTTCTTCAGTATCAAGCGAAAGGGCTGTCGCTTGAGCGAATTGTGTTAGAAATTAATGAGCATCATTTTAAAGGAGACTTCAATCAGTTGAGTCACTTGTTAACCTATATTCGTACATATGGAATTAAAATTGCAGTTGATAACATTGGAGAATACAGCAGCAATTTAGAACGAATTGGATTGTTAGCACCGGACATTTTAAAAATTGATTTGCGCGAATTGCGTAAAACCTCAATCAATTATGCTTATCAAGATGTGTTATATTCGATTTCTCTATTGGCAAGAAAAATTGGAGCAACGCTTTTATATGAAGACATCGAAGCTTCCTTTCAACTACAGTATGCGTGGCGAAATGGCGGGCGTTATTATCAAGGGTATTATCTGGCAGAACCGTCTCCATACTTATTGGAGCGTGATGTGTTAAAAGACCGTTTGCGTCAAGAATGCCATCATTTTATTCAACAAGAAAAGAAAAAACTGCAAACGCTCTATAACATTTCTGAACAGTTTCAACAGCGAGTGGCCGCTTTGTTGGCAAAATATAAAAAAGCAGCGAATTTTAATGAACTCCTCTCTTGCCTCGCAGACGAGCTAAGTGACGTTTGTTTCAGAATTTATATTTGTGATGAAGACGGGTTTCAACAGTCTGCCAATATTTTTAAACGAAATAATACATGGGAAGTGCAGCCGCAATATTACATGAAAAATTGGAGTTGGCGCCCGTATTTTTTAGAAAATATTATTCGCATGCGCTCGCGCAAACGAGGTATTCTTTCTGATTTGTATGCGGATATTGAGACAGGAGAAACGATTCGTACGTATTCTTATCCAATTGATAAGCATCATTATTTATTTATCGACTTGTCTTATAGTTATTTATTTGAGCAAGATGCCCATTATTGAGAAGAGAGCGGAATAAAATTCTTCACTTGTGGCAAAGTAAGCGTGAGGTGAAGAGAGCTATGGCACAATTTGCATTTATATTGTCAATCATTGTTTTATTGATCGCTGTAATTGGTTTTGTGTATACGTATCGGCTCGGTCAGCAACAAAAACTGCAAGGGGAATACGATACGCCAATTCCTGAAAAAATACAGGAACATGCATATTTGCGTAATCCTGTGTTTGTCGCGTGGCTTCTTGCAATCCTATTGGCGGCTGTTTCAATTATTTTTTTAGCGTTGCGTTATTATTAAATGGTAAAGTGAGTAACGAGTGCTGTATGATTTTACCTATATTAGAGTAAGAACGATGAGGATAGAAAGGGTAATCGGATCATACGATTGCCCTTTTTTGTGAGAAAATTTAGTATAATAGCGTCAAGAAAAAGGAAGAGGAGGACAATTCGTGCGTGTCATAACGATTTTTATGGCAGCGTTAAAATTAGGACTTACGTCGTTCGGTGGTCCGATTGCCCATTTGGGTTATTTTTATGATGAGTATGTCAAACGTCGAAAGTGAATTGATGACAAGACATATGGAGACTTGGTTGCCCTTTGTCAGTTTTTGCCTGGTCCGACAAGCAGTCAAGTAGGAATTGGCATCGGGTTCATCCGTGGCGGCATGATTGGTGGAATTGGTGCATGGCTCGGATTTACGCTTCCGTCTGCCCTGTTTTTGCTTACGTTCGCTTATATAGTAGAAGTGTTTCATCTTTATGAGTCAGGATGGATGAAGGGATTGAAGCTCGTAGCGGTCGCGATTGTAGCCCAAGCCGTATGGGAAATGGCGAAAAAATTAACACCTGACCGCTTTCGAATAACCATAGCGACAGCTGTGGCCGTCATTACGTTATTAGTTCCCTCCCCTTTTGTACAACTTTTCCTTTTATTGATAAGCGGCCTTATTGGAGTTGTATATCTACAGCCAAAATTGGAACATGTCTCTTCTACTCTTTCTCTTACACTGTCCAAAAAAGGTGGAATCATTTCATTTGCTTGTTTTTTTCTATTATTGGGTTTATTTCCGCTTTTACATTCGGTGACGGAATCGAAGTGGATTGCGATGTTAGACAGCTTTTACCGAGCCGGCTCGCTTGTATTTGGCGGTGGACATGTTGTATTGCCGCTTCTTGAAAAGGAACTGGTTCCTGCTTGGATGAGCCACGAACAATTTTTAGCTGGATATGGGGCAGCACAAGCTGTACCGGGACCGTTGTTTACGTTTGCAAGCTATGTTGGCACAGTTACTGGTGGATGGCTAGGTGGAGTGTTTGCGACGATAGCGATTTTTTTGCCGTCATTTTTCCTTGTGTTTGGTGCTCTTCCTTTTTGGCAATCGTTGCGACAAAATCGCCGTATCCAAGCGTTATTCAACGGAGTGAATGCTGGTGTTGTTGGGATTTTATTGGCGGCATTGTATAATCCGATTTGGACAACTTCCATTGTTTCGACATGGCATTTTACCATTGCGCTCATTTGCTTCATTCTTCTTGTTTATTGGAAATGGCCGGCTTGGTTTGTCGTTGTCGCCGCGGCATTGGCGGGGGAAGTATTTTTGTCGTCATGAACGCTCATTATAGAAAAGAGAGTACAATACGCTTCAACTTGTCGAGCTGCTACATTTAGGAAAGAGAGGCGATCAGTATAGTGAAAAAACCTGTTGTTATTTGTCCAAGCTGTCAAAAACGAGCGTATTTAGAAGAAGTGCTTACCGCCCAGTCCAATCAAAATGTGATTTATACATGCCCTTCTTGCCAGTTTATATTGCGAAACATTCATACAAGCAAAGGATAAAAGCCTTCGCATTTGCGAGGGCTTTCTATTTTTTTACAGGACTTTTTTTTATTGTAGACGAATATATAATAATGGACTGCGAAGGAAGGAGAACAGAGAACATGGACAAACAACTGCTTGAACAATTAACTCCAGAAGAACAAAAATTGCTTCTGGATGTTTTGTTTACACAACATTATGCGCTGGAACTTATTAGTTGTGAGCTTGCCGATATTGAAAACGGAAATAAACAAGTAGAGGAGGAGAGATATAAACAACTCATGCACCTTTATTATCGCATTAGAGAGAAAACGATGTAATTATATACATAAAAAGAGGCTATCGCTCGTTGAAGGCGATAGTTATTTTTTTATTATGAGAAACAGGAAATGTGCTAAACTGAATAAGGAGGTAAAAGCAAAAGAGAAAGGCGGAAAAGCAACATGATCAGTTTAGATAGTAAAGAATTTTTAGATAAGACGATTGCTCAATTTCTCATTCCTTCTGATAAAGTAGCCCACGTTCAAGTGGGAAATCATTTAGATCATGCCTTGTTAGTATTAACAAAAACAGGATATTCGGCGATTCCGGTGTTAGACACATCTTATAAACTACACGGATTAATTAGTATAACCATGATTATGGACGCTATTTTAGGATTAGAGCGAATTGAATTTGAACGTTTAGAAACGATGAAAGTCGAAGAAGTCATGAATAAAGACATTCCTAGACTGTTATTAGACGATCACGTGATGAAGGGAATCGAATTGATCGTGAATCATCCGTTTGTCTGCGTTGAAAATGAAAACGGTTATTTTGAGGGGATTTTTACAAGAAGAGAAATCTTAAAACGATTAAATAAACAGGTAAGGCGCTTTAATCATATTATTGAATGATATGCCACATAAGCTGAACGATCAAAAGAGCTGTAATCGCATTTAATATTGCACGTAAGTGGCTGTTTTTTAGCTTTTGTGCCACCCTTACGGAGATTTGCGCACCAATTAACGAACCGATGGCTAGAAACGGAGCGATATGCCAATTGACATGCCCTGTATATAAGTATGTGACAAAGGCGCCAAAACAGCTAACAAACGTTTGAAATCTCGTAAAAGCAATGGCAGATAAATACTCCATACCGGTGCGCAAATAGGCGTACATTAATAATGAAGCTTGCCCCGGTCCGAACATTCCATCGTAGACACTAATTCCATAAAGAATGGGATATAATTTTTTAGGAAAAACAGCAGCCCGTTGCTTTTGCTTTGGCTGTTTTCGAAACAGCTGTAAGCTTAGCGCGAATGTTAACAATAGAATGGCAATCACTGTCATCGTTTTTTCCGATATTGATGAAGCAAGCCATCCGCCTGTGATGCCACCAAAAAGGCTAATAGGGATTAAAAGTAACGTTTGCTTCCAACCGATTTTGCCTTCACGAAGCAACACGAAAAAGCTTGAAAACGAGCTGACGGTATTGGAAAATTTTGCGGCGGCAATGGCTTGATGGATGGGGACACCAGTTAAAAGCAAAACAGGCATTCCAATCAAGCCGCCGCCGCCAGCAAGGGTCCCAACAAATGACGTAGCAAATCCAATCATCATAAATAAGATAAATTCCATAATGGTATTCTCCTTCTTATTTAAACTTTCTAATATAATGATATACCTTTTATCATGATAATTACATTTCGGAAAAATGAATGAAGATGATAAGAAAAACTTATCAAAAGGGTGAGAGTTTGAATATTACCGAATACGAGATGCTTGTCGTTTTGGCGGAAGAATTGAACATGCGAAAAGCGGCGATGAGGTTGTATGTAACCCAGTCTGCTTTATCACAACGTTTGCAGACCATTGAGAACAGCTGGAATACGAAAATCTTTTTTCGTTCTCAGCGCGGTTTAATGTTAACACCAGCTGGTGAAAAAATTGTGCAGCTCGCTAAAGAAATGTTAACGAAAACGAAGCGAGTAAAAGAAGAAATTGGACAAATGTACGGGGAAATAAGCGGAACGTTAACATTGGCAGTTGCCTCGATTATTGCGCAACATTGGCTTCCCCCGATTTTAAAACGGTTTACCGAATTATATCCAAATGTAAAAGTTTCTTTGACAACAGGATGGACAAGTGAAATTATGGCTTCGATGTATGAAAACAATTTTCATGTCGGCATTGTTCGGGGGAAACCAAATTGGAGCGGGATTACCCATCACTTATTTACTGACAGGTTATTTTTAGTCGATCAAGAAATGGAAAGCATTGAAGATTTATGTAGCACGAATCGGCCGTTTATTCAATTTAAAAGCGATTCAACATATTCTCTTCATATTCAACAATGGTGGTATGAACGATTTCACACGTTGCCCGAACGAACGGTGATTGTTGACCAAATCGAGACTTGCAAACAATTAGCCTATCATGGTATTGGTTATGCGATTTTACCGGAGATTGCTCTTTATCATCTAGATGATAAGATAAAGAAAATCCCGTTAAGGGACAAAAATGGTCAGTTCATGACGAGGGATACGTGGCTGATTATCTCCGAAACAGCATGGCAACTTCCACAAGTGCAAGCGTTTCAGAAAATCACGAAAGATTTTATTCGATGAATTTCTGCTTGTCATGGCTATCTTTGTTTTGCTAAAGTAAAAAAATAAGAGAACAAAAGGAGGATGCTACAATGAAAATGATGGATGCAAATGAAATTATTGCGTTTATTCAAAACAGCAAAAAAGCGACACCTGTTAAAGTATACATAAAAGGAAATCTTGAAGGAATTGATTTTGGAGCAAACGCCAAAACGTTCATTACGGGGAATGCCGGCGTTGTATTTGGTGAGTGGCAAGAGATTCAAACAGCGTTGGAAGCTAATAAAGATAAAATTGAAGATTATGTTGTCGAGAATGATCGTCGTAACTCTGCCATTCCGCTTCTCGATTTGAAAGGAGTTAAAGCGCGCATCGAGCCGGGCGCAATTATCCGTGACCAAGTAGAAATTGGCGATAATGCTGTCATTATGATGGGCGCGGTTATTAACATTGGTGCGGTTATTGGAGAAGGAACGATGATTGATATGAATGCGGTGCTTGGCGGTCGAGCAACGGTAGGGAAAAATTGCCACGTTGGCGCTGGAGCTGTATTAGCAGGTGTTATTGAACCGCCTTCTGCGAAACCTGTCATCGTGGAAGATGATGTGGTTATCGGTGCGAATGCGGTCATTTTAGAAGGAGTCACTGTCGGAAAAGGAGCTGTCGTGGCAGCTGGTGCAGTTGTTATCGAAGACGTACCGCCATACACGGTCGTCGCTGGGGTGCCGGCGCGCGTCATTAAACAAATCGACGAAAAAACAAAAGCAAAAACAGAAATTAAACAAGAACTCCGCCAGTTATAAGAAAAGCGACCCATTTAGCCGCGAACGGCAAATGTTTTTCCAGCGAGAAGCACTTGTCGCTTCGACGGAGGAAGGTTATTTGCCCTCAAGCGGCTAGGAGCTGGAGCTAGACAAGGAAAGCGGAGGCGATCCGATGATACCAAGAGGTAGAGCGTGGACTTGATTCCACGCTTTTTTACAAGGAGGAGAAGACAAATGTCACAACTCAGCTCATTTGTGGCGATCCGCCGTGATCTGCACAAAATTCCTGAACTAGGGTTTCAAGAATTTAAGACACAGCAATATTTATTAGATTACATTCATACATTACCGCAAGAACGATTAGAGATAAAGACATGGAAAACAGGTATTTTTGTGAAAGTGCGTGGAACGGCGCCGCGGAAAACGATTGGCTACCGTGCCGATATGGATGGATTGCCGATTACCGAAGAAACCAATTTACCATATTGCTCTGAACATGAAGGAAACATGCATGCGTGCGGTCACGATATTCATATGAGCATAGCCCTCGGCGTGCTTACCCATTTCGCCTCTCACCCGATCAAAGACGATTTGCTGTTTATCTTTCAACCGGCAGAAGAAGGACCGGGCGGAGCGCGGCCAATGTTGGAAAGTGAAATTATGAAAACATGGAAACCGGATATGATTGTCGCGCTGCATATTGCTCCTGAATACCCGGTCGGTACGATTGCTACCAAAGAAGGATTATTGTTTGCGAATACATCAGAATTGTTTATTGATTTAAAAGGAAAAGGGGGACATGCAGCGTTTCCACATTTGGCGAATGATATGGTTGTGGCCGCTTGTTCACTCGTGACACAGCTTCAATCGATTGTTTCTCGCAATGTTGATCCTCTTGATAGTGCAGTCATCACAGTTGGAAAAATTTCTGGAGGAACGGTACAAAACGTCATTGCCGAACGAGCTCGTCTTGAAGGAACGATTCGTACGTTATCGGTCGAGTCGATGAGCAAGGTAAAAGAGCGAATTGAAGCGATTGTAAAAGGAATCGAAATCGGCTATCAATGCGAGGCAACGATTGACTACGGTTCGATGTATCATCAAGTATATAACGATGAGAAGCTAACGGCGGAGTTTATGCAGTTTGTTGAACAGCTTCCTGATGTTCATGTCGTTCGTTGTAAAGAAGCGATGACCGGAGAAGATTTTGGATACATGCTTGCCGAAATTCCTGGATTTATGTTTTGGCTAGGTGTTGATTCACCATATGGATTGCATCATGCCAAGCTTACTCCGGACGAACGGGCGATTGACAAAGCGATTGCCCTGTTGACATCGTATATGACATGGAAAGGAAACGAATAATCCCGTATATTTCCACCTTCCTTAAGGCACATTATTTAAGTGAGGAGGTGGATGTTACATGGCGAAAATTGGTGTAGAGCATTCATTAACAAATGTACAAGAAGCGTTAAAAGCAAAAGGGCATGAGGTAGTCCCGCTCCGTCAAGAAAATGATGCAAAAGGCTGCGATTGCTGTGTGATCACTGGCCAAGATTCAAATGTAATGGGAATTCAAAATACCGTTACAGCTGGTTCTGTTATCGAAGCGAGCGGCTTAACAGCAGACGAAGTTTGTCAGAAAGTTGAAGAAAGACTACGTTAATGATGTAAAACGAAGGCGCTGTTTTCTGGCGGAAAGTACTTGTATTTTGCCGGAAGAAGGCAGAGACTAGGGAATTGAAGCTGAACACAATCAAGAAAAAGTAAAGGCGCCACGGAAAACAATACGTAAAAAGACTAGGACGCGTCCTAGTCTTTTTCTGTTTGTAGAGATTGCAGCGCTTCTTTTAGCACTTTGCGCATTTTTCGCTCCACTTCCCATTGCGCCATATTTTCTGTTTTTGCGATGACACGAATCACGACATCTGAAGTCCCTAAATTTTGTACACCTAATACGTTCGGTCCTTCAATAATTTTTGGTTCCTCCTCGGCGAGTGCATCACAAGCGGATTGCAAAATTTTAATCGCTTCGTCAATATTTTTTTCATAAGGAATAGTAATATCGACAAGAGCGCGCATATTTCCGCGTGAGTGGTTGCTCAATGTCGTAATCATTCGGTTGGGAATATAATGCAAGGTGCCGTCAAAGCTGCGAATTTGCGTAGTGCGTAACCCGACCGCTTCGACAATCCCGGAGAACGATCCCGTCGTCACATAATCGCCTACGTCAATTTGCTTTTCTAATAATAAAAAGAAACCTGTCACAACATCGCTCACAAGACCTTGAGCGCCAAAGCCGACTGCTAAACCGACGACCCCTGCCCCAGCTAAAACGGCCGTCGCTTTAATATTAAAAAGTTCCAAAACCGTCACAATAAAAACGAACACAAGAGCGTAAGAGAATATGTTCGTAATTAATGATTGAAGCGTACGGCTTCGTCCTAGCGAAATTTCTTTTCGTTCCTCAAGCTTTTGGAAGGAGCGGGCAATCAGTTTGAAGCCGACTTTTTTGACAATGATATAAATCAGATAAATCACCGCTAATTTCAAAATGATGATCCCAGTGTCCATGAAAAAGTTTGCCCAATTTATTTTTGGTAACTGCCAATTCATTTGTTTCATCCTTTCTTTCGTTGAACATTGATGTGTACACTTTCAACTAATGAAAGTGCGAATCATTTTATCTCTATTTTAAAACATGTTAAACTAATTTTAGACATCTTCTTGAAAGAAAGAGAAAATGTAGGGAATAATAAACATGGAATGATTGGGTAATAAAAAACAACTATCTATTTAAATTAATTATCATTTAATATTGACTAAAAATATCTTCTCTAGTATAATGTTAAATGTGAACAAGTTAGATAGTTGAGAAAACATTGTTTGTTTTCTCAATTAAAAATATTAAAATGGAGGGATACATATGGCAGAACGTCTGGTTGGTAAACAAGCACCACGTTTTGAAATGCAAGCTGTTTTACCAAACGGTGATTTCGGCAGAGTCAGCTTGGAAGAAAATATAAAAAACGGTAAATGGACGGTTCTCTTCTTCTATCCGTTAGATTTTACGTTCGTATGTCCAACAGAAATTACAGCGATTTCTGACCGCTATGATGAGTTTGAAGATTTAGATGCAGTTGTTATCGGTGTATCAACTGACTCTGTATATTCTCATAAAGCATGGATTAACACTCCTCGTACAGAGAATGGCCTTGGTGAAATCAAATATCCATTAGCAGCTGACACAAATCATGCTGTTTCTCGTGACTACGGTGTATTAATCGAAGAAGAAGGTGTCGCACTTCGCGGTTTATTCATTATTGACCCAGAAGGCGAATTAAAATATGCCGTTGTTCATCACAACGACGTCGGTCGCAGTGTTGATGAAGTATTGCGCGTACTTCAAGCTTTACAAACTGGCGGTCTTTGCCCAGCAAACTGGAAACCAGGCCAAAAAACATTGGAAGTATAATTTCACATATCAACAAGGAAGGTCTAACGCTATGTTAGACCTTTATTTACATGGAGGGATGAATGATGAAGTTACGTGAACCAATGCCAGAATTAACTGGAGCAACGGCTTATTTAAACGGTGAAGTGACAAGAGAACAATTAATTGGTGAGAAGCCAACGCTCATTCATTTTTGGTCAGTAAGTTGCCACCTTTGTAAAGAAGCAATGCCGCAGGTAAACGAGTTTCGCGATCGCTATAAAGAGGAATTAAATGTTGTGGCCGTTCACATGCCGCGTTCGGAAAACGATTTGGACATTGAACAAGTAAAAAAAGTAGCCGAAGAGCACGGCATCACTCAACCGATTTTAGTTGATAACGAGCATAAAATAACGGATGCGTTCGAAAACCAGTATGTTCCTGCTTACTACGTGTTTGATGCAGAAGGAAAACTCCGCCATTTCCAAGCGGGAGGAAGCGGGATGAAGATGTTGGAAAAACGCGTGAACCGCGTTCTTGAAGAAAATAAAAAAACAGAAGCATAATGTAACGAAGACCAAACATGGAACCATGTTTGGTCTTTTTTTCTTTCCTTGAGCAATGCTGCTTGCTTTCATGCATGAAATAGAAGACGATGGGTATGTACATTCGTTGTTTTTAGTTTCATTGCCTGATCGTCAGAGATGACAGAGCAGGCGAACAAGTTAAAAGCGGTAGAAGATGAAACGATAGTGAAGGATAAAGTAACAAGTGAACGAACAAATGCGCAAACTGAGAAACCATCGGTTAAGAAAACGAGAATGACTTATATCCGTATCGAAATGAAAGAGCAGCAACATTCAAGCAAGCGCTTTAAAAGAGTTAGGTGTGAAACATATTACTGTAAAGGCAAAAAACGATTATCATGAAAATCGGCGCTGACCAAATCGTTCATCCGGAGCGTGATATGAGGGAGCGCGTCACCTATAGCATTATTTCCAACAACGTCCTTGACTATTTGTAGCTTTCCGATGAGCATCGCATGAAATCGTTGCAGGTGAACACTTAGACGATCATTCGTTGCTTGAACTGGATATTCGCGACCGCTATGACATTAACATTAACATCGTTGCGATTAAGCGGGAAAATAATGTGATCGTTTCACCGCTTGCATCGGAAATGATCCGCAAAGGCGATATTTTGTTGTCATCGGCGCGGGTGAAGATATTGACCGCTTTGAAACGAAAGTTGTAAGCAATGAATAACATGTACATGTTATAAAAATAAAAAAGCTGTTCCTGCTCTGTAAAATATTACTGTTAATATCAAACGGTACATCGCTAAAGTATAGTGGTGTACTTTTTTGGTTTTTATAAGCCCTCTAAATGACCCCATTTACTGCCACGACAACACATTAAAGCTAATTGTTTGCAACAATATAGTTGCGGTATGGTCAGGACAAAAGCTCACGACGTATATTCGTATTTGAGGTGTTGTAATACACACTTAAAGAAGTAGCTATTCTCTTAGGAAAACATGAAGAGACAATAAAATGTTGGCTTCGTTAAGGTAAACCTATCCCATTCATATATAAACAGTGACAAAGAAGAAGGGAAAATTCCTGAGATAAACATTGTTCCTGTGAGGAATGTAGAACGACATCATGGGGATGACATGAAGCTAGATGTTCATGAAAAAGAGTTGGTTAAACTGATGTACGAAGCTGTCACTCTAACTTCTCCTACTGATGAAGTTTTATCGATTCTTTCTGCCGTAGGAATTAAACGAACATTAGAGATACTTCTGATCATGACACAATCAGCTACGAAAGTGAAGAGCCCTGACTGGTTTATCAAGAGTATAAGTATTATAAACAACACAGCAAAATGTTTAAGCAAGAAGAGAATTCTCAAAAATCTATTCTCAAAAACGCTCTGTTGAACTAGAGACTATCGACTATCAGCGCATAAGTACGGAACGAAACCTAAAGAATATCGAAACAAGGGACATGAAGCTATCTAAGGAAGAACTGTGCAAAGACTCATCCAAGCAGAACAGTACATTGCTGAAAATAACAAACAATATTTTGAGATATAATTTCGCAGAAGTTAAATCTGTGAAAACTCGATTCAGTATCACCCCCATTCCTTATTCCGCTATCGGGACAATACAGTTAAATAATAGAATTTTCTAAATATTTATAGAAAGCATAGGCTGAATAATATATAATAGAAAATATTGCTTGTCATATGAAAGACTTAGATTTGTTTACGGAGAAATTGAACGGAGGAATCTGGAGCTTTTGTAGGCAGCTAAACTATTACAAGAAGGGGATATTTTATGAAAGAATTAAGAAAAATCCTAATGAGTGATCCATTAGTTTCCTCAATGAATGTACATCCTTCTCAAGAACCATTTGTTGACCTTGTTCACTTTGATCCAGATATCATTGTGGATCCATCTCTTGCTAACAGGAGTCGTTACTTTTCTTTTGTCCGCCTTTCAGTAGCTAATAAACTTTCCTTAGCTAAAAAATTTCTTCCAAAAGATATCCATTTTTTCATTAAGGAAGGATACAGACCTTTACATATTCAACAGCGAGCCTTTGAGCGGGCATTACGGCGGGTGAAAGAAAATTCTTTAAATCAAGATTTAGATCATTTCATTGCTGAGGCATCGAAATATGTAGCACCTCCTAATGTAGCTCCTCATCCAACAGGTGGTGCAGTAGACTTAACCCTCATTGACTCAAATGGTATCGAATTGGATCTTGGTACACCATTTGATGCCATACCACAAGAAACGGACAACGCAACTTTTTTTGATGCAACAAACATCAGCAGACAAGCCATTCAAAATCGCCAGATCCTCGCACATGCTCTTCAGTCTGTTGGTTTTGTTAATTACTTTACGGAATGGTGGCATTGGTCATACGGTGACAGATACTGGGCTGTAATGACTAACGCAGATCAAGCCCTTTATCATCCCGTTTCAGAACAAGAATTGTTGAATCTATTGCAAAAGGCATAACTAGAAAGAATTAACCTTTTTATGAATAAACGACTCCAATAGGGCTTCTGCGGCAACGTTTTTCTTCAGTGAGTCGGGTATCGTTCGTTGAACAACAGATTGTATTTGAAAAAATCGTATAGCAGTAAAGTTCAAATGTTGTAGTACAAAAAAGGATAGAACAAGCAGAGAATTATTCTGCATGTATCTATCCTCTTCATATAATGTGTATCTCTTGTGAAATATGGTTTAGATGAGCTTTTGTGAAATAAAAAGTATGCGTCATTGATGTCTAATGAAAGCGCCCAGCTCCTCACGACGCTTCGGTCTCGCAGTGACGATAACAGCTTCCTTGCGAGTCCTCAAGCACGTTTTCGGAATAAGCAGGGCGCTTGAATTTTTTTATATTTCCATAATAATTGGTAAAATCATTGGCCGACGTTTTGTTTTTTCGTATAGGAATGGTGCGAGTGTATCGGTAATTTCATTTTTAATTTCTGACCATTGATTTGTTTTTCGTTCTAATACTTTTTCAAGATGTTTCGTAATTAATGCTTGCGCATCATTAATCAAGTCGCCGGATTCGCGCATATAGACGAATCCGCGAGAGATAATATCAGGACCTGCCGCGATTTTAAAGTCTTTCATATTAATGCTGACGACGACAATAACAAGCCCCTCTTCAGAAAGGATGCGGCGGTCTCGCAAGACGATATTGCCAATATCACCGACACCGCTGCCATCAATATAAACGGAGCCAGACGGGATTTTTCCGACAATCCCTGCTTCGTCTTCGCTTAAGCCTAGCACTTCGCCGTTATCCATGATAAAGCAATTTTCTTCTGGCACGCCGCAATCGACTGCCAGTTTGGCATGCATTTTTTGCATGCGATATTCCCCGTGAATTGGCATGAAATATTTCGGTTTCATGAGACGAATCATCAGTTTCTGTTCTTCTTGTCCACCGTGACCAGATGTATGAATATCATTTAACGGTCCATGAATGACTTCGGCACCAGCGCGGTAAAGCATATTAATCGTACGATTGACACTCACCGTATTTCCTGGAATCGGAGAAGATGAAAACACGACGGTGTCACCAGGAATAATTTGAATTTGGCGATGCGTGCCGTTCGCAATGCGCGATAACGCTGCCATTGGCTCTCCTTGGCTTCCTGTACATAAAATCGTCACACGGTTAGCTGGTAAGCGATTGATTTGACCAGCGTCAATGAATGTGTCTTTCGGGCATTTGATGTAACCGAGTTCTTGTCCAATTTCAATCGCCGCTTCCATACTGCGACCGAACACAGCAATTTTTCGGTTATTCAAAACTGCTGCCTCGGTTACCTGTTGCAGTCGGTGAATGTTTGAAGCGAATGTCGCAAAAATAATCCGCCCCTGGACTTTTCGGAAAATATCATGAATGCTTTCACCGACGCGGCGTTCTGACATCGTGAAATGCGGAATCTCACTGTTCGTGCTGTCAGAAAGTAAGCAGAGGACACCTTCTTTTCCGATTTCCGCCATCTTTGTTAAGTTCGCCGGCTCCCCGACAGGAGTAAAGTCGAATTTAAAGTCTCCTGTATGGACGATTTGCCCGGCAGGAGTTTTCACGACGATTCCGTAACTGTCCGGGATGCTATGAGTTGTACGGAAAAACGTAACTGCTGTTTTCTGGAAGCGAATAACATCATCTTCTCGAATTTCAATCAATTTTGTTTGACTTAGCAATCCGTGTTCTTCTAATTTGTTCCGAATAAGCCCTAATGCTAGCTTTCCACCGTAAATGGGCACATTGACTTGTCGAAGCAAATACGGAATGCCACCAATATGGTCTTCATGCCCGTGAGTAATAAAGAGTCCTTTAATTTTCTCGGCGTTTTTCACTAAATAGCTGTAATCAGGAATAACATAGTCAATTCCAAGCAATTCATCTTCAGGGAATTTAATCCCCGCGTCAATGATGATAATTTCATCTTGAAATTGTACGCCATATGTATTCTTACCGATTTCACCCAATCCGCCGAGAGCAAAGACGCCAACTTGGTTTGCTTTTAAAAATTTCATTATCAAATCTCCAATACTTTAAAATTGGGGCTTTGTTTTTCGTATTCTAAATGAGCCCCTTCTAGCGGCTGAATGTACTCAATATTCATTGTTCGATCTTTTAGTTTTTGGCGTACTTCGCGTTCTGATTCTGCTTCAATATACAGTGTTTTTGTTTTTTCTCTCACAGGCACTTCATCAGGATTTTCTTGATAAAAAACTTTAAAAATCATTACAAACTCTCTCCTTACTAGCCGATTATTTCCTTAACTTTTTTATTATATATAAAATATAGGTTATTTTCATGTTTTTTCATTTCACAAAAGAGTGGAACTAAAAAGAAATGGGAAAACAATAGGGGAAGGGTTACACTTTTTCTTTTATCATCTTTGACGAAATCGCATATTTTCATTCACTTGCTTGTTCTTTATAAAGAAGCCCTTCGTTTTTGGAAGGGCTATGGTAAGGACTAGGCGATTGACTTTTTACGGAGCAGATCTTTCCATTGTTGAAGCAGCTTTTTCTTTAGCTTTTTCAACATCTTTCATCACTCCTTACTTTTTATTGTACTCATTTCTTGTCGAAAGTAAATGTTCTTCTTGTCTTTGTTTATATTATATGAGCATAAGAGCTTGTTTTTCATGGATAAAAATGGAACAATTCTCATATGATTGATTTGACATTTCCACCTTTTTTCAGTAGGGTAATGATGTAAGGTGCGTACAATGGGCGTGAGAGGGAAAGATTTTTGACAAAGGTGAGAGACAGTGAAGAAAAAAATTGTATTTTTTGATATTGATGGTACGTTGCTAGATGAAAAGAAAGATCTCCCAGATTCGACGATGGCTGCTATTCAAAAGCTGAAAGAGTCCGGTGTGTATGTAGCGATTGCGACGGGGAGAGCCCCGTTTATGTTTGCTGACTTAAGGGAACGGTTAAACATTGACTCCTTTGTGAGCTTCAACGGCCAATATGTCGTGTTTGAAGGGAAAGTGATTTACAAACATCCATTAAACCGTCATAAGCTTCATGAATTAAAGGAGCAGGCTCATCAAAACGGACATCCCCTCGTTTTTATGGACGCGGATGAGATGAAAGCAAGCATGGAAGACCATCCGTACATCCATGTGAGCATGGAAAGTTTAAAATTTGCCCATCCTCCGTTTGATCCGCTCTATTACGAGAACCGCGACATTTATCAAGCATTGTTATTTTGCAAATCTGAAGAGGAGCATGTGTATGTGAATGCGTATCCTGAGTTTCGCTTTGTTCGTTGGCATAACGTGTCGACGGATATTGTACCGTTTGGTGGCTCAAAAGCGGAAGGAATTCGCCGGCTTATTGAAAGAATTGGAATTTCCAAAGAAGATGTGTATGCATTCGGGGACGGATTGAATGATATGGAAATGCTTCAATTTGTCGGAACTGGGGTCGCGATGGGAAATGCGAAGGAAGAAGTGAAGAAAGTGGCCGATTTTGTGACGAAACCGGTGAGTGAAGAAGGAATTTTATATGGATTGAAGCAGCTGGAATTAATAAAATAACAAAAAAGGGCTTATCTCATAAGTGAGATAGGCCTTCTTTTCATTCATCGTTCAATCGGAATCGCGTTTTCTGGAACTTTAAACGGATCTTTTGGATCAATATGATCGTAGAACATAATTCCATTTAAGTGGTCAATTTCGTGTTGAAATACAACGGCTGGCAATCCTTTTAAACGAAGGGTGACTTCTTCACCTTCGAGCGTCGTGCCTGTGACTGTGATACGAGCATAGCGAGGCACATATCCGGGCACGTCCCGATCAACAGATAAGCATCCTTCTCCGCTTGTTAAATAGCACATCTGTACGGAGTGGCTAATAATTTTCGGGTTAAATAATGCATAGCTATATAATGTCCCTTTTTCATCTGTCACATGAACAGCGATCATTCGTTTCGATACATTGATTTGTGGTGCAGCTAATCCAATCCCTGGGCGTAACCCGTATTTTTCAACCATCTCTGGGTTTTGGCTCATTTTTACATATTCAAGCAAGCTTCGCAAAATTTCTTTATCTTCTTCCGAAGCAGGAAGAGAAACTGCTTCAGCAACTTTTCTTAAGGTTGGATGACCTTCTTTAATGATATCTTTCATCGTAATCATTGCTTTTCACTCCTTTATACAGTGATATATATGGAATAAGTCTAGCAAAAGTGCACTTTTATCGTAAAGCAAAAACAAAAAACAAAAGAACGTGTGGAAAGGAAGGAACATAGTTGAAAGTAGGAAAATGGAGTTTCATCTTTGCTGTTATAATCATTTTACTTCAAGCGTGCAATGTGTTAGCCCCAGAAAATGAACTGTTGTCTTCAATGGAAAAGATAGCAAAATATGAGCGAAATTTAAATGAGGAACAAACGGTTCTTGCAGAGCTGGAACAAAAACAAATGAAACTTTATAACGAAATGATGTCATATGGAATGAAACAGTTTCCAAAAGTTGCGCGATTATCGAAAGAAGCGTTACAAATTTTAGATGATCGCGAAAAGTATATAAAAAAAGAATATAAAACGGTGCAATTAGCGAAAGAACAGCTAAATATCGCTGAAGATAACCTTTCGAATGTACGCGATGAGGAGATGAAGCAACAAGCAAACGGGTTAATAGACGTTGCCATCCAACGTTACGAAGCATACGAGGAACTATATCAAAGTTATCGACAAGCGTTAACATTAGAAAAAGTTCTATATCAGCTATTGCAAAATCAACATGCGACACTTCAACAACTGCAAAAACAAATTGAACAAATTAATAATGTCTATAAAGAAGTGAACGAGGCGAATAACAAGTTTAATCTTTATACGGAAAAGTATAACAAGGAAAAGAAGCGCTTATATAATGAGTTGGAATCATAAAGACTGTCGAATAAGGCAGTCTTCTTTCTTTCAGATCGGATAAAACAGAATATAATACAGAACGATGTATATACTATAACAGTTTTTTTAACATTCATTTCATTATCCAAAAAATTACATACCATCATTCTAAGAATAACGATAATTCAAAGTAATTGACGTATAAAGTGAGAAGGTGTAAACTTAAAAATGTAAATAGAAATTGTACTAATTTTTTTATGAAAATGATTAATACAGGAGAATGAGCTGCCACTTCTTGCTACGGGTGCGTTCGGTAAAGCGCGAATATTGTCTTTTTATAAGCAGTTTTGGGTACATTAATGATGAATGCAGCGCTTTCAGTGATGGATGATTTTATTTTTTTATACTAAGAAAGGTAGAGGTGAATCGAATGGGTGCAAAAACATCCGTATTTAATTTCAAGAAACAACTTGAAAAAGTTTCCGAGCAGTTTCCAACGTTCCAAATTTTAAATGAAGAAGGCGAAGTCGTAAACGAAGCAGCGATGCCGAATTTAAGCGACGAACAATTAAAAGAATTAATGCGTCGCATGGTGTATACACGCGTGCTTGACCAACGTTCGATTTCGTTAAACCGTCAAGGTCGTTTAGGATTCTACGCGCCGACAGCAGGACAGGAAGCAAGCCAACTCGCAAGCCAATTCGCATTGGAAAAAGAAGACTTCATTTTACCGGGATATCGTGATGTTCCGCAAATGATTTGGCATGGACTTCCGCTTTATCAAGCGTTTTTATTCTCACGCGGTCACTTCCACGGTAACCAAATTCCTGAGGGTGTCAACGTATTGCCACCGCAAATTATCATTGGTGCGCAAATTATCCAAACTGCTGGTGTTGCCTTAGGAATGAAAAAACGCGGCAAAAAAGCAGTAGCGATTACATATACAGGTGACGGCGGAGCATCTCAAGGTGACTTTTATGAAGGAGTTAACTTTGCAGGTGCATTCAAAGCGCCAGCGATTTTTGTCGTTCAAAACAACCGTTTTGCGATTTCTACACCAGTAGAAAAACAATCAGCAGCAAAAACGATCGCACAAAAAGCGGTAGCAGCTGGTATTCCTGGTATTCAAGTCGACGGAATGGACCCATTAGCCGTATACGTAGCTGTGCGTGAGGCTCGTGAACGTGCAATTAATGGTGAAGGTCCAACATTAATTGAGACTCTATGTTTCCGTTATGGTCCACATACAATGGCAGGTGACGATCCGACTCGTTACCGTACTAAAGAACTTGAAAATGAATGGGAGAAAAAAGATCCAATCGTTCGTTTCCGCAAGTTCTTGGAGAAAAAAGGTCTATGGAGCGAAGAAGAAGAAAACAGCGTGATCGAACAAGCAAAAGAAGATATTAAAGAAGCGATTAAAAAAGCAGATGAAACACCAAAACAAAAAGTGACCGACTTAATTAACATCATGTACGAAGAATTACCGTTCCATTTACAAGAACAGTATGAAATTTACAAAGAGAAGGAGTCGAAGTAAGCCATGGCGCAAATGACAATGATTCAAGCAATCAATGATGCGTTGCGCATCGAATTGAAAAACGACCCGAACGTGTTAGTATTTGGGGAAGACGTTGGGGTAAACGGTGGCGTGTTCCGTGCGACAGAAGGATTGCAAGCGGAATTTGGGGAAGACCGCGTATTTGACACGCCGCTCGCTGAATCTGGAATTGGCGGTCTTGCGATCGGTCTAGCGCTTCAAGGATTCCGTCCAGTGCCTGAAATCCAATTCTTCGGCTTTGTATATGAAGTCATGGACTCAATCTCTGGACAAATGGCTCGTATGCGCTATCGTTCAGGCGGCCGTTACAACGCGCCAATTACAATCCGTTCTCCATTTGGTGGCGGCGTTCATACACCGGAATTGCACGCAGATAGCTTAGAAGGATTAGTCGCACAACAACCTGGTTTAAAAGTTGTTATTCCTTCTACACCATATGAAGCAAAAGGATTGTTAATTTCTGCGATTCGCGATAACGATCCAGTTATTTTCTTAGAGCATATGAAATTATACCGTTCCTTCCGTCAAGAAGTGCCAGAAGGAGAATATACGATTCCAATCGGCAAAGCGGACATCAAACGTGAAGGAAAAGACGTATCTATTATCACTTACGGTGCAATGGTACATGAATCTTTAAAAGCAGCTGCTGAGCTTGAAAAAGAAGGAATTTCTGCGGAAGTTGTTGATTTACGTACTGTTCAACCGTTAGATATTGAAACGATTATCGGTTCTGTTGAAAAAACAGGTCGCGCTATTGTCGTGCAAGAAGCACAAAAACAAGCAGGAATTGCAGCAAACGTTGTTGCAGAAATTAACGAGCGCGCCATCTTAAGCCTAGAAGCGCCTGTATTGCGAGTGGCTGCACCAGATACAGTCTATCCATTCTCACAAGCAGAACCAGTTTGGTTACCGAACTTTAAAGACGTTATCGAAGCAGCGAAAAAAGTAATGAATTTCTAATAAATAGGGTAGGGAGACGTCTGAAACTCCCTCCTCCCCAGCAATGTCAGAACGGAAATGTTTTAAAAGACAATAGGAGGTCGACGAACAGTGGCATTTGAATTTAAATTGCCGGATATCGGTGAAGGTATTCATGAGGGTGAAATCGTCAAGTGGTTTGTAAAACCTGGCGATGAAGTAAATGAAGACGATGTACTTTGCGAAGTGCAAAACGATAAAGCGGTTGTAGAAATCCCATCTCCTGTAAAAGGGAAAGTATTAGAAATTTTAGTCGATGAAGGAACAGTTGCGACAGTTGGACAAACGTTAATAAAATTTGACGCTCCGGGGTATGAAAATTTAAAATTTAAGGGACAAGACCATGATGATGAGCCAAAAGGAGAAGAAGCTAAACAAGAAGAGGCTTCGGCTCAACAAGCGGTTGCGTCTGCACAAACGGAAGCGGCAGTTGATCCAAATCGTCGCGTTATTGCGATGCCTTCTGTGCGTAAATACGCTCGTGAAAAAGGAGTCGATATTCGCCTTGTCCAAGGTACAGGCAAAAACGGTCGCGTTCTAAAAAGCGATATTGATGCCTTCCTTGCAGGTGGAAAAGCAGCACCAGCACAAGAAGCAGCAGTAGCGCCAGTAGAAGCAAAAGAAGCTGCGAAAGCAGAAGCAAAACCTGCTGCTCAGACAACTGTACTTGAAGGAGAATTCCCTGAAACACGCGAGAAAATGAGCGGCATCCGTCGTGCAATTGCCAAAGCGATGGTCAATTCGAAACATACAGCTCCGCACGTCACATTAATGGACGAAGTGGATGTCACAAAACTTGTGGCTCATCGCAAAAAGTTCAAAGAAGTTGCGGCGCAAAAAGGTATCAAGTTAACGTTCTTGCCTTATGTTGTCAAAGCCTTGACATCAGCGTTGCGTGAATTCCCAACATTAAATACATCAATTGATGACGCAACAGAAGAAGTCATTCACAAACATTATTACAACATCGGTATCGCTGCTGATACAGAAAAAGGGCTTCTTGTACCGGTAGTTAAGCATGCGGATCGTAAATCAATTTTCGCACTTGCGAAAGAAATTAATGAGCTTGCAACAAAAGCGCGCGAAGGAAAATTGGCTCCGAACGAAATGAAAGGCGCATCTTGCACAATTACGAATATCGGTTCTGCCGGTGGTCAATGGTTTACTCCGGTAATCAATCATCCAGAAGTGGCAATTCTTGGTATTGGTCGCATTAGTGAGAAACCGATCGTCCGTGACGGCGAAATTGTAATTGCTCCAGTATTGGCATTGTCGTTAAGCTTTGACCATCGTATGATCGACGGAGCAACTGCACAAAATGCATTAAATCACATTAAACGTTTATTGAACGATCCAGAATTATTATTAATGGAGGCGTAAAACAATGGTAGTTGGCGATTTTGCAATTGAAACAGAAACGCTCGTTGTTGGAGCGGGTCCTGGTGGTTATGTCGCTGCGATTCGCGCTGCGCAATTAGGTCAAAAAGTAACGATTGTGGAAAAAGCAAATCTCGGTGGTGTTTGCTTAAATGTTGGATGTATTCCATCGAAAGCATTAATTTCTGCAAGCCATCGTTATGAGACTGCTAAACACTCCGAAGATATGGGGATTAAAGCAGAAAATGTAACTGTTGATTTCTCAAAAGTTCAAGAATGGAAAGCGAGCGTTGTCAAAAAATTAACAGGCGGCGTTGAAGGCCTGCTAAAAGGCAACAAAGTAGAAATTGTCCGCGGTGAAGCATATTTCGTTGACGCAAATACTGTGCGTGTCATGACGGAAAACAGCGCGCAAACTTACAAATTCCAAAACGCTATTATTGCAACTGGTTCTCGTCCAATTGAACTACCAGCATTTAAATTCTCAAAACGTGTACTTGACTCTACTGGCGCATTAAACTTACCGGAAATTCCTAAATCAATGGTTGTCATTGGTGGAGGTTATATCGGTACTGAATTAGGTACAGCGTATGCAAACTTTGGTACAAAAGTGACAATTCTTGAAGGTGCGGACGAAATTCTTTCTGGCTTCGAAAAGCAAATGAGCGCAGTTGTTAAGCGTCGCTTAAAGAAAAAAGGCGTAGAAGTGTATACGAATGCGCTAGCTAAAGGTGTCGAAGAGCGTGAAGACGGCGTAACCGTTACATTTGAGGTAAAAGGAGAAGCAAAAACAATCGATGCTGACTATGTGCTTGTAACAGTTGGACGCCGTCCGAATACAGAAGAACTTGGCTTAGAACAATTAGGCATTAAAATGACAGAGCGCGGTCTCATTGAAGTCGATAAACAATGCCGTACAAGCGTTCCAAATATTTATGCGATCGGTGATATTGTTGCTGGTCCGCCGCTTGCTCATAAAGCTTCTTATGAAGGAAAAGTCGCTGCTGAAGCGATTGCAGGGCATCCGTCTGAAGTTGATTATCTTGCGATTCCAGCGGTTGTATTCTCTGACCCAGAGTGCGCTTCAGTTGGTTACTTTGAAAAACAAGCAAAAGACGAAGGAATTGAAGTAACAACTGCGAAGTTCCCATTTGCAGCTAACGGTCGTGCACTTGCTTTAAATGATGCGGATGGCTTTATGAAACTAGTTGTTCGCAAAGACGATGGTGTTGTCATCGGGGCACAAATCGTTGGTCCAAACGCTTCTGACATGATTGCTGAATTAGGACTTGCGATTGAAGCTGGTATGACGGCAGAAGACATTGCTATGACGATCCATGCTCACCCAACATTAGGGGAAATTGCGATGGAAACAGCAGAAGCCGTTCTTGGTAGCCCAATTCATATTATTAAATAGAAAGGCAGAGACGATTCGTTCTTGAAGCCAAAGTTCTTCATGGCTGGGGGATTGCCACCCTGACGGGACTTGGCTTGTCACAAATCGCTCTGTATTGGATAATCTTTATAGAAAAAGGGGAGTTTCCCCTTTTTCTTTTTTTGTCCTCTATTATATTTTTCCTCGTACGTACATATTGTATGGTAAGAGGAGAGGGGGCTGTCCGATGAAAGAGTATGTTGTCTTTTTGATACAAATGTTAATTTGGAGCAGCTTTTCGCTCATTGAATGGTTATCCGGACGTGATCGTGCTTTTTTTAAAGGATTGTTGCTTTGCATATTTTTGTACATGGCTTTTTTATTAGCGAGAAAAATTGGTTTGCGCACACGAAAAGCGATCTTTACAACGATGTTTACGGCTGGCGTTTACTTTAGTTGCCAACATTTTTTTTGGGAAACTCTTCACTAAGAAAAAGGAGGAGAGCACAAAATATATGCGGCAAAAATGTTCACCTCAAATGGAGGGGGAACATGAGGATTCACGATAAAGACATAAAAACGATAGCTTTATCGGGCTATCGTTTGTAATAGTACATCACTCTGCCGTTAAATAAGTGGAGTTCTCCTTCTAGTTTTTTCGCAAGAAATTTGCAAAACTCATTTGCTTTCCCCTTATCTCCGTGTGTGGCTCCGTGAGGAAGGGTTATTTGAATAAACGATTGTTCGCTTGTTTCCCCTGTTTCTTCATTTGTTGTTTGTTCTTGTCCGACACCGATGATGATTGTCCGATAACGGGATCCATCTCCTTTCAAATACAACCATTGTTCTTTTCTTTCCGATGCTTCAATAATTTGATAAGGAAAAGCGGCCTCTTTATATCCCCAGTCCAGTTGTTTTCCAGTTTTGTTTGTAATGTCTTGATAATAATGAAGGAATTGCTTTACCTCTTCTAATGTAATCGTTTTCTGCTTCGATTGCGGAACAAGTTTTATGTATGCATGGGTTGACATATGAACATCACCTCTATGTTTAACATCCCATTTATTATTGTAACATTTTTATGAAAATTCCGCTATTGATTTCAAATAATGTTTGAATTATAATTAAATTCAGTATATTTATAAAGGAGGGAGTTTATGAATCTATTCGAAAAGCTTTACGATGATTATGAAAACGTAAAAGTACGGTTCGTCGGATTTACAACAAAAGATAGGCGTTATGATTTTGGGATTGTGTACACGAATATGTTTTTTGGAAAACCTCTTGTCATTTGTATGCAAACAGGCCGCTCAACCCTCCTCGATCCAAAAGATGTTGAAAACCACGATTATTTGCAACGTATTTTCCGAATTGAGACAAAAGAACAAGCTGCTGATTTGGCAGAATTTTTTTCCGATGTCATTCCGCCAACACCATTACATCCAGAATATGAATATTAATATTAATTAATACAAAAAAGCGGGCTTTACGCCCGTTTTTTTGTATGTTAAAAAATAAATGTGACATACAATTTAAGGATTGACAATAGTAATGTGATATATTATTATTAAATTAATCAATCATTATATCATCACAAAGGGGTTGTGGGGATGGGTACAATTGTTTGCCAAACATGTAACTCTACAATTGGTCACTTTGAAGATGAAAAAGTAACAACGCTTTACGGAAAATGTTCAAAATGTGACTGTCATCAAACAGATGAACAGGAATAAATTCACGATCAAGCGATGGGGGAAGGTTTCATAGATAAAGCGCATGTGAAGGGGCACATGCGCGTTTCTTTTTATTAGGCTCTGTTATAAAGAGACTTGCTGATTTGTGTTTACCTATAACAGGAAAAGCAAATTATTGAATATTTTATTTTTTGCTGAATGCAATTTGTAATCCAATAAATCCTAATAACAAACCTTTTATTATGTTGATTTTCTTTGAGAAAAATCGATTATTTATTAATAGATAACGCACTTTATCTGAAAGCACGCTAACGGTTACAAAAATAACTAAAGCCTGAACGAGAAAAATTATTCCTAAAATGAGCATCTGTATCGATACATGCCCTATTGTTTTATCCACAAATTGAGGTAACAATGCTAAAAAGAATAAAGAAACTTTCGGATTAAGAAGATTCATTAAAATTCCTTTTTTATACAATAATTGATACTTTAAAGGCTCGTTGTTGCTTATTATAAAATCAGGCTCTTTTTCTCTAAATGATTGCCAAGCTAAATATAATAAATAAGCAGCTCCAGCATATTTTACTGCTGCAAAAGCTACTGCTGATTGATAAACGATTGCTGAAATTCCAAGGGTTGCAGCCGTTATATGTACAATTAACCCTGAACAAAGACCGAGTGCAGTTGCGATACCTGCTTTTTTATCCTGTGATATACTTTGGGTAATCACAAACAAAATGTCTGGGCCAGGTATGAGTGTGATTGCCACTCCTAAAAATGATAATATTGACGTTAATTCCAATTTCAATCCCCCCGTTTATTTTTACTTGATGTCAATTATACATCAAATAGGTCAGGGATAAAGAATCAATTTCGCGCTCCTTTTTTTCGGTATTTAAATTTGACAAGACGTTTTTTGAAGGGGGAAGAGGAGTGTGATTTGAGAAAGAAAATTGAGCTTCCCTCTAAAATAGAAAAGCGCAAGCACGGTTCGCTTGCGCTTTTCTTTATTGAATCGGTTTGTACTCTTTAATGACACGTAACGTCTGCAACGTATCATCCTCTGGTCCTTGTACCGGCAGCCCGACTTCTAAATTCTTTTTAATATAGTCTAAGTTTTCTTGTGTAATAATTTCACCCGGAATAAAAATAGGAATTCCTGGCGGGTACACCATAATAAATTCTGCGATAATTCGTCCCGCTGATTCGTTAAATGGAACGACTTCTGTTTCCGCATAAAATGCATCGCGTGGAGTTAGCGCAAGAGCTGGAATGTCTGGCAACAGCACTTTCGGCTTAACCCCTTTGGCTGCTTGATGGCGGAATTGCTCTGATAAATGGCGAAGAGCAGTAACTAAAATGTTCATTTCTCGTTCCGTATCTCCCGGTGTAACAATACATAAAATGTTGTACAAATCGGATAGCTCGACTTCAATATTATACGTTTCACGCAGCCATTTCTCGACATCATATCCCGTTAATCCAAGCTCTTTCACTGAGATAGTTAATTTCGTTGGGTCATAGTGATATGTCGCTTTTGTTCCTAAAATTTCTTTTCCGACACAATATAAATATGGAATTTCGTTAATTTGTTTGCGAGTTTCCTCCGCAAGACGGATCGCTTTTTCCGCTAATTTCCGTCCTTCCGTAGCGAGGCGTTTGCGAGCGACATCCAATGATGCTAACAACAAATAGGAAGTAGAAGTGGTTGTCAACATGCTTAAAATCGATTGAACCCGTTTCGCCGATACAAGTCCTTCACGAACATTTAAAATCGAGCTTTGTGTCATTGAACCGCCGAGTTTATGAACACTTGATGCTGACATATCAGCCCCTGCTTGCATCGCTGAAAGGGGTAAGTCCTCATGAAAGTGAATATGTGCTCCATGAGCTTCGTCAACAAGGACAGGAACGCCAAATGAATGCGTGATTTCAACGATTTTTTTCAAATCTCCAGCAATTCCAAAGTAAGTTGGGTTAATGACGAGAACCCCTTTAGCATCCGGATGTTGTTTTAGCGCTTTTTCTACCGCTTCCGGTGTAATTCCATGAGAAATTCCGAGCTCTTTATCAATTTCCGGATGAATAAAAATTGGTGTAGCTCCGGAAAACACAATTGCTGACATAACAGACTTATGAACATTGCGCGGAACAATGATTTTGTCCCCAGGGCCTGCAACGGACATGACCATCGCCATAATCGCCCCGCTTGTTCCTTGTACAGAGAAAAATGTATAATCGGCACCAAACGCTTCAGCAGCAAGCTCTTGCGCCCGCTTAATCATTCCTTTTGGCTGATGTAAGTCATCTAATGGGCCGATGTTAATTAAGTCGATGGCTAATGCATTTTCACCAATGAATTCACGAAATTGAGGATCCATTCCCGTTCCTTTTTTATGTCCGGGAATATGGAATTGAATAGGATTTTTTTTAATATGTTCTAAGAGTCCAGTAAATAACGGTGTTTCTAACTGTGACAACGATTCTTCACACCTCTTTTTGCATAAAGTAGAAATAAAACAAATGCATTATAGCACTTATTTTCTGGTTTGCAAAGAATCATTTTTGACATTTGGATAAGAAGAAACAGGAAAATAGGTAAAGAGGGTAGAAACATAGTATACTGGATACAGAGGAGGGAGAAACGATGCAATGGAAAACACGAGTAACAGAATTACTTGGCATTAAATATCCGATTATTCAAGGCGGACTTGCGTATTTAGCCTACGCCGATTTGGCAGCGGCTGTTTCCAATGCGGGCGGATTGGGACAAATTACAGCGATGTCATTAGAAACACCAGAGAAATTACGCGAGGAAATTAAAAAAGTGAAAGAAAAAACGGACCGTCCCTTTGGTGTGAACTTCGCGATCGGACAACATGGTCGTCCATTTGCGCATATGCTTGAAGTAGCGATAGAGGAAAAGGTTCCTGTTATATCGGTAACGGGGGGAAATCCGGCTCCTTTTTTTGATCAGTTAAAAGGTGTGAATGTGAAAAAATTAGTGCTCGTTGCGGCTGTGCGTCAGGCGGTGAAAGCGGAGGAGCTAGGAGCGGATGCTGTGATGGTCGTCGGTCAAGAAGGTGGTGGACATCTAGGAAAACATGACACCGGGACATTTGTGTTAATTCCGAAAGTTGTCGATTCGGTTTCAATTCCGGTGATCGCATCAGGTGGAATTGGCGATGGGCGCGGCTTAATGGCAGCGTTAGCACTCGGAGCAGAAGGGATTGAAATGGGCACGAGATTTATCGCAACAAAAGAATGCGCTCATGCTCATCCGGTGTATAAAGAAATGTTGGTTAAAGGTTCTGAGCATGATACGGTTGTGATTAAACGAAGTCTGGGTGCACCGGGACGTGCTATCGCCAATGAATGGACAGAGAAAATTTTGCAGATTGAAAAACAAGGTGGAACGTATGAACAATTAAAAGAATACATAAGTGGAGAAGCAAATCGTCGATTTATTTATGAAGGAAAAACGAACGAAGGATTCGCATGGGCCGGACAAGTGATGGGGCTGATTCGTGATGTTCCGACAGTAGCGGAATTATTTAAGCGGATGATCGGCGAGGCGGAACAAATTCGCAATCGATGGGCAAACTAACGGTGGAGGTGTCATCAATGAATTATTCATACCCGATTTCGTACGATTGGACAACGCAAGAAATTATTGATGTCATTAAATTTTTTGAAGCGGTGGAAACCGTATATGAAAAAGGAATGGAACGAGAACAGCTCATGAACGCTTACCGCCGCTTTAAGGAGATTGTTCCGAGCAAAAGCGAGGAGAAAAAACTTTGTGACGAATTTACCAAAACAAGCGGCTATTCCTCTTACCATGTCATTAAAAAAGCGAAAGAAGCCAAAAATGGTGACTGGATTAAAATGGAGTAAAAGTTTTTTGGAAAGCATTGTACACAATAGAGAATAGACAAAGGCACAAATTTGTTGCATAGCCCCCTTTCGCAACATAATATATATAAACAAAATAAGTATCAGAAAATTTTGTTATTTATGTTGGCGGCTTCGGGGACTATACGGAAAGGGGTGCCTAGCTCATGAAAAAAACAGTGAATCAGGTCAAGCGGACGGATGGAGAAAAACGGATGGCAGTGTTGCGACTCGAACTTGATTACGAATTGGCGACTCTTTATGAGGCGATGATGGAAAATGATGAAGAAAAGAAAAAAGAATGCAAGCGGAGATTAGAGAAATTACGCCAAGAGCTAATGCGTCTCCTTCAAGTATAAGCAAAAGGCGTACTTGCGAACCAAAACGGTTCGTTTTTTCTTGCTGAATGCGCAAAATTGCATTATTCTAATTTATATTCGTACATATATGTTTATAGCTGCTGTATTTTTACAACAAGGTGTAGGAGGAACAAGCATGGATACGAAGTGGAAACAGATTGACCAATACGCTCAGCAATGGGTGAAAGAAGCAGGAAAACGAATTCAGGAAACGTTTCAGACCGAGCTAACGATTCAAACGAAATCCGATCGAAAAGACTTAGTGACGAATGTCGACCGCGAAACAGAGCAATTTTTCATTGAGAAAATTAGAAGCACCTTTCCGGATCACCATGTGCTTGGGGAAGAAGGATTTGGTGATGAATTATCAACACTAGACGGGATTGTATGGATCATTGATCCGATTGATGGGACGATGAATTTTATTCATCAACAGCGAAATTTTGCGATTTCCATTGGCATTTTTGAAAATGGTGTAGGAATGCTTGGGTATATCTATGATGTTGTTCACGATGAGCTTTATTATGCGAAGAAAGGCGAAGGGGCTTTTCTTAATGACAAACAGCTTCCACGCTTACAGCCGATTTCCATCCGTGAGTCCATCATTTCTGTCAATGCAACATGGATTACTGAAAATAAACATATTGACCCGAACGTGCTCGCTCCGCTTGTTAAAGAAGCGAGAGGAACGCGCTCATACGGTTCTGCCGCTCTTGAAATGGCGTATATCGCTGCTGGTCGTTTAGATGCCTACATTACGATGAGATTGTCGCCGTGGGATTTTGCTGGTGGACTTGTCATCGTCGAAGAAGCCGGTGGTATTGTGACGAACTTATATGGTGAGCCGCTTAATTTGCTTGGAAAAAATTCTGTATTCGTCTCCAAACCGGGACTTCATGAAGAAATTTTACAAAAATATATACATCACTAAAAAACGGGACAAGCTTTTTCGTTGCCCCGTTTTTACAATAATCCTTTTTCGCGCATTCGCTTTTTCGTCGCAAACCCTACTCCCATAATAATGATAAAGGCAATAATAGAAACGATGATACCGATCACGCTTTGTTCAGCGATAAAAATACCGATCGCCATAATTGATGATGCTGCTAGTATGGCAAAGAATAAAAATATCGGGTGAAATGATTTCATGGAAATCCCCTTTCCTCATAATGCCTTCTTCCCTTTAGTCTACACGAAAACATACCGCTTTTCTATCCTCTTTTATGATATAATAAACGAGCGATTATACACATAGGAGTGACCATAGTGAAAAAGCGAGAAGATCTTCGAAATATCGCAATCATTGCCCATGTTGACCATGGGAAAACGACGTTAGTGGATCAATTGTTGCGCCAATCCGGAACGTTCCGTGCGAACGAACATGTAGAAGAGCGCGCTTTAGACCGAAACGATTTAGAGCGGGAGCGCGGCATTACGATTTTGGCGAAAAATACAGCGATTCATTATAAAAATACGCGCATTAATATTTTAGATACGCCGGGGCATGCTGATTTTGGCGGAGAAGTAGAGCGCATTATGCGCATGGTTGATGGGGTTCTGCTTGTAGTGGACGCGTATGAAGGATGTATGCCGCAAACACGCTTTGTGTTGAAAAAAGCGCTTGAGCAACGGTTAACGCCGATTGTTGTCGTTAATAAAATCGATCGCGAGTTTGCGCGGCCGGAAGAGGTTGTCGATGAGGTTATTGATTTATTTATTGAATTAGGAGCGTCAGAGGAGCAAATTGATTTTCCTGTCGTTTATACATCGGCATTACATGGAACGGCTAGCCTTGACCCACACAAGCAAGATAGCGATATGACAGCGTTATTTGAGACAATTATTGAGCATATTCCTGCTCCCATTGATAATCGGATAGAGCCGTTACAATTTCAAGTGGCTCTTCTTGATTATAACGATTATGTCGGGCGAATTGGTATCGGTCGCATCTTTCGCGGCACGATGAAAGTTGGACAGCAAGTCGCATTAATGAAGTTAGATGGTTCAGTGAAAACGTTTCGCGTGACGAAACTGTTTGGCTTTATAGGCTTAAAACGAATCGAAATTACCGAGGCGGAAGCGGGAGATATTGTTGCGGTATCGGGAATGGAAGATATTAATGTCGGAGAAACGGTTTGTCCGATTGATCATCAAGAGGCCTTGCCGGCATTGCGCATTGATGAACCGACGTTAAAAATGACGTTTTTAGTGAACAATAGCCCGTTTGCTGGTCGGGAAGGAAAGTATGTGACGGCGCGAAAAATTGAAGAACGTCTACGCATGCAATTAGAAACGGATGTCAGTTTGCGCGTAGAGAATACGGACTCACCAGATGCATGGATTGTTTCTGGCCGTGGAGAGCTACATTTATCGATTTTAATTGAAAATATGCGTCGCGAAGGCTTTGAATTACAAGTGTCGAAACCGGAAGTGATTATGAAAGAAATCGATGGCGTGCTTTGTGAGCCGATTGAACGGGTGCAAATTGATATTCCTGAAGAGTATACAGGAGCGATTATGGAGTCGCTCGGTATGCGTAAAGGAGAAATGGTGGATATGGTTCATAACGAAAATGGACAAGTCCGCCTCATTTTCATGGTGCCGGCACGCGGCTTAATTGGCTACCGCACAGAATTTATGTCGCTGACGCGCGGGTACGGAATTTTGAATCATTCGTTCGATCATTATGCACCAGTGCAAAAAGGTCAAGTCGGCGGTCGACGTCAAGGGGTATTAATTTCGATGGAAACAGGGAAAGCGACGACATATGGCATTATGCAAGTGGAAGATCGCGGCACAATTTTTGTTGAGCCGGGAACGGAAGTATACGAAGGAATGATTGTCGGGGAGCATACGCGCGAAAATGATTTGGTTGTTAATATTTGCAAAACGAAGCATGCCACCAACATTCGTTCCTCCACAAAAGAACAAACGGTAACGATAAAAAAGCCGCGCTTGATGACGCTTGAGGAAGCATTAGAATACTTAAATGATGATGAATATTGTGAAGTGACGCCGCAATCGATTCGCCTGCGCAAGAAAATTTTAGATAAAAACGAGCGGGAAAAGCTTGCGAAGAAAAAGAAAGCAGCGGAGCAAGCAAAATAAAATAATAAGGAGGGGAAACGATGAATGTGGTTGACCGGCTTTCCTTTTTTGCTTCATTATATAAAGTTCATACGCATCCCGAACAAGGGATGTGGTTTCTTTATGTTACCGTTCTTATTCTTTCGGCTATTGTGTATCGCCTTGGATTTGCCAAAAAGCTGCCGTTGTTAAAAAACGTCATTATTTATGTGTTGCTGGCGTTAGGATGTACAATTTTAACCTTTTTTGCTGTGTTTTTACCGGTTGCTGAAGGATTGGTTGTCGCTGCGCTTGTCTTAATCATTTATAAAGTTCGTCTTCATCAAGCGAAAAAGCGAGAGGCAAACGCAGAGATAAGGCGGTGAAACGATGAAGTCCCTGCAAGATGCCCTTTATAATTGGCTGACGATTCAAGTTGTTGCGAATGAGCGGCCTGATGATCAGGCTGCTCAAGAAACAGCTGCGTTCTTTGTGGAAATTTTGAAGAACGATTTTCATGTCACGAACATGACCGTGAAAAAAGAAAAAGACATGTACATCGTTCATTATGATAAGGAGAAGGAGCGAAAAACAACTCGTTTTCCCGCCGAGCTTATTGATGTAATGCTAGAGCAAATCAAGCGTGAACCTGAAAAATATATGAATTATCCGTTATAAAAACCGAGCTGTAACGAGCTCGGTTTTTTGTACGAAATTATTGACATCAACGGTGGTGCTTATGTTGTTTTGAACAGCACACGGCTAAATGTATATAAAAGGTGCGCAATTGTCCAGCGAATAGAGCGCGCATGTCATCGATTTTAGGAGTCTCTTTTGAACAAGCCAAGGGAGCTATCAGCATAAATGCGATAAGCTGTTTTTTCATAAAAGAGCGGCTTGTTTCTTTTCAACGATCAACGCAAATGTAATTCCAAAATAAATAGAAACAAGTAACAAAAGAAAAATTCGATGTACTCGAGTCAACGAACCGTACAAAGAACCAGAGTAAAATCGATATTCACATATACTTGAATTTTGGTCAGCGGTTGGACCGCCTTTAACACCAGCCCTAATATGATGTCACGCTACCTTCTATAACCTGTTTTTTACCATTCATCATGAGATGTTTTGGAGCGATAAACCCGAAATTTTCCTGTTGCCAGGCGCGCTTTTGTTTTTTCGGCAATACGTTCATAACATTTCTCACACATATATGTATGAATCGGGCGGTTGCGCAACCGTTTCGCAAGCAATGATTCATCATCAAGGACATCAATTTGATCGCAAAGCACACATTTTACTCTCATTAGTCCACCTCATCGTTTGATAAACTTATTTTCATTATATCACGCTTTTTTATTAGCGATCGAACCCTTTTTTCCTTTCCACTTTTGGAGAAAATAGATATCATTAAAATAAATACCGTTTTGGAGGGATTTTTCATGGCAAATGTAGTGGAAACAAAATTGATTGAACCGTTATTCCAAGCGTTACAAAAAGAGCGGTTTGTCACGATTGCGACGATTGACCATGAAACGGGCGGCCCGAATGTCAGTGCAGTTTCGTGGATTTACGCACCGAGTGATGACCGCATTTATTTTGCCGTTGATAACCGTTCGCGCATCGTGCAAAACATTCAACAAAATCCGCTTATTGTCGTCAATCTTATCGCCAACGAATCGACGTATTCGATTAGTGGGAAAGCAAGCATTAAAGTCGAAAAAATAGAAGGGGTTCCTCTTAAGCTAGCCTTAGTAGAAGTGGCCATTACCGAAGTACGTGATGTTATGTTTTACGGTTCGAAAATTTCGGTGGAACCGAAGTATGAGAAAACATATGATGCTCAGGCGGCTGCTAAGTTAGACAATCAAGTGATGGCCGCTTTACGCAATGCGTAATAAATAAGAGCTTAGCCGATGACGGCTAAGCTCTTATTTATTCAAATAATCATTGGATTGCTGTTCTTGTCGATTGTTTAACTGCTGCTCTTCGCGTTTGTTTAGTTGTGAGTCGTTTTCTTTTGTCGGTTGCTCGTTTTTTTGATTAAATAAATCGCTCGGAACTTCAGGCATAACGCGCCCGACAATGTCGGCAAGCTCATTCATAAAGGATTGTACGGGACGGCCGTTATCTACTTGCTTGGCAATATTATTTAACCGTGCATATAAGTCAGGATCAGCGATAATAATCGCATTAGCTCCGTATGGGTCTTTTTGCAAACTTTCTGCAACGGAATATTTGATGGTTCCAACCCGTGAAGCATCGATGTTGGAATTGACATCAATACCGACGATCGCATACTTTCCAACGACAACGGCTGTTGCGTCGTTT
The DNA here is from genome assembly GCF_015326725.1 of Thermaerobacillus caldiproteolyticus. NCBI lineage: Bacteria > Bacillati > Bacillota > Bacilli > Caryophanales > Anoxybacillaceae > Thermaerobacillus > Thermaerobacillus caldiproteolyticus. The sequence goes on from NZ_CP064060.1 coordinate 494,232, forward strand.
ACGTTTGGCACGCGATTAGCTAATGTAGCAAGATGTTTTGCAATCGCTTGCCCTGATTTATTCGTTATTTTCTCATCAGCGGTATTTTTCACTTGAACCAATGATCGTTCGTTTGCCTCGTTTTGCTTATTAGTGACATTGCAGGCACTTAAAGCAACCATCATAAAAAATAAAACAAGCATCTGACGCCCAATCTTCATGTTTTACACCTCGGTTGTATTTTTTTACTTTATTTTGCAGACATTCTTCTATCTTTATGCATTGCCTCATACTATATAAACAAAAGTCCCGTCCAAACAGATCGTCCAAAAATAAATTAAGTAGGGGGGCGTGGAAATTTGGGAAAAAAAATATATGTTTTAGATACAAATGTATTATTGCAAGATCCTTACTCTATTTTTTCCTTTGAGGATAACGAAGTTGTCATTCCAGCTGTTGTATTGGAAGAAGTGGACTCGAAAAAACGGTATATGGATGAAATTGGGAGGAATGCGCGTCAAGTGTCAAAACTCATCGACCGTTTGCGCGAAAATGGAAAACTTCATGAAAAAATTCCTTTAGAGAACGGTGGAGTGTTGCGCATCGAGTTAAATCATCGCTCCTTTCAACAGCTTCAGGAAATTTTTGTTGAAAAAACAAATGATAATCGTATTTTAGCAGTGGCAAAAAATTTGTCTCTTGAAGAACAAACGAAAGAAAATGGGAGATCCGTCATTTTAGTAAGTAAAGACGCGCTTGTCCGTGTCAAAGCGGATGCGATTGGGTTGCAAGCGGAGGATTTTTTAAGCGATCGTGTTGTCGATATTGACCATATTTATACAGGGTTTCTCGAGCTATACATAAGCGCTGAACATTTAAGTCGCTTTTATGAAAAAGGGGAATTGGTTCTGTCAGAAATTGCCAATCACCCGTTTTATCCGAATCAATTTATTATCATGAAAGATACATTGGGCGGTTCTACATCTGCGCTTGGGATTGTAGATTATACAGGGAAAAAGGTGAAGAAGCTCATCTTTCATCATGAACATGTATGGGGGATTCGCCCGCGAAATGTTCAGCAAACGATGGCGCTTGAGCTATTGCTGCGCGATGATATTTCGCTTGTTACCTTAGTCGGAAAAGCCGGAACGGGAAAAACGCTTCTTGCACTAGCGGCAGGGTTGATGCAGACAGAAGATCTTTGTACATATAAAAAATTGCTCGTCGCTCGTCCGATTGTTCCGGTCGGAAAAGACATTGGCTTTTTACCCGGCGAGAAAGAAGAAAAATTAAGGCCGTGGGTGCAACCGATTTTCGACAACCTTGAATATTTATTTAATACGAAAAAGCCGGGAGAATTAGATGCGATTTTGGCGGGAATGGGGTCGATTGAGGTTGAGGCACTCACGTATATACGCGGGCGCAGTTTGCCGGAGCAATTCATTATTATCGATGAAGCACAAAATTTAACGAAACATGAAGTGAAAACGATTTTAACTCGCGTCGGAGAAAAAAGTAAAATTATTTTAATGGGGGATCTGGAACAAATTGACCATCCATACCTTGATGAATATAATAATGGGCTTACGTATGTCGTTGAAAAATTTAAAGATCAAAAAATTGCTGGGCACGTTCGCCTTATTAAAGGAGAACGTTCTGGACTTGCGCAGCTGGCCGCTGATTTATTGTAAGATGCATAAAACGGATGTCTCATCGTGGATGAGACATCCAAATTTAGCCTACAATGAATTGACGCACATGCGTAATCGGTTTCTCACGGTTCGAACCATCTCCGAAGTAAAAATGGACAGGTCCATCTTCCTTTAAAGGTTTTCCGTCTTTCGAAAACCCAAGAATGGCTTCATATGCTTGTTCAAGTGGAATCGTTATTTCCTCATGCTCTGTTACAATTGTAAGCGTCGTTGCTTCTGGAAGCGGCTCAGCATTTCGTAAAAACGGTACAAGGGGCATGGCGAATGTTCCTGTAATGATTTTTTCCTTCGCAAATCGTTTTTCTGTCTTTAATGTTGGCGGTGATACCGCTCCTTCCTGAATTTCACGGTCCCAATAAGCAGAAATCTTTTTTATTTCATCCTCTTCTTGTGGTTCTTCCTCGCTTTGGCCAGAAAAATAGGTAAGCAAATCGACTTTTCGGTCATCGAAAATCCATACACCGGGATCAAGCGTAATCGAGAATTTTACTTTTCCGGTAATGGGGATAATGTAGTCCATGGCGATCCTCCTCTATACGGTTCATTGCTTTTAGTATAATGATAAATAAGCCGTTTGTCATGTCCAATCATTCGTGACAAGTCTTTCATCTTGCAAAATTCCGCATTTCACGTTAAGATTTATAGAAGGATTAGGGGAGAACGGAGGGATGGATGTGACAGATGATGCGATGAATTACCGTGAAAAAGCGTACGCGCTTCTAAAATCGGATGCGGATAAAATTGTCAAGCTTATTCAAGTACAGATGGATAACTTAACAATGCCCCAATGCCCTCTTTACGAAGAAGTGCTTGATACGCAAATGTTTGGGTTGTCCCGTGAAATCGATTTTGCGATTCGCTTAGGTCTTGTCGATGAAAAAGATGGGAAAGCGCTTCTTGATACATTAGAACGGGAGCTTTCGACGCTTCATGAAGCCTCTACGAAAAAACGCGTACGATAATGATAAACGTTAACTCAAACGGTTGAAATGGTGACAATCGTTTGAGTTTTTGTGTTTTTGGAAGGAAAAGCGAACTTTATTACGAATTAATTATAGTACAATAGTGGGTAAGGAAGAGGGAAGATGGATAAGCAGTTAATGAAAAAAATTATAAAATCTTACGACTACCCTTTAATTATTGCAATTTTTATGCTTTCAGCGTTCGGTCTGATTATGGTGTATAGTTCCAGCATGGTGTCAGCCGTTATTCGCTTTGGAGTATCAAGCGATTATTTTTATCAAAGACAAAAAATATGGTTGATTATCGCTATGATCGGGTTTTTCTTTGCGCTCATTGTACCGTATAAAATATGGGCGAACAAAAAAATTGTGCAATTTATTTTTTTTCTAATGCCTGTCATTTTGATTGCTGTCGCGTTCGTCGGTCATACGGCGAACAATGCGACGAGCTGGTTTCAGTTAGGTTTTTTTAACATGCAACCGGCTGAGCTGGCAAAATTGGGATTAATCATTTATTTGGCTGCTGTATTTGCCAATAAGCAGAAAAGGCTATCACAACCAGCCCGGGCGAAAGTATTTCCGATTTATTATACGTTATTTATTTGTTTTCTTATTGCGATTCAGCCGGATTTCGGGACAGCGACGATTGTTTTATTAATTGCTGCCTGCCTAATCCTCTCGTCAGGATTGAGCTTCCGTTTGTTATGGAAACAATTGTTGTTTTTTATGATGATTATGGCTGTCGTTTTTCCGCTTCTCTTCCCGTTCATCGGAGATGAAATTTTTTCAAAAGAGCGCATGTCGCGTATTTATAGCTTTCTAGATCCGTTTAAATACGCTGATGATGAAGGGTTTCAGCTAGTCAATTCTTATATAGCCATCGGTTTAGGAGGAATCAAGGGACTCGGATTAGGGAAAAGTATTCAAAAGTACGGATATTTACCTGAGTCGCATACGGACTTTATTATGTCGATTATTGCCGAAGAATTAGGGCTGTTTGGAGTAACATTTGTGTTAGGATTACTAGCATTTATCGTGCTACGCGGATTATGGATTGCGAGAAAGTGCAACGATGCATTTGGCAGTTTGATTGCGGTTGGTGTTTCCGCGATGATCGGGATTCAGACATTCATTAATGTCGGCGGGGTGACAGGACTGATTCCGATTACTGGCGTTCCGCTGCCGCTTGTGAGTTATGGTGGCTCTTCTCTCGTTCTTTTTATGATTTCGCTCGGTGTATTAGTGAACGTATCGATGTTTACGAAGTATGAAGCGAAGTATAAAGAAAACGCAAAACCTATGAATCCAACAAAAAAATTGCAAAAAAGAGGTCTGACTTTTTAGAAAACGTATTTACAAATTGAAAAAACCGTTATAGTTTTATTAGAAAGAAGGGAGAGGAGCAAGTGTCATGAAAATTCGTCGAATCAACAAAGTACTTGTCGCAAACCGCGGTGAAATTGCCATTCGTGTATTTCGTGCGTGTAATGAGCTCGGCATTCGAACAGTTGCCATTTATTCAAGAGAAGATGCCGGCTCTTACCATCGCTATAAAGCCGATGAAGCGTATTTAGTTGGCGAAGGAAAAAAGCCAATCGAAGCATATTTAGATATCGAGGGAATTATTGAAATTGCAAAAGCCCATGACGTCGATGCGATTCACCCGGGCTACGGATTTCTTTCCGAAAATATTCAATTTGCGAAACGTTGTGCAGAAGAAGGAATTATTTTTATTGGACCAAACGAAGAACATTTAGATATGTTCGGCGATAAGGTAAAAGCGCGCCATCAAGCGGAATTAGCGGGAATCCCTGTCATTCCAGGCAGCGATGGGCCGGTGCCTAGTTTAGAAGAAGTGATTCGTTTTGGAGAAGCATACGGCTATCCGATTATCATCAAAGCTGCTTTAGGTGGCGGGGGACGCGGAATGCGGATTGTTCGCTCCAAGGCGGAAGTAAAAGAAGCGTATGAGCGTGCAAAATCGGAAGCAAAAGCCGCTTTCGGTAGCGATGAAGTTTACGTCGAAAAGCTCATTGAAAAACCGAAACATATTGAAGTGCAAATTCTTGGGGACTATGAGGGAAATATCGTCCACTTATATGAACGTGATTGTTCCGTGCAGCGTCGCCATCAAAAAGTGGTAGAGGTCGCACCGAGCGTTTCACTATCAGAAAAGCTGCGCCATGACATTTGTGAAGCAGCAGTCAAATTGATGAAAAACGTCGGTTACGTGAACGCAGGAACGGTAGAGTTTCTTGTGTCTGGCGACCAGTTTTATTTTATCGAAGTGAATCCTCGCATTCAAGTCGAGCACACGATTACAGAGATGATTACAGGAATTGACATCGTCCAGTCGCAAATTCTCATTGCCGAAGGACATTCGCTTCATAGCCAGAAAGTCGGCATTCCAAAACAGGAGGATATTCGCATTAACGGCTATGCAATTCAGTCGCGTGTCACTACAGAAGATCCGTTAAATAACTTTATGCCTGATACCGGCAAAATTATGGCATACCGTTCTGGCGGCGGATTCGGTGTCCGACTGGATGCCGGAAATGGCTTCCAAGGAGCAGTCATTACACCATATTACGACTCATTGCTTGTAAAATTATCTACGTGGGCATTGACATTTGAACAAGCGGCAAGAAAAATGCTCCGTAACTTGCGTGAGTTCCGTATTCGTGGCATTAAAACAAATATCCCGTTTTTAGAAAACGTCGTTCAACATCCGAAGTTTTTATCAGGAGAGTATGACACATCATTTATTGATTCGTCACCGGAATTATTTGTTTTCCCAAGACGGAAAGACCGTGGTACGAAAATGCTTACGTATATCGGCAATGTAACGGTTAATGGATTTCCGGGAATCGGCAAGAAAAAGAAACCGGTCTTTGAAAAGCCGCGTATTCCCAAAGTGGACCATTCTAAGCCGATACCAAACGGAACAAAACAAATTCTCGAGGAAAAAGGCGCTGAAGGGCTTGTCGCTTGGATTAAAGAGCAAAATCGAGTGCTTTTAACAGATACGACATTCCGCGATGCGCATCAGTCGCTGTTGGCAACGCGAGTGCGGACGACCGATTTAGTTCATATTGCAGAACCGACAGCAAGATTATTGCCAAACTTGTTTTCGCTTGAGATGTGGGGTGGGGCAACGTTCGATGTTGCTTATCGTTTCTTAAAAGAGGACCCATGGGACCGCTTATTGAAGTTGCGTGAACGAATTCCAAATGTATTGTTCCAAATGCTGCTGCGTTCGGCCAATGCAGTTGGTTATAAAAACTATCCAGACAATGTCATTCGCGAGTTTGTCGAAAAGTCTGCCCATGCCGGCATTGATGTCTTCCGCATTTTTGATAGTTTAAACTGGGTTAAAGGAATGACGGTTGCGATTGATGCGGTTCGACAAACCGGAAAAATTGCGGAAGCAGCTATTTGTTATACCGGGGATATTTTAGACTCGGCGCGTCCAAAGTATAATCTCGATTACTATAAATCGTTGGCAAAAGAATTAGAGAAAGCCGGTGCACACATTTTGGCGATTAAGGATATGGCAGGCTTGTTAAAGCCGCAAGCGGCCTATGTGCTTATTTCTGCGCTAAAAGAAACGGTGGACATTCCGATTCATCTTCATACGCATGACACGAGCGGAAACGGCATTTATATGTACGCTAAAGCGATTGAAGCGGGAGTCGATATTGTTGATGTGGCCGTTAGTTCCATGGCAGGGTTAACATCGCAACCGAGTGCCAATACGTTGTATTACGCGTTAGAAGGAACAGAACGCGCACCACATATCGACATTAATGGACTAGAACAACTTTCTCGTTATTGGGAAGATGTTCGCAAGTTTTATCAAGAATTTGAAAGCGGCATGAATGCTCCGCATACGGAAGTATACATGCATGAAATGCCAGGCGGACAATATAGCAATCTTCAGCAACAAGCGAAAGCTGTCGGACTCGGAGACCGTTGGGATGAAGTAAAAGAAATGTATCGCCGCGTTAACGATATGTTTGGCGATATTGTCAAAGTGACACCGTCTTCTAAGGTCGTTGGGGATATGGCGCTTTATATGGTGCAAAACAATTTGACGGAAAAAGATATTTATGAGCGCGGGGAAACGCTTGATTTTCCGGATTCCGTCGTCGAAATGTTCGAAGGGTATTTAGGACAACCGCACGGCGGCTTCCCGAAAGAGTTGCAGCGCATCATTTTAAAAGGGCGTGAACCGATTACGGTCAGACCGGGAGAATTGTTAGAGCCAGTTGATTTTAACAAAATTAAAGAAGAATTGTTCCATACGTTAGATCGGGAAGTAACGGATTTTGATGCGATCGCCTATGCCCTTTATCCGAAAGTATTTCTTGAATATACACAAACGGTCGAAAAATTCGGTGATATCTCCGTTCTTGATACGCCGACGTTCCTGTATGGCATGCGGCTCGGAGAAGAAATTGAAGTCGAAATTGAAAAAGGAAAAACGCTAATTGTCAAATTAGTCGCCATCGGTCAGCCGCAAGCGGATGGCACGCGTGTCGTCTATTTTGAATTGAACGGACAACCGCGTGAAGTCATCATTCGCGATGAAAGCATTAAGTCAGCCGTTGCCGAGCGGGTAAAAGCAGATCGAACGAATCCAAATCATATTGCAGCAACTATGCCGGGAACGGTCGTGAAAGTGTTAGTGGAAAAAGGTGAAAAAGTAAACAAGGGCGATCATTTGATGATTACAGAAGCGATGAAAATGGAAACGACGGTGCAAGCACCGTTTTCTGGAATTATTAAAGATATTTATGTGAAAAATGGAGATGCGATTCAAACAGGTGATTTGCTGATTGAGCTGACAAAATAAAAAAAGAGAAAGCGGTTCAGTTTTTCCTAATACTGCCACGTCCTGCGAGTAAGCGGTGAATGTTGCTATCCTAGCTTCCTTGAAGATAAATGTTCTTCATCCGCAGGGGTGTTTGACGCCGAGAGGGAGGTCATTTGGCAGCGGAGAGCTGGATAAGAAAAAAGCGCTGGAAACATCCAGCGCTTTTTTTATTTTACAATCATTGACGAAATGGTTTGTACCTCTTGTTCTTGCTTCAATGACAGTTGTTGTTGCTGATTGCGCTTGCTGCGTACAGCTAGCAGCATTAAATAACTGAGTACGCCAAATAAACAAGAGATAAAGAGGGCATGCGCTAAGGCAACGTATAAATTCAATTCTGTAAACACGATGAGTGCGCCGGTTCCCATTTGCAACAATACAAGAATGAATGCAGCGATCCATCCCCAATAAATCACGCGTTGATGCTTATGATACTTCACGGCGCGAACAGTCGCAATGAAAATCCAAATGATAATCAAACCAGCAGCTAGACGATGCCCCATTTGAATCCATTCGTGAAGTTGAACAGGAATGATGCGCGTATTCGAGCAAAGTGGCCAACTAGGACACGCTAAGCTCGCATGTTTATGACGCACAAGCGCGCCTGTATAGACGACGATATAACAATAAGCGATAATTCCGTAAATATGAAATTTCATTTTTGAATCGATGACTAACGATTCGGCATCAAATTTTTTATCGACTTCAAAAATTAACAATGTCAATAAGAACACAGAGGCGAACGAAATAAGCGAAATTCCAAAATGTAAGGCAAGAACAAAACCAGACTGTCCCCATACGACAGCTGCTGCGCCAATTAAACCTTGAAGGACGAGAAAAACAAACGAAACGATCGCTAAAAACTTTGTTTCGCGAATATGCCCAATCGCGCGCCATACCCAAACCGATAATACGAGCACCATCACTCCGGCTAGACCGGACACGACGCGATGGCTAAGCTCGATGACTAATTCGGGAGTAATTGTGGAGGGAATAAGCTCGCCGTTGCAAAGCGGCCAAGAACGACCACACCCCATGCCAGATCCAGTTTTTGTTACTAAAGCCCCTCCAATCAGCACAAATAACATCGCCAATGTCGTTAATAAGGAAAACCATTTTAATGAACGCTGCAAAATCTTCACCTTCTTGTATAGAAAAATCGAAATGATGTCAATAATCTAGTAAGGTATAGGTTTAGCTATGCCAAACACATTAGCATAAATCAACACCATTTTACAATATATCTTGCTGGAAAAACAAATCTCCGCTTAATTATATTGAAAAATCTTGAATATTGCCGATAAGTTTGCTAGAAATATTAATGAAATATATAATTAAAGCGCTTTCGTTTTTTATTATTTATAACGTGCCATTTCCACTGCTACGAAAATTTGACACAAATTATTCAAAAAAAATTCACAATTCGTCAAGAAAATGTGATTTAATATATAGAGACAACACGTTTCATTTAAAAATGTGTTACAATACGGTAAGATATATAGTTTTTGGTAAGTCGGCGCAATGGTTTTACGCTGCAGTAAGGAGGAATGAATCATGGCTAATCCGAGAGCAATCGATGAAGCGACTGTTCAAGCGAATGAACGTCCTCACGAGCATATAAATGTGTGGAAAGAAATTTTATCTGTTGTGAAAATTGGAATTGTCAATTCTAATTTAATTACTACGTTTACAGGTTTATGGCTAGCTTTTTATTTTATGGGAGAAGGTTTTCTAGAAAACCTTCAGATCGTGTTTTTCACCCTTTTTGGGTCTGCGCTGATCATTGCTGGTTCTTGTAGCTTAAATAACTTTATCGACCGCGATATTGACCATTTAATGGAGCGGACGAAAACAAGACCGACTGTTACAGGAACGATGGATCCAAAGCGTGTCCTATGGCTAGGCATTCTTCTTACGGTCGTGGGAACGCTTAGCTTGTTAATGACAACGGTAACAGCAGCTATCGTTGGATTGATTGGCGTTATCACATACGTATTTTTATATACGATGTGGTCTAAGCGGAATTACACGTTAAATACAGTGATTGGGAGCGTTTCTGGTGCGGTACCTCCTGTGATTGGTTGGACAGCAGTTGACCCGCACTTCCATGTGGTTCCGCTCGTTTTATTCTTGCTAATGTTTTTATGGCAGCCACCTCATTTCTTAGCTTTGGCGATGAAGCGTTGCGAGGAGTATCGCGCTGCAGGAATTCCAATGTTGCCAGTCGTTCATGGTTTTGCGATGACAAAGCGGCAAATTGTCGTTTGGGTTGCTTGCTTATTGCCACTTCCATTTTATTTGTTTTCTCTAGGCGTCCCATTTTTAATCATTGCTACGTTATTAAATGTGGGTTGGCTTGTTTTAGGACTTTACGGATTTAAAATGAAAGATGACATTAAATGGGCAAAATGGATGTTTATCTATTCGTTAAATTATTTAACAATTTTATTTGTTACGATGGTCATTGTCACGATTGACTAAAGCTTGTTTATAATTCTTTCTAATACTTCAGAGAAAGAATTTATATATATTTAAAGAAAGAGGGGTTTGATTAGGCTATGAAAAAATGGCTACTCAATTGGCGCTTATTTTCTCTTTTTAGTGTAATGGCGCTTCTATTAGCTGGCTGTGGCAAGCCGTTTTTATCGACGCTTCAGCCAGCCGGTGAAGTAGCACATATGCAGTATTCACTTATGCTGCTCAGTACGGCCATTATGGTTCTTGTAATTATTGTTGTCACGATTATCTTTGTATACGTTGTCATTCGCTTCCGGCAACGTAAAGGTGAAGAAAAGAAAATTCCAAAGCAAGTGGAAGGAAGCCATAAGCTTGAAATTATTTGGACTGTCATTCCGATTTTACTTTTAATTATTTTGGCAGTTCCGACGGTTTCTGCAACATTTAAGCTTGCTGATGTGAAGCCAATGAATAAGGAGAAGCGCGACAAAAATACCGTTGTGGTCAATGTTCGTGCGAATCTTTATTGGTGGGAATTCGAATACCCTGACTACGGCATTATTACAAGCCAAGATTTAGTTGTTCCGACAAACCAGCGAGTGTATTTTAACTTAAAATCATCTGACGTAAAACACTCGTTCTGGATTCCAGCCGTCGGCGGAAAAATGGATACAAACACAGAGAATAAAAACCAATTTTGGTTAGAATTTGACCAAAAGGCGGCAGACAAAGCGGGCGGTATTTTCTTCGGAAAATGTGCGGAGCTTTGCGGTCCGTCGCACGCGTTAATGGACTTTAAAGTAAAAGCGTTGCCTAGAAAAGAATTTGATCAATGGGTAGAAAAAATGAAACACGCTAAGCCTGTTGTAACTGATCCAGTTGCTAAACAAGGTGAAGAAATCTTCAATAAAAGCTGTATTGGGTGTCATGCCGTTACTCCGGTTGACAAGCGCCCAGAACAAGCTCGTACGGCGCCAAACTTAGCAAACTTTGGCGATCGCGAACGCATTGCTGGTATTTTAGATCATACTGAAGCCAACTTAAAAAAATGGTTGAAAGATCCTAATAGTGTGAAACCAGGGAATAAAATGGCGGGTACATATGGAAACTTGACTGATGAGCAAATTAATGCTCTGACGAAATATTTAATGAGTCTAAAAGTCGAGTAATGAAGGGGATTTATATAAAAAGGGAGGTTAAATCGTGAGTACGTTAGCTCGTAAAAAGGGTGTCGGTGCCGTAATATGGGACTACCTTACAACGGTTGACCATAAAAAAATCGCCATCCTTTACTTAATTGCTGGTGGTATTTTCTTCCTAGCGGGTGGCGTTGAAGCGCTGCTTATTCGTATCCAGCTTGCTGTTCCTAATAATGATTTCGTAGTCGGCGGACTGTATAACCAAATTTTGACGATGCACGGTACGACAATGATTTTCTTGGCAGCCATGCCGCTCGTGTTTGCGATGATGAACGCCGTTGTACCGATTCAAATTGGTGCACGCGACGTTGCGTTTCCATTTTTAAATGCATTAGGCTTCTGGTTGTTTTTCTTTGGAGGTGTATTCCTCAACTGTTCTTGGTTTTTAGGTGGTGCTCCTGATGCGGGGTGGACATCTTATGCTTCTTTATCATTAGAATCACCGGGACACGGAATTGACTTTTACGTATTAGGTTTACAGATTTCAGGGTTCGGTACATTAATTGGTGGTATTAACTTCCTTGTAACAATCGTGACTATGCGTGCTCCAGGTATGACATACATGCGTATGCCGCTGTTTACTTGGACAACATTCGTTGCTTCTGCGTTAATCTTATTTGCGTTCCCGCCATTGACGGTTGGTTTAATTTTAATGATGATGGATCGATTATTTGGCGGAAACTTCTTTGACCCGGCTGCGGGCGGAAATACGATTATTTGGGAGCACTTATTCTGGATTTTCGGTCATCCGGAAGTATATATTTTAGTATTACCAGCATTCGGTATTTTCTCGGAAATTTTTGCGACTTTCTCTAAAAAGCGTTTATTCGGATATTCTTCAATGGTATTTGCAACTGTATTAATCGGCTTTTTAGGATTCATGGTGTGGGCTCATCATATGTTCACAGCTGGTTTAGGACCAGTAGCAAACGCAATTTTTGCAGTTGCTACAATGGCGATTGCAGTTCCTACTGGTATTAAAATCTTTAACTGGCTATTTACAATGTGGGGCGGAAACATCCGCTTTACAACACCGATGTTATATGCGGTTGCGTTTATCCCTTCTTTCGTTATGGGGGGAGTAACGGGGGTTATGAACGCGGCAGCAGCAGCAGACTATCAATATCACGACAGCTATTTCGTCGTTGCACACTTCCACTACGTAATCGTTGGTGGGGTCGTATTTGGACTCTTGGCAGGCGCTCATTACTGGTGGCCAAAAATGTTTGGTAAAATGTTAAGCGAGAAGCTTGGTAAAGTAACATTCTGGTTATTCTTTATCGGATTCCATTTAACATTCTTTATCCAACATTTCCTTGGATTAATGGGAATGCCACGCCGCGTATTTACGTATTTACCTGGCCAAGGATGGGAAACGGGCAACTTAATTAGTACGATCGGTGCGTTCTTCATGGCAACAGCAACGGTTGTTCTTTTAATAAACATTGTTGTTACAACAGTAAAAGGAAAGAAAGCGGATGCAGATGCATGGGGAGATGGACGTACGCTTGAGTGGGCAGTCGCTTCTCCGCCGCCAGAATATAACTTTGCACAAACTCCTCTTGTGCGTGGTTTAGATGCTTACTGGATAGAGAAGATGGAAGGTAGAAAAGGCTTAACACCAGCAGAACCGCTTGGTGATATTCATATGCCTAACCCTTCAATTTTACCGTTTATCATTTCGCTTGGTTTATTTATTGCAGCGTTTGGCTTCATGTATCATAAGCAGCATTCTTGGAGCTTGTTCGTAGGAATCGCTGGTTTATTGATTACGCTTGGCTCCATGTTCTTACGTTCAGTCATCGATGACCATGGCTTCCATATTCATAAAGAAGAGATTCTTGAAGCTGAAAACAAGGGGGTTAAGGCATAATGCACGTTGAAGAAAAATTAACGGCTGAAACATTCCCTGCATCGCCTGAAAAAGCAACCCTCGAAGGGAAAAATAAGTTTATCGGATTTTGGACTTTCTTGGGTGGCGAAACAGTAATGTTCGCCTCCCTCTTCGCCACTTTCTTAGCGTTGCGGGATAAAACGGCTAACGGTCCGACTGCAGAGGAATTATTCAAAATGCCGCTCGTATTTGTTGCAACAATGCTGTTATTAACAAGTAGTTTAACGAGCGTTTACGCGATGTATCACATGAAAAACTTTGACTTTAAGAAAATGCAACTATGGCTTGGCGTTACGGTACTGTTGGGTGCAGGCTTCTTAGGGTTAGAGATTTTCGAGTTCAATGAGTATGTGCATGAAGGATTTAAATTTTCAACAAGTGCCTTTTCTTCTTCTTTCTATACGCTAGTTGGTACGCACGGAGCTCACGTAACTTTTGGTTTATTATGGATATTGACGCTTATGATTCGCAACGCAAAGCGTGGTTTAAATCTGTACAACGCACCGAAGTTTTATGTAGCAAGCCTTTATTGGCACTTCATTGACGTTGTATGGGTGTTCATTTTCACGGTTGTATACTTAATGGGAATGGTGGGGTGATTGTATGGAACAGCATACAAATTCAGGAAACCCAAATGTGGACTTAGCGTATCGCCGCAAGAAAAATGCGGAAGATATGAAACACCAAGTGATTTCATTTGTGTTGATGATTTTCTTAACTCTTATTGCATTTTTTGCGGTTGGCTATGACAAATTTTCACCTTGGTTTTCAGTTCCATTTATTCTTCTTCTTGCAGCTGTGCAAGTTGCGTTTCAATTGTATTATTTTATGCATATGAGCCATAAAGGTCATGAAGTTCCGTCAGTGTTTCTTTATGCCGGTGTGTTTGTGGCATTTTTGACGATTTGGGCGTTTATGACGATTGTTTGGTGGTAATAAATAATGGAGGAAATCAGTTTTTGCTGATTTCCTTTTTTATTGTGCAAGCAGGTTGATTGATAGCGCTTAACAATAGACAAACGATATGAGTGTAGTATAATGAAAGGGAAAGAATTGAGGTGAAAATATCCATGATATCATTAAGCATGTTTGGTTTTGTTGCGCTATGGAGCCCCTTTTTCCTTATATCGCTATTGCTGATTACATGGCTGTATTTTATGATAGTGGGGCCCTGGCGCACTCGTTTTACAAACGAAGGACCACCAACGAACAAGCAGAAAGCATACTTTGTCGTGGGCATTGTGCTGCTTTATATTTGCAAAGGCTCGCCGCTTGATTTGCTGGGGCATTTGATGTTTAGTGCCCATATGACACAAATGGCGGTATTAAACTTAATTATTCCCCAGTTACTCATTTTAGGAATTCCAAATTGGATGTTTGAGCGTATGTTTCGTATAAAAGCGGTAAAGAGAACGGTCGCATTTTTTACAAAGCCGCTTATCTCACTTATTTTATTTAATGCACTTTTCTCTTTTTATCACGTTCCGTTCATTTTCGATATTGTTAAAACAAATATATTTTTACACGCTGCAGTTACAACAGTCATTTTCTTTGCGGCACTCATGATGTGGTGGCCTTTAGTTAATAAATTATCTGATTGGCAGACGCTTACGGGAATTAAAAAGGTCGTATATATTTTTGCAAACGGTATCTTGATCACACCCGCATGCGCATTAATTATTTTCGCCGATAAGCCGCTATATGCGACTTACTACGATCCGCAAACATGGCTGAACGCGCTTCATCTTTGCGTTCCGGCCGGAACATTAGCTTCTCTTGAATTAACGGGACCGCAGATGTTCCTTTCAATGCCGCTTATTCATGATCAGCAGCTCGGCGGAGTACTTATGAAAATTATTCAAGAAATTGTGTATGGGACGATGCTCTTTTTCATTTTTATGGAATGGTATCAAAAAGAGCGCGAGAAGGAACAATTGGAAACTGCTGTATCGTCTCATCTTTCTGAATCATAAGCATCATTTGTCTTTCACCTATCGGATGTACAAGATTTTTTATTGAAAAAACATGGAATGTTTACTAAAATAAGATACGTTAATAGTATGACAAGATAAAGTGAGGAAAAGGTATGGAGCATTCATTACCGATTTTGCCGACGATTAGTACGAGCTGTATTGTTATTAGTGCAGCGTTGGTGGGGTACGGATGGTATTTAATACGCCAACGAAAAATCGAAGCACATAAAAAAGTGATGTTATGGGCAGCGTTGTTTGCGCTATTGTTTTTTATCATTTATGTATCAAGAACCGTATTTATTGGGAATACCAGCTTCGGTGGTCCCGAAAGCGTCAAAATTTACTACACCATTTTCTTAATATTTCATATTTGTTTAGCGACGGCTGGAGCTGTTTTTGGCCTTGTTACGATTTTATCAGGATTAAAAAGTAATCTCATTAGACATAAACGGTTAGGTCCGATTACGAGTGTGATTTGGTTTTTTACAGCGATTACTGGCGTAGTTGTATATTTGCTTCTTTATGTGTTTTATCACGGTGGCGAAACAACTTCCATGATTAAAGCGATCTTAGGATTTTAGTAACCCGACGAAATGTGTCGGGTTTTTTCCTTATAAATAGTATAAATGTAGACTGAAACGCTAGGCAGAGAATATTGATCCACTGCACCTAGCAGAACGCTTGCCCTTTTCTTATTTTCTAGAGTAAACAAAGAATAGCAAAGTGCATATAAATATAAAAATGTTGTTCGACCATCTGTACGGTATGGAGGGGGAGGAATGAAGGGA
Source organism: Thermaerobacillus caldiproteolyticus (assembly GCF_015326725.1). Lineage (NCBI taxonomy): Bacteria > Bacillati > Bacillota > Bacilli > Caryophanales > Anoxybacillaceae > Thermaerobacillus > Thermaerobacillus caldiproteolyticus. Next base: position 510,072 of record NZ_CP064060.1, read on the forward strand.
ACAGTTCGATTTCGGCGACCGAGTGTGGCCCACTCCACATTATTGACAATTATTATGATGTGTTTAAATGAAAAAAGCGAGATTGCTGTGGAAGAAACGACGGTGGAGATTTTTTTTCATACCCATTCTTGCTGCACGGTGAGGATTGCATTAGCAATAAGGTACGGTGCTTCCATTATTCCGCTATGTACAGAGCTGCAAAAGCAGATTATGGACGAAATTGCAGCAATGACTCCTTTTACCGTAGAACATGTGCATCTTATAGTCAAACGACTTATAACAAACGCATGAGATTTTCTCATGCGTTTTGAATTTTTGTTAGCCCCTCTTTTACTTGAGCTAAAATATTTTGGCATTGACTAACTAATGAAGAAGGGAAGTTTTCGTCTTCGCCATACTCTACGCCGTGTGGATAGTAATATTTCCCAAGGATTGGGGTAAGTAACTTAATAAGCGCATAGCGGGAATCGACATCACCCTCAATAGCGTAGCCTTGAACGCGAAGATAATAAACGTCATTTTTAATTTCAAATTTTCGATCGTATGTAACTCGTTCGTAATCCCATTGGCCCGCTCTTACAAATCCTAATTCTTCCATTAAATCGTCTAAACGAGATAATTCCGCTGTCTGATTTTCGATTCCAGTATTTTCAAATCTCATCTTATATTCCTCCTATCAAACAAACAATGTCCTGAAAAATGGAAAAACGAAACACCTCTTCATTTATAATAGTATGAAAGCGTTCAACTTTCAATCAATACTTCATTATTGGTGATAATAAAAAAATTTATATGCGCTCATTATTTTGGTGAAACTAAAGGGAGAAAGGAGGAAGAGTAAAAAATGAAAAAGTATTTGCTGGCATGTTTGTTTAGTGCGATGTTATTGAGTGTAAGTATTCCACAAAATGCTTATGGTCAAGGGACAACTACATATATTGTCCGACCGGGGGATACTTTATGGAAAATTTCTGTTCGTTATCAAGTTGGGTTATCGGAAATTATTGAAGCCAATCCGCAATTTCCTAACCCAAATTTAATTTATCCTGGACAAAAAGTATATGTTCCGATTTTAAACGATGTCAAACAAATTGAAAACGAAGTTGTGCGTTTAACGAACCAAGAGAGGGCTAAATACGGACTGCCGCCACTACAAATCGACTGGCAATTAGCTCGGGTCGCTCGCTATAAATCAGCGGATATGCGCGATAAAAATTATTTTCAGCACGATTCACCGACGTATGGTTCACCATTTACGATGATGAAAAACTTTGGAATTAGTTATCGTACAGCAGGAGAGAATATTGCAGCTGGTCAACGTACACCACAAGAAGTAGTCAATGCTTGGATGAATAGTCCGGGACATCGTGCGAACATTTTGAAAAAAGACTTTACACATATCGGCGTCGGCTATGCCAAAGGCGGTTCTTACGGACATTATTGGACGCAAATGTTCATTGGCAAATAGGTGATGAAAAGGAGAGGAAAAAATGCAAACAGTACGTGACGTAATGGCAACGAATGTAGAGTGTTGTACACCGCTTGATAACGTATATGAAGTGGCAGTAAAAATGCGAGATTTAAATGTCGGAGCGATTCCTATTGTTGAAAATGGTCAATTAATTGGCATGATTACTGATCGTGATTTAGTAGTGCGCGGAATAGCTGAGAAGCGACCAGGTTCTAGTCAGGTTACCGAAGTAATGAGTGAACATTTGATTACGGTATCACCGGATACATCCGTTGAAGAGGCGGCAGAGCAAATGGCACAACATCAAATTCGTCGCTTGCCTGTTGTCGAGAATGGAAAGCTTGTCGGGATTGTTTCACTTGGTGATTTAGCAACGAACCGCTATTCAGATGAAAGGGCTGGTCGTGCTTTAAGCGAAATTTCGGAACAGAACCAGCTGCACTAGATAAAAACGATGTTTGGATGAATGGAATTCCCCTTGTAAAAAGGGGAATTTCGTTTTTTACGTTTGTCCACTCGAAAAAAACGGATATAATGACAATAAGGGATTTTATGAGGAAAGTGAGTGTTGCCCTATGAAATGGTTTTTGTTTATTTTATTGTTTATCATAGGATTTTACTATTTTGTTCCGAGCGCAACACCACCGCTAAGCCCGCCTCAAAAGAGCGAGACAAAGGATCATCCAATAAAAGAGCCGAAGGTGGTTAACGGTCTTTTGACTATTATTGGAAAAACGGAAGAAGATGTAAAAAAACAATTCGGGCAGCCAACACGAATCGATGATTCAGCGTATGGTTATAAGTGGTGGATTTATAATAAACATGCTAACACGTATTTGCAAATCGGCATCAGGGCTGGTCGCGCTGTGACGGCTTTTACCTGTGGAGAACAAGTCAATGTAAAGCCATTTCGAATCGGTCAACCGCTTCAAGAAGTATTTAACAAAGTTCCGATACCCTCGAATGTAGATGTATCATTGCGTACGGGTACTTACCGTTTTGAGCTATCGGAACAGGATCTCGCTTCCCAGCCGATTGTAAAAGTTTCTAACGTCTATGTACAACTTTATATTGATCGTTTTACCGGAAAAGTTTCCAGTATTCGGTTAATGAATGGAGAAACGCTCGTAAAACTGCGACCATATGAACTTGTTTATCGAGGTACTTTACCGTCTGCATCGCCTTTATCACCGGAAGAGCGAAAGAAGGTCGAAATGGCTAATGCCTACCAGATTTTTGATATTACGAATGTGATTCGCCAGCGCTATGGCGTAAAGCCGCTGCATTGGCACGAGAAAACGGCACAAGTTGCTTATGAGCATAGTAAAGATATGAAGGAAAACAGGTATTTTTCTCATGAATCACCGACCCGCGGTGATTTAAAAGATCGACTGTTATCAGCAGGAATCAAATTTCAGATGGCCGGTGAGAATATTGCTGCGCAGCATATTGATGCCATTGCTGCTGTTGAAGGTTGGTTAAATAGCAAAAGTCATCGCGAAACACTATTAAACGGACAATTTACCCATCTCGGTGTTGGAGTGGCTGACAAATATTATACACAAAATTTCCTTAAACCGTGGTAGTGAAGTGACTAGCGGCAATCCGTTTTTTTCAATCCCCCATAATAATAATCGTTTCACCGATGCGAAAGAAAGGGCTTGGGGACGAATCGATAATTGGAATTTGCATTCAAGCTTTCATTTTTCATTTCCATATTATAACAAAGGATCTTCCTGTATGCGATGATCATGGTAATATCGTTCTTTTTTCTCTTGAATGTTCTTAATCGTTCCTTTGCCCTAGGTTTTTTCGTACATATTTCCGAGATGAAGCCAACGGTGATAAAATTCCTTTCTTTACAGAAAACAGCCGAGAAAGTCCATCGGCTTTAGCGTTGGGATGAACCGGTTTTGATTGAGAAAGGACCGTCTTTAGACAGCCTAATGGCTCGATACACAGAAAAACTCCTGTAGCAGTGGTACGTAAGCTATGGGTCATTAGCCTACGGAAGTGCTGTGGGAGGAGGAATGGCACACTCTGCATTTTGAGAACTACGGATGCCGGAAATGGACTTCCGTCTACTTCAAAGAGTCCCACTGATTCCGAAGAAATCAGCTTGCTCCTTAGCGGAAGTGTCATATAGTAAAAATAATTTTTGCTCACATCGTATCGAAAAATGGGCGCACGCCATATGCATTTTTTTGATAGTATATGATAGATACGTGTTGATTAAACAAGAGGGGGTAGAGGGAGTGTGGCAAAAAATCTACATCCTTCAGTAGAGAAATTTAAACGGTTTGTCAAAAAACATCCGAAAATTATTCAAGAAGTGCGTAACGGCCAAAAAACATGGAAAGAGTTTTATGAGGAATGGTATTTGTTCGGGGAAGATGATGAAATTTGGGAAAAGTATAAAAATGAAAAGAATGAAAAAGTTGACCAAACTGAAAAAATGAACAGCGTTATCAATAAAATTGTGTCAACGATAAAAAATATGGATGTCAATGAAATGCAACAACATATTGCTAATGTTCAACAAGCGATTACGGCCATTCAAAATGTCATCGGACAGTTTCAAGGAATGAAGCAATCTCAGCCATCAGGGACTCTTCCCCATGACCAACATCCATTTTCATTTCGAAAGGACTAGAGGTATTAGCGGATGAGAAAGGAAGTTATGCAGTATATTCAAGCAAAGGCGATGTTAAAAAATTTTATTCGTGAGCAGCCGCGTTGGTATCGAACGCTTTCACGCTTTCCAAACGAACTACAGTCGTTCGAGCTTGCCGCCCTTCATTATTATGAACAAACAATTCCGCATAAAGTAGAAAAAATAGTCAATTCGTTGCAAATGGCTTCATTAATGCTTCATATGCTTCAAGAGATGCGCGATTAATTTTTGAAAAAACGCAAAGACTACTTCGTAAAGGAGTGATGTCTTTGCGAAAACGAATCATAACGGTATTCTCTTTATTTTTTCTTTTAATAATGACAGCATGCGGAAATGATAAGCCAGAACCAGAAACGAATTCGAATAGAATTGTTCCGGTCGTTTCTCAGCATCAGCCCACCAGTCCGATGCATGTTAAACATGAAATAAAGGGAAAAGACGTATTTGTTGAGTGTATTGTTACCGGGTTTACATTTCAAAAAGGTGCTGGACATATCGATGTATACTTAAATGGAAAGAAAATTAACGAAGTGTTTACAGCGGCATTTGTGATAAGAGGATTGCCTACAGGAAAACATACGATTCGATTAGAACTCGTTGATGATGGTGGGAGGAAATCAAGCTTGTCCCATGAATTTGAGGTGAATATTTCTTAGCAAGGAAGGTCTGACAAATAGGTCAGACTTTTTTTAATGATAAGAAAGTATAATTTTAAAAGAGCTGTTTAGTGCAAGCGCCCGATCAGCTTGCTCCGGGGTGTCAAGCACTTCAATGGTGAACTTTGACAGCCAAACTTGCCGCTTTGCTTTTCTTATTTACTGTTCTCGTGATATGATTATATTGGAGGTGCGAAATTCACGTGATGATTGCAACGCTCGAGCGGCTCGAGATTTTAAATAAAGCCGAGTTATTGGGAAAAATGATTGTTCAGTCCGAATTGGCCGAGCAATATCGCCACTGCTTGCAACGATTAAAGAGTGATCGCGTTGCCCAAGAGCTTATTGCACGTTTTACAAAAGCGAAAGAGCGATATGAGGAAGTGCAACGCTTTGGCAAATATCATCCTGATTACCACACGGTCATGAAAGAGATACGTGAGGTGAAAAGGGAGCTTGATTTTCATGAAACGGTAGCCGCTTTTAAAAAAGCGGAAAACGCATTGCAATCGTTATTAGATGAAATTAGCGTGTTGCTTGGAAAAGCTGTATCTGAGCAAATCAAAGTGCCGACAGGAAATCCGTACTTCACTTCATTATCAAGTTGTTCAGGCGGGTGCGGAGCAGGAGGAAGTTGCGGCTGTCGCACATAAACATAAAATAGATCTATGTCGAAATGCAATGACAAAAAGGGGAATGGGTGTATGTTTCCAAGACGTCAAGGGATTATTGTTTGGTTATATTCACTAAAACAAAGTAAACATTTAAGAAAATTTGGTAATATCCATTACGTCTCCAAGCGGTTGAAATATGTTGTGTTATATTGTGATATGGAACAGGTCGATGACATCATGAAAAAGATTTCTTCACTGCCATTTGTGAAGCAGGTAGAACCTTCTTACCGTCCATTTTTGAAAATGGAGTTTGAATCAAAAGGAGATCATGAAAAGGAACATGATTACAAATTAGGTTATTCCATAGAGCAAGGCTGACTTTCTTCTAGAAAGTCAGCCTTTTTAAATAAGAAAAGTATAACTTTAAAAGGCGAACTGTCTAGCACAAGCGCTCGACCAATTTATTTTTTGAATCGGCATGATGCAAAACTTGCGCAAATTATGACTTGAAATGCGATGTTTAAGCAGTTTGGGGTGACAAGCTGTCTCGCAGGTAACATTACTCATTGTGGGAGCTAGGATGGAAACATTTCGCCATTTTGCCCACAGGACGTAGGCAAATGGCGAAATTGGGGAGCTTCCGCTTTTTTTATTGCAGTGGTGGGATGAATCGGTTCATTCGCATAATACCGATTAAATGCTGGTAATAGAGGTCAACTTCTGCAAAAAATGTTGATGGTTTTACTTCCAAGTGAATGATTTCATGCCCCAGTTCTTTCGCTAATTCCGCAAATAGTTCATATCGTTTATTCGGCTTGACATATGGATTAGGAATGCCCTCGCGACAAATATATAAAGGCTGAAACTCTCCCGGATCAGTGGGATGCAGAACCACGACACAAGACGTTACTGCTTGTCCGTTTTTTACCGTGTGGAGAGCAAAAAGTCCTGATAATCGATGGCGATTTGCTTTGGCCAGTTCGATGAGTTCATAAATATCCGAATACCCTTCCCCCAGCTCAATAAAGCGTTGAATCATGTCATGTCCCCCTTTCTACCTTATTACTTTATCATTGATTATAAAAAATGAAAATGTTTCTGAACAAAATTCGACATTTTGTGCAATTTCTCTATGACGATCCATTTATTTTTTGGTATCTTATCAGTAAGAAATGAATACAGCAGAGGAGCCTGAAATGGTAAGAGGGACTTTGATGACAATTTTTTTGCTTCTAGGAATTAGTGGTGTGGCTGTTTACTGGCAGTGGCACGATTATACACAGGCTAGCAAGGAAAACAACGTACCCTCGCTTGTTCACGATATCGATATTCGCGGTGTGGCTAATCACCTTGAGATTACACAGACGATAAAAGGGTTAGCTGACGAATCATACGATATCATACTGCCAGATAGGGCAAAACATCTTTCGTGTACAGACGAAGAGGGAAAAGCATGTACGATTACTCAGCGAAATCAAACATCGCGTATCAACGTAGACGGCCGTGACCAAATTGAATTTCGCTATGTTATTCCATTGCCATCATCTTCGAAGCCACTCTGGCTTGAACATTGGTCAGTCCAAATTCTTTCGAAACAACCGCAGCGTTTCCATGTTCAGCTCGTTGATTTGACAAGAAAAAATGGAACATGGATAGCCGGTGCTCCGCTTATAGGGAGTTTAGAGCGCGAGTGGTTTACGTTGTATGTATGGGCACAAAAACAAGTTGTTTCGTTTCCGCTTTATTTTGAACCTTTGAAAGTGGAGAAAAAAGAGTACGGAAATGTGGAAGTGTATGCGCGAAACAACGTGAGTATCAATGACTGGAATGCCTCGAAAGCAAGGAATTTCGCTCATGTTCCTTCGTTGACGGTTGTTTTTTCTAAGTTTGCGGACAAACATATTTCACCGACACTTATGGTCGTTCCGGAGACGGAATCACTTACGTTGATGGAAGCGCCATATCTACGCTCTTACTATGCCTCTTACTTTTTACCAAATGGAGCGATGAATGAATGGGTGGCCGATATGCTAACGTCATTAGCCATCGGAAAACAGGCTACCACACCACAAGCAAAAGCGATTTTGCATCATTTTGATGAGCAACTAACAACGAAAGAAAAAACAGCGTTTTTCCGTCTCGTTTTAAAACAAAAAGGGGAAAGAGTTACCTCGCATATGCTTGATGCAGCACTAAGTAAGGCGTATGGAGAAAGAACAACATATTTTAGCGATTTTGTTAAAAGAGGGGAATCCGTTCCTCTTTTGTGGACGAAAGAAGGAACGTTATATGTAAATAATGTTCCGTTGAAACAGAGCAACGTCGTCATCCAAAACGAGGACATTTTATTACCGATTGTAGAAGTAATGCGTGCACTAGGGTATCGTGTCGAACGTTCTGGTGCAGAGGTTTTTATTGAGAAACAATATAATCGTTGGCGTTTTTTTGTCAATTCTTCGCTTTATATGGAAGGGAATGATACATTCGGAACATCTTCGATTCTTGTTCGCGATATCAGGGGAACCCTGTATATGAGCGCTTCTATAATACAGCAATGGTTCCCTGTTTATGTAGAAGAAACAGCTCGTGACGTTTATGTAAGTGGATCGTAAGGTAAACAAGACATAGTTGAAAAAAAATCCCTGCAGTCTCCTGCAGGGGCCTTTTACGCTTACTTGTTCCCGCGCATCAAAAGGAACGCGTAAGCCAAAGGAAAAAAGGGAGAGGAGAAACCGGAGGAAGAACTTATGGGGAAACGTAAGTCTTCTCCGTGGTTGGCAACAACACCCATATGGATGTTGTCACTACTCATTATGACCAATGAATTCATTTATATACATTCGATATGCGATTTTTTCCGATGTTTAACTGTTTATTATGATCATTTGCAACGTGACAAAGTGGTATTATAGAGAAGTTTATGGTAGGATAGGGATGGCAAAATGTCAAACACGTGGTGAGGATGATGAGAGTCATTTCTGGAAAGTGTAAAGGTAGACCGTTGCAAGCGGTTCCAGGTATGTCAACAAGACCGACTACCGATAAAGTGAAAGAGGCGATTTTTAATATGGTAGGCCCTTATTTTTCCGGGGGAATGGGCCTCGATTTATTTGGTGGTAGCGGTGGTCTTGGAATTGAAGGATTAAGCCGTGGATTAGATCGCGTGATTTTTGTTGACCATGATATAAAAGCGGTACAAACGATTCGAAAAAATGTAAACACATGTGGATTAGCTGCACAAGCTGAAATCTATCGAAATGATGCGGAACGAGCATTAAAGGCGATTGTAAAACGCGGATTGCGATTTCGACTGATCTTCCTCGATCCGCCTTATAAAGAGCAAAAGTTGGCATCATTGATTTCATTTATCGCCCAACATTCGCTTCTTGAATCAGATGGTATGATTATTGCTGAACATGCCCACGATATCGAGCTTCCAATGCACATCGAAAATGTAGCGAAAATCAAACATGAAATTTATGGAATTACCGCGGTTTCGATTTACGGTTATGTGAGTGAAGAGAAAGGGGATTAGAGACATGGCGAGCATTGCGGTTTGTCCGGGAAGTTTTGATCCGGTAACATATGGACATTTAGATATTATTAAGCGCGGTGCAAAGGTGTTTGATCAAGTGTATGTGGCAGTGCTGAATAATTCTTCTAAAAAACCGCTGTTTTCTGTCGAAGAAAGGATGGAATTATTAAGAGAGGTAACAAAATCACTTCCGAATGTGACGGTTGAGTCATTCCACGGTCTTCTTGTCGATTATGCCCGCAGTAAAAACGCCAATGCGATTTTAAGAGGGTTGCGTGCGGTATCCGATTTCGAATATGAAATGCAAATTACTTCGATGAATCGTGTGTTGGATGAAAATATTGAAACATTTTTTATGATGACAAACAGCCAGTATGCGTTTTTAAGTTCAAGTATCGTAAAGGAAGTGGCCAAATATAACGGCAACATTTCCGAACTTGTGCCACCCGTTGTGGAGCAGGCGCTTCGTCAAAAATTTGCTGTATCCTGTTCTGATCAATGATAGGGACTTTGAAAAAGAAAGCTGACTTACAAAGATCGCCTTTGAGCGATCTTTTGAGTCAGCCTCTTTATTGAACGATTTCTTTTCGCCATTTTGTTGCGAGTAATAATACGTAAACAAATAAACAAATAATAGTAATCAGCGGGCCATAACGGGTTAAAAATTGCCAATATTCCAATAGCCATATAGGAGCATGATTGGTTAAAAATACGGGTGTTGCTCTCATACTTTTATCGACTGTGTCAAAATGAACGTAGAGCGGTTTCCATAATAAATATGTAAGGCAAGCAGCAAAGCAGCCGTGCATCATTCGCGCAATAAAGAACGGCTGAAACCGAATATTAGCTTCGGCAAGAATACTCGCCACTTGTGCTTGTACAGAAAAGCCACCGAATGCGAGAATAAAACTTGTTACAATCGCTTTTTCTAACAAATGAGCATGTTCAACTTGGCTAATCATTTGGGTGCCGAGCGTAATTTCAAATAGTCCAGAAATAACAGGGATGCTGAGTTCTTTTGGAAGTTGAAATATGTTCAGAATATATTGGAGGATAAAAGCGATTCGCTCTGTAATATGAACCATGTATAGAAGTTTGTTAATGACAGAAAAGAGAATAATAAACCCACCAATCATTAATAATGTTTGAATAGAAGAGCGTACGGCGTCACCTAGCAATTTTCCTAGAGGCTGCTTGTTTTTTAGGCGTGTTTCATGCAACACGCGAAAAGCGGTACGAAGTGAAAAAGGATGTGTGTTTCTCTTGCTGCTCGTTTTTTCATGAGATTTACCATGAAATCGCATGAGCAGTCCGACACAGATGTTGCCAATATAGTGCGATAGGGCGAAAATGATTCCAATATGAGGGTTATGAAAGAATCCGATGGAAACCGCCCCGAAAATAAATAAAGGATTCGACGAGTTAGTGAATGAAGCAAGTCGTTCCGCTTCGATGGTAGAAATTTGCTTTTCTTGATAAAGGCGAGCGGTTAGTTTTGCTCCTGAGGGATAGCCAGATGCCATTCCCATTGCCCACACAAAGCCGCCGACACCGGGAACTTTAAACAGCGGGCGCATGAGCGGTTCTAATAAGACACCAAGCAAATTGACAACTCCGAAGCCGATGAGCAGTTCGGAGACAATAAAGAAAGGCAATAGCGAGGGAAAAACGACTTCCCACCACATATTTAAACCGCGGATCGACGCTTCGAGCGATTGTTGCGGATAACAAATGAGCGAAGCTGCAAATAATGTTACAGCTAAAGCTAAAAAGACTGTTTTTGCCCTTTCCTTCATATGCGGTTTGCCTCCCGATCACGAAGTTTGTTCACATGCGCTCTCCCCTTTCTCTCAGTACGATGTACAACCTCATATAGTTTAATATACGAGTATAGGGGATCATTTTAGACCATAAGATGAAAAAGGATTGCGAACGGAGGGAGACAGACGTGAATCCAAAAATCGGCTTGGCATTGGGCTCGGGGGGAGCGAGAGGATTCGCTCATTTAGGTGTGATTAAAGTGCTTGAGGAGGAGTGCATTCCGATTGATTATATAGCAGGAAGCAGTATGGGGGCACTTGTGGCGGCATTATATGCCAGCGGATTAGGCATTGATCGCTTATATAAATTAGCGAAAGCGTTTAGAAGAAATGATTACATTGATGTAGCGATCCCCAAGATGGGGCTTATAGCGGGGAAACGAATTAAAGAATTTATTCGTTTATTAACCAAAGGAAAAAACATTGAAGACTTAACGATTCCGATCGCTATTGTGGCGACGGATGTTCAAAGAGGAGAAAAGGTTGTTTTTCGTCGCGGTGATGTCGTGGGTGCGGTGCGAGCCAGCATTTCCATTCCGGGCATTTTTGTTCCCGAAGTTATCGATGGACGCATGTTAGTCGACGGTGGAGTGATTGACCGCATTCCTGTTTCCGTTGCTCGCGATATGGGAGCAGATCTTGTTATTGGTGTCGATGTTTCACATGTCAAAGTGAATGAGCCGATTACATCTATTTTTGATGTCATTTTACAAAGTATTGATATTTTACAAGATGAACTTGCCCGTTGTCGCGAAATCGCCTCGGATGTTATGATTCGACCGCATGTGGAACAATATAGTTCGCGCGCATTTACACATGTGGAAGAAATTATTGAGATTGGCGAGGTAGAAGCTCGCAAGCAAGTTGATAAAATTCGTCAAGCCATTGAACATTGGAAGGAGAAGCAACATTCATGAAAAAGAGAACGTATGTGATTACATTTTTGTTTGGAGTTATCGCGGCATTTCTTTTCATTTTTCTCCAACTCCCTTATTACGTGACGATGCCGGGAACAGCCCAAGCTCTTGAGCCGCTTGTTCATGTCAAGAATGGGGATCACGATAAAGGGAGTTTTATGTTAACGACGGTCAGAATGGGCAGGGCGAATCTCTTTTCTTATTTACTAGCGCACGTTCGGCCGTATTATGAACTGTATCCGCTTGAAGCAATTAAACAAGAAGGAGAAACAGATGAAGAATATACGTTTCGTCAACTTCAATTGATGGAGCAGTCGAAAGAAGCCGCGATTACCGTAGCGTATAAAAAGGCTAAAAAACCGTTTTCTTATCAATCGCGGGGCGTCTATGTCATGGGGGTTTTGCCGAATATGCCGGCGCAGTCATTTTTAAAGGTGGGCGACCGCATCAAACAAATTGACGGAAAACGGATGGAAACATCAGAACAGATGATTACCTACATTCGCACAAAGAAAAAAGGTGATCGTGTTCATGTGACATTTGAACGGGATGGAAAAGAAAAGACCGTTACGCTTTCGCTTGCGCCATTTCCACAATCACCAAAGCAAATCGGGCTAGGAGTATCGCTTGGGGATGATTATGATATTAAAACCAATCCTCCTGTTCATATTGATTCCGAGAAAATCGGCGGACCGTCTGCAGGGCTGATGTTTTCGCTGGAAATTTATAATCAATTAGTAAATGAAGATATTACAAAGGGGCATAAAATTGCCGGAACAGGCACGATCAATATGGACGGGGAAGTGGGACCGATCGGCGGAATTTCACAAAAAATCGTCGCTGCTCATGAAGCAGGAGCCGAAATTTTCTTTGCCCCAAATGAGCATGGAGCAAAAAATTCCAATTACCGTGAAGCGCTCAAAACGGCAAAAAAAATCGGGACAACCATGAAGATTGTTCCCGTCGATACGTTTGATGACGCGCTTCGTTATTTAGAAAAACTAAAATAAAGTTATCGGTGGGGTCGCATATTCTTCTTTTATCGCTTTTGAGCGAATCGCCTCTGGAAAAATAGCGGTATAGGCAAATACCGCTTTTTTTTCTTGCTGATAAATCGGATGAGGCTCTAACCGTGATACATTCGTCACGAGCGGTAATGATAGCTGTTTTTTGATTGTCTGTAAATAACGCCGTCCGTTGCTGCTCATGCCGAGTAAGCGAATGTAAGTCGGTTTTTTCATTTTCGCCATTTGTTCTTTTGTAAAATTGGTTAAAATGTGGGTGCACGTTCGCTGCAAGCGTGTCCATGTGTAGCGTTTTGTTTTCATCGAAGTCATAAGTTGAGAAAAGGTTTCCGCCTCGATAATTGCCTGTTTGAATCGATGTTCTAACCCTTCATCGACATTAGCGATACGCTGTAACTCACTTTCTTCCATTGTCAGGATGCGATATTTTAGAAAAGGAAAATAACGTTCCCAATCATGGAATGTGCCGTATGTGAAATAATATTGCTCTAACAGTTGCTTTGTATATGAAGGAATGTACGACGAAATCGTTTCAAGGCGTTCAATAGAGCCGCTCAGCGCTTTTCGTAAGCTTGTGGCGCTGGCGATCGACGGATGGGAAAACGTTTCATCATGATAACAGGCAGCAATGCGCGGAATGGTGCGCGGAACGATTGGATGATGTTGTTCTAAAATCGCTTTGACGTAGGAAAAACCAAGGATATTGTTTGGTTTTGTGACATCAAGTTTGTCTAGATGTAATTGATTCCAAGCTAGAGTGTTCGCTTGCGGATAGTTTATCCCTGTCTGGAGCGCCTGCTGAATGTAGATATCATATTCGTTTTGTTTCTCTAAAAGCGTTTTAGCCGCTTCAATAAAGGGTTCGATTTTTCCGCTTTCGCTTCCGAAGCAAATTTCATCACAATATAAAGCAGCAAGCAATGCGACTGCTCCACTCGCAAACGTTTCCGCAGACTGCACAGCGAATGCATAAGGCAATTCAATCACGAGGTCGACCCCAGCGAATAAAGCCATTTTCGTCCGCGTCCATTTGGAAACAAGCGCGGGTTCACCACGCTGCAAAAAGTTCCCGCTCATGACAGCGATGAGGCAATCGGCTTCGGTTTGTTTTTTTGTTTCTTGCAGATGGTACAAATGACCGTTATGGAACGGATTATATTCAACAACAATTCCAACCGCTTTCATTCCTCTTCCCCCCTCATGTCTACAGAGAGTATTTTTCGTCGAATCGTGATAAATTGTAAGTAAACTGACAACAATTATACTGTAAAGAAAAAATATTGACAAACAGGGAAAGGGAACGTATAATTTTCTTTGTTGCCTTGAGGTGATTTTAATGAAATGGTCTATTCATCAACTTCATCAGTTGCAAAATAAAGGACTAGCGATTCACGAAACAGTGGATGTGTCAGATTTAAAGCAAATCGACAATCTCATTCGCGAGATTTCACCCGTTCATGTCGAAGGAAGGGTGGATATTGGCGCGACGAAATTTACGTTTCATTTGACGATTGAAGGAACGATGGTATTACCTTGTTCCCGTACGTTAGTCGATGTCCATTATCCGTTTACAATTCATACGACAGAAACATTTTTTCTCAATGACTATGATGTGACAACTGATGAAGATACGCATTTGATTGAAGGAGAAACGATAGATTTACTGCCGATTGTGAAAGAACTGATTCTCCTTGAGATTCCGTTACAAGTATTTTCGGAAGAAGAAAACGTACAAGGTGGGGCGCCACAGTCGGGAGCTGGCTGGGAAGTCATTACTGAAGAGCAAGCAAAGCAAAAAATCGACCCTCGCCTTGCTAGTTTAGCGAAGTTTTTTGACAAAAAGGAAGAAGAGTAAGCGAAGTACCGGCATCATCCGGCCTTCATGATATTTCTAAATCCTATTAAGGAGGTGGAAAGAATGGCTGTACCTTTTAGAAGAACATCAAAAACGAAAAAAAGAATGCGCCGTACGCATTTCAAATTGCAAGTACCTGGCATGGTAGAATGCCCAAATTGCGGTGAAATGAAACTAGCTCACCGCGTATGTAAAGTTTGCGGAACTTACAAAGGAAAAGAAGTGGTAAACAAATAATGATGAAAACAAGCACAAGGAATCGACTCCTTGTGCTTGTTTTTTTGCTCATATCAGAATCATTTATAGTTTGCTTCTTTTTTGCGGTGAACGGTCTAATTCTAGCGTCCGAATTACGTTCGCTTTTTGAAGCGGTATTAATGCAAAATTTGCGCCAATCATAACTTGAAAAGTAATGTTTGAGAGCCCTGAGGTTAAGCCAGCCCTTTCCGAAGTGCAAGCCACTTCTATGTGGAAGGAATATTTGCCCGTCATGGGAGCCAAGATGACGAATTGGGGAAGCGTGTGCTTTTCTTATCTTTTAAGAAGGAAAATAGAGAGCTGCTGCCAAAATTATAGGAGAAGGGAGGAGAGGAAATGGGAGCGATTTTGTTAGAGCGCGATCGCAATGGGATTGTCTGGTTTACCATTAATCGACAAGAAAAGAGAAATGCGATTAACTACGAGGTCATGGACGCGTTACAAGAAACGATTCGCATGGTGGAAAAGAGCGATGAAGTAAAAATTCTTGTCATTACAGGAGCTGGTGATCAAGCGTTTTGTTCGGGTGGAGATTTAAGTGAGTTTCACCATTTGCATGCGAAAGAAGAAGCATATCATATGCTAAAAAAAATGGGAACGATTTTATATTCATTATTAACCGTTTCTAAGCCGACAGTAGCTCTTATTAACGGTACGGCGGTGGGCGGTGGTTGCGAACTGGCAACTGCATGCGATTTTCGCTATGCAAGGAAGGGAGCCAAAGTCGGCTTTATTCAAGGAAAATTAGGGATCACAACCGGATGGGGCGGGGCGACGATGTTATTTGAGAAGTTGCCATATACGCGGGCTCTTGATATTTTGCTGAGAGCGGAATATATGAGTGTGGAAACGATGTACGAGTATGGCTGGGTTCATTCTCTTTTATCCGGAGAAAATATAACAGAAGAGTGCCGTAAGTTGCTTTCCCCGTATTTAGCTCAGACGGTTTCTGTTTTGCGAGCATATAAACGAGCAGCAGCAGAGAAGTGGAAAAACGATGAGTTTCGTGCTAGATTTTTTTCTGAAGTCACTCGTTGTTCCATCTTGTGGGAGTCGGAAGAACATGAAGAAGCGGTACGCGCTTTTTTGGATAAATCATAATTTTTTCCTTCTATCTTTTCTACTAGTCGCATAAATATAGTGAAAAAAGCGACTAGAGGAGGAAGAAACATGACGAGTGTACGTCAAGATGCATGGACGCAAGATGAAGATTTATTGTTAGCAGAAACCGTATTGCACTATATTCGTGAAGGGGGGACACAGCTTCAAGCGTTTGAGGAAGTCGGGCGCCGCTTGTCACGGACAGCGGCTGCTTGCGGTTTTCGCTGGAATTCATATGTGCGAAAGCAATATAAAGAGGCGATCGAAATAGCTAAAAAACAACGGAAAGAAAAGAAAAAAGAAACGGTAGCTAGAGGTGGCACAGAGGGGTTGATATCGGCAGCTGATGCCTCTCAAAAACGATTAACATGGTCAGATGTCATCGCTTTCCTGCAAACCTATGAACAAGCGGCTGTTGACTACCAGCGAATCGTTGACGAGAACCGAGCGTTAAAAAAAGATATGGAACAATTGCAACAAATGGTGACAAAACTACAAGCTGAAAAAGAAGTGTTACAAAAAGAATTAGCTACGATTCAAGAAGATTACAACTCACTCATTGGCATTATGGAGCGAGCACGAAAAATGGTTGTACTAGAAGAAGATGAACATGCTAAAAAAGTAAAATTTCAACTAGAGCGAAACGGGCATCTTGAAAAAATCGAAAAGTAATGAGGAAAAGCTGATCGATTTAGATCAGCTTTTTTCTATTAACGTATAGATTTATGATTTGATAAAATAGGCATGGGAGTGGATTGGAGGAAAGAGAGGAAAAAGAAACATGAGAGTAGGAATTGTTGGAGCTGGAGCGATTGGCCTCCTAACGGCTGCGTATTTGCATGATAAATATGACGTGACAGTATATACACGCCGGCACATGCAAGCCAATGTGCTGAATGAACAAGGGCTTTCTCTGGTCAAACAAGGCCAGCAACGAACGATTTCAATTCGTGCTAAGCTATTGGATGATGAACTGATCACGGATGATGTTGTCATCGTTGCTGTAAAGCAATACGATGTTGCCTATGTCATTGAAAGATGCAAACAGCTATCGGGCGTGGAAACATTCATCTTTTTGCAAAACGGAATGGGACATGTGCGTTTATTGTCACACTTAAAAACGCGGAACATTGTGTTGGGGGTTGTCGAGCATGGAGCCCTCAAACATGACGACCGCACTGTTGAGCATACTGGAATGGGCAAAACGATTCTTTCTTTGTTTCAAGGAGAACTTGGAAAAGCCGAGCAATTGCTGATGACGCCGATTCCTGACTTTCCGTTTCACTATGCGGATGATTGGGAGGAAATGTTAACGAAAAAACTCGTTGTGAATGCTGTAATTAATCCGTTAACTGCCTTATTGCGTGTCAAAAACGGAAAATTACTTGAAGTGAACGAATATCAAACAATGATGGAACTATTGTTTAGCGAAATCAAAACGGTGCTAGCGCTTCCGAATGAACAAGAAGCGTGGGAACATATCGTTAGCATATGTCGAAAAACGGCGGGCAACCGTTCTTCGATGTTAACAGATATTGAACAAGGACGGAAAACTGAAATTGACGGGATTTTAGGTTATGTCATTGGGAAAGGACAGGAACGCGGCATTCCGACACCGCTTAGTCAATTTTTATTTTATGCGATAAAAGGACTGGAAGGGAGGAAGGGGAATGGGTGACATCGTTGCTCACGTATTAGCGGCGTTGGTGACGATGCCGTTGCTTGCATTGTTTCTCACCTATGTTCTGGCGCGAAAGTGGGTAAAGAAAAAGAAACGAGCGTTTTATTTCGCCATTAATGTATCAACCCTTTTTTTTATTGCCGCTGTTCATTTTTTAATTATGGCTCTTTGGGGCAAATCGTATTTATGGGCGATTGTGATGTTTCTATTGGTGGTAAATTTTTTGTTTACCATTGGTTATTGGAAGAAAAAAGGAGATTTACATATGAGAGTCATATTTCGCCTGTTTTGGCGGTTTAATTTTCTTCTATTTTTCTCCCTTTATTTCAGCTTGCTTGTCTATGGAATGATTATGCGCGTATCTAGCAATATATAATTGGTTGAGCGCATGTTTTTTCATTTATAAAAAGAAATGCTATACTCATGGGAGGAAAATAAGCAAGAACGAGAAAGGGAGTTTACAGACATGGAGATGTGGGAAATTTCTTTACCAGCAACAACACCGTTAGCAACGGATTATATAAATGGGACATTTCCGCTCGAAACGGGATTCGTTTATTCGTTTCAGGAAGAGGATGTGTTTCGGAGGCGGGTGCGTGAACTAAAAGACAAAACGTATCCGCGTCGTGAGTTAGTCAACTATTTGCGTTCCTATCATGAGAGGTTTCAAGCAAGTCCGCAAACATTGCGAAATATCGAAAAGCTGCTTGATCCGTCTAGTGTTGTCATAGTCGGAGGGCAACAAGCCGGCTTATTGACGGGGCCGCTTTATACGATCTATAAAATCATATCGATTTTGAAGTTAGCAAAAGAACAGGAGAAGGCGTTAGGAGTTCCGGTTGTTCCGATTTTTTGGATCGCCGGAGAGGATCACGATATCGCTGAAGTTGATCATCTTTATGTTGTTGAAGAAGGAAAAATTAAAAAGCGAACCTACCCGCATTCTGTTCATGAAAAGAGGATGGTCGCGGAGGTGCCTATTGATCAACAAGCCTGTTTACAATGGATTCAACAAATTGTGGAGACGTATGGGGAAACCAATACGACAAATGAAATGCTCGATTTTCTTGCGCGTTGTTTAGATGAGGCGAAAACATTTGTTGATTTTTTTGCTTTCATTGTGTTGCGTCTGTTCGCTTCCGAAGGGTTGGTTGTCCTTAACGCTGCTGATGAAGCGCTAAGGAAGATCGAAAGCGACTTTTTCGTCACATTAATCGAGAGACATAATGAAATCACAACGGCGGTCTTGCAACAACAACATCGCCTAAAGCAGATCGGTTATGAAAAAACACTTGAGGTATCCCCGCAATCAGCCAATTTATTTTATTATGATGGCCGCGAGCGGTGGTTGCTCGAATGTGACGGGCAAGAAGGCATGTTCCGCAGCAAAAAAGGTGACATCGTTGTATCAAAAGATGAGTTAATATTGTTAGCAAAAACGAACCCGTACAGATTAAGTAACAATGTTGTGACACGGCCGCTTATGCAGGAATTTTTATTGCCAACTTTAGCGTTTATTGCAGGACCTGGAGAAATTGCGTATTGGGCGGAATTGAGAGAAGCGTTTGCGCTGTTGGGGTATACA
Source organism: Thermaerobacillus caldiproteolyticus (assembly GCF_015326725.1). Classification (NCBI taxonomy): domain Bacteria; kingdom Bacillati; phylum Bacillota; class Bacilli; order Caryophanales; family Anoxybacillaceae; genus Thermaerobacillus; species Thermaerobacillus caldiproteolyticus. Next base: position 529,264 of record NZ_CP064060.1, read on the forward strand.
ATGCCGCCTGTCGTTCCGCGCCTCCATATAACCATGGTGGAGCGATCAATTCACACAGATTTATACGAGGTTGGCTTGACGGTTCTTGATGTTTTGCACGGTCGCACCGAACAGGCGAAGAAGGAATGGCTATCGCGTCAAGTGGATTATTCGCTTGGTGACGTGTTTGCTAAAGCGAAAGCTGATATCGAGACAATTCATCGACCATTGAGGGAAATCGGAATGGAGATTGACCGCGGTTTAGCAGATTTATTGACGAAGAATGCCGCTCTTGTTCAATCGCAAATCGATTTTCTTCAGCAAACATTGCAGCGTGCCATTGAAAAGAAATATGAAATCGAGCTGCGAAAATTCGCCCGCATCGAAACGTCGTTATTGCCGAATCAAGCGCCACAGGAGCGAATTTGGAACATTTTTTATTACATAAACAAATATGGTTTTGATATTATTGACCAATTGATGAGCTTAACATATACGTGGAATGGTACGCATAAAATTGTTTATATTTAACAGAAAACGTCGAAAAGAAAAGTCCTGTTTCATACAGGATTTTTTTTTATAAACGAGAATAGTACAGAAAGAACAATTCGTGGAAATAAAAGTAAAACGAATATTCGTTCTTATTGGCTGAACTTCTGGACGGAATGCGACACAAATAAACACAATAAGACGATTTTTTACAAAAAACACCTAAAAATTTGTTTCATTTTACGATATAATAAATAGACGGTCACTTACATAGACAGCATGAAAGATAAAGGTGGTGAGACTGTGTTTGAACATACAACAGTCTTGTTAAAAGAAACGGTTGATGGATTGCAAGTCAAACCGAATGGAATTTATGTAGACTGTACACTCGGCGGTGGAGGGCATAGCGAATATTTGCTCTCACAACTGTCAGAAGAAGGAAGATTATTTGCGTTTGATCAAGATGATGTGGCAATAGAGCATGCGAAAACCAAGTTAGCACGCTATGAAAAGCAAGTGACGTTTATTAAAAGTAATTTTCGTTTTTTAAAAAGAAAATTAGCTGAGTATGGCATTGATCAAGTAGATGGTATTTTGTTTGATTTGGGGGTGTCTTCTCCGCAACTCGATACACCTGAGCGCGGATTTAGTTACCATCACGATGCGCCGCTTGATATGCGTATGAATCGCGATCAGTCACTAACTGCTTACGACATTGTCAACACGTGGTCGTATGATCAACTAGTACACATCTTTTTTCACTATGGGGAGGAAAAGTTTTCGAAACAAGTAGCACGGAAAATTGAGGCGGCTCGAAACCAAAAGTCTATTGAAACAACGGGAGAATTAGTGGAAATCATTAAAGAGGCTATTCCGGCCCCTGCACGAAGAAGCGGCGGGCACCCAGCAAAGCGAATTTTTCAGGCGATCCGTATTGCTGTTAACGATGAACTGCAGGCCTTCAAAGAGGCAGTTTACCAAGCGATTGATTTGTTAAAACCAGGTGGGAGAATTAGCGTTATTACGTTCCACTCTCTTGAAGATCGCATTTGTAAACTTGCGTTTAAAGAGGCAAGCGAAGGACCAAAACTTCCTCCGGGGTTGCCAGTTATTCCTAAAGAGTATCAGCCAACATTAAAGCTCATTACGAAAAAACCGATCGTTCCTTCCGAAGAGGAAGTAGAGACAAATCATCGTGCACGTTCGGCGAAGCTGCGCATCGCTGAAAAGCTATAAGAGAGAGTAGGAGGAGAAACCGATGAATAATACGGCGGTAAAAATTCAAGAAAACCAGCGACAACATTCATCAACACGTCCACATGTAAAGCGAAAGCGAAAATTAAAAATTCGCTTCACTTTAGGAGAAAAGCTTATTTTTGTCTCATTTCTCTTATTCGCGCTTTATGCGGCCATCCACATTGTTTCAAACCAGGTGGCTATCTATCAGATGAATAAAGAGATTCAACAACTGGAAGACACGATTCAAGAGCAAAAAAAGCATAACAATGATCTATATGTTGAAGTGCAACAATTAAGCACATACGAGCGCATTTTGCAAAAAGCGAAAGAGCTCGGCCTTTCCTTGAACGAAAATAATGTAAAAGTTGTACAGGAATGATGGAGGATGGAAGCGAAAAAACATAAAAATACACATAAAGGAGCAGCACTATTATTTCTCGTATTTAGCCTGCTCTTTTTTGTATTATTTGCTCGGTTTGTTCAACTGCAAGTGACCGGAGTGGCTGACGGCCAAGTGTTAGCAGCGAAAGCGGAAGAAAAATATAAGCAAAAACGAACGATTGAGGCGAGACGCGGCACCATTTTCGATCGGAATGGAGAAGCGCTCGCGGAAGATACGCCTTCTTATACAGTAGTGGCTGTGCTTGATCCGAAAATGACAACGGACCCAAGCCACCCAAAACATGTCGTTGACCCGGAGATGACGGCGAAAAAATTAGCTCCGCTTTTAGATATGGATGTAAGCGAAGTGGAACGGGTTTTAAAAAAGAAGGCTAAGCAAGTTGAATTTGGTACACATGGCCGCAATATTAGCTATGAACTGAAGAAAAAAATTGAAGCCCTGAAGTTGCCGGGGATCGGCTTTATCCGTGATACGAAGCGGTTTTATCCGAACGGAATGTTTGCATCCCATATCATTGGATATGCTCAAAAAACAGAAAAAAGCGGAAACGAAACCATTGGCATAATGGGGCTTGAAAAAAGCTTAAATGATTATTTGCGCGAAAAAGATGGGTATGTCGCATTTCGCGGAGATTCGGAAGGATTTCGTTTGCCTGATACAAAGGAAACGATCGTTCCACCTGATAATGGTGACAATGTGTATCTAACGATCGATCAAAAAATACAAACATTTTTAGAAGATTCAATGAATCAAGTCGAAAAGCAATATAAGCCGAAAAAAATCATCGCGATCGTTGCCAACCCGAAAACGGGGGAAATTTTAGCGATGGGGACAAGGCCAAGTTTTGATCCGAACAAACGAAATATTGAAAACTATTTAAATGACGCGATTTCTTATCCGTATGAACCCGGTTCGACGATGAAAATATTTACGCTTGCTGCCGCGATTAACGAAGGGGTCTACAATGGAAACGAGCTGTACCGTTCCGGATCTTACAAAGTTGGACCAAACGAAATCCGTGACCATAATAGAGTTGGATGGGGAACGATTTCGTTTAATGAAGGTGTCCAACGTTCGTCCAACGTTGCTTTTGCGATTTTAGTGAAAGAAAAGTTAGGAGAAGATCGCTTTTTGCAATATTTGCATCGATTTCACTTTCATGAGAAAACGGGAATTGATCTCCCGGGGGAAGCTGTTGGTAACATCGTTTATAAATATCCCATTGAAAAATTAACAACAGCATTTGGACAAGGAACATCGGTTACTCCGATTCAGCAAATTCAAGCGGCAACCGCGATTGCTAACGGTGGGAAAATGATGAAGCCATACGTCATCGATCGCATCGTTGACCCTGATACAAAAAAAGTCGTTGTCGAGCATCATCCGGAAGTGGTAGGCCAACCGATTACGAAAGAAACGGCCCAAAAAGTCTTGGATATCTTAGAAACGGTCGTTACTTCGGAGAATGGAACAGGTCGTCCTTACCAAATTGAAGGATACCGGGTTGCTGGAAAAACGGGAACCGCACAAATTCCTTCTCCAAAAGGTGGTTATTTAACTGGATATGACAACTATATTTTCTCATTTTTAGGAATGGCTCCAAAAGAAAATCCGCAATTGTTAATGTATGTTGCTGTTCAGCAACCAAAGCTGTCGTACACAGAAACAGGGGCGGCACCGGTTTCGATGATTTTTAATACGGTTATGAAAAATAGTTTACAGTATTTAAATATTCGCCCTTCTTCTAAATCGATAGAAACGAAAGAAGAGAAAAAGGGAATTTCTCTCGAGTCGTATGTCGGTGTACCCGTTGAAGAAGCGGTACAAGAGTTAAAGGAAAAAGGGCTCACTCCAATTGTCATTGGCAATGGCGGACAAATTGAGGCACAGCTCCCGTCAGCAGGAGAGGACGTCATTGCTGGGGAGAGAGTCATCTTAAAGACGAATGGGAAAGCAGTAATGCCTGATATTCGTGGTTGGTCGCTACGCGATATTATGAAAGTAGTTGAGCTTCTTCATCTGCAACCAAGCATGAAAGGATATGGATATGCTGTTACGCAAAATATCCGTCCGGGAACCGAGGTCAAGAAAGACGATTATTTAATTGTTGAACTTGCCAAACCAGAAAAATGGAAAGAGCGAATGAAAGAAGAAAAAAAGACAAAGACGAAAAAAGACAGCGGCAAGCCGGTTGATTAAGATTAGGAATGTTCTACAATGACAAGTACAAGCATATAGTGGAACGAGCCTATAATGAGGGAGGTTCCTTACTGTATGCGCGTTTCACACGTCACTGTTCGCAAGCGGCTTGCGATTGTGCTGCTCATCGGAGTGCTTATTTTTGCCATTATTGACATTCGTTTAGGGTATGTCCAATTTATATTGGGAGACATGTTAACTGAACGAGCGAAAGGATCATGGAGCCGGAACATTCCGTTCGAACCGAAGCGCGGGGAAATTTTGGATCGAAACGGGGTTCCGCTTGCCACAAATGTTAGTGCTCCGACGGTTTATGTCGTTCCGCGGCAAGTGGAGAATCCAGCCGAAACGGCGGAAAAATTGGCCAAAGTATTAAATATGCCTGTCGAAAAAGCATACAAGCATGTTACGAAACGAACATCGATCGAACGGATTCCAGAGGGGCGAAAAATTTCGTATGAGAAGGCGAAAGAAATTCGTTCTCTCGGCTTAAAAGGAGTCTATATTGCAGAGGATACGAAGAGATATTATCCGTTTGGGAGCTATTTGTCTCATGTTTTGGGCTTTACCGGTATCGACAATCAAGGTTTGACAGGATTAGAGTTATATTATGATAAAGAGCTAAGCGGCCAAAAAGGTTCGGTGCAATTTTACTCTGATGCAAAAGGAAAACGAATGCCGAATATGGCCGATGAATATACGCCGCCAACCGATGGTTTAAACTTACAGCTGACAATTGACTCACGCGTTCAAACGATCGTCGAACGTGAATTAGATATTGCTGAAGCGAAATACAATCCTGATGGAATTATTGCGATTGCAATGAATCCAAATACAGGGGAAGTACTGGCGATGGCAAGTCGACCTACTTTTGACCCTACGAACTATCGCAACGTTCTGCCGGAAATATATAACCGCAATTTACCGGTATGGAGTACGTATGAGCCTGGTTCGACGTTTAAAATTATTACATTAGCTGCTGCATTAGAAGAGAAAAAAGTCGATTTGCTCAAAGATCATTTTTACGATCCGGGTTATGTGAAAGTGGCAGGTGCGACGTTACGCTGTTGGAAAAGAGGGGGGCACGGGGATGAAACGTTTTTAGAAGTTGTGCAAAACTCGTGTAACCCCGGCTTCGTGGAATTAGGCAAACGTCTAGGAAAAGAAAAACTATTTAAGTATATCAAAGCGTTTGGTTTCGGCGAAAAAACGGGCATTGATTTACAAGGAGAAGGAACGGGGATTTTATTTGACATGAAGCGTGTCGGTCCTGTTGAACAAGCAACGACTGCCTTTGGCCAAGGAGTTTCCGTAACGCCGATTCAACAAGTGGCGGCGGTTTCGGCAGCGGTTAACGGCGGAATTTTATATACGCCATACATTGCGAAAGAATGGGTCGACCCTGAATCAGGGGAAGTTGTTAGCCGAAATACACCAAAAGCGAAGCGACGTGTTATTTCCGAGGAAACATCGAAGCAAATTCGTTATGCGCTTGAAAGTGTCGTTGCCCAAGGAACAGGGAAAGGGGCTTTCGTCGAAGGCTACCGTATCGGCGGAAAAACTGGAACGGCACAAAAAGCGAAAGATGGTCGATATTTAAAAGACAATTATATTGTTTCCTTTATCGGCTTTGCGCCAGCGGATGACCCACAGTTAGTCGTTTATGTGGCGGTAGATAATCCGAAAGGCACAGTGCAATTTGGCGGAGTAGTTGCTGCACCAATTGTCGGGAAAATTATGGAAGATAGTTTGCGGGCGCTTGGAGTTAAACCGCGCAAAGATCAAATTGAAAAAGAGCGGGCATGGAATGAAACGAAAATGGTCAAAGTTCCTAATTTAGTAGGTTTATCAAAAAAAGACTTGCAAGAGCAGCTTTTTAACTTAAAATTAGATGTTAGTGGAGAAGGTGAGGTCGTCGTCGAACAAGCTCCAAAACCAGGAGTGAAAGTAAAAGATGGTGCAACGATTCGTATCTACCTAGGGCCAAAATCAACCGAAACGTCTGCTGGAGAATCACGTTAAGAACGAATCGATTCATGATGACAAGGGGCGATCGCATTAGTCGTTGAACAGCCCCTTCTTTTCCGTTTTTTTACCGTTCCCTTCACAGAGAATTCAAACGAGAGGAATGAGCAAAGATGAAACTGCAAACGTTGCTTTCTTATTTGCACGATTTTACAATATATGTTGGAGACAATCCGACGATTACATCCATCGAAATGGACTCGCGGCAGGTTAAACAAGGGTCTTTATTTATTTGTGTTCGAGGATTTACGGTTGACGGTCACGATTTTGCTAAGCAAGCAGTGGAAAATGGGGCTGTTGCCGTTATCGCAGAACGACAGGTTGATGTCAATGTTCCTGTTGTCATCGTTCGTGACAGTCGCCGTGCGATGGCGGTGCTTGCTGATGCATTTTACGGACAGCCGACCCATCGTTTACATTTAATCGGTGTTACGGGCACAAATGGGAAAACAACGACGACTCATATAATAGAGCACATATTTCGAAAGGCAAAGAAAAAAACAGGCCTTATCGGGACCGTTCATATGAAAATTGGCGACAAAACATACAATGTTCAAAATACCACTCCAGAGTCGCTCATATTGCAAAAAACGTTTAAACAGATGGTGGATGAGAACGTCGATGTTGCCATTATGGAAGTATCGTCCCATGCGCTGCATATGGGGCGTGTGCACGGCTGTGATTATGATGTAGCGGTGTTTACGAACTTGACGCAAGACCATTTAGATTACCATCGAACAATGGATGAGTATCGTCAAGCGAAAGGACTGTTGTTTGCACAGCTTGGCAATCGTTTTGATCATCGGCGTCCGAAATTTGCGGTTCTTAATCAGGATGACCCTGCTTCAGAGCAATATAAGCACATGACAGCGGCAACGCTGATTACATACGGCATTGAAAAAGAAAGCGACATCATGGCAAAGAGGATCGACATGACGCCAAGCGGAATGGCGTTTGATTTAGTAACACCATATGAAACCGTTCGGGTGAAAACGAAGCTAGTCGGTCGCTTTAACGTGTATAACTTGTTAGCGGCTGTAGCGGCTTGTCTCGTATCGGACGTTTCTCTTTCGACCATTGTGGAGTCGATTGAAGAAATTTCAGGGGTTCCTGGGCGGCTTGAAACAGTCGATGAAGGGCAAGACTTTGCTGTCATTGTCGATTATGCCCATACACCAGACAGCTTAGAAAACGTCTTGAAAACAATCCGGCAATTTGCGCAACACCGTGTTTATGTTATTGTCGGTTGTGGCGGTGACCGCGACCGGACAAAACGTCCGTTAATGGCGCAAATTGCAACACAATACGCGGATGTTGTCATTTTCACTTCTGACAACCCACGTTCCGAACGTCCGGAAGATATTTTGAAAGATATGGAAGCTGGTGTTAAAGGAGCAGAGTATGTCACCATTGTGGATCGAAAAGAAGCGATTCGCTATGCAGTCGAGCAAGCGAAAGAAGGGGATATTATTTTAATCGCTGGCAAAGGGCATGAAACGTATCAGATCATCGGAGACGAAGTGATTGAATTTGATGACCGCCTTGTAGCTCGCCAAGCGATTAAGGAGCGGAAAGCGCGATGTTAACCTATCGAATGCTCAAACAATTATTTCCTTCTACGCGGGGGATTGTCGACGATACGATTAAGTTTTATCATGTTTTTGTTGATCCATATCAACAAGCGCCAAAGGGATTATTTGTTCCGCTTATGGATGCAGCTGAATCATTGAAAATTGCTATTGAGCATGGAGCGATTGCTTCCCTGTGGCAAGAAGGAATGGATTTACCACGATACATTCCGAATCATTTTCCCGTCTTTTTCGTTCCATCGCCCCTTCAAGGGCTACAGATGATAGTAGAAACATATCAAAAAACAAAAGAAGCAGGAAATGAAACTATATTTTCTCTTACTATTCATCATAATGAACAAAGTCGCTCATATGATATAGCGGTAATGGATCAATTGAAACAACTACAACAGAAGTGGTTCAGTGCTCAAGGACAAGAAGGATGTGAACGGTCATGCTAGAGCAAGTCATCGTGTTTACCATCATCACGGCCTTTGCCATTACAGTATTGTTATCGCCTATTTTTATTCCTTTCTTAAGAAGGCTAAAATTCGGGCAAAGCATACGAGAGGAAGGGCCAAAATCGCATCAAAAAAAATCTGGTACCCCAACGATGGGGGGAATCATGATTTTATTATCGATTGTCATCACGACACTTTTTATGACGAACAAGTTTGCTAGTGTAACGGTCGAAACGTACTTATTGCTATTGGTGACGATCGGCTACGGCGTGCTCGGCTTTTTAGATGACTTTATTAAAGTGGTGATGAAGCGCAACCTCGGTTTAACAAGCAAACAAAAATTCATTGGCCAACTCATTATTGCGCTTATCTTTTATATGGTTTATCAACGAAATGGATTTTCCACTGCCTTACATATTCCAGGAACAGATCTGTCGATTGATTTAGGCTGGGGCTATATTTTGCTGCTTATTTTTATGCTTGTTGGCGGCTCGAATGCGGTAAACCTAACAGACGGTTTAGACGGATTATTGGCAGGAACCGCAGCGATTGCATTTGGTGCCTATGCTGTTCTTGCGTGGAATCAAGGCCAATATGATGTCTCTATTTTTAGTGTTGCGGTTGTCGGCGCTGTTCTTGGTTTTCTTGTGTTTAACGCCCACCCGGCCAAAGTGTTCATGGGTGACACAGGATCGCTTGCATTAGGGGGAGCGATCGCTGCGGTAGCCATGCTAACAAAGCTAGAACTATTGCTTGTCATCATTGGTGGCGTATTTGTCATCGAAACATTATCGGTGATTATTCAAGTGATTTCTTTTAAAACAACAGGAAAACGAGTATTTCGCATGAGTCCATTGCATCATCATTATGAGCTAATCGGCTGGTCCGAATGGCGTGTTGTCGTCACGTTTTGGGCGGTTGGCTTATTATTTGCAATGCTCGGAATTTATATAGAGGTGTGGATTTAATTGAAACAGGTGACGATGTATCAAAATAAACATGTGTTAGTCATTGGTTTAGCGAAAAGCGGATTTGCTGCAGCCAGCTTGCTTCATGAATTAGGTGCAAACGTAACGGTTAATGACCAAAAGCCGTTTGCGGAAAATGAAGCGGCGCAGCAATTAGAAAAATTAGGAATCCGCGTCGTTTGCGGTGGACATCCGCTCGAATTGCTTGATGAACCGTTTGATTTGATTGTCAAAAATCCAGGAATTCCATATACGAACCCGATTGTCGAGAAGGCATTGAAAAAAGGGCTTCGGGTGATAACGGAAGTCGAGCTGGCGTACCAAATTTCTGAAGCACCGTTGATCGGCATTACTGGTTCGAATGGCAAAACAACGACCACAACGCTAATTTATGAAATGTTAAAAGAAGGGAACAAACACCCCCTTATTGCAGGGAATATCGGAACGGTTGCTTGCGAGGTAGCGAAAACAGCTAGAGAGGAAAATTGGATTGTTACAGAATTATCTTCATTTCAACTCATGGGCATTTGTGAATTTCGCCCTCGCATCGCCGTATTGCTGAACATTTTTGACGCTCATCTTGACTACCATGGGACAAAAGAAGCATATGTGCAAGCGAAAGGAAACATCTTTAGAAATCAAACAACGAGCGATTATGCTGTTGTTAATGCAGACGATAACACCGTGATGAAACTTGCTGAGGGTTTTGATGCGACAAAAATATTATTTTCGACGACAAAAATATTAGAGAATGGGGCATATATCAAAGATGGCTCGGTTTACTGGAACGAGGAAGCTGTCATTGCTACATCGGATATTGCCCTACCTGGAAAGCATAATCTTGAAAATATATTAGCGGCGATTTCAGTAGCGAAATTAGTGGGCGTAGACAATGAGACGATCGCACATGTATTAATGACATTTACTGGGGTGAAACATCGTCTCCAATATATAGCGACTATCAATGGAAGAAAATTTTTCAATGATTCGAAAGCGACGAACATACTTGCAACACAAAAAGCATTGTCTGCTTTCGAAGGTGAACCTGTTATTCTTTTAGCAGGTGGACTTGACCGCGGCAACGAGTTTGATGAGCTTATCCCTTATTTGCACAATGTTAAGGCGATCATTTTATTTGGACAAACCGCTCCTAAACTAGAGCGTGTCGCGAAACAGGCGGGAATAGAAACGATTAAACATGTCGATAATGTGGAAAAAGCGGTACCTGTTGCTTATCAATTATCCGAGCCGGGGGATGTTATTTTGTTGTCACCGGCATGTGCAAGTTGGGATCAATATAAAACTTTTGAACAAAGAGGGGATATTTTTATAGGCGCCGTGCATAAGTTGAAATAAGGAGACATGCTCCTTACAGTTTATCAAAGCAGAGGTGTTGGGCATTGCCGCGGAAAAAGTCTACGCCTGATTTTTTGCTCATTGTCCTTACGTTTTCGCTTCTTGCGATCGGGCTGATTATGGTGTATAGTGCCAGTGCAGTTTGGGCAGAGTATAAGTTTCACGACGCATTTTTCTTTGCGAAACGGCAACTTTTATTTGCTGGAGTCGGAATCATCGCGATGTTTTTTATTATGAACATCGACTATTGGATATGGCGGGACTGGTCGAAAGTATTACTCATTATTTGTTTTGCCCTGCTTGTTCTCGTCTTAATTCCCGGAGTCGGGATGGTGCGAAATGGGTCGCGCAGTTGGATTGGTGTCGGCGCGTTCTCGATCCAGCCGTCAGAATTTATGAAACTTGCGATGATTGCTTTTTTAGGCAAATACTTATCGGACAATCAAAAAAAAATAACATCTTTTAAGCATGGCTTGTTCCCGGCGTTAGCGCTTGTGTTCGTCGCATTTGGGATTATTATGTTGCAACCTGATTTAGGAACGGGAACAGTCATGGTGGGTACGTGTATCGCGATGATTTTTGTAGCTGGTGCGCGAATTCGTCATTTCGTCGGGTTAGGCCTGCTGGGATTAGCTGGATTTGCTGCCCTCGTCTTATCGGCACCGTATCGCATTAAGCGGATTACGTCGTTTTTGAATCCATGGGAAGACCCACTTGGAAGCGGGTTTCAAATTATTCAATCTCTTTATGCGATTGGACCGGGCGGATTATTTGGACTAGGGTTAGGACAAAGTCGGCAAAAGTTTTTTTATTTGCCTGAACCGCAAACGGATTTCATTTTTGCAATTTTAGCTGAAGAACTTGGGTTCATCGGCGGATCACTTGTACTGTTACTATTCAGCTTACTTCTTTGGCGCGGAGTACGAATCGCTCTTGGGGCTCCTGATTTATATGGAAGTTTTCTTGCGATTGGCATCATCTCGATGATTGCGATTCAAGTAATGATTAATATTGGCGTTGTCACAGGGTTAATGCCGGTAACAGGGATTACGCTGCCATTTTTAAGCTATGGTGGTTCATCGTTAACGCTGATGCTTATGGCTATTGGGGTTTTGCTGAATATTAGCAAACATGCGCGCTATTGAGAACAGGGGAATCTCTTCATTTCATGGATTGAGGAGAAAGCCCCTCTCCTTTTGTGAGCAGGGGTCGACAGTCACAAAAAAACAGATACGATGATACATAGATAGGAAAGGGGAGAATATCGTTGAAGCCGTTAGTAGCGGAGCTATTGGAAGCGAATATCGGTAAGGTAAAGGAACAAGAGCCGCTAGCAAACCATACAACGATGAAAGTTGGGGGGCCAGCGGATATTTTTGTGGAGCCGGACAGCATCGAAAGTCTAAAAAAAGCAATGGAGATTATTCAAAAACATCAAGTAAGCTGGCGGGCAATCGGCCGGGGATCGAACTTGCTAGTTTCCGATGAAGGAATAGAAGGAGTTGTCATTAAGCTCGGAGAAGGATTAGATGAATTGAAAGTCGAGGGAGAGGAAGTTACGGTTGGCGGTGGCTATTCACTGATCAGACTAGCAACAGTCATTAGTAAACAAGGATTATCTGGTCTTGAGTTTGCCGGTGGAATTCCGGGTTCAGTTGGCGGCGCCGTTTATATGAACGCTGGAGCCCACGGTTCGGATATGTCCCGTATAGTGAAAAAAGCACAAATTTTGTTTCCTGATGGAACGATCGAATGGCTTACCAATGAACAAATGGAGTTTGCCTATCGAACCTCAATTTTGCAAACAAAGCGCCCGGGAATTTGTCTTGCTGCGATTTTACAATTAAAACAAGGAAATCGTGAAGAAATTGTGGCAAGAATGCAAAAAAATAAAGACTATCGTCGCGAAACACAACCTTGGAACTATCCGTGCGCGGGCAGCATTTTCCGCAATCCATTGCCGCATTACGCAGGAAGGCTGATTGAGGAAGCAGGACTAAAAGGATATGCGATCGGTGGCGCGAAAATTTCTGAGCAGCATGCGAATTTTATCGTTAATGTAGGAAATGCCAAAGCTCAAGATGTTCTTGATTTGATTGACTATGTGAAAAAGACGATTAAACAGTTACACGGAATCGACTTGCAGACAGAAGTAGAAATCGTTGGTCGAAAGTCATAAAAATTGAGCCACTTCTTTCCCCATATTGTGTTATAATAGAAGCAGGTTTGTTCACAACTGTGAACATAAAGCTATAACGGCATGGAATAGTGCCGTTTGTTTTATTGTTACTTATCGACTTGCTTTCGAGTAAGCATCGGAAAGCGGTGAACGAATTTGGAAAAAGGGAAAGTCGTCGTTCTAGAAGAACGGGTGCCTAAGCTGAAACAGCGGCGAAAACAAAAAGTTAATCGCCGATTAACCATCTATATTGCCTTCTTTTTTATCCTTATTTTATGCATAATTTATTTCCAATCGCCGTTAAGCAATATCAAGCATATCGAAGTGAAAGGCAATAAGCATATTCCAGCCAAACAACTTATTGAATTTAGCGGTTTGACAAGCCGGACAAGCTTCTGGAAAGTAAAAGCCGAACAAGTTGAACGGAACATCAGTGCCCATCCGGAAGTGGAGAAAGTGCATCTTGAAAAACAGTTTCCTAATACGGTTGTCATACATGTCAAAGAGCGGAGAAGGATCGCTTATATTTATGATAAACAGACGTTCTTTCCGCTTTTAGAAAACGGTCGCATTTTAGTAAAAAACGCACCGAAAACAGCTCCAAGCGATGCACCGATTTTAGTAAATTGGAAAGAAGGAGAAGATATTCAAGAAATCGCTGGACAATTGGCTAAACTCCCTTCATACATATTGAGTGCCATTTCCGAAATTCACCATACGCCAAGCGACCACGACCGCTATCATATCACCGTCTACATGAATGATGGATTTGAGGTAAGTGCAAATGTACAAAATTTTGCTAAAAAGATGGTGTTATATCCATCAATTGTGAAGCAGTTAAATCCAAATGTGAAAGGTGTCATTCATTTGGAAGTCAGCAATTATTTTAAAGCGTACGAGTCCGAAACGAAGGGGGATGACAATGAAAAAGGTGAAAGGTAAACAGGTCATCCTTTCCTTTGTTTGCCTCGTGTTAGGGTTTATGATTTCTTTCTCTTACCAATATGCTAAAGATAAAGCAACAAAGCGAAATGTCACCGATCGACAATGGCAAAAAGAATACGAGTATCGTCAACAGCTCATTGAGCAACAAAAGGAAAATCGTAAATTAGAAGAAGAGTTAATCGAAAAACAACAAAAAGTTCAGCAAATGGAGAAGTCGTTAGCGAGCGAAAAAAAGACATATACAGATTTAGTCAAAGAAGCCGAACAATTGCGAATGTATACGGGAAAGATCGCAGTAAAAGGGAAAGGAATCGAAGTGACGCTATCAGATGCGTCTTACATTCCTTCTGAACAAAGCGCGACAGACTATATCGTTCATGAGCAACATGTCTTTAAAGTCATTCATGAATTACTTATCTCTGGAGCGGAAGCCATTGCCATTAATGGACAACGAATCTCGCACCGCTCGTACATTATGTGCAATGGACCGGTGATTGAAGTAGACGGAATCCAGCACTCTGCTCCTTTTGTCATTTCGGCCATTGGCGACCCTGACGTGCTTACTGCATCGCTTAATATAGCCGGGGGTGTGAAGGACCAACTTGTCAATGACAACATTGTTGTGAAAATTGTCAGCAAAGATGAAATTACATTAGATCCGATTTTTCATACGGAATAAACGTGATGGTTTTGGTGAAAACGGAAAGTTTGGTGAAGCTTGTTGGAACGAAAAAAAATGATTCACTTTACGCTGATTACAACGATTATCGGGTTTATGCTCGCGGTTCAATTTCAAACGATAAGGCAGCCGGTCGTGCGCGATACGCGTGATATTTGGGAACTTCGCAAAGATTTAAAACAGGAACAGGAGCTGCAGCACCGATTATTATTAGAGATTCGTGATTATGAAGAAAAGCTGCATAGCTATGAGAAAAAACAATCGACTAGTAAAGAAACCGTTCTGCAGGAAACAGTCAATGAGTTAAAGCAAGAAGCCGGATTAACAGAAGCAAAAGGAGCGGGGCTTGTGCTAACGATTGAGCCGTTTTATCCCGATAACTATGTCGGTCCGATTACAGAGACGGTATCTCCCGAATTATTAAAGAGACTCGTCAATGAATTGAACATGTATGGAGCAAAAGAAATTGCGATTGCTAATGAACGTATCATTAATACAACGGCGATTCGCGATGTAAACGGAGTAACGAAAGTGAATAATAGGAAACTAACGTCTTTGCCGATTGAAGTTAAAGTCATTGCTGATGATGTCCAATCGCTATATAGTCATTTACAAGTGTCGAACATTCTTGATGATTTTATTATCGAAAATTTGCAGTTGACCGTTTCTAAACCGATGTCGACCGTTATCCTTCCTCCGTATGAAGGGCAAGTGCGTGTGAAATATATGAAAGCGGTAAAAGCCGAAAAGGAGGAGAATTAATATGTGGCTTCCGCTGATCGGCTTAATCGTTGGCCTTGTATTGGGTCTGTTAACAGACTTGCGCGTTCCCGATGAATATTCTAACTATCTGTCGATTGCTGTATTGGCAGCGTTTGATACGCTGATCGGCGGCATTCGTGCTCATTTGCAAAACAGTTACGATGAAAGCGTGTTTATATCGGGGTTCTTTTTTAATATCATTCTAGCAGCAAGTTTAGCTTTTCTCGGTGTCCATCTTGGTGTAGACTTGTATTTAGCAGCTGTATTTGCTTTTGGAGTTCGTTTGTTTCAAAACATTGCTGTTATTCGTCGGATTTGGCTTACGAAATGGATGGAGAGGCGGCAAAAATCTGAAAAAAATTGAGTTTGAAAAAAGGGAATGTTTCTTGAATGTTGAATATATGAGTAAAATTCTAATCATCTCATCGCTGTTCGATACATCATATTGTTCACTTTGTTAAAGGAGGTGCCACAGAATGAACAGCAATGAAGTCGTTGTTAGTCTTGACATCGGTACATCCAGTGTTAAGGTTATTATTGGCGAAATGTTAAACGAATCGTTGAATATTATTGGAGTTGGCAATGTAAAATCCGAAGGGCTCAAAAAGGGCTCGATTGTTGATATAGATGAAACGGTTCAATCGATTAAACGTGCGATTGACCAAGCGGAACGAATGGTGGGCTTAACCATTAATCGCGTCGTCGTTGGCGTAACGGGCAACCATGTCCAGTTGCAAGACTGCCATGGTATTGTCGCTGTCTCTAGTGCCAATCGTGAAATTACCGACGAGGATGTAGCGCGTGTGATGGATGCCGCACAAGTGATGTCGATTCCACCGGATCGAGAAATTATCGGTGTCATCCCTAAGCAATTTATTGTCGATGGTCTCGACGGAATTAGCGATCCTCGCGGTATGCTTGGGGTGCGTCTCGAGATGGAAGGGACGATGATTACAGGAGCAAAGACGGTTTTACATAATTTGCTTCGTTGCGTCGAAAGAGCAGGGCTTGAAATTACTGATATTTGTTTACAACCGCTTGCCGCTGGTTCACTTGCTCTATCAAAGGATGAGAAAAACTTAGGTGTTGCGTTGGTAGATATCGGTGGAGGCTCTACCACTGTTGCCGTTTTTGAACAAGGATTTCTCCAAGCGACATCCGTTTTGCCAGTCGGGGGCGATCATATTACAAAAGACTTATCCATTGGTTTGCGGACGTCTACCGAAGACGCCGAAAAAATTAAATTAAAGCATGGACATGCCTTTTATGATCATGCTTCTGAAGAAGAAGTATTTAGCGTTCCAATCATTGGCACTGATCAGCACCAGCAATTTAGTCAGCTTGAGGTGGCTGATATTATTGAAGCAAGACTTGAAGAAATTTTTCAAATGGTTCAATATGAAATTCGTAAACTAGGATTTCGAGACTTACCGGGCGGATACGTCCTGACGGGCGGCGTTGCGAACATGCCGGGAATTTTGGAGCTTGCACAAATAGTGCTTGATAACAGTGTTCGCATTGCCATTCCAGATTATATTGGTGTGCGTGATCCACAGTATACAACAGGAGTCGGGCTCATTAAGTTTGCCTATCGTCAAGCGAGATTACAAGGTCGCTCGATTCCTGTTGCGGCAGCCGTAGCAGAATCGGCAGAAAAACGGCCACAAAAACAGCAGCCATCTAAAGCGAAACAAAAGGCGAAAGACGAGAATTTAGGGCAAAAAGTAAAAAAATTTTTCGGCTATTTCTTTGAATAGAGATTGAATTATTGGGAGGATTTTGTCATGTTGGAGTTTGACACTACTGTTGATCAGTTAGCAACAATTAAAGTCATCGGTGTTGGCGGCGGTGGAAACAACGCTGTAAACCGAATGATTGAACATGGTGTACAAGGTGTCGAGTTTATCGCTGTTAACACAGATGCACAAGCGTTAAATTTATCAAAAGCTCCTACGAAACTACAAATTGGCGCAAAATTAACGCGCGGTTTAGGGGCAGGAGCAAATCCGGAAGTAGGGAAAAAAGCGGCTGAAGAAAGTAAAGAGCAAATTGAGGAAGCGTTAAAAGGCGCTGATATGGTGTTTGTTACCGCAGGAATGGGAGGCGGAACAGGGACCGGCGCAGCCCCTGTTATTGCGCAAATTGCGCGCGATTTAGGGGCATTAACGGTCGGTGTTGTTACTCGTCCGTTTACGTTTGAAGGACGGAAGCGCGCTACCCAAGCAGCAAGCGGAATCGCTGCTATGAAAGAAGCGGTGGATACATTGATTGTCATTCCAAACGATCGCTTATTGGAGATTGTGGATAAAAATACGCCGATGTTAGAAGCGTTCCGCGAGGCTGACAATGTACTTCGTCAAGGGGTGCAAGGCATTTCTGATTTAATTGCCGTACCGGGACTCATTAACCTTGACTTTGCTGATGTGAAAACGATCATGTCAAACAAAGGTTCCGCTCTCATGGGAATCGGAATTGCCAGCGGAGAAAATCGGGCGGCAGAAGCGGCGAAAAAAGCGATCTCAAGCCCGCTACTAGAAACGTCTATTGACGGAGCACAAGGTGTGCTGATGAATATTACTGGTGGTACTAACTTAAGTCTATATGAAGTGCAGGAAGCTGCGGATATTGTGGCATCCGCGTCCGACCAAGATGTCAATATGATTTTCGGTTCTGTCATCAACGAAAACTTAAAAGATGAAATCGTCGTTACGGTCATTGCGACGGGATTTAACGAAACTGAAACAGCACAATCACGTCCGCTTCGTTCCGGACTTGGCACAGCGCCAAAAACGACAGTAAGCGTCAAGCGTGAGAAGCGGGATGAACCGGCACAAGATTATGCTTCACTCCGCTCGTCGCAAGTGGAGGATCCTCTTGACATTCCAGCTTTCCTCCGCAATCGGAACCGTCGTCGTTAAGCAAAAGAGCATGAATCATTATGATTCGTGCTCTTTTCTTTTTTGAAGCATTGTTGCACCATACACTGTGTGTGCCGAACGACAAGCTCTTCGAACATGAAAAACACCGAGTTCCAAGAGCGGAACGCGGCGCTTTTGCTGCTAAATCTTGCTTCTCTTTTTGAAGAGAACTGTCTAGCTCCGCAGCGTATCTACTGCTTGAATCAGCTTCTTCGCTAAGTCATGCAGGCGCGGTGTCTGGAAAATAACTTTCCTCAGTTGTTTTATCAATCGCTCTTGTGTCAAAATCTTCTCCCTTGAAGTGAAAGCATTTCTGTGGACGAAAGCATTTGGTCATCGCGGAACTGGGACGGCAGCATTTCGTCGTTTGTCGACTAGGATGTGGAGAGTTTATAGGAGAAATTGGGCCGCCGCTTTTCTTATTCTTTGACAAAAGATTCTGTTTTTCTCCATCATAAATTGACAGACTTTCCAGTAAGATGTACTATATACTATTTTCAGAAATTGTTTGGCTTTGTTTGTCGCTAAAGGGAGGCTGTCCGATTGTCCGTTTATTTAGATGTCATATGGTTATTAAATCTTTGTTTTGATAGTTTATTGCTCTGGTTGACGGCCATTATGTTAAAACGGAACATCGTGTTTTGGAGAATCATAGCCGGAGCCTTTATCGGTTCACTTCTTGTGTTATTCATGTTTACTCCATTCTCATTATATGCGCAGCAACCGTTTATTAAACTTCTGTTTTCCTTTTTCATTGTTTATACGGCGTTTGGCTTTAAGCGATTTCGTTATTTTTTAGAAAATGTATTTACGTTTTATTTTGCGACGTTTATGGTAGGAGGTGGTTTGATAGCGATCCATTATTTTTTACAAAATGAGGTAAACGTCTCCTCAGGAGTGATGACTACGTATTCAATGGGAGCCGGAGACCCTGTTAGCTGGCTGTTTGTATTGGTCGGGTTTCCGATTTTATGGTTTTTTTCACGAAAGCGTATTGAGGGAATACGTGAGAAAAAGCTGCGGTTTGATAGCATCGTTGATGTATTGCTCACTTTTGATGGGACTCATATTCCATTAAAAGGGCTTATTGACAGCGGCAATCAGCTCTACGATCCCATGACGAAAACGCCTGTCATGATTGTGGAAATCGATAAGGTCAAAGCAATATTTCCAGAACGGTTATTAACAATGATGTCAGCGCGAAATTTTGCTTGGCTTGATGATGAGCATCTAGGAAAATGGTCATGCCGACTACGTCTTATTCCGTATCGTGCTGTCGGCAAAGAGCAACAGTTTTTAGTAGCTGTAAGACCGGACCGTATTATGATTTGCTATGAAAACGAGTGGATCGAGGTACAAAAAGGGCTTGTTGGATTGAATGAAGCGAGTTTATCAGCAGATGGGGAATATCAATGCATTGTGCATCCGAAAATGGTGCAAACAGGAAAACGGTTAACCGCTTCATAAGTTCGTTACTATATCATACTCACGTTTTGTCAAATTAGAAGGGGGATTTTCATGAAAACGTGGAAACTTCGCATCGTTTATTTCTGGTATAAGTTGCTTATGAAATTAGGCGTGAAGACCGATGAAATTTACTATATCGGTGGAAGTGAGGCGCTGCCGCCGCCGCTGACGAAAGAAGAAGAAGAGATGCTGCTGAAAAAACTCCCATCCGGTGATGAAACGGCGCGTTCGCTTTTAATTGAACGCAATTTGCGGCTTGTCGTCTATATTGCGCGCAAATTTGAGAATACAGGTATTAATATCGAAGATTTAATTAGCATCGGCACGATTGGGCTCATCAAAGCTGTCAATACGTTCAATCCCGAGAAAAAAATTAAACTGGCGACATACGCATCGCGCTGTATCGAAAATGAAATTTTGATGTATTTGCGTCGAAATAACAAAGTGCGTTCCGAAGTATCGTTTGATGAGCCGCTGAATATCGATTGGGACGGAAATGAGCTATTGTTATCCGATGTACTGGGAACAGAAGATGATGTCATTACAAAAGATCTCGAAGCCAATGTCGATCGTCATTTATTATTAAATGCACTCCATCAATTAAGTGAGCGTGAAAAACAAATTATGGAACTGCGCTTCGGTCTTTCTGGTGGAGAAGAAAAGACGCAAAAAGATGTTGCTGATTTGCTTGGCATTTCGCAATCTTACATATCCCGGCTTGAAAAGCGAATTATTAAACGATTGCGGAAAGAATTCAATAAAATGATGTAATTGGAGTGGACAATTCTTATTGTCTCTTTTTTCTGGCAATAGGGAATGTGCATATTTTTCCTTCCTAAGGAGATACTGAAAATTGACAGCATCTCCTGATGGGAGGGAAAGACTTGACAAGAAACAAGGTTGAAATTTGTGGTGTAGACACATCAAAGCTTCCAGTATTAAACAATGAAGAAATGAGAGAGCTTTTTAAACGAATGCATGAAGGCGATTTAGAGGCAAGAGAGAAGCTCGTCAACGGAAACTTACGACTTGTGTTAAGCGTCATTCAACGGTTTAACAACCGTGGTGAATTTGTGGATGACCTGTTTCAAGTAGGATGTATCGGACTTATGAAATCGATTGATAACTTTGATTTAAACCAAAATGTAAAATTTTCTACGTACGCGGTACCGATGATTATTGGAGAAATTCGCCGTTATTTGCGAGACAACAATCCGATTCGCGTCTCCCGCTCGTTGCGCGATATTGCCTACAAAGCGCTGCAAGTGCGTGAAAAATTAATGGGGGAAACAGCGAAAGAGCCGACAGCTGAGGAAATTGCCAGAGTACTCGGGGTTTCCCACGAAGAAGTCGTCTTTGCCTTAGACGCGATTCAAGATCCGGTATCGTTATTTGAGCCGATTTACAACGACGGCGGCGACCCGATTTATGTGATGGATCAATTGAGTGATGAACGCAATCGCGATAGTCAATGGATCGAGGAAATTGCTTTAAAAGAAGGATTGCGTCGATTAAATGAACGAGAAAAAATGATTATTCGCAAACGCTTTTTCCAAGGGAAAACGCAAATGGAAGTAGCCGAAGAAATTGGCATTTCCCAAGCACAGGTGTCGCGATTGGAAAAAGCGGCGATTCGCCAAATGAATAAAAATATTCAAGTATAAGGAGCTGTTCTTGTAAGAGCAGCTCTTTTCTTTTTTATCAAGTCATGAACAACCGAAGAAAAATCATATAGTAAGATATAAAGAGGAGAAAAGCGGGGGATTTTTATGGTAAAAATTTCTGAGTTTCAAACAAAAGATGTTGTCAATGTCGCAAACGGCAAAAAATTAGGAAACATCGGCGATATTGATATTAATTTACAAACAGGTCAAATTGAATCGCTAATTATTTTAGGAACAGGAAAAGTTCTTGGTTTGTTCGGTCGCGAAGAGGAAACAGTCATTCCGTGGAGCAATATTGTGAAGGTTGGTGCGGATGTGATTTTAGTTCGTTTAAACGAAAGTGAATAAATAATGATTATCAAGTTTAAGCAAACTATGATAAAATAGGAAAAAAAGTGATAAAAACCTACAAAAAACGCAAATAAGAGGATGACGATCATGTCGGAGATTTTTCAACGAACTGGGGAAGAGCTCCTTTTATTACAGAATTGGAGCAAATTGAGCCAAGAGGTTGTCGCTGGCTTTACAACGAAACATGGAGGAATAAGTGATGAGCCGTTCGCCACGTTCAATTTAGGCTTGCATGTCAGCGATGTTGTCTCTTCTGTTCGTCACAACCGTCAAACATTAGCGAATTTGTTACAGTTTCCGTTAGAACGGTGGGTTTGTTGTGAGCAAACACACGATTCGCGTATTGAAAAAGTGACGAAAAGCGATGGAGGAAAAGGAGTTGTCGATTATCATTCCGCCATTGCGGGTACGGACGGATTGTATACAGACGAAGCAGGAGTGCTGCTAACGTTATGTTTTGCTGATTGTGTTCCCCTTTATTTTATCGCACCGAAACAAAATATGATTGGTCTCGCGCATGCGGGTTGGAAAGGAACCGTAAAAAATATTGCGGGGAAAATGGTTCGCCTTTGGAACGAACGTGAGCATATTTCTTTTGATGATATTTATGTAGCGATTGGCCCGTCCATTGGTTCATGTTGCTATATCGTCGACGATCGTGTCATTCACCTCGTGAACAATGTCTTAGGTGAAACTAACTCTGTTCCTTATCGTCTTATCAGTGTAGGACAATATGCTCTTGATTTAAAAGAGCTAAACAAGGTATTGCTTATAAAAGCGGGGATCCGTGAAGAACAAATTTACCTTTCGCATTACTGTACAAGTTGTACAGATCATTTATTTTTCTCACATCGCCGTGATAACGGTAAGACAGGAAGAATGATGGCGTTTATCGGCAGGAGGGAGGAATGATCGATGTCAGTTCGTGACAATTTAACAATCATTCGTGAAAACATCGAAGCCGCCTGTACGCGTGCAGGACGAGATCCTGCCGACATTCGCATCGTTGCTGTTACGAAATATGTAAGTGTCGAGCGAGCAAAAGAGGCGGTAGCGGCTGGAATTACCGATTTAGGTGAAAATCGCGATGACGGGTTATTGCACAAATATGAGACGTTAGGTTCTGAAGTGACGTGGCATTTTATCGGTACACTTCAATCCCGTAAAGTGAAAAATATTATTGACAAAGTCGACTATATTCATTCGCTCGACCGTTTATCCCTCGCCCAAGAAATTGAAAAACGAGCAACAAAACGTGTAAAATGTTTCGTGCAAGTAAATGTATCAGGAGAGGCGACAAAGCACGGGTTGTCCAAAGAAGAAGTCATCCCATTTATCCAACAGCTGCGCGATTTTTCAAAAATCGAGGTCGTTGGCTTAATGACGATGGCTCCTTATACAGACGATGAAGCGCTTCTTCGCCGATGTTTCCGTCAATTAAAAATACTGCAAGAAAGTGTACAAGCCTTACATATTCCGAATGCACCATGCACGGAATTGTCGATGGGAATGTCAAACGATTACGTTATTGCCATTGAAGAAGGAGCAACGTTCATTCGTTTAGGAACATCACTCGTCGGACATGAATCATAGGAGGTGAAAAAATGGGATTCATTAAGAAGTTTAAAGACTATTTCTTAGAAGAGGATTATGAAGAATACGAAGACGAATATGAGGAAGAAGAGGACGAACAACCGTTAGCGAAAGGACCGGCGAAGCAAAATGTCGTCAGCTTGCAAAGCGTGCAAAAATCATCAAAAGTCGTATTAATTGAACCGAGAGCGTATGCTGAAGCGCAAGAAATTGCAGACCATTTAAAAAACCGCCGTGCCGTCGTTGTCAATTTACAGCGCATTCAACACGACCAAGCGAAACGTATCGTTGACTTTTTAAGCGGTACCGTGTATGCGATCGGTGGTGACATTCAACAAGTCGGCACAAAAATCTTTTTATGCACTCCGGATAACGTCGATGTGACCGGCTCGATTTCCGTCATTGCCGATGACGATACATCTATGAAGAGGTGGTAAACATTTATGCACAGTTTGCTTTCGTTTTTAACGACACTTATTGAAATCTATTCGTATGCGTTAATTGTATACATTTTAATGTCGTGGTTTCCGAATGCGCGCGACACAAAAATTGGTCAGATGCTTGCAGCGATTTGTGAGCCGTATTTAGAGCCATTTCGCCGCATTATTCCGCCGATTGGCATGATTGACATTTCGCCAATCGTTGCCCTTTTCGTCTTAAATTTTGCTACAAGAGGATTGTATGCGCTATTCAATATGCTAAACTTAGTATAGGGAATCCAGCACACGGGTTCCCTTCTTTATGAGAGTTAGGTGTGAATAACGTGAATCTGTATCAGCATTTTCGGAAGGAAGAACATCATTTTATCGACCAAGTGCTTGAATGGCGTGAAGCTGTAAAGACGCAATATTGCCCGAAATTAACAGATTTTCTTGACCCTCGTGAGCAAGAGATCGTTCGATTAGTGATCGGACATGATGAAGATGTGAACATCTCTTTTTTCGGTGGTGCTTCGTTTGTCGAACGACAGCGGGCGCTTTTGTACCCGCCTTATTTTCAACCGGAACAAGAGGATTTTGCCATCGCTCTTTTTGCTGTTTGTTACCCAAGTAAATTTGTATCGCTTGAGCATCGGCAAGTGTTAGGCTCACTGATGTCGCTGGGCTTAAAACGAGGGAAATTTGGTGACATCTTAATCAAAGATGAACACATTCAATTGCTCGTTGCCAAGGAAGTAGCCGACTATGTTCGTTTACATCTTGAGATGATTGGAAAAACGAAAATTTCCTTAGAAGAAAAGCCATTGACTGACATTATCATTCTTGAAGAGCAGTGGAACGAAGCGACGATTACCGTTTCGTCGTTGCGCCTTGATACCTTGTTGTCGCAAGCGTTTCATGTTTCGCGGCAAAAAACGCAGTCACTCATTGAAAACGGTCTTGTCAAAGTGAATTGGAAAGTGGTTGAACAAGCGCATTTTGAATGCAAAGAAGGAGACACGCTTTCAGTACGCGGGTTCGGTCGCTGTAAAATTTTTTCGATTGATGGCAAAACAAAAAAAGAGAAGTGGCGTGTGCATATTGGAACACAAAAATAATCGAACCATTGCAGGAATCAGGAGAAATATGTCGAATCGTAAAGAAAAAGGAATTATTGCAGACGGAGGTGGCACTCGTGCCTTTAACGCCATTAGATATTCATAATAAAGAGTTTAGCAGAGGATTTCGCGGTTATGATGAAGACGAAGTGAACGAATTTTTGGACCAAGTCATTAAAGATTATGAAATGGTTATTCGTGAAAAAAAACAACTCGAAGAAAAAGTAGCCGAGCTCACGGAAAAGCTCAGCTATTTCACCAATATTGAAGAAACATTAAATAAATCGATTTTAATTGCTCAAGAGACGGCAGAAGAAGTAAAACGAAACGCGCAAAAAGAGGCGAAGCTCATCATTAAAGAAGCGGAAAAGAACGCGGATCGCATCATTAATGAAGCACTCGCCAAATCGCGAAAAATTGCTCTTGAAATTGAAGAGTTAAAGCGGCAATCGAAAGTGTTTCGCACCCGTTTTCGCATGCTAGTCGAAGCCCAGCTCGAAATGTTAAACAACAGCGATTGGGACCATTTAATGGAATACGAGGTGCCAGAAATCGAAATGGATGAAAAGGAAGAAATCGGGCAATCTTGACGAAAATTGCTCTTTTCGCATATAATAACGAGTAAAATGAAGAATACGAACCAACGATGAGAGGGACAGTAGCTCTTTCATTAGCTTATTTCAGCGAGTCGAGGATGGTGGAAGCTCGACTAAGCGGAAAGAGTGAAGATCACCCTGGAGTTCCATGCTGAAAGAAAAGTAGGCAATGGCGCGTCATTCCCGTTACGAATGCAAAGAGGGCTATTCGTGCCTTTCGGGCATACGTAGTCAATAAGGGTGGTACCGCGAGACCGTTCTCGTCCCTTTTCGGGAGAGGGCGGTTTTTTATTTGATAGAAAAAAGTTGGAGGAATGAGGAATGGACTATAAAGATACGTTATTAATGCCGCAAACAGAGTTTCCGATGCGCGGAAACCTTCCGCAGCGTGAACCGCAAATTCAAGCAAAATGGGAAGAGATGGACATTTATCGCAAAGTGCAGGAGCGCACAAAAGATCGCCCATTATTTGTGCTGCATGATGGCCCGCCGTATGCGAACGGTGATATTCATATGGGGCATGCGTTAAATAAAATTTTGAAAGACTTTATCGTCCGCTATAAATCGATGAGCGGTTATTGTGCACCATACGTGCCTGGCTGGGACACGCATGGATTGCCGATTGAAACAGCGCTCACGAAACATAGAGGTGTCAACCGAAAGTCGATGAGCGTGGCGGAGTTTCGCAAGCTTTGTGAAGAGTATGCATATGAGCAGATCGACAATCAACGCCAACAATTTAAGCGCCTTGGCGTACGCGGCGATTGGGATAACCCGTACATTACGCTAAAGCCAGAATATGAGGCACAACAAATTAAAGTATTTGGTGCAATGGCGAAAAAAGGTCTCATTTACAAAGGGTTAAAGCCTGTTTACTGGTCTCCATCAAGCGAATCTGCCTTAGCTGAAGCAGAAATCGAGTATAAAGATAAACGTTCTCCTTCAATTTATGTTGCGTTTCCGATCAAAGATGGAAAAGGGGTGCTTGAAGGAGATGAGAAAATTGTCATTTGGACGACTACGCCATGGACGATTCCGGCAAACTTAGCCATTGCTGTTCATCCGGATCTTGAATATAGCGTCGTTCAAGTAAACGATGCAAAATATATCGTTGCCTCTGCGCTATTAGAATCGGTAGCAAAAGAAATCGGCTGGGAAGAAGCGAATGTCGTCAAAACGATTAAAGGAAATGAGCTTGAGTATGTCGTGGCGAAACATCCGTTTTATGATCGTGATTCGCTTGTTGTTTGCGGAGAACATGTCACGACGGACGCCGGAACAGGTTGCGTTCATACTGCACCGGGTCACGGGGAAGATGACTTTATCGTCGGTCAGAAATACGGGCTAGACGTTTTATGCCCAGTCGATGAGCGCGGCTATATGACAAAAGAAGCGCCGGGATTTGAAGGATTATTTTATGACGAAGCGAACAAAGCGATTACACAAAAATTGCAGGAAGTAGGCGCTCTTTTAAAGCTTGGCTTTATTACCCACTCGTATCCGCACGATTGGCGGACAAAACAACCGACGATTTTCCGTGCCACAGCGCAATGGTTCGCATCTATTGATAAAATTCGTAACGAATTATTAAAAGCTGTTGAAGAAACAAAATGGGTTCCAGCATGGGGAGAAACGCGTCTTCACAATATGATTCGCGATCGCGGTGACTGGTGTATCTCTCGTCAGCGTGCATGGGGAGTTCCGATTCCGGTGTTTTACGGCGAAAACGGCGAACCAATTATTACGGATGAAACGATTGAACACGTCTCCAACTTGTTCAGACAATACGGATCAAACGTATGGTTTGAACGTGAGGCGAAAGACTTATTGCCGGAAGGATTTACTCATCCATCAAGTCCAAACGGTAAATTTACAAAAGAGACCGATATTATGGACGTTTGGTTTGACTCTGGGTCTTCTCACCAAGCGGTGTTGGAAGAGCGCGATGACTTACAGCGTCCGGCTGACCTGTATCTTGAAGGTTCTGACCAATATCGCGGCTGGTTTAACTCTTCGCTTTCAACTGCAGTAGCGGTGACGGGGAAAGCGCCGTATAAGGGAGTATTAAGCCATGGGTTCGTGCTTGACGGAGAAGGCCGCAAAATGAGTAAATCGCTCGGTAACGTTGTTGTTCCAGCGAAAGTAATGGAGCAATTAGGGGCTGACATTTTACGTCTTTGGGTTGCTTCTGTCGACTATCAAGCAGATGTAAGAATCTCCGACAGCATTTTAAAACAAGTCGCGGAAGTGTATAGAAAAATTCGCAATACGTTCCGTTTTATGCTTGGTAACTTATTTGACTTTGATCCGGAGACGAATGCGGTTCCTTTAGCGGAATTGCGTGAAGTGGATCGCTATATGCTTGTGAAATTAAATCGCCTCATTGAAAAAGTAAAACATTCATATGAAACGTATGACTTTGCGGCAATTTATCACGACGTGAACAATTTCTGTACGGTCGATTTAAGTGCGTTCTACTTGGATTTTGCCAAAGATATTCTCTATATTGAAGCGCCAAATGATCAAGAGCGTCGCTCGATTCAAACCGTGCTTTACGAAACGGTCGTAGCCTTAACGAAGCTGATCGCACCAATTTTACCGCATACAGCCGATGAGGTATGGGGGCATATTCCAAACCGAAAAGAAAGAGAAGAGAGCGTTCAGCTTGTCGATATGCCGGAAGCCAAAGACATCGAAGGAGCAGAAGCTCTATTAGCGAAATGGGACACATTTATGAGTTTGCGCGACGATGTATTAAAAGCGTTGGAAGTAGCCCGAAATGAGAAAGTCATCGGTAAATCATTGACAGCAAGCTTGATCGTGTACCCAACTGCGGAAACGAAACAGCTGCTTGATTCGATCGAAGAAAATGTCAAACAGTTGTTCATCGTATCAGGATTTGAAATTGCTGGAGACTATGCAGACGCTCCTGAAGAGGCACAAAAATTCGCTACTATTGCGATTGTTGTCAAACCAGCGGAAGGTGAAACGTGCGAAAGATGTTGGGTCGTTACGCCGGAAGTAGGAGAAGACAAAGATCATCCAACATTATGTCCGCGTTGTGCCCGCATTGTGAAAGAACATTATTCAGCATAATTCAAAAAACGAGGCTAGCCTTATTAGCGGTGGCCTCGTTTTTTATGTAATTTGGCATGTTGGCGATTGTCTATAATTACATGATTATGCTACAATTCATAAAGTACATATGTCGAGTGGGGGTAGTCGTGTGGTATATTATGTGATTGCGCTGATCGTGATCGCCATTGATCAATTTGCCAAATGGCTTGTAGTGAAGTATATGCAGCTCGGAGAAAGCATTACCATCATTCCGAACGTGTTATACATTACTTCCCATCGCAATCGTGGAGCGGCATGGGGAATTTTACAAGGGCAGTTTTGGCTATTTTATATTATAACGATCGTTGTTGTCATTGGATTAATCATTTATATTCAACGTTTGCCCCGCGGGGAGAGGCTGTTTGGCATCGCCCTTGGCCTGATGCTTGGGGGAGCGGTCGGGAATTTTATTGACCGGCTTGTACGTAAAGAGGTAGTTGATTTTATTCATACGTACATTTTTACGTACAGCTTTCCAGTGTTTAATTTCGCTGATTCCGCTCTTTGTATTGGAGTCGCGCTTGTCTTTTTACAAACATTTTTTGCTGGAACGAAGGAAAAGGAGAATGGTTGATGGATGTTGTTCAATTTCATATTGAGGAAGAGTACGATAATGAACGAATCGATAAAGTGATTTCCGCCCTCAATGAAGAATGGTCGCGCTCGAAAGTCCAGCAATGGATTAAAGATGGGCTTGTAACCGTCAACGATAAATCGGTGAAAGCGAATTACAAATGTTCTACTGGTGATGTCGTCGTCGTTCGTCTTCCCGAACCGGAACCGCTTCATGTGGAGCCGGAAGAAATCGAATTGGACATTTATTATGAGGATTCCGATGTCCTTGTGGTGAATAAACCGCGCGGCATGGTCGTGCATCCTGCTCCTGGTCATATGCGCGGAACGCTTGTGAACGCGCTGCTTGCTCATTGCAAAGATTTATCGGGCATTAACGGTGTGCTTCGTCCCGGCATTGTCCATCGCATTGATAAAGATACGTCCGGATTGTTAATGGTCGCCAAAAACGATGTTGCCCATACAGCACTTGTGAATCAACTCGTGAATAAAACCGTTACCCGCAAATATAGGGCGATTGTTCATGGGGTTATTCCACATGATTACGGTACAATCGATGCTCCGATTGGCCGTGATAAGCATGATCGTCAAAAAATGGCGGTTACAGATGAAAACGGAAAAGAGGCTGTCACGCATTTTCGTGTGCTCGAGCGATTTGAGCAATATACCTTTATCGAATGTCAGCTCGAAACGGGACGCACTCATCAAATTCGCGTGCATATGAAATACATCGGATATCCGTTGGCGGGAGATCCGAAATACGGACCGAAAAAAACGCTGCCGATCGACGGTCAGGCGTTACATGCCGGCGTGTTAGGGTTTACTCATCCGCGTACGGGAGAATATTTGGAATTTGAAGCACCGCTGCCAAATGAGTTCGAGCGTCTTTTAGAGTTGTTGCGAAAAGGGCGTTGACAAACGTCGCTTGTAAAAGTACAATAAAAGCAAGTAAATAGGAGCCTTTAAGTTCAGTCCCGTGAGGCTGAGAAGGAGTCGGATTTCATCATTGCATATGGAATGTTTCTGCCCTCTCGCCTATCGGTGGGAGGGCTTTTTGTGTGGAGGTGAAATGATGCAAAAAGCAGTTGTTCTAGATGAACAAGCAATTCGCCGGGCACTGACGCGCATTGCTCACGAAATTATTGAACGCAACAAAGGAATTGACGATTGTGTTCTTATTGGCATTAAGACGCGAGGCATTTACTTAGCAAAGCGGTTAGCCGAGCGGATTGAACAAATCGAAGGAAAGGCGGTTCCTGTTGGAGAGTTAGATATTACGCTATATCGCGACGATTTAACGGTAAAAACGAGCGATCACGAACCGCTTGTAAAAGGAACAGACGTACCGTTTGACGTGACAAACAAAAAAGTCATTTTAGTCGATGACGTATTGTTTACAGGACGGACGGTGCGTGCGGCGATGGACGCGGTAATGGACCTTGGACGTCCAGCGCAAATTCAATTGGCTGTGCTCGTTGATCGCGGTCATCGCGAGCTGCCGATTCGGGCTGATTTTGTAGGAAAAAACATCCCTACATCGAGCGCGGAAATGATTGTTGTAGAGTTAACGGAAGTGGACGCACTTGATCAAGTCAGCATTCATGAAAAATAAATCGATTCCCTTTTTAAAGGCAGTCCCGTGAGGCTGACAAAGGGGGAACAGGGAAATAGTCTAAAATTAAAACTAGCTTTTTAGGCTACAACTGTACCTCTTTGCACCTCTGAAGGGCAAAGAGGTTTTTTTATGCAAAAAACGGAAAGGAGTTTGTGATAATGAATAAACCGGTATTAGATATTAAGGATATGCCATCACCGATACAGTGGCTCACGCTTAGCCTTCAGCACTTGTTTGCGATGTTTGGTGCGACGATTTTAGTGCCTTATTTGGTTGGGTTAAGCCCGTCGATTGCCCTCATTTCAAGCGGACTCGGGACACTCGCTTTTTTAATCATCACGAAATGGCAAGTCCCTGCGTACCTTGGGTCTTCGTTTGCGTTTATCGCTCCGATTATTGCTGCCAAAACAGCGGGAGGTCCTAGTGCGGCGATGATTGGCAGCTTTTTGGCCGGGCTTGTGTATGGTGTTGTTGCCCTAGTTATAAAAAAAGCGGGATACCGCTGGATTATGAATTTGTTGCCGCCAATCGTTGTCGGTCCGGTCATTATCGTCATCGGACTAGGACTAGCAAATACAGCGGTCAATATGGCAATGAACAATCCGGACGGAAAATATAGTTTTATTCATTTTTCTGTTGCGCTAGTAACGCTTGCTGCAACGATCGTTTGCTCGGTTTTCTTAAGAGGCATGTTCAGCTTAGTTCCTGTGTTAGTGGGGATTATCGTCGGCTATGTGTATGCGTTAGCAGTTGGAGTTGTCGATTTTTCTCAAGTCACAAAAGCCAAATGGTTTGAAATGCCGGACTTTTTAATCCCGTTTGTCGATTATCACATCCATGTTACATGGGACATCGTCCTCCTGATGGTGCCGGTCGCCGTTGTGACACTATCAGAACATATCGGTCACCAGCTTGTGTTAAGCAAAGTAGTCGGTCGTGATTACATTAAAAACCCTGGCTTACATCGCTCGATTTTAGGCGACGGAACGGCAACGATGATTTCCGCGCTTATCGGTGGACCGCCAAAAACGACTTATGGTGAAAATATCGGGGTGCTTGCGATTACACGTGTCTACAGCGTCTACGTATTAGCGGGAGCAGCCATCATTGCGATTATCTTCGGATTTATTGGTAAAGTGACTGCGCTTATTAGCTCAATTCCAACGCCTGTTATGGGCGGTGTGTCGATTTTGCTCTTCGGTATCATTGCTTCTTCTGGCTTGCGCATGCTTGTGGACAGCAAAATCGATTTCGGTGACAAACGAAACTTAGTCATTTCTTCTGTCATTCTTGTCATCGGAATTGGCGGTGCGGTATTAAAAGTATCAGAACAATTCCAAATTCAAGGAATGGCATTAGCTGCGATTTGCGGTGTTTTGCTTAACCTTGTATTACCGGGCCGTCCGCAAACAAATGAAAATATGTTTGAGTTAGAAACAGAAAACAGTGATGATCATGTTGCATAACATCACCTTTTAATTGAGTCCAGAGAGACTTAAAAGGGTGTTACAGTGAAAGTGAAAAGTAAAGATGGGGCGAAGCGGATATCATCCAGTTTCCCTCATTGCCCCTTTTTACTCAAAAATGGTGTAACACCCTGTCGATTGGACAGGGTGTTTTTTATGAAAAGGAGCGGAGAGATATGGCACATTTATTGACATTAACAGATTTATCATTAGCTGAAATTACTTCATTGCTTGATGAGGCAGAAGAGTTTTCAGAAGGAAAATATTGGCGTGCCCCAGAGCTGTTTTTTGTCGCCAACTTGTTTTTCGAACCGAGCACACGGACGAAATGCAGCTTTGAAGTGGCAGAAAGGAAATTAGGGCTCCAAGTCATTCCGTTTGATGCGGACATGTCGAGCGTGCAAAAAGGGGAAACGTTGTACGATACGATTCGTACGCTTGAGTCGATTGGCGTGGGCGCAGTTGTAGTGAGACATCCGGAAGATCAATATTTTGAAGCATTGCGTGATTCAATTGCCATTCCAATCATTAACGCCGGGGATGGCTGCGGACATCATCCAACGCAATCGCTGTTAGATTTAATGACGATTCGTCAAGAATTCGGCGCTTTTCGTGGACTGACAGTAGCGATTGTCGGCGATATTCGCCATAGTCGCGTCGCTCGCTCGAATGCTGAGGTGCTGACAAGACTTGGAGCGACTGTGTTATTTGCAAGTCCTGATGAATGGAAAGATGATACGAATCAATATGGAACGTATGTCGATTTAGATGAAGCCGTCCAAGAAGCGGATGTCATTATGTTATTGCGCATTCAGCATGAGCGACACGAAGAAAAAATGGGACTAGCCAGAAAGCAATACCATGAGCGCTATGGACTAACGGTCGAACGAGCAAAGCGCATGAAAGACCGCAGCATTATTCTACACCCTGCTCCTGTCAATCGCGATGTGGAAATTGCGAGCTGCCTTGTCGAATGCATGCAATCACGAATTTTCAAGCAAATGGAAAACGGTGTTTATATACGTATGGCTGTATTAAAACGAGCAGTGGAAAGGGGAATGGAGAATGGCAATCATCTTAAAAAATGGCAAGTCGTTCAATAAAGACGGGAAAATTGAACGAACGGAAATCAAAATCGAAGAAGGGATCATCACTGCGATCGGAACAGAACTACATATCGAGGCAACTGATGAAGTGATCGACGTTCAAGGCTGCTTCATTTCACCAGGATTCATTGACTTGCATGTTCATTTGCGCGAACCGGGCGGAGATCGGAAAGAAACGATCGCCACAGGCACCCTTGCCGCAGCGAAAGGCGGATTTACAACGGTGGCAGCAATGCCAAATACGCGTCCGGTGCCGGATACGAAAGAGCAAATGCTTCGCTTGCAAGAACGGATTCGTGAAACGGCGCATGTCCGTGTATTGCCGTACGGAGCAATTACGATTCGTCAGCTCGGAGAGGAATTAACGGATTTTGCCGCATTAAAAGAAGCGGGAGCGTTCGCGTTTACGGACGATGGTGTCGGCGTGCAATCTGCCGGCATGATGTACGAAGCGATGAAGCGAGCCGCTGCTCTTGATATGCCGATTGTTGCCCATTGCGAAGATAATACATTAACGAATCACGGCGTTGTTCATGACGGAGAGTTTGCAAGACGGAATGAATTAAACGGAATTCCATCCGTATGCGAATCTGTTCATATTGCGCGCGATGTGCTTCTGGCAGAAGCAACCGGCTGTCATTATCACGTCTGTCACATTAGTACAAAAGAATCCGTTCGCGTTGTCCGTGATGCCAAACGGGCTGGCATTCGCGTGACGGCAGAAGTGACGCCCCACCATCTCCTTCTTTGTGATGAAGATATTCCGGGGATTGACGCGAACTATAAAATGAACCCGCCGTTACGAAGCAAAGAGGACCGTGAAGCGTTAATCGAAGGCTTGCTCGATGGCACGATCGACTTTATTGCTACCGATCATGCGCCGCATACGGAAGCAGAAAAACAGGAAGGCATTGTTTTTGCCCCATTTGGGATTGTCGGTTTAGAGACAGCGTTCCCGCTTCTTTACACATATTTAGTCAAGACGGACGTACTGACGTTCAAGCAGCTTATTGATTTTTTGACAGTCAAACCAGCCGAAGCATTTCGCTTATCGTCGGGACGATTAGCAGTCGGGAAACCGGCGGATATCACCATCCTTGATTTGGAAACCGAGCAAGTCATCGATCCACATACGTTTGTTTCGAAAGGGAAAAATACTCCATTTGCCGGTTGGCCATGCCAAGGATGGCCGGTGATGACATTTGTCGATGGAAAACCAGTTTGGCAGAAAGGGAGAGAGTAAATGAAACGACAACTCGTTTTAGAAGACGGCACATTTTTTATCGGTGACGCGTTCGGGAGCACGGAAAAAAAGATCGGAGAAGTTGTATTTAATACAGGAATGACAGGCTATCAAGAAATTTTATCCGATCCTTCTTACTGCGGACAAATTGTAACAATGACATATCCATTAATCGGCAATTACGGCATTAACCGAGATGATTTCGAATCAATTGAACCGCACATTCATGGGCTTATTGTCAAAGAAGTGTGCCATGCTCCTTCCAATTGGCGAAATGACATGACACTTGATGACTATTTGAAAGCAAAAAACATCCCTGGCTTAGCCGGCATTGATACAAGAAAATTAACGAGAATCATTCGCCAATATGGAACGTTAAAAGGAATGATTTGTGATGTAGATATGAGCGTTCAGGAAGTCGTGAACTATTTAACATCTACAAATCTACCAAACGACCAAGTGAAGCGAGTTTCGACGAAAAGTGCATATCCAAGTCCGGGGCGAGGTCATCGTATTGTGCTTGTTGACTTTGGAATGAAGCACGGCATTTTACGAGAATTAAATAAGCGGAATTGTGATGTAATTGTTCTGCCATACAACGCGACAGCTGAAGAAGTACTTCGCTTAAATCCTGATGGAGTGATGTTATCGAATGGCCCTGGGGATCCGAAAGATGTGCCGGAAGCAATTCAAATGGTTCAAGGCGTATTGGGAAAAGTACCGTTATTTGGAATTTGTCTCGGCCATCAATTGTTTGCCCTAGCTTGCGGTGCCGATACGGAAAAAATGAAGTTTGGCCATCGCGGCTCGAATCATCCAGTGAAACATTTGGCAACAGGAAAAGTGGTGATCACTTCACAAAACCATGGTTATACGGTGAAAGAACAATCATTGCAACATACAAGATTAGAAGTGACACATATCGCCTTAAACGACGGTACAATTGAAGGATTGCGCCATCTCGATTATCCAGCATTTACGGTGCAATATCACCCGGAAGCCTCTCCTGGTCCAGAAGATGCGAATCACTTATTTGACGAATTTATCGCGATGATTCAAAAGTTCAAAACGGAAGGAGAAGTCATCCATGCCTAAACGTCAGGATATTGAAACGATTTTAGTGATTGGCTCTGGTCCAATTGTCATCGGTCAAGCAGCGGAGTTTGATTATGCGGGAACACAAGCATGCTTAGCACTAAAAGAAGAAGGATATAAAGTCATTTTAGTGAACTCCAACCCGGCAACGATTATGACAGATACGGAAATTGCGGACAAAGTATATATGGAGCCGTTAACACTTGAATTCGTTTCGCGCATTATTCGCAAAGAGCGTCCTGATGCAATTTTGCCGACGCTCGGGGGACAGACGGGGTTAAACTTAGCGGTCGAATTGGCCAAGACAGGGGTTTTGAAAGAATGTGGTGTTGAAATTCTTGGCACGAAATTAGAAGCGATTGAAAAAGCGGAAGACCGTGAACAGTTTCGTGCTCTCATGAACGAGCTTGGGGAGCCGGTTCCAGAAAGTGAAATTATTCATAGTTTAGAAGAAGCGTACGCGTTCGTAAATGCGGTTGGTTATCCGGTCATCGTTCGTCCAGCGTTTACGCTCGGTGGAACGGGCGGGGGCATTTGTTCGAATGAGGCTGAGCTTATCGAAATTGTCTCAAGCGGTTTAAAAATGAGCCCCGTTCATCAGTGTTTATTAGAAAAAAGCATCGCCGGATATAAAGAAATCGAGTATGAAGTGATGCGTGATGCGAATGACAATGCGATTGTTGTTTGCAACATGGAAAATATCGATCCGGTTGGCATTCATACAGGCGACTCGATTGTCGTCGCTCCAAGCCAAACGTTAAGCGACCGTGAATATCAATTATTGCGCAATGCTTCATTACGAATTATCCGTGCGCTTGGCATCGAAGGCGGATGCAACGTGCAATTGGCGCTCGACCCACACAGCTTTCATTACTATGTCATTGAAGTCAACCCGCGCGTCAGCCGTTCTTCAGCGTTGGCGTCAAAAGCTACGGGATATCCGATTGCCAAGCTCGCGGCGAAAATTGCGGTTGGTTTAACATTAGATGAAATCATCAATCCGGTGACAGGGAAAACATACGCTTGTTTTGAACCAGCGCTTGACTATGTCGTCACGAAAATTCCGCGCTTCCCGTTTGATAAATTTGAATCAGCGAATCGCCATCTCGGCACACAAATGAAAGCGACAGGTGAAGTGATGGCGATTGGCCGGACATTCGAAGAGTCTCTTTTAAAAGCGGTACGCTCATTAGAAACAAACGTATACCATTTAGAGTTAAAAGGGGCAGAAGCTATTTCGGATGAACTGCTTGAAAAGCGAATTCGCAAAGCGGGAGATGAGCGCCTGTTCTATATTGCTGAAGCGCTGCGCCGCGGGGTTACAATCGAGCAAATTCACGAATGGAGCCAAATTGACCGCTTTTTCTTGACAAAGATCGAAAACATCGTCTGCTATGAAACGGTCGTTCGCGATCATATCGGAGATTTGGACGTATTAAGAAAAGCAAAAGAAATAGGCTTTGCCGATGTCAAGATCGCTGCACTTTGGAACATGAGCGAACGCGATATTTATACAATGAGAAAAGGCGCAGGAATTGTACCCGTTTATAAAATGGTCGATACGTGCGCAGCGGAATTCGAATCGGAAACGCCGTATTACTATGGCACATATGAGGACGAAAACGAATCGATCGTCACAGAACGTGAAAGCGTCGTTGTTCTCGGTTCAGGACCGATTCGCATCGGGCAAGGAATCGAATTTGACTACGCGACCGTTCATTCTGTCTGGGCGATTAAAGAAGCAGGATATGAAGCGATTATCATTAATAACAATCCAGAGACAGTATCAACCGACTTCAGCATCTCTGACAAACTATATTTTGAACCATTAACGATTGAAGATGTCATGCATGTGATCGATTTAGAAAAACCGATCGGTGTGATTGTTCAATTTGGCGGACAGACGGCGATTAACTTGGCGGCTGAATTGGCAGCGCACGGCGTCCGCATTTTAGGAACTTCTCTTGAGGATTTGGATCGCGCCGAAGACCGCGATAAATTTGAGCAAACATTGTTCGAACTAGACATCCCACAGCCGGAAGGAAAAACGGCCTTTTCTGTCGAGGAAGCGGTGCGTATTGCCGAGGAAATTGGCTATCCGGTGTTAGTTCGTCCATCCTACGTTCTTGGCGGCCGAGCAATGGAAATCGTCTATCAACAAGAAGAGTTGCTGCACTATATGAAAAATGCCGTCAAAGTCAATCCGCAGCATCCCGTGTTAATTGACCGTTATTTAATCGGAAAAGAAATCGAAGTCGATGCGATTTCTGATGGAGAAACAGTTTTCATTCCAGGAATTATGGAACATATTGAACGGGCGGGCGTTCACTCTGGTGACTCGATTGCGGTGTATCCGCCGCAAACATTAGCTCCACACATCAAACAAAAAATCGTCGACTATACGATGAAACTGGCGAAAGGATTGCGCATTGTTGGGCTGTTGAATATTCAATTTGTCATATACAAAGATGAGGTGTATGTCCTTGAAGTGAACCCACGCTCAAGCCGAACGGTACCGTTTTTAAGTAAAATTACCGGCGTGCCGATGGCGAATATTGCGACAAAGGTCATTTTAGGGACAAAGCTGTCTGAACTTGGGTATGAGGCGGGCTTGAAGCCAGAAAGTGATGGGGTATATGTAAAAGCACCTGTTTTCTCATTTGCAAAATTGCGCAATGTCGATATTTCACTTGGACCGGAAATGAAATCAACCGGAGAAGTCATCGGAAAAGATACGACATTTGAAAAAGCGTTATATAAAGGGCTAGTTGCTTCTGGCATTCACATTCGTTCGTACGGAGCAGTATTACTCACGATTGCCGACAAAGATAAAGACGAAGCGGTCGAGTTAGCAAGACACTTCCATCGTATGGGGTATCAACTGCTTGCTACGAACGGAACAGCGGAAGCATTGAAAGCTGCCAATATTCCGGTGACGGTCGTCAATAAAATTCATTCCGAATCGCCAAACATTTTAGATGTCATCCGCCAAGGAAAAGCACAAGTTGTCATCAATACGTTAACAAAAGGAAAACAACCGGAAAGTGACGGCTTCCGCATTCGCCGTGAAGCGGTCGAAAACGGCATCCCTTGTTTAACGTCATTGGATACTGCCAAAGCGATGCTACAAGTCATCGAATCTATGACATTTTCAACAACGGCGATGACACAAGAGTTGGTGCGTTCATGATGAAGCGGGAAAATATGACGATTGTTCATCAAGAACGAATTGCCGAGAACATTTATGCAATGACGTTAACAGGTGATTTAGTGGCAGAAATGAATAGGCCCGGTCAATTCGTTCATATCAAAATAACCCCGCAAGCGGATCCGCTTTTGCGTCGTCCGCTCAGCCTTTGCCATATCGATAAAGAAGCTAGCCAATGTACAATCATTTATCGAAAAGAAGGTATGGGAACAACGCTTCTTTCACAAAAACGGCCGGGAGAAACCGTTGACGTTCTCGGCCCGCTTGGAAACGGTTTTCCGCTTGATGTGATAAAAGCGGGACAAACGGCTCTGATTGTTGGCGGTGGGATCGGCGTCCCCCCGCTTTATGAACTATCAAAACAGCTTGTGAAAAAAGGAATTTCTGTCATTCATGTTCTTGGGTTTCAAAGTAAAGATGTGATGTTTTATGAAAATGAGTTTGTCAAACTCGGAGAAACGTATGTAGCAACGGTTGACGGATCCTGCGGAACGAAAGGATTTGTGACCGATGTCATTGCTGAGCGCTCGATTTTCTTTGATGTCCTGTATGCATGCGGACCGAAACCGATGTTAAAGGCGCTGGAACGAGCATTTCCACACAAGGAAGTATACCTTTCGTTAGAAGAGCGGATGGGATGCGGTATTGGCGCGTGTTTTGCCTGTGTCTGCCGCGTTTCAAACAGCAAAACGGCGTACAAAAAAGTATGCAGTGACGGACCTGTTTTCAAAGCAGGGGAGGTGGTGCTATGAATCGTTTAGAGGTACAGCTGCCCGGTCTTTCATTAAAAAATCCGATTATGCCCGCCTCAGGCTGTTTCGGTTTTGGGCGTGAATATGCGCAGTTCTATGATTTGAGTAAGCTCGGTGCGATTATGATTAAAGCGACGACACAAGAAGCGCGCTTTGGCAATCCGACCCCCAGAGTCGCTGAAACACCGGGCGGGATGCTGAATGCGATCGGCTTGCAAAACCCCGGTCTTCAAAAAGTTATAGGCGAAGAACTGCCATGGCTTGAGCAATTTGACGTTCCGATTATCGCCAATATCGCAGGCTCAACATCGGAAGAATATGTGGAAGTCGCCAGACAAATTTCCAAAGCGCCAAATGTTCATGCACTTGAACTCAATATTTCGTGTCCGAACGTGAAAAAAGGCGGCATTACGTTCGGAACCGTTCCGGAAGTTGCCGCGGAACTGACGAAGCTTGTGAAGGAAGTATCGGAAGTTCCTGTCTATGTGAAGCTTTCTCCGAATGTGACCAACATTGTGGAAATGGCTAAGGCGATTGAAGGAGCAGGAGCGGATGGTCTGACGATGATTAATACGCTTCTTGGCATGCGCATTGATGTGAAAACAGCCGAGCCGGTGCTTGCCAATCGGACAGGGGGGCTTTCTGGACCAGCGATTAAACCGATTGCGATTCGGATGATTTATGAAGTAAGCCAAGCTGTTTCCATCCCGATTATCGGCATGGGCGGCATTCAATCAGCTGAAGATGTCATTGAATTTTTTTATGCCGGAGCAAGCGCTGTAGCGGTCGGAACCGCAAATTTTATTGATCCGTTCGTTTGTCCAAACATCATTGCCGAACTTCCGACCCTCTTGGATGAACTTGGGATTGAACACATTTCCGAATGCACAGGAAGGAGCTGGAGAAAAAGTGAACCATCCGTTTATTGTGGCGCTTGATTTTCCGACAGCGGAGGATGTAAAAACGTTTTTACAACCATTTCAGCATGAATCGTTATTCGTTAAAGTCGGCATGGAATTATATTATCAAGAAGGACCGGAGATCATTCGCTATTTAAAGGAACAGGGGCATCGTATTTTCCTCGATTTAAAGCTGCACGACATTCCGAATACGGTCAAGCGGGCGATGCAAGGATTAGCATGCTTAGGGGTTGATCTTGTGAATGTGCATGCAGCGGGAGGAATGAAGATGATGGAAGCGGCGCTTGAAGGGTTAAATGCCGGCACACCAAGCGGTGAGAGTCGTCCGTATTGCATTGCTGTCACACAGTTGACAAGCACGAATGAACAAATGTTGCGCGAGCAGCTTCTCATTGAACGTTCGATGGAAGAGACGGTACTTCACTATGCTTCTCTTGCGCACAAAAGCGGACTCGATGGCGTCGTCTGCTCGGCAAAAGAAGTACCGCTGATTCGCCAAGCTTTCGGTGAATCATTTCTTACGGTAACGCCGGGCATTCGCTTTGCGACCGATGAAAAAAATGATCAAGCTCGCGTCGTTACACCATATGAAGCAAGGAAGCTCGGCGCAAGCGCCATCGTTGTTGGAAGAAGCATTACGCGCGCGGCCGATTCATATGCGGCTTACGAGCGATTACAACGAGAATGGAATGGAGAGGAGCAGAAATGAAAAAAGAAATCGGGGCACATTTACTGCAAATCGGTGCGGTATCTTTACAACCGAATGAACCATTTACATGGTCATCCGGAATAAAATCACCGATTTATTGCGACAATCGGCTTACGTTAGCTTATCCAAACGTAAGAAGCACGATTGCCGATGGGCTAATGAATCTGATTCGCACGCATTTTCCAGACGTCCAAGTGATCGCCGGAACGGCAACCGCAGGCATTCCACATGCCGCTTGGGTAAGCGAGCGCCTAGCCTTGCCGATGTGCTACGTGCGCAGCCAAGCAAAAGGGCATGGAAAAGGAAAACAAATTGAAGGAAAAGTGGAAAAAGGCCAAAAGGTCGTTGTCGTTGAAGATTTAATTTCTACAGGAGGCAGCTCTTTGAATGCCGTTCGTGCATTGCGGAAAGAAGGATGTGATGTGCTCGGTGTCGTTGCCATTTTTACATATGGCCTTGAAAAAGGAAAACAATCCTTTGCTGAAAATGACGTTGCCGTCTACACGCTTACTGATTATGACACCCTCATTGAAACAGCGGTGGAGATGGGTGTCATTACGGAGGAAGACATTGCGACATTGCGAAAATGGCGGGAAAATCCAGAAGAGTGGAATAGAGAGGAGTCACAACGACTAAGTTGAATGGACTTTCCTCCAAAACAGATAGAAGGTATTAACGGTGATTCCATCTTCTTAAGAGGGCGTTTGTATGGAGAAAAGCGCTCTCTTTCTTTTTCTTAATTATAAAATAAATTTTACAAAATCCAAAAATAGAAGTGTCCATGATTAAAGAAGCTCAAGTATAGGATTAAAAGAAATTTATTTTCCTTCTGAACAAAAAAGCGATAGACAAAACAAAAGAACAAAGTCTCAAAAAAAACAAAATTTAGTTCACCCAACATTTAAAGATACTGGTTAAAATCATTAAATTTTTGACATATCCTCAA
Organism: Thermaerobacillus caldiproteolyticus; assembly: GCF_015326725.1. Lineage (NCBI taxonomy): Bacteria > Bacillati > Bacillota > Bacilli > Caryophanales > Anoxybacillaceae > Thermaerobacillus > Thermaerobacillus caldiproteolyticus. The sequence goes on from NZ_CP064060.1 coordinate 571,392, forward strand.
TGTCCTTCAAATAGCTTTATTAACGTGATTAAATGCGAATTTCAGATGAAGGAGGTTGCCTGATTGAAAAAGATTTTTTCGTTCCTTTTCGTATGGTTTCTTGTGATGGCGGTGGTAGCTACTCCTGCTGATGCTGGTAAATTTACAAATCCTGGTTCTGGCGGAGCACCGGGAACCTGGTACATTGGCTCAACGCCTGACCATTTGATTCCTGATGCGCCTGTGATTTTGTTCGTTCAAGGGTTAAATAGTTCCGCAAGTACATGGTATGACAACAACGATATGTACGAGACTGCTTATAACAATGGATATCAAACGGCTTTTTTGGAGTTATACGATTCAGGTGGAACTTCGGAGGACATGTGGGACAATGGAAGTTTGTTAGCCGCGAAAATCCAGGAAATTTACAATTATTTCGGTAAAAAACTAGTGCTTGTTACTCATAGTAAAGGAGGCATTGACGCGCAAACGGCTTTGGTTCATTACAATGCGTATCCTTACGTTTCTAATGTGATTACGTTAGGAAGTCCGCACTATGGTTCTCAATTAGCAGACCTAGCATACAGCAGTTGGGCTAGTTGGCTTGCTGATATCCTTGGATCAAAAAGCGATGGTACGTATTCTTTACAGACGTCTTATATGAACTATTTTCGTTCAATTACTGATCATCACGCAAATGTGAATAAAAATAACTATTATACGTTAGCGGGAACGAAATGGGGTTCGTTCGGTTCCTCGCTATATTGGGGTGGGCTTTATTTATCTCAGTACGGAACAAATGATGGCGCTGTCACAGTGGCGAATGCGTACTTGCCAAATGGGCAGATGTTACAGGTAGGGGATTGGGATCACTCGACTATCAAATATGGATCATCTACGTTCTCGATTTTTAAACCTTTTTTGACGACCAATAGGGCGATGAGCTCTTCCATTCAAACGACTTCCTTATTTCCGGAAAAAGGATTGGAATCGGATGAAAATGGCTCTCACGTGATAAGAGGGGGAAGCTTTCAACAAACGGCTGTTGAAAACTTTGCCGTTGAAAGTAACGTACGCACGTTAACAATTAACTGGATGAGTGATCAACCGGTTGACACGTTAACGATGATAAGCCCTGACCATCAACTGGTGAACGTACCCGTTGCCGTATATCAACAAGAGGAAGACGTTTTTCAAGGGGCGTGGAATCACGTAGCAGTAATCAATCAACCAATGCCTGGGGAATGGACCATTCAAGCGAAAGCTGATGGTACAAGTGCCTATCTACTCGTTGCTACGTTCGATTCAGACTTAACAAAAAACATAAAACTAAAACCAAAAAACAATAAAAACAAATGGGTCATAGAAACGGATGGCACTAAAATTAAAACGAAACAAATGAACATGGAATACAGCCTTGATTTTGTAGCTAAGGAAAACAATCCAGGGAAAAAGAAAGGAAAGAAACTAAAAGAAAAAGCTTCATTGTCAGCGCATGACGAAATCGTGATTCCAAAACAAACCGAAGCAGGCGTCTATCATTTAACACTCGACATCAAGGGGGAGACATTAGATGGTAAGCCATTTGAGCGCACCTTTATTCAGACTATTTATAAGGATGAGAATGGGAACATGTATTAAAGTATATACTTATTTTCCTCAGGAGGCTAACCCAAAGATAACATCGGGATAAATTATATTGTGAAATGTACGTGACGTCAGACACTGATAAGCCAGCTTCATGCAAAGAATCATGTTTATTATTTTCTACACGAAAACCTCTTTGCGCATCGCTGTATTGGGTTTATGGTTTTAATCAGGTTCTGTTTTTCACTTTATTTAGTCTATGTTTCCATTTTCTTAATTAAAACAATGCATGTATTAATTATTTAAGTCTAAAAGACTAAGTTTGATGGAGCTGAAGAGAGTTTGTAAGAGTCTTTTATTTTTATAAACTCTCTTCAGAGGTTTTATTCCTGGTATAAAGTTTTGATAAGGTTCATTCGAGAAATCCATATGGAAGGTATAAATGCTGCAGCAAGCCCTATCAAAGGACTTATGATCAATTCGATTAAAACTATTAGCCATGGGAATAGATATTCTTTTGCTTCCAAACCTGCTAATACATGGTAACCAAACACAAGACCTGATATAATTCCAATTAGCCCTCCGGCTAATGAAATGATTACTCCTTCTAACAAGGCTAATCTCACTACTTGGTTTGGTCGGCTTCCTAGCGCTCTGAGCACCGCAAACTCTCTACTTCTTTCTCTTAGGCTACTAGCTATGTTATTCATCAATCCTATAATACCGAGGAAAATAGTTAAAATCACAGCAGCAAGTAAAATAAATAACCTTTGTTGTACCTGCCGGTGTAACGTTAAAAGTTCTTTTTGACGGTCATAAAGTATAACATTTGAAAAATTTGGGTTATTTAACAATTTGTCAATCTTTTTTTGAATAACACTACTTAAGGATGGATTAGAAATATTATATTGAATTTGTTCAATCGTGTTAATTTTAAAATATTTTTTAAGATTTTCTCTGTCGGTATAAGCTGTATATTCATCAGAAGGTAAAACAGGCATCTTATCAATAATTCCGACAATTTTGAATCGGTGGCCAGAATTTTCTCCCTTAATCACTTCGTTATAACGTCCTATTTGAATATAATCACCTAACTGAAACCCAAATTTTTTTAAATTTTTTGTAATGATAACTCCATCATTACGCAGAGCTCCTTGATCAATTGTTCCTTCTAGCACCTTTATGGAATGAAATTTTGTTACTTCATTGATATTTATTGCTCTAAGGCTAATATGAATTTGTTTCTTACCATTTATATTGAATAGTTGACCATTCCAGTTTTTAATATAGTTTTGGTCAAGATTAAGTGTTAATCCAAATAAAGCTGTAGGAATGGATATTGAACTTACACCTTCTATTTGTTTAATTTGTTCTTCTAAACTTTTGGAAAAACCTGGCTCAAGCGATGAATCAGTAGCTTGTAATTTATAATCCATTGGATACCTAGTTTTTATATCTTTTTCGGCTTGAATCGCTATGGAAGAAAAAAGTAAGTAACCAGTAAGACCAATGACAAATGCTAGCATCAGTATGCCTGCTATTTGTATATTTTTTCTCATCTGGCGTAAGGCATTCCGTCCTGCCAATAATGCATCTGATCCGAGGAAAGGTTTGGATATAAACGAGATGAACTTAACAGTCAAATAAAGAATGACTGGAATCCCTATAAACATGGAGAATAGGAAACATAAACCAGTTAAAAGATAAATCCATTCAGGTCCCTTCGTATATAAATAGTTAAATATTGAGACTACGATTGAAGCAATTAACAAAATTGGTGATAACCATCGTACTAAAAAACTATATTTATCTAAGGATGGTTCACTTTGTTTGTAAGCAACTATAGGGGGTAATTTACTAGCAAGATATCCCGGTATAATCCCTGCAAGTACGGTAATAACTATTCCGCTCACTGCACATAGGAATAATGACTTCCAAGGGATTACAATCCCTACAAGAGAAAACCCCATTAATTGTTCTACAACACGTTGGGATAAGAAAGAAAGCACAATTCCTAATAAAACACCAACTGTAGCGCCGATAAATCCAATGACCATTGATTCAAAAACAATCATAAGTGTCAATTGATAGCGTTTTATACCAATAAGTCTTAAAGTTGCTAGTTCACGTTTTCTTTCCAGTATGGCCATTTGTAGCGTACTTACGACGATAAGAAAACTTCCTGCCAATGCTGAAATCGAAATGGTATGAACAAATGGCTTTAAGCCCCCTATGTTCTCCCTTTCTTTTTCCATCTTTGTCCTGTTATCAATAAAAATATCAGGATATTTGGATTTGATAATTTGATTAATTTTTTCCTTTGATGCTTCGTCTTCTAATTTTAACATCAAAACAGTTGCTTTTCCTTTATTTGATGTAACCTTACTTAACCAATCGTAATCAAAAACTGCAATGTTCTCTAATTTTTCATTTTGTTTTAATGTTCCAGATATAACGACTTTTTGTTTATTATTACGAGGAGGGAAAGGTAGCTCAATTTCAGACCCAATTTCTAAATGATTTGATTTCAAATATCGGATAGGCAAGATAACCTCGTTTCCTTTCGGGAATGTTCCTTTGTCTATATTTAAAAAAGGATGTTCTTTTGCTAATTGATCATTTTTAAAGCCAACATACATAGGCAGAGCTGTTATTTCTGGAATTTTCATTTTTTCACCGATATAAGGGTAAAGCAGAGGTGTGCTATTTTTAACACCTGGAATTTGATTAATAAAAGTGATATCGTCTTCTGTAAGATTGTGCTTATCGGTTTGATATCCCACTAGCATATCGTAATTACCATACTTTTCTCTTAAAGTATACTCATTAGAACGTTCAACAGTAAGTATAAGAATTTGGGATATCACCAGAAGCATCACACTTAAAGCGACACCTAATATGGAGAAAAAAGCTCTACTTTTTTTAGATACAAAAAATTTCCAATCTAGTTTCATGATATTCATACTAACTCCCCCTCAATTCTGCGAGTAATTTCAACCACTCTTTGCCTCACTGATTGGCTAGAGTTTTTTAAATTAAGCTCATCAATCAACTTTCCATCTTCCATAAATACGATGCGATGGGCATAGGAGGCGACTTTAGCATCATGTGTTACCATCACGATAGTATGGTTCATTTCATCACAGAAATGACGCATGATATCTAGAATCTCTTTGCTTGTTCTTGAATCCAAGCTTCCTGTTGGCTCATCGGCTAATATAATTTTTGGTTCTGTGACTAACGCTCTAGCAATAGCCACTCTTTGTTGCTGTCCTCCGGACATATCCGAAGGCCGTGAGGATGCTAAACGTCCAATTCCTAACAAGTTCAATAAATCAAGTACTTTTTTCCTTGCCTGATCGTCGTATTTCCCTAATATAAATAGGGGTAATGAGACATTTTCCTCTGCAGTTAGTACCGAGATAAGGTTAAAGAATTGAAATATAAATCCTATCTTTTCTCCTCTTAATTTTGTCAGTTCAGCTTCACTTGCTGAAGTTAAAGAGATGCCATCCAGAAAAACTTCCCCAGAGGTTGGGCGATCTAAACAAGAGAGCATATTCAGTAAGGTTGACTTACCTGAACCGCTAGTACCCATAACAGCCACAAATTCTCCTTTATTAACCTTTAAATTCACATCTCTTAGTGCGTAAAATTGGTTATTCCCTTCACCATATATCTTATTTAGGGATTTAGCTTCCAATATTGTGGACATAATTCTAACCTCTCCTTCCTTCAAAATCGGTATCAATAATTAGTTTAGAAAGTAAAAATCAATTTAGAGTCAAAGACATATCAACAAAGGGTCAATAATTTATTAATATTTATTGATAACTTTAAATTTTTTTAGTTCTTTTTGGTATAATATTGGAAAAATTTATTTGAAGGAGGGGAAGGGGCGAGTGGAAACAGTCTTACTTGTAGATGATGAAGAAGAAATTATCGAGTTGATGAAAGATTTTTTAGAAGCAGAAGGTTATAATGTACTTACAGCTTCGAATGGTTTGGAAGCCTTATCTATTCTTAAAAAACAAGTTGTTCATTGTGTGCTTTTAGATATTATGATGCCAAATCAATCTGGATTTACAACGTGTAAACAAATTAGGGAAATCAGTGATGTTCCTATTCTTTTTTTAACTGCTGTCCAAGATGATACAGATAAAATTCGTGGATTAAACATAGGAGCTGACGATTATATTGTAAAGTCAGCTACTCCAGGAGAAATCGTTGCACGCATAAAAGCCGTTTTACGCCGCTCTCGTTCGAGAGAAAATAATCATACTCTCCATTATGGAAGTTTAAAAATTAATATATATACGAGAGAAGTGTTTGTAAATGGAAGGAGAGTAAACCTAACCCCAAAGGAGTTTGAGCTGCTTCAGTTTTTAGCAGAACATCCTAAACAGGTATTTAGCCATGACCAGTTATACCAAAAAGTGTGGGGAAATGAGTTAATAGATGAACACACGATTAGAGTTTTTATAGCCAGAGTTAGAGAAAAAATTGAGGAAAATCCTTCAAAACCTCAGTGGATTCATACTGTTTGGGGAGTGGGATATAAGTTTGAAGATAAGAAGTAAAAAACTATCAATAAAAAAATGGTTATTTATTCTTTTGTTTTGTGTGAGTTTTATTCCTATATTTTTAACCTTCATTATAAGTAAATCTTTAGTTGAAGATCCTAAAGTTCCTCTAAACAGTAACTACTTCAATATAAGAGATGAAATTTTAAATAACGTTTCTAAATGGTCAGATCCTGAATGGCAAACAGAAATCACACCAAAACTAGATCGATATGGGATGCAAGTACGATTATTTAACTCGTCCAACAAGGAGCTTTTCTCAAATTTCTCTTATTCCGATATGAATGAACAACCAACCAACACTAATATAAAGACAAGGCCCGTTGAAGAACATCTGGTTTTCAAGGATTCTAAAATCCAAGGGATAGCTTATATTCATGTGACTCAATCTTCTATAATCACCGTACATAATTCTAAACTTAAAGAATGGTTAAATGAATATGGCGGGCTGGTAATTTGGTTAACTTTCTCGTTAATTATGTTAATTTTTGGTGCTTGGTTTATAAACAAGGCGTTACTTCATCCACTAAAAAAGTTAGCTGAAGCAACCAAAAGTATATCAAAGGGAATGTTAAACATTGATTTACCTAAATCCCCAATACAAGAGATAGAACATGTATCAACCGCGTTTAGGATTATGAGCCAAAAGCTAAATGATTCGATTAAACAACAAATCAAAATGGAAGAAGAAAGAAAACTATTTATTTCTTCTATTATCCATGATCTGCGAACTCCTCTCTTTTCAATAAGAGGGTATTTGGAAGGGATTCAGAAGGGAATTGCCGATACACCTGAAAAAATGGAGAAATATATTGAAGTTTGTCAAAGGAAAGCAAATGTATTGGATACATTGATATCCGATTTATTTATATTTACAAAACTTGAACATCTAGAACAAGAACCTAATCTTGAAAAAATAAACATCTATAAATTTTTAAATAATATTATAAAAGAATTTAAATTAGAAGCAGAAAAAAAGAATATTAAAGTTGAAATAGTTAGCTCGGTAACTAACTATGTCATATTTGCAGATGAACATTTACTAACAAGGGCCATTGATAATTTGTTAAACAATGCTCTTAGACATACACCTAATGACGGAAAAATTACTATTTCCTTACATGAAACAGATAAAAATATTGAAATATCCGTTATAGATACAGGAGAAGGAATTAATCCAAAGGATTTGCCTTATCTATTTACCCCTCTTTATAGGGGAGAAGGTTCACGCAACAGAAAAACAGGCGGTGCAGGTCTAGGATTGACTATAGCAAAAAAAATATTTTTAGCGCACGGCGGAGATTTAAGAGCTAGCAATCACATTTCACATGGTGGAGCAGTGTTTACAGCCTACTTACCAAAAGAAAACTCTAAATATAATGAAGTGTCCTGACTTACTTTATAACTTTTTCTATACTCCTAATATGTTTGAAGATGGACATAGGCTTTATATAAGTATTATCTTACTTATAGCTTTATTGTGTACTTTTAGCTGATTTATTTGCTCAATTAAGCACTTCTATGTGTTTTAGTAAAGTAAACATGTTTACTAACTTTGTTGGTTACACTTTGTAAAAGCATGTTTTATACACGTTTACTGATTATGGCATCCTCATTGAAACAGCGGTGAAGATGGGTGTCATTACGGAGAAAGACATTGTGAGAATGGCGGGAAATTCGGAAGAGTGGAGGAAATAAAAAATATAGTAAAAAGGGATTTCCGTTTTGGAAAATCCCTTTTTTCTTCTCCACGGGTAGGCTAAAATGTGCGAGGGAAATAAGGGAGAAACGTTTGTTTTGCATTGGCGGAACATTCTTGTCACCTTTCGTGATATAATAAAAAGAAGAACGTTCGCAAAGGCTGAGAATGATAAATGGCTCGTCCTACAAATGCTTCCAAAGCCGGGCAATGAAGAAAGAAGGAGGAATTTTTATGGAATTTCCTCATTATTCCAAGGTTTCGTATGAGGAATATCTAGTCTTAAGGGAGGAAAGTGACGATTTACTAGAATATATTGACGGTGTTGTTTATATGGCTCCTTCGCCTAGCATTAAGCATCAACTTGTTTCAAGCAATATCCATACACAGTTTGGTATATATTTAAAAGGGAAAAAATGCAAAGTATTCGCCGCACCTACGGATATTGAGTTAGTAAGCGATGATTTGCCTGATCGAAAAGTTGTCATTCCAGACCTTAGCATTATTTGTGAAGAAAAAGGATTTACCGATACGAAATATGTCGGTGTTCCAACTCTTATTGTAGAAATATTAAGTCCTTCTAACCAAGCGCATGATTTAGTTACAAAGTTTAACTTATATATGGCATATGGTGTAAAGGAATATTGGATCGTCAACCCGATGAAAGATGCGATTACTGTTTATACTTTAAATAAAGATGGATTATATGAACAAGCAGATATCAAGGCTGGCACAGGAATCGTACAATCTGTTTGTTTTCCGGGATTGGCGTTAAATTTAGAAGAGATATTTGTATAGAACAATACCTCCCAAAAAGGAATGGGGAGGTATTGTTGTATTATTGTTTTTTCATCTTAATCACCAAATCTTCATCCGGTGTGACATAGATTGTTTGTTGGTTTTCGTAAATGACATAGCCCGGTTTGGCGCCGCTCGGTTTTTTGACGTAGCGGATACGCGTGTAGTCAACAGGAACGGAGCTGGACTGTCGCGCTTTACTAAAGTAGGCAGCAAGGTGGGCGGCTTCGATGATCGTTTGTTCCGACGGGTTTTTGCTGCGAATGACGACGTGCGAACCCGGGATGTCTTTCGTGTGCAGCCAGATGTCATCTTTATGTGCTAGCTTTGTTGTTAAATAGTCGTTTTGCTTATTGTTTTTGCCGACAAGAATTTCTGTTCCATCGCTTGAAACATAGCGTTCAAGTTCAATTTTTCTTTGTTTTTGTTTTTTCATGTGTTTTGTCGGCCGTGCCCGCAAATATCCTTGTTCGATTAACTCCTCGCGAATTTCCTCAATATCTTTCGGAGCAGCGGATTCGAGTTGTTGGAGAAGCGTTGCAAAATAATCAATCTCTTGCTTTGTGCGCTCAATTTGCTCTTGCACAATATGAAGCGAATTTTTCGCTTTTTGATATTTTTGAAAGTAATGTTGGGCATTGTCAGACGGCGACTTTTGCGGATCAAGCGGAATCGTGATTGTACGACCTTGTTCGTCATAATAGTTGATGACTTCGATTTCTTGCAGGCCGCGCTTCATTGCATATAAGTTCGCTGTCAATAATTCCCCGTAAAGCCGATATTGCTCTGCATTTTTTGCCTCTTGCAATGTTTGTTCCAACTTGTTTAACTTTTTTTCGTTTTTCGCTTTTTCGTTGATGACGAACCGCTCTAGGTCATGTGCTTGCTGTTTGACGCGATCACGTTCTGCTTTTCCAAAATAAAAGCGGTCGAGCATGTCGCTGAGCGTGCCAAATCGTTTCGTTTCTCCCTTTATGTGCGTAAGCGGCAGCACGTAAAACCATTCTTTTTCGTGATTCGTGTAAATGCATGGAGCAAACCGATTCATCCGCACGTCTTCCATTAACGCGACAAAGCTTTTTGGTAGTGTCGTTCGGTTCGCCAGTCCCGCGCGAAATACTGCTTCTTTTGCAAGGAGGGGGGAAATGCCGGCAAACGTCGCCACGAGTTGTTCTGCTAATTTTCCAGCGTGAAAATCTAATTTTTTGATGATCATCTCTTCCGTTGCTTCTAACGGATTGATTTTTCCGTGAGTCGGTGGTGCGACGTACGGATGTCCCGGCAAGACGGTTCGATAACGGTTGACGGCAGGAGAGAGATGTTTCATGCTGTCAATAATTGTATTCGTTTCTTTTTCGACTAAAATGACATTGCTGTGCCGTCCCATAATTTCGATAATAAGTTGCTTTGTGTGCACATCGCCGATTTCATTTCGCCCTTTGGCTTCGATAATAATAATGCGGTCAAAATCAACTTGATGAATGGATTCAATGATGCTTCCTTCTAAATGTTTGCGAAGAAGCATGCAAAACATCGGCGGTTCGGCTGGATTGTCATACGTTTCTTTCGTAAGATGAACGCGCGCATAGCTTGGATGCGCCGATAACAGCAATTTATGGTTTTGCCCATGCGAGCGAATTTGCAATACGAGCTCATGTTTAAACGGTTGATGAATTTTTGTAATGCGCCCTCCTTCTAGCGCTTCTTTTAGTTCTTTTGTCATAGCATAGGTAAACACTCCGTCAAATGACATGGAAAACACCTTTCCTTATCTTTTTGTTTCATTGAATATCATATCATTTTTTTGGACATGTCTGAATAAGCTTTCATAGAAAAGCGAAGAGGGAGGGATGAAGTGAATGCAATGGCATATGCTTACATCAAATGATGTAGCAAAGGAAACGAATACGAATATCGCCAAAGGTTTAACGACCGATGAAGCGAAAAAGAGACTAAAACGGTTTGGCTATAATGAGTTAAAAGAGGCGAAAAAGCAGTCTGCGCTTCGATTATTTTTAGGTCAGTTTAAAGATTTTATGGTGCTTGTGTTATTGATTGCCACGGTGATTTCTGGGCTGCTTGGTGAGTATGTCGATGCAATTGCCATTATTGTCATTGTCATTATGAACGCATTTTTAGGTTTTTTCCAAGAGCGACGTGCTGAGAAATCGCTAGAGGCGCTCAAACAATTATCGGCACCGCAGGCGATGGTATTGCGTGATGGAGAGTGGGTAAAGGTCCGTTCGCAAGAGCTTGTCGTCGGGGATGTTGTGAAATTTTCGAGCGGTGACCGCATTGGCGCGGACGTTCGCTTAATCGATGCAAAAGGATTAGAAATTGAGGAATCGGCATTAACAGGAGAATCAGTTCCGACGGCCAAATCAGCCGTTCCGCTTGCGAATGAGCATGCAGCTATCGGTGATTTACATAATATGGCGTTTATGGGGACATTAGTGACAAGGGGAAGTGGCGTCGGCATTGTTATCGCGACGGGAATGAAAACAGCGATGGGACAAATTGCGAACCTTCTCCAAGAAGCGGATACGGTTATGACTCCGCTGCAACGGAAACTAGAGCAATTAGGTAAGATTTTAATTGTTGTTGCGCTGCTTTTGACCGTTCTTGTTGTAGGAATTGGTGTCATTCAAGGGCACGATATTTATGAAATGTTTTTAGCTGGCGTTTCATTAGCGGTCGCGGCGATTCCAGAAGGATTACCGGCAATTGTGACGATTGCTCTCGCGCTGGGTGTACAGCGAATGATTAAGAAAAACGCGATCGTTCGTAAATTACCAGCGGTCGAAACGCTAGGGTGTGCATCTGTCATTTGTTCCGATAAAACGGGTACGATGACAGAAAATATGATGACCGTCACGCACATATGGGCGAGCGGAAGAAACTGGACGGTCAGCGGGACGGGGCTTGAACTGGCAGGACAGTTTTATGAAAACGGCCGCACTATTGATACCAAAAAAGAAACCTCATTACAGCAGTTGCTAACATTTGGGGCAGTTTGTAACAATTCACAAATAAAGGAAAAAGGGAAGCGTCGTTACATTGAGGGGGATCCAACGGAAGGCGCACTGCTTGTTGCGGCGATGAAAGCAGGGCTGACAAAAGAGAGAGTAGAGAGCGAATTTATCATTGAACAGGAATTCCCATTTGATTCCGAGCGAAAAATGATGACCGTCATCGTTAAAGACGGAGCGGGCAGACGGTTTATTGTGACAAAAGGCGCTCCTGATGTGTTGTTGCAAGTGAGCGGGCATATATGGTGGAACGGTCGAGAGCAAATGATGACAATGGCTTGGAGAAAAACGGTACAAGACGTCATTCACACAATGGCAAATCAAGCGCTTCGCACCATTGCGATTGCTTATCGTCCATTGCGAGCCCATGAACGAATTGCATCGGAAAAAGAAGCGGAAAAGGAATTAATTTTCTTGGGCATTCAAGGGATGATCGACCCGCCGCGTCCCGAAGTCAAAAAAGCGGTACAACAATGTAAAGAAGCGGGAATTAAAACGGTGATGGTTACCGGTGACCATGTATTAACCGCCAAGGCGATTGCACGGCAATTAGGGGTTTTACCGAACAGCGGAAAAGTGATGGACGGTCAAACCTTGGCGCGGCTTTCCATTGATGAGTTAGAGCAAGTCGTTGATGATATTTATGTGTTTGCTCGCGTATCGCCGGAACATAAATTGAAAATTGTCAAAGCGTTCCAAAGAAGGGGACATATCGTGGCGATGACCGGTGATGGCGTGAACGACGCGCCGGCGATTAAGGCGGCAGATATTGGAGTCGCGATGGGGCAGTCGGGTACTGATGTTGCCAAAGAAGCGGCCTCGCTTATACTGTTAGACGACAACTTTGCCACCATTCAAGCCGCGATTCAAGAAGGAAGAAACATTTACGAAAACATTCGCAAATTTATTCGTTACTTGCTTGCTTCCAACGTCGGGGAAATTTTAGTGATGTTGTTTGCGATGCTTCTCGCATTGCCGTTACCTCTTGTGCCGATTCAAATTTTATGGGTCAACCTTGTCACTGATGGGCTTCCAGCGATGGCGTTAGGGCTTGATCAAGCGGAAGAAAATGTGATGAAACGGAAGCCCCGCCATCCGAAGGAAGGAGTATTTGCCCGCGGGCTTGGTTGGAAAATTGTGAGCCGTGGGTTCATCATTGGAATCGTGACGCTCGCGGCGTTTATGACTGTTTATGAGCGAGGCGAAAATAATCTTGTATATGCTCAAACGGTTGCGTTCGCGACGTTAGTGATGGCTCAATTAATTCATGTTTTTGATTGCCGCTGTGAACGTTCGATTTTTGACCGTAATCCTTTTGGCAATCTGTATCTCGTTGGAGCTGTGTTACTATCCGTCTTGTTGCTACTTGTCGTCATTTATTATCCGCCGCTACAAGGGATTTTCCATACGGTTCCGATTATCCTGCTTGATTGGGTATTAATCGTGGGATTAGCGGCATTACCGACATTTTTATTTGCCGGTTCGTTTTTTACAAGAAAATGATGAAAAAATATGATATAATAATCAAGGTGATAGAGGACCACTCTATGACCTTTTCTTTTTGGATGTTAATATAATTGGGTGTGATAATATGGTTTACAGCATGACAGGCTTTGGACGAAGCAAAAAAGCGAATGAACATATGAATGTAACGGTAGAAATGAAATCGGTCAATCATCGTTTTTGCGAAATTTCTGTTCGGATCCCTAGACAATGGCTCGTCTTTGAGGATAAAATAAAAAAAGTGATTTTACAGTACGTGAAAAGAGGCAGAGTCGAAGTTTTTGTCAATGTCGAAGGAGAAGGATTAATAAAAAGAAAATTACAAGTTGATTGGCAATTAATTGATGAATACTATGAGCGCTTGCAGGAAGCGAATGAGCGTTTTTCTCTGCAAGATCGTATTACGCTTGGGCAACTGTTCCAGCTTGAAGGAGCGACCGAAGTGATTGAAGAAGAGACGGGAAATGAAGAGATTGAACAATTGGTCATTGCAGCTGCTGAAGAAGCGGCTCAACAGTTAACAGAGATGCGCCGTCAGGAAGGACAAGCGCTATTGAATGATATTCATGAGCAGCTTGCGATGATGACACAATGTGTGCGCAATATTCGTACGTGGGCTCCTGAAGTGACAGAACAATATCGCGAGCGGCTAATGAAGCGAATCGATGAACTTGTGCAAGGGGCGGTTGATGAGACACGCATTTTGACGGAAGTGGCTATTTTCGCGGAAAAAGCGGATATTAATGAAGAATTAAAACGAATTGATAGTCATTTGGAGCAGTTTGTGGACACATTACATAAGACCGAACCGATTGGACGCAAGCTTGACTTTTTAGTGCAAGAGCTAAATCGCGAGATCAATACGATCGGTTCGAAAGCGAACGATAGCCGCATCGCTGCACAAGTGGTAGAGATGAAAAGCGCACTTGAAAAAGTAAAAGAGCAAGTGCAAAATATAGAGTAACTGTTTATAACCGTCAAGTTGCGGCAACAATTTTATGGTAGGAGGATTTCTTTCATGGGTATTAAATTAGTGAATATCGGCTATGGAAATATGGTTTCAGCCGCCCGTATTATCTCGATTGTCAATCCTGATTCCGCTCCGATTAAACGAATTATTCAAGACGCAAGAGAGAGCGGAAAACTAGTCGATGCGACCCATGGAAGAAGAACGCGTGCGGTCATTATAATGGATAGCGATCATGTTATATTGTCTTCCGTGCAGCCGGAAACGGTCGCACACCGTCTATATGAACGTGATGATTTATCGGAGGAAGGGTAGGGTTTAGACGTTTATGTGTGAAAGAGGATTATTAATTGTTTTATCGGGACCATCTGGTGTTGGAAAAGGAACGGTGCGGAAAGCATTATTTTCGCAGCCAGATATTAACTTACATTACTCGATTTCTGTGACAACAAGAAAACCGCGCGAAGGCGAAGTCGATGGTGTCGACTATTTCTTTAAAACACGCGAAGAATTTGAACAAATGATTCGTGAAAATAAATTGCTCGAATGGGCTGAATATGTCGGCAACTATTATGGTACGCCGATTGATTACGTCGAAAAAACGCTTCAAGAAGGAAAAGACGTATTCTTAGAAATCGAAGTGCAAGGCGCCTTACAAGTGCGCAAAGCGTTTCCAGAAGGACTGTTTATTTTTCTTGCGCCACCGAGCTTAAGCGAGTTGAAAAAACGGATTGTCACAAGGGGAACTGAGTCAGAAGAGTTAATTAACAACCGAATGAAAGCGGCAAGAGAAGAGCTCGAAATGATGGATGCGTACGACTATGTTGTTGAAAATGACAAAGTTGAATTGGCGTGTGAGCGCATTAAAGCGATTGTCACTGCGGAGCATTGCAAGCGCGAACGCGTCGCGCAACGTTATAAAAAAATGCTGGAGGTTGAATGAAGTATGCTGTATCCTTCCATCGATTTACTAATGGAAAAATTGGATTCGAAATACACGCTTGTGACCGTTGCTGCTAAACGGGCACGTCAATTGCAAGAAAAGGAAGATTTGACGATTGAAAATCCTGTATCAAAAAAATTTGTTGGAAAAGCGTTAGAGGAAATTGCCGCAGGTCATATCGAATTAGCAGAAGAAGAAAAATAACAACCTAACCGTTAGGTTGTTATTTTTTTACAATAGTGACAGACCATAGGGGAGCTGTGTGAAATGATAAATGGAAAAAATATTTTATTATGTGTGACAGGTGGAATTGCTGCCTATAAGGCAGCGGCGTTAACAAGCCAATTAAAGCAGCGGGGAGCCAATGTCAAAGTGATGATGAGCGAAGCAGCATGTCAATTTGTCACCCCATTAACCTTTCAAGCGTTATCACGAAACGAAGTATATGTTGATACATTCGAAGAAAAGAATCCGGCAGTTATTGCCCATATTGATGCAGCCGATTGGGCGGATCTTGTCATTGTTGCTCCGGCGACGGCCAATACGATTGGGAAGCTAGCCCATGGCATTGCTGATAACATGATTACGACAACATTGCTGGCAACAAAAGCACCTGTGTGGATTGCGCCGGCCATGAATGTCCATATGTACGAACATCCAGTTGTGAAGGAAAATATTGAAAAGTTGTTTCGTTTCGGCTACCGGTTTATTGAGCCGTCAGAAGGATACTTAGCATGCGGATATGTAGGAAAAGGACGGTTAGAAGAGCCGGAAAAAATCATAGAATGTATCGAAGAATATTTTTCTTCTGCTACGCCGTTGTTACAAGGAAAAAAGGTGCTGGTCACCGCAGGACCGACGCGGGAAAAGTTAGATCCGGTTCGCTTTTTTACGAATCGTTCGACCGGGAAAATGGGGTATGCGATTGCCGAAGCGGCAGCGGAGTTTGGTGCGGAAGTCACGCTCATTTCCGGGCCAACCTGTTTACCGTCTCCCCCTAATGTGAAAACGATTCGTGTGGAATCAGCACAGGAAATGTACGAAGAAGTCATGAAAGTATTTCCGACGGTCGATATTGTCATTAAATCAGCTGCTGTTGCTGATTATCGTCCGAAACACGTATTTACACAAAAAATAAAAAAGCAGCCGGGAGATTACGTCATTGAAATGGAGCGGACGATCGATATTTTAAAAGTGCTTGGGGAACAAAAAACGAAGCAACTATTAGTTGGCTTTGCAGCAGAAACAGAGCACGTCGAAGAGTATGCCCGAGAGAAATTAGAAAGCAAACATTTAGATATGATTGTCGCTAATAACGTTAGCGAAGAGGGAGCTGGATTTGCCGGCAATACAAATATTGTAACGATTTTCAAACGAGACGGGTCTGTTACATCGCTTCCGCTTTTACCGAAAAAGAAAGTAGCGGAAGAGATTTTAAAAGAAATCCATCAATATATCGAGGCGATTCAATGAAAATAGCAGCGGTAATTGTCGATGTTCCAGCGCGGCAAACGGACCGACCATTTGATTATGTAATACCGGAAAAATGGGAAGATGTATTACAGGTTGGTATGCGTGTGACGGTTCCGTTCGGCGCGCGACTATTGCAAGGTTTTGTCGTTAACATTAAGTCACATTCCGAGGTAAAAACGTTAAAACCGATTGAAGCGATACTGGATGTCACTCCAGTATTGAACGAAGAGTTGCTCGGTTTAGGACAGTATTTAACGGAAACGACGCTTTGTTTTGCAATTTCTGCCTATCAAGCGATGTTGCCGGCGGCGATGAAAGCGAAGTACGAAAAAGAAATCCATCTCGTTCACGAAGAGGATCGCGCCCGTTTGCCTGAAACGATTCAGTCGCTCTTTGCCGATCGTTCCGTCATTTCTTGGAAAGACGTAGAACATACAAACGTTGTTCCGCTTTTGCAAAAAGAAATTCAGAAGGGCTATTTAGAGGTTGTGTATCGCGTCAAAGAAAAAGCCGCGAAAAAAACCATCAAATACATTGATATAGCAGTTTCAAAAGAGCAGATTCATGAAGCGATCGAGGCGCTTCCAGCCAACGCGATAAAGCAAAAACAGCTATTAACGCTTCTTCTTTCAGCGAAGGATGGTATGCCACTAAAAGAATTATTAGAACAAAGCGGCGCTTCTCATGCTTCCGTTAAAGCGCTCATCCAAAAAGGAATTCTTAGTGAGCGCGAAGTGGAAATCTATCGCGATCCTTATGAGCATCGCGAGTTTGTAAAGACAGAACCGCTTCCGCTCACCGATGAACAAAAACAGGCGCTCGCTCCAATTGTAGAAAGCGTGCGGGCGAGCAAACATGAAGTATTTTTGCTATACGGTGTGACCGGAAGCGGGAAAACGGAAATATATATGCAGGCAATTGAGGAAGTGTTGCGCCAAGGGAAAGAAGCGATTGTGCTTGTGCCGGAAATTTCATTGACGCCGCAAATGGTTGAGCGGTTTAAAGGACGGTTCGGCTCGCAAGTGGCGGTTCTTCATAGCGGTCTATCTGTCGGAGAGAAATACGATGAATGGCGAAAAATTCATCGCAAGGAGGTCAAACTTGTCGTCGGCGCGCGTTCGGCGATTTTTGCTCCCTTCGAAAATCTCGGCATGATTATTATTGACGAGGAACATGAAGCTAGTTACAAGCAAGAGGAAAATCCGCGTTATCATGCCCGCGACGTCGCGATTTACCGCGCCCGTTTTCATCAATGTCCGGTTGTCCTTGGCAGCGCCACTCCTTCACTTGAATCATTTGCTCGAGCGAAAAAAGGAATCTATCAACTGTTGACATTGAAAAAGAGAATGAGCGAAAACGGTTTGCCGACGGTCAACATCGTCGACATGCGCGAGGAACTGCGGAGCGGTAACCGTTCAATGTTTTCGCGCATTTTATTTGAAAAACTGCAAGATCGCCTTACCAAAGGCGAACAATCGGTATTATTTTTAAATCGGCGCGGTTACTCGACGTTTGTCATGTGCCGCGATTGCGGGCATGTCATTCGCTGTCCGCATTGTGACATTTCGCTCACTTATCACCGCGTACAGCAGCGATTAAAATGCCATTACTGCGGGCATGAGGAACCGCTTACGTATCGTTGCCCTTCGTGCGAGAGCGAACATATTCGTTTTTTCGGCACGGGCACACAAAAAGTGGAAGAAGAGCTGAACAAACTGCTTCCTGAAGCGCGGGTCATCCGCATGGACGTTGATACGACGAGCCGAAAAGGAGCCCATGAGCGGCTGCTGGAAGCGTTTGGTGAAGGGAAGGCAGATATATTATTGGGAACTCAAATGATTGCCAAAGGGCTAGATTTTCCAAAGGTCACTCTTGTCGGCGTATTAGCGGCAGATACGATGTTACACCTTCCTGATTTTCGTTCTTCGGAAAAAACGTTCCAGCTATTGACGCAAGTGAGCGGGCGCGCAGGGCGGCATAAGCTGCCGGGAGAAGTTGTCATTCAAACGTACACTCCGGAGCATTACAGCATTGAGCTGGCAGCGAAGCATGATTATGACATGTTTTATCAAAAAGAAATGGCAATTCGCAAACTACATGGTTATCCGCCGTTCTATTACTTAACATTAATCACTGTTTCCCATTCCGAAATCACGAAGGCGGTTGCCGTGACGGAAAAAATTGCTGCGTATTTGCGCGCCCATTTATCAAAAGAAGCGATCATTCTTGGGCCTGTTGCTTCGCCGATTGCTCGTCTCCATGATAGATATCGCTATCAATGCATGATAAAATACAAGCGGGAACCAAACTTTACCCGTGTGTTAAAAACAGTTGTTGACCGCTACCAGCAAGAAATCTCCCAAGGAGAATTGTTTATCACCGTTGATACGAATCCATATATGATGATGTAAATGGGAGGAATTGATTTGGCTAAACTGGAAATCGTAACATATCCAGCTGAAATTTTAGAAACGGTTTGCGAAATAGTAACAGAATTTGACCGACGTCTTGTGAAGCTGCTTAATGACATGTACGATACGATGTTAGATGCGGACGGTGTCGGCTTAGCAGCACCGCAAGTAGGCATCGCCAAACAAATTGCTATCGTGGATGTCGGCGATGAGCATGGGCGTATTGAGCTCATAAATCCCGTGATTCTTGAAGCGCGCGGGGAACAAATTGGACCGGAAGGATGTTTAAGCTTTCCGGGGTTATTTGGTGAAGTAAAACGTGCCGATTATGTTAAAGTGCGGGCGCAAGATCGG
The DNA here is from genome assembly GCF_015326725.1 of Thermaerobacillus caldiproteolyticus. Classification (NCBI taxonomy): domain Bacteria; kingdom Bacillati; phylum Bacillota; class Bacilli; order Caryophanales; family Anoxybacillaceae; genus Thermaerobacillus; species Thermaerobacillus caldiproteolyticus. Next base: position 590,718 of record NZ_CP064060.1, read on the forward strand.
CGCGGCCGTACGTATACGCTCGAAGCGACCGGCTTTTTAGCGCGCGCATTACAACATGAAATCGATCATTTGCACGGAGTATTGTTTACATCAAAAGTCATTCGCTATTATGAACCGGAAGAATTAGAAGGGTAGATGATGCACAAATGACAAGAATCGTGTTTATGGGCACACCGGATTTTGCGGTCCCGGTGTTAAGGAAACTTATTGAAGATGGCTATGAAGTGGTCGGCGTTGTGACACAGCCGGATAAGCCAAAAGGAAGAAAAAAGGAGTTAACTCCGCCGCCGGTAAAAGTGGAAGCGGAAAAACATGGAATTCCTGTATTGCAGCCGACAAAAATCCGTGAAAAAGAGCAATATGAACAAGTGCTGGCGCTGCAACCAGATTTAATTGTCACTGCGGCCTTTGGACAAATTTTGCCGAAGGAATTGCTCGAGGCTCCTAAATATGGCTGCATTAATGTTCATGCCTCTTTATTGCCTGAATTGCGCGGCGGTGCTCCGATTCACTATGCGATTTTACAAGGAAAAACAAAAACAGGGATTACCATTATGTACATGGTTGAAAAGCTTGATGCAGGAGACATTTTAACACAAATAGAGGTACCGATTACGGAAACAGATACGGTCGGCACGCTTCATGATAAATTAAGCGCTGCTGGGGCAAAACTGTTATCAGAGACGATTCCGCTTTTGCTTGCCGGAAAGCTGACACCGGTCAAGCAAAACGAAGAAGAGGCAACGTTTGCCTACAATATCAAGCGAGAACAAGAAAAAATTGATTGGACAAAGACCGGTGAGGACATTTATAACCATATTCGCGGGTTAAATCCTTGGCCGGTTGCCTATACAACGTTTGAAGGACAAGTATGGAAAATTTGGTGGGGAGAAAAAGTTCCTGCGGTGAAAAAAGCTGCTCCGGGAACGATTATCGAAATCGTTAATGATGGTATTGTCGTCGCAACCGGAAATGAAACGGCGATTAAAATTACTGAACTGCAACCAGCAGGCAAAAAACGAATGAATGCCGCACAATTTTTGCGTGGTGCGGGTGCTCATGTCACAATTGGAATGAAGCTAGGAGACGAAAATGAGGACTAAAAACGTACGAGAAGTAGCATTAGAAACGCTTTTAGCGGTGGAAGAAAAAGAGGCCTACAGCAATTTATTGTTAAATAACATGATTCAAACGTATCGACTTCCGAAAAAAGACGTTGGTTTGTTGACGGAAATCGTCTATGGAACGATCCAACGGCGCGACACGCTTGATTATTATCTGCGGCCATTTATAAAAAAAGCGCGTAAACTGCAAACATGGGTAAAGGTGTTGCTGCGTCTGTCACTGTATCAAATGATCTATCTTGATCGCATTCCTGATCGCGCCGCTATTTTTGAAGCCGTCGAGATTGCGAAAAAGCGTGGTCATCAGGGAATTGCTTCAATGGTCAACGGTGTGCTTCGCGCCATTCAACGCGAGGGCGTCCCTTCGTTAGACACGATTGTCGATGACATTGAACGATTAGCGGTGGCGACAAGCCATCCACATTGGCTCGTCAAGCGTTGGGTCAACCAATACGGCATCGAAGAAACGAAGAAAATGTGTGAAACGAACTTGCATGCGCCGAAGCAAACAGCGCGGGTCAATACAGCGCGAACGACGGTGGAACAAGTGATTCATACGCTTGAACAAGAAGGTGTCGAAGTCGCGCGCGGAGAAATCGTCGAAGAAGCGATTCAAGCAAAAAAAGGGAATTTGGCGCATACCCAAGTGTTTCAAAAAGGGCTTATCACCATTCAAGATGAAAGCTCAATGCTTGTTGCCAGAGCGCTTGGCGTTCATGAACATGAACAAGTTCTTGATAGCTGCGCGGCACCGGGTGGAAAATCGACCCATATTGCCGAACTGATGAACAATACCGGACGAGTCGTGTCATTAGACATTCATGAACATAAAGTTAAACTAATTGAGGAGCAAGCCAAACGCCTTCAGCTCACGAACATCGTCACACATGTGCTGGATAGCCGCCGCGTTGCCGATTATTTTGCGGAAGAAACGTTTGATAAAATTTTAGTTGATGCGCCATGCTCAGGATTTGGCGTCGTTCGGCGCAAACCGGATATTAAATACGCTAAAACAGAAGCGGATATTCCAGCGTTAGCGACATTACAGTTCGAAATTTTACGTGCGGTGGCCCCATTGCTGAAAAAAGGCGGCACACTTGTGTATAGCACATGCACGGTTGATAAGGAAGAAAACGGAGCGGTGATCAGACAATTTTTACAACAACATCCTGAATTTATCCTCGATGAAACATTGAAAGAGCGATTGCCGAAAAAAGTGCAGCCATATGTTCACGATGGGCAACTGCATTTACTTCCTCATTACTTCGGCTCAGACGGATTTTTTATCGCATCATTACGAAAGAAGGTGTAACTTCATTGAAAAAAACAGACATCATCACGCGAAACAAACGAGAAACAGCTACTCGCAATCCATCCATTTATTCGCTGACGTTGGAAGAATTGCAGGCGTGGATGGTTGAACAAGGAGAAAAGCCATTCCGCGCTACACAAGTATATGAGTGGCTGTACCAAAAGCGGGTAAGCTCCTTTTCTGATATGACGAATCTCCCAAAAGCATTGCGCGAAAAACTCGATGACCATTTTGTCATCACAACATTAAAAACACTTGTTCAACAGACATCGCAAGACGGCACGATGAAGTTTTTATTTGAGCTTCATGATGGCTACTCGATCGAAACGGTCTTAATGAGACATGATTACGGGAACTCGATTTGCGTAACGACCCAAGTTGGCTGTCGCATCGGGTGTACGTTTTGCGCTTCCACGCTTGGCGGTTTGAAGCGTCATTTAGAAGCAGGGGAAATTGCCGCTCAAGTCGTCAAAGTGCAAAAAGCTCTTGACGAACAAGGAGAACGGGTAAGCAGCATTGTCGTCATGGGAATTGGCGAGCCATTCGATAATTACGATGAGCTCATCAAGTTTTTAAAAATTGTCAATCACCAAAAAGGGCTCAACATTGGTGCACGCCATATTACTGTATCGACAAGCGGCATCATTCCAAAAATTTATCAATTTGCCGATGAAGGAATGCAAATTAATTTTGCTATTTCTTTACATGCACCAACGACGGAATTGCGGACGAAGCTCATGCCGATTAATAAGGCGTATCCGCTGCCAAAATTAATGGAAGCAGTGCGTTATTACATCGAAAAAACCGGTCGCCGCGTGACGTTTGAATACGGTTTATTCGGCGGGGTGAACGATCAAATTGAACACGCCGAACAATTGGCGGAACTTATTAAAGGATTAAAATGCCACGTAAACTTAATTCCAGTCAACTACGTACCGGAACGAAATTATGTGCGAACACCGCGCGAGCAAATTTTTGCGTTTGAGCGCGCGTTAAAAAAGCATGGGATTAATGTTACGATTCGCCGCGAACAAGGACACGACATTGATGCAGCATGCGGGCAGCTTCGCGCGAAGGAGCGAAAAGAAGAGACGAGGTGAAATAATGAAAGTCGTTTTCCAAACCGACGTTGGTAAAATTCGACCTCACAACGAAGATTGCGGCGGGATTTTTCAAAACAAAGACGGACATTATTTGGCGGTTGTTGCTGATGGAATGGGCGGACATCGCGCTGGTGATGTGGCGAGTGAAATGACGATTACGTATTTAAAAAATGAATGGGAAGAGACCGAAAACATCTCTTCCCCTGATATTGCGGAACAATGGCTCAAAGATCATGTTGCCAACATTAATCGCATTTTGCTTCATCATTCTTTACAACATGAGGAATGCCAAGGAATGGGGACAACGATTGTCAGTGCCATTTGCACTGACCACTTTGCGACAATTGGTCATATCGGAGATAGCCGTTGTTATCTCCTTAATCAAAATGGTTTTCAACAAATTACTGAAGATCATTCTCTCGTCAATGAATTAGTAAAAACAGGACAAATCTCTAAAGAAGATGCAGAGCACCATCCGCGCAAAAATGTGTTGCTGCGAGCACTTGGGACGGAAAAAGAGGTAAAGCTCGATGTCAAAACGATTAGCGTGGAGGAGCACGATGTATTGCTGTTATGCTCGGACGGCTTATCGAATAAAGTGCCGGAACAAGCGATGGTACATATTTTAACATCGTCTGAGTCACTGGAACAAAAGGCACAAAAATTGATCGATCTGGCAAATGAGCATGGTGGTGAAGACAACATTACGTTAGCGATTGTCGAATTTTCAGCGGAACGTGAAAGTGGGTGATCAGACGTGCTCATTGGCAAACGACTAAGCGGTCGCTATAAAATCATGAGTTTAATCGGCGGCGGAGGAATGGCGAACGTCTATTTGGCGAGAGATATGATTTTGGAACGTGATGTCGCCATCAAAGTGTTACGTTTTGATTTTTCTAGTGATGAGCAATTTATTAAACGATTTCACCGCGAAGCGCAAGCGGCCACAAGCTTAAACCATGAAAACATCGTAAGCATTTATGATGTCGGTGAAGATGAAGGAATTTATTATATTGTCATGGAGTATGTGCGTGGTTATACATTAAAACAATATATCCAACAGCATGCGCCGCTGAGTGTTCCAAAGGCGATCGATATTATGGAACAGCTGACATCAGCGATTGCGCATGCGCACGAAAACGGTGTCATTCACCGCGATATTAAGCCGCAAAATATTTTAATCGACGAGCACGGGAACGTCAAAGTTACCGATTTTGGCATAGCGGTGGCGTTAAGCTCGACAACGATTACGCAGACAAATTCGGTACTTGGTTCGATTCATTATTTATCTCCAGAGCAAGCGCGCGGCGGGATCACCACGGCGAAATCGGATATTTATTCATTAGGAATTGTCATGTTCGAACTGTTGACGGGGCGTCTCCCATTTTCTGGAGAATCAGCTGTTTCGATTGTGCTAAAACATTTACAAGCGGAAACTCCTTCTCCGAAAGCATGGAATCCGAACATTCCACAAAGTGTGGAAAATATCATTTTAAAGGCGACAGCGAAAGATCCATTTTATCGTTATCAATCCGTAAGAGAGATGAATGAAGATATTCGCACGGCGCTCAATCCTGATCGATTGAATGAAAAAAAATTTACTATCCCTGATGATGATGAACCGACAAAAGCGATTCCGATTATTAAGGAAGGAGACATGATCCCTGACGAGCAATCAACGATTGTGCGTGACGAAAACGGAGAGAAAACAGACGGTTCGTCCGTTCAAACGCCAAAAAAGAAGCGGAAGTGGATCGCTTGGATCATTGCCGCTTTACTTTTTCTTGTTGCTGTCGGGGTGAGTGTAGTAACGTGGGTACCGGCTCTTTTCTTTCCAAATGATGTCACCGTGCCTGATGTCACGAACAAAGACTATGATGAGGCAGTAGAGAAGTTATCTTCGTTAGGATTTGAAATTAAGAATACGGTAGATATGGAAGACAATGAGATCACTGAGGGAAAAGTTGTTCGTACAAAGCCAGAGGCTGGGAAGACGGTAAAAGAAGGAACAGCGATTACGATTTATAAAAGTATTGGAAAAAAGAAAGTCGAGTTTGGAAATTTCATAGGTGAAAATATTGATGATGTGGAAGAGCAATTAAAAAATGAAAAATTTTTGCTTGTTAAGCGAAACGAGCGTTATAGTGACGAACCAGCCGGTACCATTATTGAACAATTTCCTTCTCCGGGCGAGAAAGTCGTTCCGGACGAAACGGAAGTGACGTTTACCGTTAGCATCGGACCTCAAAAAATTATTTTAAAAGATTTAACCGGCTATACGGAAAAAAGTGTGCGCGATTATGTTCAAGAACAACAGTTATATGTTATTGTCAAACATGAATATTCCGATAAAGTGCCGGAAGGAATTGTCATGTCGCAAACGCCGAGAGCAAATACCGAATTAGAAAAAGGAGCGACTATTACCGTCGTCATTTCACGTGGAAAAGAGCTACTTCCGAACAAAATGGTCGTAAAAGAAATCGACATCCCATATGAACCGGAGCAGGAAGGCGGAATTGTTGACGCACAACTCTATATTCAAGATGCTAATCACGATATGACTAAACCGTATAAAACGTATCGTCTCACTGCGCCGGTGAAAGAAACGGTGGAATTTAATATTCCGTACAAAGGAAATGGATATTATCGCGTCATTGTGAACAATGTTGTCAAACAAGAAGGGACTGTTCCGTATCCAAATTCGTAAATAAGGGGTGAAGCTATGGCAGAAGGAAAAATTATTAAAGCATTAAGCGGATTTTATTATGTATTAAGTGATGGAGAAATCATTCAATGCCGAGGCAGGGGAGTATTTCGAAAACATAAAATTACTCCTCTTGTCGGTGATCATGTTGTTTTTCAAGCAAACAGTAAAACGGACGGATATATTATGGAAGTTTGCGAACGGAAAAATGAGCTTATTCGCCCGCCGATTGCCAATGTCGATCAAGCAATTCTTGTTTTTTCTGCGGTAGAGCCAGATTTTAGCCCAGTCCTTCTTGACCGCTTTCTTGTTCTGATTGAGGCAAAAGACATTCAACCGATTATTGTTGTGAACAAAATGGATTTGCTCGATGATGAGATAAGATCAACAATTGAAACGTATATAAACGATTACCGACAAATTGGTTATGATGTCATCGAAACATCCACAGTAACAAAGTCAGGAATCGAGAAGTTACTTCCTTATCTAGAAGGACGGATTTCTGTTTTTGCCGGGCAATCGGGGGTCGGAAAATCATCGCTTTTAAACGCACTTCGACCGGATCTTCAGTTAAAAACGAATGATATTTCCACCCATTTAGGGCGTGGTAAGCATACAACTCGCCATGTCGAACTGATGGAGGTAGGCGGCGGCTTAGTTGCTGATACACCAGGATTTAGTGCACTAGAGTTTCATGATATCGAGGAAGAACAATTGCCGCTTTGTTTTCCTGAATTTCGTGAGCGCAGTCACGAATGTAAATTTCGTGGATGCACGCATATTGCCGAGCCAAAATGCGCTGTTAGGAAAGCGTTAGAAGCAGGGGAGATTCCTGCTTATCGTTATGATCATTATGTCAGCTTTATGGAAGAAATTAAAGAAAGAAAGCCGAGGTATTAAACATGGTAAAAATTGCTCCTTCGATTTTATCCGCCAATTTTGCACGACTCGGTGAGGAAATTCGCGATGTGGAACAAGGTGGAGCGGATTATATTCATGTTGACGTGATGGACGGGCATTTTGTTCCGAACATTACGATTGGTCCGCTTATTGTTGAAGCGATTCGTCCAATTACACAATTACCGCTCGATGTCCATTTAATGATTGAACAACCTGATCGGTACATTCCAACATTTGCGAAAGCGGGCGCTGATTATTTATCTGTCCATGTTGAAGCATGCCCGCACTTACATCGCACTATTCACCTGATTAAAGAATGCGGGGTCAAGGCGGGTGTCGTTTTAAATCCGCATACACCTGTGGCGATGATTGAGCACATTATTGATGATGTCGATTTAGTATTATTAATGACGGTCAACCCAGGCTTTGGCGGGCAGAAATTCATCCCTTCTGTGTTGCCAAAAATTAAACGCGTTGCGGAGCTGGCACAAGAGCGAGGGTTAGACATCGAAATTGAGGTAGATGGAGGGGTAAATGTAGAAACGGCCCGTCTCTGTATCGAAGCAGGTGCGAACGTGCTTGTTGCCGGTTCGGCCATTTATAATGAACGCGACCGTGCTGCGGCTATTCGCGCGATTCGCGGTACAACATGAACGGAAGGTGGATAAAGCCTTCCGTTTTTGTTCAAAGATAAGAAAGCATAAATGTGAAACAAACATTATCTGAAGCGTCCAGTCTGTTTGCTTATTGAATTGGCATCGATAAAAACTCATGATCTGAAAAGTGATGTAATCAGTTCAAACACTCCTGAGGGAGGACAAGCTATCTCGCAGGTGAAGAATATTTGCCATTTGTCCATCGCGGGAACTGGGATGATGACAGTTTGTCGTTTGACCACAGGACGTGAGCAGTTTTTAAGCAAATTCGGGAACTGGAATTGTTTTGAATAGAGTAGCAAGGGAGAGAGAAAGAGATGATCATTCATATTGTCGGAGGCGGGCCGAGTGAATTTCTTCCTCCGCTTCATCATTATAATGGTGACAATGTAAAATGGGTGGGAGTTGATCGAGGCGCTCTTCGCCTGTTACAAATGGGAATTCAGCCTGTAAAAGCATTTGGTGATTTTGATTCCATGGATGCAAAAGAACTGAAATGGGTACAGACCGTTTTAGATGACATGGAAATATGGCCATCCGAAAAAGATAAAACCGATATGGAAATTGCTCTTGACTGGGCGTCCGAGCAAAATGCAATAAAAATTCGTGTCTTTGGGGCAACAGGCGGCCGACTCGATCATTTATTCGGCAATGTACAACTCCTAGTGAAGTATATCGATAAGCCAATTGAAATCATTGATAGACAAAACACGATCACCGTCCATACTCCCGGAACATATCCGGTCTTGCATGATCATCATCGTTATATTTCCTTCATTCCCATTTCGCATGAAGTGAAAGGAATTACGTTAAGAGGATTTAAATATCCATTAACAAACTGTCATATTTCTATTGGTTCCACACTATGTATTAGTAATGAACTCATCCGATCTTCTGGTACTTTTTCATTTTCGGAAGGCATATTAATGATGATAAGAAGCAAAGATTTAGGCGGGTGCTTCTAGGTACTATTTCTCGTCAATGGAATATACTTATAAGGAAAATGAGGTAAAGCTCGTCACGATAGCTGAGGAGGGAATTGAAATGAAGTTTTATACAATTAAGCTGCCAAAATTTCTTGGCGGAATTGTGCGCGCTATGTTAAACTCTTTTAAAAAAGGATGAAAAAAGCACCAAGAAATTGGTGCTTTTTTATTTGCGAACATAGAATGGAGTTCGCTTGCGCTTTTCATTTTGTCTAGCTCGGCGACCAACCAGCTCGCTTCCTAAGCAGCTAGGGATCAAATTACCTTAATCTTCTCTCTTGAGGTTCTTGTCGCCTCAAAAGAGAAGAGGATTTGCCCATCGCGGAGCCAAAATGGCGACATTTCACCGCTTTTCCAACAGGACGTAGGCAGTTTTATGCGAATTTGGGTCGCCTCCGCTTTTTTATTATACGCGTTCTACTTTACCGGATTTAAGTGCACGAGCAGAAACCCATACACGTTTTGGTTTTCCATCTACTAAAATGCGTACTTTTTGAAGGTTGGCTTTCCATGTACGCTTATTGGCGTTCATTGCATGTGAACGTGAGTTGCCGAAAGATTTTTTCTTACCTGTTACAAAGCATTTTGCCATGTTTTTCCCTCCTTACTTGTCAAACAAATTAGCGTTATCGACTTGGCGTGCGAAAAACACTACTATAATTTATCATACAAAGTAGCAGATTGCAATATGTCAGTGAGCAGCTTTCAAGAAAATCACCTTGACATATGTTTTAGATTTCGGCTAAATAATACTAGTAGGTGATGGGAGGACTTTTAAAAAGTTAGTCGTTATAGTACAATGGCTGTAGCTGTGTGAACAATTCCAAAGGGGGAACGACTGATGTCCATCGAGTTACAAACAAAGTACGGACGAATCGAAATTTCTAACGACGTGATTGCGACGATCGCTGGCGGTGCTGCTGTGGATTGCTACGGAATTGTTGGAATGGCTTCAAAAAGCCAAATTAAAGATGGGATTTCGGAAATTTTACGAAGAGAAAACTTTTCAAAGGGTGTTATTGTTCGCGAAGAAAACGGAGAAGTACATATCGATATGTACATTATCGTTAGCTATGGAACAAAAATTTCCGAAGTCGCCCATAATGTACAAACAAAAGTAAAGTACACGCTCGACCAAATATTAGGACTTTCTGTGCAATCAATTAACATCTATGTTCAAGGGGTTCGAGTTACGAACCCGTAGTAAGGAGGAAGTGTTCTGTGACAATCAAAACTTTAGACGGAAGACGTTTCGCTGAAATGGTACTAAAAGGAGCACAGCATCTAGCCAACAATGCAAAAGCGGTAGATGCGCTAAACGTCTTTCCAGTCCCGGATGGAGATACGGGGACAAATATGAACTTATCAATGACTTCTGGAGCGAAGGAAGTCAAAAATAACCCTTCTGACCATATTGGAAAAGTAGGCAGTGCCTTAGCGAAAGGCTTGCTCATGGGAGCGCGTGGAAACTCTGGCGTTATTTTATCGCAATTATTTCGCGGCTTTGCTAAGGCGATCGAAACAAAAAAGGAAATTAATAGTATTGAATTTGCAGCTGCGTTAGAAGCGGGTGTGGTGACAGCATATAAAGCTGTTATGAAACCAGTCGAAGGAACGATTTTGACAGTGGCCAAAGACGCAGCGAAACGCGCTGCTGCTGTCGCGAAAAAAGAGCCTGATATTGCTATTGTCATGGAAGAAGTGGTGAAAGAAGCGAAAGCCTCGTTACAGCGTACTCCGGAATTGCTTCCCGTGTTAAAAGAAGTGGGTGTTGTCGATAGCGGCGGTCAGGGTCTTGTGTACGTATATGAGGGATTTTTAGCGGAATTGAAAGGGGAAGCTGTTGACGATCTAAAGACAGCGGCGGTTTCTATGCAAGAATTGATCAATGCCGAGCATCATAAAAGTGCTCAAAGTCATATGCATACGGAAGATATTGAATTTGGCTACTGTACGGAGTTTATGGTTCGATTTGAAGAAGAGAAGCTGCGCCAGCATCCGTTTTCTGAGGAAGCATTTCGCCAAGACTTAAGCCGATTTGGCGATTCGTTATTGGTCATTGCTGATGATGAGCTAGTGAAAGTTCATATTCACTCCGAGCAGCCAGGGGAAGTGCTAACATACGGACAGCGCTACGGGAGCTTATTAAATATTAAAATTGAAAACATGCGCGAGCAGCATGCCAACATCGTTAATGAAGGACACAAATCTATGCAGCCAGCGCCGGCGGTGAAGCAAAAGGAACAATACGGCATCGTTACGATCTCGATGGGAGACGGAATTAGGAATTTATTCAAAAGCATCGGTGCCCATGCGGTCATTGAAGGCGGTCAAACGATGAATCCGAGTACGGAAGATATCGTCAAAGCGATTGAAAGCGTCAATGCTGAAACTGTTTTTGTTTTGCCAAACAATAAAAACATTATTATGGCCGCTCAACAGGCAGCATCCGTGGTGGACAACGAAGTAATTGTGATTCCATCCAAGACTGTTCCTCAAGGAATGGCTGCCATTTTAGCGTTTAATCCGACCCTTTCTGCCGAGCAAAATGAAAAGGCGATGACGGCGGCATTATCTCAAGTCAAAACGGGACAAGTCACATTTGCGGTGCGCGATACAACGATTGATGGAGTAACGATTGAAAAAGATGATTACATGGGGATTTCTGATGGAAAAATCGTTGTGTCAGAAAAAGATAAGCTGTCCGTGACAAAACAACTAATCAATGCGTTGATTGATGAAGATAGCGAAATTGTCACAATTTTATATGGTGAAGAAGCAACGGAAGAAGAAGTAGAAGCGATTGTTACCTATGTTGAAGAGACATATCCAGATGTTGAAGTGGAAGTGCACAACGGGGGACAACCGTTATATCCATTTATCTTTTCTGTTGAATAATATGTTAGAATAGTAGAAGGGGGAATTCCCCTTCTATTTTATTGGAAGCAAAGGGAGAGAAAAAGCATGAAATATAAAAGCGTGTTTGACATTATCGGGCCGATTATGATTGGTCCTTCAAGCTCGCATACAGCGGGAGCCGCACGAATCGGCAGAGTGGCTCGCAGCTTATTTGGCAGAAAACCAAAATGGGCCCATATTTCTCTTTATGGCTCTTTTGCGCAAACGTATAAAGGTCATGGAACGGATGTCGCTATTGTCGGAGGATTATTAGATTTTGATACATTCGATGAGCGCATTCCTTTCTCGATGGAAATCGCCAAACAAGAAGGCATTGACGTCATGTTTTATGAAGAAGATGCTGTTCCCAATCATCCAAATACAGCGAGAATTCGCATCGGAGACGAAAAAGGAGAGCTTGAGCTTGTCGGCATTTCTATCGGAGGAGGGAAAATTGAAATTACAGAATTAAACGGATTTGAACTCAAATTATCGGGTCACCATCCAGCATTGCTCATCGTGCACAATGACCGATACGGAACGATTGCGTCCGTAGCGAACGTCTTAGCCAAATACGCGATTAATATCGGACATATGGAAGTATCGCGGAAAGAAAAAGGAAAGGAAGCGTTAATGACGATCGAAGTTGACCAAGCGATTGACCAGTCTATCATTGACGAATTAACAGCATTGCCGCATATCATTCAAGTGACTAAAATTGTTGATTAAGAAAAGGAAAGCGTTTACAAAAATGCAGCGTGGAAGGAGGCATCACGATGTTTCGCAATGTCGCTGAACTCGTGCAATTGGCGGAAAGTCAGCAAATCAAAATTGCTGAAGTGATGATTCAACAAGAAATGGAAGTAACAGGGAGAAGTAGAGACGAAATTTTTGCGCAAATGGAGAAAAATTTGCAAGTCATGGAACAGGCTGTAGAGAAAGGATTAGCAGGTGTCTCTTCCCATTCAGGCTTAACGGGTGGTGATGCTGTTTTGCTGCAAGCATATATTCGCCAAGGACGATTTTTATCCGGCGAAACGATTTTAGACGCGGTCAGTAAAGCAGTTGCTACCAATGAAGTAAATGCCGCGATGGGAACGATTTGTGCAACGCCAACAGCGGGATCTGCCGGAGTCGTACCGGGAACGCTATTTGCTGTTAAAGAAAAATTACATCCGACGCGTGAACAGATGATCGAGTTTTTATTTACTGCCGGTGCGTTTGGATTTGTTGTTGCTAATAACGCTTCGATTTCTGGGGCTGCCGGGGGCTGTCAAGCAGAAGTGGGTTCTGCGGCAGGAATGGCAGCGGCCGCTTTAGTGGAAATGGCAGGGGGAACGCCGAGCCAGGCAGCTGAAGCAATGGCCATTGCTTTAAAAAATATGTTAGGATTAGTATGTGATCCTGTCGCAGGATTAGTAGAAGTCCCGTGTGTAAAACGAAATGCAATGGGGGCCGCAAATGCGATGGTGGCGGCGGATATGGCGCTTGCCGGCATTAAAAGTCGCATTCCTTGCGATGAAGTAATTGAAGCGATGTATCGCATCGGTGAGGCGATGCCAACCGCTTTGAAAGAAACTGCACAAGGAGGGTTAGCAGCAACGCCGACTGGTCGCGCATTAGCGGCCAAAATTTTCGGCGTATCAGCTAATAGCCGTGGATAACGTATTACAACAGCCAGTGACGCAAATCAAAGGAATTGGGGAAGAAACAAGCGAAGCATTACAAGAAATGGGAATTAAAACGATTGAAGATTTGCTCATGCATTTTCCTTACCGTTACGAGGATTATGAGCTGCGAGATTTAGCTGATGTGAAACACGATGAAAAGGTGACTGTCGAAGGGAAGGTTCATAGTGAACCTTCTCTTACGTATTATACTCGTAAAAAATCGCGCTTAACGTTTCGTTTGCTTGTGGGACGCTATTTAATTACTGTCGTTTGCTTTAACCGACCGTATTTAAAAGGGAAACTATCCATTAACGAAACGGTCACCGTTACCGGAAAGTGGGATCAACATCGCCAGACGATTACAGCGAGTGAACTCAAGCTTGGAGCATTGCCGGAAAAGCGCGAGCTAGAGCCAGTCTATTCGATCCGGGGCGCATTGACGGTAAAAGGGATGCGGCGGTTCATAAAATTAGCGCTTGAGCAATTCGGTGAAGCCATTCTTGATCCGCTCCCAGAAACGGTGAGAAATGCCTATCGTCTCGTATCCAAAAAAGAAGCGATTCGTGCGATTCATTTTCCGCGTTCTCACGAAGAACTAAAGCAAGCGAGACGCCGGCTTGTTTACGAAGAGTTTTTATTGTTTCAACTAAAAATTCATGCTTTGCGTAAAGTTCAACGCGAGCATTCAAAAGGCATTGCTCACACCTTTTCCATGGAGCAATTACAGGAGTTCATTCAACAGTTGCCTTTTCCGTTGACAGGGGCACAAAAACGAGTGGTTCAGGAGATCATCAAAGATATGCAGTCTCCTTATCGAATGAATCGGCTTCTGCAAGGAGATGTGGGCTCCGGAAAGACGGTTGTGGCAGCAATTGCTTTATATGCGACTGTGCTGTCTGGTTACCAAGGGGCACTGATGGTGCCGACAGAGATTTTGGCAGAACAACATGCGCAGTCGCTACAGGCGTTATTAGCGCCGGCAGACGTATCGATTGCTCTTTTGACAAGCTCGATCAAAGGAAAAAAACGAAAAGAAGTATTAGAAAAACTAGCTTCTGGTAACATCGACATCATCATCGGAACCCATGCCCTTATTCAAGATGAAGTAAACTTTCATCAACTCGGATTAGTCATTACCGATGAACAGCACCGATTCGGTGTTGAACAGCGCCGCATTTTGCGTGAAAAAGGAGAATCTCCAGACGTATTATTTATGACGGCGACTCCGATTCCGCGAACGCTCGCGATTACAGCGTTCGGTGAAATGGATGTGTCGATCATCGATGAAATGCCAGCAGGGCGAAAGAAAGTTCAAACGTATTGGGTCAAGCATCATATGCTCGAACGCGTTCTCGATTTTATTGAAAAAGAGGTTCAAAAAGGAAGGCAAGCATATGTTATTTGTCCGCTCATTGAAGAATCGGAAAAATTGGATGTCCAAAACGCGATTGATGTTCATAGCATGTTGACTCATTATTACCGGGGAAAATATCAAATTGGACTTATGCATGGACGCCTTTCCTCAGAGGAAAAAGACGAAGTCATGAAAGCATTCAGTCAAAATCACGTGCAAATTTTAGTATCGACGACCGTTGTCGAAGTCGGGGTAAACGTGCCGAATGCGACAGTGATGGTCATTTATGATGCTGAGCGGTTCGGATTGGCACAACTCCATCAGCTAAGAGGACGGGTCGGACGCGGCGATGAACAATCCTATTGTATTTTAGTAGCGGACCCGAAATCGGAAACGGGAAAAGAACGCATGCGCATTATGACGGAAACAACTGATGGTTTTGTACTATCAGAGAAAGATTTAGAGTTGCGCGGTCCCGGCGATTTCTTTGGCACGAAGCAAAGCGGGATGCCTGAATTTAAGCTAGGCGATGTTGTGCATGATTATCGCATTCTCGAAGTGGCCCGCAGCGATGCAGCGAAATTGATTTATTCCCACGCGTTTTGGAACGATTCTTCCTATGAAGCGTTACGCCTTTATTTGCAAGAATCCGGTGTGTTACACGGTGAAAAACTCGATTAATAAAACAGATTGCAAACTCGTTTTTAGTCTTGCAATCTGTTTTTTTTGATTATATACTACTGTTAGTACCTAGTCATAAAAGTGGACGGTGTATGAATAATGCGAAGAAGCAAACGAGAACGGCAACGGCTCTTGCAAGAGACGATTGAAGAAAATCCATTTATTACGGATGAAGAGTTAGCAGAAAAATTTTCGGTTAGCATTCAAACAATTCGTCTGGACCGTTTAGAATTGTCGATTCCAGAACTGCGCGAGCGAATTAAACATGTCGCCCAGCAATCATTAGCTGACAAAGTTAAATCTCTTCCGATTGAAGAAGTCATCGGTGAAATTATTGATATTGAGCTTGACCACAGTGCGATTTCGATTTTTGATGTCAAAAAAGAGCATGTGTTTAAGCGAAATCGCATTGCGCGGGGACATCATTTATTTGCCCAAGCCAACTCGTTAGCGGTCGCCGTCATTAACGATGAATTGGCATTGACGGCGAAGGCGAACATCCGCTTTACACGGCAGGTGAAGGAAAACGAACGAGTCATTGCAAAAGCCAGAGTCATCGGAGTGAACGAAAACGGAAGAACGCTTGTTGAAGTCAATAGCTATGTTGGACAAGAGCTTGTTTTTTCAGGGGAATTTGAAATGTATCGATCTAACATCGGGAAAAAGGATGGAGTAAAAGATGAAAATAGCGATTGATGCGATGGGCGGCGACCACGCCCCGAAAGAAATCGTTCTTGGAGCTGTAAAGGCGATTCAACACTTTCCAGATATAGAAATTACGCTTTTCGGAGATGAGAAAAAAATTCGCTCTTACCTTTCATCCGATGAGCGCATTACCATCATTCATACTGAGGAAGTCATTGAAGCGACTGATGAACCGGTGCGAGCAGTAAGAAGAAAAAAGCAGTCATCGATGGTCCTTATGGCTGAGGAGGTAAAGCAAGGCCGTGCTGATGCGTGCATATCGGCAGGAAATACCGGGGCACTCATGGCTGCAGGTCTGTTTATTGTCGGGCGAATGGAGGGAATTGATCGCCCAGCATTAGCACCGACACTACCGACGACCGATGGAAAAGGATTTGTATTTTTAGATGTCGGAGCAAATGTCGATGCCCGTCCAGAACATTTACTGCAATACGCATTCATGGGCGCGACATACGCTGAGCATGTAAGAGGAATCAAAAAGCCCCGCATCGGTTTGTTAAATGTCGGAACGGAAGACCAAAAGGGCAACGATTTAACGAAGCGGGCATTTCAGCTTCTTCAAGAGACAAATCTTCATTTTATTGGAAACGTGGAAGCCCGCGATTTACTGCAAGGTGTCGCTGACGTTGTAGTGGCGGACGGCTTTACAGGAAACGTCGCTTTAAAAACGATTGAAGGAACGGCCATTTCTGTATTTTCGATGTTAAAAACGGCGTTAACGAGCAATTTCACAAGCAAGCTTGCTGCAGCTGTATTAAAGCCCAAATTACTTGAGTTAAAAAAGAAAATGGATTACTCCGAATACGGCGGGGCTGCGTTATTTGGATTGAACGCGCCCGTTGTGAAAGCGCACGGTTCTTCCGATGCGAATGCTATTTTCCATGCTGTGCGTCAAACACGGGAAATGGTCATGAGCGATATGGTAGGAACTCTGAAACAGGAGCTTGAAAAAATTCGGTCGTAAGAAAGGAGAAACTATGGGGAAAATCGCATTTATTTTTCCGGGCCAAGGTTCACAAACGGTTGGAATGGGAAAAGAATTGGCGGAAAAAGATGAAAAAGTAGCCGCAATTTTTCAAGAGGCAGATGAGCGGCTTGGCTTTTCGCTTTCTTCGCTCATTTTCGAAGGTCCACAGCAGACACTGACATTGACGTACAATGCGCAACCGGCTTTGCTTACTACGAGCATCGCGTTGCTTGAAAAAGTAAAGGAAGCTGGGATTGTTGCGGATTATGTCGCTGGGCATAGTTTAGGAGAGTATACAGCCCTTGTGGCAGCAGGAGCGCTTTCATTTCGTGATGCGGTATACGCGGTGCGAAAGCGTGGAGAGTTTATGGAAGAAGCGGTACCGGCAGGCGAAGGAACGATGGCAGCTGTGTTAGGAATGGACGCAGAAAAATTAGAAGCGATTACGAACGAAGTATCTCAGCAAGGAACTCCTGTTCAGCTGGCCAACTTAAACTGCCCGGGGCAAATTGTCATTTCCGGCTCGAAAGAAGGAGTGGAAAAAGCGTCACAGCTTGCAAAAGAAAATGGTGCTAAGCGCGTCATTCCACTTGAGGTAAGCGGTCCGTTCCATTCTTCGCTCATGAAGCCAGCTGCTGGAAAATTACAAGATGTATTGGGCACAATCGCGATTGCTGATGCGACGATTCCGGTGATCGCGAATGTAACTGCAGAACCGATGGTTAAAAAGGAAGTAATTCAACAATTATTAATCGAACAGCTTTACTCTCCTGTTCGCTGGGAACAGTCTGTTGAAAAAATGATAGAATTAGGTGTTGACACATTTATCGAAATCGGGCCGGGGAAAGTGTTATCAGGACTTGTCAAAAAAATCAATCGGGATGTTCATGTTTACGCCGTGAACGATTTCTCTTCATTAGAAGCGACTGTTCAGGCGTTGAAGGAGGAATCATGATGCTAGAAGGAAAAGTAGCCCTTGTCACAGGGGCATCGCGAGGAATTGGCCGCGCTATTGCCTTAGAGTTAGCGCACCAAGGAGCGAAAGTAGCGGTAAACTACGCGGGTAGTGAAGCAAAGGCGAATGAAGTTGTTGCAGAAATTGTGAACATGGGTGGTGAAGCGTTCGCGATTCAAGCGGACGTATCGAACGCCGAGGCGGTTGACCGAATGGTAAAAGAAGTGCTTGACCGCTTTGAACGTCTTGATATTTTAGTGAACAATGCCGGTGTGACACGCGATAATTTATTGATGCGCATGAAAGAAGAAGAATGGGATGAAGTGATTAACACTAACTTAAAAGGGGTATTCAACTGTACGAAAGCTGTGACGCGACCAATGATGAAGCAGCGGTACGGACGTATCGTCAATGTTGCTTCGGTCGTTGGAGTAATTGGAAATGCTGGACAGGCGAACTATGTCGCAGCCAAAGCAGGTGTCATCGGGTTAACGAAAACGGCTGCAAAAGAGCTAGCGAGCCGCAATATTACCGTCAATGCCATTGCACCTGGATTTATTACAACCGATATGACGGATCGTCTCAGCGAAGACATTCGCACAGAAATGCTTAAACAAATTCCGCTTGCTCGCTTTGGTGAACCAGAAGATATTGCGAAAGTAGTCGCTTTCCTAGTATCTGATGCAGCCAACTACATGACAGGGCAGACCCTCCACGTTGACGGCGGAATGGTCATGTAACTGCACCTTGAAAAATTTCTATCATTCGCTAGTATTTTGTCATGAAATTTACTATAATCATGAGAGGAGGTGAATACGATGGCAGACGTGTTAGAGCGCGTAACGAAAATCATCGTTGACCGTTTAGGTGTTGAAGAATCTCAAGTGACACTTGAAGCTTCTTTCAAAGATGATTTAGGAGCCGATTCATTAGATGTAGTGGAACTCGTAATGGAATTGGAAGACGAGTTTAATATGGAAATTTCCGATGAAGAAGCTGAAAAAATTGTCACAGTAGGAGATGCTGTGAACTACATAAAAAGCCGTATGTAAAGATCTATAGATAGAAAAGTCCCGTTATCAAAACGGGGCTTTCTATGCTTTTTATTATATAATAAATGCAGATTCATTTTCCAACATATACAAATTATTTCGATTGTTTTTCCACCGAACTTATGTCGGTTTTTCAATTTGGACTTATATAGCAAGAAAGTTCCTGATTGTAAATAAAACGTAAGAGATTCAATAGGATTCTGATAGAGTAAGGAACGAGTAAACGGACATAATGAATGATAGACGCATCGCTTTTTCTGTTTGTAGCGGTCGTTTTCCATTGAGTGCAGGATTATTTTTAAGATGGAACGAAGTCGGAGGTTCTTATTTATGTCGAGACAGAGAGACAAAGAACAGCGAATAAGCGAAAAAAGACGGTCCCAATTTAAGCAGTTGCAAGAAAACATTGGCATATTTTTTACAAATGAAAAGCTCCTCGTCCAAGCGTTTACCCATTCATCGTATGTGAATGAGCATCGCAAACGACCGCATGAAGATAATGAGCGTCTTGAATTTTTAGGAGATGCCGTATTAGAGTTAACCATTTCGCAATATCTTTTCAAAAAATTTCCCCATATGAGTGAAGGAGAATTAACGAAACTGCGAGCTGCGATTGTCTGTGAACCGTCCCTTGTGAAATTTGCGAATGCCCTGTCTTTTGGTGAGCTTGTTTTGCTCGGAAAAGGGGAAGAATTAACGGGTGGGCGGACAAGACCCGCACTTTTAGCAGATGTGTTCGAAGCGTTTATCGGTGCTCTTTATCTAGATCAAGGAATGGATGCGGTCATTCGGTTTTTGGAACAAACGATTTTTCCAAAAATTAATGAAGGTGCTTTTTCTCATGTGATGGATTATAAAAGTCAGCTACAGGAGCTTGTCCAGCGCGATGGTAGCGGTGTCATCGAATACAAAATTTTGCAAGAAAAAGGTCCTGCTCACAATAAGGAATTTGTTTCCTGTGTTTCGTTAAACGGGAAAGAGCTTGGGATTGGTGTCGGTAAATCGAAAAAAGAAGCAGAACAACAAGCTGCGCAAATGGCATTGCAAAAGTTAAAATCGGTGATGGAAGAATAAGAAAAGCGCTAGCGCCTTAATTTCGCCTAAAAACGGCTCGCGTTCTGTAGGCAAACGGCGAAATGTCGCTATTCTAGAGCTCCGCGACGGCCAATGTTCTTCGTCCGTAGAAGTGCTTACAATATACTTATACTTTGAGGGGAAGGTTATTTGGCCCAAGAGAGCTAGACAAAACGACGGAAGAAGGTTATTTTTCAAACGCTGTGCTTGTGATGACTCGGCGCATGTCAACGAAAAAGTTGATTCAAGCAGTAGACACGTTGTGAGCCGAGCTAGACCAAAAAAGGAAGTAAGATATCAATTCTGATTATGATAGAAAATAGGCGGTTTACCTATCCGCGATGCATCGGGATAGGGCGATCGCTCAAGCTAGACAATCAAGAAAAGCGGAAGTGCTGCGTTCAGCCTTCGAAGCCCGAATGTCCTTTGAAAGAGGGGATTGGGCGCAAGAGAACTAGCCGTCGTAGGCATCATCTTGTCTTTTCAAAATTCTCATATTCCAAGAAGGAAAGGGCTGGCTCACCGAAACATAGTCAGCCCTTCTTTCCTACTCTATGTTTGCGCATGCAGTTATGTTACAATAAGGAAGATTTTATATGATGAAAGATAGTGAGGCGGAGTACGAATGTTCCTCAAACGGTTAGATATTATCGGATTTAAATCGTTTGCTGATCGCGTGTCGATCGAATTTGTTCCCGGAGTAACAGCAGTCGTCGGTCCAAATGGAAGCGGAAAAAGCAATATTACCGATGCGATTCGCTGGGTGTTAGGAGAACAGTCAGCAAAATCACTCCGTGGAGCAAAAATGGAGGATATTATTTTTGCGGGGAGCGATTCGCGCAAACCATTAAATATCGCTGAAGTCACGTTAACCCTTGATAATGAAGATCAATTTTTGCCTCTTGACTATCAGGAAGTAAGCATTACAAGGCGCGTCTATCGTTCCGGAGAAAGCGAATTCTTTATTAATCAACAGCCTTGTCGTCTAAAAGATATCATTGATTTATTTATGGACTCTGGATTAGGAAAAGAAGCATTTTCGATCATTGGTCAAGGACGCGTCGAAGAAATATTAAGCAGCAAACCGGAAGAGCGGCGCACGATTTTTGAAGAGGCTGCCGGGGTGTTAAAATATAAAATCCGCAAGAAAAAGGCGGAGAATAAGCTTGCGGAGACACAAGAAAACTTGAATCGTGTGAGCGATATTTTGCACGAGTTAGAGCAGCAATTAGAGCCATTAAAAATGCAAGCTTCCATTGCGAAAGACTATTTAGAAAAACGCGACGAACTAGAAACGTTTGAAGTTGCGCTTACTGTCTATGAAATTGAGGAATTGCATAAGCAATGGACAGCTCTACATGAACAGCTAACCGAGCACCAGCAGAAAGAGATGGAGCTGTCGACGACATTGCAAAAGGAAGAGGCGCACATTGAACAACTTCGCGATCAAATTACAGCGCTGGATGAATCCATTGATGGATTACAACAAGTGTTGCTTGTGGCTAGTGAAGAATTAGAAAAACTCGAAGGCAGAAAAGAAGTACTAAAAGAAAGAAAGAAAAATGCTGCCCAATATAAAAAACAGCTCGAAGAAACAATCGCTTCTCTTTCGGAAAAAAAAGAGCGATTATTACAGATGTTCGAGCAAGAAAAAGAGCAGCTTGCCCATATAAAGAAGGAAATCGCTTCTATACAAGCGGAGCTAAAAGAAAAGCAAACGTCTCTTTCATCTTATGACATCAATGTTGAAGAAAAAATCGAACAATTAAAAAGTGATTATATTGAACTAGTCCATGAGCAAGCCTCGCTCAAAAATGAGCGCTCTCATTTACGTGCCTTGTTGGAAAAATTGCAGGCAAAGCAAGCGACACTGGCCGAGGCAAATCGAAAATATTTGGAAGATCGGGAGCGCATGCAGGAGCAATACACGAAGCTAGATGGCAAGCGCAAGCAAATCGAGCAAACGCTGCAGGAGCATGAAACGTTATTACAAGAAAAAACTGCTCATTTAGCTAATACAAAGGCGGAGCTCGAAAAGAAGGAAGCAATGCTGTATCAAGCGTACCAATATTTACAGCAAACAAAATCGCGCAAAGAAATGCTTGAAGAGATGCAGCAAGATTACGCTGGATTTTTCCAAGGTGTAAAAGAAATTTTAAAAGCGCGTGAGCAGTTTCCAGGCATTCACGGTGCGGTTGTCGAATTAATTCAAGTGCCAAGCCAATACGAGACAGCTCTAGAAATTGCGTTAGGCGGTGCGATGCAGCACATCGTCGTGGCAAATGAAGAAGTGGCGCGTGCGGCCATTCACTATTTAAAAAAGCACGCCTATGGGCGGGCGACATTTTTGCCAATGAACGTCATGCAACCAAAATCGGTGACCGCAGAACAACGTTCCCTTATTCAAAATCATCCGGCATTTGTCGGTGTCGCGAGCGAGTTGATTGCATATGATCCTGTCTATCGCGCAGTCATATCCAACTTACTCGGCAACGTCATTGTGACAACGGATTTAAAAGGGGCGAATGAACTGGCCCGCTTGTTACATTATCGCTACCGTCTTGTGACGCTCGAAGGCGATGTCGTCAATCCTGGCGGTGCGATGACGGGCGGGGGAGTGGCGAAAAAAGCGAACTCGCTTCTAAGCCGAAACCGTGAGCTGGAAACAATAGCGTCGAAACTGCAAGAAATGGAACAAAAAACTGAGCAGCTTGAGAGATATGTCCAAACGAAAAAGAAAGACATCCAGCAAGAAGAAAAAGCGCTGTCTGAGCTTCGGCAACAAGCCGAACAATGGCGACTTGCTCTTCAAGAAGTAAAAAGCGAATTACGCGAAGTGGAATTGCAAGAAAAAAATATGAACGAACGTCTAGCGCTTTATGACCATGAAAAAGCGCATGATGAACAAGAGGCAAAAGAAATCAGGGAAAAGCTGACCGTCATCGAGCAGCAATTGCATGATCTGGAGAACAAGCTGAAAGAAATCGATGACCACATTCAAACATTAACAGTTCAAAAACAAGATGAACAAAGCTCTAAAGAAGCGTTGCAAGCAGTCATTACAGAGCAGAAAATTGCCCTTGCCCAAAAGCAGCAGCTACTAAAAAACGTCGAAGAGAAAATCGAGCGGCTTTCGCTTGAACAGTCAGAAACGGAAAAACAGCTTCAAACAGCAAAAGAAGACTTATCTTCTCTTATCGAGGAAATGAACTCAAACGATTCCGGCGAGGAGCAGCTTGAGCAATTACGGCAAAAAAAATTGCAAGACAAAAACGAAACGATTGAACTCATTGCAAGCCGCCGCGAGCAACGATTAGAATATCAGGCAAAACTGGAACACTTTGAGCGCGAATTGAAAGAGAAAAAACGGCAGTACAAACAATTGGTCGATATCGTCAAAGACGAAGAAGTAAAGCTCAATCGCCTCGATGTGGAACTAGAAAACTTGCTTTCCCGCCTTCGTGAGGAGTATATGTTAACGTTTGAAGCAGCAAAAGAAAAATATCCGCTGACAATGGACGTGAACGAAGCGCGCAAAAAAGTAAAGCTCATTAAGCGGGCGATTGACGAATTAGGAACTGTCAACTTAGGAGCAATTGATGAATACGAACGCGTGTCGGAACGCTATCAATTTTTAACGGAACAAAAAAGCGACTTACAGCAAGCAAAAGAGACATTACACCAAGTCATCGATGAGATGGATCAAGAAATGAAAAAACGCTTCCTTTCGACGTTTCAACAAATTCGTTCCCATTTTGGCGAAGTATTTCAACAGCTGTTTGGCGGGGGACGTGCTGATTTGCAGCTGACGGACCCGAACGATTTACTCGAAACCGGCATTGAGATCGTTGCTCAGCCTCCGGGGAAAAAGCTGCAAAACTTAAGCTTGCTTTCCGGCGGTGAACGAGCCTTAACAGCGATTGCGTTGCTGTTTTCGATTTTAAAAGTGCGCCCGGTGCCATTTTGCGTATTGGATGAAGTCGAAGCGGCGCTGGATGAAGCAAACGTTTACCGCTATGCCCAATACTTAAAGAGGTTCAGTGATCAAACTCAATTTATTGTCATCACCCACCGCAAGGGAACGATGGAAGAAGCTGACGTGCTCTATGGTGTAACGATGCAAGAGTCAGGTGTGTCGAAGCTAGTGTCCGTTCGTTTAGAAGATTCCAAGCAACTTGTAAAGTCTTAATTTGGAAAGGATGGCATGAATATGAGCTTTTTTAAAAAATTAAAAGAGAAAATCACAAAACAGGCGGATTCGGTAACGGAAAAGTTTAAGCAAGGCCTTTCAAAAACGCGCGATTCATTTGCCGGGCGGGTCAACGATTTAATTGCCCGTTACCGAAAAGTCGACGAAGAGTTTTTTGAAGAGCTGGAAGAAATTTTAATCGCTGCCGATGTTGGTGTAACGACGGTAATGGAACTCATTGACGAGCTGAAAATGGAAGTGAAGCGCCGCAATATTCAAGATCCGAAAGAAATGCAAGCGGTGATTTCTGAGAAGCTTGTCGATATTTACCGCGGTGACGATGACAATTTAGCGACATTAAATATTCAAGAAAACGGGTTAACGGTCATTCTATTTGTTGGCGTCAATGGAGTTGGCAAAACGACGACCATTGGAAAGCTAGCCCACAAGCTTAAATCAGAAGGAAAAACAGTGATGCTTGCTGCGGGAGATACATTCCGTGCTGGCGCCATTGAACAGCTAGAAGTATGGGGAGAACGCGTCGGGGCAGAAGTCATTAAACAATCTGCTGGCTCCGACCCAGCAGCGGTCATGTACGACGCGATTCAAGCAGCGAAAGCGCGCCATGTGGACGTTCTATTATGCGATACAGCGGGCCGTTTACAAAATAAAGTTAACTTGATGAAAGAGCTAGAAAAAGTGAAGCGCGTCATCGAACGTGAAATCCCTGGTGCGCCGCATGAAGTATTGCTCGTCTTAGATGCGACGACAGGCCAGAATGCGATGAGCCAAGCGAAAATTTTTAAAGAAGCTACGAACGTCACCGGCATCGTCCTAACGAAGCTCGATGGCACCGCAAAAGGGGGCATCGTCCTTGCGATTCGCAACGAGCTGAACATTCCGGTAAAATTGGTTGGCCTTGGTGAAAAAATGGATGACTTGCAAGAATTTGACCCTGAACAATATGTGTATGGGTTGTTTGCCGACTTGCTAGAAGAACCACAACCATAACAAAAAAATCGGGTAGAGAAGCACTACCCGATTTTTTTTGTAAAGAAAAAAACTTGACATAATTATCTAAAAGCAGTACACTAATCCTTGTGTAAAGGCATTTCACTTAACAAGCAAGGAGGGAGTTTTATGCTTGAAAAAACAACGAGAATGAACTATTTGTACGACTTTTATCAATCGTTGTTAACGCCAAAACAGCGAAGCTATATGTCGCTCTATTATTTAGACGATTACTCCCTCGGTGAAATTGCAGAAGAATACGAAGTCAGTCGTCAAGCCGTCTATGATAATATAAAACGAACGGAAGCAATGCTTGAGGAGTATGAAGAAAAGCTGCTATTGTTTCAAAAATTTCAAAAGAGACAGCAATTCATTAAGCGGCTAAAAGAGCTCGCTTTAAAAAAATACGCCAATGATCAGGAGTTACTCGAAACGATTGAGGCGTTAGAGAAATTGGAATAGGAGGCGGGAATCGATGGCGTTTGAAGGATTAGCCGACCGTCTGCAAAGCGTCATGAACAAAATTCGCGGCAAAGGCAAAGTGACGGAAGCCGATGTCAAAGACATGATGCGCGAAGTGCGGCTCGCGTTATTAGAAGCGGATGTGAATTTTAAAGTCGTCAAAGACTTTGTCAAGCGTGTAAGCGAACGGGCTGTCGGTCAGGAAGTGTTAAAAAGCTTAACACCGGGCCAGCAAGTCATTAAAGTCGTCAAAGAAGAATTAACGGCACTCATGGGCGGGGAACAAAGTAAAATTGCTGTGGCTACCCGTCCGCCAACCGTCATTATGATGGTCGGTCTGCAAGGTGCCGGAAAAACGACAACAACAGGAAAATTAGCCAACTTATTGCGCAAAAAGTACAATCGAAAACCGCTTTTAGTTGCCGCTGATATTTATCGTCCAGCAGCAATTCAGCAGCTCGAGACGCTCGGAAAGCAGCTGAATATGTCGGTATTTTCATTGGGCGATCAAGTAAGCCCAGTGGAAATTGCCAAGCAAGCGATTGCGAAGGCGAAGGAAGAGCATCATGACTACGTACTCATTGACACAGCGGGGCGTCTCCATATTGATGAAGCGTTAATGGATGAGCTCAAGCAAATCAAAGAAGTCACCAAGCCAGATGAAATTTTCCTTGTCGTCGATGCGATGACCGGTCAAGACGCGGTTAATGTCGCCCAAAGTTTTAATGAACAACTCGGTTTGACCGGGATCATTTTAACGAAATTAGACGGCGATACGCGCGGCGGAGCAGCATTATCGATTAAAGCGGTCACTAATACGCCGATTAAATTTGTCGGTATGGGTGAAAAATTAGACGCGCTCGAACCGTTCCATCCTGAGCGCATGGCATCACGCATTTTAGGAATGGGGGATGTGCTTACGCTCATTGAAAAAGCACAAGCCGCCGTTGATGAAGAAAAAGCGAAAGAGCTTGAACAAAAAATGCGTACGATGTCGTTTACCCTTGATGATTTCTTGGAACAGCTCGGTCAAGTCCGAAAAATGGGACCGCTTGATGAAATTTTGAAGATGCTCCCTGGGGCCAATAAAATGAAAGGCTTAAACAACATCCAAATCGACGAAAAACAAATTAGCCATGTCGAAGCGATTATTCGCTCGATGACGAAAGAAGAAAAGATGAATCCTGAAATTATTAACGCTAGTCGCAAAAAGCGAATTGCGAAAGGGAGCGGTACGTCTGTTCAGGAAGTCAATCGCTTATTAAAGCAATTTGACGAAATGAAAAAAATGATGAAAATGATGACAACGATGACCAAAGGAAAGAAAAAAGGGTTTAGATTCCCGTTTATGTAGGCAATAATGTGTTAAGAAAAAACACTTTACAAACTAGTGGATTATTGCTAATATACTATCTTGTGTGAAATATTTACGGAGGTGCTGAAAAAAATGGCAGTAAAAATTCGTTTAAAACGTATGGGTGCGAAAAAATCACCTTTCTATCGTATCGTTGTAGCAGATTCTCGTTCTCCACGTGATGGTCGTTTCATTGAAACTATCGGTACGTACAATCCGCTTACAGAGCCAGCAGAAATTAAAATTAATGAAGAATTAGCATTAAAATGGTTGCAAAATGGTGCAAAACCGTCTGATACTGTTCGTAGCTTATTCTCAAAACAAGGCATTTTAGAGAAATTCCATAACTTAAAATACGGCAAATAATGCTTGTGATGTAAATGAAAGAGTTAAAAGAGTTAGTTGAGACGATCGTACAATCGCTTGTGGATCATCCGGAAGAGGTTGTCGTGACAGAAACGTTGGATGAACATACAATCACCTACGTATTATCGGTACACGACGAAGACGTAGGGAAGGTTATCGGAAAGCAAGGCCGCACGATTCACGCCATTCGGACCGTTGTGCATGCTGCTGCATCACAACAACCAAAACGTGTTATCGTGCACGTAAAAGATAAAGGGTGAGGACAAATCCTCCCCTTTTTTATATATCGGTTCCATGAGGAGTGGCGATATGAAAATTATTCAAACCGTTGAAGTAAAACAAATCGTAACGGAAAAAAGCAAACAGGTATTGCAGGAAACGTTCATGGCCAGAAAACAACAACTTCAACGAGAATGTGATCAACTCCGTTTTGAACAAAAGCGGCTTGAAAAAACAAGCAAACATTCACCGAACCTTCTTAAACAGTATTTTACAAAAGAAATTGACGCAAGACTTGAGAAAATCAAACTTCTTGATTTTCAATTGGAACAATTACATATCCTACCGTTAGGCAGCGAATTGAAAGAACGAGACGTACAAGCGTTGATCGAAGTGAACGTAGGTGACCGTTGGGAAGACATCACAGCAAAGCGCGCGATTATTATCGAAGATGGAATCGTCAAAGAAATTCGCTAAAAAGGGGTGAAGAACGGATGGAAAAATGGTTTAATGTTGGAAAAATTGTTAATACGCACGGCATTCGCGGAGAAGTGCGCGTTATTTCACGAACCGACTTTGCCGAGGAGCGGTATAAAAAAGGGAATACACTCTATATTTTTATGGAAAATGCACCTCAACCAATCGAAGTGACAGTAAAAAGCCATCGTGTTCATAAATCCTTTGACTTGCTAGCCTTTGAAGGATACGACAATATTAACCTTGTCGAAAAATTCAAAGGGGCGCTTTTGAAAGTGCCGGAAAGCCAGCTTGGTGAGCTAGAAGAAGGGGAATATTATTTCCACCAAATCATCGGCTGTACAGTCGTCACTGAAGGCGGAGAAACGATTGGAACTGTGAAGGAAATCTTAACACCTGGCGCAAACGATGTATGGGTTGTCAAAGGAAACAATGGAAAAGAAATTCTCATTCCATACATTGCCGATGTCGTTATTGATGTGAACGTCAAAGAAAAAACAATTACGATTCGTCCGATGGAAGGGCTGCTTGAATAATGAGAATTGATATATTGACATTATTCCCTAACATGTTCACAGGCGTGTTCAATGAATCCATTCTAAAAAAAGCGCAAGAAAAACAAGCCGTTTCAATTAACGTTATCAATTTTCGCGATTTCGCTGACAATAAACACAAAACGGTCGATGATTATCCGTACGGCGGCGGAGCAGGCATGGTGTTAAAGCCGCAGCCGATTTTTGATGCTGTCGCTCAAGTAACGAAACATTCCGAGCGTCCTCGGATCATTTTGCTTTGTCCCCAAGGTGAGCGTTACACGCAAAAAAAAGCGGAAGAGCTCGCCAAAGAGGAACATTTAGTTCTCATTTGCGGACATTACGAAGGATATGATGAACGCATTCGCGAACATTTAGTAACCGATGAAATTTCCATCGGCGATTATGTGTTGACAGGCGGAGAATTAGGAGCGATGGTCATAGTCGACAGTGTTGTTCGCCTGTTGCCGGGCGTGCTTGGCAATGAAGCTTCTCCACTACATGATTCATACAGCTCCGGTTTGCTTGAGCATCCTCATTACACGCGGCCTGCAGATTTTCGCGGCATGAAGGTACCGGAAGTTCTTTTATCGGGAAATCATCGCCTCATTGAAGAATGGCGTGCAAAACAATCGTTGCGGCGAACGTTTTTACGGAGACCTGACCTTCTTGAAAACTGTGAGTTGACAGAGAAACAGAAGCAATGGCTCGAAGAATTCAAAAAAGAACAACGGTAACTATTGCATACGATACAGGTTTATGCTAGTATAGTTTTTGTGTGACTTAAGTCGTGTACTTAAGTTGGGAAAACGGTGTTCCGCTGCAATGATGAAGAAAGCATTGTCATGAACATCTGTTGGAAGGAGTGGAATATGATGCATCATTTAATTCAAGAAATCACGAAAGAACAATTGCGAACAGACTTACCAGAGTTTCGTCCTGGCGACACTGTACGTGTTCACGTAAAAGTTATCGAAGGAAACCGTGAGCGCATTCAAGTGTTTGAAGGTGTTGTCATTAAGCGTCGCGGCGCTGGAATCAGCGAAACATTTACCGTTCGCAAGGTTTCTTACGGTGTAGGTGTAGAGCGCACATTCCCAGTGCATACACCGAAAATTGCGAAGTTAGAAGTTGTTCGCCGCGGTAAAGTACGTCGTGCGAAACTTTACTACTTACGTCAACTTCGCGGTAAAGCTGCACGTATTAAAGAAATCATTCGTTAATCAGCAAAAGGAGCTTGATCACCAAGCTCCTTTTTTCTCATCTCAAATCATTCATTTTATGTCATAATAGTGGTAAAAAGAGATTAGGTGGGAGAACAATGATGAAGAAAAAAAATGAAACATGGGAATGGGTAAAAGCGATTGTTATTGCCGTTTTATTAGCAGGCGGCATCCGTTACTTTATTTTTGCTCCAATTATTGTTGATGGATTGTCGATGATGCCAACTCTTCATAACCATGATCGCATGATTGTCAATAAGCTTTCTTATAAAATCGGTGCTCCGCAGCGCTTTGACATCATTGTGTTTCATGCCGAAGAAGGAAAAGATTATATTAAGCGAGTTATTGGATTGCCTGGTGATCATATCGAATATAAAAATGACACACTGTACATTAACGGCAAACCGTATGAAGAGCCGTATTTAGATGAATACAAAAAACAGGTCATTGATGGTCCGTTAACTGAACCGTTTACATTGGAAGAACTCACCGGACGAAAAACAGTACCTAAAGGCTATCTCTTTGTCATGGGAGATAATCGCCGCTTTAGCAAAGATAGCCGCCATATCGGCTTTATCCCTATGGACAAAGTCGTTGGAAAGGCAAATGTTGTGTACTGGCCGCTTTCTGATGCTCGCATTATTAAATAAACATGTTCATGAATGTAGGTGGCAGCAATGACAATTCAATGGTTTCCAGGCCATATGGCCAAAGCAAAACGGGAAGTACAGGAAAAATTAAAGCTTATCGATATTGTGTTTGAACTGTTGGATGCGCGCATCCCTCTTTCATCGAGAAATCCGATGATTGACGAAATCCTTGCGAATAAACCGCGCATCGTGTTGCTAAATAAAGCCGATATGGCTGATGAGGCAATTACAAAACAATGGATTTCTTTTTTTGAAGAGCAACACTTGCGCGCGTTAGCCATCGATTCACAAGCGGGAACGGGCGTCAAGCAAATCGTTACAGCAGCCAAAGAGATGTTAAAAGATAAGTTTGCCAAAATGGCAGCGAAAGGAATTAAAAACCCTCGCCCGATGCGCGCTCTCATTGTTGGTATTCCAAATGTTGGAAAGTCGACATTAATTAATCGCCTTGCGGGCAAGCATATCGCCAAAACAGGAGACAAGCCTGGAGTGACAAAAGCACAACAATGGATTAAAGTTGGCAAAGAAATGGAACTTCTCGATACTCCGGGAATTTTATGGCCGAAATTTGAAGATGAAGAAGTCGGCCTCAAGTTGGCGACAACGGGAGCGATTAAAGATACGATTTTAAATTTGCAAGATGTCGCTGTGTATGCGTTAAACTTTTTAAAACAACATTATCCTGAACGGCTAAAAGAGCGGTATTCGCTTGACGGCATTCCTGAAGATATCGTCAAGCTGTTTGATGAAATAGGTAGACGCCGTGGTTGCCTTATGAGCGGCGGTGCCATTGACTATGATAAAGTCGCTGAGCTTGTTCTCAGAGAAATTCGTACGGAAAAACTCGGACGACTCAGCTTTGAAAAACCAGAGTGATAGGATAAAGCCCGTTTCCTTATACGGGCTTTATTTTTTCTTCAATATGTCGATATAAACAGTAGATAAGGAAAGGAACGATTCATTCAATGAAACGTACCATAAAAGAAATTGAGTCGCTATTACAGACGTTGACAGATGAGCATCATCCGCTATTTCAAGAATTATGCCACGACGAACGAAAAAGCGTCCAAAAATTAATCGCTCGTTGGTATAAACAAAAAGAAAGTGCTGCACAAGCAAAGCAGCAATGGGACCAGATGTCACGTCATGAGCAGCAATTATATAACAATGGTGTTCATTACATTGCCGGCGTCGATGAGGTAGGGCGTGGCCCGTTGGCTGGTCCGGTAGTAGCCGCTGCTGTGATTTTACCGAAAGACGTGTATATACCAGGCTTAAATGATTCAAAAAAATTATCGGAAGCAAAGCGCGAAAGGCTGTTTGACACTATTCAATCATGCGCGGTTTCCATTGGAATCGGGGTTGCTACAGCTGCTGAGATTGACGAAGTAAACATTTACGAAGCGACGAAAATAGCAATGATTCGGGCGATTCAACAGCTTACGCCTCAGCCTGACTATGTATTAATTGACGCGATGAAATTGCCGATTGATATTCCTCAACAAAGCCTTATTAAAGGAGATGCGAACAGCGTCTCGATTGCAGCAAGCTCGATTATTGCCAAAGTGACACGAGATCGTTTTATGAAACGATTAGGCATGCAATACCCGCAATATGGATTTGAAAAACATATGGGGTATGGAACGGAATACCATTTACAAGCGATTCGTACATATGGAATTACAAACGAACATCGCCGCTCGTTTGCCCCTGTTAAAGAAGTGTTACAACAGAAGAGAGAGGGAGAAATATGACTTTTATTCGTCATATAAATGGCTCGTTTCATCGCTCTGTTTCTGAACAAGTCAGCCATCTTCCATTTCGTAACGGACAAATCCTATATGGAAAAATAGAAAGCATACAGCCGAATCAAACAGCGCTCGTACAAGTAGGCGGGGAAACGCTCATTGCTCAGTTGCAAGTGCCGCTACAGGTCGGCAGCCATTATTGGTTTCAAGTTTCTATCTCTGATGAAACGTTCTATTTAAAGCTGGTCGAACAACTCAATACAGAAATGGAAAACAGCCAACAAACTGCCGATGAAGCCGCACAACAGCTTGCCCGACAATGGGAGCTTCCTCGCAATGCCCAGCCGCTTCTCCGCTTTTTATTACAAGAACAGCTCCCCATCGTCAAAGAAGACGTTTTTCAAGCAGCAAAATGGCTTTCTGAAACAAAGGACACAGAAGCGGGCCTGCAAGCAATTCGTTACATGTACACGCATCGTTTGCCGTTTACGAAAGAAATCTTTTTAGCGATGAAGGCTGCACAGCACCCGCTTCCTTTATCTAAGCAATTACTAGACTTGCAGAACGCACTTATGTCCCTTCCGCCACAACAACAAACCGAAACCGTACAGTCATTGCTTCATCAATTGCAGCCGCTTACCACAGGGGAAGTGAATGTCTATCAAACCATTGCCTTGCTGCTAGAAAAGTGGGCACACCACGAGCCACAGGCACAAGGTTTATTGCAAAAACTAGGACTGTCACTAGATGAAAATCAAATTGAACGAGAACCAGAGCGCTGGCGCCTTCGTGATGAAATCAAGACAGGGAATGAGGAAGCAGTGAAGCAGCAAATCGGGACATTGCTTGCTCGGTTTCAAGAGCAAGAGCCACAGATTATCAAACAATTCTATTCGCTTTATACGGCTTATATGAACGAGAAACTACCTGAAAGTGAGCAACAGTTTCTGAAAACGATATTTGCCGCTTCAGCTAACGATATGTCTTCTTCAGCTATTGCGAAGACGATCAAACAATTTGTTCAGCTGCTTGGACTTCAATATGAAGCGGATGTTCAAAATGCCATCAAGGCAAAAACAATCCAAATGTTTGAATTTGTGGCATTAAAGCCACTTCTTTTGAAAGCCGCGCAAGAAGTTTCTGAGCCCAGTCTCAAAAACATGATCGAAACGCTTACTCATCGCATAACTGGACAACAATTGCTCGCTCAAATGCAAGGACCGATTCAACATCTTTTTATACAAATCCCGTTCCGTTTTGGCAATGGACTAACTGACGTGACCGTTCATTGGCAAGGAAAAAAGCAAAAAAATGGTCAAATTGATCCAAACTATTGTCGCATCCTTTTTTATCTACAGCTAGAGAGATTAAAAGAAACGGTGATTGATGTAAACATTCAAAACCGTATTGTTCATATTTCTCTCATCAACGAGACACCGCATTTAGAAACACTCGTTGCGGCAATGCAGCCGACGTTAAAAGAAAGAATCGAAGCATATGGGTATAGGTTATCTACGATAAAAGTCGTCTCGTCGAAGCAAGAGAAGATAGCCGCACCGCCACTTTTACAAGAGCAATATTCAGGGGTGGATTATCGAATATGAAAAAAGAGGAGAAAAAAGCAGTTGCGCTGACGTATCATCCTAGTGAGCATACCGCGCCTGTTGTCGTTGCGAAAGGTCAAGGATACGTCGCCGAAAATTTGATTGCTATTGCTAAAGAGAATGGCATTCCCATTCAAGAAGATCCATCGCTTGTACAGCTATTAAGCGAACTTGAAATCAACGAAGCGATTCCAGAAGAGCTGTATCAAATTGTTGCTGAACTATTTGCATTTGTGTATCGAATCGAACGGCGGCTTACGGAAACAACGTAGCAATTTGCGTTGTTATGCCAAGTTTGACAAAATCCTCTCTATTAAGGAGGATTTTTTTGTTTTATGTCGAAACGGTAGACAATATGGAAAGTATCATTATACAATGAAAGCGCTAGTATTTTTTATTTTTATACATAGGAGGTTGACGCATGAATATTCATGAGTATCAAGGCAAGGAAATCCTCAGAAGCTATGGGGTTAGCGTGCCGAACGGTCGCGTAGCTTTTACAGTTGAGGAAGCAGTCGAAGCAGCGAAAGAGTTAGGAAGCCAAGTGTGTGTCGTCAAAGCGCAAATTCATGCTGGCGGACGCGGAAAAGCCGGAGGGGTAAAAGTAGCGAAAAGCTTGGATGAAGTTCGTACATATGCAAGCGAGCTATTAGGCAAAAAACTTGTTACTCACCAAACAGGTCCTGAAGGAAAAGAAGTAAAGCGCCTCCTCATTGAAGAAGGATGCAATATTCAAAAAGAATATTATATCGGTTTAGTCGTTGACCGTGCCACTTCTCGCGTTGTGTTAATGGGGTCTGAAGAGGGCGGTACAGAAATCGAAGAAGTCGCAGCTAAAACACCAGAGAAAATTTTTAAAGAATATATCGATCCGGCTGTTGGGTTGCAAGTGTTTCAAGCGCGCCGTTTAGCGTTTAACATCAATATTCCAAAAGAGCTTGTCAACCAAGCCGTGAAATTTATGTTGGGACTTTATCAAGTATTTGTCGAAAAAGACTGCTCCATCGCGGAAATTAACCCGCTTGTTGTCACTGGCGACGGCAAAGTGATGGCGCTTGATGCAAAATTAAACTTCGACTCTAACGCTTTATATCGCCATAAAGAATTGCTTGAATATCGCGACTTAGATGAAGAAGATCCAAAAGAAATTGAAGCGTCGAAATACGATTTGAACTATATCGCGCTTGACGGCAATATCGGCTGCATGGTCAACGGTGCTGGTCTTGCGATGGCAACGATGGACATTATCAAATACTACGGCGGCGAACCAGCCAACTTCTTAGATGTCGGCGGCAGCGCGACCGCGGAAAAAGTCACGGAAGCGTTTAAAATCATTCTTTCCGATGCGAAAGTAAAAGGCATTTTCGTCAATATTTTCGGCGGCATTATGAAATGTGATGTCATTGCGAACGGAATTGTAGAAGCGACAAAACAAGTCGGCTTAGAGCTTCCGCTTGTTGTTCGTTTAGAAGGAACGAACGTCGAATTAGGTAAAAAGATTTTAGAAAAGTCTGGATTAAATATTACCGCTGCTGAGTCAATGGCGGACGGTGCACAAAAAATTGTCGAGCTAGTACGTTAAGAAGGCGAGGGAGAACTGTGAGCGTTTTTATTAACAAAGATACAAAAGTCATCGTTCAAGGAATTACAGGTTCACAAGGATTATTCCATACGAAGCAAATGCTTGAATACGGTACAAAAATTGTAGGCGGAACCTCACCTGGTAAAGGCGGGACGGAAATTGAAGGTGTTCCTGTATTTAACACGGTTGAAGAAGCGGTGAAGGCGACAGGAGCGAACGCGTCTGTTATTTACGTCCCAGCCCCATTTGCCGCAGATGCGATTATGGAAGCGGTTGATGCTGAATTAGATCTCGTTGTTTGCATTACCGAAGGCATTCCAGTCCTTGACATGGTCAAAGTGAAACGTTATATGGAAGGCAAAAAAACGCGTCTCATCGGTCCAAACTGCCCAGGTGTGATTACACCAGAAGAATGCAAAATCGGTATCATGCCTGGTTACATTCATAAAAAAGGTCATGTCGGTATCGTTTCTCGCTCCGGCACGTTAACATACGAAGCGGTCCATCAATTAACACAAGCCGGAATTGGTCAATCTACAGCGGTCGGTATCGGCGGGGACCCTGTCAACGGTACGAACTTTATTGATGTTTTAAAAGCATTTAACGAAGATGAAGAGACATATGCAGTAATCATGATTGGAGAAATCGGCGGTACGGCGGAAGAAGAAGCAGCCGAATGGGTAAAAGCAAACATGAAAAAACCAGTTGTCGGCTTTATCGGTGGTCAAACTGCACCTCCGGGTAAGAGAATGGGACATGCCGGTGCAATCATCTCTGGCGGCAAAGGAACGGCGGCAGAAAAAATTAAGAAAATGAATGAATGCGGCATTAAAGTAGCAGAAACTCCTGCTGTTATCGGCGAAACATTAATTTCTGTCCTCAAAGAACAAGGGCTTTACGAAAAATGTAAAACGCATTAATCATCATCGTCCCGCATTGGCGCTCCGTGCGGGACAGTTTTCTTTGAAAAATTTTATCTAAAATTCGACATGGAGAAAGGAAGATTTGATGTATTCATCTGTTCGAGAACGCCTGATTCATCTTCATCATTGTCGCGGCGTCAACTGGAAAACGATTGCTCGTTTCCTTGAAGTCGATCCGTCGCTTTCCTCGATTTTTTCCTTCTCATATTCCGATTTTACTCAGCTGTTGTCGATTTCCCCCGAACAATGTTCTCTTCTTTTCCAAGATTTACATTCCCTTGCCATTCAAAGTATGATAAAAACATATAGGGACAAAAATATTCATGCGATCACCATTTTCGATCGCTGCTATCCACCGCTTTTGAAACATATTTTTGAACCACCATGGGTGTTGTATGCAAGAGGGAATATCGAATGGCTCTCAAGTTTCAAAATGATCAGCATCGTCGGGACGAGAAAGCCGACGAGTGAAGGAATTGAATCATTACGCCTGTTACTGCCACCGCTTATTTCTAACGGGTGGCTCATTGTCAGCGGCCTTGCCGTAGGAATTGACGCTGCAGCGCACGAAATGACGATCGAATGTGGCGGAAAAACGATTGCTGTGACTGCTGGAGGATTTCAGCATATATATCCGCAACAAAATCGAAAGTTAGCGGAACAGCTCATGCGAGATCATCTGATCCTTTCTGAATATCCTCCGCATACAAAGCCACAAAAATGGCACTTTCCATTGCGAAATCGCATTATTAGCGGTTTATCGCTTGGAACTGTTGTCATTCAAGCAAAGGAAAGAAGCGGTTCATTAATTACTGCTGCACTAGCGTTAGAACAGGGCAGAGAAGTGTTTGCTGTTCCTGGTTCTATTTTGATAGAGCAATCGAAAGGAACGAACTTCTTGATCCAGCAAGGGGCAAAATTAGTTCGTTCTGCGGCAGACATTATCGAAGAGTTTTTCTACCTTTTTCCGAAATAAAAAAGAGAAATATTCATATCTTGTTTGACAAATGTCATAAGAATCATTAATAATAATGAAGATTTTAAATTTACCTCTTAAGGGAGGAAAAGTTATGTCAGACTATCTAGTCATCGTTGAATCACCAGCGAAAGCAAAAACGATTGAACGATATTTAGGAAAAAAATATAAAGTGAAAGCGTCAATGGGACATGTTCGCGATTTGCCAAAAAGCCAGATGGGCGTTGATATAAATAATGACTACGAACCAAAATATATTACGATTCGCGGCAAAGGGCCGGTTATTAAAGAGTTAAAAACAGCGGCAAAAAAAGCAAAAAAAGTGTTTCTAGCTGCCGACCCGGACCGCGAAGGAGAAGCGATCGCTTGGCACTTAGCACATATGCTGGAGCTTGATATTCATTCCGATTGCCGTGTTGTATTTAACGAGATTACGAAAGATGCCATTAAGGAATCGTTCCAGCATCCGCGCGCCATTAATATGCATTTAGTTGATGCTCAGCAAGCGCGCCGTGTGCTTGACAGACTCGTAGGCTACAATATTAGCCCGCTTCTTTGGAAGAAAGTAAAAAAGGGATTAAGCGCCGGTCGCGTGCAGTCTGTCGCTTTGCGCCTGATCATTGACCGTGAGAAAGAAATTAAAGAATTTCAGCCTGAGGAATATTGGACGATTCAAGCGGAATTCGTCAAAGGAAATGAAACGTTTACCGCTTTATTTTACGGAGTGGATGGACAAAAGCTTGACTTAAAAAATGAGGAGGAAGTCAAGAAAATTTTACAGCGCATCAATGGAAATCGTTTCACTGTCAAATCGGTAACGAAAAAGGAACGGAAACGAAATCCAGTGCCGCCGTTTACGACGTCTTCGCTCCAGCAAGAAGCAGCCCGTAAGCTTAATTTTCGTACAAAGAAGACGATGATGCTTGCTCAGCAACTATACGAAGGGATTGACCTTGGCAGCGAAGGAACAGTCGGTTTAATTACATATATGCGTACCGACTCTACACGGGTGTCAGAAACGGCACAGCAAGAGGCGCTTTCGTATATTGAAGCGACATTCGGGAAAGAATTTGTCGCGCAAGAAAAGCGGAAAGAAAAGAAAAGCGCGAACGCTCAAGACGCTCATGAAGCGATTCGACCGACGTCGACGTTTCGCGATCCGAATTCGGTCAAACCGTATTTAAGTCGGGACCAATTTCGCTTGTATAAGCTCATTTGGGAGCGATTTGTTGCAAGCCAAATGGCTCCAGCGCTTCTTGACACGATGA
Source organism: Thermaerobacillus caldiproteolyticus (assembly GCF_015326725.1). NCBI lineage: Bacteria > Bacillati > Bacillota > Bacilli > Caryophanales > Anoxybacillaceae > Thermaerobacillus > Thermaerobacillus caldiproteolyticus. The sequence goes on from NZ_CP064060.1 coordinate 629,444, forward strand.
GCGTAGAAGTCGAAAATGAAGGGGTATTGTTTCGGGCGAGTGGCTCAAAAGTTAAATTTCCGGGATTTATGAAAGTATATGTAGAAGGAACTGACGACCAAACAGATGAACAAGACCGGTTGCTCCCGGACTTGCAAGAGGGAGAAACGGTTATTAGTAAAGATATCGAACAGAGGCAGCATTTTACGCAGCCGCCTCCTCGTTATACGGAAGCTCGATTAGTGAAAACGCTAGAAGAGCTTGGAATCGGTCGTCCATCGACCTATGCACCAACGCTTGATACGATTCAAAAACGAAACTATGTGGTTCTTGAAAATAAGCGCTTTGTACCGACTGAATTGGGGGAAATTGTCTTAGAGCTCATATTAGAGTTTTTCCCGGAAATTTTAGATGTTGAATTTACGGCGAAAATGGAAAAGAGCTTAGATGAAATCGAAGAAGGTAAAATTGAGTGGGTAAAAGTCGTCGATGAGTTTTATCGTGAATTTGAAAAACGCTTACAAATTGCGGAAAAGGAAATGAAAGAAGTCGAGATTAAAGATGAGCCTGCCGGAATGGAGTGCGAAGTATGTGGTAGCCCAATGGTGTATAAAATGGGACGGTTTGGCAAGTTTGTCGCTTGCTCTAATTTTCCGGAATGCCGTCATACAAAACCGATCGTAAAAGAAATCGGGGTAAAATGCCCGAAATGCCATAAAGGAAACATTGTGGAACGAAGCAGCAAGAAAAAGCGAGTATTTTACGGGTGCGACCGCTTCCCAGACTGTGACTTCGTGTCGTGGGATAAACCGCTTGCACGTCCTTGTCCGAAATGCGGAAGCTTGTTAGTCGAGAAAAAATTAAAAAAGGGTATGCAAGTGCAATGTATCGAGTGTGATTATGAAGAGAAGCCACAATCATAGAAAACGGTGAGGGATGCTAATCCTCACCGCTTTTATACGAGATAGCAAGGAGGAAAAACAATGAATCAACCAACTGTCAACGTCATTGGCGCAGGTCTAGCGGGAAGTGAAGCCGCATGGCAGCTCGCTAGTCGCAACGTCAACGTACGACTTTATGAAATGCGTCCCATGAAGCAAACTCCTGCCCATCATACCGATAAATTTGCTGAGCTTGTTTGTAGCAATTCATTGCGTGCTAATTCATTAACGAACGCTGTTGGTGTATTAAAGGAAGAAATGCGCCGCCTGAACTCCGTGATTATCAAAGCAGCGGATGAATGTTCCGTCCCTGCGGGTGGCGCGCTTGCAGTTGATCGCCATGAATTTGCAGCACGGGTCACAGATTTAGTAAAAAACCATCCAAATGTCACAGTGATTCACGAAGAAGTGACGGAAATCCCTTCTGGGCCGACGATTATCGCAACGGGACCATTAACGTCCAAAGCGTTATCCGATCGATTGAAAGCACTGACAGGTGAAGAGTATTTATACTTTTACGATGCTGCTGCTCCGATTGTGGAAAAAGAAAGCATTAACATGGATAAAGTGTATATCAAATCACGCTATGATAAAGGGGAAGCGGCCTATTTGAACTGCCCGATGACAGAAGAGGAGTTTGACCGCTTTTACGAAGCCCTTATTTCCGCGGAAACGGTCCCATTGAAAGAGTTTGAAAAAGAGATTTATTTTGAAGGGTGCATGCCGATTGAAGTAATGGCTAAGCGCGGGAAAAAGACATTGTTATTTGGTCCGATGAAGCCGGTGGGGCTTGAAGACCCGCGTACAGGAAAGCGCCCGTTTGCTGTCGTCCAGCTCCGCCAAGATGATGCAGCAGGCACTCTTTACAACATTGTTGGATTTCAAACTCATTTAAAATGGGGACCGCAAAAAGAAGTCATCCGTCTCATTCCGGGACTAGAAAACGCGGAAATCGTTCGCTACGGTGTGATGCATCGCAATACTTTTATTAACTCTCCAAAATTGCTACGGCCAACGTATCAATATAAAGAGCGAGATGATTTATTTTTTGCTGGGCAAATGACTGGGGTTGAAGGATATGTAGAATCAGCGGCATCAGGATTAGTGGCTGGCATCAACGCGGCACGGCTCGTATTAGGACAAGAGTTGATTGTCTTTCCACCAGAAACAGCCATTGGTAGCATGGCGCATTACATTACGACCGCCAACCCGAATCATTTTCAGCCAATGAATGCGAATTTTGGCTTATTTGCGCCACTTGAGGAGACGATTAAAGATAAAAAGCAGCGTAATGAACGATACGCACAACGAGCATTGGACACAATTCAGAATTTTGTAAAAAATTGATAGAAATTCATTGCAAGGGCTGTTGAATGTATGTTAATATTTAATAGCCCTTGTGAGGTGTTGAGAATGGAAAATTTGAAAATTGCGTTAAATTTGTTCATAGAATATTTACAAATTGAAAAAAATTATTCAGAATATACTATTGTGTGTTACAAACGCGATATTGAACAATTTTTTGCCTTTATGAACGAGCAGGCGATTGAGCGTTTAGAGGAAGTCACGTATAGCGATGTCCGTCTTTATTTGACGAATCTACATCATGAGCAACAATCAAGTCGCTCCATTTCGCGTAAAATATCTAGCTTGCGAAGCTTTTATAAGTTTTTATTGCGAGAAAAAAAAGTGGCGGAAAATCCGTTTGCGTTGGCAGCGTTACCGAAAAAAGAACAAAAAATTCCTAGTTTTTTATACGAGCAGGAATTAGAAAGCTTGTTTCATGTCAATGATGTAAATACAGCACTCGGACAACGCAACCAAGCGCTGATCGAGCTTCTTTACGCCACAGGTATTCGTGTTAGTGAATGTTGTCACATTCAACTTTCCGATATTGATTTTTCTGTTTCAACGATGTTAATTCATGGTAAAGGAAATAAACAGCGCTATGTTCCGTTTGGACGCTTTGCTAAAGAAGCGTTAGAACGATACGTTCAAAACGGGCGGCGTGAGCTTTTGCAAAAGGGGAAAACCGCTCATAACTATTTGTTTGTGAATGCTCGCGGGAACCCATTAACACCTCGAGGGGTACGTCATATTTTAAACGAGATGGTCAAGAAAGCGGCGATTATGCAAAAAATAAGCCCGCACGTCCTAAGGCATACGTTTGCTACACATTTGCTGAATGAAGGCGCAGATATGCGTACTGTTCAAGAATTGTTGGGACACGCGCACCTTTCGTCAACACAAGTATATACTCATGTCACAAAAGATCGCTTGCGCCATATTTATTTGCATACACACCCGCGGGCATAATGACTGCCGCTAGTCGGGAAGGAGGAAGATAACGAATGGAACAGTTCCATGCCACGACGATTTTTGCGATCCGTCATAACGGGAGATGCGCAATGGCTGGTGACGGTCAAGTCACGTTCGGAAATGCTGTCGTCATGAAGCATACAGCAAAAAAAGTAAGAAGGCTATTTCAGGGAAAAGTATTAGCCGGTTTTGCTGGATCTGTTGCTGATGCGTTTACGTTATTTGAGATGTTTGAAGGGAAATTAGAAGAATTCAACGGGAACTTGCCGCGTGCGGCGGTCGAGCTGGCGAAGGAATGGCGCAGCGATAAAGTGTTGCGGCGGTTGGAAGCGATGCTAATTGTGATGGATGAAAGCCATTTATTGTTAGTATCGGGAACAGGGGAAGTAATTGAACCGGACGATGGCATTTTAGCAATTGGTTCTGGCGGGAATTATGCGCTAGCGGCAGGACGTGCACTGAAGCAATATGCAGGAGAACAGCTATCAGCGAAAGAAATTGCTAAAGCGGCTTTAGAAATTGCTGCTAATATTTGTGTGTATACAAACGACCATATTATTGTCGAGGAATTGTAAGAAAGGGAGGAGGGAGAGAGATGAACGAAAACTTAACACCACGGCAAATTGTCGAGAAGCTTGACCAATTTATCGTCGGTCAGAAAGAAGCGAAAAAAGCGGTTGCAATCGCTTTGCGAAACCGCTATCGCCGCAGCTTGCTTGATGAAAAATTGCGCGATGAAGTTGTGCCGAAAAACATCTTAATGATCGGTCCAACAGGGGTAGGGAAGACAGAAATCGCAAGAAGGTTGGCCAAACTTGTCGGGGCACCATTTATTAAAGTAGAAGCAACGAAGTTTACCGAAGTTGGTTATGTTGGTCGTGACGTTGAATCAATGGTGCGTGACCTTGTTGAAACATCTGTTCGGTTAGTGAAAGAACGGAAAATGAATGAAGTAAAAGACCGCGCTGAACAGCAAGCGAACAAACGGCTTGTGGAACTTTTGGTGCCGGGGAAACAAAAACAAACGATGAAAAATCCGCTCGAACTATTATTCGGAGGCGGTCAAACGGCACAACAAGATACGGCACATACGCAAGATGAGCAGTATATCGAACAAAAAAGAAGACAAGTCGCGCTGCAACTTGCAAACGGAGAATTGGAAGACGAGCTTGTCACGATTGAAGTCGAAGAGCAGCAAGCAACGTTGTTCGACTTTTTGCAAGGGGCGGGCATCGAGCAGATGGGCATGAACATGCAAGATGCATTAAGCAGCCTCATGCCGAAGCGGCGCAAAAAACGCAAGCTGAAAGTAAGTGAAGCGCGCAAAGTGCTAACAAACGAAGAAGCGCAAAAATTAATTGACATGGACGAAGTAACCCAAGAAGCAGTACGACTTGCTGAACAATCTGGAATCATTTTCATCGATGAAATTGACAAAATCGCACAAAGAGGGCAAAATGCTTCTTCCGCCGACGTGTCCCGTGAAGGAGTACAGCGCGATATTTTACCGATTGTGGAAGGATCGACTGTTATGACCAAATACGGTCCTGTCAAAACAGATCATATTTTATTTATCGCTGCTGGTGCCTTTCACATAGCCAAACCGTCCGATTTAATTCCAGAGTTGCAAGGGCGTTTTCCGATTCGTGTCGAATTAGCGAAACTTTCTGTCGATGATTTCGTAAGAATACTAGTGGAGCCTAATAATGCGCTCATTAAACAATATACAGCGCTTCTTGCTACAGAAGGTATAAATCTTGAATTTTCTGACGATGCTATTCATAAGATTGCTGAAGTGGCTTTTGAGGTGAATCAAGCGACGGATAATATCGGGGCGAGACGCCTTCATACGATCATGGAAAAATTACTGGAAGATTTACTATTTGAAGCCCCGGATATTACGCTTGAAAAAGTCGTGATTACACCGCAATATGTCGAACAAAAGCTCGGCAGCATTGTCAAAAACAAAGATTTAAGTGAATTTATTTTGTAGTGATGAGAATAGGAGGAGATAAATCATGAATTTATTGCAGAAAACAAGAACGATTAATGCGATGCTGCAAAAAGCAGCGGGAAAACCAGTTAACTTTAAAGAAATGGCAGAAACACTTTGCCAAGTGATTGAAGCGAATGTGTTTGTTGTCAGTCGCCGCGGAAAATTGCTTGGTTTTGCGATTAAGCAGTCCATTGAAAATGAACGAATGAAAAAAATGTTAGAGGATCGTCAATTTCCTGAGGAGTACACGAAAAGCTTATTTAATATCACTGAAACTTCACCTAACCTTGATATTAATAGTGAATATACAGCGTTCCCGGTTGAAAACCGCGATTTATTTAAAACAGGGTTAACGACAATCGTGCCGATTAACGGCGGTGGCGAACGGCTTGGAACATTAATTTTATCGAGACTCGATCGTGAGTTTAACGACGATGATTTAATTTTAGCGGAATACGGTGCTACTGTTGTCGGCATGGAAATTTTGCGTGAAAAAGCGGAAGAAATTGAAGAAGAAGCGAGAAGCAAAGCTGTTGTACAAATGGCAATTAGCTCACTATCATACAGTGAACTTGAGGCTATTGAACATATTTTTGAAGAGCTGGACGGCACGGAAGGATTACTTGTCGCAAGTAAAATTGCTGACCGCGTTGGCATTACACGTTCGGTTATCGTAAATGCCCTTCGTAAACTTGAAAGTGCGGGTGTCATTGAATCGCGTTCTCTTGGTATGAAAGGAACGTACATTAAAGTGCTAAATGATAAGTTTTTAACAGAGCTTGAGAAATTAAAATCACACTAAAATGAAAAAAGAGCATTCCGTTCGATGAATGCTCTTTTTTATTTTTATGAAAGCAAGAACTTTAGACGGCTAAAAGATTTAGCTAGCTCTCCCAGATCACAAAAATACTGTCTCATCCGGAAAGGGCGCTTATGCTTTTCTTGCGAAAGAAAAGGGATAGACTACAACTACATCTCCTTGCTTTACTTTTTGCAGAAAACATTCTCTTACTGTGACGCCCAAAGAATGTTGCCCCTCAATGTTAAGCGATTACCTTTACTTTTTTGTTATTTTTTGTATGGAAAAATAGTACAATATTCCGGCTATACATTGTTTTTACATTCTTATAAAATGGGAAATAGAGCTATTGTCGAAAAATAGGAAAAAAGAGGGGATTTTGTTTGAAATTATTTTCCAAGACGATTACGATGCTTGAACAAGGACTTGATTATGCGTCGTTGAGAGAAAAAGTGATTGCGAATAATATCGCAAATGTCGACACACCGAATTACAAAGCAAAGGAGGTTCGGTTTAAAACGGAGCTGGATCGCGCGCTTACTTCGTTGAAAGCGAAGCGTACAAACCCAAAACACTTTGAGTTTCAGCATGATGCAACTGGCAATTTTTTTGTGGCGACAAGAAACGATGTAGTATACAATCATAATGGAAATAATGTCGATATTGATAAAGAAATGTCGGATTTGGCAGAAAATCAAATTTATTACAATGCATTAATTGAGCAGTTGAACGGAAAATTCAATACGTTAAAAACTGTTATTAAAGGAGGGAAGTAATCGATGTTTGAAGGCTTAAATGCGACCGCTTCGGCACTGACGGCACAGCGATTGCGCATGGACGTCATCTCCTCAAACATGGCGAATGTAGATACGACGCGGGCTCGGTTCGTCAATGGACAATGGGAGCCGTACCGGCGGAAATTAGTTGTCATGGAACCAAAAGAAGAAGGTTTTTCTACATACTTGCAGGCGGCAATGAACAGCCGTTCTTCCGTCGGTAGCGGTGTCAAAGTGACAAAAATTGTTGAGGATGAAACACCTTTTAAACTCGTTTACGATCCAACTCATCCGGATGCGAACCGGGACGGATATGTGCAGCTACCAAACGTTGACCCGTTGAAAGAAATGGTCGATTTAATAAGTGCGACCCGGTCTTATGAAGCGAATGTGACTGTTTTTAACGCGACAAAAGGAATGTTGATGAAAGCATTAGAAATCGGAAAATAAAGGAGAATGAGTAATGATTCAAGGAGTTAACCAAGGATGGGTTCCAGCAGTTTCTAATACGGAAATGCTTCCAACCACAAAATCATCAGAGGCGCAAAAGGCGTTTTCCCAATTTTTAAAAGATGCGATCAATAAGGTAAACGACGAACAAGTAAAATCGGACGAATTAACACAAAAACTTGTCAACGGTGAAAATGTCGACTTACATCAAGTAATGATCGCTTCGCAAAAAGCGAGCATCTCTTTGCAGCTTGCATTAGAAGTTCGCAATAAGGTTATCGAAGCGTACCAAGAAATGATGAGAATGCAGGTCTAATACATACTTATACATACTAATGAACATGCTCATCTCGCAGTAATCGGGGGAATACTATGAACGATAGATTAAAAGACTGGATACATCGATTTACGTCTTTCTGGAAAGGGCGTACAAAAAAGCAAAAAATAATTGCTATTAGCGGTATTCTATTGTTTCTTCTTCTTGTTGCTGTTACGTCATTTTGGGCAACAAGACCGAACTTCGTGCCGCTATACAGCAACTTAACGCCGCAGGAAACAGGGCAAATTAAAGCGACGCTTGACCAACGCGGTGTCGAGTCACAGGTTACCGATAACGGTACGACGATTAAAGTGCCGGAAAAAATGGCTGATACATTAAAAGTCGAGCTAGCAGCGGAAGGAATCCCGAACAGCGGCAGCATTGATTATTCCTTTTTTGGGAAAAATGCTAGTTTCGGTATGACGGACAATGAGTTTAACGTCGTAAAACTAGAAGCAATGCAAACAGAACTTGCCAATTTAATCAAAAGCATTGATGGAGTGGAAGACGCGAAAGTCATGATTAGCCTTCCACAGCAGAGCGTATTTGTTTCAGACGATCAGGGAGAAGCATCGGCTTCGGTCGTGTTAAAAACAAAACCAGGCTATCAATTTAGCGATGAACAAATTAAGGCATTATATCATCTCGTGTCCAAAAGCGTTCCGAACCTTCCTACTGATAATATCGTCATTATGAATCAATATTTTGAGTATTTCGACTTAAAAAATAATGACAAAAATTTATCGACAGGTACGGCGTTTGCTACGCAACAAGAAGTGAAGAAGCAAATCGAGCGGGACATTCAACGTCAAGTCCAGCAAATGCTTGGCACGATGATGGGACAGGATAAAGTGGTTGTATCTGTTACTGCAGATGTCGATTTTACTCAAGAAAATCGCGAAGAAAACTTGGTGACTCCTGTAGATGAACAAAATAAACAAGGTATTGCTGTTAGCGTTCAACGGATTAAAGAAACTTATTCAGGAAAAGGAGCGCAACCGGGAGGAGTAGCTGGTACAGGAGAAAACGAAGTTCCAAGCTATCAAACAACAACGGGCGATACAAACGGAGATTATGAGCGAACAGAAGAAACAATTAATAACGAAGTTAACAGAATAAAAAAACATATTGTCGAAAGCCCGTATAAAGTTCGCGATTTAGGAATTCAAGTCATGGTGGAACCACCAAATCCGAAAGATCCAAACTCTCTGCCACAACAAACGGTCGATGATATTCAAAAAATCTTGGGAACGATTGTCCGTACATCGATTTCCAAGGACAACGGACAACAATTAACCGATGCGGACATTCAAAACCGAATTGTCGTTTCTGTTCAGCCATTTAACGGAAAAATGAAATTTACTGAGCCAAAATCGGCGATTCCAACATGGGCATATATTGCCGGTGGAATTGTTGCTGCAATTTTAATCGGTCTGATTGTCTTTTTCCTATGGCGCAAGCGTAAACAAGATGATGAAGAAGAGCTGGATGAATTAATTGAACAGCCAGTTGTTCCTGAAATTCCAGATATTCATCAAGAACGAGAAACAGAGTCAACACTGCGCCGCAAGCAGCTTGAAAAACTAGCAAAAGAAAAGCCGGATGAATTTGCAAAGCTACTAAGAGCTTGGTTGGCGGAAGACTAGGGGGAATGAAGAATGGCAAAGAAAAAAAGCGAATTAACGGGAAGGCAAAAAGCTGCCATACTCCTCATTTCTCTTGGGCCAGACGTATCCGCTTCTGTTTATAAGCACTTATCGGAAGAAGAAATTGAAAAACTAACATTAGAGATTTCGAACGTTCGTCAAGTGGAAGCTCAGGAAAAAGAGGAAGTGTTAGAGGAATTTCATCAAATCGCATTAGCGCAAGATTACATTTCGCAAGGTGGAATTGCTTACGCAAAAGAAGTATTGGAAAAAGCGCTTGGCTCGGACAAAGCGATGAACATTATTAACCGTTTAACATCTGCGTTGATGGTGAGACCATTTGATTTTGCTCGCAAAGCTGACCCAGCGCAAATATTAAACTTTATTCAGAATGAGCACCCACAAACAATTGCTCTTGTACTATCTTATCTCGAACCGACGCAAGCCGGACAAATTTTATCGGCATTGCCTCAAGAAATGCAGGCTGATATTGCGCGAAGAATCGCATTAATGGATAGTACATCTCCGGAAATCATTAACGAGGTCGAACAAATTTTAGAACGCAAGCTATCAGCGACCTTTGTACAAGATTATACGCAAACGGGCGGTATTGAGGCGGTCGTTGAAGTGCTAAACGGCGTTGACCGCAGCACGGAACGAACGATTCTTGATGCACTTGAAATTCAAGATCCGGAATTGGCTGAAGAAATTAAAAAGCGGATGTTTGTATTCGAAGATATCGTTACTCTTGACAATCGCGCGATTCAACGTGTCATTCGCGAAGTAGACAACAACGATTTAATGCTGGCACTGAAAGTATCGAGCGACGAGGTCAAAGAAGTTGTCTTTCGCAACATGTCGACACGCATGGCCGAAACGTTCAAAGAAGAAATGGAGTTTATGGGACCGGTTCGTCTGCGCGATGTGGAGGAAGCACAATCACGTATTGTGTCAGTGATTCGTCGCCTCGAAGAAGCGGGCGAAATCGTTGTTGCACGCGGTGGAGGAGATGATATTATTGTCTAATGTGATTAAAGCTCCGTTTACGAAAACCGATCATAGTCGCAAAAAACTCATTGAAATTAAAAACTATTTTTTGAAACAACATGATTTGTCAGCAACTGTTGATATGAGCGAACATACTTATGCCCAAATGACGATAGAACAAGCAGAACGCGAAGCCCAATTCATTAAACAAGAGGCGGAGCACTATTACGAATCCGTTAAGCAGCAACTGTTTCAAGAACGAGAAAATTGGAATATCGAAAAACAACAGCTTATTGACATGGCGAAAGAAGAAGGATATAAATCGGGATTCGCCCAAGGAAAGGAAGAGGCGCTGAATCATTATCGTGAGCTCATCCATGAAGCACAGCGCGTTGTTGAAGCCGCGAATGAGCAGTTTTACAAGCAAGTTGAAGCTGCTGACGAAACGATTCTTCTCATTGGATTAAAGGTAGCTGAACGAATCATCGGCGAAAAGTTCGCTGAAAATGACGTCCATTTTCTGTCCCTTGTAAAACGCGCGATCAAAGAAGTCCGCGATCAATCGGAAGTGAAAATTTATGTGCACCCGCTTTATTATGAAATGGTCGTGCAACAAAAAGACGAGTTGAGATCTATTTTTAACCAAGAAGTTGATATGTTTATTTATCCTGATGAACAATTAGAAGAAAATGGATGTATGATCGAGACACCATTCGGGCGAATTGACGCCAGCGTCGACACTCAATTACAGAAAATAAAAGAAAAACTGCTCGAACGGCTCGGGGAGGAATAACTGTTTGAACTGGCAAACCCTTCTTCAAGAAATTGAAACGATCGATTCATACAAACGGTTTGGAAAAGTAACGAGAGTGATTGGTTTAATGATTGAATCAAAAGGCCCGGAAAGCTCGGTTGGTGACGTTTGTTACATTCATGTCGGCAGCGGGAAACACAAGCAGAAAATTGCCGCTGAAGTAGTCGGATTTCGTGAACAAAACGTCCTTCTTATGCCTTTTTCAACGGTTCAAGACATCTCGCCGGGCTGCATTGTCGAAGCCACCGGGAAACCGCTTGAGATCAAAGTAGGGGCGGAGTTAATCGGCCAAGTGCTTGATTCGCTCGGGAAACCGTTGAATGGGGGCGTGTTACCTAAAGGATTACACGCCATTTCGATCGAGCAAGAGCCGCCCAACCCACTTGCAAGGCCGCCGATTACAGAACCGATCGAAGTCGGTGTTCGCCTGATTGATAGTTTACTAACTGTAGGAAAAGGGCAACGCGTTGGTATATTTGCTGGCTCTGGTGTGGGAAAAAGCACATTAATGGGGATGATTGCCCGCAATACGAACGCCGATATCAATGTCATTGCCCTTATCGGTGAACGCGGCCGTGAAGTTCGCGAATTCATTGAACGTGATCTTGGGCCAGAGGGGCTCGCCCGCTCTGTCGTCGTTGTCGCTACTTCTGATCAACCGGCCCTTATGCGGATTAAAGGCGCATACACTGCTACTGCGATTGCGGAATATTTTCGCGACAAAGGCATGAACGTCATGTTCATGATGGATTCCGTTACTCGCGTAGCGATGGCACAGCGGGAAGTCGGATTAGCCATCGGTGAACCGCCGACAACCAAAGGATATACGCCATCCGTATTTGCGATATTGCCAAAATTGTTAGAGCGTACAGGAACAAACGAACATGGGACGATTACCGCTTTTTATACGGTGCTAGTAGATGGCGATGATATGAACGAACCTATCGCCGATACTGTCCGCGGCATTTTAGACGGACATTTTGTGCTCGAACGAAATTTAGCCAATCAAGGGCAGTATCCAGCGATTAATGTGTTAAAAAGCATTAGTCGCGTGATGAACCACATTATCACGCCGGAGCATAAGGCGGCGGCAGAAAAACTGCGCCATCTCCTTTCCACTTATATTAATTCGGAAGACTTAATTAATATAGGGGCGTACAAACGAGGTTCTTCCAAAGAAATTGATGAAGCGATTCGCTACTATCCGAAAATCATTTCTTTTTTAAAACAAGATATACACGACAAGTTTACGAAAGACGAAAGCATTGACATGTTAATGAATCTCGTACATTCAGGGTGAATCGATCATGGTATATGCATTTAAATTTGATAAAGTGCTAGCAATGAAAGAAAAGGAAAAAGAGACGGCGATCAGCGAGTACAATGAAGCGCTGAAGAGGTTTGAAGAAGTTGCGGAAAAACTCTATCGATGCTTAAAACAAAAAGAAGATTATGAACGGATCCATAAACAAAAATTGCAATTGGGATTATCAATTCAAGACATTCGCTATTTTCAGCAATTTATGACGAATCTGGAACGAACGATTCACCATTATCAACATCTTGTGATCCAAGCGCGGGAGCAAATGCAAGCAAAACAAGCGAAGTTAGCAGAATTAAATATCGAAGTCAAGAAATATGAAAAGATGAAAGAAAAACATGTGCAAACAGTGTTACAGACGATACGCGCAAACGAAAATAAATGGATGGACGAAATTTCTATACAACAATTTGCCAATCGTAGAAATTAGGTGAGATGATGAAAGACCAAGAAATTGAAAAGGAAGAAAAAGTGAATAAACTTCAATGGTTTTTGTTTGTGATTGTCATTCCACTATTGTTTGCTATCGCTTTAACACTTGTCATTACAACGATTGCAGGGGTCAATGTATTCGACGTAGCGAAAAAGTACGGAGCGAAAGTACCGGGCGTTTCACAACTTGTCGGCGAAACTAAAACGACTTCAGAACAAGTATTGAAAAAAAACATTGTTGAACAAAAAGCGACTATCGAAGAACAAAAGATGAAGATTAAAGAGTTAGAAAAAGAAGCAGAAAATAAGCAAAAGCAAATCGACTCATTAAAGCAAGAAATCGAGCGGCTAAACGCCGAACTATCAGCAAAGCAAGAAGAAGAGGCGCAATCGTCATCAAATGAAGCAAAGCAGACCGTTCAAGATATTTCGAAAATGTATGAAACGATGTCTCCTAAAAACGCCGCTGCGATTATCTCTGAAATGTCTGACGGAGATGCGATTAACATTTTATCGTCTTTAAGCAGTGACAAAGCAGCGGCCATTCTCGAAAAAATGACTCCTGCCAACGCAGCAAAATATACAGCGCTACTGACAAAACGAGCGGAAGCGAGCACATCTGAATGAAGGGGGGTGAAGCGATGAAAATTGGGGTTTATGATCAAGTACCTATGAAAAATGTAACTAGTCAAATTAAACAAACAGCAAAAACGGCGGAACAAAAGCATGAAGGAATGAATGTATTTCAGCAGTTGTTAATGGCAGAACAGCTCAATAACTCTAATGTTAAAAACGGGCAGCTATCATCGCCTGTAGAAGAGAAGTCAGTATCTCATTCAAAAATGGATAATGATGTATCTAATAATGACATAGCAAGTATTGAGTGGCTGAGCTTCCTTCTTCAATTGTTGCCGAATGATATAGCACAAGCCATTCGTGAGCGGCTCGAGACAGATCCATCTTCGGTTCAACAATTGATAGAACAACGCGGAACGTCAGAAATAGAACAAATAGTTACAGAATTTATGGCATTGCTTCAGCGTGATGGAGCTGAAACAGCTGAAACAATGGTACAACATCTTGATTTACCGGCAATGTTTCAGCGAAACGATGACGGGAACAATGAAGCACTTGATGTAGGGCCGCTCTTAACAATGTTAAAGAAACGCCAGACACAAGAAACAAATACTCTTTTCACAACGTTTGTGAATCGTAGCGGAATTCCGCTCATGAGTAGCGATAATCACGTAAATCGGCCATTTGTCTTAACACACGCCATGCCTGTTCAATCCGATAAGATTCCAGCAGCTTTAACAAACCATTCATTGATGCAAACTGTGGAAATTCCAATACACAAGCAAGCACATGACGAAGCAGCGCCTCAACTTTTTGTGAACGGGTTCAATTCAATGGTGTTTCCACAAGAAAAAATGCCGGTCATTTCTTTACATGAAACGGCATCAAAGGAAAGTATGAATCAGCAGTTCGTTCAACAACTAACAGAAATTATAAAATCGGGGAAATTCACGCAGTTAGGGAACGGACAATCGCAGCTGGTGATTCGGTTGCACCCCGAACATTTAGGTACGTTAACAGTTAAGCTTGTTCAAGAAAATGGTGAACTGATGGCCAAAATAATCGCTTCAAGTACTTCAGCAAAGGAGCTTATTGAAGCAAACATTCAGCAAATTCGTCATGTGATTCCAGCACAACATATTACAATTGAAAAATTTGATGTGTTTACCCATGAGCCAATGCCAACTTACGAGCAGCCGTTTGGAGAACAGCGCGGCAGCCGTGATGAGCAACAACAGCGCGAACAACGCCAACAACTAAAACAGGAAAGCGACCTTCATTTCCAAGATTCGTTAACGAACGAATTAGTCAACTTCGAAGTATAGGGAGCGTTCGAACATGGCAAATACGATTGACTCAAGCTTATTATTAAGCAACTATAAACCACCAGAGCGTCAGACAGGAAACCAAATTCTTGGAAAAGACGATTTTTTAAAGATTTTACTTGTGCAGTTGCAAAACCAAGATCCGTTAAATCCGATGGAAGACAAAGAGTTTATTGCGCAAATGGCGAATTTCTCTACGTTGGAACAAATCACCAATATGGCAACAGAGCTGGAGCAATTTATTCAATTGCAAAATGAAAATGCCATATTGCGTTATAGTGAAATGATTGGCAAAAAAGTGTACTGGGAAGAAGATAGCGAAGAAACAGATACATCAGACACTCCAACAAGCGGTATTGTAAAATCCGTGTTGCAGAAAAACAACGAAATCTTTTTAGAGTTGGAAGACGGAAAGATGATCTCCGGCAAGCAAATTATCAAGGTAGAAGCTCCGACGGAAGAGATACGCTAAGAAAATATAGGAAAAAGGGAGAGGGATCAACATGCTTCGTTCTATGTATTCTGGAATTAGCGGAATGAAAAACTTCCAAGTGAAATTAGACGTTATTGGAAACAACATCGCCAACGTTAATACGTATGGATTTAAAAAAGGGCGTGTGATATTTCAAGATTTATTTAATCAAACAATTTCTGGAGCAAGTGCCCCAAGCCAAGGGCGCGGTGGAACAAACCCACGTCAGGTTGGATTAGGGGCACAATTGGCTGCCATCGATACGATTCATACTCCAGGCAGTACCCAAACAACAGGTCGGGTGTTAGATTTAGCTATTTCCGGTGATGGCTTTTTCCAAGTTACAACAACAAATGATAGTACTAAACCATTTTCTAGTCAGCCTTTTTTTACAAGAGCTGGAAACTTTTATTTAGATAAAGATGGGTATTTAGTAACAAGTGATGGGTTATATGTTGTTGGATTTGCCGCATATGAGCAAGGTGATTATGATGTAGATACTACAGATGCTACAAATCCATTAATAACTACAACTTTAGGTCCTACGCCAAAAGATGTAGAAAATGTTTCTTTTGATTTCAAAAATAATCCGCCAACCATTACAAACGGGAATGTTAATATCACCGTCCCTACCGGTTCTTCATTTAATAAAACGACGACTAATGTACAATACAAACCAATTAAGATCCCAACAGATGCTCAAAGTATAAGCATTGGTTCGGACGGTACGATCACATACGTAGATCAATTTGGAACTTTAAGATGGGCAGGACAACTTGTGTTGGCTAAATTTCCTAATAATGGCGGGTTAGAAAAAGTAGGTGGCAACCTATTTAAAGATACAACGAACTCTGGTACACCAATTTTAAACTTCCCAGGGGCATCTGGAATCGGAACCATTAAATCTGGTGCTCTTGAAATGTCCAACGTTGACCTTGCCGAAGAGTTTACGGAAATGATTGTCGCTCAACGCGGATTCCAGGCGAATACGCGGATTATTACAACATCAGATGAAATTTTACAAGAGCTTGTCAACTTGAAGAAATAATAAAGGAGGGAGGGGGCTAGGTGCCGCCTAGTCCCTTATACATAGATGATTACAGTAACGCGACTCAATGGAAAAACATTTACATTGAATGCGATTTACATAGAACAAGTAGAAGCATTTCCTGATACAACGATTACATTAACAAATGGAAAAAAATTTGTTGTGCAAGAGTCTGTTCAAGAGGTCATCGATCTGATTACAGACTTCTATCGGCAAATTTCGGTACTACGCTTGCCCGATGGCTTAGGGGGACTGGAACATGAATAGACTAGTTAAAACAATGATCATGGTATTAGTTGTCATCGCGCTTATTGGTGCTGTCGCCTTATTTGTTGTCATGAAATTAACCGGTCATGAAGAGAATAAAAAGCCAAGTGCGGACGAAATTGTGGAAAGCTCTGTTGACATTCCAGAAATTATGACCAATTTAGTAGATGGCAGTTTTATAAAAGTGTCTTTTAAAATTCAAACGAATAGTGAAGATGCAAAAGCGGAGGCGGAAAAGCGCGATTTCCAAATTAAAAATATTATTATTGAAGAATTGTCGGAAATGAAGCCGCAAGATTTTAAAGGAAAACAAGGAATGATTAATCTTGAAAATCGCCTCAAACAGCAAATTAATCAAGTGATGCAAGAAGGAAAAGTGGAGCAAGTCTATATTACCTCCTTCATCCTCCAATAACCTGCAAAGCTAGGGGGTGAAACATATGACGGGTGAAGTATTATCCCAAAGTGAAATTGACGCGCTATTAGCTGCGCTGTCAACCGGGGAAATGAGCGCCGAGGAGTTAATGAAGGAAGAAGAAGATAAGCGAGTGAAAGTTTATGATTTCAAGCGGGCGCTCCGCTTTTCAAAAGATCAAATCCGCAGTTTAACGCGCATCCATGAAAACTTTGCAAGATTATTAACAACTTTTTTCTCGGCGCAGTTACGAACATATGTACAAATATCAGTAGCAACGGCCGATCAAATTCCGTATGAAGAATTTATTCGCTCGATCCCGAAAATGACTGTTTTGAATGTATTTGAAGTTCCACCGCTCGATGGACATATTTTAATGGAAGTGAACCCAAATGTCGCTTATGCGATGTTGGATCGCGTGATGGGCGGACGGGGATCAAGCTTTAATAAAGTGGACAATTTAACGGAAATTGAAATGCGGATTATGTCCAATTTATTTGAAAAGGCGTTTCATAATTTGCGCGATGCATGGGAATCGATTGCGGAGATCGACCCGATTTTAGCTGAATTTGAGGTGAATCCGCAGTTTTTACAGATGGTTTCACCGAATGATACCGTTGTTGTCATTTCGTTAAATACACAAATTGCCGAAACAAGCGGAATGATTAATATTTGTATCCCACATGTCGTACTTGAACCGATTATACCGAGACTTTCCGTTCATTATTGGATGCAGACGCAGAAAAAGGAGCGGGCGCCAGAGGAAACAGAAGCGCTAGAAAAACGAATCAAGCTAGCCAAACTGCCGATTATCGCGGAACTCGGTACAGCAACGATTACGATTCAGGAATTTCTACAGCTTGATGTCGGTGATGTCATTCAACTTGACCAATCGATTCAACAACCACTTATTGTGAAAATTGGTGACATTCCTAAATTTGTAGGTCAGCCGGGAAAAATGAACAAACGACTGGCTGTACAAATTTTAGACAAGCTCAAGGGGGGAGAAGACAACGATGATGAGTGATGATATGTTATCCCAAGAAGAAATTGATGCGTTGTTGCGTGGAGAGAGTGATTTTGATGACACCCCATCCGTTGATGATGTGCTGTCTACGCTCGAGCAAGATACTTTAGGAGAAATTGGTAATATTTCATTTGGAAGCTCAGCAACAGCGCTGTCGATGTTATTAAATCAAAAAGTGGAAATTACAACACCAAATGTATCAATCATCCAGCGAAAAAACGTTGTCGATGAATTTCCGTTTCCATATGTCGCAATCCAAGTGAACTACACAGAGGGGTTTTTAGGCACCAACTTGCTTGTCATTAAACAAGAAGATGCTGCAATTATTGCTGATCTAATGCTAGGTGGAGACGGAAAAAATCCGGCCGAGTTATTAGGGGAAATTCAACTGAGCGCCGTGCAAGAAGCGATGAATCAAATGATGGGCTCAGCAGCTACTTCGATGTCAACGGTTTTTGGAAAAAGAGTCGATATTTCTCCCCCAAGCATTCATTTGCTGGATATCAAGGAAGGAGAAGGACTCGAATATTTGCCAGATGAAGATATATTTGTGAAAGTTTCGTTTCACTTAAAAATTGGTGACTTGATTGATTCTAATATTATGCAGCTGTTGCCGGTCGATTTTGCAAAAGAGCTTGTGCAAAATTTATTAGGTTCATCTAGTGCAAATGAATCTTCTTCCGATACAATGGATGGAGGACAGAGTAACGCAGGAAAAGAAGAGGCTTCTCTTTTGGAAAGCTCTCATCATGAAACAGCTGTATCAGCAGGTGACAAAGTTCACCTTGTTCATGAACCGCAACCGACAGCAGCACCATATGTTTCCCACGGAGGGGATGCACCTTATCAGGCAGCGTATCAACAGCCGCAAGGACCAAATCATTTTGGAACGCATGTAGGAATGGGGCAGCATCACGTTCAACCGGTTGATTTTGCAAGCTTCGAACCTGTTTCCTTAGCTGAGACCGAGGCGAAAAACTTGACGATGCTCCTTGATATTCCATTACAAGTAACGGTAGAGCTAGGTCGCACGAGACGCTCTGTCCAAGATATTTTAAATTTGTCGTCAGGCTCGATTATCGAACTAGATAAGCTAGCTGGAGAGCCAGTCGATATATTAGTCAATAACAAGCTAATTGCAAAAGGAGAAGTTGTGGTCATTGACGAAAATTTCGGTGTCCGCGTCACCGATATTATTAGTCAAAGTGACCGCTTGAAAAAATTAAAATAGTTGTTTAGGAGGTTTGTTGCAAATGGCAAGAATACTAATCGTGGATGATGCAGCATTTATGCGAATGATGATCAAGGACATTTTAACGAAAAACGGGCATGAAGTTGTGGCGGAAGCAGCTGATGGCTTGCAAGCAGTAGAAAAGTATAAAGAAACGCGTCCCGATTTAGTTACGATGGATATTACGATGCCGGAGATGGACGGCATTACAGCATTGAAAGAAATTAAAAAGTTTGATAGCAACGCCAAAATCATTATGTGTTCAGCAATGGGGCAGCAAGCGATGGTAATTGACGCCATTCAAGCGGGAGCAAAAGACTTTATCGTTAAGCCATTCCAAGCTGATCGTGTTCTTGAGGCCATTAACAAAACACTTGGATAAACAATAAGAGGTGGAACAAGTTTGTTTCGTTTGCGAATCATTTCTTTGTTTTTATGTATCGTGATGTTTATTGCTTCGCAAACAGGGTTTCCTGTTTTTGCGGAGCAATCTCCTACTGTGAAAGAGTGTTTACAACATCCAGACACATGTCAAGATCAGTCGACCGCAACGAAAAGTGACTCCCATTCTTCGGCGGTGCAGGCGGCCCCTTCTTTTTCGGTTTGGGATATCGTGAAACTCATTGGTGCGACCGCCTTCGTTCTTCTATTGATTTATGGCTTGTTGCGGTTTATGAATCAGCGTGGACGTTTGCTTTCAGGAAAGCGCGGAATTATTGAACACCTTGGCGGTACGAGTGTTGGTACGAACCGATCTGTACAGCTATTGAAAGTGGGAAACCGCATTTTGGTCATCGGAGTCGGGGAGTCGATTCAACTGTTGCGGGAAATTGACGATGAGGAAGAAATCAATGAAATCTTATCTATGCATAACGAAAAGCTGCAACAAATGTTGGAGCCGAATCGCTGGATTTCCTCTTTGCGAGCGCCCTTTACGCAGAGGAAAGAGACTGCCAGCGAGGAAATCCCGTTTCGCGACATCTTTGCGAAGCAAATGCAGGAGCTATCGAACAAACGCAATGAATTGTTAAAGCAGATTGAACAGAAGGGAACAGCGTCTGATGAGTGAATTTATGCAATTTTTTAACCAAGTTGCTCCTGAACATGTCTCAATGTCTGTAAAATTGTTGCTGTTATTGACGGTATTATCTATCGCACCAGGCATTTTAATTATGATGACTTGCTTTACACGCATTATTATTGTGTTGTCGTTTGTTCGTACGTCGCTTGGAACACAGCAAATGCCTCCAAACCAAGTATTAATCGGTCTGGCTCTATTTTTAACGTTTTTCATTATGGCCCCTACGTTTAAGGAGATTAATGACCAAGCGCTTCAGCCGCTGTTTTCTGAAAAAATTAATCTAGAGCAAGCGTATGAACGCGCTTCGGTGCCGATTAAAGAGTTTATGAGCAAGCAGACTCGTCAAAAAGATTTAGCCTTATTTTTATCATACAGCGGCATCGAAAAACCGAAAAGCGTGAAAGATATTCCGTTGACGGCACTTGTTCCTGCGTTTGCGATTAGCGAAATTAAGACAGCATTTCAAATGGGATTTATGATTTTCATTCCGTTTCTCGTCATCGATATGGTGGTGGCAAGCGTGCTGATGTCCATGGGAATGATGATGCTTCCGCCGGTAATGATTTCGCTGCCATTTAAAATTTTACTGTTTGTGCTTGTAGATGGCTGGTATTTAGTTGTGAAATCATTGCTTGAAAGTTTTCAATAAAGTAGGTGACATACGTGAGTGCTGATTTCGTGATTCATATGGCGGAACGCGGCGTATATACGACTTTAATCGTTTGTGGTCCGCTGCTGTTACTAGCCCTTGCCGTAGGGTTGATTATTAGCATTTTTCAAGCGACGACGCAAATTCAAGAGCAAACGCTCGCATTTGTGCCGAAAATTGTCGCTGTTTTACTTGGTCTTGTTTTTTTTGGACCGTGGATGCTTTCTAGAATGGTTTCGTACGCGTATGATATTTTTAATAATTTAACGAGATTTATAGGCTGATGAAAGATGGAACAGCTGTTTTCAAATTTCTCAGCGTTTTTATTAGTATTTGCTCGAGTGGCTTCCTTTTTTGCCACATTGCCGCTATTTTCGTACCGAACGATTCCCGCTGCTCATAAAATCGGATTATCGTTCTTTATCAGTTGGATTATGTTTTTTACGATTCCAAAAGAACAAATTGCTCTTGATGAGACGTATGTACTACTTGTAATTAAAGAGGTGCTTGTCGGCCTTTGCATTGGATTGTTTGCGTACATGATTGTTTCAGCGATTCAAATCGTCGGTGGACTCATCGATTTTCAGATGGGATTTGCGATTGCGAACGTCATCGACCCGCAAACAGGTGCCCAAAGTCCGTTAATGGGACAGTATTTTTATACCTTTGCTTTATTGTTGTTGTTGGCGGTGAACGGGCATCACGTGCTATTAGATGGAGTATTTTATAGTTACCGATTCATCCCGCTTCATCGTTGGGCTTTGTTTGATCAAGGACATGCCATTGAGTATGTCATTAAAGCATTTAGTCAAATGTTTGTGATCGCCTTCCAAATGTCGGTACCGATTGTTGGTTGCTTATTTTTAGTCGATGTAGCTTTAGGAATTGTTGCAAGAACAGTACCGCAATTAAATATTTTTGTCGTGGGATTGCCGGTGAAAATTGTTGTTACCTTTATCTTGTTAATGGTGACGATGACAACCATGTTTGTCGCTGTCCAGCATTTGTTTGAAACGATGTTTGTATCGATGCGGGAGTTTATGAGTTTGCTAGGGGGCAAATAAATGAATAGATTGCGCCTGGATTTGCAGTTTTTTGCCGGAGAAAAGACAGAGAAAGCGACGCCGCGAAAACGCCAAGAAGTGCGCGAAAAAGGACAAGTCGCCAAAAGTGCCGATGTCAATACCGCTGTTGTGTTGCTTGTTGTCTTTATCGTTCTACTATTTTCTGGTCATTTGTACAAAGATGTATTTTTACGTCTATTGCGTCAGTCGTTGGAACAATATATGTTTACCGACATAACCATCGATTCCGTTCATGCGGTGTTTATCCGCATCCTCAAAGACATCGCAGGAACGATTGCACCGATTTTTTGCGCAGCCATCGCCGGGGCATTTTTTGCTAACTTTTTACAAGTGGGCTTCTTGTTTACGACAGAACCGCTGCAAATAAAGTTAAGCAAACTCGATCCGATTCAAGGATTCAAACGAATTGTATCGTTGCGATCCATCGTAGAATTATTAAAGTCGATTTTGAAAATAACGGTTATTGGAGTCGTCACCTTTTCTGTTTTATGGTTTGAGCTTGATCATATTTTATCGTTAACAACGCAATCGCTTGATACGACATTAAGCTCGTTAGCTAGTTTAGCGGTGAAAATGGGGCTTTATGCTTCCGCTGCTTTATTGTTCCTTGCTTTTTTCGATTATTTATATCAACGTTTTGATTTTGAAAAAAATATCCGCATGTCCAAGCAAGACATTAAAGATGAGTATAAGAAAACAGAAGGCGATCCCCTAATCAAATCAAAAATTAAGCAAAAACAACGGGAAATGGCGATGAAGCGAATGATGCAAGAAGTGCCGAAAGCGGATGTCGTCATCACCAACCCTACGCACTATGCGATCGCACTGAAGTACGAAGACGGAAAGATGGACGCGCCGGTTGTAGTGGCAAAAGGTGTTGACTATATAGCGTTAAAGATTAAACAACTAGCAAAAGAGCATGATGTCGTCACCGTGGAAAATCGTCCGCTTGCTCAAGCGCTCTATCATCAGACAGAGATTGGCGATATGATACCAGAGCAATTTTTCAAGGCGGTTGCTGAAATTTTAGCGTACGTATATCGTCTAAAACGAAAAGTTTAGTAGAACATTCAAGGAGAGAAATTTCATGCCAGCAAGAGATTTATCGGTATTATTGATGGTTGTATTAATTGTAGCGATGTTGATTATTCCGCTGCCGTCGTGGCTGCTTAGCGTTCTCATTATTATCAATATTTCTCTTGCGCTTTTAGTTCTCCTTACTTCCATGAATATGCGTGAACCGTTACAATTTTCGATTTTTCCTTCTTTATTGCTGTTGCTGACGTTGTTTCGCTTAGGGCTTAACGTGTCAACCACGCGCTCGATTTTAAGTAAAGGGGAAGCTGGCGGTGTCGTCGAAACATTTGGCACATTCGTAGTTGGTGGAAACGTCGTTGTCGGCTTCGTTGTTTTCTTAATTTTAATTATCATTCAATTTGTCGTCATTACGAAAGGGGCAGAGCGCGTATCGGAAGTAGCGGCACGTTTTACATTAGATGCGATGCCGGGAAAACAAATGAGCATTGATGCTGATTTGAACGCAGGGATGATTTCAGAGCAACAAGCGCGTGAACGCCGCGAAAAAGTGGCGCAGGAAGCCGATTTTTATGGAGCAATGGACGGTGCAAGCAAATTCGTAAAAGGAGACGCTATTGCCGGCATTATCATCGTTGTGATTAATATGCTGTTTGGAATGGTCGTTGGGGTTGTTCAGCAAGGGCTTGATGTCGCTGAAGCGGCGCAACGGTATACGTTATTGACCGTTGGGGACGGCATTGTCAGCCAAATTCCGGCGTTGCTTATTTCAACTGCGACTGGTATTGTTGTGACCCGCGCAGCATCAGATAGCAACCTTGGTGCTGATATTATGAGGCAGCTTTTTGCGTTTCCAAAAATGCTTTATGTGACAGCAGGCACTATTTTTCTATTAGGATTGTTGACGCCGATTAATGATGTATTAACGATTCCGATTGCTGGATTGCTTGCGCTTGGGGGATATCATTTCTCTGCTAAGCCGATGAAAGAAGAAGAGATGTCTGTAGAAGAGCAAGAAGAAGCAGAGATGGATCAAATGAAAAGTCCGGAAAGTGTTGTCAACCTATTAAGTGTTGATCCGATTGAGTTTGAATTTGGATACGCGCTGATTCCACTTGCTGATGCGAATCAAGGCGGTGATTTGCTCGATCGCATTGTTATGATTCGCCGGCAATTAGCATTAGAGCTAGGCTTAGTGATCCCCGTTGTTCGAATTCGCGACAATATTCAGCTGCAGCCAAACGAATATCGTCTCAAAATTAAAGGGGACGAAGTGGCACGAGGAGAACTGCTGCTTGACCATTATTTGGCGATGAGTCCCGGCGTAGAAGATGATTCGATCGAGGGAATTGATACTGTTGAACCGGCGTTTGGGCTGCCGGCAAAATGGATTTCGGAGGACATGAAGGAACAAGCAGAAATGTTGGGCTATACCGTTGTCGATCCGCCATCGGTTGTCTCGACGCATATTACGGAAGTACTGAAGGCGCATGCCCATGAGCTGTTAGGACGACAAGAAACAAAACAATTAGTTGACCATCTGAAAGAGTCGTATCCGATATTAGTCGAAGAAGTCACACCAACCCCGCTTTCGATTGGTGACGTTCAAAAGGTGCTAGCCAAATTATTAAAAGAAAAAGTATCCATTCGCAATTTGCCGGTCATTTTCGAGACATTAGCCGATTTTGCCCGAATGACGAGCGATACCGATGTATTGACAGAATATGTACGTCAAGCATTAGCGCGACAAATCACAAGTCAATATGTTGTAGCGGGGGAACCGTTACGAGTCATTACGTTGTCTGGAAAAGTGGAAAAAGCGATTGCGGAGGGAGTTCATCAGACAGAACACGGAAATTACTTATCATTAGATCCGTCTGTATCACAAGCAATTATAGAAGCGGTGGCATCTCAGCTTGAACAACATTCGCTTCAAAATCAGACGCCGATTTTACTTTGTTCGCCTGCTGTTCGGATGTATGTTCGCCAATTAACGGAGAGATATTTTCCGAATGTTCCTGTATTATCCTATAACGAACTAGAGGCAAACGTTGAAGTTCAAAGCGTTGGGATGGTGGATATTGAATGAAAGTGAAAAAGTTTGTTGCGCCTTCCATGCCGGAAGCCATGAAAATGATTCGTGCCGAATTAGGAAGTGACGCGGTCATTTTAAATTCGAAAGTCGTCCATAAAGGCGGTTTTTTCGGGCTGTTTACAAAAAAAAATATTGAAGTCATCGCAGCTGTTGACCCAAAACCAGCACGTTCGGCGGCGGCGGAGAAAAGGGATGCCTCTCGCTCGTTCACCTCTTTGGTAGAGGAAAAAAAGCCGCTGGAAGATGCGGCATTGTTGCATGAGTTACATGAATTAAAGACAATGATCAAGCAGCTGTCTACCAATGTGACAACCGAGTTTGCCCAATATCCTCAACCGCTAAATGAACTAAACGACTTGCTTGTGGAGCAAGAAGTTTCAAGCGATCTGCGTCAAGACATTATGGCACATCTGTTAGAGCGCTGGTATTTGCACCATGCCAATGCTACTAAAGAGCAATTGTTCATGTGGGCAAAGGAAGTAGTAGGAAAACAGTTAGAAGGACTTGCTTTTGGCGGAATTTCGTTTAATAAGAAATACGTAAATGTCGTCGGACCGACGGGAGTAGGCAAAACGACAACATTGGCGAAAATGGCGGCTGAATGTGTCTTAAAGCATCGAAAAAAAGTCGCATTTATGACAACGGATACGTATCGGATTGCCGCGATTGATCAATTAAAAACATATGCCAAAATTTTAGATGTGCCACTGGAAGTTTGTTATAATATGGAAGATTTTCAGGAGGCTAAGAAAAAGCTAGAACACTATGACATCGTCTTTATCGATACAGCCGGACGAAATTTTCGTAACCCACAATATGTGAACGATCTACAGAAAATCATTGATTTTAATGAAGAAATGGAAACGTTCCTTGTCCTCGCTTTAACGGCAAAATGGATCGATATGAAAGCGATATACGAACAGTTTGCTGCTATTCACATCGATCGATTCATTTTCACGAAATTGGATGAAACAAGCCATTATGGGGCGATGCTTCGATTAATGGTCGATTCGAAAATTGGTGCGGCGTATTTGACGAATGGTCAAAATGTTCCTGATGACATTATTGAGGCATCCCCAGAAATGGTGGCGAATATATTGTTTGGGGTCGAGCGAAGATGAGAGATCAAGCAGAAAGTTTACGGTTGCGATTAAGTCAGATGAATCAAAAAAAAGAAACAAAAGCCATTGCGGTCATGAGCGGAAAAGGCGGTGTCGGGAAATCGAATTTTTCCTTAAATTTTTCTCTTAGTCTATCCAAACAAGGCTTTAACGTATTGTTGTTTGACATGGATATCGGTATGGCAAATATTGATATTTTACTAGGTCAACCGTCCCACACAACGATAATCGATTTGTTTCATCAGCACCTTTCGATTCACGATCTTATCAAAAAAGGACCAGAAAACCTATCATTTATCGCTGGTGGAACAGGATTAACGAAAATTTTTACGATGGATGAGGAAAAAGTTCATTATTTTCTAAACGAATTGCAATCCGTTTCCGCCCAATATGACTACTTTATTTTTGATATGGGGGCTGGGATTTCCGAAGACCGGCTGCAATTGCTAAGATCTGTCCATGAAATTTTTGTGATTACGACACCAGAGCCAACAGCTATTACCGACGCTTATGCCGCAATGAAATATATTCATATGCTAGACAAAAACATTCCTTTTTATTTAGTTGTTAACCGAGCACTCACCGATCAAGAAGGTCGGGAAACGCTGCAAAGGTTAACCAATGCTATGAAACATTTTCTTGGAAAAGAGGTAACAAAACTCGGTGTTTTGCCGGAAGACCGCGCTGTACTAAGGGCGGTAACGAAACAAACTCCATTTGTACTTTTTGATCCGACAACAAAAGTAAGCCGTGCGATGTTCCGGCTTACAGACCGATATTTAGCGAACCGGACGGCGGATGAAGAATTGCTCTCTCGTTCATCCAACTTTTTTACTAGAATTAGGAAATTCTTGTTAGAAAGGTAGGGACTCATGAAAACCATTCATGTATTAGTTGTTGATGACTCTGCCTTTATGCGAAAAGTTATTACCGATTTTTTATCTGAACACCCGCAAATCAAGGTGATTGGAACGGCACGAAACGGCAAAGATGCTCTCGAAAAAATTTCGTCTCTGAGGCCAGATGTTGTCACATTAGATGTCGAGATGCCGGTGATGAACGGATTAGAGGCGTTAAAACAAATCATGCACGAGCATCCGCTTCCGGTGGTGATGTTGTCGAGCACGACGAAAGAGGGAGCGGAAAACACAATTTTAGCGATGCAGTACGGAGCGATTGATTTTGTCACGAAGCCGTCCGGAACGATTTCGCTTGATTTGCACAAGGTAAAAGAAGAACTCATTCATAAAGTTATTTTGGCCAGCCGCGCGAACTTGCGCACGATGGAAAAGCAGGCGCGCATAGAAACAACAACTAGTCCGCTTCTTCAGTCATATAGTAAAATAGAACTAAAGCCGTCGCGACCGATTTCTTCAACTGCACGTCAGAAAAAAATTGTTTGTATCGGTACATCGACGGGGGGACCGCGTGCCCTGCAACAAGTGTTAACACAACTGCCAAAACATATAGCCGCTCCCATCGTTATTGTTCAACATATGCCAAAGGGATTTACGAAATCGTTAGCGCAGCGCCTCGATTCCCTCTCTCGCATTCATGTAAAAGAGGCAGAAGATGGGGAAGTATTACAAAATGGCACGGCTTACATTGCGCCAGGGGGATTCCATTTGCTAGTCGCTCGCTCCGGAGAGGCGCTTGTAGCCCGGGTGGAACAATCGCTACCGCGAAATGGGCATCGTCCATCTGTCGATGTGTTATTCGAATCGGTCAGCGATCTATCAGACTATGAAAAAATTGCGGTCATTATGACAGGAATGGGATCCGATGGAACAGCGGGGTTAAGGAAGCTAAAAGAAAGCGGAAATACAAAGGCGATTGCGGAATCAGAGGAAACAGCGGTCGTATTCGGAATGCCAAAAGCGGCGATTGCCGCGAATATCGTTGATCACGTTACTCCTTTAGAAAAAATCGCAGAAACGATGATGAAATATGTAGACGGGCAAGGGGTGTAGAAGCCATGGATATGAGCCAATATTTAGAAGTGTTTGTTGATGAAAGCAAAGAGCATTTGCAGACGATTAATGAGCAACTGTTGGAGTTGGAGAAAAGTCCTGACGATATTTCAATCGTCAATGAAATTTTCCGCTCGGCGCATACGTTAAAAGGCATGTCAGCAACGATGGGGTTTGAAGATTTGGCTAACTTAACCCATAAAATGGAAAATGTATTAGACGGTATTCGTAACCATAAAATTACCGTTACTCCGGAAATATTGGACGTCGTCTTTCGTGCCGTTGATGATTTGGAGGCAATGGTGAACTCCATTGCTGAAGGTGGGGACGGCAAACGAGATGTAGAAGAGGTTGTCGAACAATTAAAACGTATTGAACAAGGGGAATCGCCAGTTGCGACGAAAACTGAGCGAACAACGCATTCTTCTAATGCAACGCTGACACAAACGTATGGAGAGTTTGAGTACAATGTGTTGCAACAATCAAAAGAGCAAGGATTTTTTACCTACGAGATTCGCGTCAAATTGCGTGCGGATTGCTTGTTGAAAGCAGCGCGTGTGTTTATGGTATTTGAAACATTGAATCAAGTAGGAGAGGTCATTAAATCAAATCCGCCTGCGGAGCTATTAGAAGAAGAACAGTTCGACCAAGAGTTTATTGTCACAGTCGTTTCAAAAGAATCAGAAGACGAGCTGTATCGACGAGTTATGAAAGTTTCCGAGCTTGAAGAAGTCACTGTGACCCGATTTGATATAGATGAACTAAAAGGAACGAACGAACACGACATATCAGAGTCGGAAGTTCATCAACAAAAAATGGAAGTAGCCGCGACATTGCAAAAGGAAGAAAAAAAGGGAAAAAAACATGAACAAGAAACAAGCACAACGCACAAACAAACGACGGCAGTGAATAAAACGATTCGCGTGAATATTGAACGGCTCGATATTTTAATGAACTTATTTGAGGAACTCGTCATCGACAGAGGACGGTTAGAACAAATTTCTCGTGAATTAAATAACCCAGAACTTCATGAGACAGTAGAACGAATGTCGCGCATCTCAAGCGATCTGCAAAACATTATTTTAAATATGCGAATGGTGCCGGTTGAAACAGTCTTTAATCGCTTTCCGAGAATGGTGCGACAATTGGCGCGTGACTTGGGTAAACAAATCCATTTAGAAATCATCGGAGCAGAAACAGAATTAGACCGCACTGTCATTGATGAAATTGGTGATCCGCTCGTTCACTTGCTTCGCAACGCGATAGACCACGGCATCGAAACGCCGGATGTGCGCCGTGCCAAAGGCAAACCTGAAGAAGGAACGGTAAAGTTAAAGGCATATCACAGCGGTAACCATGTATTTATCGAAATCGAAGACGACGGTGCTGGCATTAACCGTGAAAAAGTACTGCAAAAAGCGATCAATAAAGGAATTATCTCGAAACAAAATGCAGCAAATCTAACGGATAAACAAGTATATGAGCTTATTTTTGCTTCTGGCTTTTCTACTGCTGATAAAATTTCTGATATTTCCGGGCGCGGGGTCGGGCTGGATGTTGTGAAAAGTACGATTGAGTCGCTCGGCGGTTCAGTAACGATTGATTCTCAAGAAGGAGTCGGCTCAATCTTTTCCATTCAATTGCCGTTAACGTTGTCGATCATTTCGGTCATGCTTGTTGAAATTCAAGATGAAAAATATGCGATTCCACTATCTTCGATTATTGAAACGGCTATGATTAAAAAAGAGGATATTTTACATGCCCATAATCAAAAAGTGATCGATTTCCGTGGAAAAGTTGTCCCTCTTTTATTCTTAAGAGATATTTTTGAAGTGCCTGTTTCCAAAGAAGAAAGCGATACGTTATCTGTTGTTATCGTTCGCAAAGGAGAAAAAATGGCAGGTCTTGTTGTTGACTCATTTATCGGTCAGCAAGAAGTCGTATTAAAATCATTAGGAAACTACTTAACATCTGTGTTCGCCATTTCTGGCGCAACCATTTTAGGAGACGGCCAAGTAGCGCTAATCATTGATTGTAATGCGTTAATCAAATAAAACGACAAAACGACGACCTTGTTTCCGAAAGGAGAAAACGAAAATGATGGAAGTTCAAGAGGCAGAGTTAAAAGTCATCGTGTTTCAATTAAAAGATGAGGAGTATGCCATTCCTGTTCAGCAAGTTCGTTCCATCGAAAAAGTGCAACACATTACCCGCGTTCCGCGCACTCCTCATTTTGTAAAAGGGGTTATTAATTTACGGGGAGTAGTGACGCCTATTATCGACTTACGAGAGCGGTTCGGAATCGAGGCAGCGCCTTTTTCTGAACAGACACGCATCATTATTGTTGCTGTCGACGAAGTGGAAGTCGGTTTTATTGTCGATGCGGCTAATGATGTATTAGACATTCCAGCACATAGCATTGAGCCTACTCCTGAAGTAATTGAAGCGGTAGAAGTTGACTATATTCACGGTGTGGCAAAGATTGACAAAAGACTCCTCATTTTGCTTGATTTAGAAAAAGTATTAGAAAAACACTCGTAACAAATTAGGCGGGGATACAAATGCCGTACTTAAGTGGCTTGAATGATGATCATATAGATATCTTAAAAGAAATCGGAAACATCGGGGCGGGAAATGCGGCGACAGCCCTTTCCCAATTACTAAACAAAAAAATCGAAATGACGGTTCCAAATGTGCAAATTGTTTCCTTCGATGAAGTGATGGAACTAGTCGGCGGGGCCGAGCATGTTGTAGCTTCTGTTTTTCTACGTATTGAAGGGGACGCTCCGGGCAATATGTTTTTCGTTCTGTCTTTGCCTCAAGCGGAGCGTTTTATCCAACAAATGACGGGAGACGCACAATTTTCATTTACAGGCCAGCAATCAGAATTAGGGGTATCTGCATTCCAAGAGTTAGGAAATATATTAGCCGGATCGTACCTTTCCGCGCTGGCGGACTTTACTCATTTGAAACTATATCCGTCTGTACCTGCGCTAACGGTTGATATGATTGGGGCTATTTTACAATATGGGCTGATTGAGTTGTCGCGTGTTGGCGATTATGCCATTGTCATTGATACGGCTCTACATGAAGAACAACAACCACAAGATAGCGTTAACGGGCACTTCTTTTTACTCCCTGATCCAGATTCGTTCGCACCTATTTTTCGTGCGTTAGGTGTGGAACTTCATGAATGAAATTGTTCAGGTTGTCAAAGTCGGCATTGCTGATATGAATGTTGTCAAAGCCCCAAATGTCATTCGAACATCTGGATTAGGGTCATGTGTCGGAGTGGTGATTTTTGATCATATGAAAGAAGTGGCTGGGTTAGCGCATGTCATGTTACCTGATTCATCGTTAGCGCGTGCGGAAAACATCAATGTAGCTAAATATGCTGACACAGCGATAGAGGCGTTGATTCATCTTGTTGTTCAAGCAGGCGGAAGAAAAGGAGTCTTAAAGGCAAAAATGGCTGGGGGAGCGCAAATGTTCCAGTTTCAATCTACCTCTGCGAATACGGATATGATGAGAATTGGACCGAGAAATGTAGAAGCAGTCAAACAACAATTGCACCGCTTTCATATTCCGATTATCGCAGAAGATGTTGGGGGAAACAGCGGACGAACGATCGAATTTAATCCAAAAACAGGGCTGTTGTTGATTCGTACAGTCAGCCAAGGGGTAAAGGAAATATAATGGCAAGTTGGTGGAATTTATTATTGGGATTATTCGGATTGCTCATCGTCTTCCTCCTTTCTTTTTCCGCGAATAATGTAATGACAACAGTGATCCGAAGCATTACGGCGTTTATTATCTTCTTTTTCAGCGGATATGTTTTTCGGTGGATGATTGCTTACATTCGAAAGGATCAAACAGAGCCTCCCCTTATGTTAAATGAAGAAGAATTACAATCATTGACGAAAGAGCTGACGGAAGACGAAGCGAAAAAAATAGCCGACTATATTCGCCATATCACGAATCATCCTAATGATGGCAAAAATCAGTAAAACGATCGGTCGGTTTCTAGCGAACGAGGAGGGGTACAATGACCAACATCTCAGCGAGCGAAGAACAGAAACATTGGAACAATTGGATATATCATCGCGATCCGCAAGCTGGCGATGAACTTGTACAAAAATATATGCCACTCGTTCATTATCATGTTCAACGAATGATTGCGTCTTTACCGAAAAATATCAATCATCAAGAGTTAATCAGTTTTGGTTTAATGGGTCTTTACGACGCGCTCGAAAAATTTGACCCTTCTCGCGATTTAAAATTCGATACCTACGCTTCGTTTCGTATTCGCGGTGCCATTTTGGACGGATTAAGAAAAGAAGATTGGCTTCCGCGCAGCACAAGAGAAAAGGCCAAAAAAATTGAAGCAACGATTGAAAAGCTAGAGCAACGATATATGCGAACCGTTACAGCCAAAGAAGTGGCGGATGAATTAGGAATGACCGAAGAAGAAGTATATAGCGTAGTGAATGAAGGATTTTTTGCCAACGTTTTATCGCTTCACGATCGACCAAACGAAAATGAAGAGGAAGACAGTTCGTTAGCGATTCGTGATGAACAAGCGCTCTCCCCTGAGGAAATAGTGTTAAAACAAGAACTATATGAAAAGCTGGCTGAAGTGATTCAACAATTAAGCGAAAAAGAGCAACTCGTCATTAGCTTATTTTATAAAGAGGAGCTCACCTTAACAGAGATTGGACAAATCATGGGGCTTTCGACGTCAAGAATTTCACAAATTCACTCAAAGGCTATTTTTAAGCTGCGAAAAATTCTTGAACAAGCTTTTTAGTTTCTTGACACTCCCACAGCTATAACAGCAAGGTTCTTGGGTGATTCGACCGATGGGCATTTTTCCATCGGATATGGCTCAAGTTCAGGGGAGGTATCCCCTCTCACGGCAGCGCATATAGTTCCGTAGACATGCGCTCTATGATCAAGCATGTCTGATATTCGGTTTAGTGTTTTGATATTTTGTTCTTAATGGCTTCGTAGGTTTTACGTTCAACAAGAGTTTGGCTGAGCTATTTCTTACCTATGCAGTTTTTAAAGAAGAACGAAACATCAGTTCTTGTTTTATCATAGTATATGTCGGAAAAGTTAATAGGGTGAAGGACTGTCCAAGTTGATTCGTCTTAGGTACACCTTGCCTGTGTATTTCGGTAAAGGAAGTGATGAATGTGAGTTTAAAGTTGGTTGAGTTACAAATCGCACTTCCAAGAATGTACGATGTTGGAAAAATACAAGACGAACTGCAGCAACAGCCGCAGCTTGTGCAAGCACATCTCACTCAAGAGACGCAAAAACAAGACGAACGTATGCGTCGGCAAGTAACGCAGAAGCGCTCAAGTGCAAACGTTCGTCGCGAAAAAGAAAGCGAAACTATGCATCCGTACAAAGGAAACAACATTGATGTCAAGGGATAGAGGGGTTCAATGATAGCGTTTTTATTAGTCGTTAGTTTCATATTACATGCCATTTCGTTTTTAGTGATCATTTTATTATATTTGCAATGGTCAAAAGTAAAAGAAGTTGAAAAGCGGCAAACGCAACTAATCAAAGACATCGAACATACCGTTTCCGCCTATTTAGTAGAATGGAAGGAAGAAAATGACCGTTTCCTTAATGCGTTATCTGAAGCAGTCAATCAGCCGGCTGATGAAGTGATAACATCATCATCGAAATCTCCTAGCTCGGAGCCGGAACAAAGTCTTCCGCCGCATAGCAACACGGCGACACCATCATCGAAGACAAACACTCATTCATCATCGCAAACGGTAGCGCCGGTGGAACAAGAGTGGCCAACGCATCTTCCGAACATCGAAGCCATCACCGACAAAGTTGAGATTGGCTCTTCTTCATCCATCGCTGAGCGAGCGATACAATTACATAAAAATGGAAAAACAATCGAAGAAATCGCGAAGATTTTAAAAAAAGGAAAAACAGAAATTGAGCTGTTGCTTAAATTTCGGCAAAGGTAGTCAAATATAGCTTGATTGTCACTTTTAGTTGTGATATATTTTTACATGGTGTGAATACACACGCTCATCGATTTAAGCAAAGGTGCTGACGAGTGAGTCAGTCTTGCTTAAAGATGAAATGGGCGGAGGAATCAAAACCAAACAAGTAGGAGGAAAAAGCATGTCAGTCATTTCTATGAAGCAATTGCTTGAAGCTGGTGTACACTTCGGGCACCAAACTCGCCGTTGGAACCCAAAAATGAAAAAATATATTTTCACAGAGCGCAACGGCATTTATATCATCGACTTACAAAAAACAGTAAAAAAAGTCGAGGAAGCATACAACTTCGTGAAAGAATTAGCAGCTAACGGCGGAAAAATCTTGTTCGTTGGTACGAAAAAACAAGCGCAAGATTCTGTTAAAGAAGAAGCAGAACGTTCCGGTATGTTCTATGTAAACCAACGTTGGTTAGGCGGTACGTTAACCAACTTTGAAACGATTCAAAAGCGCATTAAGCGTTTAAAAGAAATTGAGAAAATGGAAGAAGACGGCATATTTGATGTATTGCCGAAAAAAGAAGTCATCCGCTTAAAGAAAGAACAAGAACGCTTAGAGAAATTTTTAGGCGGCATTAAAGAAATGAAACAACTACCGGATGCATTGTTTGTCATCGACCCACGTAAAGAGCGCATCGCTGTAGCAGAAGCGCGTAAATTAAACATTCCGGTCATCGGTATTGTTGATACAAACTGCGATCCAGATGAAATCGACTACGTCATTCCAGCGAACGACGACGCGATTCGTGCAGTAAAACTTCTTACATCTAAAATTGCCGATGCGATTTTAGAAGCAAAACAAGGCGAAGAAGCAGTTGTAGCCGCTGAGTAATGTTTGGAAAGGTGATAAGAGGGGAAAGCCTTTTATCACCTTTTTTTGAGACAGAAAACATTTTTTCTTGGCTATACTAATGATGGCTGAGAAAAACAAAATTTGCCTTGCGAATTTTGTTCATACATATATGCAAAGACTAAAGGAGGATTTTATTCATGGCAATTACAGCTCAAATGGTTAAAGAATTACGTGAAAAAACGGGCGCAGGCATGATGGATTGCAAAAAAGCGCTCACAGAAACAAACGGCGATATGGAAAAAGCAATTGACTGGCTCCGCGAAAAGGGAATCGCGAAAGCAGCGAAAAAAGCAGATCGCATTGCAGCGGAAGGAACAACATTAATTGAAGTGGACGGCAACACAGCGGTTATTTTAGAAGTTAACTCGGAAACGGATTTCGTAGCGAAAAACGAAGGCTTCAAAACGCTTGTAAAAGAGCTTGCTGCGCACTTGTTAAAACATAAACCAGCTACGCTAGAAGAAGCGCTTCAGCAAAAAATGGATAACGGAACAACAGTTCAAGACCATATTAATGCAGCAATTGCGAAAATTGGTGAAAAGTTAACATTACGTCGCTTTGAAATTGTTGAAAAAGGCGACAATGCTGCGTTTGGTGCATACTTGCACATGGGTGGTCGCATCGGCGTATTAACATTATTAGAAGGAACAACAAACGAAGAAGTAGCTAAAGATGTAGCAATGCATATTGCGGCATTAAATCCAAAATACGTGTCTCGCGACCAAGTATCACAAGAAGAAATTGCTCGCGAGCGCGAAGTATTAACGCAACAAGCATTGAACGAAGGAAAACCAGAAAACATCGTGGCAAAAATGGTTGAAGGCCGCTTAAACAAATTTTACGAAGATATTTGCTTGTTAGAGCAAGCATTCGTCAAGAACCCAGACATGAAAGTTCGCCAATTTGTTGAATCAAACGGTGCTACTGTAAAAAGCTTCGTTCGTTACGAAGTAGGCGAAGGAATTGAAAAACGTCAAGACAACTTCGCTGAAGAAGTCATGAACCAAGTAAGAAAGTAATGACCGGAGCGAATAGGGAACACACTGCGTGTTCCCTATTTTTAAAGACTAGCTGCATGGAGGTCTAACATGAGCAACCCGAAGTATAAACGTATCGTATTAAAACTGAGTGGCGAAGCGTTAGCCGGTGAACAGGGGTTTGGAATTAATCCCACTATTATTCAATCAATCGCTAAACAAGTAAAAGAAGTAGCGGAATTAGGTGTCGAAGTAGCGGTTGTTGTTGGTGGGGGCAACATTTGGCGCGGAAAAACAGGAAGCGAGATGGGAATGGATCGGGCAACGGCGGACTATATGGGAATGCTCGCAACGGTCATGAATTCGCTTGCTCTTCAAGATAGCCTTGAAAATCTTGGCGTCGAGACGCGTGTGCAAACATCAATTGAAATGCGCCAAGTAGCCGAGCCATACATAAGAAGAAGAGCGATTCGCCATCTCGAGAAAAAACGCGTTGTGATTTTTGCGGCAGGAACAGGAAATCCATATTTCTCGACAGATACGACTGCTGCACTGCGGGCAGCGGAAATTGAAGCAGATGTTATTTTAATGGCAAAAAATAACGTTGATGGTGTATATAGCGCTGACCCGAAAGTTGATGAAAACGCGGTGAAATACGATGAGCTTTCCTACCTTGATGTCATCAAACAAGGGCTTGGTGTGATGGATTCGACTGCTTCGTCTTTATGTATGGATAATAACATTCCACTCATTGTTTTCTCGATTACCGAAGAAGGCAATATTAAACGAGCTGTGCTCGGTGAAAATATTGGAACAATTGTAAGGGGGAAATAATCATGGCGAAACAAGTGCTCACAACAGCAAAAGAAAAAATGGATAAAGCAGTTCAAGCATTCAGTCGTGAATTAGCAACGATTCGTGCCGGAAGAGCAAATCCGGGATTGCTTGAGAAAGTCACTGTTGACTATTACGGAGTACCTACACCAGTGAATCAATTAGCAGGCATTAATGTACCAGAAGCGCGCTTACTTGTCATCCAACCTTATGACAAGTCGATTTTGAAAGACATCGAAAAAGCAATTTTAGCATCTGATTTAGGCTTAACGCCTTCTAACGACGGTTCTGTCATTCGTATTACGATTCCTCCATTAACAGAAGAGCGTCGTCGTGAGCTTGTGAAACTTGTAAAAAAATATTCCGAGGAAGCAAAAGTTGCTGTGCGCAATATTCGTCGCGATGCGAATGATGAATTGAAAAAGCTCGAGAAAAACGGTGAAATTACCGAAGATGAATTGCGCGGTTACACCGATGATATCCAAAAAATTACCGATGAACACATTGCGAAAATCGAGGCAATTACAAAAGAGAAAGAAAAAGAAGTTATGGAAGTGTAATTATAAACAATAAAGACCCTCTATGTTGATGGAGGGTTTTTTTGTTATAATGGAGAAGCAAAATGAGGTATATTTGTTCATTTTCGAGAAATCGTTACTTCTGATTTCACTAGCCTCATGATACATTAGTAGTAAAATACATAAAGGCGGAGGACTAGTATGTTTGATAAAATTTGGAAAAATAAAAAACAATCGCCTTTGTCCCTATCCTATACAAAAGAAGAAATATTGCGCCACCCCATTCCGGAGCATGTGGCGATCATAATGGACGGCAATGGGCGGTGGGCGAAAAAGCGAGCGCTGCCACGTGCAGCTGGACATTATGAAGGAATGCAAGTAGTACGAAAAATTACTCGCTTTGCGAACGAGTTAGGAATTAAAGTGCTTACTTTATATGCATTTTCGACAGAAAATTGGAAGAGGCCGAAAAGCGAAGTCGAATATTTAATGAAACTTCCCGAACAGTTTTTAACGACATTTCTACCGGAATTAATCGAGGAAAATGTCAACGTTCGCGTGATCGGTAATCGCGAGCAATTACCTGACCATACACGACGTGCTGTGGAGCAAGCGATTGCCGAGACGAAACAAAATACAGGGTTAATTTTGAATTTTGCTTTAAACTATGGAAGCCGTGCTGAAATTACGTACGCGATTCAGTCGATTGCCAAACAAGTGGAGAAAGGCCTTTTATCTCCTGAAGATATCAATGAGGATCTTGTCGCTTCATATTTAATGACCAAAGATTTGGCGGATCCGGACTTGCTCATTCGTACAAGCGGAGAAATTCGTTTAAGCAATTTTATGCTCTGGCAGCTTGCGTACACGGAGTTTTGGTTTACTGATGTACTTTGGCCGGACTTTACTGAACAACATTTATTAGAGGCGATCGCCGAGTTTCAAAAACGGGGTCGTCGGTTTGGAGGAGTTTAAAAGAGATGAAACAACGAATCATTACAGGAGTCGTCGCCGCCGCACTTTTTTTACCGGTTGTGATTTTTGGCGGAGTTCCGTTTATAATAGTAACATACGTATTAGCAACGATTGGATTGTTTGAACTGTTTCGCATGAAACATCTTCGTGCCTTTTCGATGGAAGGGATTATAAGCTTTCTTTTTTTGTGGACATTGCTCACTCGAGAGCCGTATGATGGTTGGCTATCAGCACTTCATGTCACAAAAACGGACGTGCTTCTTATCGCTGTTTTATTATTGCTTACATATACAGTAATCACGAAAAATCAATTTACGTTTGACGAAGCTGGATTTGCTTTACTGTCAACGTTATATGTTGGTTTTGGTTTTTACTATTTCATGGAAACCCGTTTCACCGGACTATACTATATGTTTTACGCGCTATTTATTATATGGGCGACCGATACAGGAGCGTATTTTATCGGACGGGCATGGGGAAAACGAAAGCTTTGGCCGGAAATTAGCCCGAACAAAACGGTGGAGGGATCGATTGGCGGAATTGTTTGCGCCCTTATCGTCGCCGCTGTTTACCAACTATGTACCGGGTTTTTTACAAGTTTTCCACTTTTATTGGTGATGACAGCGATTCTTTCTATATTTGGACAAATGGGAGATTTGGTGGAATCGGCGTTTAAGCGGCATTACGGCGTGAAAGATTCAGGAAACATTTTGCCGGGACATGGAGGCATTTTAGACCGATTTGACAGTTTATTGTTTATTTTACCGATTTTACACTTTTTCATAAATGTAGCGTTGTAAGGGAGTTAGGAGTGAAGGTAGTGAAATATATTAGTTTATTAGGGGCAAGCGGTTCAATCGGCACGCAAACATTAGATGTGATTCGTTCGCACCCAGATGAGTTTCGCCTTGTCGCCATGGCGATTGGAAAAAATATCGAAGTGGGAAGAGCAATTATTGAGGAATTTGCCCCAGAACTTGTTTCCGTCGCCGATGAAAGCGCACGTATGCGCCTTCATAGCGAGTACAAGGGAAAAGTGAAAATTGTTTGTGGTGAAGAAGGATTAATCGAAGTCGCAACACATCCGAAAGCAACAATAGTAGTGAACGCCGTTGTCGGGAGCCTCGGGCTCGTTCCGACGCTAAAGGCAATCGAAGCAAAAAAAACGATTGCCTTAGCCAATAAGGAAACGCTTGTGACTGCTGGCC
The DNA here is from genome assembly GCF_015326725.1 of Thermaerobacillus caldiproteolyticus. Lineage (NCBI taxonomy): Bacteria > Bacillati > Bacillota > Bacilli > Caryophanales > Anoxybacillaceae > Thermaerobacillus > Thermaerobacillus caldiproteolyticus. The sequence goes on from NZ_CP064060.1 coordinate 669,017, forward strand.
ATATTGTAACGGAAGCAGCTAAAAAGAATGAAGTGGCTCTCTTGCCAGTCGATAGCGAACACTCTGCGATTTTTCAATGTTTGCAAGGAGAACAGTCCAAACATATCGAAAAGATTATTTTAACCGCTTCAGGCGGCAGCTTTCGTGACAAAACGCGTGAACAATTGGAAAATGTCACCGTGGAGGAAGCACTGCGTCATCCGAACTGGTCGATGGGGGCAAAAATTACGATTGATTCCGCCACGATGATGAACAAAGGGCTCGAAGTTATTGAAGCGCATTGGCTATTTCATTTGCCATATGAGCAAATTGATGTTTTACTACATAGAGAGAGCATTATTCATTCGCTTGTTCAATTTCGTGATAGCAGCGTTATTGCTCAACTCGGTACACCAGATATGCGCGTACCGATTCAATATGCGTTAACGTATCCGGACCGCTTGGAACTGTCAAACGCCAAACCGCTCAATTTAGCGGAGATCGGTACGCTCCACTTTCAAAAAGTAGACTTTACGCGTTATCGTTGTTTACAATTAGCGTATGAGGCAGGAAAAGCAGGCGGTTCTTTGCCGACAGTGCTCAATGCTGCCAATGAGGAAGCAGTCGAGGCATTTTTACAAGGCCGTATTGCTTTTTTAGCGATTGAGGAATACATTGAACGAGCGCTGGAACATCATCAAATGGTGAAGGAGCCGACGCTTGATGAGATTCGCAAAATCGATGCCGATACGCGTCATTATGTTCGTTCACTACTAACGTAAAGGTGGTTGAAAAATTGGAAACAGTAATTGCTTTTATTGTTATTTTCGGTGCGCTAGTTTTTTTTCATGAGCTTGGTCATTTAATTTTTGCAAAGCGCGCAGGAATTTTATGTCGCGAATTTGCGATTGGATTTGGTCCAAAAGTATTTTCATTCAAGAAAAATGAAACGGTTTATACCATTCGCTTATTGCCTTTAGGCGGTTTCGTCCGCATGGCGGGTGAAGACCCCGAAATGATCGAAGTAAAGCCGGGGCAAGTGGTCGGGCTTGAATTGGATCAAGATGGAAAGGTAAATAAAATCATTATCAATCATAAAGATGAGTATCCAAACGCGAAAATCATTGAAGTTGAACATGCCGATTTAGAACATGGAATGTACATTGCCGGCTATGAGGACGAAAATGGAGAGCGACTAGAGCGTTTTTCTATAAATGAACCAGCGTTCTTTGTCGTCGATCATCAAGAAATTCAAATTGCTCCATATCATCGCCAATTTGTCGCTAAGACGTTAGGACAACGAGCGATGACGATTTTTGCTGGACCGCTCATGAACTTTGTCCTTGCATTTGTTGTCTTTGTCCTCATCGGTTTATTGCAGGGCTATCCAGTAGATAAGCCGATCATCGGCGAGATGACAAAAAATGGGGCAGCTCTTGAGGCTGGGTTGAAACAAGGAGATATTGTTCTTTCGATCGACGATGAGCGAGTAACGACATGGACACAAATCGTTGATATCATCCGAGCCCATCCGGGAGAGGAATTGATTTTTAAAGTAGAACGAAACGGTAAAGTACTTGACATTCCTGTAACCCCGAAAGCGAAAACCGTCCAAGGAGAAACAATTGGCTTAATCGGCGTATATGGCCCGATGGAAAAATCGGTTCTCGGTTCTGTGAAACAGGGAGCATTAGAAACGTATTATTGGACAAAGGAAATTATCGTAGGATTAGGACATTTAATTACCGGACAATTCTCGCTTAATATGCTTTCTGGTCCTGTAGGAATTGCAGTATCGACAAACAAATTCGCGCAATCAGGAATTTATTATTTAATGAAATGGGGAGCGTTTCTAAGCATTAACCTTGGAATTGTGAACTTATTGCCTCTCCCAGCTCTTGACGGTGGTCGTTTGCTCTTTTTTGCAATTGAAGCGTTGCGAGGAAAACCGATCGACCGTCAAAAAGAAGGAATGGTTCACTTTATCGGTTTTGCTCTTTTAATGCTGTTAATGCTTGTCGTTACATGGAACGACATTCAAAAGTTTTTTCTATCAAAATAAAAATAACGGAAGGGAAAAGGATGCTGCCTATTTCCCTTCTTTTTGAAAAAGAGATATAGAAATAAAGAGGTGCAATAGGATGAGACAAAGTCAATCGTTTATTCCAACGTTACGAGAAGTGCCAGCAGATGCAGAGGTAAAAAGCCATCAGCTTTTGTTGCGCGCAGGATTTATTCGTCAAAGCGCAAGCGGTGTTTATACGTTTTTACCGCTGGGCAAACGCGTGTTACAAAAAATCGAAACGATTATTCGCGAAGAAATGAATCGCGCCGGAGCGATCGAGTTATTCATGCCGGCGTTACAACAGGCAGAATTATGGCAGGAATCCGGTCGATGGTACTCATATGGCCCGGAATTAATGCGGCTGAAAGACCGTCATGAACGCGATTTTGCGCTCGGACCGACCCATGAGGAAGTCATCACAGCGTTAGTACGTGATGAAATCAAAACATATAAGCGTCTGCCATTAGCACTATATCAAATTCAAACGAAATTTCGTGATGAAAAGCGCCCTCGCTTCGGGTTGTTGCGTGGCCGCGAGTTCATTATGAAAGATGCGTACTCGTTTCATACATCGAAAGAAAGTTTGGACGAAATGTACAATAAAATGTATGAAGCGTATTCCAATATATTTCGTCGCTGCGGCCTGAATTTCCGTGCGGTCATCGCCGATTCAGGCGCGATTGGCGGAAAAGATACACATGAATTCATGGTGCTGTCAGACATCGGTGAAGATACGATCGCGTATTCTGACGCTTCAGACTACGCGGCAAACATTGAAATGGCGCCGGTCGTTACGACATATGAAAAAAGCAATGAACCGCTTCGTGAACTAGAAAAAGTGCATACACCAGAACAAAAAACGATCGAAGAAGTGGCTTCGTTTTTGAGCGTGCCGGCAGAAAAATGTATCAAATCGTTGCTCTTTAAAGTCGATGACAAATACGTTCTCGTGCTTGTCCGCGGCGACCATGAGGCAAACGACGTGAAAGTGAAAAACTTGTTCGATGCCTCTGTCGTCGAACTTGCTTCACCGGAAGAAACAAAACAAGTGATGAAATGTGCAGTCGGCTCATTAGGTCCGATTGGCGTGAGCGAATCTATCACGGTTGTTGCAGATCACGCCGTTCAAGCGATCGTCAATGGAGTGTGCGGTGCCAACGAAGAAGGATATCACTATATCGGGGTAAATCCTGAGCGTGATTTCACTGTTTCTCAATATGCAGATTTACGCTTCATCCAAGAAGGTGACCCATCACCAGATGGAAAAGGAACGATTCGTTTTGCGCGCGGAATTGAGGTTGGCCACGTCTTTAAACTAGGTACGCGCTATAGCGAAGCGATGAATGCAACATATTTAGATGAAAATGGCCGGACGCAAACGATGATTATGGGATGTTACGGCATTGGTGTTTCACGCTTGTTGGCGGCGATTGCTGAACAGTTTGCCGATGGAAACGGTCTTGTTTGGCCAGCTGCTGTTGCTCCGTTTCATGTGCATATAATTTCTATCAATCCAAAAAACGATGAACAGCGTCAGCTCGCGGACGAATGGTACGAAAAATTGGGACAAGCAGGTTTTGAAGTGCTGTACGATGACCGTCAAGAACGTCCAGGTGTGAAATTTGCAGATAGTGACTTAATCGGCATCCCTGTTCGTGTCACGATTGGGAAACGCGCCGGAGAAGGAATCGTCGAAGTGAAAGTGCGCCGGACAGGGGAGTCAATGGAAGTCCATGTTGACGAACTTGTAGATACAATTCAACGTCTTCTTGAGCAATAACCTGTAGCCTTTTATAAACAGAAAAATAAGGGCTGATTCCTGTTTCAGGACAGCCCTTCTCCTATTATCTAATATACTAATCGAAGGAGAGAGGAGAAAGGAGCGAGCGCATGTTAACGAGCGAGCAAAAAGAGCGGTTTCAAGTATTGTTGCAACAACTTCAATTGACATCGGATGATTTCGTTCCGTATTTTGCTGAAGCGGGCATTCAAAAACTTGTTATTGACAAGGAACAAAAGTGTTGGCACTTTTATTTTTTGCTCCCAGCTATTTTACCTGTAAGCGTGTACGAGCGATTTGCACAAAGACTTGTTCAGGCGTTTCAACACATTGCTAACGTCAAACATACGATTCAAACCGTTGACTCCACTTTTACAGAATCGGATGTTCACGGATATTGGCGGTTTTGTTTACAAGAGTTGCAAGGGATTTCTTCTCCGTTGATCACATTGCTTCATGAGCAGATCCCCGTTGTCAAAGGTAATAAATTGTATGTGACCGTGCGCAATGATACGGAATCCGTTGCTGTTAAAAGACGCTTTGCTGCCAAAATCGCCGAGGTATATCAATCGTTTGGCTTTCCGTTTTTCCAACTGGAAACAGAAGTGAAACAATCGGAAAGCGACTATGAGCAATTTTTAGCACAAAAACAACAAGAAGATGAAGCGCGAGCATTAGCCGCATTAACGGAAATGACGATGAAGAAGGAAACAGCGGCAGAAGAAGCGGTCGGGGCACCGACAGGACCACTTGTCATCGGCTATCCAATTAAAGACGAGGAGGAAATTCGCACGCTTGACAGCATCGTTGAAGAAGAACGGCGCGTTGTCGTTCAAGGCTATGTGTTCGATGTTGAGCTAAAAGAGCTAAAAAGCGGGCGCTCCTTATTGACATTAAAGATCACCGATTATACGAACTCGATTCTTGTGAAAATGTTCTCGCGCGACAAAGAAGATGTGGCGCTAATGGCCAACGTGAAAAAGGGCATGTGGGTAAAAGTAAGAGGAAGCGTGCAAAACGACACGTTCGTCCGCGACCTTGTTCTCATCGCAAACGATATTAATGAAATCAAAGCAAAAGAACGCGAAGATACTGCTCCGGAAGGAGAAAAGCGAGTTGAACTTCATCTTCATACACCGATGAGCCAGATGGATGCGGTTACCTCTGTGACGAAGCTGATTGAACAGGCGAAAAAATGGGGACATCCGGCCATTGCGATCACCGATCATGCTGTTGTTCAGTCATTTCCAGAAGCGTACAGCGCTGCGAAAAAATATGGAATGAAAGTTCTGTACGGCGTTGAGGCAAATATTGTTGATGACGGGGTACCGATTGCTTACAATGAAGCGCATCGTTTATTAGCGGAAGATACGTATGTTGTTTTTGACGTGGAAACTACTGGGTTGTCGGCTGTTTACAATACAATCATTGAGTTAGCCGCTGTCAAGGTGAAAGACGGCGAAATTATTGACCGTTTTACATCGTTTGCAAATCCGCACCATCCACTGTCAATTACGACCATTGAATTAACCGGTATTACCGATGATATGGTGAAAGATGCTCCGGATGTAGAAGACGTGTTGCGACAATTTTATGAATGGATCGGTGACAGCGTCCTCGTTGCTCATAACGCAAGCTTTGACATCGGTTTTTTAAATGTCGGATTTAAAAAGATCGGTCTCGGAAAGGTAACGAATCCCGTCATCGATACATTGGAACTAGCGCGTTTTTTATATCCGGAATTGAAAAATCACCGTCTCAATACGCTTTGTAAAAAATTTGACATCGAATTAACGCAGCATCACCGTGCCATTTACGATGCTGAAGCGACAGGGTATTTGCTTATGCGGCTATTAAAAGATGCGCAAGAAAAAGGGATTTTGTATCACGATGAATTCAATGAGCGCTCACGCCAAGCAACATCATATCAACGTTCTCGTCCGTTTCATGTGACATTGCTTGCCCAAAATGACGTTGGTCTTAAAAACTTATTTAAACTAGTATCTCTTGCCCATGTTCAATATTTTTATCGCGTTCCGCGTATCCCGAGATCCGTGTTGCAGCAGCATCGCGAAGGCATTTTAGTCGGCTCAGGCTGCGACAAAGGAGAAGTATTTGACAACATGATTCAAAAAGCGCCGGAAGAAGTCGAGGAAATCGCGAAATTTTATGATTTCCTTGAGGTCCATCCGCCAGAAGTATACAAACCGTTAATCGAAATGGACTATGTCAAAGACGAAGAAATGCTCAAAGAAATTATTAGCAAGATTGTTTCACTCGGCGAAAAATTAAATATCCCGGTTGTTGCTACTGGTAATGTTCATTACCTGCACCCAGAAGATAAAATTTATCGAAAAATATTAATTCACTCTCAATCCGGAGCCAATCCGCTTAATCGTCATGAACTGCCGGATGTCTATTTTCGGACGACGAATGAAATGCTTGATTGTTTTTCATTTTTAGGGGAAGAGAAAGCAAAAGAAATCGTCGTGACAAACACGCAAAAAATCGCCAATTTAATCGAAGAAGTCAAACCGATTAAAGACGAGCTTTATACTCCGCGTATCGAAGGAGCGGATGAAGAAATTCGCGAAATGAGTTACCGAAGAGCGAAAAGCATTTACGGCGATCCGCTCCCAGAGATTGTCGAACAACGTCTTGAAAAAGAACTAAAGAGCATTATCGGTCATGGGTTTGCGGTTATTTATTTAATTTCTCATAAGCTTGTGAAAAAATCGCTTGATGACGGATATCTTGTCGGTTCACGTGGTTCAGTTGGTTCCTCGTTTGTAGCGACAATGACAGAAATTACGGAAGTAAATCCACTTCCACCGCATTATGTTTGCCCAAACTGCAAACACTCGGAATTTTTCAATGACGGTTCGGTCGGCTCAGGCTTCGACTTACCGGATAAAGATTGTCCAAAATGCGGTACGAAATATAAAAAAGACGGGCATGATATTCCGTTTGAAACGTTCCTCGGCTTTAAGGGAGATAAGGTTCCGGATATCGACTTAAACTTTTCCGGGGAGTATCAACCACGCGCCCATAACTATACGAAAGTCTTGTTTGGCGAGGACAATGTGTATCGTGCAGGAACGATCGGTACGGTTGCTGATAAAACTGCGTACGGATTTGTCAAAGGATATGCAAGTGACAATAATCTTCAACTTCGCGGCGCGGAAATTGACCGGCTTGCGGCAGGATGTACGGGCGTCAAGCGAACAACCGGGCAACATCCGGGGGGAATCATTGTTGTTCCTGATTACATGGACATTTATGATTTTACGCCGATTCAATATCCAGCTGACGATACAAGTTCCGAATGGAGAACGACCCATTTTGACTTCCATTCCATTCACGACAACTTATTAAAATTGGATATTCTTGGGCACGATGATCCGACCGTCATTCGTATGCTCCAAGATTTGAGCGGTATCGACCCAAAAACGATTCCAACCGATGACCCGGAAGTAATGAAAATCTTTAGTGGTACTGAATCGCTTGGGGTAACACCGGAACAGATTATGTGTAATGTCGGAACGCTCGGGATTCCGGAATTCGGTACGCGCTTTGTTCGTCAAATGCTTGAGGATACAAAGCCAAAAACGTTTTCTGAACTTGTGCAAATTTCCGGGCTCTCGCACGGAACGGACGTGTGGCTCGGCAACGCTCAAGAACTTATTCAAAACGGAATTTGTACGTTATCAGAAGTGATCGGTTGTCGTGACGACATCATGGTGTATTTAATTTATCGTGGTTTGGAGCCGTCCTTGGCGTTTAAAATTATGGAATCCGTTCGGAAAGGAAAAGGGCTAACCCCTGAGTTTGAAGAAGAAATGCGCAAGCATGACGTACCGGAATGGTATATTGAATCATGCAAAAAAATTAAGTACATGTTCCCGAAAGCACACGCCGCTGCGTACGTGTTAATGGCAGTGAGAATCGCGTACTTTAAGGTCCATCATCCGCTGCTATACTATGCGTCTTACTTTACCGTGCGCGCTGAGGATTTTGATTTAGATGCGATGATTAAAGGTTCTGCAGCCATTCGCAAGCGTATTGAGGAAATTAACGCAAAAGGTTTGGACGCCTCAGCAAAAGAAAAAAGCTTGTTGACCGTCTTAGAAATTGCATTAGAAATGTGCGAACGCGGCTTTTCGTTTAAAAATATTGACTTGTACCGCTCTCAAGCAACGGAATTTGTCATCGACGGCAACTCGCTCATTCCGCCGTTTAATGCGATTCCGGGTCTTGGGACGAACGTGGCGCTCAACATCGTTCGTGCCCGTGAAGAAGGCGAATTTTTATCAAAAGAGGACTTACAACAGCGCGGCAAATTATCAAAGACGTTACTCGAATATTTAGAAAGCCGCGGCTGTTTAGATTCGCTACCAGACCATAATCAACTATCTTTATTCTAGATGCCAATGGCGATTTTTCGTTGCAATATATTTCCCAATATGTTATAGTTTTAGTGGAAATGGTAAAGATAATGTGTAGGAAAAGAGTGGGGAAACCCACTCTTTCGCATTGATTGGATGTTGATCGCTTTCATCGTTTCCCCGCAGTTTTGCAGGGGATTTTCTCATTATAACGATTAGGCGATTTTCTCGAATTCTAGGAGGGACAGAATGAGCAAAAAAGTGACAGAAGTAGTTGAGGAGCTAGTTACACCCATTCTGAATGACATGAACCTCGAATTAGTGGACATCGAATATGTCAAAGAGGGGAAAAATTGGTTTCTCCGCGTATTTATTGACTCGGAGCAAGGCGTCGATATCGAGCAATGCGGTGTCGTAAGCGAAAAATTAAGCGAAAAATTAGATATCGTCGATCCGATTCCATATAACTATTTCCTAGAGGTCTCTTCGCCGGGAGCAGAACGACCATTAAAAAAACTAGCTGATTTTGAACGGGCGGTTGGAAAAAATGTATATATTAAAACATACGAACCGATTGAAGGAGAAAAAGAGTTTGAAGGCGAACTTACTGCATTTGATGGAACAACCGCTACTGTCACCGTCAAAGAAAAAACGCGTAAAAAAATAGTAGAGGTTCCGTATGAAAAAATTGCGAGTGCAAGACTTGCTGTCATCTTTTTTTAACGGACAGCCAAACGTTTGAGAAGGGGGATTTTACGTTTCATGAATACGCAATTATTAGACGCCTTAGCGGAGCTTGTTCGGGAAAAAGGCATTAGCCAAGAAGTATTAGTCGAAGCGATTGAAGCGGCGATCGTGTCGGCTTATAAACGAAATTTCGGTCAAGCGCAAAACGTGCGCGTCGATTTTAACATCGAAACAGGGACGATTCGCGTCTTCGCACGGAAGGAAGTTGTCGAAGAAGTAAGCGATTCACGATTGGAAATGTCTCTTGAGGAAGCCCGTCTCATCAATCCAAATTATCAAGTAGGCGATGTTGTTGAGCTAGAGGTGACGCCAAAAGATTTCGGGCGCATTGCGGCGCAAACGGCAAAACAAGTCGTTACCCAGCGTGTGCGTGAAGCTGAGCGCGGCGTCATTTATGCGGAATTTATCGACCGCGAAGAAGATATTATGACAGGAATCGTGCAGCGAGTGGACCCAAGATTTGCGTACGTAAGCTTAGGAAAAGCCGAAGCATTGCTCCCAGCTAGCGAGCAAATGCCAAATGAAACTTATAAGCCGCATGATCGCCTGAAAGTGTATATCACGAAAGTAGAAAAAACGACAAAAGGACCGCAAATTTTCGTATCGCGCACCCATCCGGGACTGTTAAAGCGGCTGTTTGAGCTTGAAGTTCCGGAAATTTATGACGGAACGGTGGAAATTAAATCAATCGCTCGTGAAGCGGGTGACCGTTCGAAAATTTCCGTTCACTCTGACAATCCGGAAGTCGATCCTGTCGGAGCTTGTGTCGGTCCAAAAGGTCAACGTGTTCAGGCAGTAGTGGATGAACTAAAAGGCGAAAAAATTGACATCGTTCGTTGGTCAGCGGACCCGGTTGAATTCGTTGCTAACGCGTTGAGCCCTGCAAAAGTATTACGCGTCATTGTCAATGAAGAGGAAAGAGCAACAACGGTCATTGTCCCAGACTACCAATTATCGCTAGCCATTGGTAAGCGCGGACAAAATGCCCGTTTAGCAGCAAAATTAACAAACTGGAAAATCGATATTAAAAGCGAATCAGAGGCAAAGCAATTAGGAATTGACCCGTACGCCCAATCCACTTTGCTTGATTCAAAAGACATACACATGAATAATGAAGATGAAAGCAACCAAACATTCGATTTACAGGAAGAAATCGAGTGAGAGGTGAGCACAGATGGCCGGTCAAAAGAAAATTCCGTTACGCAAGTGTGTTGTGACAGGTGAAATGAAGCCGAAAAAAGAAATGATTCGCATTGTTCGTTCCAAAGATGGGGACGTCTCCATTGACCCGACCGGAAAAAAGGCAGGTCGTGGCGCTTATATTACGTTAAGCAAAGACTGTATTTTGCTTGCAAAAAAGAAAAACGTGTTAGCCCATCATTTAAAAGCAGATATTGCTGACTCACTATATGAAGAGCTGCTTCAACTAGCAGAAAAGGAGAACAAAGTAGAGAATGGGCAATAAACAATGGACATCTTTATTAGGTTTAGCAAATCGAGCACGTAAAGTTGTTTCTGGTGAGGAGCTGGCGATCAAGGAGATTCGCAGCGGAAGAGCGAAATTAGTGCTGTTGGCGGAAGACGCATCGGTGAATACGGAGAAAAAAATTTCTGATAAATGCGCTTCCTACGGCGTTCCGCTTCGAAAAGTTCCCGATCGCTATATGCTCGGACAGGCGATTGGCAAAGATGCGCGTGTGGTTGTTGCTATCACTGAAGAAGGCTTTGCCAAAAAATTAATAACGATGCTCGATGGATCATTGTGGGGGTGAATCTATGTCTAAAATGCGTGTATATGAGTACGCCAAAAAAAATAACGTACCTAGTAAGGACATCATTCATAAATTAAAAGAAATGAATATTGAAGTTTCTAATCATATGGCTACGCTAGAACCGGAAGTCGTTGAGAAATTGGATCATACGTATAAGAAAAAAGAACAGAAACAACCACCTGTTATGAAAGAAAAGCAGACAGCACCTGTAAAGCCAAAAGGATATGTTGATGACTTCGACGATGATGATGAAGTCATCGAAACGAAAGTGCCGATCAAAAAAGGTGCAAACAAAAACCGGGAAGGAAAAAAACACGATTTGCAAACACAACAAAAAGAAAAGAAAGTTTTTAATCACAATAAAAAGAAAAATAAAGGAAAACCAAAAGCTCATCAACCTGCGCCACAAGAGCCGCAAAAGAAAAAGGAAAAAGAATTGCCGCAGAAAATTACGTTTGAAGGCTCATTAACGGTCGCAGAGCTAGCGAAAAAACTTGGCCGGGAGCCATCTGAAATCATTAAAAAATTATTTATGCTCGGCATTATGGCAACAATCAACCAAGATTTAGATAAAGACGCCATTGAGTTGGTTTGCGCCGACTACGGTGTCGAAGTCGAAGAAAAAGTCGTCATTGACGAAACGGAATTCGAATCATTAGAAATCGTTGACGATCCAGCTGATTTAGTGGAACGTCCTCCAGTTGTTACGATTATGGGACACGTCGACCATGGAAAAACAACGCTTTTAGACTCGATCCGCAATTCCAAAGTAACCGAGCAAGAAGCAGGCGGAATTACGCAACATATCGGTGCATATCAGGTTGTGGTGAACAATAAAAAAATTACGTTCCTTGACACTCCAGGACACGAAGCGTTTACAACGATGCGCGCACGAGGTGCCAAAGTAACGGACATTGTTGTTCTCGTTGTTGCCGCAGACGATGGTGTCATGCCGCAAACAGTCGAGGCAATCAACCATGCTAAAGCGGCAAACGTTCCAATTATTGTCGCTGTCAACAAAATCGATAAACCAGAAGCAAACCCAGACCGTGTTATGCAAGAGTTAATGGAACATAACCTTGTGCCAGAAGAATGGGGCGGCGATACAATTTTCTGTAAATTATCAGCAAAAACAGGCGAAGGAATCGATAACTTATTAGAAATGATTCTTCTTGTCAGCGAAGTAGAGGAGTTTAAAGCAAATCCAAATCGCCGTGCGACCGGAACGGTCATCGAAGCAAAATTAGATAAAGGTCGTGGCCCGGTTGCAACATTGCTTGTTCAAGCAGGAACGTTGCACGTCGGCGATCCAATTGTTGTTGGTAGCACATACGGTCGCGTTCGGGCGATGGTCAATGATACAGGTCGCCGCGTCAAAGAAGCTGGCCCGTCAACTCCTGTCGAGATTACGGGGCTTAATGAAGTGCCGCAAGCAGGGGATCGCTTCATGGTATTTGAAGATGAGAAAAAAGCGCGGCAAATTGGAGAAGCGCGTGCGCAAAAGCAGCTTCTTGAGCAGCGCAGCGTGAAAGCTCGTGTCAGCCTTGATGATTTATTTGAACAAATCAAACAAGGCGAAATGAAAGAGTTAAATATTATCGTGAAAGCTGACGTTCAAGGTTCCGTCGAGGCGTTAGCAGCAGCGTTGCAAAAAATTGAGGTTGAAGGAGTCCGTGTGAAAATCATTCACACTGGCGTCGGCGCAATTACCGAATCGGATATTATTTTAGCGACCGCTTCAAACGCGATTGTCATTGGCTTTAACGTTCGCCCTGATGCGAACGCCAAACGCGTCGCTGAATCTGAAAAAGTCGATATTCGTTTACACCGCATTATTTACAAAGTCATTGAGGAAATCGAAGCAGCGATGAAAGGAATGCTTGACCCTGAGTATGAAGAAAAAGTGATCGGTCAAGCGGAAGTTCGTCAAACATTTAAAGTATCTAAGGTTGGAACGATTGCTGGATGCTATGTAACAGACGGTAAAATTACGCGTGACAGCAGTGTTCGTCTCATCCGTCAAGGCGTTGTCATTTATGAAGGGCAAATTGACACATTAAAACGCTTCAAAGACGATGTAAGAGAAGTTGCACAAGGCTATGAATGCGGTTTAACCATTAAAAACTTCAATGACATTAAAGAAGGCGATGTCATTGAAGCGTACATTATGCAGGAAGTAGAGCGTAAATGATCGGCTACGTCGCCTGTGAATGCCTCATTTACGATGCGCAATCATTAAAAGAAAAAAGAGCCGTGCTACAACGAATAATGACACGGCTCAAGCAAAAATATAATATATCAGTAGCCGAAATCGATTATCAAGATATGTGGCAACGCACGAAGCTCGGAATCGTGGCCATTACGTCGAATCGAATGACAACCGAGCGGGAATTGCAGCGAGCGCTCGAGATGATCGATTCATTTCCGGAAATCGAGCGGACGGTTACAACATTTGAGTGGTTTTAATCGAGGTGATAACACATGAGTTTGCGAGCTACACGTGTTGGTGAACAAATGAAAAAAGAATTAAGCGATATTATCGGTCGCAAACTTAAAGACCCACGCATCGGCTTTGTTACCGTAACCGATGTGCGTGTAACAGGCGATTTACAGCAAGCAAAAGTGTATATTAGCGTGTTAGGTGACGAAGAGCAGCGTCAAAATACATTGAAAGGATTAGCAAAAGCAAAAGGGTTTATTCGCTCAGAAATCGGTCAGCGCATTCGCTTACGAAAAACACCAGAAATTTATTTTGAAATCGACGAGTCGATCGATTATGGCAATCGCATTGAATCCCTTATTCAGCAACTTTCTAAAGAAAAAGAGGAACAAAAAAATGAAGAATGATGGATAGACATTTCGTCTATCCATTTCCATTATGTATGTAGAAGGGGTGCACGAATGGACGGGGTGCTATTGTTACATAAACCAGCAGGAATGACATCGCATGATTGCGTGTTTCGAATTCGCCGCCTGTTAAAGGTGAAAAAGGTTGGTCATACCGGCACGCTTGATCCGGATGTGTCAGGCGTATTGCCGATTTGCATTGGCAAAGCAACAAGAATTGCTGAATTTTTAACAGGGGCAAGCAAAACGTATGAAGGGGAAGTGACATTAGGAGCAGCCACCACAACGGAAGATGCTTCAGGCGAAGTTATCGAGACGAAAAAAGTAGACCGCATCATTCAGCGAAGCGAAATCGAGCACGTCCTAGAACAATTAACGGGGGAAATCGCCCAAACACCGCCCATGTATTCCGCTGTCAAAGTGAATGGAAAAAAATTATATGAATATGCACGCGCTGGAATCGAAGTAGAAAGACCAACACGCATCGTCACCATTCATGAATTAACGTTGCTTGATGAAAGAGAAACATTTTCTGGAGATACCGTTTCGTTTCGATTTCGCGTCACATGTAGCAAAGGAACGTATATTCGTACGTTAGCCGTTATGATTGGGGAACGATTAGGGTATCCAGCACATATGTCGCATTTAGTTCGTACTGCATCTGGCCCGTTCTCTCTAAAAGATTGTATCACCTTTGAAGAAATCGAACAGTACATTGAGCGCGGCGAAATCGAGAAGATTTTGTTACCAATCGAAAAAGCGCTTTTCTATTTGCCGAAATATCAAATTAATGATAAAGTAGCAGGGAAAGTAAAAAACGGAGCTATTTTACCTCTTCCTCATTTGCTACAATCGTTAGAAGGACCAATTGTAGTCATCAATGAACGGAAAGAAGCGCTAGCTCTCTATATCAAACACCCGGCAAAACCTCACCTCATCAAACCGTTAAAAGTGTTTGCTGAGGAAAGAGCGAAAGACAGAAGGTGAACAAGAAACATGGAAACGGTATTCATCTCGCATCCTCATCATATGAAAAGAGAAGACTTCCCACCGACGGTAATGGCGCTAGGCTACTTTGACGGCATCCATCTTGGTCATCAGGAAGTGATCCGAACAGCTGTGAACCTCGCTGCTGAAAAAGGCTATAAAAGTGCGGTGATGACGTTTCACCCGCATCCTTCCGTCGTGTTAGGAAAAAAAGAACAACATATTCACTGCATTACACCATTAAAACAAAAAGAGCAACTGATCGCCCATTTAGGTGTCGATTATTTATATATTGTCGAGTTTACATCTTCATTTGCCGAATTGCTTCCACAACAATTTGTTGATCAATATATTATCGGTTTTCACGTGAAACATGTTGTCGCGGGCTTCGACTTTACTTACGGACGACTTGGCAAAGGGACAATGGAAACATTGCCATTTCACTCCCGCGAGCAATTTACGCAAACTATTGTCCCGAAATTGACACTTAAAGGGGAAAAAATCAGCTCGACCTCTATTCGCCGGCTTCTAAAAAACGGTGCAGTCGAGCAACTCCCGCAGCTGCTAGGCCGCTTTTATGAAGTGGAAGGAACTGTCATTAGCGGAGAAAAGCGTGGAAGAACAATCGGATTTCCCACCGCTAACATTGAGTTAACCGATGATTATCTTTTGCCTGCGCTTGGCGTATATGCGGTCAAAATTAAGATCGGCACGGAAACATTTGAAGGGGTATGCAATGTAGGATATAAGCCAACCTTCCATGAAAAGCAAGAAGGTAGGCCAACAATCGAAGTGCATATTTTTGATTTTGCAAGAGACATTTATGGAGAAATAGTAACCATTGAATGGCATATGCGTCTTCGGAGCGAGCAAAAGTTTTCCAGTGTTGAGCAATTAGTTGCACAAATTAAGAGAGATCAAGCGAACGCACAAGCTTATTTTAAGAATATAGCGGAAAAGACTTGCATTTTGTCACGAAAAGAGGTATTCTAATAAATGTATGTAAAATAACCATTGCTTGGCAAGTCGAGTCACCGACGCTTGCTCGGTAATTGGTGTTTCATAATGAGGAGGTGAACAAGGATGGCATTAACACAAGAACGCAAAAACGAAATCATTAATCAGTTTAAAATTCATGAGACCGACACAGGTTCTCCAGAAGTACAAATCGCTATCCTTACAGAGCAAATCAACAACTTAAATGAACATTTACGCGTTCATAAAAAAGACCATCATTCACGTCGTGGTTTGTTAAAAATGGTCGGTAAGCGCCGTAATTTACTTACGTATTTGCGCAATAAAGACATTACACGTTATCGTGAATTAATTAACAAACTTGGATTACGTCGTTAAGGTAAGAAAAAAGCGGGAGCATTCCCGCTTTTTTGCTAGTTACATAAAGAAATTTCTAGAAATGGTGATCATCCTCATAATTGATAGATTGCTGTACATTCGTCCATACTAAAACCAATGATAATTCTTCGTTGATATTTTTGATTTGTACATAGAGAGGAGTACTCATCTATATGGAGCAAGGAAAACGTGTTTTTTCCATAGATTGGGCGGGACGGCCGCTCGTTGTGGAAATTGGTCAGTTAGCAAAACAAGCGAACGGGGCGGTGTTAGTCCGCTACGGTGATACTGTGGTTTTAAGCACCGCAACCGCGTCCAAAGAGGCGAAAAATGTTGATTTTTTCCCATTAACTGTGAACTATGAAGAACGTCTATATGCAGTCGGGAAAATTCCCGGTGGATTCATTAAGCGCGAAGGTCGTCCGAGCGAGAAAGCAATTTTAGCCAGCCGCCTCATCGACCGACCAATTCGTCCATTGTTTGCGGAAGGGTTTCGCAATGAAGTCCAAATTGTGTCGATGGTCATGAGTGTTGACCAAGACTGCTCACCGGAAATGGCGGCGATGTTCGGTTCGTCGCTTGCCTTAACGATCTCCGACATCCCGTTTGAAGGTCCGATTGCTGGAGTAACAGTGGGACGAGTTGATGGAAAATTTGTCATTAATCCATCAGTCGAACAATCGGAAAAAAGCGACATTCATCTTGTTGTCGCGGGAACAAAAGATGCCATTAACATGGTTGAAGCTGGGGCCGATGAAGTTCCAGAAGAAATCATGTTAGAAGCGATTATGTTTGGACATGAAGAAATTAAACGCCTCATCGCATTCCAAGAAGAAATTGCTGCACAAGTCGGCAAAGAAAAAATGGAAGTGGTTCTTTACGAGCTTGACCCTCAGCTTGAAGCAGATATTCGCCAGCTCGCTGAAGAGGATATTAAGCGCGCTGTTCAAGTTCCAGAAAAATTAGCGCGCGAGGCTGCCATTGATGAAGTAAAAGCCAGAGTCGTTGCCAAATATGAAGAACAAGAGGCCGATGAAGAAACGTTAAAACAAGTGAATGAAATTTTACACAAGCTCGTGAAAGAAGAAGTGCGCCGCCTCATTACTGAAGAAAAAATTCGTCCAGACGGTCGCAAAATTGATGAAATTCGTCCGCTTTCATCCGAAGTGGGGCTTTTGCCGCGCACGCACGGATCTGGGTTGTTTACGCGCGGGCAAACACAGGCGCTTAGCGTTTGTACGTTAGGGGCGCTTGGCGATGTGCAAATTTTGGACGGGCTTGGCATTGAAGAGACGAAACGGTTTATGCATCATTACAACTTCCCGCCATTTTCGGTCGGTGAAACGGGAGCGATGCGTGGACCGGGACGTCGCGAAATTGGACACGGAGCATTAGGAGAGCGTGCGTTAGAGCCAGTCATTCCATCAGAAAAAGAGTTTCCATATACGATTCGTCTTGTTTCTGAAGTGTTGGAATCGAACGGTTCGACTTCCCAAGCGAGTATTTGCGCAAGCACCCTAGCGATGATGGATGCAGGTGTGCCAATTAAAGCGCCAGTCGCTGGCATTGCCATGGGACTTGTCAAAAATGGAGACCATTATACGATTTTAACGGACATTCAAGGCATGGAAGACCATCTTGGCGACATGGATTTTAAAGTAGCGGGAACGGCTAAAGGGGTCACTGCCTTACAAATGGACATTAAAATTAAAGGATTATCGCGCGAAATTTTAGAAGAAGCCCTGCAGCAAGCGAAAAAAGGCCGCATGGAAATTTTAAATCATATGTTGCAAACCATTCGCGAGCCGCGCAAAGAACTTTCAAAATATGCTCCGAAAATTTTAACGATGCAAATTAATCCGGATAAAATTCGTGAAGTCATTGGACCAAGCGGTAAGCAAATTAATAAGATTATCGAAGAGACGGGCGTCAAAATCGATATTGAACAAGACGGAACGATCTTCATTTCCTCCGTTAATGAAGAAATGAACCAAAAAGCGAAAAAGATTATTGAAGATATCGTTCGCGAAGTCGAAGTCGGACAAATTTATTTAGGAAAAGTGAAGCGCATTGAAAAATTTGGTGCGTTCGTGGAATTGTTTAACGGAAAAGATGGTCTTGTGCACATTTCCGAGTTAGCGGAAGAGCGCATTGGCAAAGTGGAAGATGTCGTCGCAATCGGTGATGAAATTTTAGTAAAAGTAACGGAAATCGATAAGCAAGGACGCGTCAACTTGTCGCGAAAAGCAGTATTGCGCGAACAAAAAGAACGGAATGAACGGATAAAATGAGGAGCCTCGGAACTTTCCTAGGCTTCTTTGTTATGAGAAAAAGCCGAGCCTTCCTGCTGTAAAGTTGGAGGAATCATCGGCTTTTTTATTTGTCATATCTGTCGGAGCAATAGTTCTATCTTGTCCTCGCCTTACATATTTGTAATAGAAAAGGAGGGGACAGGTGTGAGAGGGAAATATGTTCCATATGTTTCGGTGTTCATTATGCTTTTGTTTGCATTGTCTATTGTCAATCAGCCTGCTATTGATCAATATATTACAAAGTTGCGAGAAAGAAGCGTTGAGGCAGCTAAGCCAAAAGATAAGCTATACATGGAAATTGAAGCAAAAGCAAAAAAATATGAAATTGCTCCGCAAAATGCAGTTATTGATAGAGTATGGAAAGCCATCCCCGGCTACAATGGATTAAAGGTCAATATTAACGACTCTTACCAAAATATGAAAAAAGACGGGACGTTTGATAAGCGCAAGCTGGTGTATGAACAAGTTCCCCCGAAAGTTCATCTAGACGATTTGCCGCCTGCTGCGATTTATCGAGGGCATCCTGAGAAACCGATGGTCACCTTCCTCATTAATGTTGCATGGGGAAATGAATATATCCCGAAAATGCTTGAGATTTTAAAAAAGCATAACGTAAAGGCAACATTTTTTTTGGAAGGACGCTGGGTAAAAAATCATCCTGATATGGCAAAAATGATTGTAGATGCAGGGCAAGAAGTTGGCAATCATTCATACAGTCACCCTGATTTAAAAACAATGAGCAATCAAGCGATTCGCGAACAGCTTGAAAAAACGAATAAAGTCATTGAAGCGACAACAGGAGTCAAATGCAAATGGTTCGCTCCTCCAAGCGGCAGTTACCGCGATGATGTAGTGAAAATTGCCGATGATTTGAACATGAAAACAATTATGTGGAGCGTCGATACAATTGATTGGCAAAAACCGTCTCCATCTGTTATAGTGAAACGGGTAATGTCTAAAATTCATCCGGGCGCGATGGTTTTAATGCACCCTACGTTATCGACGGCTGAGGCACTTGAACCACTCATTGTTTCGATTCAACAAAAAGGATACAAAATCGACAATGTATCTACGCTATTAGATGAAAAAAGAATTGTGAAAAAATAGGAGGAACAAGGCTTTGATTAACAAGTATACATGTCGAAATGGAGTACGAATTGTACTAGAACAAATTCCAACTGTAAGATCCGTAGCGATTGGCGTATGGATCGGAACAGGTTCACGAAACGAAAGTGAACAAAACAATGGAATTTCCCATTTTTTAGAGCATATGTTTTTTAAAGGAACAAAAACGCGAACGGCACGGGAAATTGCTGAAGCATTCGATAGTATTGGCGGTCAAGTAAACGCTTTTACATCGAAAGAATATACATGTTATTATGCTAAAGTGTTAGATGAGCATGCCGAATTCGCTTTGGAAATGTTGGCGGATATGTTCTTCCATTCTACGTTTGTCGATGAAGAACTACAAAAAGAAAAAAATGTCGTATTAGAAGAAATTAAAATGTACGAAGATACTCCAGATGATATCGTTCATGACTTATTAAGCAAAGCGTGTTACGCGAATCATCCGCTTGGTTATCCGATTTTAGGAACAGAAGAAACATTGCGCACGTTTACGGGAGAGTCACTCCGCAGATATATGGCAGATTACTACACTCCTGATCGAGTGGTAATTTCGGTGGCGGGAAATGTGAAGGAAAGCTTTATAAACCAAATCGAAAAATATTTCGGGTCCTTCACAGCAAAACAACAAACACGCCAGGAACAAGCACCAATATTTCAGCCGCAAAAATTAGCTCGTCAAAAAGATACCGAACAGGCCCATTTATGTATCGGGTTTAACGGATTGCCAGTTGGTCACCCGGATATTTACAGCCTCATTATTTTAAATAACATTTTAGGGGGCAGCATGAGCAGCCGTCTATTCCAAGAAGTTCGCGAACAGCGGGGCTTAGCGTATTCGGTGTTCTCTTACCATTCTTCCTATCAAGATGGGGGATTGCTTGCGATTTATGGGGGAACTGGTAACAACCAGCTAGATCTTTTATTCGAAACAATTCAAGAGACGATTCGCAAATTAAAAGAAGACGGAATTACGGAAAAAGAGCTGCAAAATAGTAAAGAGCAAATGAAAGGAAGCTTAATGCTAAGCTTAGAAAGCACAAACAGCCGCATGAGCCGTAACGGCAAAAACGAATTGTTGCTAGGTCGCCATCGCTCTCTTGATGAAATCATCGAGGAGATTAATAATGTGACGAAAGAAAAAGTGAATGAGCTTGCGCAGCAAATTTTTAGTGAAGACTATGCGCTTGCTTTAATTAGTCCAAGTGGACAATTGCCAAGTGAACTACGCCAGAGCTAACACATATGATTACGCGATTTTCTTCTTATCGATCGGAGAGCCGATATGGGCGAACCTCCGTTTCTGGTAACAGGACAACTGCTCGGTTTGATGTTGGAAAAATGCCTGCTAGAATAACTTGCAGGCATTTTTTTATTGTTTTTTTCTTACAATGGTAAAAAGGGACAAAGGAGGAGCAAATGGTGAGGCTAAGCGAATTAAGCGGAAAAGAAATCGTTGATGTTAGACGTGCGGAACGGCTAGGGGTATTAGGCCAAACCGATTTAGAAATTAACGAGCAGACCGGGCAAATTCAAGCGTTGCTCATTCCAACAGGGAAATGGTTCGGCTTTCGCAAAGAAGGAAACGAAATTCGCGTTCCATGGAAATATATAAAAAAAGTTGGCGCCGATATGATTATCATTGACTTTCCTGATGAATAGAAGTGCAAAAAGCGGTTGCATCTCAAGATGCAACCGCTTTTTCTTTTTTAGGATATTCACCTATATTCTGCCTCTTTCATAAGATGTGAAAGAAAAAGAAGTTGTCAAAACGAGTTTTCGAACAAGAAGGTGAGTTATATATGATGTTGACGGGGATGCATATCGCTATCATTGGTGGAGATGCAAGGCAGTTAGAAGTCATTCGCAAATTAACGGAACTGGATGCGAAATTGACCCTCATTGGTTTCGACCAATTAGCTCATAGTTTTACAGGGGCTACAAAAGCCAGCATTAATGAAGTTGATTTTGTTGATTTAGACGCCATTATTTTGCCCGTTCACGGTACGAATGTAGAAGGAAAAGTGGATACTGTGTTTTCAAACGAACCCATTCCTTTTACGGAAGAAATGTTACTAAAAACTCCGAAACATTGTACGGTCTATTCCGGCATTAGTAACAGTTATTTAGACAGCTTAATGAAAGCCGTTAATCGCAAACATGTGCTGTTATTTGAACGAGATGATGTCGCGATTTATAACTCGATTCCGACGGCAGAAGGAACGATTATGATAGTCATCCAACATACTGATTTTACGATCCACGGGTCCCGTATTGCCGTTCTCGGCTTAGGACGTATTGGAATGACCGTTGCCCGCACGTTTGCGGCATTAGGCGCAAAAGTAAAAGTAGGAGCACGCCGCTCCGAACATATCGCACGAATTACAGAAATGGGACTTCAACCATTTTATTTACAAGATTTAGAAAAAGAAGTAAGAGATATTGATATTTGCATTAATACAATTCCCCATCTCATTGTCACTGCCAGTGTCATTTCGAAGATGCCTGCCCATACATTAATTATCGATTTAGCATCTAAGCCGGGGGGAACCGATTTTCGTTATGCAGAAAAACGCGGAATTAAAGCGTTGCTCGTCCCGGGGCTGCCGGGAGTAGTGGCTCCAAAAACAGCGGGACAAATCATTGCAAATGTTCTTTCGCAATTATTATTTAACGATTTACAAAAAAGAAAGGGGAACTTGTAAATGAGTTTAAAAGGAAAACGAATTGGATTTGGGTTAACCGGGTCGCATTGTACGTATGATGCGGTTATGCCAGAAATCGAAAAGTTAGTGCAAGAAGGAGCGGAAGTATTACCGATTGTCACCCATACAGTAAAAACGACAAATACAAGATTTGGAGACGGAGAAGAGTGGGTCAAAAAACTTGAGGAAATGACAGGGAATGAAATCATTGATACGATCGTCAAAGCAGAGCCGCTCGGTCCGAAAATTCCGCTTGACTGCATGGTCATTGCTCCGTTGACAGGAAACTCTATGAGCAAGTTCGCCAATGCCATGACTGATTCACCGGTATTGATGGCAGCAAAAGCAACGATGCGCAATCATCGTCCTGTTGTTGTGGGCATTTCCACGAACGATGCGTTAGGTTTAAATGGTGTTAACTTAATGCGTTTAATGGCTGCGAAAAATATTTATTTTATCCCGTTTGGTCAAGACGCCCCACATACAAAACCAAATTCGATGGTAGCGAAAATGTCGCTCTTGCGCGATACGATCATCGCCGCTCTAGAAGGAAAACAACTGCAACCGGTCATCATCGAAAAGTTTCGTGATGAGGATTAATAATAAAAAATCAAACAAAAGAAAATTTATACAGGCATATAAAATTTTTCTCTCCTTTACAATCTAATATGTTAAAATAAAAACTATCAGTTTATACAATGTGATTGAGTGATTAGGTGGAAGGAGAATGAGCGATGGAACAAAGACGTTTTCATGTAGCAGTCGTAGGAGCAACAGGCGCGGTTGGTCAGCAAATGATTCAAACGCTCGAAAATAGAAACTTTCCTGTTGGGACATTAACGTTGTTGTCTTCGGAGCGCTCAGCAGGGAAAAAAGTAACCTTTAAAGGTCAAGAGATCGAAGTGCAAGTAGCGAAACCAGAGAGCTTTGAAGGGGTTGATATTGCGCTGTTTAGCGCTGGCGGCTCTGTATCAAAAGCGCTCGCCCCAGAAGCGGTTAAGCGTGGTGCCATTGTCATTGACAATACAAGCGCGTTCCGCATGGACGAAAACGTGCCACTTGTTGTGCCTGAAGTAAATGAGGAAGACGTAAAATGGCATAATGGCATTATCGCGAACCCAAATTGCTCAACGATTCAAATGGTCGTGGCTCTTGAACCGATTCGCCAAGCATTCGGTTTGAAAAAAGTGATTGTTTCCACGTACCAAGCTGTATCGGGGGCAGGGGCACAAGCGATCGAAGAACTAAAGGCCCAATCAAAAGCGATTCTTAACGGTGAACCGTTCACACCGGAAATTTTACCGGTAAAATCCGACCGCAAGCATTATCAAATTGCATTCAATGCAGTTCCGCAAATTGATAAATTCCAAGATAATGGCTTTACCTTTGAAGAAATCAAAATGATGAACGAAACGAAAAAAATTATGCACATGCCTGAATTACAAATCGCCGCAACATGCGTGCGCATTCCGGTGATCACGGGTCATTCTGAATCTGTATACATTGAAATTGAAAAAGAAGGCGTAAGTGCGGAAGACATTAAGAACATATTAAAAAATGCGCCAGGTGTTATTTTGCAAGACGACCCAACTGAACAACTATATCCGATGCCGGCTGATTGTGTTGGAAAAAATGACGTATTTGTCGGCCGAATTCGCAAAGATTTAGATCGTGATGACGCGTTCCACCTATGGATTGTCTCTGATAATTTATTAAAAGGAGCTGCATGGAACTCTGTACAAATTGCAGAAAGTCTCCTAAAATTAGGTCTTGTCAAATAATGAATGATTGAACATCGAGGTGTTAACATGAAAATTATTGTTCAAAAATTTGGCGGCACCTCCGTCCGTGATGAATACGGACGCGATTTTGCACGAAAACATATTGAAAAAGCGCTAGAAGACGGGTATAAAGTAGTTGTTGTCGTCTCAGCGATGGGCCGCAAAGGGGAACCATATGCGACGGATACCTTGCTTAGCTTAATTGGTGGAACGGATACCTATGTCAGTAAGCGAGAGCAAGACTTATTGATGTCTTGCGGAGAAATTATTTCAAGCGTTGTTTTTACGAATCTGCTAAATAAACACGGCATTAAGGCAATTGCGTTTACCGGAGCTCAAGCTGGCTTCCGAACAAACAGCGATTATACAAATGCGAAAATTGTTGAAATGCGTTGTGAACGATTGCTTGAAACGTTAGAAGAATACGATGTTGTCGTTGTCGCCGGCTTCCAAGGAGCAACAAAAGATGGTGATATTACGACGCTTGGTCGCGGTGGTAGCGATACGTCCGCCGCTGCTCTCGGTGCAGCCCTAAATGCAGAGTATGTCGACATCTTTACCGATGTCGAAGGGGTGATGACAGCCGATCCGCGTATTGTTGAAAATGCTCGACCTCTCGATGTCGTTACCTATACAGAAATTTGCAATATGGCGTACCAAGGGGCAAAAGTCATTCATCCGCGCGCTGTAGAAATTGCGATGCAGGCGAAAGTGCCGCTCCGTGTGCGGTCAACGTATTCCGATTCACCGGGAACGCTCGTTACCTCTTCGCTTAAATCGAAGAAAGGAAGCGATGTAAGAGAACGCCTTGTTACTGGTATCGCTCATGTCTCGAATATTACACAAATAAAGGTACAAGCAAAAGAAGGGCATTACGAACTTCAGTCAGATGTGTTCAAAGCGATGGCAAACGAAGGCATCAGCGTTGATTTTATTAATATTTCTCCGCATGGCGTCGTCTATACAGTGGCTGGTGAAATGACAGATCGCGCGATTGGCGCCCTTCACCGCATTGGTTATGAGCCCGTTGTGACAAGAGGGTGTGCAAAAGTGTCAACAGTGGGAGCGGGAATTGCTGGTGTTCCGGGGGTCACTGCCAAAATCGTCACTGCTCTTTCTGAACAAGGCATTCAAATTTTACAATCGGCTGATAGCCATACAACGATTTGGGTATTAGTAAAAGAAGAAGATTTAAAGAAAGCCGTCAACGCATTACATGATGCGTTTCATCTCTCTGAAGAACAATTTGTGAAATACGATTCGAATGAGGAGTGAAAACATTGGTTTCATTCGGTAAAATCGCTACGGCGATGGTAACCCCTTTTGATAATAAAGGCAATATTGATTTTGCGAAAACGACACAGCTTGTCAATTATTTAATTGAAAACGGCACGGATTCGCTCGTTATTGCCGGTACGACAGGAGAATCGCCAACGTTAACGACGGAAGAAAAAGTGGCTCTATTCCGTCACGTTGTTTCTGTCGTCAACGGTCGAGTGCCTGTTATTGCAGGGACGGGAAGCAACAATACGCGCGCATCGATTGAGCTGACAAAAAAGGCAGAAGATGCCGGTGTTGATGCTGTCATGATTGTGGCACCGTATTACAATAAACCGAACCAAGAAGGAATTTACCAGCATTTTAAAGCGATTGCTGAAAGCACGTCACTTCCGATCATGGTGTATAACATTCCTGGCCGTGCCGTTATTAACATTAGTGTGGATACCATTGTTCGCTTAGCAGAAATTCCAAACATTGTTGCCGTTAAAGATGCAAGCGGTAATTTAGATGCGATGACAGAAATTATCGCGCGTACAGATGACGATTTTCTTCTATATAGCGGCGACGATGGCTTGACGCTCCCAGTGATGGCAATCGGAGGAGCAGGAGTGGTCTCTGTTGCATCTCATATTATCGGAAATGAAATGCAAGAAATGATGGCGGCTTTTGAAGCAGGGAACCTTGCTGAAGCAGCAAAATGGCACCAAAGATTGCTCCCGATTATGAAAGGTTTATTTGCTGCACCTAGTCCTGCTCCAGTCAAAACCGCATTACAACTAAAAGGATTAGATGTTGGTTCTGTACGTTTGCCGCTTGTTCCATTAACAGAACAAGAGCGCGTGCAATTGATGAAGCTATTAAACATGCTATAAGTGATCGCGACCAATCCGCTCGCAAAGGCGGATTGGTCTTTTTTTATAAAGATTAAGAAAGTATAAATGGGAAACGGGATTTATTTTCCGCCAGTGTCCAACCAGCTTGCTGCTTGAATCGGCACCGATGCGAAACTTGTGCAAAGTATGACTTGAAATGTAGTATTTGAGAGCCCTGTAATCAAACCAGACTCCTCGGGATGCAAGCTGTCTTGCGGGTGAAGGTCATTGTCTATTGCAGGGAACCAAGATGGCGGCATTTCACTGTTTGCCCACAGGAGGAGGGCTCTTCTTAGGCGAAATTGGAGGGCTATTTGGTTTTAGGCACGTTAAACCCTTCTGTGAGAAAAGAAACTGCCATTCCCTCCATTTATAGAGAGCTTGTGACAAATTGTCTTGTGTTGAAAATCTTACATCAGTTATAATAAAATCAAGTGACTTTGAGCGGGTTAGTTTCATCATAGGAGGACGTAGCATTGAGGACGAAACAAGTAGAGAAAATAAGAGTGTTTTCCCTTGGGGGAGTAGGGGAAATTGGAAAAAATATGTATGTCGTTGAAATCGATGATGATATTTTTGTCATTGATGCAGGGGTAATGTTTCCGGAAGACGAAATGCTTGGAATCGACAAAGTTATCCCTGACATCACCTATCTTGTTGAACGGCAAGAGCGTATTAAAGCGATTTTTTTGACGCACGGACATGAAGAGCATATAGGTGCCATAGCTTATGTGCTAAAGAAAATTACGGCTCCAGTGTACGGAACAAAGCTTACGCTCGGATTAGCAGAAGAAAAATTACGGGAACACGGAGTCACCTCGAGCGCTCCGTTCGTTGAAATTCGCTCCGATTCGGAAGTGGTGTTTGAAAAGGCGAAGGTGACGTTTTTCCGAACAATTCATAGCATTCCCGATTCAGTTGGAATTAGTATCCATACTTCCCAAGGTGCCATCGTCTACACAAGCGATTTTAAATTTGATCAAACACCATACGGAATGAACCGAGTGGATTTAGGGAAAATGGCACGAATCGGTGAACAAGGGGTACTATGTTTACTATCCGATAGTACAAACGCGGAAAAACCGGGATATACGGGTTCGGATACGCTCGTTGCTCAAGAAATTGCCGATGTCGTTTACAATGCAGAGGGGCGCGTCATTGTTGCATGCTATGCGTCCAATATTACGAGAATCCAGCAAGTATTGCATGCAGCAAAGGCAAGCGGACGGAAAGTGGCCATTGTCGGGAAAAGTATGCATAAAGTAATGGATATTGCAGTGCGCTTAGGATATTTATATTTACCGGATAAGCTGACCATTTCTATTCATGACATTGAGCGTTATGAAGACCGGGAGTTACTGATTTTAACGACCGGCGGGCATGGTGAGCCGATGGGAGCATTGGCGCGCATGGCCAAGCAAGCGCATAAACAAATCAATATTAAAGAAGGAGATACGGTCATTGTTGCCGCCTCTGTCATGCCTGGGTATGAACTGCTGTTTTCCAAAACGATCGACGCGTTATATCGCGCTGGAGCGAACGTCGTTTACGGACAGCGAAAAGTTCACGTATCCGGACACGGTTGCCAAGAAGAACTGAAGCTTATGCTTAACTTAATGAAACCGAAATATTTCATACCGGTTCATGGAGAATACCGCATGCAAAAGGCACATGCGAATCTTGCCAAAGCGGTTGGTATTTCTGAAGAAAGGACGTTTTTAATCGATAAAGGAGATGTTATTGAATTTCGCAACGGTCAGGCTCGATCTGGCGGAAAAGTACCGTATGGCAACATTTTAATTGATGGTTTAGGAATCGGGGATGTCGGAAATATTGTTTTGCGCGATCGCCGCTTACTCTCCCAAGACGGCATTTTAATCGTCGTTGTCACATTAAGCAAAGAAGCAAAAAAAATTATTGCTGGTCCTGAAATTATTTCGCGCGGCTTTGTATACGTCAGGGAATCAGAAACATTGCTTGATGAGGCAACGAAAATGGTCACCAATATCGTGAACCAATGCATGCAAGACTACATTATTGAATGGTCTTCGTTAAAGCTGAATATTCGCGAAGCACTTAATCAATTCTTATTTGAAAAAACAAAGCGAAAGCCGATGATTTTACCAATTATTATGGAAATTTAATACGATCGTGCTCAAAGTCAACCGAGGATGCTGATGGAATAGAAATGTTCCATCAGCATTTTTATTTTATCTATAGAACATACTAACAATATGATGACAGGAAAGGGGTAGACCAATGGAAAAAGAACGGTATATAGCATCAGAGTCAGAGGAAAAGCAAGAACCATCAAAAGAAGAACAAGTAACGACAATGATTCAACAGCTCGGACAAACCAATATTCCGCAATTGACGCAGGATACAAACATTCATTGCTTAACGATCGTTGGACAAATTGAAGGCCATATCCAGCTTCCTCCCCAGAATAAAGCAACGAAATATGAACACGTCATCCCGCAAATTGTGGCGATTGAACAAAATCCAAATATTGAAGGGTTACTCGTGATTTTAAATACGGTCGGGGGGGATGTAGAAGCCGGATTAGCGATTGCTGAAATGTTAGCTTCACTATCTAAGCCGACTGTTTCCATTGTGTTAGGGGGAGGGCATTCAATCGGGGTGCCAATTGCGGTTTCTTGCGACTATTCGTTTATTACCGAAACGGCAACGATGACCATTCACCCTATTCGCTTAACGGGGCTTGTCATCGGCGTTCCTCAGACGTTTGAGTATTTAGATAAAATGCAAGAACGAGTTGTCCGTTTTGTTACAAAACATTCGAAAATTACCGAGGAAAAGTTTAAAGAGCTCATGTTCTCAAAGGGGAACTTAACGCGTGATATCGGTACCAATGTTGTCGGTCCTGACGCCGTACAGTATGGATTGATTGACGAAGTAGGCGGCGTCGCTCAAGCGATGCAAAAGTTGCGTGAACTCATTGATCTTAACGAAACGAAGGGAGAGAAAATAGTTCAATGATTTTATATACCATTATGCCAGAACATCTCATTTTTCAGACGGATATGGATGAATATACGAAGCAAAAAATCGTTTATTACGACGGCATTCCGTTTATCGTTCAAGAAACAGAAACAAAAGAGTATGAAATCGTGCGTAATTTAAGCACAAATCCATTTCATTTTTTAGAGCAAAAATACGCTCCGGGAGTAAGATTTCCGCTTTCCGTTGTAACATCGTAATGAATTCCTCGTCCATTCATGATATAATAACACTAGACAGAAAAAAAGCAGCCAAACTTGGCTGCTTTTTTCCGCCTTTCCAGTTTGTCAATTGGAGTGAATAATTGTGGCAAAACGTAAACGACAACGAAAAAAACAACGAAATAAGCAACAATGGAAAGAAACGTTCCGTTTTGAACTGATTGGTCTTACGATGCTGGCCGCTTCCGTTATTGCGATGGCAAATCTAGGCTTAGTCGGAAGGACGCTTGTGCTGTTTTCTCGCTTTTTTCTTGGGGAATGGTATATGCTTTCGTTCATCGTTTGGTTTCTTTTAGCTCTTTATCTTATTTGGAAACGGACGTGGCCTTCTTTTGTAAATAGAATTTTTATCGGCTTGTATACGATAAGCGCTGCGCTTTTATTGCTTAGTCATGAAACGTTATTTCGCTTGTTATCCAGACAAGGACAATTTGTCGATCCAAGCATTATTCGAACGACATGGGAATTATTTTGGATGGAAGTACGTGGGGAGCATTCGTCTACTGATTTAGGAGGCGGGATGATAGGTGCCGTTTTATTTGCAGCAAGCTACCAGTTATTTGATGAGCTTGGTACGAAATGGATTTGCTTTCTTCTTTTTATCGTTGGTACGGTGCTTATTACCGGAAAATCGCTGCATGATACGATCGGAAAAGCTATAGCGCTCATTGTTTCATTCATTTATCAACAGTGGCGTGAGTTTGTCGCAGATATGAAGCAGTTTTTCGCCATGAGAAAAAAACAGAAACCATCTGTACCGAAAACTCCTAAACAAAACGTCGAAGAGAGTCGCGATGAAGAAGACGAAGATGAAGATGAGGAGGAGCGTTTATCACCTCCGCCGATTATTTCCGACTTTACAGCTGTACGGACAGAAGAGGTCGAACAAGTGGCTGAAGTGGCGGAAGAAAACAACGAAGAAGAAGCAAATCCGCCGATGGCGTTTTCCGAAATGGAAAATGCCGATTATCAATTGCCGCCGCTTGAGTTATTGCGATTGCCAAAACCGACGAATCAAGCAAAAGATCATGCCAACATTTATGCGAACGCACGAAAGCTGGAAAAAACATTTCAAAGCTTTGGTGTAAAAGCAAAAGTGACTCAAGTTCACCTTGGGCCAGCGGTAACGAAGTACGAAGTCTATCCCGATGTTGGGGTAAAAGTAAGCAAAATTGTTAGTTTAAGCGATGATTTAGCATTGGCGCTAGCCGCAAAAGATATTCGAATTGAGGCACCGATTCCAGGAAAATCGGCAATCGGGATCGAAGTGCCGAATGAAGAAATAGCGACTGTTTCGTTGCGAGAAGTGCTGGAGGCGACGGAGAATTATAAACCGGATGCCAAATTATTAATAGGATTAGGAAGAGATATTTCCGGAGAGGCAGTCGTGGCTGAGCTTAATAAAATGCCCCATCTGTTAGTAGCAGGTGCTACCGGTAGCGGCAAAAGCGTTTGTATTAACGGCATTATTACAAGTTTATTAATGAGGACAAAACCTCATGAAGTAAAGATGATGATGATTGATCCAAAAATGGTGGAATTAAGCGTGTATAACGGTATTCCCCATTTATTAGCTCCTGTCGTTACCGATCCAAAAAAAGCGTCGCAAGCGTTAAAGAAAGTTGTCAGCGAAATGGAGCGACGCTATGAACTGTTTTCGCATACGGGAACACGAAACATTGAAGGATACAACGAATATATTCAACGTCATAATCAACAATCCGATGCGAAGCAGCCGCTTCTGCCTTATATCGTTGTCATTGTCGATGAGTTGGCAGATTTAATGATGGTTGCTTCATCGGATGTAGAAGATTCGATCACGCGGCTTGCGCAAATGGCGCGCGCAGCTGGAATTCATCTTATTATTGCGACCCAACGCCCTTCCGTCGACGTCATTACGGGAGTCATTAAAGCGAACATTCCGTCCCGCATCGCTTTTAGCGTCTCGTCACAGACGGATTCGCGTAC
The DNA here is from genome assembly GCF_015326725.1 of Thermaerobacillus caldiproteolyticus. NCBI lineage: Bacteria > Bacillati > Bacillota > Bacilli > Caryophanales > Anoxybacillaceae > Thermaerobacillus > Thermaerobacillus caldiproteolyticus. Next base: position 700,218 of record NZ_CP064060.1, read on the forward strand.
CATTTTAGATATGGGCGGAGCCGAAAAACTACTCGGTCGCGGTGATATGCTATTTTTGCCGATGGGAGCATCCAAGCCGATTCGTGTGCAAGGAGCGTTCGTGTCCGATGAGGAAGTGGAAGAGGTCGTTAAGTTTGTGATTTCGCAACAAAAAGCACAATATCAAGAAGAAATGATTTTCAATGATACGGTGGAGGAAAGCGACGAATTTGACGATGAGTTGTATGATGAAGCGGTACAGCTTGTTATTGAAATGCAAAGTGCTTCTGTTTCGATGTTGCAGCGCCGCTTTCGAATCGGTTATAACCGAGCTGCCCGCCTTATTGATGCGATGGAAGCACGTGGGGTTGTCGGGCCTTATGAAGGAAGCAAACCGAGAGCTGTGCTCATTTCAAAAGAAAATGCAAAGACTTCATAAGAAAAGCGGAGGCGGACGGTTAGCTCCAAAGAAAAATGTTCTTCCGATAGCTTGTATCTCGGCGGAGCAAAGGAGCTACAAGCCAAGCTAAATAAGAAAAGCGAAGGTGACCGGCCTATCCCCGAAACGTCGCAAGGGGATGGTCACCGGAGCTAGACAGTCAAGAAAAACGGCAGCGCCGCGATTAGCTTTCAAAGCCAATCCTCACCTGAAGAGGTACGGTCACCTCAAAGGAGTGAGCTTGGCAGAAAGCGAGGCGCTGAAGCTAAATAATCCAAAAGAGGAAATATTGGGTGAATTGGAAATGTTTTTACGTCGAGTAGCTACTCCTAATTAGCTTATAATATTTGTAGTTGCAGCGTGCTTTGGATATCTTAATAAAAAATAAGAATATCACATTGAAATCGTTTTCATCATTTTTTTGCTTTTTTCGACAAAATATTTATTTCCTATTTATTTATTAAAAAAAAAGTGTTATAGTAATTTCGACTAGGTTAAATTGTCTAACATCAGAGGTCTGATATCTGTAAATTGTGAAATTGTGACTAATTGGAGGCTTTCGGAATGTCCATTAAGTCAGATAATCGCCACTTGTACTTGCAAGTGATCGACCGAATTAAACATGATATTGAAACCGGTGTTTATAAAGAAAAACAAAAACTCCCATCCGAATTTGAACTATCGAAACAATTAGGAGTAAGCCGAGCGACATTGCGTGAAGCACTCCGCATTTTGGAAGAGGAAAATGTCATTATTCGCCGACACGGCGTCGGTACATTTGTAAATGCGAGACCACTGTTTACTTCCGGTATTGAACAATTAAGTAGTGTGACCGATATGATTGAACAAGCGGGGAGAAAACCAGGAACGATTTTTCTTTCTTCTACGGTTCAAGGTTCGACCGAAGAAGATATGCGCCGATTTCAATGCTCACCGGATGAGGAAATTCTTCTTGTTGAACGAGTACGGACAGCCGATGGCGAGCCTGTTGTATATTGTCTCGATAAAATTCCTTGTAAATACTTACCTAAAGGTATTTCTTATGAGTATGAATCCCTATTTGAAAACTTACATAATCAAACGAATCGTGATATCGCATATGCGGTGGCCCATATTGAACCGCTCGGCTATCATGAGAAAGTGTCGCCCATTTTACAATGTGAACCAGAAACGGCATTACTTGTGTTAAAACAAATGCATTTCGATAAAAATGACGAGCCCGTTTTGTATTCTATTAACTATTTTAAGTCTGATAAATTTAGCTTTCATGTATTAAGGAAGCGTATCAATTTTTAAGGGGGTGACATTTCATACATAGAAACACAGGATCTTCTCAATAATAAGAAAGTATACATTTTCATGGATTAGGGGGTAAACGCGATGAAGAAAAGACGTTTTGGGCTAGCTCTTTCGCTTGTGCTAGCTGCTGGAACACTATTAAGTGCGTGTGCCAACAACGGTGACAAAGCAGGTGACAAGAAAGGTTTTAGTGTAGCGATGGTAACTGACGTTGGCGGTATTGATGACAAATCGTTCAACCAGTCCGCTTGGGAAGGATTGCAAAAGTTTGGTGAGGATAATGGCTTGAAAAAAGGCAGAGGCGGCTATGACTATTTGCAATCTCAAAGCGATTCTGATTATGCGACTAACTTAAACAAACTTGTTCGAAGCGATTATGATTTAATTTATGGAATTGGTTATTTGATGGCTGATGCAGTTGGACAAATCGCCGAACAAAAACCAAAAGGAAAATTTGCTATTGTTGACAGTGTTGTTAATAAACCGAACGTAGCGAGCATTACCTTCAAAGAGAACGAAGGATCGTTCCTTGTTGGTGTTGTTGCTGGTTTAACAACAAAAACGAACAAAATCGGCTTTATCGGTGGTATGGAAATTCCGTTAATTGAGAAGTTTGAAAGCGGATTCCGTGCTGGGGTCAAAGCTGTTAATCCAAAAGCAAAGGTAGAAGTACAGTATGCAGGCGCATTTGACCAAGCCGATAAAGGAAAAGCGATTGCCTCTAGCATGTATGCTTCTGGTGTTGATATTATTTACCATGCAGCTGGTGCGACTGGTAACGGTGTGTTCTCAGAAGCAAAAGACTTAAAAACGAAAGATCCAAATCGCGAAATTTGGGTCATCGGCGTTGACAAAGACCAAGCTCCAGAAGGTGTTGTCAAAGCTGGTGGAAAAACATATAACGTTACATTAACTTCAATGGTTAAACGCGTTGACGTTGCCGTTTATGACGTGGCGAAGAAAACAAAAGAAGGAGATTTCCCGGGCGGAAAAACGATCGAGTACGGCCTTCCTGAAAACGGTGTAGGCATTGCTCCGACACAAGATAACATTAAGCCAGAAGTATTAAAAGCTGTTGATGAGTGGAAGCAAAAAATCATTAAAGGCGAAGTGAAAGTACCAAAAACTCGTGAAGAATACAAACAGTTTGAAGCGACATTAAAATAACTGAATAAAAAGGCTAGTGATATGCTAGCCTTTTTACAATGAAAGATGTTTCAAAGCAGACTGTCTGGCATAAGCGCCTAACCAGTTTGCTTCTTGAATAAGCATCGATGTGTGATGATTTAAGAAACTTGAGGTCAAACAAAATTCCCCTGAGGACAAGCCCGTCTTGTGGGTCAAGAACATTGGCTGTTAAAGCTAGGATAGCGGCATTTTGCTGTTGCCCACAAGACGTGGTAGTTTTGAGGTGGAATTGGGCTGCTTGGTATCTCGTATCGCCGAGAAATCATGAAATGAAAAGGTACAATATGGAACATTGTAGCTTTTCATTTCATGATTTTAATATGCTCATTTAAGGAGTGAATTTGTTTGGAATACGTAATTGAGATGCTCAATATTCGAAAAGTATTTGGGAACTTCGTAGCCAATGACAACATCACTCTCCAAGTCAAAAAGGGAGAAATCCATGCCCTTCTTGGAGAAAATGGGGCAGGAAAATCGACACTTATGAATGTGTTATTTGGACTTTATCAACCAGATGGCGGCGAGATCCGTGTTAAAGGGAAAACGGTCAACATCTCTGATCCGAATGTCGCCAATGACCTCGGCATTGGAATGGTGCACCAACATTTTATGCTCGTCGACACGTTTACCGTTACCGAGAACATCATTTTAGGAAGCGAGCCGACAACGGGTGGCATGATCGATATTAAACGCGCTGAAAAAGAGGTGCGTGAATTGTCGGAACGCTACGGCTTAGCGGTTGATCCGACAGCGAAAATCTCCGATATTTCCGTCGGAATGCAGCAACGTGTCGAAATTTTAAAAACGCTGTATCGCGGTGCGGATATTTTAATTTTCGATGAGCCAACAGCAGTGCTTACTCCACAAGAGATTCAAGAATTGATTCAAATTATGAAGGCACTTGTGAAAGAAGGAAAATCAATTATTTTAATTACCCATAAGCTCAAAGAAATTATGGAAGTGTGCGACCGTGTCACCGTTATTCGGCGCGGGAAAGGCATTGGTACATTAAATGTTGCTGATACGAATCCAAGTGAACTTGCTGCGCTGATGGTAGGACGTGAGGTTCAGTTTAAAACAGATAAAAAGCCAGTCCAACTAGGAAAACCAGTGTTAGAAATTAAGGACTTAGTCGTAAAAGATGCGCGCGGTATTACTGCAGTTAATCATTTGGATTTAACGGTTCACGCTGGTGAGATCGTTGGAATAGCTGGGGTAGACGGAAACGGTCAAACGGAATTAATTGAGGCGATTACGGGGCTTGTGAAGGCTGAGTCTGGGTCGATTACGTTGAACGGTCAAGAGATTACGAATCTCCCTCCGCGCAAAATCATCGAAGCCGGCGTCGGCCATATTCCGCAGGACCGTCATAAACACGGGCTTGTGCTCGATTTTCCAATCGGGGAGAACATGGTGTTGCAAACGTATTATAAGCAGCCGTACTCCAAAAAAGGGATTCTTAGCTTTAAAACTATTTATGAAAAAGCTCGCCAGCTTATTCAAGAGTTTGACGTACGCACGCCGGATGAATATACGAAAGCGCGAGCCCTCTCTGGCGGCAATCAGCAAAAGGCAATTATCGGCCGTGAAGTTGACCGCAATCCCGACTTGCTTATTGCTGCTCAGCCAACGCGCGGTCTTGATGTCGGAGCGATTGAATTTATTCATAAACGCTTGATTGAACAACGTGATCAAGGTAAGGCGGTGCTTCTCGTTTCGTTTGAATTAGACGAAGTCATGAACGTAAGCGATCGCATCGCTGTCATTTACGAAGGAAAAATCGTGGCCATCGTCGATCCAAAAGAAACAACAGAACAAGAGCTTGGATTATTGATGGCAGGAAGTAAACGGAAGGAAGCGGGTGTTTCTTAATGAGTTCAAGTCGTCTTACGAATTTTCTCGTTCCAGTATTAGCGGTGTTGCTTGGGGTTCTTGTCGGCTCAATCGTCATGCTTGTGAGCGGCTATGACCCGATTGCTGGTTATTCCGCGCTTTTATATGGAGCGTTTGGTGACAATTATTATATTGGAGAAACGATTCGGCAAACGACTCCTTATATTCTTGCAGGGCTTGCGGTTGCGTTTGCGTTTCGCACGGGGCTCTTTAATATCGGGGTTGAAGGACAGCTCATCATCGGCTGGCTTGCTTCTGTATGGGTAGGGGTGGCATTTGATCTGCCAAAGGTCATCCATTTACCGTTAGCGATTTTAGCTGCCGCTGTTGCCGGTGCATTGTGGGCATTCATTCCAGGGTTTTTAAAGGCTCATTTTAAAGTGCACGAAGTCATTATTACCATTATGATGAACTATATTGCTCTTCATGTATCCAACGCAATTATTCGTTCCGTTTTGTCTAATCAAGGCTTTAAATCAGAAAAAATTCATGAAACAGCTTCGTTGCAGTCAGAATTTTTACAGTCGATTACGGATTACTCGACATTGCATTACGGCATTATTGTAGCCGTTATCGGTGCCATCATTATGTGGTTTTTACTTGAAAAAACGACGAAAGGATACGAATTGCGTGCTGTTGGTTTCAACCAACACGCTTCCCATTACGCCGGCATGAACGTAAAAAGAAATATTATTTTGGCAATGGTTATATCCGGAGCATTTGCTGGGGTTGCTGGCGCAATGGAGGGTCTCGGTACTTTCGGGAATATTTCTGTAAAAGCTGGGTTTACCGGTGTCGGATTTGATGGAATTGCCGTTGCTTTAATCGGAGGAAATAATGCTTTTGGTATTCTGTTATCGGCGCTTCTGTTTGGCGCATTAAAAGTGGGGGCGCTTGAGATGCCGTCAAGTGCAGACGTCCCAACGGAACTTGTTGATATTGTTATCGCGTTAATTATTTTCTTTGTTGCATCTAGTTATTTGATTCGTTTATTACTATCTCGTTTCAAAAAGGAGGGAAAATAAGTGGGCGTTTATGAAGTTTTACAAATTATTATTCCTTCGGCGATTTTCTTTGCAGCTCCACTTATTTTCACTGCACTTGGCGGTGTCTTTAGCGAACGTTCCGGCGTCGTGAATATCGGTTTAGAAGGATTAATGGTCATTGGAGCATTTGTCAGCGTTGTGTTCAACTTAACGTTTGCTGATCGCTTCGGAGAGCTCACTCCGTGGCTTGCGCTCATCGTTGCAATGGTGGTTGGAGCGATTTTTTCCCTTCTCCATGCCGTTGCATCGATTACGTTCCGTGCTGACCAAGTCGTCAGCGGGGTGGCAATTAACTTTTTAGCACTGGGTTTATCGCTCTTTTTAGTGAAAAAAATGTATGGCAAAGGGCAGACGGATCAAATTCAAATGGGTTTTGATAAAATTGATGTTCCTGTTTTAAGTCATATTCCGGTTATTGGTCCGTTATTTTTCTCAAATACTTATATTCCGTCTTATATTGCAATTGTTTTTGCCTTTGTTGCTTGGTATGTCATTTATAAAACGCCATTTGGTCTTCGCCTGCGTGCAGTTGGTGAGCATCCGATGGCGGCGGATACGATGGGAATTAATGTGACAAAAATGCGCTATATTGCTGTCATGATTAGCGGTGCCTTAGGTGGAATTGGTGGAGCGGTGTACGCGACCATTATTTCGCGCGACTTTAGCCATGCAACGATCTCCGGCCATGGATTTATGGCACTCGCCGCGATGATTTTTGGAAAATGGCATCCAATTGGGGCAATGGGGGCTGCTTTGTTCTTTGGTCTTGCGCAAAGCTTAAGTATCGTAGGGCAATCGATTCCGTTTTTGAAAAATGTCCCGACTGTCTATTTGCTAATCGCTCCATATGTGTTAACCATTTTAGCATTAGCAGGCTTCATCGGCCGCGCCGAAGCGCCAAAGGCGTTAGGTACGCCTTATATTAAAGGAAAACGATAATTCTTATGAGAACTCGACTTTTGTTGTCGAGTTCTTTTTTTGCTCGTCATTTGCATTTTATTTTCGTTAAACGGTATTATTGATGATAAGACTAAAAAGCTTTGCAACGTAAACAATAAAAGTATCGATGTTGATGTTGAAAAGGAGGAGTCTCTTTGATCAATGAAAAAGTAAGAGCCGTCCAAGGATTTCGCGTACACACCATTGAGACGGACAAATATAAAACAAATACGCTTGTATTAAAAATGAAAGCACCTTTATCGAAAGAAACGGTTACATTTCGTGCGCTATTGCCGTATGTATTGCAAAGCGGAACAACGACGTATCCAAGCGCAAAACAATTACGAACATATTTAGATGAGCTATATGGAGCAACATTGAATGTGGATTTAACGAAGAAAGGTGAACATCATATTATTACGATTCGCCTTGATGTCGCCAATGAGAAGTTTTTAAAAGAACAAACGCCGCTATTAAACAAAGCAGTGCAACTGTTAAGTGAAATTGTTCTCCAACCTGCTTTAGAAAAGGGCCGCTTCGTCGAAAAAATCGTGGAACAAGAAAAACGCTCACTAAAGCAACGCATTCAATCCGTTTATGATGATAAAATGCGTTATGCGAACTTGCGGCTAGTTGAGGAAATGTGTAAAGGAGAACCGTATGCACTTCATACAGACGGACAGTTGGAGGATGTTGATCACATTACACCGGAAAATTTGTTTGACTATTATCAAAAAGCGTTACAAGAAGATGAAATCGACTTATACATCATTGGCAGTATTCCTGAAGAGCGCGTTCTTGAATTGGTGCAATCGCATTTTTCTTTTCCGGCGCGTACTACTCGCCCTGTCATCAATCAGCTGACAGAGAAAAAGACAATTACCAACGTGAATGAAGTAAAAGAGGAACAAGATGTGAAACAAGGAAAACTCAATATTGGATATCGAACGAATGTGACGTATGAAGATGATGATTACTATGCACTCCAAGTGTTTAACGGCATTTTCGGAGGTTTTTCCCATTCCAAGTTGTTTATCAATGTCCGCGAAAAAGCAAGCCTTGCTTACTATGCTGCTTCACGCTTAGAAAGCCATAAAGGATTGATGATGGTCATGGCAGGAGTTGAGCCGGTGAACTATGAAAAAGCGGTACAAATCATTCGCGATCAAATGGAAGGAATGAAAAAAGGCGACTTTACCGATGACGAAATGACACAAACGAAAGCAGTCATTCGCAATCAATTGCTCGAAACCATCGATACGCCGCGAGGGCTCGTGGAAGTGCTCTATCATAATGTCGTTTCCAAACGAAAACGTCCGATTGAAGAATGGCTTTCGGAAACCGACCGCGTGTCTCGAGAAGAGGTCGTACGCGTGGCGAACAATATCGAGCTAGATACGATTTATTTCCTCACAGGAATGGAGGGAACGAAATAACATGGAGAAAATTGTATACGAACAATTACAAGAACAGCTGTTTTACGAGAAAATGCCTAACGGGTTGGATGTGTACATTTTGCCGAAAAAAGGATTTAACAAAACATACGCGACGTTTACGACGAAATACGGTTCTGTCGACAATCAATTCGTTCCGCTTGGAAAGACAGAAATGAAGCGGGTGCCGGACGGAATCGCCCATTTCCTAGAGCATAAATTATTCGAAAAAGAAGATGGAGATGTGTTTCAACAATTCAGCAAGCAAGGAGCGTCAGCGAATGCGTTTACGTCGTTTACAAGAACAGCTTACTTATTTTCAAGCACAGCGAATGTTGAAAAAAATTTAGAAACACTAATCGATTTTGTACAAACGCCGTATTTCTCCGATAAAACCGTCGAAAAAGAAAAAGGCATTATTGGTCAGGAAATTCGCATGTATGATGATAACCCTGATTGGCGCGTTTACTTTGGGTTAATTGAAAGCATGTATCAAAATCATCCTGTAAAAATTGATATTGCAGGAACGATTGAATCGATTTCCAATATCACGAAAGAACTGTTGTACGAATGTTACGAAACGTTTTATCATCCAAGCAATATGTTATTATTTATCGTCGGACCGGTCGATCAAGAAAAAATCATGCAGCAAATTCGGGATAATCAAGCGAAAAAAACATTTCCTAAAGCAGTGGAGATTCAGCGTTTTGTCTATGATGAGCCCGCTGAAGTAGCGAAAGAAAAACAAGTCATTCCAATGCATGTACAAACGAGTAAATGTCTTGTCGGACTTAAAGGGACGAACGTAACAGCGAAAGGAAAAGACAAATTAAAGCACGAATTATCCATGAATGTGCTATTGGATTATTTATTTGGCAAAAGCTCTCCACATTATGAGCGGCTGTATAGCCTTGGGCTTATTGACGAGACGTTTGCGTATGAGTACACAGAAGAGCAACAATTCGGCTTTGCGATTGTCGGCGGGGATACAAGTGATCCTGATCGATTAGCAGAAGAACTAAAGCAGACGATGCTGACATTTTTTGATTCATCCCTGACGACAGAAGAGTTAGAGCGGGTGAAAAAGAAAAAAATTGGCGCGTTTTTACGTTCGCTTAACTCGCCAGAATACATTGCGAACCAGTTTACGCGGTATGCGTTTCATGAAGCTAGCTTGTTTGAGGCTGTTTCTGTATTACAATCTTTAACGACAGATGATATCGTTCAAGTAGCAAAAGAATGTTTCCGGGAATCGCAGTTTTCTATCTGTCAAGTTGTTCCAAAAGAAAGAAACTAGGCATCCTTCTTAAGAAGGATGCTTTTTTAGGGGGATTAAAATGAAGTATGCGTTAATTACTGGGGCAAGTGGAGGAATTGGTACGGCAATTGCTCGTCAGCTTGCCCATGACGGCTACGGTCTTGTGCTGCATTATTATCGTCATCGCGATCACCTTGATGAGCTGAAAGCGGAACTAACGAACGTTCATGTTTCCATTGTTCAAGCGGATCTTTCCGAGGCAACAGGTGTTGATACACTCGTTTCACAGCTTGATCGCCCGATTGATGTTCTAGTGCATAATAGCGGCAATAGTTATTACGGGTTGATTACTGATATGAGTGATCAGCTTGTTCAACAAATGGTACAGCTTCACGTTACAAGTCCTATTTTGTTAACAAAAAGACTGCTTCCGCCTATGATCGCAAAAAGACGTGGAAATATTGTCGTCATTTCATCCATTTGGGGACTCACGGGCGCCTCTTGCGAAGTCGTCTATTCGATGGTTAAAGGGGGACAAAATGCATTTGTGAAAGCCCTAGCGAAAGAAGTAGCGCCAAGCGGTATTCGAGTCAATGCCATTGCTCCAGGAGCGATTCAAACCGCGATGTTAGGATCATTTAGTGATGAGGAGCTGCAACAGATCGCAGAGGATATTCCATTAGGGAGAATCGGTACCGCGGATGAGGTGGCAAAAACTGTTTCGTTTTTAATTTCCGAATCGGCTTCCTATATTACCGGACAAGTCATTTCCGTCAATGGAGGATGGTATTGTTAATGAGACGGGGTATATTTTAGCAAAAAGTAGGCAAACTATCGTTGAAGCTGAATATGAAGGAGGTAGAAGCCATGTCTGTATTAGACAACTTTGAACAATGGAAGGACTTTTTAGGTGAGCGTCTCGAGCAGGCGCAGCAACAGGGTCTAAATCAGCAGGTCATCTCTGATGTCGCTTATCAAATTGGTGATTACTTAGCTCAACAAGTCGATCCAAAAAATCCTGAGGAACGCCTTCTTGCTGATCTTTGGAGCGTAGCTGATGAGCAAGAGCAACACGCAATTGCCAACGCGATGGTAAAATTAGTACAGAAAAAATAACAAGTAGAGAGGGATTTCCTCTCTTTTTTTATGGCTAAGAAACTATAGAGGCGATTTGCTCATCGTGATGAGATGCTCGTCACTGCTTTTCTTAACTATTTAGTTCCCTTTTCTGTTGCGTTTCAGTTCGATATTATAGTAGTATGAACTTATCATAGGCTACGTGGCTCCTTAACCGTAAGGGAGGAAAATGGGATGGGGAAACAGGAGTGGTATTTGGAATATGAGATACATATCAATCGTCCAGGCTTATTAGGAGACATTTCTTCGCTTTTAGGCATGTTATCCATCAACATCGTTACGATTAATGGTGTTCATGATTCGCGGCGCGGTATGCTCCTTCTTTGTGACAATAACGAACAAATCGAACGGCTTGCCTCCATTTTACGAACAATGGATAATATTACGATTACGAAGCTGCGCCAGCCAAAGCTGTTGGATCGTCTTGCCGTTAGACATGGACGGTATATTCAGCGTGACGCCGATGATAAAAAAACATTTCGCTTTATTCGCGATGAACTTGGTTTGCTTGTTGATTTTATGGCAGAGATTTTTAAACAAGAAGGGCATAAGCTAATTGGCATTCGTGGAATGCCGCGCGTCGGCAAAACCGAATCGATTGTCGCTGCTAGTGTTTGCGCGAATAAACGTTGGCTGTTTGTGTCATCGACACTCATTAAACAAACCGTGCGCAGTCAATTAATTGAAGACGAGTATAATGAGAATAATATCTTTATCATTGATGGCATCGTTTCAACGCGCCGGGCCAACGAGAGGCATTGGCAGCTCATTCGCGAATTAATGCGTCTTCAAGCGACGAAAGTTGTCGAGCATCCAGATATTTTTGTCCGGCACACGGAGTATACACTTGATGATTTTGATTATATTATTGAATTGCGCAATGATCCAGCAGAAGAGATTACATATGATGTAGTTGATCAACAATCATTCTTTTCCAATGATGGATTTTCTGATTTTGATTTTTAATAAAAAAGTTTAATAAAAAGGTGGAAGGTGTTATCGTTGACAGAGTTAGGTAAACGATTGAAAGAAGCGAGAGAAGCGAAAAATATTAGTTTAGATGAACTGCAACATATGACCAAAATTCAAAAGCGCTATCTTATCGGGATTGAAGAAGGCAACTATGACATTATGCCAGGGAACTTTTACGTACGTGCTTTCATTAAGCAGTACGCTGAAGCCGTAGGGCTCGATTCAGAGGAGCTGTTCGAGGAGTACAAACATGAAATTCCTCAATCGCAGCATGAGGAATTGCCGGAACAGTTATCTCGTGTTAAAAGCAGACAACAAATTTCTTCAAAAAGTTTACAATGGATTGATTTGCTTCCGAAATTGCTTATTGCTGTTGTAATCATTGGTATAGCAGTGGTTCTTTGGTTATTTTTACAGCATCGCGATGCTGGAAGCGAATCACAAGGACAAATTATGAATCGGACAACAGAAGTAGAGCGTTCAAAAAATTCACCGTTGGAAAAGGCAACGGAAAAGGAAAAACAGAAAGAGACCGAGAAAAAACAGAAAGATAACGGCAAAGAGGAGACGGCTGAGCCATCGACTCCAACGTATACGGTCACCGAGAAACAAGGGAACACAGCAACAATTGAATTAACGAATGCAGATCAATTCACCATCGAATTAACTTCAAAAGGTGCGTCTTGGGTAGAAGTGTTTAATGGAAAAGGTCACTTCTTCTTTAGAGGAAATTTAACAAACGGGCAAACACAGACGTTTGATTTAACGTCAGAATCTGAAGTGTTCGTAAAAATTGGACGAACATTGGATGTGGACATGAAAATTAATGGACAACCATTTACGTACCCGTTTGATCCAAAAGATGAAGTATACCAAAAGCTCAAAATCATATTTAAAGAATCGTAAGTCATCTATTTTGTAGATGGCTTTTACATATTGATTAGATAGCGGAGGTATTTGTAGTGAATTTGCCTAATAAAATTACAGTAGCACGCATTATGTTAATTCCTCTATTTTTAGTGGTAATGTTAGTTCCATTTCATTGGGGGAGTATACAAATAGGAACGGAGTCACTCCCTATTTCTCATCTTGTTGGGGCGCTGATTTTCATTGTTGCTTCGGCAACCGACTGGATTGATGGATACTATGCCCGAAAATATCAGCTCGTTACGAATCTAGGAAAGTTTTTAGATCCGCTTGCTGATAAACTGCTTGTGTCAGCAGCACTCGTCGTTCTTGTTGAGCTTCATTATGCGCCTTCTTGGATGGTCATCGTCATTATTAGTCGCGAGTTTGCAGTAACAGGGCTGCGCCTTGTGTTAGCTGGAGAAGGAGAAGTCGTCGCTGCGAATATGCTTGGAAAAATTAAAACATGGACACAAATCGTCGCAATTTCCGCCCTTCTCCTTCATAATTTACCATTTTCTCTTATCTCATTTCCGTTTGCTGATTTAGCGCTTTGGGTGGCAGTCATATTTACAATCTGGTCTGGCTGGGACTATTTTGCGAAAAATAAGCATGCTTTTTTACATTCAAAATAAGACGGGCAAAAAACAAAGGGGGCGCTTTTGTTGAACGCAGAAATCATTGCGGTTGGTTCAGAATTGTTGCTTGGACAAATCGCCAATACAAATGCGCAATTTTTATCACAGCAAATGGCCGAGCTGGGCATCAATGTGTACTTTCATACGGTCGTTGGCGACAATGCTTTACGGCTGCAAAAAGCGATTGAAATCGCACAAACGCGCGCAAATCTTATTATTTTCACCGGCGGGCTTGGTCCGACAAAAGATGATTTAACGAAAGAAACAATCGCTCGCATATTACAGCGGGAGCTTGTTATCGATGAAGAATCGCTTCGTTCGATTGAAGAATATTTTGCCCGCACGAATCGGACGATGACCGAAAATAACAAAAAGCAAGCACTTGTGCTAAAAGGAGCCGAAGTATTGAAAAACGAACATGGAATGGCTCCAGGAATGGTGGTGACGATCGATGACATCACTTACATGCTTCTTCCCGGACCACCGAAAGAGATGCAACCGATGTTTCTGAAATACGGGCGCCCGCTTCTTATGAACAGGCTGGAACGACAAGAACGTATTGAATCGCGCGTGTTGCGCTTCTTTGGTATCGGAGAATCACAGCTAGAAACAGAGATTGAAGATTTCATTGATGGTCAATCGAATCCGACGATCGCACCGCTTGCAGGAGACGGAGAAGTGACGTTGCGTCTAACAGCAAAACATCACTCGGCTGTTGAGGCAAAAAAAAGCTTAGACAAAATAGAAAAAGCGATTCTCGAGCGCGTAGGCCATTACTTTTACGGTTATAACGATGATACGTTATTTACAAAAGTCATCGAGCAATTAAAGCGGAATAATAAAACGATTGCCGCAGCGGAAAGCCTTACTGGTGGGCGATTTTTAGCGGAATTGACTGCCATTTCCGGCGCCTCTGAAGTTGTACGTGGAGGGATTGTCTGTTATACAAACGAAGTGAAAGAGCATGTTCTCCGCATTCCTCATTCCGTGTTAGAAACAGACGGAGCGGTTAGTGAGCCATGTGCGAAACTGTTAGCAGAACATGTCCGCACTCTTTGTCGAGCAGATATTGGTGTTAGCTTTACTGGAGTGGCAGGACCGAGTTCTCTTGAAGGAAAGCCAGTCGGGACTGTATACGTAGGGATCGCAATGGATGGACGTGAAACAGAAGTGTATAGCTTAACATTTGGCGGTGACCGTGAAACGATTCGCACCCGCACTGCCAAATACGGCTGTTTTGCCGTATTAAAAAAACTTGCAGCTGCTTTCTAGTATAATCTTGAAAAAAGTCTCCTGCTTCAAAAAGATGACAACGTTTTGTTTGAAGTGGGAGATGAATTTTAGTTGGCGAAAGCGAACATATGCGCTATAATTTCTGTTATGAAACATTCTTTGACAACTGAATATAAGAGGTTGTATGGAAAAATACAAATGCGAAAACCAAGCTAACCCTTCCATGTGTAAAAGACTCGAGGTATGAAAGAACTCTGTTTTGTCGACATCTAGGGCAGGGAGCTCCCAAGGAGGAGAAAAGCTGCTTTCTTCGGGGAGTTGGGAAGCTCCCATTTCTCATCGTTAGCGTAAATGGTAACAGTTCATAGTGGCTGCTTTCCCCTCATTCCGCATCATCATATCTTCCCTTTCTCTTTATTTCCTTAGGATAAAATTGCTATTTTCACCACAGAAAAAACGAATGAACGTTCGATTTTTTTCTTGGCAGGAACGTGAAAAAACGGTATAGTATAAGTAGATGAGAAAAAGGAGGAATTAATCAGTGAATCAAGATCGTCAAGCGGCCTTGGAACAGGCGTTAAAACAAATTGAAAAACAATTTGGTAAAGGATCCATTATGAAGCTAGGAGAGCAAACTGACCGACAAATTTCAACGGTATCAAGTGGCTCACTAGCGTTAGATATTGCATTAGGTGTTGGAGGATATCCGCGCGGCCGCATTATCGAAATTTATGGTCCCGAATCTTCCGGTAAGACGACCGTTGCGCTTCATGCGATTGCTGAAGTGCAAAAATTAGGTGGTCAAGCTGCTTTTATCGACGCAGAACATGCGCTTGATCCGGTCTATGCCCAAAAATTAGGAGTGAACATTGACGAGCTGTTGCTTTCCCAACCAGATACAGGGGAGCAAGCGTTAGAAATCGCCGAAGCGTTAGTGAGAAGCGGCGCGGTCGATATTATCGTCATTGACTCTGTCGCGGCGCTTGTGCCAAAGGCAGAAATCGATGGTGATATGGGAGACGCTCACGTTGGTTTACAAGCTCGTTTAATGTCACAAGCGTTGCGTAAATTATCAGGGGCCATTAATAAATCAAAAACGATTGCGATTTTCATTAACCAAATTCGTGAAAAAGTGGGAGTTATGTTTGGAAATCAACAGAGAGTAATTGCTTAATCTGAGTTTTACACGGTTCTGTAGCTTTAAATTGATCAAGATTGACCACGAAAGAGAGCTGCAGAATATAGAACGTGTAATTCAGCAGATTAAGGAGTTTACTCTGGGTTTCCCTTGCTAGTGATAGCAAGAAAAAAACCTTGTGAACCCGATTGCCTAGGGGTGTGCGAAGTCATTTCGTGCTAACGGTGGAGCCCTCCAATCATGTTCAAGGGGTAATACCGTGCCAAGCCTTACTACTTATAGTAAGGAAGGTGTAGAGACTACCGAAAAGTGCGTTTGTCACTGAGTAGGGTACAGCAGAGGATAGGCTACTGCTGGAAGCGCAAGGCTCTCCAATTTGGAGATGAAGATATAGTCCAAGCTATAGAGATGGTAAATCTATAGGTTTATGCCAGAGACAACTCCCGGTGGACGAGCATTAAAATTCTATGCTTCTGTTCGTCTTGAAGTGCGCCGCGCTGAGCAAATTAAGCAAGGCAACGACATGGTCGGAAACAAAACGAAAATTAAAGTCGTGAAAAACAAGGTCGCTCCTCCGTTTAAAACGGCGGATGTTGACATTATGTATGGTGAGGGAATCTCCCGTGAAGGTGAAATTATTGACATGGCCTCAGAGTTAGATATCATTCAAAAGAGCGGCTCTTGGTATTCATACAAAGACGAACGCCTTGGTCAAGGCCGTGAAAATGCAAAACAGTTTTTAAAAGAAAATCCGCATGTCATGGAGGAGATTGCCCAGGAGATTCGCAAGCATTATGGTATCGATTCTCCAGCACGTGTATCTGATCCGGATACAGAGCCGCAAGAAGAATTAAGCATCTTTGATGAATAAGCTCATGAAAAGAAGAGACAATGCGTGCATTGTCTCTTCTTTTATTTTTCTAACATTCTGTCTATTGGACAACCTATTATCTTGACAATAAATTTTGCCACCTTTAAAATTAACATGTATATTTTACAAAAAACTAACTATGGAAATCTATGATCTCAGTCATTGAGATGGATCTTGAATCGGGCATAAAGGGGTAACGGATCTCCCTAGATGAAAGTCTTGTGGAACAAGAGTCAATGTCTGTGGGGGCATACAGAAAAAGCACTTTTGTACACCAAGACTTGCTGGCTTCGGTTGTGTAGAGATTCATCGAAACTGTGAAGAGCCTTTGTGCTGTATATTGAAACGTTTGTAACAATGTACATGCCGACATTCATTTAGCAACAAACAAGTTCATAGCAAGAGGAGGTGAAATGGATGGATGTCATTACAGTCATAGTCATCTCCGCTTTGCTTGCCCTAGTCGTCGGTGCAGTTGTTGGCTTTTTTGTTCGTAAATCCATTGCGGAAGCGAAAATTGGTGGCGCACAAATGGCTGCGAACCAAATTCTTGAAGAAGCAAAACGTGAAGCTGATGCGCTAAGAAAAGAGGCGCTTCTTGAAGCAAAGGATGAAATTCATAAGCTTCGTACAGAGGCAGAACGAGAAATTCGTGACCGAAGAAGTGAGCTACAAAAACAGGAAAACCGTTTATTGCAAAAAGAGGAGAATCTCGACCGAAAAGACGAAGCGCTTAATAAACGTGAGGCGCTTTTAGAGAAGAAAGAGGATTCTCTTAACAAAAGACAACAGCATATTGAAGAGATGGAAAGCAAAGTGGAAGAACTCGTTCAAAAAGAGCAAGCGGAACTGGAGCGTATTTCTAGCTTAACACGCGAAGAGGCTCGACAAATTATTTTAGAGCGTGTTGAAAAAGAGCTATCGCATGAAATTGCTGTTATGATTAAAGAAGCAGAAACACGTGCGAAAGAAGAAGCTGATAAAAAGGCGAAAGAAATTCTGTCGCTTGCGATTCAGCGCTGTGCGGCTGACCATGTCGCTGAAACAACCGTGTCTGTCGTCAACTTACCGAATGATGAAATGAAAGGACGCATCATCGGTCGTGAAGGACGAAACATTCGCACGCTCGAAACATTGACCGGTATCGATTTAATTATTGACGATACACCGGAAGCAGTCATTTTATCTGGATTTGACCCAATTCGCCGCGAAACTGCTAGACTTGCGTTAGATAAACTTGTTCAAGATGGACGCATTCATCCGGCACGAATTGAAGAGATGGTTGAAAAAGCAAGACGCGAAGTCGACGAACATATTCGCGAAGTTGGAGAGCAGACGACGTTTGAAGTTGGTGTTCACGGTTTACATCCAGACTTAATCAAAATTTTAGGTCGGTTGAAATTCCGGACAAGCTACGGTCAAAACGTGCTTAAACATTCAATGGAAGTCGCCTTTTTAGCAGGGCTTATGGCTGCAGAATTAGGTGAAGATGAAATGTTAGCAAGACGTGCTGGCTTGCTTCATGACATCGGAAAGGCAATCGACCATGAAGTCGAAGGAAGCCATGTGGAAATCGGAGTAGAGCTCGCGACGAAGTATAAAGAGCATCCGGTTGTCATTAATAGTATTGCCTCTCACCATGGGGATACCGAACCGACTTCTGTGATTGCCGTATTAGTGGCAGCGGCAGACGCTCTTTCTGCAGCGAGACCGGGAGCGCGCAGCGAAACGTTAGAAAACTATATTCGCCGCCTTGAAAAACTTGAAGAAATTGCGGAATCATATGAAGGTGTGGAAAAATCTTATGCGATTCAAGCGGGGCGAGAAGTGCGCATCATGGTAAAACCAGATGCGATTGATGATCTCGAAGCGCATCGATTAGCGCGCGATATTCGCAAGCGAATTGAGGAAGAGCTTGATTACCCGGGACATATTAAAATTACGGTAATTCGTGAGACGAGAGCGGTTGAATATGCAAAATAAAGTGGCGGTATTGCCACTTTATTTTTTTATCGTTTTATGCCAAACTTGAATTAGTGGAATTTTACATTTAGAAAGGGTTATACGATGAAACTATTGTTTATTGGCGATGTCGTCGGTTCACCGGGACGAAAAATGGTAGAACAATATCTGCCAAAATTAAAGGACAAGCATAAGCCTAATGTCATTATTATCAACGGTGAGAATTCCGCAGGAGGAAAAGGAATTACAGGGAAAATATATCGCGGTTTTCTCGAGCAGGGAGCGCATGCGGTGACGCTTGGTAATCATGCATGGGATAATCGCGACATATTCGAATTTATTGACAATGCAAAAGCTCTAGTTCGGCCTGCCAACTTTCCGTCTGGTGCGCCGGGGAGGGGAATTGTATACGTACAAATTGATCAATTTGAAGTAGCTATTATCAATTTACAAGGAAGGACATTTTTGCCGGCGATTGATTGTCCGTTTCAAAAAGCCGATGAACTGATTGCTGAAGCATCCGAGAGAACGCCGATCATTTTTGTCGATTTTCATGCGGAAGCCACGAGCGAAAAACAAGCGATGGGATGGTATTTAGATGGACGAGTTTCCGCGGTTGTTGGTACGCATACGCACGTGCAAACAGCTGATGCTCGCATTTTACCAAAAGGAACTGCTTATATTACCGATGTTGGCATGACGGGACCATACGATGGAATTTTAGGTGTTGATCGAGAAGCGGTGCTAAGAAAATTTTTGACAGCCCTTCCCGTCCGATTTGAGGTGACCGAGGGAAGAACACAACTGAATGCGGTCATGATTGATATTGATCCAAAAACGGGACGAGCCAACGCGATCGAGCGCATTATCATTAACGATGATCACCCTTATTTTGAATAATCTACTTTTTGAGAATTTTTTAAAATATTTTTTATTATAGCAGGAATACTCCCCGAAAACAGTGAATATAGTAACAATGGAACAAACTTTATCATGAATGAACCATTAGGGGAATTAAGGAGGAACTAGAAATGGAAATATTAAAAGTTTCAGCAAAGTCTAATCCTAACTCTGTAGCTGGTGCACTTGCTGGTGTGTTGCGTGAACGAGGAGCTGCCGAAATTCAAGCCATTGGCGCAGGTGCATTAAACCAAGCCGTTAAGGCAGTAGCTATCGCACGAGGGTTTGTGGCACCAAGTGGAGTTGACCTTATTTGTATTCCTGCATTTACGGATATTATCATTGATGGTGAAGAGCGTACAGCGATTAAATTAATCGTCGAACCTCGCTAATTTAGTGACATGATATGCATGTAACCTGTTTGCAGTTTCCGTACAGCAAGCAGGTTATTTTATTCATTTTGAGGGGGATCATTATGATTTTTGACGCTCATTGCGATGCATTAATGAAGCTATGGATGGATCGAACCCTATCGTTTCAAGATGGAAAAAGTCTCCATGTCACATTTCAGTCGCTTGTCGAAGCGAAAACCAAAGTGCAATGTTTTGCGATTTACATACCGGAAAATGTCCCCGAGGAAGCCCGTTTTACAGCCGCTTTAGAAATGATTGACATTTTTTTTGAACAGATTATCAATCGTTTTCCAAATATGAAATTTGTTCAGTCGAAACGAGAGATTAAGGCATTAGCAGACAACGAGATTGGCGCGATGTTAACGCTTGAAGGATGCGAGGCGATTGGGACAAACCTTGCTAAACTAAAAACATTGCTTCGTCTGGGGGTTTCATCGGTCGGTCTTACATGGAATTGGGCGAATTCTGTAGCCGATGGAGCATGGGAACAGCGAGGTGCCGGTTTGACTCGATTTGGCAAGCAAGTAGTAACACAGCTGAACGAAGCGAACTGCTGGGTCGATGTGTCACATTTATCGGAAAAAGCGTTTTGGGACGTTCTCGAAATGGCGCGATTTCCTATTGCATCTCATTCAAATACATATGCGTTATGCCCGCATCCCCGCAATTTACGCGATGAACAAATTCGTGCGTTGATTCATAAAAATGGTATGATTGGAATCACGTTCGTCCCATACTTTGTAAAGAAAGAAAAAGAAAAAGCAACGATTTCGGATGTGCTTCGCCATTTAGAGCATGTTTGTTCTCTTGGAGGGGAATATCATGTCGGTTTTGGCTCCGATTTTGACGGAATTGAAGAAACGGTAGCCGGACTTGAAAATGTCCGCTGTTATGAGAATTTAGTGAATGAGCTGCAAAAACATTATTCTGAGACGGAAGTGGAACGTTTTCTTTTTCGGAATTTCTATGAACACTTGCCGCGGTAGAGTAGGAAAGAATAATTTTTTCGTAAAGGGTTGCATTTTCTTTTTGATGGGTCTAGAATGAAATCGTTTAGTATATTCCTATATGTTTAGTATATTCCCATATGATGAAATTTTTTAAAAAATCACAAGTTGAAATTCTAGTGATTTTATCGGAAAAGTGCTACACTTATAATCGTAGAACACATGCTATCATTGACGCAATTTAAAGGGGTGTAAGAAATGATTAGTCAACTTTCGTGGAAAGTTGGAGGACAACAAGGGGAAGGTATTGAAAGTACCGGTGAAATCTTCTCCATTGCATTAAACCGCCTGGGTTATTACCTGTATGGCTATCGGCATTTCTCTTCTCGTATTAAAGGCGGCCATACGAACAATAAAATTCGTGTTAGCACAACACAAGTTCGTTCGATTGCCGACGATCTTGATATATTAGTAGCATTTGACCAAGAGTCCATCGATTTTAACTTTCACGAGCTTCGCGATGGAGGTATTGTCATTGCAGACTCGAAGTTTAACCCGACCATTCCGGAAGGATCGAACGTGACATTGTATGCGGTTCCATTTACAGATATTGCAACGAATTTAGGGACATCGTTGATGAAAAACATGGTGGCGGTCGGTGCATCAAGTGCCGTACTTGATCTTGATATTGGCGTTTATCAAGAAGTGGTGGAGGAAATTTTCGGTCGCAAAGGGCAACAAGTTGTTGAGAAAAACATGGAAGCGATTCGAGCAGGCGCTCAATTTATGAAAGAGCAACTTGGCGATAGCATCCAAACGATGAAATTAGAAAAAGCAGACGGAAAAAAGCGCATGTACATGATTGGTAACGATGCGATTGCGTTAGGCGCTCTTGCTGGCGGTGCCCGCTTTATGGCTGCATATCCGATTACTCCAGCATCCGAAATTATGGAGTACTTAATTAAAAAGCTTCCTGCATTAGGCGGTGCGGTTATCCAAACTGAGGACGAAATTGCTGCCTGTACGATGGCGATTGGTGCTAACTATGCGGGCGTACGTACATTAACTGCATCAGCGGGACCGGGTCTTTCCTTAATGATGGAAGCGATCGGTCTTGCGGGGATTACGGAAACGCCAGTCGTGATTGTGGATACGCAGCGTGGCGGCCCAAGTACAGGATTACCAACGAAACAAGAACAATCGGATTTAATGGCGATAATCTATGGAACGCACGGAGAAATTCCGAAAATCGTCATGGCGCCAAGCACGGTGCAAGAAGCATTTTACGATATGGTAGAAGCGTTCAACCTTGCTGAAGAATATCAATGCCCAGTTATTGTTCTATCGGATTTGCAACTTTCGCTTGGTAAACAAACGGTAGAGCCGCTGGAGTATGACAAAATTGAAATTCGTCGCGGTAAATTAGTAAAAGGAGAACTTCCACAGCTTGAAAATAAAGGATACTTCAAACGATACGAAGTGACAGAAGACGGCATTTCACCGCGCGTGCTGCCTGGTATGCCAAACGGCATTCACCACGTAACGGGCGTTGAGCATGATGAAACAGGAAAACCGTCTGAAGTAGCAGCAAACCGAAAAACACAAATGGATAAACGTTTACGTAAACTAAAACATGTTCGCTTCAATACGCCAGTCCATAAAAACGTGAAACATGAGGAAGCGGACTTGCTCATTATTGGTTTTAACTCTACGCGCGGAGCCATTGAAGAGGCTATCGGTCGTCTAGAATTAGACGGCTTAAAAGTGAACCATGCGCATATTCGTCTCATTCATCCGTTCCCGACAGAGGAAGTATCACCATTAGTACAATCGGCGAAAAAAGTCGTCGTCGTGGAACATAACGCAACGGGACAGCTTGCGAACCTCTTAAAAATGAATGTGGGACATGCTGATAAAATTTATAGCGTATTAAAATACGACGGCAACCCATTCTTACCGCACGAAGTTCATACAAAATGCAAGGAGTTGTTTCAATAATGGCGACATTTAAAGATTTCCGTAACAATGTGAAACCGAACTGGTGTCCAGGCTGTGGCGATTTCTCCGTTCAAGCAGCGATTCAACGCGCCGCGGCAAACGTTGGTTTAGAGCCACATCAATTAGCTGTTATTTCTGGTATCGGTTGTTCTGGTCGTATTTCCGGTTACATTCATTCTTACGGATTCCACGGCATTCATGGGCGCGCGCTACCGATTGCTCAAGGTGTCAAAATGGCAAACCGTGATTTAACGGTCATTGCCGCCGGCGGTGACGGTGACGGATTTGCGATTGGAATGGGGCATACGATTCATGCGATTCGTCGCAACATCGACATCACATATATTGTTATGGATAACCAAATTTACGGTTTAACCAAAGGACAAACATCACCGCGAAGCGATGTTGGATTTAAAACAAAAAGTACGCCGCAGGGCTCTGTTGAACCAGCTCTTTCCATTATGGAAATGGCGCTTAGCGCTGGTGCGACATTTGTTGCCCAAAGCTTCTCGAGCGACTTAAAAGAATTGACACATTTAATTGAAGAAGGTATTAAACATAAAGGATTCTCTCTCATTAACGTATTTAGCCCATGTGTCACTTACAATAAAGTGAACACTTATGATTGGTTCAAAGAAAACTTAGTCAACTTAAGCACGATTGAAGGGTACGATCCATCTGATCGCGACATAGCAATGCAAACGTTAATGAAACATAAAGGCTTAGTAACAGGGCTCATTTATCAAAATAAAGAACAAAAATCGTACCAAGACTTAATTCATGGTTATAGTGAAACTCCGCTTGCCCATGCCGATCTTCAATTAAGCAAAGAGAAATTTGATGAATTAATCTCTGAATTTATGTAATGGAAATCATTCACTCCCAATCAGGTATTGCCTGATTGGGAGTGATTTTGTTATGATGAACTGTTCGAAATGAATTCGAACAAGAAAAGTATTGTTTAAAATTGTCACAAATTATATACTATGATAATGTGTATATGAAACGAGACATTCGTTTTTTTATAGAAAGGAGATTGTTATGAACGAAAAACAACGTTTAGAACAAACAGGACACATTCAAACAGCTGATCATCCAACGGACAAAAAATCCGCTTTGGATGCAGGAGAAAATTTAAACCGTTTAAAACAAAAAACAAGCAAAGACTATGAAAAATATTTTTCAACGGTCTTTATCCCACC
Source organism: Thermaerobacillus caldiproteolyticus (assembly GCF_015326725.1). Taxonomy (NCBI): domain Bacteria; kingdom Bacillati; phylum Bacillota; class Bacilli; order Caryophanales; family Anoxybacillaceae; genus Thermaerobacillus; species Thermaerobacillus caldiproteolyticus. The sequence continues at coordinate 724,009 of NZ_CP064060.1, forward strand.
AAGCTTAAAAGAAGCAAAAAAACGTGGGAAAGAAGAAGTCAAGTATCATAAGGATTTCACCATTCCAGAAGAGTTCAGGGGAATGGGAATCGGCCGTAAGTTTTATATTCGCACATATGGCTGTCAAATGAACGAGCATGATACAGAAGTCATGGCTGGTATTTTTATGGCGTTAGGCTATGAGCCAACTGACCAGCCAGAAGATGCGAACGTTATTCTGTTAAATACCTGTGCGATTCGTGAAAATGCGGAAAACAAAGTATTCGGAGAAATCGGTCATTTAAAGCCATTGAAACAAAAAAATCCGGATCTGTTACTTGGCGTTTGCGGCTGTATGTCTCAAGAAGAATCAGTCGTCAACAAAATTTTAAAACAGTTCCAATATGTCGACATGATTTTTGGTACGCACAATATTCATCGCTTGCCTTACATTTTAAAAGAAGCATACATGTCTAAGGAAATGGTTGTCGAAGTATGGTCAAAAGAAGGAGATGTCATCGAAAACCTTCCGAAAGTACGCAAAGGCAACATTAAAGCATGGGTCAACATCATGTACGGCTGTGACAAGTTCTGTACGTACTGTATTGTTCCGTATACGCGAGGAAAAGAGCGCAGCCGTCGTCCAGAAGACATCATTCAAGAAGTGCGTCATTTAGCGGCGCAAGGCTATAAAGAAATTACGCTTCTTGGCCAAAACGTGAACGCATACGGCAAAGACTTTACCGATATGAAATATGGCCTTGGCGATTTGATGGATGAGCTTCGCAAAATTGATATTGCCCGCATTCGTTTTACAACAAGCCATCCGCGCGACTTTGACGACCGCTTAATCGAAGTGTTAGCGAAAGGCGGCAATCTCGTTGAACATATCCATTTGCCAGTTCAATCGGGAAGCACTGAAATTTTAAAGCTCATGGCTCGCAAATATACGCGTGAGCAATATTTAGAGCTTGTTCGCAAAATTAAAGCGGCAATTCCAGATGTCGCGCTAACAACCGACATTATCGTTGGCTTCCCGAACGAAACCGATGAGCAATTTGAAGAAACGTTATCTCTATACCGCGAAGTGGAGTTTGACTCTGCTTATACGTTCATTTACTCACCGCGCGAAGGAACGCCAGCTGCAAAAATGGTGGACAATGTGCCGATGGAAGTGAAAAAAGAGCGTTTGCAACGCTTAAATGCGCTTGTTAATGAAATTTCTGCGAAGAAATTGAAGGAATATGAAGGTAAAGTTGTCGAAGTATTAGTAGAAGGCGAAAGCAAAAACAATCCAGATGTGCTTGCTGGCTATACACGCAAAAACAAGCTTGTCAACTTCACTGGTCCGAAATCAGCGATCGGCAAACTTGTCAAAGTGCGCATTACTGAAGCGAAAACATGGACATTAAACGGGGAAATGGTAGAAGAAGCGATTGAGGTGAAATAAAATGGCCAAATATACGAGAGATGACATTTTAGCACGCGCAAAAGAACTGGCGAAAATGATTGCCGAAACGGAAGAAGTCGATTTTTTTAAGCGGGCGGAAGAAAAAATTAATCAAAACGAAAAAGTGCGTACCATGATTCAGCAAATTAAATCATTACAAAAGCAAGCCGTTAATCTTCAACACTATGGCAAACATGAAGCTTTGAAAAAAGTAGAAGCCGAAATTGACGAGATTTACGAAGAGCTTTCACAAATTCCGATCGTCGATGAATTTAAACAATCTCAGCTAGAAGTGAATGATCTTCTTCAACTAGTCGCTTCTACCATTTCAAAGACGGTCACCGATGAAATCATTACGTCCACAGGCGGCGATTTGTTGCGTGGAGAAACTGGTGCACAAATGCGAAACCACGACTGCGGCTGCCACTAAGTTAACGATAAAGGCGCCTCCTTTAATAGGGGCGTCTTTTTTTATTAAAAGAACATTGTCTAACTTCCCCTCTCAACCAGTTTTGTTTTTTTGACTATACATCCATACAAACCAAACCTTATGCAAAGCATAACTTGCCAAGAGATGATTTAAGCAGTTTGCGGTCCAACAACCAAACCTCTTTGCCCATCGTCGTTAGGCAAAGCGTCTTTTTTATTCAGATAAAAGCGAAGCCGCTTGACGTTGAAAAAATAGGCACATAATGGAGCAACCCCGCATACAATGAACTATACGGAATGATTTATAAACTTATGTGCACATTAGGCGAAGTCATGCATAGGATGAAGTGAAGATTCATTTGAGGAGGGTTTGCTCGTATGTCTGAATACAGAGAGATTATTTCAAAAGCGGTTGTTGGAAAAGGGCGCAAATTCACACAATCGACTCACACCATTACCGCTCCAAATCGTCCGTCAAGCATTTTAGGCTGCTGGATTATTAATCATCGCTATGACGCAAAAAAAAGCGACAGAACCGTCGAAATTTACGGGCATTACGACATTAACGTATGGTATTCATACCAAAATAATACAAAAACAGAGGTCGTTACAGAAACGGTCTCGTATACGGATGTCGTCAAACTCAAATATCGCGATGATGAGGACATCATTAGCGATGACACCGATATTGTTGTGCGTGTCATCCAACAGCCAAATTGCTTAGAATGCACGATTTCTCCAAATGGCAACAAAATTGTCGTACAAGTCGAAAGAGAATTTATCGCTGAAGTGATTGGTGAAACGAAAGTGTGGGTAGCCATTCACCCAGATGGACGCGGTGAAGAAGATGACTTTGATTATGATGTCGATGATGAAGAGTTGGAAGATTTAAGTCCAGATTTACTTCTTGGTGATGAAGAATAAAACTAGGAAGCGTTTCTTCCTAGTTTTTTCTTTTATCCCTTGTTATAATAAAAAAAGTGAGATTGTTAGGGTTGGAGGAGAAACATGGCAACGTATACGCCGATGATTCAGCAATATTTGGACATTAAGGCACAATATCAAGATGCCTTTTTATTTTTTCGTCTAGGAGATTTTTATGAAATGTTTTTTGATGACGCCATCAAAGCGGCGCAAGAGTTAGAAATTACGTTGACTAGCCGTGATGGCGGGGCAGAAGAACGCATTCCGATGTGCGGTGTTCCATACCATTCGGCGCAAGGATATATTGAGCAGCTTATTGCAAAAGGATACAAAGTCGCAATTTGCGAGCAAGTCGAAGATCCGAAAACCGCTAAAGGCGTCGTTCGTCGCGAAGTCGTTCAGCTTATCACACCGGGCACTGTTATGGAAGGAAAGCGGCTTCTTGATAAGGAGAACAACTATTTGGCCACGTTAACAGCATTTGAAGATGGTACATATGGGTTTGCTTACACAGATTTATCCACAGGAGAAAATCGAATTACCCTTCTATCTTCGTTCGAAGATGTGATGAATGAAATGTATGCAATCGGCACAAAAGAGGTGGTCATCTCTTCGCAACTTCCGGAAAAATGGCGTCAAAACATGAAGGAACGCTATGATGTGACGCTCTCCTATGAGGAAGAGGTTACCCTTCCTGAAGCGTTTCAACCGATTGCCTGCGCTTTGGAACAAGAGAAATTGAAAATTACCTTCGCGCGATTAGTGAACTATTTAATCAGAACGCAAAAGCGAAGCCTTGACCACATGCAGCCCGTTCAAGTGTATCAAGTCGATCAATATATGAAAATCGATTTATATTCAAAGCGAAATCTAGAATTAACAGAGACGATTCGGGCGAAAGGAAGAAAAGGTTCTCTATTATGGCTCTTAGATGAGACGGTCACAGCGATGGGAGGACGTCTATTAAAGCAGTGGTTGGACCGTCCGCTGTTAGACCGAAGACAGATCGAGCGGCGTTTAAACATGGTTGAAACGCTGATGAATCAATATTTTGAACGTCAAGAATTGCGTACGCTTCTTCGCGAAGTATATGACGTAGAACGATTAGCGGGACGTGTCGCATATGGAAACGTCAATGCGCGCGACTTCATTCAATTGAAAAAATCACTTCAACAAATACCAGCTTTAAAAGACATTGTCGCCAATCTGAACAATGAAGATGCGCAAGAGCTAGCGTCACAACTTGACCCGTGCACCGAGCTTGTCGATCTTCTTGAACGAGCGATTCAAGATAATCCGCCGCTATCTGTCAAAGAAGGAAACATCATTAAAGACGGCTACAATGAAACGCTCGATCGTTTTCGGGACGCAAGCCGTAACGGAAAATCATGGATTGCTCAGTTAGAGAGCAAAGAGCGGGAATTGACGGGGATTAAATCACTAAAAATCGGTTATAACCGCGTGTTTGGCTACTATATTGAAGTGACGAAAGCGAACCTTCATTTATTGCCGAAAGGGCGCTATGAGCGAAAGCAGACACTTGCGAACGCTGAGCGGTTTATTACCCAAGAATTAAAAGAAAAAGAAGCGCTCATTTTAGAAGCGGAAGAAAAAAGCATGGAACTGGAATACGAGCTTTTTGTTGATATTCGCGAGCAAGTGAAGCAATTCATTCCGCGCTTGCAGACATTAGCGAAAACGATTAGCCAGCTCGACGTATTGCAATGTTTTGCGACCGTAAGTGAAGAGCGTCATTATGTTAAACCATGCTTTTCTGACAACCGTGAACTGTTCATTCAAGACGGCCGCCATCCGGTTGTTGAAAAAGTGCTTGGCTCTCAAGTATACGTTCCGAACGATTGTTATATGAACAAAGAGCGGGAAATGTTATTAATTACAGGGCCGAATATGTCGGGAAAAAGTACGTATATGCGGCAAATTGCTTTGACGGCAATCATGGCGCAAATCGGCTGCTTCGTTCCGGCAAGAGAAGCGGTGCTGCCTATTTTTGACCAAGTGTTTACACGAATTGGTGCAGCTGATGACTTAATTTCCGGTCAAAGTACATTTATGGTCGAAATGTTGGAAGCACGCAATGCGATTGTTCATGCGACGCAAAACAGTCTCATTTTATTTGATGAAATTGGTCGAGGTACGTCAACATACGATGGTATGGCTTTGGCACAGGCGATCATTGAATACATTCATAATAACATTGGTGCCAAAACATTATTTAGCACCCATTATCATGAGCTGACGGTACTTGAGCAATCGTTGCATAAGCTAAAAAACGTTCATGTCAGCGCCGTAGAAGAACACGGAAAAGTCGTATTTCTCCATAAAATTGAAGACGGTCCAGCCGATCAAAGCTACGGTATTCATGTCGCTGAATTGGCAGAGTTGCCGCACGACCTTATCGTGCGTGCAAAAGAGATTTTGGCGGAATTGGAACATCGCGAAACATCCGAGATGTCAACTGATATGACGACAAAGAAGAACGAGCAGTTTGAGCAGTTAAGCATGTTTGTCGAAGAGACAAGCCCGAAAGAGCCGTCTCTCTCGAAAAAAGAAAAAGAGGTTATCAAATCGATCCAATCTTTGAATTTGCTTGATATGACACCACTTCAAGCGCTGAATAAATTATATGAAATTCAAAAATTACTGAAGTAAAGGGGGCGAAACAATGGGGAAAATTCGCAAGCTCGATGACCATCTTTCCAACAAAATCGCTGCGGGGGAAGTCGTCGAGCGCCCCGCCTCCGTCGTCAAAGAGCTCGTCGAAAACGCGATTGACGCCGGCAGCACGGTCATTGAAGTCGAGCTTGAAGAAGCCGGGCTTGCAAGAATTCGTGTCATTGATAACGGAGAAGGAATGGAAGAAGAGGATTGCCTTGTTGCCTTTGAACGGCATGCGACAAGCAAAATTAAAGATGAGCATGATTTGTTTCGTATTCGCACGCTCGGTTTTCGCGGCGAAGCGCTTCCAAGTATCGCTTCCGTATCCGAAGTTGAAATGAAAACGAGCACGGGCCATGGACCGGGCACCCTTGTGGTGCTGAAAGGCGGCCAGCTGATCAAGCACGAGCGCACAAACAGCCGGAAAGGGACGGACATTACGGTATCCCATCTGTTTTTCAACACGCCCGCACGTTTGAAATATATGAAAACGGTTCATACAGAGCTTGGGCACGTTACCGACGTGGTCAATCGGCTCGCTCTTGCTCATCCAGACATTTCGTTCCGATTGCGCCACCATGGAAAACAACTTCTTTATACAAATGGCAATGGCGATGTTCGCCAAGTGTTAGCGGCTATTTATGGCATGGACATCGCGAAAAGCATGATTCCGCTTCATGCCGAATCGCTTGATTTTACGATTGATGGTTACATTTCGCTGCCGGAAGTCACGCGCGCCTCGCGAAATTACATTTCAACAATTATTAACGGGCGCTATGTGCGGAACATTCCGCTTATGAAAGCGATCGAATCAGGATACCATACGCTATTGCCGATTGGCCGTTATCCGATCGCGTTTCTAAGCATCCGCATGGATCCGATTTTAGTCGATGTGAACGTTCATCCAGCAAAGCTCGAGGTTCGTTTCAGCAAAGAAGCTGAATTAAATGAGTTAGTGGAAACAGCTATTCGCCAGGCGTTTCAATCACGTACACTTATCCCGGCTATGACGCTTCATCGTCCGGAAAAACCAAAAGAAAAACTAAAAGCGGAACAGCCCACATTTACATTTGAACATGTAGTAAAAGAACCGGCTGTCCCGACAACGGTTGTTCCGATACTGCCAGACGAAAAAGAGCCCGATTTTTCAGCTGTAGAAGAAGATTATGAAACAGAGCAGGAACAGATGGATTATGATGATACAGCCTCCGTACATGAGCAAATAGAAGAAGAAAAAAAAATCGAAGATCGAATTCCGCCGCTTTACCCGATTGGACAAATGCATGGCACCTACATTTTGGCACAAAATGAACACGGACTTTACATCATTGACCAACACGCTGCCCAAGAACGGATTAAATACGAATATTTCCGCGAAAAGGTCGGTGAAGTAACGAACGAGGTACAAGAACTGCTTGTCCCGCTGACGTTCCAATACCCGACGGATGAATATGTACTTATTGACGCCCATCGTGAAGAACTGGCCCAATGCGGTGTTTTCTTAGAGCCATTCGGCCACAATACGTTCATCGTCCGCTCACATCCACAATGGTTTCCGAAAGGAGAAGAAGCGGAAATTATTGAAGAAATGATACAGCAAGTAGTAACGATGAAAAAGGTCGACATCAAACAGCTGCGCGAAAAAGCAGCGATTCTAATGAGCTGCAAGAAGTCAATAAAAGCAAATCATCATTTGCGAAATGACGAGATCTTTGCTCTGTTGGAATCACTTCGGAAAACATCCGACCCGTTCACCTGTCCGCACGGCCGTCCGATTATCATCCATTTTTCGACCTACGAACTGGAGAAAATGTTTAAGCGGGTAATGTAAAGACATCAGCGCAACACCCTTGTTCTATCAAGGAGTTGCGCTGTATTTTTTGTCATTTGTCTATATGCTTTAACTTCTTGAAGTTTTTCAGTGCTCTTTCAAAACGGGCGGATGATTTTTGTTGTACATCAGCGGTTCATGGTCATCTTGATGGATAAATGGCCCGCCTTCTGGGATCATATAAATAATTGTAATCAGATTCGTTTTCACACCATATCGCTGGTGAATTACTTTTTATATATAAATGTCCTTCCCACCACTTAAATTTCTTCACAATCGTTGCTGTTTATATGTCAACGATCGGGCCACCACCTGCATGTACGCAAACAACTGAACAATTGCCTGCATCGTCGGTTTTCTAAAGATCCTCCTACTTTCGCGCAAGGGATGACCGTCGGTGATAACTTGTCCCACACGCTAAAATACACGATAAATAACGAGTGCTAAAGATTAAATATCCTAACATCAAACACGGTCACGTGCCTGGCCGGTTGTACGCTCCGTATAAGGTTGATAAAATTCTAATACCACGTATTCATCATATATATTAGATAGAAATTAATTTTTTATCTATTCTAAATTTTATGTTGATTTCAGTGCGCGATCATGTTATACTTCACTTTAAAAAAGTGCAAGCGCCAATCCAATCAAAGTTTAAATGTACACGACAAGCGTGTAATAAGTCCTCATTTTTATTGAAAAAAATGAGAGGAGTGATCCGATGGTGGAACATTCTTTGCTGCACTTAATCCCAGTAAACATATAGGTATAATTTAAATTATTTTAGTGTTTTGAAAGAAAAATTTATCATTCCAAAGACAAACGATGCAATGGACCTTACATCGAATTAAAGCTTTTCCAAATTGATAAGGGGGTGTTAATGGATGCTTAAAACGAATTTATCAGATGAAAGAGCATTGCCGACTATTCAAAGCGGATGGGCGGAATTCATTAGAAAAGAAGATTGGTGGGCTGTATGGATTGGTCTTTTTCTGGTCATTTTGGCCGTAGCCTTTTGGTCAGCGGGAAATTCTATTAAAGTGCTTACTGCACAGATTCCTAAATGGGGGGACATTCATACTTTAACGACTGCATTAAGTCATAATTTTGGATCCATTGTTCTTTTATTTATCACTTTCTTAATTTTATTTTCCATTGCCGTATCTTTTTTGCGTGTTAAACTTAGTCAATTTATTTCTGGATTTATCGTTTTATTTGTACTTAGTGTATTGATTAATATTTTTAGTTCATGGGAATGGGCGCAACGATATACTTTGGAAGCGCCGCTCATTGCCCTTGCTATAGGGCTTGTTATTAGTAATATTATTCCGATTCCCGACTGGTTTGGAGCAGCATTGCGAACAGAATTTTACGTGAAAGTAGGTATTGTGCTTCTTGGTGCGACACTTCCTTTTACGCTTATTGTAAAAGCTGGACCTGTTGCTATTCTACAGGCGACGATTATTGCTGTGGTTACTTTCTTTACCATCTACTTCGTCGGATCTAAGCTAGGCTTGGATAAACGATTTGCAGCCACATTGGGTGCAGGAGGTTCTATATGCGGTGTCTCTGCTTCGATCGCTGTAGGTAGCTCCATAAAAGCAAAGAAAGAGCACGTTTCTGTTTCGATATCACTTGTTGTGATTTGGGCGATTGTCATGATTTTTGCTCTCTCACTTATGATAAAATGGCTCAAAATACCAGCAGGACCGGCAGGAGCGTGGATCGGCACATCGGAATTTGCCGATGCCGCAGGAATCACGGCAGCCAGTGCATTTGGTGATAAAGCGCTCACGGCGTTTACACTCATGAAGGTTGTTGGACGAGACATATTTATTGGTGTTTGGTGCTTTATTCTTGCATTCATTTCTATCACTCGGTGGGAAAAGAAAGAAGAAGGAACAAAAGCAGATGCCTCTGAAATATGGCGTCGGTTTCCAAAGTTTGTGCTTGGCTTTTTTGCCGCTTCAGCCATTGTGACCATCATTCTTGCCAGCGTTTCAACAGCCAACGCTGATGTGATTAATGCGGATATTGTTGCACCGATCAAAGAATTGCGAACATGGGCTTTTACTTTTTGCTTTTTATCGATTGGATTGACAACCCGCTTCAAACAATTGACATCGGTTGGTTGGAAACCTTTTGTCGCATTCAGTTCGGGGGTTGCGGTGAACGTAGTTTTGGGATACATTCTGTCCATTCTTCTCTTGGGCTCTTACTGGGCAAATCTATAATACTGATGAAAGAAAGGGGCTATGGAAGAAAGTGCACCTCTTCATAGCCCCTTCTTTCCTTTAGATAAACATGAATGTTACGGAGGAAGCGATGAAGAAGAATCAATGCACTTGCAAGCAGAAAATTTGTTTTATTTTTGAGATTTTTCCTCGTCATGTAATGCCTTTAAAAAAGTCGCTCCATACTCACCAAATGAATTCCCGCTCCGTCAGAGAGCTCAATGCTTTTCTATCGGTTCGTTTGGAGAGGATTGCCTGCATGATGGACCTTTTACAGGAAGCGCATGATCATTGGATTGTTTACGGAAAAAAGAACAAAATTATAATGGAAACGGATACGTATGATTTTGGCGAAGCGCTCGATATTTTGTCCAGTCACGGGTTCAACAAGGATGATTATATATTAAGAGTGGAATATGAACGAAAATGGGGAATGCTTTAATCCTGTTGACTTTTCGCCATTTTCTCTGATTCCTGCTCAATCTTAGAATAGTTTGGATTGTTGATAAGAGCTTTAGTTGGCAAACTCGAGTAAATCATGTTTGATAATGGGGAGTAATCTTACATTCAATAGTTTCAAAAGGAGGTTCATTGGAACACGAAAAATTAATTTGGATCAATGCTCTTTCAAATCTTTTTGATAAGAATTTAGATCATTATTTATGAATATATTAATTCCAAGAATCAATTTATTAACCGGTTTAAGGAAATATGGCGAATAAAAAGGAGTTAATTATAAAAGTTTACAATTGACTATCGAAAAATCTGTTTCTTCACAGCGAGTGAATAGGTATGACCTTGCAGATATAGATGCAGATGTTGATGTAAATTCAGAAACAGTATATGTTCATCGAAGTGGTATTGATGAATATTCACCCAATCACAGCTTCTTAGTAAACTTTTGATTAAATATTTTAAAATAGTGGCAGACTTTTGGAAGAAAGGTGACAGAATAGTTCTGTTTAGACGTATTATGATAGTATCGTGGAGATTTTGTTGAAGCAGAGCTCCTGTTGTTCAGTAACAATAAAGTCATTTAATAACCATACAAAGCACCGTTCGGATTACCGGACGGTGTTTATCATTAATGGTCTAATATTCCATGAAATAGTTTAAATATCTTAATCAGCAACAAAAAGTTGTTTCAAAACTAAAAAATGATTAGCTGTTTGGTTTTGAAATGGCAAGACGAATTCCTAATAAGACAAGAATGGCACCGGAAATGCGTTCCACCCATGTGGAAATCGCCATAAATCTTTTTCGGATATAATTGTGGGAAAGGAAAATAACCATGAGTGAATACCATATCATTTCGATTTCTACAACCGAAAAACCGTAAAACAACTGTGCAAAGATTGAAGTCCCAGGTTGTATAACTTGAGTAAACAAAGACAGATAAAATAAAGTCGCTTTTGGGTTCAACAAACTTGTTAGCATACCCGTACGATAGGATTTCCACCTAGTTAATTGATTAGAAACATTATTAATTTTATCCAGAAAATCGTTCTGTTGTTTTTTGGTAAAGAGTGATTTCAATCCTAAATAAATCAAATAAACAGCTCCAATCCATTTCACAACGTTAAATAATAAAATCGATTGGGAAATGATCACACCTATTCCTAATAAGCAATATGTAATATGAGCAATACTCCCGGTACACATTCCTAAAACAGTATAGAAACCACATTCTCTCGAAGATAAGCTAGTTTTAATGGTGATAGCCCATTGGGGGCCGGGAGATAACACAATGAGTATACCGACACTTAAAACGGTTAACCATGTTTCTATATTCATAAGCACACCTCTAGAAAATTTATATATTTGAATTATACAAAAATTTTCAGTTAGCAAGAACAGAATATTGTGAATCAAAGTATAAAATCTTCAGCGACTTTGTTTTTCTTCATTAAACAACTTTATGCTATTTGATTACTTGCTGCTCTACCGATCAAGGTGGTGTTTTTTATTTTCCCATTTGTTAAATATGGATGTTGATTTTCACCCTTTTTCTGTGAAAATCAATTAACCATGGCTGAAGCGGTATACCCCACAATCAAATTGGATACCCTATTAATGACCAAAAAAAGGCAATAGGAAAGCAGAGCTACCTTATTTTTAGGTATCTCGTATATTTCTGAACCTTTTTGGTTATACTGATTTATTTACTGCTCTCGAAACGGTTCTTTTCGAGAAATGATGCAGTAAATGATGGTAAGCATTCGGTGCGCGATCGCAACGAGTGCTTTTTTCTTTCCCCTGCGTGCCGCCAATGACCAATATTTCGCTGCCAAACGTTGATTCCTACATCGAGGACAAAGCCCAAGCCGTCTCACATAACGCCGACTTGATATGCGGATTCCCCTTCGTCGTTCGGGTACTTTTTCGTTTTCCAGCACTTTCATGATTTCCCGGCACGACTCCCGCCCATGAAGCGAGGTGTTGAGACGTTGGAAATTGTCCCATATCGACTCCGATTTCAGCGATAATCACGGCAGCGGTCTCCTTCTTGACCCCCGGTATGGTCACAAGAAGCTCCATCTCTTGTTTGTATACTTGTAAGAGTTGGTTGATTCGTTCTTCGATGTCCCGAAGTAAACTTTCCAACGATTCGATGTGCTTCCACGATTGGCGAATCATGAACAGTTGATGGTTGGTCAATGTACCAAAGAGAGAATCCTGAATTTGTTGTCTTTTCCTCTTCATACTCCTGTGAATGCAAGCATCGCCTTCGGTTTCTTCGATGTATCCCTGTTTCATTAAACGTTCCAGTAGCTTTCGCCCAGATACACCAAATACATCCGAAATCACGGAACTTAACTTGATATTGGAACATTCCAACACTTTTTGAATGCGGTTTTTCTCCGCGGTTAACTGCCCGATCCATTTTTTGCGTAAGCGAGTTAAATCCCGTAATTCTCGAATGTTCTCAGGAGGGACGAAACTCTTCTCAATCAATCCGTAACGCAACAATTTGGCGATCCATTCTGCATCGGAAACATCGGTTTTTCTCCCCGGTACATTTTTGATTCGCTGAGCGTTGGCAAGTGTAATGTCAAAGTAATCTTCCAAAATATTGAACACAGGCTTCCAGTAAACGCCCGTACTCTCCATCGCAATATGAGTGACACCACGATCCTCTAACCATTTCAGAAGACGAAACAAGTCTTTCGTGAAAGTAGGGAATGTTTCGATTTCCTTTTGAATGTGTTCTTCTTCTCCAAGAAGCGCACAAACGACAATTGTTTCGGCATGGACATCTAATCCCGCACAACGATGATAAAGAACATCCATGATACTTACTCCTTCCATCCATAAATTCGCAAACAGGGAGTCCATTTGCACGTTAGGCATTTTTCTGTTCGCAGTCACCTTTTCACACGAAAAGGGCTGACAATGGGTGGAACACCAAATGGACTCAAACAGTTTTTATTACAGGGTCGAACCACCATTAAAGAGAACGTCTTTCAAAACTGTTTGCGTTCATATCCATTATGGGAAGGAATGATGGATTTTCATGCATGGGTGGGGAGTAAAATTACTCATGGATGTTTTTATTATTTGGCTGTGTTAAAGAATGCTGTTGATTTTCTTGTTCAGCTAACGGTTAGAAGGGTAGGATAAAAATGTAAATGTGTGTTGGAAAATTATATCTTAGTTGTTATAATTATCGAAAAACTGGGGGGGATGCAGTTGGTTGATATAATTAAGGAGAGGATACTTAAAAAATCCAATTACTTATCTGAAAGTCATATTGAGTTGTTAAAAAGAGCAATTAGCTTTGCGGAAGAAGCTCATCAAGGACAAAAGAGAGCGACTGGAGAACCATATTTCATTCATCCATTAACTGTTTGTGAAATCCTAATTGACTATAGAGCTGATATCATATCACTCGTTTCAGCATTATTACATGACGTTGTTGAAGATACAAATACTTCGCTATCTGATATAGAGAGGAATTTTGGTCCACAGGTTTCATTAATAGTAGATGGGCTAACAAAAATAACAAGAGGTAATTTGCAGAAGGATGAATATAATGCAATTAATTTTGAAAAACTACTGACAGCGTCTGAACAGGATATTAGAGTTGCAATTATAAAAATTGCAGATAGACTTCATAACATGAGAACTCTCGCTGTGAAAAAGGTTGAAAAGAAGGTTCCCTATGCGAACGAGACTTTAATTCTATTTTCTCCTTTAGCTAAGAAATTGGGTCTACTTAAAATTCAAGATGAATTAGAGGATTTGGGATTTAGTTATCTTAATCCCCCAAAATATAAAAAAATGAAAAAACTAATAAATAGCTATACCAACGTTTTTATAAAGCTTTTTCATGAGTGTAAAGAGAATTTGGAAAGTAACGGTTATTTCGTTTGTGGCTAAAGTGGATTGGGATAGAATGCCTCTATACAAGGCTTATTCTCTTTTGCAAGAAGGTCATTCGTTATCTGATTTATTTAGTGTAAAAATTGTTACCGATTCAACGATTAACTGTTATTCTACTTTGGGAATTCTGCATAATTTGTTTAAACCGATAAAAGGTCAGTTTGAAGATAACATCGCAATCGAAAAAAGCAATTTCTCAAGATACCTTAAAACAAAGGTAATAATTAATGGTATGGAGGTCAAAGTCACTATACAAACAGAATCTGATAGGGCTTCAAATGAAAAAGGGATATTTCACTTATTGCGAGATGATTTATCCCAAGAAGAAATAAGGAATGTAAGTTCAACGCTATTAAGAAACTCAATCAATGCTGTAAAGTCAATCTCTAATAATCCAATTGAATTTTATGATTTGGCTTCATTTGAATTATTTCAAAGAGAAATTGCTGTTTTTACACCTAAGATGGATATTTTTTTATTGCCAGAAGGTTCAACAGCACTTGATTTTGCTTTCATTTTAAATCCTTCTTTAGCAAAAAGGATGTCTCTTGCGAAAGTGAACGGTAAGTATAAACCAATTAATACAGCATTAAAAGATATGGATATTGTAGAAGTAATTACAGCAAATAGAGAGATGCTTAATTCAAATTGGCTAAATTATGCTTATACCTCTAAAGCAATTAAAGCAATTAATGAAGCATTGTTCAACTAACGTGTGAAAAGACCGCTATGCAAGGGCTTTTATTCTTGCTGCTTATGCAGATGCGAATGGGAAGCTTTGAATCCTTATAGTCAAGATTAAGAACTTGACTGCGCTAGAAACTGGTTGGAATAGGTATGATGAGTTTCAATTCCTCATAGTTAAGATAAAAAACACACAGCAGTCTACAATGTTAAACCTTCTATATTAAGTAATTCCATAGATATTTAATATACAAATCCTGCACGTAACGTCATTATCAAGGTTGATGATAAGCAACATCTATTATTGGAAAAAATAGGTCATATGGCATAGATAACGTTTTAGACGTAACCCAATTGTTTTTTAAAAGAGAAGGGCAGAGTTAAACTTATTTACTTGAGAGAATACCTGTTTGACACAATCCAATCGAAGAAAAAATAGCTGATAGAATGAAAAATTCGGTGACATTTTCATTTAATGATGGATTCAAGAGGAAGAAATTTCGCTCCGTAGTTTACAGATTTCTAATAAAACTCGTATAACTTTTGGCTTATAAATCAAATCATCAAAAAATAGACTAAAGAATCTATTTTATGGGACATGTTTATGATATTATTTATTTACAGAAAGTTCAGATTGTTTCTTCGATTGTTGGTGGAGTTGTACCTGTTTTAGCCATTTAATTTTTTAGGAGGGATTAGTATGGAAAATACTATTCGTTTGATTCCGTTTAAGATTGAAGAAAAGCTTGAGAGTGTAAAGGAAATCCCTGAAGGCGTCAATATGGTACAAGCACCTGAGATTTGGAAAGAAGGCATAAGAGGAAAAGACATTGTGATTGCTGTCATTGATACTGGATGTGATAGAGACCATCCTGATTTAAAAGATAGAATTATTGGCGGTAGAAACTTCACTACAGATGATAACGGTGATGTTGATAATTATTCAGATTATAACGGTCACGGAACACATGTGGCTGGAACAATCGCTGCAACAGAAAATGATCAAGGTGTAGTCGGTGTTGCCCCTGAAGCAAAACTATTAATTTTAAAAGTGTTGGCAAATGATCCAAACAACCCGGGGTCAGCAACTGGTAAATATGAATGGATTGTAAATGCAATTAACTACGCGATAGATCAAAAAGTAGATATTATCTCCATGTCATTAGGCGGCCCTTCCGATGTGCCGGAATTACATCAAGCAGTCAAAAGAGCTGTTGAAAACAATATTTTAGTTGTATGTGCAGCAGGAAATGAAGGAGACGGAAACGAAAGAACGGAAGAACTTTCTTATCCAGCAGCCTACAATGAAGTTATTTCAGTTGGAGCCATCAGCCTCGATGGTCAAATATCACGATTTACAAATTCCAATAAGGAAATTGATGTTGTTGCACCAGGAGAAAAAATTCTTTCCACTATTCCAGGCGGAAAATTCGCTGTTTTTAGTGGTACATCAATGGCAACTCCTCATGTTTCGGGAGCTTTGGCTTTAATCAAGCAATTATCTGAGAAAGAATTTGAACGAAATCTTACAGAGCCTGAGCTCTATGCTCAATTAATCAAACGTACAATGCCGCTAGGCTTTCCGAAAGCATTGGAAGGAAACGGGCTCGTTTACTTAACAGCACCGAATCTTTTAAGCAGACATTATGAAAAAACACAAGTCTCAAGCATATAAAACAGAATTTGAAGTTTTTGATTTTAAATAAACTGCGGTATTCACATAAGAAAGAGTGTTACTGCAAGTAAGATGAAAGTAATGGCAACGACTTCTTTCATCTGTTCCCCCTTGAAAAAGTAGGAATTTTTGTGCGCAGGCGGGTAGAAGGGTACGGAACAACTTATGAAAGAGATTGAACAATTTGGCGTTTAATTAAATCTCCGCTGTTTGGCAGGGGTTTTTCTTTTTTGCGTAGTATTATTTAGGAGGCGAGCCCATGTTTGAACTTATCGGCGAAATGAGTGGTCCTGCATGTTCGGAGCCGATTAGGATAGACGATAAATTAAACACCGTCATTCACCTCAAATTCCCACAATGCTGACTCTTAATCAAAGATGAAGCCCTCTTCAAGAAGATGCTCAAAAATATTCATTTTTCAAATTGAAGATAAGATTTTTCTTTGCTTCAAACCTTTTGCTAACTATTTCTGAAATGTAACTTGGAACATCTGTCCTTTCATACGAAGAAGGCAAGTGCTTCATGAGCACTTACCTAAAAAAAGAGTGGATTTTTGGTGTATTTTATCCACTGCTATATTTGGAAAAGAACCTAAATTATTAATATTTTACTCTTTCTTCTGATTCTGGCATGGTAATCGAAGTGAAAATTCTTTTTTTGCGTTGTGGCGATGGTTTGTTATTCATTAACTTTTTCATCGCCTCACTAACGGTTTTAGCAAACTGGAAAAACTCTTCATCACTTGCATAAAATCGGGCTTGCCGAAAGCCCACTCCATCTTTTACTAAATCGATTTCCTCTCGGCTTAAATATCTTTCATAATCTGCTAAAATATTTGCGATAAATCTCATAAATATGTTCATATGTTCTTCACGACTCAATGACTGCAAATCTTCGTTTGTCAATCCACTTGACTCATTTGGCAAAGCATAAACTTTTTCAATCGTTCCCCGTATTTTTCTTTTTTCAACGATTTTAATCAATTCTGCTTCTTCTAGTTTTTTTAAATGACGATATAAAGAGGCTTGTGGAACTTCTGGGAGAAATTCCATCATCTCTTGCACAGTTAGACGTTTCCCACCAATAAGTGATTGAATGATCCGGATTCGAATTGGATGTAAAATAAGATCTGCTTTTGTTTCTTTCATATAAAGCACCTCATCGTTTTTTATTCAATAAGTGACGATTGTTCACTTTTGTAATGGTCATTTAACCATTTTTGTAAATAAAAACACAGCTCATCATGTAATGGTTTACTCGCGTTTTCCTTATATATCTTTTTTATTTTTAAAATATTGACTTCATCCTCTTGTTTCTTTAGCCCATGATCCATATTTTTTATTGTATAATACTCTAAATCTCCCTTCACTAATTTCGGCAGTCTATTTAATTTTTCTGGATTCGCTTGGATGTCTTTATCCCCTGTAATCGCTAAAGTTGAACATTCTACTTTTTCGAGATATTGAAGAACATCATACTGTAAATGCTCCCGAAACCATTTTGCATTGATTTTCCGGAATTGAACTTTTATGACATCTTTATCTGTTTGCAATATTTTATTAAAAAGTGCTTCTGCCTTTTTCTCATTTTTTTGTTCAATATTTAACATTCGCATAAGCTTTCCCTTAATCCCTTTTAGATTGTTTAATGCTTGGTAAGCGAGTTTTCTTTGTCTTAATAACGCTTCTTGTAACCGTTCCCCTGCACCAGCTAGCAAAATAAGTCCATGTATTCGCTCGATTGTGTTTAATGCTACTGCAAGCGTGGTTCCTTCACTATGCCCTAATACAATAATTCGCTGATCGTCCACTAATGGATGGTTTTTTAAAAATTGGACAGCGCTTTTTGCATCATGGACGAGATCCCACATTCCTGCTGAAAAATAATCTCCCTCACTCTCGCCAATTCCTCTTTTATCATAGCGTAAAGTAATAAAACCTAATGAAGTGATAAATGATGCTAATTGCTTATACAAATTCAATTGTAACTTTCCTTTTGCATCGTTACCATCTCGGTTCAACGGACCTGATCCAGAAAGAATCAAAACAGCAGGATAGTTTTGTTTTTTTTCATTTAACATTGATAGCGTCCCTCTTAATACGTTACCACTGCTTTCAAAAGAAATAGATTGTTCAATCATTTGAAATTCCCCTTTATTATTATTATTATTATTATTATCGATAATGATAATAATAATATATTCCGATTATTGCTTTGAAGTCAACTTTTTATAATTACCTTTTTCAAAAAATGTAACTTCTCTGCAAATAAGAACGTGTTGCCAAACACATAACGTATGAATCATGCCCATAAAAGCCCACCGCCTTGTAAATTATATACAGTGACCAAAACCAAGGAGAGAATACTATCATGATTTTTAATTTAGTTACGGAACATGTAATGAATCACGAAATCAATCCTCTTTTAGAAACATTATTTTGATACATCAATTCAGACAATTATATTTCTCATTTATAGTTCTAAATAAGCAGGAATTATACTGGGTTCCCCCATCAACGGCCGCATAGTAAGGAACGGAAAGATGCCTATGACCGGGTTTTTCCTGTCTTTTTGAATAAAAAAGAAATTTAGTGATCAGGAAATAAGTGAGCTGTGTGCATTTATTTGTTTTACAATGGCATCTCAATATTTTGGAGTTACGATGAACTTTAAAGCCAAATGAAAATCTTGAAAGAGATGAGTAAAATTTTTTAGGAAAAAGAAGGGAAGAGTAGGACTCCTGTTTTTTTGAGCACGTGACTACCGAATTGACCACACATATGATAAACAATAATGAAGATGTACAATGTTTGAGTTAGTTAAATTGCTTGAATTCAGCGCAAAATAAAATGCGAAAGTTGTTAATCAAGCGGGTGATGTTAAACATATAGGCACAAAAATCTTATTATCCTAAGACTTTGCGCTTTATTCTTTGTGATTTGACCATATTTTGATCACACCGCTTGACTTCGTGAAGTTCTTAGTGCTCTTTCAACATGATTGTACTATTGTAGCTGCATATCAGGAGTAACGAGAGGATAGATGTCCACGGTCATCTCGATAGATGAATGGCCAAGACGTTTAGAAACGATTTTCGGGTATTCCACCGACTGAAGAATAATCGTTGAAACGAATTTTCCTTACTTCTGTCTTTTCAATCATCTTGTCGAAGCGATTATAAACATAATTGGGATTTTGCGAATCACCTGTTGAATTAACTGTAGAAATGGAAGAGACGCTGGAAATTCCCAGTGAAAGCACGGTAGCGGGAATAAATGTACAAAAAGGAAGCGATGAGAATCGCATGTGCAACATTTTTAACATCATAATAAATTTTTGCTATAATAAAATGTACAGAATTATTCTATAAAAAGGAGGAACACAATTGACTGAACTGAGCAAGGTACAGATTCAACATCAACGCTTATCTAAAGCTAAAATCGTTAAAAGGGCAACTGCCATTTTTATCGGTGCTGTTCTAATGGCAGTAGGACTGGAAATCTTTTTAGTCCCTAATAAGGTTATTGATGGGGGAATAACAGGCATTTCAATTATGCTTTCGCATATTACGGGTTTGCGTCTTGGAATTTTTATTTTTCTTTTAAACCTTCCGTTCTTTTTTATGGGATATAAGCAAATTGGAAAAACTTTTGCTGTTTCCACATTGTTTGGGATTACCGTTTTATCCATTTTTACCTCTCTGTTTCATCCTGTTCCCGCCTTCACAGAAGACATTTTATTAGCTACCATTTTTGGGGGAATGATTCTCGGAATAGGAGTAGGTCTCGTCATTCGTTATGGTGGCGCTTTGGATGGCACTGAAATACTCGCTATACTCATGAACAAAAAACTCCCTTTTTCCGTTGGCGAGATCATCATGTTTTTTAATATTTTTATTCTTGGTGCTGCCGGGTTTGTCTTTACTTGGGATAGAGCGATGTATTCAATTTTAGCCTATGTGATCGCTTTTAAAACGATTGATGTTGTCATTAAAGGATTAGATGAATCAAAATCGGCATGGATTATTAGTGATAGCCCTGAAACCATTGGGAACGCCATTATGAACCGATTAGGGCGCGGTGTTACATATTTGAGCGGAGAAGGAGCATTCTCTGGTGACGATAAAAAAGTGATATTTTGTGTAATTACTCGTCTTGAGGAAGCAAAACTTAAAGAAATTGTCGAGGAAAATGATCCGAATGCTTTTTTAGCTATAGCAGATATGGCTGAAGTACGTGGCGGACGTTTTAAGAAAAGAGATATTCATTGATGTGTCTTTTTCCTAAATTACTAACAAAACTACCATTGAACTACTCCTAATTTCATTGTAATCCTCCCCTGCACATTATAAGTGGGTGTCTTCTCGCTTATTTTAGATAGAACTTAGATATTCGCAATTTTTACATGTTATACACGCTTATATAGAAGGCTTTTAAATGCCCTTCAATTAAAGCGGTAACTCAAATGGTATATAGCAGAAGGAAAAGGTGATGAAGAATATCTCATCAAAAGTGGTAACGGATGTAATAAAGCAATCGGCCGAAGCATGTCTTACAACATTTTGCGGAAGGGTGCTGAACGATACCATTTAGAAGAGATCGGAACCACATACTCCGTCAAACATTCGGCTATATTTAACCATTAATTAACAAAAATTGCATTAAAACACATCTGTCTCAATCAAGTTCAATGGGCCGAGCCATGGCGAAATCTAAGATCTAAAGGATATTGGCTGGTAAGGCTTCTGTTACATTTCAGTGTTGATTTTTAGATCACCGAAAAAAGACCGATTTAATCGGTCTTTTTTTAGCATTCTTCTTCATTATTTCTTTCGTTTGTTGGACGGTGAATAAGAGAACTACATTCTTCTAACAAATATCGAGTATTCGGTAGGGGTATCGAACCCTAATTTTTTTGCTAACTTTATTGAGGCTAGGTTATTAACGTCACAGTCCCATCTTGGAATAAAATCATTTTTTAAGCAATGATCAATAAATGCCTTAGCAGAAATAGAAGCTAAACCATTCCCTCTATATTCTTTGCGGGTTGCAATATCAATTTCAGCTATTGTATTACCAACAAATATCGATGTGCATTCACTCACAACTCTTTCGTTATGTAAAACACAATACCCAAAGCCATTTGCAAGAAAATTTGATACGGACCCCCAGTATTCTTCATAGTAGGTATGAGTAAATTCAAAGCTATTTTTGATCGTATTTTCGTCTATTCTTGTTACAGTAAACTCTTTGGGAATTTGTAATTGTTCAAAAGAATATTGATTCGGACTAAAAGCAAATGAGTATCTTTTCATTTGTATTGTTTTGTCTTCAAATAATTTATTGATTACTTTATCCCATTTTTTAGCGGACGAAAATAAAGTAAATCGAGCTTTCTTTTCCTGTACTTTATTTATATAAAACGCTTGGAGTGAATGATTAAAGTTATTGTTAGTTTCATCGCCAACAATAAAATAAATACCAGACTTTGTTCCGACTAACACTGATTGCGGACATTCTGAGTTATCTACATAAACAACTCCTGGGATAATACAATTCAAGACAGAGTAACAAAATGTTGGACAAGTCTGTGCATGGTTGCTTACTAACGGTAATACCTTTTTAAATTCACTATCTTTTAATTCTTCCAATTCAACTCACCATCCGTATTGACAAAAATTAAGTAATTTTTGTTTTTTATGAATTATTATACATAAAATATGAAGTGTGTAATTCATTTTTTATGTAATTTGTTAAATACAGTAATAATAGGAGGAGCGGATTACCTATAAATTGAAACAACTCACATTGAATAAAGCTTATGATTTTCATAATTATCCGGAAATACTTAGATATCCTTGTGAAGGAGGAAGATATAGAATTATTTCAATAATTTTGTAAGCCAAAAATGAAACATCAAGTAATAATGGAACATTCAAAAAACGTTTCTAGTGGATGAAGCAATACAAGATACTCGAGGTGAAGGGAACTTAATTCTACTTTAAATCAATCGATGTTTATTACTTGTTATAGTGTGTTTGCAGCATTTAGAAAAACCTTGCATCTATGCTTGAATTTTGAAGACAGAAAATAGTTTAAAAGATACCAAGGAAAGAGGTATCGAAAAGTATTTGAGACTGGAATGTCCAATGGATGAACGTCTTTTTAACGGATATATTGGGCTAGTACTAATGTAAATCAAATTTGGAACTTTATTGTTAGAAGAGGTAAAAGAAAAGCATGGTTTGCAGGTTAAGAAATAGTGGTAGGTTTTTATCAGGATTCGGAAGGCCCCTTGCTTTAACGATGATATTGTCCATAGATTGGTTAGGCGTCACTCATAAGAGCGGCGTTCTATAAAAGGAGATGTTGGGCATGACAGGCATGAACGAGTGAAACGGATTGGTTGTTAAAGTGGATGTTGATGTATCCGATGCATGAAAAGATTGTCTGTTTTCTTCCTTAAATCGTGATTTGCGATATTACATTAATGAGCGGAGTGTTAGTGGAAGAAGGGGGTGTGTATATCAAAAAGAATAAAATAAATAGGAGGTGTTTTTTATGCCCTTGATTTGCTTAGAAGGTGCAAGTGCAGTCGGAAAAACAACAACGTGTAGCGAAATTGAAAAGAGATACCATGCTTACATTATTCCGGAGGTGAATTTTTTATTTGAACGACCCAAAGTCGAGAGCCGGACTTGGTATGTTGAACGTCAAGTTGAACGTTGGCAGATTGCTCAAGAAAAACTCATTACACACGATATAGTGATTTTTGATGGAGATATTTTTCAGCCGCTTAGTTATAATTGGTGCTTTGATTTTCAAGTATTTAATCAAAGTTTGGAGTTCCTTGCAGATTTTTATCGAAAAAAAAATTCTTGAAAAGAAAATCGGGTTTCCTGATAAATATTTTTACCTTTTTACTAATCACGAAAATTTGAGACATCGTAAAGAAAATGATATATCTCGCAAAAGAGGTAATTTTGAAAAACATTTAGGAATTGCGGCATCGCATCAACGATATTATGAATCTCTAAACAATATTGTACCAAATTATGTTCAACTGATTGAGGCCGAAAGTGTTGATAACAATGTTGAGGCAATTATGGAGAATATATCTTATCGTTCAGATTGGAAAACTCCTTATTCATTAAATTTATTCGATGGCATTGTAGAATGGTCAACGAATAATAAAGCCTAAAAATTTTTTATATTTATTGATGGATTTAGTTTGTGGTTTCACT
This sequence comes from Thermaerobacillus caldiproteolyticus, assembly GCF_015326725.1. Classification (NCBI taxonomy): domain Bacteria; kingdom Bacillati; phylum Bacillota; class Bacilli; order Caryophanales; family Anoxybacillaceae; genus Thermaerobacillus; species Thermaerobacillus caldiproteolyticus. The sequence goes on from NZ_CP064060.1 coordinate 747,517, forward strand.
TGCGAAAAGAGCCAAAATTTATGTTGAGATTTTTAAATGACGAACCCCGTGAAGCAGATCATACGTTGTACCACGATCGGGGCGGCGTTTTTTTATTTAAAGGGTTTCATTGAAGATATTGCTGGTTTTCTTAATTCAATGAACGACAGTGTAACAAAAGGTGGAGAAGAAGATGAAGGTGTCTTTTATTATTTTTGAAGGGGTAACGGCTTTAGATTTTGTTGGTGTCTATGACTCAGTAACTAGACTAAAAACAATGGGTTTTATACCAGACTTAGAGTGGGATGTCTGTTCATATTCTGAAGAAGTAAAAGATGGTACGGGTCTGCGTTTTACGCCTACAAAAGTGGGACAATCCCTCCAAAATTATGATATCATTATTGTTCCAGGTGGATTTGGTACTAGGAAGTTGGTTGAGGATAATGATTTTATTCAATGGCTTAAAACGTCGGAATCTTGCAAATTAAAAGCTTCCGTTTGTACGGGGGCTCTGCTTCTTGGAAGTGCAGGATTTTTGGAAGGGAAAACAGCAACTACACATCCGAATGCTTTTAACGATCTAAAAAAATATTGCACTGTTTTGGATCAAAGAATTGTTGATGAAGGAAATATTATCACAGCAAGAGGTGTTTCTTCATCAATTGATTTAGGATTATATCTATGCGAAAAACTTGCAGGCTACGAAGCTAAAGAAAAAATTCGAATTCAGATGGATTATCGGACATCTTAGTTATCCTGCGGGGATAACTTTTATTGGCAAGCTGAGCCTGATTGTTTTGAGAAGGCTCTTTTTTGTTCATTTGATACGCTGTTTTATCAGTCAGAGAGATGGATGAATCCAAATAAAAAGAAGGAGGAGTCATTCGACTTGATTATGTGTCCACCAAATGACCGCACCGGGAGCGTTAAAAAATCATGAAGATGTATGGTTTTTTTAGCGTTTGAGTTAACAAAATTGCTGGAATTCAGTGCAAAATCAATTATTCTGTTAAGATACGACAGTCGTTAATGAAACAGAAGAGGTAAACATATAAGCGCTAAACCCTTATTATACCAAGGTTTTGCGCTTTATTTTTAAATTGGTAACACTTGATTAGGCGTAAGACGTTCATTCATATGGACGTACACCTATTTTAATGTGATTCATAGCATAAACTGACGGATATTGACAAGAAGGAGGGGGAGAAGGTTGTACCATTATCATCAAATATACGGATATAATCCTTATTCTACTTATTATAGCGTACAACAAAATAGCTTTTTGGAAAGAAATCATGGGGGAAAGTCGCAAAGAGTTTTTCGGGCTATACTTGACGCAATCAAGTCCGAAGCGGCAGCGATTGATTTTTACACTCGACTAATTCGATTGGCACCAAATGCACAGCATCAAAACGATATTCGCCATGCGTTAGAAGATGAAAAAATTCATTTAAAGCAGTTTACCGAACTTTACATCAATCTTACAGGTCAACAGCCTGTTTACAATGTAGAAAAAACAACGTTTCACTCTTATGAAGAAGGTCTTAAAATAGCCTATAAAGATGAATTAGAAGCTTATGAGGAATACCGAAATAGTTATTTATTAACTCAAGATCCTCTTATAAGAGATGTATTTTTCAAAGCGTTTACGGACGAAATCGAACATGCGATTCGTTTTGGTTTTTTGATTTTGAAACCACACTAAATACGCAAATCGCGGTTTTCTCATATAGTGAGAATATAATACAAATGGGAATTTTGCACACAATGGAGTTCCTGTTTGTATTTTTTTATTTACAACGTAACATTGTTATGTTACATTTTTATCGTGAAGGGGGTGTTCAAAAATGGAACAAGAGTTAATTTCGAAAAAAGAATTATTAGAATTAACAGGGATTTCTTATGGACAGCTTTACCGATGGAAGAGAAAAAAATTAATTCCTGAAGAATGGTTCATTCGAAAATCGACGTTTACAGGGCAAGAAACGTTTTTTCCGAAAGAAAAAATACTATCAAGAATAGAAAAAATTAAAAATATGAAAGATGATTTATCATTGGATGAATTAGCGAGTATGTTTTCTCCTAATCCTGCGGCAATTACTCTCAGTAAAGAGGAATTCACAAAACGCAACATTGTTTCGTTAACGACGTTTCGTTTTTATATAGAACAAAAAGGAGAACAGGGAGCATTTTCGTTTGCACAACTATTACAAATGTATGTACTTGAAAAACTTCTTCAAACAGGAGACGTGAGTTTAGAAGAGGGAAAACTTTTATTAGATGTATTAGAGAATCATTACTCAAAGATTCAAGGACGAAGTTGTGAGTTACTTTTCATACGCAAGATGGGGATATCGATATGGATGTTAGTTGCAAATGGAAGCGATGTGTACTTTGAAGAAGGGGTTAAAGTCGTCGTCCGACTTCATTTACCAAGTTGTATAGAGGAATTAAAAATGAAAATTTCGGAGGGATAAACAGGTGGAAAGGCCGGATTTAGTAATCGCAGGTGTTGGTAATGCTTCAGGAGGAGTTTACAACTTAGTAAAAATCGCTGGACATGGAAAGTTGCACGGTGACATTGATTGTATTGATTTTAACATTCAAGGAAATGCCACGATTCACGGAAATGTGAAAGCGAAAGTTACGCACATATCTGGTCGGGCTCATATGATCGGAACATTGCGATCGGAGCAGATTAAAATTCAAGGAAATGCCAGCATTCATGGCGACATAGAGTGTAAAGAAATTCGTTTCCACGGAAGAGGGGACGTGAAAGGGAATGTAATGGCAGAAGAAGTGTGCATTCATGGAGAAACGGAAATCGTTGGAGATTGTGCCGCAGAAGTGTTTGATGCAAGCGGTAGTTTTACGATCGGAGGATTATTAAATGCGGGAAACATTCATATCAAACTGTTCGGAAATTGCCGAGCAAAAGAAATTGGAGGGGAGAAGATTGAAGTAAAACAACAAGGAATGACGTTTTTTAAAAAGTTATTTCTTCATGTCGGATTGACTGCAGAAAGTATCGAAGGGGACGAGATTTATGTAGAACATACAAAAGCGAACGTAGTCAGAGGCAATCGAGTGACAATCGGTCCTGGTTGCGACATAGAGCTTGTTGAATATAAAGATGCGTTTCAATGTGATAAAGGAGCGAAAGTCGGCAGCTATAAAAAAATATGAAGGAGAGACAGTTATGGGAAATCATCATCCGCGTCATCTAACGGTGAATGGCTCGGCCATGACTTCTGGAGGAACGTTCAACAAAGTAAAAATTCGTGGAGATGGCACAATCAATGGTGACTTGCGTTGTGATCAATGGAAGGTATTTGGAAATGCTAATGTAAGCGGAAATGTCGAAGCGAAGACGGTAGACGTTTTCGGTCAAGCAAATATAAGAGGGAATGCTGAAGTAGGATCAATAAAAATTTTTGGTGAGATGGATATACATGGATATTCTGTCATAAAGGATTTAAACCTTCGCGGAGTGGTTCGTATTAGTGAAAATTTAGTGGGTGGAGCGATTCATGGTTATGGGGAAATAAAGATAGACCATGATTGTGAAGCGGACTCTTTTTCTGTAAAAGGAGTTGTTGAGGTTGGCAAGACGTTAAATGCCGAACACATTGATCTTTATCTTCATGTCGCAGATAGCCGCATTGCTGAAATTGGTGGAAAAACAATTCGTGTTACAAAGAGTAAGGTATTTAATGTTCTTCATTTTCTGAAACGATTGTCTCATGATTCGGCAAAGCTATGGGTAGAAACGATTGAAGGAGATGAGATTTATTTAGAGCATACAAACGCCAAAATCGTAAGAGGCAACCACATCGTCATTGGTCCCGGCTGCGATATAGAGCTTGTAGAATATCAAGAAAGTTTTCAACAAGATGAAAAAGCAACGGTGAGAGAAAGCAAAAAAATATAAATTTAGAAGGGGATTGTTATGGAAAGGAAAGAACCGAGAATCGGATGGATTGTTGTTGGTTTATTATTAGGAATTTTCGTGGCGTCCATGGATAATACGATTGTTGCGACAGCGATGGCGACGATTGTCGCTGATTTAGGAGGACTTGACAAGTTTGTTTGGGTTACATCCGCTTATATGGTTGCTGAGATGGCGGGTATGCCTATTTTTGGAAAACTATCGGATATGTACGGGCGAAAACGGTTTTTTATATTTGGATTAATCGTCTTTTTAATTGGTTCGATGTTATGTGGTATTGCCCAAAACATTGTACAGCTTAGCATTTTTCGAGCAATTCAAGGGATTGGTGGCGGTGCCCTAGTTCCGATTGCGTTTACGATTATGTTTGATATTTTTCCGCCGGAACAACGAGGGAAAATGGGCGGTCTTTTCGGTGCGGTATTTGGCTTGTCCAGTATATTTGGTCCGCTGCTCGGTGCCTATATTACTGATTATTTGAATTGGCGCTGGGTGTTTTATATTAACATCCCGCTTGGTTTTCTATCATTCTTATTGTTGGCCTTTTTTTATCGCGAGTCACCGAAACATACGAAGCAAAAAATTGATTGGTTGGGAGTTATGACGCTCGTTCCAGCGATTGTATGTTTAATGTTTGCCCTTGAACTAGGTGGAAATAAATATGAATGGGATTCTCATATCATCATTAGTTTATTCTCTGCTTTTGCTGTTTTATTTTTGCTGTTTCTTTATGTGGAGGCGAAAGCACAAGAGCCGATTGTTTCCTATCATATGTTTAGAAAGCGTTTGTTTGCCGCCAGCAATCTTGTTGGCTTTTTTTCTGGAGCAACATTTATTGTCGCAACTGTCTACATTCCGCTCTTTATTCAAGGGGTGACGGGCGGTTCGGCAACGAATTCTGGATTAATTTTGTTGCCGATGATGTTAGCGACGACCGTATCTGCGCAATTAGGTGGGTTTTTGGCGAGTAAAATGAGTTACCGCAACGTCATGATCATTTTTACAGCGGTGTTTGTGATTGGTATGTTTTTGCTTAGCACCATTACGACCGAAACGTCACGCCTTACGGTTACGTGGTATATGATTATTACGGGATTAGGGATTGGGGCCTCTTTTTCCGTATTAGGGATGGCGGCGATCCACCATTTTCAAGAAACAGAAAGAGGAGCGGCTAGCTCGACTAGCTCCTTTTTACGGTCACTTGGAATGACGATTGGTATTACAATATTTGGGATCATCCAACGAAATCTGTTTACTGATCGATTAACTGACGTGTTTAAGGGAATGTCGCATGGAGTGCAAAGCATGAATGTTCAAGATCCTCGAGCGATTCTTTCTCCGGAAGCACGTGCGCACATTCCAGCCCCTGTGCTTGAAAAAATCACAGCAGCGTTATCTTCTTCCATTGCTCATACGTTTATGTGGAGCCTTATTCCGGCATTGCTTACGTTTTTATTTGTGTTTTTCATGACGAATGACCGATTAACGATGACTTACACTACACAATCATTTAAAGCAAATGAAGAAAATGTAAATTAATATATTTTTTCATCTATCTCAGCGAGGCGTCATATATCTAGTCGAAAGATCGGATCCAAAAATAGTCCGAGCCCTTTCTATAATAAATAGAAGGGGCTCTTTTTTTCTGAGGAATGTTTTAAGCATTTTTTTTGTAGAAAAACAAATTCATCATGTAAAATAAAATATTCCAATAACAGAGAAAAAGAGGAGGATACATAACGTGAACAGTCGGACTTCGGTTATGGTAAGCATCGTTCTGGCGATGTTAGTGGCATCGATGGATACGACGATTATGAATACGACGATGCCAATTATTGCAAAGGAATTAGGAGGTTTTTCGCTTTATGCTTGGTCGTTTGCTTCATACATGATTACGACGACCGTTCTTTCCCCAATCGCAGGGAGACTATCCGACATTTTTGGTAGAAAGAAAGTGTTTAGCTTTGGAATTGGACTCTTTTTAATCGGGTCACTCCTCTGCGGGATGTCACAAAGCATGATACAACTTGTTATATTCCGTGCGATTCAAGGGATTGGCGCTGGATTTATGATGCCGTTTCCTGCGATTATTGCTGGAGATTTATTTCCTGTTGAAAAGCGCGGAAAAATTCAAGCATTTTTTACCGCGATGTGGGGGATTTCTGCTGTTCTTGCGCCCCTATTAGGCTCTTTGTTCGTGGAGTATATGTCATGGCGCTGGATTTTTTATGTCAACATTCCGATTTGTCTTCTTTCTTTATTGACGTTGTTGCCGTATAAGGAAGTGTACGAGCCCAAAAAAGCAGCGATTGACTATATCGGTGCTGTATTGTTTGCGCTGGCGATTAGCTTGCTTCTGCTTGTTACGGTTGTCAAAAGCAACCAATGGATTTACATTGTCATTGGAGCATTGGTGCTTGTTGTTTTTTATATGTATGAGAAAAAGCAAGTCTCGCCTCTTGTTCCGTTATCGTTAGTTCATCATCAAACATTGAAATGGATGAATATCAATGGGTTTGTCAGTTGTGTTGCACTGTTTGGAACATCGAGCTACATCCCGCTATTTTTACAAAATATCGCACATCAATCTGTATTTGTAAGCGGTGTTGCTCTTCTTGGGGCATCGATTGGCTGGATGATCGCCGCTGTACCAGCCGGAAAATGGATCTTACAATATGGCTATCGTTTCTTATTGATCATCGGCAACCTTCTTCTCGTGATATGTGGATTATTGCTGGCACTTTTAAATGAACATCATGGTTTCTTTTATGTGTTTTTTGTGATGTTCATTCAAGGATTGTCGTTCGGTCTTACTTCGACTGTCGGTATTATCGGCTCACAACAGTTAGCGAAGGCGCATGAAAAAGGAATTGCCACGTCATTTTTCATGTTTTGCCGGAATATCGGAACCGCGATCGGGGTCACGATTATGGGAGCATTCTTAACAAAAGCGGTTGATTTTATGACTGGAATCCACCATTTATTTTTATTTGGATTTGCCGGCAGTCTTGTTGCCTTATTGACATCCTTTTTGATCCAAGATGAGCCAACAACAAACAAGAAAAATATCGCGGAAGGCAAAGAAATGATTCAATAAAGCATGGAAAAACTCAATAGCTCTTTTCCGATAAAAAAGATAGAATAGGAAGGAATCTTTAAAAAATTTGACGGTTTTCGCCTAGTTGGTTTCTTTCTATTCATGTTTCAACAAAGTCTGAGTTGCTTGAAGAAAAAAAGATATGGGTGAATGGAGGACCTCGCTGTGAAGATGACAGTAAGAAAAAAGTTGTTTGCTGGGTTTTCGGCTGTTTTAGCTATTTTAGCTGTAATCGTTGCGATGGCTTATTATGAAATTAAATTAATAGACAATCGTTATATAAACTTAGTTGATGATAAAGTAAAAAAATTAGTGTCAGTCCAAGAATTGGAAACTATCATTAAGCAAGAACAGGGAAGTATGCGCGGGTATTTAATTACTGGTGACGATACATCATTAACAAACTTTAATAAAGCTCATGATGAATATGGACAATTAAGTAATGAATTAGCAAAAACGCTCACTCAAACCGAAGCAAAGGAGCTGCTTGTACGTTTAGATCAATTGGAACTGGAATTTTACCAATTTGGGAAAGAAGTGTTTCAACTAAAACGCCAAAATAATGTACAACGCTATACGGAATTAGTTGCTACAAAAGGTCGAGAAATCATGAAGCAGTTTGACGAAACGGCTGATCAATTAACAAAATTGCAGCAACGTTCATTAGACGAAGGCAGTCGTTCAACCACTTTAAGAGCGCAATCTATTCAGAATTGGATCATTATTTATGGACTTGTTGCTATGTTAGTCGGTGCATTCGTTGCTTTTTATATTAGCCAGATCATTTCCCGTCCTGTGATGGCGCTGTCGGAAGCTGCAAAACAAATTGCTGCTGGAGATCTTACAGGTGCTGAAATTAAGGTGAAAAATAGAGATGAAATTGGTGAATTAGCAACATCATTTAACCAAATGGCGAAACATTTGCGAGAAGTAATTCGAGAAGTGGTGATGAATGCAGAGCAGGTAGCAGCATCGTCTGAGCAGTTGACAGCAAGCGCAGAACAAACAAGCAAAGCGACCGAGCAAATTGCTGTAACAATGCAGGATGTAGCTTTAGGAGTAGAAAAACAAGTCCAAAGCGTAGAAAAAACATCGGAAACGGTTCAAATCATGTCAAAAGGTGTTCACCACATTGCTGAGCGGGCTCAAAATGTAGCCGCAATCGCTGGAAATACTTCAGAAAAAGCGTTAGAAGGCGGAGAAACGATTCGAACAGCTGTTGATCAAATGAACTCCATCAACGAAACGGTAACGAATTTAGCAAGCGTTGTAAAAGGGCTAGGAGAACGTTCTGAACAAATCGGGAAAATTATTGAAGTCATTACAGGGATTGCGGAGCAAACGAATTTGTTGGCATTAAACGCAGCGATTGAAGCAGCACGGGCAGGTGAACACGGACGAGGCTTTGCTGTCGTAGCAGATGAAGTTCGAAAATTAGCGGAGCAATCGGCGGAATCTGCGCAACAAATCTCGGCGCTTATTGCGACGATTCAACAAGAAACAAATGAAGCCGTTCAATCGATGGCAATAGCGACAAAAGAAACAGCGAATGGAATTCATGTTATTCATACAGCCGGGAAAACATTTGGTCAAATTAAAGAAGCCATTAATGAAGTGGCGGCACAAATCCAAGAAGTTTCTTCCTCGGTCCAACAACTGTCTGCAGGGGCCGAGCAAATTGTTCAGTCTATGCAATTGATTAGTAACATCGCCGAATCAGCGGCTGCAGGAACGCAAGAAGTATCAGCAGCAACGGAAGAGCAATTAGCTTCCATGGAGGAAATCTCTTCCTCTTCTGTTTCGCTATCCAAAATGGCGGAAGACTTACAACACCTCGTTCAGAAATTCAAAATATAATGGTATGGTTTGTTCACTTGAGGATCTTGCCTGTAGGCGGGATCCTTTTATGTATCTTTGTTTATTGCTTTCTATGATTAATGGTTTCGTAGAAAACATCGTGATATTTTTTGCTATGCTTGGGTATAATAAATAAGTGTTACACAACTGTATAGAAAGTAGTGGTTTCGTTTATGGGAGAGAAATTGGTTGTTATTATTGGTCCGACGGCTGTAGGGAAGACAAAAATGAGCATCGAACTTGCGAAACGGTTAAATGGGGAAATCATTAGCGGCGATTCGATGCAAATTTATAAAGGAATGGACATTGGTACAGCGAAAATCAAACCGGAAGAAATGGAAGGAATCCCGCATCATTTGCTTGATATTAAAGAGCCGGATGAATCATTTTCTGTTGCTGAATTTCAGCAGCTCGTTCGCCCGTTAATTCGCGAGATTACGAGGCGTGGAAACTTGCCAATGATCGTTGGCGGAACCGGTCTCTATATACAATCCGTGATTTACGATTATCGTTTTTCTGATGCTCCTTCTAATGAAACGTATCGCCGTCATCTAGAATGTATCGCTGAGGAAAAAGGGGGGATGACCCTTCATGAAAGGTTAAAAAAAATCGATCCGCAAAGCGCAGAGCGAATTCATCCACATAATGTACGTCGTGTCATCCGTGCGCTAGAAGTTTACCATTGCACGGGAAAAACGATGACGGAATGGCAAAAAACACAAACTCCCGAGCTTCTTTATGACGTCGCATTAGTTGGGTTAACAATGGAGCGGGAGCAATTGTACCGTCGCATTGACGAGCGGGTTGATCAAATGATCGCTGAAGGATTGCTTCAAGAGGTAAAATCCTTATATGAGCAGGGAATTCGCGACTGCCAATCGATTCAAGCGATCGGGTATAAGGAATTTTATGCATATTTAGATGGACACATGTCTTGGGAGGAAGCAGTGGAACAGTTAAAACGAAATTCGCGTCGTTATGCGAAACGACAGCTTACATGGTTTCGCAATAAAATGCCTGTCCAATGGTTTGATATGACCGATCTCTCAGCCTTTGCGGAGAAAACCGAGGAAATTTTGCGTTACATAGCAGGAAAGCTTCGATTAGAAGCGAATATATAAAAAGTAGGTAGAGAGAAAAGAGGAGGACGATTCATGAAAAATTCAATTAACATTCAAGACCAATTTTTAAACCAATTGCGTAAGGATGGCACACAAGTAACTGTATTTTTGCTTAATGGCTTTCAACTTCGCGGCTTTGTAAAAGGGTTTGATAATTTTACGGTTCTTTTGGAAGTACAAGGCAAACAGCAGCTTATTTATAAGCATGCTATTTCTACGTTTGCCCCAGAAAAGAATGTTCAGTTTGAAACTGAATAAACGATACAAAAAGCGGAGAGTTGCCTAGATAAAGAGGAATTCATATGGAAGGCAATTTCTCTATCATTGGTATACATGTTTCAAAGTATCTGCCTGTGAAAGGCGGATACTTTTTTTATTCGTAAAAACAAATGTGGACGAATACAATATACAAAAAATATTTCTCGGGAAAGCGCAAAAATAGACAGTGAATGTCGGAATGTGTCGTCGTTTCCTTGTTCCTAGGCGATTGTCACGAATTCGCGATGATGTACGTATACTGATAAGGAACGAAAAGGGGATATGGTATATAGTGTTTACAAACGGGATGGAACGTATATCGAAGAATGTAATCTTGATATGCGCCCAAGGACTGAAATTGTTAAAGTGAGGTGACGTTCCTTTGTCAGAATTAACGATGAATAAGGCAAAAGGACAAATTAATATCGTCTTAAACTCAAAGAATAGCAGTCATTTAGTAAAAGATGAGCGGAACGAGCAATTTAATTACGAAGAACATATTGTGTTAAAAGAAATTCAAAAAGAATTAGATCAGCTCATCGGATTAGAAAACGTCAAAAAAATTATTAAAGAAATTTATGCGTGGTTATACATTAATAAAATAAGAAAAGAGAATGGTTTGAAGTCAAACAGACAAGCGCTGCACATGATTTTTAAAGGCAATCCCGGCACAGGCAAAACGACGGTGGCGCGTTTATTAGGAAAATTGTTTTTCGAAATGAATGTTCTCTCAAAAGGACATTTTATCGAAGCAGAGCGTGCGGATTTAGTGGGAGAATATATCGGACATACAGCCAATAAAACAAGAGATTTAATTAAGAAGGCTCGCGGCGGCATTTTGTTTATTGATGAAGCGTACTCATTGGCGCGCGGAGGGGAAAAAGATTTTGGAAAAGAAGCGATCGACACCCTTGTAAAAGGAATGGAAGATTATTGTGAAGATTTAGTCGTCATTCTTGCCGGATATCCAGCAGAAATGGATTATTTTCTTTCCTTAAATCCAGGACTACCGTCGCGATTTCCATTAATTATTGAGTTTCCTGATTACACCGTGGATGAATTAGTGAACATCGCCAAACAAATGTTGCGCGAGCGCGAGTATGAATTTACGTTTGAAGCGGAACGGAAACTGTATTACCATATTGAAGAGTTGCTTGAAGCGAAAAACCATAAAAAGTTTAGTAATGGTCGCTATGTGCGAAACTTAATCGAAAAAGCAATTCGCAAACAAGCGGTACGCTTGTTACATGAAGGACGTTACGATAAAAAAGAACTCATGCTTATTCGTGACCGTGATCTAATCGTCGGTTCATAGGAAAGGAGGGTTTGTTTATGACCTTCCTTATTTTTGTTGTATAAAAGGATTTTTCGCTGGTACGTAGAATTTGATAAATGAGGGAAGGTGCATATTAAACATTCGGAATAATTTAAATAGATATTCGATTGTGTAATATTCGTTTTCCCTTCTCGATAAGATGGTAATGGCTCTTTTATACGATGAAACGGTAAAGGGGGAAGAGAAAGTTGTATGTAACCATTGGTGAAGTATTTTCACAGACGGTACGAAAATTTCCGAAGAAGGAAGCGCTTGTCGATGTCAGCAAAGGACTTCGCTACACATATGAACAATGGGAAACGGAAGTAAACCGATTGGCCAACGCCTTGATCGAGGCCGGCGTGAGAAAAGGGGATCGCGTTTCCACTGTTCTGTTTAATACGAGCGAATTGGCAACGACTTTTTTTGCTTGCGCCAAAATCGGAGCGATTTTTAATCCGATTAATTTTCGGTTGAAGGAAAAAGAAATCGCTTACATTTTTAGCGATGCCGAACCGAAAATCGTTCTATTTGAAAAAGCGGTTGAGCCGCACATAACAAGCATTCACGAAACATTCCCTCACATTTCGTTTTGGTACATTGACGAAGACACACCAAACTATGCAATGAATTACCACGAACGCGTCAAACAAGCTCCAGCAACATCTCCCCGCATCGGCGTATCAGAAGACGATATTTACGCGATTATGTATACAAGTGGGACAACGGGAAGGCCAAAAGGAGTGATGCATCGCCATCGCGATATGATCGAACAAAGTCTTATTTGTAATTCAGTAATGCACATTCGCGATACAGATCGCGGGCTTGTCAGCGCTCCGATGTTCCACTGCGCAGAATTGCATTGCTGTTTCTTGCCGCGCGTTCATGCCGGAGCAGCAAACATCATCCTCCATCATTTTGATCCGAAGCAAGTATTGCGTGTAATTGAACAAGAAAACATTACCGTTTTCTTTGCCGCCCCGACAATGTGGAATATGCTTTTGCAAGAGAGGCTTGAAGACTATGATTTGTCATCGCTTCGTGTCGGATTGTACGGCGCTGCTCCCATGGCTCCAGTCCTTGTAAAAGAATGTAAGAAACGATTAGGAATCGACTTAATTCAAGCATATGGAATGACCGAAATGGGACCTGCGGTGACGTTTTTATTTGAAAATGAACAATTGACAAAAGCCGGTTCTGCGGGGCGTGCTTGCTTAAACCACGAAATTCGTATCGTAAAGCCGAGAGAGGAAGGACCGTCCGACCCGGATGACGTATTGCCGCCGGGGAAGGTGGGGGAAATTGTTGTGAAAGGTCCGTGCATGATGATCGGTTACTACAATCGTGAAGAAGCCACCACAAAGGCGATGTATAAAGGCTGGTACCATTCTGGAGATTTAGGATATATGGACGAGGACGGCTATTTATATGTTGCTGACCGTGTCGATGACATGATTATTAGCGGCGGTGAAAACGTATATCCGCGCGAAGTGGAGGATGTCTTATATGAACATAAAGGCGTGCTTGATGTCGCCGTTCTTGGAGAGCCAGATGAAACATGGGGAGAAAAAGTTGTCGCGTTTGTCGTGAAAAAAGATCCGCACTTAACAGCAGAAGAGTTAGAAGAGTTTTGTAAAAACAGCGATAAACTAGCTGCTTACAAACGGCCGCGTGCTTACTACTTTGTTGGCGCATTGCCGCGTAACGCAAGCGGGAAAATTCAAAAGTTTTTGCTTCGTGAACAAATGAAAAAAGCAACGTCATCGTAGAGGAGGAAAGAAATGACGGCCGCTTATTTACGCGAAGAACATCACATGTTTCGTTATGCTTTTCGCAAATTTTTAGAAAAAGAAGCATACCCGTACTTCTCGCAATGGGAAAAGCAAGGAATCATTCCGCGAGCGTTTTGGACGAAAATGGGGGAAAATGGCTTTCTCTGTCCTTGGGTCGATGAAACCTATGGCGGATTGAACGCCGATTTCGCTTACTCTGTCGTTATCAACGAGGAATTAGAGAAAGTTGGTTCAAGCATGGTCGGAATTGGTTTGCATAATGATATTGCCGTTCCGTATATTGCCGCCTATGGAACAGAAGAGCAAAAACAAAAATGGTTGCCGAAGTGTGTCTCCGGTGAAATCATTACAGCGATTGCGATGACAGAGCCTGGGGCCGGCTCTGATTTAGCGGGGATTTCTACAACGGCAATCAGAGATGGCAATTTCTATATTGTCAACGGACAAAAAACGTTTATTACAAACGGCATTCATGCCGATGTAGTCATCGTCGTCTGTAAAACAAATCCGAACGCCAAACCGGCCCATCAAGGAATTAGCTTGCTTGTTATCGAGCGCGATACCCCCGGATTTACGCGTGGCAGAAAATTAGAAAAAGTCGGGCTGCACGCCCAAGATACCGCAGAATTATTTTTCACTGATGCGAAAGTTCCAGCGGAAAATTTGCTCGGTGAAGAAGGAAAAGGATTTTATTATTTAATGGAAAAGCTGCAACAAGAACGGCTTGTTGTGGCGATTGCTGCGCAAACAGCGGCAGAGGTGATGTTTGACTTAACGAAACGATACGTGAAACAGCGAACGGCGTTTGGACAAAGAATTAGCGAGTTCCAAACTGTTCAGTTTCGCCTTGCGGAAATGGCGACAGAAATCGCGTTAGGAAGAACGTTTCTCGATGATGTCATTGAACAACATATACTTGGGCGAGATGTCGTAACAAAAGTATCGATGGCCAAATGGTGGATTACCGAAATGGCAAAACGTGTGGCTGCTGAAAGTATGCAGCTTCATGGCGGCTATGGTTACATGGAAGAATACGAGATTGCTAGACGATACCGTGACATTCCGGTCAGCGCGATTTACGCTGGAACAAACGAAATTATGAAAATGATTATTGCAAAAAACCTCGATTTAGTCTAGAAGGGAGCTGATGGTTTGCTGGAAGGCGTTAAAGTCATTGATTTTTCTCACTACCTTCCCGGTCCGTTTGCAAGCCTTCGTTTAGCCGATTTAGGCGCTGAAGTCGTAAAAGTTGAACCACCGACCGGCGATTTGGGGCGCTCGCTAGCTTATCTATTTGAAGCAAATAACGCAAACAAAAAAAGCATTGTTCTCGATTTAAAAAAGGAAGCCGACTTACAAATCGCTAAAGATCTTATTAAACAGGCGGATATCGTCATCGAAAGTTTTCGTCCGGGAGTGATGAACCGGCTTCGACTTGCTTATGAGGACGTTCTCTTGATCAATGAAGCGATTATTTATTGCTCTATTACCGGTTATGGACAACAGGGAAAATGGGCCTCTTTCGGCAGTCACGATCTCAACTATATGGCAGTAACCGGTGTATTGGCTCAGCTGAAAGACAAAACAGGACGTCCAGTTCATCCTTCGCTTACATTCGCCGATTTGATCGGCAGCATCGTAGCTGTCGAGCAAATTGTTGCCGCGCTTTATCACCGCGAGCGAACGGGAAAAGGAATGTACATCGACCTTTCTTTACTAGATGGGCTGCTGGCGATGATGAACAGCCATTTTGTTATCGAGCATTATACCGGAAAGAAAAACGGAATTGAACAGCTTGCCGGAACGATTATTTCTTATTATATATACGAAACAAAAGACGGGCGATACATGAGTCTAGCCGCGCTTGAAAAGAAATTTTGGAAAAACTTTTGCCTTGCTGCCGGGAAACCGGAATGGATCAACTACCATCATTCCCCTGCCAGAAAAGAAAATCCCGTTTTTCAGGAAATCGTACAATGGTTTAAAACAAAAACGCTTCCAGAATGGATTGAATTTAGCCAAACTGTCGATTGCTGTCTCACTCCGGTTTTGGAGGCAGGAGAGGCGAAAGCATGGTTTTCTAAAGAGGACTATCGAAAAATGATTCATATTACGAAAGAGCGGATTGATGTTGCGACCCGTTATGATGATCAGATATTTACAAAGAGGAAGCAGGCGCCGCAGCTAGATGAGCATCGACAAGAGATCATTGAAAAATGGCAAAAGGAGTGAATGACGATGATGGATGCTCCGCTGAATATTTCCACAATGCCTGAAAGAGCAGAAACATTTTTTCAAAAAAGCAAGTCATTTACGAATGGAACATGGTATCGTTTGGCACACCTGTGATGCATAATCGGAGGAACTGGGACCACTGCTTAACCTTTCAAACGCGCCCGTTACAAAGTCAAGTGCCCCACGTCCATTTCCTCCCCCCTGTTTCGGAGTCGGTGGCCGGTACGCGAATAGGTCTATTAGAGTTTCCATTTGGCATTATGATTCACCCCCTATACAACATAGTGTGTGGAGTATGACATATAGAATAATAGGGAATAGGAGGGAATTACAATACATTCCCCCACGAAACTAAATGATGTATAGGGGGTGCTCTTAAAGGGGTTTCTCTTATGATGATTACATCACGGTTATTAGGACCACTACTTGCATAGTGCTTATTCTAGGTGCTATTTATGTAGCGTGGTTTACTAAATTTACTTCTTCAACTCCCATGGAAGAACGAATGAACTTCCATCATCCGTGGTGAAGGCTGCTTCATGGTTGGCTAACGGGTAATATTATTTAATAAAAATGTATGTGATAAAATCAAGCAAGAAACTTTTTTGGGGGGAGAGTTTTGGAAATTAATACTGAACGTTTATTAATTGTTCCGTGTACTTTAGAAAATTACTATAAATTATCCAATCAATATGATACGGGACCTCATATTGAAATGTATTTGGAGCAGTTAAAGAGAGATTCTTCCGTTGAAGGTTGGGGGGTTTGGTTTGTCATACTTAGGGAGAATAATCAAGTTATTGGTGATATTGGATTCAAGGGAAAACCTAATGACCAGAAGACAGTGGAGATAGGGTACGGTATCATTCCAACTGCACAAAATCAAGGTTTTGCAACAGAAGCAGTTCAAGGACTAATTGATTGGGCATTTTCTTCTGGACAAGTAGAGAAAGTTATTGCTGAATGTTTAGAAGACAACGTTGCATCCATCAGGGTTCTTGAAAAGGTGAGAATGGAAAGAACCTCTGCTAAAGGTGAAATGTTATATTGGGAATTGGAGAAACCTTTTAAGTAATAAAGCCAAATTTTGAAGATACATTATTCAAGTAACGAGAATCATGTAAATGAAAAGAGATAAGAAAAAGCATCGCCGTCAATTTTTACGACGGTCTTTTTCATATATCTAAAAAATCCACATTGAAATTTTACAAAGCTTATTAAAGTGACGGAGGACTGAAAGAAAAATGACAGAAAGACGACAGATTTTTTTGTTTTCGACGTGTTATGATTGTGTCATGGATATTTTGTTTGAAGCAGGGCGTCACTCCAATCGGGGTGGCGTTTTTTATTTTAAATAATCTATTAAAGAAATGAGGGTTATTTTCTGCTTTAACTAATGGATCAGTCTGGTTGAAGAAGGAGGATTAAAAGAAACAATATTGAATATCAATATCTAAGTGAAATTAAGAATATACAGGTGGAATATGTGATGTATATAACAAGATGGGCAACAAAAAGTGAACTTCCGTTGCTTGCAGAATATTGGTTTAAAATGGCATGTGAGATGGGAGAAAAGGATGGTATACCTATACCAAACATTGAACGTGTTCACGAAGTTAGAAACTTATTTATTAAGGAGAGTGAAGAGAATAATCTGGGTTTTAGGGTTGCGATTGATGAGAATGGAAATATTGTGGCGTGTGCAGGGGGACTTATTAGAATGGAATATGCCACTCCTCTAAGTGAAGAGCAAACTCTTTTTGGTTGGGTAATTTGTGTTTATACAATAAACAATCACCGAAAAAAAGGCTTGGCTTCTCAATTGGTGGAAGAAGTCTGTTCTTGGCTAAAAGAGAGAGGGGCAAAAAGAGCTCGACTATGGGCCAGTTCACAGGGAAGGAGAATCTATGAAAGTATTGGATTTTCCCCAATGCTGGATATGGAGAAAGTATTGTAATGAGTAATTTTTCTTCCGGAACGAGAGCTTTAATGGAATAAGAACAACCAAAGACCGCCATACAGTGGTCTTTTTCTTTTTAGTCAAGAATCAACAATGAAATTTAACAAAGTCATTAAAAAATGTTAAAGGGGTGTTGCGATCTGGCAGAAGTGAGAGAGTCAAGCAAATTAGGTGGACTAAAAGTAAAAGCGGATGTTGATGTATCAGATATGCTAAAAGGGTTAAAATCACTAAGACGAGAAGAAGACATTGAAGGCTCTTGAGAAGGTTCGAGAGGCAAAAGAACGTGATGTTATCAATTTTGTGACGAAAGTAACAATAAAGATGCAATGGATAGTGAGCAATCCGCAAAGGAATTGAAGAACAAAGCAAAGCATTGAAGGAAAGAATTGAAGCTAAATGACAAATATTTCTCTAAGTAAAGTATGTTCTAAATGAAAAATCAGGTGAAAGGGATGGAACGATATCAAGACGAAGAGCAGCGGAAAGGTTTCTTATTTTTGATGAACTGCGAAAAAGGCACTCACTTGCATGGTTACTCAAAATTGGCGAGGTTTCAAAAGCCGGATATGACAAGTGACGCAAAAAATAGACCAAAAGATCAAGAAGATTTTTTGCTGAAAGAATATATATGGTCTGTTCATCAGTTACATCCGTACGTTGGATATAACTGAATGACAAGGGCATTATCCAGAGAAGAGATTATGGTAAATCATAAGCGTGTGCGACCTTTATGAGAGAGCTAGGTATAAAATCGATGATTTGCAAGAAACGACCTTTCTACGGATGAAGAGGATCTGTGGAATTTCCTCATGTCCTAAACCGCGAGTTCTGTGCCAAGAATCTGTTCCAGAAGCTCGTAACGGATATTACTTATGTGCGTGTAGGAGATACTCTTACTTGTCTGCGGTTTTAGATATATAACGTTTTAGATATATAACAATGAGATTGTTGCGTGGGAGTTATCTGAAAGAAATGATCTTGAATGGGCATGGAATACAATGAAACAATTGGATGGAAAGCCGTTTGACAAGAATGTTCTTCTTTATTCAGGCCAAGGGTTCTATACACAATAAAATCATATGAGAACCAGCTCAAAGAACTCAAGATTCAAGGAAGTCATTCTCGAAGGGGAAATTGCTTATGTATGTATCGAATGTTTCTTCTTACATTGAAAGACAGAGAAGTTGTGTTGAGTGCGCCCAAAAACGATCGAACAGGCTTATCAGGCTAAGTATCTTCATTTTTACAGTCACAGTCGTTTTCAAGAAAAACTGAACGGCCTTTCCCTGATAGAATATAGAGAAAAGACCGCAGCTTAAATACTCTTTTTTTCATTGTCTACTTGACAAGGTTTTGTACACCCTGCCTCTTTTAATTGGCTACAAGCTTGACAGTCTCATAAGAAGGGTTAGTTTAGTACCAGAATCCAGATCCTGGTCCATAACCACCGCCGAAGCCATATCCTCCCCGGAAACCGCCAAAGCAGCCACAACCAACAATGATTAATAAGATGAACAGAACGACGATAAATGCAAGGCCACCACCTGCATATCCTCCACCACTCATTTAATGACACCTCCATTTATTAGCCTACAGTTTATAATACGGGACTTTTTATCAGTTTGATTGGACTCTTATCATTTTCCGCGAATGCTGATTATTTGTTATTGAATTATACTGCTCCGTTAGCCAATGATGAAGTGAGCTTCATCACAGATGATGGAAGTGAATTCATTCTTCCATGGGAGTTGAACAAGAAAACGAGTACGGAGTGGCGTGTGAGGTGTTATGTAAGCAGGAATTATAAAAGCGCTTACAGAATAGAATTAAGAAGGCAGAAAAATATCGTTCTGCCTTCTCCTTTCACATGTTCTATTATTTTTGGAAATCCAAAAAGGGGAGTTATGTATTCCCATCGCGGCATTGCGTTACATAGCATGGAGCATGGATTAACGGATAGTGCGGCACTATTTGCAAAGATGTCGCTATTCCGGTTGCGCCGATGTTTCATGCAAACGCAGGGGGGCTTCCGTTTGCTGCCACATGGTTTGGCACGACATTAGTGATGCCTGAACCAGCGTTTACACCAAAACTGCTTGCGGAATTAATCGAAACGGAAAAAGTGACAATTACAGCGGGAGTGCTGACGATGTGGCTTGGATTGTTAAGTTGAGCTGGAAAAAGGAAACTATGATTTAAGCAGGTTGAAACGTATTTTATGCGGTGGTTCAGCAGCACCAAAAGAATGATTCGCGAGGTTGAAGAAAAATACCGTTTGTACACGCCTACGGGATGAAGGAATGAATCCTTTTGTCATTCTTTCCTGTTTAAAATGCTATCCAATGACGAATAAAAATTAGAGGTTTGGGCGAAACAAGGATTTCTTGTCCCGGGTGTTGCGATGAAAGTGATTGAGAAAGATGGTGACGTGCAATGGGATGGAACGGAATGGGAGAATTATGCTTGCGTAGCATGGATTGCTGCTGAATATTATGATGACGAGCGCAGCAAAGAAGCCTTTCGTGACGGCTTGCTACACACAGGCGCACAGGCGATGTGGTTACAGTCGATGAAGAAGGATTTGTAAGAATTGTCGATCGCATAAAAGATATCATCGAAAACGGTGGGAAATGGATTTCCTCTGTTGATTTAGAAAATAACTTAATGGCACAGGAAGCGGTGGTCATCGCTGTGCCGCATCTTGAGTGGCGAGAGCGCCCAATCGCTTGTGCCGTCATCGAAGAAGGAAAGACGATGGCAAAAGGGGAGCTCTATGACTTTTTACGACCGTAATTTGCAAAATGGTGGCAGCCTGATGACGTTGTATTTATGGACGAAATTCCAAAAACGATTGTCAGAAAATTTTTGGAATTAAAACTACGCGAGCCATTGCGTGAATATGTTTCTAATGTTCAATAATGCGTGATCAATAGGAGGAATGATGATGGTACAAATAGTTGCTGTCATTGGCGCAGGATTGATGGGAAGCGGCATTGCCCAATCTGTAGCAATGGGAAATAAAACCGTCTATTTATATGACATTTCTGAAGAGGCTCTTGAAAAAGGAAGAGCCGCGATTCAAAAAAGCCTCACTCGTTTTGTTAAAGCAGGGAGATTATCGGAACAAGAAGCGAAACAAGCGATTGAATGTATTCAAACAAGCACAGATTTGCAAGAAACGGTGAAAAATGCCGATGTCGTTATTGAAGCAGTGCCGGAAGATTTATCGTTAAAGAAGCAAGTATTTCAAGAGCTGGACCGCTATGCGAAACGCGGGGCGATTTTAGCAACAAATACATCGGAACTAAGCATAACCGCTATTGCCGCTGCGACGACACGCCCAGACAAAGTTATCGGCATGCATTGGTTTAACCCCGCTCCAGTGATGAAATTAATTGAGATTGTAAAAGGGATGACGACATCGGAAGAAACGATTGCAGTGATTCAACAGTTGTCCGAAGAAATCGGCAAGGAAACCGTCATCGTCAAAGATATGCAAGGGTTTGTCACGACCCGGGCGATTGCCGCACATATGATTGAATGCATTCGCATGTATGAAGAAGGGGTGGCATCAGCCGAGCATATCGACAAAGCCGTCCGCCTCGGTTTGAATTATCCGATGGGACCGCTTGAGCTGGCTGATTTAGTCGGCTTAGATACGATGCTATTTGTCAGTGAAAATATGGCAGAGGCGTATGGGGATCGATTCCGTCCACCTCAAACGTTACGAAAGCTTGTCGAAGCCGGACATTTAGGAAGAAAAACAGGAAAAGGATTTTACACCTACAACGAATAAAGAAAGGGAGAGCCGAGTATGAGAGAAGTTGTCATTGTTGAAGCGGTCCGCACCCCTGTCGGGAAACGAAACGGTATGTTTCGCGAGGTTCATCCCGTCCACCTTGCTGCTGTTGTTTTGGATGAAGTTGTAAAGCGAGCACAAGTTGCGAAATCTCTCGTGGAAGATATTGTGATGGGTTGCGTGACTCCGATTGCTGAGCAAGGATATAATATCGGACGTCTCGCTGCGTTAGAAGCGGGGTTTCCGATCGAAGTGCCGGCTGTACAAATTAACCGGATGTGCGGCTCCGGCCAACAAGCTATCCATTTTGCCTCACAAGAGATACGATCAGGAGATATGGATATCACGATTGCTGCCGGTGTCGAAAGTATGACAAGAGTACCGATATTAAGCGACGGAAACGAACGGACGATCCCGCTGTCGTTACACGAAAAATACGAGTTTGTCCATCAAGGCATTTCCGCAGAGCTTATCGCCGAAAAGTATGGTTTGACGCGTGAGCAGTTAGACGAGTATGCGTATGAAAGCCATCGGCGCGCGATTCGTGCTCAAGAACAAGGAATATTTGATGAAGAAATCGTGCCTGTCCAAGGAATTGATAAAGATGGAAACGCTATTACGGTGACAATTGACGAAGGACCTCGCAAAGATACGTCGTTAGAAGCATTAGCTTCACTCAAACCCGTTTTTAAGCAAGATGGAAAAATTACAGCAGGAAATGCTAGCCAAATGAGTGATGGAGCGGCAGCCGTATTATTAATGGAGCGTCAAACAGCACAGAAATTAGGAGCAAAACCAAAAGCGAAAATCATCGCGCAAACGGTCGTCGGCTCTGACCCGACGTACATGCTTGATGGCGTTATTCCAGCAACGAGAAAAGTATTACAAAAGGCAGGACTAACGATTGATGATATTGACCTTGTGGAAATTAACGAAGCGTTTGCTCCTGTCGTCTTAGCATGGCAAAAGGAAATCGGTGCGCCGCTTTCGAAAGTCAATGTCAACGGAGGTGCCATCGCCTTAGGTCATCCGTTAGGGGCAACAGGCGTGAAATTAATGACGTCACTTATTCATGAACTGGAGCGAAGACAAGCTAAATACGGTCTATTAACTATTTGTATCGGGCATGGCATGGCGACAGCAACGATTATTGAACGTGTACAAAATGAGTAAAATGAACAAACCGGCGCAAGTTCTTCCGCGCCGGTTTTTGGATGATTTTACTTACATGTTCTCGCTTGTTTCTTTTTGTAACGATCGATTCGGCAGCTTCCATTTATACGTGTACGATAAAATGCGCAATACCGCAACAACGATGAACAACATATAGAGCCGAATAGGTGAATCAGCCAGCCCTGTACCGACTGCTAAGCCGGCGACAATTGCCCATACAGCATAAATTTCTGCACGAAGTACAAGAGGTTTTCGTCCTGCAAGCACATCGCGAATAATGCCGCCACCGCTTCCCGTTAATACCGCGGCAACGATTACTGCACTTAGCGGATGGTTCATTTTCACAGCATAAAGCGCACCTTGAATGGCAAAGGCTGAAAGCCCGAGCGCATCGAAGAAATTTCCCCAGCGCTTCCAATGTATCAATGTTTTATGAGGAAATAAATAGACGATCGTCATAGCAAACAGCGCCACATGAAACAGCATTCCTTGCTCCCATAACGCAGAGACAGGAACGCCGATGAGCAAATTGCGAATCGCTCCACCACCAAACGCGGTCACAATACCAAGAATGTAGACACCAAGAAGGTCATACTCCTCTTCCATTGCGACAATCGCTCCGCTAATCGCAAAAGCAACGGTGCCGATAATGCTTAATACTTCCCATGTCATACGCGTAGCCCTTTCTACTTCGTTTCACTGTAAAAATTTTATGAGGAACGCGTTTGAAAATCAATCATCATTTTTGAAATATAGCGATTTTGTGCGAGATTTGCTATGATTAATGAAGATTCATTTCGTCCAAAAGAAAGAAGGTGTTGGATTGAGAGAGAGACAAACAAACGAGCGGGAAAAAGTCATTTTAGTCGGTTGCCAACTGCCTCATGTAGATGATGAACGGTTTTTCTATTCAATGGAAGAATTGAAATCGCTTGCTCATACAGCGAATGGCGATGTCGTTATGGTTGTTACACAAAAGCGCGAGACGATCCACCCAGCTACTTATATCGGAAAAGGGAAAGTGGAAGAGCTCAGCCGACTTGTGGAACAATTCGCCCCAGATGTCGTTATTTTTAATGACGAATTGTCGCCAAGTCAAAACCGCAATCTTTCTCGCCAACTTGAAGCTCGAATCATCGATCGGACGCAACTCATTTTAGATATATTTGCCCAGCGTGCTAGATCAAAGGAAGGAAAGCTGCAAGTCGAGTTGGCACAGTTGGAATATTTATTGCCGCGTCTAAGCGGACAAGGCACAGAGCTGTCTCGACTTGGTGGTGGAATTGGAACAAGAGGTCCGGGGGAAACGAAACTTGAAACAGATCGCCGCCATATTTACCGTCGGATTGATGAAATCAAGGCGCAGTTGAAACTGGTTGCCGAACATCGCGAACGTTACCGTGAGCGCCGTAAAAAAAATCATGTATTTCAAATTTCTCTCGTCGGCTATACGAATGCGGGTAAATCAACGTTATTCAATCGTTTGACAGATGCGGATTCATTTGAAGAAAATTTATTGTTCGCGACACTTGACCCGCTAACGCGAAAATTGACACTTCCGAGCGGCTACACGACACTTTTAACCGATACCGTTGGTTTTATTCAAGACTTGCCGACGACATTAGTTGCTGCCTTTCGCTCGACGCTCGAAGAAGTAAAAGAGGCTGACTTAATTTTACATATCGTTGACTCGTCGAACCCTGATTATTATCATCATGAGAAGACAGTTTATGAGCTATTGGACGAGCTTGATGTGTCATCCATTCCGATTGTTACCGTTTATAATAAACGTGATATGATCCATCCTGATTTTGTGCCGGGTGCCCAAACGCCTTCGGTAACGATCAGCGCATTAGATCCAAATGATTTACAACAACTCCGCCAATTTATTGAAAAAATAGTAATTGACTTAATGGATTGCTATTATGTATTTATTCCAAGTTTTGAAGGCAAGCTGCTCGCTCAGTTGAAAGCAGAAACGATTTTGCGCGATTTACATTACAATGAACAAAGCGGCATGTACGAATGCAAAGGATATATATTGCCTTCACATCCGCTTAACGGACAGTTAAGAAAATATCAAAACTAGAAAGGGTTGTTTTATGTTTCAGCATTTACGACATGGGAAAAAAATCGCACCAATTGTGAAAGAAGTAGAAGCACAAATCGCACCGCTTCATAAAGAAATCGATGAACGAATTGATGACAATCAATATCGCGTCTTGCAAAGTTTTCGCCGCCATAAAGTCAGCGATGCCCATTTTATCCCGTCGACAGGATACGGATATGATGATACAGGGCGTGATACGCTAGAACAAGTGTATGCCGATGTGTTTGGCGGTGAAGCAGGGCTTGTGCGCCCGCAAATTATCTCTGGGACACATGCGATTTCGATTGCGTTATTTGGCATTCTTCGTCCTGGTGATGAGCTTCTTTACATTACGGGAAAGCCGTACGATACATTGGAAGAAATTGTCGGTATTCGCGGCAGCGGGGTTGGTTCACTAAAAGAATTTCATATTGGCTATCAAAGCGTACCATTAACAAAAGAAGGGAAAGTGGACTTTGAAGCGGTCAGACGCGCCATCCATGAACGTACAAAAATGATCGGCATTCAGCGTTCAAAAGGATACGCAACCCGCCCGTCGTTTACTATCGCAGAAATTAAAGAAATGATTGAGTTTGTCAAAGCCATCAAACCGGATGTCGTCGTATTTGTTGACAATTGCTATGGAGAATTTGTCGAGGACAAGGAACCGTGCCACGTTGGCGCCGATTTAATCGCCGGCTCACTCATAAAAAACCCAGGTGGCGGTCTCGCGAAAACAGGCGGTTATATCGTTGGGAAAAAAGCATACGTGGAAGCGTGCGCATATCGAATGACCTCTCCGGGAATCGGTGCCGAAGCAGGGGCATCATTATATAGTTTACAAGAAATGTATCAAGGTTTTTTCTTAGCTCCTCATATTGTTGGTCAAGCGTTAAAAGGCGCTGTATTTACAGCAGCAATGCTAGAGCGTCTCGGCATGAATACACACCCAAAATGGAACGCCAAACGTACGGATTTAATTCAATCGGTGCAATTCGATGATCCGGATCAAATGATCGCATTTTGCCAAGCCATTCAATTTGCATCACCTGTAAATTCGCATTTTACTCCGTATCCGAACTACATGCCGGGCTATGAAGATGACGTCATTATGGCAGCGGGAACGTTTATTCAAGGGGCTAGCATTGAACTGACGGCGGATGGTCCGATTCGTCCGCCATATGTCGCTTATGTTCAGGGTGGATTGACGTATTCACATGTCAAAATCGCGATTTGTACCGCTATTGACCAATTGATAGAAAAACAGCTCATTGGCGTGTGAGAAAATATAACATTCAATTGACATAATATGTTACATGATGTAAAATAAAAATAATCTAATATAAGGAGGAATTGACGTGAGTAGCAACAACATTCGTCGTTCCATGCCGTTGTTTCCGATTGGCATTGTGATGCAATTAACTGAGTTGTCTGCTCGTCAAATCCGCTATTACGAAGAACACGGATTAGTTTCTCCTGCACGTACAGAAGGAAATCGACGCTTATTTTCGTTTAATGATATCGATCGCCTTCTTGAAATTAAAGACTTAATCGATCAAGGAGTGAACTTAGCCGGCATTAAACAAATTTTCGCTTCTCGTCAATCGACAGCTTCCCATGAGCCGACAGAAAAGGTCGAAAAAGTAGTCAAACAAGAGCTATCGGACGAGGAATTGCGGAATGTATTACGGGCGGAATTGATGCAAGCAGGGCGATTTAATCGTGCATCGCTTCGCCAAGGAGATATCGCTCGTTTTTTCCATTAATAGCGTTTGTTTTTGTTTTTCACATAAATATTTAAGACGATGAACCGGGGAGGAGTTTTATAATGGCAAAGTACACGAGAGAAGACATTTTGCGTATTGTGAAAGAAGAAAACGTCAAGTATATTCGTTTGCAATTTACGGATATCCTTGGCACGATCAAAAACGTGGAAATTCCAATTAGCCAATTGGAGAAAGCATTAGACAACAAGATTATGTTTGACGGTTCTTCTATCGAGGGGTTTGTCCGCATCGAAGAATCCGATATGTATTTATATCCTGACTTAGATACATTTGTTATTTTTCCGTGGACATCGGAAAAAGGAAAAGTGGCTCGCTTCATTTGTGACATTTACAATCCAGACGGTACTCCGTTTGAAGGATGTCCGCGCTACAACTTGAAACGAATGTTAAAAGAAATGGAAGCCTTAGGCTTTACAGCGTTTAATCTAGGTCCAGAACCAGAGTTTTTCCTATTCAAGCTCGATGAAAAAGGTCATCCTACGCTTGAATTGAATGACAATGGCGGTTATTTTGACTTAGCCCCAACGGACTTAGGAGAGAACTGCCGTCGCGATATCGTGTTAGAATTAGAAGAAATGGGCTTTGAAATTGAAGCTTCTCACCACGAAGTAGCGCCGGGACAGCATGAAATCGACTTTAAATATGCTGATGCCGTCAAAGCATGCGACGATATTCAAACATTTAAGCTTGTTGTGAAAACAGTGGCTCGTAAGCACGGTTTACACGCAACTTTTATGCCAAAACCATTGTTCGGTGTGAACGGTTCAGGAATGCACTGCAACTTGTCCTTATTTAAAAACGACGAAAATGCGTTTTTCGATCCAAGCGGCGATTTGCAATTAAGCGATATCGCTCGTCAATTTATTGCCGGCGTATTAAAGCATGCACCAAACTTTACAGCTGTGACAAACCCAACGGTTAACTCTTACAAACGTCTTGTGCCAGGATATGAAGCACCTTGTTATGTAGCGTGGTCTGCACGCAATCGAAGCCCGCTCATTCGTATCCCAGCTTCACGCGGCATGAGCACACGCATTGAAGTGCGCAGCGTTGACCCTTCAGCAAACCCTTACTTAGCCATGGCGGTGCTGCTTGCGTCTGGATTAGACGGTATTAAAAACAAATTAACTCCTCCAGCTCCGGTTGATCGTAACATTTACGTCATGACAAAAGAAGAACGTTTAGAGGAAGGAATCGTTGATTTACCAGCGACATTAGCAGAAGCATTGGAAAACTTAAAATCAGATGAAGTCATGATTCACGCATTAGGGAAACACTTATTCGAACATTTTGTCGAAGCAAAAGAAATCGAATGGGATATGTTCCGTACCGCTGTTCACCAATGGGAACGCGACCAATATATGGAGTTATACTAAAAAAGAAAAAGGCTATCTCGTATTGAACGAGATAGCCTTTTTTGTAAGGTCAGAAAAGTATAAAGTTTAAAAGAAAACTGTCTTACTCCATCTATATCAGGTGGTCAACTGTCTTTCGAGTGAAGAGCATTTGCCCATCGTGGGAGTCAAGATAGTGAAATAGGTGCGCTTGCACTTTTCTTGATTTTAGTTAATCATACGGTAAACTCCAATGACCTTTCCAAGAATTGTCACGTCACGGACAATAATCGGCTCTAAATGAGGGTTTTCCGGTTGCAAACGAATATGGTCTTGCTCTTTAAAGAAGCGTTTAACGGTTGCCTCGTTTTCCTCGGTCATTGCTACAACAATATCTCCATTATTGGCTGACTGTTGTTGGCGTACAATGACGTAATCCCCATCTAAAATGCCTGCCTCAATCATGCTGTCTCCCATCACTTCAAGCATAAACACATGATCTTCCGGTGAAACAAAGCGCTCCGGGAGCGGAAAATAGTCTTCAATGTTTTCAACGGCAGTAATTGGCTGTCCGGCTGTCACCTTGCCAATGATAGGAACATTGACGACATTGTTTTTTTGCATCGAGGAAGTAAAATCAGCATCTAATATTTCAATGGCGCGCGGTTTTGTCGGATCACGTCGAATATACCCTTTGCTTTCAAGCCTTGCTAAATGTCCGTGTACGGTTGAACTAGAGGCAAGTCCAACAGCTTCACCAATTTCACGAACGGAAGGAGGGTATCCCTTCGTCTGTACCTCTTTCTTAATAAAATCTAATATTTGCTGCTGCCGTTTTGATAGCTTTGTCATCATATACACCTCTTACCTCATCGTTTGCCTACATTATAGCATGTTCATTATTAAAAAACAAACATAAGTTCGAAAATCTATTGACACAAACAAATGTTCTTGATTATAATAAAAGCACAAAGGCGAACAAATATTCTTATGAGGTGATAAACGATGAAACGAAAGCTTGCTCACTATATTGTTTTTTCGATTCTTTCATTTATGTTATTAGCTGGATTTGCGTATGCAAGCAAACCGATTCATAAAGAAGATTATCTAGAAATCACCGTCACACCCGGCGATACACTTTGGAAATTAGCAAATAAATACCGGAAATCACATCAGCTTTCAACCAATGAGTTTATTGAATGGGTCATCGATGTGAATCATTTGTCGAGCCAACAAATTATGGCGGGTGAAAAGTTGGTTATTCCTGTGTTAAAATCAAAAGCAGATGACCCGCTAGTAGTAAGCAAATAACAACGGAGATGATCGAAAGTGAAAGCGATTATTTATTGTCGCGTAAGCACAACGAAAGAGGCGCAAGAAACATCGTTAGAGCGGCAACGGGAAGAATTAGAGCGCCTCGCTGAACGGTATGGATTTGAAGTCGTTAAAATTATTACTGAACAGGCGAGCGGCTATGAAATTGAGCGGGACGGGGTTTTAGAGTTGCTGGCTGCGCTAAAACAGGAACGAATCGATGCGCTTCTCATTCAAGATGAGACAAGATTAGGAAGAGGGCATGCAAGAATTGCTTTGTTGCACTGTATTCAAAAAGAAGGGGTCAAAATATATACGATCAGCCATAACGGAGAGATGCAATTATCCGAGGCGGATTCGATGGTGCTCGATATCATTAGCATTGTTGAAGAATATCAACGTAAAATACATAACTTAAAAATTAAACGAGGCATGAAAAAAGCGATTGAAAGAGGATACCGACCGGAGCGGAACTTAAAGCATGTTGGAGAACATGCTGGAAGAGAACGAATCGAGCTCCCAGTTGAAGAAATTGTCCGTTTGCGCCATAACGGTCTGACGTTTGCGGAAATTGCCGCAACGTTGCGTGGATTCGGCTATGACGTCTCGAAGGCGACTGTTCATCGCCGATATCAAGAATACGTTCAGTCAGGCACATAGAACTGTCAGCAGATGGAGAAGCAAAGCAGTTGTCAATTTTCGATTTCTCTAGTAAGATAAGAGCATATCAATGATATGGAGTGAAACAATGTTATCGAAGCAAAAATTATCACGGATTAATGAGCTGGCAAAAAAATCTAAAACGGTAGGTTTGACAGCAGCGGAGCGCGAAGAACAACAGCGGCTTCGCCAAGAGTATTTACAAGCATTTCGCAAAGCCATGACCGATACGCTTCATTCCGTTAAGATCATTGATCCGAACGGAAACGATGTCACCCCAAAGAAACTAAAAGAGAGTCAAAAAAGACGGCTTCATTAATAACGATAGTGAAAAAGAAAGCATCTTACGCATACAGATGCTTTCTTTTTTCAAAACAATAGTTGTACATGTTTCCTCCTTTTCTATATGATAGTGTTGATAGAACGTTTTTGAACGAAAGGATGAAGACGAATGGAACATACGATTGACCAATTAGCCATTACGACGATTCGTACATTGTCCATTGATGCGATTGAAAAAGCAAATTCCGGACATCCGGGAATGCCGATGGGTGCTGCACCAATGGCATATACGCTTTGGACGAAGTTTATGAATCATAACCCGAGCAATCCAACATGGTTTAACCGCGACCGCTTTGTGTTATCAGCAGGCCATGGCTCCATGCTTTTGTATAGCTTGCTTCATTTAAGCGGCTATGATGTTTCCATGGAAGATATTAAACAGTTCCGTCAATGGGGAAGCAAAACACCGGGGCATCCGGAATACGGTCATACGCCGGGAGTAGAAGCGACGACGGGGCCGCTCGGTCAAGGAATTGCGATGGCAGTCGGGATGGCGATGGCGGAAAGACATTTAGCGGCTACATACAATCGAGACAATTTTGAAATTATTAACCATTACACATACGCGATTTGCGGTGACGGTGACTTAATGGAAGGAGTTGCTTCTGAGGCGGCTTCATTAGCCGGACATTTAAAGCTTGGTCGCCTTATTGTTCTTTATGATTCAAACGATATTTCGCTGGACGGCGAATTGAATCTTTCGTTCTCAGAAAATGTTGGACAACGTTTTAAAGCGTATGGTTGGCAATATTTACGCGTGGAAGACGGCAACAACATTGAAGAGATCGCCAAAGCATTGGAGGAAGCGAAAGCGGACACAACTCGTCCGACATTGATCGAAGTGAAAACAACGATTGGTTACGGATCGCCGAATAAAGCGGGTACTTCTGATGTCCACGGTGCTCCGCTCGGTGCCGATGAGTTAAAATTGACAAAACAAGCGTACAAATGGACGTTCGAAGAAGATTTTTATGTACCGGAAGAGGTGTATGAGCACTTCCGCAAAGTCGTGAAAGAAGCAGGAGAGAAAAAAGAAGCAGAATGGAACGAATTGTTTGCGCAATATGAAAAGGCTTATCCAGAGTTGGCGCAACAGTTACAGTTAGCAATTGAAGGCACATTGCCAGAAGGATGGGAAAAAAGCTTACCAGTTTATGAAGAAGGGAAAAGTCTAGCCACTCGCGCTTCTTCAGGAGAAGTGCTAAATGCTATTGCCAAAGCGGTTCCGCAATTTATTGGAGGCTCTGCTGACCTAGCCGGTTCCAACAAAACACTTATTAAAGGAGCAGGGAACTTGATTCCGGAAAGCTATGAGGGCCGCAACATTTGGTTCGGTGTTCGCGAATTTGCGATGGGGGCTGCGATGAACGGCATGGCGCTTCATGGCGGAGTGAAGGTGTTTGGAGGCACGTTCTTTGTTTTCTCTGATTACTTACGTCCTGCCATTCGTCTTGCCGCACTGATGGGCTTGCCGGTCACATACGTTCTTACCCATGACAGTATTGCTGTAGGAGAGGACGGTCCAACACACGAACCAATCGAACAGTTGCCGTCACTTCGAGCAATGCCAAATTTATCCGTCATTCGTCCGGCTGATGCGAATGAAACGGCAGCGGCATGGCGCTTAGCTGTTGAATCGACGAATCAACCAACTGCGTTAGTGCTAACACGCCAAAATGTTCCAACATTGCCGAATACAGCTGAACGGGCCTATGAAGGCGTGAAAAAAGGTGCTTATGTCGTTTCGGAAGCAGCAAATGGAGCTCCAGAAGCTTTACTGCTTGCCTCCGGTTCGGAAGTAAGTCTTGCTGTGAATGCGCAAAAAGCGTTAGCCGAAGAAGGAATTCATGTTTCCGTTGTAAGCATGCCATCATGGGATCGCTTTGAGAAACAGCCGAACGAATATAAAGAACAAGTGTTACCACCTGCAGTGAAAAAACGTTTAGCAATTGAAATGGCTGCTTCTCTTGGTTGGGAACGCTACACTGGCGATGAAGGTGACATTTTAGCGATTGACCGCT
Organism: Thermaerobacillus caldiproteolyticus; assembly: GCF_015326725.1. Taxonomy (NCBI): domain Bacteria; kingdom Bacillati; phylum Bacillota; class Bacilli; order Caryophanales; family Anoxybacillaceae; genus Thermaerobacillus; species Thermaerobacillus caldiproteolyticus. The sequence goes on from NZ_CP064060.1 coordinate 779,603, forward strand.
TCGGTGCCTCGGCTCCAGGTGAAAAAATTATGGAGGAATATGGATTTACGGTAGAAAACGTTGTGAAACGTGTCAAAGCATTACTAAACAAATAACCGTTGGAAAAGCTGTCTCTGATCAGGAGGCAGCTTTTTTAGATCTCTCAACGCGTTTCAGGAATAGAAGAAGCACCGCTTCTGCTTTTTTATTTCTAGATCAGCTCGCGACTTTTAGCGGAAAATAGCCTTCCAAAGTCGAAATGTAACTATTCCCCAGCGGAAGAACATTTTCCTTCGGAGTTAACCGCTCACCTCTGTTTTTCTAGCAATCGACAAAATTAGTGGTGAATTTTTACGCTAATAGACAAGTTTTTCCTGTTTCTTTTTTTATAATGAAGATAAGAGAAAAAAGAAATGGGGGACGGAGATGATTCGGTATTGGATTTATTTATTCAATGAGGAAGTAGGAAACGAATATTATCCTCGCGCAGAAAAAATCGTCGAACTATTGCGTGAACATCAATATGCCAAAGCGACGTTTAAAAACGTCTGTGACAAACAAGTTGCCTTTATTACGGAACGTATTTCATTTTCGAGAATTGAAATGGGATTAAAAGAGAATTTTCCTGGACAAGTAGAGAAAAACTTAGAACGAAATATGTTGATTTTTAAAGGAGAGGAAAATGAGGAAGCATTATTGATTGTTCAAAAGCGCCGTCTGCTTCTTGTGACAGACAATGATGCAATCGTCCGTCCTATTTTTCATGCGTTGGCTACCATTTCTCCTTATTTTTTAGCTGTTGACACACAGTTTTGTCATTATCAATGGCTCAATTTTTCTCAAAGCAGCAGAAAATTTGCGTAAATAAAAGATTTTTACGGGGAAATATTGTATAATAACACATTGTTTAGTACACTGTTAGGTAGACAACATGAAGGAGGAAAAAGTATGTTGACGACGATTCTCGTTGGCATTCTAGCGCTTATCGCTGGAACAGCGCTAGGATTTTTCATTGCCCGCAAAACGATGATGAACTACTTAAAGAAAAATCCACCGATTAATGAACAAATGATTCGCATGATGATGATGCAGATGGGAATGACGCCATCGCAAAAGAAAATTAATCAAATGATGAAGGCAATGAACAACCAACTAAAATAAATATTGGACAGGCACTCGATTGAGTGTCTTTTTATTTCACTAAAACTTTCAAAATTTTTCTATTTTTGTTACAATAATTTAGCCCGTTTTCAAGATGTTATGGATGGGAGAGACGTTATGAAAGTATTTAAAGACTTAATGTGGTTTTTTTATCAAGAGAAAAAGGCATACATTACTGGGATTATCTTATTGATAATCGTTGCATTATTAGAGATGGTTCCCCCAAAAGTCATTGGCATTATCATTGACCACATTAAGAACGGAACGATGACGAAAGCGTATCTCGGTCAATGGATTGGGATTTTGCTTATTATCGCTATAGCACTATATGGTTTGCGATATCTGTGGCGCATTTTAATTTTCGGCTCTGCGGTGAAGCTATCACGTCAACTTCGCAATGAACTGTATGCGCATTTTACAAAAATGTCATCCTCTTTTTACCAGAGAAAACGGATTGGCGATTTAATGGCACATGCGACAAACGATTTACAGGCGATTCAACAAACGGCCGGAAACGGTATATTGACACTTGTTGACTCACTAACGTTAGGAAGCTTCGTTTTGATCGCCATGGCGTTTACGATTAGCTGGAAGTTAACACTCATTAGCTTAATTCCGATGCCGTTCATGGCATTGGCAACAAGTCATTATGGGACGTTACTCCATAAGCGGTTTTTAAAAGCACAAGAAGCGTTTTCTTCGTTAAACGATAAAGTACAAGAAAGCATTAGCGGAATGAAAGTGATAAAAACGTTTGGTTATGAACTAGAAGATGTTGAATCATTTCGCAGGCAATCCAATAAAGTGGTTTCCAAAAATATGGATGTTGCAAAAATTGATGCCTTGTTTGATCCGACGATTTCGTTTATTGTTGGCCTGTCTTTTTTCTTAGCGGTCGTGTTTGGAGCGAAAATGGTGTTAGCAGGGGAGCTAACGATTGGGCAACTCGTGTCGTTTACAACGTATTTAGGCATTTTAATTTGGCCGATGCTGGCGTTTGGCTGGTTGTTCAACATCGTCGAACGGGGACGTGCCTCTTACGATCGCGTTCGGAGCTTGTTGAGCGAACAAGAGGAAATACAAGAGGTAGAAAATGCGATTTCCACACCGCCGATAGGGGATATTGTATACGATATCAGGCAATTTACATATCCAAACGAAACAGCTCCTGTGTTACAACATATTTCTTTTACGTTAAAGCGCGGTCAAACGCTTGGCCTCGTCGGAAAAACAGGAACAGGAAAAACAACGTTATTAAAGCTGCTGATTCGTGAATTTGATCAATATGATGGACAGATTCGATTCGCTGGTCATGAAATTAGCCAATACAAACGAAATGCATTGCGCGCTTCCATCGGCTATGTGCCGCAAGACCACTTCTTATTTTCAGTAACCGTTAGAGAAAACATTGCTTTTGCTTGTCCAGAAGCGAGCGAGGACAAAATTATTGAAGCGGCGAAATTAGCAAGTGTTCATGAAGATATTGAACAGTTTACCGACGGCTATGACACGATCGTCGGTGAAAGAGGGGTGTCCCTTTCCGGCGGCCAAAAACAGCGCATTTCCATTGCACGTGCGCTGTTAATGAATCCGGAAGTTCTTATTCTTGACGACTCATTGTCGGCTGTTGATGCAAAAACGGAGGAACGGATTTTATCCGCTTTAAAAGAAAATCGTGCTGGTAAAACAACGATCATTGCCTCACACAGATTAAGTGCGGTTCAACATGCCGATTTGATTCTTGTTTTAGACAATGGGCAAATTGCCCAAATGGGAACACACGAAACGCTGATGAATGAGCGCGGCTGGTATCGCGATATGTATTATCGTCAGCAGCTGGAATCATTAGTCGAACACGGGGGGTAATCATGGACAAATTATTAACTCCGAAAGAGCAACGGCAAGTATTATGGAGATTGCTTTCCTACATAAAGGGTTATAAAACAGAGGCGATCGTTGCGTTTATTTTATTGATTTTTGCAACGGCAGGGGAACTTATTGGACCGTATTTAGTCAAAGTGTTTATTGACGATTATTTAACGCCGCGTCGTCTTGAGGCACGCCCGCTCCTTTGGATAGCTGGCGCATACTTAGGGGTGCTTGTCGCCAAAACGGTCATTACGTATTTCCAGCTTGTCAAATTTCAAGAGCTAGCATTAAATATTATTCAATCGTTGCGTATCGACGTGTTTACAAAAGTGCATCAGCTTGGAATGCGCTATTTTGACCAAACGCCGGGAGGAAGCATCGTTTCGCGCGTCACAAACGATACGGAAGCGATTCAAGACATGTTTGTGAGTGTGCTTTCTAGCTTTGTTCAAAACGGTGTATTTGTGATTGGGATTTTTATCGCGATGTTTTTGTTAAATGTTCAACTGGCGCTGTATTGTCTATTTATTTTGCCGGTGATACTGTGGATTATGAAACTGTATCGCCATTATAGTCCGATTTTTTACAAAGAAATGCGCGAACGATTAAGCGAATTGAATGCGAAATTGAATGAATCACTGCAGGGAATGGCGATCATTCAAGTATTTCGTCAAGAAAAGCGGCTGCGTCAAGAATTTGCGATGATTAATGACAAACATTATGAAGCAGGGATGAAAAATATTAAAATTGATGGCTTGCTTTTAAGACCAGCCATTGATGTTGTGTACATTTTGTCGATTATTGTCGTGCTCAGTTTTTTCGGTATTTCTGCAATGGAAAGCCCGGTAGAAATCGGGGTGCTGTATGCCTTTGTGAACTATTTGGAGCGCTTTTTTGAACCGGTAACTCAAATGATGATGCGTCTGTCGTTATATCAGCAAGCGATCGTTTCCGGTGCGCGCGTGTTTGCACTTCTTGACCATACAGAATTAGCACCGGGAGCGGCAGAAGAAAGAGGCACAACAATTTCCAAAGGGACGATTGAATTTCGTAATGTCAGCTTTTCTTATGATGGAAAACGCGATGTATTAAAGCATATTTCCTTTATCGCAAAACCAGGCGAAACAGTAGCGTTAGTTGGGCATACCGGAAGTGGAAAAAGCTCGATTATTAACTTGCTCATGAGATTTTATGAATTTGACCGCGGCGATATTCTCATTGATGGTGTATCGATTCGTCATTATTCGAACGAAGAACTGCGCAAGAATATCGGTCTCGTTTTGCAAGATCCGTTTTTGTTTTACGGCACGATCGAAGAGAACATTCGCATGTACAATCGCGACTTAACCAATAAAGATATTGTTGAAGCTGCACGTTTCGTGCAAGCGGATGAATTTATTAAAAAACTTCCGCAACAATATCGCCATCAAGTCGTTGAACGGGGCGCTACCTTTTCAAGCGGACAACGGCAATTAATTGCTTTTGCGCGCACGATAGCGATGAATCCGAAAATTCTCGTTCTTGATGAAGCGACAGCCAATATTGATACAGAAACGGAAGAAGCAATTCAAGAGGCGCTTGCCAACATGCGAAAAGGACGAACAACGATCGCGATTGCCCATCGCTTGTCCACCATCCAAGATGCTGACCAAATTCTCGTTCTTCATCGCGGTGAAATTGTTGAAAGAGGGACGCATCAAGAACTATTGGCGCAAAAAGGACTTTACTATAAAATGTATTTATTGCAAAACGGGCTAACGGATGTTGAAGAATATGTATAAGGAAAAAGCGCTTTTTCACTCTTGCCAGTGAGGGGAGGAGCGTTTTTTCTTCTTAAACTTATATTCGTTATATTGATTTAACAACAAATCTAGCTCTTGGCTTAATTGAAGTGTGACCGTTGCATTTAAGCCGTTTTTCGCAACGATTTCTATTAACTCATTCCGTTTTTGTTCAATGAGTGTAAGAATTTTTTGCTTTGACACGAGAGGTCAAGTCCTTTCTTTTCAAGGATTATATAGGTATTGTAAACTATTTTGGTAATTAATTCAAAAGAGAAATAACTATTTTTCTTGTTTCACCATTAGATAATTCAATCGAAGTATCACCAAGGTACTCATTTTTTTGGTAAAATGAAAATAAAAAAGAGTTTAGGAGCTGAATAACATGACTGATGTCAATGTTTTTTTGGCATTTGGAGCCGGATTTTTGTCGTTTATTTCGCCATGCTGTTTGCCGCTTTATCCAGCGTTTTTATCATATGTTACCGGCGTATCGGTCGCAGAGTTACAATCGGAGAATGCGATGTTACAAAAGCGCAGTTTGTTACATACGTTTTTTTTCTTGCTTGGTTTTTCGTTTATTTTTATTTCGATCGGGTTCGGTACATCGTTCATTGGTCAGTGGTTTAACGAATATCAAGATTTTATTCGCCAGATTGGTGCAATTCTTATTATCTTTTTTGGATTTGTCATTGTTGGAGTATTTAAGCCAAGCTTTTTGATGAAAGATCGACGTTTTTCCTTCCAGAAGCGGCCTTCCGGTTATGTCGGTTCGATTCTGATTGGTATGGCCTTTGCTGCAGGATGGACGCCGTGCACAGGGCCGATTTTAGTATCTGTCATCGCGCTAGCAGCAACGAACCCAAGTTCAGGAATGATTTATATGTTAGCGTATTCATTGGGATTTGCTATCCCGTTTTTTCTTCTTTCCTTTTTTATTGGCAAGATGCAGTGGATCCGTCGCCATCATGTCAAAATCGTGAAAGTAGGCGGATATACAATGATCGTGATGGGAGTTGTATTATTTTTTGACTGGATGACCAAAATTATTGTTTATACAACAAGTATTTTCGGGGGATTCACCGGCTTTTAAGTTCCGGCAAGTTGAATTTCATCGTCAAATTCGTTACATTGTTTGATAGGACCGACGACCCGTTATGCACATATGATTCTTAGCTGAGTAGGGGGATGATCATGGCCAAAATACTCATTGTAGACGATGCAAAGTTTATGCGAATGACGTTATCGAACATTTTAAGGAAAGCAAATCATGAGATTGTCGGGGAAGGAGAAAACGGGCAGGAAGCTGTGGAGCTGTATCGAACATTAAAACCCGATGTCGTTACTTTGGATATTACAATGCCCATTATGAACGGATTGGAAGCGGTAAAGGCAATTAAGCGCGAGGATGAGAACGCAAAAATTATTATGTGTTCAGCGATGGGGCAACAAAAAATGGTTGTGGAAGCGATCGAAGCAGGGGCGATTGATTTTATCGTCAAACCGTTTGAAGAAAGTCGCGTCATCGAAGCAGTGAATCGCGCGTTAATGTAGCGATGCATAATAATAAAAAGTATACCAATGAGTAAATTAATGGTAAAGGATGATGATTGTGGCAATAATTAGTTCAATTATCGCAGTGTGTATGGCAGTGTTCATTTTATTTGTGAGATTGAAAGCGTCGAAAAGGCCGACAAATGCAAGAAAAATTATTTTACCTCCCATTTTTATGAGCACAGGTGCACTTATGTTTTTAGACCCACCGTTTCGAGTTACAAAAGGTGAGCTGTTAGAAGCAATTGTGCTAGGGGCTTTTTTCTCTATTTTTCTCATTAAAACATCAAAGTTTGAAATTAAAGATGGACACATTTATTTAAAACGCTCAAAAGCATTTGTGTGGATTTTAATTAGCTTACTCGTCATTCGCCTTGGCTTAAAATCATATTTAGGAAGAACGATTGATTATCGTCAATTAAGCGGGATGTTTTACTTGCTGGCGTTTTCCATGATTGTGCCGTGGCGAGTTGCTATGTATATTTCTTACAAAAAATTAGAAAGACAGCTTAATCATAATCCAACGATATGGTCAACGTAAAAAGAAAAGCGGAGGCGAGATGCCACCGCTTTTTATTTGCTTTGGAGCAAATGTTCGTAAGGGGCTAAATTAATTTGTTTTTCTTTCAAGGCTTTGACTAAAAATTTATGATCGCGTTTAGGTGTGGCGATAATATAGCCGCGGATCACTAAATCTTTTGTAATACAGGATGCATTTTCTTGAAGGGCTAGTTCGCCGATTTTGCCGGCGATTTTTTGCCGGGCAACATCGCGAAACAGCTCTGGTACAGGCTTTACTAAATCTTCAAGAAGCGCTTTTTCCTCATCGCCCCATAAGTGCCGTGTCTGTTCGATGTAATATTCCTGCCAGTCCAATTCGGACTTTCCATCTGCTTTCGGCAATCTCTTTAAAAATTTGCGAAACATAAAAAAACCACCAATTGACATCGTGATCAACAAAAAGACGACCCAAAACAAAATAAACCAAAGAAACCAACCTGTTAACATACTTTCACCTCAACGCAAACTTCCATCTCTATCAATCATTATCGCGAAAATAGCTATGTTTGGCAAGAAGGGCTGCTTTTGGCTGATATGTCGTTGATTGTTACGAAACTGTAATAGAACTGTAAAGAAGAGCCGTGATCCCTTATCTATCAATGTGTTTGCATATGTCATAGAGATGAAATGGTAATTCCGACCAGTGATATGCGTCTATGAACATGCTAATCTAGGAAATGCCAACGAGAGAGCCAACAAGCAACTATGAGGAGGACAAAATGATGAAAAAAGTCTTTTCAACACTCGCAGTAGTTTGCTGTATGGTTGGAGCGTTTACAGCACAACAAGGGAATGCGGCAACGACGTATACATACTATAAAGTACAAAAAGGTGATTCTTTTTATAAAATTGCTAAAAAATATAAAACTACGATTTCCACAATAAAAACGTTAAACAAACGGAAAAGTGATCAAATTTTCGCTGGCGAAACGTTAAAAGTGCCTGTAACGGTGAAAGCAACCAAGACAGTATCAACAGCGAAACCTTCGATTACGGCGGAGGAACGGAAATTAATGGCGCAGCTCGTTCAAGCGGAAACGGGCTCAAGTGAACCGTTCGCCGGAAAAGTAGAAGTAGCTTTAGTAATTTTAAATCGTGTAAAAAACCCTGCATTTCCTAATAGCATTAAAGGCGTGATTTATCAAAAAACGAAAACAGGCTATGCATTTGTACCTGTGAAAACAGGAAAGCTGACTCGCATTCAGCCAACGAAACAAGATTATGCGGCTGTCGATGAAGCATTAGCGTTATTTCCAAAAGATCGCCGCGGTTCCCTCTACTTCTACAATCCAAAAATCACTAAAGACAAATGGATTCTTTCAAGACCGGTAACGATTCGCATCGGTCATCATGTGTTTGCGAAGTAAACATGCCGCTTGCTTAATGATAAACCATTGATGAGGATGTTCCTTTATAAAGGAGCATCCTCTTTTATTATTGGCAATAAAATAGTAAAGAGATGGAGAAGAAAACAGCTTTTTACTGACTGTCTAGTAAACAATAATTGATAGGGGAGAGTGTGATGTGAAACGGATTGATATCGTCTATGAAAAATTAAAGGAGTTAACATCGAGCAACAACGAGTGGATTAGTGCTCAACAGCTAGCGAGCATATTGAAGCTAGACCGCGCCAACGTCAGTAGCGATTTAAACAAGCTGTGGAAGAAGGGAAAAGTACAAAAAAGAAATGGAAGACCTGTTCTTTTTTCCGTTGTGCGACAAAAATCCAGTGAGATGTTTTTAACAAAATTGGATGAACTAATGTATCATCAACCAAGTTTAGCGATCGCTGTCGAACAAGGAAAAGCAGCGATTCTTTATCCTCCAAAAGGAATGCATATGCTTATCCTCGGTGAAACAGGGACCGGAAAATCAATGTTTGCCGAGCTTCTTCATGAGTTTTCCATCGAAATTCGTAAATGTTCACAAGATGCTCCATTTATTGCATTTAATTGCGCCGATTACGCCAATAATCCGCAATTATTGCTTGGCCAACTGTTTGGCGTCAAAAAAGGAGCATACACTGGAGCGGCTGAACAAAAAGGGCTCATTGAAAAAGCAAACAACGGTATTTTATTCTTAGATGAAGTACATCGGCTGCCGGCTGAGGGGCAAGAAATGCTATTTACTTTTATCGATAAAGGGGTGTACCGCCGGCTAGGAGAAACGGAGACAGTGCGAAGTGCGAATGTATTGCTTATTTGTGCGACGACGGAAAACCCGGAATCGAGTCTACTAACCACATTTCGGCGTAGAATCCCGATGAATATTTATTTGCCTCCGTTGCGAGAACGAACGACAGAAGAACGATGTCACTTAATTTTTCATTTTTTCAGAGAGGAAGCGATTCGATTAGGAAAAGAAATTTACGTTTCCGCTAATACGGTTCGAGCGTTTTTATGCTATCCATGTCCGAATAACGTTGGCCAATTAAAAGCAGACATTCAGCTAGCGTGTGCCAAAGCATATGCCGATTATGTCACAGCGAAAAAGGAGAAAGTTCAAATTAATAGCCCGGATTTACCTCATTATATAAAAGAAGGTCTTTTCATTGCCAAAAAGCAAGCAAGATCTCTTGTTTTTCAATATCGTTACTATATTTTTTCTCCGGATCGTGAAGAGATGAGTTTTGAACCAAACGAGGCAGACTACCAAAATATATACGAAAGCATTGAAAGAAAGTTTAACGAGCTGAAGGCGCATGGTGTAAATGATGATGAGCTTGAACTTTTAATGGAAATTGATGTGGAAAATTATTTTACCCAATATATGAAAGGAGTAAACAGGCGCATTCATACTGGCAATGACTTAGCGAAAATTATTGATCCGCCGATCATTCAATTAGCGGAAACGATAATCCAGCAGGCAGAAAGAGCCCTTCGTAAACGGTTTGCGAAAAAAGTCGTGTATGGTCTTGCTTTGCATATTCAAACATCGATTCAGCGAATTCAAAGCGGCAAAAAGATTATGAACCCGCATCTCAATAAAGTACGAATGATGTACAAAAACGAATTTAACCTTGCTTTAGATTGCATGAAAATGATTGAAGAACATACGGGGCTTGACCTTCCCATTGATGAAGCCAGTTTTCTAACAATGTTTTTTGTGCTGGATAATGAAGCAATCAACGATCATGAAGAACATGTGTCCATTTTAGTCATGATGCATGGAAACGGAGCAGCCGCAGCAATGGCCGATGTCACCAACCATTTGCTTGCCACCGATCACGTGAAAGCGATTGATATGCCGTTGCATTTAGAGCCCAAAGAAATATTTGAACGAGCCAAAATGCTTGTGAAACAAATCGCTTCGAAGAAAGGTCTTCTTCTTTTAGTTGATATGGGCTCGCTTACTACATTTGGAGAACTGCTAGAAAAAGAGGTTGGTATTCCTGTGAAAGTCGTATCCGCCATTAGCACCCCACACGTTCTCGAAGCAGCGCGGAAAGCAATAGTAGGCTATTCGCTCGAAGAAATTTATGAAGATGTGAAAAATGTTACCCCATTTTATGTAAACCGCCCACTATGGAATGGAGATGAGCAAAAACAAGAAAAGTTTGTAATTATTACTGCTTGTGTAACCGGAAAAGGAAGCGCTTTAGCGATAAAAAAAGTGCTTGAGACGTATTTGCATTTTGATAATGAGTTTGTAGATATCATTCCGATTCATGTCGCTAGTGAAAAAGATATGCAGATGAGGTTGTCTCAAATTGAAAAACATTACCGCTTGTTATGTGTGATTAGTAATGTCCCATTTTTAGGTAAAACCCCATATTTTTATATTGAAGAGGTGTTAAGTTTACGGGCTATCAAATCAATTCAAAAACTGATTGATATAGAAGAAACATATACAAAAATGATTGAAATACTGACCAATCATCTTCAACGTATTCGAGCAAGCGAAGGGATTGCTGCGATTCGCTGTTGTTTTGCAAACATTCAGCAGAAGCTGCAAATCAATGTCCATCCTCACGATATGATCGGGATGGTCCTTCATACGTGCTGTATGCTTGACCGTCTCATCGCAGGCGACAATTCTGTTCAATATGAACAAAAGGAAAAATATATAAAAGAGAACGAGTGGCTATATCATCTTGTGAAAAAAGAGTTGCATTCTCTTGAAAAGAAATATCGTGTCAACATTACTAAGGATGAGCTGTGTTATATTATGAAATTTTTTGAATATTGTAAAACAAATTGTTAACACACAATATATGATTCTTTGTTTTTTCCGAACACTATTGTAAACGTTTTCAAAAACAATTTCTGTTTTTATAACACACTGATGTTTTATGCTTACTCGCACGCTTTTTTTGCACCTTGGCATGAATATTGCAGCAGTATGTTAGTGAGAACTCATAAGGGGGAATGATTCGATGAACATTTTATTAGTTTGTGCCGCTGGCATGTCGACAAGTTTGTTAGTAACAAAAATGCAACAAGCTGCTAAAGAAAAAGGCATCGAAGCAAACATTTGGGCGGTTTCTGCCGATGAAGCAAAAGCACATCTCGATCGTGCTGATGTGTTGCTGCTTGGACCGCAAGTTCGTTACAAGCTGTCGCAATTTAAAAAAGAAGGCGAAGCGCGCGGTATTCCCGTTGATGTCATTAACCCAACGGATTACGGACGTGTCAATGGCGCAGGTGTTCTTGAATTTGCGCTGCGATTAAAACAATAAAAAAGGGGGGACGGGCGAATGAATGCGTTTATCAGTGTGTTAGAAAAATATGTCATGCCAGTCGCCGGTCGAATCGCTGAACAAAAACATCTTCAAGCGATTCGTGATGGAATTATTTTAGCGATGCCATTATTAATTATTGGTTCTTTATTTTTGATTCTTGGGTACCTTCCAATTCCCGGCTATAACGAATTTATGGCTGGAATATTCGGAGAAAAGTGGCTGGAAAAGCTTCTTTATCCCGTTGGAGCCACCTTTGATATTATGGCGCTTGTCGTTAGCTTTGGGGTTGCTTATCGGCTTGCCGAAAAATACAAGGTAGATGCGCTGTCGGCCGGCGCGATTTCACTTGCAGCGTTTTTGCTAGCGACTCCTTATAAGGTGCCTTTTGTTCCTGAAGGTTCCAAAGAGACGATAATGGTTGGCGGCGGTATTCCAGTGCAATGGGTTGGCAGTAAAGGATTGTTTGTCGCAATGATTTTGGCACTTATTTCAACGGAGATTTATCGAAAAATCATTCAAAAAAATATCGTCATTAAGCTTCCAGACGGAGTGCCACCAGCGGTATCTCGCTCATTTGTTGCACTGATTCCGGGATTTGCGGTCATTTGCCTTATTTGGGTATCCCGTTTACTTTTAGAACTCACGCCGTTTGAAAGCTTCCATAATATCGTTACCGTATTGTTAAACAAACCGCTCAGCACCTTAGGCGGCAGTTTATTTGGAGCGATTATTGCTGTGCTCCTTGTTCAGCTTCTTTGGTCTGTCGGCTTGCATGGAGCGGCAATTGTCGGTGGCATCATGGGTCCCATCTGGCTTTCGCTCATGGACGAAAATCGGATGGTTTTCCAAGCGAATCCGAACGCAGATTTGCCGAATGTCATTACTCAGCAGTTTTTTGACCTTTGGATTTATATTGGTGGTTCTGGAGCGACATTGGCGCTTGCAGTGGCGATGTTGCTTCGTTCACGAAGTCAGCAGCTGAAAAGTCTTGGACGTCTTTCGATTGCGCCAGGCATTTTTAATATTAATGAACCGATTACGTTCGGCATGCCGATCGTGATGAACCCGTTACTCATTATCCCGTTCATTCTTGTGCCAATTGTGTTGACAATCATTTCTTATGTAGCGATGGCGACAGGTCTTGTTGCCAAGCCGAGCGGAGTGGCGGTACCGTGGACGACACCGATGATTATTAGCGGTTATTTAGCAACAGGAGGGAAAATATCTGGTAGTATTTTGCAAATTATTAATTTCTTGATTGCTTTAGCGATTTATTATCCGTTTTTTGCGATGTGGGACAAACAAAAAGTAGCCGAAGAAGGCGATATCACTGACGCAAAAATGGATTCAACGATGACATAGCAAAGGTGAGGCGAGAACGATGTCGATTCGATGCATTATTAACGCGGATGACTTTGGTTATTCCAAAGGTGTTAATTTAGGGATTTTAGAAGCATTTCAACATGGAGTCGTGACATCTACGACGATGATGGTGAATATGCCGGGGGCGGAACATGCCGCCCAGCTGGCAAAAGAGAATCCAGATTTAGGAGTAGGAATTCATTTTGTGCTAACATGCGGAAAACCCGTTTGTTCCGATGTTTCATCATTAGTGAATGAAAACGGTGAATTTCGTAAGCGCGATGAACAGCTTCTTCATGCGGATATCAATGAGATTGAGAGGGAATTAACGGCTCAGCTTGAAAAATTTTTCTCACTTGGACTAACGCCGACTCATATCGATAGCCATCATCATGTTCATGCTCACGAGAAGGTATTTCCGATTGTAAAAAAACTTGCTCAGCAGCACCATTTGCCTGCTCGGCCTGTACCTTCTACGGATATGTTTGATTTACAGACGGTGGATGTGTTTATTCATCAATTTTACGGTAACGATTTGACAAAGGAATATTTTTTATCATTGGTCAATCAAATCAGCGACGGGCAAACAGCAGAAATCATGTGCCATCCTGCTTACATTGACCTTCCATTACAAATAGGCAGCTCGTATTGTCTTGGGCGTATCAACGAACTAGCGATTTTAACTGATCCAGAGATACGTCAGGCAATCTCAGAAAGAAACATCGAACTCATCACTTATCGCGAATTAAAACATACGTAGGAGAGAAGGATATGGAAACTTATGAAGAAATTGTGTTTCAACTCATTCTTCATGGCGGAAACGGGAGAAGTCATGCGATGGAAGCTATTGCTGCCGCCAAAAAGGGAGATTTTATAACAGCAAGGAACCATCTGCAAAAGGCAAGCGAAGAGTTAAATGCTGCTCACCATGTCCAAACCTCGCTCATTCAAAACGAAGCGAATGGGAAGCGAAAAGAAGTCACTTTGTTGATGATACACGCGCAAGATCACTTAATGAACGCGATCACGCTAAAAGAGCTGGCCGCTGAGTTTGTTGATTTATATGAGTCATTGCAAAACAAAGGGGGAAGAAAAATATGAGCATACAAGGATTGAAAATTGTCACCATCGGCGGAGGGTCTAGCTATACACCTGAATTAGTTGAGGGATTTATCAAACGGTATGATGAGCTTCCCGTCCGTGAGTTATGGCTCGTTGACATTCCAGAGGGAGAGGAAAAACTAAACATTGTCGGCGAACTAGCGAAACGAATGGTCAAAAAAGCAGGCGTGCCGATGGACATTCGTTTGACGCTTGATCGACGCAAAGCACTAGAAGGAGCAGATTTTGTCACGACACAATTTCGCGTCGGTCGCCTTGAGGCGCGCATGAAAGACGAAAAAATTCCATTAAAATATGGCGTTATTGGTCAAGAAACAAACGGACCGGGCGGATTGTTTAAAGGGTTACGAACGATTCCAGTCATTCTTGACATTATTAAGGATATGAAAGAGCTTTGTCCAGACGCATGGCTCATCAATTTCACGAACCCAGCAGGAATGGTGACAGAAGCGGTACTGCGTTACGGCAACTATAAAAAAGTCGTCGGTTTATGTAATGTGCCAATCGGGATGCGCATGGGAGTCGCCAAACTGCTTGGTGTTGATGCTCGTCGTGTGCATATTGATTTTGCCGGGCTTAACCATATGGTATTTGGGGTAAATATCTATGTAGACGGTAACAATATGACAGAGGAATTGATTGATCGATTAACAAGCGGTGAAGCGTCTGGGATCACGATGCGAAATATCGTCGATCTTGGTTGGGAACCCGGTTTTTTAAAGGGATTAAAAATTCTTCCGTGCCCGTATCATCGCTACTATTTCCAAACGAGCAAAATGCTCGCTGAAGAAATGGAAGCAGAAAAAACGGTTGGCACGCGTGCGGAAGTCGTAAAAAAGCTAGAAGACGAGCTATTTGAGCTGTACAAAGATCCGAATCTTGATATCAAACCGCCGCAACTTGAGAAGCGGGGAGGTGCTTATTATAGCGATGCTGCATGCAGCCTCATTACCTCGATTTACAATGATAAGCGCGATATTCAGCCAGTGAATACGCAAAATAATGGAGCGATTGCCAGTATTCCGAACGAATCAGCTGTTGAAGTGAATTGTGTGATTACAAAAGAAGGTCCAAAACCGATTGCGGTTGGTGATCTTCCAGTCGCAGTAAGAGGACTTGTTCAGCAAATTAAGTCATTTGAACGAGTCGCTGCGGAGGCAGCTGTAACAGGTGACTATAATACCGCTCTTGTGGCGATGACGATTAACCCTCTTGTTCCATCAGATACGATTGCTAAACAAATTTTAGATGAAATGTTAGAAGCTCATAAAGAGTATTTACCGCAGTTTTTTAAAGGGTGAAAACCTCGTAACATTCAATTGCTCTGCCGAAACGGCAGAGCAATTTTTACACCATAAAAATATTATGTAAACAAAAGCTCTTATTTCGAAGAGCTTTACAAATCTATTTCATGAATAGTGATCATATAACGATTGGGATGATTCGCGCTTATTTCTTTGCTGATGTGAATTTCCAAAATAGGCGATGTAAAATAAGCACGAATGTTTTTATTCAGAAGAGGGAACGGCAAATGAACGACCCGTTGTTTATTAATGTTTTCGTTTTCGTGTACTTGAATAATTAAAGCATCGTTTTCACATGTGACGAATATTTGCTCTTTTGTACAGTTGATAAGCTCTGACTCTACGATATATTCGGTTTCCGTTTCAAATACATCGACACGAAATACCGTCTCGTCTAAAATGCTGGAAAATGGATCGCTACATAATGCCTCAAGCCATTGTTCCAATTCAGACTTTTTATCGTTTTCCACTCTATAACAACTCCCTCCGCATTCACCGATAGAATGGCTATTTTCTATCATATGCATCGCATTTGAAAGCGTTCGCGGCGGGAGTTGTAGAAAAAATCTTCCATTACATATCGTGACTGGAATTATGCTTTTGACGCGTATGGTTGCGGTTTTTCACTTTTTTTGATCCGCTTAAAGGTTCTGGTTGGCCGGGATTATCACCTTTTGGTGCATTTTTTCGCATATCTGTACTTGTATTTTTATTCGTCATTTTGATCTTCCTCCTTCTATTCATTAGGATAACAGCATTTTCTCTGTTTATTCGCGGTATAATTTGTGCCGCATTTGAAACGATAATAAATGCGGAATGCAACTTGCGAAGGAGTGAACAGACATGCCGTATCATAAAGACAAACAACAGGCGTTTCAAGCAGCGCAGCAAGGGACGATGGAAGCAAAAGAATGGTACGATCATTTAGTACGTGACCGTGCTGACTATGGAAGTCAGTTGAAACATTTAAAACAAGAAGTGAATGAAGCGTTCGAACAAATTAACAATGCTCTTGAAGTCGCCTCCGAAAAGCAACGTGCTCAACTCGAACAATTTCGTAGCGATTTACAAGCGATCGTTGACGAAGTGAATGAAATAGAATAACAAAAAGGGAATGTCCTGTATGGAGACATTCCCTTATTGTTAATAAGAAGTATAAAGTTTGAACCGCTGTCTGGACTGGCCCGCAACGCTTTCTGGAAATTTCTTCGGTCGTTTTGACTAGCTCGGCGGCCAACTAGTTTGATTTTTGAATAAACATCCATGCAGAATTTGCTTAAAGCATGATCTGAAAAGTGATGCTTTAAGCCGTTCTGGCATCAATAACCTTCTCCCTCGAAGTGCAAGTAAAGGGCATTTGCCCATCTCGGGAGTGAGGATGACGGCATTTCGCTGTTTGCCTATAGAACGTGGCAGTTTTTAGACGAAATAGGGCGCTTTTCTTATGCGGGCGTCTATGGTTATGCTAGATGACAAAAGTATTATTGATTCTTTTTTCTTTTTTTATTATTTTGGCGCTGTTCCTCTGTTAACGGTTCATTTGCCAGCTCCTCATTGTAGCCTGCTCCCATCCCTTGCGCACTTGCGGCATTCATCCCTGGAATGACATGATTGGCCTTACGTTTTGCCATTCTCTTCACCTCCGCTACTAGTTTGTGACGGGAAGGGGAATTTATTCTTTTATCAAAAGAAAGAGCGGATTTATTATTTACAATGCATGGCCCCTTATAATAAGATAAAAGCGTAACAATTTTGCGGGTTTTGGGAGAATTCATTCTATTTTTTCGACTTTCGCTCGAAAAAATAGTATAGTATTGTATGAGGGGGTAATACATATGGCAAAACAAGACGTATTTCAAGCCCGTTCTTCATTTGAAGTAAGCGGTAAAAAGTATAATTACTACCGTTTGCAAGCGCTTGAAGAAGCAGGGATCGGCAACGTCTCCCGTTTACCGTATTCCATTAAAGTGCTATTAGAATCAGTACTTCGACAAGTAGACGGGCGTGTCATTACGAAAGAGCATGTAGAAAACCTAGCAAAATGGGGAACGTCTGAACTCAAAGACATCGATGTGCCGTTTAAGCCATCACGCGTCATCTTGCAAGACTTTACAGGCGTACCAGCTGTCGTTGACTTAGCGTCGATGCGCAAAGCGATGGCAGATATAGGTGGTGACCCATATGAGATCAATCCGGAAATTCCGGTTGACCTTGTTATTGACCACTCTGTGCAAGTCGATAAAGCTGGAACGGATGATGCGCTTGAGTACAACATGAACCTAGAGTTTGAGCGCAACGCAGAGCGCTATAAGTTTTTAAAATGGGCACAAAAAGCGTTCAACAACTATCGTGCTGTTCCTCCAGCGACGGGAATTGTTCACCAAGTAAACCTCGAATATTTAGCCAATGTTGTTCATACCATTGAAGGGGAAAACGGCGAATATGAAGCGTTCCCGGATACATTAGTCGGTACGGACTCTCATACGACGATGATTAACGGTCTTGGCGTTCTTGGCTGGGGAGTCGGCGGAATTGAAGCGGAAGCAGGAATGCTTGGACAGCCTTCTTACTTCCCAGTACCAGAGGTAATTGGCGTACGTTTAACCGGAAAATTACCAAACGGTACAACCGCAACGGACCTTGCCTTAAAAGTTACGCAAGTTCTTCGCAAAAAAGGCGTTGTGGGCAAGTTCGTTGAATTCTTTGGGCCAGGTGTAGCGACATTGCCGCTTGCTGACCGTGCGACTATCGCGAACATGGCGCCAGAATATGGAGCAACATGTGGTTTCTTCCCGGTGGATGAAGAAGCGCTTGAATATTTACGTTTAACAGGTCGCGATGAGCATCATGTTCAAGTCGTTGAAGCATATTGTAAAGCAAACGGCTTATTCTATACGCCAGATGCGGAAGAACCTATTTTCACTGATGTGGTAGAAATCAATCTTTCTGAAATCGAAGCAAACCTTTCTGGTCCGAAACGTCCACAAGATTTGATTCCGCTTTCCAAAATGAAAGAGGCATTCCGTGAAGCGGTGAAAGCGCCGCAAGGAAACCAAGGCTTCGGATTAACAGAAGCGGATCTTGATAAACAAATCACGGTCACTTTGAATGGCGAAGAAGTGACGATGAAAACAGGAGCAATTGCCATCGCGGCGATCACAAGCTGTACGAATACTTCAAATCCATATGTATTAATCGGTGCTGGTTTAGTGGCGAAAAAAGCCGTAGAAAAAGGATTACAAGTTCCAAAATACGTAAAAACATCACTCGCACCGGGTTCTAAAGTAGTTACTGGCTACTTAAAAGACTCCGGCTTGCTTCCATACCTAGAGCAAATCGGTT
This sequence comes from Thermaerobacillus caldiproteolyticus, assembly GCF_015326725.1. Classification (NCBI taxonomy): domain Bacteria; kingdom Bacillati; phylum Bacillota; class Bacilli; order Caryophanales; family Anoxybacillaceae; genus Thermaerobacillus; species Thermaerobacillus caldiproteolyticus. The sequence goes on from NZ_CP064060.1 coordinate 798,319, forward strand.
TTAACATTGTCGGTTATGGCTGTACGACATGTATTGGTAACTCAGGACCGTTAGCTCCTGAACTAGAAAAAGCGATTGCGGAAAACGATTTGCTTGTTACAAGTGTGCTTTCTGGTAACCGCAACTTCGAAGGTCGCATTCATCCGCTTGTAAAAGGGAACTATCTTGCTTCACCGCCGCTTGTTGTGGCGTATGCCCTAGCCGGTACGGTGGATATTGACTTATTAAATGAGCCAATCGGCAAAGATAAAGATGGCAATGATGTGTACTTTAATGACATTTGGCCATCCATGGAAGAAGTCAAAGAAGTCGTCAAACAAACGGTAACACCAGAACTGTTCCGCAAAGAATATGAGCGCGTGTTCGATGACAATCAGCGCTGGAATGCGATCGAAACAACGGATGAGCCGCTTTATCAATGGGACGAGGATTCCACATACATTCAAAATCCGCCGTTCTTTGAAGGACTATCTCCAGACGTTCGCGAAGTACAGCCGCTTACAGGCTTGAGAGTTGTTGGAAAATTCGGTGATTCCGTCACAACTGACCATATTTCACCAGCCGGCTCGATCGGCAAAAATACACCAGCTGGTCAGTACCTCATATCAAAAGGCGTCGATCCAAAAGATTTCAACTCATACGGATCTCGCCGCGGCAATCATGAGGTCATGATGCGCGGTACGTTTGCGAACATTCGCATTCGCAACCAAATTGCGCCAGGAACAGAAGGCGGTTACACAACGTACTGGCCGACAGGCGAAGTGATGTCCATTTACGATGCGTGCATGAAATACAAACAAGACGGCACAGGTCTTGTGGTTATCGCTGGTAAAGACTATGGAATGGGAAGCTCCCGCGACTGGGCAGCAAAAGGTACATTCTTATTAGGAATTAAGACCGTCATTGCCGAAAGCTTTGAGCGTATTCACCGCTCGAACCTTGTCCTAATGGGTGTATTGCCGCTTCAATTTAAAGAAGGGGAAAATGCAGAAACATTAGGATTAACAGGAAAAGAAGTGTTCGAAGTGCACATTGACGAAAACGTCAAACCGCGCGATTATGTAAAAGTAACCGCTACAAATCCAGAAACAGGAGAAACGAAAGAGTTCGAAGTATTAGTTCGTTTCGACAGCGAAGTCGAAATCGACTACTATCGCCACGGCGGTATTTTGCAAATGGTATTGCGGGAAAAATTGAAAAAATAATAGAGAAACAGAAATCAAACAAGCAGGCAATTTATTTGCCTGCTTGTTTGATTGTTAAAGTTTATGCATATTGCCTAATTGATCTTATTTTGTATTACTTTTTTTCGCTGCATTTTCGAGTTCGCTTTTCGGATCGGGAGTAAAGGTCGCATCTTGCCCGAATCCTTGTGGATTCACACCGGGTGCTTTTGTTCCACGATTTTTGCCGCCATTTTTCGCCATCGCACTCACCTCCGAGGATAGTGTTGCCTTTTTGTGAAAAAATATGTTTACATCACAAGAACAGCGAAAGACCCCTGCTTATCGAGGACTTTTGCGGAGACTGTCGCCTGCCGCAGCGGCACCGAAGAGGCGCGAGCTGATGGTGTCTGAAGCTAAACAATAAGAAAAAGAGGAGGCAGCCGTTGAAGTTAGACACTGATTAAATGACCGTTTGAGAAAGGAGAAGGAGGCATGAACCGGGCTTAAAAACAGCATTATGGACAATCGCGCTTGCACAGCTTAAAAAAATCTCGTCAAAGAAATGTGAGACGGGGACGTTAGCAATGATCACTTTTTTGAAACGGAGGAATGCCGAGCTCCCATTCTGCAGGAGCTACTTCACTTGCAACCTTTATTGTCTTACCATTGATTCGCATTAGCCGCTTTATTTGGCTTCATTGTGATATATGTGCGCAAGGAGTGCGCAGACAGGCTGGAGAGCTGGCGATTCACCTAAACATGGATTTAGCCGAAGAGACTAAATGATTGGAAAATGATCCGAAACAAATGGTGTACGAGAGACAAAAAAACGGATTCGTGAGTGTCTTGGTCATCAGCCGATCAAAGTCATTGGCGGGGGTTTACTAGGGATGAAGACAGGAGCGCTTTCTTACTTATGTACATGCAAAAAATGGCTAGCTATAGCGTTAAAAATGCGTTAAGATGGTAGCGAAGATCTCATTCAGGAGAGGGAGTATGGGAAAGCAGACGGTAGAACAATATTTCGATTTTTTAGCGAGCAAAGGATTTCGCTTAGGCGAGGATGCACGCAATTTTATTCGCTTTGGCCAACAGTATACGGGGGCAAACGATTGGCTAACGATTATGGCGTTAGAGTGGACGTTAAAAATTCAAAAGCACTTTGACGGAAGTTTTTACTTATCATTACTTGAAGAGCTAACCCAGCGACAAACAATCACACGCGAGCAGGTCCTAATGTTTATGAAAGAAAAAGGATTTGTGGGCCGTTAAAAATCCTCGAGGCTAATTGCTTCGAGGATTTTATCGTGTCAGGTGCCGCTTTGTTGATAACCGTTTTCCAAAAGACAATGAAAACCGAAACTCTGACAAAATCATGCCGGATAAAATGCCGATACAACCGATGATGCCAGCGGGCGAAAGTCGTTCTCCAGCCCATATGTATGCAGTGATCGCAGCAAATACCGGCTCCATCGCAAAAATAAGCGCGACGCGTGCAGCTGTCGTGTATTTTTGGAATTTGGTTTGAATCAAAAACGCAAGCGCTGTTGCTAGCAAAGAGGTAATCATTAACGCCGTCCATACTTCTTGTTGCCGCAAAACCGCCACGTTCCACATTTGTGTTCCATCTTCAAACAAGAATGCAAACACGGAACACATGATGGCAACGGTAAAAATTTGTATCACCGTCAGCAACAGCGTCGGGTAACGCGATGAATACTTTCCGGTCACAATGATGTGCATGGCAAATGAAATCGCGCAAAAGAACACAAACACATCGCCGCGATTCATCGACCATTCGCCGCCATTCATTGTTAAAAAATATAAGCCGGCCGTCGCGATAAGTGCGCCAAACACAGCGTTAGCCGTCGGTTTTTGTTTTAAAAAAAGAAATGAAAATAGCGGCACTAACACAACGCTAAGACCGGTAATAAACGCGGTTTTTGATGATGTTGTATACAGAAGCCCAATCGTTTGAAACGCGTAACCGCTAAATAGCCAAAGCCCCATCCATCCCCCGGCACGCAAGAGAGAGGAGCTCCATTGTGTAAGAAGTGAGCGGTAAAACAACAAAAGCCACAATAACAAAAACAAACCGGCTAGCCAAAAGCGTACCGCATTAAATGAGAGCGGTTCAAGAAATGAAATGGCGTTTTGAACAACAACGAATGTGGCTCCCCAAACGAATGTCACAGCAAGAAGGCTTACATCCGCTATCCACTGTTTGTTCAACTCTTTCTCTCCCCCGTTTTTTGAAATTGTTGGATTGCTTTTCGCGCCAGTTCATCGGCGACACGGTTTTCTTTACTTGGTATCCATTTGAGAAAAAACAAATCGAGTTGTTTGGATAGTGCAAGAGCCTGTTCTAACAGCGGTGCATATGTTTTGTTTTTCACATATTCTTTTTCGATCGCCCTATCAACTAATTGGGAATCGGTGCGAAATGAAACGGCTTGATATCCTTTTTCAAGACAAATTTCCAGTCCTTTGATGAGAGAATGGAGCTCAGCTTCGTGGTTTGACATCACACCAAGAGGAATCGAATATCGCTCGACCGTTCCGTTAACTTTAATAAACACTCCTGCCCCTGAAGGCCCTGGATCCCCGGCGCTTGCGCCATCAATATATACTTCGATCAATAGTTACTCCTCCAATATGAAAACTAATGGTAGTGTACCATAGTTATCAAAAAATTTACATATCTTTTTTTCGGAAATCGTTTTGCTATAAAACAAAGGGAGTGCACAAAGAGTAACGGTCTATTTGAGAGTATATAAAAAATTTTCCATCATTCGTTCGTTGGAATACATCGAAAAATGCGATAGAAGTAAAAATTAGTGTATCGATAAGCTGACTTGTCATTGTGTGCTTTCATTATTGCGAATCCAAAACTGTGCATCGCGTAGAAAGCGTTCTTTGAACCAATGAAAAAGATAGACATCCACTGACTCACAAGAAAAGCGCATACACTCTTCAAGCGCAATTCGCGGCAGGAGGGCAAAAATTGTTTCAAGCGATGAGTTGCGCATAATCATTTGCATGCGGTTAATATAATTAAGGTAAGCTGCATAATGACAGTTAAGGAGATGGGCGTAAAAATCCGAGACAAAACCGCTTTTAAGTCTCTTTTTACTATATTTTTCGCTTAAAATATTTGTGTAGCAAGAAATGAAGTACCGGACATAATAAATATTGTCGAGCATTGCTGTTAATCCGAATTTTTCAACTTGTATATTAGCGACGACAGTTGAAACCCTGATCCAAACAATCCTAGGAGGCCAAAAAGGTGATAGATGAGCAATACAAGGGAAAACGTCACCATCATTGCGATAACCCGAGGCATTCATTCCACATGTTTTTCCCCTCTGTATTGTATAATAAATATAAGCAACGATTGTCATTATAACTGCATAAACGTAAATGTACGGTAGAGGAATTTGTCGTGGAAGGATGAAACGATGTGGATGTCATGATTCGATGGGTATATGTTACACCAAAAAAGCAAGAAGTAGTGTTAACTTCGGACCTTCTTCCGGTCGAACAGGCGCTTCTTCTTGCTGAAGATTTTGAGAAAACTGGGCGTGTCAAAGAGTTAACATTTATTGACCGCCAACATGTGACATGGACGAAAAAAGAGTTGATTAAATTACAAAAAGAGTTAGAAACTGAGCCACACGACGTCATTGCGTATTTTGACGGCAGCTTTGACAATGAAACGCTGCAATCGGGCGTCGGTGTCGTCATTTATTATAAACAAAACAACGATCAATATCGTTTTCGCGCCAATCGCCAGCTTGATGAATTAAAATCGAACAACGAAGCGGAATATGCGGCATTTTGGTTTTTAGTGCAAATGCTTGAAGAGTTGGGTGTCCATCATTTGCCGGTTGTATTCCGTGGCGATTCTCATGTTGTACTTAATCAGCTTTCGGGAATGTGGCCATGTTTTGAAGACGATTATAATGCATGGCTTGATCGTATTGAAGCAAAGTTGGCGGAGTTAGGCATTCAGCCGGTTTACGAGCCGATTTCTCGCAAACAAAATAAGGAAGCGGATCAGCTCGCTCGTCAAGCGCTAGAAGGAAAATCAATCGCAAGCACGATGGAACTTGGAAAGAAGGAGTAGAAGCAAATAATGAGAGAAGAGAAAGCAAACAAGAGAAAAGAAATATTAGCAAAACTAAATGAACTTCACCATATGTATTGCGAAGGATGTTTCTTAAAAAGCACGTTTCGCAAAGAAATGGGGAAAACGTACGCCCAATCGTTTTGCATTAATCATTGTACCGTTGGTGAAATGATGAAACAATATGGAGAGATGCTACTTGAATCTTCTTCTCGTTCAGTTGAATAGTGCAGCAAGTAAAAAAGGATCTCACGCTAAACGAGATCCCTTTTTGAAAAAGATGTGATGATTCTCTTTTTTGTCATTGTCCAGGGCTTTATTTTTTCTCTTCTTGGACTGTCAGCCTTTCTATGGAGGAAAGGGGGGGAAGAGTATCCTACCTGCGGCGCCTTTACTTTCCTTGATTGTCCAGTTTGGTAGTTCGTAAATACCCTTCTTCCTCAGAGGGTAAGCCGTCTTTCGGGTGAAGAACATTTGCCCATGGCGGCTAGGCGGACCACTTCCGCTTTTCATATTACCGTAGGGCTTCGTTTAATTGATGTTCCGCTTGTTGCAGTTGCTGTTCACACCGGGCAAGAAACTCTTCGTCAACGCCAGTTGCTTCACTGCGGGCGCGGGCAAGTTGTGCGTGCGCATTGTCAATTGCCTGCTTTGCTCCGATTAGCATCTCTCTGTCTAAACTCATTGTCGCTGAACCCACCATTTTTTTTGCTGTCTCCACAAACATTTCCACTTGTTTTAAGTCGTTATAGCCAGAATGAATATCACGTTCCATCTGGAACCCACCTCCTAGCTGATAGTGTTTGTTGTTCGAAAAGGGAATATTCGCCCAAAAAGAAAAAGACCGGCATAGCGCCGGCCTTTTTATCTGCCTTCGTCCTATCGTCTATATTAACGAACGCTTACTTATAATTTGACTACGTTAGCAGCTTGAGGTCCACGGTTTCCTTGAACGATTTCGAAAGACACCTCTTGACCTTCTTCTAACGTTTTGAAACCTTCACCTTGGATGGCTGTGAAGTGAACGAATACGTCCGCTCCGCCTTCTACTTCGATGAAACCGTAACCTTTTTCGTTGTTAAACCATTTTACTTTACCGTTTTGCATAATACTTAATTCCTCCTAATACCTTTAGCACCTTTCGGCTAACTTAAAAATTTTATCAAATAACGGAATATACTCCACAGCTATCTAAGGTGAACAAGCCAAGCTGTCTTGCATGAGATATATTCTGTTAAATGATGTATTTACTATACACTAATGCGAGGGGCATCGTCAAGGAGAACGGAATAACTTTCAGAAAAAATTTACAAATTTTTTTATAACATGTAAAGAAAGAGGAGAATCGCTTTCGATTGTCTAATATTTTTTATCATAAACTTCCGGCTATCAAGGGTGTTAAGCAGAGAAGGGAAAATAAAAAGTACACATGGATGAAAAGGTGACACCATACATTGATAGTAGGAACGTAAAGGGGGCTGGGGCATGTATCGCGGAAAGATCAGTGAAAAGGATGTCATTATTCGGTTGGGGAGACGGGCAAAACTTCATCATATTGACAGTGATAAAATTTACCGTATGGTACTTTCTTATGGAGAAATCGCTTTTGAGAAAGGCCAAGATATGTTTTGTATTTATCATGATCGCATCGGTCTTATTGTTGCTGAGGTAGAGAAAAATGATGTTCCTGTGATTCGGGTAGATTATGTGATTGATCAGCAAAACGTGTATGAATGACTGTTGACAAAGAACAGAAAATGACATAAATTAGCTGTAAGCGCTGTCATTATAGATATAATCGGCTTTGGTAGCCTTAGACCTTTGCCGAAGCAAGGCATAGGTCTTTTTATCTTCTTACGTGGTATCGGGAAAAAGGTGAAACAAAGTAGGAGATCGGGCCGTATACGTATAGTATTGTGAAACAGATAGAGAAAAGAGGTGTATCCACATGTTATTGCGCAGAATGATGTCAAAATTAGGAGTCGGTTCGGCGTATGTCGATTTAATATTAAATAAGCAAGTTTATAAGCCGGGGGATATGATCGAAGGACAATTGCATATCCATGGAGGTACAGTAGAGCAAAAGATTACAAAACTAGACGTTGATTTTGTCCGAAAAACGTTGCGTGATGGCAAGGAAGAAGATACCGTTATCGCTACCATTCCAGTCGACGGAGATTTTACCATCGAGCCTGAACAAAAGAAGGTATTGCCGTTTACGTATCAAATTCCTGAAAATATTGCTCCTTCGCAGCCGGGAATTTCCTATCGGTTCATCACTCGATTAGATATCGAAGATGCCGTCGACATCCTCGATTTTGACTATATCCAAATTGTAACGAAGTAGAGAAAAATTTCAGAAAAAAACGTTGACAACGCTTACATTTTCTATTAATCTTATAACTAAGTTAATAACTGTGGCGGAGAATTCGGAGACCCACACATGTTCCTCATCAAGAGGAGATGTGTGGGTTTTTATCTTTTCCGCCACATCCAAAAAGCAAAGGGGGAATGGATGATGTCGGCATTTATGGCCGAACTTGTCGGCACCGCTTTACTGATCATTTTAGGTGGAGGAGTTTGCGCTGGAGTGAACTTAAAAAAATCGTTTGCGCAAAACTCTGGATGGATCGTCATTACGATGGGATGGGGGCTAGCTGTAGCCGTAGCAGTTTATGCCGTGGGACAATTTAGCGGGGCACATCTCAATCCGGCTGTAACTCTCGCGTTAGCATTCAACGGCGATTTTCCGTGGGCGGATGTCCCTACGTATATTGTCGCGCAACTGCTTGGTGCGATTATCGGTGCGACAGTTGTCTTTCTTCATTACTTGCCTCATTGGAAAGAAACAGATGACCCGGGCGTGAAATTAGGTGTATTTGCGACAGGCCCGGCAATTCCCAATCGTTTTGCGAATTTGCTGAGCGAAATGATTGGCACATTTGTATTAGTCGTTGGCATTTTAGCGATTGGCGCCAACAAATTCACTGATGGCTTAAATCCGTTCATTGTTGGGTTTCTTATTGTCAGCATCGGCTTATCACTTGGAGGAACAACAGGCTATGCCATTAACCCAGCACGCGATTTAGGTCCACGCATTGCTCATTTTTTCCTTCCGATTCCCGGAAAAGGTTCATCCAATTGGCAATATGCATGGATTCCTGTTCTTGGACCGGCCTTAGGCGGCTCATTTGGCGGATTATTTTACAAAGCTGTATTCGTAGGAAAAGTCACAGCGGCGTTTTGGTATGTGCTTATCGCAATCATCGTCGTGTTAGCGATTACTTTTGTTCAACAGACAAAAACGACTACCTATCAACAGACAAAAAATGCTTTAATGTAAATATAAAGGGGGAGACAGTTTATGGAACAATATATTCTTTCATTAGATCAAGGGACAACAAGTTCACGCGCGATTCTGTTTAATAAAAATGGAGAAATCGTGCATATTGCACAACGAGAGTTCACTCAACATTTTCCAAAACCAGGTTGGGTCGAGCATAATGCAAATGAAATTTGGGGCTCGATTTTAGCCGTCATTGCCAGCGTCTTATCGGAAGCATCCGTCAAGCCGGAACAAGTGGCAGCGATTGGGATCACGAATCAGCGCGAAACAACGGTTGTATGGGATAAACATACAGGATTACCGATTTACAATGCGATCGTTTGGCAATCGCGCCAGACAGCCGATATTTGTGAGCAGCTAAAACAGCAAGGGTATGACGAACTATTTCGCACAAAAACAGGCTTGCTCATTGATGCCTATTTCTCTGGGACGAAAGTGAAATGGATTTTAGACAACGTGGAAGGCGCACGTGAGAAAGCAGAAAGAGGCGATTTGTTGTTCGGCACGATCGACACATGGCTTATTTGGAAGCTATCGGGTGGTCGCGCTCATGTCACTGATTATTCCAACGCTTCGCGAACATTACTGTTTAATATTCATGAGTTAAAATGGGATGATGAAATCCTTGACATTTTAGGAATTCCGAAATCAATGCTTCCAGAGGTTCGCCCTTCTTCGGAAGTGTACGCCAAAACGGTACCGTATCATTTCTTTGGCGTGGAGGTTCCGATTGCCGGCGCAGCAGGAGATCAACAAGCGGCGTTGTTTGGGCAAGCGTGCTTTGAGGAAGGAATGGCAAAAAATACGTACGGGACTGGCTGCTTTATGCTTATGAATACAGGAGAGAAGGCGGTTCAATCGAAGCATGGATTGCTGACAACGATCGCGTGGGGCATTGATGGAAAAGTTGAATATGCATTAGAAGGAAGCATTTTTGTCGCGGGTTCGGCGATTCAATGGCTCCGCGATGGGCTCAGAATGATTAAACAAGCACCAGATAGTGAGACATATGCGGAAAAAGTGGACTCTACCGACGGCGTGTATGTCGTACCAGCGTTTGTTGGATTAGGAACGCCGTATTGGGATAGCGATGTACGCGGGGCGGTATTCGGATTAACACGCGGGACGACAAAAGAACATTTCATTCGCGCTACATTGGAATCGCTTGCTTACCAAACGAAAGACGTGCTTACAGCGATGGAAGCGGATTCAGGTATCGCGTTAAAAACATTGCGTGTCGATGGCGGTGCGGTGAAAAACAATTTCCTTATGCAGTTTCAAAGCGACATATTAGGGGTGCCGGTTGAGCGACCAGTGATCAATGAAACGACGGCGCTTGGCGCTGCGTATTTAGCGGGGCTTGCGGTCGGCTATTGGAAAGACCGGTCGGAAATTTCCGCACAATGGCATCTAGAAAATCAATTTGAACCGCAAATGGAAAAAAACAAACAGGAAGCATTATATGAAGGCTGGAAAAAAGCTGTGAAAGCGGCAATGGCGTTTAAGTAATCAAAAAACAAAAGAGGTGTTGACTTGACACCTCTTTTGTAGTTACTGAAGGTGACACATCCCCTTCTGTAGTAACCGAGTTGCTTCGTCACTCGATAAGGGCGGGCTAAGAAAATATCCTTGCGCCTCTTGGCACCCTTTTTCTTGTAAATAAAGGAGCTGCTCAAACTGTTCGACTCCTTCCGCAATGACGTTCATATGCAAATGGTGCGCCAGAGAAATAATTGTGTTCGTAATAACGCTGCCATAATAAGAATGAGGACAATCCGAAATAAACGATTGATCAATTTTCACCGTATCGACATCGAGACGTTTTAAGTAAGCAAGCGATGAATATCCTGTTCCAAAATCGTCAATCGAAATCCGCACCCCAAGCTCTTTCATTCGGCGTAAATTGTCTGAAATGGTCGCCTCGTTGTAAACCATAATGCTTTCTGTGATTTCTAATTCTAGCCATTCTGGAAGTGTGTTCGTTTCTGTTAAAATCGCTTCAATTCGTTTCGCGAAATGTCGGTCTTGCAGCTCTTTCACGGAGACGTTCACAGCGATTCGAATCGGTTTTAGCCCGTTTTTCCGCCACTGTTCATGTTGTCGACATGCTTTTTTTACAATCCATTCTCCAATCGGAACGATGAGACCTGTTTCCTCTGCCAGCGGAATAAATTGATTTGGTGGCACTATCCCATAAATAGGATGTTGCCAACGAATGAGTGTTTCCATTGCGACAATATCTTTTGTTTGCACATCGATGATGGGCTGGTAATAAACCGTGAGCTCCTCTTTTTTTATCGCATTATGCAAATCGTTTAATAAGAATAAATTCGCGCCTTTTTCCTCATCATATATATAGTAACTGTTTTTTCCTTTCCTCTTGACTTCGTACATAGCCATATCAGCATATCTCATTAGTGTTTCCACTTCCATACCGTCTCGTGGATAAAAGGCGATACCGATACTGCCAGTAAGACACAATTCGAGTTCATCGACATGAATCGGTTCCTTAAGTAGTTGTAATATTTGTTCTGCTATTGCAATCGCTTCTTGCTGGTGACCGATATTTGGGAGCATGATTATAAACTCATCTCCGCTCATACGGGCTGCAACTCCTTTTGTTTTAGCAGTCTGCTGCAACCGTTCAGCCACCTTTTGTAATATAACATCTCCTATACTATGTCCGAGCGAATCATTAATATATTTAAAGCCATCTAAATCGATGTAGAAAATCGCCCCGATTTTTCCAGATTGCTTTGCTTCTTCAAGAGACTGTGAAGCGAGTTCGCGAAACAAGTGGAGGTTTGGAAGACCAGTTAAGGAATCGTAATATGCCATTTGCCGAATGCGCTCGTTTTGTTCGACACGCTCTGTGATATCTTTAGCAATTCCCGAGACACCAACAATTTTTTGATTGACAAAAATCGGGACAAAAGTAACACTTAAATATAAAATTTTTCCTGATTTATGTCGAATACGGACATCAGCGTGCTGCGATTTCCCTTTTGCTGTTTGTATAAACGCTTTCACGGTTTTGGATACATCATCGGATATGACTAAATCATGCATTGACATCGATAATAATTCTTCATGGCTATATCCCGAAATTATCGAAGCTGCCTTGTTAGCGGAGAAAAATGTTCCGTCCATCCTTAACGAAAACACCGCATCTTGATTGTATTCAAATAATGATTTATAACGCTGGCGGCTTTCTTGTAATTGCCCTTTCATTTGCCCATGTTCAATGGCCAATCCTGCTAGTGAGGAAAAGGTGTAAATGATGTCGATATCGTCTTCTTGCGGTGCGCAAGGCTCATAATGATACATAGCAAATGTTCCAAGCACTTTTTTCTTTGAGGAAAAAATCGGAACCGACCAGCAGGCACGCAATCCATGCGGTAAGACAAACTGTTTAAATGGTTTCCAAAGAGGATCATGCTGGATGTCAGTAACGATGACCATTTCCTGCCGGTACGCAGCCGTTCCACATGAACCGGCGTTAGGGGCAATCTCTAAACCGTTAATCGCTTCAATAAAATCATTTGGCAAACGAGAAGCAGCTCCGTGATATAACCGCTGATGCTCCTCATCCACTAGCAAAATCGAACAGACAATATTCGGAAGAATATCTTCCATCGTATGAACGAGCTCCATTAAAACGTCAGAGACGGGTGTCTCTTTTGCGATTAATTCTAAAATTTTCTTTTGACCTGTTAATAATTGCTTTGCGCGTTTTTCCGAGGAAATATTATGACAAGAAATGAGCAGAATATTCATTCCTTGTTCTGTTTGAATGCGACGAATATGTTCTTGAACAAATAAAACTTCTCCATTCTTTTTTACTTTTCGAAGTTCTAGTGAATGAACGATATTCTTTTCATGATGAATAATAAATTGGAGCTGTTGCTTTACAAGCCGGTGGTCATCTTCATGTGCGATAGCGAAAACAGGCATGCCGATTAATTCCTCTCTCGTATAACCGAGAACATGAGCAGCGAACTCATTTGTATCCAATATATAACCGTCTTCGTCTACAATCAATTGCATAGCAGGCATGAGAAAATAAAAAGGCATATAGGACGTTCCCGATTGATTCATATGCATTCAAAAGCAACCCCAATCGCGTAAAGAATATACAACCGCTATAAAATTCATGTGCACTACTATATTATCATTATTCGTATGGTTTTTGTCGAAAAAAATAGAATAATAGCGAATAATTTCAAATCGATAAAGAGTATTCCATAAAGTATGTAAAAATGCTTTCGTTGATATATTTTCTAAATAAGTAATTAAATGTATAGTAGATCCAGCTTTAGATGAACGGTCTAATATTGGTTTAACAAATCGCTACATAAATTGGATGAACCAAATAACGATATTTCAGCCGACAGAGTAAGAGCGGGATAAAATGCCCATTAAAGAAATTTAAATATAAAAAAGAACTATGTTTTAAATAATCAATAAGATTTTAGAAAGATTCCAGTAAAAATAAGATAAAACGACACATATGACTGAAAAATGAATATATAAAAATTTTTTGGTTGACTAAAAATATTAAAAATTATTGAAATTTAGAAAATAACATAATAATATATTTGTATAAGAATGGAATGATTTTAATATTTTGAATAAAATTGATTTTTATACAAGAGAGGGGGGTTACTTTGTCGAAACAACCGATTTTACAAATTGAAAATTTGCGAGTTTCTTTCCGTATTCATGACGAATACTATGCGGCTGTCGATGGAGTTTCTTTAACGGTAAATGAAAATGAAGTGGTGGCGATTGTCGGTGAATCGGGATGCGGAAAGAGTGCATTAGCCCTTTCTATTATGGGGCTACACCCACTTGAAAGAACGAAATTAGAGGGGACAATTGCTTTTAAAGGAAAAAACCTTTTGTCGTTATCTGTACCGCAGCTCAATCAAATCCGTGGAAAAGATATCGGAATGATTTTTCAAGATCCTCTTACAGCTCTAAATCCTTTAATGACAGTAGGACGGCAAATTGAGGAAAGCATGGACTATCATACAAAACTGTCTTCATCAGCAAAAAGACAACGTACGCTGGAGTTATTAAAGCGGGTAGGTATCCCAAATCCAGAAAAAACGTATGACCGTTATCCGCATGAACTTTCAGGAGGAATGAGACAGCGAATCGTCATTGCCATTGCGATTGCTTGTGAGCCGTCTCTGATTATAGCAGACGAGCCTACAACAGCTTTAGATGTTACTATTCAGGCACAAATTATGGGGCTATTAAAAGAGCTGCAACAACAAATGAAGACAGGCATCATTTTAATTACCCACGATTTAGGCGTCGTAGCCGAGATGGCAGACCGTGTGGCGGTAATGTATGCGGGGGAAATTGTTGAATTAGCCGATGTCAATACGCTTTTCAGTCGTCCTTTACATCCGTATACCCGCTCATTATTGCATTCGATTCCTTCTGTTCAGACTCGAAAAGAAAAACTTCACGTAATTCAAGGGATTGTTCCATCATTGCAAAAACTGCCTAGAACAGGGTGTCGATTCAAATCACGAATCAGCTGGATTGATGAATCCGAACACGAAAAGAACCCGATTTTGCGAGAAGTAGCACCGGGGCATTGGGTACGCTGTACATGTTATAAAAATTTTTACTTTCCACAAGATAACATAGGGGACATGAACTATGGCATTTCTTAAAGTGAATCATTTAAAAGTTTACTATCCAGTACGTGGCGGTTTTTTTCGGAGAGTAATTGATTACGTGAGAGCAGTTGACGATGTTAGCTTTGAATTAGAGCAAGGAGAAACATATGGATTGGTGGGGGAATCCGGGTGCGGAAAGACAACAACAGGACGAACCATTATTGGACTAATCAAGGCAACAGCGGGAGAAATTTTATTAGAAGGGAAAGATTTAACTAAACTAAGCCGACGAGAATTTTACCATTATCGAAAAGATATACAAATGATTTTTCAAGATCCATACTCCTCGCTAAATCCAAGAAAACGAGTGTTGGATATTATTGCTGAACCGCTCCGTAACTTTGAAAAGCTATCACCTCAAGAGGAAAAAAGAAAAGTGCAGTACTTCGTTGAGAAAGTTGGGCTACATCCTGAATCCATTTACAAGTATCCTCATGAGTTTTCCGGGGGACAACGGCAACGCATCGGCATTGCACGAGCTCTTACGTTAAATCCGAAGTTAATTATTGCTGATGAACCTGTTTCTGCATTGGACGTTTCAGTTCAAGCGCAAGTGTTGAATTTTATGAAGGAGATCCAAAAAGAATTCCAGCTTACTTATCTTTTTATTAGTCACGATCTAGGAATTATCCGTCATATGTGCGATCGCATCGGAATCATGTACCGCGGTCAATTTGTAGAAGAAGGAACAAGTGAAGAAATATTTCATGATCCACAACATATTTATACAAAAAGACTCATTTCTGCGATACCAAATCCGAATCCACAACATCGCCAAGAACAAGTAAAGCTTCGGCAGGAAATCGATAAGGAATACCACAATTCATATCATCAGTACTTTGACGCTGAGGGGAGAGTGTATCCATTAAAACGGATTTCTGAGACGCACTCTGTTGCAATCCCGTAGAGAGGAAGTCGACAAAATGTTGAAATTTATATTGCGACGAATTGTCATTATGATCCCTCAACTGTTTCTTCTGAGCATTCTCGTGTTTTTATTGGCAAAAGCAATGCCTGGTGATGCGTTGACAGGTCGATTAGCGAACAATCCAAAAATGGATGCACAAACATTAGCCGAGATGAAAGAGAAGCTCGGACTAAACGATCCGCCTTATGTTCAATATGTGAGATGGATTAAAAACTTAATGCAAGGCGATTTAGGAATGTCTTACATTCATCAGCAGCCTGTCACTGATTTACTTTCAGAGAGAATAGGAAATACGCTTTTGCTGTCTGCATGTATTTTGATATTAAGCTACATCATCGCTATTCCATTAGGAATTGTCTCTGGAAGATGGACGAATTCATTGGCAGATAAACTTATCGTTGGTTATAGCTATTTAAGTTTTGCAACTCCATTATTTATCTTTGCTTTGTTAATGCTTTTTGTGTTTGGCTTTATACTCGGCTGGTTCCCTACAGGGGGGAGCGTTAACATTCAAGTAGAAAAAGGAACAGTTGACTATTATATAAGTAAAATCAACCATCTTATTTTGCCATCGTTATCAGGAGCATTACTTAGCACGGTTGGAACCATTCAATATTTACGCAACGAAATCATCGACACAAAAATCAAAGATTTTGTAAAGACCGCACGAGCCAAAGGAGTTCCGGAATCACGTATTTATTCACGTCACATTTTACGCAATTCATTTTTACCAATTGCTGCTTTCTTAGGCTATGAAATTACTGGTTTAATTGGTGGATCGATATTTTTGGAGTCAATCTTTAGTTATCCGGGGATCGGACAATTGTTCCTTCAATCGATTATGCAACGTGATTATAGTGTCATCACCGCGCTTGTGATGATCTCAGGTCTTGCAACGCTATTAGGCACATTATTATCAGATATTATTTTAAGCGCTGTCGATCCGCGCATACGAATTGAGTAATGTTATGGAGGAGGACCTAACGATGAAAGCTGAACTAGGTGGCCCGCAACAAGTCGAAGTACAAACGGAAAAAAGTCCTTCTAGTTTCTCCATTATGTGGCGTGAATTAGTGAGGGACAAATTAGCGCTCGGTTCTCTCATTCTACTTTCGATCATTCTTCTGATTGTTTATGGATCTTCTCTCATTTTAGATAAAGAAGAAATTGTAAAGGTAGATTTGCTATCCATTTATGCTCCGCCTTCTTCAGAACATTGGTTAGGCACGGATTACGGTGGAAGGGACATTTTTGGGCAGCTCATTATCGGCGCCAGAAACTCTTTTACGATCGGTTTAGCGATTACGCTCATCACCGGATTCATCGGTCTTACCGTTGGTCTTATCGCTGGTTATTTCGGAGGCGTTGTCGATAATATTATCATGCGTATTATTGACTTTATTCTTGTGTTGCCATTTTTAATGCTAGTCATTGTGTTTGTGGCAATTGTACCGAAATATAATGTGTTTACGTTTATTCTCATTATGAGTGCTTTTTTATGGACGGGAAAAGCACGACTTATTCGGGCGAAAACGTTGGCGGAGCGAGAACTGGATTATGTAAGTGCATCAAAAACGCTCGGCACACCCGACTGGAAGATTATTGTTCGAGAGATTTTACCGAACTTAAGTTCAATTATTATTGTTAACTTAACATTAAATCTCGCTGGAAATATTGGAATTGAGTCAGGGCTAAGTTATTTAGGGTTTGGATTGCCGGAAAGTACACCAAGCCTTGGCACTTTAGTCAGTTATGCCATGAATCCCGATGTTTTGCAAAATAAATGGTGGGTATGGTTACCTGCATCATTGCTCATTTTAGTAATGATGTTGTGTATAAATTTTATCGGCCAAGCACTTAAACGCGCGGCTGATGCAAGACAAAGATTAGGCTAACTAAAAAGGGGGAAGAGAAATTGAGGAGAAAATGGCATTGGAAGTTTTTCAGTGTTTTAGCCGGTATCATCCTATTGTTATCGGCGTGCAGCAATTCTAGTTCTACGAGCAGCAACAAGGAGCCAAACCAAAACAAGCAAACCTCTCAAAAGGAAGATATTAGTAAATTCCCGATAGCCGTCAAAAATGATGGAAAACTAGTAGACGGAGTTCTTACATACGGATTGGTGTACGATACTCCGTTCGAAGGAACTCTCAGTCGTGCATTTTATGAAGGACAGCCGGATGCTGAAGTGCTACAGTTTTTCGATGAACCGCTACTTCGAATGAATGAAAATTACGAAATTACTAACGATGGAGCGGCTACGTATGAGCTTTCGAATGACAAAAAAACAATCACGATTAAAATTAAAGATAATGTCAACTGGCATGATGGAGAGCCTGTAAAAGCTGAAGATTTAGAATATGCTTATTTAGTCATCGGCAATAAGGATTACACAGGTGTCCGCTACGGCGATGCACTTATCCAAGATATCGTCGGTATGGAAGAATATCATAGCGGAAAAACAAATAAAATTTCCGGCATTAAAGTCATTGATGACAAAACGCTATCCATTACATGGAAACATGCGAATCCATCAGTGCTAACAGGAATTTGGACTTCTCCGCTGCCAAAGCATTACTTAAAAGATATTCCGATTAAACAACTGGCGCAATCCGATAAAATTAGAAAAAACCCAATCGGGTTCGGCCCATTTAAAATTAAAAAGATTGTCCCAGGGGAATCCGTAGAATTCGTGCGCAATGACGATTATTGGGAGGGAAAACCGAATTTAAAAGGCGTTATTGTAAAAGTGGTTAGTCCAAAAGTAGTGCTTCAGTCATTGAAAAAAGGCGAAATTGATATTGCTGAATTTCCAACTGATCAATATGTAAATGCGAAAGGGACAAAAAATATTCAATTTATCGGTGCAATTGATTTAGCGTATAACTATATCGGATTTAAACTCGGTCATTGGGATGCGAAGAAACAAGAAAATGTCATGGATAATCCAAAATTCCAAAATAAAAAGCTTCGTCAAGCAATGGCGTATGCAATTGACAACCAAGCTGTCGCAGATAAGCTATATCATGGCTTACGCTTCCCAGCTACAACACTAATTCCACCGTCATTCCCGGGATATTATGATAAAACGGCAAAAGGATATTCTTATAATCCTGAAAAAGCGAAAAAGCTGTTAGATGAGGCAGGGTATAAAGATAAAGACGGAGACGGGCTTCGCGAAGATCCAAATGGTAAAAAATTTACAATTAATTTCCTTTCAATGAGTGGAGGAGACATCGCCGAGCCGCTAGCGAAGTTTTATATACAATGCTGGAAAGATGTTGGCTTAGATGTGCAGCTTGTCGATGGTCGTTTAGCTGAGTTTAACTCGTTCTACGATATGGTGGAAAAAGACGATCCGAAAGTCGATGTGTTCGCAGCAGCGTGGTACACTGGTACAGATGTCGACCCATATGGATTATATGGCCGGGATGTGATGTTTAACTATTCACGTTGGGTGAATGATAAAAATGATGAATTATTAGAAAAAGGCCATTCTGAACAAGCATTTGACACTGAATATCGTAAAGAGATTTACAATCAATGGCAAGAATTAATGAACGAAGAAGTACCGGTCATTCCAACGTTATACCGCTCTATTATTTATGCGGTGAACAATCGTGTGAAAAACTATTCGGCTGATGTTTACCAATTCAATTGGAAATGGAAAGATGTTGGAGTAACATCAGAAACACCAGAAGTAGAATAACAAATAAAAAACAAGAAGGGCTTGTTCAACGTACAACCAGCCCTTCTTTCATTTTGACTATGCATCGTCAGCATTCGAAAAAATCGTTGTCATTACCAAAAGATAATGGTAAGATAAACCTAAACTGAATAGTCTTATCAAGAGTGAACGAGAGACCGGGCTCAATGACTTCACAGCAACCTGCATGTCATGCAAGGTGCTCCTACCCGCAAAGCGATTTCGCTTTGAATGATAAGAACGGCTATAAGCTCTTTTCGTGTCATTCATAGCGAAAAGAGTTTTTTTATTGTTGAAGGAGGTGGGAGGAGAAAGGATGAATGAGAATCAACTTATTCGCAGTTACATGGCGTCGCATCTAAAAGCGAAGACATTTGCGGCTCATGTTGCTTGTTGCATAAGACAACAGCTTTTACAATTTGACCGATCGGCTGTTGTTCATCTGGATCACGGCACGAATTTTTTTCTATTCTATGGTCAAGCATTGGGACGATCGTTCCAAGTCATATTGACACTAGCGGAAGTGGAAGAATTAAAGGCGGAAGGGCCATATGCACTTGACCGCTATATTTGGTACGAACTAGAAGCAAAAGGGATTTCAATTTTACATATGACCCCATATTTGCAAGCGGTATTTTTCAATTAAAAAAGGAAGAGGAGAAAGGAATATGACAATCAAAAAATTTGAACATGTTGGCATTCAAGTCAAAAACATTGAAACGTCAAAGCAATTTTACCAAAACGTCGTTGGATTAGAGCTAATCAGCGAACTCATTCATACAAACGGAAGCATGAAATTAGCTTTTTTGGGACTGAACGGCTCGATTATCGTTGAACTCATTGAAGGCTATAATCCGAATTTGCCGGCAGAAGGAAAAGTTCACCATGTTGCCTTTACTGTTGAAGGAATTGAGCAAGAAAAAGAACGGTTGCAATCACTTGGAGTTCCACTTGTGTGGGAAGACATTACGACGCTTCCAAACGGCGCGAAATATTTATTTTTCCTAGGTCCGGACGGGGAGTGGATCGAATTTTACGAACCGGCACAATAAGAAAAAGCGAAGGCAATGATGATTAGCTATCGGCATATATACGAAAAACAACAGCGCCCGATTCATCTGGGTGCTGTTGTTATGTCATATAGTCGAATTTGCGAAATGCCCATTTTAACACGTTCGGTACGACAATAATCACGAGCAGCAGGCGGATAAATTGCAGCGAGCTTACAATGGAAGGGTCTCCTCCCACTGATTGGGCAGTCAACACCATTTCAACAAGTCCGCCCGGTGCAAGGCTTAATAGTGCCGTTGCCAAAGGGAGATTTGTCAGCTTCGCGAACACGTAACCGCAGCCTAACGAAAGTGCGATTAACAATAATGCCAGCAAAAAATACACCCAACCAAATTTTCCGCCGAGCTTTATATCTTCGACGGTAATTCGATTTCCCATATTCATCCCGACGCTAATTTGTGCGAATACAATCAACCAAGCAGGAAGTGCTGGTAATTCAATCCCGCTCACATGAATCATTGCTGTTGCCGCTAACGGACCGACGACATAAGCTGCTGGAATCAGATTTCGCAATAACAAGCCACCAGCGATACTAAACGCAAACCAGAGATAGTTGCCGTCAGACATCGAAGCAGCGCCATTTGGCAACGCGCTGGCAGAAGCTCCGCCGTTTAACCAATGCACAACAAAGGTCGGCACAAGAAAAACGACCGTTAATAAACGAATCGTCTGAAAAATCGTCACTAACGCCGTATTCGCATTCAGCGATTCGCTTGCGGCGACCATTTCTGATAACCCGCCAGGAACTGAAGCAAATACGCTCGTAATTTTATCGACATGAATCCATTTGGCTACAATGATGCTGTTGGTGATAGTGATGGCAATCATCAAAACAGCGACAACAAGAAACGGAACAATATAAGGCGCTATTGTAAGAAACGTATCTTTCGTAAACGACAATCCAAAATATGTTCCTAAAATAATAAGTCCAATATTCGAAAGAAATTTTGGCGCTACTAACGTCCGCTTTGTCACCGTTTTCCACACGAGCATCCCCGTAATTGCTCCAAGCATCCATGGAATCGGTGAATGGATCATATAAAACAACAAGCCAGTAAGCCCAGCAACTAAATACGTCTCTAACACTTTCATTGTCCGTAACCCTTTCCATTCTCTGTCACTTCTATTGTAGAAAAAAACGAAAGGAATGGAAAGGAAAATGCTTATGTTTGTAAGATTCCTCAAATAAATAATACTGTTACCATTCAAATGAACCTAGTATCGTCATTGTGCGTTAAGAGGTTTTTATGCATGAAACTAATTTCATTCAAAAAATTGTAAATTGCAAACAATAAATAAGACAGAAGCGGCAGAAGTGGAAAACATCGCAGCTTATTTCAAACGATGACAAAGCGGTTTGGTTTTTTGAATAAAAATTGCTGTTCGGTCGACGGGATGGAGATTTCGTTAGTACAAAGTCATATCTTGTACGAAATTGACCGGTTGAAACAGCCGTCCGTTCAACAAGTAGCCGATTCGCTCGGGATGGATATTACAACGTTTAGCCGGCAAGTGCAAAAGCTCGTCCAAATGAGATTAGTGAGAAAAACACCATATCCAGAAGATCGTCGTATTATGATCCTCTCCCTAACAACGGAAGGGGCATATATCGCGGCAAAAATTGATGCGGAAATGAACGAATATTTAGCGGAAGTGTTTTCGCATATGAGTGAATTTGAAAAAGAAACCGTCCTTCGCTCGATCCAACTTCTGAATGACTGTATGGCAAAATCGAGCGTTTGTTGTAAACCGATGTACGGAAGTAAGTGATTCGTTCCTTGCCTATTCAAATGAATGATATTTGCATTTTACAAACAAAAGGGGGAGAGGAGCATGTGGCAAGAGGTGTTTCAATCTTTCTTTAGTTAAGTGTCGAATGAATCATTCTCCTTGTTGGAATTTCGTTTGTCGTGCACTTATTGCAAGGTTCATTCCTACGAAACATTAGAGAAAACGACGACTACAAGTCACCCACTATTGCTATTGCCTTTGCATTTGTTCCCTGTTTTGCTTATGCTCCACCATTCCGATTATTGTCTATCTTTTGAGCCGAAACGTCTGTTTTTGCTTTGGGATGACGTTTCTTTTCGTCTCACCTGTATAGAATTTAAGCTACATTAGGATGATACCATCATCACTTCGATCTTTTCCATTCTCATTGGCTTTGTACTAGAGAAGCTCGGATTTCAACATGAAGTCAAACATGTCATCGTCAGGTCCTAGGCTGATCGAGCATTAAAGAATCATTCACAGAAACAGGGACGCTGATGAAAACCGTCTATCCATTTTTTACTTATCGGAGTTGCGATTAGTTTTCTCATTCATGGCATCGTTCCAACAAAATGGGTCATTACGTATTAGGCAGAGGCAGATGGTGGCTCGTTCTAATTGCAGCAATCATTGGGATCTCGCTGTATGTTCGCTTATCAACGATGATCGCAAAAGGAATGGCACTCTTATGTCACTTTACCTTAACTATCTGTTTAATGGTGTATGAAAAAAAGAGCGACCTTTTTGGGCATCCACTCAGCGAAGGGAAGATAGTGGAAGGCGGAAAAGCCTTTTTATCGAACAAAAACAAAATTCCCGCCAACAACATTTATCATAGCGGGAGGAACAACATTGGACATTAGGATAGATCAAAAAAATCCTTTGTCGTTTCATCGATTTTACGGAAATAATCGTGAACGGAGACCGGAATAAAGAAGATTTGATGCTGCTTGACTCTTTCATAGTCAATGTGCCAAATAAATGATTCACTTGGAAGGAAAAAAGCGACTTGATCAATAACAGACTCGTCTTTCGCATAATCAGATTCCAAAAAAGAGATGTTGCTCAGTTCCTGTCCATGGCGAAGAAAATCGTTTACAAATAACCGCAATGAAGCGGTCAATCGATGATCACGAACGATTTGCCTCAGAACTTCTGAATCTGTTTGGTGAAGTTCATCAAATAATTGGTCTGTGACTTCGATGGGTTCAACGTCGTCTGCCCTCATATCGCCGCTTACTCCGTAGTAATCGCAAAGCAAGTGTAAATAACCGGATTCCGTATCGTGAAAAGAAAAATAATGGTCATTCCCTTTTACATGTTGAATCAGTGTATTTGAATGATGAATGTGATGGAAAAACAACACTTGTTTTTTTCAAGTCTACGCATCGTACTTTTTTCGTGATTGTACTAAGAGATGAATTAAGTTTTCCAGTCCGGGAACTAATGAAGATTCTCTCGTATCATCTAGGTAACCTTTTTGGCTTAACAATTGTTCTGTTTGCTGAACAAAACGCTCCCATTCTTTTTCGTGTTTGATTAATTGAAGATCATTGAAAACTTGACTAGCTAATTCACTGTAGCCAGATAAAGCCAATGCAGAAACAAATTCATTCGTAGATAAGCGAATTGTTCCTTTTGCGTTCATATTTTTTCTTTCCTTTCTTAAAAGAAGTTCGTTGTCGAAATACAGCGATGATGGGGTAAAACTAATTCGATATAATGTCAAAAACTTTGTATTTCAGTTAAAGACACCAACAACCATAAAAAATTGCCATACTACGAGAAGAAGAAATAAAACAGCGAACAGCTTGTTCAGTAATAATGGCATACGGGATAAAATTTGTTGAATATAATAACAAAAACCAAGCATAAATAATCCACAATACTTATAAAAATAATCTGATGCACTTTTTGCGTCAGCTTTGACAGCTGCCTTATAATAAAAAAAGACAAGACGTTGGAAAAGGACAGATATTAATGTGAACATTATATTAGATGCTAGCCAAAGTTGTACATAAGTACTAGGGTAAGGAATGTTGGCTGGAAGGAAAACGAAAGAAACTAGGGTAAAAACGATAAATGCAATAGCCATTCCCAACCATTCATTTCTTTCCCGTTTTTTCGTTATAGCCTGAATGATGCGATGTAAGCTCAGTGTTGGCAGGTTAGGGACAAAGCAAGCGGGCAGAAACAGTAAGATAAAGAAAAGTTCAAAACCAGAGAAAAACATGGAAAAGGTTACAAACGCATTATTTGTCCATTGATTTTTGTTGATTAGAAATAGAAATATAATGAATAAGAGAAAAAGGTGACTTTGCAAAAAGAAGCGAATGCCCCTTTTCAACGAAAATATTTCTGTTTGTTTATTTGCTGCTAAGCTTGATTGCTGTTTTGCTTGAGAATGTGGGAGCCCACTTCTCATAGTAGATATCTCCTTTTTTATTATCAATTATCATCTATTTGACTGCATGAGGTACTGTCAAGAATTTTGTGTAATGTAAACTACATTCAGTATACTATTAGACATAGGTAGGGTTCTTCTTTCTCTAAGATTTTTAGTCCAATCGAGAATACCCTACCTTTTTTCTTTTGATCTAGTAAAATGCTTTACACAAAATTTTATATATCATCTTATTTTGCCATACACTAATAAAAAAATTAGGATAGATGAAAAAATTCCTTTATCGTCTCTTCTACTTTTTGAAAATATTCTTGAAAGGACACAGGGACAATAAAGATTTTATTCTTCTCAATCTTTTCATAGTCAATATGCCAAATAAACGATTTGCTTGGAAGGAAAAAAGCCACTTGATCCAAAACAGATCTATTTTTCACATAATCGGATTCCATAAAAGCGAAATTGTTTAATTCCTGCCCATTGTCAAGAAAGTCCTGTAAAAATAAACGCATAGTGGACGGAACCTTTTCATCTCGTATCGCTTCAAGAAGAACTTCCTGTTCTGATGTATGAAGTTCATCAAACAGCTTACTGTTTATTTCCATAGGCAAGATATCTTCGGGCTTCTTTCTTCTAGTATTTGAAGCAAAAAAGTGACCAAGCAAGTTAAAAAATCCTTTTTGAGGATCATGAAATGAAAAGGAATGTTCGTTTCCTTTCACGTGTTGAACTAAAGTTTTGGAATCATGAACACGGTGCAGCAACAATACGTGTCTTTTTTTCATATCCACGCATCGAACTTTTTCTCTGGACTGTACTAACAGATGAATCAAATTTTCTAATCCCGGAACTAATAAAGATTCTCTTGTCACATCTAAATAACCTTTCTGATGCAGCAACTGCTCGACTTCACGGATAAAACGTTTTTCTTCTTCTTCATTTTCTACTAAAATAGCATCATTTAATATTTGGCTGGCTATTTCACTGTATCCGCATAAAGCTAGAGCAGAAACTAGTTCGTTCATCGATAAAGCAATGGTTCCATTTGTACTCATGTGATCGCATCTCCTAATTATTTATTATTTATTTTTATTATTTAAAATAGATAAATGATTTTATTAATCATATATCATAAGAACGATAAAAAATTGGGCAAATAGTAAAAGGAAAGCAAAAATTGCAAATAATTTATTAAGCAAAAATGGCATTTTGGATAGAAGTAATTGAATATAATGGTTAAAGCCCATAATAAATAACGTAACATATTTAAAAAAATAATTTGATATACTTTCCTGGTTATTCTCTATGTTCGCGTTAGAATAATAATAAGCAATAACAACACGCTGAATAAATATGGACACAAAAGCACATACCCAGCAAACTGTAAGCCATATTGGAAGATAGATGCTTGGATAAGGTATATCGAAAATAAAGCCTAAAGAAAAAAGGGTTATTACGCAAAAAGCTAAAGCCATTCCTATCCATTCGTTTTTTTCTCTTTTTTTGAAGATCGATTGAATGATTCGTTTTATACGGACCGGTTCATAGAAAAAGCAAGCAGGAACAAAAAGCAACATAAACAGGAGTTCAAAACCGGAAATAAAAATGAAAACCATGATTGAACCGTCTTCATTCCAGTCATTTTTATTGATGAGAAGTATAGCGAGAATGAGAAGTACAAAGAGATTACTCTCTAAAAAAAAGGCTGCGCCTCTTTTCATAGAGAAATTTTTTTTATTCTTTTTTTTTAATGGAAATGTGCGGACTTGTTGCTTCAATTCAGAGCTTGGAAATAATACTTTCATATATAAATATCTCCTTTGTTAAAGTAATTTTGGTATAATCTCAATTTTTATTACACTAATTAAAAAAATCCGCAATAAACTTTCCCGCGCTTGTTAAAGAATCACTTACCATTTCTGTAACGTTTTCAATACCTTCTTCAATTTCTTTTCCAACCTTCTCCACAGATTCCTTGATTTCTCGTACACTCTCTCCAAATTCGCGTCCGACTTTTTCGCCAAAGTCTTTTGCAATATCCTCTATTAACCATGACCCAACAATACCAACTCCGGCGCCAATAGCTCCGCCAATAATAGTTCCTGGGCCTGGTGCTATTAATGAACCTATATATGCTCCTGCAGACGTTGTAACAGCAACACCAATATCGAGTCCAATACCTGCAGCAAATCTTCCACCTTTTTCAGGCAAAGATTTATATTGATTCTCGTCACTGAAAATTTCACCTATATTTGTCCCAACTGAGAATGCTATTCCTGCATATGGCAACCTTTTAATAAGTTTTGATACAGATTTAACATCTGTAAATTGCCGAACGGTGCTTTTAATATCCACTTTTGCTTTATATTGTTTTAATAGGCTTTCATCAAAGACAAGGATTTTGTGTTGTTGTGCGACGATTTTCCCAAAACTGATTTTATTTGTTTTTGCATGTAAACCGATAAGCTCACGTAAAACACCGCTTGGCGCACGATTATATTTTGCTAAAGTTCTTTTAATGATATTGCTAGAGCTTTTATCTCCTTTTTCTAATAATTGGTAGATTCTTTCTGCAAGCTTTGATTCGTATTTTTTATTTGCTCCTTGTATCCACGTTCGGGATGCTTTAATAATAAAATTCCCTTTTCCATCTTTTGATAAAGTTAATAAACCTGTACGGAGAACGTGAACTGCAAGCAATCCTTTTGCTACACTAAGCCCGCCGTTGAATTTGCCAAGGGAATCCAGCCATTCGGCGATGGCTCCTACAAAAGTGGAATCTCCCTCTTGTACAGACAGCTCAATCGCATCATCAATCATTTCTTTGAACGTATCTGTTTCGGAAATGAAATTTTCAATTTCTTTTATTTGTTCTTTACTTAAGAAAACACCGCCTTTTGTCCATTCGTGCAGTTTTTGGGTGAATGAACGAATTTGAGCGAGCTGCTCTTGCATGGATGTCAGTTCGCGAGAAATTTCTTCATCAAGCTTCGCCAGTTCATGGACAGTTTTTTGAGCGTGACTTTTTGCCGAGGCGATTTGATGATGAAAATGAAGAATTTGAACGGGAGTGCCATGAACTAAATCTGCCACGTCGAAAAAATATTGATTGATGCTATTGACTGTTTCCTCAGTGAAGTTTTCTAACTGATTAAGGCTTGTTTTTACTTCTGTTTCGATAAATTCTTCGCTTATAAAACCACTATTTGTTTCAAAATGTTCGATGATAACTAAAATATTTTTTAGTATTTCTAAATACTGATAAAGAAATTGATGCAACAGGAGAATGGCAGGAATATGCAAAGTAGCAAAGTGCTCTTTAATCGCTTCACCACCTTCCCCTTTTAAAGCATCGTCTAAACGGATGATTTTGTTCACAGCATCGCGAACAGCAAGAATTTGTTCTTTTTCTTGCTGTTTTTGTCGGATCAATTGATTGATTTCATGCGAAACTTCCGATACTTTTAATACCTTCATTGTCTTGACTCCCCGTTATATGGTCATCTTTTTGGCAATATTTCGGTCTGTCTCCGCAAGATTCTCAATATGTCTGCGAACATCGCTTTCAATGTTTAACAGCGTATTTTTATAATCAGCAACGATTTGATAATAAAGGTCTTCAATTGCTTTTATTTTTGTGATGAAATCAAGGGAGGAAACCGGGAACGATGGATGTGAATGGTTAGTATTTAATTCGCCGATTTTACGTTTTAACTCGTCTAAGGACGCTTCTACTTCTTTTAAATGGACTTTAATTTCTGTCATTGTGATCCCACCTGTTTACTGAGCCTTCAAATGAGCCAACTGGTTTTGTTTTGAAGAAATCGTGTTGGAAATGCTTGTATTCATCGCTTCTAGTTCCGATATCTTTTTGGAAATATCATTTAAAAGGCTTTCCGTTTGCTGAATAATGCCTGTGTATGCGTAATTGGTGTCGTTTCTTATATCTAAAAACATATCGGCATATTTGCCCTGCCATGTATAAGGAGTGAGTTCGGGGTCAAATACAAGTGTTTTGTGATCAACCAATTCGCTAAGTTCATTGGATATGCCGCTTTCAGCTTTTTTTAACCGTGCAATTTTTTCGTGATTACCGCGCAATTGGTTTTCAAGATTAGAAATATCATTATATAATTGGTGAATGATGTATTCTTTCTCCGTCATATTCATCTTCCTTTAAAGAATTCAAAATAACTACTGATTATAAAAAATATGGAATTCATTATATATTTTACACAGCATTTATTTTCTGAGAAATATGTAATAGGAAAATTAAGGATTTGGAATTACTTTTCTTCATAAAAACATGATAAAAAGTACCTATTGGAATTTTAAAAAAGCAGTTCAATTAGCCTGTATTTGTAAAAAAATATGCCTGAACGTAGTGGGGCTACTTGTGAGAGAGAAAACAAGCTACTATCAGACCAATTCGCATTAGAATTGGTCTTTTAATTTTTGTTGTTTGCTACTTTGGCGTATAAAATCGCAACTAAATTAGCATAAAATGACAATAATTATTGTCATTTAAAAAACTAATATGTTAAAACTATTGCGAATTTATATACTAAAAAGACAGCAACTTGCTCTTTGAGTAATGATTGGGAATTTTAGACAAAAAATACGCTTTAAATGATATAATTCATTTAGGGGAATACAAATGGGGGAAATAATGGAATGAAAAAAATAATTTGTTTTATGGTAACTATGTTCCTAGTGTCTAGTTGCGAGGAATATGAGCCATCAAAAGACGATATTGTTAATAAACACGGGAATATAATCAATCTTGATAGGTTTATGCAATTTGTAGAAAATGTTCATCAAGGTAAAGACGATAAGATTAGAATAGTTGCTTATACACATGAAGGTGACCCAATAATACAAGACCTTAAATATGATGGAGAAAGTATTACTGTAAAAACAGACGCTACAAGAGATAAATTTGGAAATGAAAGTATAAATACTTCAACTTGTAAATCAATCAAAATAGAAAAAAGCCAGGATAGAACAGATTATTTATTAGATGGTTGTGACAAAGGTAGCACTAAGAATATTGTTTTAGTCATTTGGAATAGGTAGGCATATCATTACGATAATGCCCTTTTGAACTGCGATTTATATAGTCATTTTTATGATAAATACATTGCTATTACCTTGTTATTTGGTGCATTTTTTAATATTTTCTTTCCCTGAAGTGAACCCGTTACCTGGACGAGGAGTTTCTTTTGCTTTTTCTATATTATGTAAGCCGGCTATGATACAATAAAAGTGGAATATTTTAAATATTTTTTATATATAAACGATTATGTTTCCACAACACAGTAGCAGAAATACCTCATAAAATAATGAGAAACATTTTTTATCGGTTGGGAGGGAAATGTGATGGCAGGGCGATTGGTAAGGACGGGGTATTTATTAGGAGTTGCGCTTACCCTATCATCGATTATTTATTTTTTTGCTTCTAATTGGAAATTTATGGACCGTTTAGAAAAGGTGGGGTTAAGTGTTGGGCTGATGTGGCTGTTTTACGGCGTGAGCGCGATTTTAGCGTATGGCATGAAGCGTCACGATTTTTTAGGAAGATGGTTGTTTGTTGCCGGGGCGGTGGCGTTTGGGATTACGATGGCGCTCATCGGGCAAATTTATAATTCGCATGCAGACAGCTATTGGTTATTTTTCATTTGGCTTATCCCAACAGTCGTGTTGGCTTGGATCACGAAGTATGAAGTGTTTTATGTCATGAGTGTAGTGCTATTGGAACTAACATGCTGGTTTTATTATTTTCCATCTTCGTATAGTATAGTGAGGGGCGAATGGGAATCGTTTTTTCTGCTTTTGTTATTCGCATTCATAAATGGAGTCGTGTTCATCTTGCATCGATCCACCGTCGTTTCGTATCTCGCATACACGGCGATGCACGGATGGCTGTTTGTCATTTATTTTCATAAGCTTGTCTATCATTATGTTGAATGGTGGCCGTACGTTTATGTGCTTTTCTTTGTCGGCTTCTTTTATTACTTTTTCGCTGTGGCCAAAAGACGCGCTTATGTGTTGTTAACAAGTTTGTTTGCGGGAGCATTTTTGATTGTAGAATATTTTCGGTTTGTCGGCGAGCATTTTAAAACGGGATTTTTGCTTGGTGGGTTAGTGGTTGCGGCAGCGATTGTGTATGCAAGCGTGTATTTGTTAAAACGTGTTAAGCATATTTCGAGCGAGGGGGCAAAAGGACGTATTTTTCTCATTGCTTTTCAAGTCATCGTCACGCTTGTCGCTTCGTTCATCGCGATTGCGAGCATTATGGGGCTTCTTACGATATGGATGGAATCCTTTTCGATGAACTTGTTGTTTGCGATATCGATTATTGGTTTTGTCGTTCCAGCGATGTGGGGAAACAGTTGGAATCCGACGGTACGATACACGCTGCTCACCATCGGCTACGGTCTTGGAATCATGACGACATGGGAAATATCGCTGATTTTGCTTACCATCTATAGCATCACGCTTCTTGTTTACTATGTGCTATCTGCTGACACAGGAATGCGCGCGCTTACGAACATTGCCTTATCCTTATATTCCGCAATGATTATCTATAATTGGACAGATAAAGGACGTCTTGCCTTGTTAGTTGTCGTCGTATTGAACGTATGTCTATATTTGTTTCTCAAACGAAAGAGCGGGTCCCGCCTATTGCCTCTCACGTTAGGATTAGGAGCGTTTCTTTTATTAACAAACATGGATTTCTTTCAATTAGATGTAGACGTTTGGTATGTCATTTCCAATCTATTGTTTGCGATCACGATCATCGCGCTTCTTTTTACTCCAGCGATTCATCGCCAGCGCTATGAACATTTGATTGTCTGGGGCTATTTTTGGCTGTTCCTTTTCTTCAAGTATTATGAATTTGCTTGGGATTTGTTGGATAAATCGATTAGTCTGTTGCTTGCGGGACTTTTGTTTTTCATAGGAACGGCGGTGTTGGAAAATCGAAGAAGACCCGTTTGCACTAAAGATAGCGACGGGCTGTATCGAAAATGGCTGCCTTTGTTGGTTGTCATAATGGCACAAACGATATTTGCGGGTTATATCGTATGGGATAAGGAACAACATTTGCGTCACGGAGAAGTAGTGAAACTCGAATTAGAACCAATCGATCCGCGTTCTTTGTTGCAAGGAGATTATGTTCGTCTTCGCTATGATATTTCGACGATTCCTCATATAGATGGACGCGGCAAAGTACAAATTGTATTACGGAAAGATAAAAATGGCGTGCATCGGTTCGTACATGTATATTCGATGAACGGCAAACGACAAGGTGGATACATTCCTCAAGAAGGGGATGTATTGTTAAACGGAACGCTTTATGGCGATACGATTATTTACGGTATTGAATCTTACTTTGTGCCAGAGGGGACGGGAGGAAACTTGCAAGAACGTGCACGCTTTGCTTATGTACGCGTGAGTGAGACAGGGGATGCGTTGCTGGAAGAGATTCGGGAGAAATAGCGAGAGATGAGTGTTTAGTGAATATAATGCGAAAAACAAAACGGTTTAGAGAAGTATCTTTAGAAGAATATTACGATTTTATTTGGAGTCATGCCACGTTTGATGTAGTGGATTCAAGATTTAGAATTAGCGAAAAAAAAGAAAAGATTTTCGCTGAAGCGCTCGATGATCTCCGTTCACAAGGAAAGCTTTTGCGGAGCAAGGACGCTCGTCTCCTTCTTATCTGTATGATTTAATCGAATAGTTGGAAGAGGCGCTTGATGAAGTCGTTTCAAGAGAGAGTACGGAACAATTGAAAAAATCATGTGGCAGCATTACGAAGAAGAGACAGAATGAGGGGAAAAAAGATGATTTCAAAAGCTATTTCGTTTCTGAAATCATCTTTTTCTGTGAAAATACATAAAATATAGCCTAAGAGTATTGATGACGTATAAAATTTTGTACAAAATACCTGACTATTAGACTAAAAGAAAAAGAGCGGCCGAACTCATTGAAGGCGTTTTGGTCATCCAGCCAGCGGAGAGACGGCGGTGAATCGGCCGACAAGCTTACGGATGATGAAGGTCAAGCCCAACATATCGGCACGTTTCGGAGTGAAGTAGACGTCCATACTATTTTGTCAGAGACGTAGCGCGTCGTATCCATCTCACCAAAAAACAAAAGCAAGGAGTGTTGGCGAACCTCAAGAAGCTGATGGTTATTCACTTTATATACATAAAAAGGATATTTCCACTGATAGGATGAATGGTTACAAAGAATGAAGAAAATAAAGAAGCGTGCTAAGTGCTTAAAATTGTTGTGAATCCGATTGTTGCCACATCTGTTTACGGATGTGGTTTTTTATTGTGCATCAGTCTATGTTTTGCACAATTCTGCTCACAACATTTGGGCTTATCTTTTGCCGAAAATTCAATATAATGAACAGTAAGATGAATCTAGATTCCATCTATTAGAGTATAATTATTTGCACAATGGAAGTGAAGGAGCGCTCCAACATGATACTCGATGCCCGTTGTGTCCAAATCTTGAATATGCTGCTTAGTTCTTCTACTCATGTAACTGCTGATAAGTTGGCTCAGTCCTTGCAAATCTCAAAGCGAACGGTCTACTACGATATTCAAAAAATCAATGACTGGCTGCAATGTCAAGGTTTTTCAAAGCTGAAACATGTACGCACAATCGGCTTTTATGTGGACGATCAAGTCAAAAAGCAAATTGCGCAAAAATTGCAAACGTTGCAACCGATTCGACATTACGAGTATTCTTCAGAAGAAAGAAAAGCTTGGATTGGATTATTGATTTTTAGTCGTAATCACGCGATCTTTTTGCGTGACTTCTTAGAAAGGCTTCAAGTGAGCCGTAGCACTTTATTGAATGATATCAAGGAACTCAAGGCGGAATGGCAGTCGTTTCAATTGCAATTAGAATTCCATCGTAAACAAGGATATTTCATCAAAGGAGAAGAAACGCAAAAACGGAAGGCGATCGTACATCATGTAGCGCAGCTTTTGGCGACAGTTGGCTATGAACGACTATGTTCTGAATGGTTTGGCGGACACACGTTACGTATCAACGATATTATTCGCCAGTCAGAATCATTTTCTTCCATTCGTTACACTGATGACGTTATTCACACATTAACGATTTATCTCTCTATTTTTATGAAACGATGGATTCATGGCAAATACGTTCAAATGGATGCTCAAGAAAAAGAAGTATTACAGTCGACTAGGGAATACAAAGCGGCTCACTATATAATTACTCAAATTGAAAACGCTTTCCAAATCAGTATTCCTGAAGATGAAATTAGTTATCTCACAACCTATCTTTTAGGTTCAAGAGTCACAGACGATAAGCAAATCGATCAAAGCAGCGAAATCGTCACGTTAAAACAAATGATCAAAAATATGGTCGACGATTTTCAAACGTACGCTTGTGTACAATTCAAGCATCGTGAAGAGTTGGAAAAAAATTTATTGATTCATATGAAACCAGCGTATTACCGTCTAAAATATGGTCTTCATTTGCAAAATGAATTAACCCAATCTGTCAAAGCAAATTATCATGACATCTTTACTTTAACGAAAAAAGTTGTTCATCATGTTGAGAACATCGTCGGGCAATCCGTAAACGATGATGAAATCGCTTATATCGCCATGCATTTCGGTGGATGGCTTGACAGAGAAGGGGTGTCTGTTCCGACTCGGAAAAAAGCGATCATTGTGTGTGAAAGCGGCGTTGGGACATCGCGAATTTTACAAAAACAAATGGAAGAATTATTACCAACCGTTGATGTCATTGACATCATCTCGGTAAGAGAATATCGAGCTTATTCTCTGGAGCATGTTGATTTTGTTGTTACAACGATTCCATTACAATCGCGAGATGTCCCTATTTATATGGTTCGTCCCATTTTAACAGCTGCAGATAAAATGTTGCTTTTAAGAGAAACAAACCAGCTTTCTGAAACTCATGCTTTATCAGTCGAAGCATTATTGGAGATCGTTAAAAAGCATACAACGATCATCAATGAAAAAGCATTGATTCAAGAACTGCATGAATATATTAGTCAAAGTAAAAGAAAGGAGGTTTTTAAAAAACCAATGCTGAAAGATTTGCTTACAAAACAACACATTCAATTTGTTGAAGAGGTAGGTGATTGGAAGGAAGCGATTATACTTGCTGCGAAACCGTTACTGGACAACGGTTATATTACAAA
Source organism: Thermaerobacillus caldiproteolyticus (assembly GCF_015326725.1). NCBI lineage: Bacteria > Bacillati > Bacillota > Bacilli > Caryophanales > Anoxybacillaceae > Thermaerobacillus > Thermaerobacillus caldiproteolyticus. The sequence continues at coordinate 832,748 of NZ_CP064060.1, forward strand.
CGAATACATTCAGGCGATGGTTGATAATGTGATGACATTGGGACCTTACATCGTGATTTCACCAGGAATTGCTTTGCCACACGCTCGGCCGGAACATGGAGTAAAGAAAATTGGAATGAGCTTTCTTAAAATAAAAAACGGTTGTCTATTCTCTGAAAAAGAAGAACACCGGGTATATGTTTTAATCGTTTTAGCTGCCATTGATAATGAAACACATTTAAAAGCGCTTTCACAACTGACAAAATTGTTATCAGATAAAGAAAATATGCGTGTATTATTCTCAACCGATTCGGTAGACGAAGTACTCACATTAATCGAAGCATATTCTCATTAAAATAAAATATCGATCATGGAGGTAAAAGAAGATGAAAAAAATTCTCGTCGTTTGCGGAAATGGACTTGGAAGTAGTTTTATCATCGAAATGAATGTCAAAAACGTGTTAAAAGAGCTAGGGATAGAAGCCGAAGTTTCTCATACTGATTTAGCAACAAGCAAAACAGAAAAAGCGGATTTATATTTAGGGGCAAAAGATTTAGTCGAAGCACTGGATGATGGTACACGAAATGTTGCCAAACTGACAAATATTCTTGATCTTGATGAATTAAGATCCGTGCTAGAGAAACATTTGTAAATAAAAAGAAGCAGGCGGTCGCCTGCATAAAAGAAAAACTTTCCCTTTTAGAAGTATACGAAAGAATGAGAAAACAAGAAAGAGATTTTTAGAGAAAAAAATGATACTCCTAAAACTGACGATAAAGAGAAGGAGAGTGCGCGATGTTTGATTTCATTATGAAAGATGTATTAGGCTCACCGGCGATTTTAGTAGGCTTGTTTGCCTTCATCGGCCTATTACTGCAAAAGAAAAGTTTTCCAGATATCGTTTCCGGCACGTTAAAAACGATTATGGGATTTGTGATTCTTGGTGGCGGAGCCGGAATTTTAATTGGATCACTAAATATTTTCGGAAAAATGTTTGAAAAAGCGTTCCATATTCAAGGGGTCATTCCGAATAACGAAGCGATCGTTGCCATTGCTCAAAAAACGTTCGGGAAAGAAACAGCGATGATTATGCTGTTTGGAATGGTTGTCAATATTCTTATCGCGCGATTTACTCGTTTTAAATACATTTTCTTAACTGGACATCATACGTTATTCATGGCGTGCTTAATTTCCGCTGTATTTGCTACAGGCGGCGTTACCGGAATTCCGCTTGTCATCGTTGGTTCTATTATTCTTGGAAGTTTAATGGTATTTATGCCAGCGATTCTTCAACCGTATATGCGCCAAATTACCGGCACCGACCAAATCGCCTTAGGCCATTTTGGCTCCATCGGTTACTTTACTTCAGCGTGGATCGGGAAGCTGCTTGGAAACAAAGCGCAATCCACAGAAGATATTAAAGTGCCGAAATCACTAGGATTCCTTCGCGATACATCGGTTGCGATGTCACTGACAATGGTCATATTATTCTTCATTGTCGCCCCATTTGCCGGAAAAGAATTTATCGAAAAACAATTAAGCGACGGCGTGAATTTCCTTGTCTTCTCCCTTATGCAAGGGATTACGTTCGCCGCAGGGGTATACGTCGTATTAGCAGGAGTACGGATGCTCATTGCGGAAATTGTTCCAGCATTTAAGGGAATTGCCGATAAAGTAGTGCAAGACGCAAAGCCAGCGCTCGATTGTCCAGCGGTGTTCCCTTATGCGCCGAACGCCGTCATCATCGGCTTTTTATCAAGCTTTGTGGCGGGAATTATTTCGATGTTTATCTTGCCGCTCGTCGGCTTAAAAGTCATCGTTCCTGGATTAATCCCACACTTTTTCACCGGAGCAGCAGCGGGAGTATTCGGCAACGCCACAGGCGGCAGACGAGGCGCCGTTTTCGGAGCATTTGCCAACGGAATCTTGATTTCTTTCTTACCAGCACTCTTACTACCAGTACTCGGCTCGCTCGGCTTTGAAGGCACAACGTTCGGAGATTCGGATTTTGGAATTGTGGGGATTTTGTTGGGGTATTTGATTAAGTTGTTTTCATGACAGAAGAGGAACACCTCTGCTTTGACAGGGTAGAGGTCGCTGGTTCGAGCCCAGTCGGAATCATCAATTCGAGAAGCTTGAAGCCCTTGTGTATCAAGGGTTTCGAGCTTTTTTGTTTTTATAGGCAGGCACTCAAAACAGCGTCCAAGTTACGGTTGGTGCCGTTTCGGTGCCGAAGCATTTTTAGTTTGATTTTGATAACAGGGCATCGATTTGATTAGCGGCCTCTTCCTGCATATTAGGTAATACATGTGAATAAGTGTCTAGCGTTATTTTAATATTGCTATGGCCTAGACGTTCCGATATGACCTTTGCGTGTACTCCTTGAGCGAGAAGCATTGTTGCGTGAGTATGGCGTAGGTCATGAAAGCGAATCTTTGGAACATCCGCTTCTTTAATCAACCTTTCGTAAGTCCTTTTCAAATTCTCAGGGTTTACAGGTGTACCTTTTGACGTACAGACGACAAGGTCATAGTCCACATAGTCAGGTCCAAGTTGTAGCTTTTCTCTAGCTACTCTAGCCTTATGTTTCTTTAAAACAGCAATGGTTTCATTTGAGAGTTTAATACTACGGACACTTGATTCTGTTTTAGCCCCGCTCAAAAATTTCTTTCCATCTTTACTCAAGGTTTGACGAACATATAATATGCCTTTATCAAGGTCAACATCTTTCCAGCGCAGTCCTAGTATCTCACCCCGCCGCATTCCAGTCGTGATCGCCAAATGAAAAGCGGGATATAGTCGATCTTTGCTAGCTACTTTAAGGAAAGCTTTAATTTCATCTATATCCCATACAGTCATTTCTTTCTTTTTATCCTTTGGTAACTGGATCTTTTTTGCGGGATTAGAAGGTAAAAGCTCCATGTTCACAGCATAATCGAGTGATCCCTTTATAATATTGTAAATTTTTTTGATCGTTGCACTCGCAAGACCTTCTTCTTTTAAATTACTCACATAATTTTGCAGCAACATAGGTGTTAGTTGTGACAGCTTCACGTGTCCTAACACTGGAATGATTCGATTGTTCATATAGTTTTCATAAACTTGCGCTGTTTGGATGTTAATACTGTTCTTTTTCACTTTTAACCATTCGTAAAGATGGTCTTTAAATGGAGTATTTGATGGCTTAAAATACGTGCCTTTGAATATCTCCGCTTCAATTAAAGCAAGTGCCTTTTCAGCATCCCTCTTTGATTTAAACCCGCTCTGTTTCGTTCTTCTTCGTTGACCTGTAACTGGATCAGGACCTAGCTCTGCAACAAAATACCATGTTGATTTACCTTGCTTTACATACCCCATAGAAGACATCCTCCCTTCCATAGATGTCCTCTAAAGGCAACATGACAAGCTTCCTTAACCATAATGTAGCAAATAAAATGCATATAAACAATTGTAAACATCTAATAAAACCCCCGTATTTTAAAATTTTTGCTCAATAGCCATATACGCCTGCGGGGGGAGTCAGTTAAGAGGGAAGCAAAATAAATTTATGTACATATTACTAAGCAACTTATTGTTATGGAATAAATTCTTTTTGTTCTTATGAATGACAATAACAATACACCATCTGCTAATTTTTACTGATTTATTGCTCTTCCCTTCCTTTATAACTTTTAATGATTATCTTCCTCATACTCTTTATCCACTGTTTTGAACCCACTTTAAAATAAAAAAATTACATGATTATAGCAGACTTGAAAAGTAATCTCTATCCTTTATCTATTTCGAATTGCATTATTTTTAAAATTTTATATCCATGATATAGCTCCAAAACCCCCTCCCCCATACCTAGAAAATGTGCTTTTGCCAAGCACAAGGGCGGGGGGCTTATTTTATCTACAGGAGATTTTTCGTGAATAGTGTTGCGCACCAATATAACCCGTTTATTTTTCAAATCCATAAAAAATTTTATAGCTATCCCTTAACTCATTAATAGTAGCGGCGTATAGGGTAAATGGGGCGGTGAACCGCCATTAAAAAACAAAAGTGGACATTCTCTTATGTAAATATATAAGAATATGTCCCTTTTTTAGGAAAGGAGTTCTATAATGTCCAATATTAAGATGGAAAATTTATTAGATGCCGTAAAATACTTAGGTGAAGGGTGGGAGGATTTCCCTGTATTAGTTCTTATTGATGATAAAAAAAACCCAAGAGATTACCTTACAATGGGGACAATTATCATGTCAGAAGCAGATAATCAAACTAAATTATTATTGGATTGGATGGAACGTGAAAAACTTGGTTTATGTTTTTATCCGAACGGAAGTACGAGCGATAATACTGTTCAGGAGATCCGTTGGCATTTTGTTGATATTGACAAAGGAGATAAAGAAGAACAGTTGGAGCGCATTCTTTCTGCTCCGCTTGAGCCAACCATGATTTACCGCGGAAGAGCAGGGCATAAAGTGTTGTATAGAATTAGCGAAGCATATTGGGATGTCTCATCTCATCAATCACGTCAACAATCTATTGCTCACTTCAAAAATATACAACAGCAATTAGTTGAATTTTTTAATGGAGATGGAAATGTAATTAACCCTTCACATGCTCTTCGCTTACCTTTTGTAAAAAACTATAAGGACTGGCAGGAAGGTAAGGTATATACTGAAGAAGTTATTTTCTTCAATCCAGATAACATATACACGCAACAGCAGTTAATGGAAGCTTTTCCGCTTAATATTAAAAAGCATTTAGTAAAAGAGTATAGAACTGTGGAGGGGCTGTCGAAGGAAAAGGAAGAAATTATTCAACTGTTTATGGAATATCTTGATTTGGAAGATTTAAAGTATATCGATCGTGGAGATCGCCTATCTTTTCAATGCCCTGTACACAATGATACTTCACCATCGGCATATATGTTTAAAGAAAACCTTATTGTGCACTGTTCGAGAGGTCATGCTGATGGAGAATGTGAAATCGGTCGAGGTAAGAATCTAGGATGGGTGGCTGAATATAAAGGGTGGGAAGATTTAAGCCATCAGTGGAAGAAGCTAATGTCCCTGAACGAAGAAAAGTACAAAAGCATTAATATATCAAGTATGTCGGTAAATGAAGTAATTCCGTTAGATACCAATATTAAGCACAATAAAACAAAGGTAATAGGTATCTTAGACAAATTGGTTTCTACTATGCAAAAACGGGGTATTGAGGTTACCGAAGACGTAAAGTTAGTATATCAAAACATTATTCAGTTTATACTTTCTGATAATCCGAGTTTACTTTGTGTCCCATTAGAACCTGGCGGTGGAAAAAGTACTTTGATGAAAACAATTTTAGAGTATTTGCTGTTCCACGATGTAGAAAATGCTGGGGCTATCATCGTTGTAGAACGTATTGAAACAGCAAAACAACTTGCTGATAGTTTGGGAGAATTTAGAATCCAAATTGGTGAAATTGATGTACCAATTTATCAAGTTGGAAAAGCGGCTTATGTGATGGAAAGTCCATTTACATCTGATTTCTGTAAAAAAGATCTAGTCGAATATAGGCATGGGATTTGCAGAGGATGTTCAGAATTAAACAAGTGCCCTATTCCCCGAAAATATAACGATCAAAAACAACACCCCATCGTCATTATTACTCACGCCCGTTTAATGATGGACAAAGACCGCTTAAAGAACTATGAGTATTGGTATGACCGAACTGGAAATAAGCATAAACGCAAAATGTTAATTATTGACGAAAAACCGCCTCTTGTTCAAATCAATAAAATATCAAAAAATGATATAGATGAATTTGAATGGGAATTTGGAAAAATGGCGTGGGAGGTTGAGGATGCAGCTGAAGTTAAAAATATAATTGCAAGGTTACGTGAAAAATTTGCAACCTGCTATATTGAAAAAGGAATATTTGAAGCAATTGATCCGTGTTGTTCCTTTAATTTTAAATCTATATGGTACAAAAAATATGATGGAGTTAATGTGGATTTAATCAATCAGATTGAACATCTTGTTCGTAATGGGGGGTGGGTGATTCATAATCAACAAAATAAAGTAAGTATCTATATACAAAGAATAAATAATTATAACTTTGAGAACTACAATACACTAATTTTAGATGGCACCTCATCTATCGATCTAGAATATAAGAGCGATAGTTCCTTTAATTTCCTCGAAGTACCGCGACTCAGAACATACGAATCTTTGTCACTTCATGTAGCCCACTTAACACTCAGTAAACAAGCATTTCAAAGTAACAAAGACAATATAGATGTTGATGTTATTTCAGAAAATATTAAACGAATTTCTGAAAATGACAGTGTATTTGTTCTTTGTTATAAAATGCATGAACCTGAGTTTAAAGAAAAATTAAAAAAGGAGATAGAAGCGGGGCAAGTAAAAGTAGACCATTTTGGTAATGTCAAGGGTTCGAATAAATACGCAGATTGCACAGCAATGGTAGTAGCAGGAACCCAGCATAAAGGAGATGCTTATTATATTGCAAAATATGAAGCTATCTATGGTAAGCCTGTAGACACTTCAACAATCACTATAAATAAAGTAAGGCGATTTAAAGACATTAAGCTTGAACTTTTAAAGCTTAATGATCAATTAATCGATCTTATTCAAGATATGAATAGAATTAAGATTCGTATCAAAAACAGTACGGAACCTATAAAAATATTCCTTCCAACAAAAGATAAAGTGTTGGTTAATCTTTTGAAGGAGTATTTTTGTAATGCCAAAATGGAAAAATGGAACTTAATTGAGGATAGCCTACCTGATTGGTACTCCTGTATCAAGGAGATATTTATGAACTTAAAAAATGGGGAAGTGCTAAGAAAAAAAGATTTAAGAAAAAAACTAGGCTTGGAGGAGGCGGCGGGAAAAAAGAAATTTCAGCGTATACAAAAAGAGAAGCTATTTATGGAGTTATTGATCGAGTTTAATATCAGAGAACAAAACCGCCAAACCTATATTAAGGATTATTAATAAATAATTATTACATACCGTATTATTTCCAAAATGAATAGGATATCTCAGATATCTTGAACCTAAGAGCTACAGCTATATAATAATAACTCTTTATTAATTTGTCTCTAACATCCATAAAATATAATGCATCATCTCCTACATGTCTCATTTTCTATAAAAATGCCCTCCTTCGTTATCCCATTCACCTTTCAAAATTGATGCGTGTTGCGTTTCTCCTACTTTTTCTAAAAAATATAGCTACACCGAACCGCAACATTTCTCCCCCCTGTCTCTCAAATTTTTAAATCTTATAGTTAGGGTTTAGGAATTTTGCTATAGTTAATATGTAAAAGATTTGTAACTAAAGCAGTAAATAACGATTGATGGAGGCAACAGTATGAGCAAGTTAACTCTACAAGAACTTGAATCCCATTTATGGGAATCTGCGAATATATTACGTGGTAGCATTGACTCTTCTGACTATAAAAACTATATTTTCGGAATGTTGTTTTTAAAGCGATTAAACGATGTGTTTGTTGAAACGGCCGAACGGATTGAAAGAGAAGAAGGCGAAGATTACGGTTGGTATGATCGTGATGAGCATCAATTCTTCGTGCCTGAAAAAGCACGTTGGAGTTATATCCAGTCCCATTCCCAAGACGTGGGGGCAGTGATTAATAAAGCGTTTGAACTATTGGAAGATGAGAACCCATCGCTACAAGGGGTATTAGCGAATATTGATTTTAACGATAAAGAAAAATTGTCAGATAAAACAATTCTTCAATTAGTACAACACTTCTCGCAAATTGACTTACGTAACGAAAACTTATCAGAACCTGACATCCTTGGTCGTGCTTATGAGTACCTTATCAAACAATTTGCCGATGATGCAGGTAAAAAAGGCGGCGAGTTCTATACGCCAAGCAAAGTCGTTGAATTAATTGTCAAACTCATTAAGCCTGAAGAAGGAATGCGTGTATGCGACCCAACAGCGGGGTCTGGCGGAATGCTCATTCAATCGGTTGACTATATAAAAGAAAAAGGCGGCAATCCACGCAACATTACATTGCACGGGCAAGAGAAAAACTTAAATACATGGGCGATTTGTAAAATGAATTTGTTGCTTCATGGCTTAAGCGATCATGAAATTAAAAAAGGTGATACAATCCGTGAACCGAAACTATTAGACGAAAACGGTGAGCTTCTATTATATGATCGTGTCATTGCCAATCCTCCGTTTAGCTTAAAAAACTGGGGACGTGAGGAGGCAGAAGCAGACGAATTTAACCGTTTCCGCTTTGGTTTACCGCCAAAAAACGCAGGAGACTATGCGTTTATTCAACATATGATTGCAACTCTCAATGATGAAGGAAAAGCGGGAGTTGTTATGCCGCACGGTGTTCTTTTCCGTGGCGGAGCGGAAGGAAAAATTCGTCAAGGTATCTTAGAAGAAGATTTAATTGAAGCGATTATCGGTTTGCCAGCCAACTTATTCTATGGAACTGGTATTCCTGCATGTATCCTGATTATTAGCAAAAACAAAGAAGAACATAAAAAAGGGAAAGTTCTATTCATTGACGCATCTAACGACTACCAAGAAGGCAAAAATCAAAACGTTCTTCGAGATGAGGACATTCAAAAAATCGTCAGCACATACGATGCGTGGAAAGATGTCGACAAATACAGCCGTGTTGTTACACTAGAAGAAATTAAAGAAAATGATTATAACCTAAACATTACTCGTTACGTTGATACAACCGAAGAAGAAGAACAAATTGATGTGGCAAATGCCCTTCGTCAACTTCGCCAACTCGAACAGGAGCGAGAGGAAATCGAGAAGGTGATGTACGGTTATTTGAAGGAGTTGGGGTATGATGGGTAAAAAAATGTTTCAAGATGTTCCTCTGGGAGAATTATTTGACATTAGCACAAAAAGTATTAAGCCTGATGATACGCCAAATAAGGAATTTTGGCATTATAGTATTCCAGCGTATGACGATAACAAACAACCAGTACTTGATATGGGTGAAAAAATTAAGAGCAATAAATACTTACTTGATCAAGATTCAATACTTGTGTCAAAACTAAATCCTCGAATCAAGAGAGTGTGGAAATTTGAGAAAAAATATTCAGACAGACATAGTATTTGTTCAACTGAATTTATAGTATATCAGTCAAAAATGCCTAACGTAGATTTGGAATATTATAGTCAATTTTTTTTGTCGGATATATTTCAAAAAGAACTATTAATGTTGCAAAATGGTACAACAGGTAGTCGAATGAGGGTAACTCCTAGCGATACTCTTTCAATACCAATACCTTTTCCATCAATTAAAGAACAACGCAAAATCGCAGCCATTCTCTCATCCGTCGATGAAGCCATCGAGAAAACCGAAGCCATCATCGAGCAAACGGAGAAAGTGAAAAAGGGGCTTATGCAGCAGTTGCTCACAAAAGGAATCGGACATACGAAGTTCAAAAAGACGGAGATTGGAGAGATTCCTGAAGAGTGGGAAGTTAAAACTATTGGGGAATTAGCTGAGAAAATTCTTGGAGGTGGTACTCCATCACGAGAAGTTCAAAATTATTATAAGGGTAATATTCCATGGGCTACAGTAAAAGACATAACCTATCATATACTTGATACAACAGAAGAATATATTTCTGATGAGGCTGTAGAAAATAGTGCTACCAATGTAATTCCAGCAGGAAACGTTATTATAGCGACTAGAATTGGACTTGGTAAAGTATTCATGAATACTGTTGATATGGCAATTAATCAAGACTTAAAGGGGATCATTCCTAAAACAGAATTAATAGAAGCAGAGTATTTATTATGGTGTTTATTGTCAAAAGCGGAGAAAATAGAGTCTATGGGAACGGGAACAACAGTTAAAGGGATACGACTTGAACAACTGAAAGAAATACTTTTGCCCATTCCACAAAAAAGCGAACAAAAAAGAATAGTATCGATTCTAAATAATCTTGAAGAAAAGATAAAGAATGAAAGAAAAAAACATATTACGTTACTTCTACTTAAAAAAGGTCTCATGCAAGTCCTCCTTACAGGCAAAGTCCGTGTCAAAGTCGATAATGAGGTGATGTCACAGTGACCACTTCAAGTGAATGGAATGAATTGAATCTTGTGGAAAAACGTTTGATCCATCAACTTCAAGAGTTGGGCTATGAGCATGTCACAGGCTCAGCTCTTGAGTTGGAACGTGAGTCGTTAAGTGAAGTGATTTTAAAAGAACGGTTAAAGAAAGCAATTCAGCGTTTAAATCCATGGATTGATGACAATAACCTAGCTCGGATTATTTACAATCTGACTCACATTGAAGCGACGGGTCTCATGCAAGCGAATGAAAAATTCTATGAGATGCTTGTGAACTATATTTCGATTCAACAAGATTTAGGAAAAGGGAAAAAGAATCAAACGGTTAAATTGATTGATTTTGATAACCCTTATAACAATGAATTTCTTGTTGTTGACCAATTCCGCATTCAAGATGCCAGAGGCACGATTCGTCCTGACGTTGTCATTTTTGTAAATGGATTGCCTTTAGTTGTGGTGGAATGTAAAAGTCCGACGCTTCAGGAAGATACGCAAATTTCAAAAGCAGTCAATCAATTGCGCCGTTATCAAGAAACGCATGAACAACTTTTCTACTATAATCAATTTATGATTGCGACAAGTAACTATCGGGCAAAAGCGGGAACAATTGGCGCTAAAGTGCAACATTACAGTGAATGGAAAGATCCGTATCCAAGAACGGTTCCTGAACTTGGTGACTCACCTACGAAACAAGACATCTTAGTTGCGGGGATGTTAGCGAAAGAAAACTTGCTTGATTTAATTCAAAACTTCATCGTCTTTGAAGTCGATGGCGGGCGAGTGATTAAAAAGATTGCTCGTTATCAACAATTCCGTGCTGTTAATAAAGCTATTCATCGCATTTTACATGCAAAAACGCCAAAAGACCGCGGTGGGGTGATTTGGCATACACAAGGTTCAGGTAAGTCTTTAACGATGTTATATTTAGCCGTCAAACTTAGAAGAATCAAAGAGCTGCAAAACCCAACGATTGTCGTTGTGACTGACCGTAAAGACTTGGATGACCAAATAACAAAAACATTCCGTAAATGTGGTTTCCCTAACCCGCAACAAGCGGAAAGCGTCAAAGACTTGAAAAGGTTATTACAACAAGGCCCTGGTTCCACGATTATGACCCTTGTGCAAAAGTTCCAACCAGATAAGGAGCAAGACGAGTATCCAGAGCTTTCGAGATCGGAAAATATCTTTGTGTTAGTCGATGAATCGCATCGTACGCAGTACAAAGGTCTAGCAATGAACATGCGGAAAGGCTTACCGAATGCATGCTATCTCGGTTTTACAGGAACGCCAATTGATAAGGAAGACAAAAGTACAACACGAACGTTTGGTTCTTATATTGACAAATACACGATTGAACAAGCAGTCGATGACGGAGCAACCGTTCCAATTTTCTATGAAGCTCGAATGGTCAACCTTCATTTACATGGCGACTCATTAGATCGCTTATTTGACCGTAAATTTAGCGACTATAGCGAAGAAGATCGTGAACGGATTAAAAAGAAATACGCCAAAGAAGAAGCCATCTTAGCCGCTCCAAGTCGAATTGAACAAATTGCTTTAGATATTGTGGAACACTTTGAAAATTATATCCTGCCAAACGGTTTTAAAGCACAAGTGGTGGCGGTGACTCGTGAAGCAGCGGCCATCTATAAACAAAAGCTAGATGAACTCATTAACGGAAAATATGAAACGGCATTAGTCATTTCATCAGGGCAAGAAGACAAAAACAATGAGTTATTAAAAGACTACTCCCTTTCTCGTGAAGAAGAAAAGCAATTAATTGAGCGATTCAAAAAGCCATTTGAAGAAGACAAACTAGCGATTTTAATTGTTTGTGATAAACTTCTAACAGGCTTCGATGCCCCAATCGAACAAGTGATGTACTTAGATAAGCCGTTAAAAGAACATAACCTTCTTCAGGCAATTGCTCGTACAAACCGTACGTATGAAGGAAAAACATATGGATTAATTGTTGACTATTTTGGTGTATCCAAATTTTTAGAGAAGGCTCTAGCGATTTTCTCTAAACAAGATATTCAAGGAGCGCTATTGCCGATTGAAAGTGAGTTACCAAAGTTAAAACAAGCCCACCGAAAAGCGATGAGCTTTTTTGACTATATTAACCGAAGCGATGCCGATGCGTGCGTTCAAGTATTAGAGCCTGAAGACGTGCGACATGAGTTTGAAAAAGCGTTCAAAGAGTTTTCTAAGCGAATGGATATGATTTTACCGAATCCTGTCGCTTCTCCATATGTAGAAGATTTAAAGTTTTTAGGTAAAATACGGCAAATGGCAAAATCGTTATATCGTGATGAGCAAATGGACATTTCCGAGTGTGGCGAAAAGGTCAAACAATTAATCGCGGAGCATCTATATGCGGAGTCTGTAGAAGTAATCCATGAACCAATTGATATTTTGTCCAGTAAGTTTGATGAACGGCTTGAAAAAGCACCTTCAAAAGAGGCACAAGCGGCGGAGATGGAACATGCAATTCGCCATGAAATTAAAGTAAAGTTGGAAGAAAACCCTGTTTACTACACATCGTTAAAAGAAAAGCTCGAACAATTAATCGAAGCTAGAAGGAAAAAAATGATGGACATTGCGGAATTAGTAGAAAAGCTACGCAGCATGGTCAACGATATGCGCAACGTCAACCAACAAGCACAAAAACTTGGCTTTACACGAGAACAATATCCGTTCTATCAATTATTTCAACAGCTTCTTCCAGACGAAGAACATAAAGATGCGATCGATGCGCTGACACATCTTGTAACAGACATTATCGCCGAGGAAAGCCAAGTCATTGATTGGATAAATAAAGAAGATGTAAAACGGGAAATGCGGAAGAAAATTAAAAAGCAGTTGCGTGCAAGTGTTATCCCTAAAGATCAGTTAGAAAACATAACACAACAGATTATGTCATTAGCGATGGTTCATTATAAAAAGTAAAGCGGAGAGTATTGTTTACTCTCCAATTTTTTATAAAGGATGGGAGTAATAATGAAATGGTGGATGGTACGTGCGGGAGATCATAATGAACTTATTCCAATTTGGAAACAAAAAGGTGTTGCTTCAATAGGATGGGCGGACTTCGGAAATCCGAAAAGCTATTCGACTAGAGAAGCTTTGATTCAGAAATCCCATGAAATTTATGAGGAAGAAAAACCTGCTACGCGAGTTACTTGGGCAAGTCAAGTATGGAGATTTAGCCGTGAAATTAAAGTAGGAGATAGAATCATTACATATGCTAAAGACAAACGTGAATATTTAATAGGAACAGTTACTAAGGAGCATGAACATGATGAAACTATTGTAGATGAATATTATCCAAATGTAATACATGTAAAATGGGAAAAGAAACAAATTCCACGTGATCAATTATCACAAGGCGCCAAAAACTCCCTTGGATCTACTCTAACTGTTTTTCGTGTAGATGATTGGGGAGAGGAATTAGAAAGATTATTAGTAGGTAAAGAGCCTGTAGTAAGTGAACCAGAAGACAATGAAGATGAAGTTATTAAAGAAGACTTTGTTCAAAAAGCATTGACGATGATTCAAGATAAAGTTGATAAATTAGATCCATGGCAAATGCAGGAGCTAGTCGCTGGATTGTTGCAAGCTATGGGCTATAATGTGAAAGTAAGTAAAAAAGGACCTGACGGGGGAGTCGATATTTTAGCTCATAAAGATGCGTTTGGTTTTGAAAAGCCGATTATTAAGGTGCAGGTAAAGCATCGAAAATCCTCTTCATCAGGTCCTGAGATTCAACAACTGTTAGGAGCTCATCCAATCGATGCGAATAGTTTATTTGTATCAACTGGGGGATTTACAACAGCTGCTGAAAATATCGGAAAACAACATAACGTCAAGCTCATTGATTTAGAAGAGTTAGTAAACTTAATTGTTCAATGGTACGATAAAATGCCGAATGAAACCAGATCATTGTTGCCGCTGCAAAAAATATATATTCCAGAATAATATGCAAAAGAGCCATTACTTCACAGTAAGGCTCTTTTCTATGTCTATAAAGTTAAAGTTGGACCGTTTACACGCAACCATTCTTTTCTTTGTTCATAGTCCGACATCACAGATTTAACAAAATGCCAAAAATCATTGGAGTGGTTTAGATATTTAATATGTGCTAATTCATGTACTAACAAATAATCGATAATCGGCACGGGTGCCATCATAATTCTCCAGTTTAAATATATGGCTCCTTCGTTCGTACATGTTCCCCAGCGCATTTTTTGTTCTTTTAATTTAATTTTAGTAGGGGTTACTCCCATTTTAGGGCAATAAATTTTTAAACGTTCTTGTAGTTTCATTTCTCCGTACAGAATATACCAATCTTTGAACGCTTGTTGGAAAAATGAGATTCTTTCTTCTTCTGTTAAATGCGGTGGCACCGTGGCAATAAATTTACCTTGTTTAAACATAAGTTCTGGCCCTATAACTTCTTCACTTTTATATACTTTTAATCGATAGTTACGCCCTAGATAGGCAAATTTTTCTCCACTCACAAATTCCTTCGGAGCGGGGGGATCGGAAATTTGATTCAATGCCTGCCATTTATCAATAATCCATGGAGCTTTTTTATAAAGGATAGAATTTAAAAGTGTATCCTCTATCCCCTCAGGAGCTACTACCTTTACTCCCTCTAACCACTCAACAGATATTGTTACGTCCCGCTTCTCTGGCTTGTACTCTACTGCATAATCTATCGTTGTCTTGCCATATTGAAAGCTAGGCATATAAATACATACTCCTTTGTTACTTTGATTGTATTTTATTTTAGCGATGCGGAAATAGAAGGTCAAATGATTTCTAACCTATATAGAAAGATGCAAGATTTCATCTATATGAATATACCCCTAACCCTAGCCACTCCTTTGCAAGAGAAGCCCCGCCTTTTATATAGATGTACGCCTAGTGATATGCGAATATATGCCTGCATTCTTGTATTAAATAATATTGGAATGGGTATGTTCTAATGATTGTGTTTATAAATTAAGCCTTTGTTGACGTTATTCCCAATATTAAGGTCCTAATATTTAAAATTTTCAAAAATATTGTGTACCAAGAAACACATCTGTGATAAAATAAGGAACATACGGTCCAGCATTTAACAAATTTTAATAAAAAGTTGGACCAAGTAAGAGGGGGATGTGTCATGCACGAAATAAAACGGGGATATGTTGAAAAGTGTTTAAAGATGCCTTATGCACAAAGGGTTGGTTATTTCAAAGTAGGAGAAGAAAAAATTTATGCGGCTATTGAAGAAAATGGAGATATGTATTTCAATAAATCTCAACAAGAATTAGTACAAAAGTACAAAAACGAATTATTGCTCAAAAATTTTGTGGATCTGCCAAGAGCTGTTGTAGCTGATTCTGTTTTTTATATAGGTGAAACAGCTATAGAATGTTCCGTATTGAATGACGGACGAAGGGTTATAAAAGATACAAGTTTATTTGCAGCACTTGACCGATCAAGAAAAGGAGAGTATAGACAAGAGGGTTTTCCACCTATTATTGGAGCTAATAACATTGCAACTCTTTTCATGGAGTTGTATCCAGACCAAATAGCTACTATTTCTCCTATTGAAGTTGCTCGGTTTAACGGATCAACAGGTATGTATTATGACGCAAACGCTATTCCGCTCATTTGCGATCTTTACATGGAAGCAGAATACAGAAATCAAATTGTTCCAAGTCAAAAACATGTTCTGGCGAAAGCAAAAATTTTGTTGCGTTCGTTAGCGAAAGTAGGAATTACTGCTTTAATTGATGAAGCAACTAACTATCAGGATGTTAGAGGGAAAGATGAATTACAAATTTTATTGTCTCAATTTATAGCAGAAGAACTACGTCCATATACGAAAGAATTTGATCGAGAATACTTTAAAGAAATATTTCGACTCTATGACTACGAATACGATCCAACGTCAAGTAGACGTCCTAGATTCTTTGCAGCTTTTACAAAAAAGTATGTGTACGATATGTTACCACCTCATGTTTGGGAGAAGTTAGATGAGATAAATCCGCTTATTTATAACGAAGAAACAGGACGCAAACGAAGAAAATACCGTATTCATCAATATTTATCAGAAGAAAAAGGTATTCCGTTCTTAAGGAGTCATTTAAAAGGTTTGATTAAAGTTATGAAACTTTCTGAAGACCATAACGATTTTAAGCAAAAGTTTCAACAGGCGTTTGCTGAAGAGCTGAGTCGTATTGAAAAGATGAAACAAGAATACCAAATGACAATTGAAGATGTGGATGTATAAGACATATAGTATGGAAAAAAATAAGACGAATCAAGATAATGAAATGATAATTTCGAGTCATGGAAATTATAAATAAACTTAATGAAGGAACAATGACAGTTCCAAGCCATTAATAAAGGTCTTAATGAAACTATGTTTCTCCTATCTATTCATAGAAGGGAGTTGCATTATGCAGCTCTCTTTTTTTATTTTACCCGTTACAAATATCTATTAGGGGGCGGATTACTTAGGTAGAGACATCAAAAAAAGCGTAGGGAGGATATGAAAATGGAACGAAAACAATGTAAGTTTAGAAAGCTGACAGAGGAACAAGTTCAAGAGATTCGTGAACAATACGCAACGAGAAAATGGACACATCGTGATCTTGCTAAGAAATACGATGTTAGCGAGAAAACGATAGGGAAAGCGGTCAAAGGTATTGTTAAACCAAAGCCTTTCTATATTCTCTAGGACAACCACTTTGACCCCATCAAGCCACTCTACAGAAATCGTAACATCCTTTTTGTTTGGAACGTACTCCAGTGTATATTCTATCGTTGTTATACCGTATTGAAAGCTAGGCATCGTATATTCCCCTTTCGTAATTCAATACAATTGTAAGGGGACTTTGTAGTGAGGCCAAACTTAAAAAATTAGGTATAGGGTTAGCTTAGCGGTAGAAACACTTAATAATGTCTATCAGGAAACGTCACTTCCGAAAACCTCAGGGGGCTCTGTTCAGAGGTTAATATACATCCAGAAGTTAGATGTAGCGTCTCATCGAAAATGATGTCTGGTCAATAATATAAACGAAATGAATGTGAACTTTTCTATATTAAGTTGCGTAGATTGATGGTACAATGACTGATTAGGAGTAGTTTATTGATAATGTTTACAATCTATTTAAGATGTCTGGAGAATGTTCAACCATTATTGAGGTTTGAATAGGAGGAAGGGAGGAGCCACTCTAACACAAGAAAAAGCCTATATGTGATATCGCACTACTCCTAATAATAAATAAACGTATGGTTAAAAACCGAAGCTTCGACATTGTTTAGATGAAACAGCCGTCGATTTCAAAAGCATTGAGGAGAATCCGATTGTCTGACAATGAGAGTTTGTGTGAGATTATTGATATATTTGGAATTTAAGTAAGGTATACTATATTCCTAAAAATGGTAAAATATATATTTGGAATGCATACTTTTAATATGCACCTATGGAATCTAATAAGGTTTGTATTGTGTTATATATGTCATACATTTATTTCGTTCTATAGAAACTCATATAAAAAAGCTGTCACTGGGACAGCTTTCTGCTATTGACTTTATCATAGTATATCTCATATTTACTTTCCTACTTGAAATAATTCTTCCAGTGAATATCTTTCTTCATGCTCTCTTTCTATTTGGTCTAAGATAGTTAATGCAGAATTAACAGCAAATTTTATGTGAGAACTTAATTCCATTATGAGGTCGTGAGACTCCTCATTTTCTAAATAATTAGCTGTTACTATTATATAACGTGGAGGTTTCCTATGTTTGATTTTCTCGTTGAGATTAGTTTTAATGTCATCTACAGTTTTATTTGTACAAATCGTTCCAATTTTTAATTCGTTAAACGCATCTTCTACACTATCAAATATAGCTTTAAAACGATAATTACGAAAATCAACATTCATGTACTTCTCTACTACAAAATTAATAATCCTGGTTACTAAGTTATTTTCTAAAGAAATAAAGTGCGGGAATACCACTATACGCCCATCTTTTCGTACAAAAAAATGCATTTCTAGTAATTTATAGTAATTTTGTAAAAAATTTAGGTAGAATTTTTTTTCAGTGCTCGCTCTAGATAAATCCCTTACTTGCCTTAGAGTTGGGACAATAATATTTTTCTCCATCTTGTATTTATCCATGTCAAAAATTAAATCTAATACCTTGTCTTGTACAGATCGTCTCTCTTTAAAAAGTCTATGTAAGAGTGTGGTCTGTAGTTCATCCGTCTGCCTGGAGACAAACCTTGCTGTAAAGTACTCCTGAAATGAGCGATGTTGATATGTGTACTTCAGACCGTCTAACAATAATATACACACTGCTTCAACTAGGTCGGACTTATAATCAGTTGCTTCAAAATTTAAACTTTCTAACTTTTTTGCTTTGTTTATGTATTCAATAAGTTTATCATTATCAAAGGAAATAACCTTTTCAAGGTAGCTAAAAGCCGAGATAGCCTCAATAACCCTTCTAAATTCATCAGAAGCTAATTTTGTTTTTCTAGGTCTTTTAAAGCCAGGTTTAAGTGCGTCATGTCTGTGGTATAGGACATCAAAAGCTTGTCCATAAAAGATATGAATCTTATCAGGTATTTCAGAAAATTCATCGAATGTCATTAGCATAAGAGTTAAAAGTAAAGGATTGGAACAGAAGGATTCATGCTGCTCAAATAATTTTTCTGACAATTGCTTTTTGAATTTTTCCTTAACCTCTTCTTCAAACCTAATTTTTTCAATAAGTTCTATAGCTTTATCTTTATTTAATGGTACCATTTTAAGTTCAAAGAAGTTATCCCAGCCCATGGAAAAGTTATCAAAATTTCTAGATGATACTAAAACATAGTTGTTGCTATATTTAGTAGTCATATTAATAATTTCTGTTATCAACTTAGGCTTTTTATCATCATCTACTTCATCAAAACCGTCCAAAAGGAAAATATAATCAACTTTGTCTAAGGAACGAATAAAATATTCTTTTTCTAGACAAAAACCTAAGGTACTGAGTGATTCATATATACAATCTTCTAAACTAAAGTTATTCTCATTTATATTACGTAGTTGAACAAAAATTGGAATCTTACTGGTTGTTTCTATGGCGTTTAAAAATAAATGCTTAAATAAGGTGGATTTCCCAGTACCTCCACTTCCTAAAATCATTAAATTTTTATTAATGTTAAGTAAACGATCTATATTTTTCGTATCAATTACAGAACCATTAAATACTAAATCAATATCGACATAAAAATCATAGAGGTTAACTGGCTCTGACCTATTTATAAGTGTTCTAACTTTACTATATTTTTCTATAGCTTTTACCAAGTAGGTTTCGAATGCTTTTCGTGTTCTGATCTGTAGTTGCTTATACTGGTCTGTACTAACCTTATAAATCCCCGTAATTAGTCTATCTAAATTTTTTTGAACTAAATCTACTGCAACCTTATTCCAGTCTAAAGTATTACCACTCATTATTTTCCTCCTATAACAATAAACAAGATAATTTCTAATATTTTCTATAATTTAGTTTTTACACATATTATAACATTGGAAGATTGGGAATTTAAAGACTTTATAATTTACTTTGAAGAAAATTATAGAGGAACTTAAACATAATTGGGTTTTATTTAGTTGTGCTTAGTGAATAACTTTTAACAATTGAGTCTATTATTCAGCATAAAATAAAAACGCCATCCGAAGACGGCGCCTAAGGCAATAGCTTTAGTTCTTTATTTAACTTTTCAACCATTCGATTTAGGGGTGAAAACTTATTGTTGATGGATAGCTGAAATACCTTATTTTCGAATGAACTGCTGTTCAACGTCTAAACGGTGATTTTTTCTTGTGCCTAAGCGATATGTATCGTTATATTAGATGCAGTATTGCGCCATAACATCTTGCAGTTTAGCGGTGCTATACGATAATAATTAAAAATAAAAAATGAGACTTGTGTTTGACTTACGATTGACAAACGTTGTACTGTCGATGTGAATTTTTTGAGTTAGATTTATATAAAGAACAGATGTATCTGTATTTTGGCCCATCGAATTTAGTAAATCTTGTACAAGTTTTTTGGAAGAGGACCAAGTTAATGAGTAGCATGAAGAAATTTTTCGGAGAGATTGAAAGAGGGGGCATAATTTATGCGTAGCCCCCTTTATTTCTTAATTCAATATCAAATATTGCGGACATTCTAACTAATAAATATTATCAATCTTAAGATTAGTTTCGGAATATTTGTTTATTTTTCATTTCTTCTATACATATTAGATCCCGTTCCTGCAAAGTACTCATTCTTCGGTGGATAAAAATCCATATGTGAATTATATCCTCTATAAAATTGGTCCGCTTCAATAAATGCTCTCTTCATTAATTCCTTTTTTCTTTCTTCATCTGTGAGTACTTTCCTATTAGTAACTCGTGTCTTTTTTGTATTTGAGGATTGTTTATTTTTACTTTCCTCATTATTTACTACATTAGAAGGAAACTCACTACTCTCCTTATCAATTTTGAACATTTGCACTAGTTTTTGAATCACTCTTCTTTTTTCTTTGAATGATAACGCATCAAATATTTTTAACAATTCGAGATAATTTGTTACAAACAAATAATTATCAGATACTATGTCATCAACTCTTTCTTTTAAAGCCGTTATTCTTTTATCCCGTTTACTTTTTATGTAAGAAGACTTCACAATCTTTACTTGAATGGAATAGTCCTTTAGGTCATCTGAGCGTAACGGAATGTAGCCTAAGATAGAATCTTCTGAATTAGTTCTAAATAAAACAGGGGTATGATTTTCTTTATTATGTAGTAAGTTTTCATACGATTGAGAAAAATTTACTCTTTTATTCTTAGGACTAACACTCAATTTAAAAAATTGCTGCTCTGTATGCTGCCTCATAAAAATCACCCTAAAATTAAATATTTCTAAATATTTACACCAACATTATAATCCAGAATATTAAAGAAATCGATATTCTTGTAAATTTATACACATATTTTAATTAGACTAACATGGACAGGATTCTTATCAACAATAAAAACCGCCCAAAGTAATTGAGCGGTTCGGTAAACTACTCCCATTCCTCTCTATACCATCCCTTAAATCTCACAATTTCGTCTCTAAAATATCGTATGTTCTGTTTTCTACAATTAATGGATTGATATTTATCAGATATTTGTTGTAGCGTATAAAAAATTTTATTGATATTAGGGCTGGCAATGTGACCAGCTCTCGTATCTTGTGCTAAATTCTTTATATGTTGTAATTCGCTAATAACTAAATCAGCTAATTCAGAAACATATTTCGATTCTCTTTCAATGTGATATTTCTGATGTCGAATTAATCCAATTAGATATTCAAGCATTTCCTTACGGTTAGTAGAATCCATTTTATTAAGCCCTCCAATATTTTTAATGTGCTTAGAAAGCCTGTCACATCTAACCTTTAGAGGACTTTTTGTTGGTGCCTTAAGTGGTGCCGAGTTTGGTGCCCAAATGGTGCCATTCGATTAATTCGGTATAACCTAACGAATGTTCCAATTAGCAAAACCTTGATATATCAACGTTTTTTAAATGTTAAAGGTCTTATCTTTCTCAAATAAAATTCAGAAAATCTCCTGTTTCACCTTGACAGGGTAGAGGTCGCTGGTTCGAGCCCAGTCGGAATCATCAAGCTAAATCCCCTGAACCACAAGGCTTCAAGGGTTTTTTTCTGGGTGGCTTCGTTATTTTTGGTGTGTTTGTTGATTTAGTGTGTTTTTTGAAGTGATTGATTTGAAACTTTATTCCTCCTCAAACAATTGCTCAAATTTTCGGCTGCTGTTTCTTGTATGGTTGGAAGCAAATGAGAGTAAGTATTCATTGTCATTTTGATACTCGTATGTCCTAACTGTTCCGAAACGACTTTCATATGAACATTTTGTTGTAACGGCAAAGTTGTATGTGTATGCCTTAATGAGCGCAATGTAATATTCTTTTCTATATAGATTCAGATTAATTTTCCGACATAACTACCTGTCCAATGCGTTGAAGCACTTTTTTATGGAAATTGAGCGAGGTACTCCAAGAACGAAACAATCGATTCTCACAACTCTTTTCGATTGGGAAACCGATTGGCAGCCAGCCCTAAGTTCGTTCAACTAAGTTTAAATTTGGCGAATAAGGGGGGGAGAATACATGTATAGGTGCCTGTGCATCGCGATCCCAAAAGTAGACAGTATAATTCGGTTAATGCGAGGAAATTAGGTTTAAACCGCTCTGATTCCTTTTCTTTTCTCATTATGACTTTAAACTAATTTATTTCTATGATTTTTCAAAATGTTTGGGTCATAAGACGGTTCCTTGCGGAAATCGGGACAAGGAGCGCTTCAGAAGCGACTCCTCGCATGAAGGAAAGAGCGGTTTTTCAAGGATTTCCCGCAGAATCCGTCTTATGTTTGTTGGGGGGAAACAAGGCGCTTATGCTTTTCTAATAAATTACGAAACTTTTACATCAACTTGTTCTGGTACATCCTGTTTCTTGCTGAATTTGCTTAAAACGATTCCTATACCTGTACCGACAAGTGCCGGCACGATCCATTCTAACCCAACGGATGAAAGCGGGAGAATATCTCTTATCGTTTGAAGCGGGCCAAAGTCCAAAGCAAATGCATTTAATCCGCCAATCATGGCAAATACTCCAGTAAATAACATGGCGCTTCTGTATACTTTTTTCGAATTCTTAAAGAAACGGTTAAAAAAGGTAAGTGTGATTAATACAATTGTTAATGGATACGCCGTGACAAGGAATGGCACTGATACTTTAAGTATTTGGTTTAATCCTAAGTTTGAAAGAGTGAAGCCTGCTAGAGTAACGGCGAATACTACTGATTTATAACTTGCTTTTGGAATGAGATTTGAAAAATATTGGCCGCAGGCTGTTGTTAATCCCACCACTGTTGTGAAACAAGCTAACGTAAAAATGAAACCAAGCAAAGCTGTGCCGCTTTGTCCCAATAAAAGCGTTGAAGCAGAGGACAGAATATCCGCGCCGTTTTCAAACGATCCGTTCGCAGCCATTTTTCCTCCAATAAATCCAAGACTGACGTATACTAGTGCAAGCAATCCCCCTGCAATCATACCGGCTTTCAAAGTATATTCTGTTAATTTCTTACTGTCTCGTACTCCTCTTTGTTGAATGGAGGTGAGAATGACAATTCCAAAGGCCAAGGAGGCTAGGGCATCCATTGTGTTATATCCTTCAATGAAACCTTTAAAAAATGCTCCGGTTTGATAGGCTTCTGCTGGCGATTGGAGCGGTGCATCCAGCTTAACAAATCCAACTGCACACAAGATAACCATCGATAAAAGCAAGATCGGAGTGATCCAACGTCCCATGTATTTTTCCATTTTGGAAGGGTTTAAGCTTATCGCATAGACAAGGGAAAAGAAAATAACCGTATATAAAACTAAGGACAAAGATGAGTTCCTCCACGATTCGCTAAGGAAAGGAGTAATGCTCATTTCATACGCAACAGTTGCATTTCTTGGAATGGCCAAGAAGGGTCCGATACATAAATAAATGATAACCATAAAGACTGTACTGAATACCGGATGAACACGATTCCCGATCGTTTGAACACCGCCCTTTACGAGGGAAACAGCAAACAGCACTACAAATGGCAGGCCAACGCCGGTAATGATAAATCCTGACATGGCCAGCCAGTAGGAAGTACCGGATTCAGCACCTAAAAATGGTGGGAAGATTAGGTTTCCTGCGCCAAAAAACATCGAAAATAACATCAATCCAATAGATAAGGTGTCTAATTTTTTCAAAGTAATCTCTCCTTTATTGCTTAGAATATATAAAAACCCGTCCCTACATATAGGGACGGGTTTGTGCCCGCGTTACCACCCTTCTTCCGCATATATCATTAAAAAAGCATGCGGCTCTCAGTCACGTACAATCATACGCATTCCATTGTAACGGTGGACAACCCGTCAAAGCTTACTATGGTTCAGCTTTGCATCTCAGAGATGATCTTCGGATAAGGCCTGACATCGGCTTTCACCAAACGCCGACTCTCTGTAGAACAGGGCTCCTATCTTACTCTTCTCGTCATTGATTTTTATTATTTGAAAATAATTTAGCAGAGAAAAATTGAAATGTCAATATTTTTAGATAGTTTATGCTCTCTTTGCAAAGAAAGATCCTTGGTCTTCGTGTGGTCACAGGAATATTCCTCTTTATTAACTATGATGTGTCCATGAAAAACTATATTAACTCCGTTTTTATATATCATTCGAAATTCCGCACGTACAGGCAAGATTTTTTATTTTTTCGAAAATCGTGGGATAATAGATAATAATGGAGAAAAAATAAGAATAGGAGAAGTGTGCCATGAAGTGTAAAATCAATCGAAATGCAGCTAAAGTATTAAAACGGATGTTGAATAGTGAAGAAGCGGAAGGGAAAATGATTCGTGTATACGTTACAGTAAAACATGGGGATCACGCTCATTATGATATAAAACTTGATACCCCGACTGAACACGATGAAATCGTGAAAACAGACAAAGACATTGACGTTCTGTTAGATAAACGGGAAGATTTCTTAGATGGTGTTTGGATTCAATATTTTTATGTACCTAAAGAGGGATTTGTCATTACCAATCCATCCAAAGAAAGACATAGTCATCATCATTAAGAAAGAAGAGTATATGGCATAACAATTATTTTTACTAAATCGTGAATAAGAGCGAAATCCTTTTCTATCAAGGGTTTCGCTCTTTTCCTATACAAGGACTTTTCATAAATTTAGGAAATTTTTTGTTAGAAATGACGAAAAGGGTGTGAGTTCGATTACATGATGAAAAATATTAAAAGCGAAGAAATATAGCGAATGATTTCACAAAGTTAAAATCTTTTTTTAGATCATTTGGTTGACTTGTTTATACTAAAAAGTTTTATCACAATTCACTAAATATCTCGAAAATTAATTAGGAGGAGACAGCTATTATGTTGAAAAATATTCGAATCTATAAATATTAGAAAAAATAGGTTGGTAGTGCCTGCGATGATTGCGTATTGTAATACTGACGGAACAGCTGCAGAAAGGTACATATATAAATTCAGTTTGAAATTCCGACATGTTTAACCAATGCCTATTCTTGTCTATACTGCTCCTAAACAGATGAATCAAAGGAGCGGATGAATGATGAAGAAAAAAGGATTACAAATTACGAACAATCATGGTTGGACCATCGAACGTCTTCAAGAACAGGAACGCCGAATGAAAAATGCGAACATGGCGAAACGAATAGCGGTGATTCGTCTCATTATGCAAGGCTACTTAGGAATCCAAGTCGCTGAGCTTTTGAACATCCATCGTGAAACCGTTTCGATTTATGTTCAAAAGTTTAATCAAGGTGGTATGGATGCGCTATTAGAACGCCATTATGCTCCCGGTAGAAAGCCGTATCTGTCTCCAGACGAAGAACGCGAATTAAGAAAGATGTTGGAAGAAAGCACCCCTGCCGATGAAGGATATGGCATCGAAACCAGCTGGAATACACGAATCATTCAACATGTATTAGAAGAGAAATTTTCTGTCACCATGTCTCGCGGTGGGATTTGTGATATGCTCCATCGATGGGGATTTCGCTATACACACCCTACGTATACCCTCAAACGGGCGAATCCTCAAAACAAAAAGAGTTTCAACAGGAAATAGAACTCATAAAAAAAACTTGTCCGACAACACAGTCATAATCTATGAAGATGAGAGTCATATTCGCGATTACCAAGCTCTTCGTACCACATGGAGTGTCAAAGGGCGTCAAAAACAAATCCCTACGTATGGACACCACGCAACGGTTAGCTTATTAGGTGGCGTGAATATCGAAACGGGTGAATTTCTCTGTATGGAAACGGACCAATGTAACGCACAGGCTTTTCTGCAGTTTCTTCAATACACATTGGACCAGTATCCAGATCAACATGTCGTGATGGTCTTGGATAACGCAAAAATTCATCATGCCAAAGTTCTTCAGCCTTTTTTACAGGAGCGTGAAGAGCAGTTAACTTTTGTATTCTTACCCCCTTATTCGCCGAATTTAAATTTAGTTGAACGAATTTGGGGCTGGCTGAAAGAAAGTGTCATTGCCAATCGGTTCCATCCCACTCGAAAGGAGTTGAGAGAATCGATTGTTTCGTTTTTGGAGTACCTTTCTGAATTTCCAGAAAGAGTGCTCCAACGCATCGGACAGGTGGTTATGTCGGAAAATTAATCTGAATCTATATAGACATTTGTGCCCCGTAAGAGGCTCCTTGTCAGGCCGTCAACTCATTCTTTGACCGAGAATAAAGTTACACATAAATTTGAATTTGATCATATATCTAAAATAGTATATACTAAGTATACATCGTTTTGGTTTTGGAAACCAAAAAATAATTATAAATTCAATATACCCTCTTTTATATAGTGTATACTAAATATATAAAAGAAGGGATAAATAATGGAGGGAACGCTATGATTAAAGTTAGCAATCTAACTAAAGAATTTTTGCAGGGGCAAGAGAGAACACAGGTGTTGAAAGGCGTAGATTTGAATATTAAAGAAGGCGAATTTGTAGCGATAATGGGACCCAGTGGCTCCGGAAAAAGCACTTTGCTGCAACTAATGGGAGGACTTGACGTACCGACCGCTGGAGATATACAAATTGACGGGAAATATTTAAATAAGATGAGCGAAAAAGAAAGAACGATATTCCGGAGACAAAAACTGGGGTTCGTTTTTCAAAATTATCAACTGCTTCCGACTTTAACTGTAGAAGAAAATATCGCGTTTCCTCTTCATGCTGACGGCAAACTGACAAAGGAGAAGAGTCGGGTGATCCATGAATTGATTCAGGCCGTAGGGTTGGAAGGACTTCATCGCAAACGCGCCAATTTGCTCAGTGGCGGTCAACAGCAGCGTGTTGCTATCGCCAGGGCACTCGTGAATAACCCGACTGTTTTATTAGCTGATGAACCGACAGGGAATTTGGACAGAGCCAATGCAGAAGAAATTCTGCGGCTATTATCAGCCTTCCATCGTGAAAACAGACAAACGATCGTGATGGTTACCCATGATATTTTTGCAGCCGGATTTGCGGATCGGATTATTCTTTTCAGGGACGGAGGCATCGATCAGGTGGTATCGAGGGAGGAGGGCGACTATGCTAAATATTTGGCGAATTTCATGGCGTAATATCACTCATAACAAAAAACGTTTTTTTTTAACCTTGTTTGCGATTATACTGGGAACATCTTTTATAACCTCTATGCTGGTAGCCGATAAAACAACTAGAGACGTTTTTAATTACTACACGGATATGTATGTAGCCAATGCAGATTATTGGGTTTTAAGCGATAAGCATACTTATCCGGAAAAAATGATTGCGCCTGTTCAAGATAATCCTCATGTTACGAATATGCTGCTTGTTCTCCAAAAGCAAGCGTTCTTTGAACTTGAAGACGCTCACTCTCTAAGTCAGCGATCTATACGAATTATCGGAGTCAGTGACCAAAACAGTCCGTTACTGGTGCTTCCTGTGATTGAAGGCAGTTTGGATAATGAAGGGGTCATATTGCCGAAAACTGTTGCAACCCTTTTAGGAAGAAAGGTTGGAGATACGGTTCGGTTTGAAGGTTTGGGAGAGGCAAAAGTGTCTGCTATTGTCGAGTATACGCAGCTGCTTGCAAGTCCTAGTGATTGGGACAGTGCCGAATCAACCAGTTTTCGTATTATAGCTCCACTCGATATGTTAAGAGAGTGGGCAGGCAAACATGATGAGATTTCTTATATGCGGTTTCAGGTCAACGGCGATGGCAAGGACCTCTTTCATTCCTTACAGCAGCAGTTCCGTGGGTCAGGTGTGTTCATACAGCCTGTTGTAGCAGATGACCTTCAGAACAACGATATTAGCGGCCTCTATACCTTCTTTTATATTGTTGCCGGTTTATCGATGTTAGTCAGCGGTTTTATCGTCTTTAACACAATTTATACAAGCGTGATCGAAAGAAAAAAAGAATTTGCTATAATGAAAAGCTTCGGTTACACACAACGTTCTGTGTCTAAGCTTGTGCTCATTGAAATCGTACTTTTGTCATTGATCGGTACAGCCATCGGTGTTCCGCTTGGTATATGGCTCGGTGATCTGTTTATGCAGGAACTGCTCAGCATGCTCCAATTTGATATAGTTTATACTTTAAATTGGAGATTGCCGGCGATTATGGCGGTGATTGTTGGAGTGCTGTTCCCTGTCCTGTTTTCGCTTTTCCCTATTTACCATGCAGGCAGAACATCGATTTTATTGACGTTAAAAATGGCCAGCCAATCGAAGGGATCATCAAGACCTTCGCTGATTAGAGCTGTAGTTGGCGTGGCGCTTCTATGCTTTGTGTTTATCGACCACTCTGTAACTTATGCAGCCGTCTTGTCAGGTGTCATTCTTTTGTTTCCTTTGCTGTTGGCCGGTTTAAGCAAAATAATAAAACCCGCTTTAAATATTCTTTTTCATTATGCGGGGAGTTTGGCTGCCAAAAACCTCTTTCAACAAATCAATCGCAATGCAAATACGGCCGCGATACTCGGCATCGGTATTTCGGTTATTTTATTGCTTGGCGCGGTGGTGGAATCAGCTCCGGAAGGATATGAGCAAGAAATCAGGAATACGTATGGGGGGGATATAAGACTTACGTCTGAAGTGCCTTGGTCTGCTGAAGATATAACGAAATTGCGTTCTTATGATGGAGTTGCAGGCGTTGAGCCATTAATGGAAGCGACCCCGATTACGTGGAAAACGGTTGACGGCACAAGCAGACAATTTTCTGTTTTTGCCGTAAGTGAAGATAGTCCGTCGTTATTTGCCGATCAAAATGAGAAAAAACTGTATAACCGGTTAAAACAGCAAAATGCTGTGCTGCTTGGAGAACGTGCGTTTGATGAATGGGGCGGGGAGATTGGGCAGAGCATTCGGATGAACACGCCAAACGGTGAACAATCTTATGAGGTGATTGGAGTTGTAAAAACATCGCATTATTCCGGTTATGTCGCGTTTATGGATGAGGAACGTCTCAAGGAGGAATTTGGATGGACAAAAAGCTTTGATTTGCTGCTTACTGTTAACAGCGAAGCGGCCAGTTCCATCCGAGACAGGGTATGGTCTGATTTCCGCGATCATCTGTCAAAGGTTCAAACGGTTGAAGATGAAATTGAGTCCACTACTTCAACAATTTCCGGTATGAATGAACTGATCTTGATGTTGCTGTTTATGATCATCGGGTTAGCCAGTATCGGCACAGCCAACACCCTTTTGATGAACACGCTGGAACGCGTTTCCGAGATCGGAACGATGCGTGCTCTTGGGTTTACTAAACAACAGGTTAGAAATATGATTATCGCCGAAGGCTTGCTCGTTGGGTTATCCGGAGTTATCGGAGGAATAGCAGCTGGGTTGATTTTAATCTATGTAACAAGTCAGTCTGAACTCATGGACGGATTTATGTCTTTCCGGCTGCCATATAGCAATATGATAGTGGCAGTGATATCCGGTGTTGCGTTGAGTCTATGCGCCGCCTGGATGGCCAGCAAAAGTGCCAGCAAAATGGATATCCAATCATCACTGAAAGAAGGTTGACAACTTGTCAGTTAAATATGGAATTTTGACATTGTTATACCAAAAAAAACATCACGGATACGAATTGAAATTAGAATTGGATTCCCTTCTTGGCATTAAAGGCAAAATTAATCCCGGTCAGATCTATACTACGCTTGATCGCCTGATTCGTGATCAACTTGTCTCGTCCGCAGGAATGGACGACCAGGAAAGAAAATTATACGAGTTAACACCAAAAGGTAAAGATGAGTTGGAAAAATGGTTGCTGGAACCGGTGCCTTACACCACGACAAAAGAAGATTTTTTCTTTAAATGGAGCTGTGCCCGCAAGATTAATTTTGCCCAGGAAAAGAAAATGCTTGAACAGCAAAAAGCGATGGTGATTAAAGAAGTGATGGAATTGACCAAATTAAAAACAGAGTTGCTACTTCAAGGTGACGAAAGCAAATATTTATTGATCTCCGGTATTTTATTGCATTTAGAGGCGGATTTAAACTGGATGAATCAGGTTGAAAATCGAATCCGTTAAAAGCCGCCAAGTTCAAAGAAAAGTGCGGGCAGTATAAGTAGGATGAAAGAAGAATGGGCTTAGGATTGCGATTCTGGCATATCATTGGGAACTGTTTATCGTAGCGGAAGTGTTGCCTGTCATCTCCCTTTTATTATTTGACATATTTCGATATTTTTTTAGAAAACCAAAAACTCAGTATTTTGCTGAAAGCTGAAGCTTGGCTCGGGTTGTTTGTATGTCGGCAAACAGGGGAGATTTCAACGTTTCTCATTGTTATTACTATATTTGTCATTTATGCTTGTACTTTTGGAATATCCGATTTTATCAGGTTAGATCGATGGATGAGGAATAAAATCGGTCAGCTGCGCGGTGTTGAGCTGTTAACAGAAAAAGATTATGAACAGATGAGACAAAACTGTGATCCGAAATATATCGCAAAAAAATATCGTATATCCTCGCTCATTCACCTGGTGTTATTCGTTGTGGGTCAAGCGATATTTTGGTCTATAGGGACGGACAGTATTGCTGAAATGAAACACTATTTAACATGTTCACTGAGAAGTCTCCCACCTCTAAGCGAAGTGTAGGTGGGAGAGGTTCATGTAATCAAGCGATTGACGAGTGTTCATGTGAGAGAAAATGGATTCTGAATCCTTCATTGCAGTTCATATAGCTCTAATAATGAGAATTTTTCGAAAAAGAGAAATGAACGATGAATACGGCTAAGGAAAAACTAATCGAGTTAATTCAGAAAATGTCTGAAAGCGAAATTGTAAAAGTGTTGGATTTTGTAGAGTATTTGATGAAAAAACAAGAGAAGCAACTTGTTCAAGATTTAAGTAAAGCAAGTGAAACAAGTATTGATTTCTAGAACAATGATATAGATGACGAGGTCTGGGATCATGTATAAGCAAGGTGATATTCTTCTTATCCCTATTCCTTTTAGTAATTTATCGATAACCAAACAACGACCGGTCCTTGTTTTGTCTAATGACAACTATAATCAATTCACTAAAGATTTACTGGTTGCTGCGATTACGTCTCAGCTTGTCTCAGCTTAAAGATATTGATTACTCTATTTTAATTACCAAGATGATGTAGCAGAAGGGAATCTTAAAGTTACTTCTGCTATTAGAGCAGATAAAATTTATACTCTTCGTGCTGTTCTAGAAGAGAAAAAGCGTCTCGACTGTTTTGGGGGAGGCCTAGCTTTTTCTGTGCGACCATGTGCATCGCCAGGTCGATGCTTGCTTCACATGCTCGCTGGAGATTTAAGATAATGGAGTCTTGCTTCGTGTAGTTTTCTAAATGTTTCGGGTTGTTCTCATATTCTTCGTGAATGCGCTTTATGCACCGCTCGATCACGCTAATTTTATTTAAAATGACATCATTTTTCATAAACCGACCCGCTTTCATGAATGTTTCGCAAGATTTCCGTGCGTTCTTCATTCAATTTTGCGTACATCTTCAAGGCTCTCCATTCATATTCGGCTTTTTTCTGTTCATTTGTACAATAGATGACTTTGCCGTTACTGACCACTTGCGCCTGAAACACGGTGCTTGCTTGTTTGAGGTCCACAAGATCGACGTCCCGGTGCAGTCTGGATGCCAATTCTTGCGCAACCATAAATCGTTCATAATGATCCAATTGTTTTTGGTCGCTGAGAAAAGCGATATCAATGTCGCTGTCTTGATGAACATGTCCTGCAACCGTTGATCCAAACAAATAAATCAAATATGGGGACACCGTTTCGGTCAACACTTCAATAATGATTGGATCGATCTGTTCAGTCAACACTGCCCCTCCTTTGCTTCGCCGCAATCCGGGCCATTTTCTTTCATTGTATTACTTTTTATTTCCTGCCTCAAACTTTGCGTAAAACTAAAAACTTCTCCTCAAGTTTTTGGATTATTGCAATCGCTTTTTTATAAGCCTTTTGTTTAAAAGTTCACCATCTACCTTGGAACGCTTATCCAAATTATCGTGAGCTTATTATATATTTATCAAAAAAATTTTTATAAATAACCTATTCATAAAAAATACATAATGATAAATCAATATGTCATAAATCAAAGGTGTTGATTATCTGGAAACAGAAAGAAAAAACAGGTCACATACCGGATAGACGGTTCGGTGACCTGTTTTTTTATTCGACTTATTTTAATCCTTAGACTTGCAAAGCTTGTTTTACAGTTTCTTTAAGAGGGGTCAAGGAGCCGATAAGTGTTTGTAGATCATCTGACGTTTTGGACGTTTCACCTTTAGAAACCGCGTCATAGATAACTGCTGTAAGTTCGGCAATAGGCTCAGGAAGACCAGCGTTTACGAGAATATTTTTCTCTTCTTCAAATGAGACAGACTGGTGCACGACTTTTTTGCCGGAAACCTCTGAGAGAATTTGCGCAAGATCATCAAAGCTCCAAGGTTGATTGGAAACAAGGTTATATGTCTTATTTTCATGTCCTTTCTCTGTAAGAACTGTCGCGGCAGCCAACGCAAGATCATTGCGGGTTACTGAATTTATGATTCCGCTTCCTGCATTCGTAACTACTGCTCCAGACTCTACGGATGCGCGCAGACCCTCATTCACAAACAATTCCGTATATAAAGCATTGCGTAGGAATGTATATGGAATGTTAGTGGTACGAATGGCATATTCCGTAGCTAAGTGAACGTGTGCAAGGGGTAGTTTTGCTTCCTCAGCAAAGGCATACCCAGTATAAGCAATATGTTTTACTCCTGCATCTTTGGCTGCTTTTACGACATTTGCATGTTGAACGATACGGAGCGTATTATCAGTGTCAGGACTTGAGATAAAGAGCAGCTTGGAAGCGCCAGCAAAAGCCTTTTCAAGAGATTTCGGATCATCATAATCACCATGACGAACCTCCACTCCTTGATCGGCAAGAGCGGAGGCTTTTTCCACATTACGGGCGATGGCAATGATTTGACTTGCGGGCACTTTTTTGAGTAAATGTTGAATAACTAAACCTCCGAGTTGACCAGTAGCACCAGTAACGACGATTGACATTGAAAATATCCTTCCTTTCTTTTCATAAATTTTTGAGAGCAAGTGTAACTATCTTGATTACAACGTGCCCAATAATTAAATGCCGTTATAACCAAGTTGGTTACAACGCGCACAAGAATAGACATCGTTATAACCAAATCGGTTACAACTGACACGAAAAAATGAGCTCTTTGAAGAGCCGGTTTTCAAGAGA
This sequence comes from Thermaerobacillus caldiproteolyticus, assembly GCF_015326725.1. Lineage (NCBI taxonomy): Bacteria > Bacillati > Bacillota > Bacilli > Caryophanales > Anoxybacillaceae > Thermaerobacillus > Thermaerobacillus caldiproteolyticus. The sequence goes on from NZ_CP064060.1 coordinate 866,231, forward strand.
TGAACTGCAATGGAGAAGTGACTGCTAAATTTTTTAAGCGCTTCAACCTCTCGTTGTAACCATTATAATTACATCGAAAATGAAAGTCAAATCTTATGTACCGTCAGGCAACGTGGAAGACCAAGGTCGTCAAAGCGGAAAAACTACGGTTGTTTTTTACACTTCAATCCAATCTATTCCGTCTCGTCAACCATTGGATGAGGAGGAACCAATATCATCATCGTCTTTGACATGGTTGTCCGGATTTTTCATTTTCGGCTTTTTGATCCCCTTCTTCACGATAATCGTTCCACGCATGAAAAAGTTTATTCGGTAAAACCATTATATTCCAAAAGAAACGTTCTATATGCTTAGTATGAAATAATGGATGAATAAGGAAAAAGTCCTGGTTGTAATCTGGAAAATAGGAATATATCATGATTTCTCCTTATTTTACTTATGTTACCATTTAAGTATTGGATAAATGGGGGAGGGAATGAAGGTGTCATCCTTATTGGAATCCATCGAAAAAGAAGCAAAGCGCCGGGCTTATGCAGCTATGATCCGCTGCCTTCAATCCTATCAGGGGCAGGTAGAGGAAGCAGTGGATGAATTTCATCATGGCTCGCATTCTTTTTACCGCGCGAATGACGAGTATGTTCCGCATTGGCAGGGCGAATCGAGGGGAGCGTATGAGTTGATATACGGGGACTTGCGGCAAATTGAAGCACGTATTGATACGACCGCAGACGAGCTTCTTCATGAAATCAGCAGGGAAATCGCCCAAATTCGTCGAAAGATAGAGGAACTGCAATGACGACGATTCGAGTTAAACCGGAAGAGCTGGAAACGGTAGCGAAGCATGTCCCCGATGCGGAAGACGCGTGCCAGCGTGCGCGAGCCTCGCTTTCGTGGGAACTTCCCTCTCTAGCCATGGAGATTCCCGGAATTGGCTCTGCCGCCATCCACGAACTTACAGACGAACTGATTCATTGGCTCCAGCGATATGAAGAAAAGCTGAATGAAGCGGAGGAACTGCTGTATCGGACGGCAGCGGCAATCAGACAGGCAGACCAAACGCTTGCCGATAACATGAAAGAATTTGGCTTAGAGCTTCTTGGCTGGTATGACTTGCAGCGAGTGTTTGGAGAATATGACCCGATCACTGGAGAACGGATTTCGGCAGGAGACCGCCTGCTTGCGGGAGGAATGTTATTGTTGACCGTCATTCCTCCAGCCAAAGGAGCAGGCATTGCCGGAAAAGCGGCGGTGAAAGGAGCGAAAGAGGCAGCAACAGCAGCAGATGTTTCCAAATTGGTCTCGCAAATGAAACATGTTCTCCGCTATGATAAAATGATGTCTGTCTTTCAAGCGGTGTACCGCCAAGTCGTGAAGGCACCGATTACCAAAACGCTGCAATATTTTAAGAAGCAATGGAACGATCTTCTTGCCAGCGTTCCATCTGTCCAATGGCAGCCGGCCTTGGCGGGAATTGGTCCAGAGCCCCGTATATGGATGAGCGGAGCCGAGAAAGAAGTAAAAGAAACTACGATGAACATGATTGGCAAAACTAGGGGTGAGGTGGTTGGTAAGGGTACGGGTAATGCTAGACCGTCTTGGAGACAATCAGAAATTGACATAGGAAAAGAATATCCAGAATATAGTGCTCAAAAATCTTTCAAAAACGGAAAAGAAGTACCTTATGGGACAAAAGGAAGCTCAAGACCAGATTTTTATAGAGAAGGATTTAGTATAGAGGTAAAAAATTATAAAATTACTACCCCAAGTGGTAGAAGCAGATTAGTAAACAATATTTCTACCCAAGTTGAAAAACGATTAAGTGATTTGCCGAGAGGTACTAAACAAACTGTTATTATCGATATACGGGGACAAAACGTATCGGAAGAAATACTAGATGATTTGTATGATAGAATAATGAAAAAAACAAATGGTAAAGTAAATATTAGATTTAAAACTAATGAGTGAGGTGACAGAATTGGCTGTAGGTTTGAAAGTAAAATATTACTGGTATCCAATTGGTCATGGTGATTTTTTACATTCGTTTTTTTCAACAGTAAGCTATCATTTAGAGCCAAATGGTTGGGGAACAAAGTATCCTCTTTTATTAAACAAACTATATAATGGTAAACTTGAGTATAAATATATTAAAGATGTTATTAAAGAAATAGATGAAATTCAAGAAAGTTTGAAAAATTACAGTCCATCACAAGTCGTTTGGGATATCGAAGACCTTTCAAAAACACCTCCATGGGGAGATAATATAAGTGATGAAATTACAGACTTATCTAACTATTTTGTTACAAGTGATGGGGAAGATTTAATAACTATTTTAAAAAAAGCATTAAATAAAGCTTTAAAAATAAAGTCAGACATTGAAATAGAAAGTATTTAAGAAAGTTTAAACTATGATTTTTGATAACCTTGAATGGCTATAAGCCTTTCAAGGTTTTTTATTTTAAGGCTGATTATCTAAACGATACACTCGTTCAAGAAGCAATGAGAAGACCTTCTCGCCAGCGTTCCGTCTGTCCAATGGCAGCCAGCCTTGGCAGGAGTCGGCCCGGCGCCCCGCATGTGGATGAGCAAAGCTAAGGAAGAAGTAAAAGAAACTACGATGAACATGGTTGGCAAAACTGGGGATGAGGTGGTTGGTAAGGGTACGGGTAATGTTAAGCCTAAAGACTTTAGTCCTCTTACCCCCGGTGGAGGATTAGCAGCACATGAGGCAAGGGGTGGGCATTTGATTGCCAGACATGTTGGAAAGACGGATGCCGAGTTATTGCAGCGGTTAAAAGATAATCCTAAAATAACAGGAGCATCAACTTTTAAAGATAGAGCTACTGCTGAGAAAGTTGCTAGCGAAGTTTTAAACGATCCAAACAACAAAAAAATTATTCAAGCTTGGTTGAGTAATCCAAAAAGCAGCTCAACTTTGGTTCTGCCTTATCAGGGTACAGAAATTATTGGACGTGGGGTACAAAGAGGTTCTACGACAGTTGAACATATGAAGAATGCTAAGATAGTATTAAAGAAGGATGGAGCAGGGAATTTCATTTTAACTGGTTATCGAACTAAATAATGGAATGGGGGGAACGATGCTTGTTAGTCAAAAATAATCCAGAAGATCCAGTTTTTCAGTTCTTGGCTGGGACTTTTCATCAAGACGCAGATTCGCCTGAAGAGGCATTACAAGAATTGTTAACAGAAGAAAGTAAAGAATATCTTGAATCTGCTATCGTATTTTTAACAGAATTCATTAATAGTGAGTATTCAGATGATGAAAAGAATGAATACATTCAACACTGTGCAGACGGAGTATATTTTCCTGCTCTTGGGCTAACTCCAATTCAATGGCTAAAAAGTGTAGTAGAACAATTAAAAGAAGCTGTAAAAGTAAAATAGGACTTAAATTCTTGAGTGCCTTGACTGAGTGAAAACTCTTTCAAGGTTTCTTTTTTACTAGCAATGGGAATTATATTGGAAAGTGGTGAAAAAATGAGACAACCAACAAGAGAAGAAATAATTGATAAATTAAAAATGATTTTACTAGGAAAGCTAACACGAGAAGAAGTAGCAGATTGGGCTTCAGAATATGTAATGCAGGATGAGCCCAATATATCAGATGAAACTGTTTGGGAACTTTTACAAATTGTTTCCGGAGTTGATTTAAAAGATAGTCCAGATGAATATCTACATGTAGAACAAGACATTATAGATTGGATAAACAAGTATAGCAATTAAAAAAGTGTTAAATAACCTTGATTGTCTATATGCCTTTCAAGGTTTTTCTATTTTAAATCTAACAGCTATATCAAATAATAAAGTGAGATTACGTTTTCAGATTCGTCTGGCAAATGAAACCTGTTCTCCGCTATGATAAAATAATGTCTGTTTTTCTTGGTAAGAAAGATCAAATCCCCCTTGCCTTATACCCGAACTTCTTTCATCATGAACGATTTCGTTTGCGCTCTTTAGTAAAATTCATGCACGTCGTGCTTCCCGTTTTGTCTTCGTCATGACCGTTCTGGCCGAGTGACAGGGTAAAGCCATGGACGGAAAGGAGATTTTAGCCCTCTTGAGGGGTAAGTGAACGTAGAGATGAACTTCTCTTTCTTAAAGGATCTATTTTTACGGACAAAATTTACGTGAAGAAACCGAAACGGGTGCTGGCGTTGGGGGATCTGTTTTTGTCGGCGCTTGTCGTGTACCGAGTATTCCGCACCGGATGCGGCAAGTCATTACCAACGAATGTCCATTGAAGGGAGCGGGAAAGCGTAAGTTGACGAAACCGACGGGGCAAGCCATTTTTCAGCTATTTGCCTATGTGCAAGTTGTCGTTCTCGAGTGTCCAAATGGGCAAAGGCAACGAAAATTAGGCCGGTCGCTGACGTATGAGCAGCAGAGAGTATTGCGAGAGTTGGGATTCCGAAACTTTAAAAAGAAGGATACGGAGAGTATTTGCATTGTTTTGAAAAAGAAAACCGCTAAACGGCCGCCGTTTAGCGGTTTTGCATTTTTTCAATCGTTGTGTTGTCAATACTGTTTCGGTGAACCAATGCGTTTTGAGGGTATGTATTCGTTTAGCTTGCTTTTTTCGCCGTTTTATTTTTGTGTTTGGTTGTAAGGCTCCAATAAATAGGAATTCCCGACAATGTGATTAACACAGAAAGAAAAGCATCGAGCGGATGATGGATGACGGTACTTCCAATAATGTAAATTGCTCCTACAGTCGCAACAATAGGCGTTACAGGATATAAAGGCACTTTATATAACGAATGATCGTGCTTCTGATTTTTCCGCAACAAAAATACAGCGTAAAATGCTAAGCCGTAAAATGAGAAAACGCTAAAAATAGCGATATCGGTCAAACGATCAGGGTTGGTCATTAACATCATTGCCACAGCGATCGCTATTTGTAAAACGGTTGCTTGAACAGGAGTGTGAAATGTTGGGTGAACGCGTGATAAGAAACGAGCGCCAGGGAAGAGTCCGTCTTCTGCCATCGCAAACGGCATACGTGGAAATGTTAAAATTTTTCCATTTAAACAACCGAAAATAGAAATTAAAATGCCGATCGCAATCATTTTTCCGCCTACATCACCAAATAGTAACATCGCGGCTTCTTTTGCGGCGTTCGGGCCAAGTTCAACAATTTTACTAGCAGGAAGTACGTGAAGGATCGCGATATTGACGGCTAAGTAGCAGAGCGTGACAACGACAATTCCAGTAATAATGGCTTTTGGTAACGTTTTTGCTGGATTTTTCATTTCGCCTGCCACAAATCCGACGTTCATCCAGCCGTCGTACGCCCAAAGCGTCGCTAATACAGCTGTACCTATGCTGATCGCTTGGCTGCTTTCGCTTTCCATTCCAAACACAGGCACATCTCCTTGAACCATTCCAAACACGATAATAAGGAAAATAGGAAGCAGTTTTGCTAATGTTAACAAGCTTTGGACAGCTCCGCCATATTGTGTTCCTAGTATGTTAATGAGTGCAAGAAAAAGAACAGCTAAAATTCCGATCCATGTTTCCGTCTGTTTTGAAAAACCGAACACCCCCGCAAATAATGAACCAAAGTATAATCCGAGTGCTCCGATTACCGCTGGGCCATAGATGATTGTTTGCACCCATCCGCATAAAAAGCTCCAAAACTTTCCGTACACCTCTTCGATATAAGCATACAGCCCTCCGATTTTCGGAATTTTTGCGCTCACTTCTGCAATCGTTAAACCGCTCGCTAATGTAATGATGCCACCGATGACCCATGCCCATAGGGCCATTGTCGAATCACCGGCAGCGGCGATGACAACACCTGGTTTCATGAAAATACCGGAACCGATGACCGTACCGATGACTAAAGATGTTGCAGCGATAAAGCCGATGCTTTTTTTTAATTCAGCTTGCCCCATTTTGTTCACCTCAAAAAGACAAATGTTTTTGTTGTAAGTACTTGATCATTATAACATGAGATTAGTTAAATTATTATTTTTCGAAAATTAAAATATTATAAAAATATTATAGAGAATCAACGTAATTTATTGACATAAATGAGTTTTTTTGTACACGATGAAACTTGTCATAATTTTCATGGTATAAATAATGGGATAATAAAAATTTGCGCGGAATATTACGGATCGAATCGAAGCAGTGACTAGATTCGATTCTCGTTGGCATCACAGACGAAGGCCGCGGCATTCCGAAAGAGCGAATGGCCAAGCTTGGTGAACAATTCTACAGTACAAAAGAAAAAGAGAGAGGATTAGGGTTAATGATGAGTTTTAAAATTGTGGAAGTGCATGGCGGTGAAATGAAGAATCATAGTGAAGAAGGAAAAGGAACGACCGTGTGTTTGCTTTTTTCCATTTCCTCAAAGCAGGAGGGCTGAGTACTTTCATCGGCCCTCTTTCTCTTTTTTACTTGTTCTTCACGTTTGGCAGCTTCACGCAACATTTTTCTAAAAAGCCCCCTCTCCATAATGCAATGTAGGCGAGAGGGGGGATTCGGGAACGCTTCCTTATTGACTCTAGGGGTTTTATTCTATTTCTTTAATGGCCCCAGCGACATCATAGTCAAGAGGATCTAGTTCTGTTGGTTTTCCGAGCACGAGCTTTGCCAGTTCAGAACCTAAGTAAGGGCCCGCTGTGAGCCCTGATGCGCCTAATCCGTTGGCCACATAGATGCCTTCGAACCCTGGAATCGCTCCAAAGACCGGAAGAAACCCAGGTGTGTATGGACGAAACCCAACTCTTGTTTCAAGATGAGTGCAATTGGCTAGCCCTGGTGCTGCGGTTAACGCTTTGTCTAATACTTCATGCAATCCACCAGCCGTTACTCTGTAGTCGAAGCCAACTTCATCTTCATGAGTCGCACCGACAACAATCCGGCCATCTTTAAAGGCAAGGAGATATTGGTTGTTTGGCGGCATGACAACGGGCCAGTTGTCTGTATTCCGTTCCGGTCTTTCAAGGTGAACGATTTGTGCTCTTTGCGGCGTTACTAAAAATTCAATGCCTAACGGCAGAAGCAGCTCTTTTGACCACGCACCAGCCGTTGCAATGACGGCATTTCCTACATATTGTCTTCCTTCAACCTCGACACCGATTACTTGAGCACCTTGATGGATAAGTTTGGCGTTTCCTTTGATATAAGTAGCCCCAAGCTTTTGCGCTACCCGAATTAAGGAATCGCGAAGTGCTCTTCCATTAACGCGAGCGGCGCCACTGACGTGAATGGAGTGATATTCCTCTGCCAATGGTGGAAATAATGCCTTTGTTTCCTCAGGAGACAGTCGGGTAATTTCGCCCATTTCTGGTGCGTCTTCACGACGTTGTAATGCTCTTTCCTCGATCTTTTGAAGCTTCTCTTCATCTGTATGGAGACAGATGGCTCCTACACGCGCATATCCCGTTTCCGTTTCACCATAGGATTTCAGTTCTTCTATTAAAGTAGGATAAAATTTCGCTCCGCCTTTCGCTAAACGATACCAAAGCTTATTTCGACGCTGGGACACCCATGGACAAACAATCCCAGCCGCGGCATCCGTTGCTTGGCCTTTGTCACCTCTGTCGATTAACGTCACAGCAGCTCCTTCTTTTGCCAAGTGATAAGCGGTAGACGCTCCTAATATTCCAGCTCCAACGACTATGTATGATTTCATAAAAAACACCTTTTCTATTTTTTCTTTTTTCCATCATTAGAATAGCACATGATGAAGCATTTGCGAAAAGAAACAAGGGGATCATTTATTTCAATTCAATATTTGTAGTGAATATCACCTTTATTTCGGTACAGCGACCAACTTTCTTTGCCAGAAGTACCCTATGTGATAGGATGATGACCAATTTTGAAAAAATCATGGTTAAAATGTCTTTTTTGAAAAACTTATTTTTCCATTGATTCGTTGCGCCGATTAGTGGGCACACGGAATTGCTTCGGCTACTTCCTGCGTTAAAGGGGTTCTTCATCTTTCTACGTTTTCACCTGCAGGGAAGTGGTTGGGAGAACGAGGAAATTTCTCAATAATGTTAGTCTAAAAATTGGACACGGAGAACAGAGAGATTATAATAAAATTAATTACACTAGGTTCGAGATGTCCCCATCTAAAAAAGGGAACATTTGTTATGATAACGATTGTATGGAGTTGTTTCAGAAAGAGTGCATTTAACGTGAATCGATTCCATACGCGGAAAGAAATGAAACAAGCTGTTTTCGAGTATATCGAATGCTTCTACAATCATAAAAGAAGCAATTCAGCCCTTGGCTATGTATTGCCATGTGAATTTGAGGCTGTATACTACGCTAAACAAAGAAAAGCAGCTGCCTAAGTTCAGCTATTTCTTTCTGTTTAACGTGTCCATTTTTTAGAGTTTATTTAAAAAAGTCAGCGCAGAATGGATGAATGAGATCGCAATATAAAACAGCGATTTTATTTGAATAGGGGAGATGTAAAAATCTATCAAAAATTTTTGCTTGTTTGTATGATTGTAGTACAGCCAGAAACATGATAATGCTTTTCATAACACGATAACAATATAAAAAGCCGCTTCATTAACGGCTTACATGTCAAAGAAATCGCTTGGCCTTACGTCTGGATTAGCTTTTTTATTAATATGATTGATACAGGGACATTAATGCTTACTGAATCATCAGATGAAGAAAAGAGATAATCCGAATGATAAAGTCTCTTTTTTGTTTTAATCTTACTTCCTATACTGTGACGTTATATTAATCTCACATGTCATACAAAAAAGAAGCGGTTTTGGGGAATAAGAAATTCTTGTATAGTAAAACAAACTTGTACACATTAGGGGGATTGGTTATGAAGAGAATTGCAATAGATATGGATGGAGTAATTGCCGATTATCTTTCAAAACAATTAGCACTTTTCAATCGAGATCACAACGAAAATATTACAGTTGAAGACTTGAAAGGAAAAAAACTCATAGAGCTGCGCCCCCATTTGAAAGATGAAATTATGAATTATTTAAAAGAACCTTCTTTCTTTCGTGATTTAGAAGTAATGAAGGATAGTCAAGAAGTAATAAAGGAATTAAGTGAACACTACGAAATTTTTATTACTACGGCTGCAATGGAGTTTCCGACATCATTTACAGCAAAATATGAATGGTTAAGAGAACATTTTAGTTTCTTGAATGATATGAATTTTGTATTTTGTGGAGACAAGAGCATTATTAATGCCGATTATCTTATTGATGATAACGTACGGCATTTCAAACGATTTTCAGGTCAAGGAATTTTATTTACATCACCTCATAATGTGTATGAAACAGGTTATGTTAGGGTTAACAATTGGCAGGAGGTAAGAGATTATTTTCTCAAATAAACGAAATTTTGATGTTCGACAAACGGATAGTGAGTGTTTGTTAAATAAACAATTATAACGCCTGCGTCATTGACGCGGGCTTTTCGCTTGACTTGAAATGAAAAAGAACTGGCATTTTGCCAGTTCAGTTCTTTCCTGCTTGCCCTGTAGCAATGGAAGAGCTGAAGAAAGAAAAAAAGGATGCCAGTGAGCATCCAAATAAAGCAAATGAAAATACCTCCATAGCATCGTGAAGCATTTATTAAAAAGCGAGTTCATTCTATGTTAGGATTGAAATCCTTTCGCACAGCAAAGTCCGTTATTTCTAGAATAGAAGCCATGCATATGGTTAAAAAAGGGAAACTTGTTTTAAAGGCCAACTCTGTCTAAAATCATCCATCAATGATTTAGAATTATTACGTAAACCTCGATTCCGTAATCTGTATGAATCTTCCAAAATCGTGCCATATTTGTACCAGAGCCCAGTGGAAACCTTATAATCGAATATGGATGTGATACTCTTGAAGCCAACTATTAATTTGTAATAAATAATCTAGTAAACCTCGAGCTTTCGTTCCGGAAATGACTTCATCTTTTCCTTCAGCGATTGCGCGCACACGATCCGCATCAATTAATGGCAAGATAGGTGAGTTTGAATCATTTAGTACCTCTAACATCCAGTTGCTGATGCCTTGTAAGTAAGCAGCATCTTTTGTACTTGGATACGCACTCTTTCTGCGATTACGTACATCGTCTGGAAGTACATGTTGAAAGGCGCGGCGTAAAATTCCTTTTTCAATATTGTCAATGCTCTTCAGTTCAAATGGAACATTCCATAAATATTCTACAAGACGATAATCACAAAACGGAACACGCACTTCAAAACCAGTCATCATGCTTGCGCGATCTTTACGATCAAGCATAAATGGCAAGAAGCGTGTAATAAACATATAGGACATTTGACGTTGTTTCGCTTGCAGGCTGCTTTCTCCATCCAGAAAAGGAACTTCACTGACAGCTTCTTGGAATCGTTGCTTCTGATACTGCTCCGGTTGAATTTTTGCTTTAAGATCCTCTGATAAAATATCTAACATAAAACTCATATTCACAAGCCATGGAAAAACATCCGCATTTAAAAACTGTTCTTGATGAAACCATGGATAACCGGAAAATACCTCATCAGCAGATTCTCCTGAAAGGGCTACTGTTGCATCTTTTTTCATCTCTTTAAATAAAAGATAAAGAGAAGTTTCAAGTTCTCCTATGCCCGGCAGGTCACGTGCTCGCATCGGAACAAGTAAATTCTCTACTAATTTATCTGCGCCAAATACAATTGTATGATGATGAGTGCCAATATGCTCAGCTACACGCTTCACCCAAGGCTCATCTAGGTCACGGCGAAGAAAATCTTGTTCAAAATCTCGCTCATTATTCACAAAGTCGATAGAGTAAGTATGCAGAGTTTTTCCGTTTTTTGCAAATTCTTTCGCTGCCAGAGCTGTTAAACCGCTGGAATCAAGCCCCCCAGAGAGCATAGATACTACAGACACATCTGCGATTAATTGCCGTTTCACCGTATCTTCCAGGATGGAGCGAATCGTTTCGACAGTTGTATTTACATCGTCAAGATGCTCTTTACTTTCAAGCGTCCAGTAGCGTTTAACGTTTACTTTATTAGGGGTAAATGTTATGTAATGACCCGCACGCACTTCCTTTATATCCTTAAAAACACCATGCCCCGGTGTACGGATAGGTCCAAGACTAAATACTTCAGCAAGACCCTCACTGTCAATTTCAGTTTCTACCAGTGGATGGGAAAGAAGAACTTTTAATTCAGAACCAAAGAGAATAGCGCTGCCACGTTGAGCAAAAAATAATGGTTTGACACCTAAATGATCTCGGCCAAGCATAAGCTGGCTGCGTCTTTCATCCCAGATGCCAAAGGCAAAAATGCCGTTAAAGTGCTCAATGCAATCTTCTTGCCATTCTAGATAAGCATGAAGCAATACTTCTGTGTCTGATTTTGTCCGGAACACATGACCCTTTTCTTCAAGTTCCTTACGTAATTCTTGATAGTTATAGATTTCTCCATTATAAGTCAAAGTAATGGTGTAGTCTCCGTCTTTATAAACCATAGGTTGGAGACCACCCTCTGGGTCAATTACGATAAGACGTCGATGACCGAATGCAGCTCGCTTTGAAGTCCAAAATCCTTCCGCATCCGGTCCTCGATGTGTAATAGCGTCTGTCATCTTTTTTAAAATTGGCTGTTGATCAGACAAATCTCTTGACCAATCTACCCATCCTGCGATTCCGCACATATCATCTACCTTCTTTCTATCAAGAGTACGTATTTCAAGTTACACCTCTTTTTAACGTTGACGTCAACGTTAAATCGATTATACAATTATTTAACGTTAACGTCAACGTTATATTTATATAGAAACAAAAGTAGGAATTTACATGTGGAATCGGGCATAGCCCCAGTAAAAGAGCATATCCGGCCTCCACTTCGTGAATACAAAGGACGAAGGAATGCATGGATGATCATTCTAAGAGAGTTAAAAGGTTATCAACATGTATAAAAATCATAATTTTCTTTGAGGAGGTTTAAAGAAAAATTATAGTTTGAAGGAGGAATATAAAAAACGGAAAAACCACTAATGTCAAAAGAACCAGAAGTACCTGATCTAACTTTAGAACAAATAGGACATTACTTTTTTTCAGAAAGAACCCGGGCCTTGTGACGTTATCTTTGTATTTGCTGGAACTCGTTTAGGTCAGTGGAAGAAAAAAATAGAGGCATTTAATATGGGATTAGGAAAAAGGATTATAGCTATTGGTGGAGTAAGTCTAACAGGAGGAAGCATCCTGATAGGGAGGATAAAAATACCCCAGAAGCAGATGTAATTGTTTCTAAGCTTATCAAACATGGAATAAAGGAGGAAGAAATCATCTATGAAAACTGTTCAAGGAACTCATTAATGCAAAGGAAATATTTGATTTTAGTACTATTAAAAGCATTTTGTTCGTTAGTAAAAACTACGCATCAGGTCGCCAATATAGAACACTAGCACAGAATATTTCAAAAAAGATGAAATATATTCCATTTGTCCTTGATAGTATTCCAGTATCAAGAAATAATTGGATGAAAACAGAGACAGGGGGGAAGGAGAGTATTTGGTGAATTTTTAAAAATTGCGTATTTAGGAGAAATAGGGCATATTCTCCCTTCTAGAAAAAGCGGTGGCTGGTCTTGAAGACTATGTTACTGAATTTATAGCTAAAATTAAACATAGAACCTTATAATTACAAGGAGATTTAACCGTCAAGTGAAGCCTTACAACTTTTGATAATAAATTGTGACTGATTAACAGTTTTTGATAAATAAAATTTAACAACTTGTTTATCCTATTAAAAATTAAAAGAGGATAAGGTTTCTATGTAATATTAGGATATGAAAAATTTTCATATTTTTTAACTCCATCACTGTTATTATTATGATGGAAAAAGAATAATAGTGATGATATTTATAGCAATGGATCAATACGAGGCAAATCTATTCTTCCATCTCATTAACGATCATAAATGATATTCCATTTGGTCTTAGTGCTTCTATCTTTACCAAAAATATAGGAAATGCTCTATCATTCATAAACGAAATTGAAGCGGGATTAGTTCGTATTAATGAAGAGAGTGCAGGAGTAGAACTGCAGGCCCCTTTTGGGGAGGAATGAAGCAATCTAGCTCACACTCAAGAGAACAAGGACGAGCTGCTATTGAATTCTTTACATCAATTAAAACTGTTCTGGTTAAAAGTTAATGCAAATTAATAAAGGCCTCTTTTCTAAAATGCAATGAAATATCGCACTTTAGAATAAGAGTGCCTTTTTATTATTCGTATGACAGGAATTTTTTGATATATAAATTACTCAACTTTCGCATCGGAAAAAATGGGGGCATTCTTTTGCCTATCATAAACGTCTTGCTTATGTCGGTTTTTCAATGTTTTAGTAATCCGATATATTCGTATAATTTTTCACCAAATCACCAAATCCCTCCTGCTGCAGGGAGGCTATGACTTTTTTTGTCATCTCTATTTTATGATTTACAAGGTACTGAGTTTTAGATTTTATGAGTTGGTCAAAGATTTTACTTCTATTTATACCAGCTTTTTTCAAATTGTTTTGAGCTTTCAACAGATCTTCTAAGGTTAGAAGCGGATAGTCTTTTCCGTGGAAAGTAAAGTTAGGATTTAACTGATACCATAAGTCTTTGTTATCTTTAATCCATTTATCTCCTACATCCTCAATGCCTTTTTTAATATTTAAGGCTACTGCTAAGTACTCCTTTTTCCCCGTCTCCAGATAGCTTTCTAGTAAGAAGTTCATCTCCCCTAATGAATGATTTAAAGAAGCATGGGTCTTTTTCTTTTGTGTCTTTCCATAAAAATCACAAATAATATAACCATTATCTGTCTTAATATAGTTCTCTTTTTTCACTTGTTTCAACAAGTAATCTGCATAAAAAAGTGACATATTCCTGTATTCGGGTACATCTAAAAGCTTGCTTATTCTTTTTAAATGGATAGCTATGTACTCATTAAAACGTGTATCGTAATAAGGAGCAATAATGCCATAATTGTCTTTCAGCCATGTACTTGTAATTTCAGTCGGTATCGGTTTATTTAATTGAGAGTCATAGGTTAATAAATTAGCAACTGAGTTCACGATAAAATCGTAAAAATACCTTTCTTTCGTATTTTCATAATGATCCACATAGCGACGGTCATGCACAAGAGCAAAGTACCGTCCATATCCAAGCTTAGTTGATGGTTCAATAGACCACGGAAGCTTACCAAATGGTCCTTCCGCCGTGTACCATTTGTTAATTTTTTTATATTCTTTTAACGTATGCTTTTCCCATTCTTTAAAATTTTCCTTCTTGTTAAAGAGTGGCTGATTGGAGTACAAAATCCAACTCTCGGATAAACTTTGCCCTTCAGCAAAATGCGGCATATTAATAAGAATATGATGCCCCTTCTTAGTGATTTCAGTTCCATCTGTTTCTTTTATCAATTCACGTAACTTGCTTTGCTGTGTTTGATTGTATTTTTTTATTAATTCCATCGAATTATAATTCTTACTGAGCATCATGTTGGCATAGGCTCTTTTTCCTTTTAGCTCAATTAAGCCGTGCGGAGTAGAAGTAGGGTCCACTCCTAAAGTTGGATCATGTTCATGTTTTATTTTTTCGGAATGAAAGCGAGTTACTTTATAACTAGTAAAGTCTTGTCCAAAAGACAAGGAAAGGTCAATAATTATAGGTTGTTTAGTTTGATTTTGAAACTTGGTAAACACAAAGACATCATTGTTGTCTAATTTTCTTACTGTAACGGTGAACTTACCGTACTCACGAGAAAATTGAGGGGATGAGAGTTTATAAGTTGTAAAATAATCCTTGGATTTAATCAATGTTTTCGTTCCGCTTTTTATTTTCTCTAACTTAACATTATTTGCTTGAAGTTCAACATTCTCGTTCATCAGGTTTCCTTTGACCTGTATATGTAACGTTTTAAAAAACAAGAAATAGACCTGTATGCCAATAAATATAAATAAAAAAGCTGCCAACATACCTATAATATGTTTGAATTTAAATTTTTTTATCATGTTTCCCACCTCTGATATCTTGCTGTTATATAAATTTTTAATTTAAACATTCGACATCTAGATAGTCATGAATCGGTTACAAATTTTTTTGATGCAAAAATATCTAAACATTAAGTTACATTTATCTAACTATAAAGAAAGCTAGATTATGTGAATCCTATCTTACAGGTGATTTAGCAAAGCCTATGCCAAAAGCAGAGGATTTTAAGAACGAGCCATTATTTTTATTTATTCGAACTATGTATTGCGGGATAATCCACTTCACTACCGCAACAATCATCGATATCTAGGTATGTTGATTTACCGGTAAATACTAGTTGTCACAGGTCTATTTGCGGTCTTTCTGCCGAAGTCGACCAAGCTGTCGCTTGCCGGCTGGGCATGCACTTTCCGAACGGCGAACACTTTTGATTTGTCCGGTGACGTTCCTATCGGGGATATGGCAGAAAAACTTGGCTCGTCCTCTGTCTTCACTGGCTAATCGGCGGATGCCAAGACTACAATGCCCTTATAATAGTAAAATAATAGATAATCCTGAAACAACTTTCCCCAAATCCAATTTTACATCATTTTGCAGAAAAGTGGTAATCCTACATTGTTTTTACCAAATAGCGTCACATTCGCATGCTGTCCATACGTAGGGATCTACTTTTGCCCATGTGGCTCGCAATGCTTGATAGGAACGAATATGCTCTCCGCAGACAACGGAAGCATATCATCGGTTATGAGTTTTTTAATCATCTCTATCTCTTGCGCTAATGCCTGTTGCTTCTGTTCATCTTCTTTCGCCAGCGTATAAGTCGGACGAGTGTGGGAGAATCCAAGGTGATGAAGCATGCTATTCACTCCGGCCATTGTCATGGAAATCCCATATTGGCCTGAATGATACAGGCATCCCAAGAAGCGGCTTTACTTGGGAGGGGATGTATAGAATCATGTGTTTTCACTCGCTTTGTTGTTCTTTCGTGAGATGCGGAGACTTGCCGGGTAGTGTTTTGTTATCGAACAGCTTCTCAAGTCCTCCTTCATTGAATTAAGAAGACATAGGTAGACGCGGATTGGCGATGGAGGTTCAACATCGCAGCCACCGCTTTACTGAGATAACCTTCCATGATTCATCGAACGGCTGTCATACGTTGACGCAAAGAGATATCTTTGATTTTTCGTTTTTCTTTTCCTTCCGAGCGGTGAATCAATGGTCATCAGTGATTTTCAATCATTTCATCAGTATGTTTCGCTCTTTTTCGTCCGATTTCTTAAGGGCAGTATCAACCAAACCAACCCATGTTATATGGAGATTGAATGTCTAAGTTACATTTATATCATTCCTCTAAGAGGTTGACCAAAAAAGACATCCCTGTGGGCGAGTGTTCCACAGTTACTGGCTTTTGAAACGGATTTCCGTAAGATAAACAGGCAGCAGCACAACTTTTCGATTTTGATACATCCCTACTCAAAATAGGTTGATTCATCGAGAATCTGGTACCATAGCTTCACATTCTCCATAGGTTCGTACGGTGATATAGGCCTGATGCCCAATCATCTCGGTAGCCAGGGCTTGAACAGTTTAAAGACTCATTCCCAACAGAGCCTCCTATCTTTAATATATCTTTAAAAAATAAAATAGACTCATACCAGAGTGAACTGGTGATGAGCCTATAAATGAACAGAGCCTTTCCTAAAAAATCCTCCTCTATAGTTAGACAGTGTATCTTTTTCCTGTCTGCTATAAGGGGAGAATATCAAACTTCACAAATGTGGTTTATTTAGATTATCCATCTATCGAGGAAGCACACAAAGTAACGAAAGATGAAACACTTGTAATCTACCGTGACCTGTTTAGAGTATCCAGAATTTGGCGATATACTGAACTACAAAGATAAACGAACATCGCGAAGAGCTGCATCAAAAAACCCCGGATACCATTTGATATCCGAGGTTTTATACCGCAAATAACAAGATAAATGGCTGCGTTTTCTAGAAATACACTGAAAGGTCCCAGCTTCAGAGATTTTGCACAAGATCCTTTTTTTTCGCCTCGTTATATTCACCGTTTTTTCCTTTTCTGTTTTTATTCATAAAAGAAAATGCGGTCAGCAGTACTAATATGACAAGGCAAACAGTAGAACCGATCATATTATTTTTATTAAAGATAAAAGAAATGAAGATCATCAATAAAGATACGACAGCTAATATCGTTGTGTATGGGAATCCTTTTACCCGGAAGTATGGTTTCACCTTATATTGGGAACGAAGCTTTAGTTGCGCTAAACAAATACTCATCCATAATAAAAGAATCGTAAAACCAGGTATCGTCATTAAATAGCTAATGACTTGATCTGGAGTCATATAAGCTAAAAATACCCCAAACAATATACATGTTGCTGTGATAATAATACAGTTGATAGGGATTCCTTGTTTGGAAATCTTTAAAAACCTTTTTGGAGCTTCACCGCTTTGAGCCATGGAATATAATGTTCTAGAGGTGGCATAGATCCCTGAGTTAGCCGCTGATAAAACGGCAGTAATAAGAACAAAATTCATAATATGTGCGGCTCCAGGAAGCCCTGTGATACTGAATACTTGGACAAATGGACTTTCTTCCCCTGTCACTTTATTCCACGGCATTAAACCACAAATAATGAGAATAGGAAGAATATAAAAGAGAATGACTCTCCACATGGTTCCTTTTATTACTTTTGGCAATACCTTCTCTGCATCTTTTGTTTCTGTAACAGCGACACCAATTAACTCAGCCCCGCCATATGAAAACATGACGACTAAAAAGGCACTTAACATTCCTCCAATTCCATGAGGAAAGAACCCGCCATGTGCAGTGTAGTTAGAAAAAGGATCATCAATATTGCTTGGAATAATGCCAAATAAAATACCGCAACCTAATAAAATGAAGGCTGTTAATGCGAAAATTTTGATTCCTGCAAACCAAAACTCAATTTCACCATAGTACTTCACTTGAAACAAATTAATTCCAACGATCAAAACGGTACAAAAGAGGCTTAAAAGCCATAACGGTACAGATGGAAACCAATATTTTAGGAAGCTTCCTGCTGCTAAAATTTCAACAACAGTGACAATAATCCAATTGATCCAATAAAGCCATCCTACGATAAAGGAGATATGAAAGCCAAAAGCTTTATATACAAGATGCTGAACGTTTAAGTTGGGATATACAATGGCCATCTCAGCTAATGCCGTCATCACAATAAATAATAATAGGCCCCCTAATAAGTAAGCAAAAACGACACTTGGACCCGCTATATTTAACGTATCTGAACTTCCTTTAAAAATACCCGTTCCAATCATGCCTGCTAGAGCAATAAATTGGACGTGTCTAGGTAATAAACCTTTCTTTAAATCTTGATGATTTTTTTCCATGTTGCTCCTGCCCTTCTATTGCGATATTAAATGATGGTTTACTTACAAATAATAATAGTGTTATAGAACTAAAAAACATTTTAGGAATAATAGGTAAGATGATAACCAAAGACTGTTTAAGACGGAAGCTGCTCTCTCATTTTAATAAATTCCCTTTCTAAACTTTTTCACTTAAACGCTTTTATGCTTTTATGCTTTCACGCTTTTGTGTAGTTAAGTGTAAAATGTGTTTTTAGAATATAATAGTGTCCTTCTGTTTGTCAAGAGTGTGTCGCAAAACTCATGGTTATACAAAAATTGTCCATAAAAAAGTCCGTTTCTTTACAACCTATTCATGCATTACAAGCTCTGTTTCATTATATTGACGAGATGAACACCGAAAACGACTCTGACAAGACGGGGAATTAGTGTGGGAATCAAACAAGAAGAGTAAGAAGCTATTGTCTCTTATTTAAAAACTAAATTAAAGAAAGACAAGTTTTATAAAGTAATCTCATTTAATAAACGAGTGAAGAATATGGAAGAGCTAAAGAACTTGGTGAATAGTCAACTGTAACTTTCATTTCAAAAGAACCTCATTTAGCATCGTTCACTAGAATATGATGCATTTGCAGGGAAGTAGTTGTCGCTCTTATTTAATGAATGATGGACATGCATTCAAAAAGCCGACGTTTAATCATTTTATGAAAAATAATCTGTAACATTCTTATGTTAAAAATGAACACTCTTTGTAAAAAAGCAAAGAGTGTTTTTGCTTTATTTCCTTTGTGTTCTAATGAGTTATAACTTCGCTAAATATTTAAAAAATTAATAAAGATATGAACTAAAACGAACAAAGGTAACATATATTGAACATATAACGATGTTAAAAATGAACAAAAATAAAATGAAAGGCTGAAACAGATGTTGCTTTTTGAACGCCGTCAATGGATTGAAAAACAAGTTATTACGAAAGGAAAAGTAGATATTGAGGAGCTTTCAAAGCAATTAAATGTTTCCAGTATGACCATTCGGCGTGATTTAGCTGAGCTTGAGAAAGCTGGAAAAGCAATTCGTATCCACGGCGGAGCTGTGTCGCCAAAGTCTCTTATGGGGGAAACTCCTTATGCGTCAAAAAAAGAAAAAAATATCCGAGAGAAACAGATGATTGCCAAAAAAGCGCTGACCATCATTCCTGAAAATGCAAGCATTCTTTTAGACTCAGGTACAACAACAATGGAGGTTGCTAGGCTAATCAAAGACAGAGCAGATTTAACCGTTATCACAAATGATATTAAAATAGCTGCTGAATTAATTGATAGCCAATTGAAAGTCATCGTGACAGGAGGTGAATTGCAAAACAGAGTGGGGGCCTTATACGGCTGGCCGACACAAGAAATTTTAAAAAACATTCACGTGGACATTTTTTTCCTAGGAGCACATGCCGTTGATATTGATTCAGGAGTTACAGCTCCGACCTTCGAAAAATCGTTAATTAAGAAACTCATGATCAAAGCGGCAGAAACAACATGGCTGCTGGCAGACTCAAGCAAATTTGATAAAAAAGCTTTTTCGTCTGTTTGTCCAATTAAAAGTTTAGCAGGAATTATCACTGACGAAAAATTAGATATTCTTGATAGAAAGAAATACGAAGAACAGACAGTGCTGCTTTTAGGAGAGGGGTAATCATCATGAAAGTAGGGGTAATCGCAGATGACTTAACAGGCGCAAACGCAACAGGTGTAAGGCTGGCAAAGCAAGGCTTTACAACTGCTACTGTTGTATACAATGTACCATTACCAGCATCAGATAAATATGACGCGATATGTATAGATACAGACAGCAGATATGCCAAAAAGGAGATTGCTGTGAATCGCGTGAAAAAAGCTATTGATAGCTTTAAACGACGGGAGGTAAAGGTATTTTGCAAAAGAATTGATAGCACCATTCGCGGAAACATAGGGGTAGAGATTGACACTGTGTTAAATGAACTTGGCGAAAATTCCATTGCCGTTGTGGTTCCGTCTTTTCCGGATTCAGGAAGAGTCATAATCGGTGGGTATCTATTAGTAGAAGGAACACCTGTTCAAGAAACTGACGTAGCAAGAGATCCGGTAATACCAATCAAAAAATCTTTCGTACCGGCCATCATTGAAGAGCAAAGTCAGTATCCCGTCACACATATTGGCTTAGATATTGTTTTATCTGGAGTAGAAGCTATAACAAAAAGATTGAAAACAAAGCTAGAAGAAGGCAAAAGAATTATTGTTTTTGACGCTGTAAATGATGAACAAATTGAAGCCATTGCCGCAGCGATGACGAACATTCATGATAAAATCATGGTTCCTGTCGATCCGGGTCCTTTAACGGCTTTTTATTCAAAAGCGTATTTACAACGAGTGGTAAGTGAACCAAAGCTGTTAGTTACGGTTGGCAGCGTAACTTCCCTAACTGGCCAACAGCTTCAATACTTATTTGAAAAAACAAAGGCGACTCCGGTGTATGTAGCACCTGAAAAACTCGCTAGTTACAGTGAAACTTGGCAAAAGGAAGTAGAATTTGCTGTAGAAGCGGGGTTAGAAGCATTAAAAACAGAAAACATTTTAATTGTTACTACATACCATCCGGGGAATAAATTAATTGATTTGAAAGCGTTGTCAGAAATTGAGCATGTAACCGAAGAAGCATTAGCCAAGCGTATTACAGATGGTCTTGCAGTGATAAGCCGGAAAATTATTGAACAGTCTGAATATCCAATTGCCGGATGCTTCTCAAGCGGAGGAGATGTAACAGCCTCTCTTTGTGCGGTCGGACGTGCAAACGGGATTGAGCTGGAAGATGAAGTTCTTCCGCTAGCAGCGTACGGACGCTTTATTGGTGGATATTTTGATGGGCTTCCCGTTGTAACTAAGGGAGGTATGATAGGAGATAAAAGAGCTATTTACAAAAGTGTGAGATTTTTACAAACAAAAATTTCTAAATCAAAAAGGAGTGTTTTCTATGGTAAATAAAGCTAAAAATATTATCGCCATTCCAATGGGGGATCCAGCTGGTATAGGTCCTGAAATTACGGTAAAAGCATTAGATAAACCGGAAATCTACGAGGTTTGTTCGCCGCTTGTCATCGGTCATTCTGAAGTGTTAAAAAATGCAATGAAATTTACAAATACGTTCCTTGAGATTAATGAAATCAATGATCCATCTGAAGGGATATACGAACATGGAACAATAGATGTGATTTCATTAGACAATCTGGATGTAGATCAACTTGAAATGGGTACTGTTCAAGCACAATGCGGAAAAGCAGCCTACGAATATATCGAAACATCAGTTGCGTTAGCTCTGGAAGGAAAAGTAACTGCTTTAGCAACAACACCAATTAACAAAGAATCATTAAAAGCAGCAAAGGTGCCATTTATCGGACATACTGAAATTTTAGCGGAGCTGACCAAATCAGATGATCCGTTAACCATGTTTGAAGTGTTAAATATGCGTATTTTCTTCTTAACGAGACATTTATCTTTAAAAGATGCGATTGCTGCGATTACAAAAGATAGAGTATGTGATTATTTAATTCGTTGCGATAAAGCATTACAACAACTTGGAGTGGAAAATCGAAAAATTGCAGTTGCAGCGTTAAATCCGCATGGTGGTGAAAATGGCTTGTTTGGTTATGAAGAGATCGATGAAATCAGACCAGGAATTGAAGCGGCCATTGAAAAAGGGATTGATGCGGTTGGACCTGTTCCTGCTGATTCCGTATTTCATCATGCACTGAACGGCAGATATGCTGCAGTATTATCTCTTTATCATGATCAAGGACATATTGCAGCCAAAATGACTGATTTTGAAAGAACGATTTCGGTTACAAATGGGCTTCCGTTTTTACGGACATCTGTAGACCACGGGACTGCTTTTGATATTGCAGGTAAAGGAATTGCAAGCAGTGTCAGTATGGAAGAATGCATTAAGTTAGCGGCAAAGTATTCAAAACATTTCCTAAATCAAATCTGAATGGCTTTTTAAATAAAAACGGGTTCTTAGTAGTAGGAGAGTTAACAATGTTCATAGGAGAGAAAAGGGATTTTATCATCCTATAAGGGGAGGGATTTTTGTGGGGGCATCGAAATGGCTTAGAATTATTCCTGTTGCGTTTATTATGTATATGTTGGCTTACATCGATCGCATTAATGTAGGGATTTTAATGCCTTATATACAAGAGGATTTAAAGATTAATGCTTCAGCGGCAGGGGATATTGCAGGAATATTCTTTGTCGGGTATTTGATTTTCCAAATTCCTGGGGGGATACTTGCTGCTAAATGGTCAGCTAAAAAAACGATTTTTATTCTCATGTTGCTATGGGGAATATGTGCAACGGCTGCTGGTTTTGTTCAGACAGAGGGACAACTTAAAGTGATAAGGTTTGCTCTTGGAGTAGCTGAAGGAGGGGTTTGGCCAGCAGTTCTTGTATTATTAGCAAATTGGTTTACCACGAAAGAACGTGCACGCGCCAATGCCTTTTGGATGGCATGTTTGCCAGTTTCCGCTATGTTAATGGCCCCTTTATCCGGGTTTTTGCTAAAACTTTTTGACTGGAAGACGGTTCTTATCATTCAAGGCATACCACCTATTATCTGGGCTTTTGTATGGTATGCAATGATAAAAGATAAACCTTCAGAGGCGAGATGGATGAAGCAAGAAGAAAAAGAGCGATTATTAACGGAATTGGCAGCAGAACAAAATAAAACAGTTCAATCAGAAGGGTATATTGCTGCTTTTAAGAATAAGACGGTTTGGGGACTGGTTATTATGTATTTTCTATGGATGACCGGATTCTATGGTTATACTTTATGGGTACCAAGTGTAGTTGGAACATTTACAAAAAATCCTGTTACGCTAGGGTGGCTAACGGCAATTCCTTTTACTTGTGCATTGATTGGAATGTTAATGAATTCATATTGGTCAGATAAGAGGATGAATCGTGTTCAACATGTTGCTATTCCTTTAGTGATTGCTTCAATTAGTATGATTATAGGACAATTTGTAACGTTACCAGTTCTTCAAATGGTTTTGCTATCCATTACAGCTATAGGTGTATACGCTCCATATGGACCTCTTTGGGCCATCCCAACAGCTATTATCCCGGCCGGAGTTGTCGGCGCAGCTCTTGGTTTGCAAAATGCAATTGGTAATCTAGGAGGATATAACGGACCAAAATTTTTTGGCGTATTAAAAGACATGACAGGTAATTATCATGCCGGATTTTATTTTTTAGCTACTGCACTATTTTTAGCTGCTATCATGACTTTCATTTTAGGAAGACTGATTAGAAGTAATGAAGAGTCCAGGTTGAATCAGCTAATTGAAAAATGAATTTCTTCATTATAAAATCGAACTTATTCGTGTTGTTAACAGTCTGAAGATTTTAAGGGTCGTTCCTTAAGAAAGTGTGTATTTTTACGGACGTAATTGAAGGAATGATTTGGAAGTGGGAAGGGTTGTACAAAGTTATTTTCTAAACTAGTTTCGTCAATATGTAAGGACAGACTTCGCTATGAAAAGTATTTTTTATTAAATGATAATTTTATAAAGAAAATATCGTTCTGATTTAGAACCTCATTTATGAATGTAGACAAGTGTTCCAATAGGAACCATTGATGATAATTCTAAAACATCATGGTTATACATTCTAATACATCCATGTGATACATTCTTGCCAATAGAAGAAGGGTTGTTTGTTCCATGTATTCCATAATGAGGCTTTGATAAACCCATCCACAATGCCCCGAAAGCACCTCCGGGGTTGCGTTGTTTATTGATAATTGTATATCTTCCTGAAGGTGTTGGGGTTAATATTTTGCCAACAGCGATGGGATACACTTTTATTAACCTATTACCATCATAAAGTTTTAATTGATGTTTGTTTGTTGATATATCGATCCAGCGTGCCATAAGACCATCTCCAGATAAAACAAATTAAAATTTGTATTATTATATGGAGTTTTTGGATTTTTGACATAACGATTAAAATACTCGTTATAAATTTATTTTAATTATGAATCAGATTATTTATCTGATTCGTCCAAATATATCTCATTAATAGGTTGATGGAGTGCTTAACTGTGTTGAATTACGAAGATCTAATTCTTTAAGTAGGTACGTCGTAACTTTCCTCGCTATTTTACATCCATTCTTGTAAAATCTTCTATATAGTGGGGATGTTTATCCTTTTAGCCAAATGAAAATCCCCTCCAAGTATAGTGTAATACCCCCACAATTGGTGGGGCTTTTTACACTGTCTACTTAAAGGGGGTAACAGTAAGAACTCTCTTCTAATTTTTTTAAGAATAATTTTCTCTCTCAGGTAAATGATCACCGGGTTGCAGGATTGGCACCTCGATACTCACGGTATGTGTATATTTCAATCCAATTCCCGTATTAAGAACGACAACCCTTTCTCCCTTGCGAATCCATCCTTTCTCGCGCAGGCGACGGGCAGCCAGAAATGCCGCAGCCCCTTCCGGACAAATAAAAGCTCCCTCGAGATGAGCGACGTTTCGTTGCTCATTCATAATGGCATCGTCTTCTACAGCAATCGCGCACCCATCTGTCTTATACAGAGCATCTAATACGAGGAAGTCCCCCAAAGCTTTTGGCACATTAATTCCGAAGGCAACAGTTGAAGAGTTTGGCCAGAATTCCGATACTTGTTTCTTTTGGTTCCAAGCTTTGACGATTGGAGCACAATTTTCCGCCTGTACAGCCACCAGCCTTGGCAGCTTTCCTTGCACCCATCCAAGATCCTGCAATTCTTTCAGTGCCTTATAAATCCCTATTAGTCCGACACCTCCTCCGGTCGGATATAAAATCACATCAGGGAGTTTCCAAGAGAATTGTTCTGCTATCTCCAATCCCATCGTTTTCTTACCTTCAATACGGTAAGGCTCTTTGAGTGTTGAAGCGTCATAAAGGTTTCGCTGCTGGATTGCTTTGCTGACTATGGCGCCTGCATCACTGATTAAACCGTTTACTAAGTAAAGATCGGCTCCAGCGATGGCACATTCATTCCTTGTAATCACAGGAGCATCTACTGGCATTACAACAGTCACTTGAATCCCTGCCCTAGCTGCATAAAGCGACCATGCTGCCCCTGCATTTCCATTCGTCGGCATAGCTAAGTTTTTGACACCAAGTTCTTTTGCTTTTGATATGCCCACGGCTGCCCCTCTTGCTTTAAAGGTTCCTGTCGGAATCACTCCTTCGTCCTTCATATATAACTGCTCGACATCCATATCTCTACCAAGCCGAGGCATAGGAACAAGCGGTGTCATCCCTTCTCCTAAAGAAACGATATGCTC
This sequence comes from Thermaerobacillus caldiproteolyticus, assembly GCF_015326725.1. NCBI lineage: Bacteria > Bacillati > Bacillota > Bacilli > Caryophanales > Anoxybacillaceae > Thermaerobacillus > Thermaerobacillus caldiproteolyticus. The sequence continues at coordinate 891,959 of NZ_CP064060.1, forward strand.
AGAATTTTCTACGGGCAATAATTCGTGGTACCGCCATATGTTGGGCTCTCTGTTTGCGATAATTTCAGGCTTTAGGTCTTTACGTAATGCGTCAAGATTGTATGCGACAAGCAGAGGAGAACCGCACTCGCATAGCTGATGTTTTTTATTTGTGCTATATGTTTTTTTACACTTTGGACAGTATAAATGGGATACATAACTGAATGGCATGATACACTTTCTCCTTCGGTTTATTTGTATTCCGAGCCTGCATAGCCGCTTATTCAAAGAAAAGGTTGCTGAGCGCTCCTTAATTAATAGATTACAATTTTTTAGAACGTAGAATGTGTTGCGAAGCAAGCGCATAATCCATGTATAAATGAAATGGATTACTCGAATTCAATATCGACTTGTAATGAATATTTAATTTAAATTCCGTTAAATCTTGATGTCTTGGAAGGAATCCTGTAACTACTTTCTATTGATGGCTTTAATGAATATAAAAACATATAAATCATATTGAAATAGTATGTTTTTTGTTCGTAATCATATCACTATATTTATTTGCTGTCAATATCTAAATGGAAAGGTTATTATTGGACGGATTTGCTATATAAAATCCAACTCGATTTCTCAACATGTGTAAAGATACCAGTCTTCTATCTATACTGCTCCTAACTAGAGTACAAGGAAATTTTACAAATTACCAATCATCATGATTGGGCCATTGAACGTTTTCAAGCATTCGGACGAACCCTAAAAATGCAAATATGGGAAACGAGTAGCTATTATCGTTTTGCTATGCAAGATTACATGGGCTTATAAGCAGCTCAACTTTTGAATCCTCATCGACAATTGATCTCTTCTTATTCCCGAAAATTGGAGGTATCAATGCTTTATTAGAACAGCGTTACGCTTCAAGTAAAAAACTTACCTTGTTCGAAGAGGAAGAAGTTCACCTAAAATATGGTCTTGGAATCCACCCCTGTCCAAGAAATAACACTTTAAAATCATGCTCCCGTTATTATAGTGTTATTCATACTTATAGAATATTCAGAACTTCTGAGAAATTTTTTGTTTTCCTCTTATTCTCCATTGACAACATTAGATCACTTTTACTGCACGAAAAAAGTCATATTCAAAGGCGGTTAACTATCCGCCGCATACGAGAATAAGAGAGATTAATGATTCATTAGACAATATTAAAAATATTAAATCTGAAAGCGATAATCATGAGTAATAATCTGATAATCTGGAATACATTTAAAATTCTCTCATGTTTTATATGGATATCATCATTCATTAATAGGAAAAATTAGCACATTATAAATGATGATGATTATCATTATCGATACGTGAGGAAACTTATTCATTTCGCTCTACATTGTAATATGAATAACTAAATGATCATGATTGCCCAGTATCTAGGAGAGAAGCAAGAGGCGATTGAATGCTAAGAAATTACGATCGACAAGTGACGTATACTAGAAATCAATTAAAAAAGCATGTTGGGGAAAAGATATGTTTATACCGTGGCACCCTATATTTTGACTACTCGCGTACCGTGATGGAGGTTTTTTATGGTGATTTAGATATGAGGTCTGCTCAATCAAATAATTTCATTCCTTTCAAACAGGCTATATCATTTCATGATTTGGCTGAAATGAACCCGGATCGGTTGTTAGTGAACATATGTCAAGAAGCAATTACTATTGAGATATGGAAATATATTCAAAACTCAAGCGTATAGAACGGTTTGAAAGCTGTTCGATTTAATCATGCACATACGATTTCCTCAGATCCATGGAGGGAGTATTCTTCTAGCGCTCATGAACGGGGATTGAAGGAGTCGTTGCTTCCGTTTTCGAGAAATCGTCCATTTATAAATCAGGAATATGTCCATGTTCAATAGAAAATCAATTACGTATAATTCTAAATGAGAATAGTTATCATCTGCTTTGGATTTATTTAGTAAATGAATCGGTTATCCGATAGAGTTATCGTTTTCTTCAGCCCGTTTTTACGATGATACAATGACGAAGGCTGCTTCCAAATCTTGATGGGGCTCTGTGTTCTGCGCAAGGTAGAGCTTTGTCATTCTTATCCTTTATGGAAGAGGAACTAAAACCGATGATTGACCGAACATACAGGATAGATACTCGCAGCCAAACAATCTTTGGTCATTCACTTGGGGATTTGTGCTGCATACACTTTTTACGAAACCTTCTTCCTTTCAGACATACATTGCAGGAAGTGCTATCTATTCATTGGAATGAAAAGCTCATACTGAAGGAAGAAGAAAAATTTCTAGCTCGACTAGAAAAGGAGAAAGTACACACCGACCTTTTAGTTGAGATAGGAGAATTAGAGAAATATCGTCAAAGTCAGATAAGAGATAATGTAAGAACGGCCTGCTGACTAATAAAAATCGAGGGTTGCATATAAAGTTTATCGAATTGAAGAAGAAGGTCATACCTCTATACTTCTTCTACTAATTAGCAAAGTTTTACACCTTGACTAAGTTACACTAATCTGGATAGGAACAATCTTTTTTCAATTAGGACCTATGTGGCATTTATCTACAAATACAAAAATCAAATTTGACAGATGGATTCCATTTTTGTAATATAGTATATAACTATAAATGATAATGATAATCATTATCAAAAACACAAATCCTAGGAATGAGGATTAATGGTTAGTAGAAGCTGCAAGAGTGCTTGATGAATAGAAACAAGAAAGGATTTGATCAGATGGATAACCGGGGAATTAAGGGAAAGGTAGCCCTTGTAACAGGAGCTGCCCAAGGAATCGGTGAAGCGGTGACAAGGTCTTTTGTCGAACATGGCGTATCTGTTGCGGCAGTAGATCGAAATGGCGATCGATTGGCTACTCTCGTCTCTGATTTACAGAGTAATGGTTACGATGTGCATGCTTTTCCCGCAGATGTCGCTAATAGTGCAGAAATTGATGAAATCGTCGCTCAAATTGAGGACAAAATGGGTCCTATCGAAATTTTGGTAAATGTTGCTGGGATTCTGCGAACGGGTTTCATCGAAAGTTTTACTGATGAAGATTGGGAAGAGGTATTCAAGGTGAACACTACAGGTGTTTTTAATGTTTCTCGTTCGGTTAGCAGGCGAATGATTCCTCGACGTTCAGGTGCGATCGTCACAGTTAGCTCGAATGCAGCAACCGTTCCAAGAATGTTTATGTCTGCTTACGCAGCTTCAAAGGCAGCGGCAACCATGTTTACGAAATGCCTTGGACTTGAACTTGCTCAGTATCATATTCGCTGCAACGTTGTATCTCCTGGTTCCACTGAAACGGAAATGCAGCGGGCAATGTGGATGGATGAAAATGGGGCAAATAAAGTGATCGCTGGTTCGATGGAGGAGTTTCGTCTCGGCATTCCTCTGAAAAAGATGGCTCAGCCTTCAGATATCGCAGATGCTGTTTTATTTCTCGTTTCTGAGCAGTCACGACATATCACGATGCACGATTTAAGGGTGGATGGCGGCGCAACATTAGACTCATAACATTCAATGGAGGTAACAATATGATGAAAACAAAAACAATCAATCATGTTACAGCTGAACAGCTTCTTGCTGAATACAAAGCGGGAACGTCCTTTTTTTTAGCTTCTCCGCATAAAACTCTTTTAGCTCAAGGAATTTTTGCAACAGTGCCGACTGATGGCTACGAGCACAAGCAAATGCAAATACTTGAGCATGTAAAGAAGGTCTTACAGGATGCGAAACAGCATGGAATCAGCGACAATCCGATTGTTGTTGGCGCCATACCATTTGACCATATGTATTCAGCCCAGCTTATTGTGCCTTCAGAGGTAAAATGGTCAGGTCCACTGCTATTTGGCCAATTGAATAGCCAAATCGAACAAAATGTGACTAATGAGTATGAAGTGAAACCTGTTCCGTCGCCACAGGAATATGAAAATGCAGTTGAACAAGGATTAAGCAGAATAAAAGCGGGCGACCTTCGTAAAGTGGTTTTATCAAGATCTCTTCATCTTACTTCATCAGAAAAAGTAGATATTTCTCACCTTCTTCGTAAATTGGCGGTACATAATCCAAATGGCTACACATTTGCTGCAGAATTGTTGAGTGAAGCGAACAAGGCTTCAGAAACAAAGGGAAGCAGAACTTTGCTGGGAGCAAGTCCAGAGCTGCTCGTTTCGAAATCGGGCCTGCAAGTGATAGCGAACCCGCTCGCAGGTTCAGCGCCTCGCAGTGAAGATCCTGAAGAAGATCAACGTCGCGCTAATGCTCTTCTTTCTTCAGCGAAAAATCGCCATGAGCATGCTGTGGTCATCGAAGCAGTAGCGAATGCGCTCAGACCGTTTTGCAAGACATTGAATGTTCCTGAGGAGCCTTCACTCATTCATACTGAAACGATGTGGCATCTATCAACAGTAATAAGTGGAGAGCTATCTTCACCTTCAATTACTTCTCTTGAACTTGCGTTTGCTCTTCATCCAACTCCAGCTGTTTGCGGAACACCAACGCAATTAGCGAAAAAAGCGATACAAGAAATTGAACCATTTGAACGGGGCTTTTTTACGGGAATGGTTGGCTGGTGCGACGGTGAAGGGGATGGAGAATGGATTGTTACAATCCGTTGTGCAGAAGTTGAAGACTATTCTCTTCGTCTTTTTGCAGGAGCTGGCGTCGTCGAGGGGTCCACACCAGAGGAAGAACTAGCAGAAACATCAGCTAAGTTTCGTACGATGCTTCTAGCTATGGGGTTAAACAACGACATACTTAAATAAATTCGGAGGGAGAAAGTTATGCTAAGCGGATGCACTACATGGCCAGAGGAGTTTGCAGACTTTTACCGGAAGGAGGGATGCTGGGCAGGTGAGACTTTTGGTGACATGCTACGGGAAAGGGCGTTAAAGTACGGTGATCGCATTGCGGTTACTTCTGGAAAAAGGCAAATCAGCTATAAAGAGCTTGATAGAAGAGCGGATCAACTTGCCTCAGGATTCCACCGATTGGGGATTCAGCCAAAGGATCGCGTTGTGATTCAATTGCCGAATCAAATTGAGTTTTTTGAAGTATGCTTTGCTCTATTCCGTTTGGGGGCGCTGCCTGTCTTTGCTTTACCTTCACATCGATATAGTGAAATCAGTTATTTTTGTGAATTCAGTGAAGCGGCAGCTTATATTATTCCAGACCAGCATGCGGGATTTGATTTCCGCTCCCTGGCAAAACAGGTAAAGGCCGCTGTTCCAACTCTGAAGCATGTCATCGTGATTGGAGAGGCAGGAGAGTTTGAATCATTAGAAAATCTGTTTGTAGATCCTATCAAACTTCCGACCGTTCATTCAAGCGATGTTGCTTTCTTTCAGCTGTCAGGAGGAAGCACGGGGTTGCCAAAAATGATTCCGCGAACTCACGATGATTATATCTACAGTCTCCGGGTTAGTGCGGAGATTTGCCAACTTAATCAGGATAGTATTTATCTTGCGGTTCTTCCCATTGCTCATAACTATCCGCTTAGTTCACCAGGTGTGCTAGGGACGTTATATGCGGGCGGAAAAGTGGTTCTTGCAGACAGCCCTAGTCCAGATGAGGCATTTCCGCTTATTCAGCAAGAGAAAGTCACTATTACTGCGCTCGTGCCGCCGCTTGTTTGGATATGGTTAGACGCCGCATCTTCTCGCAATTATGATTTATCCAGCCTTCAAGTCTTGCAAGTCGGCGGAGCTAAATTCAGCGCAGAAGTAGCCAGAAGAGTAAAACCAGTTCTTGGTTGCACCTTGCAGCAGGTATATGGCATGGCTGAGGGATTAGTCAACTATACGAGATTAGACGATCCTGAAGAAGTGATTGTAAATACCCAAGGAAAGCCAATGTCTAAATATGATGAAATCCGCATAGTAGATGAAGAAGATAACGAGGTGGAGCCTGGTCAAGTTGGCGAACTGTTAACGAGAGGTCCTTATACCATTCGCGGATACTATAAAGCAGAAGCACATAATGCGAAAGCCTTTACTTCTGATGGCTTTTACCGGACGGGTGACTTGGTAAGAATGACTCCATCCGGATACTTGGTTGTGGAAGGACGTGTGAAAGATCAGATTAACCGAGGCGGTGAAAAGATTGCGGCTGAGGAAGTCGAAAATCACCTTTTAGCACATCCTTCAGTACGTGATGCGGCTGTCGTTTCGATGCCGGATGAATTCCTCGGTGAACGATCATGCGCTTTTATCATTCCGCGTCATCGCTCCTTGGAAGCAGCTGAGCTGAAGTCGTTCTTGCGAGAACGTGGAGTGGCAAGTTTTAAAATACCTGATCGCATCGAATTCGTTGATTCATTTCCAAAGACAGCGGTAGGAAAGATTAACAAGAGGGCATTACGTCAAATCATTGCGGAAAAGCTGCAATCTGCTGGAAAAACAACAGTATAACGATTGAAAGGAAGTGGTTAGATGGCTATCCCTGCTATTCCAGCTTATCCAATGCCTGTTTCATCAGATCTGCCAAAAAACAAAGTATCGTGGACACCTGATCCTAAACGTGCGGCACTTCTTATTCACGATATGCAAAATTATTTTCTTGACGCTTTTCCCTCTAATATGTCGCCTTTCATCGAACTAGTAAGGAATATTCAACGGCTAAAAAAGGAATGCAAAGAAATGGGAATTCCTGTTATTTACTCTGCGCAACCGGGGGGACAAACGCTGGAACAGCGTGGATTGCTTCAGGATTTTTGGGGAAATGGAATCGCTGATGATCCTTATCAAAAGGGGATTATCGATGAATTAGCACCTGATTCAAAGGATATCGTTCTTACAAAATGGAGATACAGCGCATTCAAAAAAACTAATCTTTTAGAAATATTAAAAGGACATGGGCGAGATCAGTTGATTATTTGCGGTGTTTATGCGCATATCGGATGTTTATTAACTGCTAGTGATGCCTTTATGCAGGATATACAAGTGTTTTTTGTTGCGGATGCTGTCGCTGACTTTTCGTTAGAGCATCACAAAATGGCTCTCAATTATGCGGCTAGCCGTTGTGCGTTTACTACATCCACGCAAAATCTAATTGAGGCATTAAAAAAAGAACACGTTTCGTACTGCCAAAACACATTGCCAATGAGTTTGCATGATGTACGTAATCAAGTAGCGGAGCTTATTCAAGAGTCTCCAGCGGATCTTTCTGATCATGAGAATTTGATAAACAGAGGATTGGACTCCATTCGCATGATGAGTTTAGTTGAAAAATGGAGAAAAGCAGGAGCGGAGATTACCTTTGCGGCCCTTGCTGCACGTCCTACTCTCTTTGATTGGTGGAACTTGTTGTCTTCTCAATCGGAAAAGGTACTATCTGCTCAAGACTCGCAATAAAGGAGGCAAGATCCATGTCAAATCGCCAAGATATACGTATGCCTTTATCTGGGGCACAAGCAGGCATTTGGTTTGCCCAACAGTTGGATCCTGAAAATCCCATCTATAACACTGGGGAATATATAGAGATTAATGGGCCGGTTGATCCGGCTCTCTTTGAAAAGGCGTTGCGGCAAGTCTTAGTTGAAGCAGAATCATTGCATGCTCGATTTGGTGAAGATGAGAACGGACCATGGCAAACGATTGATCCTTCGCCAGATTTTCCTTTCTATTTTATTGATGTGAGCGCAACGGAAAATCCGCAAGAAGAAGCGATTCTTTGGATGAAGAATGATTTATCCAAGCCGGTTGATTTAACATGCGATCCGCTCTTTACTGAAGCTTTATTTAAACTTTCAGATAATCGGTTTTTCTGGTATCAGCGCATTCATCATATTGCCATTGATGGTTTTGGATTCTCGCTTATTGCGCAAAAAGTGGCCAAAGTCTACACGGCATTGGTGAACCATGCGCCAATTGACGATGAGAAATTCGCTTCGCTCAATCAAGTGATCGAAGAAGATCAAGTTTACCATACATCAAAACAGTATGAGCGTGATCGCGAGTTTTGGATGGAGCGTTTTCGTGATCAGCCAGAGGTGGTTAGTCTTTCTGATCGGGCAGTTCGGACGTCTAATACATTTATTCGGAAGACGGCGTATATGTCTCCATCTAGTACAGAACGTTTTAAACAATCAGCTCAAAATCTGAAAGCGAGCTGGCATGAAGTTTTCATTGCCGCTACGGGGCTTTATGTTCATCGGTTAACAGGGGCAAACGATGTCATTCTTGGTTTACCAATGATGAACCGTTTAGGGTCTTCAGCCTTGAATGTGCCTGCAATGGTCATGAATATTGTGCCGCTCCGCTTGCATTTGCATGCTGATATGAGGCTTTCGGAACTATTAAGCCAAGTTAGACAGGAAATTCAAGAAGTAAGGCAACATCAAAAATATCGGCATGAGCAGCTGCGCCGTGATCTTAAGCTGCTAGGTGAAAATCAACGATTATTTGGTCCGCAAGTGAATATTATGCCATTTGACTATGGACTTCATTTCGGCGGGTATCAAGGCATTATACACAATCTTGCTGCTGGGCCAATTGACGATCTTGCTATTAATGTATACGACCGAACAGATGGAAACGGGTTAAGAATTGATTTTGATGCTAATCTGGAAATTTATAGTATGGATGAGCTTACGACTCATCAAGCTCGCTTTTTAAAATTGCTTGAAACAATGGAGTCACTGAAAGAAGATGCGCTGATCGGAAAGATCGATCTTCTTCTTGAAAAAGAACGTCATCAAGTTTTAGAGAAATGGAACGAAACGGCACATTCTCATCCGGAAGAAAGTTTTTTACAGCTTTTTGAAAAACAAGTGGAAAAGACTCCGGAAGCAATCGCTGTAATTTGTGAGGATCAGGTGCTTAGTTATACTGAACTAAATAAGCAAGCAAACCGTCTTGCCCATTTCCTAATGGAATATGGAGTGGGGCCAGAGCAATACGTCGCTTTAGCTCTTCCGCGTTCCGTAGAGATGGTTATCGCCATGCTGGCGGTGCTGAAAACCGGAGCGGCCTATCTTCCTCTAGATCTCGATTATCCAGAAGAACGAGTCGCTTTTATGCTGGAAGATACAAAGCCTGTTTGCATTGTAACAAGTTCGTCTGTGCAGTCGAAACTATCGAATGTTCCTTCTCGTTCTACGATTATACTAGATCATCCAAAAACAGAGCGGGTAATCAAAAATTATCCTGATACAAATGTTTCTAAAATGCAATCACTTCTTCACCCAGCTTATGTCATCTATACGTCAGGCTCGACGGGCAAGCCAAAAGGCGTTGTGGTGCCATTCAATAGTCTGAATAACTTTTTATTAGCGATGCAGGAGAAATTTGTGTTAAAGGAGCATGACCGTTTGCTCGCGGTTACAACGATTGCTTTTGATATTTCTGCATTAGAAATTTTTCTTCCGTTAATCAGCGGAGCGAGTTTGGTGGTTGCGAAGAAGGAAACGATTCATGATCCGCAAGCTTTGGCAGCTGTGATCTCCGATGAGGAAATTACGATTATGCAGGCGACGCCAACGCTTTGGCATATGCTTGTCACCCATCATCCTGATTGCATCGCTGGACTTCGAGTGCTGGTGGGGGGAGAGGCACTCTCAAGCAGTCTTGCATCAGCATTACATAGTCTAGATTGCGAGATTACGAATTTGTATGGACCAACAGAAACAACGATATGGTCAACGATGTCGGCCCTTCATCCTGACGATGCCCGGACACCTTCTATTGGCCGGCCGATTTGGAATACTCAAGTATATGTATTGGATGATCAACTTCAGCCAGTTCCGCCGGAAGTGGTTGGAGAGTTGTATATTGCAGGCACAGGGCTTGCGCGAGGGTATTTAAGACGACCAGATTTGACAGCAGAACGTTTTGTTGCCAATCCGTATGGACCACCGGGAAGCCGTATGTACCGGACAGGAGATCTTGTTCGCTGGCGTATGGATGGTTCTTTAGATTATATAGGTCGCGTCGACCATCAAATCAAGCTGCGCGGTTTTCGAATCGAGATAGGTGAAATTGAGACAGTATTGTCACAATATAATCTTGTAGAGCGGGCGTTAGTAGTGGCTCGCGAGGATCAGCCAGGGGATCAGCGGTTGGTTGCTTATGTCATTCCTTATGAGCAAAGCAAAGACACCCTTGATCTTACAGAGCTGCGCCGCTATGTCAGCGAGAGATTACCAGATTATATGGTTCCGTCAGCATTTATGGTGCTTAATGAATTTCCTTTAACTCCAAACGGCAAGATTGATCGCAAAGCATTGCCGGCTCCGGATTTTACGATGACGGTGAAAGGACGTAAACCTAGAACTCCTCAGGAGGAAATTTTATGCGAACTTTTCGCTGAAGTGTTAGAACTGTCCGGTGTTGGAATTGATGATAATTTCTTTGAATTGGGAGGACATTCGTTACTTGCTGCCCGTCTCATTAGCCGTATCCGAGATGTGTTAGGCGTGGAGCTTACGATTGGTAAACTATTTGAGTCGCCTACTGTTGCTGGTCTTGTTAAGCATTTTGAGGATGCAGAAAATATCAAGCCGCCTATCAAAGCGTATGTCCACAAAGAGGATATCCCTCTTTCATTTGCACAACGTCGTCTATGGTTCCTTCACCACCTTGAAGGGCCAAGTCCTACTTATAATATACCGGTCGTTGTGCATTTAACGGGGGAGCTCAATTATCATGCACTGCAAAATGCTTTATACGATGTCATTGAGCGGCATGAACCATTGCGGACCATTTTCCCTGAAAGTTCGGGGACGTCAAGACAGGTTGTCTTAGAACCTCATCAAGTACGGCCCGAATTAATGATAAAAGAAATCAGCGAAAGCCAGTTATCTGATGAATTAAATGCTGCGGTACGCTACAGTTTCGATTTAGCTGCAGAGCCGGCGATTCGCGCTCAACTGTTCGTACTTGGTCCAAATAAACACGTGTTGCTACTTTTAATGCATCATATTATTGTCGATGGATGGTCGCTAACACCATTAACTCGTGACATAGCTGCAGCTTATAACGCGCATTGTCATAATCAAAAAATAGAGTGGTCTCCTTTACCAGTAAAATATGCTGATTATGCTCTTTGGCAGCAAGAACTTTTAGGTGACGAGACCAATCCTGCAAGTTTAATAGCGAAACAGCTCGATTACTGGAAGAAGACGTTAGCTGACTTGCCAGAAGAACTGGAGTTGTCTACTGACTACCCACGTCCTGCTGAGTCCAGCTATGAAGGAGACATCGTCGATTTTCGCATTGATGCAGAACTTCACAAACGTCTACTGGATCTTGCTCGTGAAAATAAAGCGAGTCTATTTATGGTGCTTCAGGCCGGATTTGCTGCTTTTCTCACTCGATTAGGAGCAGGAACAGATATTCCAATTGGCAGTCCAATTGCTGGAAGAAACGACGATTCATTAGAGAATCTAGTAGGATTATTCATTAATACGTTAGTGCTTCGCATGGACACATCAGGAAATCCAAGTTTCCGAGAACTTCTTGGCAGAGTCAGAGAAGTGAACCTATCTGCCTACGAGAATCAAGATCTTCCGTTTGAACGTCTAGTGGAAATTCTTAATCCGGTGAGATCTCGAGCCAAGCACCCATTATTCCAAGTGATGTTTGTGTTTCAAAATACACCTGAACCGAAACTAGAATTACATGGTCTTGAAAGTAAGTTAGAAATTCGCAGCGTCGGCTCGGCTAAATTCGATCTGACTCTCGAACTTCGTGAACACCGTGCAGAAGACGGTTCTCCGGATGGACTGATTGGTTTATTCGAGTACAGCCGCGATTTATTCCATCATACTACGGTCGAAGCGTTTGCAAAGCGATTATGCCAGTTGCTTAAGGAAGTGGTTATGAATCCTGATCTTCCTATTGGACAAATCGATATGCTTTTACCGGAAGAACGCAAGAAACTCTTAGCGAAAGAGGATCATAACACTCGCTCAGTACCTGAAGAATGCTTGCCAGTACTATTCGAAGGACAGGTGCAAAGAATTCCTAATGCTACTGCTGTTGTCTTTGAAGGTCAAAAGCTAAGCTATGCTGAATTAAACAAGAGAGCGAACCAGCTCGCCCATTTCCTTATTGAAAAGGGAATCGGACCGGAAAGAGTAGTGGCACTAGCGTTGCCGCGTTCGTTGGAAATGGTCATAGGAATACTGGCTGTGCTTAAAGCAGGGGGAACTTATTTACCTTTAGATCCAGATTATCCAGAGGACCGGATCGCTTATATGATGGAAGATGCACGGCCAATGTATGTCATTACAAATAAGGAAATAGCTTCAAAACTTCCTCATGCTGGCGGTGCTGAACATCTTATTATTGATGAAGCTCATGTAGCCAATATACTAGGAACGTATGCGGAAACAAATCCAGATGATTCGAATCGAATCGAAGCGTTGTCGCCGTATCATACAGCCTATATCATCTACACTTCAGGTTCAACTGGTAAACCAAAAGGCGTGATGATTCCGCATCAAAATGTGGTCCGCCTGTTCAAATCGACTGAACATTGGTTTCAATTTACGTCGGATGATGTTTGGACGCTGTTCCACTCTTATGCGTTTGATTTTTCTGTTTGGGAGATTTGGGGACCATTCTTGTATGGAGGGCGTCTGGTCGTTGTCCCACATAATGTCAGTCGTTCGCCAAAGGAGTTTCTACAATTGCTTGTTGAACAAAGAGTGACCGTTCTCAACCAAACACCATCTGCTTTTTATCAGCTCATGCAGGCCGACAGAGAAAATATCGAACTGTCTAGACAGCTTTCATTGCGCTTTATCATATTTGGAGGAGAAGCGCTGGAGCTTAGTCGTTTGGAAGATTGGTATGAACGGCATGCTGATGATATGCCAAAGCTTATCAATATGTATGGCATTACTGAAACGACTGTTCATGTCAGCTACATTGAGTTGAATAAAAATATCATCTCTATAAAAGGAAACAGCTTAATAGGCTGCAACATTCCTGATTTAGCGGTTTATGTATTAGATGAAAATTTACGGCCGGTTCCGCCGGGAGTTATCGGAGAGATGTATGTGGCAGGAGCGGGATTGGCGCGCGGATATTTGGGAAGGCCGGATTTGACCGCGGAGCGCTTTGTTGCTAATCCGTTTGGTTTACCAGGCTCAAGAATGTATCGCACAGGTGATTTAGCAAAATGGCGTGCTGACGGAACATTGGATTATATTGGGCGAGCAGATCACCAAGTAAAAATCCGAGGATACCGCATTGAACTGGGTGAAATTGAGGCTGTTTTAGCTAAGCATCCTAATATTGCACAAGTTGCCGTTGTAGTACGTGAAGATCAGCCGGGTGATAAACGTCTTGTTGCATACATTGTACCTGCGAAAGATGTTTCTCTAGAATCCGTCGAACTAAGGCGATATGTAGCCGCTAGCTTGCCGGATTATATGATACCGTCTGCTTTTGTGATGATAGAGGCTTTGCCATTAACTCCTAATGGTAAGCTTGATCGCAAAGCACTGCCTGCACCGGATTGGACGATAGAGATAACCGATAGAGGACCGCGGACTCCTCAAGAAGAGATGCTATGCGATCTGTTTATGGAGGTTCTCCGTTTACCGCGTGTAGGTATTGATGACGGGTTCTTTGAATTAGGAGGTCACTCCCTTTTAGCTGTTCAATTAATGAGCCGTATTCGTGAAACGTTTGGAGTTGAGCTGAGCATTGGAGATTTATTTGAAGCTCCTACTGTCGCTGGTCTTGCTGAGAAACTTGAAATAGGTAGCAGCCAAAGTGCATTAGATATTTTGCTGCCTCTTAGAACTTCCGGAAACCAACCTCCTTTATTTTGTGTACATCCAGCGGGAGGACTTAGCTGGTGCTATGCAGGATTAATGACGTCAATCGGGACAGACTATCCGATTTATGGATTACAGGCTCGTGGTATAGCAAAAGCTGAGAAATTGCCTAAGACGTTAGACGAGATGGCTGCTGATTATATTAACCAGATGAAAACTGTTCAGCCAGAGGGGCCTTACTATTTGTTGGGATGGTCGCTAGGAGGAAATGTCGTCCATGCAATGGCGACACAGCTTCAACAACAAGGAGAAGAGATTGCACTTCTAGTGATGCTAGATGCATACCCTAGTCACTTCTTACCTATTGCAAAAGCACCTGATGAGCAAGAAGCGTTAATCGCGTTACTCGCTTTAGGCGGTTATGATCCAGACAACATGGATGGAAAACCGCTCAATCTTGAGAACACCATTGATATGCTTCGACGCGATGGAAGTGCATTAGCTAGTTTAGAAGAGTCTACGATATTAAATCTCAAAGATACGTATGTAAATTCGGTCCGTATCTTAAGCGAATATGTGCCGCGGCGCTACAAGGGAGATCTCCTATTCTTTAGATCGACCATCATACCTGAATGGTTTGATCCAATCGAGCCAGAAGCGTGGTTGCCATATATCGATGGAAAGATTATTCAGTATAATATCAATTGCCGCCATAAAGATATGTGCCAACCTGGTCCGTTAGCTGAAATTGGACGTGTACTTGCTGATAAATTAAAAGAAAAAAGTAATTTAATTTCAATAAGTGGAGGAAGAGGCACAAAATGACCAATCCTTTTGAGAATAAAGACAGTACCTATCTTGTATTGATCAATGATGAAGGCCAGTATTCCCTCTGGCCTGCCTCTATTGCGATTCCACACGGTTGGAATATCGCTTTTGCTGAAAATACGCGTGCAGCGTGCTTAGACTATATTAACTCTCATTGGACAGATATGAGACCCAATAGTCTGAAAAAGATGGAAAGAAAGGATATGTCATAATATAACCAAAAATAATCAAGGAACTTCAAATATATCCAACTGTAGCTGAAAGGTTGAATACTGAATATCGTAATAGTTTTGAAGGAGTTCAAGCTGGGAAGGTGAGTACCTATTTTACTTTTCAGCGGGAATCTCTACAGGTACTCCCCCTTAAGGTCGTCTGAAAGCTGGATTTTGAAAAATTTGGATTATAGCAGAATTTTGAAGAAGAGTTGGGCAGGAATTGGTGAAGCATCCTTGATGGAGGTTTCATTAGCGCCTGCTTAACTCTCTATTTTTCATGACAAAAGAATGCTAGATGTCGATAAATAATGGTTTGCAGGTGAGAGGGGAATCTTCTAATGATCGAGTGGCAGGTTGTAAATTCTGTACCACACATATCGAATGATGTGTGTCAAGTTTGGATGTCTAAAACGACTGATATTCAATCATGGCATGTCCGGATGCTCAATGATGATGAACGGAAAAGGTCTCAATCTTTTCGAAAAGATGAAGATAGAATACGATTCATTATAGGCTGTACATTAAGCAGGTTAGTGTTGGCAACACAACTGAATGTGGCTCCCCATCAAGTACCCATAGATCGTACTTGTCCGGTCTGTCATGAACCTCATGGTCGCCCGCGATTACCTTACGGTTTGCCACAATGGTCTGTTTCACATTCTGGAGATGTTATTCTCGTTGCTTTTACCAGGGATGCGCCAGTTGGTGTTGACGTTGAATGGATCAATCCTGATTTGGACGTCATCCAAATGGCGGATGGGGTACTCACAGAGAAGGAAATATTACACCTATTGCAAATGGCGTCAAACGATCGCATAAGAGGTTTTCTAACCTATTGGACAAGAAAGGAAGCCGTTCTCAAAGCAACGGGGGAAGGCTTAAAAATTCCGACATTGAACGTGACTGTATCTGGACCTCAACAAACACCGCGGTTGCTTGCTTTCGACGGTCGATCAGATCTTTTGGATAATGCTATACTGCGTGATTTGACCGTAGATTTAAACTATGTAGCTGCTCTTTCTATTTTCAGCAAAACTCCAAAAAAAATCGAGCAATATGATGCAAGCATGCTCATGCAGAAAGGCTTTGGCTGGCAAGATTACTACAGTTCATAGATCTTGCTAGCCGGCGGCTTCTTACCTAAAGGAACTATTAGAGTTTTTTTCTCAACATGAACGAGGGAAGAACGTTATATTGTTAGCTTCAATGGGCTGCAAAAAAAGATGGGGGCATCAATCGAATGGATGGGTAGATGTCATTTTCGATAGGAGAAAAGAAGAGCCGAAAATGTTGCTAGAGAAGTGGATGTCTCATGACAAAAATGGTTTCAAGAGATTGATTTTTTATTGAAGTCTCTGTTAACGGTGATGGTTGATTTTCAAGAAATGAAAAACCACATCGTAAGGTGGTTTTTGTTAGTCTTTATTCAACTATGGTAATCGTTAGCGTACCACTTAGGAATTACACAATTGAAATTATCATGATCTTTTATAACATCCAGAGAATATTTTAACAATACCTCGTATTGTTCACGACTTCGTCCCATCCCCCAGACAAGAGCCGAAACAATATGCATGGCACTGTATAATGCATATAACTCCCAGAACGATTCGTTTAAAACTTGATTTTCATGATAACCATCAATTATCCCTTTTGTGAACTCAATACTAACTTGTTTTGAGAAAAATCCTAATTTATGTAAATCATGAATTGGGTCACCCCAATCCATTCTTTGGAAATCGATAATTCCTGAAAAAGACTTATTATTTATCAAAATATTTGAAGGATGAAAATCATCATGTTGAAACTTGCTAGGTCTACCTTTCATCAAAGTTTCATTCTTTTTTATATAAGTTTCAAGCGTTTCCTTTATGTTTTCATCTAAATTAATTTTCTTTAATTCCTTCAGGTATTTATCACTCTTTTTTTCTTAATTGAGTACCAAGATGGATAACCTAAAGGTGCTGAAAAGCCTTTAACTCTTTTCCTGCAAGAAAACCCGCAGAATATTGTTCTTTTGCCGTTAAATCTTTTAAGGCGACCTCAGCATCAATTTCAGGAAGATATGTAAGTATCATGTAAGCCATATCAATATCTTTTAAAGTACCGAATTCTATTCCTGTTGGTACATAGTTTGAATAAGTTGCTAATTTATTTATACAGTCAAATTCTTCTTTTCTATTTTGTTTATCTTCAATAGAAAAAAGCCTTAAAAGATACTTATCATCGATTACATATTTTTTATCATGTGAAAATCCTTTGTTAAGCTCAACAATACGATTTGCATTTCTTAAATATGAGATCTTTTCTTTAATGTAATTATCCAATACATCACTTCCCTTTGGATTTTGGTTCCATTTTATCATTAAATTCCATCTTTGTAGACTTCGAAATCAATTTTTATTCGACTAAACTGCTCGTAGCCATCCATGCCATCTTGGCACCCCGGAGTAACGAAGAATTTCTATTCTTTCACGTAAGACGCCCATATCGTGCTTACGACACCGGCAAATGATGAAAAGACTAATTTTCAAGAAAGAGACATTGCGGCAATCAGTCATCCACTACTCAAGATGATGTATCGTCTACTTATGTGAAAAGAAAAATATCAAGAGTTTAGAGAAGAATGCTACGAACAAAGACGATTAGAAGCAAAAAAGAAAAAGGCTGTAAAAAGCCTTCAAAAAATTGTGGTTTCCTAGGTCACAAGAAATCGAATAACACATGGGGAGTTTTTAAAAGCGATTTTAAGGATTCCCTAATTCCATATGGCCTAAATTTCAGGGCGGCCTTATTGAAAAAGCAAATCCAGTGTTTATAGATGCAAGTTGCAGGGAGTCCAATATGTCAAACTTTTTACGGCTTAAAAAGTAATGAAAAAGCAATGGCTCATTTAAACCATTGCTTTTCATAGATTAATTGATTACACGTACGGCTTTCACAAAACGTTCTTTCCAATAAGAAGAATTAATCGATACATAAGAAACGCCTTTGGAAGTTGCAGCATTTAACATTTGGCCGTTCCCCGCATAAATTCCAACGTGATTGATCGTTCCATTGAAGTCTGTATCAAAGAAGATTAGATCTCCTTTTTGAAGCTGACTTAAAGAAACCGGCGTGCCAACTTGTGATTGTGCTGCTGAGCTGCGAGGTAAAGAAATTCCAGCCTCACTAAATACCCTCATAGTAAAGGACGAGCAATCAAATGCATCTGTGCGAGATGGACTAGCACCATATAAATATTTAGCACCTAAATATTTTTCACCAATTTGAATTACCCGATCAGCCAAAGAAGAATTCACAGCTTTTGTGTTATTTTCAGAAGATGTGGTAGATGCCGCTGAAACAAGAGTACGTTCAGAGACTCTTTGATTTGAAGAAGACACTGTTTCTGGTTTAGTTGTTGGTTGTGCGTTCACTGTTTTTTGTGAAGATGGCAGTGACTTTTGAACAGGAGCTTCTTTTCCAGCAACTTTAATAGATTGTCCTGCCCGAATAAGATTAGGATTCGTAATTTCCGGATTTAAAGCGAGCAATGAACTAACTGTTGTATTAAACATTTTAGCGATGCCAGAAAGAGTATCTCTTTCTTTCACTATGTAATAACCATTAGCACCTGATTCCTTAGTAACAGGAGCTGAAACCGACCCAGACAAACGAATGGTTTGCCCAACATTAATAAAATTTGGATTAGAAATTTGGGGATTCATCTTTAATAACGCATCAACAGTTGTATTAAATTGCTTTGCAATTTTACTTAAAGTATCATTAGCCTTCACTACATATGTATCTTCTTTTTCGTTAACTTTTAATATTTGTCCAGGGAAAATAAGATCAGAAGTTAAATGATTCATTTGTTTTAATGTTTCTACAGTAGTGCTGTATTTTTTCGATATTTTCCAAAGCGAATCGCCTTTTTGGACGGTATAATTACTAGCAAAAGCAGTTTGGCCAGCTAATAAGGAACTTATAATTGTACCTGTAAGAATAAATGATTTTTTCATTTTGTACCCCCCAGGATGTTGATACTCATTCTATACTAACGCCAACCATTATATTAAAAAAAAATTGCTGATCTATAACAAAAAGAATAAGAAGTGGTTACAAATATATTACGGTTGCATTACAAGTTAAAAATATTGTTTTGCTCGCAGTATCTTTTTCTCGTATTATACATTTTAACCAAGAAGAACCTTCACCTTTAAATGAAGCGTAAGTGGCAGATGGATTATAATATAAAGAAGTGACGTTGGTTTTTGAAAATAGCAATTAAAAGAGAAGGGGCTCTAGTATTATCCCCTACAGGCAGATGGTAAAAAAGAGGACATTTCATATGATGTTCTTAAGAGTCTACTTGGGAGGGGATTTTTTTATGGCTAAGAAAGGGCAACTCTTTCACTCCTATTCGGAAAATCTTAAATGAAAAGTCGTTCGTTTGAAATTGGAGGAGGACTGTACTGGTCTTATCGGCAGCACTGTGAACACTTTGGAATAAAGAATGATGCGCAGATTGCACAATAGGATGAAAAAAGTTTGAATGGCGAGTTTTTTGAAGAGCAACGAGGAGTGTGGAATTGCAAACATTTTTCGGGGTTAGAAAAGAGGAAAGTGTTTATTTGAAAGCGCTAAAAATAGTGAACATGAAAGCGGAAAGGTTTCGTATGAGAAAACATTCACTGGCATGACTACTAAACATTTGGAGGGGGCAGAGTCTGGATACAACAAGTAACGCAAGAGCGAAAGAACATATATTAACTATTCGTAAGTTACATCTGTACTTTGAATATAAACGAATGACGAGGGCATTATCCAGAGAAGGGATTGCTGTGAATCATAAGCGTGTGCAGCCTTTAATGAGAGACTAGGTATCAAATCGGTAATTTGCAAGAAACGAAGAGGATCCGTGGTATTTCCTCAAGTTCTAAGCCGCGAATTCTATGCTGAGAATGTTCGTAATAGATATTATTTATGTGCGTGTTAGAGACACTTTTGCTTACTTGTCTGCGGTGGAAATGGTCGTGTGGGCGGAAATGATCTTGAATTGGTAGTACATACATTTAAACAACTGGATGGGAAGCCGTCAGGGAAGAATGTTCTCCTTCATTTAGATCAAGGGCAAAATTGTATGAAACAGATTCAAGGAAGACATTTTCGAAAAGGGAAGGGTCATGATTTATGCACGTATCGTGTGTTTAAAGATAGAAAAGTTGCTTTCGTGCGCCAAAAAATGAAGGCTATTCAAGAGTATATTCATTTTGACAATCATAGTCGCTTTCAAGAAAAATTGAACAGCCTTTCCCCGATTGAATATCGAGAAAAGGCCGCAGCTTAATGTACTTGACAGGATTGTGTGCACAATTAGGGCCAGAGATACTCTATCGCTGAAATTATATACAATGCCCAATGCAAATTGCCATGAGGAATGCGATCATGATTTCCAATTTGGTTTTCGAATCGCAATGTTTGACGAGATGTCCCTTCTTTTAGGGGGAATTATTTGTATAAATTAATCAACTATCTCTGCCAGAAATACCTTATACTGAAGGACAATTTTGGAATATTTCTTTAAAAAGTAAATCACAATTTTGTATTGCGAAAATTCAAAAAAAGGAATGAAAGCGTATACATCAGGTTGTTTACTGGTGCTACAATGAACGTAGAGAGAGGAGGGATACAGTGATACTAGATGTCAGAAGTAGCCATCTCTTAAGAGAGGTGATGAAGAATCCAAATATTAGCAGTAAAGAATTAGAGAAGAAATATCAGTTAAGCCGTAGACAGATTGGATACAGTTTTGAAAAAATAAATATATGGTTAAAAAGTAAAAATATACCTGCGATTGAACGGACGAATAATGGTTACTTTCTTATCGATAAAAGTTTAAAATCTAGGATTAGTCTTGATGAAGATTTTAGATTTAGATATGAGAATTTAAGCGAATTATCCAAAATGCAACGAGTAAACATGATTTTGCTCATGTTATTAAGCAAAAATGAAGAGCTTTCATTAGCCCATTTTACGAGCGAATTAAAAGTAAGCAAAAATACTGTAATGGATGACTTGAAAAAAGTAAAGAAAATAGCTGATGATTCTGGTCTTGAGTTTCGGTACTCACGAAAACATGGCTATTTAATAGAAGGAAAAGAGTTCAACATTCGCAAGTTACTGATATCCACAATAGACAAGATTTTGAAAATGGATCAAGGAACCGAACGAGTAAGACGAATTGCTCAGTTATCAGATGAAGAAATAATGGAATTTAGAAGAAAGATTGAACAAGTGGAAAAATCATTAAATTTGAAGTTTACCGATGAAAAGATTGAGATCATGCCTTATATTTTAATTCTGATTTTAAGAAGAATTAGGCAAGGAATGCAAATTGGCTCATTTTATATCAATTATAAAGAAATTTCGGATACAAAAGAATATTTGGCTACTGAGGAAATTCTTCATGATTTTAAAGATGTTCCAGAAGAAGAACGTCTCTTTATCACACTGCATCTACTCACAACGAATGTACATTGGTCAGAAGGGTTAACAGAGGAAACGATTCCAAATTTAGTGCAAGCGCTGGACGAAATGCTTGTACTTTTTGAAAAAAATACATGCATTTTTTTGAAAGATAGAGATCAGCTACTTCGTAAATTGCTTCTTCATATGAAGCCAGCATATTACCGGATTAAGTATCACTTAACAGAAGCTAACGATATGTATGAAATGGTTAGCCAGGATTTTAAAGAGCTTCATCATTTAGTGAAAAAGTCTATTCAACCGTTGATTGACTTAATTGGATGTGACATCCCAGAAAGCGAAGTCGTTTACTTAACGATGTTAATCGGGGGATGGCTTACACGGCAAGGGGAAAATATAAGTAAAAGAATGAAAGCAGTAGTCGTTTGTCCTAAAGGAGTCTCCATTTCCCGATTGATGTTCAGTACACTAAGAGAATTGTTTCCAGAGTTTATCTTTCTGGACTCATTATCAATTAGGGAATTCCAAGAATATTCAATGGATTACGACATTGTCTTTGCGCCAGTATTTTTAGAAACCAAGAAAAAATTTTTTCTCGTGAATTCCTTTCTCGGATACGAAGAGAAAAAAAGATTACGCAAACAAGTCATGCTCGAATTATATGGATATGTGCCAAATGAATTAAACATAGAGGATATATTGGAAATTGTCGAAAAGCATTGTGTGATCAAGGATAGAAAAAATTTATCAAAACAGTTATTGGAGTACATTAATCAAAATCAGACAGCGGAGTTTAGCTATGATCTTAACACAAAAAATCCAAATTTATATGAATTAATAACGCCTTCGATGATTACTTTGCGCCACTCGGTGAATTCTTGGGAGGAAGCGATTGAACTTGCATCACAGCCGTTATTAAAGAGTAATAGTATCACAAAACATTATATAGAAGCCATGATTCAGCGCTGTCACTATGATCCATATATTGTCATTGGCCCGAATACAGCTATTCCTCATGCCGCACCAGATGAAGGAGTAAACGAGATTTCAATGAGTTTGCTCCGGTTAAGGAAAGGAGTAACCTTTGCGGCGGATTATTCGATTCAGTTAGTGATTATTATCGCAGCGCTAGATAAAGATCGTCATCTTCGTGCCCTTACGCAGTTAATGAGGTTAGTAAGGAATGATCAAGATCGTCAGCAAATGATAAATGCAAAATCTGTTTATGAGATACATGAAATCATCAAAAAATATGCAGTTGATCAATAATGCGCGTTTGAACATATCGAGGTGAAAATAGGTGTGTGAAATATACTTTGATGAATCATTAATTTTAAAGGATATAGATGTAAATAGTAGAGAAGAATTGTTAAGAACAATGGCTACCAATCTGTTTAGAAAAGGATTAGTAAAAAAAAGCTTTATCGAAGCCGTTATTGAAAGAGAAAAAACGTTTGCTACTGGTCTACCGACAAATAGCGTTTCTGTTGCTATTCCTCATACAGATTCAGAGCATGTAAATAAAAAAGCAATAAGTGTAGCGGTGTTAAAAGAACCAGTGAATTTTGGGGTTATGGGAGAGATGAACGTAGAAATTCCTGTTCAAATCGTATTTATGCTTGCCATCGATAAGAAAGACTCTCATCTCGTTCTTCTTCAGAAACTAATGGAAATATTTCAAAACGCAGAGGAATTGCAGTTCCTAATAGAAGAAAATAAGACAAACATAAAAAAACGCTTAGCTAACCATTTACAAATATGATAAAAGGGGAGATTAACATGAAGAAAAAACAAGTATTAGTAGCATGCGGAGCAGGGATCGCTACATCTACAATTGTGAATAAGGCAATAGAAGAGATTTGCAAAGAAAACAATATTGAATGTGACATTGTGCAAATTAAAATTACTGAAGTAGGTTCATATGTTGATACAGCCGATCTATTAGTTAGCACAACGATTGTTCAAAAGGAATACCCGTTCCCGGTCATCAATGCACGAGCGTTTTTAACGGGAATTGGACTAGATGAAGTAAAAAAGGAAATATTGGAACAATTAAAAAGATAATCCAAATCAATTTAGCATAACAAAATTTGGATTTCGCGATTTCCTTGTGGAATCCAAAAGTTAATCTTCGGAGGGATTTAAAATGAAGGAGTTTGTTCATGCGTTGCAAGCATTTTTAGGGTTAGGCGCAACTGTTATTTTGCCCATTGCTATTTTCTTACTTGGTTTGCTATTTGGGCAAAAACCTGGAAAAGCTTTTAGAGCAGGTTTAACGATAGGTGTAGCATTTGTTGGAATTTTTTTAGTGGTAGATTTACTTGTAAGCAACTTAGGTCCAGCGGCCCAGGGGATGGTTAAGAGATTCGGAATTCACTTGCATGTCATTGATGTTGGCTGGCCGGCAGCAGCTTCTATTTCGTGGGCTTCTCCAATCGCAGCATTTATTATACCGCTCGGATTGTTAGTAAATGTTTTAATGCTGATCACCAAAACAACGAAAACGATGAACGTGGATATTTGGAACTTTTGGCATTATACGTTCATGGGGGCCATTGTTTACGCTTTATCAGGCAGTATCATTCAAGGGCTAATTGCCGCACTTTTATTCCAAATTGTATGTTTAAAAATTGCTGATTGGACAGCTCCGATGTTGGAGAATTACTTTGGATTGCCAGGAATATCTGTTGCTACCGGAAGTACGGTTTCTTATGCCGTTCTTGGAATTCCGCTGGTGAAATTGATGCAAAAGATTCCTGTCATTAAAAATTTAAACGCAGATCCTGAAACAATCCAGAAAAGATTCGGAATATTCGGAGAACCGATTTTCATGGGGCTTATTCTTGGTTTAGCTTTAGGTTTACTTGCCGGTTATTCCGTTGGCGATACGATTAAAATTGGTATGTCAATGGCAGCGGTTATGGTTCTTATGCCTAGAATGGTGAAAATTTTAATGGAGGGGCTTATGCCTATTTCAGAATCAGCACGTGAATTACTACAAAAGAAATTTGGTGCTCAAAACATTTATATCGGGCTTGATGCGGCTGTTGCGATTGGTCATCCAGCCGTTATTTCAACAGCGTTAATTCTTGTTCCAATAACAGTGGTTTTAGCTGTAATCTTACCAGGTAATAATGTGCTTCCATTCGGTGACTTAGCAACAATTCCTTTTATTGTCGCATTTATAGTCGGTGCTTCCCGAGGAAATATTGTCCATTCTGTGATTATTGGTACCGTTATGATTGCTTTATCACTTTACATGGCCACAGATCTTGCGAATCTTCATACACAGATGGCTATTGATGCTAAATTCCATATGCCTGAAGGAGCAAGCAAAATATCTAGTATCGACCAAGGTGGCAACTTAATTAATTATGTAATCTATAAGTTTTTTGCCTTAATAAACTAATCTTTTTCATTGTATATCAAAAATTGGGAGGAAGGAGTAAAATGAAAGCTTTAGTCAAAAAAGAACTAGGATTTGGAAATTTAGAAATTGTAGATGTGGAAGAACCGAGCGTAGGCAAAGACCAAGTCAAAATATTAGTGAAATATAGTGGGATATGTGGCACCGATATTCATACGTATGAAGGACATTATAAAGTGAAGGCACCTGTTATTTTAGGGCATGAGTTTTCTGGGGAAATAGTAGAAGTCGGTAAAAATGTAACAGAATTTAAACCAGGAGACAGAGTGACGTCAGAAACGACGTTCTACATTTGTGGAAAATGCATTTACTGCCGTTCAGGAGATTACAATTTATGTAGCAGCCGAAAAGGATTAGGCACGCAGCAAAATGGCAGCTTTGCTAAGTATGTCATTGCTAGAAAAGAAAGCATTCATAAGCTTCCTGAACAAGTAGATTATGTATCTGCTGCTATGACTGAGCCGCTTGCATGTGCGTATCATGCAGTTGCGAAAGCGATCATTAAGGAAGGAGATGTTGTTGTTGTTTTAGGTCCTGGACCAATTGGGTTGCTTACGGCTCAAATCGTAAAAACGTATGGAGCGACCGTTATCATTACTGGATTGTCTACTGATCAACTTCGTCTAGAAAAGGCGAAAGAATTAGGAATTGATTATGCTGTTAATATTCAGGAAGAAGACATAAGCAGTATCGTAAAAAGCTTAACAGATGGGTACGGTGCTGATGTTGTTTTTGAGTGCACAGGGGCTATTTCAGCGGTGAATATGGGGTTAGATTTGTTGAAAAAGAAAGGGCAATTTATTCAGGTAGGTATTTTTGCAAAATCTGAGATTTCTATTGACTCAGAAAAGATTATTCAAAAAGAAATCATGATGGTCGGATCGAGAAGCCAGAAACCGAGTGACTGGGAACCAGTATTAGCGTTAATGAATGAAAAGAGAGTAAATGCAAAAGCGCTTGTTACGCATCAATTTAATATTGCCCAATGGGATGAAGCATACAAGGCAATTAAAAGTGGAGAAGCTATCAAAGTGTTGTTAACACCTATCGATTAATGTAAATAACAGTAGCGTCTTAATGAAAGCTAAAGAGATATGCAAAAATAACATTTTATAGCTGTCCAGGAGTTAAATGAGAATGAAAGGCGGGCGGCATTTATGGTTGAAAAGATTCTTGATGTTGTACTTGGACCGTATGGGAGAATGATGGGGGATTTTTATGTTCAGCATCAGATGTTGACTAATACTATTGTTGTAGGTTTAGCATTAGCCTCTAAATTTTATTTAAAACACAAAAAGATATCTACCCAGCCAAATCTTTCTGTTGAGACTGCAGGAGGCAATGAACGCTAAACAGAAAGGATGTAAAAGGTAATGAAAGCGCTAACGTTACATGGAAAAAGAGATGTACGATACGTAGAGTCAGAGGAACCGATTATTGAGAAAAATGATGAAGTTATAATAAAAGTAAAAGCGGCAGGTATTTGTGGTTCTGACTTATCAAGATATGCCAAGTTAGGCCCTTATATTGAAGGCATGGTATGGGGGCATGAGTTCAGTGGTGAAGTCGTTGCAATCGGATCTGACGTCAGCCATGTAAAAATCGGTGACCGTGTGGCAGGATGTCCCACACTTTATTGCGGGAAATGTGAGAGTTGCAAAAAAGGATTATTGTCGCAATGCAAAAAATTAACCGTCATTGGAGCTAGGCATCCTGGAGCATTTGCCGAGTATGTAAAGCTCCCTGCAGAAAATGTACTCCCTATACCCGAAACGATTGATTTTGATACCGCTGCATTTATAGAGCCCTCAGCTGTAGTGGCACATGGGTTTTACCGAACTGCAATACAGCCTGGCTCAGATGTTGCCGTAATGGGGTGCGGAAGTATTGGCTTATTAGCTGTTCAGTGGGCTAAAATTTTTGGTGCTAGTAAGGTGTATGCAATCGACATTGATCATCAGAAATTAAACATTGCCAAAGAAGTCGGTGCGGATGCTGTTATTCATTCAGCAGAAAAATCGGCTTATGAACAGTTAATGGACTTAACGGATGGAAATGGGGTTGATTTAGTCATTGAGTCAGCTGGTTCTCCTGTTACATCTGCTCAGGTATTTGCACTAGCGAAAAAAAGAGGACAGGTCTTGTTTTTAGGCATCCCATACTCAGACGTAAACATCGAACGGTTTTATTTCGAAAAAATCGTAAGAAATGAATTAACTGTACTAGGATCGTGGAATGCGATCTCAGCTCCATTTCCTGGGAAAGAGTGGAGTACAACCATTCAATTCATGGCCAAGGGACAAATTAATGTAAAACCATTAATCACTCATCGTGTCTCTCTTATAGAGGGACCGGAAATTTTTGAAAAAATTATAAACAAAAACGGATTTTTCGGAAAGGTTCTCTTTTATCCAGAAATATCATAATAAATAGCTATTGGTATTTTCAATAATCGAACTGACTCTCGCTAGGAACAATGGTTCCATACAAGCGGGAGTTTTTGATGTTGATACTCTAAGGAAAAAGCATTGTTTCCTATTGTATTGCAAGGATTTTCATTAGAAATCCTTCTGGATTTTATCCAGAAACAGCAACTTATTTGATTTATGTGCAAAAAATAAAGAGCAGCGCGATTCATTCGTGCTATTTATCGGATGTTTAAAAGACGGTACCAAAAGAAAAGGGGTACCGTCTCTTTTTACTGATATCTCTCTAAAACAGAGAAAAACTCTTTCACAAATTCATAAAACACTTTGACGGACGGAGAGAGTTCATGATGATTGGAAAGGATGATGCCGACGTTCCGTTTCACATGGGGGATTTCGATTGGAATTTTCACAGCGAAGCGGGGAGCCGTTTCATAAAAGGCGCTTTCGGGAAGGAGTGTGACGCCGATGCCAGCAGAGACAAGGCCTTTGATCGCATCTAAGTCTTCGCCTTCCGATGAGATGATAGGGGCAAACCCCGCTTGATGGCATGCGTCAAGCACGATTTTATGTAAAATATATCCATCTGGAAATGTCACAAAAGGCTCATTGCGCAGTTCATTCAGTACGAGACTTTGTCTTGTCGCGAGAGGGTGATTACTTGGCAGAAGAGCGGCGAACGACTCGGTAAATAAAATCTCCCCCTTAATCTCCTTTTCATCGGTCGGAACGGGACCGAGAAACGCTAAATCGATCTCCCTTCTTTTTACCGCTTCCATTAAATATCTGTAAGACCCTTGGCGCAAATGGAAAGAGACATTTGGATGTTTTTCTTTAAAAGCCGATATGACCATCGGCATCGTATGGCTTGCTAAACTAGTCGGAAATCCGATTTTAATCGTTCCTCGTTCAGGATCTAAATATTCCTCGATTTGTTGCCTCGCGTAATCGATGGCCTTTAACGCTGTTTCTACGTGAGGTAAAAAATGGCGGCCGATTGGAGTCAGTTTGACATTTCGTCCTTCTCGTTCAAACAGATGCACGCCAAGTTCCGCTTCCAAATTGGCGATTTGTCTGCTGATGGCGGATTGTGCGACATGGAGTGCGTCTGCTGCTTCGGAAACGTGTTCACGTTTGGCTACTTCTAAAAAATATCGAAGCTGTCTCAGTTCCATTTTCTTTCCCCCTATGCTATTAATCGCAAAATGAGATTGATTTAATCTAAATTATATATTGTTTATATCATTTTTGAAAACTACAATTATAAATACGAAGTGTTCGGTAAACGGAATGGGAGGGAAACAAGATGAAACACTACGGATTGCCAAAAGCGCAAGGACTGTATCGTCCAGAATTTGAACATGATGCGTGTGGTATCGGCTTTTACGCTCATCTAAAAGGAAAGCCGTCTCATGACATCGTGAAAAAAGGGCTTCATATGCTTCGTCAGCTTGAACACCGCGGAGGTCAAGGAAGCGACCCAGAAACAGGAGATGGCGCTGGTATCATGGTACAAATTCCGCACGAATATTTCCGAGTGACGTGTGGAACTATGCAGCTTCCGCAAAAAGGACGCTATGGTGTTGGCATGGTGTTTTTGCCGGAAGACGAGAAAAAGCGTATGTATTATGAAACAGAGATAAATAAAATCATTGAAAAAGAAGGACAGACGTTATTAGGATGGCGAACTGTTCCTGTAAATGTCGAAAAACTTGGAAAACTCGCGAAACAAAGCAAACCGTTTGTCCGTCAAATATTTATCGGAGCGAGCGATGATATTCAAGGGGAACTTGCGTTTGAGCGAAAATTGTATGTCATTCGCAAACAGGCAGAAAAGCTCGTTCAAGACAATGAATGTTATTTCGCCAGCCTGTCAAGCCGGACAATTGTGTATAAAGGATTGTTAACGCCTGAACAATTGGATGAGTTTTATGTCGATTTGCAGGACGAGCGATTTCAATCGGCGTTTGCCCTCGTTCACTCTCGCTTTAGCACAAACACGTTCCCTAGCTGGGAAAGAGCACATCCGAACCGCTATTTAATTCATAACGGCGAGATTAACACGCTGCGGGGCAATGTCAACTGGATGTTGGCGCGCGAAAAGCAGTTTGTTTCCGAGCTTTTTGGGGACGATTTGCAAAAAATTACGCCGATTTTAGATATGAATGGAAGCGACTCGTCGATTTTGGATAATGCGTTTGAATTTTTCGTTTTGGCTGGGAAAAAGCTGGCGCATGCGGCGATGATGCTCATTCCGGAACCGTGGTTTTGGGATAACGAAATGGATGAGGACAAAAAAGCATTTTATGAGTATCATAGCTGTCTAATGGAGCCGTGGGACGGCCCAACAGCGATTGCATTTACAGATGGAAAGCAAATCGGAGCGATTTTAGACCGCAACGGCTTGCGACCAGCGCGTTATTATGTAACCAAAGACGATTATATTATTTTCTCGTCCGAAGTCGGCGTGATCGATATCGATCCGGACAACGTGCTGTACAAAGACCGCTTGAGTCCAGGAAAAATGCTTTTCGTTGATTTAGAACAAGGCAGAATCATTTCCGATCAAGAAATTAAAGAAGAAATCGTCAAAGAAAAGCCATATCGTCAATGGTTAAACGAACAAATGATATCGCTAAAAGAGCTGGACGTTCCAGAAAATACGGAGCCGGTCCAAAATCTCGTTACGATGCAAAAAGCGTTCGGCTATACGTATGAAGATGTGGAGAAAACAATCATTTCTATGGTAAATGAAGGAAAAGATCCGACTGGCGCCATGGGGATGGATACGCCGCTCGCCGTTCTGTCAGACCGTCCGCAAAGCTTGTTTAACTACTTTAAACAACTGTTTGCGCAAGTGACCAACCCGCCGATTGACGCGATCCGCGAATATATCGTGACATCAACGATGACGCTCCTTGGCAAGGAAGGAAATATTCTTCATCCAGATGCAACGGCTGCCCGCCGCATTCGTTTAGATATGCCGATTCTTTCCAATGAAGAGCTCGCCGCATTGAAAACAAACCCGTATCCAGAATTTCGATGTGCGACAATTCCAACGTTATTTACCGACGATTTGAAAGAGGCGCTCGATCGCCTTTACGAAGAGGCGGAGAAAGCTATGGAAAACGGCGCGGTGCTTCTTGTTCTGTCTGACCGTGGTGTGGACGAACATCATGTCGCCATTCCGACGCTTCTTGCTGTAAGCGCACTTCATCAATATCTCGTTCGAAAAGGAACGCGAACGAACGCAAATATTATTGTCGAGTGCGGCGAAGCGCGAGAAGTTCATCATTTTGCCGCTTTAATCGGATATGGAGCGGATGTGGTGAACCCGTATTTGGCGCTTGAAACGATTCGCAATGCGGTCGAGAACGGAATCATTTCGGTTTCGTATCACGAAGCGGTGGACAAATATAAAAAGGCGGTTACTGATGGCGTTGTGAAGGTTATGTCGAAAATGGGGATCTCGACCGTACAAAGCTACCGCGGTGCGCAAATTTTTGAAGCGGTCGGCATCGGTGATGACGTCATCGAGCAATATTTTACCGGCACAGCATCGCAAATCGGCGGTATCGGCTTAGCAGAAATCGCCAAAGAAGCAAAACTGCGACACGCGGCTGCGTTCCAAACGACATATCAAGACGAAACGCTCGATCCGGGCAGTGAACTTCAGTGGAGACGAAACGGAGAACATCACGCGTTCAATCCAAAAACGATTCACACGCTTCAATGGGCATGCCGGAAAAATGATTACCAGCTCTTTAAAGAATACTCGAAGATGGCAAATGAAGAACGCATGACGTTTTTGCGAAATTTGTTTGATTTTGATGAAACGCGAACGCCAATTCCGATTGAGGAAGTCGAGCCAGTCGAATCGATTGTGCGCCGCTTTAAAACAGGGGCAATGTCTTACGGTTCGTTAAGCCAGGAAGCCCATGAAGCACTCGCCATTGCGATGAACCGCATCGGCGGAAAAAGCAACAGCGGCGAGGGAGGAGAAGATCCGAGTCGTTACGTTCCCGATGAAAACGGAGACTTCCGCAGAAGTGCCATCAAACAAATTGCATCCGGTCGATTTGGTGTAAAAAGTCATTATTTAGTTAATGCAGACGAATTGCAAATTAAAATGGCGCAAGGAGCAAAGCCGGGCGAAGGAGGACAGCTGCCTGCCAACAAAGTATATCCGTGGATCGGAAAAGTGCGTGGCTCTACTCCAGGGGTAGAATTGATTTCACCTCCTCCGCACCATGATATTTATTCGATTGAAGACTTGGCGCAGCTTATTTACGATTTGAAAAACGCCAATAGGGATGCACGGATCAGTGTGAAACTCGTTTCGAAAGCAGGTGTCGGAACGATTGCAGCCGGCGTTGCGAAAGGAAATGCTGATGTTATTGTCATTAGCGGTTATGACGGCGGTACAGGCGCATCGCCAAAAACGAGCATTAAGCACGCTGGACTTCCATGGGAACTCGGTCTTGCGGAAACGCATCAAACGTTGATGTTAAATGGCCTGCGCGACCGTGTCGTTCTCGAAACAGACGGCAAATTGATGACCGGTCGTGATGTGGTGATGGCCGCATTGTTTGGTGCCGAAGAATTTGGCTTCGCAACAGCGCCGCTTATCGTTTTAGGGTGTGTCATGATGCGGGCATGTCATCTTGATACTTGTCCTGTTGGTGTCGCGACGCAAAACCCAGAGCTTCGTAAAAAGTTTATGGGAGAACCAGAACACGTCATTAATTTCATGTACTTTGTCGCTCAGGAAGTGCGTGAAATTATGGCACAGCTCGGTTTTCGCACCATCGACGAAATGGTCGGAAGAGTCGATGTATTAAAAGTGAGCGAACGCGCGAAAAAACATTGGAAAGCGAAGCATTTGGATTTATCACGCTTACTTTATCGAGTCAATGGACCACGGACGTTTGCTCGTCCGCAGCAACATAAAATCGAAGAAACACTCGATTACAATGAGATTTTGCCAGCAATCGAAACTGCGTTACAACGCAAAGAAAAAGTTGCACTGCATTTTGATATTCGCAACGTTCATCGCGCTGTCGGAACGATTTCGGGAAGTGAAATATCGAAACGATACGGGGAAGAAGGACTTCCAGACGATACGATTCGTCTTCATTTCACAGGATCTGCCGGACAAAGTTTTGCCGCATTCGTTCCAAAAGGAATGACGCTGACTCTAGTTGGTGATGCAAACGACTACGTGGGCAAAGGTCTTTCGGGTGGCAAAGTCATCGTTTGCCCGCCGCAAGAAGCGTCGTTTGCTTCTGGGGATAACGTCATCATCGGTAACGTTGCTTTCTATGGAGCGACAGCCGGGGAAGCATATATTCGTGGACGCGCCGGCGAACGGTTTTGTGTACGAAACAGCGGTGTGAATGCAGTCGTCGAAGGCGTCGGTAATCACGGTTGTGAATATATGACAGGAGGTCGCGTTGTCATTCTCGGTTCGGTCGGAAAAAATTTTGCGGCGGGAATGTCGGGAGGAATTGCTTACGTGCTCGCTGATCAGGAAGAGCAATGGCAAAGAGCGGCAAATAAAGAATTAGTTTTGTTTGAACGTCTTGAAGACGAAGAGGAAATAAATGAAGTCCGCCAAATGATTACGAAGCACTACCAATACACAGGAAGCACGAAAGCTGCTCACCTATTGGACAATTGGGATAAGTATGTCGCAAAATTCGTAAAAGTGATTCCGAGAAACTACAAATTGATGATCGAAACAATTAAAGCAATGAAACAATCTGGTCTTTCTCACGATGAGGCGATGATGGCCGCATTTGAAGCGGTGGCGAAGCAAAAAAAACCAGCAGCAAACGGACGATTAATGCTGGAAGCGGTCGCTAAGTAAAGCGATCGCTTCGCCAACCGTTTTTTATGAAAAAGGAGGGGAAACGATAATGGGAAAAGCAACTGGTTTTATAGAATATGCGCGCGAAGCAGAGAAAAAACGTGATCCGCTTTCCCGCCTAGACGATTGGAAAGAATACACATTTCCGTTTTCCGATGAAACGCTCGCAAGACAAGGCGCCCGCTGTATGGACTGTGGAACTCCTTTTTGTCATATGGGACTTGAATTGAACGGTTTAACATCGGGTTGTCCGATCCATAATTTAATTCCTGAATGGAACGATTTAGTCTATCGAGGCAGATGGAAAGAAGCGCTCGATCGACTGTTGAAAACGAACAACTTTCCAGAGTTTACTGGAAGAGTATGTCCAGCTCCGTGTGAAGGTTCCTGTACAGTAGCGATTTCCGACCCAGCCGTCGCCATTAAAGGCATCGAACGTGCCATTATTGATAAGGGATTTGCGAAAGGATGGATTCAGCCGAGAATTCCGAAAAAACGAACAGGGAAACAAGTGGCGATTGTCGGCTCTGGTCCCGCGGGTCTCGCATGCGCTGATCAGCTCAATCAAGCGGGTCATTCAGTAACGGTGTACGAGCGGGCGGACCGAATCGGCGGATTGTTAATGTATGGCATCCCGAATATGAAACTCGAAAAAGAAATTATCGAGCGGAGAGTCCGACTTTTAGAAGAAGAAGGGATTATATTCGTAACGAATACGGAAGTTGGGAAAGATATCACAGCCGACGAGCTACGCTCTCAATATGATGCCGTCGTATTATGCATCGGCGCGCAAAAACAGCGCGATCTTGCGATTGAAGGAAGAGAACTTGAGGGTGTTCATTTTGCGATGGATTATTTAACAGGCGTGACGAAAAGCTTGCTTGATTCGAATTTTGCCGATGGCAACTTTATCGATGCGAAAGATAAGCATGTCATTGTTATTGGCGGCGGTGATACGGGTGCCGACTGTGTTGCTACTGCCCTGCGACAAAAATGCAAAAGTGTAGTGCAGTTCGGCAAACATCCCGCCTTACCGAAAGAACGGTCAGAAAATAACCCGTGGCCGCAGTTTCCGCTTGTATTTACACTTGATTACGCCTATGAAGAAGCGAAAGCGAAATTCGGCAACGATCCTCGTCAATATTGCATTCAGACGAAAAAAATTGTTGGAGATGAGCACGGGCGAGTCAAAGAGCTTCATACGATTCAAATGGAAAAAATCATCGATGAAAACGGCAAAGCGGTATTCAAAGAAATTCCGGGAACTGAGCAAGTTTGGCCATGCGATTTAGTATTTATCGCCATTGGCTTTGAAGGTCCAGAGCAGCCTATTTTGCAGCAATTCGGGATCGAAACCGTCAACAAAAAAGTCAAAGCGCCGTACGGCAAATACACAACAAACGTCGAAGGAGTATTTGCTGCCGGAGACGCCCGTCGAGGTCAAAGCTTGCTCGTATGGGCGATTCACGAAGGTAGAGAAGCCGCGAGAGAAGTGGACCGCTTCTTAATGGGAACGACGAATTTACCATAATGGATGGGGAGGAGGGTGAGTCAAAAGGTACTAAAAATTTCCTTTTAGGGGTTACCTTCTTCTCTTTTAAAAAAAGAGAATCGCTCCATATGATAAAATTGAAGTGACCAAACAACAACCACCGAAGGAGCGATTCCCTTATATTTCCTCCAATTGATTATAACATGAACCATCCCGTTCTGCGACTAGCTTTAGAAATCCTCAATCCTGAACATCATCTCGCACGAATCGGTGGAACAGCCCGACGATTCCATTTTTTTGATCGAAAAATCGCCTATGGCTTTGAACGGGTTCTCACAGGAGAACTCCAACAAGAGTCATTGGAGTTAGACGAACCATTAGAGCAGAAGCTTGTGATCTCTAAAGAGATCGAGAAACCATGAAGAAGATGGATGAGCAGTTAAAAAAAAGATCTCTTCAATAAAACGCTAAAGAAAGCGAAAAAACAGTTAAAGGAAGACCCTCTCCCGCGGAAACAAAAATATGAGTAAGAACGAAATAGTTTTTCCAAAACGAGGCTCTAGTGTCATTTCCTTGCGGTGGGCCATTCTTGAATTTTAAATCCAACTGTTCCGTTTCCGTTGATGTTACCTTGCTTAGTATATGGATGCGTTACTAACGGAGGAACAAGATCTGTGTCAAACCAGTTTATAACGGCGCTCCACTTGGCAAGCCGATGAACGAGCTTCGTATCTGAAAGCGGTGCTTTTTCCGCCGAATTTAGCACTACTGTACATTCTGCGGCAACCAAAGTTAGGAAATTAATCGGTAAAAGATTATGATAGCTTTCGAGCAGAAGGAACAATAAGAATGTTTATTAAACCCAAATGATCGACCAGAAGTGAACAACATGGAAGAGTTTGTAGATATACTCTTAAAAGTTGGTGTTGTGTTTATGATTATTTTCTCTTTTTTGATATTTGTAAATAGTAGAAGCCGAAAAAAATAACTTTGTAGAATGTTTCTCTAGCATGGTTATTTTAAGGAATGAAAATTTTCCTTCCCTGAATTTTATTTAATTTGCTGAATGATATGTGGGGCAGGTACTGCTCCGTACTGGCGTGTGGATACTCAACTATCCTCAGAAACTTAAACGACTTTTTAAGTTTTTTAAACAATATTTTTGTAAATTTATAATTCAATAACCATTCCTCTTAATGATGCACCTTTTTAATAAAGGTTTTTGTCCGTTCTTCCTTCGGATTATGGAAAAACTCTTTCGGATGACCTTCCTCTACAATGATTCCGCCATCCATAAAAATGATGCGGTCTCCAACTTCTTTGGCAAACTTCATTTCATGAGTGACTAACACCATCGTCATGCCTTCTTCAGCCAATTCGCGGATGACATTTAGTACTTCACCGACCAACTCGGGATCGAGAGCAGATGTTGCTTCATCAAACAACATCGCTTTTGGTTCCATGGCAAGTGCCCGTGCAATTGCCACACGCTGCTGTTGTCCTCCAGATAATTGACTTGGGTAATAGTTCATTCTTTCCGCCAACCCTACCTTTTTTAAATATTTTTCTGCTGTTTCACGAGCGGCTTCTTTTGATTTCTTACGGATTTTCATCTGTGCAACCATTACATTTTCCAGTGCAGTCATCGTTGGAAATAAGTTAAATCGTTGAAAAACCATTCCTATTTCCGTGCGAAGGGCAGCTACATGTTTTTCGTTAAGTTTTTCATTCGGCTTTGCAAAATAATGTCCATCAATCTTAACTGTTCCTGATGTAGGAATCTCTAGAAAATTAATACACCGTAGAAGTGTGGATTTTCCGGAGCCAGAGGGACCAATAATGACTACTTTCTCTCCCTTTTTTACTGTCATATTAATTCCTTTTAAAATTTCATTCGATCCAAATGATTTTCTCAGATCACGCACTTCAATCATCGCATCACACATGCCGGGTCAGCCTCCTTTCCATGATTCGGACAATCTGTGCTAAAGGTAAGCTCAACACGAGATAAGCAAGAGCTAGAATGGTATAAGATTCTATCGTTAAGAAGGTTTGGGAAGCATAAGCCTGTGTGCGGAGTAGCAATTCACTGACTGTAATAAATGCTAATAAGGAAGTATCTTTAATCATCATAATGATGTAGTTTCCAAATGTAGGAAGAGCAATTCTTACTGCTTGCGGAATCACAATCAGCCACATCGCTTGGCGGTTTGTGTAGCCCAGCGCCAAGGCAGCCTCGTGTTGGCCCTTATCGATACTTGTAATAGCTGATCGTATAACTTCTGATAAATAACACCCATAGTTAATTCCAAGACCGATTACCCCCGCCATAAACGGACTCAAGGTAAAGCGGAAAGACGGATCCCATAGTTGACCGACTAGCATAATCAGTAGAGGAACAACATAATACATGTACACTAGTTGAACGAGCAGAGGGGTTCCCCGAACAATTTCAAGTAAAATGACTAAAATTCTATTTAGCAGAACCGATTTTGAAATACGTCCTAAAGCAATTAGCGTTCCTAATAGAAGCGCTAGAGAAAAACCGCACAAAGTGGCTCCTAATACAACTCCAAGACCTTGTATCAAAATCGGGCTGAGTTCACGAAATGCTGTTGAAAAATCTAGTTTTTCTAACAAATTCATATCATCACCTCACATTTTTAAAAGATAGAGAGAATATGGCTCTCTCTTATTGTTCGACAGGAACTACATTATCTTCATTTAAGCCGTACTTTTTCAATACCTTTAAAATAAATCCTTCTTCTTTTAATTTATTTAGCTCTTTATTAATGGTATCTAACAGATCTTTGTCTTCCTTCCGTACTGCCGCAGCAATGTTCCCAGATGCTTGGGCCTTATAAGGAGATACAAGTTTTAGATTTAAAGAAGGGTCTTTTGTAATGCTGTATCCTGCTACTGCACTGTCAGTAATGCAAGCATCAATTTTATTTGTATTTACTGCAAGTAACAGTTCTGCTTGAGAGCCGAACACTTTTACCTCTTTAATTTTTCCTTCTTTATGAAGCTTTTGTGCAAATTCTAAAAATGCCGTTCCTTTTTGGACGCCGACAACTTTGTCTTTTAAATCTTCAATACCTTTAATAGGAGAATTTTTTAAAACAACAAGCGCTTCTCCCTCTTTATACCAAATGTTCGTAAAGCTGGCGATTTTCTCACGCTCTGGTTTGACATACATTCCGTCTGTGACAATATCAATATTTTGGTTATTTAATTCAAGTAATAAATTTTCAAACTTTACTTCTTTCATTTCCACTTTTGGGATGCCAAGGCGTTTAGCGATCTCTGTGATAATTTCCGCGTCAATTCCACTGAATTGCTTCGTGTCTTTATCGATAAAAGCAAATGGGGCATCGTTTGACGAACCGACGACTAATACACCGCGCCTTTTGATTTCATCTAATGTGTTGCTTTTTTTACCTGAAGGAGAAGATGCTGTCTTCTCACCATCGCAGCCAGTAAGCAACATGATGAAAAAGAGCACTGTCAAACATAGAGAAATGTATTTTTTCATTCTGATTCTCTCCTTATTTTTTGGTTAGACTTTATACGAAACAGAACAGCGATCATGTATAAACTTGAAAATCTATTTTATACTTTCTGTCTCTGCGGGCTGACTTAATAGCTCTGTTATGACAGATTCTAAAACATCCAAACCTTCTTCAAGTTGTTCGTCTGTGATAACAAGCGGCACGAGTATGCGAATACAGTTCCCGTATAATCCGGCGCTTAACAGAATGAGTCCTTTTTGTTGTGCCGCGGCGATAATTTTTCCGGTCAGTTCCTTATCCGGCTCTTTCGTTACCTGATCTTTTACGAACTCCATGGCAACCATTGAACCGAGCCCGCGGACATCGCCAATCTGTTTAAATCGCTGTTGCCATGAACGGAAGCGATTTGTTAATACCCGGCCGATTTCCTGCGAACGTTCAACAAGATCTTCTTCTTCAATCATTTTGATTACTTCCATTGCAGCTACGCATCCAAGAGGACTTCCTCCGTACGTTCCTCCGATTTCTCCAGGACCTGGGGCATCCATCATTTCAGAGCGGCCGACTACTGCTGCAATCGGCAAACCGGCACCGAGAGATTTGGATAGCGTCATCATATCGGGTACTACACCAAATTGCTCAATCGCAAACATTGAACCTGTTCGGGCAAATCCAGTTTGAATTTCATCTGCGATAAAAAGAATTCCGTATTTTTCGCAGATTTTCTTTAATCCTTGCATAAAAGCAGCTGATGGAACGATAAATCCACCTTCTCCTTGTATCGGTTCAATGATAACTGCGGCAATTTCATCTGCTGGTGCCTCTGAGAGGAAAAAAGTTTCTAACTGCTGTAACAATTCGCGATCAAGCTGTTCTTCTGTCATTCCTTCCGGCTTACGATAGTAATACGGATAGCCGGCACGGAACGTCTCCGGTGCAAACGGTCCGAATTGGTATTTGTAAGGCTTCACTTTGCTTGTTAAAGACATTGTAAGCAATGTCCGACCGTGATAGCCTCTCTCAAAGGAAATAATTCCTTTTCTGCCTGTATACTTTCTGGAAATTTTCACAGCATTTTCTACGGCTTCCGCACCGCTATTAGCAAAAAACACCTTTTTAGCGTGATTGCCGGGGGTGATTCGCACAAGTTCTTCCGCCAATGCTATGTAAGGCTCATACATCATGACGTTAAAGCAAGTATGAATGTACTTATCAAGCTGATCTTTCACAGCTTGTACAACGCGCGCCGGACGATGGCCAACGTTGAGCGTGCCGATTGCGCCGGCAAAATCAAGAAATCTATTGCCATCAATATCTGTCAGCAATGCTCCTTCTCCATACTCCGCAAAGGATAGCACCGTATTGAATGGGCCGCGCGCAACAACCTTCTCTTTACGCTTTAATAACGCTTGAGATTTTGGTCCCGGTATAGCTGTTTTCATTTGAATATGCGACATATTGTATCCTCCTTTTGTATACAAAAATTGTATACATTGTATTCTAAAAAAATTTAAGTAGTATTATATTTCGCAATAATTTCATGAATCTAGAGTGAACGATTAAATTTTTTTGTAAAGTCAATATCTCGTATAATGGAAGGAATATGAAGGTGAGAGAGTTGTGTTGCACGATTATAGTCACGATTGCAAATAGCCTTATATAAAGCCTCATGTTCCTCATATACGTCACAGGAATGTGTATCAGAGACATCATAAAAAGTGAGAATGATATGTGTTAAAGAAATAATTTTGCGAAGACATTCAATTAAGTACGGATTTCCAGAAGCTTCAATAATGCTCATATGAAACTGTTCAATAAAAGGAAGGGCCTTATGCGGTTCATGTCTCTCATAGCATTCTTTTTCTTTCT
Organism: Thermaerobacillus caldiproteolyticus; assembly: GCF_015326725.1. Lineage (NCBI taxonomy): Bacteria > Bacillati > Bacillota > Bacilli > Caryophanales > Anoxybacillaceae > Thermaerobacillus > Thermaerobacillus caldiproteolyticus. Next base: position 931,799 of record NZ_CP064060.1, read on the forward strand.
CCAGCATCTCCGCCATCATTCGCAAATGTTTAGGAGTAGCATGGATAGCTGCCAACGCTGCAGCTTCAGGTTCCAGTATCTTCCTTACAAAAAAATCTGTTCTGATTCTTTCGGAGTTGGACAGTATACAAAAGCTCCGCGATGCGGAATCATTTTCACTAAAGAATCATATTTGAGACGTTGCAATACTGCGCGAATAGGAGTTCGGCTCACGCCAAATGCTTCTGCTAATGAGCTTTCAATTAATTGTGTTCCAGGTGAAAGGTCAGCATTAAAAATGGCATTCCTTAAAATTTGATAAATATGTTCTTCACCTATTTTTGTATGAATCAATAATTCCTCCTTTTATACTGCGATTGTCGTAACAATTTCTATAGATGCATCTTATCATAGTTTTGACATAATGAAAGGGAATTTGTCAGAACTCTTGACAATATTTTTGAATTATCAGAATTTTTTGGATGAATAAATCATGGAAAGCATCCAGGTCATAATAAATTGTGCAAAAGCAGACAGCTATGTCCAGATAATCGAACAGTTTACCGGATTATTAAAGATCGCAGAATAGAAAGTTAAAATTGTGCGATTTGTTGCAATGAAAGTTCTCGTATTGCCAATCGTTTTTTAATAGACAAATAAAGAGTTCACCACCTACCTTGGAACGTTTATCCAAATTATCGAAAGTTCTTCTATTATCAAAAATCTTATGAATAACTAACTAATAAAAAATATACAATTGCCAGAAAATTTATGATGAGTCAATAAAAAATAATGTTAAAAATTAAATGCGTTAATTATCTGGAAATAGGAAGGTGTCTCTCTGTAAGGATAGACCTTTCATGAAGAACGTACACCAGTTCTGTTTTCGAATCGATAGGAAACGCGTCATGAAGAAGCATTCTCTTAAAAGTGGTAAACGAGAATACATGAAGAGAAGATGTTTTTGATATAGCCACTTAATTAAAACATAGATAATAAAATCGGCGAATAACTGATTGTAACTGGATTTGGTGCTGTCCCATAGGTCAAGTACCTGTCATGTTCTCCGAGAACTTACGCCAATTATGACGAGGGAAGATGAGAGAAATCAATATACCATATCTTTGATGCCCTCGTGATTCGTCTGAAGCTGGAGAACCGGCTGAAGACACAAGGTCAAAGAAGAAGCAAAATATCTGTACATAGCGATGTCGGCATGCTGCGTGATGTTTGTGAACAATATGGTACATAGATTGGAGTTGATTGCGATGGGAAAATCTCGCGCCGTGAAGGGAATATTCTCTTTTATTAGACAGCCTAAAGGATTTCTTATTTAAAATGAGAGGTGATACTTGACTATTTTGAATTTATTAATGAATTTTTGTATAACTATTTCTTAAAAATGTTAAATTTTTGAAAAATTTTCATTCAAGAAAATATCATGTCGTAAAATAGATATGAATACAAAAAAATACAGAGAAGGAGTTACATATGAAAATAATTGAAAACGTTTACTATACTCCTGAAGTCCATGGTGAATATGAAATCTTTGAACTGGGAGACTTCCAGTTGGAAGAGGGTGGCACGATTCGCAATTGCAAGCTGGCTTACAAAACTTTCGGCAAGCTGAATGAAGCGAGGGATAACGCCATCCTGTTCCCACATATGTACTCCGGAACCCATAAGGCGATGGAGATCTACATCGGAGAGGGGATGGCGCTGGATCCCAGTAAGTACTTTATCATTCTTCCCAACCAGCTCGGTAACGGCCTGTCCAGTTCTCCTCACAATACTCCATTTCCTTTCGATAGGGAAGCCTTTCCTAAGGTGCGGATCAGCGATGATGTCCGGGCCCAGCATCGGCTGGTCACAGAGAAATTCGGAATCAATACCTTGCAGCTGGTGGTAGGTTGGTCGATGGGAGACCAGCAGACCTATGAATGGGCGGTACGGTATCCGGAAATGGTTAAACGGGCTGCGCCCATTGGCGGAACAGCCAAAAACATGCCTCACGATTTCATCTTCACCGAAACCCTGATTGAGGCGATCACCTCTGACCCCGCCTTTCAAGACGGATGGTACGAGGATTCTCAACAGGTACATCGGGGATTGCGCCGCCATACCCGGATTTGGGCGGTGATGGGGTTATGCACGGAATTTTACAAGCAGGAGCAGTGGCGTCGCCTCGGTTCTTCCTCCCTTGACGACTTTTTGGTAGGGTTCTGGGACAACTGGTTTCTCCCAATGGACCCAAACAACCTGTTGTGTATGGCTTGGAAATGGCAGCGCGGCGATGTTAGCCGTAACACTGGCGGGGACTTGAAAGCGGCACTGGGGCAGATCAAAGCAAAGGTATATGTGATGCCTTTTGAAGAGGACATGTTCTTTCCTGTTCGGGACTGCAAAGCGGAACAGGAGCTGATCCCCAACAGCGAACTGCGGGTTATTCCTAGCCTGTGGGGACATTTCGCCATGATGGGGCTATTTGAGGAGGATAGGATCTATATTGATGCTCAGTTGAAGGAACTATTGGCCACTCCTGTTTGAGATAAGTGCTTGTACCCAGCGTACAGAACCGTTGACAGTATAAATTCTGTTAGTCTCAGAAGGAATCAGAGTTGAAACAGCACTGGTTTCTTTTCTTGTGTGCCCAGCATGAGCGTAGCCTATAGCGGGATGGCGTTATTCAAACTGTTTGCCAAATCGTGTACGGCGATAAATACGTTTGATAACCTCTAGAAATCTCCTCTATTCCAACTGAAATTGCTTTTCCACCACGGAAAAAGGATGTTCTCTTTTGCTCGATAGAACGGCAATGAGTAGTTCTCGGGTTCGACTTCGACGTTCATCATACAAACTAATCGTTACGATGGATTTCCCTCCCTTATCTTATCTTTGCCGCGCATTATTTGTATTTGAATGTAGTTAGACTCTGTGTTGGGTTTTGTTACTAATAAAAGCACGTGGAAGGAATATAGTAGATATAGATAAAATGAATTGTTAGGGAGAGATGCGGATGCAAATCCATGTGGTACAAAGAGGGGAAAACTTATGGCTTATTGCACAGCGTTACGGCGTTACCATTAATCAAATTGCAACTGCCAACCAGTTGGCAGATCCAAATCGTTTGGTCGTTGGCCAAGCACTAGTTATTCCAACACCTTTCAAATATCATACCGTCCGTTCAGGAGAGACACTATGGATGATCGCCGGGCGGTATGGAACATCGGTTGAGGCTATCATTCAAGCGAATAGAATCAGTCATCCTCCCCAGATTTATCCTGGAACCGTTTTAGTTATTCCTCCAAGAACCCATCCTGTTCAGCGCGGGGAGACGTTATCTCAAATTGCTCAGCGCTATGGCACTACCGTCCAAGAAATCATGAGGATAAATCAAATTACAAATCCGAATCTCATTCATCCTGGAACGATTTTATCTATTCCCTTTTACAAGCCAGCTATTGAGGTAAACGCTTTTACAATTCACAAAGGGGAAGAAGCGGCAAAGCTAGTCCGGGAAGTAGGCCGCCATTTAACTTACATGTCTCCTTTTGCTTACATTATAAAGGAAGATGGTGGACTGGATTCGATTAATGACACCGCGATCATTCAAGCTGCACTAGCAGAGAAAGTGGCTCCCATGATGGGTATCACGAATTTTACGTACAAAGATCCCGGTTCCCGGTTGGCGCGAACAATTCTTTCAAGTACTAATCTGCAAAATCGATTGTTAACCAATATTGTTAATACGATGAAGGAAAAAGGGTATCGGGGTTTAAACATTGATTTTGAAAATGTCTATCCGGCTGATCGCGAGTTGTATAATCAATTTCTGCAGCGTGCGGTTGACAGACTTCATCCGGAAGGGTATTTTGTTTCCACCTCCGTTGCCCCAAAATTCAGCGGCGAACAAAAAGGGCTTTTGTATGAAGCGCATGACTATCCTGCACATGGAAGGATTGTTGACTTTGTGATTCTTATGACGTATGAATGGGGGTATAGACTAGGGCCTCCTCAGGCGATTTCACCGATCCATCAAATCAGACGTGTTCTTGATTACGCCGTCACTGTCATTCCTAGAAACAAAATTTTTATGGGCTTCCAAGTGTATGCCCGCGACTGGCTCCTTCCTCATGTACAAGGACAAGAGGCAGAAACGTTTAGTCCGCAGGAAGCTGTTCAACGGGCGATTCGATATAAAGCGACTATCCAATATGATCAGACAGCTGAATCGCCGTTTTACCGGTATGTCGACAGTCAGGGGCGCACCCATGAAGTCTGGTTTGAAGATGCCCGCAGCGCCCAGGCCAAATTTGACGCGGTGAAGAATTATGGTCTGCGCGGAATTAGCTACTGGGTCCTTGGTTATCCATACCCGCAAAATTGGCTATTACTTGAAGACAATTTTCAAATTCGTAAGATTTTATAAATCTCCTGTTTCAATGAGTGGGAGGCTTATAGTCTAAAAAGAAAAGGAGCAATGTAAACGGAAAATTTCCGATAACATGCTCTTTTTTATTATTCTAAATTCACAAAACTAAATCTTCAATAATCCCCTCGAAAGGCTAGGTTCCTCATGTCAAAAGAATCCTTCCATTTGAAAATGGATTTTATGTTTAAACAGCTGTTTGGCTATCCGAGACGGAAATCCATTACGATTGTGCGTTTGGATAGTTTGCTTAATCGAGTGATCCTTGATCGCATTGCCGATTTGCGTTACGAAAATGCCGAACTCAAGACGGCAAGATGAGCCGATTGGACAGCGCCAAGCAAATCAATATCAAGATTCAGGTGATTCGCCAGCACGATATTTTGATGCTTTTTCGGCATATTTCTACATTTTTTATTTGTTGTTCGTTAAAATGAGGAAGACCATATTTATTCAGATAGAGTGATCATTCCACTTATCTTGTGAAAGTTGCGGTGATTTTGCAACACAATCAAATTTTTGATAAAAGTTCAGAGGTGATCATATTGAAACACTTACAGAAAAAAATCATTGAATTTCGTGATGCGCGTAATTGGAAACAGTTTCATACCCCAAAAGATTTAGCGATTTCGTTAAGTTTAGAAGCAGGGGAATTGCTAGAAAATTTCCAATGGAAAAGCAGTGAGGAAGCAGTTCGAGAGAGTTTTGAAAATATGAAGGAAGAACTCGCAGATGTAGTAATTTATGCACTTTTGCTTTCTCATGAATTAGGGATTGATTTAGAGGAAGCCATTATGGATAAAATGAAGAAAAATGAACAAAAGTATCCAATTGAGAAATCTTTTGGATCGAAAAAGAAATATACTGAGCTGGAGTAGAGAAGTAGTGTATTAGATGATAATGTCGAAAGGCCTTCCTTTCGAAAAAATAAAAAGAACTCAGTGACTTCATGTTGTAAGATAGAGCTTACATTCCGTAAATGGAGGATGAAGTTACAAGAAGGTAAATATCTTAATAATATACGAAAAAAGGAGAGTCAATTTCATTCTTAATTCAAGAGGATTAATTTAGAAAAAGTATGAATTATAGCGGGGGATGCAGCTAAGCTTTTTCAGAAGACATGACATAAGTGCCTGTACATTGCGATCCTAAAAATAGACAGTATAAAATCGGTCAAGTAGGAGGAATCAGAGTTGAAACTGCTCTGGTTCCTTTTTGCTTTTTGTGACAGGATGAGAAGGGGAAAATATAGCCATTTTAAGAGGGGGGACCAAGATTGATACTAATAAGACTCACTATCTTATTATTCTTCCATGTAAAATGCTACATTATTAATCCGGCATTTCGTTATCTTCTCGTTATTCTCTAATTCCTGCATACGCAGGCGAATTTTCTCGAAATCGAATAAGCGTGGGGGGGAAGTGATTGAAGGGAGGGGGGGTATAGTCAGTTAAGCCAAGCGAAGACAAGTGGGTGAAAGTACGGCGTGTCCGTTGCTCCATGGCGCGGCTCTCTTTTTGTAACGAATTCTCATCTTGGTCACCATGCATCTGTCACAATATATGCGTATATCATTCTTTGAGCTACGGCAAATTTTTTGTTTTTATCACATGATTCGACAGGATTCCCTACAAACATTGGATAATATTAGTATAAAAAGACTCGTTTGTAGGATTATAAGGTAATTGAAAAATAGAGAGGAGGAAGTATGAAACATGAACTTTTCCTTGTTCGTTGAAATGTTTTATCCGCTTCTTTTTTTGTTTTTGCTGGTTTTCTTTATCAGATGGATCAAATCTCGAAAGGCTAACTGGGTTGGTTCGTTAGGGGAATACCGCGTTCGCAAAGAAATCGAAATGATTGAAAAATCTTACCCTAGCAAATATAAGGCATTTCATGACCTTTACATTCCGAAAAAGGATGGTTCCACTTCTCAAATCGATCATCTTATTCTATCCGAACAAGGTTTATTTGTCATTGAAACGAAAAATTATAGCGGTTGGATTTTTGGAGATGAAGCATCAAAATATTGGACTCAAGTGATTTACAAACGAAAAGAAAAGTTTTTAAACCCGATTTGGCAGAACAAAGGTCATATAAAAGCTTTAAAGGAATGGCTGGGAGGAGAGGTTGCGCACATCCCTATTTACTCTATCGTTGTATTTATGCCGCGAGCTAAATTGAAATCGGGCATTCATTTCACCCAATCTCATGTCATTTACCCTAAACAGTTAAAACAAGTGCTTGAGAAATATCGGACAAAAGTGATCGATAATGAAACAAAACAATATTTAGTTCAAAAATTAAAGACACTGCTTGTTAAGGATAAACAACAAGAAAAAGAAATGAAAAAACAGCACATTCAATCTATTCAAACTAAACAAAAGTATATCAAAGAACATGTACAACAAAATCAGTGCCCCAAGTGCGGAAGCGCTCTTGTGTTGAAAAAAGGGAAATATGGAAGTTTTAAAAGTTGTAGTAACTATCCAAAATGTAGGTTTACGCAAAAAGCTTTCTTGAACATGAAATAATTCCTTGGGGAATCTGGATGATTTGGGAGTCATACACGACGATATACAGGCTTTCATATTTGAGTTCCTCCCAATGCCTGAAGAGTCACTGAAGCCGAGAATCATTGATTTCCCTGGGACATGAACCTCAACCTTGCTTTGTCAACGGGGGGGGATCTGGTCGCTCAGCAGATCGGAAAGGGTGGTGCGGTCAAGTATGTCAGCCGCTGTGTCAAGGAGCAATGCCAATAACGTTTGAGCGAACATCGCGCTTTTAGCTAACAAGGCTTATAGGTGGCTATGATGACTTAGACTATGGGTGCTAGCAAATCTTCTAGGCGGCGAATCACATCTCGAATGCAAGCACGTGTGGCGGTATGCGAAGGGAATAGCTACCGTGCTCCTTCGCTTGCTTTTGATATATCCGTATCTTTAATTACAGGAGAATTTGCTCCAGATAATTGACGGGCATGAGGGTAGCGGCTGCAATGCCGCTGACTACTAACACCCAATCAGATGGCTCGTCTAATACCAACATATTCCTCTTTTCTCGAAAGTTTCAATCCATCATCTTCTACCTGAAAGTGTAGAGCAAAATAGCCGCAATGGAATCAGTGTATTCCTGATTAATCCGATTTATTTATTAAGTACATATTTAAAATAGATTTGCTGGTTGAATGCAGCATAAGTGTATATGTCTATCGCTAGGCAAGTGTCTCATAAGAATTCGATACTGTTTGGCGGAAGGAAAAATTTTTTACAGAATGGGTTGACAAAAGGAAGAAAGGACAGGTACGATGTAAATAAAGTTATATATCATTGTATTCCGATTAATTTAGTATGAATTATTTAGCTGACTGGATCACCAGAGGCCCTCTGACTTGTGGCAATCCTGCCGGAAGGGGAGGGCCTTTTATTGGCAGAGGGGGGATCGGTTTGGAACAATTTATTCACATTCCAAGTGGAAATACGAAATTGGCGGCAACGATTCATTATCCTGCCCAGCGGCAGACTGCGGAAAGATATCCGCTCATCATAATCTGTCACGGATTTCTAAGTACGCGGATCGGGGTCGATCGGCTATTTGTACAGACCGCGCGCCATCTTGCGGAACACGGATCCATCGTGGTGCGTTTCGATTATGGAGGCTGCGGCGAGAGTAGCGGAGACTACGGAAAGTTGGAAATGGATGATCTGATTCAACAAACCAAGGATGTGATTGATTCAGTTTTGTCATTGGAACTGGTGGACCAGAGGCGACTGACGCTGTTGGGGCATAGTCTGGGTGGAGCGGTGGCGCTGTTAACCGCTGTGGCGGATCCCCGCGTTCAGTCGCTCGTGCTGTGGGCGGCGGTAGCAAAACCGTTTACCGATATTACACGAATTGTCGGTGAAAATTTGCTCGCATCCTCTCCAGATGGAGGGGTGGATTATTGCGGCTATCGACTTACCCGCCAATTTTTTGAATCGTTGTCCAGACATCAGCCATTGGTTCAGACGCATCATTTTTCTGGAAACGTATTGTTGGTTCACGGAACCGATGATGAGGAAATTCCGGTCGATTACTGCTTCTTATATGAACGGGCATTTCGGCTTCGAAACAAGGGGAAATGTGACAAGGAGGTTATTTTGGGGGCCAATCATACGTTTTCTTCGATCCAGCACCGCGAGCGGTTGCTGCATGTCACAACCAGCTGGCTCGATGCAGAACATCGTGATATGAAAAGATCCAATCAGGTGATTTGAGTAGGAGGCAAGACGTCCCGTATTGAACCTTTTGCATGACGCTGGGATTAAAGTGGATACAAAATGGAGTAAGAAATACATACAATCATCTTAAGAAGTAAGTCGATTGTGAGCTCTAAAATGAATAAAGGCAATGGCTGAAAAGGGGGATGGCACTCATAGCATGAATGTCACCCCTCTGTTTTTTTCCAACACGCAGATTTTGATACGGATATACACTGGCTAGTATAAGATGAATAGTTACAACAATGGATATGTGAAAAAAATAAAGAAATAGTGTTTGGGGTATTCATCGGCTATTTCCCGATTTTGAGCAGTCTTGAAGGGATCTGAAGCCGTGTTAAAAGGAATTTTTTCTCTTATATTGTCGTTCTTGGTGAGATTGAACTTTAGAACTCAACAAAACTAGAAAAAAGTATTGACAAAGTAAAAACCACTTGTTACCATATATCCAAGTAATCATATTGGAATTTAAATATTTATAACCAGCCTGCTGAGGTTCTCTTAAGTTTTTTGCGAAAAGGGAACTTTTTATTCAAACTTCATAGAGAAGGGGAAATAAAATGGCTCCGAAATTTGTATGCAAAAAACAAGTACTTACTAGAGGGATTTCGATAATCAGCATTGTCCTGATACTGATCATTTGGACAGTAAGTACAAATTTAAAATGGGTGGATCCTGTTTTTCTCCCAACTCCCCAATCTGTTTGGAAAGCATTTTTAGAGTTAATAAGAGACGGATATAAAGGTGCTTCGTTAAGCACTCATATACTAAATAGTTTGTACAGGTTATTTTTAGCCTTAATTTTAGCCTTTTTCACGGCCGTGCCATTGGGAATGTTCTGCGGGATGTCAAAATATATACTCGCGATTTTTGATCCAATTATTGAATTTTACAGACCTCTTCCTCCATTAGCCTACTACGCCTTACTTGTTTTATGGCTAGGAATTGATGATAAATCGAAAATTGCGCTTTTATTCTTAAGTGCTTTTGCTCCTTTGTTTATTTCAACTGTATCTAGCGTACAGCGCGTACCACAAGATCGTATAAATGCAGCATTGTCTTTAGGAGCTTCAAAACCGAAAGTCCTCTTATATATAATTCTCCCATCTTGCTTACCAGACATCATAACGGGATTTCGTACAGCCATTGGCGTTACATATGCTACATTAGTTGCTGCTGAAATGGTAGCAGCTACCTCAGGGATTGGATGGATGGTATTAGATGCGAGTAAATACCTGAGAAGCGATATTGTTTTTGTAGGAATCATTCTAATGGGAGGAATCGCGATTCTTATGGATGGCATCATTAGATTGTACCAGCATATTCAATTCTCTTGGGTCGGAAAACAAGATTAACAAAGTATATCAGGAGGAAAAAGATGATATTTAAAAGGGAAGTAAACACGATATGGATTATTTTGCTATTCGTTATATTTAGCGCAATAACCGGCTGTTCTAGTCAAGAAACATCTACTGCAGCAAAAAATGGTGAATCGCCTCCATCTAGCAGTGCGCCAAAAGAGATTAGATTAGGATACCAAGTTTCCCCAAATGGAGAACTCTTAGCAAAGGCATTAGGTTTGCTAGAGAAAAAGTACCCTCGTATTAAAATTAATTGGATTAAATTTGATTCCGGACGGGATGTTAATAACGCAATGGCAAGTGGAAGCATTGATTTTGGTCTTGTTGGTACTCCTCCCGGCTCAATAGGGATCGCAAACAAATTGCCTTATCAAGTGTATTACCTTCATGATATTATTGGCGAAAGTGAAGCGTTAGTCGTAAAAAAAGATTCTGGTATTCAATCTTTAAAGGATTTGAAAGGTAAGAAAATCGCTACCACATTTAGTTCGACATCTCACTTCAGTTTACTGGGAGCCTTAAAGGCAGAAAACATCAACCCTGAAAAAGATAGGATAACGCTTCTTGATATGCAGCCCCCTGATATTTATGCTGCTTGGAAACGTGACGATATAGACGGCGCTTATATTTGGCAACCTACACAGACAAAGTTAATCAATGAGGGAGGCCGCGTTATTGTTACATCAAAGGATTTGTCTGAAAAAGACATTGTAACTGGTGAATTTGGAATTGTGAATAAAGAGTTTGCGAGAAAATACCCTGAAATTGTAAAAGGCTATATCTCTGTTTTGGATAAGGCGGTGCATTATTATCGGGACAACCCTAAACAAGCATCCCAACTTCTTTCTAAAGAATTAGGGTTATCTCCTGAAGAAAGCTTAAAAACAATGAAACAAATTATATGGCTGGACGCTTCTCAACAAAAGGATTTTTTTGGGGAACCAGAGAAACCGGGAAAGTTAGCCAAAATATTAAAAGATACGGGAGATTTTATGGCTAAACAGAAAAACATATCGTCTTCCCCTAGCCTAGCTGTTTATCAACAAGCTCTATTAAGCGATCTTTACAAATAACATGAATAGAGAGGGAAGTTTATGTATGTAAGCACACCTGTCAAAGCACGTTCAGAGATGCTTAATAATCGCACATTAATAGAATTAAAAAATATTAGCTTATATTATTCAAACGAAAATAACGGTCTTCCTATATTGGACAATATAAATCTTCAATTAGATGTCAACGATTTTGTGTGTTTATTAGGTCCGTCAGGTTGCGGTAAATCTTCTTTATTAAATATATTAGCGGGTTTTCAGAAACCAACTACAGGTGAAGTAATGATTAACGATAAACCGCATACCGGCCCAAGTCCCAATGTGGGAGTAGTCTTTCAACATCATAATCTTTTTCCATGGATGACGATTGAAAAAAATATTGAATTTGGTTTAAAGATGAAATCTGTATCAAAATCAGAAAGAAAAAGACTCGTTTCTTACTATTTAAATCTTGTAGGGCTAGAGTCTTCTGCTAAAATGTTGCCTTACCAGCTCTCTGGAGGCATGAAACAGAGAGCATCCATTGCAAGAACATTAGCTACCGATCCACAAGCTATTTTAATGGATGAACCTTTTAGTGCATTAGATGCCTTAACGCGGGAAAACATGCAGATCCATCTTCTTGAACTTTGGAAAAAAACAAGAAAGTGCATATTTTTTATTACTCATGATGTAGAAGAAGCCCTATTGCTAGGAAAGAGAATTTTAGTTATGCATTCTAAACCGGGGAGAATCGTCGTAGATTTGCAAAATCCGTTATCACAGTACAGTCAATCCGTCCAAGAAATCAAACATTCTAAGGAATTTAGTGATCTACGATATTATTTAATTTCCACTATAAGAAATAGTAAAGCAAATAATACCGTGTTTGGAATGAACCATTAATTGTTTCAATGGTCTAGTAGTTCAATTAAACATTATAGAAATGCAGATTGATGGTTCGATACACCAGTTATTCGAGCGTTTTTTCAACCAACTTAAACGTCTTGTTGATGTTGGGTTTTCAATCTATATATTCAACTTTTCATACTGTTGAAAGGAGCATGTGTATGTCTGAAATTAATACCCATTATTCTCGACCACTCAAGTTTGAAAATCGCGAAGATCATGTAGGCCCACGTATTTTACGACGTCTACCTGAAGGTGTGGAGGAGCGACCGTATTTGTTATTTGAAGTCAGACCATTAAGTCCAATCATAGGTGCTGAGATTATCGGAGTTGACTTGAGAGAACCAATAACTCCTGAGCTACAAGCAGAATTGAACCGTGCACTATTAGAGTGGAAGGTTCTCTTCTTTCGCAACCAAAAAATCACTAGCGAACAGCAGCGAGCATTTGCCCGGCTGTGGGGAGAGTTAGAAGTTCACCCGTTTTTTCCAATTGAAGAAGGTCAATCAAAAGAAATTGTCCGCTTTTCTAGGGATCATAAGCAAGGCGGTTACGAGAACATCTGGCATGCCGATGTGACCTTTCGAGCCAATCCTGCTAAAGCAGCTGTATTAAGGCTGATTGAAGTTCCTCCTATTGGTGGCGACACGCTATGGGCCGATATGGGTGCCGCGTATGACAATTTACCTGACGAGATTAAGGAGCGTATCGATAACCTCACTGCTATTCACGATTTCACCCCTTCTTTCAGCCATTTAATGACACCAGAAGAGTTAGCTATTAAACAGAAAGAATTTCCACCTGTTGAACACCCAGTAGTTCGAACCCACCCAGAAACAGGCCGGAAAACTCTGTTTGTGAATCCATCCTTTACTACGCGAATCGTTGGGCTTGAGCCAGAGGAGAGTGAGCAACTACTTCAGTACCTGTTTCGCCAAGCTCACATTCCTGAGTACCAGGTCCGTTTTCACTGGGAGAAGGACACAGTCGCCTTCTGGGATAACCGTGCGACTCAACATTACGCCGTTTCCGATTATTACCCTCATCCTCGCAAGGCTGAACGGGTAGCAATCGTTGGAGACCGCCCATTTTAAACATTGTTAAAATCATTTAAAACGAATGGAACCTAAAAAGGTTCCATTCGTTGTGTTTGTGTAATTATGAATATGCCGCAAAACTCATTACGGAGTTCATCATTTCAAATAATTCTACTTTTAAAAAATTTAGGGTAAAAAGGTTAGCTAACTATATATTTAAAGAAATCTTTACTAAAGAAACATTAAATTTTTGCGTCATTTGATCGACTGTCTTAACCGATTGGCTATTTCCGGCGTTTTTGTAGACTCTCCAAAAGTTCCAAATGTTTCTACCTTTTCACTCGAGAATAAGATAAATTAAAAAAGAAGGAATCATTTTATCTCCTATCTTCGAATCGAAATGATATCGTGGTGACTCTGAACTGTTAGAATGGAAGAGGGAGTTTGCGCTTGGGCACGGCGTGTGGCATCCAAAAAGTCAAACCAGCTGCGGCTGTGGAACAGCGCGTATCTTTTTTTCTCCCATTCATCGTTGAAACTAGGAAGAAAGCAAGAGTGCCTATGGTCAAGTGATTTCTAGTTTCCTAAAAAACAATTCGGACAATGGTTGTTTCAGTTCCACAACAAGGTTGAGCAGATATTTAATCAGTTAAAGAACGCCGGACTTATGGGTTGAATTATGCGTTCTTATGCAACAAATTTGATTATTTGTTATAATTTTGCAAAATAATTTAAATGAATTTATTTTCTATTCAGGAAGGAGGAGAGCCAATGAGTTGGGTTTTCCTTTTATTAGGAATTGTTTCGGAAGTTTTAGGTACAACCTCTATGAAGATGTCAGAAGGATTTACGAAGTTGATCCCTTCGATTTTGATGTTTGTTTTTTATGGAACAAGTCTTACTTTAGTAACATTAGCACTCAAAAAGATTGATGTAAGTATTGCTTATTCCATATGGTCCGGACTAGGTACAGCTATTATTGCAGCGATAGGAATTTTATTCTTCAAGGAACACTTTTCCTTATTCAAGATGCTGGCAATACTAATGATTATTGTCGGTGTTATTATGTTGAATATAAGTGGAGAAGTACATGGAAAAGAAGCATCTTCATCGTATCTGCAGATAAAAAGGAATGGAAATGGCGAACAGTGACAGGTACTGTTCGCCTATTCATCTTCATAAGGGGCGAAGTGGGGGCCAATCGATCAATCTGTATATAACGTAGTGAACACTCAATTTGGCAAAATCTTGATATATCAACATTTTGCAAACGTAAAACGTCTTCTCAAATAAGATTCTTTACCTCGACAAAGGAGAGAGTGCTCACTTCGTACAGATCGGAATCATTTTACACGACCCCCGAACTTGAAATGTAGAGTTTGAGTTTTTGTAAGCACAAGCAACAGAGGTTATTAAAAAAGTAATTTGACGATGAAAGTTGTCCCCCGACTTGGACGCTTTCAACATCCTTGAGTGAAATAGCCTTTGCAAGGAAATCTTGCTGACATGTACATAAAGAAGATTTGCCATGCAAGAATATTTTCGATGTACACGAGATTTCGCTAACATTCAAACACAATGGTAGAAAAGTATCTTTCTTGTATCCGTATTATCGCAGGTGGACAGATTATAGAAAAGGAGAGCTGTACTATTTCAGTAATCTGCTCTAAAGTGTCTGGCACTACTGATCATTTAATATGGATAAAAGACAACCATCTTCTTCACGAGACGAAGTGAGAGGTTGTCTATTGCTGTGTTAAAGAATAAACTTTTTTCACTTTTTCTCGAAACTGCTCAACATGAACAAACCGGGCTTCGCGAAGAATTTCTTTTCCATCCACATATAAAATCATAACGGGGACAGTAAATATGGAAAGATGTCCTGCGATTGCCGGGACATGATCGGCATTGACCAAAGAGAATTGAATCTTTGGAAAATCGCCCATGACTTCTTTGATTTTGGGCAACAAGGCATGGCATACACTACAATTTGTTCTGGATATATATAAGAATGCTAAATGGTGATTGCTTACAAAATCGTCGACTTCTTCAATGGAAAATAGCTCATTCATGACATTCAAAATTTAGTCTCCTTCCGTAATAAAATAATTTTTTATCATTATAGCATAGCAAATTAGCTATACGAATCGTTGGAGTATGATGTGCTATGTGACTGGTTTGTCCTTGTCGCTTGTGTAATAAGCGAAGTAGGTACGTTTTTACTGTCTGTATGGCGCATTATAGAATATTATACTGATTTTGCTTGGACTAACGTTTGGCTTTCATATACATAATAATTAGTATTAATTTCACAAGTTATCTATCATTCATCGTTTTGTGCCAAATAAACTTTTCGTAAATCAAGTGCCTGTGGATGGTACTCCCAAAAGTAGACAGTATAAGCTGTAGGAGGAATCAGGGGGAATCGCTCTGATTCCTTTTCTCATCTTTTCGTGAATGGCGATCAAGATGTGATAGTCCTCATGTGCTTGTTATTTTACTTGTTTGCATAGATGGTTGATCATTTAAAACCATTGTATACGTTGGCCATGATAATACCGAATGTAATTATGAATCAAGTTTTTTGCATTCTCTATGTTTTTTACCGTTTGTAATTCGTGAATATCTGTTTTTAGATAGGAGAAGAAGTTTTCAATGTAGGCATTGTATATGTTTAGGTGTAAGTTTACTCAAGTACAGTTTGTGAGTTAACGTTATTATCATGATTTTATAGGTATTTACTATTTTCGACCTTTTAACAAAATGTTGTGATAAATCAAAACTTCAAGTAATCTTACCGTTTTGTATATTAAAATAGGAATGAGGAGGGATTTTATGTTCATAAAATTGAAAGTTTACAAAAAGAACGGTCTTCATGTTCGCATGGCGGCAGCATTTATTTCAATGCTGCAAAAGTTAATTCAGAATAAAGAAAAGTTAAAAAAAGCGTACGTTTTATATCATGATAAAAAAGTACAGGTTAACAATTTATTATCTTTAGTTTCCTTAAAAATTGGACAAGGAGAGGAATTTATTCTTTGCTTTGAAGAAGAAGTAGACGAGGAAATTGTTAATCAAATTAAAAATTTCTTTGAACAAACAGATCGAGAAGATTCCCAGCAGACCGAAGCAGATCGTCTTCTCATGGAGAATTCCATCACCCTTCACGAGGCTGTATCAGCCTTACCCAATGGGATCGTTGTTGTGAACAGCGACAATATGATCACCTATGTCAATGCAGCCGCTGCAAAATTGTTGGAAAAAGATCCGCATGAGCTTATCAATCAACGTGCTGACGAAGTGATCCCTCATTCAAGATTGCATAAAGTAATGAAGACGGGAAAAATGGAAGTCGCCAAAAAACAAAAAATCAATCATCATACATTGTTGACAACACGTTCACCAATTACTTTTAACGGAAAAACAATTGGGGCTGTTGCTATATTCCAAGATATTTCTAGTATTGAGAAAATCAGTAAGGAATTAAATGAAGTGAAAGAGATGCAGCAAAGATTACATCTTGTTTTAAAGTCTGTTTCTGATTTAATCGGGTTGACGGATAAAGATGGAAATTTTATATACTGGAACGATGAAATGGATGTTTTGTTAAGTAAATTAAACGGTGAAAAAAATATTCAATCATTCATTGGCAAAAATGTGTGGAAAAATATGAAAGATGTCCAAAAACAGTTTATGAAAGTAATTCAAGTAAGCAATCAATCTAGTTATATTACAAAAATAAACCCGATTATCGTTGACAATGAGTTGCGCGGGACAGTTACGACCATGACTCGTTTCGATGATATTAAACAGCTCCTCGATAAAATTGACCTTATGGAGCAAAGAACGAAATACTTAGAACAGGAACTGTCAAAACATCAAGGATTCGATATGGCATTTCATAAGATCATTGGAAATAGTGAAACATTGAAAGATTCCTTAACCATCGCAGCAAAAGTCGCAAAAACAAATTCTACGGTGATCATTACAGGAGAAAGCGGAACAGGAAAAGAACTTGTTGCTAGGGCAATACATGAAGCGAGTGAGAGAAAGAACAACCCTTTTATTCGAGTGAATTGTGCGGCGATCCCGCCTCAATTGATTGAGAGCGAATTGTTTGGCTATGAAAAAGGAGCCTTTACTGGCGCGTATAAAACACATCGCGGGAAATTTGAACTTGCTAATAAAGGCACGATTTTTTTAGATGAAATCGGAGATTTAAGTTTGGACTTACAAGCAAAAATTTTACGAGTTTTGCAGGAAAAAGAAGTAGAAAGAATAGGCGGTTTTGCCCCGATTCAGCTTGATGTTCGAGTGATTGCCGCTACGAACCGCGACCTCAAAAAAATGGTGGATGAGGGCAGTTTTCGAGAGGATCTTTATTATCGTTTAAACGTAGTGCCGATTCATTTACCACCTTTAAGGGCGCGAAAAGAAGATATTCCTCTCTTAGTGGAGGCTTTCCGGAAACAACTGAATGATAAGTTGGGAAAAAATATCAAAGGGTATGAAAAGGGATTTATTGAGGCTTTATGCAGTTACAATTGGCCAGGGAATATAAGGGAATTGCAAAATGTGATGGAACGGTTATTTAATCTCGCGGATGGAGATATTTTGCTTTGCAAGGATTTGCCTCATTACATCTCGGATCCTCAATTTTTTGAAAATAATGAAGCGAAACAAAAACAGAACTTAACCTTTGGCAGTAAAGTGCTGACTTTAAAAGAATATGAAAAACAAATTTTTTCTTTTGCTTGTCAACATTATCCAAGCTATAACCAGCTGGCGAAAGCGCTTGGGATCACTCATAAAACAGCGGCTAAAAAAGTAAGAGAATATGGATTGGAGCATTTAGTTGGGAAAAAGTATCAAGGAAGTTGATCATTTTTACCAATGAATTCACTTCTTAACATATGAAAACGTATTCATGAAGCGTTTTCATTTTGGCATAATTCTTGCATTAATAAAAAGTGAAGTTTCAAAAGGGAGGAATTTCTATGAAAAAATTAATGAATGATCCCAATCAAGTTGTCAAAGACATGCTGGCCGGGATGGTGGCGGCTCATTCCAATCGAATTAAGCGATTACCGAATACAACTGTCATCGTAAGAAAAGATGCACCTATTCAAGGAAAAGTAGGCTTGGTAAGCGGCGGAGGAAGCGGTCATGAGCCTGCACATGCCGGTTATGTTGGAAAAGGAATGTTAGACGGAGCTGTATGCGGAGAAGTTTTTACTTCCCCGACCCCTGATCAAATTTTTGAGGCAATTAAAGCGGTTGATAGCGGAAAAGGTGTATTGCTTATTATTAAAAATTACACTGGAGATATTATGAATTTTGAAATGGCTGCGGAAATGGCGGAAGCGGAAGGTATAAAAGTAGCGAAAGTGGTTGTTAATGATGATGTAGCTGTGGAGGATAGTACATATACGACAGGCCGCCGCGGTATTGCGGGGACTGTTTTTGTTCACAAAATTGCCGGTGCATTAGCTGAACAAGGCGCGACATTAGAAGAAGTAGAGGCCGTTGCCAATAAAGTTGTGAAAAATGTGAGATCAATGGGAATGGCATTGACCCCATGCATCGTTCCAGCAGCAGGAAAACCTGGATTTGAACTTGGGGAAAATGAAATAGAAATTGGGATCGGAATTCATGGAGAACCTGGAATTGAAAAAACACAAATTCAACCTGCGGATGAAATCGTACAAATTCTCCTTGGAAAAATTTTAGATGACTTAAAACTAGAGAACAACGACAAGGTTGCGGTCATGATTAATGGTCTCGGTGCAACGCCGTTAATGGAACTATATATTATGAACAAAAAAATCTCCGAGATTCTAAAGGAAAAGAACATTCATGTACATGAGACTTTTGTTGGGGAATTTATGACTTCGCTTGAAATGGCTGGCTGCTCTATTTCGTTATTAAAATTAGACGATCAACTAATTGAATTGTTAGATGCACAAGCGGACACAATCGCGTTCAAAAAATAGCAATCTCGCTTTCATACAGTCTGTCATTAGAAGAAATATGAGGAGAGATGATCATGACTTTTGGCGTTGAACAGGCCAAAAAATGGATAATTACTTTTAATGATAAAATCCAAGAAAATAAGGAGTATTTAACGGAACTAGATCAAGCGATTGGTGATGGTGACCATGGATTGAATATGGCCCGGGGGTTTCAGGAAACCGTCAATAAAATTACTTCAGTCAATTATGACGACCTTGGATCTTTGTTTAAAGATGTTGGCATGACGTTAATTGCTAAGGTTGGCGGAGCTTCAGGCCCGTTATATGGAACAGCTTTTATGAAAGCTTCGCTTGCTTTAAAAGATAAGAAGAAAGCCGATGTAAAGGAGCTAGTGGAGGCATTAGCCGCATCATTAGATGGTTTAAAAACTAGAGGAAAGGCGCAAGCAGGAGATAAAACGATGATCGATGTTTGGGAGCCCGTTATTGAATTTTTGACAAACAGTGAAACGATTCAACCAAAAGAACTGTCTGTTTTATCTAAAGAGAAAATGGAATACACAAAAGAGCTAGAAGCCAAAAAGGGACGTGCAGCTTATTTAGGAAAGCGTTCCATTGGTCATATTGATCCGGGAGCAGCTTCATCGTATTTATTGTTTGTTTCTTTGGCAGAAGTGTTTACCGGAGGAGAGTTGTCCTCATGAAATATGTAAGTCTTGTATTAATTTCACACAGCTATGAAATTGTAAGCGGATTAAAAAAGCTCCTGAATCAAGTTCAACCGGATGTGTCTGTGGCCATCGCCGGCGGTGCGGAGGGCGATATCGGCACAAATGCATTAGACATAAAAAAAGCAATTGAATCGGTCTATTCTGAGAAAGGCGTTGTCATTTTATTTGATTTGGGCAGCGCGCTTATAAACGCAGAAATGGCGATTGAGATGCTTGAGAAAAAAGAAAACATTATCATAGCCGATGCTCCGTTAGTTGAAGGAGCCTATGCAGCTGTCGTTGAAGCTGGCTGCGGAAGCTCAATCGAAGAGGTCGTTCGAGCTAGTGAGAGTGCAAAGGAACTCGCTAAATTAAATGACTAACGAGAATACATGGGAGTGAACACAATGATAGAAAAAGAGATTAGCGTAATCATTGAAAACGGCCTTCATGCTAGACCAGCAGCAGATTTTGTGAAAAAAGTAAATCAGTATAAAAGCAAGGTTGAGTTAGTGAAAGGCGAAAAGAGGATTAACGCGAAAAGCATTCTTAATCTTATGAGTATTGCCGTCAAAGAGGGACAAACGATCAAAGTAATCATTGATGGAGAAGATGAGAAAGAAGCTTTAGCATTTGTCGAATCTTTCCTTCAATCAGGTAAAGAATAGTTTTAAACTTGGTTAATTTGGAAGCTCTCAGGGAAAGGAGCATGTGACAGATTATTCTAATCGTGAAGAAAGTATCTCCAAACGCCTTTGCGAATGGAGTAGAGGGTGTAGGGTTACACCCAGTTAAGCTGAATATAACTTAGCAGAGAATAATGTTTAATGAGAATTTTTAACTTAATTGAATATATTAAACATATTCATAACCTGATTGATACGAAAGAAGAAATGAAAAAAGAAAGCAGGGGACTGCAAACGACCGCAACTACATCAGTTGCGGTTATTTGTTGTCTTTTTAATTTTGAAAAATCCATTTGTTTAAAGAGGAATCCATTTTTTCGGAAAGTATATATTTAAGTAAGGAATGCTGCTTGGCGGTGATGCAGCTGTGAAACAAAACAATCTCCTTGTAGGAGGGAAGATATGAAAGTCGTTGACCCATTAAAGCAAGAAATTTGGGAACGGTTTGTTCGAGAAGGTGCACTCGATCCTGTGAGAATGAACAAAAGGATTGCGGAGTCATGGTGCTTATGTCGTCAATCCGGAGTAAATCCCTATGATGGAAAAGGCAAGGTCATTTTAAATCAAGATTCACTCATGAAACGCAAAAAAAGGAATCAAAAATTGTTGCATATGGCTATTCCCTTTTTAGAAAATTTACAAAAGGTTTTTGAGAAAACAAAATCTATTTTTTTGCTTGTAGACCGTGACGGTTATGTTTTGTATGCAAAAGGGAATCAACAGACATTAAAGATGGCTGAATCTATAAAATTTGTGGAAGGGGTCAAATGGACAGAAGATGAAGTCGGAACGAATGCCATCGGCACTGCTGTACGAATCAGAGAACCCATTACGGTTGTCGGCTTGGAACATTATTCTGTCGCTTCCCAGCAATGGGTCTGTTCCGCAGCTCCTATCTACAATGAGCAAGGAGAATTTGTAGGCATCATTGATGTTTCTTACCCCATTGATGATCATTGCCATGAACATATCCTTGCGACTGTTATTTCTGTAGCTTATGCCATTGAACAACGATTTCACATCCAGTCGAAAGAAGATGAATTGGAGTTATTAAAACAGGCTCCAAGCTTTGAAAACCCCGATTTGCCTATCGTCTTATGTAATGAAAAAGAAAAAATTGTTTGGACAAACCACTGTTTACGTCTTTCTCTCTCCAATTGGCAGGATATGTACTTAGAGGATCTTTACCATCAAGATTGGCTCATCCAAACGAAATTCCCAATTTACTCGACCATTCATCATGGTGTAATCGGTTACCGAATCAGCATCAAAAAAAAGAAAGAAAAGAAGAGGCAACATAGCTCAATGATCTTTCAATTTGATGGTGTAAAAGGAACAAGCAAGATATTTGAAAATGTTATCAAATGTTGTGAAAGAGCGGCGAAAACAGACGTAACTGTTCATATTACCGGAGAGACCGGCACAGGGAAGGAAATCGTTGCCCGTTCGATTCATTTGAACAGTCCGAGGAAAAACGGTCCTTTTATCGCCATTAACTGCGGCGCCATTCCAAAAGACTTGATCGGAAGTGAGTTGTTTGGCTATGCAGAGGGAGCGTTTACCGGTGCAAAACGCACGGGGCATAAAGGAAAGTTTGAACAGGCAAATGGAGGCACTCTTTTCCTTGACGAAATCGGTGAAATTCCCTATGAGATGCAGGTTGCCTTGCTGAGAGTTCTGCAGGAAAAACAAATCGTTCCGATTGGCGGAACAAAGCCGATTCCGCTTGATATCCGAATTATTACCGCCACACACCGAAATCTACATGAACTTGTTAGGACGGGAAAGTTTCGCGAAGATTTGTTTTACAGAATTTATGTCTATCCGATACATGTCCCCCCATTAAGACAAAGAAAAGAAGATCTTCCATCCTTCATTCAATACTACTGTGAAAAAAATGACTGGCCCATCACATTTACTCATGAGGTAATGGAAATTCTTATGAAGCATGATTGGCCGGGGAATATCCGGGAATTGTTTAATGTATTAGAACGGATCCGTGTGCAATATGAGGAGAACCTTCCGGATGCCTCCATCATACATTCTATGTTGACACATTGGAATAAATGGGAGGGAAGTGAATTTATCAAAGATTCCCGAAAGCTGTCTTTTCGTGAACAAATGGAGAAGAATTGCATAATGGATATGCTGGAACAAACAGCAGGAAACGTAACAGCTGCCGCTGCCAAATTGAATATTCCGCGCAGTACGTTTTATCGGAAACTGAAAAAATACGGATTATCATGAGACACATTGAGACAGAATGAGACGATGTATCAAATTGTCTCATCTCATGGAGGAATTCAAGGGAGGGAGATATAAAAAAACGCTTACAATTGTAAGCGCTTTTTTATTGGTATGATTCTTGCATTACTTAGATATGAAGGGACTTTTCCCTAAATTAATATCAAAACGATAGGAGGAACAAATCATGACAGTGATGAAACCGGAAATGAAAAGTCTCACCCGTGAGAAAGCGAAGTGGATGTACGAGAAAATGTGTGAAATCCGCCAGTTTGAAGACAAAGTCCACGAAATCTTCAGCAAAGGTGTCTTGCCTGGATTTGTTCATTTGTATGCCGGCGAAGAAGCGGTAGCCGTCGGGGTTTGCGCTCATCTCGACGAAAAAGACAGCATTACCAGCACCCATCGCGGACATGGTCATTGCATTGCCAAGGGTTGTGATCTTAATGGAATGATGGCTGAAATTTACGGGAAAGCAACCGGGCTATGCAAAGGAAAAGGGGGCTCCATGCACATTGCCGATGTGGAAAAAGGTATGCTTGGTGCGAATGGGATTGTCGGTGGTGGATTTCCTCTTGCGGTGGGAGCCGCTTTAACAGCCAAATTGAAGAAAACAGGAGCGGTTGCTGTTTGCTTCTTCGGTGATGGCGCCAACAATCACGGTACTTTTCATGAAGGAATCAACTTAGCAGCGATTTGGAAACTTCCTGTCATTTTCGTAGCCGAAAATAACGGTTATGCTGAAGCTACTCCTTTTGCCTATGCATCGAGCTGTAAGAATATCGCTGACAGAGCAATAGCTTACAACATTCCGGGAGAAATCGTGGATGGAAAAGATGTTGTCGCCGTATATGAAGCGGCTGAGCGCGCGATCTTACGGGCACGAAACGGGGAAGGTCCGACCTTAATTGAATGTAAGACATATCGAAACTACGGCCATTTTGAGGGTGACGCTCAAAAATACAAAACAGCTGAAGAAAAAGAAAAACATATAAAAGAATGGGACGCCATAGCCAAGTTCCGCCGCTATGTTTTATCACAGCAATTATTAACTGAACAGGAATTACATGAGATTGAACGTAAAGTAATCGAAACCGTTAAAAATGCAGTTGAATTTGCTGAACAAAGCCCGTTTCCTCAAGCTGAAGATCTCTTAAAAGATGTATATGTTTCCTATCAATAATGAATATGGAGGTAGATGAAGCATGACAAGAAAAATTTCTTTTTCAGAGGCTATTAATGAAGCAATGAAGCTAGCCATGCGCAAGGATGAAAATGTCATTCTCTTAGGTGAGGATGTTGCCGGAGGTGCGGCTGTTGATCATTTACAGGATGACGAGGCGTGGGGAGGTGTCATGGGGGTTACGAAAGGACTTGTTCAAGAATTTGGCAGAGACCGTGTCTTGGATACACCGATTGCCGAAGCGGGATATATCGGGGCTTCTGTTACGGCAGCAGCAACAGGACTACGGCCGATTGCGGAATTGATGTTCAATGATTTTATCGGCAGCTGCCTTGATGAAGTCATGAATCAAGCAGCAAAGCTTCGCTATATGTTTGGTGGAAAGGCAAAGGTACCGCTAACGATACGGACGATGCACGGTGCTGGATTCCGGGCAGCCGCTCAACATTCGCAAAGTCTGTATGCGCTTTTTACACATATACCAGGTTTGAAAGTCGTCATTCCTTCTACACCTCAAGATGCGAAAGGTCTTCTACTTTCCTCCATTTTCGACGATGATCCGGTGATCTTTTTTGAGGACAAAACGCTCTATAACATGAAGGGAGAAGTAGAAGAAGGATTTTACACCATTCCGATTGGCAAAGCCGACATAAAAAGGGAAGGAAGTGACCTCACGATTGTGGCAATAGGAAAACAAGTACACACCGCACTGAAAGCAGCTAACATGCTTGCGGACAAAGGAATCGAAGCAGAAGTGGTCGATCCGAGAAGTTTGTCGCCGCTCGATGAAGAAACCATTTTATCTTCTGTAGCAAAGACAGGACGACTGATCGTTATTGATGAAGCTAATCCAAGGTGCAGTGCGGCAACTGATATTTCCGCGCTTGTGGCTGATAAGGGATTTGATTATTTAGATGCTCCAATAAAAATGATTACTGCTCCCCACAGCCCGGTTCCGTTTTCGCCTGTTTTAGAAGATCTCTATTTGCCAACACCTGAAAAAGTACTCAAGGTAGTAGCGGAAATGATTGGGGATGAAACGATCGTAACTGTTTAACAATCAACCTTTGATCGCGTGTTGCCAAAAAACATAATGAACGAAATAGCAACACGCACTCTTGTTATAGGTGAAAAGGGAGTGATGAAGAATGCCTGTTGAAATTTTTATGCCAAAGCTAGGAATGAGTATGGAAGAAGGAACGATTGTTGAATGGTTAAAAAAGAAGGGGGATCCAGTCAAAAAAGGAGAATCCGTGGTTGTCATTAGTTCCGATAAAATTGAGAAAGATATCGAAGCGCCGGAGGATGGAGTATTATTGGAAATTTTCGCTGAACAGGATGAAACGGTTGCGGTTGGCAAAGTGATTGGCTATATCAGCCAGAAGAATGAAGTTGAACGTGATCAATCAACAACAACGATGAAGCAAGCAAATCTAGAAGCGGCTATTTCCGTCGAGACAATGAAGCCATTGGAAGCTGTAAGACGAAAGCCGCGAGTTTCCCCTGCTGCTAGGAAACTAGCACTCGAAGCAGGGATTGATCTTAATAGTATTTCAGGGTCGGGTCCACAAGGAAGAATTACAAGAGCAGATATTGAAAAAGCGATTCAAGCGAAACGTTCAGGCTCCGATCTTCAGCGGAAAAAGCAACTGGAAATCGCCACAATGCAGCAAAAAACAAACAATCACACGGGAGTTACGGTAAAACCTATAACCGGGATAAGGAAAGTGATCGCAACAAGAATGTTCACAAGCCTTCAGCAAACCGCCCAGCTTTCCATTCATATGCGAGCAGATGTCACAGAGTTGCTCGAAATACAGAAAAAAGTCAGGGCTGATTTTCTAGATGAACATGGCGTAAAACTGACGATAACGGATTTTATCGCTCGAGCGACAATCTTGGCATTACTCGCCCACAAGCAGATGAACAGCATATATCAAGACGAACATATTCATACGTATGATTCAGTTCATCTCGGGATCGCCGTAGCGTTAGAAAACGGTCTTATTGTTCCTGTCATTTCCCATGCGGAAAAACTGTCCATTAAGGAAATTTCCGCAAAGATAAAGAATTTGAGCCTGCGGGCAAAAGAAGGAAATCTAGAAAGCGAGGAAATGAAGGGATCCACCTTCACGATTACGAGTCTTGGTGCTTATGGAGTCGAATTTTTTACCCCGGTACTAAATCCGCCGGAGGTAGGAATTCTCGGTGTTGGAACCGTTACGGACACCCCTGTTTTTGTTGGAGATGTAGTGCAGCGTCGCAGCCTTCTGCCGCTTAGTCTAACATTCGACCACCGTGTCATTGATGGTGTGCCCGCCAGTAAGTTTCTTTCTACCATTAAAGATTATCTGGAAAAACCATATAAAATGTTGATTTAATAGTATCAAACAGGATCATTGACGATTGATTCAATCATATAAAAATAGCTAATGTAGAACTAGATAACATAAGAGCGATTTTAGGAAGTTATTTCAAAAGAAAATCGCTAATTTGGACATTTTTGTTCAAAATTAGCGATTTTTTTATTTTAGGATTTTAATGCAATTAATATCATCTTATGTTCTCTTGTTTTGCAGCCTTACTCCACAGGCTGAAAGTAGCCGCACAAAATTTTCCACGTGAATCGGTGCGTTAACGAAAGGTAACCTTTTCGGATCTTTACACCGATTTTTATGGTGAGTTCGTCGTATTTTTCTTCTAGTGTTTGTTCAAATATTGACATAAAATTATTATAATGATTCAGTTGTTTACAATTTTGGAAATAAAAATATGACGGGGTGTAATTAATCACTTATTAGGAGGGAGAAAAATGAAGTTTTTGTATATCCTTTTAGCTTTGTTAGGCGGAATGATGGCGGGGATTCAGGCACCTATAAACGGAAGTCTCGGCAAAAGAATAGGCAGTGTTGAAGGAGCGTTTACTTCATTTTTTGTCGGAACGCTGTTTTTAACACTTTTGGTCTTATTTTTTGGAAAAGGACAAATCACTCATTTATTTCAAGTACCTAAATGGAATTTACTTGGTGGTTTATTAGGGGCACTTTTCGTGACTTTTGTTGTTATTTCTGTACCGAATGTAGGGGTGGCTTTAACCATCTTTGCGGCGATCATTGGCCAAATTGTCATTAGCATTATCATTGACCATTTTGGTTTGTTCGGCGTACAAAAAATTCCGATGAATGCAAACCGCCTGCTTGGTCTAGCGTTAATGTTGGCGGCTCTGTTCTTTATTTACCGGGGCAGCGTGTCATCATAGAACAGAAAAACTTTACATAATGAAAAACAACTTCATCGATTTATTTAACAAAGTGTATAATGAAAAGCTTATTTCGCCTAAGTAAAATATTCTTAAAGTTATAATTTTTCTGTCAAATACAAAAAGAAAAGGGAGGTGCTTATCTTTCTATTATTTCAAAAATATATGAAAACGCTTACTTTTATAGGTTTATAGAGTAAAATAAATCGCCAATTCTCGAAATATAAAAAAGTAGGAGGATGGAACAATGCCAGATCAAGTAAAAATTGGTCTTATTCAAGCTTCGCATGATGTTCATGGGGACGAACCAGTGGAAGTGCACAAAGAAAAGGCAATTGAAAAACATGTAAAGCTGGTCAAGGAGGCCAAAGATCGGGGAGCGCAAATCATTTGTTTGCAAGAAATCTTTTATGGCCCATATTTTTGTGCGGAGCAAAATACAAAATGGTATGATGCCGCGGAGGAAATTCCGAACGGACCAACAACAAAAAGATTTCAAGATTTGGCGAGGGAGCTCGGTGTTGTCATTGTGCTGCCAATCTATGAAAGAGAAGGAATTGCCACTTATTACAATACAGCGGCTGTGATCGATGCAGACGGTACGTACTTGGGCAAATACCGGAAACAGCATATTCCGCATGTTGGTGTCGGTAATGAAGGATGCGGCTTCTGGGAAAAATTTTATTTCAAACCTGGAAACTTAGGATATCCGGTATTTGATACAGCATTCGCCAAAGTAGGAGTCTACATCTGTTATGACCGCCACTTCCCGGAAGGTGCGAGAATCCTAGGATTAAAAGGTGCTGATATTATTTTTAACCCATCGGCAACAGTGGCAGGTCTATCAGAATACTTATGGAAACTCGAACAACCTTCCCATGCGGTCGCAAACGGATATTATGTCGGCGCGATTAACAGGGTCGGATATGAAGCGCCTTGGAACATGGGAGAGTTTTACGGCCAATCTTATTTAGTAGATCCAAGAGGCAATTTTGTTGCGATGGGAAGCCGTGACAAAGACGAAGTTGTTATCGGCGAAATCGATAAAAAGATGATTCGCGAAGTCCGTGATACTTGGCAGTTTTATAGAGACCGCCGCCCTGAAACTTACAATGAAATGACGGCACTCCTACCATAACAAACAAGGGATTAGGGTTCACCTCTATTCCCTTTTTTTAAAAATGAAAAAAGGAGGTTGTTTGCGATGAACATATCGCTACTCGACTTGGAAAAAAACTTTCAAGAAGTGGAGCCGGGTTTGACGGACCGGGAAGCCATTGAAGAAGCCAACCGATGTTTGTACTGTTACGATGCTCCCTGTATTAAAGCTTGTCCTACCGGGATAGACATTCCAACTTTCATAAAAAAAATTGCATCAGGGAATTTAAAAGGCTCGGCTAAGACGATCATGCTGTCGAATCCGGTTGGAGCAAGCTGTGCAAGAGTATGCCCGACAGAGGAATTGTGCGAAGGAGCCTGTGTGCTGAACCATTCAACCAAACCGATTATGATTGGGAATCTGCAACGTTATGCAACAGATTGGGCCATTCGAAATGAAAAAGTGTTGTTCCAAGCTGGAAAGACAAACGGCAAAACGGTAGCTATCGTCGGCAGTGGTCCTGCAGGATTGTCTGCGGCCAGAGAATTGGCGCGCATGGGATACAAGGTCACGATTTTTGAAGCGGAAAAAGAAGCCGGCGGACTTAATACGTACGGTATCGTTTCTTTTCGGTTACCGCAAAACATATCTTTTTGGGAAGTGAATCAAGTCAAAAGTTTAGGTGTAGATATCCGAACGAATACAAGAGTCGGAAAAGATATTCCCGCTAAGGAACTTTTAGACAACTATGACGCAGTTGTTTTGGCCGTTGGAATGGGCAAAGTTCCGATGCTCGGCATTGAAGGAGAAGACTTAGACGGCGTATACGATGCGATTGAATTCATTAAAGAAACCAAAACAAAACAATTGACCGACAAGCTGTTGGGCAAAAAAGTCGTCGTGATTGGTGCCGGGAACACTGCGATTGACGGTGCGACCTGTTCGGTACGGTTAGGGGCGGAAAATGTGAAAATTTTATACCGCCGGACAAAAGAGGAAATGACAGCTTATGATTTTGAATACGAATTTGCTAAACAAGAAGGTATTGAGTTTCGTTGGTTAACCGTTCCGAAACGGATTATCGGTGATGAAAACGGCAAGGTCACCCATATTGAATGCATTCGCATGAAGCTGGGGGAACCGGACCAAGACGGACGCCGCCGTCCAATCCCAATTGAAGGATCGGAATTTGTTATGCAAGTAGATGCCGTTATTAAAGCGATCGGCCAGACACGTCACCTTGATCTCATTGAGGAATTTGGCTTGGAGCATAACGACGGCGTGGTGAAAGTTGATAAGAAAAATTATCAAACATCCAACAAAAAAGTGTTTGCCTGCGGCGATGTCATGTTTGGAAAAGGACAAGGCGAAGCAATGGTTGTCACAGCCGCCCAGCAAGGAAAAGAATCAGCCTATGCTATACATCAATATCTAACACAAGCGGTGAGTGAAACCGCCTGATATAGCAATTTTTTAAAAGAGGAGGGCTAGGAAAATGGCAGATTTAAGCATTAATTTAGCGGGTATAAAGTCTCCGAACCCGTTCTGGCTAGCTTCCGCACCGCCGACAAACTCCGGTTATCAAGTGCAAAGAGCGTTTGAGGCTGGCTGGGGAGGGGCGGTTTGGAAAACGCTCGGCGAACCGATTTTAAACGTGTCATCCCGTTTTGCGGCAGTAAGCTTCAACGGACAGCGTGTTGCCGGCTTTAACAATATTGAATTAATTACCGACCGTCCGCTGGAAGTCAATTTGAAAGAAATCTATGAAACGAAAAAACGGTTTCCGGATCGGGCATTGGTGGCATCGCTCATGGTAGAACCAAAAAGGGAAAAATGGCATGAAATTGTAAAACGGGTAGAGGATGTCGGCGTAGACGGACTGGAACTGAATTTTGGCTGTCCTCACGGGATGGCAGAACGAGGAATGGGCTCTGCTTCAGGGCAAGTGCCTGAATTCGTTGAAAAGCAAACATACTGGGTAAAAGAAGTAGCACAGACTCCGGTAATCGTCAAGCTGACACCGAACATTACGGACATCACCGCGACAGCCGAAGCCGCTGTACAAGGAGGAGCTGATGCCGTCAGTATGATTAATACGATCAATAGTTTGGCGGGTGTTGATTTAGATACGTGGAACACTATTCCGCATGTCGCTGGAAAAGGAACACATGGGGGATATTGCGGTCCGGCTGTCAAACCGATTGCGTTGAACATGGTCGCAGAATGTGCGCGCCATCCGCGGATTAATGTACCGATCTCTGGCATGGGCGGTATATCAAGCTGGCGGGAAGCGGTTGAATTTATGTTGATGGGAGCAACCGGTGTTCAAGTGTGTACAGCTGTGATGCATCACGGCTTCCGGATTATTGAGGATATGATCGAAGGACTTAACCATTACCTCGATGAAAAAGGAATTGCGTCTGTCATGGATCTTGTCGGAAAATCTGTTCATAAATACTCGGATTGGGGCAATCTTGATCTCAATTATAAAGTGGCGGCCCGCATAAACACAGACGTCTGTATTAACTGTAACAAGTGTTATATCTCCTGTGAAGATGCATCTCATCAATGCATTGACCGCCTAACGGATGAAAATGGCAAAGAATATTTAAAAGTACGTGAAGATGATTGTGTAGGCTGTAATTTATGTTCCATCGTATGTCCAGTTGACGGTGCTATCGACATGGTCGAAATTCCGAGTGAACACCCGCCGATGACGTGGAACGAACGGCAAGCCGTCATCGGCGCATTAGCCAGTTGCAATATTGATGTAAAATAACCTTTTAACATAACTAGGTCCAAACAAAAAAGGGGGATGTCAAGTGAAAAAGATCATTAAAAACGGAACGATTGTCACGGCAACTGATACGTATGAAGCCGACTTGCTGATTGAAGACGGGAAAATTGCGATGATTGGCCGACATTTGGACGATAAAGACGCAGAAATGATTGACGCAAAAGGATGTTATGTGTTTCCAGGAGGCATTGACCCGCATACGCATTTAGATATGCCATTTGGTGGCACGGTGACAAAAGATGATTTTGAATCGGGAACCATCGCGGCGGCATTTGGCGGAACGACAACGGTTATTGACTTTTGTTTAACAAATAAAGGTCAGCCATTGAAAAAAGCGATTGAAATTTGGCATAACAAAGCAAAAGGAAAAGCGGTCATCGATTATGGATTCCATTTAATGATCAGTGAAATTAACGACGATGTATTGGGAGAATTGCCGAAAGTCATTGAAGAAGAAGGCATTACATCGTTTAAAGTGTTCATGGCCTATAAAAATGTATTCCAAGCGGACGACGGTACTTTATACCGCACATTGGTGGCCGCGAAAGAACTAGGTGCACTTGTTATGGTTCATGCCGAAAACGGTGACGTCATTGATTATTTAACAAAAAAAGCGCTCGCTGATGGCAATACCGATCCGATTTACCATGCGCTGACTAGACCTCCAGAAGTGGAAGGAGAGGCGACAGGACGTGCATGTCAATTAACTGAACTCGCCGGCTCTCAATTATATGTCGTTCACGTTTCCTGCGCACAAGCCGTGGAAAAAATTGCGGAAGCGCGCAACAAAGGATTGGACGTATGGGGAGAAACGTGTCCGCAATATTTAGTCCTAGACCAATCTTATTTAGAACAGCCTAACTTTGAAGGAGCGAAATACGTCTGGTCTCCTCCGCTCCGTGAAAAATGGCATCAAGATGTGTTGTGGAACGCCTTGAAAAACGGCCAATTGCAAACGTTAGGTTCCGACCAATGCTCCTTTGACTTTAAAGGCCAAAAAGAACTTGGCAGAGGCGATTTCACGAAAATCCCGAACGGCGGACCAATGATTGAGGATCGTGTAAGTATTCTCTTTAGTGAAGGTGTGAAGAAAGGAAGAATTACATTAAATCAATTTGTCGACATCATGTCTACAAGAATTGCGAAACTGTTTGGATTATTTCCGAAAAAAGGAACCATTGCTGTGGGAGCTGATGCAGACTTAGTTATTTTCGATCCAAATGTTGAGCGGGTTATTTCAGCTGAAACCCACCATATGTCAGTCGATTACAATGCGTTTGAAGGAATGAAGGTGACGGGCGAACCAGTGTCCGTACTTTCTAGAGGAGAATTTGTCATTCGTGACAAAACATTTGTCGGAAAGCCGGGTTACGGTCAATATTTAAATCGGGCAAGATACGGAAACTACGCTGTTTCTAAGCGAGATGAGAAATTAACTATTTAATAGGATGGGCGATTCATGAGGTACGTTGCTCAGGCTGTACTCTAAAATAATGATCAATCTTATCACCCGATATGAATCACTCTATGCAATGGCTTGACCTTTAATCTCGTTCTAATCGGCGGTAAGTCTTCCTCCTTTATAGGTTGGAGATCACCGCCGCATTAGTGGGGAGACTCGAATCCTCTCACAGTTGAAACTTTGCATTTATCGCCAAACGATGAGAAGGCAAGCAAACGCACTGTTCTGCAAACCAAGGCTTTTAATAAAAAGCTAGATTTAAGGAGTGATGGCATGAGTAAAAAATCTAATTATTTAAAATCTCCGGACCTTTTGCCAGTCCCACACAGCGATAAAACAATTGGTGCGTTAGGGTTCGCATTAATTTGGATTGGCATGGCGGTAGTGCTTGCAGCGTTTGCCATTGGCGGTGCTGGTGTACAACATTTATCTCTCGGTTGGGTTATATTGGCAACAATTATTGGTTCGGCGGCGATTGGTTTATTTATGACAATTATTGGAGATATCGGCATTGAGCATGGTTTATCGTTCCCTGTCTATATGCGCGCACCATTTGGAACGATTGGTACGCACATTCCTTCTGTCATTCGCGGATTTGCTGCTTCATGTTGGTTCGGCATTAATACGTATTTCGGATCGACAGCAATGAACGGCATATTAAATATTTTGTTTGATTTTGATAACTGGTTTTTGTGCTATATCATTTTTGCGGCTGCCCAATTAATCAATACAGCCCTAGGAATTAAAGCGATTGAACGATTTGCGGATTTGGCCGCGCCGGTCATTATTATCATTTCTGCTTGGATGTACACAACGCTTTCTGAAAAGGCGTTAGAAGAAGGTCGTCATATTTGGTCCTGGGTGGAAAACCCCGTCACCGGCAGGGCGGCTATCACAGCATTTATCGTCGTGATTATGAGCAATATGGGATTCTGGTCTACACTTGCTGCGGATATGCCTTCGATTTCAAGGTTCATTAAAGCGCCAAAGTATGAAAAAAATTGGTTTAAACGGAATAAAGCATCACTTATTGGTAATATATTAGCTTTAACCGTTACACAAACGTTTATGGTTATTATCGGAGCAGTTTCCTATATCGCGCTCAAAAACTATGATCCTGTGGTTGCTCTTCAAGAGGCAGCCAGCGGTTTTATTCTTGGTGTCTTGTTGCTCATGATTGTCCTCGCACAATGGTCAACCAACACGTCAGCAAATGTAATTCCGGCAGCAACAATTTTCTCCAATGTCGGCGGTCCAAAGTTTCCGTTTTGGGCAGGGGTATTTGCCGCAGGATTCATCGGAACTATTGTTCAACCTTGGAGTTTATTTAACATTATCATTCCGGCACTGTTAATCTGTGGCGGTGTATTATCAGCTATTGTCGGGATTTTGTTTGCAGACTACTACCTGCTTCGCAAACGGCGTGTCAATGTATATGACCTTTATAAAGAATATGGACAGTTCCGTTATTTAAATGGTTTTAACCTTGCTGGATTTATCGCTTGGATTGTCGGAGGAACAGCAGCCTATTTCCTTACAAACTATTCATTTGTCGTCGGTTTCCTCGTCGGTGCGGTATGTTATTACTTTTTGGCGAAATATTGGTGGTTCCAAAAATATAAGCAAGCAGAAATTGAAGATCCGAATGAGGAAAAATATTTAGGGATAACTGTAGGGAGAGATTGGAAAATTGAAGATAATGATGTGGTACCATCTTCTGTCGTTGTAGTAAACACGAGCGGGAATGCAAATGTTTCGTTAGATTAAAGGAGGAAGAGGGATGTCTTATCAAGAATTTTTGGAGGAAAGGGATCAAATCGACTATTTGATCCAACAAGGTTATTACATGAAAAATGTCAATGAAAATTTAAGCGGAGCGTTTGTGGAATTTGAATTAAAAGAACCGGATCTTTCCGGCAAAAAGAGTTTTACAGAAACATTGCACATCAAAAACGCCGATGCCCGCAAATATTTTTCTTCTCTATTAATTCAACAAATGAAACAAGCTCAGTAACTTGGTAATGAGTCGCAAGTGTGTCTATAAATTCCTTAATATTCAAATAATTATAGGAGGGGAATTAGTGTGGAATTTTCTTTAAAAGCGAAGGATAGTGCTTTCCCATGTGAAGTGACGATTGATGAGGACAACGGCAGATACATGATTCGAAAAGCCGATACGAGCGGGGAAGTATTTAACACACCGGAAGAACTTGTGCAATGGATTATTGACAATTGGAACAATGACGATTTTCAAGACCAAGAACAGTTCGATTGGATGATGAAAGAAATTCAAGTCTATATTTCTATTAGTCAGTAATGAGAAGAGGGATTGGTAGGCAACCAGTCCCACTTTTTCTGTTTAGCAGGAATACGCTATGTTGTACTGAATATTATTACTATACACATTTTCCCGAAATCTAAAGGGGTGAAAAGAGGTGCATGAAAATTTTCAATTCACCGTTTCAGATATTCTCAAAAGGAGGCATTTTGAGCATGTTCAAGTGGTAGCTGGATATGAAGGGCTAAATCGCACAGTGAAATGGGTGCATATTGTTGAAGTGACAAAAATTAACAAACTATTAAATGGGAAAGAACTCATCTTATCCACAGGAGTAGGATGGAAGGAAAACGAATCATTATTCAGATCTTTTCTGCAGCAATTGATTGAATGCGATGCTTCAGGATTATGTATTGAAATGGGGACCTATACTTCTTCAATTCCGCAAGAAATCATTGATTTGGCCAACGAACACCACTTTCCAATTATTCTCTTTTTAAAGGAAGTTCCATTCGTCGAAATTACCCAAGATATCCACACTTACTTAATTAACCAGCATTATCAAATGATCTCTAATTTAGAATCGTATTCGCAGCAATTAAACAAAAAATTGTTATCGATTGAGCATTATGATGAGATTTTAAAATTTCTACACAACTATTTAGGTTATCAAGTTATTTTTCGGTTGAACGGAAAAGAAGCAGAATTTGTACCAGAACATGTAGAACATTCCAAAAAAGCAATCTCATTGTTAGATCATCCGTCCCAACAGCCGAAAAAGACGGCTTCTCAACCGATACAGCTTCTTGGCAACGAATATGCCGAATTATCCATTGTTTCATTAGAAAAAGAAATCAGTGAATTCGATCTTCTGATTTTAGACCGGACGGCTACTGCTCTGGCCCAGCACTTGTTACGCGATTTATATGTCGAGGAAAAAAAGCGGGCGCAAGAAAATGAGTGGCTAAAGGGTTGGTTGGAAGGAGAACATAGCAACGAAGCCATTTACGATTATTTAACAGACCACGAACCAGAATTAAAGCCAAAAGGTGGGTTTGTAAGTATTTGTAAATTCAAGTCGTTGAGGCAATACTCGAACCTAGATATTACTTATTTTAAATTATTGTTTCGAACCATTTTTGAACAACAAGGCTTCTATACATTTTCCGTTGATTTTCGCAGCAGCGTCATCTTCATTATGTTGAACAAACGCGGCATAAAAACATGGAAAAATCGCATGAAAGCAGGAATTCAACGCTTGATCGAGTCTGATTTTGTGAATAAAAAAAGGGTGCCGTGTTTTTTTCTAGGTGTCGGAAAATTTGTGGAAAAACTCTCCCATATGGACAAAAGCTACCGAACCGCATTTGAAACGATTAAAATTCAACACCAACTCGGGAAAAAAGCAAATAGCCATTTTTATGAAGATTTACATATGTACCGGATTATTTCCCTTATTCATAAATACAGCGATTTGAATGAGGTCGTGATGGAATATTTAGAACCTGTCATCCAATATGATAAAAAGTATAACGGCAAACTGATGGAAACACTAAAAATTTATTTGGCATGCAACGGCTCGAAAAAAGAAACGGCCAAAAGACTATTTGTGGTCAGGCAGACGCTTTATCATCGTATTCAAAAGCTGGAAAAATTGTTGGGCGACGATTTTATGAATCCGGAAAAACGTTTAGCTATTGAATTTATGATTAAAGCATACGAATATTTAACACCGAGCGACGAAAATCAATATGTTCAAAACGACAAATAGAACTCTTCTACAAAAGTAGGGGAGTTTTTATCTTTTTTGTTTGCATCACGTATCACCCAGTTTTAGGTGGTACTATACCCCTTTTTCAAGCTCCTTGAATAGTTAAAAAGTGATTGTCATATTGTGGAATGAATACATCTAGAATTTTTACATTGTGTCTAATGAAGACCTTTATAAATTGAGAGATAATTTCATTAAAATAAAATAATTTAAAATAGTCGAATAAATGGGAGGTCTGCTGTTATGACAGTAACGAAGAACGAAACAACGGTCTTGAAAAACTTTATTAATGGACAATGGGTAGAATCAAGCGGAACAGAAACGTTGGATGTTCCAAATCCAGCGACGGGAGAAGTGCTGGCAAGAGTCCCTATTTCCACGCAAGAAGATGTAGAGAAGGCTGTTCAAGCCGCGAAAAAAGCGTTTGAAACATGGAAAAATACTCCCGTACCGAAACGGGCGCGGATTATGTTCAAATTTCATCATTTACTGAATGAACATCATGAAGAGTTAGCAAGGCTTATTGTTCAAGAAAATGGAAAAGCATACAAAGAAGCGTATGGTGAGATTCAGCGCGGAATTGAGTGTGTGGAATTCGCTGCAGGAGCTCCGACATTAATGATGGGTGAGTCACTTTCTGGGATTGCTGAAGATATCGATTCGGAGATGTTCCGTTATCCGTTAGGGGTTGTCGGTGGGATTACTCCATTTAATTTCCCAATGATGGTGCCGCTCTGGATGTTTCCATTAGCCATTGCTTGCGGGAATACGTTTGTGTTAAAACCGTCCGAAAGAACCCCGATCTTAGCCAACAAATTGGCCGAGTTATTTACGCAAGCCGGCGCGCCGGAAGGAGTTCTGAATGTCGTTCACGGAGCTCATGATGTTGTGAATGCCCTCATTGATCATGAGGATATTAGAGCCATTTCCTTTGTCGGCTCCCAACCTGTCGCCAAATACGTTTACGAACGTGCAGCTGCCCAAGGAAAACGCGTACAAGCGCTTTCCGGTGCGAAGAACCATCATATCATCATGCCAGATGCGGACATAGAGATAGCGGCACAACATATCATCAGTTCTGCCTTTGGAAGCGCAGGACAGCGTTGCATGGCTTGCAGCGCGGTCGTAGTCGTCGGGGAGAATGATAAGTTTGTTAAGGTTTTAAAACAAAAAGCAGATGAGCTCATTGTCGGCAATGGCATGGATGAAGAAGTGCTTTTAACTCCTGTCATCCGTCAATCTCACCGCGAGAAAGTGTTAGGATACATTCAAAAAGGAATTGAAGAAGGAGCGATATTAATTCGGGACGGACGCAAAGAAATGGACGAAATGACGGAAGGAAACTTCCTTGGTCCCACGATTTTTGACCATGTCATACCGGATATGACGATTGCCAAAGAAGAAATTTTTGCTCCTGTTCTCAGCTTGTTGCGTGCAGAGGATTTAGATGAAGCACTCGAGTATATTCGCAAATCAAGATATGGAAACGGCGCGACGATTTATACAAAAGACGCAAAAGCCATCCGCAAATTCCGCGAAGAAGCAGATGCTGGAATGTTAGGAATCAATGTCGGCGTACCGGCGACGATGGCATTCTTCCCGTTCTCCGGATGGAAAGATTCCTTTTACGGTGATCTTCATGTGAACGGAAAAGACGGTGTGAACTTCTATACACGCAAAAAAATGATTACCTCTCGATTTGATTTTTAATTTGTGTAGAAAGAAGGGGAAAGAGATGGTTCAAACCGACCAAAGCCAACCATTGTTGGCTAAAGATGATCAATATATATGGCATTCAATGAAACCGTACAATCCTGATGCAACGTTAGTAGTGACAGAAGCGAGAGGCTGTTGGGTGACGGATCACACGGGGAAAAAATATTTAGACGCCATGGCAGGCTTATGGTGCGTCAATGTCGGGTACGGTCGCGAGGAATTGGCCAAAGCGGCCTATGAACAACTAAAGAAACTTGCTTATTTTCCGCTCACGCAAAGCCATGTGCCTGCGATTCAATTGGGTGAAAAATTGAACGAACTTCTTGGCGATGAATATGTCATTTTCTTTTCTAACAGCGGATCGGAAGCAAATGAAACGGCGTTCAAAATCGCAAGGCAATATCATCAACAAAGAGGCGAACATAACCGCTATAAAATTATCTCCCGTTATCGGTCGTATCATGGAAATTCTATGGGAGCGCTTGCCGCAACAGGCCAGGCGCAGCGGAAATATAAATATGAACCGCTCGCTCCCGGTTTTATTCACGTAGCGCCTCCAGACAGCTACCGTGACGATGATCAGGCGGAAAATCCGAGAGATCTGAAATCGGTGAAAGCAATCGATGATGTGATGACGTGGGAATTGAGCGAAACGATTGCAGCGGTGATCATGGAACCGATCATCACTGGCGGGGGAGTACTGATTCCGCCTGAGGGATATATGAAAGCTGTGAAAGAAGTGTGTGAAAAACACGGTGCCTTACTGATTGTCGATGAGGTTATTTGCGGTTTTGGACGGACGGGCAAACCGTTTGGATTCATGAATTACAGTGTGAAGCCGGACATCGTTACAATGGCGAAAGGAATTACAAGCGCTTATTTGCCGTTATCGGCAACGGCCGTCAGAAAAGAGATTTACGAAGCGTTCAAAGGAACAGAAGAATATGATTACTTCCGCCATGTCAACACATTCGGCGGCAATCCGGCAGCATGCGCACTAGCCTTAAAAAACCTAGAAATTATGGAGAAAGAAAATTTATTCGAGCGTTCAAGAGAAGTTGGTGAACGATTGTTAAACGAGTTAAAAAATAAACTGAAAGATCATTCTTATGTTGGCGACGTTCGCGGAAAAGGCTTGTTAATTGGAATTGAATTGGTGGCCGATAAAGACACAAAAGAACCGCTTGATGTGTTACTCGTCAATAAAGTGATCGGTATTTGCAAAGAAAATGGACTGATTATCGGTAAAAACGGTACGACGGTTGCCGGCTATAACAACGTTTTGACATTGTCACCACCATTGAATATTGAAGAGGAAGATCTCTCATTTTTAGTGAAAACATTAGCAGAGGCATTATCGCAAATCAAGTAATAAATTGACGGACAGGGACGGCACTCGCAATCGTTGTCAGGAGATTGCGAGTGCCATTTTTAGATAAAAAGAGTCCTACTATTCCTGCAAAAACGTTCTAACTAGTTTTGTCTAAAAAGGAGGAACAGCAATGAGAATCGGTATACCAAAGGAAATAAAAAATAATGAAAACTGATTTTATACTCAGAATATATTCGTTACCGTGCTACTTTTCGTTTTATACGGATTTAGCGTTACATGGTTAAAAATCATATACCCAAAAAACGTAATTGAAATGAAGAAAACGACTTAAACAAAAACGAACTTCTTTTCAAAAGGAGTTCGTTTTTTATTGTTGAAATTACGAAAGAAAAAGGATATATATTTAAAGAAGATGCAGGAAGAGGATGGAGAAGAGTAGTTCCTTCCCAAAACCAATTGATATTGTTGAAAAAGATGTAATTCATAAACTTATAAATGATGGATATATAGTTATTAGTGTCGGCGGTGGAGGAATTCCAGTCATTCGCAAGGAAGATGGAACTTTTGAAGGAGTCGAAGCGGTTATAGACAAAGACTTAGCTTCCTCTAAATTGGCTGAATTGCTTGATGCAGATATTTTGATAATCTTAACAGCAGTAGAAAAAGTTTCACTCCATTTTGGAAAACAAAATCAAATAGATCTAGAAGAAGTTACTGTTGATCAGATGAAACAATATATGAAAGAAGGTCATTTCGCACCGGGAAGTATGTTACCAAAAGTAGAAGCTGCTGTACAGTTTGCTGAATCTAAGCCTGGCAGATTAGCTATCATTACATCTCTGGAAAAAGGGTTGGATGCGTTACTTGGAAAAACGGGTACACGTATTTCTGCTCGTGATTGGAGTAAATAAATGAGGAGATAAACATCGGATTTTTTGTAGGACAGAAAAAAGAATCATCGACCTTTTCTCATGATTAAATTGGGAAAAGGTCATTAATTTTTTTGAAGAATTTTTATAGAATTACTTTTATCATAAAAAACGCTTACTGATCCACACGAGTAAAATTGTCTTCTCTTGTAAATCCAACTAACCGAACCATTTCTACATAATTTCAAATTGATGTAAAAACTAAAAATAGACTATTTGACCCTTTGTAACAATTGTCATATACAAAACCAGCTAAATTGTTATATCATAAAATAATCGGGATTAGTAATTGTAATAATTTTTGACTCGATTATCAGTTTTCCAGATTTTTTATATTTCTGGAGTACATGGCTGACCGTTTCTCGACTTGTTCCTGCCATTTTAGCAAGATCAGTGGTAGTAATTGGACAAGGGATACGTATTTTGGAGGCACTAATTTTTTCACCAATATCCTTCATAAGAAAACTAATTAGTTGCTTAATTCTATCTACAGCATGTACTTGAGTTAATTTTTGAATCCTTATTTCAAGTTCATGCATTTCATTCCCCATAGTTCGAATTAAATTAATTAAGGCAGCTGTATCGTTTTGAATCATCGATTCAAATTTGCACATTGGAATATAAATTATTTCAACATCAGTTACTGCTTTCGCAGAAAATCGATAATACTTGTCCTGAAAAATTCCTATATAAGGGAATATACTATAAGGTTTCAGGTATAAGATCAACTCATTGGAACTAACATCATTCACACTGAATTGTTTAATGAACCCTTTAAGCAAAAGATATATTCTATCTCGGGGATCACCTTCCATAAATAAAATCTGATTCTTATGATAATTTCGGATAAAAGCATGCTCCATGATTTCCTGTACACGTTTTCTAGGAAGCGCATTAAAAACAGGAAACTTGTAAATTTCATTTCTTCGTATTGAAGGTACTGTAACCGTTAACATAATTTCAGCCTCCTTTTCGTTTTTTATTATAATAGTAAGCGAATAGAAATTCTTTATTTTGATCAAAATGGTCACAATATTTTCAAATTAGCCCATTTTAATAAAAAATACGTAAATATATGGCCCATTATCAGATGACGGCTGTTCAATTTGCGAAAGATGTATTTTGGATTTTCCTTACCATTACGACTTCAACAGCTCTAGCTGTCATTTTCTCTTTTTACTATTTATTTTTCATGTTATTGGCTATCTTTTTTGCCCATGTATTCACACATATAGGGCAAACTTTTTATCTAAAAAAATACACTCCAGGTGTGATTACTTCCATCATTCTAGTGTTACCTTATTCTCTTTACGCTTACTACCGGTTGCTAAAGGAACAAGTTATTAGTGGCGGTGATATTCTTTGGAGCATCTTAGGCATGTGCATAGCTGTTCCTTTTCTTTTTCTTTTCTTAGTTAGTGAACGAAATCGAGTGACGAAACATTAAATGATTCAACGTGCATACCCCCCTCATCTCAGTTCCCCTTTATCTAAGGTCAGATTCTTGTGTACAGCGGACTGAAAAGTTGACAGGACCGTTTTGATGGGTCACAAGAAACTAAAGTTGAAACAGGCAGAACAAGCAAAAATCAACTTCACTCGCAATATTTTGAATCAATCGGTACACCCATTGACTTCGTCAGACCGGAGACGGAGAACGATGTCGATCAGTTTATGTTGTGGGTGTTGAGTCGGTGGTAGATTGCTCGTAACAGAAGCCGTTTGCGCTTCTGTTTTTTTCGAGAACATGGATACGAATGAGGACTGGACTGTTTCAGCAAATGATGATTTCGGCGATGTAAGTATGGTAGAGGGAAAGCGATATATTTTTGCCGATGAGTAAAATCGATGATTATTGTTTTTTGCATCTCGTGTACGATGAAGACGCTCTTGCATTGAAATGTTGAGTTTGTCCACTTTCATTCTGACGGGATTTCCAAGCTTATCTATCGCCACGGGTTATTTCTTTTTCATCTTTATCTTGATTATATTAGAACAAAGGTAGTTGAATTTGCAACGATTATTTTTTTAGTAATCGTTTACAAATAAAAAGTGTTGACATTTATTTTAACATTTGCATCAATATGTTGAAAAATCAATGAGGAAGAAGTATGTTATATATCGTAAAGAATGTGAAAAACATCACAAATTTGCAGTGAAAGAGAAGTGTCGGAGAAATGGAAGCAGTTCAAAAGTGCAAAGAGTTAGCTTTAAAAAAACGTGCTATTCTAGAGCGCTCCCTTGTTCAATATATCATTCGGGCTGCCTTAGCAGGTGTGTACATCGGTTTTGCCCTTGTCCTTTGTTTCCGTGTAGGGGAGTTTTTCCGTGAAGCGAATTCCCCGGCCACTTATTTAGTAAGCGGCATTTTTTTCGGGATTGCCTTAGTATTGATTATGTATGGTGGAGCAGAACTATTTACCGGGAATACGATGTATTTTACGATTAGCACCTTGCAAAGGGAAACAACCGTAAAAGACACGTTGCGTAACTGGCTTGTTTGTTATAGCGGTAATTTATTGGGGGCTGTATTTTTTGCTTTTCTTATTTCCCAATCCGGCGTTTTTGATCATATTCCGAAAGACCACTTATTGTTTCTTGTTGCGACAAAAAAAATACACGCAACGATAATACAGCTCTTTTTTAAAGGAATTCTCTGTAACTGGCTTGTTTGCTTAGCGATTTTTATTCCGATGCAAATGAAAGAAGATATGGCAAAAGTATTTTCAATGATTTTCATTGTTTTTATCTTTTTCGCTTCTGGATATGAGCACTCTATTGCTAATTTCGTCCTCTTTTCGCTTGTGTTAGCGATCCCTCATCCAACGACGATTGATTTGACAGGAGTTATGCATAACATTATTCCTGTTACACTAGGTAATATTGTCGGTGGGGCCTTATTTATGGGAGCGTTGTATACATATCTGACATCTCAAAAGGAAAGTTGTGTTTCTGAAAAGTGGTCTTTTGGATATTTGTTTCATAAGGGAAAAATTTTAAACAAATGAGCAAGTGCCTGCCACCGCCCGTGTTTTATAGAACATTGGGAGATGGCAGGCATTTTGATGATTTCAATAAAATTTTGAGCGAACATAATGAATAAAATTTTCCCGGAACTTTCAACCAGTTTTCTAAACCGTCCTTCATTTGGAATGCTTTCTAATATTCTTTTGATTCACATACGGTGCAAGCAGACCAACACCTCTATGTCATACTTTTGTCCCTTGCTTTTAATGAGCTATCCAACATACCTTTCCAATATCCGATCGACAGAATAACCATATGTTTCCCCAAACAGATTGAGGTGCACAAGCAAGTAAAACAGTTGATACAGTTCTTTTCTCTCTTTATACTCCGGTGAAAGTGGTTGAATCTCATTGTACGCGCGATAAAATGATTCCGGAAATCCGCCAAACAATTCCGTAAACGCTATTTCGAATTCGTAATGGCCATAAAATACAGAAGGGTCGATAAGGTATGGAATTCCGTTTGTGCCGACAATCCAATTTCCTCCCCAAAGGTCACCGTGCAATAAAGAAGGACGGCATGTTCGCGGAAGCCATTGTTCGAGTAAAACCAATAATTTTTCTATTTTATCCCGTCTGTATGTCGGCATTCTTCCTTTTTGTTCCGCCAATTGGATTTGAGGAAGGAGGCGGCAATCAACAAAATAATCAATCCAGTCTTCATACAGCCTATTTTTTTGAGAAAGGAGGCCAATATAATTGTCTTTCTCTAACCCAAAATGCTGACTATAACACTGATGAAGGTGAGCGACCGCCTGACCAAGTAAAACGGCGGTTTGCTCAGTTTTTTCTCCTTCAATCCACTCAAGTAAAAGCAAGCCGTATGTTCCGTCTCCTGCTTCCATGACGTAATATACGTTTGGAACTTGGACGACATTCGTTTTCCTTAATAATTCAAGGCCAGCTGCCTCACTTTGAAAGAAGCGAGGAGGAATATGATTATTTATTTTGGCAAAATATGAATGACGTTCGCTTCTCACATAATAGGCAGAATTTATATCGCCGCCAGATATGCTTTTGCATTGGATAATCGCTGTTCGGTCACCGATTTCATCAAGCGCCTCCCGCAAAATGGTCGAAGCGTTCATGTCCCTATTCACCGTCCTTTAACTCATTGTCGATTTCCTTAAGAACTTCACCGATTTTTCGGTGATGGATGACCAAATCTGCCCAATTATCCGCTTCCGTTGGTTCCATATTCACAATGACTAGCTTTGCACCGTTTCTTTTGGCTATGAGCGGAAGCTGATTCGCTGGTGATACTTGTAAAGAAGAGCCTAACACGATCAATAAGTCCGCTTTTTGCGCAGCAGACCATGCATTCT
The DNA here is from genome assembly GCF_015326725.1 of Thermaerobacillus caldiproteolyticus. Classification (NCBI taxonomy): domain Bacteria; kingdom Bacillati; phylum Bacillota; class Bacilli; order Caryophanales; family Anoxybacillaceae; genus Thermaerobacillus; species Thermaerobacillus caldiproteolyticus. Next base: position 976,597 of record NZ_CP064060.1, read on the forward strand.
CTATCGCTTTGGCAGGCAGCGATTCGCCGAATAAGACGACGGATGGACGCAAAAAACCGCCGCAAGCACAATGAAATTCTTCGTTTATATACATGTCACTCGCATGCGCTTGATGACACTGTTGGCAGTGAACCGTCCGTAATGATCCGTGAAGTTCGATAACGTTTTGGCTGCCTGCTTGTTGGTGAAATCCGTCTACATTTTGCGTAATGATGTTTTGGACAATCCCTCGTTTCTCCCACTCAGCTAAAATGAGATGTCCTGCATGCGGGTTACATTGTTGGAGTGTACGAATACGATATTGATAAAATGCAATAAACTCCTCCCGATTGTATTTCAGTGCATATGTGCTCGCTAACTGTTGCGGATTTTTTGTATTCCACAGTCCTGCTTGTGCCGAACGGAAATCAAGCAACCCGCTTTCCGTTGACATGCCAGCTCCTGTAAGCACGACCGTATAATTTGAGGTTGTTAACCATTGTGCTAACATTGCTTCACCTTCCCGATTATTTATGTTAAAAGATCGATCGGAAAAGTTTGTTGAACTCGTGGTGTTTTGAAATATAGGCTGCATGTAGAGATTTGTTTTTTGTTGGCGGAATTAATGCTTTACTCATTCATTAAAACAGAGATATTAATGGAATGGTCAAATTTTATAACAATTCTACCACTAACATGCGTATGATCATTTACTATAGAATACCAAAGATATCAATAAGAACAAAAGAGAGTTTTGAGTCTACTACTTTGATTTTCCTAAGAAGGTATTTATTTAGTATGTGAAAAATATGGCGAAAACGATGTAAAAGGAGTTTAAGAATATCCCTTCTGTCTAAGTAAATGTCGTGTTATGGCGAACTTTTTAGATAGTATGTAATCAGTGGGAATTTCCTCGTTCAAAAGTTTCACATTTTACAAGACTATCCGAACGTACTACCCGAATAGGCGGAACGATTATTATAAAGGAAGCATTGTGTTCGGAGGAGGAAAGAGTCAACTATTTTAGCTTATCTGTCCAATCGTTCATTGATGAAGAGCTGGTCGTTACGAAATGATATAAATGAAAGACTGCCTTTGTATATTTGTCAAAACAAACGAAGCCATTATCAAAGAGCCGTAATTTATCTACAAGAAAAATATTGATGATAATATTATGCATGAATCTGACATAAAAATATATGGATAGACAGTTTCGATCGGCTGTCCTTATGAATATTACCTTAAATCGTTTGAGCGCACTATGAACTTAGATATCCATTCACGTTAATCGGTTATTTATTCAAAAATACGTTCATCGCTGTAATTTGTCGTTGATTTTTTGATGGGAGCATGTTTATCAGTCAGCCGTTTTATCTTCTGGAGAAAAAATTCAAGACGTGGTGAAATGGCTGTTACTCTTCTGACACGAAAATGACCGTTTGCCACGCACATTTCATGGTAAAGAACCTAAAAATAAGCATTTTATTTCTTATTTCTTGGATATTCTGATATGATCAAAGTGTAAAAAAAGGAGCGAGGAGGTTTTCAAATGAGTAAAAAAGTGTTAATTGTCACAGGGGATGCAGTGGAAGCACTGGAAGTGTATTATCCATATTATCGCTTTTTAGAGGAAGGCTTTGAGGTGACGATTGCGGCACCGAAGAAAAAGAAGTTACATACTGTGGTGCACGATTTTGCGGATTGGGACACATATGTAGAAAAACAAGGCTACCTCATTGATGCGCATGCTGCATTTGCGGATATCGATCCAACTCAGTATGACGCTCTTTTCATTCCAGGGGGCCGTGCTCCTGAATACATCCGCCTTGATGAAAATGTCCAACGAATCGTTAGACATTTCTTCGAAGCGAACAAGCCAATCGCGGCGATTTGCCATGCATCGCAAGTATTTGAAGCGATTCCAGATGTCGTGAAAGGGCGCAGCATGACAGCCTATATTGCTTGCAAACCAGGCGTTGAAGCGTTAGGCGCGACCTATGTATCCGAAGCCACTCACGTTGACAACAACCTCGTATCCGCCCATGCATGGCCAGACTTACCTGCATTGATGCGAGAATTTATTAAGTTGTTGAAGAAGTAAATATACTAGGTAGCTGTCCAAGAAGGAACTAGAGCCGATAGTACTCTAGTTCCTTTTTTCACGAAAGGTATGACTTGTGGAATTGATGGATGTTAACCATTTTTTTGTGATGAGCAGTTGTTCTGCTTGTTGGATTCACGTCGTGCGGGATGCTCTTGATGCTGAAAACAGGACAGGATTATTCAAAAAAGTGATGCTTTCTTTTTGTAGAAATATTTCGCCTTTTACTTCTGATTGGGGAATAACAAAAAGCTGCTTGTTTATCGTTAATAAAAGCAAAAGATCAAATAGGAGGTGTTTTTTCACAAACACCTCCTATTTATTTTCTAGCTATATCGATAGAAGAGATGTTACGGCCTCTTCCTTACAAGTGACAGGAGGCCAAGCGCATAAATCGAATGGAAAATCTGAGCCGGGAACGACTCGATCAGCCCCTACGACTTCTACTAAAAAGTTTAAACTTGCATGATTCCAAAGCACGGTGTCAAACCAAAAACGGCGCAAATATTCTTCAGGAGAAGCCTGCAGGGAAGCAGAAACGTGAGTCCATTTTTCATATCCTTTATTGATCCTACCAATTTGATAAGGAAGAATGCCCGTGATGTTAAAGATAGAGAGGGAAGGCGATATATGTTATAAGGACAATCTTGACTGTTGATGTTTTAAATGAGAAAAAGCTCAACCGTTAATGTTAGTGTGTATGAAATCCATGTTGTTGATCGGAAAAGAGATGCATAAAGCTCTTTTTGTGTGAATTCGTTATGCCCAGTCGACGAAAGGGGATACTCTCAAACAAATTAGTATTGCAAAAAAAGACAATAAAAACCGCATCTATAAGATGGTGATGAGATTTTCCTAGTCTGTATAACATAACACATGTTTTTCTTACATGAAATATTCTTCATGTTCAGTAATATAAATTGGATTGTTTTGTCCAAATACATAGAGATGATAATTGATAATTAACGAGATGCCTAAGGGGGAACTTTCTTTTATGAGTCAAGTTATGAAAGAAAAATGACTTGTTTCCTTTCAGTGCTATAGATAAGTAGGCATTAGATATTTACATCTGACATAAACATTAAGAAAAAATGAATAAGGAGGTTGATGTGATGAAGATGATCCGTTTATTAGCCCTACTTCCCTTTATCGGTATATTGGGAGGAATCACTTTCGTTAATCAAGTGACTCCTTATGTATTAGGAATGCCATTTATTCTATTTTGGATTGTTATGTGGGTTGTCTTAACGTCAGGTATTATGGCCATTGTATTTAAGCTAGATCCGTCAAACCAAGGGGGAGATTCCTAGTGAATGTGGCATTATTGATCATTTTCGCGTTTTTGCTCCTTTCTTTGTATTTAGGGATTCGTGCAAGAAAAGGCAAGGATATGAATTTGGAACAATGGACAATCGGTGGACGTGGTTTTGGGACTTTGTTTGTATTTCTTCTAATGGCTGGGGAAATTTATACAACATTTACTTTCTTAGGAGGAAGTGGTTGGGCGTACGATAAAGGAGCTCCTACTTTCTACATTATTTCTTACGGTTGCTTAGCTTACATTATCTCTTACTGGTTACTTCCTGCAGTGTGGAAGTATGCAAAAGAAAATCATCTCATGTCACAATCTGATTTTTTTGTAAGTAAATACAAAAGCCCTGTTCTAGGGATTCTTGTTTCCCTTGTTGGTGTGATAGCCCTCATTCCTTATCTTGTCCTTCAATTAAAAGGATTAGGAATCATTGTTTCTGAGGCATCTTATGGATCTATTTCGCCGACGTTGGCTATATGGATCGGAGTTATAGCTGTCACTTTTTATGTAATGGTTTCCGGGATTCATGGTTCGGCTTGGACATCGGTAGTGAAAGACATTATGATTCTGGTGGTGGTTGTGTTTTTAGGGATTTATCTTCCTTTCCATTATTATGGCGGCATTCAACCAATGTTCGAAGCCATTGACAAAGCTAAACCTGGATTTTTAGTTCTTCCTGAAACAGGAATGAGTGTTTCGTGGTTTGTGTCGACTGTTCTTTTGACCACGCTAGGTTTTTACATGTGGCCGCATACATTTGGGTCTATTTATTCCGCAAAAAATGAAAAAGTGTTCCGTAAAAATGCAATGATTATGCCATTATATCAGCTAGTGTTACTGTTTGTATTCTTTGTTGGCTTTGCTGCTATTTTGCAAGTTCCGAACTTAGAAGGTTCGCAGGCCGATCTTGCCTTGTTGCGGCTTTCTATTCAAACTTTTGATCCTTGGTTTGTTGGAATTATTGGGGCAGCTGGACTTTTGACCGCAATGGTTCCTGGGTCGATGATTTTAATGACAGCTTCCACTTTATTGGCGAAAAACGTCTATAAAGCGGTTTCTCCTTCTGCAACTGATGCTCAAATATCTGCATTGGCTAAATATCTTGTTCCTGTTATTGCTCTTGTCTCTTTGTATTTTACGTTTCAAGGCGGAAATACGATTGTGACATTACTTCTGATGGGATATAGCCTAGTCACACAATTGTTCCCGGCTTTCGTATTCAGCTTAGCAAAAAATAACTTTGTGACAAGGCAAGGGGCATTTGCTGGTATTATCGCGGGTGTTGCAACAGTGGCGTATATTACCATCTCGGGCACAACGATCGGAACACTATTCCCCTCTTTGCCTCAAGCGATTCAAGACTTGAATGTAGGAATCGTTGCGTTGATTGCGAACATTGTTGTAATGACAGTTGTAAGTTTAGTCACCACAAGAACTGTGAATGTAAATTGTGAATAAGGAAAAAAGAAGTGCTACTTAATAAGGAAAAGGTTGTTTTGAAAGTATAAATAAATCTTAATTAAATAGTGCCGAAAAATAGCTCTTGCCTAGACATTCATCAAAATGAAAGCGGTCCGCCTCAACATTTTTAAGGGACAAGAGCACTTTCATTTTACACAGAGTTTATGGTTTCATAAGCCTGTAAGCAACAGCGCTTTGTACGCTCAAAATTCGTCGTTTGATCATGTCTCTTGCGACTCAGAGATAGGTTTGGTGGAGTGGTTTGAGCGGGATGGAGATATCAAGTTGCCAAGCCGGTTTAAAATGGATACACCGATTGTCTCTTACATTCTATACTGGGCGAACTCTTGGTCTGTATATTACGAACATAAATACGTGTGAAGAAGCAATCCTTTCACTGGTTTTTATGTACGCAAGCGTTTTCTAATACGCTTGATGCCCAATCTTGTTGTCGTCGTACGAGCCTACGATCTTTTTGGAATGGGCACCCATGGACAAAGCGAAGAAGCCCTAATCGTATAGATGATCTTAATCGATAGTACCGCGCACTTTGCAGTCGTCTCTATGATTCTCAAGCAGGGAAATTGACTCGACTGGTACGTACAAAGGGAATAACTCTATCTTTGTACGATAACAGAAAGAATCGTTCATAAAGTCCATTTTGTACTGCTAGGTGCGATTCCCCGAGAAACCCGCCTATCAGCATTAGCGTAGGTGGACTATTTTTTATTTTTGTTTCTCTTTTCTTATTCTTTTAGTGATTTTTCCAACTATTTAGTTAGGAAGCACAGAATCAGAGCCGGGAGAATGAAAGCATACAGATGCTCACTGGCCACACCATTAATACATATATTAAAGCAAACATTGATACATGGTTAACATCAAGCTTTATTCAGCCACTTGTTTTTCCGCTATATCGATGTGAGTGAGGAATTCGTCCGCTGGTTGTTGTAACGCCGGAGAATTCGTGATAATGTCCCCCGCCTGGAAGTGGAATAGCCGGTCCGGTAACTCCCCTTATCTCATGCCTATGTCCATCGTCGAAGGAGGTAAATGTAAAATAACGGTGTGTATGTGGAACACCACTTGGCGCAGGTTCTGTCACTCCAACATATTGATGTCTATGACCTACGTCATAAGAAGTAACTCCAGAGAATTTGTGAACATGCACAGGCCTACCATCCCAAGTAGTAATATACAAGTTATGTGAGTGAGACGAGTCTGAATCATCGGAGTGAACCAAATATCCGTTAACAGGTATTTCCATCGTTTTTCTCCTTTCATTCGTTTTCTATATATCATATGATGGCGGGGGGATAGATGTATGGGTTAGTATCAAAATTTAATTTATTTCGTACCGAAGCCAAATTTTCCATTTTTATGAGCACATTTTACAAGAATGATTGATGGAACGGTTGTAATGCTGTATTGAGATTTAAACGAGATGTTATCTAAATACAAAAACCTTAGTATTGTTTGAAAGCTATAAAAACTAGAAGTTAAATGGTTTCTGGCTTTTATTATGTCTGTACCGTTTGACAGCACCTTTTAAAAAACTAAATATTATAAATACACATATAAATAACTGAATAATCAGAAAACAAATTTTGCTAAATTACCATTATATTTGTCTATACCTTATTAAAAATGCAGGCATACCTTATTAAAAATACAGCCTACCTTATTGATATGTTTAAAATGACGCTCATTCTACGAACTATGTGCTAAAAAGTGACCTAACGTTGTTTGAGGCTTCTGTCGATGACTAAACCTATAAAATTCTGTTTATGTACCCATCACCCCAACACTGACGTTTATTAGATGAATGAACTACAACAATAATGTTTTGTCTAAGCATGGTTGCGTAGGGCTGATACTTTTCTATTTTATAGGAGGGATAGTGTGGAGAAGACGGTAATTGAACCATGGATAGTCGATGAGTCTACTGATGAATTTTTTGTACCTGACTATATTAATCAATTAGCAGAAGAAGTTCTTCAAAGTTACGATTTATCCGTTAAGAGCATTCAAGTAATTACAACCAAGCCGGACAAAGGCGGAGCTATTTGGAAGCTTGAGACAAATTTAGGCCCCAAAAGTTTAAAGCTGCTACATCGAAGACCAACCAGAAGTTTGTTCAGCCTAGGGGCTCAGGAATATTTAGTTGATGTCCAGGAGGCAAGGGTGCCGCCAATTGTAAAAACAAAGGACGGAAAAAATTACGTTGAAGCAGGAGGAAAGTTATGGTTTGTTGCAGAATGGATCGAACCATTGGCACCGGTTACAAAAGATTTGGAAGGAGCGAAGCAACTTTGTTATGCTCTTGGTGAATTCCATCGTTTAAGCAAGGGATATATTCCTCCTGAACAAGCTGAAATTGCTTCAAGATTGCACAAGTGGCCAAAAAACTATGGAAAGGTCATAACTAAAATGGATTGGTTTCGAAACATTGCCAAAGCTTATGAGGAAATGCCGGCAAGTTCATATTTATTGGATGTGATAGATGAATTTGAAGAGCAAGCAAGAAGAGGACTAGAAAGGCTCAATCAATCAAGCTATTTTGAATTGATAAAACTAGGAAATGCGTATTGGGGATTAGTTCATCAGGACTATGGTTGGTCCAATGGGCAAATGGGAGACGACGGGATGTGGATTATTGACCTTGACGGTGTCGCGTTTGATCTTCCGATTCGTGATTTGAGAAAGCTCATTACCGGTACAATGGCGGATTTATATAGATGGGATGTGACGTGGGTACGGGAAATGATTAAGGCGTATCATGAAGCAAATCCGATAACAGCTCAATTATATGAGATTTTAATGATTGATTTGTCAATGCCAAACGAATTTTATAAAAATATAAAAGAAGTTGTGTATGAGCCTGAAATATTTCTCAATGAACAAACGACACAATTAATTCAAACGATTGTCGAAACCGAACATTCCAAGTGGCCTGTATTGGAAGAAATTCAAGATGATTGGAAGGAGGTGGAATAAACATGAAAATTTTAATGATTTGTACTGAAAAACTTCCTGTTCCTCCTGTATTAGGAGGAGCGATCCAAACTTACATTTCTGGTGTTCTTCCATATTTAAGTAAATTTCATGATATTACAGTTTTGGGGATTAGTGATCCATCACTTCCAGACCAAGAAACTATAAATGGAGTTCATTATGTACGCGTACCCGGCAAAGTATTCGAAATATATCGAGAAAATGTTGTTCGTTATGTTGAAGCAAATCACTTTGATCTTATCCACATTTTTAATCGTCCGCGCCTCGTTATACCTGTTCGAAATGTAGCTCCAAAATCAAAAATTACCTTAAGTATGCACAATGATATGTTCAATCCAGAAAAAATTGATCCAGAAGAAGCACAGGCGGCATTAGAAGAAGTGTCAAATATTGTAACAGTCAGTAATTATGTTGGAAATGTAATACGTGATCTATATCCACAAGCCTCACCAAAAATACGCACTATTTATTCCGGGGTGGATACCGAGAGATTTTTACCTGGAAGCCATCCAAAGATGCAAAAAATACGCAATGAAATTCGTCAAGCACATGGTTTAGAGAATAAAACAGTTATTTTATATGCAGGAAGGCTTTCGAATAATAAAGGGGTCGATAAGCTAGTTAGAGCGTTACCGGAGCTTTCAAAAAAATTTAAAGATTTAGCGTTAGTAATAGTAGGAAGTAAATGGTTTAGCCAAAATGACGTAACCGATTATGTCGCCTACGTACGAGCATTGGCAAAAAAGCTGCCAATTCCAGTTGTGACAACAGGCTTTGTTGCACCGGATGAAATACAAAATTGGTTTGCTGCCGCTGATTTATTTGTATGTACTTCGCAATGGCAAGAACCGTTGGCGCGGGTGCACTATGAAGCAATGGCAGCAGGTCTTCCGATTGTAACAACAGCAAGGGGAGGCAATCCAGAAGTTATTCTTTCAAACGAAAACGGTCTTATAGTGGAGAACCCGGAGGACCCAAACTGTTTTGTAGAAAAGATTTCACAAATATTATCAGGCAAGTCATTGATGAAGAGAATGGGGGAAAAAGGAAGAGGACTTGCTGTTTCCCGTTATAAGTGGGACAGAGTAGCCTCTGAGCTGCTCGAAGTTTGGGCACAAGCTAAAGAAGTTAAACAAGAAAAAACGAATGAAGAACATATTGCTGAACCAGTTGCTGAGCCTGTGGCTGAATCTGTTGCTGAACCTGTTGCTGAACATGTTATTGAACCTGTTACTGAATCTGTTGCTGAACATGCAGCTGAATTTGAATCGGAAAATGATAACATAATAGAGGGGCAACTGGAAAAAGGCACAGAAGAACAAACACAAGATCCATCAACTGAAACTGATTCAACTCATGAACAAACTAGAAGCAAAGTTCGCGGAAAACATTTTATCATTACAAGCGGCGTTAGAAAAACTGAAATGGGTTCAACTCGTGAAAAAATTAGAGGCAAAGTTCACGGAAAATATTTTATCATTACAAGTGGTCATTAGAACAAATCGAAAATCTTAAGGCGAAAGAAGTTCTTGAGAAAATATCGAAAACACTAAACGTGAAGAAAAGAGCTTAAAGGCGAAGGAAAAATCGCCGAGCTAGAGAAAAAGAATACAGCGATAGTTAAAAAAATTGAAATTCAAGCGAATTTAGTTGAGGCACGTATGGAAATCGTTGAAGAATCTAATGAAAAAGTTGACAAAGCATCAAAAGAAATGTTAGTAAATGTTACTGAAAAATGAAAGTGAACGAAGGAGCAAGTTATAAAACAGCCTAACATTGTTCGCGAAGATAATAAGGACACCCGAGAAATAAAACGTGCTGAAAAAGGAAGAAGAGAGCTAGTTTATCAAGAACTTAAAAAAGCCATAAATAAAGGTAAGCACATATTAGTCAATTTTAATATGTGCTTACCGCTTGTTTTTCTTATTTCGCTAACACTCCTAGTTATTTTGAGCTCCCCAAGTTAAAATAAAGTTTTTAGAAACTGTTGAAAAGGCAACTCCCCAACTAGAAGTGCTATTTAAAGATACAGCATTCCAATTACTGGTTAACATAATTGGCCCGCCACTCATTCCTGATGTAACATAAGCGGTATGTGTAATGGTATTACTTTCAATTTTGCTTATTTGACCGGAGCTTCCGTACATGTAATAGTAATATGAGCCATTGTACTCAAAACTTTTATCGCCAGGATACCCCACTGAAAAGATGCTATTATTAACTTGTGGATTAGTATTAATAGTTAAATAGTTTGGATGATTTGTACTTGATGACAAATTAATCACGGCAAAATCGTATTGTACATCTTTATAGTAGATACTTTCTTCATCTGGCGGAGTGGCTTGTTGCCATGAGCTAGTAACATATGCTGTCGTTGATGCCATCCCTCCATAAGGTAGTTGAGTCCCGTTTTCTGCAGGATACACATACCATGCTTGATAAAATTTATTATTGTAAGTATCATACACGCAATGTGCTGCAGTAACAACAGTATTTTTGTCAACAAACCAACCGGTACAACTATAACCATATGTGCCATCTGTAAAATCTATTTGAGCTATAGCGTTATAAGGGTAAGTTGTGGTTGGGTTTATCCGAACTCTATTATCAGTTGCTGCAGCTTCACTTTGTAATGGACTTATTGCTGAAGAATTCTTTGATTCTAAAGTAAAAGGAAGTTTTAGTATCTCTCCTTGAGAACTAAAAGAGGTGAATGACGGGTCTTGTTGAAGTTTTTTAATATCTTCACTACTTAAATTTTTTACAGGTTTTTTAGTGCTCTTGATATAATTTAATAATCTTTCAGTGCGTTCCTTTCCTATTTTCGGGAACGTGATTTTTTCGTAAATATCATTTTTGGAAGTCTCTTCGTTGAACGTTGCTGCAAGGGCTTTGTTCGCTAAGCTTATACTAGGAATTAAAAATAACAAGACGAATGAAAATAAAACAATTCCTGCTTTTTTCAATTTGTCCCCCTCCTTAACATTGAATTTTCTTAAAATTTAGTATAATATAACATTAAATGTAAATAAAGTATTTTTTGTAATTTTTTTAAAGGAGGTTTTTAAAATAAAAAAAATATCTTTATTGATTATTACTATTACTGTATTGCTAGTCGCTTGCTCCAATAAAAAAGATACGGTCAATCAACTTCCTAATAAAATACCTGTAACCATACACATAGTAGATAAGAGTGGCAAATATTCTAAGTTCTTAGTGAATATTGCCTCGAAAGGATATCAAACGAAGGAAATTGCCTATGTTCCTAAAGATAAAATTATGATTGTGAACAAAAAATCTTTTACATTGAATTTATATGTTGGAATTACATATACTTTGCAAGTCTCCCCGACTAAATACGATACTATCGATGAGTATTTAAAAGCGAAGAAAGCGCTAGGGGAGACTGCCAAAGATGAAAATTTACCGACAAGCAAAATACAATTCATCCCTAGTCTAAAAAATAATAAATTAACTATTTCCATAGAATGATATTAAAGCGGTAACATAACCGACAAAAAAGAGAGTAAAATGTGGCTCAGTGCCCAAATCTGTCCTTGCCACGAAGTTTGAAATCTTTTTTAATTCTCACGCAGCTTATAGATTTGAAGAATAGTAGAAATTCCATATTCAGTGTAAACAAAAAATAAGATCGAGGGTGCAGCAATTAAATATAGATACTGCTTTATAGGATAGTTAGTTCAATATAAGAGCAAGCTATCCTTTTTTATTAGCATAAAAATATAGGTTGATGATTTGGTTTGAAATGTTTAAGATGTAAATTATAAATAGGATTAGTTACTAAAAACCTCTTAGATCCTGTAGAGAAAGAGGAGTTGTTGTAGAGAGGGTTAAAACGTAGAATAGTGATCACTGATAATTAAGTAATATTCGTAAAACTGTACTTAATTCACTCATAATAGTAATAATGTTGTTTAAAAGCTCCAATTTTAATGAATTATAGCTCCCGTTAGTTCATTTAATCGAATACATTCAAAAGCTTTTTGTAGGCAACATGGCATAACATCAGGTGAAGCATGAGAGTCTATTGGAAAGCTCAAATCTTATTACCGCCTGATTATACAGGTGAGTCCGAAAGGAGCAGAACCAATGAAATACAAAATTGTTGAAAGAGATAGTTTTCAAGTAGTAGGAATCAAGCGAGAATTTTCATTAATCAATGAGGAGAATCTTGTGGGTATTCCCAAACTGTGGGATGAAGTGAATGAGGATGGAACAGTCGATTTATTATTGAAGTTGAACAATGGTCAGATTAAAGGTGTATTAGGTGTATGTGCCGCTAATAACGATACACAGAAGCAAGTAATGGATTATTGGGTAGCCACAGAATATGATGGTGACACACCCGACGGATTATTAAAATTTGAAGTACCCGCATCCAAATGGGCTGTATTTGAAGTTCACGGGCCGATGCCAGATGCTATGCAAAAAGTATGGAAACAAATTTTTTCAGAATGGTTTCCATCCAGTGGTTATGAGCATGCAGGCACACCAGCATTAGAAGTATATACAGACGAAGATCCCTCCAGTCCCGATTGTTATTCTGAAATCTGGATACCAGTAAAATAAACAGAAACTTCTGGAAAGTTATTTAATGACAAATGCCCTTATATTTTTAAGGGTATTTGTTTGTATAAAATATGATGACTACTAAACACATTATGACAAAAAATCACGCTAATCGCTCATTATATCAAATACTCCCTTAACAGCTTTAATCCAAATAACAGATAGATATTCGGAAATAATGACTAACGTTGTAAATCTGCGCTTTCCTGATGTTCCCCCTTATGCAACTAAACGGCACCTTTAGCTCAATATAAACTAGAGTAAAAACTCGAAGTTATACATAAGGATACAGCATAGCACATGCAGTACATATCGATGAAATCCATATCATCTTGGCAGTTCCAGCCTGTTATTCTTTAACTCGTTAAATACCTGTTCAATCTCGCTAGCGAAATCTAAGCAGCCATTGGCCACCGATCTGTTATTTTGTAATATGAAATATTCGCATAACAGAATGGCTCTCTTGCGCTGTAAGCTAATACAAGCAAACAAGAGTCCGGTGATTCTATGGGTTCTTGTTTGCCTTTTATCTGTTGAAGAACTTTTTTGTGGTTCGTGCGTGATCTTTTCCTATTCCCTGAACTTGTCAATCAGACTTATCTTACAATGTTCTGTTAAAACAAGACGTAGTGGTGTGACATGATTTCTGATAAAAAATTGATTTTCGGGAAACACTAATGAAAACAAAAACGGGAAAAAGTAGGCATGCCATGGATCGAAAGACGCATTATTTCCGGTGAATACGACAATGAAATGAACGTCTTTATCATCCAAAAGTTAAAACAGTTTTTCGGTCAATTTGTTCTCCCTCCACACCGGATTATCTGTCAGATTATCTGAAAAATCGTCAAAATGGGAAGGAAGGACAGACTGTCATTCTTTACAATCAAATTCCTGGGTCTGTCACAGGAAGAAACATAGCGGATTTGTATGAAATTTAGCCTCTCCGTAAAGGTTTTTCATGAAAATAAAAAAGGGCATGGAGAAAGGAAAAGAATTGGAGCAGATGGAGGTCCAGCCCGTTCAACAGGAAACGTTGACAGAAGTTGGTTGAATAGGGCTACGCTAGAGTTGTGGCTACAATAACAGACGAAAATAAGCGTGGAGAGAATCCCGATCTGCTGCCGAGAGGTCTCTAATGATCCATATTGGGCGGAAGCATAATTGAGAAATAAGTATTCTAACACAAGCAATAAAATTACACAAAAGGTGTTGGTGCTTGATGATAAATAAAAAATTTTTTAAATGGTTAATCTCTATCATAGGTTGCTCTGTTGTTCTGATGTTTATTTGTGTATTGCCCATAACAGCGGACAATAATAAAGGACGAAAGTTTTATGAAGAACAAGGAAAAGCAATTTGGGAAATACCAACGAAAGAAAAAGTTATTGCATTGACATTCGATGATGGACCGAGCCCAAAATATACTCCACAAATTCTAGATGTTTTAAAACAATATCAAGCAAAGGCAACCTTTTTTGTAGTTGGTTCTCGTGTAAAAGATCATCCCGATTTAGCAAAACGGGAAATTTTGGATGGCCATGAATTAGCTAATCATACATACAATCATTTAAATTTCAGAGGGCTTACCGAAGAAGAAATCAGAACAGAGTTAAGAAAAACAAAGCAAACCATTATTCAATTGACTGGATTCTCTCCTAAATTATTTCGCCCGCCAGGAGGATATTATAATGAAACCATCATCAATGTTGCTAACCAAGAAGGCTATACAGTAGTGATGTGGTCATGGCATCAAGATACATATGACTGGAAACAGCCGGGAGTCAGCAATATTGTAAAAAAGGTTTTGTTGAATGCCCGAAATGGCGATATTGTCTTATTTCACGATTACGGTGGGGATCGTCGGCAAACTATCGAAGCTCTAAAAAAAATTTTGCCTGAACTTAAAAAAAGAGGATACAAATTTGTCACCGTATCAGAATTGCTAGAAATGCATCCAAACTATAGATATCTCAACGGGGTATCGGGATGAATGATAAACAACTGGATAGAAAAATTGCCTGTCATCACTCGAAGCTGGCTGAATGCTCCTGCGAACATTCGGGATGTGGCAGGCTCTTTTTTGAAAAAAGAGACAATAATTATGGGGCGAACGTGTAGCGCCGAACAATCATAACTATGTGATAGTTCCGAAATGGGGAATTGTTTGATCTTTAAACGCTAACGATTTACTGGCGAAAAATCGCTGTGTGTTCTGATATTGCGGCAAGTTTTGCGAAGCTGTTTTGAGAGCAAAACAAAAGTGAAGTCAAAGTCAACTGGCCAAATTCGTTCATCGGTTCGTGCCGTTCAGGCTTGAGGATTTGTGCTCGAGGAGTAATTCATTTAGAGGCAAGTGTGGCTTATGGCATAAATAAAGATAGGGGCAGTGGCTACTCCCTTGTAACAAGGAGGCTACGGATGATGACTGTTACAGATGCACCAACATTAATGATTTCCTTTGCAATTTTTACATCATTCCGAAAGAAGCCTCCCACTTCAAAAACATGACAAAGTTTAGTGTGAAGTGGGGGATCACACTGATTCGTTCATGATTGACACATACGGATTCGGTTACCATGCATGACTATCAAAAGAATTGGCTCATACTTTGAAAATCGCATTTGATTGCTGGTGGTGTATGGAAGAAGATTAACAACAGCAACAATATCGAATGCAGAAGAAGATTCGCACTAACCCCCCTGTCTCATAATGTTCAATGCCCTAGATTGAATTCATCCATCGATAGAATTTCCAAACGATTATCATAAAAATCAGATATCCAAAAAAGGAATAAATATGTTCCCACTGATCATTGTGGGCAAACCATCCGAGTGCTTCTGATCGTTTTTCTCCAAGTGTCATTATAAGGCTTGCTGTGCCGATAAAAACACCTTTTTTCCACGTTTTTATCTTCTCCATAAAGTAAAGAAAAAAAGTCGTTAGGATTGGTAGGCCGATCAGCGTAAACATAATGTTAATGGTGAAAATAGCTGGATACGGCCTAGCAGGAAAACTATACCATTGTTTTCCAACGAAATAAAGATCTAAATAAGTTCCAATCCATGAGGCAAATAAGGCTGTAGAAATATAAGCAGAAATATGTTTACTTCGAGTGGAAAATAGCTTTTTTCGCGATAACCGCAAGCTCAATTTTTTCGAGTGTTTCACAATATTCATCGGTAATCTCTCCATTTATCTCTTCCTCTTGTTTGTTGAAATAATCGGTAATGGTCCAGTCATTGAACCAATCTCCTATATCTGCTTCTTCATGTGTAACGTTTTTCCATGCATACTCTAATCTTGGACTATATATTCGAGGTACCCCTTGCTGTATTTGGCAATTTTTGATGCGGCGTCTATAGGGGTGTCTTGGCACCGATTCATGAACGTCATTAAATAGGTGAGGCCAGTAATCTTTACGAGTTCCGGTATGGGGGCAAGAAGCGGCCCATTGCACCACTTTGTCTAACATATTTTTTTTATGAAAAAGTAAGGAATATAACCGCTTTCCTAATAATATCCGTTCATGAAGCGAACTGAAATGATGCAACGTTTGCCCGATGAGTCCTATACTTCGCTTCTCATATTTGTCATAGTAAGGAAAAAGAATATGATTTAAGCTAAGGATATCTTGAAGCTTAAACTCAATTGTATGAAATACGTTCTCTTGAAAAAGGGGATTTTGGATGACTCGTTTTTCTAAATAGCTTTGTTCATTAATTACAAGAGCAATGGCCAGTATATAGGGGTCACCATATTTCCAAAAGTGGTTCCAAATCGTTTCCATAAATGTTGATACATGAAAAATAGAAAGAAGATAAAAAAGTGGTCTTTTCCTTTTTATACTTTCCTCATAAAGCAAAAACTGCGGGTATACATCTTGAAAAATAAGCCAATTTCCGCGCTCTAAAAAGGAAAAGAAAGACTGCTGTTCCTGTTCGTTTAACAAATTGGATAGCAGCTCTCCCTTTAAGTCGGTCATATTCCATCCACCATTTCTTGATACCATATGTCCCAAAAGTGCCCAATGAATTTCCGGATGACGCTGATAAAAATCAAAGTATGCTTGTGTTCTTGTGATGTTGTTTTCATTCTTTATTTTTGTGTGAGTGAGTATTTTTTGGACCAACCTTTTTTCCTCTTTGGTTAAATCGGACTTTTTCATCGTTGTTATCTTGAAACCTTTGCACTTTTTCTTTAACTCCTCATTTATTTCCAGAAGAAATGGAGGCATAACCGGTTTTTTCTTTTTCTTTATTAGCCAAAAAATATCTACCCCTCCCTATACGAATCGTTTTCAATATGCGGGAATAAGTATTAGGTAAGTGCTTATTTTTTTAAATGAAAGGGATGGCGAGCGTGAAGTTTAGCATTCAAAACGAAATCAACCGAATCGTGAATCAATTGAAAAAAGAACAATCCCCGGATGGATCATGGCGTTACCCTTTTGAAACTGGCGTTGCCACAGATGCTTATATGATCATCTTATTACGTACGTTGGAAATAAATGATGAGGACTTAATCAAAGCGTTAGTAGAAAGAATCGAAAGTAAGCAGCAAGGGAACGGAGCGTGGAAACTTTTTGATGACGAAGGCGAAGGAAATGTAACGGCAACCGTTGAAGCATATTATGCGCTTCTCTATTCCGGATATCGCAAGAAAAACGATAAAAACATGCAAGCTGCAAAACGGCGGATTTTGGAAATGGGTGGAATAGAAAACGTGCATATGTTTGCCAAATTTATGCTTTCTTTAACAGGGCAATATCCATGGCCGAAATTTTTTCCTATTCCTGTGGAAATCGTCCTTTTGCCGCCTTCGTTTCCGATCAACTTTTGGGATTTTTCCGTCTCTGGAAGAGCCAATCTTACACCGATTTTCATTCTAGCTGACAACAAATATCGTATAAAAACGAGGAGAAGTCCAGATCTTTCGGATTTATTTGTTTCGAGATGTGAAGAAGACGATTACTGGAGATGGTTACAAATGGATCGGTCTTTTCTTTCTTATATGAAACAGGGAATCAAAAGTTTCATTGGTTTACCGGAATATATTCACACTACAGCCATTCATCATGCCAAACAATATATGTTAAGCCGTATAGAATCAGATGGAACATTCTATAGTTATTTTAGTTCTACTTTCCTTATGATTTTTGCTTTGTTATCGCTTGGGTATCCAAAAAGTCATCCAATCATTATCAAAGCGATTAATGGATTAAAGTCTTTTGTCTGCCAAATTAATGGCTATCCTCACATGCAATATACAACGGCAAATGTTTGGAACACTTCCTTAGTGAGTTATGCTTTACAAGAAGCAGGGATGTCTTCTACAGATCCCGTGGTTGAAAAAGCAAATCTCTATCTTCTTTCACGTCAACATTATCAATATGGCGATTGGGCCATTCATAATCCATACAGCTTGCCAGGAGGATGGGGGTTTTCAAACATTAATACAATAAATCCCGATGTTGATGACACAACCGCTTCTTTAAGAGCAATTCACAAATTGGTGATGAAAGAACCTTTATTTCGTCAGGCATGGGATAGAGGGATCAATTGGCTGTTCTCAATGCAAAATGACGATGGAGGTTACGGAGCATTTGAAAAGAATGTCAATAAGCGCATTTTACACCATATTCCGATTCAAGGAGCGGAGTTCTTATTAACCGATCCGTCTACCGCAGATTTAACCGGAAGAACGTTAGAGTTTTTCGGAAATTTCACCAATTTATCTAAACAACATCTAGCTATCCAACGTGGAGTAGAGTGGTTGGTGGATCATCAAGAAAAAAACGGGTCTTGGTACGGCAGATGGGGGATTTGTTATATATATGGAACATGGGCTGCTGTCACCGGGCTGATTTCAGTGGGGATTTCTCCGAAACATCCAGCCATTCAAAAAGCGGTAAAATGGTTGTTAAACATCCAAAACAACGATGGCGGGTGGGGAGAGTCATGTAAAAGCGATATAGCGAAAGCGTACGTTCCGTTAGGAGCAAGTACGTTAATACATACAGCTTGGGCATTGGATGCACTGATTGCTGTTTTTGATGAACCGATACCGGAAATTCAAGCCGGAGTCCAATTTATTCTCCAATCTGCTGAAAGGAAAGATTGGACAACTTCTTATCCAACAGGGCAGGGAATGGCAGGGGGATTTTATATTCATTATCACAGTTACCAGTATATATTTCCTTTACTAACATTAAGTCATTATCAGAAGAAATATGAAATCTCCCATGTTTGATTTTATATGTTGTTTCCCAGAACGGTCCTTAGTAATGGAGTAAAATCAGGTACACGATGGGGAGCTTCACCGTAACGGTCACAAGCTCTCCATCTTTAGTGCAAACAGAATTGATTGAAAAATGTTGTTTTCGATCTTGTTTGTATGGGCTGCTACATAAGTGTTTGACCTTACGTACATCTCACAATATCGTTTATTCGTCCATGCTATGTCCTACATGTGAGATTTGATATTTTGCTTTTGGGGCAGATTCGTAATCTCTATTTCCTTTGGAAGGAAGATTCTCATGTTGAAAGAATACCTCGATTGAAAATGAACTTTATGTTTAAGTAAATTGTTTTTCTAATGAAGTAAGGAGAAAATAACCGATAAAAACAGAAAAAAAAAACGATTTTTCTTTTCCAACGGATCTTTTCGCCGGCTCCTTCTATTTTTCAACCAGTAAGGGTTCTTCTTTTTTTATCTATCACTCGAGATTAAAATTTACAACTGTGCGTGCACTTTTTTTATGACTTTCTCTTTTGGTTTAGGTATTTTTGTAGCAAAATAAACTCCGATGAGCACTAGAGTACCGCCAATGATTTGTGATACGAGAATCTTTTCTCCTAAAATTAATGTGATGATGGCAGTAAACACCGTAATCAAATTTAAATACACACCCGCATGGCTAGGACCAACTTTTTTTACAGCCATGTTCCAAAAAGCAAAGGAACAGACCGATGGAAATAGCCACATATAGATGATTCCGGTAATCCCTTTCACACTTAATTGGGTCATATCCATCGGTTGCAAGAAAAGAAATGGAAATAAAAAAATGACACTAAGAGCAACAGAACTGGCTGTTGCTGTAATAGGAGGAACAGCTAATCTTTTTCCGATAATCGAGTAAAAGACCCAGCATAAATTAGCCGCTATCATCATTAAATCCCCGCGGTTATATGTTGTTTGAAAGATCCATTCTAAATGTCCCTTCGTTAATATGAAAAGCACTCCGATAAGGGAAAGAGCAAACCCTACAACATTAGTCCAGCTCATTCTTTCTTTCAATATAAGAAAAGAAAAAAACACCATCATAGCTGGATTCAGTGCATTTACCAAGGAAGCATTCATCGGCGATGTGTATTCTAATGCGCCGTAAAGCAAGAGGTTGTATCCGATAACACCAAGAAGCCCCATGCAACTTAATGATAACCAAGAATTTTTCAATACTTTGCGGTAATTAGGCCGTTCAACGAAATAAGAAATAGGAATGAGAAAAGCTAAGGACAAAAACCACCTAGTAAAAGTAATCCATAGTGGACTCATCTCGGAAACGACGTATTTTCCAAATACATAGTTCCCTGCCCAAAATAAATTCGCCAAAATTAAAAATATTCTCTCCCTCATAGCAAGATCCCCTATCTATTTTTAATGATATTCCCTATTTTACCAAATAACTGCCATAATGTGTTATGAAA
Source organism: Thermaerobacillus caldiproteolyticus (assembly GCF_015326725.1). Classification (NCBI taxonomy): domain Bacteria; kingdom Bacillati; phylum Bacillota; class Bacilli; order Caryophanales; family Anoxybacillaceae; genus Thermaerobacillus; species Thermaerobacillus caldiproteolyticus. The sequence continues at coordinate 996,764 of NZ_CP064060.1, forward strand.
TGCATGGGATGGTGAAGAGTATAATAATGCATTAAATACCGATTTTGGTTTATATTTCTTGGACATAACAAGAAAGTTTAAGTGATTTTTACGGAAAAGGTGTTAAAGTTTAAAGTTTAAGAAGAATTCATGGTTGGAGGGAAAAGGTTGAGGCGTTATAATAAAACTAGTTTTATAACGGATTTTATGGAAGCGTTTACTGATGGTGGTAGCTACTAAGGGGGAGGGAATTTTTTGTTTATGAGCGTTATTAGGTAACATTAAGAACGGAACCCCTGTGATGAAACAGTAGAACATTGTGGTGAAGGATGAGGGCGATGAAGTTTGAAGAGAGAGTGCAAATTTATGCTCATAAGTTGAATGAGACCGATGATCAAATTGTTGACTATATCCTTAGTCATCGACAGGAAATAGTAAATATGTCGATACAGAAATTATCGCAAAATCTATATACTGTCCCGAATACAATCGTGCGACTTGCGAAAAAGTTAGGGTATAAAGGATTCTCTGAGTTAAAAACGGCTTTGGTGTTAGAAGATCGTTTAAAAACGTTCGATATCACGAAAATTTCCGATCATATATTCAAAACGTATGACATGATCGATATGGATACGATAGATATGGCTGCAAGAAAAATTTACGAGTCAAAAAGAACCCTATTTTACGGTGTGGGGGATTCTGCTTATTTTTGTGAAATGATGGCAAAAAACTTGCGATGTGTTGGGAAACAAGCAGAATTTTTTACACAGCGGCATGAGATGATTTACAGTGCCGAACATATTCAGCCTAAGGATCTTATATTTGTGATCAGTGTTTCTGGAGAGACAAAGCAAGTATTAGATGCGGTTACGATTGCCAAGCAAAAGGAAGTGTTTATTGTCAGTCTCACTCATTTAAACGAAAATTCGCTCGCCGCCTTATCGAATCTTCGCCTCTATTGTTGGGCTCCTAAACAGTTTATCAACAAGTACGAAATTACGGATCGCACGTCGTTGATGATTGTATTAAGAAAATTAAGCGAGCATTACTGGAACGGGTATCGTTAGCATGTGCATAAATACACACGGATAGTCACCATATTTGTGAATTTTGTGAAAAAATAAGAAGATTCAAATCTTCTTATTTTTTTTATTTATAATAAAAACAATACGATGGATGAAGGGAAGTGAAAACAAATGGAATTAAAGAAGTTAACGAGCGTGAACTTAATTGATGTAGATGTGGTGCTAACCGATAAAGACGAAGTCATTCGACATTTAGTAACGAAATTAGCGCACGAAGGAAAACTGTATTCAGAAGAGGAGTTTTATCGTGATGTCATGGTTCGAGAAAAGCTATCTCCAACTGGATTGGAAGCAGGGCTTGCGGTTCCGCACGGAAAGTCAAGCGCTGTCAAAACGGCTTCTTTCGCTGTGGCTAAGTTACAAAAGCCGATTGAAAATTGGGAGAGCATTGATGAAAACAATAAAGTTGATCTTGTCTTTTTGTTAGCGATTCCTAAGGAAGAAGCGGGATCAACACATATTCAATTGCTTGCTGAATTGGCAAAAAGAATTTCAAATCCGGAATATAGAAAGCGATTACAAAACTGTACAAGTGCAAAGGAATTATATGAAAACTTAGATGGCTTTCATCAAACGGATGAGGAAAATCACAGTATAAGCGAATCAACTATGATTGTTGCTGTCACGGCTTGTCCGGCAGGGATTGCCCATACGTATATGGCAGCCGAAGCTCTTCAAAGGGCTGGAAATGAAGTGGGGGTTACCGTATATGTGGAAAAGCAAGGGGCAAATGGAATTGAAGACTCTCACACAGACGAGCAATTAAGAAAAGCAGATGTAGCGATTTTTGCTGCTGATGTGGCGGTGAAAAACGAAGAAAGATTTGCTCATCTACCAATCTATCGAACAACGGTAGCCGTGCCGCTAAAAGACGCAAAAGGAGTGATCCAAAAGGCGCTCGAAACAGCGAAAAGTAAGGAGAAAACGGAGTATCAACCACAAAAAAGGGAATCTCGTGAAGATACGACGTCATGGAAAACGGAAATCAAGAATTCGATTTTAACAGGCATTTCTCATATTATACCAATTATTGTTGCTGGGGGAATGATTTTAGCTTTTACGGTTTTAGTTGCCCAAGCATTTCATTTGCAGGAATTGTATGATACGGAAAACTCATGGTTATGGATGCTCCGAAAATTGGGCGGAAATATGTTGGGAACATTGATGATTCCAGTATTATCTGCTTATATGGCTTATTCCATTTCTGACAAACCGGCGCTAGGACCGGGATTTGCGGCGGGAATCGCAGCGACCATGATTAACAGCGGATTTTTAGGTGGAATGCTAGGGGGGTTTTTAGCCGGTTATATCATTAAGTTTTTGAAGAAAAAGTTGCCGCCTAAAGGTACGTTCTCAGGCTTTATTAGCTTTTGGGTTTATCCGGTTGTAGGTTCTCTTGTCGTAGGAGCATTAATGCTTTTAGTATTTGGCAAACCGATTGCCGGATTAAACAATATATTGCTACATTGGTTAGACAACCTTTCGGGAAACAATGCGGTTGTACTGGGAACAATTTTAGGAATTATGGTCTCATTCGATTTGGGGGGACCTGTTAATAAGGCTGCCTATACGTTTTGTATCGGAGCGATGGCTAGCGGGAATTTTATTCCATATGCGGCATTTGCTTCGGTAAAAATGGTGTCGGCGTTTTCTGTAACCGCGGCAACATTATTATTTAAACATTACTTTGAAGAGTATGAGAGGGAAGTAGGGAAATCGACTTGGCTTCTAGGATTAGCAGGGATTACGGAAGGGGCTATACCGTTTATGATCGAGGATCCACTCCGGGTGATTCCATCCCTTTGTATCGGGTCAGCTGTAACAGGTGCAATTGTAACCGTTTCAAAAATTGGATTAAATGTTCCGGGAGCGGGCATTTTCTCCTTATTTGTTTTGCAAGGAGCTCCGTTGCTGAAAGCGGGGATGATTTGGCTAGGAGCTGCGTTCATCGGTGCGTTTATCTCTACGGTACTTTTAGTGGTCACTCGTATTCATAAATTAAAAAGACAACAACTGCAAGGCTAGTGAGGTGGATGTTTTGAAAAAGTATGTTCATATTGTTCCGCATATGCATTGGGACCGAGAATGGTATTTTTCGGCTGAAGAATCGAGAATTCTTCTTGTAAATAATATGGAAGAAATTTTAGATATGCTTGAAACAAATCCGGACTACCCCCATTATGTGTTGGACGGGCAAACGGTTGTGTTGGAAGACTATCTTGCCGTAAAACCAGAATATAAAAAGCGAATCCAAAAGTTAGTCCAACAAGGCAAATTAATCATAGGCCCTTGGTATACACAGACGGACGAAATGGTCGTTGGCGGGGAGTCGATTGTTCGAAACCTTTTATACGGACTAAAGGATTGCGAAGAGTTTGGAGAGCCGATGAAAATAGGTTATCTTCCGGATTCATTCGGGCAATCTTCCCAACTGCCGCAACTATTAAATGGATTTGGCATTCAGCGGGCAATTTTTTGGCGGGGAATTTCGGAAAGACACGGGACCGATCAAACGGAATTTTATTGGGCAAGCGATGAAGGGTCAAGGGTACTTGTTCAAGTATTTCCACTGGGATATGCGATAGGAAAATATCTTCCAACAGATGAAGCAAAATTAAAGAAGCGTATGGATACGTACTTTTCGGTGTTAGATCGGAGAGCGACTACCGACCATATTATTATTCCAAACGGACATGATCAAATGCCGATTCAAAAGAACATTTTTGACGTAATAGAAGTATTACGGAAATTATATCCGGAAAGAATTTTCTTTTTAAGTCGTTACGAACATATCTTTGACGAATTAGAAAAACAAGAGGGGCTGGCAACGATAAAAGGAGAGTTTTTAGACGGAAAATATATGCGAGTACATCGAAGCATTTACTCAACAAGGATGGATATTAAAGCAGCAAATACAAGAATCGAAAATAAGATAACGAATATTTTAGAACCGTTAGCTTCCATCGCGTCGATTCTTGGGTTTGCGTATCACCATAAATTAATCGAGTTAATTTGGAAAGAGATGATGAAAAATCACGCTCATGATAGTATAGGCTGTTGCTGCTCCGATAAAGTGCATCATGACATTATGTCTCGATTTTTCATAGCGGAGGAGAAAGCCGATCAACTCATTTCATTTTATATGAGAAAAATAGCGGACGCGATGCCTTGTGATCAATCATTAGATAAATTAGTTGTATATAATTTTCTTCCTTATGAAAGAAATGAACCGATTCAGGCGGAAATTACAACAAAAATAGCAAATTTCAAGTTAGTGGATGAAAACGAAAATGAAATTGATTTCGAGGTTGTGAAAAAAGAAACGATAGATCCGGGACTGGTCGATAGACAAATTGTTCATTATGGAAACTATGATCCGTTTGTTCGATATACCATTCAGTTTCAAGACGACATTCCGGCGATGGGATACAGAGCCTATTTCATAAAAGAAGCGGATATAATGATCAAGAATGTATCCGAAGAAGTAAATCAAATCGACACGGAGTTCTATTCTTTAACGGTGAATGAAAATGGTACGTTGAAGATTTATGATAAAACATTACAGCGTACGTTTGATAATGTACTATTGATAGAAGATATGGCGGACGATGGAGACGAATATGACTATTCTCCCTTACTGAACGATTTTATCGTGCTCAGTGATGATGTAAAAGCACAGTACTCCATGCGGCAGAATCAGTACTTTGCTTATGTGGATATTCATTACCAATTACCTGTACCAGCCAATATCGAAAGTCGTAAAGCAAAGCGGCGTGATAGTTTTATTGATGTCAATATTCAATTAACGGTCCCGATGAATAAACCGATCATTGATGTAAAAATGGATATTGAAAATATTGCGAAAGACCATAGAGTAAGAGCATACATTCCAACTGGAATCTCATCAACCTATGCAATAGCGGATAATCAATTCGGAAATATAAAAAGACGAGTTGTCGATCCAGCTATCGAAGTTTGGGAAATAGAAAATTGGGATGAAAGACCTGATTCGATTTATCCAATGTTAAGCTATGTGGGCTTGTCAAATGAACATTATGGAGTAGCGGTGTTAACCAACAGTACGAGAGAGTATGAAATTGTAGGAGAGCACTACGACACAATAGCGGTTACGCTTTTTAGAAGTATCGGCTATCTTGGAAAGGAAGACATAGTGAGAAGACCGGGACGACCATCGGGTATCAAAATGGAAACACCGGATTCTCAAATGATAGGAAGCAATAAAGTGCATTTTGCGATCACTACTCATCAAGGGACAACGGTACAAGCGAATGTGGCAAAGAGAGCTAAAGAATTTTTAACCCCGTTATACACGTATAATAAAATGCCGTATGATGCCATGAAGATGAATAATGTCGACTTTCATGTGCCATATCAGTATAGTTTATTTGAACAAAAAGATCCGTATATCGTCTTAAGTGCCGTCAAACGAAGCGAAGACGACTCGGGCATTATCGTTCGCTTTTACAATCCTTCTGAAGCAGAGAAAAAAGCGATATTTCAGTGGAAGGGCCCGCTTACCCAAATTCAAAAAACGAACTTAAATGAGAAGATCATTGCTTCTATTGCATACCATCCACATAAAGAATTTGAAGTGAACGTTAAACGCAATCAAGTCCAAACCGTTTTGGTTCAACTATGATCGTAAAGCCAAACAATGATTCAAAAGAAAAGCGAAATGGATCGTAATTACGTGCATTTCGCTTTTCTTATTACAACAAACCCATTGTAAGTTGAAAGAGGGAAATAAAATCACCTATGTTCCAAGAAAAAATGGAATATTTTTGACAAGCTTTCATAGAGCTTGTTTTTGCGCGCGAAATCATTATCGTCTTTTTGCAATTGTAGGCATAATGAAAAGCCCGATAAAAAAGGTGGCAATAATATATAATGTTAAATAATTGATCTTGATAAACGATTTGTGCAATACGCAATCATTGATGACTAGATATAATAGTAATAAAAAGTTGGAACATAAAAAAGTCATCAAAATTAACGTTCTTATATTGTCATTGACTCTTTCATCGTATTCTATCTCTTCCCCGCTTAATTTCTTTTTCCTCGCCTTTAATAAACGAGAAATTCCATATCCCAATAATGCGGCTAAAAAGCTTAGCCATTGAATTTCTCTAACAGCGAGACTTAAAATACCAAAAGAAATCAAAAAACTAATGAAAATACGAATATCGACCTTTTTCACTAAGCCTTACTCCCCTTTTCAATGTTCTTCAAGCCAAAAGAGTTCATCCAGCGGTTTTTCTAAGTATTTGCTTAACAATAAGCATACTTTTAAGGAAGGATTATATTTTTCAGCTTCGATTAAATGTAACGTTTGTCTTGTAATACCGGCCTTTTTCGCTAGTTCTGCTTGTGTTAAGTTTCCTTTTTCAATTCGTGCTAATTTCACTTTATTTCTAATGATTGGTTCTTGCATATAAACAATCACCTCTATATTGATTGTAACATATTTTTTACATATGTAAATTATATATTACATATTGTGAGGATGGAAAAGAAACGAAAGGTAAATAAGTATCAAAAGCATCATCTGGTTTGTTTTTCCGATTATGAATGGTATGATTGGTTTGAATGTGATTGGCAACGACAGCTAGGAAGGGGGAGAGGGATGAAGCAGCTAAGTATTCTGTCAAAAATTCAAAATCATATGGAGCGATTTTCTCCGGCGGAAAAAAAGGTAGCGATGTATATTATGGAACATGCAGAGCTCGTTCCGAATATGACAACGAAGGATATATCGAAAAATGCTGGGGCGAGTGAGGCAAGTGTTGTTCGCTTTTGCAAAACGATCGGCATAGGCAGCTTTAAAGCATTGAAATTAACCCTTGTCCGTGAGTTAACGATCGCGGATATGAACATTAACGACTTTTCCATTATTGAAAAGAAAGATACACCGTTCGACTTGTTTAATAAGGTGACGTATGTCAATAAAGCAGCTGTTGAATCAACAACAGCGACAATAGATAGAAAGGAATTAGAAAAAGCAGCGGAAGCGATGGTAAAGGCAAAAAAGATTTTATTTTACGGAGTGGGTGGGTCGGCAGCCTCTGCGTTAGATGCTTGTTATAAGTTTACAAAACTTGGGTATGTGTCAATGATGTCTCACGATTTTCATATGATGATTCCACTCATTACGAATTTGGAACCGAATGATGTCCTAGTGGCGATTTCAACATCGGGAAGAACGAAGGATGTATTGGAGATTGTTCAATTTGCGAAGAAGAAAAGCGCAACAGTCATTGCGATTACAAAACTCGATCCATCCTCTCCATTATATAAAGAAGCAGATATTAAATTATGTGTACCTGATGTGGAACAAGACCACCGAATCGGAAGTATGGCATCAAGAATGACGCAACTGAACATAATTGATGCGCTATATTTAATTACATTTCACCAGATGGGCAGTAGCGTGATTGAAAAGTTCCATGAAGCAAGAGAGGAAGTTGTTCGATTGCGAAGATAATGAAATTTTATTTCAAAAAGGCCGATATGGTTAGCACGAGAAGGGAGTAATTTACATTTCCCTTCTTTTTTTCTGGATGAAAGAATTTTCGGGGAAGATAAGAAAAAGATTGTTTTTTTATTTCGTGTTGATAAAATAAAAATATGAAATAAAATTTCAATCTGAGAAGGTGACGGCATGTTAGAACACTTAACGACAGAGCAACGTAACAAAAAAACATGGAACTTAGACGAAATGACGACAAAAGAAATTTTACAAATTATGAATGAAGAAGATCAGACGGTAGCAGTGGCTGTTTCCAAAGAACTTGACCAAATTGAAAAACTCGTTCACAAAGTGATTGCTTCTTTTCAGCAAGGTGGGCGACTCATTTATATGGGCGCTGGTACAAGCGGGCGGCTTGGCATTTTGGATGCGGTGGAATGCCCGCCGACGTTCGGGACTGACCAAAGCATGGTACAAGGATTAATCGCGGGTGGTTTGGAAGCGTTTGCAAACGCTGTTGAAGGAGCGGAAGATAACGAGGAGATGGCCGTAGAAGATTTACAGGCTATTGGTGTAACGGAAAAAGATACAGTTATTGGTATCGCAGCAAGCGGGCGTACACCGTACGTTATCAGCGGATTAAAATATGCAAAAAAAGTAGGTGCAACGACAGGAAGCCTTGCTTGTAATAAAAATGCTGAAATAAGCAAGTATGCCGATGTCAGTATTGAAGTAGAGACAGGTCCGGAAATTTTAACAGGTTCGACGCGTCTGAAAGCAGGCACAGCCCAAAAGTTCGTGTTAAATATGATTTCCACTGCATCTATGATTGGGATTGGAAAAGTGTATAAAAACCTCATGGTAGACGTACAATCTACTAATAGTAAATTAATAGAACGCTCAAAACGCATCATCATGCAAGCAACGAATGTGGATTACGAAACGGCAACGCACTATTATGAAGCTGCCCACCGTCATGTCAAAACAGCCATTATTATGATTTTACTGAAGTGCAGCTATGAAGAAGCGCTTCAAAAATTGCAGAAAGCAAATGGGTTTGTTCGCAAAGCTTTAATCTAATTATTTTTAGGGGGAGAGGATTCACATGAAACATGAGCAACGAATGGCCGTTGAGATTGTGGAGCGACTCGGAGGTGCGAACAATATTTCTAGTATAGCCCACTGCATGACACGTCTTCGTATGACCTTACGTGATGAAACAAAAGCGGATGTAGCGGGAGTGAAACAGGTAAAAGGAGTTATGGGAGTCATTGAGGATGAAACTCTGCAAATTGTAATCGGTCCTGGCATTGTCAACAAAGTCGCTATGGAAATTGGCCAATTGGCAGGGTTACATCTTGGAGAAGTGGTCGAGGAAGAAATGGACATTGCAGCTAAGAAAAAGGCAGAATTTCAGCAAAGAAATCAAGCCCCATTTAAACGTTTGCTTCGCAAGATTGGTAGCATTTTTATCCCTCTTATTCCCGGATTAGTCGCATCAGGAATCATTAATGGGATTGCGAACTTTGCGAAAAACGCAGGTGTTGCTCCAACGGAAACATGGTTACAAATTTTGCTGCTCATTGGCGGAGGGATCTTTGCTTCTTTAGGAGTGTTAGTCGGATTCAATACGGCAAAAGAGTTTGGGGGTACCCCGGTATTAGGAGCGATTGCAGGAATTTTAATTTTTAATCCAGCGCTTGCAGATATTAAACTATTTGGGGAAGCGCTTACACCTGGGCGTGGCGGATTATTTGCGGTGATGTTTGCTGCTTGGCTAATGACAGTCGTAGAAAAAAATGTCCGCAAAGTGGTTCCTAATGCTGTAGATATTATTGTGACACCATTGATTACCGTATTGGTAGTATGTCTATTAACCATTGTTGCGGTACAGCCTGTCGCCGGATTATTATCTACAGGGATTACTAGCGGAATCAAAGCGGTGCTTGATATTGGAGGTGCTGTCGCCGGGGCGATTTTAGCGGGGACTTTCTTACCGCTTGTGATGGTAGGACTGCATCATGGATTGACACCGATTCATATGGAGTTTATTAATAGCACAGGAGTCACACCGATTCTCCCGATTTTAGCCATGGCCGGAGCCGGCCAAGTGGGGGCGGCTATTGCCATTTTTGTGAAAACGAAAAATAAACGGTTACGCAATATTATTAAAGGAGCTTTGCCTGTAGGATTTTTAGGAATCGGAGAACCATTATTGTATGGGGTGACGTTACCGTTAGGAAGACCATTTCTTACAGCGTGTCTTGGAGCGGCGGTAGGAGGCGCTTTCCAAGCAGTAATGAAAACAGCTGCGCTCGGAATCGGAGTTTCCGGTTTATCACTGATTCCATTAATTGCAGAAAATAAATATATTATTTATTTCATAGGGTTGTTGATTGCCTATACATTTGGATTCATCTTCACTTATTTCTTCGGATTTAAAGAAGAAATGGCAGAAAACATGTAGCGGGAGGAGGGGCATCTCCCTCCTATTTCTGCGAATGGAGGAGGCTTCATGCTTGGAATCTCTATTTATTTATCCAGCCAAACGATGAAAAAGAATGAAGTATGGATTCACAAAGCCAAAACGTTTGGATTTCGGGCAATTTTTACTTCTCTTCATATTCCTGAAGATGATCCGGGGGTGTATAAAGATCTTCTGCGAACGATTGGAAATGAAGCGAAACGGCATGGAATGGAATTGATAGCCGATGTTTCTCCGAAGTCGTTTCAATATGTAGGAATCCGTCCGTGCGACCTTAGTATATTAGTAGACTGGGGAGTATCTGGTTTGCGGCTAGATGATGGCTTTTCCGCTGAGGAAGTGGCTCAGTTTTCACAAATAATAAAAGTAGCGTTGAACGCTAGCACGATTTCAGAAGAAGAGCTGCAATTACTAAAATCTCATCGCTTGCATTGGGACAATGTGGAGGCGTGGCATAATTTTTATCCTCGTCCGGAAACCGGGCTATCGAAAGATTACATGATAAGAAAGAATGAGCGTTTACGGCAATTTGGAATCGGAACGATCGCAGCATTTATCCCGGGAAACAAGGAAAAGAGAGGGCCTTTATACAAAGGACTGCCTACATTAGAAAAACATCGTAATATAGAACCGGTTTATGCTTATTTAGAATTAGTGAGAGACTGCGATATCGATAAAGTATTGATTGGCGATATAAGCATGACCGATGAAACATTGAGACGAATGTCTGAAGTGCATAAGGGAATCATCCCGCTTAGATATAAGCCGAGAGTTGTGCAAGAGGACATGTTATCGATGATCGAAACCGTTCATACGAACCGCCTTGACCCTGCTAGAGATGTAATTCGTTCGATCGAATCACGTTCATCTATATTGTGGCCGGATGACCTATTAGCACCTTCGAATACGGTAAGAAGGCGGAAAGGAAGTGTTACGATTGATAATACGTTATACGGAAGGTATGCAGGAGAATTACAAATTACGTTAGCCGATTTGCCGCAAGATGAAAAAGTTAATGTTGTCGGCTGCATTATAGAAGAGGATTTGCCTCTTCTTTCCTATGTAAAAGAAGGTCAAGCGTTTCGACTAGTGAGGGTAGAATAAATGGTTCTATGTATACGCTGATGTTAAATATTTGAAATAATCAAGCAAAATCCTTCCCAAAAAATCATAAAAATTTTATAATAATTTTGTCTATTATTTTAGATAAATTTGGAAGGGAGAGAGGGGTAGATGAAATATCGCAAACTCGGAAGAACGGGGTTAAAAGTAAGTGAGATTAGCTTAGGAAGCTGGCTTACATACGGAAACTCCATTGAAAAAGAAGCAGCAATAAAAACGATTGATAAAGCGTATGAGCTCGGAATTAATTCTTTTGATACGGCAAATGTGTACGCAAACGGCGAAGCAGAAAAGATTGTCGGCGAAGCATTGCGAAAATACCCAAGAGAATCTTATGTTATTGCAACGAAAGTATTCTGGCCTATGGGAGACGGCCCGAATGATCGTGGGCTTTCAAGAAAGCATGTGTTCGAGCAGCTTCATGCAAGCTTAAAACGCCTAAATTTAGATTATGTCGATATTTACTATTGCCATCGTTATGACACAGAAACGCCAGTTGACGAAACATTGCGAACGATTGACGATCTTGTTCGTCAAGGAAAAGTATTGTATGTCGGTGTCAGCGAATGGACGGCTCAACAAATCCAAGAAGCTCTAGGCACGGCAGATAAATATTTACTTGACCGGATTGTTGTCAATCAGCCTGTTTACAATATGTTAAACCGTTATATTGAAAAAGAAGTCATCCCTGTTTGCGAACAAAATGGCATTAGTCAAATTGTGTTTTCGCCATTAGCTCAAGGAGTGCTGACGGGGAAATATAAAAGAGGCGAAAAAGTTCCTGAAGGAAGCCGTGCGAGCGATCCAAAATCTAATAAGTTTATCAATGATTTGTTGAAAGACGACGTATTAATAAAGGTCGAACAATTACAAACGCTTGCGAACGAATTAGGGATTAAGCTTTCACAATTAGCACTAGCGTGGGTGTTGCGTCAGCCGAACGTTGCCAGTGCATTAATTGGGGCAAGCAAACCAGAACAAGTCGAAGAAAATGTCAAAGCAGTGGATGTTGAACTATCAGATGAAGTCATTGAAAAAATTGAAGAGATTCTTGCGTAAACATAAAAAGAGGCAAACCTAATGGTTGCCTCTTTTTATGTTTAGGATAGAATATTTAATGGCATGAGCCTATCTCATATGTATCGCTATTCGTTCATTCCATATATATGTTTCCCCGGCATATTGATGGCAAGTCCCCTTTTTTAAAAAATGACAATAATGTGTCGGACAAAATGATATTTACTTTTTATTGAATATATGATGTAAGCGCTTTAAGATAGAGGTACAGTATATAGAAAAGGAGAAATGCAACATGACTCATACAACAGAAAATCAGTCTAGTTTTCGTGTAAAGGTTCAACGCTTTGGAAGTTATTTAAGCGGAATGATCATGCCGAATATCGGTGCGTTTATTGCTTGGGGAATTATCACTGCATTATTTATTCCGGCAGGATGGATACCGAATGAAGCATTTGCTAAGCTTGTCAGTCCGATGATTACGTATTTGCTGCCATTATTAATCGGTTATACAGGCGGTAAAATGATTCATGATGTTCGCGGCGGTGTTGTTGGTGCGACTGCGACGATGGGGGTTATTGTCGGTTCTGACATTCCCATGTTTCTTGGGGCTATGATTATGGGACCACTTGGTGGCTACCTCATTAAAAAATTTGACCAACTTATTCAAGGGAAAGTCAAACAAGGATTTGAAATGTTAGTAAACAACTTCTCAGCCGGAATTATTGGTGGAATTTTAACGTTAGTGGCTTTCAAAGGAGTTGGGCCGATTGTTTTAGGATTGAACAAAACGCTAGCTGCTGGTGTTGAGACAATTATCAATCTCAAATTATTGCCGTTAGCAAATATTTTTATTGAACCTGCGAAGGTCTTATTTTTGAATAATGCGATTAATCACGGAATTTTAAGCCCGCTTGGCATCGAGCAGGCAACAAAAACAGGCAAATCGATTCTATTCTTACTTGAAACAAACCCGGGCCCAGGTCTTGGTATTTTGCTTGCTTATTGGTTATTTGGCAAAGGAACAGCTAAACAGTCGGCTCCAGGGGCTGCGATCATTCATTTTCTCGGCGGTATTCATGAAATTTACTTCCCATATATTTTAATGAAACCGGTTTTAATTTTAGCAGCCATGGCAGGGGGAGTAAGCGGTGTTTTAACGTTTACTGTTTTCCATGCAGGGCTAGTAGCGGTTCCATCACCTGGAAGTATTTTCGCCTTGTTAGCGATGACGCCAAGAGGAAATTATCTCGGAGTATTGGCAGGAGTATTTGTCGCGGCAGCTGTCTCTTTCTTTGTGGCATCTATCTTTTTGAAATCTACTAAAAATACAGAAGAGGAAGATTTGAATAAAGCCGCTGAAAAAATGCAGCAATTAAAAGGGAAAAAGAGCGATGTTGTGGCTTCGCTACAACAAAAAGAAGCGACTGTCCCATCAAAAGTGAAAAAAATTGTTTTTGCTTGTGATGCAGGGATGGGTTCAAGTGCTATGGGAGCTTCGATTATGCGAAATAAGGTACAGAAAGCGGGATTGGACATTCAAGTAACGAATACCGCTATCAACCAACTTCCGGGAGATGCTGATATTGTGATTACCCATAAAAATTTAACAGAACGTGCGAAAGAGAAATTACCAAACGCTTTCCATGTTTCGGTTGAAAATTTCCTAAATAGCCCGAAATATGATGAGTTAATCGAAAGTTTGAAAGAAAGTCGCGAATAGGGGAGAAAAAGGCTTCCCCTATTCGTTATGTTTTTAGCCGTTCATGATTTATTAAAAAATGGCAACAATAAGGAAGACGAAAAAGGAATATCTATTTGTTGTAATAGAGAGAGAAACACTCTAAAATCCCTTTTGAAAGATAATTTTTCATTCTAAATCATGTCAACAATGGTTGCTTGAGACGGTGGGTGAAGAAGCGATGTATATATCTGCGCGAGAGAGAAAAATACTCGATATTTTATTATCTCATGATAAAGGAATCACAGTAGGGGAGCTTGCACAACAGCTGAATGTCAGCAATCGTACTGTTCATCGGGATTTAAAAGGGATAGAGTGCATTTTAGGAGATTACAATTTGCAACTTATAAAAAAGGCAGGGGTTGGCATTCAAGTAACTGGAGACGAAGACAGGAAGAAAGAGTTGCAAATTCATCTATTTCATTTGTCCCATACTGAGTACACACCGGAAGAGCGCCAAATTATTATCCTCATTACTTTACTAGAAGCAATAGAGCCCGTAAAGCTTTTATCTCTCGCGAATGACTTAAATGTTACTGTAGCAACCATTAGCAATGATTTAGATAAAATAAGTGAAAAAATCGAAAAACACGGGCTTTCTCTTATTCGTAAAAGAGGATATGGGGTTGAGATCGCAGGTGCTGAATTAGCGAAACGGGCGATGATGAGTGAGTTATTATTAAATCATTTTAATGAATACGAGTTTCTTTCGTTAATGAAAGAATCGATTCAAAAAAAGTCGGCAGATACCCTTAATACGGTTACTGAAAAACTTCTCGGACTCGTTGATAAGAAAAAGTTATTAACCATTGAAAAGCAAATTGAAGACATGAAAGATGAGCTTCCTTTTACGATTGCTGATAGTTCGTATATTGCTTTAGTTGTCCATCTAGCCTTAGCCATTGAGCGGATTATTCAAGGAGAACCGATTAATTTCGATCCACAATACTTGGAAACGATTCGCGCGACGAAGGAATTCGAAACGGCCGAGAAAATTGCCCGCTCATTGGAACGTGCATTCCATATAACGATACCGAATGAAGAAATCGGTTATATGACGATGCATTTAATGGGAGCAAAACTTCGAGATCGCCAAGGCCATATGTTAGAAGAAGCGAGTTTTGAAGTGGGCATAAAGGCACAAGAATTGATTCGTGTAGTAAGTGATGAACTAAACATAGATTTAACGAACGATTATCCTTTATATGAAGATTTGGTCATTCATTTGAAGCCAGCCCTTTATCGCATCCGACATAACATGGGAATTGCTAACCCGCTTTTGGAAAAAATTGTTCAAGATTATTCTGAGCTTTTTTCTACACTAGAAAAAGGAGTCAAAAAAGTATTTCCTGATTTAACAGTTCCGAAGGAGGAAATCGGTTATTTAGTTCTTCACTTTGCTTCCGCTTTATTAAGGGAAAAGCAGGGACTGCATGCATTAGTTATATGTTCCAGCGGTTTAGGCACTGCCAAAATATTAGCAACGAGATTGAAAAATGAAATTCCTGATATTGCACACATTGAACAAATATCTGTCTTTGAATTAGGAAAGGTAGATACGAATCAATACGATCTCATTGTTTCGACAGTGCCAATTCATAACTTCACAGAACCGTATTTTGTCGTTAGTCCGATGCTGCAAGAAGATGAGATTGCCTCTATTAAACAGTTTCTTAAAAATCGGAGACTGGTATTTCCGAAAGCGCGTACTCAGCATTTGGGCGAAGGTGCAGCAAAAGTGATTGAGAATCTCAGTTCGATTCAAAAAATGAGTGAAACGATTGTGCAGATTTTAAATGGTTTTACTTTACAAGAATTAGATAGCGGTTCCATTCAAGAAGCGTTATCCGAAGCGTGCCGCCAATTATATGAAAGAGGAATTATTTGCAATGCGGAGCAAGTTCTTACTGAATTGTTAAACAGAGAAAAAATGGGCGGTTTGGGAATACCAGAAACCTCCCTTGCTTTGTACCATACTCGAAGTTCAGAGATTCTTCTTCCTTCTTTTACTATTTATACATTAACGAAATGGCAAACGGTAAAAGGAATGCATGAAAAACAGATGAAGGTGAACAAAATTTTATTACTTTTAGCACCGGAGTCGGCTGCCCAAGAGACGATTTCTGTTTTAAGCCACATTAGTTCTTTAGTGGTTAAAGATGAAGAAAGTATGGACGTATTTGTATCAGGAAATAAGGATCGACTTTACTCTTTTTTGAGCCATCATTTAGGAAAATTTTTTTACGAACATATTCAATATCACAAGGAGTGAATGACATTGTCGATGCCAATTTTAAAGAAAGAAAATATTGTGTTACAAGCATCAGTAGCAGATAAAACAGAAGCTATCCGTTTAGCGGGAACCGTTTTAGCCGATCAAGGTTATGTAGAAACTTCTTATATTGATAAAATGTTTGAACGAGAAGCGTTGACATCTACGTATATGGGCAACTTTGTCGCTATCCCTCATGGCACAGAGGATGCGAGAAATCTCGTGAAACATGCAGGAATTTCTATCGTGCAAATCCCTGATGGAGTTGATTTTGGGGATGGAAATATAGCGAAAATATTGATTGGGATTGCCGGGAAAAATGATGAGCATTTAGAAATCCTCTCAAAAATCGCGATTGTTTGTTCAGAGGAAGAAAATGTGGAAAAAATGATAAAAGCAGCAAGTGAAGAAGATATCCTTCACCTTTTGAGCGGGGTGAATTAATATGTTAGCGATTCATTTTGGCGCAGGAAATATTGGAAGAGGATTTATTGGCAGCTTACTTTCTCAATCTGGTTATGAGGTTGTATTTGTCGATGTCAATGATGAAGTTGTTCGTTTGTTAAATGAGAAAAAGGAGTATCGTGTTCTTATTGCTGATGAATCCAGCAAAGAGCAGCTCATTCGCAATGTTTCCGCTGTTAATAGTCAGAAAGAATACAATAAGGTCATTGATTATTTGACAAAAGCGGATTTAGTAACAACAGCGGTTGGACCGAATGTTTTGCCAGCCATCTCGTCTGTGCTTGCGGAAGGGCTTCGTAAGAGATTATCAGTGAATCAAAAACCGCTGAATATTATCGCGTGTGAAAATATGATCGGCGGAAGTGCTTTTCTAAAGGAACAAGTTTTTGAAAAGATTTCAGAAGAAGAAGCAAAGTTATTTGAAAAGCATTACGGTTTTCCTAATTGCGCAGTTGATCGCATTGTACCGAATCAAAAACATAGTGATCCGTTAACAGTAGTAGTTGAACCGTTTTTTGAATGGGTTGTCGAAAAACAAAACTTAGTCGGAGAGATTCCAACCGTAACAGGCGCCCAGTTTGTGGATGATTTACTGCCTTATATTGAGCGAAAGCTTTTCACTGTGAATACGGGGCATGCAATTTCTGCCTACTTAGGTTATTACAAGCAGTTCCAAACGATAAAAGAAGCAATGGAAGATGAAGAAATTCGTTCCGATGTTTACAAGGCACTACACGAATCAGGAGCTGTGTTAGTGAAGAAATATAAATGGAATGAAGATGAACATAAGTCATATATAGAAAAAATTGTTCAAAGATTCACAAATCCTTCCATCTCGGATGAAGTGGTAAGAGTGGCACGTTCACCGATTCGCAAGCTTGGAGCCAATGACCGTCTCATTGGTCCGGCTAAGCAATATTATGAATTATTTACGGAAGTACCGGCTGGTTTGATAAAAGGAATTGCAGCGCTGTTATTGTTTGATTATAAAGAAGACCATGAAGCGTTGGAATTGCAAAAGACAATAGAGACAGCGGGAATAGAAGGTGCCCTTTTACAATATTCTCAGTTGGAAAAAGACCATCCTCTTGTTGATGCCGTCAAGAAGCAAGTGCAGTTGTTAAAAAAAGAACAGTAAACAGAAATTTATCACCTGCCATTAACCGATCGTTATCGGAAGATGGCAGGTGTTTTTTTATAGCTGATTTGCCAAAATTTTCGCGTGCTTCATCTAAATGTGGCTGAAGCTTTTCGGAGCAAGAAGCATATTTGTTTACTTGCTGTAATTGATCGGATTTTCAGTAAACAAAATGAACAAAATTGTTTTTATTTTCAAAAACTCATCATTCAGGAAATTGCTAATATAATTACTTTCAAATATGTAAACGTTATCAAAAACAATGTTGCGGGGGGAGAAAAGGTGAAAAAGTGGATGAGTTTCATTGTGATGGGAGTTGCGATGTTCATGCTTAGTGCTTGTGGAAGCAGCAATGTTACGAAAGAGTCTAATCAACATTCGAATTATCCAACAAAGCCGATTGTGTTCGTAGCTCCTTCGGGGGCTGGAGGAGGTTGGGATTTAACGGCAAGGGCGGTTACGAAAGTGTTGAATGAGACGAAACTCGTTAAACAAACGATGACGGTGGAAAATAAGCCGGGCGGTGGCGGAGCTGTGTTTATGGCGGAATATGCGACACAAGATAAAAACAATGATTATAAGTTGTTTGTGAGTTCACCGCCGATTATCATTAACAACTTAAAGGCAGAAGGAAACAGCCCATTCGGTTATAAAGATACTACTCCGCTGGCTCAGCTTACGAAAGATTTTGGAGCCATTGTTGTCAAGGCAGACTCGAAATTTCAATCTTTGCCTCAATTGATCGACGAGATTAAGAAAAAGCCTAAGTCTGTAACGATAGCGGGCGGATCTGCACCTGGTTCAATGGATCATTTAATTGCGATTCTTCCGATTTATAAATCTGGAATTGACCCGAAGATAGTAAAGTATGTCTCATATGACGGTGGTGGAGAGGCGATGGCTGCTCTTCTCGGAGGAAATGCTGATGTGATTGCGACAGATGCTTCTTCAGTTGAGGAGTATGTCAAAGCTAGAAAAGTGAGGGTTCTTGCCGTTTCTGCTCCTGAACGTCTTGGTGGCAATTTAAAAGATGTTCCTACGATGAAAGAACTTGGAATTGATGCGGAATTTACCATCTGGAGAGGCGTATTTGGAGCAAAACAAATGTCTGACGATGCGAAAAGGTTTTGGGAGGACACGTTCAAAAAGTTATCTGAACACGAGAAATGGAAAGAGGAGCTGACAACGCAAGGGTGGCAGCCTGAGTACAAAGGTTCCGATGAATTTGTGCAATTTTTGCAGGAACAGGAGAAGCTCATTAGGGATATGTTAAAGTCGTTAGGAATGTATAAGTAAGTGAATGGGTTCTGCCTTGCCTTTTTAAAGAGAAGATAATCCGAAAAACAAACGGAGGTGTGGGAATGAGCAAAACGTTCGACCGCTTTGCAGCAGTAGCCTTCTTAGCGATTGGGGGGCTATTTATGTTAGAAAGTCTACGAATCTCTAAAAGTGCATACGGAAGTGCCGTAGGTCCCAATGTCTTTCCTTTTTTGTTAGGTCTTGTTCTCGCTTTGCTAAGTATAAAGCTATTACTAGAAACATTGCGCTATGATGTTGCGAATACATCTAGGAGAGAATTGCAATATAAGAAATTTTTCGTCATTCTCATTTCTTCTATATTATATGCGATGTTGCTTGAACATGTTGGTTACATTATTACAACGTTTCTCTTTCTTATAATTGGATTTCAAACGATCCAAAGAGGAGATATATGGAAATCAATAATCATTTCAGCGTGTTTTTCATTTGGTGTTTATGTTGTATATGTAAAACTACTGCAAGGTACGTTGCCGAGTTGGCCGGTCTGGTTTAGTTAAGGAGGGAGTAAAGTGGAAGCGATTACTTTTCTTTTCGATGGGTTTCAAACGGCGTTACAGCCCCACAATTTGTTATTTGCTTTTATTGGCGTGCTCATTGGCACGGCCGTAGGTGTTTTACCGGGAATTGGTCCGATGAGTGGGGTTGCCCTTTTGATACCAGTCACTGCCTCGATGACAACGGGATTAGATCCTGCTCAGGCGGCGACCAGTTCGATCATTTTGCTTGCAGGTGTTTATTATGGGGCGATGTACGGTGGATCTACTACTTCAATTTTGTTGAATACGCCCGGTGAATCTTCATCCGTTGTCACAACATTGGATGGATACCAGATGGCAAAGCAGGGGAGGGCAGGCTCTGCACTAGCGATTGCTGCGATTGGTTCGTTTGTCGCTGGGATTGTTTCACTCATTGCTCTTGTGCTTCTTGCCCAACCGCTTTCGAACTTGGCATTGAAGTTTGGTCCGGCAGAATATTTTTCCTTAATGCTTCTTGGATTAGCAGCAGTAAGCGGATTAGCCGGGAATTCAATGACGAAAGCATGGATGATGACTGTTTTTGGTCTATTACTTTCTACCATTGGACTGGACAGTGTTTCAGGGGTAGCTAGATTTACGTATGATATTTCCGTTCTTTATGGAGGATTAGAATTTTTAACCGTCGCTGTCGGGTTATTTGCCCTCGGGGAAGTATTTAAAGCCATCCTTCATAAAGAAAAAAACGATGGGGAGATTGCGAAAATTGGAAGGATTATCCCATCGAAAGAGGATTTAAAGGAAAGTGCTGGACCGATTGCCCGAGGATCATTGCTAGGATTTTTTGTTGGGGTATTGCCGGGGGCTGGTGCTACTCTTGCTTCATTCTTTTCATATATCGTGGAAAAAAAATTAAGTAAAACACCTGAAAAATTTGGGAAAGGAACGATTGCCGGAGTAGCAGCGCCGGAATCCGCCAATAATGCCGCTTCAGGAGGGGCAATGATTCCGCTCTTAACACTCGGGATTCCCGGTTCTGGAACAACTGCGATTTTAATGGGAGCTTTAATCATGTACAACGTACAGCCAGGGCCGCTCCTTTTCGATGAACATCCGGATGTCGCGTGGGGATTAATTGCCAGTATGTTTATTGGCAATATTATGCTTCTCATTTTAAATATGCCGTTAGTAAAAATATTTGCGAAAATCATTGAAACACCTTCGAAATATTTACTTCCGTTGATTATCGCGATTTCCATTTTCGGTGTATATGCGGTGCAAGTAACGACGTTCGATGTCTTGCTGCTTATTGCCTTTGGGGTGTTCGGATATTTGCTTTCTTCACACGATTTTCCACTTGCTCCTCTTGTATTGGGGCTTGTTCTTGGTCCGATGATTGAAAATAACATGAGAAGAGCCCTTACCTCTTCGAATGGAGATTTTATGATCTTTTTCGAAAAACCGATTTCCCTTGTGCTTATAATCGCCGCCGTTTTATGGGTGCTTGTTCCATTGTTCATGAAATTAAAAGGGAAAAACGTGGTGATTAACGAAGATATGTAGTGGAATGGATGGAAAGACCTGCTGCTTGCGGTGGTTAGTCTTTCTCTATTTTTATACTTACTTATATATGAATAATTCCGCTTGGTTGAAACTTCGTAGCGACCGGAGCTTATGAGTGTCTAGCTGTTCTAACATGCTAAGCACTCCTGCCTCTGCATCAGGAATGAATTAACGAGATTACCCGAATGAAAGAGACATGTTCAAGCAGTCATCGATTTTCAATGGTCTCTGTCTGCTGACCGTATCTTTCTTTTCCGTGTATAGCAGACATGCGATTACATTCAACGCGTTTTACGGTGGCGCTGATTTCGTGCCGCCAACCTTCTACGTTGAGTTTGACAAAGAACAATAGGAGTGCCCTTTATCAACTATTTCTTCTTTTCCTCATTAATCCCGCGAAAGGAGGAAGTACAGGAGTGTTTTGTTAACGCAACACGCACATTCCCCCTCACTTTCATAGAGATTTACCCTTATGTATTAAAAGAGGGGGCTCCTGTGCAAAGCAAGATGAAATTACAAACGAGACTCATTTTCATAATATGTTCTCTAATCCTTTTTGTCATTTTATTTTTGTCGTTTCTTTTTCAGCATATGTTGGCGGTTACGTTAAAGGAGCAAATGGGAATGCGTGCTTTAAATGTGGCTGAGACGGTTGCTTCTACTCCAATGTTAAGAGATGCGTTTAAGCAAAAAGAGCCACATGTACGAATCCAGCCGTTCGCGGAAGAAGTTCGTCGTAAGACAGGAGCGGAATATGTAGTTGTCGGTAATAAAGAGGGGATCCGTTATTCTCATCCGTTTCCGGATCGTATTGGGAAGAAAATGGTTGGAGGAGATAATGAAGAGGTTCTTCTAGGAAAGCCGATTATTTCGGAGGCGGTTGGCTCGCTCGGTCCTGCGATTAGAGGGAAGGCACCCGTTTTTGACGAGCACGGAGACGTCATTGGCATTGTTTCTGTAGGGTTTCTGATTGAGGACATTCAAACAATTGTTTGGTCATATAAAGTAAAAATTTTTTTGTTGTCTATACTAGCATTATTGTTTGGAGTAGCAGGAGCAATTGTGATTGCGAAAGCGGTAAAAAAAGCCATTCACGGATTGGAACCGAGAGAGATTGGATTACTTTATCAAGAAAAACAAGCAATACTTGAAGCAATTCGTGAAGGTATGATTGCAGTGAATAGTGATGGGTTCATTACGATGATCAATAAAGCAGCCATGTCGATGTTAGGATATGAGAACGAAAATGATGTTTTAGGAAAATACATTTTGCATATTATACCAAATTCCAGATTGCTAGAAGTGATGAGAACCGGAAAGCCAGAATGCGATGCTGAGATGGTGTTAGGGGAACAAATGGTCATTGCCAATCGAATTCCTATTGTAGACCAGAGAGGAAAGGTGATTGGAGCAGTATCTACGTTTCGAAGCAAATCAGAGCTATATCGACTAACAAAAGAACTTTCACAGTTAAAAAGTTACGCTGATGCGCTTCGAGCCCAAACGCACGAATTTTCTAATAAGTTATATTTAATCTCTGGACTTATTCAATTGGAGTCATATGAAGAAGCACTGGACATCATTACGAAAGAATCAAATCTTCAGCAAGATATTGTCCGCTTTATTATGAGTGAAATTCCTGATCCGATTATTGGAGGACTTTTAATTGGAAAATTTAATCGTGCAAATGAATTAAAAATCGAGTTTGATATTGATCGAGAAAGCAGTTTTAAGGATATTCCGAAACGCATGAATCGGGATAATCTCGTAACGATTATCGGTAATATTATCGATAATGCCATGGAATCGGTTTTACGAAATCAGCGGAAAGAGAAGAAAGTGACGGTTTTTCTGACCGATCTTGGCGAAGATTTGATTATTGAAGTCGAAGATACGGGAACGGGGATTCCTCAGGAAGTCGGAGAAAAAATGTTTGAAAGAGGGTTTTCTACAAAGGAAGCGGCCAATCGAGGTTACGGTCTTGATTTAGTGAGAAAGTCACTAGAGGCGCTACACGGACATATCACGTATCAAACTGAGCTAGGACGAGGTACTCTTTTTACCATTATGATTCCAAAACAGAGATGAGAGAGGTGTTTCCAATTTGATCCGTGTTCTCATTGTGGAAGATGACAAGCGAATTGCAGAGATTAATCGGCGATTTGTGGAAAAAGTAGCAGGCTACGAAGTCGTTGGAATTGCTATAAATGAACAAGAAGGGAAGGAACTAGTTGAAGTGTTAAAACCCGATCTTATCCTTCTTGACATTTATTTTCCTGATATGAACGGGATTCATTTTCTTAAATGGATTCGAGAGCATTTTGCCAACATCGATGTGATTATGATTACAGCGGCGAGAGAAGTAGAAACGCTAAAGCAAGCCATGCATAGAGGAGTGTTTGATTATATTATCAAGCCCATCATGCTCGAAAGGTTTGTAGAAACATTAAATCGATATAAGGAATATTATCAGAAAATGAATGAATTGATAAGTGAAAGAGAAATCATTGGCCAAGATGAAATTGATGAATTGATTCGAAGGGACTATAAATTCATCGATGTTGAAGGTGAACTTCCAAAAGGAATTAATCGTTTGACTCTTGACAAAGTTCTTGCGGCTGTGAAGAAATATAAGGACGGAGTGACGGCAGAAGAAGTGGGCAAGCTCATTGGAGCAAGCAGAACAACGACAAGACGGTATCTAGAATATCTTGTCTCCATTTCAAAGGTAACAGCTGACATTTCGTATGGCTCCGTCGGAAGACCTGAGCGGCTTTATCGATTGAAGAGGTGAGAAAGTCAACAAACTTTTATCATCTTTAAGAGTAAATAGCGGACTAAAATGGCGAGAACAGTTGAAAGCGGCTTATGTAGAGGTTTATAAAAAATTTATAAACTGTTGGATAGGAGAGGACAATGTTCTCTCTCCCTGTTTAACGAAATAAGATCACTTTCAGCAAAGTTAAATGAAAGATTGCGGATAAGTAATAATGACATTCAAACAGGGGGATTGGATGGATATTCAAATTCCATTTAACATGAACTATTTTTTTAATGACATATTAAGAGAAGTTCCAGAATCAACAGAGCAGATGGAGCTTGGTGTGCAATATTTAATAGATCAGTTTGAAAAGAGTTCTGGGATGCATAAAGCTAGAATTGTTGGATTACTTGGGGTCTACAGCCGTATATTAAGCTTTTATAATGATGGGGAATATTACTTGAAAAGAGCTATTTCTTTGTACGAAGAACATGGAAATGAACTTTCAGCATTTGTGAATAAGATAAGGTTAGCTCATATTTTTCATTGGAAAAAGCGGTTTGAAGAAGCGGTTGAACTATTTGAATCATTGAGGGAGCAAGCTCTTATAAACCCAAAATATAGTAAATACTTAGATTTTATCTACCAACATTATGGGAAATGTCTCCTTGACCAAGGTAAGTGTAGTGGGGCATTAGTTCAATTTAACATGGCATTAGCTTTACGAGAAAAGAAGGGAGAGGAAGATTTAATTGTTTCGACAGCAAAGGCAATAGAATTATGTGAAAGACTCATGAGGTATTGAACGAGTACGTCAGTAAAATGAGAAATACAAAAGGTAAGCAAACATATTAAACAAGATTAACATGCGCTTACCTTCTTAATCGTTTTACATTGTAGGTCTTGATAAACTCGTGGCAAAGGGGATTTTTTACAATTGATAAGTCATTTTTTCCAGCTGTTCTGCTGACATTACTACGCTAGAAACAGTCTCGTTAATTTCTGTTACAACGTGAACATATCGTTTCATTTCTTCATCAATGTGGCGGTTTTGTTCGCGAATTTGCTTGAGAGACGACATAAATGTCTCAAAAAATTGCTGAATTTTTTCCATATCAGCAGTTCCTTCAGAAACTAACGTTACCATTGATCGCAATGATTCGGAAATGATATCGATTTTTTGGTTAAGCTCATTTAAGATATCAGTCACACCAGACATGGACTGCTTCGTTTGTGACGCTAAATTGCGTACCTCGTTAGCCACGACTGCAAATCCTTTCCCATGCTCTCCCGCACGTGCGGCTTCAATAGATGCATTTAACGATAACATGTTTGTTTGATCGGCAATAGAAGTCACTAAGCTATTAATGTTTTCAATTTTATGAGCGGATTGATGTAGGCTGTGCATGTCCGTTTGGATTTTTTCCATCATGGCTTGAATATTATGAATGGTTGATAATTGATGTTGTAATTTTTGCTGCCCTTCAATTGACTGCTGTTCGCTCAAATGGGCAATTGCCGAGGCTTCCTCAGCGAATTGTAAAATATCAGTCGCTTGGTTTGTCAATTGTGAAACAGAAGAGCTCACTTGGTTGGATACACTAGAAAGTTCTTGAACCGTTGTTTTCAGCTGCTCCTTTAGCTCATTCTTCAATCGATCCACTTGCAGGCGAGCTTCTTCGTTTGCTTTTTCATATTGTTCTAAAACGAGCTGCTGTTCGAAATTCAATATTTTTGTTACAGACTTTATTGCTTCGATTAACAGAAAAGGATCGTGAATGTGTGGTGAAATAACTTCGACAATGTCTAAAAGCAATTGTTGAAACGCACACATATACCATTTTGGCACTAGGCCGATTCGTAAATGTGCCATAGCAATGCGCGTACGTTTTGAAATAAATTCCTCGTCGATTTTCCCGTTAAACATTTCGATGATATGGATTTTGAGCGTTTGTTTCAACCGATCGACAGAGCTATGGCGATTAATAATTTCGAGCAGGGACGGCTCTTTTTGGAGTGTATCGTAAAAGTGCGTCATAATCCAATCGATTTTTTCTTCAATCAACGGTTTTAATTGTGTTAATAGTGTTAAATCCTGCTTTGTTAAGTTAATCATTTCAAGCTGCTTATTGATGATGGCATTCTGCAGGCGAATGGGTGCAGCCGGAACATCCGGTATTTTAGTAATGGTGGCAGTGGAGTGTTCTCTTTTTTTTGTAAAAACTGAGAAGTTCATTTGCTGTTCGCTCCCCTTTTTAGTTTTTTCAACAATAAAAACAACACAAATATCTTATTGAACATTGAAGAAAAAAGGAATGAGAAGATCATCCTAGTTCATAGCTGTTAACATCCAATAATAGACCAAGCTAGAGTACTATATTTTTTCCTCCATCTTGGTGATTAATATTGTCGAAAGGTTTTATGCATTTGGCACGATTTATTCAAGAATCGTTATATCATCGCTGATTAAGCGGTTATCAAATGTTATTTGGCGGAGTATTGTGGCTTACTTCTTCGATTGTTGGAAAAACAAATCCAAATAGTAACTGTTTTTACTATATAAATAGGACGTAAAAGGCATAACTTTTCGAATTACTTTTCTTGTCCAATATGATTCACCACGTAATCTCTTTTTATCGTATTGGAAAATCAGGTTGGGCTTATAACATAAGTTTGAACTACCATTTTAATAAATGATTAGAAAAATATTATTAATGATTTGACAGTGGGAAGAGTTAAAAAATGTTGTAAAGCGCTTACAATTGTTGTATAATTCAACTAAACCGGTTTATGAATGTTTTTACGTATTTACTAAATCGATTTAGTAAAGAGAGAAGGGGATATCCTTGAAACAAATAACGATGGCTGATGTCGCGAAATTAGCCAATGTTTCAAAAAGTACCGTTTCTCAATATTTAAACAAGCGATATGACTACATGAGTGAAGAAACGAAGAAACGGATTGCAAAGGCGATTGATGAATTAGGATATCAGCCAAATTTTATTGCACGAAGCTTAAAGCAAAAATCGACCGCGACGATAGGGGTCATTGTTTTCAATATTTTGCATATGCTGACGACGCAGGTGCTTCGGGCGATTGAAGATGTGTGCCAAGAACGGGATTTTCATGTCATCGTCTGCAATACCGATGACGACCCGGAGAAAGAAAAAAAATATATAGAGATGTTACGGGCCAAGCAAGTGGACGGTTTGATTATTTTTCCGACAGGGAAAAACCTTGAGTTATATGAAAAAATGGCAGAGGAACAATTTCCGCTCGTATTTGTTGACCGGATGGTTCCAGGCATCCCGGCAGATGCCATCCTTCTTGATAATCACAAAGCAGCCGCATTAGCTGTCAATCATTTAGTCGAACATGGTTATGAACGAATTGGCATCGTGGCACCGCCGATCGTACCACATGTTATTCCAAGGCTTGAGCGGATCGAAGGATTTAAACACGCGCTTGCTGAAAAAGGGCTTCCAGTCATGGAAGAATATATGGTTGGAATGGAGATTTCACGCATAAAAGAGGGGCTAACGCAACTGTTTTCCTCTGATTGCCCTCCAGAAGCGCTATTTGCGATTAACGATTTAACGCTGATGGAAATCTTGAATTTTGTCAAAGACAATAACATTAGGATTCCCGATGACCTAGCATTAATTAGCATTGATGATGTACCGTTTTCCAATATTTACACACCCACGTTAACGACGATTGCTCAGCCAACGTTTGAGATGGGGAAAAAAGCAGCCGAACGATTGTTTATGCAGATAGATCAAAAAAATGAACACCATCAGCAAATTTTGCGCTTTCCGCCGACGCTAATCCAACGAGGGTCTGTGAAACAACGAATGTAAGAGAAAAGAGGGGGAAGTACGGTGAACAGTAGTCAAGACATTGCCATTGGAGTCGATATTGGAACAACAAGTACAAAAGCAGTAGCATTTGGGGAACAAGGTCATGTGCTTTCGTCTCATGCAATTGATTATCCAATTGTGCAGCCGCATCCTGGCTGGGCCGAACAGGATCCCGATGTTATTTTTTCTGCTGTAGTCAAAAGTGTAAACGCTGTCATTACCAAAGCGAATATTGGTCATGGACGAATTAAAGCGTTAGGGTTTAGTGCTGCGATGCACTCGCTTATTGCGCTTGATGAGTCAGGCCGTCCTCTTACCCGCTGCATTATTTGGGCGGACAATCGAAGCGGCAAACAATCGGAGAGGCTTTTAAAAGAAATGAATGGATTGGATATTTACAAACGAACAGGAACACCGATTCATCCGATGTCACCTCTTCCCAAATTACTTTGGTTGAAAGAAGAAATGCCTGAATTATTTCGTAAAGCCTATAAATTTGTCTCAATAAAAGAATATGTGTTGTATCGGCTGTACTCTCAATACGTTGTCGATTATTCAATCGCTTCCGCAACTGGTTTGTTTCGACTTGATACGCTTGATTGGGATGTGGATGTTTTACATCTTCTTGGTATTACACGCGAGCATTTGTCCGAACTTGTTCCGCCGACGCATATAGTGCGGGGGATGAAGAGAGAATGGGCGGAACAAATGGCGCTTCATCCGGATGTGCCTGTAATTGTCGGAGCGAGCGATGGAGTGCTTGCCAATGTGGGAGTTGGAGCCGTTTTACCGGGAGAGGCGGCGATTACGATTGGAACAAGCGGCGCGGTTCGTACCATTTCTCCCGTGCAAAAAACCGATGAAAAAGGGCGAACATTTTGTTATGCGCTTACGGAACATCATTGGGTTGTTGGTGGACCAACAAACAATGGCGGCATTCTTTTACGATGGTTGCGCGACGAGTTCGGCGGTCAAGAGCGCGAAGTGGCGAAAAAGCTCGGGATTGACCCGTATGACTTATTGACTCAATATGCGCAAAATGTCCCTGCTGGCTCTGAAGGGTTGCTATTTCTTCCGTTCTTATCAGGGGAGCGCGCGCCGTACTGGAATGCGAACGCAAGAGGAACATTTTTTGGCATCAGCCTTCATCATAAACGGGAGCATTTTATTCGCGCTGTCATGGAAGGGGTATGTATGAGCGTATTTTCTGTTGCTCTAGCAATTCGCGATGTAACTGGGCCGTTATCCGAAATTCGCGTGTCAGGCGGATTTGCGAAATCACCGTTTTGGCGGCAAATGCTGGCCGATATGATGGGAAAAGAACTGCTTGTTCCGGAAACGCACGAAGCTTCAGCGTTAGGAGCGGCGGCACTTGCCTTGTATGCTCTCGGTGATATCCCGTCACTAGACACGGCGAAAACGTGGATCCAAATTACATCACGCCATGTGCCAAATAAAGAAAATACTCTTATTTATTCAGAACTGTTTGATATGTATATGCGGTTATACGATCGATTGAAAGATGAATTTGATGTTATTGCTTCGTTTCAACGGAAGGACTCATAGCTAGATTCATAGTTATACATCATTACTAAATCGGTTTAGTTCACATGAAGTACAACAGAGGGGGAACGAGAAGTATGGGAATTGCTATTGTAATTGCTGCTATTGTTGTGTTGCTTTTGCTTATTACGATTGCGAAAATGCATCCATTTGTTGCCTTAATTTTAACAGCGGTTGGTGTCGGACTGGCAATGGGAATGCCGCTTGTCGCACCTTCTCCAGAAACGCCTGGAATCATTGATTCCATTAAAGCAGGACTTGGAAACACGCTTGGATTTTTAGCTATTGTCTTAGCTCTTGGGACGATGCTTGGGAAAATGATGGCTGAGTCAGGCGGAGCAGAACGAATTGCGAAAACACTTATTGACCGTTTTGGTCAAAAACGCGTCCATTGGGCAATGATGGTCGTTGCTTTCTTAGTGGGGATTCCGGTATTCTTCCAAGTGGGATTTGTCTTATTAATTCCTCTTGTTTTTACGATCGCTATGGAAACAGGAATTTCACTTGTGACAATCGGCATTCCGCTTGTAGCTGGATTATCGGTCGTGCACGGTCTTGTGCCACCTCATCCAGCAGCGATGGCAGCTGTTGGAATTTTCAAAGCCGATGTAGGTCGGACGATTTTGTATTCGATAATTGTTGGATTGCCAACAGCGATTATCGCAGGACCATTGTTCGGAAAATGGATTGGAACGCGTCTGCATAAAACTGTGCCAGCGGAAATCGCCGAACAGCTGGTTCAACATAAGGAAGAGAGAGAACTTCCGGGGTTTGCAAACACCCTATTTACGATTTTACTTCCAGTTCTTTTAATGCTTATTGCTTCCGTTGCGGATGTCACGTTAGATAAAACAACGGAGCTAGCGAAAGTATTGCACTTTATCGGTGATCCCGTTGTGGCTCTATTAATCGCTACAGTCTACTCGTTTTTCAGCCTTGGTTATGCACGAGGATTCAATCGCGATCAAGTATTGAAATTTGCCAATGACTGCCTTGGACCAGTAGCGAATATTTTACTCGTTATCGGTGCAGGCGGGGCATTCAATAAAGTGTTACTCGATTCTGGCATTGGTACGCAAATTGCCGATTTAGCGAAACATTCTCATATTTCCCCTCTGTTTTTAGGTTGGGGGATTGCGGCACTCATTCGTGTTGCGACGGGATCAGCTACAGTATCGATGATGACGGCAGCCGGCATTGTCGCGCCGATTGCCGCTAGCATCCCAGGCACGAACATAGAATTGCTAGTGCTGGCCACCGGAGCCGGTTCATTAATTTTATCCCACGTCAACGACTCCGGCTTCTGGATGATTAAAGAATATTTCGGAATGACCGTAAAAGAAACATTAATGACGTGGACCGTGATGGAAACGATTATTTCGGTAGTTGCCCTAGGGTTTATTGCATTGTTGAGTCTAGTACTTTAAAGATAGTAAAACGAAAAAACGTCAGGACTTGTTGAGGCAAGTTCCTGACGTTTTGTTTTTATTATTTAAAGTACGAAAAATTATCACTGAAATACATCGAAGTCTCTAAATTTTTTCTTATAAACTTAAAAATTGTGATTGACACTATAAATTTATGTGAGGTTTTATAACAAAGTTTTAAGTATTTATTATATTTTTAGATTTTTTATCGTTTTATAAAAATATAATATTGTTTATAAAATTAACATATAACATTAGGAAATATTACATAAAATTTTGAAAGGGGGGGAAAGCAGTAGACGTACATTCCTAGCTGTTTACAAAAGTTGTTTGATAAGCAGCAGTTCATCACGGATCGGAATGCCGTCTGAGCTGACGAGCGGAATGCTTGGTTTTATTTGTCTTGCTTTTTCCACAGCATTCGGGAAAACCTTAACAATCTGGTAACCCCGTTTTTGATAAAAGCGCAGAGCGTGCAAATTATCGTTCGTCGTGATTAAGCGGATCGTGACGCATCCATGCTGCGCGGCAAATGCTTCCACTTGTTGCAACAGGGCACTGCCGACTCCTTGATTTTCGATCACACTGTCTAGCGAAATAATCTCGCATTCTTCTGCTTTGAAGATATAAGTAATGAGCCCCACTATTTCTCCGCTGTCTTGGATTGCGGCAAACCCATCCAGCTCGCTGCAATCATACACTCCCGTCGAAACGACCATTTGCGGGCTCCCCCCCCAATGGATTGTAAAAAATTGCTGCACGGTTGAGCGGTCTAGGAGATGGATAGGAATAATGTTCATGTTTCTAGCACTCCTTGTCATAATTGTACTTAAATTCCTCATACAAGAATAAGTGCTCTTTGTCTGTTCATAAAAAAGCCTAGTGCCACCAAAAATGTGAAGGATGGCGCTAGTGATGAAGAAGTGGCGACTCACCATTTAACATATACGGTTCTGTTTGGATAATAATAATTTAAGGCGGCGGACAGGCGAAATTAGTGCAGAATTTTAAAGGTGAAGCGCCGAATAGAGAATGGGCAAGTACCATGAGAGGTTCACGGGAACATCCGCTGTAAGCCCTCCGCTTTAGCCGTTGGGCAGTTGAACGGCTTCCTTAACCAATGAACAGAATATTTTTTACGGCTTCAATTAGCATGAGTCCAATTCCACTGCCACCGCTCTTACCGGCGAGCCGTCACATTCCGGCAAATAAAGGGGAAGCGCGATAATGTACGGATTGGCAAAGTCGATTTTATCGAAGTTCGTAAAATTTTCCCCAATTACTCCATTTGCAGCGGTAATTGCCTCATGTGCAGGGAAGGAAGAACCGTCAGGCGGATCGATGTTTAACGCATCGATGAAAAACGTGCGGATTCCTCGTTCCAACATTGCCAGGATGACGTCGATGGCAACGTACGGGTGGCGAAAATAGCGCTCCGTTCCCGCATATTGGGACCAACCAGTGTGAAACAGGGCAATCATTCCCGGTTCCAGCTGCGGCAAATAAGCAGTGACATAGTCTAGTGTAACCGCTTCTCCATTGTTTTTTTTCGTCACATCGATGACAATTCCTTTGCCAAGAAAATACGTTAACGGAACCTCATCGATTCGCAGGCCATCTTCGCGAAAATGAAAGGGTGCGTCCACATGTGTGCCAGTATGCGAACCAAGAACAAGGCGGCTGACATGATAGCCGTTTTGGGCGAATGTTGCCGCCGGCTCAATATATGGTTTTGGATCCCCTGGGGAAACCGGGGTTTGTGAAGTTATTGGCATCGATAGATCCACGATTTTTTTGATGTTCATGTCCATTCCACTCCTTCATAAACATCTGTTCGCCGCTCATTCATCATCGTGTAAAAGGTTTGCTTTAATTCTTGACGCCAGTTCTCATCTATCATTGCTCGTATGATTGTTTCTTGATCATCCATGTTGGCGGCGGCAATTTCGTTTCCATCTGGTCCATAAATAGAGGATAAACCAAAGAAATAGAAAGGAAAAGACCGGCCCACTTGATTACATGCAGCGACATAGACGGTATTATCGATCGCGCGTGCCATCGCAAATTTTTGAAAAGGCTCGTGAAACGGGGATTCCCACGCACACGGAACGAGAAGAAGCTCGGCTCCATGAACAGCCAAATACCTTGCTAGTTCTGGAAAAGCTAAGTCCCAACAAATCATCAAACCGATGCGGCCGAGATCTGTATCTACTAGGATTGGTTTTGATCCGGGAGTAAACCACGCTTTTTCTAACGGGGTTAAATGGATTTTTCGATAATTCCCTACACATTGTCCGCTTGGATGAATCAGGACGAGAGAGTTATAGAGATTTACCTCGTCATCTTTTTCGACGTATCCGTAAGCAATATATAATTGAAGTTTTTGTGCAAGCCTGCTCATTCGCTGAAAGATAAAACCATCCCATGCTTGCGCAACGTCTTTCAGCGTTTCTTACAAAATGTAACCAGTGATACAAAGTTCTGGGAACAGAAGAAGACGGACATCGGGAAATTTTTGTTTGCATTCGTTTGCGATGGCTTCCATTTTTGCGAGGTTGCCAGAAATATCGCCATTTACCGATGTCATTTGCGCCAGTGCTATTTCATACGATGTTGCCATGAATTATCCCTCCATGCTAGTGGGAGCGTGGAGTTCCACGGCATTCGCTCTGCTCGATGTTTGTTTTGTGATTTTCATCAGTCCCCAATAGCCTGCTCCTGATAAGAGAAACGTTAACATGGTTGAGCCGATCGCAAGCGGATGAACATACGTAAAGTAATAGGCGAAAACGGCTCCGATGATATATGTCACATATGCGGCCACATTGACGCCTTTTTGATACCGATACCGTCCTTTTGTATCAAAAAGAATATCTTCTGCATCATACGCTCCTTTTTTGATCAAAAAGTAATCGACGAGAACAATGGCGAATACAGGAATGAACAGTGTCGCAATGAGCATAATAAAATTAAAGAAATGGGACATGAGTGCTTCTTTTAACAAGGCACCGAGAGTACAAATGATTCCCATGATCAATGTCGGCTTCCAAAATCCTGCGCGTGGGAATACGTTCATAAAGGACATCGTCGCACTATATAATGCCATGACGTTGGTAGATAGTACAGAAAAGAAGACGACAATGGATGCGATTAATCCAAACCCGTAAGCGGCAAGGAGAATAGTAGGGTCGTATGTTCGTTCCGTGTTGGAAGCAATGCTAAACCCACTGACGACAGCACCGAGCCCCATCGCTACAATCGAAGCGACAAGATAGCCAAAATAGGTTCCCCAAAATCCGCTTTTTTCCGACTGACAGTTTCGGTTAAAATCACAAACGGTCGACATCCATGAAAATGCCGTTGCAACGACGATATCAAACGCGATGATCGTTGTGACCGATGGATGCTTGCTTAGTTTTATTTCTAATAGTGTGGAGATGTGATACGTCGTAAAAATTTTATAAAAAACGAGAAAAGATAAAAGTAACATGGCGATCGATATATATTTTTCGATTCGTTCGACCCCGCGGTGGCCGAAAATCGTCATCATCACGACAAGCAGTTCTGTTAAAATTACAAATAAATTAATATTGCTGTATCCCGTAGCGTAATGAACCGCATAATTCAGACTAAGGCCAGCCATATACGCTTGAATCCAGCTCCAGCCAATTAAAATAACCGTATTGACAAGGGCTGGAAGGATCGCACCCTTTTGTCCGAAGGCAGCCCTGGTAATGACCATGGTGGGGAGCCCGGTTCGAATGCCAATGTTTCCGGTAAGAGCGAGCGGAATGGCACCGATCGCGGAGCCGACAATAATCGCAAGCATCGCATTGGTAAAGGAAATATCGGGAACGAACATCATGCCTGTCATCACGGTAGTAATGACGACGTTGGCAGCAATCCAAAGAGTAAAGGTACTAAAAAAATTCATACTCCGTTCGTTCATTGATGTTGGTCGAATATCATCATGTCCAAAACATTCTGTCCATTTCGCCATCAACAACTCCTCCTTGATTATTTTTGAATATTCAGAATAATTTTTGTATACATCGATTTCGTCGCAAGGACGAAATCGAAAAGTTATTGATACCACCCGAGTGGCTTTCCATTTTCGCTTATATTCACATGTTTTGTTTCCGTAAAAGCAGCGAATCCTTGTGGGCCAAGCTCCCTGCCGATTCCGCTTTGTTTAAAGCCGCCCCAAGGCGCATCGACATAAGGAGTGTGATAACTGTTAATCCAAATCGTTCCTGTTCTCAGCTTCCCAGCGATTTGTTCTGCCCGTTTGAGATCGCGGCTGAATATGCCAGCTGCCAGCCCATATATCGTATCATTTGCCAATTCGATCGCTTCTTTATCATTTTGGAAACGCTGTATGGTAATGACAGGACCAAAGATTTCTTCTTGTACGATGCGCATGTCTTGGTGAACATTGACAAAAACGGCGGGGGAGAGGTAATATCCTTGTTCTTTGATGCGTTCGCCGCCTCGGAGCAGGACAGCTCCTTCTTGCAATCCGAACTGGATATACGTTTCTACTTTTTCTAAATGAGAGGAGCTGATTAATGGTCCCATCTCCGTTTTCTCGTCTAAAGGATCCCCGATGCGAAGGGAATCTAGTCTTTTTATCAGTTTATCTATCAATGAATCATAAAGATGTTCATGGACAAGAATTCGTGAAGCGGCAACACACACTTCTCCTTGATTCAAAAAAGAAGCAAACATCGCCCACTCTACTGCGTTATCCAGATCAGCATCTTCGAAAACGAGAAGCGGAGATTTTCCGCCGAGTTCCAGGGAAACCCGTTTGAAGCTGCCAGCGCATTGTTCGTAAATCCATCGCCCTGTTTTGGTTCCACCGGTAAATGATATTTTTTCCACATGAGGATGTGTCACCAACGTTTCCCCAACAGGAGAACCGCCTCCAGGAACAAGATTAAACACCCCCGGTGGAAGACCGATGGAATCGATAAGTTTTGTTAGTTCTAGTAAAGATAATGGAGTTAACTCTGATGGTTTAAAAACGATGGTATTCCCCGCAGCAAGTGCAGGTGCAATTTTCCATATTCCCAATAAAAGCGGAAAATTCCAAGGAACAATGAGTGCGCAAACTCCGATTGGTTCTGCGATGATTTTACTTATTGTTCCATCAGCCATTTTCTTTTCCTTAATGGTTTGTTGTTCGAGAAAGCCGGCATAATAACGAAGGCATTGTACAGAATCGCTCACATCGAGACGTGATTCACGAATCGGCTTTCCCGTATTGATCGTTTCGATATATGCAAATTTTTCGGCGTTTTTCTCTAGTAGATCTGCTAATTGACGAAGAACGGAAATTCGATAACTTGGATTCGCCGGCCAATTTGTATATTGAAAAGCATGGCGGGCTGCTTCGATCGCTTCCAATGTTTGTTGCGAGGACGCTTCATTAATTTCTGTTATAACTTGTTCATTAGAAGGATTGATAATCGGTCTTTTTTCTCCGTTTCCTTTATGCCATGTACCGTTTATGTACACATGGTAATTGGACATAAAAACTCTCCTTTTGGTGAGATGTTCTTATTGTGTGGTTGTGGCAGACAAGTTTTTTTGTAGGGATCGTCTTTTCTTTAATGCAACCAGCGTGATCATCTCATACATAATGGAAGATGCTAATACAGCTGTAATTTCTCCGCTATCATAAGAAGGTAATACTTCAACGAGGTCAAATCCGACAATATTTAGCCCATCGAGTCCTCTTACATATTCCAGTGCTTCATAGCTAGTTGGTCCTCCTACTTCCGGTGTGCCAGTGCCGGGAGCAAATGCAGGATCGACAAAGTCGATATCATAGGAAACGAAAACAGGTTTATCATCCACACGGTTGTGAATGCGTTTGATTACTTCAGAAAATCCAATTTGTCGAACTTCCTTCATGGTAATCACTTCAAAACCAAGCCGTCGTGCATCTTCTATATCATCCGCGCTGTAAAGCGGTCCGCGCATGCCGATTTGAATGGAATGATCCACATCCAGCAATCCTTCCTCGACAGCACGGCGGAATGGCGTGCCATGCATATATTTTTCACCATAGTAATGATCCCAAGTATCTCCGTGAGAGTCGAAATGAACAAGAGCCACTGGCCCAAAGCGCTCATAAAATGCCCGTAAATTTCCTAACGTAATCGAATGATCGCCGCCCATAATAATCGGAACGATATTTTTCTTCAGCACTGGCCGCAACTCTTTCACGATATGATCGTACGTTCGCAGCGCGTTTCCTGGAATGACGTCAATATCACCATAATCTACTCCAGAACAATATTCAAAAATATTAATATCCATATCTGGATTGTAGGGTCGAAGCAATACGGAAAAATTTCGAATGTGCTGCGGGCCATACCGCTGCCCGGTTCGGTTAGAAGCGGCAGTATCAAACGGCACACCGAGTACGACAAAATCAACGTTGTCCGTTGTTTTGATATTTTCTAAACGCATAAATGTTCGAACTCCGCAAAAGCGGGGAGATTGGGATGAATCTTTTGGTTTATACACCGCAAAAACCTCCTTCAAAAATATTCTGCTTTTTATAACATGCAAAAAGTGTGCCAAAAAAGAATAGAGGTTTTTGCCAAAAAATACGATGAATTAATTCAAAAGTGAATGAAAAATAAAAAATCAATTCAAAAATGGATTTTAATCCACTTTTGAATTGATGCCGTATTTTTTTAGCTTTCTCACCACGGTTGGCTGACTAATTCCAAGATAATCTGCCATTTCATAAGTTGTTTTGCACTGTTTTGCTGCGCGCAAGAGCCATTGTCGTTCTACCTGTTCAATCGCTTCTTTCAATGTAGCGGGTTCTTTCTCTTTTTCTAACCATTGATTTGATCGTGTAAATTGGGGGTATTTTTGGATAGAAAAAGGGAGATATTCAGGATAAATGGCTTTTGTTTCGGAGGTAATGACTAATCTTTCCATCATATTTTCTAGTTCCCGTACATTACCAGGCCAATCATAATCGACAAGATGGTCAACAATGGACGGATGAAAATATTTATCTGTATGGTATTTTTGATTGAATTTTTCTAAAAAGTATTGTGCCAACATGAAAATGTCTTCTTTTCTCTCCCGTAAAGCAGGTACGTAAATGGGAATAACATGTAAACGATAAAATAAATCTTGGCGGAATTTTCCTTGTTTCACCATTTCCTCTAAGTTCTGATTGGTCGAGGCAATAAGCCGAAAGTCAATCGTTCTTTCTTTAATTCCTCCAACGCGTGTTACTTTTTTCTCTTGTAAAACTTTTAGTAACTTCGCTTGCATGGAAAGTGGGAGTTCGCCAATTTCATCAAGAAAAAGAGTCCCCTTATCTGCTAATTCGATAAGCCCGGGCTTCCCGGTTTTTTGTGCGCCGGTAAACGACCCTTTTTCATATCCGAACATTTCCGATTCAAATAGCGATTCAGGAATCGCGCTGCAATTCACTTCTATAAATGGTTGGTTTCGTCTCGGGCTATTTTGATGGAGGGCATGGGCAAATACATTTTTTCCAACTCCGGACTCGCCAAGAAAAAGAACCGTTGCGTCTGATTTGGCAACCCGATGCACGAGCTTCCAAATACGCTGCATGACCTTGCTTTGGATCACAATGTTTTCGTACTTTAATTCTTCCATTTCGATTTGATAGTGTTCCATTTGTCTTCTTAGCTTTTCATAGTCTTCTTTTAAACGTTCTAGCTCTGTTAAATCATGCGAAAAACTAATCACGCGAATAATGTTATTTTGTTTATCAAATACAGGTACGCCTGTTGCCATGACGACACGGCCTGTCGGTGTTCGCTGCATGATTTGAACTTCCTTTTTCTCTTTTAGTACTCTGGCCGTCACAGAAGGAGAAAATATATGTTCTTTTTCTAATTGATATACGGACTTTCCAATAAGATAAGAGACCTCTTTTCCATAAATGGAAAGACAGTTGGGGCTAGCGCGGAGAACCATTCCGTTTCCGTCTGTAATGACAATATTATCGTTAGAAGATTTTAATATGGCACCTAACTCTAATTCCAACACATCCGTTGCACTTTGCATGCTCTCCCTCCCAGCTGTTTATCAGAACTTACATTATTAATTATTCAGAAAAACGTAAAATCCCTTTTTCTTTCTCATAACGTCTTTGGCATGTTTTTTGCATCTATTAAGAAAGTGAATACAAAATGATGGAGGGAGAAATAGATGAAGGCTGAAGTGAAAAAATTTATACAGCTAAAAACCAACATCCCGGGGCCAAAAGCGACAGAATTACTAAGAAAAAAAGAACAGAATGTTCCTCGTGGACCGTTTAATACATTATCTACGTTTGCTGTCAAAGGGGAAGGTGCACTCTTAACAGATGTGGACGGAAACACGTTTATTGATCTTGCCGGGGCGATTGGAAGTCTCAATGTCGGTCATTGCCCGCCGAAAGTGGTGGAAGCGATTAAAGCTCAAGTTGACCAATATATTCATCCTTGCTTCCATGTGATGATGTATGAGCCGTATATTCAATTAGCAGAAAAATTAAATGAAATTACTCCAGGCACTCATCATAAAAAAACATTTTTCCTAAATAGCGGAGCGGAAGCGGTCGAAAACGCTATTAAAATTGCCCGGAAATATACAGGAAGGAAAGCGATTATCTCCTTTGAAAGAGGATTCCACGGACGTACACTTCTTGCGATGTCGCTCACAAGTAAAGTAAAGCCATATAAATTTGGATTTGGACCATTTGCCCCAGATACGTACAAAATGCCGTATCCATATTATTACCGCAAGCCATCCGGCATGACAAACGAGGAATTAGATACAGAGATTTTAAGACGTTTGGAAGACTTCTTTGTATCCGAAGTTCCGGCAGAAGAGGTAGCGGCGATCATCATGGAACCGGTACAAGGAGAAGGTGGCTTCATTGTTCCATCCAAAACATTTGTGCAAGGAGTAAAACAGATTTGTGAAAAATATGGTATTCTATTTATAGCAGATGAAATTCAAACAGGATTTGGACGAACTGGAAAGATGTTTGCTATTGAACATTTTGATGTTGTACCAGATTTAATAACGATGTCGAAGTCCATTGGAGCAGGTGTACCAATCAGTGCAGTTACTGGAAGAGCGGAAGTAATGGATGCGCCGAACCCAGGGGAAATCGGGGGAACGTATGGGGGAAGCCCGCTTGGTTGTGTCGCGGCGCTGCAAGTCATTGATATGCTGCAACAAGAACAGTTAGTCGAGCGTGCCAATGCCATCGGGCAAACGGTAATAAAACGGTTCAGACAGCTTCAGGAGAAATACGAAACAGTTGGTGATGTACGTGGACTTGGAGCAATGGTGGCAGTTGAATTTGTGAAGGACTCTAAAACAAAAGCACCGAATAAAGAATTAACAGCGGCAATTTTGCAAGAATGCCATCAACGCGGCGTCATTGTCATGAGCGCTGGCATATACAGCAACGTCATTCGTCTATTAACACCGCTTGTGATTACCGATGAGCAGTTAACGGAAGCATTGGATGTGATCGAGGAAGTTATTCATGAATTGGCGTGATGAGGTAACAATGAAGAAAGAGGGGAACACGATGAAAACGACGGTTGAGAAAAAGAAGCTTTACATTAACGGCGAGTGGGTCGAAGCGAAATCATATGCCACATTAACGTCTCCTTATTCGGGCGAAGCGTTGGCGGAGATTCCTGTGGCGGCGGAAGAGGAAGTCGAACGGGCGATTGCCGCAGCGTATGAAGCGAGAAAAGCAATGGCCAGCCTTCCGGCATACAAGCGGGCGGAGATTTTGGAAAAAGTAGTCGCAGAGCTGCAAGAGCGCGCAGAAGAAGCGGCGCGGATCATTGCGCTTGAAGCAGCCAAACCGATTACAACGGCAAAAGGGGAAATAGCGCGGACGATTCAAACGTACAAATTTGCCGCCGAAGAAGCAAAACGGATTCATGGAGAAACGATTCCGCTTGATGCGGCGCCAGGAGGGGAAAATCGCGTTGCTTTTACCGTGCGCGAACCAATCGGTGTCATCGGCGCGATTACGCCGTTTAACTTCCCGATGAACTTGGTGGCGCATAAACTCGGTCCAGCAATCGCCTCGGGCAATACAGTCGTATTAAAGCCGGCAAGCCAAACGCCGCTTTCCACCTACTTTATCGCGGAGCTGTTTGAACAAGCGGGGCTGCCAAAAGGAGCGTTAAACGTCGTAACGGGAAGCGGCCGAACGGTCGGCGATAAAATTGTGACAGACCCGCGCATCAGCATGATCACCTTTACCGGAAGCCCGGAAGTCGGAATCGGCATCCGCAATAAAGCGGGTTTAAAGCGGGTCACGCTCGAGCTTGGTTCCAATTCTGCCGTTATTGTTGATGAACAAGTGGATATTGACCGCATTATTCCACGCTGCGTTTTTGGCGCGTTTTCTTTCCAGGGGCAAGTATGTATTTCGCTTCAGCGCATTTACGTGCATGAAAAGCGGTATGACGAGTTTGTTGAAAAATTTATTGCCGCTGCGAAACAACTAAAAGTAGGAGATCCACTGGATCCAAATACGGATGTTTCTGCGTTAATCACGCCAAAAGACGTCGACCGGGCGCTCGCATGGATCGAAGAAGCGAAACAAGATGGAGCTAAAGTCGCGCTTGGTGGTGAACGAAACGGAAACATCCTGCTTCCAACCGTGATTTTAGACGCACAGCCAACGATGAAAGTATCGTGCCAGGAAGTGTTTGCGCCGATCGTCTTGATTAACCGCGTTCGTTCGATCGAAGAAGCGATTGCACTCGTCAACGACTCCCGCTATGGATTGCAAGCAGGCGTATATACAGATAACGTACATGTCGCATGGGAAGCGGCAGAAAAACTGCACGTCGGTGGCGTGTTGATCAATGACATCCCGACCTTCCGCGTCGATCATATGCCGTACGGCGGCGTAAAAGAAAGCGGCACAGGCCGTGAAGGGATTCGGTATGCGATTGAAGAAATGACGGAATTGAAACTCGTTATTTTTAACCGCAATCGATAATCATGAGCCGTATCACCTTTTGGTGGTACGGTTTTTCTTTTATTAAAAAAAGGAATCGCTGGTTAATTCAAAAGTGAATTTTTTAAATTCTAAAATGAATTAAAAATAACCAATAACACGGAAGGCGGATGAGAGATGAGGTACGCACAAATGGAATTATGGAAGTGAGGAATTAGCTATTCTTTATCTTCTCTAAAGTGATTCTAAAATTTTAGAGAATAAGAACAAGGTTATTATGAGAATGAAACAGCGTCAGAAATAGCAAAAGGCATAATGAGCTAGATATTTTAATATTTATTTTTAAATTTACAAAATTTATAATTATATAAATATTGGTATGATATTTGCATTTTATTTTTATGAGCAAACTGATTTGCTAAAAGGAGAGAATGTGCATGAAGGAAAAC
The DNA here is from genome assembly GCF_015326725.1 of Thermaerobacillus caldiproteolyticus. Taxonomy (NCBI): domain Bacteria; kingdom Bacillati; phylum Bacillota; class Bacilli; order Caryophanales; family Anoxybacillaceae; genus Thermaerobacillus; species Thermaerobacillus caldiproteolyticus. The sequence continues at coordinate 1,038,964 of NZ_CP064060.1, forward strand.
AACTGGATGAGTCTCTTTCACAAAATGTCGGATTTACTTGCACCAACGATGGCCAAAGACCATCCGAACTTGCCGGTGGTGAAGGAAGAAGGATGCTACTACTACGGATTGGATGGAAAAAAATATCTTGATTTTACTTCCGGTATTGCAGTTGCCAATACAGGGCATCGCCATCCGAAAGTCGTACAAGCTATCAAAGATGCCGCAGACCGCCTTATGCATGGGCCAAGCGGAGTAATCATGTATGAATCGATCCTTCGTTTAGCTGAAGAATTAACGCATATTATGCCGACAGGTTTGAACTGTTTCTTTTTTGCGAACAGCGGAACGGAGGCGATCGAAGGTGCTATTAAACTGGCAAAGCATGTGACGAGAAGGCCGTATGTTGTCTCGTTTACGGGATGTTTTCATGGCCGTTCTTTAGGGGCGCTTAGTGTAAGTACGTCCAAAAGCAAATACCGAAAATATTTACAGCCAAACGGATTGACGTATCAACTGCCGTATGCCAATCCAAAAGATTGTCCGGATGGGGAAGACCCGGATGTGTATTTTGCGAATCAGCTTGAAAAAGATGCGGCTTCTTTGTTTGCTCACCAAGTTACTCCGGAAGAAGTGGCATGCATGATTTTGGAACCGGTGCTTGGAGAAGGCGGGTATATTGTGCCGCCTAAAGGCTGGCTGCGCAAAATAAGAGAAATTTGTGACCGCCACGGAATTTTACTCATTTTCGATGAGGTGCAGACGGGTTTTGGCCGCACTGGTGAATGGTTTGCGGCCCAAACATTCGGCGTCACTCCGGATATTATGGCGATCGCCAAAGGGATTGCTTCCGGCCTTCCACTAAGCGCGACGGTTGCCTCGAAAGAGTTGATGCAGCAATGGCCGCTAGGGAGTCATGGCACGACGTTCGGCGGCAATCCCATCGCATGTGAGGCAGCGCTTGCCACATTAGAAGTATTCAAAGAAGAAAATTTGCTGGAAAATTGTCGGGTAGTTGGGAAATACGCCCGCGAAAAGCTAGAAGTGCTAAAAGCGAAGCACCCAGCAATTGGAGATGTGCGTTCGATTGGGCTCATGATCGGTATCGAGATTGTTCATCCACATACTGGAGAACCGAATGGAGAGGGAGTGATGAATATTTTGAACCGCTGCTTACAAAAAGGAGTTCTCTTCTATCTATGTGGGAATAAAGGAGAAGTTATTCGCATGATCCCGCCGCTGACTGTGACAAAAGAGCAGATCGACGAGGGGTTAAACATGCTAGATCAGGCACTGACAGAATACGAAATAGAAACTGGCGAACATCCACTAATGACGAAAATGCCTGGGAAATAGCAGCCGTTCATTTACTTAAAAATAAGAGGATGGGGGAATTTTCATGGGCACGCTTGATACAGGGGTTATTCTATTTTATTTTCTTCTTTTAATTATCGTAGGAATTTTGGGGGCGAAAAAAGCGAAAACAGTAGAAGACTATGCGCTTGCTGGCAGAAATCTCGGATTGTTTATCTATCTTGGCTGTCTGTCTGCGGTCATTCTTGGCGGCGCTTCGACGATTGGAACAGCTAAATTAGGGTATCAGTTCGGGCTTTCAGGCATATGGTTTGTATTTATGATTGGTCTAGGAATTACCGTACTCGGTTTGTTTTTTACGAATCAAATTTATGGTGCGAATGTTACTACGATTAGTGAATTGCTTGGACGTCGGTACAATAAAGAAACACGCTTGATCAGCGCGCTTGTAGCAGCCATTTACACGATGATGGTTTCCGTTACGCAAGTAATAGGAATGGGCACCATTATTCATGCCGTGCTAGGCTGGAATATGGCTGTTTCAATGTTAGTCGGCGGGGGAATCGTGCTGTTTTATACGATTCTCGGGGGAATGTGGAGCGTTACCATGACAGATATTATTCAGTTTATCATCATGACAGTTGGCATTTTTTTCGTTATGCTGCCGATGAGTTTATCCCATGTTGGCGGATGGAAATCGCTCTCTGAACAATTGCCTGCCACGCATTTTGATCTGACGTCAATGGGATGGGCGAACATTTTTCAATACTTTTTACTATATACTTTAGGAATGGTTGTATCACAGGATATTTGGCAGCGGGTATTTACGGCGCGTACAACCAAAATTGCCCGGAGTGGTGCGGTATACGCTGGGCTATACAGCTTTGCCTATGCATTGGCATTAAGTATTATTGGTATGTGTGCAGTCATCATTTTCCCAACTATCAACGATCCGCAAAATGTATTTGCAAAAATGTCGCTGACGATCTTGCCGCACGGTTTGCTAGGACTCATTTTGGCAAGTGTATGTTCTGCGCTCATGTCTACTGCCTCGGGAACGTTGCTTGCTTCCTCTACTCTTATCTCACACGATATTTTGAAGCAGTATTGGTTAAAAGATATTAGCGATCAAAAGTTTGTTTTTCTGTCACGAATGATCACATTAACCATTGGAATTATCGCGATTACGTTTGCCATTTGGATTCAAGATGTGCTCGTCGCATTGGATGTGGCTTATGCGATTTTATCAGGTGCAATTTTTGTTCCTGTGGTTCTTGGTTTCTTCTGGAAAAGAGCGAAAGCTGGTTTTTATTCGATTATTATTAGCTCGTTGGTCGTGCTTGTCGGTTTGGCGGTGGAAGGATTAAGTTCTACGAATCCGATTATGTATGGGATTGCAGCCAGCATGATTTCCATGATTGCCTTTTCTTATCTCCAATCATCTTCTAACATACAACAAGGTAATATTGCAGTAGAAGAATGGGAAGATGAGCAAAGTGCACTTTGATGTATTTTATGTTAAAACCGTATCCCTTTTGGGTGATACGGTTTTTTCTTCGAAAAATAAAGGAGTTTTGTAATAAAATAAGGAATTTAATATAGGAAATTTGGTCAAGCAAGGGGGATAAACATGGAAACGGTCGTCCTATCATTTTTGGAAAATGTGGCGGTATTGGAATTGAACCGTCCAGATTCGCTCAATGCGATGAATGTGCAAATGCTAAACGAACTGGTTGAAGCGTTGCGGCAAATTGAAAAAAGCAATGCATCCATCATTGTGATCCGTGGAAGAGGAAGAGGTTTTTCCGCTGGCGGTGATATTAAGACAATGCTCAGCGTCGATGACCCAAGCCAATTTCACGGTGTAATGAATACGATCCGAGAAGTGGTCATGGCGTTGTATACGATGCCGAAAGTTGTTGTCTCGGTCGTTCATGGGCCAGCGGCAGGACTGGGGCTAAGTTTTGCTTTAGCGAGCGATTATGTCATCGCCACGAAAGAAGCGCGCCTGGCGATGAACTTTATCGGCATCGGTCTGATTCCAGACGGCGGAGGCCATTATCTGTTAGCAAAACGGGTCGGCGAAGTGAAAGCGAAGCATATCATTTGGGAAGGAAAACCGATGAACGCTGACGAAGCGTATGAACTTGGCATCGTTGACTTCGTTGCTGAAGACGAACAACAAGTCGAACAAAAAATCGCCGAATGGCAGGCAAAACCGCTGCAAGCAATGATTGCAACGAAGACGTTATACGCCAAGTTGACAAAAGACGAATTGTTAAAAGTGCTTCAGCTCGAAATAGAAGCGCAGCAAAAAATGCGGCAAACGGAAGACCACCGCGAAGGCGTGCGCGCCTTTTTAGAAAAACGGAAGCCGAAGTTTCAGGGGAGATAATCAAGAAGCCCTTGTCTAAAATCATTATCAAGATTCTTAGACAAGGGCTGTTTTCATGAAACGTAGGTTATCTCTTTGGTGAAATGCTAATGATGTGGAGGCTCAATATTACTTTTACGAGCTACAAAGGCATTTATGAGATGGATAGATGATTCACTGCATAAAGATAGTTCGTCATCATTCGTACGATTAATCTTTTTGAAATACGACATGACCATTAATAATGGTCATTTCTACGTTTTGACGTAAATCGAATGGATCGCCGCTCCAAATGACAATGTCCGCATCTTTCCCGACTTCCACCGAGCCGACACGATTTTCTATACCTAGATGCTTTGCGGCATTTAATGTAATCGCCTGAAGGGCAAGAGACTCTTCTAATCCGTGTTTGACCGCAAGAATCGCGCTCGTCATCAAATGTTCAATACCGACAACAGGGTGGTCAGTGGTAATCGAAAAGGGCACTCCGGCATCGCGTAAAGCAAGCAGTGTATGCCAACCTTTATCGGCAAGTTCGACTTTTGAACGGGTAGACATGGTTGGACCGACAGATACCCGTATTCCGCTTTCGGAAATATAATTGGCAATATGATGTCCTTCTGTGCAATGCTCAATCGTATAATCAAAACCGAATTCCTTCGCCAGACGAATTACGGTCATAATGTCATCCGCGCGGTGTGCATGAACGCGCAGCGGTATTTCTTTTTTTAATACTTTTGCTAGATTTTCCAGTTTTAAATCCCGCTCTACTTCTTTTCCGCTCTCTATTTTTTGCAGATACGTTTGTGCTTGAATAAACTGCTCGCGAAACAGTGCGGCAATTCCCATTCTTGTTGTTGGTAGTTTTCCTTTGTCTCCATAGACCCGTTTTGGATTTTCCCCAAAAGCGGCTTTCATTCCTGACGGATTTCTCACGACCATTTCATCGACGGTTTGCCCCACTGTTTTGATAACTACCATTTCTCCGCCAATGACATTGGCGCTTCCCGGCATAACTTGTACAGTTGTTACTCCTGCTCTTCTTGCATCATCAAACCCTTTATCTTCTGGGTTAATTCCATCGATAGCTCTAACATGGGGAGTAGCTGGGAAACTAACTTCATTAAAATCGCGGCCTTCCTTGCCAATTCCCTCTTCATGAATGCCGAGATGAGTATGAACATCAATCAATCCAGGTGTAACAAATTTTCCAGATGCATCAATAATCTCGGCATGCTCAAACAAAGACGGATCTTGTAGTTGTGTCGTGACTTCCTTAATTTTCCCTTCTTCTGCTATAATGCAAGCATTTTCGATTTTTTGCCCATTCCCTACTAACAGTGTTCCGCCATGAATGACAATCATCGTCAATTATCTCTCCTTTTATAAAAAATTTTTTCTAATAAGTACAAAAACAATGTTGAATTTTTTAATAATTGTAATTATAATAAAAAATCAAATAGTTCCAATTAAGATAATAAATTATATTTTTTGTATTGTAAACAGGTAGTTAAATTAGACTTTACTAACTCTTTAAGATACAAAAATCAAAAAATAGTATAGAAAAGGAGTAATTATGAAGTACGATATCGACGAGCTAGATAGACAAATTATTAAGTTACTCTCTAATGATGGAAGAATGTCGTTTACGGAAATTGCTAATAAATTGAATGTCACAGAGAAAACAGTTCGCACCAGATATAAAAATCTTATTGATCATGGAATTCTCGAAGTAGTGGGAGTGGTCAATCCGATTGCGCTAGGAATTCGGGCAGGTGCCATCATTCAGCTAAAAGTAGAGGGGCAAAAATTGTTCGATGTCATTGATCAATTGCAAGAACTGAAGGAGGTTCGCTATATTACGCTAACCTCTGGATGTTATCAGCTTTTAATCCAAATTGCGGTTCCGAGCCAAGATGAAATTACAGATATAGTGAAGACGTTAAATAGCATTCAAGGAATTATTGAAATGAATACGATTATACAATTAGAAGTGTATAAAAATACGTTTGATTACATTTAATATCGCTATCGTCTAGAATATTGTCATTCTCCCTGTGAAAGTCATTGATTTAAGAGATTGGAAAGCAACTATAGTAAACGATTGTTTCTATCGTTTAATGAGCATCCAACTTTTTTTATCATTAAATATTGAGTAAAGGGATGTGAATACTATGAAAATTTTTATCTCAGCGGATATGGAAGGAATTTCAGGTGTAGCAACTAACCAACAACTAAAAACGAATAGTGAGTATCAACGATTTCGTAAACTAATGACTCAAGATGTCAATGCAGCCATTGAAGGTGCGTTTTTTGGAGGAGCAACAGAAGTTGTTGTGGCAGATGGGCACGGTAATATGTCCAATATTTTAATTGAAGATTTAGATCCTCGCGCCCGATTAATATGTGGCAATAACCGCGTTATGTGTCAACTGGAAGGACTTGATGATAGCTTTGACGGCATTATGTTCGTTGGGCACCATGGGCGTGAAAACGGGTCTGAAAGAACGGTTATTAGCCACAGCTTAGCAGGAATTTGTGTAAACGAAATAAAGATTAATGGTCATATAGTTGGGGAAACAGAAATGAATGCTCTAGTAGCGGGTTACTACAATGTGCCAGCTATTCTCATTACTGGTGACGATGCTTATGTAAAAGAGGTTCAAAAAACATTGCCAGACATTGAAGCGGCAGTGGTAAAGCGTGGAATTGACCGTTTTGCGGCAGAATTGCTTCATCCCGTTAAAGCGCAAGAATTAATTAAAGAAAAAGCAGAACGGGCCGTGAAAAAGGCGAAAGACATTCCTCCTCTTAAAGTAGAGGGACCTGTAACATTTGAAATTGAATTTAAAGGACCAAACCAAGCATTGATGACAACAACTCTTCCAACTGTAAAATTAATTGGCCCTAGAACTATTACTTTTACTTGTGATGACATCGTTACAGCTTACAAACATATGTGGGGCTGTGTCATTATTGCTATGACGGCAACCAATGGAGTGCTAGGAAGTGTAAATGCCTAAATAAAAATAAAGATTATATAGGGAGGGTAGGTATGTATATTGTCAAACGGGTACTTACTATGTTTTTAACAATTTGGATTATTGCAACCTTGACATTTATTATTATGAAATTTATTCCTGGGGATCCTTTTGCCTCTGACGCAGACGTATTACCAGAAGAAGTATTACAAAATATTAGAGCAAAATATAACCTCGATAAACCTTTGCCTGTACAATATGCGTTATATATGAAAAATTTGTTGATGTTTGATTTAGGACCTTCTATTCAATCTGAAACAAGGGATGTTAATACATTAATTGCTGATGGTTTTCCCGTCTCAGCCCTTCTTGGCCTGCAATCTTTAATAATCGCTCTTGTGTTTGGTTTACTATTAGGAATTGTCGCTGCATTAAATCATAATCGCTTTCTTGATTATGCAGCAATGTTTCTTGCCATTATTGGTATCTCTGTACCAAGTTTTATTTTAGCTCCTTTATTAATTAAATATTTTGCCGTTGAATGGAAGTTACTACCTGTAGCATCTTGGGGAACGTGGGCCCATTCCGTTTTACCATCTGTTGCTTTGGCTACTACTCCCATGGCGGTGATTGCCCGTTTTATCAGATCAAGTATGCTTGAAGTGATGAAACAAAATTATATAAAGACAGCAGAGGCGAAAGGTTTATCACCTATTGCTATTGTAGTGAAACACGGGATAAGGAATGCAATTTTACCAGTCATTACATTTATTGGCCCGTTATTTGTTGTTTTAATTACAGGCACTTTCGTCATTGAGAAAATTTTTGCGATACCAGGGCTCGGTAAATATTTTGTTGATAGCATTTTTAATCGTGATTATCCGGTTATTTTAGGCACAACGGTTTTTTTTAGTACTATTCTTGTAATTACCTTATTTATCGTTGATATTTCCTATCGTTTAATTGACCCTAGAATCAAATTAACAAGTAAGGGGGATTAATAATGATTCCACACAAGGAAGAAGATGCTTTATTTCGTCCAGTTGATCCTGATAGGATTCGGCCGGATACGATTCAAAGACCTAGTCTTAGCTTCTGGAAAGGTGTCCTTATTAACATTGTCAAAAATAAACTAGCAATGTTAGGATTTTCTCTCTTACTTGTAATTGTTTTAATGTCAATTATTGGTCCGCATTTAGTTCCCTATAACTATTCAGATCAGAATTTAATGAATAGCAATAAACCACCTTCTAGTAAACATTGGTTTGGAACGGATGATTTAGGAAGAGATATGTGGTCTCGTACATGGTATGGGGCACGTATATCCTTAACCATCGGATTTGTTGCAGCATTCATTGATTTAGTAATGGGAATTCTCGTTGGTGGAGTGTCTGGATATATGGCAGGTCGGGGAAAACTAGGAGACCGTATCGACAGTATTTTAATGAGGATTGTTGAAATACTGTATGGGATTCCATATCTATTAGTCGTTATCCTACTGATGGTAATCATGGAGCCAGGGTTATGGACAATCATTGCGGCCCTTTCTATTACGGGATGGGTAGGTATGGCAAGAATTATAAGAGGTCAAATACTCCAACTAAAGCAACAAGAGTATGTAATGGCTGCTCAAAAGCTAGGGACATCACACGCAAAAATTATTTTCCGTCACTTACTTCCTAATACATTAGGAATTATTATTGTAAACTTAACATTTACAATTCCCCAGGCAATTTTTGCTGAATCATTTTTAAGCTTTTTAGGATTAGGTGTACAAGCACCATTTGCAAGTTGGGGAACGATGGCTAATGACGCATTAGGTGTTATTTTAAGCGGTCAGTGGTGGAGATTGTTTTTCCCCGGTTTCATGATTTCGCTTACAATGTTTGCCTTTAATGCTTTCGGAGACGGGTTACAGGATGCATTAGATCCAAGAATTCGAAAATAGGAGGTGATCTTCCATATGAGTCATTTATTAAAGGTAGAAAATTTACAGGTTTCATTTAAAACATACGGAGGAGAAGTTCAAGCAGTTCGGAACGTTTCGTTTCACGTTGATCAAGGGGAAGTGGTCGCCATCGTTGGGGAGAGTGGAAGTGGAAAGAGTGTGACCGTTCAAACGGTTATGGGATTAATCCCCATTCCTCCTGGAAAAATAAAAGGGGGAAAAATCACTTTTAGCGGAAAAGATATTACAAATCTATCAAAAAGAGAGATGCGGAAATTAAAAGGATCGGAAATCGGCATGGTTTTCCAAGATCCAATGACATCATTGAATCCGACAATGAAGATTGGAAAACAAATTGCGGAAGGTCTAATCAAACATCAGAAACTATCAAAAGCAGAAGCTAAACAAAAAGCTATTGAGCTTTTAAAATTGGTAGGCATCCCTAATGCTGCAGAGAGATACAATCAATATCCTCATGAATTCAGCGGCGGAATGAGGCAAAGAGTTGTTATTGCCATTGCCCTAGCATGTGCCCCGAAGTTATTAATCGCAGACGAACCGACAACCGCATTGGATGTTACTATTCAAGCTCAAATTCTCGATCTAATGAAAGATTTACAAAGACGAATGAATACTGCCATTATTTTAATCACGCATGATTTGGGAGTAGTAGCAGAAATGGCTCAACGGGTGATTGTCATGTATGGCGGGATAGTCGTTGAAACTGGAACTGTCTTCGATATATTTGAACGACCTAAGCATCCGTATACATGGGGACTATTAGAATCGATTCCAAAGCCAGATGTAAAGGAGAAGAAACGATTGATACCTATTGAAGGGTCACCTCCAGACCTTTTTTCTCCGCCAAAAGGCTGTCCTTTTGCCCCTAGATGTAAGTATGCCATGGAAATTTGTGTAGAGAAAATGCCGGGAGAATTCAAAATTTCAAACGAACATATAGCAAAGTGCTGGTTGAACGATCCTAGAGCTCCCCAAGTGGAAGCGCTAATTGCAGCAGGGAGGGAGTAGTCGATGTCAGTAGAGATCCTTCAAGTAGAAAATGTAAAAAAGCACTTTAAAATCGGTCCGAACCAAACAGTAAAATCGGTAGACGGTATTTCATTTTCAATTAAAAAAGGGGAAACATTTGGTTTAGTAGGAGAAAGCGGAAGCGGAAAATCAACTTTAGGAAAAACAATTGTTGGACTCTATTCAGCTACTTCTGGGAGAGTAAGCTTTGACGGCCATGAATTCGGTGACTTGGACAAAAAGACACAAAAAAAGCTAAATCGGGAAATGCAAATGATTTTCCAAGATCCTCATGCGTCATTAAACCCTCGCATGAGGGTGGAGGATATCATTGCAGAAGGTATTGATGCACATCGTTTAGCAAAGGGAAAAGAGAGACAAGAATTAGTTTATCACCTTCTTGAAAGAGTAGGATTACGACCTGAACATGCGCAAAGATTCCCTCACGAATTTAGTGGAGGACAAAGGCAACGAATTGGTATTGCAAGAGCACTAGCAGTAAAACCGAAATTTATAGTTGCTGATGAGCCAATTTCTGCTTTAGATGTTTCCATTCAAGCTCAAGTTATCAATTTACTAGAAGATTTAAAACACGAAGAAAACTTAACATATTTATTTATTGCTCATGACCTTGGAATGGTAAAGCATATAAGCGATCGTATCGGTGTTATGTACTTAGGAAAAATGATGGAATTAACAACAAGTTCACAGTTGTTTGAGGAGCCCCTTCATCCATATACAGAAGCATTGTTGTCAGCTATCCCGTTACCTAATCCTAGATTAGCAAAAAAAAGGGAGAGAATCATCTTGTCAGGAGATCCTCCTAGTCCTGTTAATCCTCCAAGTGGATGTAGATTCCGAACAAGATGTCCGTATGCCATGGATATTTGTGCGAAAGTTGAACCGAGCTGGAAGGAAGTAAAGGAAAATCATTGGACTGCTTGTCATTTGTATAGCAAATAGATTTTAGATTTACTAAGTGTTCCTCAATACGATTTAAAATAAAAATATTTTATTAAGGAGGATAAAAAAGTGAGAAAAGCTTTTTCGAATTTATTAGCATTGCTTCTATTAGTTTCAACTATTTTAGCAGGTTGCAGCAGCAATCAGACTTCCTCGGATGCGGAGAGGAAGGAGGAAGCAACTAAAAATGTTAAACAAGAAATTACTTTAAATGCTCTAAGTGAGCCTCCGAGTCTGGATCCAGCTCTTGCCACAGATACAACATCTGGCTGGGTAATCGATCACTTGTTTGAAGGACTTTACACAAAAAACAAAAAAGGTGAGCCCGTATTAGGGGCCGCAAGTGATGTGAAAGTTTCTGATGACGGTAAAACATATACTTTTACAATTCGTGAAGATGCAAAATGGTCCGATGGTGATCCAGTGACAGCACAAGACTTTGAATATGCTTGGAAACGTGTATTAAACCCTGAAACCGGCAGCGCATTCGCTTTTTATATGTACTATATTAAAGGAGCTGAGGAGTATAACAAAGGAAAAGCTAGTGTAGATGAGGTTGGAGTGAAAGCATTAGACGATAAGACGCTACAAGTTCAATTAGATGCGCCGCTTAGCTATTTTGACAAGCTATTAACAATGTGGACGTTCTACCCAGTCAAGAAATCTTTAGTTGAATCGAATAAAAAATGGGCCGCCGAAGCTGAAGGGTATGTAAGTAACGGAGCTTACAAATTAACTTCTTGGAAACACAATAGTGAAGTTGTAATTGAAAAGAATGAGCATTATTGGAACAAAGATGAAATTAATATGGAAAAAGTTACATGGAAAATGGTGAACGATGCAACAACATATTATCAAATGTACAAAACAGGTGAACTTGATTTAATTCAAACTTTACCTACTGATGTGATTGCACAAGAAAAAGATAGTGAAGAGTTTGAAATTGTACCTTATTTTGGGACCTATATGTTTATGTTTAACGTAGAGAAAGAGCCGTTTAATAATCCAAAGATCCGCCGTGCTTTTGCAATGGCTATTAACCGTAAAGCGATTGTGAATAATATTACAAAATCAGGGGAAACTCCAGCATATGCATTTGTTCCATATGGAGTAAATACTCCGGACGGTGATTTCCGCAAGGTTGGCGGCACATATTTCAAAGAAAACGCAAAAGAAGCGAAGAAACTATTACAAGAAGGTATGAAGGAAGAAGGATGGAATAAGTTACCTGAAGTAACTCTAATGTATAATACTGCTGAAAATAATAAAAAGGTTGCAGAAGCAGTGCAGGAAATGATCAAAAATACTCTTGGGGTAAAAATCAAGCTCGCTAACCAAGAGTGGAAAACGTATTTAGAAACAACAGCCCAATCTAATTTCCAAATGGCGCGTATGGGCTGGATTGGAATCTTTGTTGACCCAACCGTTATCTTAGACTATTACTTGGGTGACAGCCCGAATAATAGAACAAAATGGGTAAATGAGAAATTTGATAACCTAATGGCACAAGCAAAAGTGGAACAGGATGAGACGAAGCGTTTTCAATTACTTCATGAAGCTGAAAAAGTATTAATGGCAGACATGCCATTTATGCCAGTTTACTTTTATTCGCAAAACTATCTAACTTCTAAAAAGTTTAAAGGCATCGTTTATCCTATTAATCGTTATCCAGACGTACGCTGGGCAAAGAAAATAGCTGATTAATCGCCTTTGAGGGAAGATTTATTTCATCCGAAATAGATCTTCCCTCTCAGCTAAAAGGGGAGTTTTTTATGTTTGCTTATTTAGGTTCTACCCTTTTTACAGTTATCGTTTTACTAATGATTAAAATCATATATGAAGTGAATACATTAACTTTTATTAATCAATGCTTTTTATATGGTTTAGCGATATTTGTTGCGGGGATAAGTATTTTTGTCTATCAGACAGGTTTTTTAGATTCGTTTCTAAAAGGATTTCGACAAGTTTATCATTTTGTTCTGCCAAAGCCAAGAGCATTAATTCAGGAAGAAAAAAGGTTAGCCAATGACGCCTTGATAAATCATTGGCGCACCTCGACGATGAATGGTTTAAAAATGATTTTATTAGGTATCGGTACAGGCTCTATTTTTCTTTCCATCGCATATTTATTTATCTATTAAAAGATTATTGATAGAATGATACGAAAAATTGGATTCTCTATTCGTTTTTAGGGGGGAAACATGTATGAAAAAATTGTTGGTAACGGGCTTTGTCCCGTTTTTAGATTTTTCCGTGAATCCAACGGAACAAATTGTAAAAAATCTCGATGGTACCACAATCGGAGGCTATGAAATTTATGGACGGATATTGCCGGTTGATTTTTCAGAATCGGCAACAAAATGCATTGAATACTTTGAAAATATACAACCGGAAGTTGTCATTTCTCTTGGTCTTGCGGCTGGACGTACAAAAATTACGCCGGAACGCATTGCGATTAATTGTAAAGATGGAGGACCTGATAATCGCGGGGTGCGGATGCAGGATGAACCGATTGAAATCGATGGACCGGCTGGCTATTTTTCTACCTTACCAATCCGTCGTTTCGTTAATGTGTTAAACGAAAATGGATATCCAGCGCAAATTTCTAATACAGCAGGCACCTATTTGTGTAACAATGTGATGTATTCAATCTTACATAAAATTTATAGTGAAAATCGAAACGTAAGAGCCGGTTTTGTTCATATTCCAGCTTCACATGAATTGGCGATTCAACACCCAAACATTCCAAGTTGGTCACAAAACGATTTATATCAAGCGGTTATATGTATGATTGAATCATTAGACTAGATGATGTGAGATTTAGTAGTTTTTGCTTTCAAGCATCTAAAAATGCAAATAACTAGTTGATATAAAAAGGGAATCTCCTGTCTTCTTTTTGCGAATAGTTATCCTTTATATCTATTATTGATGCTGAATCCGAATGATAAGTTTTGGTGGATCAAAAATTGGGTAGCGCTTTCGTCAAGGGTTTTATTGTTGACATAATTATTTTCTTGTTACCTTTCGGGTGTAGGTGGAATCGTGAAAAGATAGAAAAAATCGTAGTTATCGAACATAATAATTGAAGGTTCTGTTTAACTTGATTGTTGATTTTATTAGAAAGAAATAAGCGTACTCAAAATTAACTTTGAATACGCTTATTTTTCAAAAAACGAATAAATTAAAATTGTACCCTACTGTTAAAATAATAATTTGTATAAAAAATATCCACCTATAAGAACTAATATTAAAATGCCCGTTCCTTTCCACCCTAATCCTCCGACTAAATCTGCTAAATTCGTATTATCTGCTCGATTTAAGCCATCTCTAAATGTGCCCGAAGGATTATTTTTTAATTCTTCTTGACGTAAACGTTCACGCTGTTCTTCTGGAGTTTCTTTTCTATTTGACATGAACACACCTTCCACTTTAAATTTATCTTGCCCAATTATTCAATATGAACAACTTTTTTCTATTTACTTATTATAGATTTAATTTCGACAATTATTCCCAAAACCCTTTTATGCTGGAATTGTTGTATTTTTTCATTGATTGGATATAGACAACTCTCTACTGCAAATGCGAATACTACGTTCATCTGTATCAAATGCAATCTTATCCAAGAAATTAAAGTATGCCAAATAGTGTTGCAGATATTTTGTTGCAACATCCTTAAATCGTTGTATCCATTGTTTCAATCGTTGATGATAGTTGTTCACGTTTTGGATATGGTAGACTCCCTTTGTGCGTTCTTTTCCCGTTTTGAAACGATAGTGAGTAAGACCTTTTTCATTTGCATAGGCTTTAAACGCTCGCCAAGCATCTGTACATAGCAGCACAGTCGTATCATTTAGTTTATGACCAATAGCATTATCTAATTGTGTTTTCTGAATACGCCCACGACCAAGTAACCTAACGAAAGTATTTTTCGTTCGGTCATGGGCTACTAAGACACAAACTTGTTCATGACTAATCCCTCTAAATTGCGATGTTCCACCACGTTTGCGAGGCTTACGACCTTGAATAGAACGACTTCCTTTCTCTGAATAAAGGAAGTATGTTTCATCCATTTCAACAATGCCTTCAAAGGAAGCAACATCAATTTGAGCAATAGCAGACAGGATTTTATGTCGCCAATAGAACAGTGTTGTATGTGTAATGTCTTTCAGTTTTTTAGCCGATTCTCGAAGGCTTAATCCGTTTAACATACACTCAATAAATTCTAACCAACGATTGACTTTCTTTACTCGGTAAATAGGTGTTTTGTTCGTTTCAGTGAATGTCTTTTTGCAATCTTTGCAACGATAACGTTGACGTTTGATTTTTGTTAGTCCATTGTTTACTTCAAATTTTCCGAAGCGAACGACATTTTTTTCGCCACAATGAATACAACAAAGCCCTTCTTTTGCTTTGCGCTCTGTAACTTCTTGAAAGATTGGTCTTGTATCGTGCATTGGCATTAACAAATATTTAAAGTGATTTAAAACACGTTCTTTATTAGCAGACGGTAGTTTTTGAATCTCACGAATAATATCAGATACATTCACAACAAACACCTCCGAACATATATTCTTATCAGCATTTTAGAACTAATGTTCGTAAAAGTCAAATATCAACAGTTTAATTGAACAGAGCCTAATTGAAAAATCTTCTGGGATAGTGATACATATATGGCACCAATCTGCTCGTATTTTTCAAAAATTTATTTTGATAAATTGTTTTGGATAAAAATCTATTTGCCCTATATTTAAATTTGTTTTTGTATTCTATTTATTACAAAATAAAAGTTCAGAGATTTTTACATGGAGAGGTAAGCGCGATAGCCTCGTTTGTGCGAAGCCAGCCCTTGATATTGCTGGGTTTCTAGCTTGGTAGTCATGCTCACAGAGTCTCTTGGTCAGGTCACAATTCTCTGTACTTCCCTTTGCAAACTCTGTATTCTGGGCCATTTCTTACTGGAATGTTGAATTCGGCGATCGGAATTGTCGCATGTTTTTACTTTGCAGGTACATTAGGATTATTCACTACAATATTGATTGTTTTTTGGAGAGAAAAAGAGAAACATATTGCTTAACCTACAATCTATAAAAAGATAGTAGAAAGACAATCAACAAAATCAGGATAAGTATCTTTACTACTTTTTTCTGTGGTGTGCACCCTGCAGACTTCCGATCGTTTCTCTTAAATGACAAACTATGGTGATGAACCGATCTGATCCGATATGGCAGGACTTATCGCTTTTCTCTCTGACTTAACCGATCCTAGATATGGCGAATATTTTAAAGTCTAGTATGGACGTATGAATGGATCATGGTTCTCGAATGGGCAACCATTGGGTGCTCAAGTGAACAGAGGGAAGCACGTAAAAAACGAGAACGATTGAACGAACAGCGTATATAGCTGTTCATTTTTTTGCAGGAAATTTTGTTGTTCATCATGAAAATATAGGTAAGATGTAAAAAACTAGAGAGGTGGACATACTATGTTGCATTCCCTTTCGATTCCGATTATTCAAGCCCCTATGGCTGGAGGCGTATCAACTCCGTTACTTGCTGCTTCTGTATCGCAGGCAGGAGGGCTTGGGTTTTTGGCTGGAGGATATAAGACGGTTGCGGAGATGCGTGAGGAAATCATTGCAATTAGAAAGTTGACAAACGCTCCGTTCGGTGTGAATCTTTTTGTCCCTAATGATGAAGAGGTGAATGTCGAGGCAATTTCTCGGTATAAGGAGAAGCTGGAGAAAGAAGCCGATCGGCTTGATGTAAATCTTGGTCAGCCAATGTGGGACGACGATGGTTGGAAAGATAAGCTTGAGGTTCTTTGCGAACAGCGAGTACCAGTAGTAAGCTTTACGTTTGGATGCCCTTCATCCGATGTGATTAATGACCTCAAAAAGCGTGGTTCTTATGTTATAGTGACAGTTACGACACTGGAAGAAGCGGTTATAGCCAAACAATCCGGGGCAGACGCGCTGTGTGTGCAAGGTCCGGAGGCTGGTGGTCATCGTGCAACGTTTTCTAACCATGCTTCCGGTTATGAGACCATAAGCCTTCTTGTCCTTTTACGACGAATTAGCGAAGAGGTGGACTTACCGCTTATTGCTGCCGGTGGCATCATGCATGGCCGGGATATCGCTGCTGTTCTTGCGGCAGGAGCTTGTGCAGCCCAATTAGGAACTGCATTTTTGCGCTGTCCGGAAAGCGGTGCACATCCGGTGCATAAGGCTGCTCTTACGGATCCGCAATTTGGTGCAACAGCTGTAACGCGCGCCTTCACGGGGCGTCCCGCTCGAGGATTAGTGAACCGCTTTCTTACTGAATATGATAGCGAAGCCCCAGCGGCATACCCGCACGTTCATCATATGACAAAAGGGCTTCGTAAAGCTGCTGCGCAGGCGAACGATCCGCATGTTATGTCTTTATGGGCCGGAGAAGGTTATCGTTTCTCGACAGAAATGCCGGCAGCGGAGCTTGTTAATTTACTGATGAAACAGACTCACGAAGCGGTAAAGAATGTAATAAAGCGATTAGATAGGGGAAAAGAATGTAGATAAGCAAGACCATTTACATTTAGAAGAAAAAACGAGGTATCCTTATGCCATTCGAATCTCACTTTTAGTGGAATCCAGATACTCCTCGGTAAACTTCGTAATCAATACATTCAATGAGATGGTTCATCACAGACTTGGAATAACTAAGAAGATAATATATTGTCAATTTGATCAATACGAGAGACATGAATCTCCTTGTTTGGGTAGTTTGGTATACCAACCAAGGCATCTATTCATGTCTCTTTTTATCATTTTCTGCAAATTTGTTCTACATAAAGCAAAAAATCTATTTTCCTAAATGTACACAAAAATTAGACTGATATATTGGAATTTTTATCATTGGATTTAACATGAATTGAATATCGAACTTCTATGGTTAGTTTCGTTCACCGCTATTCATCAAAAGATTGAAATTTCCGAAAAAATGTATTGCAAAAAATAAAATACGTGTTAAAATGTAGTTAAAAAATCATACGTACAAATTTTGTTTGATGATAAAATGAAAGACATACATATTTAAATATAAAAATAGTGATTACAACGCTGATTTAATAAGGGAAATACAGACCGAAGTAATCTGGAGTTTGAAAGAAAAACCTAATGATTTTATAAAACAAGGAGGTGAAACTATAAATTGTACGTATATTTTAGGAGGTGTTATCTAATAAAATAAGACGGACGTTTTTAGGGGGATCGGTCATAACATGTTGCATTTTTTTATGATATCAGTAGCATTTACAATTTTGTAATCGCTATCATTTTGCATAATAAGTGTAAAAAGGAGGAATTCGAGAATGAGGAAATTTCTATCTGTGATTGTTTTATTTGCGATGATTTTTTCATTAGTAGCATGCAATGGGAAAAGCGATGGAGAAGCTGGTTTTGTAGGGATATCAATGCCTACAAAATCATCAGAAAGATGGATTAGTGATGGTAAAAATATGGAAAAAGAATTTAAGAAACTTGGGTATAAAACAGATTTACAATATGCTGAGGATGTAGTAGAAAATCAGGTATCTCAAATTGAAAATATGATTACAAAAGGGGTTAATGTTTTGGTTATTGCTCCGATTGATGGGGAAGCTTTAACGGACGTTTTGGAAAAGGCGCATAAGCAGGGAATTAAAGTGATTTCTTATGACCGTTTAATTAGAAATAGTAAATATGTAGATTACTATGCAACATTCGACAACTTTAAAGTAGGGGTTTTGCAAGGTTCATATATTGTAGAAAAGTTAGGTTTAAAAGAGGGGAAAGGGCCATTTAACATTGAATTGTTTGCAGGCTCTCCAGATGACAATAATGCATATTTCTTCTTTAATGGCGCGATGTCAGTTTTAAAACCTTATATCGATTCTGGGAAGTTAGTTGTACGAAGTGGGCAAACAAAATTTGATCAAGTTGCCACTTTAAGATGGGATGGGGCTACTGCCCAAGCAAGAATGGATAATTTATTAAGCGCTCATTATACGACCGAAAGAGTAGATGCTGTATTGTCACCTTATGATGGGATTAGTATTGGTATTATTTCTTCGCTTAAAGGGGTTGGTTACGGAACTTCGAATAAGCCGATGCCGATTATTACTGGTCAAGATGCTGAATTAGCTTCAGTGAAATCGATTATAGCTGGTGAACAAACACAAACTGTATTTAAGGATACAAGAAAATTGGCGAAGAAAGCTGTCAAAATGGCGGATGCGGTTCTGAAAGGAAAAAAACCTGAAGTTAACGATACTAAAACATATAACAATGGTGTAAAAGTTGTACCAGCGTATTTGTTGGAACCGGTTTCAGTCGATGCTTCAAATTATGAAAAAGTACTAGTAGATAGTGGCTATTACACAAAAGAAGAGCTTTCTAAATAATGATAAAGGGTATAGTGGTAGTTCAAAAGACTATCACTATATCATTTATTGCAATTGTAGGGGTGTGGTGGGACAATGTCTGAATTTATATTAGAAATGAGAGGAATTACCAAAGAATTTCCAGGTGTGAGAGCCCTTGACAACGTCAATTTGAAAGTAAGAGAAGGAGAAATTCATGCGCTTTGCGGGGAAAACGGTGCAGGAAAATCGACGTTGATGAAAGTATTGAGTGGCGTATATCCTTATGGTAGCTATAGCGGAGATATCCTATTCAAAGGAGAAATATGTAAATTTAAAGATATTAAACAAAGTGAGGAATTAGGAATTGTTATTATTCATCAGGAATTAGCGTTAATCCCTTATTTATCAATAGCAGAAAATATTTTTTTAGGAAACGAGCAGGCGAAGAAAGGAATTATTAACTGGAATGAAACCATTGTAAAAACGAAAGAGTTGCTGCAAAAAGTAGGGCTAGATGAGTCTCCTAATACATTAGTTGCGAACCTTGGTGTCGGTAAACAACAATTAGTCGAAATTGCAAAAGCGTTGTCAAAGAAAGTGAAATTGCTAATTTTAGATGAACCTACTGCGGCTTTAAATGAAGATGACAGCGAGAACTTATTAAATTTGTTATTGGAGTTTAAAGAGCAGGGAATGTCAGCGGTCATTATCTCTCATAAATTAAATGAGATTTCTAAAGTTGCTGATTCCATTACCATTTTACGTGATGGAAAGACGATTGAAACCTTAGATATGAGAAGGGACAATGTTACGGAAGATCGCATCATTAAAGGAATGGTAGGCCGAGATTTAACGAATCGCTATCCGAAGAGAGAACCTAACATTGGAGAGGTTATATTTGAAGTGAAGAATTGGAATGTCTATCATCCTCTTCATAATGATCGTAAGGTGATTAACAATGTAAGTTTTTACATTCGGAAAGGCGAAATAGTAGGGATTGCTGGCTTAATGGGAGCGGGCAGAACAGAGTTAGCGATGAGCATTTTCGGTAAGTCTTATGGAAGAAAAATCAGCGGACAAATTTTAAAAAATGGGTCAGAAATATATTTAGAAGATGTCGGAAAAGCGATTGAGCATGGAATTGCGTATGTTACAGAGGATCGTAAAGGAAATGGACTCATTTTAATGGAAGATATCCGAAAAAATATCACATTAGCTCATTTACGTAAAATATCGAACAAATTTGTTGTCAATGAAAATGAAGAAATTATAGAAGCGGAAAAATTTCTAAAAAAATTAAAGATTAAAACCCCGAGTGTTTTTCAAAAAACTGAAAAATTAAGCGGTGGAAATCAACAAAAAGTCGTTTTAAGCAAATGGATTTTTGCAGAGCCTGATATTCTCATTTTAGATGAGCCAACGCGAGGGATCGATGTTGGTGCTAAATATGAGATATATACGCTTATGAATCAACTATCTCAAGAAGGAAAAGGGACTCTTATGATTTCGTCTGAGCTGCCTGAGATCCTTGGAATGTGCGATCGCATTTATGTTATGAGCGAAGGAAGAATAACGGGTGAGTTAAGTAAGGAAGAAGCAACACAAGAAAATATCATGAAGTTGATGACAAAAAGTACAGTGAGGGGGTAGTGTCTCTATGCAATTACCGATGCAGAAGATGGTTCTAAACGAGGAAAAAACACAACCATTTACACAAATTTTTAAGAATAACATGAGAAGCTATAGTATGGTTGTTGCGTTAGTATTGATTATGTTATTATTCCAGATTTTAACGGAAGGTATTTTATTAAGACCTTTAAACATCACTAACTTGATACTACAAAATAGTTATATTTTAGTATTAGCCATAGGTATGATGCTAGTGATTATTACAGGGCATATCGATTTATCAGTCGGTTCTATCGCAGCGTTTGTAGGTGCCCTTGCTGCCATTCTCATGGTTGAGCATCATGTACCTACGTATGTAACCGTCATCATTTCCTTATTACTCGGAGCTTTTATAGGAGCATGGCAAGGATTTTGGGTTGCTTATGTTAAAATCCCAGCGTTTATTGTTACGCTTGCAGGGATGTTGTTGTT
Organism: Thermaerobacillus caldiproteolyticus; assembly: GCF_015326725.1. Lineage (NCBI taxonomy): Bacteria > Bacillati > Bacillota > Bacilli > Caryophanales > Anoxybacillaceae > Thermaerobacillus > Thermaerobacillus caldiproteolyticus. The sequence continues at coordinate 1,060,028 of NZ_CP064060.1, forward strand.
TAGAGGTTTGACGATGGTGATTTTGGAAGGTCAATCGATTGCTCCTTTTCCAAAATCATTTCAAAATATAAGTTCAGGATTTATTCCTGATTTGTTTCATGGGACCAGTCTTCATATTTTTACTCTTGTCGTTGGGTTTATTTTATCGGTGGTGTTCATATGGCTTGAAATAAAAAAGAGAAACACTCAAACAAAATACGGATTTGATGTAAGTCCTAGAGTGGCTTTTGTTGCCAAATTAATCGCCATTGTTGCGATCATTAATATATTTTCTTATGTACTTGCGACTTATGAAGGAATTCCTAATATTTTGATTATTTTAGCTACTCTCATTATCGTTTACTCGTTTGTAGCAAATAAAACAGTAATAGGTCGACATATTTATGCTATTGGTGGAAATGAAAAAGCAGCACAACTATCAGGGATTAAGACGAAACGCGTTACGTTTTGGGTGTTTGTGAACATGGGAGTCTTATCTGCACTTTCTGGTCTCATTTTTGCCGCCCGACTAAATGCGGCTACACCGAAGGCAGGGAATTTATTTGAACTAGATGCGATTGCCGCTTGCTTTATCGGTGGAGCATCAGCTTACGGCGGAATTGGTACTGTTAACGGTGCTATTATCGGCGGTCTTGTCATGGGAGTCATGAATAATGGTATGTCATTACTTGGATTAGGCATTGATTGGCAACAAGCGATTAAAGGTTTAGTACTGCTGGCTGCTGTAGCTTTCGATATTTATAATAAAAATAAAGCTGCATAAACATAAATTAAAACCAATAATTCATAACTAAAACAATGCGATTTCTTAGAAAGGAGGCCAAGATCAATCGTCTTGGTCTTCTTTTATCAGCACTTCTTACTTACTGGGTAACGAGCGTTAAGAAAATGACATGACAGGGAGAACGTTGAACATGAGACGTTTAGAGATTGAATGGACTACTTTGTTTTATATCTATCATTATTTTTCACCAAAATATATACGTACAAATAAAAACTGCTATAATAAATTTATATATCTTATTCTGTGCTTGAGGTGAAATATGAAAGAGAAAAATATTCCGAAATATCTTCAGCTAAAACAGGAAATTTTATCTTGGATACATTCGGGGAAATTGAGTCCGGATGAAAAGATACCGACAGAACATGAAATTGCAAGCCAATTCCAATTAAGTCGACATACGGTTAGACAAGCATTAGGAGAATTAGAAAAGGAAGGATGGCTATATAAAATTCAAGGAAGTGGAACGTTTGTTTCTAAACCGAAACAGATCGGAAAAATAGAGATAAAAACAGTAGGAATATTGACAACCTATATTTCCGATTATATTTTTCCTCATATTGTTCGAGGAGCAGAGGAAACGTTGCGAGAGAAAGGCTATAGGTTATTATTAGCTAGTACAGACAATAACAAGGAAAGAGAAAGAGAACATTTAGAGGCAATGATTAATCAACCTTTGAGTGGACTAATTATTGAACCGACAAAAAGCGCCCAAGGAAATCCTAACCTAGGGTATTATTTAGCGCTCAATAACTTGAATATTCCTTATGTGATGATTAATGAACGATATTTAGAAATGAGTTGTCCGTACATAAAAATGGATGATGAAGGTGGTGGATTTTTATTGACTGATCACCTCATTGACTTAGGACATCGTCGGATTGCCGGATTTTTTAAAACGGACGATTTACAAGGGGTTAACAGGTTAAAAGGATTTATTCGGGCACATCAGGAACATGGGGTTTCATTATCGACCAATAATCTCATTTCTTATACGACAGAAGAAAAGGAAACAAAACCTTTAGAAATAGCTCGATTTTTTTTACAGCAACCAGAGGATGAAAGACCGACTGCATTTGTTTGCTATAACGACGAATTAGCGATCAAATTACTCGATGTGATTAGACAACAGGGGCTGGTTGTGCCCGAAGACATTTCGGTAGTAGGATTTGATGATTCCACATTCGCTACGGCCACAGAAGTAAAATTAACAACGATTCGCCATCCGAAAGAGGAAATGGGTATAAAGGCAGCAGAAATGTTGATCCAAATGATTGAGAAGCAAAAAGATGATGGGATAAAGGATATTATTTATAAGCCAGAATTAATTGTCAGAGAGTCAGCCAAAAGAATATAAAAAATGTTCAAACAATATAAAAAAATCGTAGAAAAATTGTACGTACAAAATTATAATAGGGGTGAGGGAATTTTTATTTATGGGGAGTTGAGGAGATGCTTGAGGAATTAAAGCAAGTTGTTCTGGAGGCAAACTTACAGCTGCCGAAAAATCGGTTAGTTACATTCACATGGGGAAATGTAAGTGGAATTGATCGCGAAAAAGGTCTCGTTGTCATCAAGCCAAGCGGGGTAGAGTACGATCAACTCACAAGGGACGATATGGTTGTCGTTGATTTAGAGGGAAATGTTGTAGAGGGAACGTTAAAACCTTCCTCTGATACGCCGACGCACTTAGTATTATACAAGGCGTTCCCTTATATCGGAGGTATTGTCCATACTCATTCCTCTTGGGCAACCATTTGGGCACAGGCAGGAAAAGGAATTCCAGCTTTAGGTACAACGCATGCTGATTATTTTTACGGAGAAATTCCTTGCACGCGGAAATTGACGGAATCTGAAATTAAAGGAGCGTATGAACTGGAGACTGGTAAGGTGATTGTGGAAACGTTTAGTCTCCTTGACCCAATGCAAATACCTGGAGTGCTTGTCAATGGTCATGGGCCGTTTGCTTGGGGAAAAGATCCAGATAATGCCGTTCATAATGCGGTCGTTCTTGAAGAGGTGGCCAAAATGGCAGCGAGAACGTATAACCTAAATCCAGATACTCAGCCTATTGATCAGTCTTTATTAGACAGACATTATCTTAGAAAACATGGTGTTAACGCTTACTACGGACAGTGAGGCGAGGAGGAGTTAACATGGGGAAAAAATATGTGATTGGAGTTGACTATGGAACGGAATCCGGGCGTGCTGTCCTTGTCGATCTTGAGGGGAACGAAATTGCCGATCATGTAACTCTGTATCCTCACGGTGTCATCGACGAGAAGCTTCCGGAATCTAATGTGACATTGGAGCCGGATTGGGCTTTACAGCACCCTGGAGATTACATTGAGGTGTTAGCGACGGCTGTCCCTTCCGTATTAGAAACATCAGGAGTAAATCCAGCAGATGTCATTGGGATAGGGATCGATTTTACTGCGTGCACGATGCTTCCAGTTGACGATTCTGGTGAGCCTCTTTGTTTTAGACATGATGTAAAAAATAATCCTCATAGTTGGGTGAAGTTATGGAAACACCATGCTGCTCAAGATGAAGCAAATTTAATTAACGAAATTGCAGCGAAAAGAGGGGAAGCATTTTTACCTAGATATGGCGGCAAAATTTCATCTGAATGGATGATTGCGAAAATTTGGCAAATTTTAAATGAAGCCCCGGAAATTTATGATCTAACTGATCTTTTTCTAGAGGCAACAGATTGGGTTGTATTCAAAATGACAGGAAACATCGTTCGCAACAGTTGTACAGCTGGTTATAAGTCGATATGGCATAAACAGGAGGGATATCCGAGCAAAGATTTCTTTCGGTCGTTAGATCCACGATTAGAAAATTTGACGGAAACGAAATTGCGCGGCGATATTGTTCCGCTTGGAACGAAAGCAGGAGAGCTAACGAAAGAAATGGCTGTGATGATGGGACTTCTACCTGGAACGGCTGTAGCCGTGGGAAACGTTGATGCCCATGCGGCAGTTCCGGGGGTAGGAGTAGTAGAACCAGGAAAATTAGTGATGGCGATGGGAACATCGATTTGTCATATGCTTTTAGGTACAGAAGAGAAACACGCCGAAGGAATGTGTGGTGTTGTAGAAGACGGAATCATCCCAGGATATCTTGGATATGAAGCCGGGCAATCGGCAGTTGGTGATATTTTTGCATGGTATGTAGAACATGGAGTGCCAGCTTATGTCAAGGAAGCGGCCGAAAAAGAAGGAGTGAGTGTTCATGAATGGTTGGAAAAAAGGGCCGCTGCGTATAAACCGGGAGAAACAGGATTGTTGGCGCTGGACTGGTGGAATGGCAACCGCTCTGTATTAGTCGATACCGATTTAACCGGATTGATGATTGGTTACACCTTACAGACAAAACCAGAAGAAATTTATCGGGCTTTACTGGAGGCCACTGCGTTTGGTACTCGGAAAATTATCGATGCTTTTGTTGAAAGCGGTGTCAAGGTCGACGAACTATATGCTTGTGGCGGACTTCCACAAAAAAATAAATTACTAATGCAAATATATGCGGATGTCACGCATCGTGAAATCAAGGTAGCGGCTTCCAAACAAACTCCTGCCATTGGAGCGGCCATGTTCGCTGCCGTTGCAGCCGGAAAAGAAAAAGGGGGGTATGAATCGATTGTGGAAGCGGCAAAAAAAATGGGAAAAGTCCGTGATGAAACGTTCAAACCGATACCTGAAAACGTTGCGATTTACGAAAAATTATATCAAGAGTATACAAAGCTACATGATTATTTCGGACGCGGCGAAAACAACGTGATGAAACGTCTAAAATCTATTAAAGAGAAGGTCGAATTAGAAGAACAATTGAAAGTTTAATACATTGTGATTGTAAGGGGGATTTTAATGTTAGAATTAAAACCATATGAATTTTGGTTTGTGACCGGAAGCCAGCATTTGTACGGAGAGGAAGCATTGAAACAAGTAGAAGAACATTCGAGAATAATAACAGAAGAATTAGACCGTGATGCTGTGATTCCGTTTAAAGTCGTTTTTAAATCTGTTGTAACAACACCTGACGGGATTCGGAAACTTTGTATAGAAGCAAATGCCAATGATGATTGTGCGGGTATCATTACTTGGATGCATACGTTTTCTCCTGCAAAAATATGGATTGGTGGTCTTTCCGAGCTGCGAAAACCATTATTACATTTCCATACGCAATTTAATCGTGACATTCCGTGGGACAGTATTGACATGGATTTTATGAATTTGAATCAATCTGCTCACGGTGACCGTGAATATGGTTTTATCGGTGCGAGAATGAGTATTTCGCGAAAAGTGGTTGTAGGATATTGGAAAGATCCTAGTGTTCGTCATCGGATTGGCGGATGGATGCGTACAGCTGTCGCTTTTACAGAAGGGCGTCATTTAAAGGTTGCCCGCTTTGGCGATAATATGAGAGAAGTAGCCGTAACAGAAGGGGATAAGGTCGAAGCTCAGATTCAATTCGGCTGGTCGATTAACGGTTACGGGATAGGAGATCTTGTTCAGTATATTAAGGACGTACCGGAGAATAAGGTGAATGAACTTTTAGATGAATATGCCGAGTTATACGATATTGTTCCTGAAGGTCTTTACGAAGGACCTGTGCGGGAATCCATTCGCGAACAGGCCCGCATTGAGCTTGGCTTAAAAGCATTTTTAAAAGAGGGGAACTTTAGTGCGCTTACAACTACCTTTGAGGATTTACACGGGATGAAACAGCTTCCAGGACTTGCCGTTCAGCGTCTTATGGCTGAAGGGTATGGTTTTGGCGGCGAAGGGGATTGGAAAACAGCTGCACTCGTTCGGATTATGAAAATCATCGCTGATGGAAAAGGAACTTCGTTTATGGAAGATTATACTTACCATTTTGAACTAGGAAACGAATTAGTGCTTGGTGCTCATATGTTAGAAGTATGCCCAACGATAGCAGCTACTCGTCCGAAACTTGAAGTTCATCCTCTTTCCATTGGCGGAAAGGCCGATCCGGCTCGTCTGGTCTTTGATGGTGATGCCGGTGCGGCAGTGAATGCCTCATTGATTGATTTAGGACACCGTTTCCGTCTACTCGTGAATGAAGTTGACGCGGTAAAACCTGAAAAAAGCATGCCTAAACTCCCAGTTGCAAGAGTTCTATGGAAACCACGTCCGTCTCTCCGTGATTCAGCAGAAGCTTGGATTTCAGCAGGAGGTGCTCACCATACTTGCTTCTCGTTTGCTGTAACGACAGAGCAGTTACAAGATTGGGCGGAAATGACTGGGATTGAATGTGTAGTAATCAATGAAAACACATCTCTGCAATCAATACGTAATGAATTAAGATGGAATGAAGTGGTTTGGAGAAATCGATAAAATACGTAGGTTTATCACTTACATGTATTGAAAAATAGACATGGGCTAAAATTTTGATGGTCCATGTCTTCTATATTATCAATCAGGGAACGAAACGGAAACGATACCTTAGATTGAGATGAAGAAGTGATTTGGGGCAACAAATATTTTAGTACTGGGATGGGAGAACGAAGAAATGTTTATTAAAGCGATTTTTTCGATTTAGATGATACTTTATACGATCACCAAAAGCCTTTTTCTGATTCGGTTCAGAAAATATTTCCGATCTATCATCATAGGACTCTTCCTATCGGATCGGTATATAAAAATTCAGATATTTTTGTAATATTTTTAGGAGAGATATAGTCAAAGCTGATTAACTTTAGAAGAGCTTCGAATCGAAGGAATTGTACTCGCACTATAATACTATTTCAATAAAGAAGCCGAGCGGTTTCAACTCCAATATGAATCGGCCCTTAATTTTATACAGTTGTTTCCAGTGGTACCAAAGCTCTTGATGAAACTTGCAAGAATGGGCATTAAACTCGGAATTATTACGAACGGTCCTGTCGAACATCAGTCCAATAAAATTAAGTCTCTCAGGCTGACACAGTATATTTCAAAGGAACTTTCCTATCGGATGAGGTAGGAATGGCAAAAACGAATCCGCAAATTTTCCATGAGGTCTCCAAAAAAGTAAACTGTTCTCCTAAAAATCTTCTCTATGTCTGGGGCTCTTGGACAAATGATATTATTGGAACCTCTGAAGCGGGATGGCATTCTATTTGGTATAACCACCGAAAGAGACAGCGCGGACACAAATCATAAACCGTTAGCAGAAATTGAACGGCTGTTCTCCATTGTAGAGGTGTTGAAGAGGGGGATATTTATATAATAATATTTTCGTATTTTTATCAAAATAGGAGATGCATTTTATTAAGGGGATGAAAATTTTTGTTGAGAAAAAGGAGATCCATGGTAAGATTTAGTTAATTTTATACATGCAAATTTTTGGTTTTTAGAGGATGGATAGTAGGTATTAATTTTTTCAGCTCTATCTTTTAAGTTTATTTTATTTGTACAAAATTAGTTGGTTGTTTGCTTTTAGTATGATTATACAGATAAATTTAAATTTTTTGAAAAATATTATAATAAATAAAATGGGGAATGAAATATGGAACAAAAAGTTCGTTGGGGGATTTTAAGTACGGCTAATATTGCTAGAGAGACTATAATTCCTGCTATTCAACGTGCTAAGAATGCGGAGGTAGTAGCGATTGCGAGTGGAAGTGGAAAAGCGCATGAGGCGGCTGTGCAATTAGGTATTCCTACAGCTTATAACAGTTACGAAAAATTGCTTGCAGATCCGAATATTGATGCTGTATATATTCCTCTTCCTAACAGTATGCATGTCGAATGGACAATCAAAGCGGCCGAACATAAGAAGCATGTACTTTGTGAAAAGCCAGCTGCTTTGTGTGAAGCGGATGTAAGACGAATGATAGAAGCTTGTAAAGAAAATAATGTGATTTTTATGGAAGCATTTATGTATCAGTTTCATCCTCAGCATCAGAGGGTCAAGGAGATCCTCGCCTCAGGCGAAATTGGTGATGTAAAACTGATGAGTTCGAGCTTTTCTTTTTATCTGCATGACCGGGAGACGAATATTAGAATGGATGCAAAGTTAGGTGGAGGGAGTTTATTCGATGTTGGGTGTTACTGTGTCCATTCGATTCGAAATTTGTTAAGTACGGAACCTATTGAATTGTATGTTCAAGCTAACTGTCATGAACGTTATCAAATTGACATGTCTGCAAGCGGATGGATGAGAATGAAAAATGGTGTTCATGCATTATTCGACTGTAGTTTTGAGATGTTCCCTAGAAATGAGTACGACATTATTGGCACGAAAGGGAAAATTGAGGTGCCGCGGGCATATCGACCAGATTTACATGAAGGAAAGGGAGTAATCGTGATTCGGACGGATGATGGAGAAATTAAGGAAGAAGTGATTTCAGCTGATCAATATGTATTAGAAATTGAACATTTTTCTGATTGTATTATAAGAGGACGACAACCGCTCTATTCAGAGAATGGTATTATACAAAATGCGCGAGTTATTGATGCGTGCCGTATATCTATCGAAACCGGCAAAGTGATAATGTTGAACCATAGGGAAAAAGGAGGATTCTCATGAATTATCGTCGCTTAGGAAATACAGAAATGGAATTAGCGAGGTGAGCTTCGGCACATGGGCGATCGGCGGATCATGGGGAAAAACAGATGAAAGAGAATCGCTAAAAGGACTCCATCGAGCGATTGAAGCAGGAGTAAATTTCTTTGATACGGCAGATGTGTATGGTGATGGACGTAGTGAAGAACTTCTGGCAAAAGCTATAAAGGGTAAGGAAGATGAAATTTATATTGCAACGAAGTTTTGTCGAGCAGGAAACATTAATGATTTTCAAGAAGTATTCCGAGGAAGCAATTAGACGGTACTGCGAAGCGAATTTGAAGCGGCTACAGCTCGAGTGGATCGATTTATAATCAGACTCATTCATTGTCCTCTGCTTAAAGTGTTGAAGGATGGTCGAGTGTTTGACGTTTTGGATAAATTGCAGAAAGAAGGGGAAATTCGTTATTACGGTGTTAGTGTGGAGACTGGTGAAGAAGGGTTATTTTGTCTAACAAATCCGAATGTGAAGGCTTTGCAAGTAATTTTTAATATTTTTCGTCAAAAACCTCTAGAGCAGTTACTTCCGCAAGCAAAAGAGCAAGGAGTTGGTATACTTGCACGGTTGCCTCTTGCAAGCGGATTACTGACAGGAAAGTTCAAAAAAGACAAAAAATTTGAAGAAAACGATCACCGTAGTTTCAATCGCGACGGACAACATTTCAATGTAGGAGAAACATTTGCAGGCCTTGAGTTTCATAAAGGGGTAGAGCTTAGTGAACAGCTTAAGTGGATAGCAAACGGCAGAGGAAATATGACAAGAGCAGCTCTTCACTGGATTTTAGACCATGACTCTGTCACATGTGTGATTCCAGGGTTTAAGACGGTACAGCAAGTAGAAGATAACTTACAGGCGATACATGTTTCTTCCTTTTAGTTTAGAGGAAATGGAGAGATTAAGAGAGTTTTATAAAAAGGAAGTTCATATCTTTATTTGAGGAGATTATTAAAAAGAGAAGGGGATAGGAATGAAGGTTATGCAGGAAAAGTTTGGGGAGATTGATAGTCAGCTAGTGACTGCTTTTACTATTATAAATGATAATGGCATCGAGATAACTTGTCTGAATTATGGATGTATTATTACAAAGATCATAGCTCCTGATAATAAGGGGAACTATGAAAATATAGTATTAGGATTTGATTGTTTAGATGACTATTTAAAGTATTCTCCTTATTTCGGCGCTGTTGTTGGACGGGTGGCTGGCAGAATCAAAGACGCATGCTTTGAACTGGATGGCAAAACGTATTTATTATATAAAAATGAAAACAACAATCATTTGCATGGCGGTTTCAAAGGGTTTAGTAATGTTGTATGGGAAGCAGCTGTCATTGAAACAGAGAATGAAATCGGTATTCAATTTTTATACGTAAGCCCGGACGGAGAGGAAGGGTATCCAGGGAATGTACACATACGAGTTACTTATACATTAAACAATGAGAACGAACTTTGTATTTCTTATTACGCGAAATCCGATCAAAACACGTTGCTGAATGTTACGAATCATACGTATTTTAACTTAAGTGGCAATTTAAAAAGAGATGTTTTAAATCACTTCTTAAAAATAAAAAGCGATCGATTTTTAGAGTTAGATAAGGAATTTATCCCGACCGGCAGCATTTTAGATGTAACAAATACTCCTTTTGATTTCCGAGATGGAAGAACGATAAAGGAAGGAGTTATTTCTGGTCATCCACAAATAGAACTTGTGGGACAAGGATATGATCATCCCTTTTTATTAAACGTTCATCATGATAATGAGATTATATTATGGGATCCGGAGAATGGCCGCACCTTGACAATTGAAACAGATGAGGTGGGTGTCATAGTATATACAGGAAATCAATTAAAAGATGATTATGAAATTCGCGGAGTGCCGTCGCGAAAGTACTTGGGAATTTGTTTAGAAACACAAGGATTGCCGGATGCGATTCATCATCCTCATTTTCCTTCCTATATCTTAGAAAAAGATAAGGAATATTCTTCGGTAACGAAGTATAAGTTTGGAATTATTAAAAATGATGAACATGTACTTCCTTAATCATATTTCTTAAATTTCATTGCTAGAGGCTTTGGTGTTAATAAGTAGATGAGCAAAATTCATTGTATTAATTACCATTTCAAAAGAGCAAACGAAGGTACCTTTATGCCACTTGTATCTGTTTTTTTACAGAAACCAGTGGCATATTCCTCGTTGAACTCCGCATAAATAAACTCAATGAGATCGTGAAATTTTCTCGATCTCAGCTCGCGAGACCGATTGACAAGTTACTCAAATGGTCCATCCTTCAATAGATATACGTGAGTTGATGATCGCTTGTTCATGATGGGTTTGATATTGATCCAAGCCCAGTGTTTTTTGCTTGCTGAAAGTAATTTCAACGAATTATTGTTTCCGTATTGTATTCGAGGGAATCAAAAGTTCACTTATTCAAGGTTGAGCGTCTTTCCAACAACCAACGTGGCCGTATACAAATATAATTTATTAACGTTTTGTGTATCTTGAAGTTCAATGGAATGAAGGAGTGAAGACTAGAACATGCTACTACAATTGGTGAGCCCCAACTATGGGGGAGAGCATACAGGTTCATTGTTATATAAATCTAAAACTGCAAACAAATAAGCAGACATATTTCCCACATGCATATAAGTAATATCCATTACAAGTTTTTGGAACAGATTCTCAGCATAGAATTCGCTGTTTAGGACATTAGGAAATACTACCGAACTTCTTCGTCTGCAGAAAAGTCGTTTCTTGCGAATCACCGATTTGATACTTAATCACCGATTTGATACTTAAAACACCACACACCTTATATCAGTATGCCCTCGCATGCGTTTATATCCAAAGTACGGGTGTAACTTATGAATGGCTAATAGATGCCCTTTCAACAAAAGGTCTTCTGCCAGGCTCTTTGATGTTCTCGATCGGTTCTTGTGCTACTTGTTTTTAATAGAGTGGATATTTTATTCGTAGTTCATCAATAATAGGAACCCTTTCAGCTTTTAGGATCCTTCTTCCCATGTAGATTTGGATGGCGCCCTTTTAGGTATTCCACCTGCGCTTTCAAATAAGAATTTTTCTCTTCTAAACTCGAAAAAAGTTTACGATTCCACACTTCGTTGATCTTTAAAAGACTCGCCATTTGAACTTTTTGCCCCATTGTGCAGTCGGCATACCACTCTTCATTTCCAAACGTTCACTGAGCTGCCGACAAGACCAGTCCTTCTCCAATTTCAAACGAACGACTTCACGTTTCAGCTCTTCTGAATATGAGCAAAAGTTTTTTCAGTTCTTAGCCCATAAAAATCCCCTCACAGGTAGAACATCATATCAAATGTTCTCTTTTTTCTGTAGGGGATCATACTATCTTTTTCTGTGTTTTCACATGCCAGTATATTGGTTTTACGAAAAAGGATTTTCCGCTTCTTTCTGTAACTTCTCAAAGACTTAAGAGCTCAGTATTCGAGAGTCGTCATCTCCGATAGTACAAACTCTCCGAAGCAGTCTTTGTGATTCTCAAGCCAGATGGAAAAACTCACTCCCAAGCCTATCATTATATCTCTGTACAACAGCACAATACCGCATATCTTTATAACAGCGAATCGAAAGGGTGCCTACTACAGGCCGTAAGTTTCCATCATTGAAAGAATGGAGCATTGAGTTTGGTTTGCTCTCGGAGACACTGCGCATGACACCAAAAATGTCTGTCAAGATGCGAATTTTTTATTTTCCCCATCAATCCTCGGAATAGTGAGGAGAGAAAAGATGGTTATAGTCGAGTGATTCCACTGTTTCTGGAGACGGAATTCGGAAAATGACTGAGCAAACATTCAATCATTTAAACGGATAAACACCATGTTGGTATAGGTTTAACCGCTATTTATTATGTATATTTTCATGCGCAACTTTGATTTTTTATTATAGTTTTACCACACCGTTTTGTTAGTTAACTAACTTAAAGGAACAGAGCAGCCCCTTCTTCTCTCTTTAAAAAATTCTCAATGACAAAAAAGGAGACTCCTAATGCAGTGGAATAAATCGATAATTTTGAAAAGTCAATTCTTAAATTGGTTTGATGAAATGGTAAAGTATATGCTTCGATTACTTGCTTGATAGGCTTTTCTAACCAATTCTTTGCCATAGATAGACGGTTACCAATAATGATTTGTTGGGGATTAAATGTATTGATCAGATTATTGATTCCTATTCCTAAATAACTGCCTACTTGATTGAATAATTGAATCACTTCTTTATGTGGTTTGGTTGCTAACTCTAGTAATTTTTCCAATGTAAGCTCCTCTTGTTTTAAAGGAAGGGTATGTAGTTGTTTTGCTCCTTGAAGAAGAGCTTGTTCAGAAGCATATAATTCCCAGCATCCTTTGCTTCCACAGCTACACGGCTTTCCATCTACTTGAATAATCATGTGGCCACTTTCTCCAGAGAAGCCGTTTAATCCTCTGTATAATTCTCCTTTGAGGATCAAACCTACCCCGATTCCAATCCCGGCACTTACATAGATGATGTTATCAAATTCCTGTCCAGCGCCGAGGCGTTTTTCTCCATACGCTCCTGCGTTAGCTTCGTTATCAATAATGACAGGAACATGAAAAATGTTTTCAATTTCGTTTTTAAGAGGTATGTTTTTCCATGATAAATTAGGAGCAAATAATATGTTTCCAGCTTTGTCGACAATTCCTGGTACCCCAATTCCGATGCCGATTAACCCATATCGGCTATCAGGCATTTCATTTAACAAATATTGAATGGTATCTTTTACAAGCGAAATGACAGTTTCATACGTTTTATCATTGAAAGTGATACTTTTTTCTTTGATAATGTTTCCTTGAAGATCGGTTAGTACACCTAAAATATAATGAACACCTAAGTCAATACCAATCGAATACCCAGCTTTTTCATTAAATAATAATAAAACAGGTCGTCGTCCACCACTGGATTCTCCTTGTCCTATTTCATAGACGAATTCCTCATCTATTAGCTCTTTTACTAAGGAAGAAACAGTACCTTTATTTAATCCGGAGCGTTGAGCTACATCTGCTCGGGATAAAGGCCCTTGTTTTTTTATCATGTCAAGAACAAGGGACTTATTAATTTTCTTAATTAAATGTTGATTTCCCGTTATTTTCCTCATCTACATCACCTTATTGATTATTTACCTTGTTTATAAATGTAACCTAACCGTTTAAACCGTTCAATATTTTATACGGTGATTACCATATACTCATTATACACTTTGTTTATTCACTAGACAAACAAAGTGTATAATGGTATAATTTAATCGAAAGTTCAAAAAATTTAGATTTGTTCTGGAGGGGGATTGAATTGAAAAGGGTAGTAAAAATTATTGTTTCTATGTTGTTATTGTTTGTATTGGTATTTTCGATGACTGCTTGTGGGCAGGATGTTGCGAATCAAAATGTAAACGGTAACAAAAATGGTGAAGACGAATCTGGAAAAAATAAAAAAGTTAGAATCGGATTTTCTGTATCGGATCTTACACTAGAAAGATGGCAACATGATCGCGATATTTTTGTGAAAAGAGCAGAGGAACTTGGAGCGGAGGTACTGGTTCAGTCTGCGAATGGCGATAGCGCGAAACAATTATCACAAATTCAAAATATGTTATCTCAAGGGATAGATGTACTTGTTATTATAGCGGTCAATACGGAGACGTTGTCTCCAGTCGTAGAGCAGGCGAAAAAAGAAGGGGTTAAAGTATTGGCTTATGACCGTTTAATTATGAATGCTGATGTCGATGCGTATGTTTCTTTTGATAACGTGCGCGTAGGAGAAATGCAAGCGGAGTATTTAGTGCAAAAGGTCCCGAAAGGAAACTATTTCTTATTAGGCGGTTCCCCTACAGATAATAACGCTAAAATGTTCAGAGAAGGACAAATGAATGTTTTGAAACCACTTATTGATAAAGGTGACATTAAAGTAGTCGGTGATCAATGGGCAAAAGACTGGCAAGCATCTGAAGCGTTAAAAATTATGGAGAATGCGTTAACTGCCAATAACAACAAGATTGATGCCGTTGTTGCATCAAATGATAGTACTGCTGGTGGTGCAATCCAAGCCTTGGCTGCTCAAGGTTTGGCAGGAAAGGTAGCGGTTTCTGGTCAAGATGCTGATTTAGCTGCCGTTCAACGAATTGTTGAAGGAACGCAATCGATGACCGTTTATAAACCGATTAAGCGTATTGCGACAAAATCTGCGGAAGTTGCAGTTCAGCTCGCTAAAGGAGAAAGTACTGACACCGATCAAACGGTTAACAATGGTAAAGTTGATGTACCATTTATTAAACTGGACCCGATTATGGTAGATAAAGAGAATGTTATCGACACTGTCGTTAAAGATGGATTTCACTCCTATGATGACGTGTATAAAAATGTTCCGGAAAGCCAACGCCCACCGCGCCCGTGATACATCAAGACCATACTTTATTCGAAGTTGAGCGACTTATGTTTTGGTATCCATGGCATGTAAATTAAGTTGCTTATCATGGGTATGCTCAGTAATCGATAGATCTATTTTATGTTGTCGTTCATGTATAGCTATTAGTCGGATAGGGAAAATCGAGCATTTGCTAAAAATTTTGTTAGTAGGGTGGGGATGTATGCAACCATATATTTTAGAAATGAAAGGGATTATAAAAGAGTTTCCGGGTGTTCGTGCGTTAAATAACGTTACATTTTCGGTGCGTAAAGGCGAAATTCATGCACTTTGCGGGGAAAATGGTGCAGGAAAGTCTACATTAATGAAAATTTTAAGTGGTGTATATCCGTATGGTTCGTACGAAGGGAAAATTTTGATCAATGGAGAGGAAGTACGGTTTCGAAATATAAAAGAATCACAAGATGCAGGGATCGCTATTATTTATCAAGAATTGGCGCTTGTGGAAGAAATGACGGTTGCTGAAAATATGTTTCTTGGTCATGAGTTCATGAGAGGTACATTGATTGACTGGAACCGTCTTTATGCAGAAGCTCAAAAATGGTTGAAACAAATTGGTTTAAATATTGATCCAGAAACAAAAGTCGGTGATTTAACGGTTGGAAAACAACAACTGATCGAAATTGCCAAAGCGCTTACAAAGAACACACAGATCATTATTTTAGATGAACCAACAGCAGCATTGACAGATAGTGATGTCAATATTTTGAAAGCGATTTTAAGAGATCTTCGGGCAAAAGGTGTTACGTGTATTTATATATCTCATAAGCTTAACGAGGTGATGGAGTTAGCCGATACCGTTACTGTTTTGCGGGATGGTCAAACAGTGAGTAGCGATCCTATTGAGGAACTTTCAGAAGATAAAATTATCACGAAAATGGTCGGAAGAGAGTTAAATGAACTTTTTCCGTATGAACCCCGTCCGATTGCTGAGACAGTTCTGGAAGTGAGAAATTATTCCGTGATAAATGTAGATACTGGAAAGAAAGTGATTGATGATGTTTCGTTTGTTTTGAGAAAAGGAGAAATTCTCGGTATTTCAGGGTTAATGGGAGCGGGAAGAACGGAACTTTTCACTAGCTTATTCGGCGGATATAAAGGAAAAAAACAAGGAACGGTTTTTATTGATGGGAAAGAGACGATTATTCGGAATCCGGCAGATGCCATTAAAGTTGGTATGGCCTATGTTTCAGAAGATCGTAAAAAATATGGTCTTGTGCTAGGAATGGATATTATTAAAAATTCCACACTTGTTGCATTAAGGAAACTTACCAAATTGAACATCATCGATCATGCATTAGAAATAAAAAGCGCTGAAGAAATTACAAAAAGAATGAAATTAAAGACACCGGACCTTGAAGTAAAAGTGTCTCAGCTAAGTGGGGGAAACCAGCAAAAAGTAGTTTTAAGTAAATGGTTGTTAAATAGCCCAAAAATATTAATTTTAGATGAACCAACTAGAGGGATTGATGTTGGGGCGAAATACGAAATATATAAAATTATCAATGAATTAGCGCAACAAGGGGTCGGCATTATTTTAATTTCATCCGAGCTACCAGAAGTTCTTGGAATGTCAGATCGCATTTTAGTGATGTCGGAAGGAGCGATTGTTGGAGAGTTTTCTAGGGAAGACGCAACACAGGAAAAAATAATGGCTTGTGCAACGGGAGGGAAACAAAGGTGAAAAGTACAGTCTCTACACAAACGGTTGCTCGTTCAAATGAACGAGGTGGCTTGCGCGTGAAATTTGACTTTCGTTCTTACACGCTTGTTATTGCGTTAATTTTCATCGCCCTTATTTTTGGTATGTTGACGGAAGGTGAGTTTTTATCTTCTCGGAATCTATCAAACTTATTTATGCAAATGTCGGTGATCTCAATCCTTGCTATCGGTATGACACTGGTTATTATAGCTGGACATATTGATTTATCGGTAGGATCGCTAGTCGGATTAACAGGTGGAATCGTGGCGATTCTACAAGTCTGGTATGGATGGGGAACAGTTTCGGTTATTATTGTCGCCATTGCTATCGGTGCTATTGCAGGGCTTTGGCAAGGTTGGTGGGTTTCCTATCGCGGTGTACCCGCATTTATTGTTACTTTAGGAGGAATGTTAATTTTTCGGGGGATTTTAATAGGGATAAGTAAAGGACAAACAATTGCCCCATTGGAAGAGAGTTTTGAAATAATTGGTAATAGTTATCTTCCTTACGTACCAGGATATGTACTAGCTATCATCAGTATGGTTTTGTTATATGTTTGGACGGCTTGGAATCGCAAAAAAAGGCAATCGACAGGCTTAACTGTACGTACAAAAATGAATGATTATGGGAAGGTAACCATTTACTCGTTATGTATTCTTGTTTTGGTTTACATGTTAAACCGCTATTACGGTATTCCGATTCCTATGCTCGTTGTTGTTTTGTTTGCTGCGATTTTCGTTTTTATCACCCTGAAAACTCCATTTGGCCGATATATTTATGCGATTGGTGGAAACATTGAAGCCGCGGCACTTTCAGGAATTAACATTAAGAGAGTAATTTTATCTGTGTTTGTTTTAATGGGGGCGCTTTCAGGAGTAGCTGGAATTATTTTAACGAGCCGACTTAACGCGGCGGCTGTAAGTAGCGGAGAAATGTATGAGTTGGATGCGATTGCCGCTTGTGTTATTGGTGGCACGAGCCTAATGGGCGGGAAAGGAAATATTGTGGGTGCGATTGTTGGTGCCCTTATTATGGCGAGTATTGATAATGGAATGAGTATGATGAATATTGAAACATTTTGGCAGTTTATTGTAAAAGGGTTGATTCTCATTATTGCTGTTTGGATTGACATATCAAGCAAAAGTCAACAAGCGTAATTACCTTTCATTCAAAAGGAGGGGGATGGAGTTTCAAGAAAATACTGTGAAAAGGAATTCAAGATATCGGGGTGGATTTGCAGCGGAGAAGAGGTTTTTGGCAACAAATAAGTATGATGCCTTGTTGTTTGAGCGACAGGATAATTTTGGTTGGCTCACGAGCGGTGGTCATAATGGTATCTTTTATAACAGTGAATTGGGCGAATGTGCTTTGTTGGTGACGGATGAGGATATCAAAATCGCGATGATTAATTACACCTATCAATCGTTATATAGTCGAACATGATCGACCGTTTGCCTGGAATCCATTAATCGGGGGACGAAATCAGAGGATGCGATTCTAGTTGGCTACTCTTTTGCCGAAGTCGTTTCAAAAAGTAGTTGGCCACAAATCGATGCTCTAAAAAGGACAGCTATTTTAGAAATATAAAATGTAGGAGGAATGAAGCATGTCGTATTTTAAAAACATCAATGTGATTCAATATGAAGGTCCCAAATCAAAAAATCCGTTCTCTTTTAAATACTATAACTCTGAGGAAAAAGTCGGCGATAAAACAATGGAGGAGCATTTGCGTTTTTCGGTTGCGTATTGGCATACGTTTACGGGAGATGGATCGGATCCGTTTGGTGCAGGCAATATGATCCGTTCATGGAACAAATACAGCGGAATGGACTTAGCCAAAGCGCGTGTAGAGGCTGCTTTTGAGTTTTTTGAAAAATTAAATGTCCCATTCTTCTGTTTCCATGATGTGGATATCGCACCAGAAGGAGAAACATTAAAAGAAACATACAAAAATTTAGATATTATCGTAGACATGATTGAAGAATATATGAAAACAAGCAAAACGAGACTGCTTTGGAATACGGCGAATTTATTTACCCATCCTCGCTTTGTCCATGGTGCCGCCACTTCTTGCAACGCTGATGTATTTGCCTATGCAGCGGCTAAAGTAAAAAAAGGATTGGAAATTGCGAAACGATTAGGAGCGGAAAACTACGTATTTTGGGGCGGACGGGAAGGATACGAAACGCTTTTAAACACAGACATGAAACTGGAACTTGATAATTTAGCGCGCTTTTTACATATGGCGGTTGACTACGCAAAAGAGATCGGATTTGACGGCCAATTTCTAATTGAACCAAAACCGAAAGAACCGACGAAACATCAATACGATTTTGATGTGGCAACGGGTTTAGCGTTTCTGCAAAAATACGGGCTACAAGATTATTTTAAGTTCAATATCGAGGCGAACCATGCAACGCTTGCTGGGCATACATTTGAGCATGAACTCAGATTGGCGCGAATTAACGGAATGTTAGGATCTGTGGATGCGAATCAGGGAGATACATTATTAGGATGGGATACGGACGAATTCCCGACAGACTTATATTCTACGACTCTAGCAATGTATGAAATTTTGAAAAACAGCGGCCTTGGCCGTGGCGGCTTGAATTTTGATGCTAAAGTAAGAAGAGGATCGTTCGAACCAGAAGATTTGTTTTACGCTCATATCGCTGGAATGGATAGTTTTGCCGTTGGATTAAAAGTCGCTCATCGATTGATGGAAGACCGTGTTTTTGATGAGTTTATTGAAGAACGGTACAAAAGTTATACAGAAGGAATTGGACGTGAAATTGTGGAAGGAACGGCGGATTTTCGTAAATTGGAAGAATATGCTTTACAGCTAGAGGAAATCCAAAATCAATCGGGTAGACAAGAACGATTGAAAACGTTGTTGAATCAATACTTGCTTGAAGTTTGTGCAATCCGTTGATGAAAAGAGGGAATAGTCTTGGATCATGTCATTGGTGTGGATTTAGGGACAAGTGCAGTAAAGGCGCTGCTTGTGGATCGGAATGGAAATGTAAAGGGAGAGTGGACAGAAACTTATCCCTTATATCAGCCCCAGTCCGGATATAGTGAACAAAATCCTGAGGATTGGGTAGAAAAAACGATTGTTGCTTTAAGAAAGTTATTAGAAGTTTCCCATGTTTCTCCTGACTCTGTTGGTGGATTGAGTTTTTCCGGCCAAATGCACGGACTTGTGCTTTTAGATAAGGAACGGAACGTACTGCGAAATGCGATTCTGTGGAACGATACGAGGACAACGGAAGAATGCCGGGAAATTGAGGAGAAAGTGGAGAAAGAAGCGTTATTATCGATTACGAAAAACCGTGCGTTAGAAGGATTTACGCTGCCGAAGCTGTTGTGGGTGAAAAAGCATGAACCGCATCTTTATGAGCGTGCGTATACGTTTTTGCTGCCAAAGGATTACGTCCGTTTCCGTCTTACGGGACACATTGCGATGGAATATTCCGATGCGGCGGGGACGTTGTTGTTAGATGTTAAAAATAAGACATGGAGCCAGCCTATTTGCGACGTCCTTGGCATTGATGTTCAGCTGTGCCCTCCTTTAGTCGAATCAACGGCATATGTCGGAACGTTGCTTCCAGAAATCGCGGAAGAAACTGGACTATCTACGAATGTAAAAGTTTTTGCCGGCGGTGCCGATAATGCTTGCGGTGCAGTTGGCGCTGGAATTTTATCGGAAGGGCGTATGATGTGCAGCATCGGTACATCCGGTGTCGTTTTGGCGTACGAGCAAACAGGAGAAAAAGACTTTGCTGGAAAAGTTCATTATTTTAATCATGCCAAGCCGAATGCCTACTATATTATGGGGGTGACATTGGCCGCCGGGTATAGTTTTGACTGGTGGAAGCGCATGTTTATGGAAAATGTCCCGTTTGCCGATATTGTCAAACGGGCCTATGAATCACCGATTGGTGCCAATGGCTTGTTGTTTACCCCATATTTGGTCGGGGAGAGAACTCCTTATGCCGATGCCGATATCCGCGCCTCCTTTATCGGGATCGACTCTTCGCAAACGAAGTGGGATTTTGCGCGCGCAGTAATGGAGGGAATCACCTTTTCGCTAAATGAATCGGTAGAGATAATGAAGGCAAGCGGAAAAACGGTTGAGTCAGTCGTTTCCATCGGCGGGGGAGCGAAAAGCAGGGAATGGCTGCAATTGCAGGCAGACATATTTGTGATTCCAGTGGAAAAATTAAAAAATGAGCAAGGTCCAGGATTAGGAGCGGCCATGATTGCTGCGTATGGCTGCGGCTGGTTTGATTCGCTCGAGCAATGTTCGGATGTGTTTAAGCAGGTAGAGCTTGTTGTTGAGCCGCAAAAAGAAGCGGTAGCACGTTACCAGGAGTTATTTGCTATTTACCGCGAGATTTATCCACAAACAAAAGAGATGACAAAAAAGTTAAAAGCATTTCGGAACTAATTTTTCTATGCGCGCCGGTGCATTTCGTGCCGGCGCATTGTTATGTCAGTGATGGACTCCTCTTTAAGTTAGGGCATTATGAAAACGATCATTTTCGAGCAAACAATTTATATGAACAGGCGGGTGCATCGCTCATAGGTCATCTTGAAAGCAAATTGGCTCCTTGTTCTTGCACTGATGCAGAAAAAACTGCAAATCAGTGAATTCGTCCGCTTGCTTTCTTCCTCTCGTGTATCGATAATAATAAAGAGGCTTGTTTAAATTCGATATAGCAGAAATTTTTATTAAATTTTTTGTGAGTGTACGGTAAAATCAATAGTGGTAAAAACTCTATTTAGTAATGAGGAGATGGATGAGTGGGATCAGAAATCATGCAATTTTTCAAGAGATCGACGTGGAAGAGAATTGTTATTTTTTCTATTTTAATTTTTATTCTCTATTTAGTTCGAAGTATTTTAAATATTATTTTGCTTACCTTTATTTTTTCTTTTTTAATGAATGGTCTTGTTGACTTTATTTCTAAAAGGATTCGCATCAATCGGAAAATTATTGTGCTGCTACTGTATGCCGCGGTCATTTCTATCCTTGTCTACGGCGTCGTCAAATATTTGCCGGTCGTTATTAACGAGATTTCGCAGCTGATCAAACAGCTTACAGAATTTTATTCGAAGCCCAAAGATAATATTGTGTTTAATTACATTATCGAGCAACTGAAGCAATATGAAATTACTACTTATCTGAATTTTGGAATGACGTATTTAATCAAATATTTCAGCGATATTAGCAGCGTCGGTCTGCAAATTTTGCTTGCGTTAATTTTAAGTTTATTTTTCCTTCTGGAAAAAGAGCGGATTATTTCGTTCACGAATCGTTTTAAATATAGCAAAATCAGCCCTTTTTATGATGAGTTGGAATATTTCGGGAAAAAATTTGCCCGTACGTTTGGAAAAGTCATTGAGGCTCAATTCATCATCGCAACAATTAATATGGCGATTACGGTAGCGTGCTTGTGGATGATGGAATTCCCACAATTATTCGGGCTGGGGATACTAATCTTTTTTCTCGGTTTGATTCCTGTTGCGGGCGTAATCATTTCGTTGTTTCCGCTATGCTTTATTGCTTATAGTATAGGCGGAGTAATGAAAGTCGTTTACATTCTCATTATGATCGCCGTTGTTCACGCGCTGGAAGCGTATGTTTTAAATCCGAAATTGATGTCCTCGAAGACAAATTTGCCCGTTTTTTATACGTTTATCGTTTTGATTTTTTCAGAGCACTTTTTTGGTGTATGGGGGTTGATTTTAGGGATTCCTGTATTTGTATTTATTCTTGATGTATTGGGAGTAAAGACAGTGCAGGGAAAACGGGATGACGATGATGAATAAGTGTGAATATGGATTTAAGCCGTTCAAGAAGGTTTAGAACGATAAGCGAAAGAACGCAACGCGCTGGTACATTAGTGCCGGCGCGGCGTTTTTTCAGCTTTCTTCCACTTTTTTAGTTTTTTCACGAGCGTGGAATGATCGATCCCTAGCTGCTGTGCTGCTTTTCGCAGCGATGTATGTTTTTCGATTGCTTCATAGATGAGGCGTCTTTCAAACTGTTCGACCCGTTCTTTGAGCGTGAGCGGAAATGTGGAGGTCGTTTGGTCATAAATATGTAAAGGAAGATCGTGCGGTTCGATCAGTTGGGATGGGACGGAAACGACCATATTTTCCATCAGGTTTTTCAGCTCCCTTACATTTCCCGGCCAGTGGTAATGCTGCAAAATTTCCTTTGTTTTTGGAGATAAATGTTTATCGATGCGGTAGAGCTTGCAATAAAAGGAAAAGTAATGGTCAAGCAGCGGTTCGATATCTTCAGGGCGTTCAGCTAATGGAGGAATATACATTTCAATGACTTGCAGCCGATAATATAAATCTTCGCGAAATTTTCCTTGGGAAATCAGCTCTTTTAAATTTCGGTTCGTTGCCGCGATGATGCGCACGTCCAGCTTTTTCGTTTTGTGGCTTCCGATTCGTTGCACTTGTTTTTCCTGCAGCACCCGCAATAACTTTACTTGCAGCGATAATGGCATTTCCCCGATTTCGTCGAGCATGATTGTCCCTTTGTCTGCTAATTCTAATAGGCCGATTTTTCCGTCTTGCCGCGCTCCTGTAAATGCCCCTTTTTCATAACCGAATAGTTCGGATTCGAGCAATGCTTCTGGTATAGCCCCGCAGTTTACTTTAATAAACGGCTTGTCCTTTCGCGGACCTAGATTATGAATAAGGTTAGCGATGACTTCTTTTCCTACACCAGATGGACCGGTTAATAAAACAGTAGTAGGGTAAGGAGCAATTTGTTGAACTTTGTCAAAAAGTTGTTTCATAGAGGGGCTGTGAAAAACGATTTGCTCATCTGAGCCGTCAACGGAGAACGTATAGCGGTGGTGGCTCATTTTCGAGAAACTTTTTGCCTTTTCTAGTTCTGTTTTCATTTGAATGAGATGAGAGATGTCCCGAACGCTTGTTACGACCATTTCAATATCACCTTGCTCATTGAAAACAGGGTTTCCAGTGACAATGAAATCCTTTTTTCGGCCGATTTTTTGCAAGATGGAAATTCGCTTTTTTTGTTGTAAAACGAGAAGAGAAACGGATTGATCAAAATATCCCTTTTTCACCAAATCATACATATGCTTTCCGACAAGTTCTTCTCGTCGGAACCCTGTAATGGCTTCGTAAGCGGAGTTTACCATGATCGTAATACCGTTTTGGTCGACGACATAAATGCCATCTGTCGAAAATTCGATAATCGTTTCCATTTGCTTAAACAGAGAATGGTAGTGTTCCATTTGCGATATATCTTGGAGGACACCGATCGCTCCGATTAATTCGATGTTTCGGTACAATGGAGTTCGATTGACGAGACATTGGCGTCCCGCGATGTTCATTTTTACCCCGATCGAACTTGTCCCACTCTCTAACACATGAGGAAGCTGGGTGCTTGGAATCAGATCACGTATATCTTTTCCTTCCCAATTTTCGTTTTCTATCTGGAGAAGTTTTTTGGCAGAGGAATTGATTAATAAGATTTTCCTGTTTCGATCTACAACAATGACCGCGTTATGGATAGAGGAAAAAATGCTTTCCCATATATGAGGATCTATGATTATTTGCTTCATATAGAGGCCCTCCTTATTTTTGTTGGTGGTGAAAAAATTCAACATGTGGTGAAAAAAATCACTACTAAGCCTATTCGGTGTTCTTTTAGGATTCTCCTTTTTATGGTGATTTTTTTCACCATATTTATTATATATATTTCTAAAATTTCATATTTTAAGAATATTATTGGTGTTGGCACGGTATTTGCATTATTATTGGATGAATAAAAAAGAAAGGGGCGAGAGTGAATACCCAAAGAAACGGTTCGATTTATTCTCCAACGATTTGCTTGATGTAAAGAAGGATACGGCGGTTTCGTGCTAGGAAGTTTTTGCACCGGTTGTTTCGTCGTTCCGTATTGAGAATTACAAGAGGCTATCGAAATGCTCAATGCTTCTGCACATGGTTTATACAGCCAATATTTTATATGCAGCGCGGCGGATTGAATCTGGCACTGTGATTGTCAATGACATCCCTACGTTTCGCGTCGACTATATGCCTTATGGGGGAGTAAAAGAAAGCGGTTACGGGTATGAGAGGGAATATGCTGTACAAGAAATGACAGAATTAAAGTTTATTTCAAAAATCGATTAGGGGAGGAGTTTTTAATGTCAAATATTATAAAACCGCGTCCAAGGCTTTATGTCATGGATAATGGACGGATGAGAATGGATAAAAACTGGATGATTGCAATGCATAATCCAGCGACAATTCACAATCCGAATGCGCAAACCGAATTCGTAGAATTTCCGATTTATACGGTTTTGATCGATCATCCGGAAGGAAAAATTCTTTTTGATACTGCTTGTAATCCGAATTCGATGGGACCACAAGGCCGGTGGGCAGAATCTACACAGCAAATGTTTCCGTGGACGGCAAATGAAGAGTGCTATCTTCACAATCGGCTAGAGGAGTTAAAAGTAAGACCGGAAGATATTAAATATGTCGTTGCTTCCCATCTTCACCTAGATCATGCGGGATGTTTAGAAATGTTTACAAATGCAACGATTATTGTACATGAAGATGAGCTTAACGGTACACTTCAATGTTACGCTCGCAATCAAAAGGAAGGCGCATATATTTGGGCAGACATTGATGCGTGGATTAAAAATAATCTTCAATGGCGTACAGTGAAGCGGCATGAGGACAATATTATTCTTGCAGAGGGAATTAAGGTTCTGAATTTTGGAAGCGGGCATGCATGGGGAATGATTGGACTGCATGTGGAATTGCCTGAAACAGGTGGGATTATTCTTGCATCTGATGCGATTTATACAGCGGAAAGTTATGGGCCACCGATTAAGCCGCCGGGCATTATTTATGACTCTCTCGGCTATATGAATACAGTGGAAAGAATACGTCAAATCGCTAAAGAAACGAATTCGCAAGTTTGGTTTGGTCATGATTCTGAACAATTTAAGAAGTTCCGTAAATCTACGGAAGGATACTACGAGTAAGAAAGGAGAGGGAGCGAATTGAGTGTTTCACGAATTGTATTTACACCGCTGAACTATGTAGGATGGGGATCATTGGAGCAATTGATTCCTGAAGTCGAACAATTTTCCCCGAAGAAAATATTAGTGGTAACAGATCCGGTACTTGAGAAAATCGGTCTCGTTCAACGGGTTATCCGTCCTCTTACAGAACAAGGATATGATGTCTATGTTTATTCGGATGTCGTTCCAGAACCACCATTAGAAATTGGAGAGAAATTAGTTTCATTTACCCGCCAAGGACGTTTTGATATGGTTATTGGCGTCGGTGGGGGAAGTGCCATGGATTTGGCGAAATTAGCGGCGGTTTTAGCGGTACATGAGGGACCGGCTGCTGATTACCTGAATTTGACCGGAACGAAAAAAGTGCATAAAAAAGGATTGCCGAAAATATTGATTCCAACTACCTCAGGAACGGGTTCTGAGGTGACGAACATTTCCGTTCTTTCTTTAGATACAACGAAAGATGTTGTAACACATGATTATCTTTTAGCCGATGTGGCGATTGTTGATCCGGAGTTGACCGTTTCTGTTCCGCCTCGCGTGACCGCGGCAACGGGAATTGACGCATTGACTCATGCGGTGGAAGCATATGTCTCCGTCAATGCAAGTCCGACGACGGATGGCCTAGCGCTTCAAGCCATTCGCCTTATTGCGCGCTCCTTACGAAAGGCTGTCGAAAATGGGAATGACAAACAAGCAAGAATCGACATGAGCAACGGCAGCTATCTAGCGGGCTTGTCGTTTTTCAATGCCGGTGTCGCCGGTGTTCATGCTCTTGCGTATCCGTTAGGCGGGCAATTTCATATTCCGCACGGTGAATCGAATGCGGTATTGCTTCCATATGTAATGGGATATATTCGAAAGAGTTGTGCGAAGCGGATGGCTGATATTTTGAATGCTTTAGGTGGAAATTCTAGTTATCTTTCTGAGGAGGAAGCTTCTTATCGATGTGTTGAGGAACTTGAAAGAATTGTGCGTGATGTAGGGATTCCGAGAACGCTTGGCGGTTTTCATATACCGGAAACAGCTTTAGAGCGTTTAACACAAGATGCGGTGAAGCAAAAACGGCTGTTAGCGCGCAGTCCTTTGCCATTGTTAGAAGACGATATAAGAGCGATTTATCGAGCCGCTTTTGATGGTGTTGTAGCGGAACCAAGATAAAAGGACATTTTAAATAAATAATAATTAAGAAGGTCTGCTCCTTTACGGTGAAATGACAAGGGGAACAGACCTTTATTGTTGGAAACATTTGAAGGAGCTACATTTCGTTTTTAATGATTCCTTTACTTGTTCCAACTAGCACTTCTTTTCCGTCTTGGTTTCGATATACCGATTTTACAGCGACTTGTTTGTATCTTTCTTTCTCTTCGACTTCGGTAATTGTTAATTCGCATGTAATGGTGTCCCCCGTAAATACAGGTCGAAGAAATTGGAAGTTCATTTCTTTTGCAATGTAGTTCAAATCCCCACCGATTTTTGTGCCGATGCTGGCGGTAAACAATCCGTGAACCATAAGCCGCCCTTTTTCATCACGTTCTATATGATGTCTTCCCATGTCACCTGAGAGTCCGGCGAATTGCAACGTTTCTTTATCGATAAATGTTCGTTTCCATGTAAAGACATCGCCCACTTTGAGATCCATAATGTTTTCCCTCCTAACCAAAAATATTTGAATATTCAATATATTTATACAATCCTATTTTACAACAAAAACTGTAACCATTAGAATCTTGGATTGTTCGACAACGTCCTCTCATAAAAATAAGAGCTGTTATATAAATAGAAAGGGGTGTAGGGGGGACTACGAGCGAACCTATTTGGGCCCAAAGTGAAAAAAGCACTTGTTCGGAAAATGACAGTTCCTTCGTTTAAAACGTGGATCAAAGAACACGACAGCCATACGATGGTGTTGTGATTGAATGTGAAAATTTGTTTCAATGGGACTGGATCCCAGTCAGATCCGGTGAGTTAACTGTGGAAATGATTCAGCGTGTGCTTTTGGTCAGGTGGGGAACTGCAACAAATCGAACGCAAACATAAAAAGAGTACACGAGACTATCGATTATATTAGCGCTGGAAGAGCGAATCGAATGTTGTAAGCAGATCATCAAAAATGATCAAATGCAGTCGGTAAAGGGAACTTAGCGATTTTTGTCATCCGGCGGCTTTATTGTCCTGTTAAGATATTGTGTAATTATGTTTTATTGAGTAGAAGAGCTTGTTTTTTATGGATAAAAATGGAACAATTCTTATAATCAGCTTTTGTGTCGATCTTACGTCGACAAGAGCTTAATTCCCTGAGAGAATACAGGAAAGTGAGAGCACAAAAGAGGACAGCGTAAAACTGCCCTTTCACACTATACATGATTTTGTATCGTTCTCAATACTTCATAAGCACGGTCGCCGATTAAACAAATCAGTTGCTCAAAAACAGCATCGCGCTGTAAGTCGAGTTCAACAATTCGCTTTGCCAGTTCAAGAGCTTTTGGATCCATCAATTATTCCCCCGTTTCTTTTTTTGTTGTAATCCATATCGCTCATATTCGCGGCGCAATTCGCTAACCGTCCACTGTCGAAGTGCATTGGCATCTGGAAACAGGCCTGTTTTCAGGAGCTTATAAATATAAAATTGTTTCTGTTTGATAATCGCGGTTCGAATGAGTTTCCCCATTTTTTCACTCCTTTTTATTTTTAAGTATACGATGCTTTGTTTGGTATGGCATCTGTTTTGTTATATCTTCTTACACAAAAATATAAAACTTGTTAATTTTTTTGACAAAACGGTAACGGAATTTTAAAAAATTCCGTATAATTATGTTAGAAAAAATAACAAAGAGGTGAAGCATATGGCTTATGATGATTCATACAAATTTAAGAAAGTCATTTCCATTGGCATTGTGAGTGAATTAACGGGGCTATCACAACGGCAAATCCGATATTATGAGGAACGGAAACTAATTTTTCCTGATCGTTCAAAAGGGATTCGCAAATACTCGTTTGCGGATGTCGAGCAGTTAATGGATATTGCGAATAAGCGAGAAGAAGGAGTAACAACGCGAGAGATTCGCAACGAAATGACAAAGGAAATTCGCCAAAAGATGTTACAAGGGCAGATGAATGCCCATTTTCGGTTTCGGGCATAGGTGCTCCCCATCCCTTATATTAGGTGGGGATTTTTTATTTTATGAATGATGGGATGTGCGCTTTGATAATGCCTAGGATTTTCAATCAGTAATTATCGAGGAGACATGTAAAGATATGTTTGTAAAAATATAGATAAATAGAATGAAAAATTAGATATTTTTACATAAATGACTAGACATTTTTTAAAATATGTATAATAATTTATTTTGTAAGCGGTATCATAAAATGCATGTTAAAGGGGTTGAATGAAGATGAAACGAATTCTTCTTGCTTGCAGTTCAGGAATGTCTACTAGTTTACTAGTTACCAAAATGCAGGAGTATGCAAAATCAATCGGGGATGAAGTGGAAATTTGGGCGGTAGGACAAGATCAGGCGAAAAAGGAAATGGAAAGAGCGGATGTGGTATTAATTGGCCCGCAGATGAGCTTTTTGAAAGGTGAGCTCCAAAAAGAAGCAGAAAAATATGGGATTCCTGTTGATGTGATTGATATGATGGCATATGGCATGGCAGATGGAAAAAAAGCGTATGAACAAGCGTTAACATTAATGGGGGAAGAATAGATGGAAAAGTTACAGCTAGAAAATTTAACAAATGAACAAATTGCGTTTCAATTGATTCTTCATAGTGGAAATGCCCGTAGCAAAGTAATTCAATCGCTTCGTGAATACCGCGGTGGAAAAAGAGAAGAAGCAGAGCAACTATTGAAAGAAGCGGAAGCGGATTTGAGTGTCGCCCATCATATTCATTTTCAATTGGTTCAAAAAGAAGCGAACAGGGAAAAGACGGAATTTTCGTTATTATTAATGCATGCCGAGGACCACTTAATGTCGACGTTATCAATGAAAGAATTAGTGAAAGAGCTGATTGAGTTATTGAAAGAAAGAAACCTTTAAAAAGGGGCGGGTCGTATGAATCAATCGTTATTTGAGAAAATGAGCAAAATACTGTTGCCGATTGCTGGAAAATTAAATAATAACCGCTATTTGCAAGTATTACGTGATGCGTTTATGTTAGCGTTTCCGCTTACGATTTTCGGCTCAATTGCGGTTGTTGTTGCAAACTTGCCGTTTCTTGACAAAGTAATGAGCGAAGGCAGCTTAAATACATTACGAACGATTTTAAACGTCGCTCCGCAATCAACAATGGGAGTTATGACCATCTTTGTTGTGTTTGGGATCGGTTATTACTTGTCAAAAAGTTATGATGTGGAAGGGATATTTGGCGGCGCCATTGCCTTGGCTTCGTTCTTTATTTTAACACCATTTATCCTCAATGTGGAAGGGAAAGAAGCGGTACAAAATGTGATTCCGCTTGACCGATTAGGGGCAAAAGGAATGTTTTTAGGGATGATTACAGCGTTTATTGCCGGAGAAATTTATCGGGCAATTGTGCAAAAAAACATTACGATTAAAATGCCGGCAGGGGTGCCGCCAGCGATTGCGAAATCGTTCTCCGCTCTCATTCCTGCCGTTGTGACACTGACATTTTTTCTTGTTGTAAATATTGTGATTACGCAAGCGTTCCATACAAATATGCATGACGTCATTTATAAGCTTGTTCAAGCGCCGTTAGTTGGACTGGGAAGCGGTATTATTCCAACGCTCATTGCGATTTTTGTTACACAAATTTTATGGTTTTTTGGTTTGCATGGTCAAATTATTATCAACTCTGTTATGGACCCGATTTGGAATACACTTTCTCTTGAAAATTTGAACGCGTATACGGAAACGGGAAAAGTTCCTCATGTGATTAGCAAACAATTTATTGAAATTTATACAGTTGGCATGGGCGGGACAGGGATGACCCTTGCTGTTATTGCTGCGATTCTATTTTTTATGAGAAGTAAGCAAATGAAACAAGTGGCAAAACTAGGACTTGGACCGGGAATTTTTAACGTCAATGAGCCGATTATTTTCGGTTTACCTGTCGTGATGAATCCGCTCATTCTTGTTCCTTGGATTTTTGCACCAATGGTCGTTACCTTTGTGACGTATTTGGCGATGTCTTCCGGTCTTGTACCGCCGCCAACAGGAGTGACGGTTCCGTGGACGGTACCGATCTTTATCAATGGTATTATGGCGACCAACTCGTTAGCAGGAGGACTCTTACAAATTGTGAACTTTGCAATTGTATTGATCATTTGGTTCCCGTTCTTAAAATTTATTGACCGGATGAATGTGCAAAAAGAACAAGAAGAGTCAGCGAAACAGGCATCTTAAACGAAGGTGGGATGAAGATGAAGCAACGGACGAATCAGGAAATCTCTTTCCGTTTTCCAAAAGGATTTTGGTGGGGAAGTGCAACTTCTGCGACACAAATTGAAGGAGCGGCGAAAGAAGGTGGCAAAGGGCCGAACATTTGGGACTATTGGTATGAAAAAGAACCGAACCGTTTTTTTAACGGTGTCGGTCCTGAAGTGACTTCGGATTTTTATCATCGTTATAAAGAAGACATTGCTCTAATGAAAGAAGTAGGACATAATTCGTTTCGGTTTTCCATTTCATGGTCGCGGCTCATTCCAGATGGAGTCGGAGAAGTGAATCAGGAAGCGGTCAAATTTTATCATGATGTTATTACTGAATTGCTTATCCATGATATCGAACCGTTTGTGAACTTATTCCATTTTGATATGCCGCTGGCGATGCAAAAAATTGGCGGATGGGAAAACCGTAACGTCGTCGATGCGTATGTGCGGTATGCAAAAATATGTTTTGAGTTGTTTGGTGATCGGGTAAAAAAATGGTTTACGCATAATGAGCCGATTGTTCCTGTGGAAGGCGGGTACTTGTACGATTTTCATTATCCAAATGTCGTTGATTTTCAAAGAGCCGTTCAAGTGGCGTATCATACGATCATTGCTCACGCCAAGGCGGTTCAAACGTTTAAACAGATGAATATCCAAGATGGAAAAATTGGCATTATTTTAAACTTAACTCCTTCTTATCCAAGAAGCGCTCATCCTGCTGATGTGAGAGCTGCGCATATTGCTGATCTATTTTTCAATCGGAGCTTTTTAGATCCGGCAGTAACAGGGGAATATCCGCAAGATTTAGTCGAACTTTTACGCGAACATGGGCATTTGCCGGTAACGGAAGAAGAAGATAAGGAATTAATCAAACAAAATACGATTGATCTTCTCGGAATTAATTATTATCAACCCAGACGGGTAAAAGCGAAGGAACATCTTCCGAATCCAGAAGCACCATTTATGCCGGAGAGATTTTTCGATTATTACGTGATGCCGGGACGGAAAATGAATCCGTATCGCGGCTGGGAAATTTACGAAAAAGGAATTTATGATATTCTCATCAATATAAAGGAAAACTACAATAATATTGAATGTTTTATCTCCGAAAACGGCATGGGAGTTGAAGGGGAAGAGCGGTTCCGCGATGAGAACGGGGTGATCCAAGACGATTACCGAATTGAATTTATTCGCGAACATTTAAAATGGGTGCATAAAGCGATTGAAGAAGGCGTGAATGTGAAAGGGTATCATCTATGGACATTTATGGATAACTGGTCTTGGACGAATGCGTATAAAAATCGTTATGGGCTTGTCGCCGTTGACCTTGAGCAAAATGGAAAACGAACAATTAAAAAGAGCGGATACTGGTTTAAAGAGCTTTCGGAGAACAATGGGTTTTAAATGATGATAAGGTTATCCCTTCATCTTAGGGATAACCTCTTTTTTGCAAAGGGTTTGTGATTGTGACAAGGAAAAATTAAAATAAAAATAGGATTGTGAAAACTGTGATGTAGAGGATGACCAATATGTCGAAGTATGAACAAATTTCCAATGAAATTCGTAATCGAATTAGGAAGGGGATTTACTCTCCGGATGAGCCGATTCCGGATGAGTTATCGTTATCTCAAGAATTCGGTTGCAGCCGAATGACGATGAAGCGTGCGCTCGATGTGCTTGTATCGGAAGGATTGCTGTATCGCAAGCGCGGACATGGAACGTTTATTGTAAAATCAGCAATTTTGAACGGTCAAGTGAACGTCGTCAGCAATGAAACACTTGGATTAACGAATCTTTTAAAAGGAAGAAAGATTACAAGCAAAATCATTACATTTGAGGTGTTATTTCCGCCAGAGGAAGTGGCGGTTCATTTATCGATTGATATGAATACGCCTGTGTATCATTTGATTCGCCTTCGTAATGTCGATGGTAAGCCCTATGTTATTGAACGAACATATATGCCGACGAACTTAATTACAGGCCTCAACGAAGATGTGCTTCATTCGTCCATTTACAATTACATTACGCATCAGCTAGGGCTGACCATTGCTGGATCACATCGGAAAATTCGTGCAGCGAAACCGAATGAACTGGATCAAATATATTTGCAATGCGCACTGGATGATCCGGTTTTGGAAGTAGAGCAAGTCGGTTTTTTAAATAATGGGATGCCCTTTGAATATTCGTTTTCAAGGCACCGTTATGATAAATTTGTGTTCACAACGGTCAATATTCGCCGATAAAACGCGGGCTTGTCCTTTCGGTTGGACAGCCCTTTTTTCATAATAGCCACTCATAAATTAATTTTGCTTGTTCTAGCGGAACAAGATGGCTATGGTATTCCTCTGCTTTGTTAAAGTCGTGAGCCAATATTGATGAATGGAGAATATCTATGAGTGCCAAGGAAATGTTTTCTATATACACCCATTTACGGAATCAAAAATGATTTGCAGTTGATTAAGCAGAGGCAAGTTTCATCTTCTTGACCGAGGTGGGTATGATAAATAAAGATCGGCAATCTTTTAAATAAACCTTCTCTAATGGGAACACAGTTCGTAAAATCAACTTCATTATATAACTGGTTCATTTCCTCCCATGACGAAATATAAAAAATCGGAATGATGCGCGGGTGGTGAAGGACTTTTAATTGCTCGTATGATCGCCTGTTTTTTCCACACAGCATATAGTAGTCAATCGGGGCGTCAGAGGAAATTTTTTTATTATGTGCTGAAATGTGCCGATTCCAAGGCTGCTGCTGGCAATTAATCCATGGTAACGAGGTGATGCGGACGGTTTTTGGGAGCACCTTTGACAATGGACGGATGAATCGGGATGCTGGTGATAAAAATTCGTTCGGTTGGAGCCCTTTTTCCTGCAGTTGTGTTTTTATATATAGATAGCCGATGAAATGATAGTCGATTGCTTCCGTTCTCAAAAGGTGATGAATAAAATAGTCAGTGTATACATTGACAACGGGAACGGTAATGTTCTGTTCATTTTTAACTGGTTTACTAAGTAAGAGGGGAGAAGAGTGAGTACAAATAATGGCATTTGGCTTTGGATGATGAACGATGCTTTTGATATGACGAAGAAAAAAGCATCTCATACTGTGAAAAGGATTTTTCCACGAACGACATATAATACGCTGTATGTCTTCGGAAAGCGATGAATCCACTGTAGATAAAACATGGAAATGATCGTTTCTCCTTTTCCTAACCACGATGATAAGATTAGTATTGAAGGCGTGAATCAAGCGCCAGCAGCCCTTCTTTTTAACGCGTCGCCCGTTTGATGATGCCCTGTAATAGCGTAGCGGTAAGCGTGTTTTTTATGCTCCATTTTACCAATCATAAATTGCCCTTTTTTGTTTCATAATGTAAACGAATAACGAGGAAGAAAAAAGGAGAACATGTTATGATAAAGGTGAGGCAATGTTTTGTTGCTGTTTGGGGGATATTCGACCCGATTTACTATGCTTGCTCAAGGTTAGAATATATTGAAGACCCGGATCAAAATCGGCATATTTTTCGCGTTCGTGTAACGAAATATAAAGGAAGGGACGTTATTTTATCGGATGGTACGAAATTTCAAAAAAACGATCTTCTTTTAAAGATTCATTTGCATAATGTTTGTTTAATTCGCGAGCTTATTCGTTTCGAAAGTGAAATTAAAAAGGGACGCTACATTTACAAACAAGTAAAAAATGGCTTGCCTCATCTGGCGACATATCTTCGGAATCATGAACAATTCGCTCAAATTAAAGGCATTGTTGGAATTACAGCATTAAATAAAGGTTGCGAGCGTCTGGGGTTCGAGACGTTTTCTATTGTGAATCCGCTCTATCAATGGTTCAAACAAACGGCGTTTCTTCCGATATATTGGATTTCTCAATTTCGTTTCGATAGTATGCGGAGGCCACCGAAATATTTATTTATGTCGAAACAACAATTGTTGCGGTTGTACGGTTGCCAACCTACCCAGTAATTCCCAATGTTTTCTCTCTTCCTGTTTACTATAATGGTAAAAGGGAGGGAGAACAATGGTATTATTTTTTACTCTAGTTTCTAGCATTCTTGTATATTTTGTGTATAGAGCAAACCGCAATACGTACGAAGCGGTTTTAAATAGAGTGACTGTGAATGTACGTCAAAACGATCAAGATGTCATTCGTATTTTACACTTGTCAGACCTTCATTTAGAAAATTTATCGATTTCTCCTGACTATTTATATAATAAGTTAAAGGACGAACACATTGATCTTATCGCTTTAACGGGAGATTTTCTTGATCGGAAGAAAAGCATTCCAAAGTTAGTTCCGTACTTGAACGTGTTTCAACAACTAAATCCGGCTTACGGCATATATGCGGTATTCGGCAATCATGATTATGTGCTGCGGGGACAGCATTTTCAAACATTAAAGAAAACATTAGAGCAACATGGCTGCATTCTATTACAAAATGAGACGAGAACGATTTTTGTGGACGGAAAAACGGTCAATATCATCGGGATTGACGATTTTAGTACGAAACGAAGCGATTTACAAAAAGCGTATGCGAACGTAAAAGATGGGTTGAACCTCGTGTTAACGCA
Organism: Thermaerobacillus caldiproteolyticus; assembly: GCF_015326725.1. Taxonomy (NCBI): domain Bacteria; kingdom Bacillati; phylum Bacillota; class Bacilli; order Caryophanales; family Anoxybacillaceae; genus Thermaerobacillus; species Thermaerobacillus caldiproteolyticus. Next base: position 1,095,633 of record NZ_CP064060.1, read on the forward strand.
TGACCCGAATATCGTTCTTCATATGCATGACTATCATTTTGATTACTTGTTATCCGGCCATTTTCATGGGGGACAAATTCATTGGCCGAAGCCATACCATCTTGTTAAGATGGGGAAACTAGTACGGATGAATATGATTAAAGGATATCATGAAATCGATGGGAAACCGTTTTATATTAGCGAAGGGCTAGGGCAAACAGGAGTGAACATTCGCGTTGGTACCAAGCCGGAAATTACTATTCATACACTGTCGCTAATGCCGCTAAAACAAGCAAAACAACACGTCAGCTAAGGAGGGAAGGTTGTCTGAAAAAGACAGCCTTCTTTTTTTCTAAGGACAAAGGGGAATAGATGATACAGTTCTTATGCATATTAAGGGGTAGATGTATGAAGAAAAGGAGTGTGGCAGGATGGAACCTTCTTGGAAAGCACTACTCCCCTTTTTAATTGTTATTCCATTATCGATATGGACGAAGCAAGTGATTCCGGGGTTGTTTGTCGCTTTGTTACTTGGCAGTTATTTAATCGAGCCTAGCTTGCTAGGTGGTATTAAAACAATGTTATCGTATACAGTTGATAATGTCATGCAAACGAATAATATTCGCATTATCATCTTTCTTTATGTATTTGCTGGACTTATTAGTATGATTAAATATACAGGGGGTATTAAAGGGTTTGTTCATCTCGTCGGCAAAAAAGTAAAAACGGCGAGAAGCGCGCTGCTATTAACGTGGATTTCCACGATGGTAACCTTTAGTGATCCTGATTTTCGTATTGTGACTATCGCTCCTATTATGAAGGCGTTAAAAAAACGTCTGCATTTGTCTTCCCAGCAAATTGGATTTACGATTGAAGTGACATCGAATCCGGTTGTCGCCCTTATTCCGTTAGCGACGGCTTTTGTCGGCTATATGGTATCGGTCATTGATAAGGCACTAAAAACAGCGGGGATTGACGCGAAGGCGTATACGGTTTATGTCAAAAGCATTCCATTTAACTTTTTTTCGTTTACAATCATTATTGTAGGGCTGTATTACAGCTTTTTTAAATATTCGAAAAAAGCGAAAGCAAGCAAGGAGAGAGCAAGGGCAGCTGCTGGAATCCGAAGATGGAATCAGCAGGAAGCCGTCGAATTTGCCAGTGAGGAGTCAACCAATCCGAACGAAGAACAAGGAGAAGAAGGGTTGGAATCGTGTCCGCGAGCGTTTGAAAAAGATACGCCGGTAAGACCATGGAACTTAATCATTCCGCTTTCGATTGTGCTAGTGTTAACGTTATTTCTCAGTTGGTGGGATGGACATCGAGGAGCAAAAAACTTTTTTGATGCGTTTCTTCGTAGCGATGCGCTTGGTGTTATGTTAGAGTCGCTGATGATTACCATGATTATCACTGTTATTTATTTTCTGTTTCAAAAGTTTAAGCTTGCCGATTTGTTGACTCATTTTGTCAAAGGCGGCAATGAATTAATGTCGGTCATTTTAATGTTAGCCCTTATTTGGGCGGTATCAGCCGTATCCGAAGATTTAGGTTTTTCGGAGTATATTACAGACCATGTGAAAGGATGGATTCCCCATTATTTTGTCGCCCCCGTTTTGTTTTTGCTAGGGGCAGTGATTTCGTATTTTGTTGGCTCGTCATGGGGAACGTGGGGATTGTTAATGCCGCTAGGGGTGACGCTGGCCCATCAATCAGGGACAAATATTTTACTCGTTATTGGGGCGGTATTTGCGAGCGGAACGTTTGGGGCGTTTGCTTCGCCGCTCAGCGACAATACGGTGACATTATGTACCATTTTAGATTTGCCGGTGATGGAATATTCACGGACTAAACTCATACCTGCATTTATTGCAGCGGGACTGGCAGCCGTTCTTTTCGGTGTCATGTCATTTGTGATGAGATAATACGCCAACGGGGTTCATTTTCTGTAAGGGGGAATCGAGCCCCGTTTTTCGTTCATAAAACGTATTCTTATTGTATCGGAATTTGTTTTGCCACATTATCTTTATGATTGCGGTAATAGCGAATCATTGTTTGAATGACGTGACGAAAATCTGGACAAATAATGCCGGAAGCTTGTAATGTGCGTTGGGCTTCACTTGAATCATAAACTGATGCACAGGTAAAATAGTCAAGCCCTTCTTTTTCAGTATGCAGCCATCTTCTTAGAAACGGAATGGACACCATCCACTTTGCAATAGAAAGAGGAAGGGATTCCTTTTGGTCCCTTTCCTAAGTATTCCTTTCATCATCATTCGGTACACCTCCTTCATCTTATACGGCTTTGGGTCGGTTAAATGATACGTTTTTCCGATAGCTCCATCAAAGCGGGCTGAATAAAGAGTGATTTTGATAATGTAATCAATTCAATAGGTATAAAATTTCCTTCCGCCTGTCCGTTTCCGAGATACGGGATGAACGGTAAAAAAATTCAACATAAAGTAAAGGCTGCCAAATTTCGCAGTTTCTCCTGTTTCCGAATGACCGACGACAATTCCGGGACGAATGATGGTCGTTGGACGCTGCTTAGCAACCTTACGAACGGCGATTTCTGCTTCGTATTTTGTTTTTTCATAATGGTTTTTAAGCGACTGTCCCATGTCTAATTCCGTTTCTAAAATTGTTCCATGTCACGTACCTGAAACGTAAATGGTACTAAAATATATATCGCTGTAGGTGTTGCAGGGAAAACAGCAATCGTTCACATGCTTTGTTCCTGGAACGTTCGCCTCATAAGTATGGAAAAGGGACAGCCGCAAGAGCGATGCTTTATTTCTTGCTGCGCTATCCAAACGAAATCGGAAAATCATTTCGCAAAAAAATTGATATTCCACTATTGATCCGTTGGCATCAAGAATTTCCTGCCACGATTTATGAAAAACATCGCAACTACGCTATTTTTTTCATTCAAGGGAACCGCAATCCGTTTATTGATGTTCCTGAGCTGGCGGAACGAATGATATTTCCGCTAACACTTTCGTAAAAAGAAGGCTGGTTCACAACATGGAGCCAGCCTTTTGCTATGATTACAGACAACAGTAGAGAAAGCCTAACCACGGCTGAATTGGATTCGGGCAAGACAGCCTAATGGTTCAACACACGAAATCATACTATGATGAATTAAAAATCAGCATAGCTTAGAAGATTGTGCAACTAAACTATTGTTGAACATAAAATCTATGAAGTCGTCATGAACAAGACGCTAAAACGGTGGGAGCAATGAAACACCTATGGTAGATGATGTAGTGTAAGTGATAGTTGCCAGCCCACGGATTGTTGTGGTGGGAGAAGTGATCGTACACTCTGAACTTTGGGGAACTACAGATACCTGAATGGCCTTTCGCAAGAATCCCGCTGATTCCGAAGAAATCAGCTTGCCTTTTAGGGATATTTGGATCGCCCGTTTCTTGTGTTTCGCTTTTTTTGCGAAAATATGTGGCGATAATCGGTCCAGAGATGTTATGCCAAACGCTGAAAATAGTGCTTGGAACGGCGGCAAGCGGTGAAAAGTGAGCGGTTGCCAATGCAGCACCAAGTCCGGAATTTTGCATCCCCACTTCAATCGAAACGGCCCGTTGCTTTGGCTCAGACAGGCGAAACAGTTTGGCAAACCAAAACCCAAGCAAAAGCCCAAGTCCGTTATGTACAACAACGATTAAGAAAATGGTCAATCCGCTTTTAGCGATCGCTTCTTTATTAAGGCCAACGACCGCTGCAACAATTGCGACGATCGCAATAACCGATATGAGCGGAAGAATTTGAACGCTGGCTTCCACTTGCTTTTTCAACAGCAGTTTTACAAGAAGCCCAAGTATAATCGGAGCGATGACAACTTTGACGATAGACCAAAATAGCGATGCAGCGGAAACGGATAGCCACTTTCCTGCCAACAGCAAAATAAGCGAAGGGGTCAAAATCGGCGCAAGCAACGTTGACACGGTAGTGACCGCCACAGAAAGCGCTGTATCGCCTTTGGCTAGGTATGTCATGACGTTCGAAGCCGTACCGCCTGGACAACAGCCAACAAGAATGCCCCCGAGTGCGACCTCTCGAGAAATCGGTAATAACGTTGCTAGTGCAAACGCAAGCAGCGGCATAATGATAAATTGAGCTGCAACACCCATTAGTTGATCATACCAAGCATAACAATTCCCAGCAATGGAACAATATATGTTCCCAGCCATGTAAACCCTTGAGGATACAGAAAAGATAAAACGGCAAATAACAACACCCAAACTGCAAACGTGTTACCAACAAAGTTGCTAACACTTACTAAACGCCCCATTTTTTCACTCCTTTTCTTTTGTGATATGAATGTTATCATATTTTATTATTCAGAAAATTTTAATTATATTTCTTATAAAGAAACCTAGAAAGAATTAATATTTTGTGAACGTTTGTTGTTATGGAGAGGATGTGCCTAAATTCACTGCTAGGCGAATCGTTTTTATCGTATTATAATAAATTGAGAAGAATAATCATTATTGCTCAAGGGGATAAAGAAATGTTCCTTACTGACCTTCAACAAGGAAAAAAGGCAGTGATTACGAATTTAGGGATGATGAATGAAGTGGTAAAACAACGTTTAATACATATGGGACTACAAGAAGGGGAAGAAATTTGTCTAAAATGCGTTATGCCATTTGGAGGGCCGCTAATGGTCGAAGTATGTGGACAGTGCATTTGTTTGCGACGAAAAGATGCCGCTTGTATTGGAGTGAAATAAGCGATGTCACAAATTGCTCTATTTGGGAATCCGAATACCGGGAAAACGTCATTGTTTAACAATTTAACAGGTTCTTATGAATATGTCGGGAACTGGAGCGGAGTAACGGTTGAAAAAAAAGTAGGGATTTTACGTCATCAACATATACATATCGTCGACTTACCCGGTGTATACTCGCTTCATCCACTTTCTCGGGATGAGGGGGTTGCCACAGAATTTTTGCTGACGGAGTCTTTTTCAGCAATTTTAAATATTGTTGATGCTTCCCAGTTAAAGCGAAATTTACATTTGACTGTTCAATTGCTGGAGTTTGGCAAGCCGCTTATTATTGCGTTAAATATGATTGATGTTGCCGAGCGTCGTGGAGTAAAAGTGGATGTGGAAAAGATATCGCAATATGTAGGCGTTCCAGTTGTTCCCATTATTGCGCGAACGGGAAAAGGGATTGATGGGCTTGTTCATGCCGTGTTGTCTACTTCAAAACAAGAGGCACAACGTTTTTTTCTCAATTATGGCATAGAAGTAGAAACGGCTATTCATCGAATAAGCGAACAGCTACCGACCGAGCTCAATCTTTCTAAACGCTGGCTTGCTTTGCAATTTCTTGAAGGAAATCAACGGGTTCATGAATATTTGCAGGCAAGTGTTGATATTGGGCCGCTTCTAGAGGTTCGTAACCGTGTTCAAGAATTAATCGGGCGTCCACTGCCTCAATATATTCATGATGTGCGTGAAAAATGGATCGTTGATGTTATCGAAAAAACGACTATCATTGCTCAAAAACAACCATTGACGATAACAGAAAGAATTGACGCAATTGTCACCAATAAATATTTGGGCATTCCTATTTTCTTATTGTTCATGTATATCATGTTTATGTTGACATTTGATTGGCTGGGTTCGCCGCTTGCAGACTTGCTTGATCAGTTTTTTTCAGGGCCGTTAACGGACGGATTATCGAAGCTGTTATCGATCGTTGGAGCTTCGCCATTTATAAAAGAGCTTGTGTTAAATGGAATTGTATCCGGCGTCGGCGGTGTGCTTGTTTTTGTCCCGCAAATTTTCATTTTGTTCTTTTTTATTTCGTTTTTAGAAGACTCGGGATATATGGCACGTGTAGCGATGGTCATGGATCGTTTTATGGAAGCGATCGGCTTGAACGGAAAAGCGTTTATTCCAATGATTATCGGATTTGGTTGTAATGTTCCCGGGGTGATGGCAGCGCGAACGATCGAACAACCAAAAGAGCGGTTGTTAACGATTTTGTTACTACCGTTTATGTCATGTTCAGCACGGCTTCCGGTGTATGCGCTGTTTGTTGGTACGTTTTTTACGAAGCACGAAGCGCTTGTTGTGTTTTTGCTTTATGTGTTAGGGATTGTCGTCGCGTTGCTGCTAGCCAAACTATTTTCTTCGACGTTATTAAAAAATGAAAGCTCTATCTTTGTCGTCGAGCTGCCGCCATATCGAATGCCGCAAGCATTAACGTTATGGCGCAGTACATGGGATAAAGGAAAAGGATTTGTGCGCAAGGCAGGAACATTTATTTTCGCTGGGTCTGTGGCCATCTGGCTGTTAACGTATATCGGGCCAAAAGGGATCGGTGTTGGCATGGATGATAGTTTTCTCGCTGCCATTGGCGGCGTGCTTGCGCCCATTCTTGCTCCGCTCGGCTTTGGAACGTGGCAAGCTGGAGCGTCATTGATAACAGGGTTTTTAGCGAAGGAAGTCGTTGTTTCAACGATGAATATTATTTATCATGCGAAAAACATGGACGCTTTGCAAGGACTGATGGTCCATTACTTTACACCATTATCAGCGATTAGTTTTATGACGTTTGTGCTTCTTTATATTCCTTGCTTGGCTACGGTGGCGACGATTCGCAAGGAGACAAATTCACGAAAGTGGACATTCATTTCGATTAGCTGTGCATTATGTATCGCTTATTTAGTTTCGTTTTCGATTTATGAAGGTGGAAAGTTGCTGGGATTTTCATAGAAAAGAGGGGAAATATGATGATTGCTAATGTTGTTATCGGTGGGGCGATTTTTGCTTATGCTGGTTGGATGTTTGTTCGTCACGTGAAAAAAAGCTCCCAAGGAACGTGTGCAAGTTGTTCGATGGCAGACGGTTGTCACGGTTCATGTGGGACTTACGAACATCGTCATAAGGGATAAAAAAACAAGGTTCTGGTACCTTATCAAGACCTAAAATTTTTAAAGAATAAGGGTAAGCACATATTAGTTGTGTTTAATATGTCTGCTTACCTTTTATTTGTATTCAACTTGAGTCACACGTTAATTGAAGAATTATACTAAAGCGATAATTCCCATCGCTCTTCTGTGAGAATTTGGTTAGATAAAGTCTGTATCCGTGTTTCCATTAATCTGAATCCGAATTTTTTATATAAGTTTCTTGCAGCTTTAAAGTCATTATTTGTCCAAAGGAGTATAGTCTTATACGCTTTCTCTCTGCAAAAATCGATTGCCTTTTGTATTAATTTACTCCCAAAACCAGACCCTCTTAAATCCGGCTCCACAAGAAACCAACGTAACTGTGCTACATTTTCATCAACCATTGTAATTCCAATGGAACCTTTAGGGACACCATTAATTTCTAAAATCCAGATTTCTTCTTTTGTAGTATCAGAACGTTCTATAAAGTTGTTTAACCCCTTTTTAATAAATTCTTTAAAAGATAAATCATAATTGTATTCTTTATTGTAAATTTTGTAATGCGAGTTAATTATGTATTCTGCGTCTTCAGGTTTAAATCTCCGTATCATATTCTCATCCTTTCTCTTTTAATTCTGTCCGTTCATTCATAAGAAAGGAAACAGTCTTCCCTTATGTTTACTCGTTTATAATTTTCTATAAACTTCTGCGTAAACCGTTTTCAACTGTTCCTGTGTGATTGCTTGTTTTTTATTTCAACGACTTAATGAGAGCGTCTTTGTTTGTTATCGTTCATTTTCTAATCATTATAGTATAGTTAATTTAGAAGAGCTCTTGTTTTTTACGTAGCGATATAGCTTACAGGCATAGTTGAACAATAGTCTCGTGAGAAAAAGCCGTTATCTATTTCTATCATGACAACATAACAGAGATTCGGCATGAAATCTGTACCATCATTCGAACGATTAGAGGTAAAGAGGACGAGGGGGATAGTTAAGCATCATTTATACGGACGGATTAGTCGATAAAGATTTACAGACCGTTACTAACGCGTTGGGCGTGAACAATGTGAGATAAAGATGGCATTTCATAAGCAAAAAAATGAAGGAGTTACTAATTGGGCGATTTACGATTGGCCTCTTCAGTTTCTCTTTTTCTATTTTTTCTTGTAGTAGTATGCAAATGGCGGATAAAGTAGATTTTTGATTAATTTTAGTAAAAGTAGAAAAAATTTGTCCTAATTAGTCGTAAAGACCTATTTACATTATAGCAAAAAATGTATATTAATGGATTATAGACAATGTAATGTTTGAAAACAACGAATTTTCTCTTAATTATATAATAATATGTGATCGTCCGCATGGACAAAGGGAGACGAAACGATGGTCTATGACGGCATTCTATTATCGCTATTAATTGGTTTTTTTCGCGGGGGAAGTTTGAAAGGACTTGCATATATGAAGCTGCGTGGCGGCTGGTTGTTTCCAATCTTGCTGGGAATTGAAGTTTGCATCTTTTTATTGCAAAATAAAGTGAGCATGATCGGCGAACTCAGTAATGCGCTATTTATCATTATTTATGTAATTGGTCTTGTTTTTCTATGGATGAATCGGCATCATCCGGGATTTATCGTCATTTTCGCTGGTGTTCTATTAAATTTTTTTGTTATGGCTGTAAACGGGGGAAGAATGCCTGTATCAATCGAAGCAGCGCAATTTCTTGGACGAGAATACATAGAGGCATTAAAAGCGGGAGTATACGGCAAGCACGAAGCCATTACAGGGTCGACATGGTTACCGTTTCTAGGTGACATTATTCCGCTCTCACCGCCATACCCGCGACGACAAGTCATCAGCATCGGCGATGTCGTGATGAATGTCGGAGCGTTCATTTTTATTCAACACCTTATGCTTCACGGAACAAACAAGGAGGCAACTTCTGTCCAAACGCTCCATGAAGGGAGGTGAAAAAGATGATGAACGTAAAAGTGAAACAGGCACTTATTAATCTATTCATCATCGGCTCTATTATCGTAGCGTTGACTTCGGGGTACAAATTTGGAAGCTAATTTATAGGTACTTCATTTATGGGGAAGTCCTTTTTAGTACTTCTCCTTAAAATTTTTTATAAAATGAGAGTGGTTTACATGTTTTTTCTTACATATTTACGCTCAAAAAATTATGTGAAAGCTTATCTTGTAATGATTTGTCTTTTAGGAATAGTTACGTTTATTTGGAAAGTGAATTTTCGTGCTCAATCCTTAGAGGATTGGGTTTTAATTTATGTATTATCAGGGTCTATTCTTTTGTTAAACAATTTTTTAATTCATCTTCCTCCGAAAGATAACTCATTTTCGATGGATTCAGCGATTTATTTAGCTTCGATGTTTTTGTACGGGATTGACTTAACGATAAATGTTTTGTTAATTAGCAGTGTTATTGAGTTAATGTATAAACGCAAAATGGCTTGGTGGAAACATGTTTTTAATTTTTCTATGTACTGTCTAATGCTTGTGGGAGCTTATTATTCTTTCATATTATTCGGAGGAACGATAGGTAAAGTTAACACTTACAACTTGCTCCCATATATGATTAGTTTAGTAGTATATTTTAGTTTAAATATTGCATTTATGTTGATATTCTTTTTTATTTCCGGTCAAATATTTAAAGGCACATTTGATATGGGAGTTCTATTTGAATCAGTTGTTAGCTACTTCGTCACTTTATTACTTTCTTTAGTTTTAACTATTTTACTAAAAGAACAAAGATATTTTGGTCTATTTTTATTCACTGTTTTAGTAGTACTATTATCGTTTGCGTTTCGTAAGTTTCTATATTTATATCAAGATATTTCAGAACGAGCCAATAAAGATCATTTGACAGGTTTGTATAATCATGGATTTTTTAAGGAAACGTTAAGCGAGCAGTTTACTGATGCGAAAAAATTGAAGCAGCCGTTTTGTTTGGCGCTACTTGATTTAGATGATTTTAAAAAATATAATGATCGCAATGGCCATCTTCAAGGGGATAGACTATTGCAGTTTTTTGGGGATTTGTTGAAATTAGAGACGAAAGGGACCAATTATGTTGTTGCGCGATACGGTGGAGAGGAATTCGCCATTTTGATGCCCAATACGACGAAAAAAGAGGCGTTTTCTTTTTTAGACCGGTTGCGCAAAAAAGTCAATGACACGTATTTTGCAGGGGTTGAGCATGTTCCTTACCGCTGTCTTTCGTTTTCGTGCGGCATTGCCGAATATGAAAAGGGAACGTATGATAGCGGTGAGTTAATTCATAAAGCGGATCAAGCGCTGTATTATGCGAAAGCGCAAGGGAAAAACAATGTACAAGTATATGATGACAAAAATATTTCTTTGGACGCCATTACGTTTAAAGAAGATTTAGACACATTGGAACAACAGCTTAAAATTTTTTTGTCGAAAGATGTATATACATATCGTCATAGCAAGCGCGTATTTAAGTATGCGTTAGAATTTAGCGAAAAATTAAATTTAGCGGACCATGAAAAACAAACCCTCATTTTAGGAGCGTTAATACATGATATCGGAAAAATCGAAGTGCCGCGCGATATTTTAAATAAAGAAGAAAAATTAGCTCCCCATGAATGGGAAATTGTAAAAAAGCATGTGACATGGGGGAAAGAAATTTTAGCAGTAGAAAAGCGCTTTGACGATTTGATTCCGCTTGTTGAACTTCACCATGAACGGTATGACGGAAAAGGGTATCCGTATGGATTAAAAGAGGAAGAGATTCCGAAACTTGCCCGCATTTTATGTATCATTGATTCGTTTGATGCGATGACAACCGAACGGCCATATCAGCCGACGAAAACGTTTGAAGAGGCGATTGAAGAAATACGGTGCTGTGAAGGAAAACAATTTGACCCGATATATGCAGAAATGTTTATTGAGATGATTGAAGAAAATTATTTGAAAAAACATCGTTTTGCTGCTACATAACTCTGAATGAAAGGATAAACTAGCAATCTTGTCTTTTAAAAAAATCGAGATGAAAAGGAATGAGAGGATAAATGGAACGATATCGCATCGTTTACGATGTGCCGACGGTCTCAGCATATGTTCATCTACGCCAAAAAACAGGGCTAAGTGAAAAAAGTATCGAAGCGGCTGAACGAGGGTTAAAACATTCTTTGTTTGCGGTCAGTATATACGACAGTGAAACGCTTATCGGAATGGGACGGGTCATTGGCGATGAGGGGTGCTTTTATCAAATTGTTGATATTGCTGTAGATCCTGCCTACCAAGGAAAAGGTCTTGGCAAACAAATCATGAAAGAGATTATGCATTATTTAGACACGCATGCCCCAAAGGGTGCGTACGTCAGTTTAATTGCTGATCCGCCAGCGGATCGATTGTATAAGCAGTTTGGGTTTGCTTATACGTATCCAACCTCATATGGAATGTATAAGCGCTATGAATAAAAAACGCTGTTCTCTTGTAAGTGAACAGCGTTTTTTTATTTTATGCTTTGATTATCGGTTGCCTGGAAGCAGAAGGACTTACATTTTTATATAGTTGATTGATTTTGGTTGTTTTATAGATATAATTTGATTGATTTTGATATTTTTTAAATGTTTTTGATTGATTTTTAAAGCGCTTTCGATTATGATAATAGTACAAGCGAAACATCCCTTGATGGGAGGTGAGGATTTGCTGACGGCAGAGCGGCACCGGATTATTTTAGAGCTTCTTGCTGAAAAGGAAGTTGTGAAACTGCAAGAATTAGTCGAGGCGACACATTCATCGGAGTCGACGATTCGCCGCGATTTAACGCAGTTAGAAAAGGAAAAAAAATTGCGACGCGTCCATGGGGGTGCGGCGTTGCTGCATCAAAAACGAGAAGAGTTGAGCGTCCTTGAAAAGTCGACGAAAAACATGAAGGAAAAGAAAATGATTGCCGAATATGCCGCAAGCCTTGTTCAAGACGGTGATTGTATTTATTTAGATGCGGGAACGACAACATTTGAAATGATTGCGCATTTGCGTGGAAAGGATATTGTCGTTGTCACAAACGGGATCATGCATGTCGATGCATTGCTTGAACATGAAATCCCCACGTATTTACTTGGCGGATTCATTAAGAAAAAAACGAAAGCGCTTATTGGCCGTGGTGCGTTGAATGCATTAGAGAGTTATAGTTTTGATAAATGTTTTATCGGCGCAAACGGCATTCATCTCGATTATGGTTATACGACACCGGATCCTGAGGAGGCGATGGTGAAACGATTAGCGATGAAACTGTCGCAGCACGCTTATATTCTTGCAGACCATTCGAAGCTAAATGAAAGTACGTTTGCGAAAATTGCTGATTTAGAAGAAGCAACGCTTATTGTTGATGAATTGGATGAAGAGCTCTTGGAACTATACGAAGCAAAAACAGCGATAGAGGTTGTGAAAAGATGATTTATACATGTACGTTGAATCCTTCTGTTGACTATATTGTGCAAGTCGATGAGTTACGAATTGGCGAGCTGAACCGAGCGGTGAAAACGGCTACATTCCCGGGAGGAAAAGGGATTAACGTGTCCCGCGTGTTAAAGCGGCTCAATGTTGACAATACTGCTTTAGGATTTATCGGCGGATTCACGGGGGCATTTATTGAACAACAATTACGTCAAGAACATATTCAGTTTGATTTTGTCAAAGTACCTGGAGATACGCGCATTAATATTAAATTAAAAGACGGAAAAGAAACGGAAATTAACGGCCAAGGTCCGGCGATTCTTCCTGAACATGAAGAAGCGTTAATGCAAAAAATAAGTGCATTATCAGAAGACGACATTCTTGTATTAGCCGGAAGCATTCCGTCATCGCTTTCCGCCGACGTGTATCACCGAATGATGGATAAGGCGAAAAAAGCGAATGTAAAAGTGGTCGTTGATACAAGCGGACCTGCGTTAAAACGACTGATTACAAATCAACCGTTTTTCGTCAAACCGAATCATAAAGAGTTGAGTGAATTATTCGACACATCCTTTTATTCAAAAGAAGATGTCATCGTATGCGGACGTCGGTTAATCGAATTAGGCGCGGAAAACGTGATTGTCTCCATGGCTGGAAATGGTGCGTTCTTTTTTAATAAAGAGATGACACTGTTTGCAGAAGCGCCAAAAGGAACGGTGAAAAACTCGGTTGGCGCAGGTGATTCGATGGTGGCAGGATTTTTGGCAGCGTATACAAGCGGGAAAAGTTTGGAGACAGCGTTTGCCTATAGTGTTGCAACGGGGAGTGCAACGGCGTTTTCCGAGGACTTATGTACCAAAGAAAAGGTAGAGCAATTAGTGAGTGAAGTCAAAGTGACTCACCTATAAAAGGGGGATTGGTGTATATGAAAATAACGGATTTATTAACGAAAGAAACGATTGTTCTTGATGTAAAAGCAAGAACGAAAGCGGAAGTGATTGATGAGCTTGTCCAACAGCTGGATAAAGCGGGAGTGTTGCACGATTCTCATGCATTTAAAGAATCGATTTTGGCTCGTGAAGCGCAAAGCACGACAGGCGTAGGTGATGGCATTGCCATCCCTCATGCGAAAACAGCAGCGGTCAAAACTCCTGCTGTTGCCTTCGGTCGTTCTAAAAGCGGAATTGATTACGATGCATTAGATGGGAAACCTAGCTATTTGTTTTTTATGATTGCCGCTCCAGAAGGGGCAAACAATACGCATTTAGAGGCGTTAGCCCGCTTGTCAACGATGCTGATGGACGCGTCTTTTCGTTCACAAATTGAAAGCGCTTCAACTGATGAGGAAGTCATTGAGGTGATTGCTCGAAAAGAAGCGGAAGTACAAGAAGAAACCCAACAAACGGCGTCGTCACGGAAAAAAGTTGTAGCTGTTACCGCTTGTCCAACAGGAATTGCTCATACGTATATGGCAGCAGATGCATTAAAGGCAAAAGCGAAAGACATGAACGTCGACATCAAAGTAGAAACAAACGGTTCAAGTGGTGTGAAAAACAAATTAACGGAACAAGATATCGAAGAAGCAGTCGCAGTTATTGTTGCGGCTGATAAACAAGTTGAAATGGAGCGGTTCAGAGGCAAGCATGTCATTCAAGTACCGGTCGCACAAGCGATTCGCAAACCGGAACAACTCATTGAACAAGCATTACAACAAGATGCGCCGATTTACCAAGGAAGCGGAACAAAAGTAGAAACGCCACAAGCGAAGCCTCGTACCGGTTTTTATAAGCATTTGATGAACGGTGTATCCAATATGCTTCCGTTCGTTGTTGGCGGCGGTATTCTCATTGCGATTTCGTTCATCTTCGGTATTAAAGCATTTGACCCGAAAGACCCATCGTTTAACCCGATTGCGAAAGCATTGATGGATATTGGTGGCGGCAGCGCGTTTGCGTTGATGATTCCGGTTCTTGCTGGGTTTATTGCGATGAGTATTGCCGATCGCCCTGGTTTTGCGCCGGGAATGGTGGGCGGTTTTATGGCAGCAAACGGTGGAGCCGGCTTTTTAGGAGGCTTAATTGCTGGTTTCCTCGCTGGCTATTTAGTCGTTGGGCTAAAGAAACTGTTTAGTCGCTTGCCACAATCGCTTGAAGGAATTAAACCAGTATTGCTTTATCCATTATTTGGTGTTCTAATTACGGGACTTATCATGATGTATGTTGTCGTCGATCCGGTCAAAGCGTTAAATGACGGAATGAAACATTGGCTTGAAAATATGGGAACAGGCAACTTGATCTTATTAGGTGCAATTCTTGGTGGAATGATGGCGGTGGATATGGGTGGCCCGATTAATAAAGCAGCGTTTACATTTGGACTTGCGATGATTGATGCCGGCAATTATGCACCGCATGCAGCGATCATGGCAGGAGGGATGGTACCGCCATTAGGATTAGCGCTTGCGACGACGTTCTTTAAAAACAAATTTACAAAAGCAGAACGTGAAGCAGGAAAAACATGCTATATCATGGGAGCATCGTTTATTACAGAAGGAGCGATTCCATTTGCCGCTGCTGACCCAGTGCGTGTCATTCCTTCTATTATTGTCGGCTCTGCTATTGCGGGAGCGTTAACGATGTTGTTTGGAATCGGTCTTCCAGCTCCGCATGGCGGAATTTTCGTCATTCCAATCGTGAAAGGAAGCTCGTGGTTATATGTGCTGGCGATTTTGATCGGTTCTATTGTTACAGCACTTATGATTGGATTGTGGAAAAAGGAAGTGAAAGAATAACAAATAAAGTCAGCAAAAACTGAGTGGGATATTTCCTGCTCGGTTTTCTTTTTTTAATAACAAAATCTCATTAAATTTTCATGAAAGGATGGATTCAATCATGGTAAAATAAATGGTTGTAAATATTACTAAAGGAGCTTGTGTCTTGATGAAATCATTTCTTCAGCTCAATACGATTTTTGTTAGTATTTTAATAGAATCATTGCCTTTTGTATTAATTGGCGTCTTTATCTCCGGGATTATTCAAATGTTTGTAACCGAAGAGATGATAGAAAGATGGGTACCAAAAAATAAAGTTTTAGCGGTTGTGTATTCAACGTGTATTGGGGCGTTATTTCCTGCCTGTGAATGCGGGATTGTTCCAATTACACGCCGTTTAGTAGCAAAAGGGGTGCCGTTGTATGCGGCGGTTCCGTTTATGCTAACAGGTCCTGTCATCAATCCGATCGTGTTGTTTTCGACGTATATCGCGTTTGGTAGCAATATCAAAATGGTGCTTTACCGTTCGATTTTTTCATGTATCGTTGCGGTGACGATCGGCTTGTTGTTATCAATACAATACAAAGATGATCAATTACGGAAAAAAGAAGTTATTCAAGCGGCCCCTGCCCGGTCGTTAAAAGAAAAGTGGATGGGGACGCTTGAACATACGATTGAAGAATTTTTCTCATCAGGAAAATATTTGATCATTGGTGCGTTTACGGCTGCGGTGATGCAAACGCATATCAAAACGTCGACGCTTCTTGCGATCGGACAAGGGAAGATATCTTCTTCTCTTGTGATGATGGCGCTTGCTTTTGTGTTATCATTATGTTCGGAAGCTGATGCGTTTATCGCCTCTTCCTTTCAAAACACATTCTCATTTGGGGCACTAGCTGCGTTTTTAGTGTATGGTCCTATGTTAGATATAAAAAATACGCTGATGTTGTTGCAGTCGTTTAAAACGCGTTTTGTGATCGTGTTAATTGCTTATATTACTATTTTTGTATTTGTTGGTTCACTGTTTATTTAAGGGGGGGAGGCCGAATGCTGCGCACATACATTTTACTTGGTTTTACATTTTTGTTTTTTCACTTGCACGTAACCGGTGATATAAGCAGATATATTAATATGCGATATTCATATTTATCATTCAGCGCGATTTTTATCTTTGCTTTTTTAACCATTATTCAATTTGTGATTGCGAATCGAGCCGAGAAGCATCAGTGTCACGATGAATCGTGCTGTCATCACCATCATCATGAAGAACAAGCAAGATGGAAAAAAGCGCTCAATTATGCCGTCTTTATTTTTCCGATTGTTTCCGCGTTGCTTTTCCCGATTGCGACGCTAGATTCAGAGATGGTAAAGGCAAAAGGGTTTCATATACCGGGATTTGATACAAAAAGCGAAGACCCATTTGTGCAACGACAATTTCTTCGCCCTGATACAAGTATTTATTACGGCAAAGATGGCTATGATGCCCTGATGAGAAAAGAGTTGGCACAGTTTTCGAATTACTCTCATCTTGTGCTGAATGATCAAAATTATTTAAAAGCGATGGAAACAATTTATCAATTTCCGGGGCAGTTCAGTGATAAAGAGATTGAATTCGATGGATTTGTTTATCATGACCAAACAACGAAGAACAACCAATTATTCCTGCTTCGATTCGGCATT
This sequence comes from Thermaerobacillus caldiproteolyticus, assembly GCF_015326725.1. Classification (NCBI taxonomy): domain Bacteria; kingdom Bacillati; phylum Bacillota; class Bacilli; order Caryophanales; family Anoxybacillaceae; genus Thermaerobacillus; species Thermaerobacillus caldiproteolyticus. The sequence goes on from NZ_CP064060.1 coordinate 1,112,420, forward strand.
ATTCACTGTGTAGCGGATTCAGGAGTCTATGGACTGTTAACGGAATTTTCAGAAACGCCCCATTTGAACAACGATGAATGGATTCATGTAAAGGGAAAATTGTCAACGATTTACTATCAACCGTATAATGCAACGATTCCATACGTTGAAGTAGAATCATGGCATCCAATAAAACAGCCGAAAGAACCGTACGTGTTTCGTGGGTATGATAATTAGAAAAGCAGAAGAGATTCGACATACCCATATTATTATGAAAAAGCACCCGCAAAAAGCGGGTGCTTTTTCAATGGAAATATGTCTAATCACGAAAGTCGCAATCAAGCACTTCGCCAAGCTTTACACATTTTAGACGTTCCATTTCGAGTTGGCGTCGTTTCCATTCATTAAGCAAACGGTCGAGTGCTTCTTTTGGCGTATCGTCAGCGAGACGAAATGCTCCGTAATGCATAGGGATAAATGTTTTCGCCTGACAGTCAAGAAACGCTTGTACCGCTTCTTCGGGAGTGACGTGCTGCGGTCCCATGAACCACTCTGGTTCATAAGCACCGATGGGCAGGAGTGCATAGTCGATGGAAAAGCGTTCGCCAATCTCGCGAAAACCGCGGAAATAACCGCTGTCACCAGCAAAATAAAATGTTGGTTTATCGTCCGCTTGAATGACCCATCCTCCCCAATGGGATGTATTCGTATCGAATAACGTGCGTCTTGTCCAATGTTGCGCCGGAACAAAGGTGAACGTCACAGAGCGATACTTCATTTCTTCCCACCAAGAGTATTCGGTGACGTGTTCATATCCTTTCCGTAAAAACAAGCGGCCAAGCCCGACCGGAACGAAAATATGAGGGTTTCCTTTAAGCTTCCGGATGCTTGGGAAATGCAAATGATCGTAATGTCCATGAGAAATCAGCACTACATCTATACTTGGCATATCATCTATCGCAATTCCCGGCGCGGTTAGTCGCTTTGCTGTTCCCATTCGCATCGCCCAAACGGGATCAGTGACGATCGTTATGCCGTTTAGCTGAATAACGAATGTTGAATGTCCAACCCATGCCAGTAGCGTGCGTGAACGATTAGTATGAAGCTGTATGTACTCTTGCGTACCGGCGTGAGGCACTTGATAAGAAAGATCTTTTTTCTTGTTTTTTCGTTCTTTTTGCCATCGACGAAAATCGGCAAACGTTTTTTTCGTCGAGACGCTGTCCAAATTTTCATACCGTTTTTGTCTCATTGCACTTCATCCTTTTTTTCGCTTGGATTATAATTTAAGAGTAGCAAAAACGGTTTTTTCTTGACAAATCATTGATACAGGGTGAGGAAGCGAGATGTTACAATCATTTACGATTCGAACAACAAAGCGAGATGAAATGATCGACATTACTCATTTCGTCCAACAGGTAATCCGTGAAGCGGGTGTATCAGAAGGAATTGCCATTGTGTATTGTCCACATACAACGGCAGGTATTACAATTAACGAGAACGCTGATCCGGATGTGAAGCGGGATATGATGCGACGCTTCGATGAAACGTATCCGTGGGAACACCCGCTTGACCGGCATGCGGAAGGAAATACGGCGGCGCACATGAAAGCAAGTACGGTCGGCGCTTCACAACACGTCATTATTACAAATGGCGAGCTTTTGTTGGGAACATGGCAGGGAGTTTACTTTTGCGAATACGACGGTCCGCGCCAGCGAACATTCTTTGTTAAAGTGTGGAACGGATAAAAGCTGACATCATCAGTCAGCTTTTTTCTTTGAAAAAAAATTGTTGCTGATACTCAAAAAAGATATATTATTTTTGTGTGAGGAGGTTTATATATGAAGGAAAAGATACAAAAACATTTAGCATTCAAATTATTTTTTTTAATTGCTGGTCTTATGCTAATTTTATTCATTTTTAACATCGGCTTATTTTTTCAAATGACGAAGCGAACCGTAGAACAGACTATTTCTTCATATGGCATTGAAACAGCCCAAAATCTTGTTTCACATTTCAACGCAGATGATTATTATGCGTTTTTACAGGAAAAAAAAGAAAATGATACATACTGGTCATTACGTGAGGAATTAAATGATTTGCGCGAAAAAGCAGGTGCGCTGTATGTGTATACGTTAGAGGCAGATGAAGAAACGAAGAAATTGTCTCTTTTAATCGACGGACAGCCAAAAGACTCTAAGGTCGCTTCTAAGATTGGCGAACCGGCAAGCACTGTGAAGTATGACGATATTGTACCTGTTTTAAAAGGGGGATCAAGCAGTACGAACATCGTTCACGATCCAAAGTACGGAGACTACTTATCTGCGTTCGCTCCGATTATCTATAATGGAAAAGTCATCGGTATATTAGGAGTCGATATTTCTGCAAAAAAAAGTCGGTGTCATTCAAAGTAAAGTTCTGAAGGGGCAACTGCCAATATTTATCGTCATTTTTGTGATAGGAATTGTGATGGTGAGCAGCCTTTCCTTTTTGATGATTCGCAAACGGCTAAAACCGCTTGCCTTGTTAGATAAGGTAGCCGAAAACATTGCGTCAGGCGATCTTCAACATGCTGAGTATGCTCTTAATCAAGTGAATGTAAAAGGACAAGATGAAATTGCTCGTTTATTTCATTCATTTCAGCGAATGGTTCGTCGCATGGATGAAATGTTACAGGACATTACGCGTAGCATGCACGAAACCGTTCAATCATTCGAAAAGCTGAGCGAAAATATAGGGGACGTTCGACGTTGTCATGAAGATATCATGGCAGCGATGCACATCGTGTCTACTCATGCTGAGCATCAAAAAGTGAGCATGGATGAATCTGCTACAGCGATTGAGGAAATGACGATTGGTGTTCAAAAAATCGCGGAGTCTTCTGCTATAGTTGCTGAATTTTCGAATGATGTCATGAAACAAGTGGAACAAGGTAACGAGCAAATCGAAAGAGCTGTGCAGCAAATGGAACATATGAGCGATGCAGTTCGACAAACATCCCGTAAAATGGCTGAATTAGGCGAGCGTGTAGTCAAAGTCGGCAAAATTCTCGATGTAATTACTGCCATTGCCGAACAAACGAACTTGCTAGCCTTGAATGCCAATATCGAAGCAGCGCGTGCAGGAGAGCATGGAAAAGGATTTGCTGTCGTTGCCAATGAAGTACGAAAACTAGCGGAGCAATCAAAGCGTTCTACCGAAACGATCGCTCAAATGGTTCAACAGTTCCAACAAACAGCTCAAGAAGCTGTTAGCGAAATGCAACGAGGCATGAATGAAATGGAAAAAGGAACAAAATCTGTACATGAAGCGGGGGTAACGTTCCGATCCATTTTAGAAGCCATGCAGCGAACGAATGGTGAGATTCAAGAAGTATCAGCGGTAACGGAAGAAATGTCGGCAGGTTCTGAAGAAATTGCCGCTTCTGTAGAGCAATCGGCCGCTTCAACAAAAGAAACGGCACAAACTATTCAAAAAGCCATGGAAGCCGTCGAAAAACAAATGAAAGCAATGGAAGAAATCGAAGTATCCACACAGCAAGTAGGAAGAGTGACGGAAAAGTTGGAAAAAGCGGTAGAAAGTTTTCGACTATAAGATAGGTGGAAATGAATGAGGAAACGTTGTTTCTACCGATGATTTTAATGACAGGAATTATATTATGTAAACTTATATTAGAACAACAGCAAGAAAATAAACAGCAGTCTAATGATTAGGGCTAACCTTTTCTCTTTTGGTTAGCCCTGTATCATTATGATCTTCAACTATCAAAGTGTTGTTAAAATCAATGGTCCATTTTTCGTAATCGCAATCGTATGCTCGTATTGGGCGGAATAGGAGCCGTCGACGGTTCTTGCCGTCCAGCCGTTGTCGTCCATTTTGCTTTGCCAATCTCCAATGTTAACCATTGGTTCGATCGTAATGACCATGCCTTCTTTTAGCCGCATTCCTTTTCCTTTTTCCCCGAAATGAGGGATAAAGGGTTCCTCATGAATGGTTGGACCGATCCCGTGACCAGTAAAATCGCGAACAACAGAAAAACCGTTTGTTTCCACATATGTCTGAATCGCATAGCCAATATCGCCAATTCGGTTGCCGACGACGGCTTGTTCAATGCCCTTATATAAGGATTCTTTTGTGATATGAAGCAACGTTTTGACTTCTTCGCTGATTTCGCCAACTGGATACGTCCATGCCGAATCGGCAAGAGCTCCATGTAAATTGACTACAAAATCAATGGTAACAATATCGCCATTTTTTAGCGGTTCGTTACGTGGAAAGCCGTGGCATATTTCATCATTAATCGAAGCACATGTCGCATACGGATAGCCTCTGTATCCCTTTTGTTCAGGGACAGCGCCGTGTTGAGCCAGAAATTCTTCCACGAAACGGTCAATCTCAAGCGTCATGATTCCCGGATGAATGAGCTTTGCGACTTCTTGATGGCAAGCAGCTAACAATTTTCCCGCTTCATGCATTAGCTGAATTTCTCTTTCTGTTTTTAAGTTAATCATCGAAGTTTTTCTTCTCCTTTTTTTGATGTATTCGTTGTTTTTCATTTTAATATAATGGCGCAGGAGAAGCAAAAAAGATGATGTTCAATTAAAGCCCAAAATAAGAAATATTAAAAAATTGGAGAAATAAACAATCATAATGTTATTTCGCAAAAAAGTAAGGCAATCAAGGGAATAGTCCCTTGAACAGGGGAGATAAGCAATGCGGTCAGGCAAATGTCGACATCACTACTGTGAAGAGGACAATGGAACAGCATTAGAAACAGCAGCTCTATTTGCCCGTGAAGGAACGAAGGTGGTACTCGCTGATGTAGATGAGGCGTCGGGGACCGCATATGCCCAGCAATTCAAGAAACAAGGATGGTATATGGACAAAAGCGGCTGTTCGAAACGAAACAGGTTCAAACAGCCGGATTTTTTTAGATCAATATGTATTCAATTCGAACAACAGCATAACATAAATAAAACGGAAGTTTTCCTGTATTTCATTTTTTGTTATGTCGCAAACACTTTTTCTTGTTCGTTAGCGATTGTATTTTTCCAAGATTGTGCAAGCGGAAGATAGATGGACACTTCGGTTCCCTTGTTGACCTCGCTCGTAATGTGAATGGTTCCATTCATTGATTCAATAATACGATAAACTACCATCATCCCAAGCCCCGTTCCTTTAATTCCTTTTGTTGTAAAATAAGGTTCTCCCAGCCGTTCCATTTGCTCTTTGGTCATGCCAATGCCCGTATCGGAGACGCGGATGAGCACTCGTCCATTTTCGATAGAAACATAAATTTGCAATGTGCCACCATTTGGCATGGCTTCAATAGCGTTTTTTATAATATTGATTAAACATTGTTGGAATTTTTCGCGCTCCCCTTTTACGTTGAAGGGAGCTAGCAAGGTTTGAAACTCGACGCTATTCATGTTAGCAAACGGGCGTAAAAGGTCGATGACGCGCTCAATTTCTGTTTTTACATTTAATTTTTCGACAGATTCTGGAGCTGGTTTCGCAAATGTCAAATAATCAGTGATAATCGCTTCAGCCCGGTCAAGCTCTTCGATCGCAATTTGCACGTATTGTTTCCGCTTTTCCGCTGATAGCTGCCCTTGCTCAAGAAGCTGCATAAATCCGCGCGCCGCAGTAAGAGGATTTCGAACTTCATGGGAAATCGAGGCTGCTAAATGACTAACGGCTTCCATTTTTTCTGCGCGAATAATCCGTTTTCGTAATGCAATATTTTTATATAACATTTCTTTTAAATAGCACGTAAGTAACATGCAAATGGATTGAATCGGTAAATAAACGAGTGAAAGAGAAAAAGAGGTAGGCGGGACCCCATAAAGCAGATGACCTAAAGCGACGGATAACGCCCCCGAAAAAACCGATAAGGAACATGCTAGAAAAATACGATATTTAGAGGATAGCGACAAAAACTTTTTTGATAACATCATGCTAGTGAGCGTAATAAAAATCGATGTAATGGCCGTAATCGTAAAACCACGCCCTCCGAAAAAGAAGTGGTAACCAATTGTGACGAAACAGAGGAGTACGCTAGCAGCAGGTCCTTTATACAAACTTCCTAACCAGAGTGGAATTTGACGTAAATCGTAAACATAGTGTGTGTCCATTCTGATAGGAAATATCATGCATAGGATAATGACGAAAGCAGAACAAAAAGATAAAACATGTTGTTTGATTGTTTCCGGGACATTTTTCTCTTCAATCCATAACGGAACGACGAAAATCGGAATAAGAATAAAAAATAAATTGAGCAGGAAGTCTTTGAGAATATTAACCATATACACACCTTCTTTCGTTTGGTGCAATAAAAAAGTTTTAACAATGATTGATTAATATATTACATTGTAAACAAAAAACATGTCGGATGTTAAGAGTGAATCATTAGAGTTTTTTTGACATAAATCTTTATTTTTCAACACAAACAGGATAGGTTTGCTATCCTGCTTTTATCTCATCAATAAAAACTATTTAAAATTAGAAAGCATAGTTAGTTTTTAACAACAACGTACCGCTGTTTGACGATAGCAAGTCTTACGAAAGCAATCGCTGGTGAAGGTCTGTAGCGTTCTAATAATAAGATATGGATTGAAATTTCGCAGTGTTGGTGAGGTGCTGACCGAACAGTTGCATGCGTGTTGTTATATCGATAATACGATATCAAGCACGAGAAAAGTTCCTCGTGCTCAACTTTATTCAATAAACGACAAATGCGCGATTTCGTTAGGAATTTGTTGATTTTTTTTCGTTTATTCTTCCCCTGTTTTATTTTTATAATTTTTAATGTAACGTCATGTAGAAGGGGGATTGTCATATAATGAGGGAGACATATAAGCAATTAATGACGTGGATTCAACAAAAACAACCGGTGAAAATTAAGACACATCAAGGAGAAGCGACATTTTTACCTGTCAAGTTATATAAAGATACGCGAAAGCTGTTTGTCTATAACCGAAAGATGAGATTGACCAACATTTGCTTAGATGACATTATTTCGATTCGGCCAACGCGTATTTACGGTTCTTTTGATATAAGAGATGAGAAATTCGTACATACACATTAGATTGGGAAGGGAGCGGACTCTACCGACGAAGGAGAGACCGTTCCTTTTTCTTATTGCCGAATGATAGGATTGTATTTTAGAATGAAATCACTAGCTGTAAGGGGGAGGAAGAAGCATTGGAAGGGAAACGAATTGTACTATGCGCCTCAAGAAAATTAGAGGAAATGAAAGCCCTCATTGAAAAGCAAGGAGGCATCCCGCTTGTTCGTTCGGCACAAGGAACGGTGTTTTCGAAAGAAGATGAGTTAGGAGAAGAAATCCGTACGGTCATCGCGATGCGCCCAGATTGGATGATTTTCACGACGGGTGTTGGAGTGGAGACGTTAATAGAGTCGGCGGAACGCGAGGGAGTGAAAGAGGAGTGGCTGGAGACGATTGGTCAAGCGAATGTAGCAGTGCGAGGATATAAGACAGTTGCCGCGCTAAAGAAAATCGGTATTTCCCCTGTTGCCGCAAGTGATGATGGCACGACAAAGGGACTGATTCGTTCACTTCAGCCGTTTTCTTTTACTGGGAAAAATGTTGTCGTACAATTGCATGGGGACACTGCACCGACGTTGAAGCAGTTTCTTTACGAAAATGGTGCGGTGTATACGGAGTTGCTCCCATATCGACACGTTGCACCGGATTCCGATGTTCTTGAGCAGTTGTCTGAAGAAATTATTGATCATAAAGTTGACGCTGTTTGTTTTACAGCAGCGATGCAAGTTCGCTTTTTATTCTCGTTTGTGAAGGAGCAAAAAGATATCGACAAATTCCGCCGCGCGTTTGCGGAACGAGTCGTCGCATGTGCGGTGGGAAAAGTAACAGCAGAAGCGCTTCATGAGGAAGGAGTAGCTCGCGTCGTCTCCCCTGAGTTGGAACGGATGGGGGCAATGATTGTGGAATTGTCGCGATATTTTAAGGGGAAATAATATCTTACGTAAAAAGTTAAACACGACTCCCTAGAAAAACGGGAAGTCGTGCTTTTTATCATTGACTATATCAATTTGAAACCTTTGGAGGCATAAATTCGTACCAAAAGTGGCAAAAAGAGATGAATGTCTTTGTTGCATATACATCGCGGGAGACGACACTAAGTGTCATAGAGAGCGAAAGTCTTTTTAAGAAAAAACGAACAAATATTCTTTTGCGTGTGCTATAATTAAAAAGAAAAGTTTTCAACACGTAGGTGATGGTTATTGCGCTACCATAGTCATATTGTCACATCGTTACTAATAGGAGCGGCGGTGGCGTCACAAACGCCGCTTTCGTTTACAGCAAGCTATACAGCAGGCATTGTCATCGGAAGTTTACTTCCGGATATCGATGAACCGAATTCATATGTTGGCCGGCGTTCCTTTGGAGTGTCCGGCAAAGTGAAGGAAGCGTTTGGCCACCGTGGCATGACGCATTCGCTTCTCGTGTGGGCAGTGATAGCGCTTGTTGTTACGTTTGAGTCGTCTTCTTTATTTTCCATTGGCTTTGTGCTTGGGTATTTGTTTCATATTATGGAAGATTTTTTTTCTGTTCAGGGGGTACCGCTTTTATGGCCTTTTCAAACGAAGCGGTATAAAATTCCATTATATCGGACAGGAAGTTTTTCGGAAACGATGATTTTTTATCTAGCGTTTTCGTTGCTGATTTATGTCGGCATGAAATACGAATTATTTACGGAATGGTTGCAATCGATTAGCGGCTTTGTTCACTAGTCATTCTGCACATTCTTCTTTTCTTTCCTTGCAGAATCTGCTATGTTTATGTACGAGAGATCTTTGATGATAGAAAAGAGGTGGGGTCATGGAGACGCCCGTCGACATACTGACGTATTTGCCGCTTGTCAGTGCTTTGTTTGTCGCGATGAAGTGCTATATCACTCAGCACCGGCAAACAAAAGCATTTTTATATGATGTCGCGCTTGGTTACTTTGAGCAGGAGGTTGATAGCGGATACCGCTTCTGCTTGTTTTTCCCGGCTCGTCGCTTCTTTACATCGCGACAACGGAAAATCCCAGCGCGTGAACGATCGCACGTTTCCGATGAAGAAGGAAGTAGGCTCCTTGTTTGTTCATTCATCAATGAAACTAACAAGGAGGCCGTAGATGCATATGAAGAAAAAATGGATTTTCTTTTTGCTAGGGATCGTGGGATTGTTGAGTGGTTGCAACCGCAATGCGCCGATTACGGAGCATAGCCAAGGAGTATGGGATCATTATTTTGTGTATCCAATGTCGAAGCTTCTTTTGACATTGGGGCACTTTTTTGGAAATAATTATGGATTAGCGATTATTACGTTGACGTTAATCGTTCGCTTTTGCTTATTGCCGCTCATGTTAAAGCAGTTTAAAACAACGGTAGCGATGCAAAAGCTTCGTCCAGAAATTCAAAAGTTGCAACAAAAGTATAAAGGCAACGATGTAGAGACACAGAGAAAATTACAACAAGAAATGATGCTTTTATACCAAAAGCATGGAATTAATCCGATGAGCGGATGTATGCCAGCGCTTATTCAAATGCCGATTTTTATGGCCCTTTATTATGCGATTTCGCGTACGCAAGAAATTAAGCTTCATTCGTTTTTATGGGTACAGCTCGGTCATACGGACCCGTATTTCATTTTGCCGATTCTTGCTAGCGTAACGACGTTTATTTCATTGCGTATTTCACCGTCGATGACTGCGGAAAAATCGCCGCAAACGATGATGATGTCATATATTATGCCTGTGATGATTTTCATTGGCGCGAGCTCTGTCCCATCAGCTTTATCGCTTTACTGGGTTGTCGGCGGTTGTTTTTCGATCATTCAATCACTGATTTTGCGCATGCAGTTGAAATCAGTGATAGTGGCGAAAAACGGACAAGCGTCATAAAGAGTAAGCCGCTTCCACCACGTTGGAAGCGGCTTACTTCGTTTTACAAATTCCCTTGTTTGCGAAGAATTTTCTCCATTTCATTGACAAGCGAGTCGAAGTAGGTGAACAGGTTGTTTAGCGGCTCAGGCGACGTCATATCAACGCCTGCTTTTTGCAATAATGGAATAGGATCATCGGATGTCCCGGCACTTAAAAATCGCAAATAGCGCTTTGTTGCTGTTCCTGTTGGATCTTCTTTTATTTGTTTCACAAGTTCAAACGAAGCGGCGAGTGATGTAGCGTATTTATAGACGTAAAAGGCGTCGTAAAAATGGGGAATGCGCAGCCAGCCGAGCGCTGCTTCCGGGTCCGCTGCATAGGCGGGACCATAATATTTTTTGAGCAAATTGAGCCACAATGTATTGAGTTCCTCCGCCGTTAAACTTTCGCCTTGCCCCACTTTCTTGTGAATCGCTCGTTCAAATTCAGAATACATTACTTGTGTGTACACCGTTCCGCGAATTTGATCAATTTGTTGATTTAATAAATACAGCTTTTCTTCATCCGTTTTCGCTCGCTGCATAAGGTAATCCATCATTAGCCATTCATTGGCTGTTGAGGCGACTTCGGCGGTAAAAATCGACTGGCCAGAATAGTAATAAGGTTGCTTTTGATTCGTATATACGGAATTCATCGCGTGACCGATTTCGTGAGCAATCGTTAACATGCCATCGAGGGAATTATCGTAATTTAACAAAAGAAATGGATGAGTGTCATAGGCTCCTGTATTATACGCGCCTGTATATTTTTTCGGACGCGGATATACATCAAGCCAACGATGTTCAAAGGCATGCCGGACATTGGATACGTATTCTTTCCCAAGCGGCTGTAATCCTTTGAGGATGAGTTCTTGTGCTTCGCTGATGGAAAATTTCATTGTTTTTGCTACCGATTGGCTCACAAGTGGAACATACATATCGTAGCTATGTACCTTTTCGACACGTAACACTTGTTTGCGCAGCTCAATATACCGATGTAGGGAAGGCAAATGGTTGTTGACGGAAGTGATGAGATTCGTAAAGACGTGCTTTGGCACATCATCGGAAGATAAAGCTGCGTCAAGCCCAGATGGGTATCGTCGCGCTTTCGCATACAATTCGTCCGCTTTGACAGAGGCGTATAGCGTAGCAGCAGACGTATTTTTGATCGACTCGTAGCTATGAAAAAACGTCTGAAACGCCCGTTTCCGGTAGTCTCGATCCGGATGCTCCAGCGCTTTTACATAGTTTCCTTCCGTTAGCTGAATCGTTTTTCCGTCTGGCGTGTGCATGACAGGCGGTGTATAATCTCCGCGAGAGGCATTGTTATAAATGTTTTCTGGATCGTTTGTGATCGGAGCGATCCTAGCAAGTAGCTGCTCTTCTTTTTTCGAAAGGGTATGCGCTTTTTGTTCAAGCAGCTCGTCAAAATACCGCTTGTATTGTTTGAGATGTTTGCTGTTTTTGATCGCTGTTAATTTGTCTTTAGGAAGGGCTAAAAGTTCCGGCTCGATAAACGCGGTTGCTGCCGCGTACCGTGATGCAAGGGTTTCAACTTTCGCTTTTAAGTGCGCTGCCGTTTTGTCTTCAATATTTATATCCTGCTGTAGATGGGCGTAAAGAGATAGCTTTTCGAGCTTCCGTGACAATTTTTCGTTTAATGCAAACAGGGTTGCCACATTTGTTTCATCATGGAGCTTTCCTTGATAGGATGATAATTGGGGTAAGGCGTCCTCGACAGCTTTATAATCTTTATGAAAAGCGGCTTGAGAAGGGTAAATATCGGCAATGTTCCATGTATATTCTGGCTCAATGTTTGCTTTGGCTGCTTGGGTATGAAGAGGGACGATGCTCATCCATGTTGCGAGCAATACACAACACATAGTTCTCATTTGTCATAACTTCCTTTCCTGTTTTTACCGTTGTTATAGGTAGTATGTACAAAAACAGGAAGCTTACTCGAAACGAAAGCAGGAATATCGAGGAACGTGTCAAATATCATCATCATTAACGGTAATAAACTAAAGGAGGACAATAAATTGGAACGCATACGTTTAGCGGAAGATTTAACATTTTCGCGAGTGATTCATGGTTTATGGCGGTTAGCGGAATGGAATTATTCAAAAGAAGAAATTTTACAACTCATTGAGTTTTGTATAGAACAAGGAATTACCACGTTCGATCATGCTGATATTTACGGAGGATATACGTGCGAAGCATTATTTGGAGAGGCGTTGGCGTTAAAGCCTGAGCTGCACGACCAAATCGAAATCGTCACGAAATGCGGCATCAAGTTAGTAGCGAAAAACCGTCCGGAGCATCGCCTTAAACATTATGATACAAGCAGACAACATATTATTGAGTCCGTTCATCAATCATTAAAAAACTTTCAAACTGAGTACATAGATGTATTGCTTATTCATCGGCCTGACCCGTTTATGAATCCGGAGGAAGTGGCAGAAGCGTTTACGCAACTAAAACGAGAAGGAAAAGTCCGCTATTTTGGCGTCTCGAACTTTAAACGCTCGCAATTCAATATGTTGCAGTCGTATTTAGATTTCCCGCTAGTGACGAATCAAATCGAAGTGTCTGCTTACAATCTTGAAAATATCGAAGACGGTACGTTAGATTTATGCCAAGAAAAACGGATTCCACCGATGGCGTGGTCACCGCTTGCTGGTGGAAAAATTTTTACAGCTGACGATGAAAAAGCGATTCGTTTAAGAAACACGCTGGAAAAGGTGAAAGAGGAGCTCAATGCAACGAATATTGACGAAGTGTTATATGCATGGCTGCTCGTTCACCCGGCGCGGATTATGCCGATTGTCGGATCAGGGAAAAAAGAGCGCATTCTCAGTGCGATTCGCGCTCTTGAATTATCGATGGATCGTCAACAATGGTTTGATATTTTGCATAGCTCCATGGGACATGAGGTGCCGTAAAAAAGCAGGAATGAACAACAAGGAGAAACAAGCGATGAAAGTCATTATTGCTGAAAAGCCAGATCAAGGCGCGACATTAGCTTCGATTTTTCAAACGAAAAAACATCAGGGTTATATTGAAATTTTTCCGAATGAGCTCTTTCCAAAAGGTGCATACATGACATGGGCAGTTGGTCACCTTTTTCAACTCGCCCCGCCTGAACGTTATCGTCCGGAGTGGAAACAATGGAAGCTTGATACGCTTCCAATCATTCCAGAGAGGTTTCAATACGAAGTTGAAAAAGCAAAGGCAAAGCAATTTCACATTATTAAAGAGCTGCTGAGAAAGCCGGAAGTGACGGAGATCATTCATGCCGGAGACGCTGGGCGTGAAGGAGAGTTAATCGTTCGCAATATCATTCACATGAGCGGCGTCAAAAAACCGATGAAACGGCTGTGGATTTCCTCATTGACTCCAAAGGCGATTTACGAAGGATTTCGACAACTATTAGATGAACGAGAGACGCGCAACTTATATGAGGAAGCATACGCACGCGCCTGTGCCGATTGGCTCGTCGGCATGAATGCGTCGCGCATTTACAGCATTTTATTAAAACAAAAAGGAATGAATGACGTCTTTTCCGCTGGGCGAGTTCAAACGCCAACATTGGCGTTGATCGTGAAACGTGAGAAAGAGATTGAAAATTTTCAATCAGAGCCATTTTGGGAAGTAGTGGCTACCTTCAATATCGATGGGAAGCAATATGAAGGAAAATGGGTAAAAGAGAGTGAATCTCGCTTAAAGGATGAACGATTAGCTCAGAAAATCGCCGAATTTTGCCAAAACAAACAAGCAGAAGTGAAAGAGGTAAAAACGGAACGAAAAACGTTTCAGCCGCCGCTCTTATTTAATTTGTCATCGCTTCAGGCAACGGCGAACAAGCTCTATCAATTTTCGCCGAAAAAGACGCTTGATGTACTGCAAAGCCTATATCAAAAAGGGATTGTGTCATATCCCCGTTCCGATTCCAACTATGTGACAAGGGGAGAAGCAGAGACATTTCCTGAGATTTTGCAAAAATTAAGCGCGTTTCCTGATTATCAACCGTTTTTCCCGCTTCCGAATGCTTCGATTCTTCACAATAAGCGATATGTGAATGAAAAAAAGGTGACGGATCACTATGCGATCATCCCAACGGAACAAGTGACTGACCCTAAGAAATTATCAAATGATGAACGGAAAATCTATGATTTAATCGTGCGCCGTCTCATTGCTGCCCATTATGAACAGGCGATCTTTGACTATACAACTGTGATTACTCTCGTCGATCAACGGGCGGAATTTGTTTCGAAAGGAAAACAAGAAGTGCAAGAAGGATGGCGCAAAGTGATCTTTCAGCGCGATGATGACGATGTCACGGCTCTCCCTCTTCTCTACGAAGGAGAGCAAGGTTATGTTGCAAACGTCGACGTAAAAGAAGGAAAAACGCAGCCGCCGAAACGTTATACGGAAGGCCAACTCATTACGCTCATGAAAACAGCGGGGAAATTTCTCGACAATGAAGAATTGGAAAAAGTGCTTGCGAAAACAGAAGGGCTCGGTACGGAAGCGACTCGCGCAGGGATCATTACGATGCTAAAAGAGAGAAAGTATATCGAAGTAAAGAAAAATCAAGTATATGCAACAGATAAAGCGAAAGTGTTAATCGAAGCGATTGGTAATAAAATTTTAGCCTCACCGGAAATGACGGCGAAATGGGAACAGCGTCTAAGCGAAATCGGTGAAGGAAAAGCGTCAGCGGCTCATTTTATGGAACAAGTGAAGAAGCTATCGACGAAAATCATTGAGGATGCGCTGGAAATGTCAAAGAGCTGGGACTTTACCGGATTGAATACCGAGACAATACAGCGCACAACGTCAAAAGCGACGCTTGGAAAACCGATTGGCAAATGCAAACTATGTGATGGAACAGTGATTGATAAAGGAGAATTTTACGGATGCACGAATTATGCCAAAACGAAATGTCCGTTCACCATTTCCAAAAAGATTCTCGGTAAAAGGATTTCTCAAACGAATGTGAAAAAGCTGCTGCAACATGGTAAGACAGATGTAATCAAAGGATTTAAAAAAGGAGAGAAAATGTTTGATGCTTACTTAATTTGGGATAACGAACAGAAAAAACTTTCTTTTTCGTTTCCAAATTAATCATTCACCCCCTCCAATCAAACGGGTATTGTCAAAAGTTTATCCTCCACACTCACTGTTTTTCATTGAGTTTCAACGGTGAGAATAAAAAAAGCTTGCCACCCCCGTTGTTTTAGGCCATCATTGAGGTAACCCCACACCCAACACCCAAAACAAAGGAGTGACAAGCTTGTTACCTCAATTATTAGCCTATTTGCTCGAAATAATCAAGTCCCAACATCAAATCATTGTCTATTTAATTGGTGCCTTATTAGGAAAATCCTTAAGCCGCAAAGACATGGACGAACCGGTTCGAAAACCGTACCGAAAACTTCAAGTCGATGACCTTCCCATCATCGATGTCCCAGAAACACTCGACTACCGGCAGCTTTTAGCCGACTACGAAGCCCGGCACGGCCGTCCGTTGCCGCCGATCCAACGCCGGGACAACGCTAAACACCGTGTTCCGGATTCGTTGACGTGTCCCCGTTGCCAGGCGCCGTCATCCTACCTGTACACCAACAACGGCGGAAAAGGGCAGTACCAATGCAAAGTGTGCCAATGCCGGTTCAACCATCGAAATCGGTTCAAAAAGCAAGCGGTCTTTCGTTGCCCGCACTGCTTCCAAACGCTTGAGAAAATCAAAGAACGCAAGGACTACTACATCTACAAATGCAAGAACAACGACTGCCCGTTTTACCAAAAGAACCTTCGCCGGATGAGCCAAAAAGAACGCCAACGGTTCCAGCAGAACCCTCAAGCCTTCAAGGTGCGGTATCTGTTCCGTGAGTTTTTGTTTGACTTTCAACCATTGGCCCCATCGTCGCCGAAAAAGCCAAAGGTCGATTTGTCTCGTCTGGCGGTGTCGTCGCACACCCTCGGACTCGTGTTGACGTACTACGTTAACTATGGGATGTCCTCCAGACAGACAGCCGGAATCATGAAGGATGTGCATGGCGTGTCGATCTCCCATCAGACGGTACTCAACTACGCCAATAGCGTCGCGCTCATGATTCAGCCATTTGTCGACCAGTTCCCGTACGAGCTGTCCGGCTCGTTCTGTGGGGATGAGACGTATATTCGCGTGAAAGGACGCTGGCATTACCTGTTTTTTATGTTTGATGCCGTGAAAAAAGTGGTGTTTTCGTATCGCGTCTCGCCCCACCGGGATGCGTTGTCGGCCATCCGGGCCATCGATGACGTCCTGCGAAAGCTGTCGTCCATCCCGGACGATTTGTCGTTCGTCGTCGACGGCAATCCCATTTACCTGCTGGCGCAGCACTTTTTTGCCCAGCACGGGATTCCGTTTGACGTCCGCCAAGTGATCGGACTGACCAATGAGGATCCGGTGTCCGAAGAGTTCCGCGCGCTCAAACAAATCATCGAGCGATTCAACCGGACGTTTAAAGGCAACTATCGGCCGACTCACGGATTTGGCGCGGAAGAAGGATCGGTCTCCTTTGTCACGCTGTTTGTGGCGTATTTCAACTTCCTGCGCCCGCACGGTGCACTCGAAGGCCGGGTTCCTGTCGTCATCCCGGAGCTCGCCGATCTGCCCCATATGCCGGCCCGGTGGACGAAGCTGATCGCCATGGCTCAAGATTTCCTCCAACAAGAGGCAGCCTAACTTTTTTGTCCGCCGGAGCCCATGGATCAGAAGAACAGCCGGATTCGGCGAAGCGAACCCTTGACCAACCGAACCTCGTCAAAGGTAAAATTCGGTAAGGGCAAGGGCGGCTTTCCTATGCCCTCTTTTTTGTCCCCGTCGCCCTTGACGTCCCTTTCACTCCTTTGGCGGGTGTTGGTCAAGGGCGAATCCGGCTCCAAGGATGCCTTACGATGCTCCATGGGATGGCGGATGTGGAGTTTTCATAAAACTTTTGACGCTACCATCAAACGGAGGGGGTGTTTACTACTCGTGCAGTTTTTCCATAAACCGCTCTGGTTCTTGCAATGACTGAAATCCAAACTGCCGGTAAAGTCCATGGGCGTCTTGGGTGGCTAGTAAAACGCGGCGGATGTTGATAAGGTCAGGGTGCTGTAATAGGCATTGTAACATCCATTTTCCAAGCCCTTTTCCGAGATATGCTTCATCGACGAATACATCGCACAAATAGGCAAACGTTGCTCCGTCTGTGATCACCCTTGCAAATCCAATTTGTGTCTGTTCGTGAAAGAGAGAAAAGCATAGTGAATGTTCAATCGACTTTATTATGGTGTCGCGGCCTCTTGTTTTTGCCCAATACGATTGTGCGAGAAATTCACATACACGATCAATCTGTATTTTTGTTTGATCTGTTGAAAGAGTAAAAGGTTCTTGTATATATTCGATGATTTGAAACAAGTCCTGTTTTCTCCTCTCTAGTTTTCAATGAATTATAATCAACATGAACACAAAAGACAATATAAAAATCATGATATTTACGAGTATAAACAAAACTTGTAATATTACACTTATAAAAGAACATCTATTTTATAAACAATAATTTTATTATGTCAACAAAAGAGGGGAGAAACATGGATAAACAAGAATTAATCGACCTTCTTTCAAGCAAAATGAAGCTGATTCGCACGGAAAAGGGATATACACAAGATAAGATGGCAGAAGTATTAGGGATTTCGAAAAAAACGCTCGTCCAAATTGAAAAAGGACGGACGCAGGCAAGTTGGACGCAAGTGGTCGCTCTATGCGCGTTATTCCGCGACAGCGAAATTATTGAATCGCTTCTTGGCGACACGCCACTTGAAGTGATTGAAACGGTTGCCCATGAAGAAATCGATGTGCCGAAAGGAAAAACGCTAGGTGGAAAAGTATGGTGGAAAGAAATTAAGCGGATGGGGCCGTTTCGCCTGCAGCAAAACATCATCAGCAAGCATTATCGTATTTTAGACGAGTATAATGATCGATGGTATAGCTCTTTTGATAAAGAAGAAGCATTAAAGCGGCTTGAGGAATTAGCCAAAGGAGCCATGTAAAGTTGCTTGTAACGAATCATTCCTTTTGCGCGACTAACTAGAAAAAAAGGGTGATTCGGTGAAGCGAGTGTGATGTTGTTATAGAGTGTCATCTTTTTATTTTGTTTTGCGCGCCGAGAAACACCGATTTACGCCTGTTCGTGGTTCCTCCTCGTTCACCGGCGGAAGAGTTCAGCAAAAGCGAATAGCGTGTTTTCGGGAGAAGTCGTGTGTACGTGTGAAACAAAAAGAAACGAACCGGGGGATGCGTGTGGTGATCTTTTCAGTCGGCCGTACGTGAAGAAGAATGAACGAAACGCATGTTGTCGTTTATATCGGCTTTGATGAGAGGATTGCGGATCGTGAGGGACGATCTTGTTTACGAGCATGGCGATACGGGGGCTCTGGGAATCTGCTCGCTTACGAAACCGCTGCCGCTTACAAATCCGATATCGATGAGTTGGGGAAAGGAAAACTGGTGGCGGTAGAAGAGTTAGAGAAGCACCATCTTAGCCCGTACGTGGCCGTCATTTGTGCTATTAGTTTTGTCATGTTTGCTGATTATTTGGAGAGACGTTTACAAAAACAGTAATATCGCCGATATATACGCTGTTTCCTAAATTTAACTGATTTTTGAAGCGTCTTTCTTCTCGAAGGCCTAGTTTTTTATCGGCATGAATCGCTCGTCCGTTTGTTGTCGTAATGGTAAGGGGGTCCATTCGATCATTTGTTGCAGTAAATTTCTTGAATGCTAATACCAAACGAGGCGATGCGGCAGAGCCGTTGTTTCTTTTTACGCTGAATTTAGTAGGCGGAGAACGATTTCATTCTCTTCGGCTACTAAAATGTGGTTCCCTGATTTGCGCATATCTAGGATGCATGGTTGTTCACGCTCGACGGTCATTTAACGTGCGTCTGAAGATTGGTTCCTAATATCGTTTTCGTGTGTGCCAATATCCCTGCAGTGTCTTTTGGAACGGAAAGGGATGATTCTTTTTTGATATTAGAAAAAAATTGAGTGAAAGGAAGATTGACATGCAGATTCGTCATGTATCTCCTCATGATTACAACGATATTATTAGTGTGTTAAATGACTGGTGGGGCGGGAGACAAATGGTTGACATGCTGCCAAAGCTCTTTTTCATTCACTTTCAAAACACTAGTTTTGTTGCCATCGAGCAAGAACAAATTATAGGCTTTTTGATTGGTTTTGTTTCCCAAACATATCCAGAGGAAGCGTATATTCATTTTGTTGGAGTTCATCCGGATTACCGGAAGAGAAAAATTGCTTCAAGGTTGTATGAGCGGTTTTTCGAAACAGTAAAAGAAAAAGGTTGCCGGCTTGTACGTTGTGTTACTTCACCTGTCAATCGTACATCAATCGCTTTTCACTCTCGCATGGGGTTTGACATTGAAAAGGGAGATCAGGAAATCGAAGGAGTTTCTGTATTCACGAATTATGATGGCAGGGGAGGCCATCGAGTGCTATTCGTCAAACATTTACAGGATGGGGGAAGAAACGGGGATGAGCGTTCCGTTAGCGCTGGCTATCAAGCTGCGAAATGAAGGGCATTTAGAACAATCAAGAGAACTTCTTTTAGATTTGGTCAAACGTTATCCGAATGATGGTGAAATTCATTTTTATTGCGGGCAAGTACATGATTCGATGGGATTGGAAAAAGAAGCGGTTGAATTTTATGAAAAAGCGGTTCGTTTAGGACTGAAAGAAGAAAGTTTAAAAGATGCATTTGTTTGTTTAGGAAGCACTTATCGCGTTTTGGGTAAGTATGACGAATCATTGGAAGTTTTAACAAAAGCACAGCAACAGTTTCCCGATTATAGGCCGATCCAAATATTTTTAGCATTAACATTATATAGTCTGAAACGATATTCAGAATCGATGGAAATTGTGTTAAAAAATCTAATCGATACGACTGATGATGAAGAATTGCATAGTTACCAGAGAGCTCTAAAGTATTATGCCGACCATTTAGAGTGATAAAGGGCGTGGACTTTTTGTATAATTTGTTGAAGACAGGGCATAACTATCAATGAACAGACAAAAAAGGTATACCGAAGTGCAAATTCATGTCAACTGATTTCCCAAATTCCCTTACAGAAATTATTGAAATTGTCCTGCGGTGTCAGCTCACGTAGTACAGTCAAAGAAGTAACTCATGAAGTTAATTCATTGGGCTATAGCCAAGCGGTAAGGCAACGGACTTTGACTCCGTGATGCGCTGGTTCGAATCCAGCTAGCCCAGTTCCTATAAAGGCAAGCGAATGGCGCTTGGCCTTTTTCTTTTGTTTGGAAGGATTTTTGACAAAAGTGTCAAATGATATAAAAAACGGACATACAGGGAAGGGGATTGGTGTGAAAACAGCGGATTTATGCGACCAATTTTTCGAACAACTTCAAGTTTGTCAATTATCGCTACATTCTTACGGGGGGAAAAAGGAATTTTCTGGACCGATTGCCACTGTTGATGTATTCGAGGATAATGTGCTTGTGCGTCAAGCACTTGAAACGATTCCGAAAGGATCTGTCCTCGTTGTCGATGGAAAAGGATCACGAAGCTGCGCGTTATTGGGGGATCGGCTTGCGCAAATCGCCTGCGATCGCGGGCTGGCAGGTGTCATCATTCATGGCTGCATTCGCGACTCGGCTGAAATAGCGAAGATGCCGCTTGGGGTCATGGCTATCGGCACCTGTCCGGTGAAAAGCAAAAAAGAAGGAAAAGGAATGCGTGATGTTGTGCTCGAATTTGGCGGTGTGCGCTGGGAGCCGGGCGCTTATGTGTATGCCGACAGCGATGGGATCGTCATTTCGCAAACGAAGCTTTCTGAAGCAGAATGATGAAAAAAGTTGTTGACGTTTTTCGAAAATTTATAATACTATGGATAAGGAAGCTTGTTCCATTGAAAACTGAATGACTCGTCAAAGCAAGTAAGGTGCCTTTCTCATAAAGGGATAGGCTTAAAAGGGAAGCACGGTGAAAAGCCGTCACGGTACCCGCCACTGTGATGGGGAGTTTCATTGCATCATGTCACTGAAAGCAATTTTCGGGAAGACGCAATGAAATGAAGATCCTAAGTCAGGAGACCTGCCTTATTTGTTCAGACGGATACCTACGGGATTATAGGTAGACGTGCTGGGAAAAGTGTGCCTTTATATCGGTTTTTAACGGCTGGCTTATTATATGCATTTTTTCTGCACCTCTACGTATAGAGGTGCTTTTTTATTTGGACGAAAAAGGAGAGGAAAAAAGTGGCGACATGGAATTTAATCGGAATGAAACATCACGTTCTTATTTGCAATGGAGGCAGTTGTATGCGAAAAGGGGGTGAGGAAGTGACAACAGCGATTCGCTCGGAAATTGAGCGTTTGGGATTGGACAGCGAAGTACATACATCTCGAACACGCTGCAACGGCCGGTGTGAAGATGCCTGTGTTGTCATCGTCTACCCTGAAGGAGTATGGTACAAAGCCATGAACGCGGAAAAGGGAAGAGAACTTGTGCAAAAACATTTGCGAGATGGTCAGCTGTTAGAAGAGGTGATGACATATCGATATGATGCGAAAAACGGGTTGACGATGTCAGAGAAATCGACTGCCCCCATTGGTGTTTTGAAAGTTTCTAGAAAGTAGAAAGGTGAGAAAAATGAATAAATGGAAATTAGCACTTTTGGTATGTTGTTTGAGCATTTATTTTACATTTAGCAGCTCCACATCTACGTTTGCAATGCATATCATGGAGGGATTTTTACCGGTTAAGTGGGTTATTTTTTGGTGGATCATTTTTTTACCTTTTTTTATTTTAGGACTGCGTTCTTTATTGCGTGTGACGCGTAAAAATCCTGAATTGAAGTTGCTCATGGCTCTGTCCGGAGCATTCACCTTTGTTCTTTCGGCATTAAAAATTCCGTCTGTGACGGGAAGCAGTTCTCATCCAACAGGAGTTGGGTTAGGTGCTGTTTTGTTCGGTCCGCTTGCGATGACGGTAATGGGGAGCATTGTTTTACTGTTTCAGGCGCTGTTACTTGCTCATGGTGGGCTGACGACACTAGGTGCAAACGCTGTTTCTATGGCAGTTGTTGGTCCGTTGGTGGCTTACGGAATTTATTGCTTTGGTATGAAGACTAGTATTTCTCAACGTCTTATCATTTTCTTGGCTGCCTTTTTTTCTGATTTGGCGACCTATGTTGTCACATCATTTCAATTAGCATTAGCCTTCCCTGATGCTACTGGCGGAATTAGCGCTTCGTTTTTAAAGTTTGTAGGTATTTTCGCTATCACTCAAATACCACTTGCACTTACAGAAGGACTGTTAACCGTGATTGTTTGGAATTTCCTTTGTACGTATAGCCGCCATGAATTAGAACAATTGCGTAAAGGGGTGTAAAAATTGAAACGAAATGTCTTCCTTCTCCTTCTCGCTGTCATTCTTGTTGCAGCACCATTATCGTTTATTCGCCATTCTGAGTTCGGTGGCACCGATGATAAGGCAGAAAAAGCTATTCAAGCGATTGATCCAAAATATAAACCTTGGTTTGAAACGATATTTGAGCCGCCTGGTGGAGAAATAGAAACGCTGTTATTTTCAGTACAAGCAGCAATTGGAGCAGGAGTGATCGGGTATATTATCGGCGTATATAAAGGACGTGCTGATCGAAGAGATGAAGCAAAATGATGAGCCGGTTTGATACAATTGCCTACAACAATCGATTACGAAAGGTACCTCCTGAACAAAAAGTTTTCTTTTCTTTTCTTCTGCTTTTTATCGTCATGTTAGGAAATCGTGACATGCAAACCGTTATTATCATTTGGCTGGCGGTATGGATTGTTTGGTATGCGCGTGTTTCATGGCAGGTGTATGTGAAAGCGTTATTGCTTGTTTTGACTTTTCTTTGTGTTAGTTTCCCCCTTCTTATTGTTTCGATCGATCATTCTTTTCATATTTCTGTGAACAGCAGCAATATCAGTTTAGTGATCACACTATGTTTTCGATCCATTGCAGCTTGGTCGTGCCTGTTTTTTCTTCTTGTAACAACACCGTTTACAGAGTTTCTTTATACGTTAAAGCGAATGAAAGTTCCATCAATTATCATTGAGCTGTTGTTTTTAACATACCGATTTGTTTTTGTTTTTGCCCGAGCAGCCGACGAACTTCATGTTGCTATGAAAGCGCGAAGTGGTGGAAATCATTGGCGTCATGCAGCGATGCTTATATTTCAACTTATACAAAAAACATGGCTATATTATGAAGCATTATCATTTGCTTTGCGTGCCCGCAGCTTTTCTGGCGAAATCACTTATGTGCAAAAAGAAGGGGACGTGTTATGTAAACGCTATTTATTCGAAGCGATTATCGGAGTGGTTATGATTGTACTATTGGGAGTAATAGGGGGAGAGCTGTTATAAATGTTGAAATTTCAGGATGTTTATTATACGTATCCAGACGGGCAATGTGTATTAAAAGGGTTGTCACTGCATGTTCCACTTGGGAAAAAGTGCGCCCTTATTGGTCATAACGGCTGTGGGAAAACAACGTTATTTTTACATGCGAATGGATTATTGATACCGGACAGTGGTGAAGTGTATTGGAAAGGAAAGAAAATCGACTATAAACAGAAGACATTGCAGAAATGGCGGCAAGAAGTTGGCATTGTATTTCAAAATCCTGAGCATCAGCTAATCGCTCCCACCATAACAGAAGAGCTGGCATTTGGCTTGCATAACTTGCGTGTAGAAAAAAGTGTAATAAATCAGCTCCTTCAAGAAACGATGGATGATTTTTCCTTACACAAATGGAGGGACAAGCCGATCCATCATTTAAGCCTAGGACAAAAAAAGTGGCTTTCGCTCGCTTCTGTCATGATTATGAAACCAAGTTTGTTAATATTAGATGAACCAACAGCGTACTTAGATCGCTTACAAGTGGAGCGTTTTATGGAAAAATTAAACGATATTCATCAAAAAGGGGTTACGGTGTTTATGGCGACGCACGATCTTGATCTCGTTTTCCAATGGGCAGATGTGGTGTTCGTTATGCACGATGGACAAATTGTGATGCAAGGGAAGCCGGAAGAAGTCTTTGTCCAAGGTGAAAGGCTAAAACAATTTCAAATTGGAGTTCCTTTGTTAGCGGCTGTATGGAACACCTTATTTCCTAATGAGCGTCGCATTCCGCGCAGCATAGAAGAAATAAAAGCAAGAATGAAAGTGTAAAAGAAAGGTGATAGAAATGAAAGGAAAGTTGTTAATCATTGGATTTGGTCCGGGAAGTGTGGATCACATGACAAAACGGGCGCGCGAAGGAATTGAAGAAAGTGACGTCATCATTGGCTATAAGACTTATGTTGAACTCGTATCGGATCTTATCACGGGAAAACAACTCATTAGCACCGGAATGACGGAGGAAGTAAGCCGTGCTCAGGAAGCAGTGAAATGGGCAGAGCGAGGTAAAAAAGTGGCGGTGATTTCCAGTGGGGACGCTGGTGTGTATGGAATGGCCGGACTTGTGTATGAAGTATTAATCGAGAAAGGATGGACGAAAGAAAGCGGCATTGAAGTGGAAGTGATTCCGGGAATTTCCGCGATCAACTCGTGTGCGTCTTTATTGGGAGCGCCGGTAATGCATGATGCATGTACGATTAGCTTAAGCGACCATTTAACTCCTTGGTCGCTCATTGAAAAGCGGATCGAAGCTGCAGCGGCTGCCAATTTTGTCATCGCTCTTTATAATCCGAAAAGCGGCAGAAGAACGCGACAAATCGCCGAAGCGCAGCGGATTTTATTACGCTATCGTTCGCCGCAAACACCTGTTGGTTTAGTGAAAAGTGCCTATCGCAAGCGCCAACAAATTGTCATTACTGATTTAGAACATATGCTTGAACACGAAATCGGGATGTTAACGACTGTCATTATCGGGAATTCATCGACATTTATCCATGACGGTTTCATGATTACTCCGCGTGGATATCAGCGAAAGTATACATTAAGTGCGCTCGAACAGCCATTAAAGCCGCATGAACGCCTACGGAAAGAAGCTGAGCCGTGGGCGTTGGACCAAAGTGAAGGAGCGCGTGCGCGAGATATTGCAGAACAAGCGTTACAAAAAATCGCTGCTCAAAACCACCAAGCAACGACTTTTGCCCCTTCAATTCTTGAAGTGGCTGTCAGTCCCGGAGTTGCCAATAAAACGTTTACTCCGAAGCAAATGATGGTGATGGCGGAAATTGTCGGCGAAGAAGGGACGATGATGTATACGCCAGACCATTATATGAAGCTAGAGATTCCCACTTCTGAGCCGGAAGAAGTCATTGCGAAGTTGAGAAGTGCTCAATTCATCGTCTTCCCTGTCGGCAATGTGTTGACATTAAAGGCGTGCGATTTTTGTGATGGAGAGAAAAAAGAAGCGATTCCGTATGCAGAAGAGTTGCAAAAACGAATTGGCGGAATATCGCTGCCAAAAGAAGTAAAGATCGGCTTTAATGGCTGCGGAATGGCTTGTTATGGTGCGGTTAGAGAGGATATTGGCATCGTATACCGAAAAGGAGCGTTTGATTTGTTTTTAGGTGGAAAGACGATAGGAAGAAACGCGCATCCAGGACGACTTGTTGCCGAGGGAGTTCCGCCTAGCGAAATCATCGATGTCGTTACCCGCGTTATCGAAGAATACAAGGAAAAAGGGCATCCAAATGAACGGTTCCATAAGTTTTTTCAGAGGGTGAAACAAGTGGGGGGATTCGAATACAAGGAAGACGAAAAGGTCGTACAAATTGAAGTGCCGGCATGTGGGGAGTAGAAAGGGGGGGAACTAGAATGAAAGCTATTTTATTTGTCGGGCATGGAAGCCGCGACCCGGAAGGAAATGAACAAGTTCGGCAATTTGTTGAGCAACTAAGACCGAAAATCCATCCAACTTTTTATGTAGAAACGTGTTTTTTAGAGTTTGGCTTACCAACTATCATCGAAGGAATTGAGCAATGCGTAAACGCAGGAGCTGATGAAGTGATCGTCATTCCGATTATTCTGTTAGCTGCTGGTCATTCCAAGCTTCATATTCCGGCAGCTATTGATGAGGCAAAACAAAAATACCCGCATGTTACGTTGACGTACGGCCGCCCAATCGGCATTCATGAACAGACGTTTGCCATTTTAAAAACGAGATTAATAGAGATCGGTGAAAATGTCGAAGCTCCTGATAAGGAAACAGCGGTATTGCTGCTTGGACGCGGGGGAAGTGACCCTGATGCGAACAGCGATTTATACAAAATTACCCGCTTATTTTGGGAGCAAACGAACTATTCATTGGTGGAGCCAGCGTTTATGGGGGTGACTGCTCCGCTCTTGGAAGAAGGAGTAGAGCGTTGTGTGAAGTTAGGGGCTCGGAAAATCGTGATTTTACCATACTTTCTCTTTACAGGTGTTCTAATAAAGCGGCTTGAGGAAAAAATCATCCAGTTCCGTGCACAATATCCGAACATAGAATTTCAATTAGCTGGGTACTTTGGATTTCATCCAAAGCTGCAAACGATTGTGCTCGATCGTCTCGAAGAAGCGCTCGGTCAAGCGGTTAAGATGAACTGTGATGTATGTCAATATCGCCTTCATCTCGCAGAGCACCACGATCACCACCACCATCACCATTAAGTCAGAGGGAGGAAACGTTCATGATTTTGGTGTTAGCAGGAACGAGCGATGCGCGCGCGTTAGCCTTGCGAATTAAAGAAGTGGGATACCCCGTCTTAACAACGGTTGTGACAGACCATGCCGCAAATGAATTGAGGCAAGCAGGGTTAGAGGTGTATGTTGGCCGTTTAACTGCCGCTGACATGGAAGCGTTAATTCAACAACAGGATATCAAAGCGGTGGTAGATGCAAGCCATCCGTTTGCCGAAGAAGCATCGAAAAATGCAATAAGCGCCGCTCATAGTGCCAACGTTCCGTATATACGCTATGAGCGAAAGTCGCAGTCGTTTCGTTCCGAGAAATTAACCGTTGTGAAGGATTACGAAGAAGCGGCTTTGCTTGCCGCTGAAAAGAAAGGGGTCATTTTATTAACCACCGGAAGCAAAACATTGCACATTTTTGCCGAAAAGCTTCTTCATTTACCGAATGTACGTCTCATTGCTCGCATGCTTCCTCGCAAAGATAATATCGAAAAATGCGAGCAACTTGGTATTCCGCAAAAAAATATTGTTGCCATTCAAGGGCCGTTTACAAAGGAATTTAATCAAGCGCTTTTTCAACAATTTGGCGTGACGTTGCTTATTACGAAAGAAAGCGGAAAAGAGGGAGCAGTCGACGAAAAAATTGCCGCAGCTGAAGAACTTGGGATTGAGACAATTCTCATTCGTCGTCCGACACTCGACTACGGTACGGTGTATTCGGAATTTTCTGGTGTTATCACTACTCTTTATCGACTGGTGCCACAACCAATCAATGAAAGGGGTTAAAACCGATGGATTTTCGTATGGAATTTCGGCCAATTACCGTTCAACCGCAAAAAATCGAAGAGAGAAGTTTTCAAATCATCAATGAAGAAATTGGCGAGCATTCATTTACGGAGGAACAATATCCGATTGTTCAGCGCATCATTCACGCTTCGGCAGATTTTGAGTTAGGAAAAAGTTTATTATTTCATCGCGATGCCGTTCGCGCTGGAGTAGAAGCGATTCGCAGCGGCAAGGCGGTCGTGGTCGATGTGCAGATGGTTCAAGTCGGCATTAACAAATCCCGCATTGAAAAATATGGCGGGAGTGTCAACGTATATATTTCCGATCCAGACGTAGTAGAAGAGGCGAAACGTCTGAATACGACGAGAGCGATTGTCGCGATGAGAAAAGCGGTGAAAGAAGCGGAAGGAGGAATTTTTGCGATCGGCAATGCCCCGACGGCGTTGCTTGAACTCATTCGTTTAATTAAAGAAGGAGAGGCGCGCCCGGGATTAGTGATTGGTTTGCCTGTCGGCTTTGTTTCCGCAGCCGAATCGAAAGCGGAATTAGCAAAGTTAGATGTTCCGTTTATTACAAATATAGGTAGAAAAGGAGGGAGTACGGTTACTGTTGCTGCACTCAATGCACTTTCACTTTTAGCAGAGCGAGGGTAGATGATGGCAGAGAAAAAGACGCTGCGTGAAGGATACACGACAGGAGCGTGCGCGACAGCTGCAACGAAAGCGGCATTAATCGCTTTGATTACAGGCATACCGCAAACAGAGGCAACAATTTATTTGCCGATTGGGCGATTTGTCACGTTTACTGTAGAACATTGCCAGATCACCGGGAACTCGGCAACCGCTACGGTCATTAAAGATGGCGGAGACGACCCGGATGCTACACACGGTGCTGCGATTGTCGCCACCGTTTCGTGGACGGAGCAATCCGGTATTCATTTGGACGGTGGAGCAGGAGTGGGGCGTGTTACAAAACCTGGATTGCCAGTTCCGATTGGAGAAGCGGCCATCAATCCTGTTCCCCGTCAAATGATGTATGAAACCGCGCGGGACGTACTCGAGCAATACAGCATCAAAAAAGGTGTCCGCATTATCATTTCGGTTCCCAGAGGAGAAGAAATTGCGAAAAAAACCTTAAACGCCCGTCTCGGCATTATCGGTGGCATTTCCATTTTAGGAACACGCGGCATTGTTGTTCCGTTTTCAACCGCTGCTTATCGAGCGAGCATCGTTCAAGCGATTCAAGTGGCGAGAGCGAACGGGTGTGATCATGTCGTCATTACAACGGGCGGTCGAAGTGAAAAATATGCGATGCAGCAATATGCTGATCTTCCGGAAGAAGCGTTTATTGAAATGGGCGATTTCATCGGTTTCACGTTAAAACAATGCAAAAAACACGGAATCCAAAAAGTATCGATGGTCGGAATGATGGGGAAATTTTCAAAAGTCGCGCAAGGCATTATGATGGTTCATTCAAAGAGTGCCCCTGTAGATTTTCAGTTTTTAGCGTCGATTGCCGAAGAGGTTGGTGCCCCACCTGAGTTGGTGTCCAATATTAAAGAAGCGAATACCGCGTCGCAAGTCGGTGATTTCATGCAAGCGGCTGGAAATCATCTATTTTTCGAAAAACTGTGTGACTACTGCTGTTTGTCAGCGTTAAACGAAGTTGGTGGCGGGCTTGTGATAGAAACGTCGCTGTATACGATGGGCGGTCAACTTTTAGGAAAGGCGGTACGAAACGATGCAGTCGATTAAACTCATTGGAATTGGTGCGGATGGGAAAGCAAATTTACCTTCCCTTTATGAACGTTGGATTGATGAGAGTGAAGTATTGATTGGCGGGGAGCGTCATTTAGAGTTTTTCCCTGACTATCAAGGCGAAAAAGTCATTATTCAAGGCGGCCTTTCATCGCTTGTCGACCGGTTGCGCCATGAAACGAAGCGCACCGTCATTTTAGCTTCTGGCGATCCGATGTTTTACGGGATTGGCAGCTATTTATCTAGCAAAATTCCGATAGAAGTGTATCCATCGGTCAGTTCGGTTCAATGGGCGTTTGCGAAAATGGGAGAGAAATGGC
Source organism: Thermaerobacillus caldiproteolyticus (assembly GCF_015326725.1). Taxonomy (NCBI): domain Bacteria; kingdom Bacillati; phylum Bacillota; class Bacilli; order Caryophanales; family Anoxybacillaceae; genus Thermaerobacillus; species Thermaerobacillus caldiproteolyticus. The sequence goes on from NZ_CP064060.1 coordinate 1,141,954, forward strand.
AAGATGCGTATTTTGTCAGCCTCCACGGTCGAAGTATAAAAGGACTGGCACAACGGATTGATGGACGCGAAACGGTCGCGATATTGACCGATTACACGAATTCACCGAATGAGATTGCGAAGTATTTGCTTTCGTATGGGATGACCGAATACCGGGCCTTTGTCGGCGAAAACTTAGGGGGAGCGGATGAACGCTGCCGCTACTTTGAATTAGAAGACATGATTCAAGCAGAATTCTCACCATTAAATGTTGTCGTTTTGAAAAAAACGAAAAACGGACCCTTTTGGATATTAGGCATTGATGATGAGGAGTTTTTACAGCGGAAACCAGAACAAGGGTTAATTACGAAAAAAGAAATTCGTGTGCTCAGCATAAGCGCGCTTCGTCTCCGTGAAGACAGTGTTGTTTGGGATATCGGAACATGCACTGGATCGGTGGCAATTGAAGCGGCCAAAATTGCGCGCGAAGGAGCGGTATTTGCCATTGAAAAAAATGCCCATGATATTGAGATTTGCAAGGAAAATCTAAAAAAATTTCGCGTCGATATCACGCTTGTGCATGGAAAAGCCCCTGATCATTTGCACGAATTCCTTGAACCTGATGCGATTTTTATCGGAGGGACATCAGGGGAAATGGGAGCGTTGCTTGATGTCTGCTGCCAGCGCTTAAAGAGAAATGGCCGTATTGTGATCAATGCTGTTACGATCGAAACATTATCGCAGGCGGTAGAGGGGCTCAAACAACGAGGATTTTACGTAGACATTACTCTCGCGCAAATTTCAAGAAGCAAGCCGATTTTGCAGCTAACAAGATTTGCATCACTGAATCCGATTTATATCATCACTGCAAAGAGAGAGGGAGACGAATGATAGGAACATTATACGGTGTCGGCGTTGGCCCGGGCGACCCAGAGCTGATGACGGTTAAAGCGTTTCGAAGATTAAAAGAAGCGGCAGTGATTGCTTATCCAAAGAAGCAACGCGGCAGCAAAAGCTACGCCCAACAAATTGTTGAAGCATATTTTTCACCAGCGGAAAAAGAGATGCTCGGACTTGTGTTTCCGATGACAAAAGATGTGAATGTGCTTGCGGAAAAATGGAGTGAAACGGTGGACGCTATATGGGAACAATTGCGCATTGGGAAAGATGTCGCCTTTGTCACAGAGGGTGATCCGCTTTTATATAGCACGTTCATTCATTTAATGCGGATGATGCAAGAGCGCTATCCCGACGCTCGCATCGAAGTGGTTCCAGGTGTTTCATCCGTTAATGCCGCTGCGGCTAGATTGCAGCTTCCGCTTGCCGATGGCGATGAGCATGTGGCGATTATTCCGGCGTGCGATGATTATGAAACAATGAAAAAAGCGATTGAAGATCATGATTGTGTGGTCTTTATTAAAGTTGCTAAAGTGATCGATACAATGATTCGCCTTTTACGCGAACTCAATTTATTACAGAACGCCGCTGTCGTTACGAAAGTCACCTCAAATGAAGAAATCATTTGGAATGTCGAGCAACTCGAAGGGGCTGAACTGGAATATCTAACATTAATGGTGGTGAGAAAATGAAAGTATATATCATCGGAGCGGGCCCGGGCGACCCGGATTTAATCACGGTCAAAGGATTGAAACTGCTAGAGGAAGCGGATGCGATTTTTTACACTGATTCTCTCGTGAATGACCAGTTAGTGAACCGCGCGAAACCGGGAGCGGAAATCGTTCCGACCGCCGGCATGCATTTAGAAGAAATCGTGACTGAAATAGTAGAAAGAGTGAGAGAAGGAAAAACGGTCGTGCGTCTTCATACGGGCGATCCGTCTATTTATGGAGCGACGCTGGAGCAAATATCTCTATTAAAAAAGCAAGGAATCAACGTCGAAATTGTTCCTGGAGTAAGCTCTGTATTTGCCGCTGCTGCTGTCGCACAGGCGGAATTGACCGTTCCTGATTTGACGCAAACGGTCATTTTAACACGAGCAGAAGGACGAACGCCGGTTCCTGAGCGGGAAAAGTTAGAAGAGTTAGCAAAACACCATTGTACATTAGCGCTTTTTTTAAGTGCGACCTTAACGAAAAAAGTGAAAAGCGCTTTGCAGGCGGCTGGTTGGAGCGATGACACTCCTGTTGTTGTCGTTTACAAAGCGACATGGCCCGATCAAAAAATTGTTCGTTCCACGGTCGGGACGCTAGATGAAGATATGAGAACAAACGGAATTCGGAAACACGCCTTGATTTTAGCTGGATGGGCGCTTGATTCATCCATTGCCGAGCGCGATTATCGCTCGAAGCTGTACGATAAAACGTTCACACACGGATATCGGTGGGGGGAGAAATAAGGTGTATGCCGTTGTTGCTATTACAAAACACGGAGTGGACATTGCACGTAAAGTGGGAGAACAGTTGCCGAACGCTCACGTGTATTACACAAATAAATTTGCAAGAGGAGACGAAGCGAAAAAAGGCATTCATGTGTTTGAAGGGAATGTTCGCTTGCTGTTGCCGTCTCTGTTTCAGACCTATCGCGGACTCGTTCTCATTATTTCACTTGGCGCGGTCGTTCGCATGATTGCCCCGCTATTGAAGGATAAAAAGACAGATCCGGCCGTTGTTGTCGTTGACGATAAAGGCGAGCATGTCATTAGCGTTCTTTCCGGGCATCTCGGCGGCGCCAACGAACTAACGCGACAAGTAGCTGCTCTATTACAAGCTCGTCCTGTCATTACAACCGCTTCCGATGTACAAAAAACGATTGCCGTTGATTTATTTGGCCGACAATTCGGCTGGGTATGGGAATCGGATGAAAAGCTGACTCCTGTGAGCGCTGCGGTGGTGAATGAACAAAACGTTGCCGTTGTCCAAGAATCGGGAGAGCGAGAATGGTGGAACTATGATACACCATTGCCGAGCCATATTTGCGTCTATTCTTCTATTCCAGAAGCATTAGCAGAAAAGCCAGACGCTGCCCTCGTTGTTACCCACCGTTTATTATCGAAAGAAGAAGAAGCGATTTTACAAAATGGTGTGCTGTACCGTCCGAAAGTGATTGTGCTAGGCATTGGCTGCAATCGCGGTACATCGGCTGAAGAAATCGAAGCAGTCATTGACGAAACGTTAGCGGAACTTCGCTTTTCAGTCAAAAGTGTCAAAGCGGTATGCACGATTGCGTTAAAAAAGGACGAGCCGGGGCTACTCGAAGTTGTGCGAAAGTATGGATGGGAATTTGTGTATTATTCACCAGAAGAGCTCAATCATGTGCACATCGAACAACCTTCAGAAACGGTTTTTCGCTATACGGGGGCTTACGGAGTGAGCGAACCTGCGGCAAAGTTATATAGCGGTGCTGAGAATCTGGAACTTGTTAAGAAAAAATCAGGCAATGTAACGATTTCCGTTGCACTGCTGAGACATTAAGGGGGAGGCAATATGCGAAGAATCGTCATCGCCGGTACGGGGAGTGGCGTCGGAAAAACGACTGTGACGATCGGCATTATGGCGGCATTAAAGCAAAAAGGTTATATCGTGCAAGGATTTAAATGCGGTCCGGACTATATCGACCCGACTTACCATACAGCGGTAACAGGACGGCCATCGCGCAATCTCGATAGCTGGATGGTCGGACACGAAGCGGTCAAAGACATTTGTGCCAGAGGATGTGAAGGAGCCGACATTGCCGTTATTGAAGGGGTCATGGGGCTGTTTGATGGAAAACGGCCAACGACGAATGAAGGAACGACCGCGGAAATTAGTGTTCTTACGCAAAGCCCTGTTTTATTAGTCGTGGATTGTGCCGGGATGGCCCGGAGCGCAGCGGCGATTGTCCGAGGTTTTCAGTGGTTTGATGAGCGTGTTCGCATTGCCGGAGTCATCGCCAACCGCGTTGGCAGCGAAGGACATTTTCGCTTGCTGAAAACAGCCATTGAACAAGAATGCGGCATTCCGGTCATCGGCTTTCTGAAAAAGGAGGATTCATTGCGCATCCCTGAACGGCACTTAGGATTAATTCCATCGGTTGAGCGGGGGGAGCTTGATGAGTTTTTTGCTCAACTAGGTGAACTTGTCACAAAGACGGTAGATGTAGAAGCATTGCTTGAATTAGCCGAAGCTCCGAAACTGCAAGTCCAGCGTTCTTTTTTGCCGACGAACAAAATGTATGATGTGCGCCTCGCCGTTGCCAAAGATTCTGCGTTTCATTTTTACTATCCGGAAAATTTAGAGCTTCTTGAAGCGTACGGGGCAGAGCTTGTCTTTTTTTCTCCGCTTCATGGTGAGCCGCTTCCGGAGCGGGTACACGGTTTATATATTGGCGGCGGATTTCCGGAAGAGTTTGCCAAAGAATTATCTCAACAACAAAAAGTGAAGCAGTCGATCAAAGCCGCTATTGAGCGTGGGCTTCCGACATTAGCAGAATGTGGGGGATTTATGTTTTTAACGGAAGGAATTGAAACGACGGATGGAGAGTATTATGACATGGTTGGTGTCATTCCAGGGAACGTAAAAATGCACCATAAGTTAGTGGCGCTTGGCTATCGTGAAGTGAAAGGAGAACAGGGAAACTTTTTACTTTCGGAAGGTCTGCAGGCAAGGGGACATGAATTTCATTATTCAACGTTTGAAGCGAGGAAAGCAATCGATTTTGCCTACGAAACAACGGGTCTACGCGGCACAAGAAAAGACGGATATATGAACGAAAATGTTGTGGCAGGCTATGTTCATTTTCATTTTGCTTCCTGTCCAGAGATGGTGGAATGCTGGCTTGAACGGTGTAAGAAGGTGAAGGAAAATGGTTAAAGCGTTGCCCATCATGTTTCAAGGGACGCATTCCGATGCGGGAAAAAGCATCATCGCAACTGCCTTTTGCCGCATTTTTGCGCAAAGCGGATGGAAAACGGCCCCCTTTAAATCGCAAAACATGTCGCTCAATTCCTATGTGACGGTTGATGGGAAAGAAATTGGCCGTGCCCAAGGAATTCAAGCGGAAGCGGCAGGCGTTGTCGCGACAACGGATATGAATCCGATTTTAATTAAGCCAAGCCGTGACAATGAGGCACAAATTGTTGTACACGGAAGGCCGTACGGAAATATGAAAGCTTTTGCTTACCGTAACGAATTTTTTGCAACGGGCTTGCAAATGATCCGACAATCACTGGACGTCTTAATGAATGAGTACGAACGTCTTGTTATTGAAGGGGCAGGAAGCCCTGCGGAAATTAATTTAAACGACCGCGAACTTGTCAACATGCGTGTAGCCCGGATGGCGAATGCCCCAGTCATTTTAATCGGCGATATCGAACGCGGCGGCGTGTTTGCCAGCCTTGTCGGCACGCTTCAATTATTGGAGCCGGAAGATCGCAAGCGGGTGATTGGTGTGATTATTAATAAATTTCGCGGTGATCTTTCTCTGTTACAAGCGGGATTAGACTGGTTTGAACAATATACCGGAGTTCCGGTGTTAGGTGTCGTTCCGTATTTGCCGAACTTACATATCGATGCCGAAGATTCGGTCAGCTTGGATCAAGTCTCGACTACCGTCAATCCCGACAAAGAAATCGATATTGCAGTGATTCGTTATCCGAAAATATCGAATTTCACGGATGTTGATCCGTTTTTTATCGAGCCGGATTGTCATATTCGTTTTGTGACCACCGCCGATCAGCTCGGACAACCCGACCTTCTCATTTTGCCGGGAAGTAAAAATACGATTGAAGATTTGCTTTATGTCAAAGAAAGCGGGCTAGCGAAGAAAATCTTCCATTTGTATGAAACTAGTAACGTGACCATCGTTGGCATTTGCGGCGGATATCAAATGTTAGGCCACCGCATCAGCGACCCGTTTGGCGTGGAAACCCCGCTGCAACAGACGGATGGATTGCGGTTGCTGCCAATTGAAACGACGTTGAAGCGGGAAAAAACGACAGTTCTCTCTGAAGGTGTATTGATGTTTGCAGGTGAACGATTTCATGTGAAAGGATACGAAATTCATATGGGACGTTCGCACGCGCTTGATGGCTACGTCCCACTTATTGATGTCAATGGGAGGAGTGAAGGAAGCCAAAGCGAAGACGAGCGCATCATCGGCACGTATTTTCACGATGTGTTTCATAACGATGCCTTTCGCGAAGCGTTATTAAACGAGATTCGCCGACGAAAAGGGATTATGCCCATTTACGGACGTAAGTCATTTCGCACGTTGCGTGAGCAAGCTTTCGATCGACTTGCTGACCATGTAAAGCGCCATGTCCGAGTCGAGGAGATTGAGCGGAAAATGGCCGAGTTTCAAAAGGAGGGAAGGTAATGTTTACTATTCCAGCGTTACATAAAGAAATCGGGAAAGAAGTAAGTGCCTATGTCGACCAGCTAACGAAGCCAGTCGGCAGCCTTGGTCGCTTAGAACAGTTAGCGATTGAACTAGCGGAAATGACGTCCTCTTCGTTTCCAACAGTGACTCCACCAGGTGTGCTTGTGTTTGCAGCCGATCATGGTGTTGTGAAAGAAGGGGTATCTGCGTTTCCACAAGAAGTGACAGCGCAAATGGTCATGAATTTTGTAAACGGCGGTGCAGCCATTAACGTATTCAGCAGGCAAATCGGCGCAACGTTTGCGGTTGTAGATGTTGGGGTAGCAACCGATATCCAAAGCGAAGAAGTCATCCATCAGAAAATAAGATATGGAACGAACAATTTCTGTGAAAAAGAAGCGATGAGTAAAGAAGAAGCAGAGAAATCAATTTTGGTTGGATACGAACAAGCAAACGAGATGATCAAACAGGGAATTCGCTGTCTTATTGTTGGTGAAATAGGCATTGGCAATACAACGACAAGCAGTGCCATTCTTGCGGTATTAAGCAAAAAAGAAGTAGAACAGCTTGTCGGAGGAGGCACGGGTATTGCAGAAGAAAAAATCGTTCATAAACGACAGGTGATTCGGCGTGCATTGATGCTTCATGCCCCGAATCCTTCCGATCCGATAGAGATTTTAGAGAAAATCGGTGGATTGGAAATTGCGGCGATGACAGGAGCGATGCTAGCGGCAGCTGAAAAGCGCATCCCGATCCTTATCGACGGATTCATTTGTACCGTTGCTGCGCTGCTGGCGAAACTCATTCATCCATGTGTCGTTGATTATATGATTCTTGGCCATCGTTCAAAAGAAATCGGTCATAAAGTCGCGATTGAACTGTTAGGAAAAAAGCCGCTTATTGATTTAGGCTTGCGGCTTGGAGAAGGAAGCGGAGCTGCAGTTGCGTTTCCACTTTTACAATTTGCAACGAATATGGTGCGGGAAATGGCGACATTTACTTCGGCACACGTATCAAATTCAGTGGAAGCGGGAGGAAAGCAGGGATGAACAGTGGAAAAGTATATTTAGTAGGGGCAGGTCCAGGTGACGAAAAGCTTATTACCATCTACGGAATGAAATGCATTCAAAAAGCGGATGTCATCGTTTACGATCGGTTAATCAATCGAAACTTATTGAAGCATGCAAAGGACGGAGCGGAGTTGATTTATTGCGGAAAAGAGCCAGGGAACCATGCGTTGATTCAAGAAACGATCCATGCGTTGTTAGTCAAAAAAGCGAAGCAAGGAAACATCGTGACAAGATTAAAAGGAGGAGATCCGTGTGTATTCGGCCGAGCGGGCGAAGAAGCGGAAGTGCTCGCGCAGCACGGAATTCCGTTTGAAATCGTTCCAGGAGTCACCGCAGGAATTGCTGCCGCTGCCTATGCGGGCATTCCTGTTACCCATCGAGATTATGCCGCTTCGTTAACCATCGTGACAGGCCATGGTCGGCGGGAAAAAGGGGAAGATCGTTTGCATTGGGAGGGGCTTGCGAAAGGAAGCGATACGATTGCGTTTTATATGGGAGTCGGGAACTTGCCATATATTTGCCAACAACTCATCCAATACGGCAAATCTTCCGATACGAAAGTGGCTGTCATTGAATGGGGGACGACCGAGCGGCAACGAACAGTCGTAGGGACGTTACAAGATATTGAAGAAAAAGTGAAAAAAGCCTGTCTTTCTCATCCCTCGATTATCCTTGTCGGAGAAGTTGTCAAGTTACGGGAGAAAATCAAATGGTTTCCGGAAGCGTATTGTTTAGAAGGTGAGACGGTTGAGTCAATATAAAGGACGAGTCATTGTATATACAGGGGACGGAAAAGGAAAAACGACCGCCGCCCTTGGACTTGCTTTGCGAGCGGCGGGAAGAGGAAAAAAGGTCGCCATTATTCAATTTATTAAATCACCACAACGCACGTATGGTGAGCACATCGTGTGTGAAAAATTAAGCATCGAAATGCATCAAATGGGCGCCGGATTTACGTGGACGAAAACGCCCGAAGAACATCGCCAAGCATTGAAAAACGCATGGAGCTTGGCAAAAGAGAAAGTATTATCCGGGCAATATGATCTCATCGTATTAGATGAATTGAACAATGCGCTGGCGATTGACCGCTTTTCGGTCGATGATATTGTTTCGATCAATGATGTCATTCAATTGATTCAAACGCGTCCTCCTCAGCTTCATCTCGTCATTACCGGCCGTTCGGCAAAAAAAGAATTGATTGCTCTTGCCGATATTGTCACAGAAATGAAGCTTGTGAAACATGACTATCAAGAGGGGATTTGCGCTATGAAAGGTATTGAATTTTAGTGAAACTATTTCGTTCGTGCAATAAAATGTTCATTTTTAATCATATAAATCAGTTTTGTCGTTTTGTGATTTATTTCGCTTATTGCCTTTGCTGTTATCACCGCTTATCGTTTCGGTAGCGAACAACGACTGATTTTGTGTTGGCGAATTTTGATTTTTGCTTCCTTTATTATATTTTTTTGTCATACCTAACGTCCTTTCTTCATCAAATTTTAGAAAAAAGTAGGAAGATGATAATTTAAAATGCTTGTCGCGTCGCCGTCGGTATTGGCACGAATATATCGTTCTCCGTCTTTTTAGGCCAAAATATTTCCCCGGGCAATCGTGCCGTTTTCACCTTTTATTAACGCTTTTTGGTACGATAACACACGACCGCTTGAAGTGTTGAATTTGATATATTGCCTTTATTTTTGGTACAGCGACAAATGTTTCCCGTTGATCCATCGGCAAATACTCTTTTTTACAGCATTAGCTTTTCCGATGTCATTACTTTTATGCAAAAGAGGTGTTGAAATGAAATCGTTCGATTGGCATGAAGAAGCAGAAAAACAGTGGGACAAAAAAGCGGGCTTTTGGCACAAGAGCAGTGAAGACATGTGGGAGCACGGAAGTCGGAAAACGATCGTCCCGTTTTTGGCTACATACATACCAAAAGAAGGAGAAGTCGCCGATTTTGGATGCGGCGATGGCTATGGTTCGTGGAAGCTATATCAGGCAGGCTATCGCGTTATTGGGGTTGATTTATCAAGAGAAATGATTGAAAAAGCAAAAGCACGCGGAGAGCATGAACGGCTGCGCTTTATCCAAGGTGATTTGACCCAATTGCCGTTTGCTGATGAAACGTTTTCCGGCGCCATGGCGATTAATTCGCTCGAATGGACGGAAGAACCATTGAAAGCGCTCAATGAAATGAGACGAGTGCTGAAGCGCGATCATTATCTATGTGTTGGCCTGCTCGGTCCTACGGCGGCGCCGCGCAAAAACAGTTATCTGCGCCTGTACGGAAAACCGGTCATTTGCAATACGATGATGCCATGGGAGTTTGAACAATTGGCACAAGAAAACGGATGGGACATCATCGATGGACAAGGAGTTTACAAGCGAGGAGTGCACGAGGATACGATCCGCTCCTTGCCGACCGAGCTAAAACAAGCGCTCACATTTATGTGGCTCTTTATGTTGCGAAAAAAATGACAACTTAGGGTGTATGCGCACAACAGCGGCTTCTTGCATAAACTAAAATAAGAAAAGCGTAAGTGCAAATGTCTCTTCCCATAGAAGTACTTACACTTCGTAGAGGGATAGTTTGCTCCCAACCTGCCTTGCGTAAGTGTTGCAGCAATGCTTGTTCAAGAAGCAAACCGGTTGAGCGATTTTCTTTAAAAAAGAGTTGTTTTGATGAAGACAGTTCCCTATGTTTGATTTCTATTTCCTACATTAATAGCCGTATCCAACGAACGATAATTAATAAAATAAACAACACAACAATCAATGAAAAACGGTTACCAGCTATAACTCATCTTGTACTCACCTCCTATGCCGAAGCTATCGTATGTATGATAAAGGGATAAGAGATGCGCTGGACAGCTGTAGGGAAACAACAAAATGAGAAAGATACCTGTCGAAAAACGAAAAAAACCTTGGTATGAAACCAAGGTTTTTTTTTCGATTCATAAATTTTTAGCTTAACTGGCTACATATTTTTCTTCCCATTTATGCCGCCATTTGTTGCGCCGCTCCATTCGCGAACCTTTATACAAATGTTTATACTTTCGCCAATGAGTTTTCCATTGCTTTCTTCGTTCTGCTCTCACTTGTCCTTCATCCTTTCTAGTTGCGTAAGTTTCTCCATATTCTCTTTTTCGTTCTTCCCGCTGTCGAACCCTTTGACTTTTTTTGTCGAGGAAAAAGAAAGTTTTGGGGATAGACGAAGCATTAGGCAAATTTCTTCACAACGGGATAAAAGTATGGGCTTGACCAACCTAGGCGAAGGGAGTTAGTGTATCAAACCGAATAAATAGAAAGAAATACATGACGATAGAAGGGGAGAAGCTCAAACAGAAAATGATTCTCTTTGTTTTTCTCCTGTATTAATTATACTCATTTTATGTGTTGGGTGTAGGGGAAATTCAAAAGAAATTGTCGGAAGCATTGTCCAAAAAAGATAATTGAATGGACATTTAGAATAGAAAAGTAAAAATTACCAAAAATAAAAACGTTGAAGACATCCTGCTAAAACAAGTGGAAGCAAAAGCGTAAAGGCAGAGATGTCACGAAAAAAAGATATATTGCTAACAATAGAGTATAAAATGATAAATAAACTAGAAGTGATGAATTAAGGTATGGATGAATGGCAACAGAACAGCAACGAGGATGAGACAAAGAGGTGACGGAAAGTTAAACAAGGAGAATGATAGAGTCAAGTAACGAATATCGGCTTTATCTGATTTTATGGGAAAGCAGTCTCATTAAACCTTACTTGTTGAGCTATTTCTTGCATTTTTTTCAGTTAGACTATCTCTATTTACGATAGCTGCTGGATTGCCTTTGTTCGCTTTATTACTGAACGCATTGTAATGATATACCCTAACCTTCCAATGATGGTTGGTTACTTCTTCTATTCTTCTATTTGTTTAAAGCATATGGTTTGAGGCTATCCAATTCGTTAATGGAAAGGGGGGATATGCCAGCTTACCTGAATAAACTTTCTATTAATGGGTAATGGGGATTTAGGCGGTTTTATTATCATTCTCTACACAAATATGTTCCTATATAATCTGAAGAACCTAAAAAGAAGGCGGAGTGGGAGTTCCGCCTTCTTGACCACATTTTTGACCACACAATTAAATAAAAATGGGTTAAAATCAATAAAAATGTTAGGAGGAATAAGTGGAAAGACGTTGATTTTATAGGCGTTCTATTCAAATTAAATTATTTTAAAGAAAACAGAATATATTTATTCCCAAATATACGGTGTTTCTTGATAGACGTAATAGTTGAGCCAGTTCACAAATAATAGATTCGCGTGAGACCGCCAAGTGTTCAACGGCGCTTTTGTCGGATCGTCATTAGGGAAGTATGATTCCGGCATTTGGATCGGCAGTCCTTTCGCTACGTCGCGCTCGTATTCTTCTTTTAATGTAGTCGCATCGTATTCAGGATGGCCGGTTAAAAAGATTTGCTTCCCGTCGTTAGAGGCTACTAGACAAACTCCGGCTTTCTCAGAAACAGATAAAATCGTTAAATCGGGAACTTGTTCGATATCTTCGCGCAGTACATCAGTATGGCGCGAATGTGGAATGCGGAACACATCATCAAATCCACGTAACAATTTTACATTTTTTACTTCTAACGAATGTTCAAAAATGCCGAAGCATTTTTGCGGCAACATATATTTCGGAATGCCGTAATGATAGTAAAGCCCCGCTTGTGCCCCCCAACAAATGTGCAAGGTAGAAGTGACATGGGTTTTTGTCCATTCCATAATATCCGCTAGTTCGTTCCAATATGTAACCTGTTCAAATGGCAAATGCTCGACAGGCGCCCCTGTAATAATCATTCCGTCAAACTTACGATGACGAATATAAGGAAATGTCGTATAAAACTGTTCAAGATGGTGTTTGCTTGTCGTTTTTGCTTCATGAGTTTCTGGACGCAAAAAGGTGATGTTTACTTGAAGCGGAGAGTTCCCTAGCAGACGCAATAATTGTGTTTCCGCCTTTTCTTTTTGCGGCATTAAATTCAAAATGACTATATTTAACGGACGGATGTCTTGAGAATACGCCCGCTCTTCATCCATAACGAAAATATTTTCTTGTTCTAGTATTTCTTTGGCAGGGAGATTTTTTGGAATATTAATTGGCAACGGTCTCATCCTCCATTCCTTTATTTTTTAAATAATTCAATTATAAAAATATTATAAATTTTATTCAACGAATTTTTTTTCGGACGATACGAATGGTACAATAAATATATTCAGTTTTTTATTTATAGTGGAGGAAAAGCAATGACAGTGACGGCAAATGGGAAAACTGACTTAGAAATCGCACAACAAACAAAGTTGAAACGAATTGAAGACATCGCTGGTGATCTTGGACTTTTAGAGGAAGAATGGGAACCGTACGGTCATTATAAGGCGAAACTCTCCTTAAACATCATGAAGCGGCTTGCAACGAAGCCTGATGGGAAAGTCATTTTAGTCACATCTATCAACCCAACGCCGGCAGGAGAAGGAAAATCAACAGTTACGGTAGGATTAGGACAGGCTCTCCATCGCCTTGGTAAAAAAGCGATTGTAGCCATGCGTGAGCCCTCGCTTGGACCGACGATGGGAGTCAAGGGCGGAGCGACGGGCGGCGGCTATTCACAGGTGCTGCCGATGGACGAAATTAACCTTCACTTTACGGGAGACTTGCATGCGATTACGGCTGCCAATAACGCTTTAGCGGCCTTTATCGATAACCACATTCACCATGGCAATGAATTGCGGATTGACCCACGCCGCATCGTTTGGAAACGTGTTGTTGACTTAAACGATCGGGCACTGCGTCACGTCGTTGTCGGTTTGGGAGGACCGGCACAAGGTGTGCCGCGGGAGGACGGATTTGATATTACCGTTGCATCGGAAATCATGGCTGTTTTTTGTTTGGCGAGTGATCTACAAGATTTAAAACAGCGTCTTGCCCGCATTGTTGTTGCGTACAATGTAGACAAGCAGCCAGTGACGGTAAGAGATTTAGGTGTTGAAGGGGCATTAACGCTTTTATTAAAAGATGCATTCAAACCGAATCTTGTCCAAACGGTCGAACATACACCGGCGCTTGTGCATGGCGGTCCGTTTGCCAATATCGCACATGGCTGCAATAGCGTTATTGCGACGAAAATGGCACAAAAGCTCGGTGACTACGTTGTGACAGAAGCAGGGTTTGGCGCTGATTTAGGAGCGGAAAAGTTTTTACATATTAAAACGCGTTTTTCACAAATCAAGCCGGAAGTGGTTGTTATTGTCGCCACCATTCGCGCCTTAAAAATGCATGGTGGAGTGGAAAAGGAACATTTACATATAAAGAATGCAGAGGCGTTACGCGCAGGATTGGCGAATTTACAAAAGCACATTGAAACGATTCAAGCATTTGGATTGCCGTTTGTTGTGGCGATCAATCGCTTTATAACAGATACAGAACAAGAAATTGAAACGCTTACAAATTTTTGTGAAAAACACGGCTATCCGGTCGCATTAGCAGAAGTATGGGAAAAAGGCGGAGAAGGTGGACTTGATTTAGCGAAAAAAGTGCTTGACGCAATGGAAAGCGGCAATAGCAAGTTCACACCTTTATATGATGTCAACGAACCGATTCCCGATAAGATTCGCAAGATCGCACAAATCGTCTACGGAGCGAAAGACGTGGAATTTTCGCCAAAAGCGAAAAAACAAATGACCCAGCTTGAGATGCTCGGATGGGGGCATTTACCAATCTGCATGGCCAAAACGCAATATTCTCTTTCTGACGATCCGACAAAGATTGGCCGACCGACCGATTTTACGATTACGGTACGCGAATTAAAACCATCGATTGGAGCAGGTTTTCTTGTCGCGTTAACTGGTGATGTCATGACGATGCCGGGTTTACCGAAGCGACCAGCCGCGTTACGTATGGATGTAGACGAAAACGGAAATGCGATCGGACTGTTTTAGAAAAAGGGGGGGAGTGTATGTTTGACCCAACCGTATTTGATAATTTAAAAACTGTACTCGAAGGAGCGATTTACGATCTTGATCTAGATGGAACCATTGTTATCACCGATCGTCACGATTTTGTCGACTTGGCTCATTTTTCGCGGACGTATCACATTACGTTTCGATTGCAGGAGAGCGAAGAGACAGGCGTTCTATGCACAGTGACGCTACAAACAAAATTAGAACAAATTGCCGGAGAGTTGCTTCAGCAAAACCCAACTAAGCCGGGCTGCATGTTAACAATTACGTTTTATATGCCGATACAGCAAATTGAAACAACATGTCCGCTCGTCGAAGATACATTGTTAGGCATTTGGGGAGCTAACCGCCTTATTCGCCAAACGTTACGGCGTGATTATAAAAGCAAAACAGAAGCGTACGATAATGAAATTACAATCGAATTCGGCCGACTGATTCATGAAGAGAATGTCACTGATTTACAGGCAATGGTTCCGTACATGCTTAAATCGCTTCAACAGCTTCAACCATTTTACGGGATGTAAAAGCGCCGAAGTGGAAAAACGCCGGAAAATTTCTTATGATGAAAAAGAGAGGTGAGAATGATGAGCATTTATGATTTTACTGTCAAAACGATTCGTGGCGAGGAGAAATCGTTAGCGGACTACAAAGGAAAGGTGCTATTGATCGTCAATACAGCAAGCAAATGCGGATTTACTCCACAATATAAGGAACTTCAAGAACTGTATGAACAATATCGTGATCGCGGGTTTGTTGTGCTTGGATTTCCTTGCAATCAATTTGGTCAACAAGAACCGGGAACAGAGCAAGAAATCGAACAGTTTTGTCAAGTGAATTACGGTGTGACGTTTCCGATGTTTGCGAAGGTGGATGTCAACGGAGAACATGCACACCCGCTCTTCGTATATTTAACAGAAAAAGCGCCAGGCGTTTTCGGAACGAAAGCGATTAAATGGAATTTCACAAAGTTTTTAGTCGATCGATACGGAAACGTTGTTGAACGGTTTGCGCCAAAAACGAAGCCGAGCGATTTAAAAGCCGAAATTGAAAAACTGTTGGACGCGTAGCGATAGAAACTGTCTTTCCGCTTAGGAAGGACGGTTTTTTGTGACACAAGGCTAGCTTTCTTGTGCCGAATCTTCTTTTCCTCTTCAAACGGAAAGAAAGAACATGTGCTTGTCGCGAGTAGGACGAGTTTTTCCATTTTTCTAAACGGAAGGGATTGTATGAACAAACAAGAATGCATTCAACGGACAGCGGACTATGTGAAAATGCTATTGGAACATGACACAAGCGGTCATGATTGGTGGCATATCAAGCGCGTTCGGCGCCTGAGTCTAATGCTTGCGACACAAGAAGGAGCGGACCCATTTATCGTGGAAATGGCTGCACTTCTTCATGATATCGCCGATGAAAAAATTACCGGAAGCGAAGAAAAAGGAATGGCGACGGTGAGAACGTGGCTTACCCAGCTGCCTTTATCAACGGACGAAATCGAGCAAATAATCGAAGCCATTTCTACCGTTTCTTATAAAGGCGGGCACGGGAAAAAGCCGCTTACGCAGGAAGGGATGGTCGTCCAAGATGCTGACCGCCTTGATGCGCTTGGAGCGATCGGCATTGCACGCACGTTTATGTATGCAGGCAGCCGCGGACATTCCATGTATGATCCGGCGATTCCTGTTCGTGAAACGATGACAAAAGAAGAATATCGTTATGGTCGCAGTACGGCGCTCCATCACTTTTACGAAAAATTGCTGAAGCTAAAAGATCTGATGAATACAAAAAGCGCTAGGAAACTGGCAATGGAGCGCCATCGATTTATGGAGCAGTTTTTACAACAGTTTTATCGAGAGTGGGATGGTCACGATGAAGATGTTAACCGTTGAAAACCTTGGAAAAAGCTATGGAGAAAAGACACTGTTTCGCCATCTTTCATTTACGATTAAAGAACAGGAACGCATCGGCATCATTGGCATCAACGGCACCGGAAAATCGACGTTATTAAAAATCATTGCCGGTGCGGAGGCGGCTGATGAAGGACAAATCACTCATTCCAAAGACTATACGATTGGCTATTTGTCGCAGCATCCGGATTTTCAAGAGCATTTCACTGTGCTTGAACAAGTATTTCATCGCGATACACCGCTTATTCGCTTATTGCGCGATTACGAGTTGGCGCTCGCAGAGCTCACAAAGCATCCGCTTGATGAAAAAAGACAAGAGCGTCTGTTTTTCTGTCAACAACAAATGGATGCGATGAACGCTTGGGAGGCAAATGCCAATGCGAAGGCGATTTTGACGAAACTCGGCATCGATGATATGACGAAACGGATAGGGGAGCTATCAGGAGGACAAAAGAGACGCGTCGCGCTGGCACAAGCGTTAATCGAAGCACCGGATTTGTTGATTTTAGATGAGCCGACGAACCATCTCGATTATGAAGCGATCCGTTGGTTGGAAGAATATTTGGCCCGCTATCAAGGAGCGGTGCTATTTGTCACACACGATCGTTATTTTTTAGATCGTGTCACAAATCGCATTTTTGAGCTTGATCGCGGCACTCTTTACACGTACACAGGCAATTATGCTTCTTTTTTGGAAGCAAAAGCGATTCGGGAAGAGCAAGAGCGCGCTTCGGAAGCGAAGCGGCAAAACTTATATCGTCGCGAGCTCGCTTGGGTGAAGCGGGGAGCCAAAGCACGGACAACAAAGCAAAAAGCGCGCCTAGAGCGGTTTGAAGAACTGGAAAAATCGCTTCATGTCGAACAAAAAGCAAGTTTAGAAATAGCTTTAGGGGGCAGCCGCCTTGGAAAAAAAGTCATCGAGCTGAAGCAAGTCAGCAAATCATTTGGAAATCAAAAGATTCTCCATCGGTTTAGCTTTCTCATTAAACCAGGGGACCGAATCGGCATCGTCGGACCAAATGGAAGCGGAAAATCGACTTTATTAAATTTGTTGGCTGGACGGATTCAACCGGATGAGGGAGACATTGACATCGGGCCAACGGTCAAAATCGCCTACTATACCCAAGAACATATCGATATGAATGAGCAGCAGCGAGTGATCGAATATGTTCGCGAAGCAGGGGAAGCCGTTCGCACGATCGGCGGTGCCACGATTTCAGCTGCGCAATTGCTGGAGCGTTTTCTTTTTCCTATGAGCATGCACGGCACGCCGGTTCGTAAGCTGTCAGGCGGAGAAAAGCGCCGCTTATATTTATTGCGGCTGTTGATGACAGAACCAAATGTTTTATTGCTGGATGAGCCGACAAACGATTTCGATACGCAAACATTGACCGTTCTTGAGGATTATTTACAATCGTTTCCTGGCGTTGTCATCACGGTGTCTCACGATCGCTACTTTTTAGATAAAATCGCCGAGCAACTCTTCATTTTTGAAGGGAACGGACAAATCGCAACATATGTCGGGGAATATTCTGCGTACTTAGAAAAACAAATAGCTAAACAAGCCATGCAAAAACAAGAAAAGGCACCGGCCAAAGAAGCGACAGCGCCAAAAAAGACAGTGAAACGTCGTCTTAGCTTCAAAGAGCAAAAAGAGTGGGAAGAAATTGAAGACAAAATTGCTGCTTTAGAAACAAAACTACAGCAATTGACCGAAGAAATGGAGAAACACGCTAGCGACTACGAAAAAGTGCGAGAGCTAGCGAACGAACACGAAAAACTCACAGCGGAACTCGATTTGCTTCTTGAACGCTGGGCGGAGCTATCTGAACTTGTTGAATCATTGCAATCTTAAGCAAGAAGGAGGGGTACATGTTGCGAATCCAATCAATTGAACCAACACCTAGTCCTAATACGATGAAAGTGCTGTTAGATGAAGAACTTCCATTCGGCACAAGCCATAATTATAAGCCGGACAATGTTCATACCGCTCCCCCGATCATTCAGCAGTTAATGAAAATTGATGGGGTGAAAGGCATTTATCATGTTGCTGATTTTTTAGCGATTGAACGAAATCCAAAATACGACTGGAAAGAGATTTTAACTAAAGTGCGTGAAGTGTTCGGTGAAGATGTAGAGCGCGTTCAAGGTGAACAGCGGCAGCATAACGAACATTTTGGCGAAGTGAAAGTATATGTGCAAATGCTGTACGGTTTGCCAATGCAAGTGAAATTAACGGACGGTGAACAAGAGCGACGTGTCGGTTTGCCAAAGCCGTTTATGGATGCCGTCATCGAAGCGCAAAAATATGCTGGAAACGTCGTTCTGGAGCGAAAATGGGTCGAAAAAGGTGTTCGTTACGGTACGTTCGAAGAAATTGGCAACGAAATCGTTGAAGAGCTTTCCGCTGCGTATCCACCGGAGCGGCTGGAACGCATCGTGCAAATGTTTCGCCGCGGAGAGCAGGGAAAAACGCAAAAGCGCACAAGCGTTAAGGTAACAGAAGAAATGTTAGACAATCCGGATTGGACAAAACGCTACGCCGTACTAGAGCAAATGGCAGAGCCAACCGAAGAAGATTTGCCGATACTAGCCAAAGCGCTCAAAGATGAAAAAGTTTCGATTCGCCGCTTGGCAACCGCCTATTTAGGCATGATCGGCGGAAAAAAAGTATTGCCTTATTTATACGAGGCGTTAAAGGATAAAGCTGTTTCCGTTCGCCGTACGGCCGGTGACTGTTTGTCCGATATTGGCGATCCTGAAGCAACTCCGGTAATGATCGAAGCGCTCAAAGACCCAAGCAAACTCGTGCGTTGGCGTGCGGCTATGTTTTTATATGAAGTCGGTGATGAATCAGCGCTCCCAGCCTTAAAAGCGGCAGAAAACGATCCAGAGTTTGAAGTAAGCATGCAAGTAAAAATGGCAATTGAACGCATCGAAGGTGGCGAGGAAGCGAAAGGTTCGGTGTGGAAGCAGATGACGGAAAGCAGGAAACAAGAGAAATAGCAATGAATTTTTTAGCGTAAAGGATATTATGATTTAACAAAAAAACAGAGAAGATATTGCTGGCGTTTTCGCTGTAAGTATGTATATAGTAAAGAAACGTTTTGGCTTTTGTAAAATGATCCTACAAAAGTTTTTCCTCGAATCCTGTGAAAACGAAGGTGGAGGAAGAAATGATTGAACGAGTGTTTGCGGACATGGTCTGTGTTGGGCGGTCTATCTAGGGGGAATTTTTTATATGAGGACGATGCTTGTTTGTGCTGCTATGAATCGAAAGAACTAGCTGCATGTCTGTGGAGAGTGACTCAAAATTTCTATATCTAGGCTCTTTTTTCAGCAAAATAGGGCTCAGAGCTATGGTGTGGGTTCTATTTTGTTTGCAGTCTGAAGGGCTTGCTTATTTTTGCAAGCCCTTTGCTATTTTGGTTGATTTTTCGGGCATAAAATAGTATTCTGTTGACATTGAGCATGGTTTGGAGGGATGTATTGATGTCTATGGCTTATGAAGAATATATGCGTCAGCTCGTTCAACCGATGCGCGATGAGCTTGTTCGTGCAGGGTTTCAAGAGTTAAGAACGGGCGAAGAGGTAGAAGAGTTTATGGAAAACGTCCAAGGAACGACATTTGTTGTTGTCAATTCCGTTTGCGGCTGTGCCGCGGGATTAGCTCGCCCGGCAGCGACACAAGCGATTTTACGAAGCGAGAAAAAACCGGATCACTTGGTTACTGTGTTTGCTGGACAAGACAAAGAAGCGACAGCGAAAATGCGCGAATACTTTGTCGGTATTGAACCGTCTTCTCCATCGATGGCGCTGTTGAAAGGAAAAGAGGTCGTTCATTTTATTCCGCGCCACGAAATTGAGGGAAACTCGATGGAAGCAGTTATGGAAACTATTATGACGGCATTAGAAAAATATTGCTAATAGGATGTCTTATACAGGCATCCTTTTTATATACGTTAGGAAGGAATTTATGGTGGTATGATTGTCACAACAGCAGGAAGAACGAACAAAGAAATGATCGAAAAAGCAAAGCAAATCGCTGCGGAACTCCGCATCCCGTATGTAGCAAGGAGGAAAATGTCGGTGGAAGAGCTGCAAAAGCAGCAACACGATGATGTTCTTGTTGTCGGTAAAAAACGTCTTGAAATGTATTCTGCTGACGGGGCTCCGCCGTTCTTTTTCCATCCGAATTCGGCGATGTTTCGTGTCAAGCGGGTGTTGCGCGGGGAATCAGAGCCGTTTTTAGAAGCGACAAAATTACAAAAGGGGATGTCGTTTTTAGATTGTACGCTTGGACTTGCCGCGGATAGTATCGTTGCGAGTGTCGTTGTCGGTGAAAGCGGCAATGTGACTGGAGTGGAAGGAAATCGTTACATCGCTTATTTAGTTGAACAAGGGTTACACCAGTGGGATTCCGGCATTGCGCAAATGAATGAAGCGATGAAGCGCATCCGCGTGGTTCATGCCGATTATCGTTCCTTTTTATCTTCCCTTCCAGATCGCTCTTTTGACGTCGTTTATTTCGATCCGATGTTTGAGCAACCCATTATCGAATCCGATGGTATCCAAGGAATCAAATCGTTTGCAATTTATACAGAGTTAACGGAAGAAGTGATTCGCGAGGCAAAGCGAGTCGCACGTCAGCGAGTTGTACTTAAGGATCATTGGCAAAGCACCCGATTTCAACGGTTTGGCTTTTTTGTGTATGTGCGCAAAACAGCGAAATTTCATTTTGCGACGATAGAGCTTACAGAAGAATAGAAAAAAGAGAGGAAGGGAACGTTAAAGGCGGAGGTGAAACGACATGACAAAACGGCGAAAAGACCCATCTAAAGCCGGCCTAGGCGCTCCCAACGTGAAAGGGCAAGGAACAACTGAAACAGAAACAGGAACATATGAATTAGACTCCGCTCGCAAAAAAACAAAGACGCGCTAATGACAAAACTCGCAGCTTCACTGCGAGTTTTTTTATCATATCAGAATTTGACTGCGATTTTTAAAGAGAACTGTCTAGCGCAAGCGCCCAAGAAGTTTGCTTGTTGAATCGACATTGATGCAACATTTGCACAAAGCATGACTTTGAAGCGTGGTGCTTGAGAGCTCCGGGGTCAAGCTGGCTTAAGGGAGAAGAACATTTGCCCATCGCAGGAGCCGAGGTGGCGAAATTAGAGGCACTTACGCTGTGCTTATGATCTCTTTCACATCCTACGGATACGTGAATGCTTTCCTTTTTATGATTCCGCAATACAACTATAAATAAAATAAATCAATGTCAGTAAGCTTGCCGCAAAAAAGATCGCATTCATGTTTGTTTCCCGCCTTTCTTATATATACATAGGTGAAAATATGGTAAACTACTTATACACCCATAGTATATACCATATAAAAGAAAAAAAGAAAACGGTTTTATACAGCAAGATAAGGGGGATGGAGTCATGAGGAAAGCAGAGCGCATGAAAGAATTTGGCACATCGGTTTTTAGTCAATTAGCGGCATATAAACAGTCGAAAATTTCCCAAGGTTATGACATGATTGATTTAAGTATCGGTAGCCCTGATTTACCCCCACCTTCTTTTATAAGGAAAACGCTTGCTTTTTACGCGAACAATCCAGATACGTATGGTTATACGTTGGAGGGAACGCACGAATTTCATGAAGCGGTCGCAAGTTATTACGAAATGAATCATCATGTATCTCTTAATCCGAACAAAGAAATTGCTTGTTTAATGGGCTCTCAAGATGGCCTCGTTCATTTACCGATGGCGTTTGCGAATCCTGGTGATGTGATTCTTGTTCCTGATCCGGGTTATACGGCGTATGCGACGGGAATTGCCATGGCCCAAGCTGTTCCTTTTTTTATGCCGCTTCGTAAAGAAAATTCGTTTCTTCCAGATCTTCAAGCCATTCCAGAAGAAATAGCGAAACGGGCAGCGCTCATGTTTTTAAATTTTCCGGGCAATCCTGTTCCTGCATTGGCGACGGAATCGTTTTTTGAAGAAGTCATTGAGTTTGCCAAACGATACGAAATCATCGTCGTTTCCGATTTTGCTTATAGTGAGCTTTATTATGATGGGCAGAAACCTATCAGCTTTTTATCGATACCGGGAGCAAAAGAAGTCGGTGTTGAGATGAACTCGCTTTCGAAAAGTTACAATATGGCTGGTTGTCGAATTGGCTATGTATGCGGAAATGAACAAGTGATTGAAGTGCTTACCCATTTTAAATCTAATTTAGATTACGGCGTATTTTTACCGATTCAAAAAGCAGCAGTGGCTGCCTTGACAAAGGGAGCATCGTTTTGTGAAGAAAATCGGAGAATCTATCAATCTCGTCGCGATCGCTTCATTGATGGGCTCATTTCGATGGGCTGGCATGTCGAGCGCCCAAAAGCGAGCATGTTTATATGGGCAGAAATTCCGAAAGGATGGACATCTGTTGAATTTGCTTATGCTCTCATGGACCGTGCTCATGTCGTCGTGACGCCTGGCCAAGCGTTTGGACCAAATGGGGAGGGATTTGTACGCATCGCTCTTGTTCAAGAGGAAGAGAGGCTTATGCAAGCGGTAGAGAATATGAAGAAGAGCGGAATTTTTACAGGATGAGGTGATAAAGTGCCAACCGACTACTACGTAGCAGAAATTTGAAGAGGGGGACTCGCGAGTGTCCAACAGTTCGAATGTGTACGTAATTTTGCCTTCAATTGCCCTCTGCATTAGGGGCAGGTTGACAGCTCCGACTACAAGACGCTTAGACGGTCTTTGTCTGCAAGAAAGATACACGATTAGGTTCAACGTTTTACGGCTGCAACGACTTCAATCTCATACGTTGAGTTGTATTTATAATGCCGATACTGGAAAAGACAATATCCGCTTCCATGCTAGACAGGAACATCCGCCACAAGTGGATATTCGTTCGCATTTCACTACTATACGTATCGCAATGCGTTTCAAACTCATTATAAGCCAGGAAAAATTGATGGGATAAAAATGCGTCACTGAAATGGTAAAGAGAACGGTAAAAGAAGTAGCCATGTCCATGCATTTCAACGTTTTCCTAATTTTATTCATTTCTCCGCCTTTCCTTGCATGCTATAATGTTTTAAAACTATCGATCATCATGATAGACAGCGAGTAAGACGGGGGAATGATAGATGAGACGGTTGGCTTTATTCGTAGGAATGATTATGCTTGTCGTTCCACTTCTTTCTTTTTCGCCTTATCCAGCAACTCACGGTGTACTGTTAAGTGCTAGTTCGCTTCGTTTGAAACACATACCATCCTATGAAACATTGAAACAAATCATCATTTTACCAGATACATCATTTAACCATTCAGAAGCAAAAAAAATGATTAAAACGCTCTCGCATATCGATCCCCCTTTATTAAAAAAGATTGCTGATGAGCATATTTATGTAAAACTTTTTAACGGAAAACTTACTGATGAACCATCAGCACGCCATTTGCAGGGGAAAACGCCGCGTGGATACATATATTCTTCCGTCACGTGGGATGATGTTCCGGGTCTTGGCGGTTCTCATCTTGTCTTAGCGAAAATCGGCCATAGTGAGAAAGGAAGAGGGCACGGTTCAGTTAACTTGGAGTTGCACGAGTTGGCTCATTCTGTTGATTACATTGTATTTGACCGCATTCACGAAACTCCGGCATTTTTAACGATTTGGCAGGAAGAAGCAGGCCGCTTATTTCCTTATAACTACTATCTTTTACACTATCCTGAAGAATATTTCGCCGAATCGTTTGCCTATTACTATTATAATGACAAAACACGCGCTTATTTGAAAGCAACGGCACCGAAAACGTATCAATTTATTGATCACTTAGTGAAATAGAGCTCGAAAATGGGCTCTTTTTCGTTTATGATAGAGAGTGAGGTGAGAACATTGCAGCAATATTTACAATTATTAGAAGATATTTTAGAAAATGGAGTCCAAAAAGACGATCGTACAGGGGTCGGGACGTTATCCGTTTTTGGACGTCAGCTACGATTTGACTTACAAGAAGGTTTTCCGTTGTTAACGACAAAAAAATTACATATTCGTTCGATCATTTACGAGTTATTATGGTTTTTAAGCGGCAATACAAACGTTCGCTATTTGCAAGAAAATGGGGTCACGATTTGGGACGAATGGGCTGATGAAAACGGGGAATTAGGTCCTGTTTACGGAGCACAATGGCGTTCGTGGAAAGGCGCCGACGGAAAAACAGTCGACCAAATTAGCGAGGTCATTGAACAAATCCGAACAAATCCGAACTCGCGCCGTTTATTGGTAAGCGCATGGAATGTCGCGGAAATTGATAAAATGAAACTCCCGCCTTGTCATTACGCGTTCCAATTTTACGTCGCTAATGGGAAATTATCATGCATGTGGCAGCAACGCTCTGTCGATACGTTTTTAGGATTGCCGTTTAATATCGCAAGCTACGCATTATTAACACATATGATTGCCCAACAATGCGATTTGGAAGTTGGCGAGTTAATTTTTACGGGCGGAGATGTTCATTTGTATATGAATCATATCGAACAAGCGAAACTGCAATTAACAAGGGAACCGCGTCCGCTTCCAAAGCTCGTGATTAAAAGAAAACCGGCTTCGATCTTTGAATATCAATTTGACGATTTTGAAATCGTGGACTATCATCCGCACCCGCATATTAAAGCGCCAGTAGCGGTGTAAAAAGGGGAGATACGATGATTTCTCTCATTGTTGCAATGGATAACAGTCGCGTCATCGGGAAAGATAACAAATTGCCGTGGCATTTGCCAGCGGATCTGGCTTATTTTAAAAAGGTGACAATGGGGCATCCGATCGTAATGGGACGAAAAACGTTTGAATCGATCGGTCGCCCTTTGCCGGGACGGGAAAATATTATCGTCACTCGAAATCGCTCGTTTCAACCAGAAGGATGTACTGTCATTCATTCCGT
Organism: Thermaerobacillus caldiproteolyticus; assembly: GCF_015326725.1. Taxonomy (NCBI): domain Bacteria; kingdom Bacillati; phylum Bacillota; class Bacilli; order Caryophanales; family Anoxybacillaceae; genus Thermaerobacillus; species Thermaerobacillus caldiproteolyticus. The sequence continues at coordinate 1,167,175 of NZ_CP064060.1, forward strand.
CGAAGGCATTAAACAAATCGCAGCGAAACGGAGCGATGAAGTATTTGTCATTGGCGGGGCGGAACTATTTGCAGCGATATTGCCGCTGGCGGATCGCCTCTACATCACGAAAATTGAAGCGAACTTCCCTGGTGATACGTTTTTTCCGGTATTTAACGAAGCGGAATGGCGCTTGATTTCCTGTGAGAAGGGACAAAAAGACGAAAAAAATCCATACGATTACTTTTTTCTTGTGTATGAACGCAAGTGTTAAAAGTGTTTCACTTGATGTGGAACACTTTTTTCTTTTGAAAAATCGAATAGAGACCGTACAGAAAAGGAACGATAAAATTATACGATCAAGGAAATGGAGGAATATGGATGAAACATGTCGTTCCATTAGCGCTAAAGTTCGTTTTATGGAGCACGGTCTTATTTTCGATTTTCACGATTTTTAATCCGCCGCTCCTTCTCATTTTTTTCATCGTTTTAGCAACAACAGTCGTTTCTTATGTGCTCGGTGACTTATTCATATTGCCACGGTTTGGAAATTTTTTTGCCGTCATTGCTGATCTTCCGTTGGCCTTCGCCGCTATTTGGTTATGCAGTTATGCTCTCATTGAGCCGACAATCAATATGGCGTATGCTTCTTTTTTTGCAGCGTTGGCAATTGCGGCGATTGAAGCGTTTTTCCATGTTTTTATGGAAAAACGCGTGCTCGATGAAACGGACGAACACAAGACGCCGCGATGGTTTGGTCAAGGGAGATGGGCGACAGAATTTGCCGAAGAATACGAAGAAAGAAAAGAAAGCGACGATCGCTCGTAGGCGAATCGCCGCTTTCTTCTAAATGTAAAAGAGTACACAAAAATACATCATCGCACTGCCACCGAGAACAAATACATGCCAAATCGCATGATGATAAGGAAGTCTTTTCCATAAGAAAAAGATCGCGCCAATTGTATATAATATTCCACCGCCTAACAATAAGGAAAAGCCGGCCGGCTTCAATAATTCATAAAGCGGCCGGATTGCAATAACCGCAAGCCACCCCATAAAAATATAAACAACAGTCGAGGCAATGACAAACCGATCGACGAAAAAAATTTTAAAGACGATGCCAACAACCGCAAGCCCCCAAACGATACCAAACAATGTCCAGCCAAGTGCACCGCGCAATAATAAAAGCGTAAACGGCGTATACGTGCCAGCAATGAGCAAAAAAATTGCTGAATGGTCAAAAATTTGTAAGAGCCGTTTTCCTTTATGCCAAAACAACGAATGTAGCAGCGTCGAACAAACATAAAGAACAATCATGCTCGCTCCAAAAATCGCAAAACTAATAATACGTGAAACATCTCCATATGCCGATATAAGGAGAATCACCAATGCAGGTATGCTGAGCAGCACCCCGAGTCCATGAGTCAGGGCATTGGCAACTTCCTCTTTCCAAGAACATTCCATTTTCTTCCCTCATTTTCATAAAATATTAGTTTCATTCTACTTCATTACAGCATAATAAACAATAAAAATTCATATCGGCCGGCAAAGGAGACGTAAGAATATGTTGACGTTAATTAAACAATCAGAAGTCTATGCCCCTTCGGGAATAGCTGGCGACAAAATTGGTTATATCAAAGACAATATTGATGTTCCAAAACAGCTCGTCGATATTAACGTCATTGATGCTGACGGAAAGCTTGCTTTTTCCCGGATTTATTGACTCGCACATTCACATTATCAGTGGTGGGGGAGAAGGAGGCGATAAAACACGCACGCCGGAGCTAACGCTTACCGGCGCGACAGCTGGAATGACAACGATCGTTGGCGTAATTGGTACAGATGGAACTACGCGCCCGATGCCTGACCTAATTGCCAAAGCGCATGCTCTTGAAGAAGAAGGAATCAGCTTTATGTCCATACGGGTTCGTATCAAGTGCCAGTAAAGACGCTAACAGGAAAAATTGAAGATGATCTTATGTTAATTGACAACTATCGATGTCGGTGAAATTGCCATTGCCGATCATCGTTCTTCCCAATCAACGTGGCAAGAGATGGCGAAAATTGCAGCAGCTGCTCGGATCGGTGGCTTGCTTTCTGGAAAAGCAGGAATTGTCAACGTTCATGTTGGCGATAGTCAATCAAAATTAAAAGTATTAGAAGAGGTTGTGGAGTATACAGATATCCCATTTGCTAATTTCATCCAACTCATACCAATCGTAATCGTGATTTGTTTGAAGCGGGATTCGTTACGCGAAACAAGGGGATATGTCGATTTCACAACGAGCACGATTCCAACCTTTTTAGAACAAGGAGAAATCAAACGCAGCAAAGGGTTAAAAGAAATGTTAGCAACAGGTGTTTCCATCGAACAAATTACTTTTACATCCGACGGTCAAGCAAGTCTGCCGAGCTTTAACGAACGAGGAGAATTCGCTGGATTACAAAGTCGGGCGTGTTTCATTCCTTTACGAAGAAGTGTGTGCCGCGATTCTAGAAGAACAAATTCCGATTGAAATAGCGATTCGCGTCATTACCTCTAATCCTGCTGATCTCTTAAAGTTAACACAAAAAGTATATATCGAACAAGGCTGCACCGCTGATTTTGTCCTTGTCAATCAAAAAGACTTGCAAATTGATACGGTCATTTCCAAAGGAAAGATCATGGTTGAACAGCAAAATATCGTAGTAAAAGGGACGCTTTTATAAATTTTTCGAAAATTCTCTTTCTTTTTTCTGAATTTGTGATATAATTTTCAAATTAAAAAAACAACATAGAAAGAAAGGAAACGAGAACATGGAACAACAGCTTAAACGAAAACAAGGAGCCGTATACGTAGAGGATATTTTAATTGCGCACCATACGTTAAAAGATGTTGTTTACCATACTCCTTTACAAAAAAATCCATTGCTATCGGAGCGGTATGGTTGTCATGTGTATTTAAAACGGGAAGATTTACAAGTCGTGCGCTCTTTTAAAATTCGCGGTGCTTACAACCGGATGAAACATTTAACCGATGAAGAACAAAAAAATGGGATCGTCTGCGCGAGCGCCGGAAATCATGCTCAAGGAGTGGCTTACTCATGCCGGGCGTTAGGAGTGCATGGAAAAATTTATATGCCGGCCACGACACCGCGACAAAAAGTCTCCCAAGTGCAATTGTTCGGAAAAGAAATGGTTGATATCGTGTTAATCGGGGATACGTTCGATGATTCGTTTAATGAAGCAATAAAATGTGCAAGACAAGAAGGCCGGACGTTCATTCATCCGTTTGATGATGAGTATGTCATCGCCGGACAAGGAACAATTGGCGTAGAAATGTTAAACGATTGCGAAGAACCAATTGATTTTGTATTCGCTAGTATCGGTGGCGGCGGATTGATGGCGGGGCTTGGCACTTATGTGAAAAGCATTTCCCCAACCACAAAGCTTATCGGAGTTGAGCCGGAAGGAGCTCCATCGATGAAGGCTGCCTTGCAGCAAGGAAATGTCGTAACGCTTGAAGAAATTGATAAATTTGTTGACGGGGCAGCGGTCAAAACAGTCGGAGAGAAAACGTACGTGCTCTGTAAGGAGATGATTGATGACATTGTCATTGTTCCTGAAGGAAAAGTATGTACGACGATTTTAGAATTATATAACGAAAACGCGATTGTCGCCGAACCAGCAGGAGCACTTCCGATTGCTGCACTTGATTTTTATAAAGACCATATTCGCGGAAAAACAGTTGTGTGCGTTGTTAGCGGCGGAAATAACGATATTGACCGCATGCAGGAAATTAAAGAGCGCTCGATGATTTATGAAGGGCTGCAACATTATTTTATCGTCAATTTTCCGCAGCGCGCTGGTGCCTTGCGCGAATTTTTGGACGAAGTATTAGGTCCAACCGATGATATCACTCGATTTGAATACACAAAGAAAAACAATAAAGAAAATGGACCAGCATTAGTGGGAATTGAATTAAAGCGCCGCGAAGATTACGCACCGCTCATTGAGCGAATGAAGAAAAAAGGATTTCCGTTCCAAGAAGTGAATAAAGATCCAAATTTATTCCATTTGCTTATCTAAAAAGTTTCCCGCATACAAAAAACGTCAAAAAATTTATAAATATTTCGCGCAATCCGACATACTTCTTCGCAGATTTCGTGTATAATAATAGTAAATCGGTGAAAAAAGAGGATTGATATTTTGCTATTCAAAAGCCTAGAGTTCAAAAATGCTTATGGACAGAAGGTAAAGATTATCGAAATCCCTGTATTGGAGGAAGATAACACGTATCGATTTATGATTCAAATGTGTTTAGAAACGTTTATCGCAAAAGTATATCGATCCCGTAACGTTCGTTCTGTTTACTCGTTTCGAGAATACTTGAAAAAAACATTAAAATGGCCTGTTTATGAGCAGATTTTTAAGACGGATATTTTGAAAAACAACGCATAAATCATGTCTAAAGTTGTTTTGCTTCGGCAAAACAACTTTTTTGTATATATCCTAGATTTTTATAGGAATTTTCTTTATTTAATTGTATAATAGTTACCAAGGCGTTATTTAGGAAGTGAATATATGAATAAAGTAAAAATCGTCACCGATTCAACTGTCGATGTACCGCAAGCGACATTACAAACGTATGGAATCGAAGTGATTCCATTAACATTTACAATAGGAAGCGACACCTATACCGATCGAGTCGACATTACTCCACAGGAGTTTATGAACAAAATGCGGGAAGCAAGCGAATTGCCGAAAAGCTCTCAACCTTCCGTAGGAGAGTTTCTCGAAGTATATAATCGTCTTGGTGAGGACGGATATGATATTCTTTCGATCCATATGGCGAGTGAGCTCAGCGGCACTGTTCGTTCTGCGCAACATGCTGCTACGCTAACCGAGGCGAAGGTGACCGTCATTGATTCCGAATTTATTTCGCTAGCGATGGGGTTTCAAGTCGTCGAAGCAGCAAAGTGGGCGGCAGAGGGAAAAAACGTCAATGAGATCGCTGAGAGGCTGAAGGAGATTCGCCGTCATACGCACTTATATGTAACAGTAGACACGCTGGAAAACTTAGTGAAAGGGGGCCGCATTGGGCGTGGAAAAGCGCTCATTGGCTCGTTGTTGAACATTAAGCCGATTGCTGCGCTTATGGATGGATTCTACACCCCGGTTGCGAAGGTGCGAAGCTATTCCCAACTAATTAAATATTTAACCAACCGATTTATAGAAGATGTATCAGAAAAAACGATTCGTACAGTAGCCATCGCTCATGCCGATGCGTTTGAGCTTGCTCAACATCTCAAACAATCGATCGTATCTGCCACCGGTTACGACGACATTAATATCGTCTATACGACTCCTGTGATTTCGACGCATACAGGCCCTGGAGCAATTGGATTTATGTACTATGCTGAATAAACGGAAAACGGGGGGTATCCATGAAAAAAGCACGAATCATGCTACTAATATGTGTATTACTCATTGTTTCCGCATGTGGAAAAACCATCCCAGACGCCAAAAATTGGCCGATTGCTGATTTTACGTTTACAGACCAAAACGGCCAACCATTTGGATTAGCTGATTTAAAAGGAAAAGTGTGGGTAGCTAGCTTCATCTTTACGCGATGTGCGGATGTATGCCCTCTAATAACAGCGAATGTGGCAAAACTGCAAAAGATGGCCAAAAAAGAAGGGGTGGACGTTGAATTTGTCTCATTTAGCGTCGATCCAGAAAATGATCATCCTCAACAACTAAAATCATATATCGAAAAATTTCACGCGGATGTTCGCCATTGGCATTTGCTCACAGGCTATAGTCAACAAGACATCGAAACATTTGCGCAAAAAAATTTTAAAGCGATCGTTCAAAAGCCGCAGAACCAAGATCAGGTCATTCATGGCACCGATATTTACCTTGTCGATCAGAAAGGAAATATCGTTCAATATTATAATGGTTTCAAAGATGTTCCGTATGAGCAAATTTTAGAGCATATAAAAATTTTACAATCGTCATAAAGGGGCAAAAATGTTCGCGCATTTTTGCCTTTTCGCGTTTCGATAGGGTAGGTGTAAATGGAATCATGAAAAAATGGGGATTATGTATATGGTTTATTCTTTTTTGTGCAGGTTGTTCCTCTACAGAAGCGATGAATATAGCGGATAGTCCGTTACGACAAGTTCACTTGTATCCTCTAACGATTGATCGCTATTTTTTCCCGAGAGATGTTAATGTGTTAGCGATCGGTGATTCATTGACAGAAGGAGTCGGGGACAATGATTATCAAGGTGGTTATGTTTCCCGGCTGCAAAAAAAAATGTTACAGCATAAAGGGATACGAGCGGTAACAGTGACGAATTTAGGAAAGAGAGGATTGCGCCTTTCGCAATTAGACGATGTCGTTGAAACCCATCCGCAAGCGGTCAAAGAAGCTGATATCATTTTTATCACGATTGGCGGTAATGATGTCATGAAAATCGTCCGCTCTCATTTATTCGATTTGTCATATTCGTTATTTGAACGGGAACAAAAAACATTTGTCAAGCGGCTTGATCGACTCATGGCAACGATTCGTACATGGAATGAAGATGCGACGATCGTGCTTATTGGATTATATAATCCATTTTCAAGCTCGCTTCAGGCGATCCCAGAAATCGACGACGTCATCGATTTGTGGAATAATGGAAGTAAAGAAGTAATTAGTCGGTATGATCATACGATTTTTGTTGATGTGAAAGATTTGTTTGATAACCGTGATGATGTACTTTATAGTGATCAATTCCACCCGAATGAATTGGGATATGAGCTTATTGCTACACGTGTTTATGAAAAATTACAGAAGGAGAAGACATGGCTAGGGAGAATCGAACAATGAATTGGAAAAAGTGGTTTTTTGTTTTACTAACAATTAACATTGTGATTGTCAGCTTGTTCTTTTTTTTGATCTTTCAACCTTCTCAACCGTCCACATTGCCACCCGAGAAGAAAATGAAAGGGGCTATGTTCACGGTCTACTCTTCGAAGGAGCATGTGAATGCCGTCATCAATGACTATATTCGCAAAAAGACAAAAGACCATCCGCTACAGTACCGCGTTTGGCTCAGTGACCGTGTCTATGTCGCGAGCAAACTGCCCGTCTTCGGCCGGGACGTTGATTTAACGGTTTCTTTCGTTCCAAACGTCGTGCAAGGGGGGAATTTAGAATTACGTGACCCGGATATGTCATTAGGTGAATTGCAGCTTCCTGTTACGTATGTGCTCAAATATTTACAAAAGCATGCGCTCCTGCCGGAAGGGGTTATCATCGATCCGAACTATAATCGCATATATGTGGCACTTAACGAATTCCGCTTTGCAAATGGATATCAACTTTCCGCCAAGAAATTTGATTTACAGCATAATCAAATCGAGTTTACATTAACGGTTCCGGTCGGCAATGAGTAAAGAGGGCTTTTCTCGTTTGAAGCCCTCTTTGTTATTGCTTTACATGTTAATCCGTAAGCCTTTCGGATAAAAATTTTTGACCGTTCCTTTTACTTCCTTTCCCCAGCCGAGCGGGTAACCGTCAACGGTGATGAGGAGCCAGCCGCGGTCTTCGCCAGTCGATAACGTTTCCCCGCGCAAATATTTCATGCACTCGATATGATCGCTTTTTATATCGAGCGACTGCTGAACGTCATGACGTTGTAGCGCCAAAGCAAGGGCATGGTTCGGCTCAAAGCGCTGTTTTTTCAGCTCGCCTAAGTGTAAGCCGGCGCGCACGACTTTAAGGCCGTCAAAGCTCGGACAGTCCTCAGGCAAGGCAAAGAGATGGTGTTGGAATGCATACATTGTTTTTGTAATTTCAATTTGCAATGTTGCTTTTTCAAAGTTCCGGTAATCGCGTAATGCCTGCTTAGACACATTGGAAGAAGCGTATCTCCCCTTCCATACAGGTGAGGGGCCGATTTTTTTCATTTTCGCAACAAAATGGCCTTCTCCTTGAAGATGGTGAGGCCAAAGCCGAGCTGTCCGCTCTATTGTTTCCAAACCGGTATTTGTCCACTCGCGCTTTCCTGATTGAATCCCAGCTGCTTTTTCAATCGGGACTAACACGATATCATCATGTTTTTGGAGAAACGCTTCAATCGTTTGTTCATTTTCTTCAGGGGAAAAGGTACACGTTGAGTAAACAAGGATGCCCCCTTCTTTTAACATTCGATACGCACACTCTAAAATATGCTGCTGCTGGCGAGCACACTGTTGAACATGTTCCTCGCTCCAATAGCGAATTGCCTCATCATCTTTCCGAAACATTCCCTCTCCAGAGCAAGGAGCATCGACTAAAATTTTATCGAAAAATCCTTCAAAACGGCTTGCAAGCTTTTCCGGCGTTTCGTTTGTCACAAGCGTATTTGTAATGCCAAGCCGTTCAATATTTTCTGACAATGCTTTGACGCGCTTCGGATGAATTTCGTTTGCCAGTAAAAAACCGGAATTCTTCATCATTGCCGCTAGCTGTGTTGTTTTTCCTCCAGGTGCCGCGCAAAGGTCAAGCACCTTCTCTCCCGGATTCGGCTGCAACGTTTCCGCGACAAACATCGCGCTCGGTTCTTGAATATAATAAAGCCCTGCTGCGTGATATGGATGTTTTCCCGGCTGTTCATGAGCATCGTAATAAAAGCCAGTCGGGCAAAACGGCACAGGAGAAAGTGCAAACGGGACGATGTCTAAAAAGGTATTGCGATCAATTTTAAGTGGATTGAACCGCAATCCGCTTGCTTTTTCTTCTTCATATGTGGCGAAAAAACGATGAGCTTCTTCCTGTAAAATTCCTTTCATTTTTTCAACAAATTCACTAGGTAACTTCAATGAACGAGCTCCTTTCTTTGTTTTATTGGCCGGTAAAAGAGGCTGCCCCTGTTGCGACTGGACAGCCTTTTAAATAAAGGTTTTTCTTTTGTTAAATAAGCCCTTCTAAGATGACAAGCATTTCTGCGGGTGAAAAGCATTTGGATTTGAGAGCGATTCGTTTTCTTATAACCATTTCACTTTTGGTTCTGTTTTATTAATAATTCGCTTAATGTTGGCGCGATGGCGGTAGAAAATAAACGCGGCTAATAAAGAAACGACAACCATCAATGGAATATCGTCGGTAAAGAAAATGGTATAAATGACTGCATACACTCCCGCTAGCATTGAAGATAGGGATACATATTTAGAAATATACAAAACGAGAAAAAATACAGCAAGAAGCGTTATGAACAGAAATGGTGAATAAAAAAGCAAAACTCCTGCCGATGTAGCAACCGCTTTTCCGCCGCGAAACCCGGCAAAAATCGGGTACGTATGCCCAAGGACGGCAAACAGTCCGGCTAATAGCGGATGGACATGAACAGAAAACAACACCGGCAGACTTGCCGCCAATGTTCCTTTTAAAATATCTCCGCTTGTTACAAGTAATCCCGCTTTGACCCCTAACACGCGAAATGTATTTGTTCCTCCTAAATTTCCGCTTCCATGCTCGCGAATATCGATTCCGTATCCAACTTTCCCGACAACAAGTGCAAACGGAATCGACCCAAGAAGGTAAGCTAACATAAGTATCAACGTTTTTGTAATCAATCTTCACACACCCTTTACTCATCAAATTCCCGCATGATTTTATTTTACCATGCATTATAAAAAACGCTAGATACGAAAATAGTATCCGTGCTAAAGGAGTAATAGTCGTTTGGTGAAAGGAGGCATAAAGAAGGAAAGGGGACTCATCCGACGTTTGATGACATATATGTGTACTAGCAACAATCTACATGGCGAGATGCTGTAAGTCGATGCTGTTAACTGGATTTGTTGTGATCGTTTTATTTTTGTATGCACTCGGTTTCATCGGATGTTCTACATTTCAACACAATAAGATTGTATCGTATTCGAAATCATTCAAAGCCCCTTCGTACTGGATAGATATTTGATAGGTTTTGTTTTTGACGATCACGATGTCGATGTTTTCCTCTCGAACTAACGAGCCAACTGTTTTCAAATATACCTTTTTGCAAATATTTCTTTTGTTATCTGCTACGAGCAATCTATAGTTCTAATTTCATATATCAAACGGATTGTATATTTTTATTATTTTTTAAATTCTAAAAATTAATTGAAAAATACTCAAATGAGTGGTTTAATAATAAATGTAAATATATAACATATCGGATGTGTAATATTAGAAAAGTAAGGTGGTGGATTTGTGAATGTAAAAAATCTCCACAAAAAAAGCGTCAGGATCAGTTGTAAAAAACTGAAAAAATGATAAAGTATGGAGCACTTCAGGTAGGTGAAAAATTCCCTTCCGTCCGTGAGCTTTGTCATTTATTCGATAAAGAGAAAAGGATCGGTTGGTGTGAATGTGAAATAGGGGAAGGGAGCGTTATTGGTGGATTTGATTCGAGAAAACTATAACCATATGTTGCTTCCGAACTCTAGAGATATTAATGAGCTTTTTCAATGTAGAAAATAAAGACTGGTATAGCGGAAATATCTGTATTAAATCGGTTAGAGAGGGGATAGTTCGAGCATTTCTGTAGATTTATAGAAACGGTGTTTCTTATTACGAAACGTTAGGGGTGTTGGTGTTGATCGTTACAGAACTTTTAACAGAATTAATGTCTATTTTACCTGAACAACAAATTCAAGCATCCGGAAGTGAAAATCACCCGCTAGGAAATGATGGGAGAGTGACTGTATATCCGAAATCAGAAGAGGAAATCGCAACCGTCTTGAAATACGCCAACGATAATGGAAAAACCATTTCGATTGTTGGAGGCGGAACGAAAAGAGGGTTCGGCGGGCTGATTGAATCTGCTGACATCTTACTCTCATTAGCGGATTATACAGGAATTGTAGAACATACAGTTGGCGACATGACATTAACAGTTAAGTCAGGTACACCTTTTAAAGAATTGCAAGAGTATTTGTCAAAATATCATCAAAAAATTTCACTAGACCCTGCCTGGCCGGAGTATGCAACAATTGGAGGAATCATTGCAGCGAATGAAAGCGGTCCCAAACGCCTTGGTTATGGATCTGCCCGAGACGCAGTGATAGGAATGAGAGTGGTTTATCCGAATGGAACAGTGATTCGGACAGGTGGAAGGGTGGTAAAAAATGTTGCCGGTTATGATATGAACAAACTATTTATCGGTTCAATGGGTACGCTAGGAGTCATATCGGAAGTGACACTGAAGCTTCGGCCGCTGCCAAAGTATGAAAGCCTTATTTTACTATCTTTCCTAGAAGGGAATCTTGACGAGATTCGATCATTTGCCATCAAATTTTTAGATTCAATGATGGAGCCTACATCTCTTGAGTTGTTAAGTCCATCTTTATCAGAAAGGGTAATGGGGCAAAATCTTTATACATTGGCGATTAGTTTTGAAGATGTCGAAAGTTCTGTCCATTATCAAGAGGATTTTGTAAAAAACATTCAACCTGCGAAAACAAAAATGACGATTTTTCAACAAACAGAAGCCCAGTCGTTTTGGGAGCAATTTTATAGAATCGGGCCGAATGGTACAAAGTATGTTGTTAGTGAAGAAATAGAGGCAGCCTTGAAAATAGGTGTTGTCAATCTCGATGTTCTCCAAGTCATAAAGGAAAGCCAAATCTTACAAGATTCCTACAATGTAGCGGTCTCAGCTCATGGTGGACTAGGTCACGGATTGTGTCAAGTATATTTAAAAGGCGCAAGCGAAGATATCGTATCCGCAATCAATCAGCTAAGAGATTTTGTTACACGACTGGGGGGATACGTGATTGTGAAACATTTGCCTCTTTCGCTCCGTCAGAAAGTAGATGTTTGGGGAGAAAAACCATCGTATTTCTTCCTATTAGAAGGAATTAAATCGAAGATAGATCCAAACAGAGTTCTTAATCATAAACGGTTTGTAGGGGGGATATGACGTGAGTTTAAGAGAAAGTGATTTAAAGCAAGAACCAGCATGTACAATCAATAGATTAGGAAACTATCTTTGGAGCGACCCGCCGGATGAAAACAAATGGGCAGATTGTGTTCATTGCGGAATGTGCTTGGAATCATGCCCAACTTATGAGCAAACAGGTCAGGAACAGCATTCTCCCCGCGGACGTGTCCATCTTATTAAATCGGTTGCTGAAGGAAAGCTTGAAGTCAATGAAGCTTTTGCAGATCCGGTTTTTGCCTGTCTCGATTGCCGTGCATGTACCACCGCCTGCCCTGCTGATGTCGATGTCGGAGGGCTCATCGAAGAGGCACGAGGCCAAATTCGCCAAGCGATGCCATTAACCGGCTGGAAAGGAGCTGTAAGCAGATTTTTCCTTGAAGGAGTATTTCCGCATCCAAATCGTCTGCATCTATTAAGCAGTTTGTTGAAATTTTATCAAAAGAGCGGATTGCAAAAGGTGGCGCGCAAAACGCGGCTTATCAATATCATACCGAAACATTTAGTGGAGATGGAAGCGATTTTGCCCAAAGTCAAGCAGCCAGTGCGCAAAAAATACAAACATGCGGGTGTCATTAAAGCAAAAGGGGAAACAAGGCGGACTGTTGCACTTTTAACCGGCTGTGTGATGGATGTGATGTTCAGTGATATTAATGAAGCTACGATTAATGTATTAACACGTAATGGAAATGACGTTATCATCCCGCAAAATCAAACGTGTTGTGGAGCACTGCATGTTCATGCGGGTGACCGTGAAACGGGAAGAAAGCTTGCGAAGCAGAATATTGAAGCGTTTAAAGATGTTGATCGAGTCATTGTTAACGCAGCTGGCTGCGGATGTATGTTGAAGGAATATCCAGAATTGTTCCGTGAAGATCCAAAGTGGCGTGAGAAAGCAGAAAAGTTTTCTTCAAAGGTGGAAGACATTTCCAAATATCTTCATGAAACAGGATATGAAAAGCCAAAAGCAGAAATAAAGACGCGGATTACGTATCATGATGCGTGTCACTTAGCACATGGTCAAGGAGTGCGTCAGGAGCCGCGCGACATCCTGCTTAGCATTCCTGGGGTGGAAATGGTTCACATGCCAAATGCTGACCGCTGCTGTGGAAGTGCTGGTATTTACAATATTACCCATCCGGAAATGGCTGGAGCCGTACTCCAAAGTAAAATGCAGAATGTTCCTGAAGATGTGGAAATCATTTCAATGGGCAATCCCGGTTGTATGCTTCAGATGGCAATGGGAGTCCTAAAATACGGAAGAAATCAAAAAATTGTTCATACCGTTCAGTTACTAGACTGGGCATATCAAAAAGAGGACAGCTTAAAGGAGGTTAAGTAATGGCGGTAGCAAAAGAGGCCAAAACAAAAGATAAACATATAAAAAATCTAGCAAATATTGTTGGTGGGGCTCAGTCGATTCTTTACAAAAAAGAAGATTTGCTGGCGTATGATTGTGATGGATTTACGATTCATAGGCATTTGCCTAAAGCGGTTGTTTTTCCAAAAAACACACAAGAAGTCGCAAATGTTGTGAAATATTGCCACGAAAATAATTTGCCCTTCCTTGCTCGTGGAGCCGGTACAGGTCTAAGTGGCGGGGCTATTCCGCTAAATGGCGAGGTTATTATTAGTTTAGTAAGAATGAAGCGTTTATTAAGTGTTGATCTAGAGAATAGACGTGCTGTGGTAGAACCGGGTTTTGTCAACATTAAGCTGACGAACTCCATTTCTGATAAAGGATACTATTATGCACCAGATCCTTCGAGCCAGTATTGCTGTACGATCGGTGGAAATGTCGCTGAAAATGCTGGAGGAGCACACTGCCTTAAATACGGCGTTACCACGAACCATATTCTAGGGCTAGAGGTTGTTTTGCCAAACGGAGAAATCATTGAAATTGGAAAAAATGGGATCCTTGATCCGCCTGGATATGATTTACTGGGACTATTAACAGGATCAGAAGGGACGCTGGGGATTGTTACAAAAATAACGGTTCGAATTTTGAAAAATCCCGAAGCAAAACAAACGGTGTTGGCTTATTTTGATAAGGTTTTAGATGCAAGCCAAGCCGTATCTGACATCATCTCAGCAGGTATTGTTCCGGCTGCCCTTGAAATGATGGATAAAATAGCCATTGAAGGTGTTGAAGCTGCTGCGTTTCCTGTAGGTCACCCTAAGGACATCGAAGCGCTATTGCTTATTGAAGTTGATGGAATTTCTGCCGGTATCGATGAGCAGATTCATCAAATTTTGCAAGTATGTAAAAGTAGAAATGTTCGTGAAGTGAAAGTAGCCCAAGATGAGCAAGAAAGAGCAAGATGGTGGGCGAATCGCAAAACAGGATTTGGGGCAATGGGAGCTATTTCTCCGGACTATTTAGTACAAGACGGGGTTATTCCGCGAAGCAAACTGCCTGAAGTGTTGAGTAGAATCAACCAAATTAGTGAAAAGTATGGTCTGCGCATCGCTAATATTTTTCATGCCGGAGACGGAAATCTTCATCCGCTTGTGCTTTTTGATGCGAGAAAACCGGGCGAAACCGAAAAGGCACTAGAGGCTGGAAGTGCATGTTTGCAAGTATGTGCTGATGTTGGCGGGTCGATTACAGGTGAGCATGGGGTTGGAATTGAGAAAAGAGAAGAAATGCTCTTTATTTTCAACGATGAAGAAATTATCGCGCAGACGGATATTCGTGATGTGTTCAACCCTAAAAATCTATTAAACGCCGGAAAATTATTTCCGACACCGGGACGCTGTGTAGAAGTAAAGAAAGGGATGAAAGAAGTGATAACATCATCAAAGCATAAAATTTTATAAAAAATTAATTTTAAGAAAATTATTGAAATAATTTCGGCTCCGTGATATTATTTTTTAAACAAATTACAAAACAGTGTTTTGTAATAACAAACAAAGACCATTTTTTCTGCCGCACAAACAAGCACTCTCACTAAATTGATCATTATGAAAAGGAGGAAATGTTTTTATGCAAGACTATATGAAAGTAGGCAACCTTCAAGTCGCCCGCATTTTCTATGAGTTTATCAATACGGAGGTTCTTCCTCAAAGCGGAGTAGACAGCGGACAGTTCTGGGCGGATTTAGAAACGTTAGTAAAAGAGTTGACGCCGAAAAACAAGGCACTGCTTGCCCGCCGCGATGAAATTCAAGAAAAGCTCAACGAATGGCACCGGAAGCATAGAAAAAATTTGGATTTCAATAAGTATAAATCATTTTTGCAGGAGATTGGTTATTTAGAACCGGAAGTAGAAGATTTTCAAATTACGACTGAAGGGGTAGACGATGAGATCGCTTTACAAGCTGGTCCACAGTTAGTTGTCCCGGCAAGCAATGCCCGCTATGCGCTGAACGCAGCGAATGCGCGTTGGGGAAGTCTTTATGATGCGCTTTACGGGACGGATGCGGTCAGCGAAGAAGATGGCGCCCAACGCAAGGATCATTACAACCCAGTCCGCGGCGAGAAAGTGATTGCCTATGCAAAGCAATTTCTTGATCAAGCTGTACCGTTAAACGAATACTCTCATAGAGATGCTGTCAAGTACGCCGTCGTCGATGGAAAATTGTCTGTTTCGGTCAAGGGAGACCAGACGACGAGCCTTCAAGATGAGGAAAAATTTGTCGGCTATCAAGGAAATCCGGAAGACCCATCGGCAATCTTGCTGAGAAATAACGGATTGCATATTGAAATCCAAATCGATCGCAGTCATCCTGTCGGCAAGACAGATGCGGCGGGTGTGAAAGATATTTTATTGGAAGCAGCGGTGACGACGATTATAGACTGCGAAGACTCTGTCGCTGCCGTCGATGCGGAGGACAAGGTGCATGTATACCGTAACTTGCTGGGTTTAATGAAAGGAGACTTGACAGCGACATTCGCAAAAGGCAATAAAACAATAACGCGCACGCTCAATCCTGACCGCATTTATACAACGCCGAATGGAGAAGAATTGACATTGCCGGGCCGTTCACTCATGTTCGTCCGCAACGTTGGACATTTGATGACGAATAATGCGGTGTTAGATCAGGATGGACAGGAAATTTTTGAAGGAATTTTGGATGCGGTTGTCACAAGTTTAATTGCAAAACATGATTTATTAGGAAATGGCCGTTATAAAAATTCTTCTAAAGGATCAATATATATTGTTAAGCCGAAAATGCATGGTTCAGCAGAAGTAGCTTTTGCCAATGAGTTGTTTGATCGTGTTGAAGACATGCTTGGGCTGGAGCGAAATACAATTAAAATCGGCGTCATGGACGAGGAGCGCCGCACAACGCTGAACTTGAAAAACTGCATTTACGAAGTAAGAGACCGCATTGTGTTTATTAATACTGGTTTCTTAG
Organism: Thermaerobacillus caldiproteolyticus; assembly: GCF_015326725.1. Taxonomy (NCBI): domain Bacteria; kingdom Bacillati; phylum Bacillota; class Bacilli; order Caryophanales; family Anoxybacillaceae; genus Thermaerobacillus; species Thermaerobacillus caldiproteolyticus. Next base: position 1,183,452 of record NZ_CP064060.1, read on the forward strand.
ATCGAACTGGCGATGAAATCCATACTTCCATGGAAGCCGGACCGATGATTCGCAAAAATGATATGAAAACATCAAAATGGCTGCAAGGCTATGAGAAATCCAATGTAAATATTGGCCTTGCCACCGGTTTCCAAGGCCGTGCTCAAATTGGAAAAGGAATGTGGGCGATGCCGGATATGATGGCAGAGATGCTGAAACAAAAAGGCAGCCAGCTTCAAGCAGGTGCCAATACGGCATGGGTACCTTCGCCAACTGCGGCAGTATTGCATGCTCTTCATTATCATCAAATCGATGTAACAAAAGTACAAAACGAATTAGGAAAAGAATTTAAAGATTTCCGAGATGATATTCTCCAAATTCCAGTTGCTGAAAATCCTCAATGGAGCCCTGAAGAAATTCAGCAGGAACTAGACAACAATGTTCAGGGCATATTAGGATATGTTGTTCGCTGGGTGGAGCAAGGAATTGGCTGCTCAAAAGTGCCTGATATTAATAATGTGGGACTGATGGAAGATCGCGCTACACTGAGAATTTCTAGCCAACACATTGCTAACTGGCTTCACCACGGAATTTGTACGAAGGAACAAGTGCTGGAGACATTAAAGCGTATGGCAAAAGTGGTCGATGAGCAAAACGCCGGCGATCCAGCATATCAACCAATGTCTAAAGACTTTGATAACTCGGTGGCATTTCAGGCTGCTTGCGATTTGATTTTCAAAGGTTATGAGCAGCCAAATGGTTACACTGAGCCGATACTGCACCGTCGCCGCTTAGAGGCAAAGGCTAAATTTGCTGTAAAACAGTAGCCGTATCTGTATATAACAGGGCATTCTAATCAGCTAGGGTGCCCTGTTATAAAATTATTTTTTTATATAGGGAGCTGTGGCTATGCAAAACCTTCGGGAAAAGTCGCTAGAACTTCATAAGCGGTTTAAAGGAAAATTAAGTGTAGGTGTTAAGGTTTCTGTGGAAGATGTGAATGATTTGAGTTTAGTCTATTCTCCAGGGGTAGCAGAGCCTTGTAAAGAAATTTACCAGAATCCTGAAAAGATTTATGATTATACCATTAAAGGGAATTTAGTAGCGGTTGTTTCCGATGGGTCTGCGGTATTAGGTTTAGGGAATATTGGTGGTGGAGCGGCGATGCCGGTAATGGAAGGAAAAGCAGCTTTATTTAAAGTATTCGCTGGCATTGATGCATTCCCGATTTGTTTAAACACCAATGATCCAGAACAAATCATTCAAATTGTAAAATCACTAGAACCAACTTTTGGTGGAATTAATTTAGAAGACATTTCAGCACCGAATTGTTTCATTATTGAAGAACGATTAAAAAGAGAAATGAATATTCCTGTTTTTCATGATGACCAGCATGGAACAGCAATTGTGACAGCGGCTGGGCTAATTAATGCGTTAAAGGTTGTGAACAAGCGCATTGAAGACACGAAGGTTGTTGTAAATGGGGCTGGCGCTGCTGGCATCGCAATTGCTAAATTGCTTGTAAATATGGGTGTCCAAGATATCATCCTGTGTGATTCAAAGGGAGCTATTTATAAGGGACGCCAAAATGGGATAAATCCAATGAAAGAATTTGTTTCTGAAATCACTAATAAAAGCAACGTTAAAGGAAAGTTACATGAAGTAATAAAAGGTGCTGACGTGTTTATTGGTGTATCTGTAGCTGAAGCGGTAACGCCAGAGATGGTGAAGTCGATGAACAAAGACGCGATTGTTTTTGCGATGGCAAACCCGGTTCCAGAAATAATGCCAGAGGTTGCAAAGGCAGCCGGAGCAGCTGTCGTTGGAACAGGCCGCTCAGATATGCAGAATCAAGTAAATAATGTGCTTGCATTCCCGGGGGTTTTTAAAGGAGCATTGCGGGTATTGGCTTCTGAAATTAATGAAGAAATGAAGTTGGCGGCTGTTTATGCAATTGCCAACTTAATCGAGCCTAAAGAACTTAGCAGTGATTATGTGATTCCGCATGCGCTTGATAAAAGAGTTGTAGAAGCAGTGGCATATGCTGTTGCTGATGCAGCTATAAAAACGGGAGTTGCCCGTAAAATAGATTTAGAACCAGTTTGAGAGGAGTCGTTAGATGAAATTTACGAGATTCACCGTAAATGCTGAAATTTATGCAGGTGTAATAGCAGATGGCACTATAAGAGAAATTAAGGGGGATATTTTTGGGGATTGGGAGTATACGGGAAAAACATTCCCTAAAGGCGAGGTAAAACTTCTCGCACCTTTAGAGCCGAACCAAATCATTGGGATCGGTGCAAACTACGTTTCAAAAGTTGAAGATCTTCCTGATGAATTCCCGAAAATTCCAGTATTTTTCTTTAAACCAACATCGTCAGTGATTGGACCTGAAGAAGAAATTGTCATTCCAAGAGGTATTGATCAAGTTAAGTTCGAATCGGAATTAGCAATCGTTATTGGGAAAGAAGCAAAAAATGTTCCTGAATCTGAGGCTTTAGATTATGTGTTTGGTTATACCATCGGAAACGACGTGACTGCCCCTCAATATTTCCATCAGGATGGCCATTGGACAATCGGTAAAGCGTTTGACACATTTACTCCATTAGGCCCTGTTATTGAAACAGAGCTTAATCCCTTTAATGTGAATGTTACAGCAACGCTTAACGGCGTTGAGAAACAAAACAGTCCAACTGAATTAATGATTATACCAATTCATAAAATGATCTCCTATCTTACGAATGTAATGACACTGAAGCCGGGAGATGTCATCTTAACGGGAAGTCCAGTGGGAGCAGAGTTCGTAGGGGCAGGAGATGTAATTGAATGCGAGATTAAAGAGATTGGAATTCTTCGAAATACGTTTGTAGCTGCGAAGGAAAGCGCCAAAATTTTTTAGTGACCTATCAAATGCTCGGTGACGATGTGTTATAATATATAAATAACCTAGAGGTGAGCGGATTATGGAAAGAGATAATATGGTAAAGTCTGTAAGCCGAGCATTGGATATAATTAGTATAGTAAGTTCGAAAAAGGACGGTTTAGGAGTTACAGAAATCTCCAAACAAATGGATATTAATAAAAGCTCTGTTTATCGAATCCTGTCAACTCTTGTTCAGTATGGATATATTGAGCAAGATAAAGAAACAGATCGTTATAAGCTTGGCTATAAATTTTTAGAGATTAGTTCAAAGTTGCTGGAATCAATCGATCTGAGAAAAGAGGCAAAACCATACTTGCAGGAGCTGGAAAGTGAAACGAATGAAGTTATCCATCTTGTTGTATATGATCAAGGGGAAGTTATCTATATCGAAAAATTAGAAGGAACCGAAACCTTACGCATGCATTCTAAAGTTGGAAAAAGGGCTCCGATGCATTGCACCGCAGTGGGAAAAGCTATCCTTGCTCATTTACCGTATAATGTTGTGTTAGATATTCTTGAACGTAAGGGAATGCCGATGCATACAGATAAAACCATTACTGACAAGGATGAGTTCCTCAAAGAACTGATTCAAGTGAAGCAGCAAGGGTATGCGCTTGACTTAGAAGAAAATGAATACGGAATTAGATGTATTGCAGTACCTATCTTTGACCATTTAGGAAGAGTCATTGCGGCTGTTAGTGTTTCTGGGCCAACAATTCGTATGACGGATGAACGAATCGAACAACTTCAAACGCGGATGTTGCAAATCGGCAAACAAATTTCAGCAAGGCTTGGATATATGAGCGAAATTAATGAATAAGATTTACTCGATTTCTTTGAAAAAAGATATATCGAGTAAATTTTTTGTAATAATTAATCAATATCATTTACAATGTTTACAAAATAATGTGTATAGTCGCGATTGAATGGTTTTGGTTCTTATATTAATAAAATTGCTTTATTCACAACCATAATTATTTTTGCATTATGAAACAGAAAGCGAAAAATGTTTTATGAGTTCTGGAATGTTAGCTTTTATATATCACCGTTGTAATTTTTCTAAGTCGGCCTTAGATTGATACAAATAATTGGTTTCTTTTGCAAAAGAAGATTCAGTTTCTCTTATAGGGGCTTATAGGAAGGCAGCAGCGGAGAAAATATTAATGAACCGTCTTCAGAAATGGGGCTGTGACAACCTTCCTCTTTGATTTTAGGAGAATACTATTAGAAATTGGCATTGGTGTCGATTCAAATAAAATAATCTGTATAAAAGCATGAAAAGTAAGAATGCTGAATAAGTAGTGACATCAAAAATTGAAGGGATTGAAATCAATGAAAACAACAGTAACATGGACGGGACAAATGGCTTTTTCCGGTACCACTCCATCAGGACATGAAATCAAAATAGATGCGGCGGAGGAAGTAGGAGGACAAAATCGTGGAGCAAGACCTACGGAATTGCTTTTACATGCAGTTGCAGGATGTACAGGAATTGATATTATTTCGATTTTGCAAAAGATGCGTTTAGAGCCTACTTCTTTTCATATGGAAGTAGAAGGAACACGCGCAGAAGACCATCCGAGACGATTTATACATATTCACATTCATTATGCATTAGAAGGAGAGTTACCTGAAGATAAAGTGGTTCGCGCCATTCAGCTGTCGAAAGAGAAGTATTGTTCAGTTGCTCATTCACTAAATGCCAAGATTACGGTGAGCTATTCAATTAACGGCGTTGCCGGAAAGAAAAATTTATAAGCGAGCAAGCACGATATGGGTGAAAACCGTTAAAAATTCGTCATTTGTAGGAAATTTATTGTATAACAAAAACTCGCCGCATGGAACGTTCTCTCTTTGATGATGGAGCGGCTGTTTCGGGAAAACTTGTAAAATGCCTTCGCGATCGATCTTTACAAATAAGGAATTAGGTAGTGCTGCACTTGCAAACCGACATTAGATAAAATTTAAGGCTGAATACAAAGTTTTTAACTAGTTCGTATGGAAATGCAGACATTTGCAAAACCCAAGAACCATACGATCATGATTGATAAGCCTCCAGTTATGGGTGAACAAGATAGCATTATTAAGTTCTCTTGCTGGATGTGAAAATGTGGCAGCCAACCTAGTGGCGGAAGAATTGAACATTGACTTGCAAGGAAGGAATTTTAGCTCCAAGAAGATTCATGGGCGATCCGAATGTGGAGCCATATTTTCAGAAATGTAACCATCAATGCAAAAGGAAAAACGGGCGAATCACAGAAACGAACTGAAGGATTGAAGCGAATAACTTGATCTGGTTACACGGCTCTTTAGGCAGCTGGGGGTAAACTGGATCGAATCCCCCTTGGTTGAACAAAGGGGGGATTTGCTCTCTATTAACGGAAAGGGACTGTGGTAAGCCTATAGATCATGCTTATATTTATTCCTTGCCCATAATGCGGTACATTGGCTGAATTTGTTCTAAATCGTGTAACAATGCTTTTATTTCGTCTTGGGAGAGACGAACAAGCATTTGGTCATAAAGGGTAATGATTTGGCCATCTGTTTCGTGCTTATGTTTTTTCAAATAATCGTATAGTTTTCTTAATTGATTTTCCTTTAAAACAGATTCAACGAAGAAATTTTTTATTTTTTGTATATAAAAAATGTTCAGCTTCTCATCAAATTCCCCTGAAATAATGTGTCCATTCATGTAAGGCACCATTTATCACTCCTCTATATAAGCAACATATTTATGATTAGTTTACCCTAATTTTTCGAGGACAAAATTAGATATTTGAGGAGATATGCAGAGGGAATATACTTTTAAATTGCTCGCAGTATATTTCGATCACCTGAAACAGTAAAATTATTAAACAAGGTGATTCCGGATGAAACGTAATATATCGATGCAGCTGATGACTTTTTCAGAGGGATATGTTGGCCAATTATGGCAAGGATCTGATCAGTTTGTGGACAGTTTTTGGGCTGAAAATTTAATGGGGCTTATTTTGCTAAGGACTGCCGCGATGGTAAGTACTATCATATCTTAAACGGAATTGTTCGAGACCATAGGAGTCATGTATTAGTGTTGAATCTAATTTCCTTTTGGATTCTTTGCTGTTCATTAACATTTCTTGGCTCAGCGGTTGGAAAAAATAGAATTTCTCTCGGAATGGGGATCAGCTTTATGATCAGCAGTATCATTGCTTTCTCGTACTATCGAAACCATTATTTTTAAATCAAAAAGGATAAGACCATGATTAAGGGAGGTGAGGGGGGCTGGATCTGTAGTGAACGTGTGAATGAGTCAAAAGTTTTTTTATCATTGCGCCCCCGATTAAAAGACAGCGTCTTTTCTATCATGATACGAAAGATAGTTATGATTCAGAGGATTTTCATTCTAAAATTTTCCGAAAATAAAATTTGTATCAGCGAAGCGCTCTTCTTTAAAAGGATTCGCCGTCATAGAATAGCCTCTTTGTTCCCAATATCCTGCTTCATCCTCTTTCATAAATCGAATTCCTGATGCCCATTTTGCTCCTTTCCATAAATAAAAGGAAGCAGGAGGAATGAAACGAAGAGGATAGCCGTGCTTAGGAGAAATCTCTTGCCAGTCGTGATTCTTGTCTTTCCACCGGTATACAAACAAAGCGTCATCTCCTAACAAAGGTTCAATCGGCAAATTGGCCGAATATCCGAATCGATTTCCATCTAAATATCCATAAATTTTAACATATTTGACATCCGGTTCGATTTCCACTAAGTTTAAAAATTCGCGGAACGCAATGCCTTCAAATGTCGTGTCGAATTTGGACCATGTAGTAACACAATGCATATCGATAGTTGCGATTGTTTTCGGTAAATTCATGACTTCTTTATAGGATAAAGTGATTTCTTTTTTTACGTCGCCAAACAGTCTAAAGTTCCACGTCTCTTCTTGAAATTCGTAGACATCCCCTTCATGAAGAACTGGCCATTTTTCTGTTTCAAATTGGCCGGGAGGCAGTTGTTTTCCCACTTCTTTTCATCCTTTCTTTCGGCAGTTATTTTAAAAATAATGATACTGTTTTGTTCATGGTTATGCAAGGATGGAAAGGACGAGATAGGTCCCATATCTAATGGATATGACGGTCATTTTTGTTGTTTGCCGAAGTTAAGTTCAATTTTGTTGCATGGTTGTGGAAGAACGTTATATTCTAACAGATAAAGGATGCTTATCATTGAGATCAAATGCCTAAGTTCTATTACAAGAGAAAGAGGATGAAAGAGTATGTCCAAAGAAAAGAGTGTGAATAAAGGAGCAAAACAGCTTCGTGATATTCCGTTGTCGGTTCTCGATCTTGTCCCGATTGTAGTCGGAGGTACAGCGGCCGACTCTTTTCGAAATAGTCTCGATCTTGCTCAACACGTTGAAAAGTGGGGATTTCATCGTTATTGGCTGGCTGAACACCACGGGATGCCTGGTGTCGCCAGTTCAGCGACATCGGTAGTTATAAGCTATATAGCATCCGGGACTTCCAAAATTCGTGTAGGCTCCGGTGGCATTATGCTGCCGAATCATGCTCCATTGGTGATTGCCGAACAGTTCGGTACCTTAGAGTCGATGTATCCCGGCCGCATCGATCTTGGGTTAGGACGTGCTCCGGGCACCGATCCGCTCACTGCCCGTGCATTAAGACGCGATTTTCAAAGCAGCGGTGACGATTTCCCTGAACTATTAGCCGAACTGCGTTCTTACTTGAATCCATCTTCATCTGGCAGCTCGAGCGTAAGGGCGATTCCTGGTGAGGGGCTAAACATTCCGATTTGGTTATTAGGTTCGAGCGGATTTAGTGCTCGATTGGCCGGCGAACTCGGATTACCTTTCGCTTTTGCGAGTCATTTTTCTCCAGACTACACTCTTCCAGCTTTAGAAATATACCGTAGCAGTTTCCGGCCTTCAGAGGTGCTTGATGAGCCATATGTGATGGTCGGTGTTAATGTGGTTGCTGCCGATACGGATGAAAAAGCACAATGGTTGGCTACCTCACAGGAGTTACAATTTTTAAATTTATTACGCAATCAGCCGACTCCGTTGAATCCACCGGTAGAAAACATGGATGAAATATGGAATGATTACGAAAAGGTCGCTGTGAAACGGCAATTGCGCTCCATGATCACCGGCAATCCGGAGACTGTCAAGGAAAAACTGCAGGCATTTTTAGATGTTACTCAGGCGGATGAATTGATCATCCATACGCAAGTTTTTGATCATAAGGCGCGTTTACGCTCTTATGAAATTCTTGCTGAAATTGTCATGGGGAAATAAGCTGGTCTTTTTCATGAGCGGCTGTATCCAGCTATTTGTTTTGAGATGATTGTTTAAAATAACAGTCATAATAGAGGAAAATGGGATGCCCAAGTTGATTCGCATGCCATTTTCCTCATAAAAACAAATTTATGTATAATCTCACCAAAGAAAAAAATGCAGTTATGAGAGATTAGGGCAGAAAAACAACAGAATGGAATTTTGCGATAAGATTTGCGTTACAACATAAACAATAAGCATATGAAAAAGGGAAGAAAAATTATGAATTTCTTCACTTCTGTTACGGGACAAATATTAGTTTATATGCAGGCGCAAAAGGATCGATAGAACAATTTTACAAACCAACTCGGGAAAAAGAGCATTAGGATCAAAAAAAATTAATATTAACTGTATTGTACCGAAACCTGTTATGTTATAAAGAATTTTTTACAAAGGAAAAGATAGAATCCATTAACTTGCTAAATCAGCTGCATTTGGACAGCTAGTTGCATACCACGCATGGTCATGTTTTTAGTCAGTGAGGAGACAAAATTCCTTAGTCGAATAGAAGCATTCATGCAGATATTCCGAAATGTGGGGATTTGAAGGAACCAAACGAAAACGAGCAGACGGTGAGTGATAATCACTTATACTCACCATCTTACTCTTACAAGACGAAAAACTAAACGTGAAGTAATTAGGGGACTAATCTAGTTTAACTCTTTTGTAAAACAAATGGAAAACGTTTTCATCATATTTATGTTTTATGTGTAAATTTTATATAAAATTGAATCATTCGCGGCTCAAATCAGCGTCTTTTTTATGAAGAAGATTACTATTTCCATAGATTATATGTGGAATTGTAAGCGATTTCGAGATTCGTTACGATATAAATTTACAGAAAATTTACAACAATGTATCAAAAAATAAGTATTTCATCTCTATTATTGTAATTGAGTGTAAAAGATTTATGAAAGGGGATATGAGAATGGAGTTTCCATCTAAACTGATGAAAAAGGCGATACCTATGCTTGCGTTATCGGTTGCTTTTTCTTCTGGAAGTGCATTCGCATCCGAACGATCAGAAAATCTGGGAATTCCAAAACAAGCCGATTCCTATCAACACCGTTATATTAACGTACAGTTGTTAGGAATCAATGATTTTCACGGGCAAATTGATGTCACTCGGAAAGTCGGAGGAAGAGCGGTTGGTCGAGCGGATTATCTTGCTGCTTATTTAAAGCAGCGTGAATCCGAAAATAAAAATACGCTTCTTGTTCATGCGGGCGATGTCGTCGGAGCAAGCTCTCCTGTATCTGCTCTTCTTCAGGATGAACCAACGATCGAAATTTTAAATAAGTTAGGTTTTGATGTTGGAACTCTTGGAAATCACGAGTTTGACGAAGGTGTTGACGAAATGTTACGACTCATCTATGGTGGAACGCATCCGGTGACAGGCTATTTTTCAGGAGCCAATTTTCCATATGTAGCAGCCAATGTGATCGATAAAGAAACAGGGAAGCCGATTTTACCACCTTATGTGATTAAAAAAGTTAACGGTATTCCGATCGGGTTTATTGGAGTCGTTTTATCTGATACACCGAACATCGTGACCCCAAGCGGAGTAGCTGGCGTTGAATTTACCGATGAAGCAGAGGCCATTAACAAAGCGGTAGCGGAATTGAAAAAGAAAGGAGTAGAGACGATCGTTGTACTTGCGCATAACCCAGGAATTTCTGGTACAAATGGTTCGAACGCAAGCGGAGAAATCGTGGACATCGCCAAAAACGTAGATGACGAAGTAGATGTGATGTTCGCTGGTCATAACCATTCTTATTTAAATGCAGAAGTGGATGGAAAACTTCTTGTTCAATCGTATTCATATGGAACGGCATTTTCTGATGTCGATTTACAAATTGATCCGCGTACAAAAGACGTGGTGTCCAAGAAAGCCGAAATCGTCACAACATATCAAGATGCGATGAAACCTGACAAAAAAATTAAACGGTTGATCGAAAAATACGAGAAAAAAGTGGCGCCAATTATCAATCAAGTCATTGGCACGGCGAAAGAGACGATTACAGATGAGCAAAGCGCAAGTGGCGAATCAGCTTTAGGCAACCTCATCGCTGATGCACAGCGCGATTCGATGAAGACCGATTTTGCTTTCATGAATCCGGGCGGCATTCGAGCAGATATTGAGCAAGGAGAAGTAATATGGGGAGAATTATATAACGTCCAGCCATTCAGCAATCAGCTAGTGAAAATGACATTGACGGGTGAGCAAGTGCGTCGTCTTCTTAATCAGCAATGGCAGTCGAACCAAACCCGCATTCTTCAAATTTCAGGACTGAAGTATACATGGGATGCGAAAAAGCCGATCGGAGAGAAAGTCGTCGATATTTACTTGTCGGATGGAACAAAACTTGATCCAAACGCAGAATACACCGTCACTGTTAATAGTTTTCTTGCTGATGGGGGAGATAACTTTACTGTATTAACAGAAGGGAAGAACCGCGAAGTCGGTCCTGTTGATCTTGATGCTCTTATCAACTACATTAAAAAGCTCCCTCAACCATTTGACGCTAACACTGAAGGTCGAATTCAAAAGATTTCTTAAGCTTTACATATCGCGCAATAAAGACAACAAGAGACCATTTTCATCTACACCGCAGCGTTTTCTGTTGCGGTGTTCTCAACAAGAGGGATATCTTATCAAGGCAAGGAAGAAAAACAACGTCTCTAAGGCGTTGTTTTTTATATTAGTGGAATAATAGAAATCTAAAAATGGTGATGAGTAATACTGATCTTACATATGAATTTAGTTTATTCCAATTAGTATTTACGTTTGTTTCCTCTAATGGATATATGATCCTCATATATAGCTAATTTATTCCTCTTTTAGCCATTTTTGATTATATGTATAAGATTTTTTACGAATTTCGTCGTAATTTTGTAACATATTTGTCAAACTGTCAAAGAAATTATGACCGTTTTTTTGTTATAGTATTAGCGAGATTCTCATTCAATAGAGATTCTAAATAGAAATTGTTTTCGTTACCCAGAAAGTGCCAGTTCTTTAGGGAGTTTTCATGTTTCCTATATTAATTATGTTTCATTTTGTGAAATTGTGAACATGGTATAACTTCAGGTCAAATTTGATGAAATTATTAAGGGAGGAATTAAGCTGGATAGTTATGTGAAATAATGAACATGATATCACCTGAGGTCAAATTCTGATGAAAATCTTAAGGGAGGAATCAAGATGCATAGTTATGTGAAATCATGAACATATAGTTGGTTATGTGAAATTATGAGCATGATGCAACCTAGATCGAATTCTGGCGAATACTTAAAGGAGGAACTACTATGGATCCAGTCATGTTGGCAAGAATACAATTTGCATTGACTACAATTTACCACTTCTTCTTCGTGCCGCTTACCATTGGTTTGGCATTTATTATCGCTTTAATGCAAACATTATACGTTGTGAAGAAAAAAGAGATTTATAAAAAAATGGCGAAATTCTGGGGGCATTTGTTTCTGATTAACTTTGCTGTAGGGGTTGTAACAGGAATTATTCAGGAATTCCAATTTGGGATGAACTGGTCGGATTATTCTAGATTTGTCGGTGACGTCTTCGGGGCACCTCTGGCCATTGAAGCATTGCTTGCCTTCTTTATGGAATCCACTTTTATCGGCCTTTGGATTTTTGGCTGGGATCGTTTACCTAAAAAAGTGCATTTGGCAAGCATTTGGCTTGTATCTATTGGAACTATGATTTCTGGTTTTTGGATTTTAACGGCAAACGCCTTCATGCAAGTGCCTGTTGGTTATGAAATTAGAAATGGCAGGGCGGAAATGGTTGACTTTCTTGCGCTTATAACCAATGGACAATTATGGGTGGAGTTTCCGCATGTCATCACAGGTGCATTAGCTACCGGAGCATTCTTCATTGCTGGTGTAAGTGCTTATAACTTATTAAAGAAGAAACATATCGAATTTTACAAGAAATCCATGAATATCGCCTTAATCATTGGTTTCATTGGCAGTTTGGGTGCTGCCTTCAGCGGACATGCCCAAGCACAATATCTTGTAAAAACACAGCCAATGAAGATGGCAGCTGCAGAGGGTATTTGGGAAGATACTCCCGATCCTGCGCCATGGTCAGCATTTGCTTGGATTGATACAAAGAATCAAGAAAATAAGTTTGAGTTAAATATTCCTTATGCATTAAGCTATTTATCTTATTCTAAATTTGAAGGCAGTTTAAAAGGAATGAAAACTCTCCAAGCCGAATATGCGAAAAAATACGATCCAATCGTTGGTGAAGGTACGAATTATATCCCTCCGGTCAAAACGACGTATTGGAGCTTCCGTCTAATGATTGGCTTTGGTATGGCGATGATCTTATTATCGATGATTGGTTTGTATTTGTGGAAAAGGGGACGAATTGAGCAAAGCAGTATGTTCTTGAAAATCCTTGTTCCGGCTATCTCATTTCCGTTTTTGGCAAACACTTTCGGATGGATCATGACCGAAGTGGGCCGTCAGCCATGGACAGTATTTGGATTGATGACAACAGCTGATGCTGTATCACCAAATGTTTCTTCAGGGACCATTTTATTTTCAATCATTATGTACGCACTGATATTCACCATTCTTGCAGGTGTGATGGTTTATTTAATGGTCCGTGAAATTAAACGAGGACCGGTAGAGCATCAAGATGCAAATTCAACAGTATTAATAGATCCATTCAATAAGGCAGGTGCTTAAGATGGAATTGAGTGAAATTTGGTTTGTCTTAATCTCTGTACTCTTTATTGGGTTTTTCTTTCTTGAAGGTTTTGATTTTGGCGTAGGAATGTCGACTCGTTTCCTTGCTCGTGATCAAAAAGAGAGAACTATTATGGTGAATACAATCGGTCCTTTCTGGGACGCGAATGAAGTATGGCTAATCACTGGAGCGGGCGCCATTTTTGCGGCCTTTCCGCACTGGTATGCAACGATGTTCAGTGGCTATTACTTGCTGATGCTGGCCGTCTTGCTGAGCCTAATTGGACGCGGTGTCGCTTTTGAATATCGCCGCAAGGTTGAAGACGCACGCTGGACGAATGTGTGGGACTGGGTGATCTTTTTCGGAAGCTTGCTGCCGCCGTTCCTTCTAGGTGTTCTGTTTACAAGCATGCTTAAAGGTATGCCGATCCATGAAGATATGAATATGGAAGCCAGCTTCTCTGATGTTATGAATATTTATTCCATTTGGGGCGGTTTAACGATTACATTATTGTGTTTATTGCACGGTTTGACTTTCCTGTCTTTAAAAACAGAAGGAGAGATCAGACAACGGTCGGCTGCATTGGCTAAAAAATTGGTGTTGACCGTAATTGGATCACTTATCGTTTTTGTAGGGTTCTCTTGGTTTATGACAGATATTTTTGAGGTACGTTTCATTCCTGAACTGATTATTGTCGCATTAATTGTGCTTGCTTATGGATTATCATACTTTTTCATTTCCAATAAACGTGAAGGAAGGGCATTTACCATGACAGGACTTGGAATCGGGTTAACGGTATTATCGATTTTCGTTGGACTGTTCCCAAGAGTGATGGTGAGTTCCTTGAATAAAGCCTTTAATTTAACGGTCTACAACGCATCCAGTGGAGCATATTCCCTAAAAGTAATGACAATTGTAGCTTTAACTATTTTACCATTTGTATTAGGGTATACTATTTATAGCTATTATGTATTCCGGAAACGAGTATCTGACAAGGAGCATTTAACATACTGATGGATAAAGCGTTGTTCTCTTACAAAGGAATTAAGCCGGTTTTAGCTGGGCTGGCGATATTAACAGCTATTCAAGGTGCGATCATTATTATTCAGGCTTATTTTTTGGCAGACGCAATCTCCTCCCTGTTCGGGGGAGATTTGTTTGCCAATGTCTTTAAAAAGTTGATCATTTTCTTTCTTGCGTTAGTTGTTCGCCAACTGCTTACCGTTTGGAAAAGAAATATAGCCTACCACTTTGCTGTCAGAACGAGTAAAGAGTTCCGGGAATCATTGTTGCAAAAGCTGTTTCAACTCGGCCCTCGTTTTGTAAAAGAAGAAGGCTCCGGACAGACAGTCACCTTGGTTATGGAAGGAATGATGAAATTCCGCCGATATTTGGAGCTTATTCTTCCGAAATTGATGAATTCGGCCATTATCCCTTTCATGATTTGCATGTTTATCTTTTTTGTAAATATCCGTTCCGCTGTCATCTTAGGCCTAGCCGTTCCGATACTTATTGTCTTTATGATTTTGCTTGGATTGGCGGCAAAAATGAAAGCTGATCGCCAATATAAAACCTATCAAATGCTGTCCAATCATTTTGTTGATTCATTGAGAGGATTGGAGACACTCAAATATTTGGGATTAAGCCGGCAGCACATCAACAAAATTATTTTAGTAAGCGAAAGATATCGACGGGCTACCATGGGAACTTTGCGTATTGCCTTTTTATCTTCGTTTGCATTGGATTTTTTTACAATGCTTTCCATAGCGACCGTCGCCGTTTTCCTTGGAATGGATTTAATAAATGAGAAGATGGAGTTGCATCAAGCGTTGACGATTCTGATCCTGGCGCCGGAGTACTTCCTGCCAATCAGGGAGGTGGGGGCCGATTACCATGCGACGCTTGATGGGAAGGAAGCGGGCAAAAAGATTCAGGAAATCCTTAATAAGGAATCATTGCAGCAAAAACAGGATCCTATCCCCCTTTGGAAACCAACAAGTACATTTTCTGTTGAAGGAGTAAGTGTACATTTTGCTGACAGCGATCGTCCAGCTTTGCGAGATATCCAATTTTCTGTTTCAGGCTCCAAAAAAATTGGAATTATTGGAGCCAGTGGTGCAGGAAAATCTACTTTGATTGATGTATTAAGTGGATTTTTAACACCTTCATCAGGTCAATTTCAGGTAAACGGCAAAAGGCTAACAACTTTATCTCAATTGAATTGGCAAAGTCAAATAACGTATATTCCCCAACACCCTTATATATTTCACGATACCGTTTTAAACAATATTCGTTTTTATAATCCGGAGGCAACAATGAAAGAAGTAGAGGAGGCAGCAGAGAGAGCGGGTCTCACTGAAGTGATTCATTCGTTGCCGAAAGGGTTTGAGACAATCATAGGGGAAGGTGGACGGAGCCTAAGTGGCGGACAAGAACAGCGGATCGCCCTCGCACGTGCATTTTTAAGCAATCGTCCTGTTATCATGCTGGATGAGCCAACTGCCCATCTTGATATTGAAACGGAATACGAATTAAAAGAGACGATGTTACAATTGTTTAACGGCAAGCTCGTATTTTTTGCTACACATCGCTTGCATTGGATGCTTGATATGGACCAGATCATTGTTCTTGATCAAGGCAAAATAGTGGAAATCGGAACACACGAACAGTTAATCGGGCAGAATTCTACTTATTATCAGCTTGTTAAAACACAAATGGAGGGCCTCTAATGGACAAGGATAATTGGATCTTCCCATATTTGCGTCAATATCGCGGTTTGTTTGTGCTGGCTATTCTTCTTGGTTCGCTAACCATTCTCTTTGGCGGAGCCTTGATGTTTACTTCGGGTTATTTAATTTCTAAAGCGGCGACACAGCCTGAATCAATTTTAATGGTTTATGTGCCGATTGTTGGTGTTCGTGCATTCGGAATTGGTCGAACTGTGCTTAGCTATGTGGGGAGACTGACAGGACACCAATTCATTTTGAAAATACTTTCGGAAATGCGCGTCCGTTTATATAAAATCATTGAGCCACAAGCTTTGTTTCTTCGTTCTCGATTACGCACAGGTGACGCTCTTGGCGTACTCGCCGATGATATTGAACATTTGCAGGATTTTTACTTAAAAACACTGTTTCCTTCGCTTGTTTCTTTAGTTATTTACACAGTGATTATTATTTGTACAGGACTTTTCTCGATTCCATTCGCAATTCTCCTGGCTGTATTCATGGGGCTGTTGATTTTTGTCGGTCCAATTATTTCATACATTTATATGAAAACAAAAAATGAACAATTGAAAAGGGGAAGACACCAACTTTATCAACAGTTTACCGATACGATTTTTGGCATAAGCGACTGGATATTTAGCGGGAAATACGCGACTTTTATTCAGCGATATGAAACACAAGAACAAAAGTTGCTTGAACTTGAAACGAAGAAATATGCCTTTGTGAACTGGCGGGACGTTACAAATCAGGTTGTGCTTGGTGCTATTGTGATCTTAGCCATCTATTGGGCCAATGAGCAAACGCTAAGAGGAGAATTCCCGCCAACGATGATCGCTGCTTGTGGTCTTGTAGCACTGTCCTTAGTGGAATCCTTTTTACCGATTGCAGGGGCAGTTAGTGAAACATCAACCTACCAAGATTCATTAAAGCGTCTTGAAGCTATTCAAGCAGAGTCCTCTCTCCCATGGATAGAAACAGATGGATGGAAAGATTCGCTAGATTTATCTCAAGCTCAAGTAACGATTGAAATCAACCATTTATCATTTGGATATACTTCTGAAACACCACTGCTGGACGATTTTAGCTTAAAAATAGGACAGGGTGAGAAAATTGCCATTATCGGGCGCAGCGGATCCGGAAAATCGACGCTGTTAAAATTAATTCAGGGTGCACTTGTACCGACTCGTGGAGAAGTCCGTATAAATGGGATCAATGCACATGAACTGGCTTCGACTATTCCAAAATTAATGGCTGTTCTCAACCAAAAGCCTTATTTATTTAATACATCCGTCATGAACAATATCCGCCTTGGCAACCCGGAAGCGACGGATGAAGAAGTATACGAAGTAGCCAAGATGGTCCAATTGCATCAGATGATTATGCAATTGCCTAAAGGATATGAGACGAACATGCATGAAACAGGACAGCGCTTTTCCGGTGGTGAACGGCAAAGAATCGCACTGGCACGGATATTATTGCAAAAAACTCCAATAGTCATCATGGATGAACCGACAGTTGGGCTCGATCCAATCACAGAAGCAAACCTATTGGCTACCATTTTCGATACACTGAAGGGGAAAACTATCATTTGGGTAACGCACCATTTGATGGGGGTGGAGAAAATGGATCGCATCCTTTTCCTTGAAAAAGGAAAAATCACCATGGATGGCAGTCATCAACAACTGCTTAAAAGCGAGGAAAGATATCGACGATTATATGCACTGGATCGTCCGCTTTACAGAAGTGAGTCGTAGGTAATGGGTGGCTGTGATTCATCAATTTTGGTAACTATTCAGCCTCTAACGAGAGAAAGTTAGAAAGATGCGCTTAATACTCCTTAATTCTTGTCCAAACTTCTATAGAAGAACAAATTTTCTTTCATAATCTATGGTGCCACGAAGTGAGGCATGGTTGGCTAATGGGAGCATTACTTCATAAGCAGGAAGTAATGCTTTTTGGTTGAAGTAAAGGCTTTAGTGGAATACGAGAAGGAATTTTGAGCAAGAAAGTTTAACTTAAATAATTAACTTATTGATTTTGAGAAAGACAATGTTTGCAAAGCGGTTGCAGGATTACTTTCCTCGATGAAGAAATATTAGAAAAAAACACACTTAAAGAGGAGAGTTTCAAATGACGAACAAACAATCGAATGTGCGTGTAGCGGTTGTACAAGCTGCTTCAGTGATTATGGATCGAAAAGCAAGTACGGAAAAGGCGATTTCATTAACTCTACACGCGGCAGAAAAAGGGGCGAATATCGTCGTATTTCCAGAAGCTTTTATCCCAGCTTATCCGAGAGGGCTTACTTTTGGAACGACGGTCGGCAGTCGTTCACCAGAAGGACGAAAAGACTGGCTTCGCTACTGGGAAAATTCTGTAACCGTACCAAGTGAAACAACAGAAATGTTAGGAGAAGCAGCCCGTAAGGCCGGAGTCTATCTCGTGATCGGTGTAATTGAAAGAGACAATGAGTTTAGCAGAGGCACCCTTTACTGTACTGTTTTATTTTTTGGACCAGATGGCACTTTGCTTGGGAAACATAGGAAGCTAAAACCTACAGCCTCTGAACGGCTCATTTGGGGCGAGGGGGACGGAAGCACGCTGCCTGTTTTCGATACGCCATATGGAAGAATCGGGGCGTTGATTTGTTGGGAAAACTACATGCCATTAGCTAGAGTAGCGATGTATGCCAAAGGGGTTCAAATTTATATCGCTCCGACGGCAGATTCTAGAGAACTCTGGCAGTCTACGATTCGCCATATTGCAGCGGAAGGAAGATGCTTCGTGTTATCCTGCAATCAGTATGTTACAAAGGATATGTATCCCACTGATTTAGCATGCTATGAAGAATTAGCGTCTGCACCGGACGAGATGTGCCCTGGAGGAAGTGCCATTGTGGGTCCACTGGGAGAGTATATTAAGGGACCTATCTATGGTAAGGAGGACATCCTTATAGCCGATCTGGATTTGCGTGATATCGCCTATAGTCAATTTGACTTTGATGTGGTCGGCCATTACTCAAGACCTGATGTGTTCCAACTGTTCGTGAATGAGGAGAAGAAGGATAGCGTGAAATGGGTAAAATCAACGACTTTAATACGAAATGAGGATGCTTGACTTTTCATTACTAAAAAACTTTCGAGGCATCCATTATTGTTTTAAACGAGGCAATGAATTGTTTAAACAAATAATTTTCTTTACAACTAAGGAATCGATATTTCCGGTTGAGCAGGATTATCAATTTAATTATATTGCAAGGATTGATTTAAATGAGCGCAGTACAATTCAATTCGGTTTGTTTCGTTGGGAACCTCTTGTTTTTCATTTTGCCGAAAGTCACCTGGTTACTCTTATGACTGTAAATTTCCATTGATCAAAGAGTAGATTAGTTGGTACTTAATAGACAAGCTTAATGGTTCGGTTTTGTGGTAGTACCAAAGAAATTTGAAGGAGTTTCCGTTCAGCAAAGAGGCAGTTGTGATTATTTATAATGATTAACAAATGATAATTTTTGGATTACTTTGCTAAAGGAGAAAATAAGATGATTTTGTTCTTTATATATGGAAACGGTGGCAGAGAACAGACCAGTGGTGTTCACATATGATGGAAAAAAGGTGCATCGGCAGTTTATATAACATAATGGGGAAAGCTGCTGAAAGAGAATTCAGCAGCTCTGTTTATTGGCATATTAAATTACTTAATGAAAGTTTCTTCTTTGATCTTTAACTTGATATAAGAAAAATCTGGATGACTTTATAACAAGATGGGCGGTTTAGCACAATAAGAGGAACGGTCTTGCTATACTGATTAAAAAGAACTTTTTTATAAAGAGAGAAGGTTTACTTAATAAATTTTATGGGGGGAAATTATGTTATTTCCAACACTTGAAACAGAACGGCTACATCTAGTAGAAATCGGTCAACAACATAGTCAAAAATATTACGAGATTATGTCATTGGATGAAGTAACAAGATACTATGGTATGGAAAATCTTAAGAGTATAGAAGAAGCAGCGAAAATGATTGATTCTTTTAAAAACAATTTCTTAAGTAACCGTGGCACTCGTTGGGGGATCATTCTAAAAGAAAATCAGGAATTTATTGGAACAGTAGGATTAAATAATTTGAGCCTTCCCAATAAACGGGCGGAAATTGGCTATGAAATACATCCAGATTATTGGAGACAAGGTTTTACTTCTGAAGCTGTTAAAGAAGTATTGCGCTATTCTTTTGAAGAATTAGGCTTATATCGAATCGGAGCTGTAACATATCCCGAAAACATTGCTTCATCTTCTTTATTAAAGAAATTAGGGTTTAAAGAAGAAGGACTATTGCGAGGTTATATTTATCAAAAAAATCGCTCTCATGATGCTTTCATTTTTTCTCTGTTAAGAACGGAATGGAAATGAAACGGTTGAGCAACAAATAGAAATCATGATAACGACTGGGATGAACAATGTTCTTTATCCAGTGCTATGTCCTATATATGATGGTTGTGGAGGCTGACACTTTGCTTAGGATCAGTCTTGTTTTTGTTCGATTAAAAGTATAATGAAATAGCTGGAGTTTAGAAATATTATACAGGCAAGCGTATCGAAAAAAGGGAGTATTTCATGAAGCCTTCCAGCGAATGTTTGAAAAACGGTATATATTGTAAATCAACAAAATAAAGAGATTCCCCCCTTTTCCAAACAGCCCCTCACTCTATTCTAAATCCATTTCAGAGATAGCTTATCTAATCTTACATGAACAAAATTCTTGATGGTATCTAATTTTTTTGAGAGAAATATAAAAAATGATTAAATAATCCTGAAATCCAACAAGAATTTAAAAAACATCTTTCATTTTACTGTCCTTACGAAATAAGTTTATGAATACTAATGATTCTCTTGTTAAACTAACAAATGCCATACTTCAATAACGATATTGTTTTTCGTTATTCGATTAACAGCCAGATTAGTTTTATTTTGAAATTCATTCTTGACCTTAAAGTTACTTTAAGGTGTAACTTTGATTATAAGGGATGTGAATGAGATGAGTGAGTTAATGACGATACAAACTTTTTCTAAAAGGACCGGCATTTCCAAAAGCGCTTTGAGGTATTATGAGTCAGAGAATTTACTGCATCCAATAAGAAGCAAAAATGGTTACCGGCTTTATTCGGAAGATCAGATAGCAACCGTAAGATTGATTTCAAGTTTACGTTTGGCCGGTGTACCAATAAAGGAGATTCAGATATATTTAAAAGAAAACGAAGTAGTCCGTCAACAAATGATAAAAAATTGGATGAAAACTTTAAGGCAAAAACATCATCTTTTAAGTGTAAGTTTACGTTTTTTAGAAAGTTACCAAGAAAGTGGCCAGGTTTACCTGTTAGAAAAAAACGCTGAGAAAATTGTATGGTTTGCTGCCGAAGCGAATCCCGGTAAATTTGGGAATCATTTTAGACAAAGAAAAAGAGAATTGGAGCGCTTGAACATTCCCATTAATAATGGTTACTTAAGATATTTATCTGGCAGGGAATCAATTAAAGCCCAAATTGGATTTGGTGTATCTGACGATGTAGAAATAGAGGGGGTATCTGAAATAGACTCTATTGAAATAATGTCTCCATGTCTATGTATAGCGTTATCGTACACTTCTCCTATAACAGAAATAAAAAAAGGATATGCGCAATTAATGAATTATGCAATTGAACATGAGTTGATTCCCGCAGGCCCGATTATTGAATGGTATAGAAGAGAGGATTTTAAGGATTTGGATTTATTAATGCCCGTTGCTCACATCCCAAGGATGAAAGGGAGGGGATAAAAGTGGATAGAGGAGAGGAGTTAATCATAAAAGTAATTGATTTGAAAGGCAGTTATGATCAAATAGGTCTTGAGCAAGGACGTCAATTAAAATCTAAAATATTTACACATGTAAATGATCAAGATCGTGTTAGTAACGGAAAATCCCAATTTCTTAAAGTGAAGAAATTATTAGAGAAGTTCTCACCTAATTTGTTAAAAGAATTAAGAGGATTAGCAAAAGGTTTAAATATGTCACTAAATGCAGCAATAGAACAGTATAGTGGTTACGATGTATCGTTCCCAGAAATGGGATGTACTACATTGGTACAAGACTCATATTATGTACGCAATTATGATTTTAGTCCAACATTATATGATGCAAGACTTGTATTTATGCAGCCTGTAGATGGCTATGCGAGTGTAGGTTTTAGTCAGCAAATTATAGGTAGACTGGATGGAATGAACGAAAAAGGGCTTGTAATAGGATTGCATTTTGTTAATTCTATGCACAGTCAAGAAGGATTTATAGCTACAACGATTGTTAGAATGATCCTTGATCAATGTGCTAACACGGAAGAAGCGATAGAACTCATTACTAAAGTTCCACATGGATTTTGCTATAATTATTCCATTACAGATGTTAATGGAAATAGCGTCATTGTCGAGGCATCCCCACAACAACAAATGATAAAATATACCCATCCGCTTATATGTACCAATCATTTTGAAACAGAAGAATTGAAACAGAAAAATAGAGTAGAGATACAAGGTTCTATTAAACGTAAACAATATCTTCAGGCATTATTAAAGGAGAAGCTAGATCCTCTGTCTGCTTTTCATCACTTTAATAGTGAAAAATCACCTTTATTTTTCGATGATTACAAAAATTATTTTGGCACCTTGCACACGGTTTTATATTCACCAACAGATTTGAACGTCATTATTGGTGTAGGAAGAAATAGTGATCCGTTCATCTTTTCTTTTAAAGAATGGTTACAGGGCTCACTGACCCTTCCTAAAATGATAAGTGGAACAATTGTGCAAGGAGAGTAAATATGAGATAATCGCCGCCCTAAGGCTTTTCATATCCAATGGAATAATTTCCTCCATATTGCAGACCTTATAAATGAGATTTTTTAGAGCTTTTCCTATTTTTGCTCAGCATGGTTGCTTATAACGTCTTTAAAAGAATTTCCTTGGGGTGGAAAGAGAGTGGCTTCAATCCGAAACAAAAAGGAACAAAAGTTAATAGCTTTCGCTGTTATTGTACTAATTCTTTATTTATCTCCTTTGTTTATTTTAGGAGAAAATGCTCATATTCGCGTTCATGATAATCTCGATTCCAATGTGGCCTGGTATAGAGTCCTGGCAAGAAGCGGAGAGATGACAGGTTCAGTTAATGCTACTATTCCCCAGGTGATTAATGGCCAACTGTCAAGAAATGCACTTGGCTCTGAATTCAGCGGAATTGTGTGGCTGTATGCCTTTTTTCCAACGATGATCGCCTATGCTTTGAGCCAAGCGATTACAAGAGTTTTTGCTTTTATAGGCATGTACCTCCTATTAAAAAAGCACTTTTTGCCCAATCGAGAATGGATGATCATTCGTGTAGGAGCTGCATTGGCTTTCTCTCTTACTCTTTTTTGGCCGCCTGGGATGCTCAGCACTCTAGGAATGCCGCTTGCGCTCTGGGCGTTTTTAAATATCCGAAAAGGGGAAAGGTCTTGGAAGAACTATTTAGTATTAACTCTTCTTCCTCTGTATTCAAGCATTGTTTTAGGTTTCTTTTTCTTTTTAACCGGTATGGCAATTCTTTGGCTTGTGGATATTGTCAAAGGAAAGGGATGGAACTTCAGATTTCTTTTTTCGATCGGATATATGATGTTCATTTATTTAATAGTCGAGTACCGATTAGTATATTCTTTTTTATTGAATGATGAACCTACCAGCAGGGACGAGTATTTTCACGCCAGATTGCCGTTATGGCGGTGCCTGCTTCTTACATTGAAAAATTTTCTCTTGGGGCATCACCATGTCATGACAGTTCACACGTTTATCATTTTGCCTGTCACGCTAATCGCTCTGTACTTTGTCATCTCCAAAAAGCTCTGGAGGCAAGAAAAGGGATTTGTCTTTTTGTTTTGGTTAAACCTTGCGTTATCATTCTGGTATGCTTTTTGGTTTTATGAAGGGTGGCTTCCGTTAACGGAACGCTTTCATTTTTTGGATACCTTTAATTTTGCCCGCTATCATTTTTTGCGACCGTTAGTTATTTATGTTTTATTTGCTCTGGGATTAAAGATTTTATGGTCTCAAGGAGGAAAATGGAGGAAGGCTGTAAAAGGTTTTGTTGTAGCTCAGGTTGTTTTATTAAGTCTTATCAATGAGGAAATTATTTTCCAAAACGAACCTTCAGTAAAGGAATTTTTTGCAGAAAAACAATTTCAGGAGATAAAAAAATACATAGGATTGCCCGTAGAAAATTATCGTGTCGTAAGTATTGGCATACATCCTGCTATTGCGCAATATAACGGTTTCTACACTCTAGATACATATAACAATTTTTATCCACTTTCTTATAAACACGAATTTCGGAAAATCATTGAGAAAGAATTGGCGAAGAATAAATTGATTCGTACGTATTTTGATGAGTGGGGCGGACGCTGCTATACTTTTACTGCTGAATTGGGAAAACACTATATGTTCACGAAAAACTCGAAAAAACGATTAAAACACCTGCAGTTAAATACGGAGCAATTTAAAAAAATGGGGGGCCGTTATATTTTTTCTGCTGTCCCCATCGAAAATGCGGTAGAAAACAATTTGTTTCTTGAGAAAGTTTTTGAATCAAAAGAGTCCGCTTGGAAAATTTATTTGTACAAAGCAATGTAGGCTTAGAAGAACTTCTTCGTTTTTGCATGAGTTTCATTTATCCAGACGAATCCCCTTATTTCAACCGAAACGATGAAGTAAGGGGAGCGTCTTCTTTTTTATTCTTTTATGATTTCTTTTTTTAACAGTCTGTCATGTAGTTTAGAGAAGACGAATAATGCAATAACCGAACCGATCAAGCAACATAACATATCCCATTGTGTATCCCAAATATCCCCTTGGATTCCTAAAAAGTCTTTAGACGCTTCTCCTCCCTTTGATATTTTAGAAACTAACCATTCGATAATCTCGTACAACGCAGCGATGGCCAGCGACATACTTACAACAATGGCAAATAACCAAGGTCCTTTCGTTAATGGAGTTTTTCGTAATAAGATTTCTCTCAGCACAATCACGAATAAGCCTTTAAGTAAATGCCCAAATCGGTCGTAATGATTTCGCTTTAAGTCAAAAGCGTCCTTGATCCAGTTAAAAAGTGGAACTTTGGAATAGATATAATGACCGCCGACGAACATAATAATGGCTAGAATAGCAATAATGACATAAGAGAGAGTAGTAAAACGGAATTTATTATATGCTGCAATGACGATGATCAAACCGACAACGGCAGGACTAACCTCCAACAGCCATGTCAGATAACTTGCTGGTTTGATCGCTGACCAAATAAAAACGGCAATAACAACCAATAGTAAAAATAGATGAATTCTTATATTTCCATCTGTTCTCACTTTATTCACTCCTTCAGGGAGATGCTTTACTTACAGTATTTCACAACAGATCATTTTCATACAGTGAATAATCTCCCTCGTTACGCGAAGAACGAACGACTTTAATTACAAGGAATTCCCACTTTAAACATAGAATATCGTAATTGGGTTCATACGATAAGTAACTGTATTCCACATAGCACGGTGTTTAGGACCAATTGTCCCAGACATTGCATAAGAATAGGTCGCTGGATATTTTAATGAAAGTTAGGTTTTGTTAAAGAGTGTTGTTAATTTTTTAATAACGAGCATTTTAATCGAACAAGGAATTGTACTCGATATAAAGAATATCAAGTGGGGGAAATGTTTTATGAAAATTAGAAAAGCATATGCAAGGGATATCCCCAAATTGGCTTATTTGATGGGAGAGTTAGGTTACCCAACTTCTATTGAAGAAATGAGTATCAGATTTAAGAAAATTGAATCGAGTTCAAGCTATTGTACTTTGGTGGCCGAATATAATGAAGATGTCGTTGGTATGATTGGATTATGTTCTGGTTACTTTTATGAAAAAAATGGACTTTACGTTAGAATTGTCGCTTTAGTTGTGGATTCAAATTATCGAAATAGGGGGATTGGGAAAAGGCTAATAGAAGAAGCAGAGAGATGGGCAAGAAAACAAAGGGCGATTTCAATTGGCTTAAATAGTGGAAATCGTGATGAACGAAAAAAGGCACATCAATTTTATCTTCGAATGGGGTATCAGGAGAAAAGTAAAGGGTTTGTAAAAAGTCTTTAATAGACATTTTCTGTTTTACAGCCCCTATGAAAAGAATCCCCTCCTTAATCTATGGTGCCGCAAAGCGATGCATAGGTGGCTAACAAATACGATGCTTAATAAGGCATCGTTTTTTTATTCATATAAAGGAGCAGGATAATTTAATAAGAGTTTTAATGGAGCTTTCTAAATGGTCTACGACTTTATGAGATAGGGAGGGAATCAATGAGAATTAAAAAGTTTTTATTTTCTTTAACCACAATGATGTTGTTAATGGTAGCTGGTTGCTCAATTGGTACAGAACCACCTGAAGCAATTGTGAAAATCTTAAAAGATGCTTATGTAGGAAACATCGAGTAAAGGTGATTAACAAAGATGTTGCTTGTACTGTTTCAAATAGCTGACGAAATGCAAGCAAAAATTAACATTTGGTTTTCGAACGGCTATTTTTTTAACTAAACTATGTTCTAAATAATCAATGTAAATAAAAAAGATAGTTTCGATCATCCAAAGCCGATTTAGATCGATTGTACACTTGTAATCGAAAGTCTGCCCGTGTTTGGAACGGATGTCTTCGATTGACGAAGGAACATCTCCTCAAATACGGCCGCTGGATCACTAAAGACAAGCAAAAAGAAAGTTCCATCTTCACAGCCAATCGATTCCAGTGGTCCGCTACCAATATCTCCGCACAAGAAACTTGATCACCGAGCCATTCAACAAGGACGGACAGCCTGCTTGTTATCCTTACAAGAAAAAGAAGTACTTCAACACAAAATGGGCGAAAGACGGATTCAAAGTATATGAAAACGAAAAAATCGAACTCTCCATGGGCATTTATCATGGAAAACAAGAAAAGCCGATCGTCGTGTATGCGTCTCATCTGCCAAAGGGAACGATCAAAGAAATCGAATGTTGCTACGGATTGCGTAAGCAAAAAGTGGTAGAAGGGGTGAAACTCTCCATCGGTATGATGCCACTGTTGCTTACAGAATTCATCGAGAAGGTTTTCGATACAGTCATCGATGGAAGGAGACCACCTTCTTCTACGCAGAAGCGAAGTGATAAGAAACTCTCACCTCTTCATGGAATGAGGGGAGGAGAGGTTCATACGGTTTTACGAAGTCTCAATGAAAATAGGCACCTCAATCAGTAACAACAGCCTAACAGAGTTCATAGTTTGTTGAGGAGAGGACTCGAAGTAGTTGGTGGATTTATCTGCTCCACAGATATCTTGC
This sequence comes from Thermaerobacillus caldiproteolyticus, assembly GCF_015326725.1. Lineage (NCBI taxonomy): Bacteria > Bacillati > Bacillota > Bacilli > Caryophanales > Anoxybacillaceae > Thermaerobacillus > Thermaerobacillus caldiproteolyticus. Next base: position 1,210,532 of record NZ_CP064060.1, read on the forward strand.
TGATTACCTTCGTTCTACTCCTCCTTTCCGTTTCTAGTTACGTCGCTGGAAACAACAAATTTATAACAATAGGATGGTGTAAAATGTATAATTTCCAAAATGAACTTCAAATGTTAGGTATGGATGATTTCGTGGCGGATGAGGTGATGGTTTGGGATCCTCAAACCCAGACCTATTTGATTGATGATGCTCGTCAATGCGGTGGACGTTGTGGAGGACGTTGCGGTGGATTTGGTGGTCATCGTTGTGGAGGAAATTGTTTTGGACAGTGTTTTGGACAGTGTTTTGGACAATGTTTTGGACAATGTTTTGGACAATGTTTTGGACATTGTTTTGGACGTTGTGGTGGACGTTGTGGTGGACGTTGTGGTGGACATTGATTTATCTGCTTCAATTGCTGGGATAGTGGTTTTGGAGGAAATCTCTAGTTCCCTAGCACAAAAAGGTGATTACCTAAGAAGAAAGGACTGCCCCTGCATAATCTGCTGCAGGGGTCCCTCTTTACGAAATTAACATAAGGGACAAATAGAAGTACATAAAATGATACTACGCATTTAGGAACAACTCACGGATAAGGAGGAGTAGAATGGCAAATCTGAACGCTTCCTCGCGTCTGAAAGTGAAAAGAGACACGTTTTTTATCCCTGATCCAAACGGTGGTGTGTATTTTAGGAATAACTCCAGCTCATTTCGTATGAAAGGCAGTACAATCTATCAGTGGATTGAAAAACTGATGCCAATGTTCAACGGAGAGCACACATTGGGAGAATTGACAGATGGATTACCGGTCTCATATCGGAACAGGGTGTATGAAATCGCAAAAATTCTGTACCAGAACGGCTTTGTTCGAGATGTGAGCCAAGATCAACCGCATCAATTGGATAGCAGGATTCTTAAAAAGTATGCTTCACAAATTGAATTTATAGAAAATTTCGTTGATTCCGGTGCGTTCCGTTTTCAAGTATATCGTCAATCTAAAGTATTGGCAATCGGCTCTGGCCCCTTTTTTATCTCATTGGTTTCTGCGTTGATCGAATCAGGATTGCCTAAGTTCCATGTTCTTGTTACAGACTCGATGCCTACTAATCGACTGCGGTTGAAGGAACTGGTGGACAATGCCCGCAAAATGGACTCCGAAGTGGCAATAGAGGAGATAGACTTACAAGGGGGAGCTGACGGGAGTTCTTGGCGAGAAGTTGTGCAGCCATTTGAGTGGATTTTATATGTCTCACAGGAAGGCAATGTAGAGGAACTACGGGCTCTTCATGCGATTTGCAGGGAGGAAAAGAAGGGGTTTCTCCCCGCCATATCTCTGCAACAGGTGGGTTTAGCGGGGCCATTAGTGCATCCGGACTCTGAGGGATGTTGGGAGTCCGCATGGCGTCGTATACACCGATCCGCGCTTCGCAAAGACCGGCCATTGCAAACTTTTTCTTCAACATCGGGAGCGATGTTGGCGAATGTGATTGTGTTTGAATTATTCAAAAAAGTGACAGGAGTGACAAAATCAGAACAGAGAAATCAGTTTTTTCTTCTCGATCTGGAAACGTTGGAAGGCAACTGGCATTCGTTCATCAAACATCCGCTGGTGACGACTGAATGTGTGGCGGCTGAATTGGTTCAAGACCTTGATTTGAGGCTTAAACAGAATTCGAGCTGCGATGATCCGAGTAGATTGTTTCATTATTTTAGTCAATTGACATCCGTGGAATCTGGAATTTTCCATATATGGGAGGAAAGGGACTTGAAGCAGCTTCCGTTGGCGCAGTGCTGCGTTCAAGCTGTTAACCCATTATCGGAGGGACCGGCTGAGCTGCTTCCAGAAGTTATTTGTGCAGGTCTGACACATGAAGAGGCACGGCGGGAAGCGGGATTGACTGGAATTGAATCGTATGTATCGCCAATGATAGATTTACTTGTTACGGCATCCTTAAACCACGAAGAGGATGTTGATGTGATAACATCACAGGAATTTATCGGTGTCGGAGCAGGGGAAACGATTGCGGAAGGCATTTGTCGGGGATTGCAAAGGTGTTTAAACGAAGAGCTGAACAAACGACAGGTTAATCAAAGGGAATCTATTTTTCGGGTACGGTTGGATGCGGTAGAGGATGAACGCTGCAGATTTTATTTGCAGGCGCTGACTACGATGCATGGGCCACCGACGATCGGCTTGGGGGAGAAGGTGTCGGGTTTTCCTGTGGTATGGGTCGGCACGAGCGGTCGCTGGTATGGCAGCGCAGGCTTGAATATCACAATGGCGTTTCAGAAAGCGCTAGAGCAGGCGCTTATGGATTCACAAAATCAAGCGGCTTCATTCCGAACACAAGCGCTGGAGGAATCGTCCGTTCTTCTAAATGAAGAGGCACCATTAAGACTTGAAATTCTCAATTGTGAAGAGAAAACACAATTGGAGTTCTTGCAGTCTGCCATGCAGATCTTGAAACAAAACAGAATGCAGCTCTTCGTCTTTGATTTAACGATAGAACCTTTTTTGAAAGAGGAATTGGCAGGGGTGTTTGGAGTGCTGTTAAGAGAGGAGAAAGCCTGATGGATACTTGCGTATTAATTGTTGGAGAAGGAATATTGGCGGATTTTATGTGTGAAAAATTATCCGTCCAGTATCGGGTCATTCGCCAAATTGATTTCGAGGAAGGGGTTCCGAAAGAAACGAATTTTGCTCTAGTGTTACACGATGCCTGGTATCCCTCCGTTCATTACAAGGCGGAAGAGGTGTTACGACCGTTAGGCATTCCATGGCTTCGGGGCTTCGTTTCATTTGGTGAGGGCGTGATCGGTCCGCTAGTCCGTCCTAATACCTCAGGATGCTCTCAGTGTGCTGACAATCGACGTCTTATAGCGGGGTACGACCGCAAGGAGATGTGGGAACTGCAACGGAGGATAGCAGTGCAAGGAGGAATACAGCGTGATGCATGGGCATCACGAACAGGACTTTTGCAGATGACTCACCTGATTGTTACGGAGACGCAGAGGGTGTTAGAAGGAAGTCGTGCCCACTTAGAAGAAAGGTTGTTCCTAATCAACCTGAAAACTTTAAAGAACTCATGTCACTTCTTTCTGCCCGACCCGTTATGTCCAGTATGCGGTCAATTACCCGAAGATTCACCGACAGCAGCCCGAATATCGCTGCAATCAAGTCCGAAGATCAGCGCTGACAGTTACCGTTGTCGTCCGATAGAGGATTTGAAAGAAGTTCTGGTCAAAGACTATCTCGATTACCGAACTGGATTATTGAATGGTAAAATGCATAATTTCGTGCCACCGTTCGCGGATGTCATTGTAAATATGCCATTGTTTATAGGGGACGAGGGAGTAGCAGGTCGGACTCATTCATATGAGGTTAGCGAGTTAACCGCCATTTTGGAGGGCTTAGAGAGATATTGCGGTATCGAACCTCGTGGCAAACGGACGACGATTTATGATAGTTACCTAAATCTGGAAGATAAAGCGCTCAACCCTGCAAAGGTAGGAGTGCATGCGAAGGAACAGTATGAGCGACCTGATTTTCCGTTCAAACCGTTTCATCCTAATCGTCCAATGAATTGGGTATGGGGCTATTCGTTTTTACAAGAGCGTCCAATTTTGGTCCCAGAACTGCTTGCATATTACAGTTTGGGCTGTGGGGATGGCTTTGTCTATGAAACTTCCAACGGATGTGCATTAGGCGGGAGTTTAGAGGAAGCGATTTTCCATGCCATTTTGGAGGTGGTGGAGCGTGATTCATTCTTGATGACTTGGTATGCACGGTTGCCTCTTCCGCGTCTTGACCTTAGTTCCGCTAACGATAAAGAATTACAGTTGATGGTTGACCGTGTACGTGCGGTGGCGGGATATGATTTGTATTTTTTCAACTCGACGATGGAGCACGGGATTCCAAGCGTCTGGGCAGTGGCGAAAAACCGAAAACAAGAAGGGATGAATCTCATCTGTGCTGCCGGAGCTCATCCGGACCCTATACGGGCGGTGAAAAGCGCGATTCACGAGTTGGCAGGCATGATGCTCACGCTTGACGAGAAATTTGAAGCAAACCGAAAGAAATATGAGAAAATGTTACACGATCCGTTCTTAGTGCAGCAGATGGAGGACCATGGCATGCTGTACGGTTTGCCGGAAGCAGAGGAGCGCCTGCAATTTTTGCTGGATGATCATCGTCCGTTGCGAACATTTGAAGAGGAATTCAAGCGGCCAACGAAGAGCGCAGACTTGACCGATGACCTGCAGGACATTCTTCAGAAGTTCCGACGATTGAACCTTGAGGTAATTGTGGTGGACCAGACAACTCCCGTAATCAAACGAAACGGTTTATATTGCGTGAAAGTACTGATTCCAGGAATGTTACCAATGACATTTGGGCATCACCTTACCCGCGTGACAGGTCTGGAGAGGGTGCTCCGGGTACCAATGGAACTCGGGTATACAAAACAACCGCTCACGCTTGAACAGCTTAATCCACATCCCCATCCGTTCCCATAGGAGGTATAGCCAGTTCATTCCGAATCTACAAAAATGTGTGAAATCATTTAAATATCTCTTGTTTTTTACCTGAATTTATGGATTTCGACTATCTTCTGAACCTTCCCCCCTAGGTCATGCTGAGAAAATTAGAACTCCCTTTCCTCATGTAAAAAGGAAATGAAGAATATTTGGCGAATATATGTTCTTAAGAATCCAAACATAGGGGGACGGCAAGGGGATGAAAACGGTTCGGGTGGTAAAAATCGTTTCCGATGATGAAACACAACTTCACTCATTAGACGAGTTGATGCGTGTCTTTTGTTCAGCCAAGCGATATGCGTTCAACCGGTTGCTGGAGGGAATGAACGCCCAAGACATCATCAAACACCTTCGGCACCAATTTCCGCTCAACAAACGGTATGCTGAAGATGCGGTCTTGCTTGCTCAATCGCTGATTTCTTTTCAACGTGAGTTACTTCCAATGCGGCTGGAGGATGTGCAGGTGAAAATGGAAAAAGCAGCGAAGAAAATGGATGAATACCAACATGGACGAAAAACACCGAAGAATGTCGATATAAAAACTTGTCTCAACGGATTGCACCAACGGTTAGAAAAGCTAAAAGCTACAGAAGCTGAGCTGCAGGATTCATTTGAATGCCGGTACCATTCCAAAAGTGATTTTTGGCGGAAAACAAAACTTTTACAAGCGCCTGAAAGGAAACATCACGAACGAAGAATGGAAAGATTTGCGATCGAATCAGTTGTATGCCAGAGGCGATAAAAGCAAAAAAGGAAATTTGAATATTCGTCTAGTGTATGACGACCACACGTATGAATGTTATGTAGAAATCGCGAATCCACTTGGACAACAAGAAGGAAAACAAGCTCCCTGTTTGAGGTTTTCGGTCTATGTTCCTGAAAAATATGAACAGGAAATTATCGATGTCATCATGGGCGAGCAGGTGGGCGTGAATTCAAAAGGTAAGCCCATCATCGAATATCAACCGTACACTTTCGAAATCAAACGCAAGAACGGGAAATATTACATCCATCTCATTTATGAAGAAGAGATATACGGAAGGGAACTTACCTGCGATGAACCGATTCAAACGGAGCGAATTGCTGGGATTGACATTAATATCAACCGAATCGCTGTAAGTATTGTTTCGAAGCAAGGGAACTTTCTTAAATCAAAAGTGTTTTACTGTCATGAACTGGAATATGCGAAAGAGAATAAACGAAACAACCTCATCGACGAAACGGTTCGCGATATGTATAATTGGTTGCTTCAAGAAAACGTGGGCGCAGTGGTCATCGAAAACATCCAACTAAGACAACAACATGATACGGACAGACGATTCAATCGCTTGACACACCATTTCAAAAAGAAAAAGCTGACGGAAACGATCCTTCGTCGGGGTTTACGGCTTGGGGTTCGCATCAAAAAGGTGAATCCGGCGTATACAAGCGTCATCGGACGTTTCAAGTATATGAAAAAGTATGGGTTATCCGTTCATGAAAGTGCTGCATTTGTCATTGGCAGACGAGGGTTAGGATATCGTGAACGGTTGCCAAAAGAACTCATTGACACCATAAAAGCGAAAGTGAAACGCCATTTGATTGCCGTGTTAGGGTCGATGGAAGAATCCTACAAGCAATCAAAAAGCGGAAAAAAACAACGACAATATCTAGGTATGATGCTGAAAAAAATAGAGAACTTCAAAGAGGAACATGAATGGTCATTATGGAACATGTTTCATAAATTCTGTTGGCTGAATCAGTACCAAATTCAACTGAAGGAGGTGTAGACTTGGTTATTAAAATCGTTGTCGTGTACTGACCGATGGAAGGAATGGTGCGCGACAGATGCCGTCGCTAACAGCGAGCCACGGGGTGTCTTTCACAATAGGTGAATGACAAGGGACTTCCCTTCCCGATGGAACTCGGTGAAAATCCGAGCGGCAAGTGATGTTTCCTGGTTCCATCGCGTTTTGTAGATGTTTATAGATTTTAGTAACCAGGCAGGAGGATGAAGCTAGAGACGTTTTTACACCATCTTCATTTTGATGTCGATAAGGTTGTACCGCCAGATTGGGAGGTAGACTGGGAAGATGCGCCGCTTGCGTATAAGCTGTACCGTAGCTTGCCAGTGATTCCGCTTTCTCCAGAGATACCGTTAACGCTCGAGGGAAGGGAAGCGTCTGAAAAGCCCGACCTAGAAGAAATAGGTCATTTTCTCTGGTATGTTTTCGGCCTTACCCAATTTTGCCAAGCGGACTTTGCGTTGGATTCCACCGAACAGGCGGCAAACCTAATGCACTTGTACCGGCGGTTTGTTCCCTCCGGAGGGGCGCTGTATCCAAACGAATTATACGTCTATTTGAAAATAAAGGATGTTCCAGATGGAGTGTACCATTACGATGTGGCACATCATCGCTTGATATTGTTGCGGGAAGGCAATTTCGATTCCTATCTAACTGGGGCCCTGGGCAATCGATGTGACGTGTCGGCTTGTTTCGGTGTTGTTTTTGTATCGACAATGTTTTGGAAGAATTTCTTTAAATACAATAATTTTGCCTATCGTCTGCAAGGGCTGGATGCTGGCGTGCTAATCGGGCAACTGTTGGAAGTGGCGAAACGGTTCGACTTCGCATCGGCAGTGTATTTCCAATTTCTTGATAGGGCCATCAACCATCTGCTTGGACTATCCGAACAGGAAGAGAGTGTATATGCGGTTATTCCATTATCTGTGGAGTCTTCAACCACTGGGTTTGATAACGATAATCACTTAGAAGAAAGTGCCTCTGCCGCTGAATTATGCCGAGAAGTGCCAGCAGTTCAGCATCATTATTATATTCGGTCACGGAGGATCATTGACTATCCGATGCTGAGAAAAATGAATGAAGCATCCATGCTAGAATCACCACGATCATTTCGACAGATTAAGGGAGAGAAGAATGTTACTTGTGGGATGCAAGCGGTAGTTCTGCCTTGCGTGAAGCGATTATCGTATGATCTGGCGTCAATCTGCCAGAAGCGGCATTCACCAGATATGGATTTTATTTTGGGAAAGGTAAGCCAACAACAATTGGCCACTTTGCTACAAGAAGCAACGCTTTCTTTCTCGTATCGAAATGATTTAGATGGAGAGCATGAGGAGCCGAAGTCTCGTGTCTCACTGTATGGCTGTTTTTATAACGTTGAAGACGTTCCCAATGGGGCTTACTGTTATGACAGTGATACTCATGCGTTAAAACGGATACGTTTCGGGGATTATCGACACGTCCTGCAATACGGAATGTCAATGGATAATGTCAATCTATTCCAAGTGCCGCTCTGTCTACATGTGGTAGGAGACAAGGATCACCTCAAAACGGAATTAGGATACAGAGGATATCGCATTCAACAGATGGAGGCGGGCATGCTCGTGCAACGACTGCTCTTGGCGGCGTCTGCCATGGGGATGGGCGGGCATCCACTCCTTGGATTTGATGTGAACTTATGCGATAAACTTTACAAGATCGATTCGCAAGGGAAAACAAGCTTAATCCAAATCCCTGTCGGATCCTATCGTCCTCGCGCCTGGTTAAAAGGGAGTTTGCGTAGTTAGAAGAAACATTTTATAGTTTATTACTAACATAGGAAAGGATATTCCTATTCAACGTTTTAAGGAATGACTCGACAGTTTTTTGGTAAACGAAAATGCTTTTATATACTATTTCGGAAGCAAGGTTTTCTTAGGTTATGTAGCATGTGCTTTGTACCAAAGATGAATATCAACTACTTACATTCTTAATTATAAAGAATACAAAGTAAACGTTGTGAAGTCCCTGGTATTATGTCAAGAAAATGGACACGTTAAACAGAGAGAAATAGCTGAACTTAGGCAGCTACTTTTCTCTGGTTAGCGTAGTAAGCAGCCTCAAATTCACATGGCGATACATATTCAAGAGCGGAATGACTCCTTTTTCGGTTGTAGAAGCATTCGATGTACTCAAAAATGGCTTGTTTCGCTTCTTTTCGCGTACGGAATCGATTTGGATAGATGCATTCTTTCTTGATTAAGCTATGAAACGACTCCATACAAGCGTTGTCGTAACAGTTCCCACGTCTCGACATACTGACTTGGAAATGATGCTCTTGTAACAGTTGTTGATAATCATTCGACGCATACTGGCTTCCACGATCCGAGTGGTGAATCACTCTTCCTGTTGGTTTCTCGTTGTTTAACACTCGTTGTAAGGCTTTGATGACTAACTCTTTGGTCATTCGTGTATCGATATACCAACCTACGATCTTTCGTGTATATAAATCCATGATGCTCGCTAAATATAACCATCCTTCATCAGTAGGAATGTACGTGATATCGGCCATCCATACTTCATTTGGAGCCGTTGCTTGGAAGTTCTGTTCCAACAGATTCGCATACACGTTGTAAGGGTGATTACTATTGGTCGTTGCCTTGTATTTACGCACTGTAATTGATCTCAATCCTTCTTCGCTCATGATACGAGCGACTGTCTTTTGAGACACACGAATTCCTTGTTTGCGTAGTTCTTGCGTAATTTTCGGACTTCCGTAAATCTTGCGTGACTTGAGATACTCGTTCCGAATCTGTTGGGTCAGTTGTTCTTTTTTCTCTTTTTGGTTGCTTTTTGGGCGTTTCAGCCATGCATAATACCCACTTTTAGAAACACCGAGAACTTGGCACATCTTCACCACGCGAAATTCATTTCGATGTTGAAAAATGAACGCGTAAATTACTTCTGGTTTCTGGTGAAGATGCCTAACGCCTTTTTTAAAATCGCTAATTCCTCTTCCAGCTCTTGATTGCGACGGCGTAGCTCGATGATTTCTTGATTTTGTGGCTTGATGTTTCCTGAACCTACAAAGCTTGTGCCATTGCTTTCTTTGTATTCTTTGACCCAACGGTGAAGAGTGTTGTATGCCAATCCTAATTCTTTTGCCACTTGGGCGATGGACTTGTCCCCCTCCAAGCATAACTCAACGGCTTGAATCTTGTATTCTTGATCAAATGTTCTCTTTTTCATGATTGGACACCTCGAACCGATTGTAATTAAGTTTATTATAATCTCTCTGTTCTCTGTGTCCACTTTTTAGACTAACATCAAATTTCATTCATAAATTTTCTCCTTTAAGGCTTTATTATCCATGAAGTACTATTACCCATGTTGTGTTTAGTAAGCCTTTTTTTATGATATCTGGTATTGTTTTAGGTAACTTAATAGCTATGATTTTCTCATTTGCTGGCATAGGAACTCTATTCCTAACTTATCCAACCCTTTATGATGTAATAAAATTAGTTGGAGCAACTTATCTTGTATACCTTGGTGTTCAAATGTGGGCTAAAACAGGTAAACCGATACAAACCAATAAGGACTCTATTTCTAAACAACCTACACTTCAAGCCTTCTGGGTTACCGTTTTAAATCCAAGAAGCTTCTTCTTTTTTGTCTCGTTCATGCCTCAATTTATAAGTAAAAGGGAGCCGTTTTATTATCAGATTTTAATTTTAGGTTTAACATTTCTTAGCTTAGTTATATTCACAGGTATCATTTATATTATAGTTGCCGACAGAGTGTCCCAATTTCTAAATAATAACTTTCAAAAATGGATATACCGAATCGGTGCGATCAATTTAATTGTCACAGGAATCGCTGTTCTTGATCTGAAACATTTTTAGGTAGATGGCGACTAAGATAAGTTGTTACTCATCCCTCAATAAAAAAACGGCCTCCGAGAAAATAGGAAGACCGTTTTTTGTCTTTTATCCTCATTATTTTTGATACTGGTTCGTATTGTTCGAATCAAGGTTATAAGACAGTGGTAAAATCCTCGTTAGAGTGCGGAAATACTGGCAAAAGAAAAGGAGGGGAATCATTGCCGACCCATGAGTTGTTGTCACCAGCACGACGTGCGTTTAAGATTTCTTTTACTTCTAGTGTATCCCATTGACTAAAAACGGTAGAAATATTGCATTGATTTATGATTTGGAGCCGTGATTCTTTTTTAACCCTGCCTCTGCTTTGGGGAGCAGCAGCTTCCGAAAAGCTTCATCATGCTCGATGGAGAAGCAGGTTTCAAATTCTTTTTGCTTGCTGCTCGTCATAAATGATTTTAAATAAAGCAACGTATCATTTGGGGCTTCTAATATGGTCTCGGCCAGTTCTATAGCACGATCTAAAATGTTCTTATCTATGACAATTTCATTTGTCAAACCGATGCGTAAAGCTTCATTTGCATCAATTGTACGGCCCGTCAGGCATAGTTCTCTCGCTATGCCCTCTCCCACAATCCATCGAAGTGGTGTGATGAGCGGGGGTGCCCCAAATTTAACTTCAGGATGGCCGAATAAAGCGGACTCCGTACAAATTCTAAAGTCGCAAAAGGCCGCCAAATCAAATCCGCCTCCGAGTGCAACGCCGTTGACCGCCGCAATGGTTGGTTTGGGAAATAACCAGATATCCTTATGGTATTGTGACGATGATTGTAATAAACGGCCAAATTGCTCAGGATTGTTAAATTCGGATAAATCAAATCCGGCGGAAAATGCAGAAGATGAACCCGTAATGATCACAGCCATCACATCGTCGCTTGTTTTCCAAGCATTTAGGCATTCTGAGATTTCCTCTCTCATTTGCATGGATATGGCATTCTTTTTTTCGGGACGATTTAATGTAATAATGCCGACCCTGTTATTTATTTCTGCGATAATATGGTTGAATTCCAATTCCATTCCCTCCATTCGAAGGTCATATCTGGCACCTTTTCCAGATTTCCATTGTAACGGATACCACCTGTGCCCGTGACAATTTCAAATCCGCAATTAACGTGCGAAATCCGCATTTTGTTGGCGGTACCCCTATTATTCGACGAGAACAGGTTACTGTATACCCTTGACTCTTTGCATAGGACACCGCTTTTTCCCTGCTCCATTGATAGAAAACAAATATCGTTAATCTCTCTTCACTGGGATGCTAACCATTGACAAAGAGATACATACCAAAATGATTTCAATTTAGTATTTATTTTTTATAATATAATATAACATAAGAATTGATTCAGAAAAGGGGGAATATTCTGTTGTTTAGAGCTAAAATTTTTCAAAATTTCCTCGATTTTACCGAAGCGTCTGGATTCGATTTATTGGTGAAATGGTTAATAGTATCACTTTTGCTATGTTGATGCCTTTCTTAGCAATCTACATGAATGAAAAAATGGAAACCGCTTGGCAAGTAGGAGTGGTGATGTCTCTATCTCCTCTTGCAATGATTATAGGCTCATTTTTGGGAGGAAGGATTTCAGATTCGATTGGGAGAAAACCTGTCATGGTTTTATCCATGGTCGGAAATGGTCTCTTTTTGTTTGGGTATGTCATTTTTGACCATTTTCTTGCCTATTGTTTTATTTCTTTTGGTGCAGGATTCTTCAATGCTTTTTTTCATCCCGCAGCATCCGCCATGGTAGCTGACGTAACACCAGACAACCAACAAACTGAGGTATTCGTTTTTTTGAGAATGGGCATGAATATTGGAGTTGCGGTTGGTCCTATGTTAGGCACCTCGGTCTTGTTTTTTTCTAAAAGCCTTATTTTCATTCTTGCAGCTACTTCCCTAATTCTATATGGTATTACGCTGGCTTTCCTACTTAAAGAAACCCTTCATAGAAATTCCAAAGCAGAGGAGGCAAAGAAGACTATTACCAAAGGAGCATCAAAAACTTTCACCACCTTGTTAAGCGACAGAGTTCTGTTCTCCTTTATTATCGCTGGATTACCTATCGCTTTAGTATTTCACAAACTGAAGGGATGCTTCCACTCTATTTTGATAAGGAAATGCCTTGGTTTAAGGGGCCTGAAAATCCTTATCCATATCTTATGGCTTATAACGGTCTTCTTGTAGCTACCCTGCAATATGTAGTTTCCAAATGGGCTTCCCCACGCCCAATGGGATCTATGATGCTGGTAGGAAGCATCATGTTTGGATTGGGTATAATCGAGATTGTTTGCGTAACGCATTATTTTCACAGCTTGATATCAAACTGGTCCGTCATGATCACATTTCTGCTAATTGAATATACCCTTTATACCTTTGGAGAAATGATTTTGCTTCCCGTTCAATCTACGTTCATTCTACGTTTAGCTCCAAAAAGTTTACGTGGTACCTACTCGGGCGTTTCCAATCTACACATGATATTGGGAGTCATGATTGGTCCTGCTCTTTCCGGGTACTTTTTTGATATGAGACAGGGATTCCAATTTTTATTACTAATGGGTTTCGTATGCATATTTTCTGGGCTTGCATATGCTCTAATCAGCCGGTCAGTGGAGTCAAGAAAGTCATTTTCCCTCTAAGCTTTGTTAAAGAACAATGTTGATTTTCTTATTCAACTTCTTTCATCTGTGGTGAAGATCGCTTTATGGCTGTCTAACAGGACAGGTTGATTAAGTAAAAGGATTAAGATTTAGAGGAGGGTATTTAATGGAAATTGCAATTGTAGCTTTTGATGATTTTACCGATATTGATGTGTTTTTGCCTTGAGATTTATTAAATCGCGTTAAAGAACGTGGATGGACCGTCAAAATTTACGGAACGAAAGATTTTCATCGGTCTGTCACAGGTTTAACAGTACCAGTCCACTCTAAAATTGATGAATTAGGAAATGCAGATGCCATTCTGTTTGCGAGTGGTCCGGGAACAAGGAAGCTTTATAAAGATGAAAATTACCTCAAAAGACTTAAATTAAATAGTTCGGAGCAATTAATAGGTTCTATGTGTTCAGGAGCTCTCATCATAGCAGCTCTTGGTTTATTAGACGGTAAGACTGCAACCACTTATCCAACAGCAAAAAAGGAATTAGAAAAGTTTAATGTTAACGTTGTTGAAGAATCATTTGTGGTTGAAGGTAATATTGCAACCGCAGCTGGTTGCCTTGATGCTCAAGATTTAGTTGGCTGGTTTATTGAAAGGTTAGTTAGTAAGAAAGTTAGACATGCGGTATTAAATTCGATTCAGCCTGTTGGTAAAGGTTTAACTTTTAATAAGTTATTGAGTTAGCAGATGATTTACTTCAAACTTCAATAAGGAGTAAAGCCTTTTTGTTGTACTAACGGGTAGTAACATTCAATAATACCATCATTCTGATTAGTTGAATTTATATACTTATCTAAAAAAGGGGATGAATGTTTTATGAAATATCGCGACTTTACATTGAATGATTTTGATTCAGTAATTGATTTATGGAAAAGAGCAGGTTTAATTTTATCGCGTTCTGATACGATAGAAGGATTTGAAAAAAAATTAAAAAGAGATCCTGAATTGTTTTTTGTGGTAGAGGAAGATGGACGAATTATAGGTGCAGTAATGGGTTGTTACGATGGTAGAAGAGGATGGATAAATCATTTAGCTGTTGACCCAGAATATCAAGGGCGAAATATAGGCAAGGAAATCATGATGGAACTTGAAAAACGGTTTAAGAGACTTGGGTGTGAGAAAGTAAATCTATTGATTGAGAAGGATAATTGTAAAGTTCAAGGATTTTATGAAAAATTGGGTTTTAAAACGGATGAATTAATATTCATGGAAAAGTGGATTTAGTTATCTTTTGTGAAAGTATGTTTATTCCGCTAATGGGGTTCTGTAGTTGAATAGTGGCAATGACTTTAAAAGTTTGAGGAAAAATTCCACAAGCTTTTTTGCAAGATAAGAAAATAATATAAAAAATGTTCTTGTTCAACTTCCATGGAAGAACGAATGAACTTCCATCATCTGTGGTGAAGCTCGCTTCATGGGTGACTAAAGGGGTAGGTCAATTCAACACGATTTGCGATTTTAGAAGAGGTATTAAGATACTCAAAAAAATGGTGCTTAGCGGAGGTAATTTAGATGAATTTTGCTATTTTAAATACTTTTACAGAACAAGCCTTTAAAGGAAACCCTGCTGCTGTTTGTTTGTTAAGTGAGGAAAAAGATAGTGGTTGGATGCAGAGTATTGCAAAAGAGATAAATTTACCAGTTACTGCTTTTATAAATCGTTTTAAAAATGAGTACCATTTACGCTGGTTTACCCCTTCTACCGAAATACCTATTTGCGGACACGGAACACTGGCAAGTTCGTTTTTTTTGTGGGAAAAAGGATATGTTGAAAGAGAGAAATCCATTGCCTATCATACAAAAAGCGGCGTTCTCAAATCACAGTTTGTAGATGGATGGGTTCAATTAGAGTTTCCTTCTATTCTTGAGGAGAAGACAATTGCTCCTGATTTACTGATTAAGGCTTTAGGTGTTGAACCTATATATGTTGGAAAAAGCAAATTAGACTATTTAGTAGAAGTAAAATCAGAAGATATTGTAAGAAATTTAAAGCCAAATATAAACCTGATTGCAAAATTACCAGTCCGTGGTGTTATCGTTACGAGTCAATCTAATTCAAAAGATTTTGACTTTATTTCACGTTTCTTTTCGCCAGCTCAAGGTCTCAGTGAGGATTATGTAACTGGTTCAGCACATTGTTGTTTAGGTCCATATTGGAAAAGTAAGTTACATAAAACCGATTTTACTGCTTACCAAGCTTCAGAAAGAGGGGGGATTTTAAAAGTTAAGGTTTTAGATGACAAAGTTTTACTATCAGGAAAAGCAATAACCATTTTTGAAGGCAATCTAACAGTTTAATATTAAGTAGTCCTTACTGAACTTCCATGGAAGAACGAATTACCTCCCATCACTGTGGTGCAGCGAAGTGATGTAATGCTGGCATTACTCAAAATGAAGTGGGAATATATATTGCCAATTCTGATAAAGCCTTGAACAAACGGCTAAGTGACAGAATATATAATGTCTATAGAAAACGGGAGGCAAAATCAGAAGAAGTGGGTAAGTCAGATTTAGAACAGCTTTTCTTTGAGGTTCGTGAATTTATGGCTACTGAAAGAGAAAAAGCAAAATTATATAAGCCTTCAAAAGCAATTTGGACTCAGGTAAAAGCGTTGCAAAGATTACTATTGAACGTTCAACAAGACTGGCTCATTGATGCTTTAATTAAACGAGCGTTGGATACACTATCAGTTACAGATGATTTGCAAAAATATTTAGCTGAAAAAGAAACAAATCTATAAAATTTTGTAAAATTGATGATGCTGAACATTTTTGGAGAGATAGAGAGATATACGAGTGTTTCGATATTACAAAGATTTAAGACTATTTAAAACAGTGATAAATAACGTCTAGGAATACAATAAATCCTAGACGTTTTTATTTAATTACCATAGATACCTATCTATAATGGAGATCCGGGAAACAAAATAATAAGACAAATATTTTGAAAAATCGAATTTACTACCTGAATATTCTGAGAATAGTATCTTTCTCTGTTGGTGAAGTGAAGGTACCCGTTAAACAACATAGGGAATATTATACCAAGCATATAATGTATATTATACGCAATTCAAAATGATGATTTTATGATATACTCGCCCCTGATGTTTCAAGGGGGGCTGATTCATTGAGAAGTTTGAGATGCAACACAAAAGATGTCACATCTACCAATTAGTTGATGGGCTGTCAGTGTCAAGTGGTTTCCTTGACACTGGCAAAGCCCGATCAACTATGATTGATGAAGCTGATGAGAGGGGATTATTAAACACTGTCTACTTGACAGGGATATGTTTAGTGAAAGTACTCCTTTTTATTTTTTCTTACCGGAAGTTCACATCAAAAAATCTCTTGTTATAATTCTAACTTTAATTGTTTAAGTACAACCTGATAAGCTGCATGTGCTCCCTCTAGAAATCCTTTACTGAAGGTATCTTGAGTCTTCTCAGCATTCAATTTATACATACCTGCTGCTCTTTCAAAATCCTGAATACAATCTTTGATTATATTCCCTATACCTTCTGTGCCTTCTCTAGCCTCTATTTCTGAACGTAGTTTGGAGATGACTAAACGATAAGTAATAGCCATACCTTCAAACATACCTTTCATATATTCTTCAGGAATTTCTTGTACATTATCCATAAAGGCTGAACTTACTTTAGGTTCTACTTGCTTTAAAAACTGTGAAATGCTTGTATCTGTTTGATTTCTAGAGGATTGTTCCATCATTTCAATTTGTTTAATCAGTTCCTCAACTTTTTTTATAATCCCTTGTTCCCATTCTTCCGTTTTATAATCAAAATCCCATCTGAGCTTCTGTGCTGCCATTTGATAAGCTAACCTATTTCCTTCCCAGAATCCCTTCTCATAGTCATTAGAAGCTTCGTTTTTACGTTCTTTCGCTTTCAACTCGTTTTCTTCAAAAAATAAAATACAATCTTCTATCTTTGCCCCTCTAAATAATCTTTTTCGATAATCTTCCATTATCCCAGCTCCTTCCTACATTGTTAACAATATTATACACATTTGTTAACAGAAATGTAAACAAAAAAATAAAAAAACCACGATAAAATTCGTGGATTTACGATTACGTAATTAAAATTATAGGAAATTCATTAAGTTTTCAGTGACAAACACTGCATAATTGTTTATTGCATGCAAAATACACAGGTAGTTCAACAACTCCTGAAGAACCTGTTACACCAACTAATATATTCAAGCTTAATAACTCCTTTACATTACAGTTTCTCTTGGCGTACCTTTTTTTCATTAATTAATAACGAAGATAAACTCGTAACTATACCCAAAGCACCTGCAATGAAGAAAAGATATTTTATATTGAAATAATCTGCACTGATCCCAAAAATAAATTGGGCTACTGGTGTTGAAAGCATTGAAATCGCCATCATAATACTATTAACTCTTCCTAATAAATGAATAGGCACAGAATATTGAACAAAAGTAGGAATAAGGACTCCTATAAAACCAGTAATTAAGCCAATTACGAAAATAAAAATTAGAATAATTACAAAATTTTGAATAAAACATAATGCGGCAATACCAGTAGCTTGTAAAAGAAAAGATAAATAGACAATCTTCAATTCAACCTTGTAAATGCTTTTAACTGAAAAGATTAAACCAGTTAACAAACTTCCCATTGACATTGATGAATATATATATCCTAAATACTTAGCATCATCACTAATATTTTTAGCCAAAAAAGGGAACAATACATTAACCCCGTTTGCTCCAATATTTACAAAAAACATAGTTATAATCAAAGAAAAAATCATTTTTTGCCTATTCAAAAATCTAAAACCAAGTTTTAAATCCGAAAAGTAAGAAGTTTTGTCATTATTATGGTTCACATTTTCAAGATGACTATTTTTAGAGTCAATAAACAAAATGAAAAAAGTTGAAAATACATATAACATAGAGATGGCTATCAAGGAACGTTCTATTGAATTTGATTCAACCATCCAAGCGGCGATTAAAGGGCCCAAAATGATGGTTGTTCTTACAACAGTGAAGTATTGACTATTGAGACGACTCAAATATTCAGTAGCGACTAATCTTGGCTTTATTGATTCTGTGGCTGACCAATAAAAAGCATCAATCGCTCCAAACAAAACGGAGACCATTATGAGAATTTCAAAAGAGATAGTATGATCCCATAACAGAATAGCCAAGACTAACACAATGATTGCCCTTATCATGTCTGACAACCACATAAATAACTTTGCCCCTATTCGATCAATAACCGGTCCACAAAGAAGCGCAGCAATAAATCTCGACAAACCTAGGGAAAATAAAACTGCTCCCATCAAAAAACCTGATTGCAAAACGTCAGCAATATACCAAGCTATAACAACACTGTATATGACATCCCCCAAATTTGAAAGAAATGTTGCTATACAAAATTTCGTAGCGTTCAAAATGATCACCCCTAGAAAGATTGAGATTAGGCATGTAATGCACTTGTGAAACAGAACAAAATCATAGCATAGGGTAAGGGGATGTTGTAATATAGCTAAAAATTCAATATATTACAATTATATACAATAATTGTATTGAAAAAATAAAGTAATACAAAGAATTTTTTGTAATATAAGCAAGTGGTGAAAGAAGCATTAGAAGCTGGAAATAAAGCATTGGTAGCTAGAAGATACGAGCTTAGCCCGAATCTTGTGCAAAGATGGGTGAAGGCATATGAAGAAGGAAAACTAGGACAAGAAATGGTTTCCTCTCCCTCTTCAGCTGAAATCAAACGGCTGGAGGAAGAAAACGAGCAGCTCAAGAAGCTATTAGGGGAAAAAGATTTAGAAATCGCGATTTTGCGTGATTTGATAAAAAAGAAGAACCCTCACTTACTGAAAAATTGGAAGTAGCTGAGCAGTGGATCAAGAAAGGATATCCGATTACAAAAGTATTGGAGATTCTAGAAATCCATCGCTCAACCTACTATTATCAACAGAACGGAAAAGTCGAGAAGAAAACAGTAGGTGGGGGACGTCCAACACCCGGCTACTCTCTAACGGCAACTGGCGAAAAAGTGCCAGACGAACAAATCCAAGAATGGCTCTCTGAGCTTGTGATGGGAGAAGGATTTACCTACGGATATCGCAAGCTGACCATTCAGTTAAGAAGAGACCATCAGCTTGTGATCAGTAAGAAAAAAGTATATCGATTGTGTAAAGCGATGGACTTACTGCGTCCGCAGCGAGAGAAACGGATTCCATATCCGAAGAAAATCGCTCGGAATCGCATCCTTACAAGCTCAAATCAGTTATGGGAAATGGATGTGAAATATGGGTATATCGAAGGAGAAGAACGCTTTTTCTTGGTTTTGTCGCTCATCGATGTGTATGACCGTTCGGTGATTGATTACCATATTGGGTTGAGTTGTTCAGGAAGCGATGCCGTAAAGACGCTTCAAAGAGCGTTATTCAAGCGTCAGCAATTTGAACAGGCAAATAAACCTGTGATTCGGACAGACAACGGCCCGCAATTTATTTCTCATGCCTTTGAAGCTGCCTGTGAGCGATTTGGAATCGAAGATGAACGGATTCCACCACGGACGCCGAATATGAATGCGCATATTGAAGCGTTTCATCGTTTACTGGAGGAGGAATGTCTAGGAAGAATGGCGTTTGACAGCTATGAAGAAGCTTATCAAGCCGTGATGGAGTACATGAAATTTTAGAACGAGCGAAGGATTCATTCGAGTATTCTCGATCTTCCACCGCATGAATTTTACAAAAAAGCGCAAATGGAATCGTTAATCATCAAAGAAGTTCGCGTATAAGGCAAGAGGATTTTGTCTTCTTGCCAAGAAAAAACGAGAAATTTTGAGAATAACCTAAAATAAGATAGGATGTGTCCAAATTTAGGGGGTCAATCCGTTTTCATTGTGTATTGGGTCAAAAATATTTATGCAGTGTAGGAGGTCTTTCTTTGCTTCTCGATTGAAGGTATTTCACTTTGAGTGATTTTTATAAAAGAATATTGGGCGCATTGAGCGCCCGCTTTATATATAGGAGTATTTTATCTCGATAGGAATACAAGTTGAGATAAATATAAGATGTTAATAGAAAGATATTTCAACCGACACTTCATTTTGCACTTTTTTATAGCTAATTTCTTTAATTATTAATCTTAATAATCGATTGAGTTCCTTAGTTTCAATGGTATTGTCTGATAACCCTCTAAGAGCTGCTTCAATTCTCTCTTTTCTTTCTTCTTTAGAAATACCTTTGACTTCTTTAAAGTTTTCTTCTATCTCTCTTAGTTCATTTTTAATTTTTATGATCATCGTTTCTTGTTCTTTTGACATGTTATTCATTACTTCTTCGTTAATTTTCCCCATTACATACAAATTATAAATTCTATTCAAACCATCTTCCGCATTTTTTAGTTCTTTTCTTTTCTCAGCAAGTAAATCGTCCAATTTGTATTGATTGGAAGGTTGCGGGCTATCAAAAGATTTAATTTCATTTAAATATAGTAAGAGTTCGTTTTCGATTGCTTCAAGTAAGATGTCAGCATCGATTCCGGGATGACCACATTGGTTACCAAATGGATCGGTTTTCTGGCACTTTACCACGTAGCACTTTAATCCTTTGGTTACAGTTTTCTTATTATTCATTCTCATCGAATAGCCGCATTTACTACACTTTATTAGTCCTGATAAGGCATAGACACCATTTCTAGCGCGTTTTGGAACTTTCTGTTTTGCATTTTTAATCGCCAACATTCGTGAGTGTTCTTCTAAAGTTTTTATTGCCGTATGGCAATTCTCAACAATAATCCATTCATCTCTATCCTTAATTTCTAAAGGTTTAGTTGGCTTATTTTTATGGCCACTTCCACTAGTTTTTCCATAGATGATTCTCCCTAAGTGAATCTCACTAAAAATTACACGCTCAACTTTAACTTCGGACCAATATTTACCTCTATTTGTTTTTACACCCATTTTATTAACTTTAACAGCAATGTCTTTTAAGGATGCTCCATTTAAATATTCTTCTACCATCATTCTGTAGATCGGTAGTTTTGCCTCATCAACTACTAAACTTTTTGTATTTCTATCATAAAAGTATGGAAAAGGGGGTACACCGTTTGTCCATCTACCTCTTTTTGCACCCCTAATTTTTCCTGCTTTTAGCCTACCCTTTATTAAACGGTATTCATGTTTTGCCATTAATGCATCCATGTCATTAGCCAATTCTTGGTTCTCATCATTGTAATCAAGGACTTTTTGTGGGGTAATAACGACAGTATTAGAAGCTTTAAAAGCTTTTCTGATTTCACCTACATCCGCCCAATCTCCACGTCCTAATCTATCAGGATGAATCACTAAAACAGCATCATATACACCGTTTTTAACTTCGCGTAACAGTTTTTTTAATTCAGGTCGAAATTCAATACTGTCAC
This sequence comes from Thermaerobacillus caldiproteolyticus, assembly GCF_015326725.1. Lineage (NCBI taxonomy): Bacteria > Bacillati > Bacillota > Bacilli > Caryophanales > Anoxybacillaceae > Thermaerobacillus > Thermaerobacillus caldiproteolyticus. The sequence goes on from NZ_CP064060.1 coordinate 1,231,831, forward strand.
TGGTACCAATCTCCTCATAAATTACATATTTAAGATTATATTTTTTGGCTAATTCTACTAGTTCTAAACGATGATTCGCAAGGACATCTTCTTCACTTTTATCATCTCTGCTTTTACGTAAATAAATAGCAACAAATTCAATGGAAAGAGCGTTTATTATTTCACCAATATTATAGTTATACATGGTTTTTATCACTTTCCTTTTCTAAATAGGTACTTAAAGCCAGAGAAAAGTTTTTAATAGAACTTAAAGTTGGTTTATTAGAAATGATTTTTATTTTGTATCCAGATTTTGATGTTATAGTCTTTTCTTGCTTTTTGGTTAAATTAATCATCTTTGTATCACCTCTGAATAATTTCAAAGATGATACCAGCGCTTTTTTGATATTCTAAGTTCTTGATTAAAAGTTATTATTTTCAGAATATTGTCAGGTGAAATTTAGAGGTAAGTATGGTAATATTCCTTTTAGTTTGAACCAATAATTAAATAATGAAAAAAATTCAAAAGGAAGTGTTGAGAGATGTCAGTACATGGGAAAAAATACACGAATCGATTAATTCATGAAAAATCACCTTACCTTTTGCAACATGCACATAATCCGGTGGATTGGTTTCCTTGGGGACCTGAAGCTTTCCAAAGAGCCAAAAGGGAAGGTAAGCCAGTGTTCGTATCTATTGGCTATTCCTGACCCTTCGGGGTCAATAGATGAAGATGAAAGTGAGGATGCTTATATCTACATGTCATTGGTGCCATGTCATGGCACATGAAAGTTTTGAGGACGAAGAAGTTGCAAAGATATTAAATGAAAAATATGTGTCCATTAAAGTGGATCGGGAGGAACGACCGGATATTGATTCTATTTATATGCGTGTTTGTCAAATGCTCACAGGGCATGGCGGCTGGCCGCTAAGTGTATTTTTAACTCCTGATCAAAAGCCGTTTTATGCAGGAACGTATTTTCCTAAACGAAGCCGGTATGGACGCCCGGGATTTATTGAAGTACTTACACAGTTATATGAGAAATTTAAAAAACATCCGGACGAAATCATAAAGATTTCAGAACAAATCACGAAAAGCCTCCATCAATCTGTTCAAGCTCATGAGAAAGATCGGCTTCCATCAACCGCTTTAGATCAAACATACCGACAGTTGGCGAACAGTTTTGACGGGATTTATGGCGGCTTTGGCGATGCTCCGAAGTTTCCCATTCCGCATATGCTGATGTTTTTAATGCGTTATTACAAATGGAAAGGACAAGAACACGCGCTGCTCATGACAGAAAAAACGTTGAACAGCATGGCTAACGGAGGAATTTACGATCATATTGGATACGGTTTTGCTCGTTATTCGACCGACGCGATGTGGCTTGTGCCGCATTTTGAGAAAATGCTTTATGATAATGCCCTGCTTTTAATAGCCTATACAGAGGCATACCAGCTTACCAACAATGAACGCTACAAAGAAATAAGCGAGCAAATTATCGAGTTTGTGAAACGAGAGATGACATCGACGGAAGGAGCGTTTTACTCGGCGATTGACGCAGATTCAGAGGGAATCGAAGGAAAATATTATGTATGGGATCAAGATGAAGTGTTGAACGTGCTCGGAACGGAATTGGGTGAATTGTATTGTGAAGTGTACGACATTACAGAAGAAGGGAATTTTGAAGGACATAACGTACCTAATTTAATTCATACGAACTTGGCGGAGATTGCAAAACGATATGGACTGGCGAAAGAAGGGCTAAAAGAAAAGCTCGAAGCGGCGAGACAACAACTGTTTGTCGAGCGTTCGTCACGCGTTTACCCGCATGTTGACGATAAAATTTTAACCGCTTGGAATGCGTTAATGATTGCAGGTTTAGCAAAAGCGGCGAAAGTATATGAAACTGGCTCCTACCTTGACATGGCAAAGCAAGCGCTGGCATTTATTGAAACACATATCATTCAAGATGGAAGAGTGATGGTGCGCTACCGTGAAGGCGAAGTAAAAAATAAAGGGGTTATTGACGATTACGCCTATTTGATTTGGGCTTATGTCGAGATGTATGAAGCGACATTTGAACGATCATATTTAAAAAGAGCAATGGAACGTACTCAAGAGATGATCGAGCTATTTTGGGACGAGGAAAACGGCGGTTTTTACTTTACAGGAAAAGATGCAGAACGGCTAATTGTTCGCGAAAAAGAAATTTATGATGGGGCTTTGCCATCAGGAAATAGTGTTGCGGCTGTGCAAATGATTCGCCTTGCTAGACTCACCGGTGACTTACAACTATTAGACAAGGCGGAAAAGATGTATTCGACCTTCAAACGTCAAGTGGAAGCGTATGAAAGCGGTCATACGTTTTTCCTTCAAGGCTTGTTGCTTTTCGAGATGCCGACAAAGGAAATTGTGATTTTTGGGAAAAAGGGCGACGAAAAAAGAGAGAAACTATTGAAGCTATTGCAAAAAGCATTTGTTCCGAATTATTCCGTATTGGTTGCGGAACATCCATCTGATTTTTCCGCAATTGCCCCCTTTGCAGCGGAATATCAACAAATCGGAGACGAGACTACTATCTATATATGTGAAAATTTTGCTTGTTTACAACCGACGACTGATGTTGAAGAAGTGTTGAAGCAGCTGCTTGAGTAAAAGTGGTTGTATTAATTCAATATGGTTTTGCGAAATGTCAAAGAAAGAGAATGTTTTTAAAATAGACAGCAGGATTCTTTTTCTTGATGAAGAAATACTAGAAAAAAGAACAAACAAAAGGAGAGAAAAGGAATGCCGATCACAAATCCAAGCCGCGAGGAGATTGCACAAATCTTGCAAAAAGCAAAACGCATTGCGGTCGTTGGTTTATCCAATAATCCTGAGCGCACGTCTTACATGGTAGCGAAAGCGATGAAAGACGCAGGATATGAGATTATTCCGGTGAACCCGACGATTGATGAATGGGAAGGAATTAAAGCGGTGAAAACGTTAAAAGACATTGACGGTCATGTCGACATTGTCAACGTTTTTCGTCGTCCGGAGCATTTGCCTGAAATCGCCCGTGAATTTGTGCAAATCGATGCGGATGTATTTTGGGCTCAATTAGGCGTTGTCAATGAGGAAGCTTACGAGTTTCTAAAAGAAAAAGGGTATACCGTTGTGATGGATCGCTGCATTAAAGTCGAACATGCATTAACGAAAAAGGGGTAAAACGGATTCGACCATCTTTGTTTTATAAAGATGGTCATTTCCATTTTTAGAGAGAAAATTTGCTTATTTTGCAGGAATCGTTAAAATAGGCATAGACGTTTCAAAAATTTATGTTACAATAAACAAATAGAAACAAACGTTCTTGTTTTACGTTGAAAGGGGTATGTGCGTGACGAATAAACAAGTATATGAATATAACGATGATGCGATTCAAGTGTTAGAAGGACTTGAAGCGGTTCGGAAGCGTCCGGGAATGTATATCGGAAGTACCGATAGCCGTGGGTTGCATCATCTTGTGTATGAAATTGTCGATAATTCCGTTGATGAGGCGTTAGCAGGGTACGGAAATTATATTCTTGTCAAAATACATAAAGACAATAGCATTACCGTGTTGGATGAAGGCCGGGGCATGCCGACCGGAATGCATAAACTTGGAAAGCCGACGCCGGAAGTCATTTTAACGGTGCTTCATGCCGGCGGGAAATTTGGACAAGGTGGCTATAAAACGAGCGGCGGCTTGCATGGAGTCGGTGCGTCTGTTGTCAATGCCTTATCGGAATGGCTTGTCGTGACGATCCATCGCGACGGTTTCATCTATCAACAACGTTTTGAACATGGCGGAACACCGGTAACGACATTAGAAAAAATCGGGACGACAAAAAAAACGGGAACGATCATTCAATTTAAACCCGATCCAACGATTTTCAGCACGACGACATTTCATTACGAAACGTTAAGCGAGCGGCTGCGGGAATCGGCGTTTTTGCTGAAGGGATTAAAAATTGAATTAGTTGATGAACGGACAGGAATGCGTGACGTTTTTCATTATGAAAATGGCATTGAAGCGTTTGTCTCGTATTTAAACGAGGAAAAAGACGTTTTGCATCCGGTCGTGTATTTTGAAGGACAACAAAACGGAATCGAAGTTGAATTTGCGTTCCAATTTAACGATGGTTATTCGGAAAATGTGCTTTCTTTCGTGAACAACGTGCGCACAAAAGATGGCGGAACGCATGAAGCGGGTGCCAAAACTGCGATGACGCGCGTATTTAATGAATATGCGCGAAAAGTGGGCCTATTAAAAGAAAAAGATAAAAACTTAGAAGGTTCCGATATTCGCGAAGGATTGTCCGCAATTGTGTCTGTACGCATACCGGAACATTTATTGCAGTTTGAAGGGCAAACAAAAGGAAAACTAGGAACAAGCGAAGCGCGTTCTGCCGTTGATTCCGTGGTGTCTGAGCATCTTACGTATTTTCTTCAAGAAAATCCGGACATCAGTGCAATGCTCGTGAAAAAAGCAATCAAAGCCTATCAAGCACGGGAAGCGGCACGAAAAGCGCGCGAGGAAGCGAGAAGTGGGAAAAAGAAAAAAGGAAAAGAAGCAGTATTAAGCGGGAAGCTAACGCCGGCGCAGTCGCGCAATCCGAAGAAAAATGAGCTCTATTTAGTCGAAGGAGATTCCGCAGGCGGTTCGGCCAAGCAAGGGCGCGACCGACGTTTTCAAGCGGTATTGCCATTGCGTGGAAAAGTGATTAACACGGAAAAAGCGAAGCTCGCTGACATTTTTAAAAATGAAGAAATTAATACGATTATTCATGCGATTGGCGGAGGAGTCGGACCAGATTTTTCTTTAGAAGACGTCAACTATGACAAGGTGATTATTATGACGGACGCGGATACGGATGGCGCTCATATTCAAGTGTTGTTGCTTACGTTTTTCTATCGCTATATGAGACCATTGATTGAAGCGGGAAAAGTGTATATCGCTCTTCCGCCGCTTTATAAAATTAGTAAAGGTACCGGAAAAAAAGAAATCGTCGAATACGCGTGGACCGATGAACAATTAAAAGAAACGGTAAAAAAGTTTGGCAAAGGCTATACAGTGCAACGTTATAAAGGTCTCGGTGAAATGAATGCCGATCAATTATGGGATACGACGATGAATCCGGAAACTCGTACGCTCATTCGCGTTCGGATTGATGATGCGGCAAGAGCAGAGCGGCGTGTTACTACGCTTATGGGTGACAAAGTTGAACCGCGTCGTAAATGGATTGAAGCCAATGTCGCCTTCGGATTAGAAGACGATCCAAACATTTTAGACAATGAACATGTATCGGTCGCAGGAGGGGATTATTGATGACAGAAAGACTGCTAGATTTACCGTTAGAAGACGTATTGGGCGACCGTTTCGGGCGTTACAGCAAATACATTATTCAAGAGCGCGCGCTTCCGGATGTGCGCGATGGCTTAAAGCCGGTGCAACGTCGCATTTTATACGCGATGTACATAGACGGCAATACGGCTGATAAAGGCTTTCGCAAAGCGGCGAAAACGGTCGGAAACGTCATCGGGAACTTCCATCCTCACGGGGATTCTTCCGTCTATGAAGCGATGGTACGGATGAGCCAAGATTGGAAGCTGCGGAACATTTTAATTGAAATGCATGGGAATAACGGCAGCATTGATGGCGATCCTCCCGCAGCGATGAGGTACACGGAAGCGCGTCTATCCGCGATTGCTTCTGAATTGTTGCGGGATATCGACAGACAAACGGTAGAATTCGTTCCAAACTTTGATGATACAACGAAAGAACCTGCTGTGTTACCAGCGATGTTTCCGAACTTGTTGGTAAACGGCTCTACCGGAATTTCGGCTGGATATGCGACAGAAATTCCGCCGCATTCGTTAGGAGAAGTCATTGATGCTGTCATCATGCGCATTGACAAACCGAATTGCACTGTCGATGAGTTGATGACCGTACTGCATGGTCCTGATTTTCCAACCGGTGGCATTATCCAAGGAAAAGACGGGATAAAAAAAGCGTATGAAACAGGAAAAGGGAAAATTATCATTCGCGGCAAAGCGACGATTGAGTCATTAAAAGGCGGCAAGCAACAAATTGTCATTACGGAAATCCCGTATGAAGTCAATAAAGCAAATCTTGTCAAAAAAATTGATGAACTTCGCTTTGATCGAAAGTTAGAGGGGATTTCCGATGTTCGCGATGAAACGGATCGTACCGGTCTTCGTATCGTTATTGAAGTAAAGAAAGATGCCGATGCAGAAGGAATTTTAAACTATTTATACAAAAATACGGATTTGCAAGTGCCATATAGCTTTAATATGGTTGCCATCCACGAACGACGCCCGAAACTGTTAAGCCTTCCTGAACTGTTAGACGCGTATATTGAGCATCGCAAGGAAGTCGTCACAAACCGTTCGCAATACGAATTGAAAAAAGCGTACGACCGCCAGCATATTGTTGAAGGATTAATGAAAGCTTTGTCGATTCTTGATGATGTCATTGCGACGATTCGTGCTTCTAGCGACAAGCGTGATGCAAAAGATAACTTAATGGCGAAATACGACTTCACGGAAGCGCAAGCAGAAGCGATTGTCTCTCTGCAATTATACCGCTTGACGAATACGGATATTACTGCATTGAAACAAGAAGCGGAAGAGCTGGAGAAAACCATCAGTGAACTAACGGCCGTTCTAGCGAGCGAAAAGAAATTATTGTCAGTGATCAAATCAGAATTGAAAAAAATGAAAAAAATGTATGCTGATGAACGAAGAACGGTCATTGAAGACGAGATTGAAGAGATTAAAATTAACCTTGAAGTGATGATTCCATCTGAAGATGTCATTGTCACGGTGACGAAGGAAGGATATATCAAACGAACAAGTCTTCGTTCGTACACAGCCTCGAACGGACAAGACTTCGGGATGAAAGAATCAGATCATCTATTAGCGCAGCTAGAAATGAATACAACCGATGTGTTGCTGTTATTCACCCGCCGCGGTAACTATTTGTATTGTCCTGTGCATGAATTGCCGGATATTCGTTGGAAAGAGCTAGGGCAACACATTTCGAATCTCGTGGCGTTAGATCGTGAAGACGAGATTATTGCAGCGATTCCGGTATCCAATTTCGATGAGCCGTTAGACCTCATCTTTGTGACGAAACAAGGAATGGTCAAACGAACAGAATTAGGACAATATAAAGTGCAGCGTTACACGCGGCCGTTCGTCGCTTTAAATGTAAAAGAAGATGATGAAGTCGTCACCGTTTATATGACGGATGGACAGCACGGCATTTTCCTCGTTACCTACCAAGGATATGGGCTGTGGTTTCATGAGAATGAAATTAGTACCGTTGGTGTACGGGCAGCCGGTGTAAAAGGGATTAACTTAAAAGAAGGCGACTACGTTGTTTCCGCACACCAAGTCAAACAGGAGCAAGTTTCGTATCTTATTATTGCCACACAGCGAGGTGCGGTGAAGAAAATGCGGATAAACGAATTTGAACGAACATCTCGCGCCAAACGAGGGGTCGTCATGCTTCGAGAATTGAAAACAAACCCTCATCGCATTGTAAGCTCGGTGCTAACAGAAAACGAGGAAGACGTTCTGTTTATACAAACAGCAACAGGAGCGATAGAAACGATTCGTTCCTCTCAACTGCGCGTGACCGATCGATATAGTAACGGTTCATTTGTCGTCGATAGCGAAGAAGCGGGAGAAGTCATCGATATGTGGAAACAACCGATAACGGATTCAGGGAAAGAGGAGATTCGGTGAGATTTAGGCGACAAGAAGCGTTTCGTTACGAGTTTGGGCAGCCACTTCCTTGCACCTTTCGCCTTGTGCGCATTGACGGAAGAAGTGTAGAAAGCGAGGAAGGGAGAGCGCACATTCATGATATTAGCCCGCGTGGGATGAAAATTGAAACATGGTTACACATTCCACCTGAGCAACAAGAAATTGAAATCCAAGTAACGTTTGCATTAAACGACATTGTATTTCGCTTTTTAGGAATGCTCGTATGGCAAAAACCGTTGGCCAGTCACTATTATTATGGAGTACGCCTTATGCTTTCCGATGTGCAGGAAGAGATGCTTGTCCGCGAAATTAAACAGCATGCGGCGCTCCGTCACGGCTTTCGAAGGTAGGGGGAGAAGACAAACCGGCTTGACGTCGTACTGCACGACATCAGCCGGTTTTTTTAGTAAAGGAGAACTGTCTAGCTCAGCGACCAACCCGTTTGCTTCTAGAGTCAACATTCATGCAAAATTTGTGTAAAGCAGATAGGAGATGTTTTAAACAGGTCAGGGGAAAACTAGTCTCTTGGGATAGCAACAGCATCCGATGAAGACATATTTGCTCATCGCACTTAGCGGAGCGCTTTTTCTTATTGAGCGATTTACAAACCGATTGAGATTTTGTTTACCAAAATTTCCACCACTTATTTGACCGTTTTCCGTTGGCGCTTGCCGCTTGTCGGAAGGAGAGCACAAGTTCGCGAAATGACTTTTCGCGTTCCATAATGCGTTCTTCATATTGTTTTCTCTCTTTTTCTCGTCGTTCGTATTCATCGTGCAAAAACTCCATAATTTCCTCAAGCTGTTCACACATATGATGAGTCTCTTGTTTTAGAGATCCCGTCCATTCATTTATTGATTGGTGGATATTTTGTTTGACGGAAGCGGTATCTTCTTTTATTTCTGCTATATAAGCAATGATTTGTTGGAGTGCTTCAGCCGTTTGTTGCTTCATTTCACCGGCAAATTCTTCTTTCACCCGCTTGGCAATTTGTTCAATAGTTTGCTCTACCATATAATGTGTGTCGTTGCACGGCAATTGAGATGCGTCAATGACTTCCCCTTCCATCACTTTTGTTTCTATGCTTTGCGTTGGACTATGCCTTGGCTTTGACGTTACAACTTTAGTATCCTCGTGATTGGATGTTGTTTGTTCTGTTTTCAAATAGTGGTGAATCTCTTGTTTTGTTCGCTTTTCTGAAGACCATTCCTTTATCATAGAACATTTGTGTAATAGTTCATTTGTATAAATGCGCGCCCCTTGATTAGTTCGAGGAATAACGAGAAATTCAGCATATTCTTTTTCCCATTGTTTTAATGTTCGCGGCGGGATACCAAGTTTTTTAGCTGCTTCGCGAAGGGTGTACGATTCCATATATGTGTCATCCTTTCTTGTAAAATGGCTATATGTTTATTTCCAATCTAATCATCCATTTTCCTGCGGAGATACAAAACATTACAAAAAAAGATGGATTTGGATAGAAAATTACAAAAACCTACAACTTAAACGTCAATCCAAAAGTGTCGAAATTTGTTGTTGACGAACTTGTATATACAAGATAAAATAAAATTAGCTTGTATATACAAGTTTTTTGAAAGCGGTTAACAAGGCGCGGGATTTTGCGAAAAGACAGGGGAGGTCATTATAATTATGGGAGCTTATGATCAATCAGTTGCACAAATTGTCGAAGCAATTGGAGGAAAGGACAATATCGTCGCAGCGACACATTGTGTGACACGTTTGCGATTTGCATTAAAAGATGAGGGGAAAGTGAATAAGGAAGCATTAGAAAACATTGACATTGTGAAAGGCTCGTTTTCTGCTAACGGTCAATTCCAAGTCGTTATCGGTCAAGGACTTGTCGATAAAGTATATAATGAAATGATTGAAATGACTGGTATTAGCCGAGCGACGAAACAGGAAATCAAGGATGCAGCGGAAGCGAACTTAAATCCATTACAACGCGCCATTAAAACATTAGCGGATATTTTCATTCCAATTTTACCGGCAATTGTCACAGCTGGTTTGTTAATGGGGATTAACAATATTTTAACAGGGCCTGATATTTTTTATGACGGGAAATCATTTGTTGAAGTCCATAAAGAATGGGCAGACCTTGCAAACATGATTAATTTAATTGCTAATACGGCGTTTGTCTTTTTACCGGGACTCATCGGTTGGTCGGCAGTCACGAAATTTGGCGGTAGCCCATTATTAGGTATTGTGCTTGGACTTATGCTTGTACACCCTGACCTGTTAAATGCGTGGGGATGGGGGGCTGCGAAGGAGAAAGGAGATATTCCTGTTTGGAATTTATTTGGCCTTGAAGTACAAAAAGTCGGTTATCAAGGTCAAGTATTACCGGTATTAGTAGCGTCTTATGTATTAGCCAAAATTGAGCAATTCTTTCGTAAGCGCATTCCTGATGCATTTCAATTGTTGCTTGTTGCACCGCTTTCCTTATTAATTACTGGGTTTTTAGCGTTTATCGCCATCGGACCTGTCACGTTTGCGATTGGTAATGCGATTACTAGTGTATTTGTTGCTATTTTCCATAACGTCCCAGCGATTGGCGGATTTTTATACGGTGCTTTATATGCGCCGCTCGTTGTCACCGGAATGCATCATACGTTCTTGCCAGTGGATTTACAGCTTATTTCAAGCACAGGCGGAACATTCTTATGGCCAATTCTCGTCATGTCGAACATTGCTCAAGGTTCGGCGGCATTGGCAATAATGTTTTTAGCAAAAGATGAGAAAGTAAAAGGACTTTCTTTTACATCGGCGGTTTCTGCTTATCTCGGTATTACGGAACCAGCGATGTTCGGTGTGAACTTGCGCTTCCGTTACCCGTTCATTTCGGCGATGACCGGTGCGGCAATTGCGGGAATGTTTATTACGATTAATAAAGTATTAGCGCCATCGATTGGTGTCGGTGGGTTGCCAGGATTTTTATCCATCGTTCCGCAAAAATGGACGCCATTCTTTATCGGTATGGCGATTGCGATTGTCGTTCCGTTCGCATTGACATTTGTGTTCGGTAAGTTACGAAGAGAAAAGCAATAACGATGAAGGTACCATTGGTGGGGGATGTTTCGCCAATGGTATCGTTTTTATCAATAAATATAGAGGTGGTGTCAGCAATGAACAAACAACCATGGTGGAAAAAAGCTGTTGTCTATCAAATTTATCCGAAAAGCTTCAACGATACGAATGGTGATGGAATCGGTGATTTACAAGGTATTATTGAAAAACTTGATTATTTAAAAACACTGGGAGTCGATGTCATTTGGTTAACGCCGATTTATCAATCCCCACAGCGCGACAATGGTTACGATATTAGCGACTATTTCCAAATTCATCATGAGTACGGCACGATGGAAGATTTTGAACGGTTAGTCTCGGAAGTACATCGACGCGACATGAAAATCATTATGGACATGGTCGTCAATCACACCTCGACTGACCATGAGTGGTTCCGACAGGCTCGCTCTTCCAAAGACAATCCGTATCGTGATTTTTATATTTGGAAAGATGGAAAAGCCGATGGTAGTGCTCCAACGAACTGGGAATCAAAGTTTGGAGGATCGGCTTGGGAGTACGATGAACAAACAGGACAATATTACTTGCATTTATTTGACGTGACGCAAGCGGATTTGAACTGGGAGAACGAAGCACTTCGCCGCCGCGTTTATGAGATGATGCATTTTTGGTTTCAAAAAGGTATTGATGGATTTCGCTTAGATGTCATTAATTTGTTGTCGAAAGATCAGCGATTTTTAGATGATGACGGTTCTGTACCTCCGGGAGATGGGCGAAAGTTTTATACTGATGGGCCGCGCATTCATGAATTTTTGCAAGAAATGAATCGGGAAGTGTTTTCGAAATACGACATTATGACGGTCGGGGAAATGTCATCGACAACGATTGACCATTGCATCAAATATACAAACCCAGAGCGCAAAGAATTAAATATGACATTTAATTTTCATCACTTAAAAGTCGATTATCCGAATGGGGAAAAATGGGCAGTAGCCGATTTTGATTTTCTAGCTTTAAAACGAATTTTATCGACATGGCAAGTGGAAATGCATAAAGGCGGCGGATGGAACGCACTATTTTGGTGCAACCATGACCAGCCGCGCATTGTGTCACGGTATGGAGATGACGGGAAGTATCATAAGGAATCAGCGAAAATGCTCGCGACGGTCATTCATATGATGCAAGGAACACCTTATATTTACCAAGGAGAAGAAATCGGCATGACCGACCCGAAATTCGAGCGAATTGAAGATTATCGGGATGTCGAATCGTTAAACATGTACAAAATTTTACAAGAAAAAGGAAAATCAAAAGAAGAAGTACTTGACATTTTAAAGCGAAAGTCACGCGATAATTCACGCACCCCGATGCAGTGGGATGACAGTGAGCATGCAGGATTTACAACGGGTACGCCTTGGATTCGTGTGGCATCAAACTACAAAGACATTAATGTCAAAAATGCGCTTGCGGATCCGACATCGATTTTTTATCATTACCAACTCCTTATCCAATTACGAAAACAATATGACATTATTACAACAGGTGATTATCAACTATTACTTGAAGATCATCCAGACATTTTTGCCTATATACGAAACGGGAAAAATGAGAAGCTTCTTGTTGTCAATAACTTTTATGGAAAAGAGACGACGTTTATTCTTCCAAGCGAAGTAGATGTGAGCGGATATACAAGTCAAATTTTGCTTTCGAACTATGAGGATTCACCAGAGCAGTTTAAAACAATCGTCTTGCGCCCGTATGAAGCGATTGTTTATTACTTAACGAAATCATGATACAATACATGTCGGTGATCGATATGTATGAAAACAAATATTTATCCATTTATCATGATATTGTCTCAAAAATTCGCCAAGGACATTGGAAACCCTATGATAAACTTCCATCGGAAAACGAATTAGCCGAGCAATATGAAACATCGCGGGAAACGATTCGCAAAGCGCTCAATCTGTTATCTGAACACGGGTATATTCAAAAAATGAAGGGAAAAGGTTCCATCGTTCTTGATGTTGGAAAATACGATTTTCCTGTATCGGGCTTAGTCAGCTTTAAAGAGTTGGCACAAAAAATGAAAACGCCGGCGAAAACGATTGTTCATGAATTAGAGGTCATCAAGCCGGGAGAATATTTAAAAAAGCATTTGCATGTAACGAACAAAGATGAGATATGGAAAGTCGTTCGTTCTCGAAAAATCGATGGAGAACACATTATTTTAGACAAAGATTTTTTTCATAAAAAATTTGTTCCTGTTTTGACGCGGGCGATTTGTGAGGATTCCATATACGAGTATATTGAAAATAAATTAAAATTGAAAATCAGCTTTGCAAAAAAAGAAATGTTTGTCGACAAAGTGACTGACGAGGACCGAAAATATTTAGACTTAAACGGGTATGATCATGTCGTTGTCGTGAAAAATTTTGTTTATTTAGATGATGCCAGTTTGTTTCAATTTACGGAATCACGACACCGACTAGATAAATTTCGCTTTGTTGATTTTGCGAGAAGAAATCATTGAACAGCACTTGCAAGCGGGCAAGTGCTGTTTTTGTATTTTATTTAATTAAACTATGTTTTAAATAATCAAATTAAGAACTGTAATAGTTTTTCTCATTTATGGCTATCCTTGTAACGACAAAGGTGGTGAATACGTTGCAAGGAACATGGATTTCGTTATTGCCATTTCTGATTGTCATTCCACTCTCGATTTGGCTTCGCGAAATATTGCCGGGGCTCGTAATAGGGCTGATTGTTGGAGCTTTTTGCTTAGAGAAGCATTGGCTCTATGCGATTAAAAGGGCTGTAAATGCATTATTACAGACGATAACAGATATCGAACATGTGAAAGTTGTCATGTTTCTGTACTTATTCGGCGCGCTGATTGGTATGATGCAAATTACTGGTGGAATCAAAGGGTTTGTTCAATGGATTAGTCAAAAGCTTCATTCGAAGCATCGTATGTTATTGTTTATATGGCTTACTGTTCCATTTACATTTTTTACTCCGATGTTTCGCACTATGTTAATCGGTCCAGTCATGAAATCGATTCTCGGAAAGTTTCGGATCGATAAACGGAGAATGGCGTATATTATCGATGTTTCAACTGAACCGATTATCGTGTTGTTACCGGCCGCAACGGCATTTGTCGGCTTTATGACGTCTGTTGTTGAAGGAGCGCTCAACCAAAATGGAGTGAAGACGTCAGCGTATCAACTTTTTCTTGCCAGCTTACCATATAATTTTTTTGCGATCATTGCTCTTATCGTAGGATTAGTGACAACATTTATGAATATTCGGATCGGGAAAGAAGGGAGGGAAAGAGCAGAAGGGGAAACGAATCAATTTCACCGATTAGGATTGAAAAAAGAGCTTGCATTAGTCGTCGGTGAACCGCTTCATCTATTTTTTCCGCTTTTTCTCGTTCTTGTATTGACGATATTTTTCTTTTGGTATGACGGAAGTAAAAAAGGAGCAAATACAATTTTAGCAGCCTTTTCCACAGCAGATGCAACGTTAGCGATGCTGCTTGCGCTTTTTGTCACGATCATCATCACCACGCTGTTTTATTTATTTCGTCGTCAGCCGCTTCATGAGCTCATTTATCACTTTTTTGATGGTGGAAATCAACTCATGGCACCGATCGGCATGCTTCTCCTTGTTTGGGCGTTGTCGCTGACAGCGGAGGATTTGGGATTCTCGCGGTATATCTCGTCTACGTTTGGGACATTGCTTCCGAAAGAAATTGTTCCGGCTACGATGTTTGCTCTTGGTTCATCAATTTCCTATTTTATCGGAACATCTTGGGGGACATGGGGGCTCTTTATGCCGCTTGGTGTTACATTAGCAGCGGCGACAGGAGCATCGTTGCCCATGACGATTGGCGCAGTATTTGCAAGCGGGACATTCGGCGCTTTTGCTTCTCCATTAGGGGATACGACGATTACAACTGCTTCAATCATGGATTTAGACTTAATGGAATATGCAAAGTATAAACTAAAAATTTCTTTATTGTGCGGCGGTCTTTCTTTAATTAGCTACGTGATCGCTCCGATATTTTTGGCGTAAATAAAAGCCGATGGTTTGTTCCATCGGTTATTATATTATTTATACAAACTATGTTCTAAATAACCAAATATAAATTTACAAAATATTATTGAAATAAGAAACCATTCTCGCTATGATAAAAGAAATAACTATTGCATACTGACTAGTCAATAAAAGAAGGGGTGATCGTATGGCAACCCATGTTACAAACGTAACAGTGCGTTTTAGTGAGACAGATGCGCTTGGACATGTGAACAATACGAGTTATTTCGTTTATCTAGAAGAAGCGCGGATTCGTCTGTTTGAGCAATTAGGCTACGGAACAGACGTTACAACATGGCGATTTATTCTTGCTTCTGCGAAATGTGATTTCGTCAATCAAGCGTATTTCGGGCAAACACTGAAAATCGAAACAAACGTCTCAAAAATCGGCAATAAAAGTTTTCAGCTCGTTCATCGCATTTTGGATGCGAAAACAGGAACATTGATTGCTCTTGGCGAAGCAGCCGTTGTTTATTTTAATTTCGAGACACAGCAAAGCGAATACCTTCCCGACGATTTACGAGAGAGACTGCAATGTTATGTTCTCTCCGATTCAGAACAAGTGAAATAGCACAACGAATATATGATTAACTGTTGGAAATAGTCAGTCCCCTACGACGCCAGCCGCCTCTTACAATCCGAATGTTTTAATAACGGTATGATATTGAACATCCCTTTTAATAATTACAAATATCAATAAGGAACTAGAGAAAAACCGCTCTAATTCCTTTTTGTTTTGTTGTTCAAAATCATATGGACAACTTTTCTTGTTCCCATTATGCTGAATAAAAACTGATTGCACCAATGCTCATAAAAAACACCAGTATTTCATTAATTGTTTTTGTATAGAATATTCTAGCTCTTTTCCGTTTTTATTTGTTTTTTCACTATGAAACACACTTGATAAGCGATTGTCTTGATCAAAAATAATATTTTTTGTTAGCTCTATGATGAGTTTCCTATATCGTAAGAAATAAACAATTTTCCGCCGTCTGTACAGCTGTTCCTTATTTATGACAGCTTTTTTTATTGACCATTTTTCCGCTCCTCACATACTGTATGAGTAAAAAGTACAGGAAGGAGGAACCACAATGGAAATCAAAGCAACTATTGGAGATACGACGTTTATATGCCGTGGAGAGTTAGAAGCGTACTTTCAACCATTTCGTGAGGCGACCATTGGAACGAATTATCCGTTTACCTCCCCTTTCGGACAACAGCGAATGATTTATGCTGACTGGACAGCAAGCGGACGTCTTTATAAGCCGATTGAACAAAAAATCATAGAAGAATTAGGTCCGTATGTTGCCAACACGCATACGGAATCGAATATTGCAAGTACAAAAATCACACTAGCGTACAAACAAGCGAAAGAAATTATCAAACATCATGTTAACGCGGGACAAGATGATATATTAATTATGGAAGGATCAGGAATGACCGGTGCCATTAATAAGCTTCAACGCTTACTTGGGTTACGTGTACCTGAACAACTCAAGTCCTATATACAACTCCCTGAAGACAAAAGACCGATCATCTTTATCACTCATATGGAGCATCATTCCAATATGTTATCATGGATGGAGACGATCGGAGATGTCGTCACGATTCGGCCAACAGCAAACGGCGATGTCGATATCGATCATTTACAAGAACTGTTGCAACAATACGCCCATCGACCGTTAAAAATCGGCGCATTTACTGCTTGCTCGAATGTCACAGGTATTCAAACTCCTTATCATACGCTAGCAAAAGTCATGCACGAACATGGAGGGATTTGCTTTATCGATTTTGCTGCTTCAGCTCCATACGTTTCCATCAATATGCATCCAGATGATCCACTGGAACAATTAGACGGCATTTATTTTTCGCCCCATAAATTTTTAGGAGGGCCAGGTAGTGCTGGCGTGCTCATTTTTAATGCACGCTTATATAAAAATCGTATTCCTGATCATCCGGGGGGCGGAACTGTACTATGGACTAATCCATGGGGAGAATATCAATATGTCGATGATATTGAATCGCGTGAAGATGGAGGGACACCGCCATTTTTACAAACGATTAAGGCCGCATTAGCCATTAAGCTGAAAGAAAAAATGGGCGTTGATCGTATTTTGCAACGGGAAAAAGAATTAGCGACATTACTTTTATCGCATATGAAGCGAATTCCCGGGGTTCGTATTTTAGAAGGAAAGAGGGAAGACCGGCTTGGCATTGTCTCATTTATTATTGAAGGAATGCATTATAACTTAGTTGTCAAAGTATTGAATGACCGCTTCGGCATTCAAGTGCGTGGAGGATGCTCATGCGCAGGTCCGTATGGTCATTATTTGTTGAATATTGACCAAGCAACATCACATGAAATCATGAAACAAGTCAAAGCGGGTAATTTGTTGTACAAACCGGGATGGGTGCGGATTTCTGTTCATCCGATTATGACAAACGAAGAAATATACGAAATCGTTCGTGCCATTCGACTCATTACGCGGCATAAAGGCGAGTGGAAACAAGAATATATGTATGATCAAACAAAAAATGAGTTTTATCATCATCAAGATGACAGAGATGTTCGTCAGTTATTTGCGCTTTAAGCTGCATATCATTTTCATTCTTCTTGGATAACGGGTAAAATGAAGAACAAATGAAAAAAAGAAAAGGGGAGAGTCATGAGCGAGTTATATCATTTATTTCTTCGCACCGAACGGGAGAAACGACTGCATGAACAAGCAGCACAGCTAGCAGAACAGTTTCGGAAGCGCGCTCATTGGTATGACGAACAGGCAACATTTCCATTCGAAAATTTTACCGACCTAAAAAAAGCGCGTTTTCTTTCTCTTACCGTTCCTAAACAATACGGAGGGGAAGAAATTTCTCTCTATGAATTTTTACTAGTTCAAGAGACGATTGCGCAAGGAGACGGAGCTACGGCTTTATCGCTTGGTTGGCACTTAGGACTCGTCATGAATCTTGCGGAAGAGAAAAAGTGGAATCCATCCTTGTTTGCGCGTGTGTGCAAAGAAATTGTTGAAGAGCAACGGCTACTTAACAGCGCTCAATCGGAGAAAGCAACAGGAAGTCCTGCGCGCGGCGGAAAGCCGGAAACGACAGCAGAAAAGCGAAATGGCCGCTGGGTGATTCATGGTCGGAAAACGTATACATCGCTCGCTCCGGCGCTTGATTATTTTATCGTGTCCGCCACCATTAAAGAAACGGGGGAAGTAGCTAATTTCCTTATTCCGAAATCCGCTGATGGCCTCAAAATTGAAGAAACATGGAATACTCTCGGGATGAGAGGAACAAGGAGCGATGACTTAATACTCGAGTATGTAGAAGTGGAAGAAGAGGCCCTTGTGGAAAGATTATCACCACAGAAAAAAGGCCAGCCACAAGGGTGGTTATTGCATATTCCTGCTTGTTATTTAGGCATTGCCATCGCGGCGCGCAATGAAGCGATTGCATTTGCAAAAACGTATCAGCCAAACAGCTTGCCCCACCCGATTGCCAACGTGCCGGAAGTGCGGAGAAAAATCGCAGAGATTGACATTAACCTCATGACCTCACGTCATTTTATGTATTCGATCGCCGATCAATGGGATCGCAATCCAGAGAAACGAGCCGAGATGAAACAAGAACTCGCCGTTGTTAAATATGTCGCCACAAATACAGCAGTGAAAGTTGTTGATTTAGCGATGCGCGTAGTCGGAGGACAAAGTTTATTTTCATCTCATCCGCTCCAACGTTATTATCGTGATGTACGTGCCGGATTACATAATCCGCCTGCTGATGATATCACGCTTTCACTTGTTGCCAATCATACTTTGGATGGGTGATGATCTCCTATCCTCGAAGCGTTTCAGAGGGCCAGCGAGGAAGGGTTCATTGAATTCGGCTCTGTCACGTTTTGTGGCCGGCCGAATGTCCGGCAGCATATCCTCCCGCTGCAGTGGGATTGAAGCGTCGTGAGGAGATGGTCGCCATTTAGATGAAATGTACTTTTTATTCAAAAAGAGCAGTCAGATATCTGACTGCTCTTTTTTTGTGAAGGATTAAACAAGCTCCTTCCGCATAAATTGCGGCAACTGGAAGCATTGTTTAAGCACCGCTTCATTAATATATTTTGTATCAGATGGTAAGGACGTCGTTTCCGGAAGTGAAAGAGGAATGTTTGCCCCGATGGTAAAACTCCATAACCCACCAGGATATGTTGGTACGGTTGCGGTATAAATCGACGCATACGGGAATAATTGACAAATATTTGCGTACGTTTGTTTTAATACATCCATATGAAAAATCGGAGACTGGCTTTGACAAACCATAAGCCCGTCTTCTTTTAATGCGCGACGGACACTTGCATAAAAGTCATATGAAAACAGTTCTTTCGCTGGTCCAACTGGATCAGAGGAATCAATAATAATCACATCATACGTATTAACATGCTCTTTCACAAAAGCAACTCCATCAGTATATACATAACGGACGCGTGGATCCGAAAGATTACCAGAAACATCTGGAAGATAGTTTTTGCATGAAGTAACGACCATCTCATCAATCTCAACGAGGTGAATTTCCTCGACTTGTTCATATTTCGCCACTTCTCTGGCTGCACCACAATCTCCACCGCCGATAATTAATACCTTTTTCGGTGCTGGATGGAATTGAAGTGGAACATGAGAAATCATTTCATTATAAATATGACCGTCAATCGACGTTGTTTGTACAACTCCATCAAGAACGAGCATTCTTCCGAAATCGTAGGAGTCCAAAATCATTACATGTTGGAATGGAGACTGCTCGGAAAAAATGATGTCTTTAATCCGATAGCTGATTTTTAAGTTTTCACGATCATCTTCTGTTAACCAAAGTTCACCGTTTTCTGTTTTCATATAAGGTGGTAATGGCTTTGATACGTGCTTCATTGTAACCTCCTTCAACAATCTCTAGTTTTTCTCATACCTTTCTAATATTAATATATTTTGCGAAATGTGACAAACGAAGGAGATTCATTTAAACAGAGAGCCATTGGTCTGTGTCGAATATCTCCACACGTTCGGATTGGGATTGCTTCTTTTTTCATTATTGACCAGCTGGAATCCCTATAGAAGCTGTAAGCACGTGGCTTTCTCTACCTGTTTCATTGTATCACCTATTTTTATTAGTATGTATAAAAAACGGAAAAATAAAAGAGGTTTGCTCCTAAATGATAAGCAAACCTCAAACTTGTTTGAAAATTGTTTGCAAGCTTTGTTTATTATGAAGTAAATCCGCTAATGTATATGAATCAAGTACACACAAAAACGCTTCTAGCGCTTCATGTAGCACGTGTTTTAATTGACAGACAGGAGTAATGACACAATGGTTTCCGTGACTAGCAAAACATTCCACAAGGGATAGATTATCTTCTGTCTTTCGAACAACCGCACCAATTCGAATTTCTTCTGGCTGCATAGCAAGGCGAATGCCCCCGTTTCGTCCGCGGATTGTTTCGATAAATCCCAGCTTCCCAAGTTCATACACAATTTTGCTTAAGTGATTTTCTGAAATTGCAAATGCCTGGGAAATTTCTTTAATGCTCGTTTTTTCCCCGGCTTCGAGCGTTCCTAAAAAGAGGAGTACGCGCAGGGCATACTCTGTATAGTTTGTTAACTGCATGATATTCACACCTTTAAAGTCTTGTTCTATCGTTCATTTTAGCATAAAAAAGCTTCAATTTTAAAATCATTCAATTGTGAACAATTCATTAAAGATGTATTTGAAATATTGCTTTTAGATAAACTATATGCTTCAATAAAGATGTATATAAAATACATCTTTTTTTGCGAGGGGATATAGGAATGAGTACGACAAAGCCACTATTAAGTGAAAAAACGATTCAAATCGTCCAATCTACCGTTCCTGTTCTTGAAGAGCACGGAGAACAGATTACAAAGCATTTTTATCAACTCATGTTGTCCAATCATCCAGAACTACTCAACATTTTTAACCATGTCAATCAAAAACAAGGGCGGCAACAAAAGGCGCTCGCAGCCGCAGTATATGAGGCAGCCCAACATATCGACCGTTTGGAGATGATTTTACCGGTTGTCAAACAAATTGCTCATAAACACCGAAGCTTAGGAGTGAAGCCGGAACATTATCCGATTGTCGGAAAGTACTTACTATTAGCGATTAAGGATGTATTAGGTGATGCGGCGACCGATGACATTATCGAAGCGTGGAAAGAAGCATACGAAGTGATTGCTGATGTGTTTATTCAAATAGAAGAACAAATGTACAACGAAGCGGCGACGAAACGCGGAGGATGGAAAGACTTCCGCAAGTTTGTTGTACAGAAAAAAGTGAAAGAAAGCGATGTAATTACGTCCTTTTATTTAGTGCCGGAAGACGGTGGCGATATTAGCGAGTTTTTACCGGGGCAATATGTTAGTGTCAAAGTTCGCATTCCTGGCGAGACATACACGCATATTCGCCAATACAGTTTGTCGGATGCACCAGGAAAAGAGTATTATCGCATTAGTGTAAAACGAGAAGCAGCGACCGAGGAAAAACCAGCAGGAATTGTTTCCAACTATTTACATGAACATATCCATGCAGGAGATATATTAGAATTAAGCGCCCCAGCAGGCGTTTTCACGCTTGATATAACGGATGATACGCCGGTAGTTCTCATAAGCGGCGGAGTTGGAATTACACCACTACTCAGCATGGTCAATACGCTTGTCGAGCGGCAACCAAAGCGGAACGTGACATTTATTCACGCGGCAATCAACGGAAATGTTCATGCGTTTGATGGGCATATGCGCCGCTTAGCGGAACAACATCCAACACTTTCTTATTATGTGTGCTATCAATCTCCTTCTGATAAGGATCGACAAAATCCTTATTTTGCGAAGGAAGGATTCATTGATTGGCCTTGGCTTCAATCAGTTGTTCATGAGAAAAAGGCAAACTTTTATTGCTGCGGTCCGATTCCGTTTATGAAAACGGTCTATCACGCCTTAAAAGAATGGGGCGTACCGGAAGAACGAATTCACTATGAATTTTTTGGACCAGCTGGTGATTTAACGAAATAACTTGAAAAGGCATCTCTCCCGTTCACAAGAGATGCCTTTTTCGTTATTTTCGGGTATTATAAAGAAAAGGAGGTATGGTGACGGATGGGATACGAATTAGCCACGTTTGCCGGCGGCTGTTTTTGGTGCATGGTATCGCCATTTGAAGAACAGCCGGGGATTATCAAAGTTGTATCGGGATATACAGGCGGCCACAAAGAAAACCCAACGTACGAAGAAGTGTGCACACAAACAACCGGCCATTATGAGGCAGTGCAAATTACGTTTGATCCGGACATTTTTCCTTACGAAAAACTGCTCGATATTTACTGGCGACAAATTGACCCAACCGATGAGGGCGGGCAGTTTCATGATCGCGGTGAATCATACCGAACAGCGATTTTTTACCATAGCGAGGAACAACGCCGCTTAGCGGAGAAATCGAAACGCGAATTAGAAGAAAGCGGTCGTTTCTCCAAACCGATTGTAACCAAAATTTTGCCTGCTTCAACGTTTTATCCAGCAGAAAATTATCATCAAGATTATCATAAGAAAAATCCGATTCGTTATAAGCTTTACCGAGTCGGTTCTGGACGCGACGCTTTTTTGAAAAAGCACTGGCTTGATAAAGAACGGGATGAGATGTTGCGAAAAAAACTAACTCCTCTGCAATACGAGGTGACGCAGAGAAACGGAACCGAACCGCCATTTGATAATCCATATTGGAATAATACACGAGAAGGGATTTATGTCGATATTGTATCAGGAGAGCCGCTATTTAGTTCGTTGGACCAATTTGATTCCGGTTGTGGCTGGCCAAGTTTTACTAAGCCGCTTCATCCGGAAAATATTAAAACTGAGCTAGATCTTAGTCACGGGATGATTCGTACCGAAGTCCGCAGCCGCCAAGCCGATTCTCATCTTGGTCATGTCTTTAACGACGGTCCGGCACCAACGGGACTTCGTTATTGTATTAATTCGGCGGCATTGCGATTTATTCCAAAAGAAGATTTAGAAAAAGAAGGATACGGACAATATTTGTCTTTGTTTAAATAAAAAACGGTTGGAATTCCGACCGTTTTTTTGTATGATGAATAAAAAATTGTCATAATAGGAGGAACAGCAAACATGCACACATTTCGAGAACGTCGTTGGCAAACGTTTTTACAAAACTACCAAAATCGCGCCCGTTTAGTAATTTCATGCCCAGACAAACCGGGAATTGTTGCAGCAGTTACATCTTTTTTATACGAACAAGGTGCAAATATCGTAGAATCTAGTCAATATTCCACCGATCCTGAAGGTGGCACGTTTTTCTTGCGAATTGAATTCGATTGCCCAAACATTGCGGAAAGAAAGCAAGAAATCGAAAACGGATTTACATCAATTGCTCAGTCGTTTCAAATGAACTGGCGACTTCATTTACATAACGATATTAAACGAATTGCGATTTTCGTTTCAAAAGAAGAACATTGCTTGCTAGAGTTGTTATGGGAATGGCAGGCAGGGGAGTTGCTTGCTGATATTGCACTTGTCATCAGCAATCACGAACATATGAGAAATAGTGTGGAATCACTTGGGATTCCTTACTACTGCATTCCTGTCACAAAAGAAAATAAATCGGAAGCAGAACAGAAACAATTATCATTATTAAAAGAATATCAAGTTGATACTATTGTTCTTGCTCGTTATATGCAAATTTTGTCGCCAAATTTTGTCGCTGAGTTCCCGTCACGAATCATTAACATTCATCATTCCTTTTTGCCGGCTTTTGTCGGAGCCAGACCATACGAACGCGCCTATGAACGTGGCGTAAAGTTAATCGGCGCGACATCGCACTATGTAACTGATGATTTAGATGAAGGCCCGATTATCGAACAAGACGTGGCGAGGGTTGACCATCGACATCATCCGGAAGATTTAAAACGAATTGGACGAATTATTGAAAAAACCGTACTTTCCCGCGCGTTAAAATGGCATTTAGAAGATCGCGTCATTATTTACGGCAATAAAACGATCGTCTTTCATTGAACGAAGAAAGGGGAAACTCTTTCTTCCTTTTTTTACTGTATCCTACTAATAAAACTATGTTCTAAATAAAAAACAAACACAAAAAGCAGGATTTTCATTAATACAATGGAATTAGTACAATAAAAGAAAAGAATCTTTGTTCGAAAGAGGTGAAATCAATCAATGGGTGAAAAACGAACATCCAGCGGTTTTCTTTTAAAACAACGTGCGTTTTTAAAATTGTATTTAATCACATTGACAGAACAAGAACGTCTATACGGACTCAAAATATTAGATGTGCTTCGGCAAGAGTTTAAGCCATATGGCTACAAGCCGAACCACTCTGAAGTATATAAAGCGCTCCATGACTTAATCGAAGACGGGATTTTAAAACAAGTCAAACAAAAGAAGGAAGGAATGAAATATCAAGAGGTAGTGTATTATCGGTTTGCCGATGGCGGCTATGAAAAAGCGAAGTTGTATAAAAGGCAATTAAAAGCGGAATTAGACCGCTGTGAAGCGCTCATTCGAAAAGCGATTAAGGACAATTTCAGCTAATGGGAGAGCATTTTTACATATTTGCAAAGCTCTCCTTTTTCTTTTTGTTTACATAATATTTTTATATAAAACAATCATCTTTTTTTGCGTCACTGTCATTTATCTAGTAGAATAATAACGTATTTATGAAAACAAGAGAAAGGACGAATACATCGTGAAGCTTACATCACTGCCGTATGACATCGAACAAATCATTCAACATAGAAAACAGCAATTTTCTAATAGCGAAAATGCCGATCTCATCGGAAAAGGAGGCTATACTCCAGCCGATGAATCGATTTTATACGACGCCATCGTGGCGCTGTCACTTGGGAAAAATGTATTATTAAAAGGGCCGACGGGTTCTGGAAAAACGAAACTAGCGGAAACGTTATCGTTTTTATTCGGCCAACCGATGCATAGTGTTAACTGCTCCGTCGATTTAGATGCGGAAGCACTGCTTGGCTTTAAGACGATTCAAAATCGCGACGGAAAAACGACCATTGAGTTTATTCCAGGTCCTGTTATTCAGGCAATGACAAAAGGGCATTTGTTATATATTGATGAAATTAATATGGCCAAACCGGAAACATTACCGATTTTAAACGGGGTATTAGACTATCGAAAAATGATCACAAACCCATTTACAGGGGAAGTCATCAAGGCAAAAGAGACATTTGGAGTTATTGCTGCCATCAATGAAGGCTATGTCGGTACGGTGCCGCTGAACGAAGCGCTAAAAAACCGCTTTGTTGTTATCGATGTTCCGTATATTCAAGGAGATACATTAAAATCGGTGTTAATGGCACAGACAAAATTAACGGACAAAACGCTCATTGATCGCTTTGTGACACTATCCGCCGACTTAATTACGCAAGCCAAACATGGACACATTTCTGAGGAAGCCGCTTCCATTAGAGCGCTCATCGATACGTGTGATTTAGCCGTGTACTTGCCACCGCTTCGTGCTATTCAGCGCGGAATTATCGAAAAACTAGAGGATGAACGGGAAAAAGCGGCGGTGCAAAACATCGCGGAAACGCTCTTTGAGTGAGGGATCATCCATGAAACGGTTCATCCAATTTAATGACAAAAAAATCGATTCATTTTTGTTCATGCAGCTATCAGATTTAGCGAAAACATTGACAAAACAAAGCGATTGGGAAGTCGAATTCGGTTATCAATCCTACCTTGATTTCCGAAACCGCAAACTGTACGTCAGCTATTTTTGGGACAATCGACCAATCGAAGAAAAAGTAAACGGTTTAAAAAGCGATGTATGCTTGCGGGCAATCGGGAACCTTTTTCATACGGATGTTTCCGAAGTGGTGGCCTTCATCGAGCAAGTCAAAGCCACATCTCTTCCCAACTTTGCCAAACAACTATTTATGCTTGCCGAAGATTTACGTCTCGAAGAAATTTGTAAAAAAGAACGCCCGGGAACAAAAAAGTGGTTTCGTGTTCGCCGCGAAGTGTACCGACGCTATTTTCAAAGTCAAGCAAACGTCAACCTTGTCAAAAGCGTTCATACCGATGCCTTATTTAATGTTATGTACTTATTATTAACATCAGAATCACCACTTGAAGATGTACCGTCCATTCACGAAAACATCAACCGTATGATGCCTTGGATTCGCCAAACGATCAGCCAATTTTTTGATGCCGTTTCTACAAAAGACATAGCTCGTGTGACATTCACCCTCATCGATGCACTTGATGGGGTGTTAGAAAATGATATGTTGAATACGTATTTTTATCTTCCCGAGCATGGCTATGAACTTGAAGAACCGGCATTTACAATTGATGACCTTAAACGAAAAGATCCGCTAAACAATTGCGATGTGCTCGATAAAGAGAAACAGGGAGACGAAGACATTCATGAAGAAACGTTACCGACATGGCATCGGGAAACAAGTGACATGACAAAAAGCTTCTTGCGGTTTGAGCTTGAACAAGGCTCACAAACAGATTTATTAGGAGAAGGGGTGCGCGAGGGGGAAGAAGGGGATCAAGCGTTAGCGATTGTTCAAGGTTCCGCTCGAAAAAGCACACAAAACGATTATGCAAAACGAAGCGCATACGAGCAAAAACGTGACGTTCGTAAAAGCGGAGAGGGCTATGTTTATGGAAAAGAAAATCGCTATGCACAAGCGATCTTTTTATCTCCAAATCCCCCTTCTTTTCAGCAAATGGCTGAGTACGAGAAAAAGAAAGCAGAAATTATACCGTACCAGAAAAAACTCAAACAAATGATCGAAAAAACATTAGAGCATAAAAAGACATTACCGCGCACCGACTTACATTTTGGCCGCTTGCATAAAAAATTGCTTCGATTATGGACCGATGAACAGCCACGACTATTTTATAAAAAGCATGAGCCGTCTGCACAAATTGATGCGGTGTTTACGTTGCTTGTAGACTGTTCTGCGTCCATGCACGATAAAATGGAAGAAACGAAACGGGGGATTATTTTGTTTCATGAGGCATTGAAATCCGTGTTTGTTCCCCATCAAATTGTCGGGTTTTGGGAAGATCCGAACGAAGCAACTGAAACAAAGCAGCCAAATTATTTTCAAACGGTCATTTCATTTTCTGAGTCACTAAAAAAACAGAGCGGTGCAAAAATTATGCAACTGGAACCAGAAGAAGATAACCGTGATGGCTTTGCAATTCGCATCATGACAGAACAGCTGTTGCAGCGCACTGAAAAGCAAAAATTTTTACTTGTGTTTTCCGACGGAGAACCAGCGGCATTTGGATACGAACAAAACGGAATTATCGACACCCATGAAGCGGTGCTAGAAGCGCGAAAACATGGAATTGAAGTCATTAACGTCTTTTTGGCTAACGGAGATATCGACGAAGGCCAACAAACAACGATTCAAAATATTTATGGAAAACATAGCATTCTCGTTCCGAACGTAGAACAATTGCCTGACATATTGTTTCCGCTTTTAAAAAAATTGTTGTACAAAAGTTTGTAACAAATCATCAAAGAATGGGAATGATGATAAAGAAAAGGAAGGATCGGCGATGATTAAACTGTTTACGGACAGCGATTTAGATGGAATTGGTTGTGGACTGTTGGCGAAAATCGCCTTTGAGGATGAGGTAAGCATTTCTTATTGTTCATATCGGAACTTAGACGAACGAGTGCAGCAATTTATTGAAAACGAAGAACATGACGAAGCACACATATTTATTACAGATTTAGCGGTTGGAGCAGATGTTGAAAAAAAACTGGCGGAACGATTTGCGGCCGGGAAACATGTACAGGTGATTGATCATCACATTACCGCTTTGCATTTTAATGAATACCCGTGGGGATGGGTTCAACCTACTGATGAGTCTGGAAAAAAGACTTGTGCGACGTCATTATTTTATGAATACCTTGTTCGCGAACAAAAATTAGAGCGTAACGAAACGCTTGACGAGTTTGTCGACCTCGTTCGCCAATATGATACATGGGAATGGGAAGAAACGAATAATGTGCAAGCAAAACGGCTCAATGATTTGTTTTCGATTTTAGGAATTGATGAATTTTTTGATCAAATGAAAGAGCGCCTAACTGCAAATGCTCCATTTTCGTTAACGGAGACGGAAGAGCTTATTCTTAATTTGGAAGAAAAGAAAATCAATCGGTATATTCGCATGAAACAAAAACAAATGGTTCAACTTTGGATCAATGACCATTGTGTCGGTGTTGTGTTTGCAGAGCGGTATATATCGGAGTTAGGGAATGCCTTATCAAAGCGGTGTCCGCATTTAGACCTTGTCGCAATGGTCAACCTCGGCACGAAACATATCGGATTTCGGACGATTCATGATACGATCAATGTGGCAGAGTTTGCGAAGCAATTTGGCGGAGGCGGCCATCCGAAAGCATCTGGCTGTTTTGTCGACGATAAAACGTTTCCACTCTTTGTTGTAAATGCTTTTGGCTTACCGCCCATTTACCATGATGTCGAACAAAATCAATACAATACAAAAGAACAAGAAAGAGGCTTCTTTTTTAAAAACAATGAAGAAAAATGGTTTTTCCTTTTTGCGAACGACGAACATAAATGGGTGATTTCTTACGAAGATGGTAAGAACGAGTCATTTCAAAGTCTAGAAAAAGCTGAGCGATTTTTAAAACGCCAATTTGCTGCGGGATTAGCGGAAGACGCCGCAGTCATTGATTATTTGCACGAACACCTTTCACTAGAGAAAGAAACGATTCTCAACCATTATTCAGAAGCTGTGCAACAATATAAACATAAACAAAAAAGCTGATGTTGATGATTATCAAGACCTAAAAATAGCATATCAATTCTAAGACCAAATCGCATACTGATTTGGTCTTTTTAATTGTCTTGGTGAATTAATGAGTCACCAATATCGCACCAGGGATGAATAGTGATATAAGCGAACACGGGTATGGTTCGATTTTTACTGCTTCTATAGATTCAAGCCCTTCATTTGTGGATCTTGATGCTCATGGTGAAGCCTCTCAATCATCTATTCTCACAGTTATTATTCTTTTGTCTGAGTGGAATAATATTCGTAATATCCGTCCTCATCCTCGAAAGGAATACATCCAATATGATAGATATTTAATAATTCATTGCTAAAAATTCCGCGTTTACATCCACCCTTGTCCATTATCATTTATGATATTTTGCATATCTTATAACATGGGAGACAAAAGTCTCCTAAGTAGCCACCGATAAATATATGCACCTCCTTCATCTTTACTAAAAGCGCATGTCATAACATGCGCTTTTAGCCTTTGTTGAATCTAAAAAAATGATCAGAAATGCAATCCAATAACATTAATAGGGTAAATATTGAATTTTCTTATCGATTAGTGAGTTTGTCCAATCCAACTATTTTTTGAGAGCATAATTTAAAAGTAGGGATTGAAGTTTAGTAATCCCTTCATACTCAATAGGGGGGGTGAAACATTTATGTGTTGGGGATGTGGAAGATATGGCGGTGCAGGATATGGCTACGGTGGCTACGGTGGCGGTGGCTTCAATTTTGCGTTGATTGTTGTATTGTTCATTTTATTAATTATTGTAGGAACTTCTATTTGGAGTTGGAGCTAACTAATAAAGCCTAACGTTCTTATAAAAAACATAAACAATAAATAGGAGGTGTTAGATATGAGCGCTTTTACCTTAGTTGTTGTCTTATTCATCTTACTTATCATTGTAGGATGTTCTTGTACAGGTCTAGGCGGTTATTAATTCCTCCACAAGTTAACATTAAATTACCTTCTTAAATTCCTCATTTAATCGGAATGGCTAGTTTCGCTTATTTTCAGAAAGGCAAAGGACAGATTGGAATGATCTGTCCTTTTTTAAAAGATCCACTTGGTACAAACATTTACTGTGCCAGAAAGGAGAGATAAAATACAAAATTTAGTTCGAAGATATCAGGGAAAGCCTGTTGAGGTAATAGATCGCTACGGCGCGTTTTCTAAAAAAGAAAACCAAAAATCCTTGATTCATTATTTGAATCCTCTTTTCTCGATTCGCAAAATGAATAAATGATCAATGAATGATTTAATCAACACATCTTTAAAGAGCCTATAGGTTCTTTTCAGATTGGCAATTTTGTCGACAAGCCAAAAGAAACCTACTTTTTTGTAGGTTTCTTTATGTTTTTATAATAGGCTATTTTTTAAGAAATTTTGTAATTAGAGGACTTATTTGATCAAACATTTTCTTAGCTTGTTGAGCCGTTCCTGCAATCTTTATAAAATCTAAATTTCCTTCTGATGTACGAAAATAAGACATGAAATCTTGTTTATTTTGCTTTATTGGGGGGCGCCGTAATGGAGCACGAGGAAAAATAGGGGGCATGGATCTTCTAGGCATCAAATGAAAAACCTCCTTTGAGTTACATATCTTTTCTTTAATAGATATATGAAAAATTGAACCTTTAAGGAAAGGTACATGTCCCTAAAAACACATAATTAATTACTATTCCTATACATAATAAAAAAGCAATCATACATAAATGATTGCCCTCTAAAAATAATGAGGATGATCAGAAAAAGAGTGACAACAAGCATAGAGCATAAATACCCTCGGTCCTTTAATTTTAGAGTTTTATTCAATGTCAATAAAACCATCTGTTTAGATTTCTTTTAGGAGTGACAATTCTTAATTGCCATCTTTATAAGTAGCTCTAGTGTCTTTTTCTAAAATAGAAAAACGAGATGAATCTTTCATTTTTTAAAGATCGTACGGTAGTACGTATTTTCATCATTCTATAGTTAAACTATACTGACCCTTTACTTTAATGGAACAATATAGATGAAGTTTTTAAACAACATTTTTGTAAATTAAACAACTTTATTGTCACTCATTGTTAAAATTATTGGGTATTCGGATTATCGAGTTGAAAGTCTAAACTGCTAAATATTGTTATTTACTTTATAAATCGGATAAAGGTGTGGAATTGTTCCTTTAACAGCTAATATTTTTAATAACTGAGTATTAGCAAATTGAACAATTCCACTTATTCAATTCATTAAAAGTTTTTTTGATTAATATATTTAAAAACCGTAGAATTAGAGTTATTTTAATTTTCCTTTTGTGGGGAAAGAAGCAATTTTTTTAATGCTTTTCCATATAGATCAAAGGGAACACTATCTTCATTAATATAATGGAATATAGCCATGCCATTTTCTAACGAAAGAATTGTCCATGCAATTTCTTCCGATGAAAGAGTAAACTCATGATTCTCTTTCTTCATTAATATTTCAATAGATTTGGATATTTGTTCTACTGATTGCCTTATCATATTAGACCATTTATTACGGACTGACTCTTTACGCATCGCATAAAGAAGAAATTCCATATTAAGCATACTCCACGTTCGATTTTCCTCTCTAACCAAATTAAAGTATTCATCCATTTTTTCAATAAAATGCGAAAGTGAATATTGTTGGTCTATTACTCGATGGATGTTCTCTACATGCAAATTCATTTGCCGTTCCAATAGAGCCAGAAAGAGCTCTTCTTTGGAATTAAAATTAGCATAAACTGCACCTTTACTAAATCCAGCATGTTCTGCAATTTTATCCACAGAAGCACCGTGAAAACCAAATTCGGCAAAGATCTCAACAGCTGAGTCTAAGAGTAATTTCCTTGTTTCCTCTTTTCGCTCCTTTTGCGTTAATCTTCGTCTAACCATTCTTCTCCTCCTTCTCTTGACAATCATACCATATAGCATTAATATACCATATAGTATTTATATCCTGCATAGTATCTATTTTACATTATAATCGATATAGATGATAAGGGGAGGGAAGAACAATGAGAGAGGAAGAAATCAATATAAAGCAAAACAAACCTTGGTCAAAAATACTTTCACAAACAATTAAAACAGGGATTATTAAGTCAAACCTGATTCCAATGTTCGCAGGATTAACATTGTCATTATATACATATCAAATCAGCCTATTTGAGAAATTACCTGAAATAATATTTTCGTTTATTGGTTCTACTCTAGTAATAGGGGCAGCAGGAGCTTTTAATAATTTATATGATCGAGATATAGATTCTATCATGCAGAGAACTAAAAAGAGACCAACAGTAACAGGAGAAATAAAACCGAAAGCAGTATTCTGGCTTGGGGTCTTCATGTCTTTTTTCGGAATACTAGCTCTTGCATTAACTACTCCTTTAGCGGCATTTCTAGGATTACTAGGTTTATTTTTTTATATTTTCCCTTATACAATGTGGAGTAAGAGAAGAACAGTTTATAATACGGAGATTGGAAGTATCTCAGGAGCGATGCCACCTCTCATTGGTTGGGCTGCTATTTATCCAGATATCACACATCCTGCTATCCTTGGCCTTTTTGTTATAGCTATTATCTGGCAAATGCCACATTTCTATTCTATAGCTATTCGAAAACACGATGAATATAAGGCTGCAAAAGTTCCGATGCTTCCTGTTGTAAAAGGAGTTAAAAGGACATATATACAAACTAACATTTATTTAATTGTATTAATTGCAATAAGTTTTCTTTTTAGTTCTTTAAGCATTGGACTTATGTTAGTGGCACTTCTTTTAAGTGTTATATGGCTTATTTTAAGTGTTTTCGGTTATAAGAGGATGGATTCAGAGAGATGGGCAAAATCAATGTTTATTTATTCCTTAATTCATATGACGATTCTCTTTTCAACTGTAATTATATATTCTCTTATGGGTATTATTTTTAATTTATAAAATGGTGTTATGGAAAGGGGGAATGATGAAAATTAATATGCTTAACCTCCCGAATTTTAAGGTTCTTAATATGCAAGAAAATGAGGACGATTATCGATTCTTAGTAGAGACAGTAAATTCCACCTCCTTCATATTGCCCAAAATGTGGAACTGTTGCTAATCTCTTTAAACATGTCAAGAAAAAACAGCTATTCTTTGACCTTCCTAAGGTGTGTTTATTTTGAAAATAGGGGTTCCGCTATTTATAAATATGTACCTACCTTTGATATTTCTTATTCAATGTAGTGTTAAGTGCTTTAGGATTTTTACAAACACAGATACACATGGAAAATCCCCTGATTTTTGATTAAAAACAGAGGATTTTCGTTTTTAAAACACTTAGGGAATGGATAAAATATGTTCTCCTTAAGCATCACTTCCGTTAGGAGAATAACGTTAGGCTATGAACTTAGTAAGCCATGCTATATAGTATGCTCCGGGGACAAATAAAAGTTGCGCTAAGATAGTTCCGAATAGCCTTGAAGTAACCATCATGATAGAAATGCTTTTTAGTGTTGTATAATTTCCTTTTCGATTCACCACATCATCGGCAAGAATTGAAATTTTAGGGTCAACGAACAGAGCCAATAGAATAGTGGCTATGCCGTTGATTAGACCAGAAGCGTTAATTGCAGTTGTAGACCGTTCAGGTGCCATTAGAGATGCATACAAAGCAGCGAACACTCCTACTGTATATATGGCAGTAATTGCCATATTAAAGAAAAACAATTGTTTAGGTACATTGCTGAGGTTTATGTCTTTTATGTAAGACCATCTTGGTAAGTGTATATGTTTTATGCCTCTTTTGAAAAAAGCCATATTTGTTCCTTTTTTCATCAACGCTGATATGGAGCCTCGGTTGTTTGAAAGATGAATGATGGCTCTCGAGAAGATGGCAATGAAAGTGGGGAGAAGTAATATTCCTAATAACGTACCAAGGGTAGATGAACCTATGAGTACCCGAAACTCCATTTTTACAAACTCCAGAGCGCCATGCTTTGGAGCTGTATCAATCAAACTCCCTGTAAATGGCTGTTGCAGCATATTGGCTAATCTTGAAACTATCACCATTACGTTAAATAAAGATAAAGCAGAAGCGATTAACTTTACTCTCGCACCTGATAACCTTACTGCATAAGCCAATGTCTCTATGCTATGAATAATCAAAATGAACAGAGATATAAATAAAACTTTTTCATTGATGAAGTCCATATTCTTCCCTTCCTTTTCGAAGATACTCCTATTATAATTTATAATCCAAAAATTCACAAAATTTTATTGCATATCCTGACTGTTTGTTGAATAAGGAGGAGAATAATGTTTCCTGCTACCCAATAGTTTATAAACCTCCGCGTATGCTTCTTTCAACTGTTCTCTCAATTCTTTGTTTTCGTCTTCTAATTTTTCGTTTCAAATCAACGATTCAATGAGAGTGTCTTTGTTGCTCTCACTCATTTCACGCTTTTTCTGTTTGGCAGTAGGGCTTGTGCTTATTGTTGACGCAAGGTTTCATACGCTCACGCAGTTTATGCTGCTTCTGCTACATCTGCTTCGTTTGCTACGCTATTCTATGATTCGTCCTAATCGTCCAAAATAGCGTTGCAAATTGAGTGCACGGCTTTGATCATGATCGAATATCGTGAAGGGGGGAGGGAGGAAAATATGGTCACGCTACCGGTTAACATTCATACGGAATATGTAAAACAAAAACGTCTTGAACTTTATTATCCTGTTATTTATGGATTACCGAACAAAGAAGCGGAGAAAAAAATAAACTATGAGATACTAGCTTCTGTTCAACAAATTCTCATGGACCAAGGGTTTTACGAAAATCCGTTGACTGAAATCACAGGACACTTTGAGCTGAAAACAAATGAAAAAGATGTTTTAAGCTTAACGATTATCAATTACGCTTATTCTGGCGGTGCCCATGGGCTTACACTCATGAAAGGGGTAACATTTGATGTTTCGACAGGAAAAAAATATTTGCTTTCTGAATTATTTTTAGACGACAGTGATTACGTGAAAGTACTATCGTCGATGGTGTCAACTCAAATTAAAGAGAGAGACATTTTTCTTTTAAATCCTCCGTTCAAAAGCGTCTCACCAGAACAAGATTTCTACATTGCTGATAAAGCACTTGTGCTATTTTATCAATTGTATAAGTTAACGGCTTATGCATTTGGATTCCCGTATTTTCCGATTTCCGTATACGCCATAGAAAAAGTCGTTGATCCGCAATCGCCTTTAGGGAAAATGCTTCCATAATACTCATAAAAAGTTAACACAATTGTAACAGTTTTTATATTTGAATAGACACAGTTTTTCTTTATAATTATGAATAGGAGGTGAGAAGAGTGAAACAGTATGTCTTTTCTTTCTACACAGAGCAAGCCAAGCCGGTTGTTTGGGAAGAGGCTATTCTGGCTGAAGGGATGATGGATGCTTTTTTGAAAGCAAAAAAGCTTATGAAAAAATACAAACAAGAAAAGGGAGCCCCTGTCCGCGTTCAATACAAAGGTGTATGTTATCGCCACATTGATATCGCGTAACTAGCACGGAAGGATGGTACCATGATTTCCCTACTGCAACAACTTGGATATTATGATTAAATGTGTAGCGGTTCACTGAAAAAAAGAAGAAAAACACCGCTACACATTTTTATTTTATTCGATTTTTACGTGTACATTTTGTATCGCATTGTATCCATAACCTTTTCGATTCCATATAGGAACAGATGGTTGTGTGCGGCCGCTTGAATCTGTCGCTTTAACTAAAATCGTATATTCTCCTTTTTCACGTACGTTCCATGCAAAATGCCAATGTATCCAGGCATAACGTTCTTGTTCACAGAGCATAAGCGCCGCTTTCTCCCATGTTTTTCCGTCATCCACGCTAATTTCAACTTTTTTGATCCTTCCGCTTCCAGTCTATGCAATTCCCTCAATAAGAAGAGTGCCGGCACGATGAGTCGAGTAATCGAGAGGAGATTGAATGAGTGAATTGACATTGATGGTAGTGACCGGTTCTTTATCCTCATCGCTATATTTGTAAGGGTAATATACATAATCAATGGTTTGAAACGGGCCAGTGAAAGGTTGATCGGTGACAATAATTTGTTTCAACCATTTGACCGACGCCATGGCGTACCATTGTGGAACGATAAGACGAAGCGGGAAACCATGTTTGAAGGGAAGAGGGGTTCCGTTGTATTCGTATGCAATGATCGTATCTGGATGAAGCGCTTTTTCAAGCGGCAAACTTCTTGCGTAATAAAAAAGACCATCCATATCTTGACGTTTTCCAAAATCAGCTCCAATAAATATAACTTCTTTAGCATTGCTTTGTATGTATGCTAACGATAGAAGCTCTCGCAACGAAACACCCGTCCAGACAGCTTGGCTAATGGCACCATCTTTCCATTGTTCACCAAATATAGGAGGAGTAAACTTCGCGCGTTGATTTCCTGCACATTCCAAGGGAACAAGTAATTTTTTGGAAGGCATCATTTTTAGTTGAGATACGCTGATGGAAAAAGGACGCTGCACTTGACCATGAATGAATAAATCACTTGATTCCAGTTCCGGAAATGGAAAATGATTACGTCGAAAGAAATAACGCGCCGGAAACACTGATTCCCGCACCAAAAAATGAATCGGCGTTTCTTGATTTTCCGGCATAAGACTTCGCGTCGTCAAATAAGGACGTACTTTCAATGCAGCAAACAACTCCTTAATAATCAATTTTTATTTTATGTATTGTATTATGTATATTTGACAAATAAACTGAGTTGAATTTTAAATTTTATTTTTCTTTTTCTTTTTTGTCTCAATATAATAAGTTTACTTTTGAATTGAGATAAAATTCTTCTTTAAATCAATAACTTCCTATAATTTATATTATGTAAACTTAAATGCAAAGCAGTTATTGGCACTTAACTTTCCTACTATTCACTAAATGATTTGTCACGTTTTGACCATGTATAATTACGTTCCCAATGCAATTTCAACTGTTTCACACGCTTGATGAACGCAATAACTTTTTCGGTATTCCATCGATAAAAGCTGTTTTTCTTGCTGCAACAAATCGAAAAAAAGAAACAGTAAAGTGTATTTATGCACCGGGGCGCTTTCATAATTACTGATTTCAGCAAAAACACTAGACAATCTTGCTCTAACTCCCCATTATTAGCAGAAAATAAGAAATACTGTACTAGTTAACATAATAAAGTTTTGCTATTTAGTTAGTTTACATACTTACACGGTACAACAGAAGCATTACTAATATTCTCACAGGCTTGTATTATGCAATTTATTACTATTTGCTTTCAGCAAGTGATTTTAAATCCATGGCTTGTCCACCTTTTATATTCAGAATGTTACGCTTAATTTTAAAAAACGGCAGAATATAACTTTTTTCTGACAGAGGGAACTGCTGTAAATAATCTTACAGGCCCTTTATATACTTATTTCGAATTAGGTGAGTCTATTGTTCTTTTTGTTCTTTCTGCTTGCTTGCTGTCAAGGCCGATTATTTTTTCCTCAAAATCGCCGGTTTAAAATTCCCCACAGAAGGACCTCATGGATCCTTCTGCTTTTCTTGTTGGAGCCTCTTTTCCCGTAATCGATAGCTTTCCCCCTTTAAGTTGAAAATGATGGAATGATGCAGTAATCGATCTAACATCGCTGTCGCTAGAACCGAATCTCCCATGATTTCTCCCCATTCCCCAAAGCTTTTATTGGAGGTGAGGATAATCGGAGCATGTTCATACCGTCGGGCGATCACTTGAAATAAGTAATGAGCGCTGTTCGGGTTCAGTTTTAAGTCCCCCATTTCATCAATAATCAGAATCGTTGGTTTTACAAAGACCCGAAGCTTTTTTTCCAACTTACCTTCCTGGTCGGCTCTTCTTAACTGAGTGATCAAATCATGGGCGGTAATAAAATACGTTTTATATCCTCTTGCGATCGTCTCCATTCCAATCGAAATCGCCAAGTGTGTCTTTCCAATCCCCGGCGGACCGAGAAAAAGAATATTCTCCTTGCGATCAATAAACGACAAGGTAAGCAGCTCTCGAATCCGGCGCTCCTCCACTGAAGGCTATGCGGTAAAATCAAACGTATCGATCGTCTTGCGATATGGCAGTTTGGACAGCTTGATGAGCGTTTGGATCGATCGTTCCTGTTTTTCGACGATTTCTGCCTCTAATAAGCGGAATAAAAACTCCGAATATGATATATTATGAGTAGCTGCGTATTCTGCCATGGCGGACCATCGTTCCGTCATGACAGGCAAATGGAGTCGGTGGCAATACTCGTGTATTCGTTCTTTCATGAGCTTTCCCCTCGCAGGAATGCGTCATAAACGGACAATGGACGAGTATCCACTTCGACTGAAACAGGCGAAATGGTGGCCGCCATTTCCATCTGTTTCTTTTTTATTTTTTCGGCGAATGCCATTACTTTTTTCTGTTGGTTCAAGTAAGAAATCTCCTCCCCTCGATAGTACAACCGAATATCTCCATTCAATCGCTCCTTCACCAGAATTTCTTTCCCCGCGTACTCCGCCGATAG
Source organism: Thermaerobacillus caldiproteolyticus (assembly GCF_015326725.1). Classification (NCBI taxonomy): domain Bacteria; kingdom Bacillati; phylum Bacillota; class Bacilli; order Caryophanales; family Anoxybacillaceae; genus Thermaerobacillus; species Thermaerobacillus caldiproteolyticus. The sequence goes on from NZ_CP064060.1 coordinate 1,270,205, forward strand.
AAGCCATTGTTCCCCTTTATACGAGAAACTGCCATCCCAATGCACTTTCCGATAGGAAAGATAGCTCGTATCGTAATCGTTCCACGGAAGAGGTTTGAGTGACTCCTCGGCCCAACGTTCTTGTGGAGGAATGCCGGTTGTAGCGTTTGGTTTCCGATTCGCCACTTGATCGAGCCAGCGATGTAAAAGGAAATTTAATTCTTCGATGCTTTCAAAGGATGTACCTACATAGAAGTGATCCATAATATACTGAATGGCTCGTTCCACTTTTCCTTTTGTCTGGGCCCGGTAGGGCCGGCATACTTTTGGAATAAATCCGTAGTAACCCGCAAATTCGGAAAACCGTTGATTCCATTTCACCACTCCTCGTTCCCCGCCGTCTGTAACGGTCTTCATATTGTCCAATAACACCTTCTTCGGAACTCCGCCAAAGTATTGGAAACTCTGAATCAGGCATTCCATTAAGTGTTCCTGGTCCTAGCTGGTCGTAAATACCGCGTATTTCATCCGCGAATAGCCTAATGTGGCCACAAATAGCGATAACTTGACTTTTCTCCCTTTGATTACCACCTCCCCGACTTCTTTCCAATCGACTTGCATTTGTTCATCAGGAATCGTTTCATAACGAACGGTGTATTTCTTTTTCGCCGTCTCCCGGAAAGGTTTTAATTATTTAAGGCAAAGTACTAGAGATAGGACTAAATGCTCCTTGATTTTTGAGGAAAATATTGGTCAATTAAGAAAATTACTGAGACTTAAACCATCAGGCTTGTTCAATTGTTCCACATATCGTTTTTGAGAGATTCAATGTCCCCTGTAACCATTCTTTAAAAGAAAAGATAAAAGGATCACCATTTTTTCCTACACCAATAATGACGTTCAAATCCTTTGGCAAATATAAGACCGTATGCAACGTGCCAAAATAATTTTTATAATCATTGAAAAATAAAGGTGATTTTTCGTTATTAAAGTGATGAAAAGCAGACAAAGGATCTAGGTTCTCCTTCAATAATGCTTGAAGATATTGTTTACGTTGAACAGATCCTTGTATCTCTACTCTATTTTTTTGTTTCAACTCTTCTGTTTCATCGAGTTCAAACGAAATACCTATTTCCAATAAAAACTCATCCTATTAAGGATATGCTAAATCATATTTGATAGAAATACTTATAACTATTTTAAATTTGATAACTGAATATTAAAATAAGGGAAAATATTCATGTTTTTTATTTCGTTTGAAGATGAAGGGAATAATTCTGGTGATTTCACAACGATGGGTACAATTTCTTCCTCCACGATGAAATTATGGGGTACAGTTTATAAAGTAACCTCTGATCGGGCAAACAACGATAAATTTTATATCTACGCTAATTTTCAATGGCTGAAATCACCTTTTTACGAACTTGTTGATAAAATGACTTTCTGTTTTCCTTCGAGTGCAGGATTTTATCTTCCAACTAGTAATGGATCAGTAACACAACATCAACATAGATATAGTCAAGATCCACAAGGTAATGGGAACTGGGTAGATTATGCAATTGATTACACTCCTAGTGATTGGGAACCAAATGCTGGAGTTGCTGGTGAATTTGACTTAAGAAGCTCTACAGAATTTACTTTACACAAAGGATATATGGGACAATATGTTTATGTACCAACATCAAAAAATGGTACAATTAATATTAAAATTCAATATGGACACAAATTATATTCCGGTCAACCTAGTGTATCAGTATATCCAGCAGGATTATCAATAACCCCAACATCTTCAGATACTGCTTCTTACGCTTTAACACTAACTTATTAGTAGATCTTATACTTCCTACATTTGTTATCTTGTTAGAGAAAAGAATAAAAATTAAAATATTTTAATAACTTTTGTATTAATCTATACTTAACAAGTAAAAGGGAGTTCTTTAAATGGAATATATATACTTACTTGTTTTACCAATAATAGGTGTTTTGTGGTTTTTAAATTTAGCAAGCTTTTTAAAAAATTTACACAGTAATGGAAACACACTTAATCAAACAATACTAGGTGCCGTATTAACCTTTATCTTTACTTTTCTATTTATGTACGGGTTTTTAGGAACGCATTAATTATTCAAACACCTCCTGTACAAAAAGGATCGAACTACCCCCACTTACCGGCTAATGGACAATGGAAGTGGGGGATTCTTGTTTGTTTCCTTTGGCCGTTGTTGCTCAAAGGAAACAAGCCGCCCTCCTCTGTTCAACAAGAGAAGTAGCCATATAGGGATGTCCAAAGTGTCCCTTACGGAGGACACTATATGCCTGCTAATACAGCACATATAGAAGGTACACCGTCTTCCCTCGTAGGCATCCTAAGAACTCATTGCAATACACCATGTTAAAGCTGGCGATATCATCTGCTTTTTAATTGCTTGCTGCGACTGGAATGCACAGACAGAAAGTTGTTGATTTGAAGCGGGAGAAGGTTGATTTTAACAATAAAACAATCCAAATATATGAAAAAGTTAATAATAAGGAACGGCTTTTTCCTCACTTTTTACTGCCAATAAATACTAATACTCAAAGAGTTGAATCACCTTGGATCTTTCTAAATCACTAGTCATCAAATCCCTCCTGCTTTTCCTTCTTCAATCATTTTATTAATCTTTCTTTTTCTCTAAATCTGAAGTATCCATCTGAGAATTTTGATTAGTTTTAACCGCGATTACACTAGATGTTCCTAAACCAAGTAACATTGCAGCTTTATGAAGGGAAGTGTGGCTAGCTTCTGAAGCCAAGATAACTGGTTGTTCCATTAACCTAGTTAATCCTTCCTCTTTAACTGAAAAGCAGTGATTACGCGCCACTGCAAGAGCTTGTAAATTTGCAAGACTTCCGCCGCTTACCATTACTCCCCCACTCTGTTCATCGTAACCAAACATTCGGGCAATGTTCCGCAGCACTTGCACTTCCATTTGGGAAAATACAGGAGACATTTCAAGACTCAGCATGTTGTTATTAAGGCATTGTTGTTACAAATTTATGACTTACCGCCATTCAAACATTGCCTTGCTTTTATTTAACGCCTCTCGTTAGTGAAACATCATTCTCCACATACGGAGTACAAATTCCAACTTAAAAACATTCTGCACTTCATCCAAAATACATAGCTAAGACGGTAAGAAGGAATGAAGTTAAGCAGATGAATCTGTTCTTCCTCACTCCAATGTTTTGCCAATCTCCCCCCCAACACAAAAATTTATAAGAAATATATTCTAAACAAATCGTTTTAACCCTTTTTCGAACTAGTGCTGCCTCGCTAATGAATTTCGTATAAAATCCATTCCAATACTTTCAAGGATAATTGATTATCATCACCTGCCATTACTGCTTTCTTTCCATATAATAATAATTTTAATACAATCTTGGACCCAACAAATGAAACCATCCTCTTTCATTTGTTTACGAAGTTCTTAATTAAGTGAACCCTACATATCATGCTTGAACGTATGATGGCACCACCAAGGCAGCCGTCGTCCAATATCCAAGTTGTTTAATACGGGGCATCTAGGAGGTAATCACACCAATATCACTGCTTCTCGTTGCTTCATCATATATTTATTCATTTACGTCTGCGGCAAAAGAAAATTATATTCAGTGAATCTTGTCACAAATCATTCTTAAAATTTCCAAAGAAAATGCACAAATTGTGATTAATGTTAGTAGATGTGTAAACAAATACAGGGGGTGATTGGATGAACATGACGCATTACATGGAACTGTTAGCAGTGAATCAACCTTGGAATTTAATATTATTTATGGCTATTCCCATTGCTCTTGCCGAAACGATCGCGATAACGGAGCTAGCCATTCTTTTTACTCGACGTTTCGATGGAATGATCCGTAAAGTCAACAAAATATGCAGTATCCTTGCTGGTGTCTATTTTTTAGGAATTTTTATTTACTTATTTGTCAATGCCGTCATTCTATTTACATTGAATGGGGAGTGGCGCGGATGGATTGATATCATTGCAGTAGGATTTTATTTAATGGGAGTCCTTCCATTATTGGGATTAAGTCTAATCGATTTAGGCATAGTCCATAGTCGGGCGAAGATGGAGCGAGGAGCAAAAATTGAAATATCATTCCACTTTCGTTGGTATATTTTTAGTAATAGCCCATATTGCCATGATTTTTGGAATGCTCGACCCATCGATTGGCGGCAACCATTCCCATCATATGCATATGTAAAAGTAAAGGAGGGTGTCCCAAAAATGATTGCTTTTGGGCCACCCTCCCCACATTTCTAATTCAACATATTGCAGAAACAATTCTCGATTGTGTAAGAAATAAAATGTCAATCAAGGAACAATTTAATTCACATTTTGTTTAATTAGTTTCTTACTTCTTAGAAAAGCTAATTTATTATTGAGTGAGTTATAGCTGGATTTTCACTAAGACCAAGGAAATAAAACTATTTGCCACTCGATGGATTAACACCGATAGCACATACAGCTGAAACCGGCTTCATTTTTTTCACTTCAAGTCGAATTGATGTGAACCCTGCCGCTTTGAGATACTGTACTAATTTTTCCCCTTCTTGGCGTGCCATTTCATTAGTTGCACCCTTGGAGCGAGGCTGGAGTGTAATTGCAATCAGCCCGTTTGGCTTCAGCAAATTCCGTAACTCTTTTAATCGTTCAATAGGTTGCTCCCAGAATATAATCGAATTGATCGAAAAGATTTTATCAAACGTTTCGTTAAACACAGGATATCCTCAATAGCCGCAAGCTGTAGCTTTACTCTTCCTTCCCGTATAGCGGCCTCATTTCTTTTTTGTGCTTGTGAAAGCATTACTTCTTAGGGGTCAATTCCTACGAACATCCCCTCCTTAATGATGCTGCTTATCTTCTCAGCTGCGATTCCGGGACCAAATCCAATCTCTAATACCGTATCATTGCTTCGTATATCCAATAATGACACGGTCCATTCGTTGATTTCTTTATTGGTAGCTGCCATAATCCTCCCACCGATGTTTCCTAAAAAACCAGATGGCCGACCGAATAAATTCATCAAGAATCGACTCATTAAAAACCTCCTCTAAAATGGATTCTAAAAATTGTTTTCTATATATAAAAAGGTAGACTTCTTAACGTAAATTTAGAGTATCAAAAGCTACTCTAAGAGAAGTTCGAATAGCATCGGATTTATAATCCTTATCTGCGATATTCCCCCTCTTTAATTACAATTGTCGTTTCACATGATCGGCCAATCCAATCAATGTTAATCAGCTTAATTAAACCAGCCATCTTACCCTTAAGATATACTACGCCATATATTACCCTTTTCCTTCTTCAACTAATGCTGTCTGTTAGCATAATGAAAAAAGGATACCTTTGGTTGAAGGTATCACCCACATTTTGAATCGCCTGCATTACCAATGTAATATCACTTCAATGGCTACATCCGTATCGGCATCAATTGCCATTTCCGATATCTGCTTGCGTAAGTGCCAGGGCATCATTGATTCCATCACCCATCATGGCTACCGTTTGCTTCTGGATTTCTAGTTTGTACTGAACAAGAGAAAAAGGGATGCCGTTTTACATTATCTCTACCTGTTACCTCAATAAAAGGGAATGCCAGAAAAACGCGGATTTACAATACTAACGAAATTTTTCAAAAAACAGATTCCGGTACAATAAGAAGCTTTTGTATATCATTTGGAGGAACATTTTCATTATCGATTTCCGGAGTGTAACAAAAAATATATAAAAAATAGAAACAATTCGTTCATTATACCGTATTGAAAGGTAGTAATAAGTATAAGGATCAGGAGGTAATTGGTTCATGGAGAAAACGCAATTGATACAAAAATTCAATAAACAAGCTGCCAAATATGCAAAAAAACGTAAAAAACAAGAACAAAATAAATGGAGAAAGCAAATTTTCCAGTCAGTTAAAGGAAAAACTCTAGAGGTGGCTGTTGGAGCGGGGATGAATTTCGCCTTTTATCCTAAAGACATTGAGTACATAGGTGTAGATTTCAGCCCCCAAATGATTGAACAAGCTAAAGAAGCAGCAAGAGAATATGGGATTAATGCTAAATTTATCATATCTGATGTGGAAAGTCTTAACTTCCCTGAGAATTCCTTTGATACCATTGTATCATCGGGTTCTTTATGTAGTTATGAAGATCCAGTCCATGTTCTAAATCTTTTTAATCAATGGTGTAAGGAAGATGGCCAGATATTACTTATAGAGCATGGATTATTTTCTGTCCCTGCACTGGCTTGGCTCCAAAAGAAACTTGATAATTTTGCCGTTAAAGCTACGTTAAAGCTATTGGATGCCATCAAAATCGGGATATCTTAATATAGTCAAGCAATCCAATTTGATAATTAACAAGCATGAACGTGCGTTCTTGGGATATCTTTATTTAATCTGGGCAAATCCACAAAAGATACAATAGTATAATTTAGGAGTTAATTAGCGTCTTTTTATAGGTGGTCTTAATTCTTCCAAATACAAAGTTATTCCTTGGATATGTTGTTTTGCTGTTTCCTGCTATGAAACCAATTGGAGTTTCATTGTTTTTCCAAAAAATCCCGCAAATTTAGGAGCATGAAACAAATCCGTAAGCCTTTCTTTAGCAGTTTCATACGTCTAACTTTTATTCCAAGGCTCACTATTAAAAACTTTAATTCGATACATTGTTTCAAATTATCTGTTGTAATTGGTACAACTGTTTCTAGCACCAAAAGTTCCTTCTTCCAATATAATTCTTCAACTACCCTTCCCTTAGCCAAACATGAAACAAGTTTCACCATAGATGATGGGAGTTCATTCGTTCTTCCATGAGAGACAACCATATCGCATCTATGTTAACCCCATCAGAAGGATGAAAATGTAAAATATATGTCGATACTGTTCTTATGGCTTAAGTCAAGGAGCATTTAGTATTGCTATTTTGGGTTTAGAAATTTTCATGATAGACCTCCATGCCGTGATATGACACCAACAAATGATGAAAACACAAATTTTCGGGACAGTTGAATTAGTAAATTCATTTTCTAACCTAAATAGATAATTCCCATTTTTCTTCTATAAGTTCTTTGTTAGACAAATTTCGGATTCGAGTCTCTTTTAGTTGGAATCCATTTTTCTCATAAATACATCTTGCTGATTTAAGTTCACTATTTGTCCAAAGTATGACAGTCTGGTAGCCTTTTTCTTTACAAAAAGCAATTGCTGTTTGTAACAATTGCTTTCCATAACCAGAACCTCTTAGATCAGGTTCAACAAGAAATAATCCTAACTGAGCAACTTTGTCATTCACTTTTTTAATACTTATTGAACCTTTTGGCTCTCCTTCAATTTCTAAAATCCAAATATTTTCTTTGCTATCAGACCTTTTTATAAAACCATTCACACTTTCTGCAATGAAATCCCGGAAAGATAAGTCGTACTGGTATTCTCTATTGTATATCTCATAATATGAGTTAATTATGTAATCTGCGTCCTCTAATTTAAACATGCGTATCACCATATCACCTTTTTCCCTTTATTTTACATTTAGAGGTCACCTTCTTCAATTAACCTGTCCCGTTAGCCAATCATGAAGCAAGATAGGATTTTACCTAACATTGCACGCTGCATGCGAAATTTCCCCATGGCTGATGCACCTTTACCATACAGGAAATTCACGTTTTTTGTACCATCTTATTATCATAAAAAAATTGTGGCCAAGTACATTTTGTGGCGAAGAAGCCATAAATGTTCACCACCACAAGATGTACCTGATTTTTTGCAGAAATTAGTTATTGGATCATTCTTATAGCTGAGGTATCATGTCCATTTATTTACCAAATTAGGTTTGAAATTCTCCATCAATTGATAAAGAGTAGCCACATTGCCAGCACTTATAATTAACTTTAGATTTTCAGGCTTTGCAAAACCTTTATCGACAGTATGTTCTAACATTTTTATGAGAGGATCGAAGAAACCATTGACATTAAGCAGACCAATTGGCTTATTATGTATGCCTATTTGCAACCAAGAGAGCACTTCAAAAAGTTCTTCATAAGTTCCATAACCTCCAGGCATGACAATAAATCCATCTGCTAACTCATACATTTTCGCTTTGCGTGTATGCATTGTGTCTACAATAAAGAGTTCACTTATATTTTCATGTGCTAGTTCCTTATCTTTTAAAAACTTAGGTATGATCCCAATAACATGGCCTTTATGGCTTAAGACAGCATCTGCAATTTCCCCCATTAGCCCCGCCTTCCCTCCACCGTAAATCAGGGATATTTTTTTATTGGCAAGGAACTTTCCAAGCTCTCTGGCTGCTTGCCTATACTCCATGTCATTCCCATAGTTTGAACCACAAAATACACAAATGGATTTCATCTTTCTCACCTTCCCCGTTGATTATTATTCCAATTACTTACAGGAACACTCTACATATTAAGCGGCATTGGAGAGTAAGTCAAGACTTTATGGAAATTTTTTCAGACCGTTCATCCCAGAAAGTTAATGATTAGAGGATATAAAATCATTTTTCAATCTGTCAAGTAAGAGCTTTCTGGCTCATAAGTGAGGCCGGCCGCTCCTTTTCTCCTCATCCCCTAATGTATAATGTAACGACGGCTCTATTCAACTCGGTAAACTTCCCTTCTTCGTCTCATTAGGCCAAGGGATGATATGGGACAACGAACCAGTAAATCCTTGGTCACGTGAAAGCGTTCCATCTGGAACCATCCTCATTGGTCAAAGCACTCCCGACAACGGGTAATCCCTGGCGCCCCGTTCTCGTTGATCATCACAAGATCATTGAGAGGATCACATCCATACACATCGATCAGAAATGGAGAAAAAACATTTAGCAATAGGAATGGTGTTCTTAATTTTTTGCAAAAAAAAGAGTCGCCTAAAAGCGAACGCTTATGTAAACATTTTTTGAGACAATCTCGTTACATCGAGATTTCTTCCACAAACGTTTTACCCGCACATCATTGGATTACCTAATATTTAAGGTTACCTAATTATGTGATAAACCAACTGCTTCTTTGATATTTGAAAGCTTGTCTCTATTCAGGAGCTGTAATAACTCGTGGTTGATTTTGTTAGCTATAAAAGGCCCTCTATAAATCATCCCTGTGTATACCTGAATTAAAGAAGCTCCTGCCTTAATTTTTTCATAGGCATCTTGACCACTGAACACACCACCTGAACCGATTATAGGGATCTTACCCTTCGTTAACTGAAAAATGCGGTAAATTACTTCTGTAGATCGTTTTGCTAGAGGTCTTCCGCTTAATCCCCCTGTTTGATTCCTATGCGGCGAAGTTAGACCATCACGTGAGACAGTAGTATTGGTAGCAATGATTCCATCAATGTTGACATCAAGGCAAACAGAAATGATCTCCTCCAATTGATTATTATTTAAGTCAGGAGCAATCTTTAAAACAATCGGTCGATAAAAACCATGCTTAGATGCTAGTTCGTTTCTTTTTGTTAAAATTGAGGATAACAACGGCTCTAGCATATTCGACGATTGTAAATCCCTGAGCCCCTTAGTATTGGGTGAACTTATGTTAATGACAAAGTAATCCCCCCAGTTATATAATTGTTCTAGCCCCTTGATATAGTCTAATGCTGCATTCTCATTCGGGGTAAGTTTGTTTTTTCCTAAGTTAATACCTATCGGAATTTCTGGTCGTGGGAGAGTTCTGAACCGCTTTTTGGCTTCCTCAATCCCATGGCTATTGAAACCCATGCGATTAATGATTGCTTTATCTTCTTGTAGCCGGTACAAGCGAGGTTTTGGATTACCTTCTTGTGGCTTTGGGGTAATGGCCCCTACTTCAATCGAACCGAAGCCTAGTGAGGAAAGAGCTGGATAAACTTCTGCGTGTTTATCAAATCCCGCAGCTAACCCAATAGGATTAGGAAATGTGAGCCCTAGACAGTCTATTTGTAGACGTCTATCATGAAACTTTCCCTTTCTACTAAATTGCTCCATTAATAAAGGAGTTGATTGCATCATTTTTAAAAACCAAATTGTGAATATATGTGCCTTCTCAGGATCCATTTTAAATAACAGGTTTCGAAAGAGTGCATAGGACATATTACAGCCTCCTTTCAATCTAAGAAACTTTATGATAGCGTATCATATCCTCTACAAATTCTTTTACAACCTAGTATAAAAATCTTAATTAATACTAACCGTCTTAGAATTTCTGAACTAAGATCACTCCTGCTACAATTAATAATGTTCCAAATATACGCGGGAGAGATAAAGCATGTTCAGGTACGTTAAGCAACCCAAAATGATCAATAAGTATAGAGGCTATTATTTGACCCGTAAGTACAAATGCTACTGTAGTAGCAGCACCGATTCTGGGGATAAGGATAATTGTAGCTAACACATAAAATGCTCCCAGAACCCCACCTATCCATATCCACCAAGGCGCTTCAGTAATATTGCGATTAAAGCTGAAACTTGTCATCAATATAGAAAATATAGAGAATATAGACAATGTTAGTGCACCAACACTAAACGACACGACCGCAGCTAGGTAAGGGGATCCTATAAAATTTCGAAGTTGAGCATTGATGCCAAACTGAAAAGGAAGTGCAACCCCCGCTAAGAAGGCAAATACAATGAACACAATCCACATCTAAAACCATCCTTTCTGCAAATACAGATTCAAAGGACTGATGAGAAATACACACCAGTCCTGTAACACAATAATTAATCTTAATTTACTTAATGTTTTTTATGTCCTCACATCCATACTCTTGTAAGTAACTCTTAATCAAGGAGAAATAAGGATAAGAATCACCATATGTTTCCTTTATGTATTCCATAACGTCAGATATACTCGCTACTGCATAAATATTTACGTTATAAGTCTTAGCAGCTTGTTCTAAAGCTGATAGCTGCGAATTAACAGCTTTCTCTTTTCTATCTAGAGCAACTAAGAACGAGGTAAGTATCCCACCTTGATCTTCGACAATCTCCTTAGTTTCTTTGATTGTCTTTCCAGAAGTTAATACATCATCTACAGCTAATACCCGTTTTCCTTTAATAGGAGCCCCAATAATGTTTCCGCCTTCACCATGACCTTTTTTCTCTTTACGATTAAACGCAAAGTTAACATTTATGTCATAATTGTTAGAAAGGGCAATAACAGTGGAAAGACAAATAGGGATTCCTTTGTAAGCTGGTCCAAAAATGACATCAAATTCCAATTTGTTTTCTATAATGCTGTTAGCATAAAAATTACCTAAGGAAATAATCTTCGAAGAGTCATTAAAAGAACCAAAATCAAAGAAGTATGGGCTTTGCCTACCCGACTTTAGTCTGAACTTTCCGAACTTAATTATTCCCTTATTAAATATAAAATTTACAAAGTCTTGTTTGTTATTTTTTATCATCATGACTCACCTCCTTGTCCTTATGGAAGTTTTAAATCTAGAGTGTTTTCTGCAACTAAAAATTTAAGCGCAGGGCAATGAAAAAGTTTAACATCTACGTTCTATAAAAGTTAATATAATCCATATACCAATATATTAAGGCTTGGCATGGAGCCTCTGCGTGCATGGATTTTTTTGCGAAGGCCGCAGCACAAAAGGAGTTCGCAGAGGTAACCAGCCTACCATGCACGCCACTCCATGCAAAGCCTATATTTTTTAGTGCTTGATTTTTATCTTGCGTTTTGCTAAATTATTATCTTGAATTAAACACTCTGGAGATAGCTTAAAGCAATCTTGATGTGGACCAGGTGTCAATTGCTCTTCTTCATCAACTTGTTACAGATGTCCTACTATTTCTTTCTTTTGTCTGTAAGTCAGAAGCAGTTATAAACTTTCTTTCGTTGATAGCCTTATTTAGATCTTCTCTACTCATGATTTCTATTTCTTGTGACTCGAGCCAATCATGGTCATAAATTTGATCTAAGTAATTGATCCCTGTGTCTGGGATAATTGCTAAAGTAGCTCTTGAATCACTATTTCTAAGCCAAGATAAGGCTATGAAGACAGAAAGCCCCCCCGAACCACCTATCATAATTCCATGATCTTTAGCTAACATATGACAGATAGAAATGGCTTCCTGATCACTGGCAATGCCTATTTTATCAATTACTGACAAGTCTGTGTTTTTACTTCTCCAGCTTAAGCCCACCCCATTAATAAGATATGGACTAAAACAGTTATTAAAGACAGCAGAGCCTTTTACATCACAAGCTATAACTTGTATATCCTTGTTTTGGTGTTTGATTAATTTACCAATACCACAAAGGTGGCCTCCTGTACTAACAGCTCCTACGACAGAATCAATTGGAAGGTTCAGAACTTCATGTCCAGTTGTCTCAAAATGATAAGAAGGGTTATGGGGATTATCATATTGATTAGGCCAGTAAGCATCTGGATACTTTTCAAGAAGCTCTTGCACACGTTTTATCCTAGATGTTTGGTACCCCCCGTTTTTGTCTGGCTCTGTAACCATTTCTATCTCAGCTCCATAAGCTCTGTACCATCTAAGGAGACTGGGACTAATCTTTGGATCTACAACTATAATCACTTTAAATTTGTAGACAGCCCCCAGCATTGATAAGGATTTACCTAGATTTCCTGACGTAGATTCAATTAGAACTCCTCCCGGCTTCAAGCGTCCTTCTAAAAGCGCCGCTTTAACTAATCCGAGAGCTGTTCTATCTTTCACACTAAAGTTGGGATTGAAATATTCTAATTTTAAATACAGTTTTTTGCCCTTAGGTATAAGTTTATCGTTTAGGCTTACTACAGGTGTACATCCAATGCATTCTGTAATATTGTTATATATTACCAAAAGATTCACCCCACTATTTTTATTTTACCGCTTGTTTTTGTTAATACTGTGTTTGTAGTTTTAGAGACTAGTACCGGATCTTCTACGTGTAGAGCTCCCAACCCAAATTCATAGTAAGGAGTTTCAATGGAAAGAACCATCCCCTCCTCAATAATATCTTCATTATCTGGAGCAAGAATAGGCAACTCATAAGGTTCTAAACCTATTCCGTGTCCAACATGATGGCGTCTGTATTCCGTAAACCCGGCATCATGAACTGCACTCATTGTTAAATTAAATACATCTTTTCCCTTCATACCGATCTTTACTTCATTAATTGCCACAAGCTGTCCCTTGTACAATGCATTAAATTTATCATACTCGGGTTTCATATATTTATATGAGAACACCCGTGCAATATCTGCCCAATACCCATTACAGACCACATCGCAATCAAACCATATTAAGTCCCCAGGTTGGAGCTTAATTTCAGATTTTTGTCTACGTTGTCCTCCAACCGCGTGTCTACCTATTTTGATCATTGGTAAAGCAGCGATAGCTCCTTGACTGGCTATAGATGTATTAAACATGTTTGCTATTTCTAATTCACTAATGCCTTCTTTGAGATTACTGATAACATCTTCAATGGCTTTTTCCACACAATTTGCCGCGTAAGTAAGCGCATCTATCTCATGTGGTGTTTTAACAGCCCTTATCTGCCTAATTTTGTTAGAAAAAAATATAAATTCTATACCTGGAAATCTACTTTTAATATGACTTAAACAAGCCATTGTCATGCCATCTTCATCGATCCCTAATCTTGATTTTGCTAATCCTAGTTCTCTTAACAAAGATGATAAGGCCTCTCGTGCACTAGTAGCGCTGTGAGTAAGATCAGATAGTTCCTTAAGCCTTCTTTCTTCGTGAGTAAGCTCAACTCCATTCATATACTCCCTATAAAAAGTACCATATGTCTGAACTTTACCGATTGCTACTTTAGCATCAAGTACTTGATCTATTTCCCCTACTGAATGCACGATGTTAACTTGATTAGGTTTGTCTCTTGTTATAACAATGTAACATTCACCTAAGTATGGACTTAAGGTTTTTATTACAGGCTCAAAACCTGTAAAATATCTTATGTTCTCTTTTGTTGAGACCACTATGGCATCAAGATCATATTGTTTCATTTTATCAACTAATCGATTCTCATTGTAAAACACGACACTATATAACCTCCTTCATTATAAGTGGTTGAGGAGTTCGATAACGGCGGGAGCCAGTAATTCTTTATGGTTAATGTCGATCCAAGAAACTTCACTAATTTCAGCATGAGGTTTTATTTCCCCTGTCCATTCAGCTGTATAGCAGTATAACTCCACCATAGCTTCTTCACCATAAGCAGGACCTATAATATTGCAAAGATACTTTATACTTGAACGCTCAATTCTTATGCTGAGTTCTTCATATAACTCTCTTACCAAAGTTTCTTCAGGTGTCTCATCATGTTCAATCTTACCACCAGGTAGGTACCAAAGCTTATTATCCCTAACTCTAACACACAATAACTTATCTTCTTTTTTATTAACAAGACAGGAACACTTTATTATCTTCATTTCTTGCTAACGCCCTTTCTACCATGTTTAACATGTGATCCTTTTGATATGTAAGATAATGGACGGCTGCAATGCGCATTGGATCACCTGCGTGATAATATTCATACATGAGCTGTCTCTGCCCAAATCCATCACCAGAAACATCCCAAGCCAAATTTAGAAGTTTTGATCTATCTTTAGCATCAACCATATCATTTGAGAGTGAAGTCATCAAAACTTCCTTATTTTCATTTGAGAAATCTCCTGAATGTGGTGTGGAAAGCATAGATCCGGCTGCCAGTGATTGTATATGTTTGACCATTCGTTCATACATTTTAGGGAAGTTATATCTAATAGCTTGAATAGCACTAATACTAGGATTGAGTACACCTTCCTCACTCATGGAAGCTTCCTCCTCACTTAAGAGAATACTTGCTTTCAGTAATTCAATATAGGATGTGAGTTCACCTAATTTCTCTTGAACATTTATAAATCCATTTAACCCCAATACTTCTGCTAACTTAATAGTAGTACCTGTAAGAAATTCGGCTTTAGATAGACCTCTTACGATTCCTTGGTGACCAGTATGATTTCGAGCAAAAGTCTTATCGTAAAAGATGTTGGACTTTTGTACATCCTTAAACACAAAAACTCTATTCCAAGGAATATGAACATTATCTAGTAATAAATAGGCATCAATCTCATCAAAGCTATTTGCAATTGGATAATCAAAGTCGCTAAAGGATTCTTTTACTAAAGGCTTTCTACATATGATCTTCACTCCAGGGTGATTTACCGGTAAAGCAAAAGCTACCGCATAGTCCTCATCCCCTGGCTTTAAGCCTGGCATGTTAAATATTAGGAGTTCGTCGGCAATGGGAGCTAGAGTTACAATCATTTTTGCTCCTTTTACCACAATTCCATCTGAGTCATGACTAATTACACGAACAGCAGCATAGTCATTGTTTTGTTCACCTAATGGAATAGACCGATTGATCTGAGGATTTATGGCACCGTGACCTACAAACAGATTTTCTTTTTTCACAAAATTATAGTACTCTACAATATTCTTGGAATAATCGGTATATTTCCCACTACCTAATACCTTAGAGTGAGCTGATATTGTAGCCAATGCTGAATTCATAAAGTCAGGTGTTCTACCTAACATTCCATATGAAATATCTGCTATAGATTTAAAAGCTTTTCTTTTTCTTCGAAGATCTTCTTTGGTTTTAGGAATGAGCAAGCTAATGTGTGTTCTAATTCCGTTCTCATCTACAAAGGTGTACATCTGTGGATGTTTATGTTGAAGGGTATAATATTCTTGTATACAATCTATAGCTCCCTTAAAAGCCGGTTCTTGTGTAACATCATTAACAAGTTTTCCGTTTAAATAGACTACTCTATTGTCCTTAATCCGCTCTCGATACATCACTTTAAATCCCCTCCCTAAATGTTCTAGCATTGATAAATGATTAGCAGAATTTTAACTTTACAGAGAATTAGCACCTATCTAAACCAATTAATTCCAATAGTCAGATCTAAATGTCTAAATATTATACTTTCCATCTTCCTCAAATTCCTAAATGTTAGGTAGGATTGAGATTCTTTCGTACAGCTAAATTGTAACAACGATACAATCTGTTCCACTGTCGAATAATTTCATAGTACAATCAAAGATATGTTCCCCGTCCTCGTTGTATAGGAATGCACCGTTGGCACTTTATCTAGTAAGCTCTTCCAGTTGCAATGATCACAATTTCTTCAATTAGTTTCCTACTCATAACCCAACTTCTAATTTAGTAATGTTCCATCCATATCAATTGCTATTAGTTCCATCTCTCGTTCCCCTAATTCCAAAAATTATCTCTTAATAAAAAATTATCAAATTTTTGTTGTCGAAAACCTTACAGTTCATTAAGATAACCAGGACTTTATGCTTATTTAAGTTCTACTATAATAGATAAAAACCAATAGTTTTTTTACACAGATTAAAGCCTATTTTTTGAAACAATTCATTTATATGTAAAATTATATACTTGCCATGTCTACAATCTGGAAATTAAAATTAAGTTGAAGAATTACTGATTAATCAAAAGTTTCAGGAAGGTGAGAAGCAAGTGAATCTTTTCCCAGATTTAACAGTTGAGCTTCGAGATTTTTGTAAATCTAGATTAGCGATAAGTCCCTGGTTAATCGAAACAGGTGATCGATTTGATCCAGCAATTTTTGAAATTTTAGATTTAGAAGCACGGGAATACGCCGCCTCAAATATTTTTGAAAAAGACAGAATTAAAATTTTTGGAACCCTTCCAATCCCTGAGAGGTTGTTTCGAACAGCGCTTTATGAAATCATGTCATCTACCGCAGTATTATTAGCACATGAACAAACCGGACAATTAGAAGTAAATGAGGAACATGCGAAAACAGCTATCCAAATGGTCAACAATTTTATTCAAAAATACGATTTTGCCACTCTCCTGCAAATTTATGGGCTCGTAACGAGTTACGAAAACCAAAATGCTTTAGCTTATTACGGCTTGATGCCCGAAAGAGAGTTTTTACTTGGAAGTTGGCACAGACCTTGGATTGATTACAACTTATCTGATGAATTGTTGCTTGGTGTTTTAATGGGAAACTATCAAATTGTGATCAAAGAAGGCCGCCGTTATGTGAAGTTGACTGGCCAAGGGCAAGAAAATCTCAAAAATACAAAAAAATATTAAAAGAATCTGGGTTTCTTGCTCATCGTTTGGACATGCTGCATCTCTTTCAATTCAATCTTTTTGATGATTTCGAGAAGTTAGCTGAGGAACTATGGCCAGAATCCATGATGCTAAGAAGAAGTTTCATCGACTTCGCCGGGATCAAACCAGGCATGAAAGTACTGGAACTTGGTTGTGCAAACGGTTTACTTACTTTTGAAGGTGAATTAGCCGATCGTGTTGGACCTGAAGGCCGAGTCATATCCATTGATCCTTCGCCTGCTATGATTGCAAGAGCGGAAGCGAAGCGTAAAGAATTAGGCATTGATTGG
Organism: Thermaerobacillus caldiproteolyticus; assembly: GCF_015326725.1. Taxonomy (NCBI): domain Bacteria; kingdom Bacillati; phylum Bacillota; class Bacilli; order Caryophanales; family Anoxybacillaceae; genus Thermaerobacillus; species Thermaerobacillus caldiproteolyticus. Next base: position 1,287,651 of record NZ_CP064060.1, read on the forward strand.
GTAGAATTTTATCAGGGAAAAGCAGAAGAATTACCGTTTGAAGATGAAAGTTTTGATGCAGTAATTGGTTTTGCTTTTTTACATTTTACAGATTGCAAATCTGCTCTAGAAGAAATGCGTAGAGTCACACGTTATGGTGGAACAATAGCGAGTTTTCATCCATTGAAAGTAAACTTGAATGCACCTTTTTTCCAAGAATGGTTTTCCCCGATTTTGGAACTTGCTGCAAAAAGAAAAGAGCCACCTAAAGATTTCCTGTTTCATCCTGAAGAAGTACCTGAACACTTTAGAAGGGTAGGTCTTAAGCAAGTGCAGCACGAGGAGATTATCTCACCTGCACCTTTTAATCAGCCTGAAAAAGTAGTCCAGCACTATGTGCAAGGGTTAGGCTGGTTTCAAGAAGAACTAGGAGAACTTCCTTGGCGAGCACGTCAAGAGATCATTGAAACTCTAAAAAAAAGAGGGCGTGAAGTTTGTAACAAATTTCCAAAAGAAGAGCTGTTTATGAGATGGCCGGCACAAAGAGTTAAAGCACAAAGATGTTAGACATTAAAAAACACACCTAAATTTATAAATCTGGAGACTCAAATCAATAGGAGTTAAAGTAAAAACTCATGTGCCAATAAGTTGCATTTTAAGTTAGAAAAACCCCTTTTCTCTATATACCTCAAAAAGGGATGCGATTCATTTGGATAAATTTGGTTACAAACAACACTATATCTACTTAGATAAAGATTGTTATTTAGACGTCAGCCAAGAAGTACTAGTTAAAAGAGGATTACGTATCCATTTTTCAAGAATTCAATTTCGCATTTTAGAACGTCTTGCTCAGGATATTTGCAGACCCGTTTCAAGCGAAGAAATAATCACATATGCATGGGGGCCACATTCACTAGTAAGCAAAGACGAATTATATGTATACATCAATCGTATTAGAAATCGGCTGGAAGATAACCCTAAAAAACCAAAATATTTGTTATCGGTTCGTGGCTATGGCTATATATTGTTTCAAAGAGTAAAAGATACAGACCTGTTGAAAAAGCATTAAACAAGCTATGAACTTCGACTGTATCTTATCTAAAAATGCTTGAATCTGACTTCCACTTTTGGAACATCCAAACCAACAACTGAATTTTATTTTTGTTTAATGCAAAATACAAGATAAAAATTATGCACTAAACTGGAAACAAAACAGGTCAGTTTTCTCATAAAATATAATTTCAGAGACACAGCTTTACATGGAGTGGCGTGCATGATAGCTGGTTGCCTCTGCGAACTCTTTTTGTGATGCGTCCTTCGCAAAAGAATTCATACACGCAGAGGCTCCATGTCAAGCCTTATAAGGAAAGATAATTTATATTGGTATGTGGATTATATTTACTTTTATGGAACTTAAATTTATTTTTGGTCTGCCCACATCAAAACGGTTCTCGGCAAAACATTTAATGTTTCTAAATATCAGACATGAATTCTCACCTCCTGCAAATAAACGAATATTATTAATATTTCGTAAATTAACTGAAATACATAATTAAATAATCTTTAATAAGGAGTGGAGCCAATGTGATACTCCCCTTTTTTTGCCGATTAAAAAACTAAATAAAAGGGAGTTACTTCATTGAAAAATAAGTCCTTTTACTTATTAGCGACTGGACAGACGTTGGCAAATGCAGGTGATGTTTTTTATATCCTAGTTCTGATCTCCATTATTTACAAAGAAACACAATCCGTTTTTTACATCTCGTTTGTCCCTCTTATCAATATGGTTTCTGGAACAATTAGTAGTATATTGGCTCCTTTCATAATTGATAAATATAACTTAAAAAGAATACTAGTTTATTCTCAGTTATGCAAAACGATGATACTTTTAATAATTACACTTTATGCTTCATATTTCATGTCAGACCAAACCATTCATATTATCTATCTATTTGTTTTTCTTATTTCTTTTTTAGATGGTTGGGCAAACCCTGCTAGCGGTGCATTGTTGCCGATACTAGTTCCTGATGACAAGCTGACGAAGGCGAACAGCCTTTTATCAACTTTAAGCCAATGCGTTCAATTAGGTGGTTGGGCTGTAGGGGGTATTTTAGCAGCTTTCCTCCATTCGATTGGTTTATTTTGGTTGACTTTTTGGCTATATGCCCTATCAACGATAATGACGGCATTGATTAACGATTTGGCGAAAACGGAGATTCCAACGGATTCATCAAGCAGCGGCAATAAAATTTTAACAATGCTTGAAGTTGGGGCTGTTCTAGCCGGTGTTTTGCTTGTATATGTTTCTGTGACTACTTTGTTTATAATCGCGATTATTGCCTATTTCCTCTTACTAATGTCTACATTATTTTTACGTATAGAGGAACCTTCCATAACCAGTCGTCATTCATCAGAACAAACAGGTCGCAATATAAAAGGTCATCGATCATTTCATGAAATATTGTCGGTAATTAATCGTCTCCCTATAATTAAGATGATTCTGATCTTAACGGTTTTCCCATTTATTTTTATTGGCGGATTTAATCTGATGGTGATCAATATAAGTCAATTGCAAGATTCATCTTTGATTAAAGGATTGTTGTACGGAGCAGAAGGTTTATCCATTTTTATTGCTGGTTTAACTGCGAGTCGGCTCAAGAAAGGTAAAAATTCCGTCCCATTATTATTGATATCGTGCCTCCTCATTGGTGTTGCTCAAATGTCTTTATTCTTAGCAGAATGGAGATGGCTTCCTGTTGTTTCTTTTGCTCTATTCGGTTATGTTGTTGGTATTTTCATGCCCTTATCCAACACGGTATGCCAGGAATTAATTCCAGACGAATATCTAGGAAGGTTTTTCTCTTTGAGAAGGATGCTGGAAAGTTTTGTTCAACAGGTTTCTGTATTGTGCACAGGAGTATTGCTTGATTGGATAGGGTTTCATTGGACCGTTATTTTACTTGGTTTATTAACATTTACAATTGTTGGTTTACTATGTATAAGACAACTGTATGAACCGATTCATTATATACAGGAAACAAAAATTGATCAATAGAAAAAAGGAGTTTTTATGAAGTTTTTGAAAAAGACAAATCAAGGGAGCCTGTTGTATTAAGCTGTTAACTTAACTTCAACAAATAGAAATTAAGCTTAAAAGGAACCTTTATCTTTTATAGATTCTTTTCTAAGATTGTTGCTTTTAGAAAAGAGGTTTTACACTCTCGATACAATTAAATGGTAATTTTTATAGCTAAATAAGATTTCCACCAACATTTTTTATGAGAGAACAAAATATCGAATTATGAGGCAACTACCAAAGAAAATTCTGTCACCAATCAATATAAATCTATGTCGGTGTAGAAATGGCAAAATTTTATATTGATAAGAGTATTTAAATATTGAAAATGATTGAAAAACGAAAGATAATTCGGTAAATTGTTTTTGGATGGCCAGCTGAGACAACGTCTGCAGATTCATAAATATGTTCAAAGGACTGGTGAAAAACGATTTTTTTACAGAGTATCTTTTACTGGTTTTAGGGAGGCCAATTCAAAGATGAAATCTAAGTTTGAATTCTTTCTTCTAGGAATAATTGTGGCACTTGTACCAATAATCAAATCACTATTCTTAGTCTGATTGCAATTTATTGTTTTTGAAAAGGAGAGAAGGAAATTTTGAAAAGTATATCCGTTGGCTACGGCAACAAGGGAAAAAGTGAACTACCATCCGACGTTACAGAACCGTACTTAAAGAATTTCAACAATAGTACGAGGAAATGACGGGTGAAACTCCCTTCGATCTTACACACAGATTTTATCTAAGGAAATTTTTCTGACATATTCCTGTTGGTTTTAGAAAAGTAACATGAGGTGACAAATATGACGATGTATTATCTAGGTTTATTTCTTTGGTCACATCTTATTGCAGGAACTATTGCATCCATTATTGATTATTTGTTTTATAAAGAAGAAATACCTGAAACTATTGAAGAATTTAATCAAGAATATAATTTCGGTTTTAAACTAACTGTACCAATTTATATTGTTGTACATATTCTTGGTGGTTGGTATACGTTATTTAGTGTATTAAAAAGCATTTTTGATTATTATTTTAAAGATGATGAATAAAATCGGGACGTACTCATGATAGTGAGCTGCGTTCCATCCATGCGCTCAAATCCCTTTTCATTATCTAACGACGGAAACTGAAGATAAAAACAGTGAACCCTACTTCTATCGTAACGTATTCACAAAGAACGAGACTCATAAAGAAAAAGAAGCCGCAAACCGGCGTGTTAGAAAGGAACAGAAATTAAAGAATTTCTGGATTTTCTAAATATGAAAACATTAAACTCTCATCAAAAGAGATGTTTTCTGCGGGATAAGGAGCACAATTTAGCAATTAAGCATACGCATCTATTTCTGTTATAAATTTATAACTTTATAGGCATAGGCGGTCATGATAGACTATCTTGCCTGTGAAACCATATATAATTTATTTCCCCTTTTACGTAGAATCATGACCGCAGATGCTCCATATCAAGTAATGTGGCGTATGAGTTAATATTCAATGAAACGGATACTCTTATTTGTCATTTGATACATTCATTTTTTAACTGCCAAAAACAATTATCTGTATAAATTGCAAAGCTGCGGAATATCTTCTTGATTCGCTGTTCTTATCGCTACATCTCCCATCTCTTTTCCCCTCCATCGTATCTTTATTTAAAAGATTGATTTTGCATCTTGCGGCAAGTCTTTTACGTGTTTTAGAAACTCTAATGCTCTTTTGCATTCTTCTTCAGGAAAGCGAAAACCATGCACTTGCCCAACATGTTCAGCTGTTTTTTTGAATAAGTCATGAAATAAAAATAACGAATCCCAAATATTATCATAATTCGCATTTGTATACGTCTTCTCAAAGTCATTCCAAATTTCAGGCTCTAAAAACTTTTTTAAATGCCTTCCCCCTTTTCCAATTGAGTATTTATAATCTGTTTTAATTCCTATATGCCACTCAAGCATTTGAATTAATGGCTCACGTAAAACAACATCTATTAAACGCATTAACAATGGTAATTCTTGTCTCCAAATGGTTTTTGGAATATGAGATCCTAATCCCCATATAAAACTATTACAACAATCGTTATATAATTTTTCCGTTGGTTTTTTTATAAGATAACTTTGTTCACTTGGAGGTGGGATATCTGGAATATTGTGGTCTTTGTCTAATAAAACCTTTGTCAAACTATCCTTAATTAGTTCATCCACTTTACTGATGTGAATAAATTGCATATCAATTCGGTTTCCATCCATAAATTGCATTAAATATGTATAACGGCCATCGCCAATGGGAGGTGGAAAAATTTTATCTTCAGGTTTTTCCATAAGCATTACTTCCCCAAAGTGAGACAAAATATAGTTTTCATCTTTAAATGGTTCAACACTTGTAACTAAATATACAATATCATAGTCTTGAAATATATCTTTTTTTATGTTGGGATTTACTCGAGAACCGTTCATTAGCACTCCACGTATACGATGATCTTGCTTAGCAAATGTTATGATTAAATCCAACATTTCTTGTTCTGTTCTCATTTTCACATATGTCCCCCTTCCTTCGATACGAACGGTCTCCATATTTTCTTTTTAGCATTCCTATCCCCCAAAGTTAAGAAGTAATATCCTAATTATACCATCTAGAGATTATATTTTTTATTGAACTAAACTGCTTCGTTAGCCACCCATGCATCGGCGGCACCATCAGAAGGATGAAAATGCTAATTTTCAGACTTACCTACCATACGTCAAATCATCAGGCCCATGATGTCTATCAAAGGGAAATTTACAAAATAATTTGGACTTGACTTTTTATAAATATGCTCTTTAGAATTTGTTAAAAGGTCTTGTGCCATTCTTTATCATCTAATGGTACACCTTTTTTAACATAACTAATGGAAATCATTCCATGTTTTAATCCAGCGTTCTTTTGAATAAATGATACAATCTCGTTAAAAATTTCTTCATCCTTTTTAGCCGGCTTTCTAGGTACAGATATGATAATAGTAGGTGCCGCATCGTATTCTTTATAACTACTTGGCTCATTTGGATTAACGTTATATGTTATTCCGGTCCTTTCGTCATAATCTACCCACAATTTGTCCAACGCTCCAAGTTTTTGCTCAATATAAGGACGTATATTGTTTTCTAATTCCTTTTCCCACTTCTCCGCAATATAGGAGTCTTCCATCTGTTTTGTTTCTTCATTGTAGTAGACTAAAAACTGTGTATGATCCTTTTTGTTCTCTGCTTTAGCAGCGTAATCAAATGTTGGGAAGTTGCCCATATTATCAAATAGTGTGTCATAAATAACAATTTCATCTTTAAATGTATTTTTTATATATTCCTGTGCTTGTATTTTTACCTTTTTCACTTCATCCTCATCTGGCTTCATGCTTTGTACAAATGCGAAAGCAAAAAGCCCTATACCTAATGCGAATATGCCGAATACACCGATACCAATTTTTATTTTTTTATTCATAATAATCCTCCTTGAATTGTTTTGTTAATTATAACATAATTTCCATTTTTCTGATATTTATTCTTAAATTAAACTGCTCTTCACTTCAATAAAAAAGGCATTACTTCCTGTTTATTGAAGTAATGCTCTCGTTCGCCACCCATACCGTATTTCGCGACACCAAAGACGGTGGTGGGAATTGAGTAAGAAAAGAATGATGTCTCTTTTTGATTCCTTTTGTGGCAGAAGTATCGATTCTTTTTTATCTTACTGTTTCTTTCTCAATGTGTGTTCACTTTGACTTTAAGTTCTTATTTCCTCTACATTATTCTTGATAACTCATTCCCTCATTCTCATACGTGTGAATAGCTCTTTGTTTGAATTCCTCCGTATAACGGTGAAATGTTTGTCCTTTTCGTGCCATAAAAAATCCCCTCCAAATATAGTGTAACACCCAACTATTAAAAATGGGCTTTTTACACTGTCTACTTAAAGGGGATAATATCATCAATCGGTCTTTTTTGTATGTCCTGTTCAACTAACACTAACCGTTAGCCAACCATAAAGTGAGCTTCACCACAGATGTTGGAGTTAATTCGTTCTTCCATATCGGCTTAACAGGAACCTAAAAAATTCGTCTGAAGCTCTTCCTCTATCACCTTCATCACCTTGTTATCCAAATAAACTTTATAAGCCTTTGCCTTTGGTCTAGAACTAACTATATTACTTATGTTTTGTTCAATATAATGGATGGCAACTCCATCATCTGCTGCAATACCAGCTTGTATGGCTCCAGAATAAATTAGTTTATGATATGAATGCCTTATGTCTAACTCTCCATCATAATGCGGACAATGACTGCCTTTTAGAAAGCCTAAGCATTTCATTGGTTCTAATTCCTCTCCAAATGAATCTGTGACGCCTTCCTCGAACCAACATATAGAACCAGCACTAATGCCAGCTAAAACAATCCCTTGGTTCCAAGCTTTTCTTAAAATATCATCTAACCCCCACTCTTTCCATAAAACTAATAAGTTTCTTGTATTTCCCCCACCGACATATATAATATCCTTCTCCAGTATAAACCCCTCTAAATCCCTTGTTGGCGGTTTAAATAAAGATAAATGAGAAGGTTTGCAATTTTGTTTATTAAAGAAGTTATAATACCTTGATATATAATGATCTGAATCCCCGCTGGCAGTGGGGATAAAACAAATCTTTGGAGTAGTTTTTTTTGTTTGTTTCAATATGTACAAATCCAATAACGGGTTATCCGGTTCCATTGAGAACCCTCCGCCACCTAGAGCAATGATTTGTCGCATCTTATTCCTTCCTTTCTAAAAAGAACTATTTTCCACACCGATAATTTCTACAAATTAAAATCAAATCCTTTTTCAACTAACCTTCCCCATTAGCCACCCATGTCGCATTTCACAGCACCACAGATTATGCAAAAATTTCTTTCATGGGGGACAACCATACCGCAATTATGGGGCATCAGCAAATAATGAAAATACAAATTTTCGGGATAGTTAAAAACACCCGCACTTTTTGCGGGTGTTTCTGCTCAAATAACCATATCAATAATTCCATTAACCCACTCAGGGCTTTCTTCGATCCCGAGCTTATGACAAAGATTGTTATGGACCCTTTTAAATTCTGGAACTATCCTTTTCATCACATTCATCATTTCAAGGGGATTTCTGCCACATTCCCAACTTTCAAGGAGGGATCGTTGCCAGGCTTCTAGTTTACTCCTTTCACCTTCGTATTTTGCCCAATCGCCAAACGTATTGGGTTGGATTCCTGCTTCCATATACCAAGCTGTTGCCATTGATAAACGTAAGCTGTCAATACATTTCAAAGCATAATAATACTCTTTTCTCATTACTCTGCGATAAGCTTCATGAAAATACGCAAAAAACTTTGTTCGCCAAAGTTCAAATTCTTCCATTGTTGGTTCATAGGATAAAGCCATGGATTTATCTAAAATATCTGCCAACATTCCGTCCGTATCTTTTACAATTTTTATATTTTTCAACCATACGGAAGGATGAATGTCTTCAGGCTTATAATAAAATGTATCCACTTTAACAAAACAATCATAGTGAGCGATGGAATAAGTTACAAACGGACCTAAGTCCTCAAAATAAAGAACATTTCCCCATTTTTTAGGGCGATTTTTTTTGTTCGAGATAAATACTTGAAATTTTTCAGGTAATACAACGATGCGGAGGTCAATGTCGGAATATAAATCCATATTTTCATTTCCGATTGAACCGCCATAAAAAGCCGCTAATACATCATCGTCATTGAACAAATCTTTTTCAATTGCAGTCATTAACTCTTGACGGTGCATCGGAATTTCTAAACTCTTTCTTTGTGTCTAGTTACAAATCCCACACATTGAATGACAACTCCTCGTAAAATATATTTTTAGAATATAAATCCATATTGATTTTATATATTAGATATTTAAACATTTGATTCCTTTTTTATGTCCAGACAAATAAAAGCACATGCGCTAATATTTACTAACTCAATTATTATCCATCACTTTATATTTACGTGGCTTTAGAGATTAGATTTTTATTTAGCCGTTCTTGAACCAACGCCTCCTGTTAATGGAATATTATACCAAATCAAGATCAAGGGGTATCATAATTACCAGCTCTCCTGTGAGGTGGAAAAATAGTAACAAAAATGGCAACGACTGATCCTATGACTGTCTCAATTATACGTGCCCATTCATAACCTCCTGAATGTAAAAAAGCCAAAACCATTACGACAGTTACACCTATTTGTGTGATACTATCTTGATGAAGTTTAAGAGTTTTCGCAATTGCCATCCCTACAAAAATACTCAAAAAGACTGCTATTCCTGACGGTATGATCCACTGAGAAATAAACAGACTGCATGCCACTCCGCCTGCAACCCCTAAAAAACGGTTAATCGCTTTGGTTACAGCCTTTTTAAAAGTTGTATCAGTAATTAAAACTGCTGTTAACGGAGCAATAAAAGGATAGAAATGGGGAGTAATTAAAGTCGCTAGCCACCATGAAATTCCTGCTGCTATCGATATTTTAAAAGTCTGTAAAGTGATTCCTACACGATTTAATTCTCTACTAAGATGCTTTATAAATACTTTGGTGTTCATAGGTCTTTCCCCGTTATTATCCTTTTTGTTATTATTAGAGGTAAATTATTTCAATCCGAGTGAAATATACTTAATTTCGAGATAGTCTTCAATTCCATAGCGGCTACCTTCACGGCCCACCCCACTCTCTTTAAATCCACCGAATGGTGCTTGGGCAGCCGAAGGAGAACCATCATTTAAACCTATAATTCCATATTCTAATGCCTCTGTTATATAAACTGCCTCTTTCATATTCTCTGTAAATACGTATGCGGCCAATCCATAAGGACTATTATTAGCACGTTCAATAGCTTCTTCTACTGTTTTAAATGTTGCGATAGGAGCAAGCGGCCCAAATGTTTCCTCATACATGCAGTACATATCGTCAGTAGCATTCATAATAACAGTTGGTTCCATAAAAAAGCCTTCTTCTTCTTTTATGGAGTTACCTCCTACAAGGATTTTAGCCCCTTTTTGCTTTGCGTCTTCAATTTGTGCCTGTACTTTACGAACTGCTGCCTCGTTAATGAGTGGACCTATATCTACGCCCTCTTCAAATCCATTACCTACTTTCAATTTTGCCACTTTTTCTGCTAGTTTTTTAGAAAATTCTTCAGCAATCCCTTCTTCTACAAAAATACGGTTTGCACATATACATGTTTGGCCTGCATTTCTAAATTTAGAAGCTATAACGCCCTCTACGGCTTTCTCTATATCTGCATTAGCTGTCACAATGAACGGAGCATGCCCTCCTAATTCGAGAGATAACTTTTTCACAGTGTCAGCAGCCCCGCGCATTAAAATTTTCCCTACGCGTGTAGAACCGGTAAAAGTGAGCTTGCGCACACGTTCATCCTTTTGCCATACATCTACAATCGGTTCAGCATCACCTGTTACAATATTAATGACCCCTTTTGGAATCCCGGCTTGTTCAGCGAGTTCCGCCAGTTTCAAAGCAGTGAAAGGCGTCTGTTCAGATGGTTTCAAAACGGTTGTACAACCAGCAGCAAGAGCTGGGGCAATTTTTCGTGTAATCATAGCTGCTGGAAAATTCCATGGAGTGATGGCTGCAATAACACCTATAGGCTGTTTTTTTACTATAATACGTTTATTAGGAGAGGATGCCGGAATAGTTTCTCCATAAATTCGTTTTCCTTCTTCAGCAAACCAAGAGATATAGCTATTCGCATAGAAAATCTCTTCTTTTGCTTCGGAAAGAGGTTTTCCTTGTTCAGTGGTGATGATTTCCGCCAGTTCATCCGTATGTTCTTCAATTAAGGAATACCATTTTAATAGAAGTTTACTACGCTCTTCGGCAGTCTTTTTAGACCACTCCTTAAAAGCAGAATATGCCGCATCTACTGCCATTTTCGCTTCTTTCTTGCCGCCGTTTGGAATAGTTCCGATGATCTCCTTTGTAGCTGGATTGATGACATCAATGGTTTCTTTTGCATCAATCCACTGGCCATTCACATACATTCTGTTTGGATACATAAGATTGTCCCCCTTAGATACACTGCTGTTGTTTTGAACTCATCCACAGACTATCATGATTTTTGCATTAGGAGTACTTCCTTTATATACTATGGGTATAACAAAAAGTTATGAGGGATAAAAATGAGAACAGAGTGGCTAGAGGCTTTCTTGGTAACAGCGAAGACAAAAAGCTTAACAAAAGCTAGTGAGCAGCTTCATATGACACAGCCAGCATTAAGCAAACAAATTAGAAAATTAGAAGAAGATCTAGGAGCAACTTTATTTACACGTTCTGCAAAAGGAGTAGAATTAACAGAAGCTGGGGATATTTTATTTAGAGAAATTGAACCTGTTTTACATAAAATTCGTTCTATACAGAGAAAAATTCTATCTACACAAGAAACATCAGAAATTAAAATTGGAACGTGGCCAAGTATTGCCAGCTTTTATCTCCCATATAAATTAGCTACCGCTAAGGAACACAACCGGGAAGTGAGTATTAAAATTTCTTATAGCTTTTATGATATTTTAAATAACCTGCATACTGGAGACATCGATGCTGCGCTATTAGATGATCGAGAAATTCAACATTCATACTGGTCTAAGCCTCTTTTTAAAGAACCTTTTTATTTGTTTGTCAATCATCTTCATCCACTGGCTAGGCATGAAGATATAATTTATTTTAAGGATTTCAAAGATGAACCTCTTGTTGTTCTCCCTTCTTCATGCGATGTTCGCATGTTAATAGAAGAAGCATATAGACTTCATCATTCTCAACCGAATATTTCTTTTGAAATTGACTTTGGCCAAAGTATTATTGGGTTTATTTCAGCAAATTTAGGCATATCTATTCTTCCGGAAATTTTCACCTATAATATAGATCGATCCATTATTAAGGTTCTTCCGATTGCAGATTTCAACATAAAGAGACAGATCTCACTTATCGCCCGAAATCCGGATATAGGAAAATTGTTATTTACCTTATTTTTTAATTAATAATCTTTTATGAAAGTATCGATCATCTATAAACTGGGGCTTACTTTAAATTTTTATATGCCATTGAATTCTTTTACTCTCAAAAAATTTTTAAAATCACACCTGCTGATATTTCTTCATGGGTTAGCCATCTTGAATGGCTATTTTCAATAATAAATCTTAACTGTACATAATGTCTCAGGCAGCGATCCGAGATTATTTTATCAATGTTAATTATTTTCAATCTGCTAATTCATTTTTTGAATGTTTAACATCAGGACTAACAGGAAAACCAAGAACAATAGATTGTTAGATGTCCACAAAAATAATATGATTTCACGAATAAAATTTTGGAATTTTGAATTGTTGCTGAAGGGATCTAAAAGTCTCTAATATCTAACATATTATGTGCAGGAAAGGTTAGTTAGCTACATATGTTTTAATTAAAAGGGGGTGATTGAATAATGAAGCAGAAAAAATGGGGAGCTGGAGGATTAGTGTTTGTTGGCTGCATGTTTCTTGGTGGAGGATTGGGAGCTTGGTTAGGAAGTCCCCAAATCGGATGGCTCATAGGAATGGGTGTTGGATTTCTTGGGATGGCTTTAACGAGGCTTATGGGCAAATAATAAAAATCAAACACGGTTCTTCTCTTAGATAAAGCAATATGCATGAAGTAATGAATTTACTTATATACTAGCCCTGTAACCTGTAATAATTGTACTCATACAAAGTCACTCTCTAAAAAGAAGTGGCTCTTTTTTATTTTTAGTCACTTTTTACATCCAACGATTTATTTGGTGTTGAGATTATTTTTATGATAGAACTTCTTGTTCATCAAACAAAAAAGCCCATCACCAAAATGGGCGCAGCTTGATTTTCTCTTCTAGTTTTCGCTAAAATATGATAGAGTTTCTGACCTTTTATTCATTCAGCAAAATATATCGATAAAAGAATAGGCACATATAGGTAACTATTTTCCTACCCTAAAAGGGTGAAATTCGTATTCCTTTCCAAAGAAAATGATTCGAGGGGTTGGAATAAGGATGAAAAGAACACTTTGGAGCTTATTACTATTTTTATTAGTATTCATACTTACTATTGGTTGTAGCTCTAAAACATACGAAGAAAATTTTAGTAAAGGTATTGGTGATTTTAAAAATGCTAATTTTGCATCAGAAAAGCTTCTAAGAAGTCATTATATTAAACATGTAGTTAAACAAAAGGAATTTGGCAATATAACAATGGATGAATACTTAGAAAGAGCAAGGAATCTAATTAACTCAAAACCAGGTGGGAATATCTTAACAAAAACTCGTTCAAACGGAGATATACTGTTCTATAATAAATCGACTAATGAGTTTGCTGTAGTTACAAAAGATGGTGTTATAAGGACTTATTTCAAACCTAAAGAAGGAATTAAGTATTTTAAGAAGCAATAGGAGATGATAAAAATGAAAAATATCTGTCCGGTTTGTGGTTATGATGGGTTAGAAGAAATGCCTTATGATCATGATGGTAATCCTTCTTATGAAATATGTGATTGTTGCGGTTTTGAATTTGGATTTGATGATGACAGTGAAGGACTTTCATTTGAGGAATACCGTAAAAAATGGATTGAAGATGGAGGAAAATGGTTCAATCCAGATATGAAACCTAAAGGGTGGGATATTAAACGGCAACTATTAAACATTAATGTTCAGTTATAGAACACTGTGTCTTATTTTACAAACCTTAAATACAAATACGACAAAAAGTGTTTACTCTAAGGTAAACACTTTTTTATTGTTAATGTCCAGTATAAAACATTTTTTACTGATTATTCACATTTTTATGGTTGCATTCTTCTACTGTTTTGATTGCATTTCCTTTTTCATCTGTACACCAAGATTGAGATTGGAAAGCTAGAAAAATGGCTACCCACCTTTTCTCTTGTTCAAAATGTATTAGAATTCCCCCATCCTGCCATATCCCGTTATCTTTTTTCCATCTCCCTACATTTCCTTGGTTCATATGAATATCATGTATACCATTACCAGGTAAAAAACCAAAATACTTATCAGGTTTATTTTGCTCTGGGCCCCATCTCTCTCCAAAAGCGTATATAATTGCCTTCTTATCAATAGCTTGCTTAATATAATATTGAATCTTTTCGTTCAAATCGTTATCTGGTCCCTCTACATCAGCTGGGAGAGGAATCATCTTTCCAGGATCGAATAAATTTCCTCTGATATAATCAAGCCCAATGTCTGGGTTATTATTTTTTATAGGAGTAAAACCAAACTCTAAGTCAGGTAACTTTGTAATGTCTTCTGAATGGAAATCCTCCCCAACAAAATATAATACTTCTGAAGGATAAGATTGAGATTTAATATTAATGGCTATTCGATATTGAATACCTTCCTCATCATCCTTGATAAGAACTTGATAATGAGAATTCTGTCCTCTTCCCATCATAGAGTCGACCGGTTTCCCTTTTAAAACTCCATAATTTTTTAAAGACAAATTCCGTCATCTCCTGTTCATTTATAATGATTAAATGCATTTATTGCTTAAAACTTAAATACATACACAAATAATCTTCCTAAAATTATTCAATCCTACTCATGAATTCGACATCTACATCTAATAAACCTTCAAAAAATTCTAAAAAACAGAGACGCTCTTCATTCATCTTTGCTAAGCAAACCGATTGAAAAAATATTATAAAAAATTATTAAACAGGCTATCTGAATATGAACGGAGATAGTCTGTTTACTTTTTTAACTAGTATGTTTTAAATAAAAGTATTCTATTAGCTATAAAAGCACGCTAAAGCAATATTTTAATCATTGATTTTTCATCAAAATAGCTTGACTGTTCCCTGTTTCCCCACCTCGGTTTGAAATTAAACATTTGGATGCGTTTAAGTATGATGAACGAAATGTATATATTTAAGTTCTTTGTATTATTGACATTTTCTATCAAGATTTCGCTATTTTGGGTATTCCCTTACGTTTCCTTTTTGTTTTTTTATAGATGATATATATGTTGTGAATTTTAGCATTAAATTTTATTCGTTCTCCTGTCATTGTCAACAACGATTTAAAATTGGTTCTTACGTTCTTTTGGTGAATGATTACCTATCATCCTATTGGGGATTTTTATTGTTTTATTAAAATAATGAGTACAGCCTATAGAGAATACGTTTTTCTAACAGAGCTAATCCAGCTCGGCCATACATCATTCGTTTAATAGTTTTCAACCGGTTTATTTACCCTTCTAGTACCCCTACTGTATGGGAGAAGAAAAGCATGTTTTACTGCCTGCAAATCGCTGCGCAAGCGCCGAGCATATTGATAAAACGGCTGTTTTGAATCGGAAAGCTGATGGAAAAGCCAACGTAAAAACGAATTGGTAGTCTGCTTGACGAATCGCTTCGTGATCATCTTGCACCATTTCATAGATGGGGCGAACATTTGAGTAACTTTCTAGACATTGTTCCAAATCCATGATCTCCTTCTCAGAAAGTTGATGACGTGGAGTCCATATCCAAATTTGGTACGCTATGATTGCACTCCAAAAAACGACCAACGATTGTGCCGGTCGTTTTTTGGATTATTCTAGAATATCCGTTTTTTCAAAGGTTGGGTAATGATAGTAGGCATGGACTTTTTGTGTTTTTTCATCCACATAGATAATAGAGTATCCTTTTATATTGGCTTGTTCATCATATTCCACAAAGACGATGGACCCTTTATATTTTTTGACCCCATCAATGTCTACGTCATCTAATTGCGTTCCATCTTCCGTTAAGCTTGCGGTAAACTGATAATGGTCAGGAAAAGCTATATCATATCGGTACATTGTTTTCTCGTCCAACGCACTGACGATTTTCACTCCTGTAACCTTTAAGAACGCTTCCACTTCCTCTTTACTCATGCCTTTATGGAGAGTTCTTTTCACTTGATCATAAGTGATTGCTGTGTTCGTTTGCTTCTGCTCATTGGTAGATGATTTTTTATTGGCTGGATGTTGATTAGTCGAACTCTTGAATTCTTGTGGCTGTTTAACGTCTTTTACCTCTTGTTTCTGCGCTTCGCTTTTTGTAATTGACTTGGCTGCGTCTTCTTTTGTTGTTAGATTTTTCGTTTTATCAGCAGGAGCGGTAGTAACCTTGTGATCTTTTTGCGATTGAGTGTTTTGCTGTGGAGTATCTTTTTTCGGTTCCGCTACTGCTTGCGTATCAACATTTTTCTGATTAGCAATGTTTTCGCTCTGAACAGTCGCCATTTTGACTTGATTTCCTTCTCGTTGTACCATTTCTTCTGATGAACAAGAAACTAATAACAATAGAAGAATTAAAAGAAAAGCCGTGAATAATTGTTTTTGCATGTGATATGATCACCTCCTGTTATATTGGTTAATCGATTCCTTGACTTATGTCTTGATGACTATTTCCTATCGATTTCGATAACTTCGATCAGTGTGGACTATCGATCCGGAAAAATGAGTATTTCTTTGCATCAAAAAGCTTTCGGAATGGGCATTTTGATGAATTTGTCATCATGATTGGATGGAACCCCTCTTCCATCCGTGTTGTTTGTGACAAAAAATAAATGATCTCTCAATATGAATACATCCCGCACGCGCCCTACGTTGGAAACGATTTGTTTATATGTTTTATTTTTTAAATCGAACGCTAAAACACCTTCCCCCCGTAGCTGTGCAACATACAAAATCCCATTATGATAAGCAATTCCAGATGGCGCCCAAGTATGATCTCCTGAATGGAACAATGGTGCGATCATCCCGTCTTCTTTCTCATTTCCTTGAATAAAAGGCCAGCCATAATTTCCTTTCGGTTTAATCAGGTTAATTTCATCATGTGCACTTGAGCCGTGCTCAGAGCTATAAAGCTGACCTGCTTCATCCCATGCCAAGCCTTGTGGGTTGCGGTGTCCATAGCTATAGACAAGGGAGTTGGAATAAGGATTATCGTCCGGTATGGTGCCGTCGAGATTCATACGCAAAATTTTTCCCCCAAGAGATGTCTTGTCTTGGGCAAGCATCGGTTCTGTAGCATCTCCAGTTGTGATGTACAATTTTTTGTCCGGTCCGATTTTTATTCTTCCACCATGATGAACGTTTCCGCTTGGAATTTGGTCAAGCAAAACCTTTTCTTCAAACCATTCATTATTTTCTTCTCGTATTTCTACAACACGATTAAATTGTCCTTTTTTATCCTCATATGTATAGTAAAGAAAGGCATAATTCTTTTTCTCAGGATGAAGCACAAAACCTAATACACCAGCTTCAGATGCCGTTGAAAGCTTCTTTTCTAAATGGAGATTCTGTCTATTTTTTCTGTCGCCTGTAATTTTTACAATTGAGCCAGTCCGCTCTGAAATATAAAAAGATGTCCCGTCCCAGTCGATTGCCCATGGCACACTTAAATCTTGGGCAACGATTTCCATATTGACGTTGTTACTTGTTTGTTGTTCATTTTGAGAACTGTTTTCTTCTTGCTTTAAACAGCCAGTTAGCAGAAAAACGATGCTGATCATGATAAGAGGATATTTCTTCATCAAATTTTCCCTCCCGATAAAGATGAGTCTTCAACTTTTGTCATTCCGCTAAAAATTAAGAGCCATCAATCATCTGCATCGAACTTGGCTGCTACGATAAAAATGAATTTCTACTTAAATTAATCTTATTTCCTTCCATTAACTATGGATAACAAATTTTCTTTGAAAATATTTCATCGTAAGTTATTCATTTTGCCATTATTTTGTAAAGCGGCAGTTTGACACTTTCTGGTTTAATGGCATTACCACCTAAGACTAACTTGTATAATTATAGTCTTATTATCCTCATTTTTTTTATGTGGTTGATTATTTAGAATATAGTTCTATATTGTATACATTTCTAAATAAGTGGATTGTAAAAAGAAGGAAGCGTTAGCATGCCTAACGCTTTTTAATTTGCAGTGGTCTGTAAATATAAGCGGACGCTATATACACGTTATGGTTCGTTTTTACCGTCTGATTTATCGTTAGTTTTTTGCCTCCCAATAGCTTCCTTCTCCAAAAAACTCCGTACACACTCCATTTAGAGACTGTAGCTTTTCTATAAATCCCTTTACATCACAGGTATGAAAAGTATCATGCAGTTCACGCTTTTCTTCAGTAACCGAATAAACATGAACTTCCATACATCCGTCCCATCTGATATTCGCATCGAATTGGCCGTCTTCACTTTCCAATTCAAGTGCAACTGTTGCCCCATCCTCGTTTTTATGCTGAGTCTTAATGATCCACATAAAAGCACTTCCTTCTTGTCGATTATACTTATAGACTGTTTTACTGTAATATATCTTAAATTCCAATGGGGAGAGACAGTAAGAAAATGTGAGGGAGCAAAGTGGCTCCCTAGTATTTAGTCTGTAATTTGATTTAATGCGGAGATAGGTGAATCGGTAGAAGTATGTTGATGTACCCATTCACGAGTTTTATTCAAAACTGCCGATTGGTTTGGAATTTGATCACTATGTTGTGTAATCCAATTCATGCAGTACTGCGGGTCAATATTGTGCTTCAAGCACTTGGATAAGAAAGATTCAACGTTCGATTCATTACAGTTTTTCTATGTCCCGCACGTTTTGCGCCAAATGTCTTCCATTGTTTCCTGTACGGAAGGAGCATCCGTGGAGTTGATCATGTCGTTTTCCTTTGTCATATCACTTCTACCTTTCATCCGTTAGCATCGTCATTTACAGTATGTCCAAATGTAGCATTTATAGTAAAAATTAAGCCATGTTTGCTGTTTTTTATCCCATGAAAGAAAGAAGCAAAAGTAATGCACGAACGACACAACCAGCTAGCTCACCTTTGTTGTTTGATTTTTCCCTTGCTGTAGTTGATACATTTGATAATACTTTCCTTGCTTTTTCATTAATTCCTCATGAGTGCCGCGTTCTACAATGGTGCCGCGATCTAATACAAGAATTTGATCAGCATTTTTAATCGTAGATAAACGATGTGCGATAATAAAAGTTGTTCGTCCTTGCTTTAATACATCTAACGCTTCCTGAATAATTGTTTCGGTCTCCGTATCGATGTTAGCTGTCGCTTCATCAAGCACTAAAATCGCTGGGTCAAACGCTAATGCCCGAGCAAATGAAATTAACTGACGCTGTCCCGACGATAACGTGCTCCCTTTTTCAATAACCTGTTCATCAAACCCTCTAGGCAAGTTTTTCAACAGTTCCTCTGCACCAATGTCACGAAGCGCTTTCTCTACTTTTTCGCGAGTAATGTGCGGATCATTTAAACCCACATTTGAAGCAATTGTTCCCGTAAACAAAAATGGGTCTTGCAAAACAATGCCCATATGCTTTCGCAACATTTGTTTTGGAATTTCTTTAATATCTTTGCCGTCAATTAATATTCTCCCCTTCTGAATGTCGTAAAAGCGGAAAAGCAAATTCATAATCGAGCTTTTTCCAGAGCCGGTATGACCGACAAGCGCGATGGTCTCCCCTTGCTTAGCCGAAAACGAAATATCTTTTAATACATACTCGCCTTCTTTATAGCCAAAGTACACATTTTCAAAAACGACATTCCCTTGATAACGCGGCATTTCTCCTTCATACACATCGATGCCTTCTTCATCGAGAAGCGTAAAGACCCGCTCTGAAGCAACAAGCGCTTGTTCCAGATTGGCCAGCTGATTGACCATCCCTGTCACTGGTTGGAACAAGCGGTTTAGATAGTCAACAAAGGCGTAAAGCACCCCTAAAGAAACCGTATGATTGCTTAGGGAATCACCTCCGAAATGCCAAATTAACACAATAAAAGCTAAGTTGCGCAATACTCCTACTAAATTATGCGATGTTAACGCATTTAAACTAAGGAGCTTATTTTGATACGTGAAGTGATCTTGGTTTAACTCTTCAAACTCCCGCTCCGTTTCCTTTTGCCGACGAAATGCTTGAATAATGGTCATCCCTTGAATCGATTCATTAATCATCGCATTAATACCGCTTATACGGGAACGGATGATATGGTTGTACTTAGAAGCGTACTTGCGGTAAATCTTTACCCATATTACTAAAATTGGAATTAGGAATAAACATACAAGCGCCAAGCGAATATCTAGTAGAAACAGAGCGACAAAAATACCGGTGATATAAATGACACTGGTAAAAAACGTCGCTAATACGGTTACATATAGCTCGCGAATCGCCTCTGTGTCATTGGTGACGCGGGCAACGATTTTTCCTGCTGGCAAACTGTCAAAATAACGAATCGGCACCCTTTGAATGTGTGCGAATACATCATTTCGCATTTTTTGAATAATCCGATTCGACGCCGTTTGCAAATAATAGCGTTGTCCGTATTGGAAAATCGTTGCGGCAATTAATAATCCTAGGTAAATGAACAACAAATAAACGATACGATCTATTTCTGGCTGATAAAAACCTAGGAGCTCTTGGATGGATAGCTTTCTCGCTGGATATACTGCTTTTTGCTCACCGCGGCTAATTGTTAGCGTTCCATTTTGAATGGATCGCTCTCCATCAAACTTTATTGCACGATCAATAAAGTAATAATCTCGGCCCACTTGCAAAATGCGCACTTCTTTTCCTTTCTGTTCTTCTTCTTCGAAATGATCCTTGCGTTTATACCATTTATCTCTATATAAAATGGTATCTTCTCCTTTTTTTGTTTCGTACCATGAAAACTCAATCCCTAAAATATGCTTATCAATGATTTTTTTAGCAATAAATGGTCCTGTTAATTCGGCAGCAACTGAAACTGAGAGCATAAGCAGCGCGACAATAATATTTTTTTTATACTGAAGGGCATACGCAAATAACCGCATTCCTACATTCATATAAGCACCTCGCTTTCTTCCACTTCCTCTACTTGTTGATGAATAAATTGTTCTTTGTACCAGCCATCTTGTGCCATTAGCTGTTCGTGTGTGCCTCCCTCCACTATCTTTCCGTTCTCTAGAACGATAATCCAATCCGCATGGCAAACAGCGGATAAACGATGCGTTGTAATAATAGTTGTTTTGCCGGCACGTTTGAGACGAATATTATTAATGATTGCCGCCTCCGTCTTTGCATCAACAGCTGAAAGAGCATCGTCTAAAATTAAAATTTCTGGATTCATTAGCAGGGCACGGGCAATCGAAATCCGTTGCTTTTGTCCCCCTGATAATGCAATTCCTTTCTCTCCTACTAACGTATCTAGCCCTTCAGGGAGCATACCTACATCTTTGCGGAACGATGCTAAATCAATCGCTTTATTCAGTTCTTCGTCCGATGCATCTTTACGACCAAACAAAATATTTTCTTTTACTGTTTTGGAAAACAATACATGATCCTGCGGAACATAACCAATCCATCCTTGAATATCCTCAATCGGAATCCGCTCAATTGGTACATCGGAAATCATAATGTTTCCTTCACCTAACGGGTATTCCCGTAACAATTGCTTCACTAACGTTGTTTTCCCGCTTCCTGTTCGTCCGACAATTCCAAGCGTTTGCCCTCGTTTTAACGAAAATGACACATTCTCTAAATTATTTACTTTGGATGACGGATAACGGAATGTAACATTGTCAAACACAATAGATTCAGGCTTTTTCACTGAAAGCGGCTGCGAATGATCTTGCACATCGGGAACATAGGCGAGCGTTTCATTCACCCGATCGAGCGAAGCACTGCCGCGCTGCATAACATTAATTAATTCGCCAATGGCAAACATTGGCCAAATCATCATCCCTAAATACACGTTAAAAGAAACGAGTTCTCCAAGAGTGATTTCTTTATGAAACACCAAATAAGAGCCGTATCCTAATCCGATTAAATAGCTCATTCCAACAAGCACTTTAATCGTTGGATCAAATAACGAATCAATTTTCGCCACTTTCATATTTTTGTTGTACACATCTTCTGTCAATGCTTGAAACTTCGCTTCATCCGCTTTTTCTTGCACATACGCACGAATGACACGGACACCGGAAATCGATTCAAGCACATAGTCATTCATTTCACCAAACGCATCTTGCGCCTTTGTGAAGCGTTCATGAATTTTTTTTCCGTAAATATTCATGGCAACCGCCATAATTGGTAGCGGCAAAAATGCCGCAAATGTCAACTTCCAGCTAATCAGAACGCCCATTGTAAACAAAATAACGAGCATAAATACGCTTGAGTCAACCATCGTTAAAATACCGAAGCCTGCTGTCGTCGAAATCGCTTTTAAATCATTCGTTGCTCTCGCCATTAAATCTCCAGTGCGATTTTTTTCATAAAAGGTTGGTGTCATCTTAAGCAAATGTCTCATGAAGCGCGAGCGTAATATTCTCTCTACTAAAAACGCACCACCGAACAGCTGATACATCCATGTATAATTCACACCGTAAATAACAAACGCTAATCCTAATAACAAAAGCGCATACAGAAACAGTTTCTCTTTTGTTAAACCGCCGATATAAATATCATCAATTGCTATTCCAATTAATTTGGGCGGAATCATTTCTAAAGCGCCACCCAAAATTAAAAGCATAATAGCAACCGTATACCGCCTCCAATGTTGCTTAAAAAACCACCCCAGCTTCCACAATACCGAAAACACAATAAGTCATCCCCTTTTCTTTTTTTCAACGATTACTAACCGCTTTCCATCTCTCCAATAGACAACATGAACGTCCCTGATATCACTTTCATCTCTCATTCCTCCCTTGACATTTTTCTTTATTGAACGACGGAAAGATAACAGTCGACCTAACCTGTAAGAACACAAATGGTGATTATCCACTATTTTATTAATAAATCGTCATCGTTTTTCACCTCCTTCCATAACAAAAACCGCAAGGAAAAGTAATCTCCCTGCGGTTTAAGGCACAAAAAAGCCGCAGGGAAACGATCTCCCCCCTGCGGCGTTGGCTACCTCTTTCAAAGAATAAAGGCAATAACATAATCGGAAGGACGAATCGTTCGTACCTGTTCACTTGTACGCTTTACACTTTTCATCATTGTTGTCATTGTCTTCGTCCTCCTTCCTAAATCATGTTATAGAGTAAATTATATCCAAAAAAAAAAAATTAACTTGTAAACTGTTTTTTTTAAAAACTTATTAGTTGAACAAATTTTGGTTTATTTTGCACCATCAGCTATTTCAGGTTTATGCTCTTCCACATGTTACGGGTTGCTTTTCTGTTTCTTGTATTGTTTTGATGATTATTTAGCACATAGTTCTATTTTTTTATAATTTCTAAAAATAAACAAAAAAATGTTCCCCATCTTTTTTCAGCAATCAGGGGGATTCCATCTTCACGGTTTCTATTCGTTTTTTCGCCGTCTGAAATAAAAAAGCCGGTACAACGTGAAATCGTGTTGCCGCTTATGTGCTTGACAACCGGATTATTATGTAAAGCAAATGAGTGGATATTCTCAAAACATAAGGGTTTGTCGCTGTTTTTTTTAGTAGATCAATAAGTTGAGTTAACGTTTTTTTCAATATCTTCCCACTGTTCTGTGACAAAGCAGCACCAATGTTGGTCGAGCCAATCAGATTTAACGTGGCAAAGCCACGTGATTTTATATTGTCGTTTGGCTTCCAATGTTGAGGGGATAACAATGATGTAAGAACATGTCTAATTTTTGGCACAGAAGTAAAACCTACATAAACAATTCCATCTTTTTTGTTACTCTATATAACGCTTTAACCGCTGTATCACGGTCGTGCTCTAATTGCAAACGATACAATCGGTCCTATCATTAGTAGAGCATCAAACTGGTCACTCTTTAATACACTTAGGGCTCTTGCATCTGCAACATAAAATCCATCAAATTGATTTATTAATCCTATCACATTAGCTTTTTCCTTAGCGTTTCAACTAATTTTGGTATAAGGTCTGTGAGTGTTACCTTATATCCATCTTGTCCCAATCTGATGGCATATTTACCTGGTTCAGCCCTATTATCTAGAGTTCCCCATGTTTTTGGTAGGTGCTTTTTTATGTAATGCCAGTTTATTTGGAATTCTAGAGGCTCACGGTCAAGCCCCCCATTCATCAAATGATGAGTAATAATCAATAATAGTACCCATAAATTGTTCACCCTTTTCTCAAATCCCTTCGCATCTTTTAAACCTAAACCATTCTTGAGCCATCTTTTGTCGTCCTTCTGCCATAAAGCAATAGAGGAAACTTGGGAGTGCCAAGTTTCCTCTATATTATTTTGATTCTGCCTTCGCAAATTTTTTACAACTAATATTTTTATGTATGGAAACCCATGGTCTATTATTTTCCCAATGAACTTTCATCGTCAATTGAAATGTCTCTGATAAAAATTCATCTGTTAATACTTTCTCTTTTTGTCCCGCAGCTACAATTTGTCCCTCTTTTAACAATAATACGTGGGTCATCTCTTCTATAATTTCTTCAATATAATGAGTGACATATAGTACGTGACATTGTTGATGTGCAATAATTTCTTTCGTTAATGATAAAATATCTTCCCTTGCTAAAATGTCTAATCCTATAGACGGTTCATCTAATATAAGCAATTTCGGTTTTGCCATTAATGCTCTTCCGATAAGTACCTTTCTTTTTTCTCCTTCTGATAATGTGTCATACGTTTTCCCTTTTAAGTGATCGATTCGAAAAGATGTCATTAGCTGTTCAGCCTGCTCTCGATCCTCATTGGTCACATTTTCGTCTAATCCTATCGTAGCAAATTTACCGCTTATCACAATATCCTCTACCGTTTCCGGATCTTAAAGTTTGATTAAAACGGTCAAGAGAACTACTAACAAACCCGATTTGCTTTCGAAGCTCAGGCAAGTTCGTTTGTCCGAATTTATGTCCTAAAACAGAAACTTCACCTTTTGTCGGATATTGATAGCCTGTTACGATATTTAATATGGACGTTTTCCCTGAACCGTTTAAACCTAATATGGCCCATTGTTCCTTTTCTTTGACTTCCCAGTTTATATCCTTTAAAATAACTCGATTTTCTCTTATCAAGGACATATTCTTCATGTTTATAATATTTTCCATTTTATACTACACCTCTATTTTTAAGAATATTATAACAAATCAATCAATATTATCAAATATCCTAAGTTCATATAAGAAAAGTGTTGATTTCAATTGTTCCGCTGTGTGGCGAACCTTTTCGTTGTCATACGCGGCATCGCCCAATACAAATTCGATATCCGACTGCTGCAAAGAAGCAAGAAGTTCTAGCGCCACTGCCGCATCATCTTATGAAGCCCATACTTTTCTGTGATAGCTGGTGAGTAAAAATTCTCCATCGGTTTAGCTAATTTCGTCGCATTTGTGAACTCCAGTAAGTTCTATATATGTATATATTTTTGTGTTATGATAATCAGTCCCAAAAACAAGGATTTCTTATTTAAAAAGATAAAATTGTAACAGTTGACAATCTGTTTCTAATCACAGATAATACAGTAATAGGAACGTACATTCGCTCGTTTGTCGAGACTAGAATTTATGTCGTTCTTACATGCGATAAAAGGAGCTGGTTGAAATGAGAAATTCAAATCAAAAAATTACTACGTGTTTCATGTTCAATGGCAAGGCTGAAGAAGCAATGAATTTTTACGCCTCTGTATTTGATCAATCAGAAATAAATAGTGTTTTCCGTCATGAAGATGGAACAGTATTACATGCTACATTCACATTAAAAGGACAAACGTTTATGGCTATTGATAATAGCAACAAGCAAGAGCACCCTTTTACTCCTGCAATGTCACTGTTTGTAACATGTGATACCGAAGAAGAAATAAATAGAGTTTTTGAGCAGTTATCGCAAGGTGGCAAAGTTCTAATGCCATTAGCCGCTTATCCATTTAGCGAAAAGTTTGGTTGGGTGGAAGATAAATATGGTGTTTCATGGCAATTAAACCTTGCAAAAAGCTAACTGTTAGTTGACGTCCCATTTTGAAACAAATACAAGATTAGAGAGGTTATTTTTATGTCATCAACAAACTCGAATCCATCCATGGCTTCCCTATTACGTAATCGTTTTATCCAAACGATTATGACAGCCGGCTTGTTTATTCAGGTTGGCATTTGGGTACGTAACTTTGCGATTCTATTGTTTGTCACCGAGAAGACAAATGGGGATGCGCTTGCCGTCTCACTCATATCGGTGGCTGAATTTGCACCGATTTTTATCTTTTCCTTTATTGGGGGTACGTTCGCAGACCGTTGGCGGCCAAAACGAACGATGATCTGGTGCGACCTCTTAAGCGCTATATCGATATTTGTCATATTAATGGCGCTTCTGTTTGGCACGTGGAAGGCTGTTTTCCTCGCAACATTCGCCTCCGCGATCCTGTCGCAGTTCTCTCAGCCTTCGGGGATGAAGTTGTTCAAAGTACACGTTCCAGGAGAACAAATGCAGGCGGGTATGTCATTATTCCAGACAATGATGGCCATTTTCATGATCATCGGTCCGATATTAGGCACCTTCGTCTTTCAACAATTCGGTATCTATATCTCTATGGCGATAGTAGGTATAGCTTTCCTATTATCTGCTCTCGTACTGACCTTATTGCCTCCCGACCGGATAGAAAAGAAAGACGAAAGCGAGACATCGATCTGGCATGAAATAAAGCTCGGCTTTCAATATGTGTGGTCGCGCAAGATTCTTGTGACTTTAGGAGGCGGCTTCATGGCTGCCGGATTAGGGCTTGGATTAATCCACCCGTTGGCCATCTTTCTAGTAACAGAGCGCCTTGGTCTGGAAAAGGATTACTTGCAATGGCTGTTCACCGCTCATGGGGCAGCGATGATCATCGGTGGCGCTGTGGCGATGGTATTCTCCAATCGGATTGCGCCGCACATCCTACTGATGCTGGGGATGGGTGCGATGGCTGTAGGAATTTTTGTGATGGGTTGGTCTACCATGTTCTGGCTTACTTTGCTGGCTGAGTTTATCATCGGTCTATTCATGCCTGCTCTCCATATCGGTATTAATACGATTATACTGAACAATACCGACGAAACGTTCGTAGGACGTGTTAACGGCATATTGACCCCTCTGTTCATGGGTTCGATGGTCATCACGATGAGCTTGGCTGGTCTGTTGAAAAAACAATTCTCCCTAGTCACGATCTATCAGACCTCTGCCGCACTCTTTGTCATTGGCATTCTGGTCATGCTCCCGATGTTTCGAATGCTTAAAACGGCTGAAGCCGAATAAATAATTAACAAAGCCCATTAACTAGCCGTGCCGCGGCGTAGTACCTCAGATGATAATTTGTGTCTATTAAAATATAAATAAGCTGTTTGACATATTATGCTTATTTCAGCTTGTCGATAAAGTCGGCAAGCTGTTTTATTATGGAGGCAGGACGAATGGAGGGAAAGAACGATGCTTCGACCAGCGACACCAAGATAATGTGCTCTATACCGAAACGACAGTGAAATTGGATGATCTGGTCCTATAGGATCACTTGGTAAGAAAACTAGATGCAGCCATTTATTGATATGGTGAAAAATCTCTATTCTCCTGATCATGGATGTCTGAGTATAGATCCAGTGATGTTGTTTAAAATGTATTTAGGATTCGCTCGATGCGCGAAACTATCGAACAAATCCGAACCAACGTCACCTACTGTTGGTTTCTGGGACATCCCGTTCCCCATTACTCGACGCCAAGTAAAAACTATACGCGTCGTTTCGTTGGAACGGATTTGTTCTATCAGATTTTTTTCGGATATTGAGCATATCCTTTCAACATGGATTGGTAGATCCGAGTGTCGATACCATAGCTGGTTGCTTATAAATTGTGTTTTTTTAAACTAACATTCGATTGTGAAAGCATTTCTTTGATTGGTGAGTAAAGTTTAACTGCAATCCAGTATCCCATAAAAAAGCCGACTCCATTTAGTATCACATCATCAATATCTACTTTTCTTCCAGTTCCTTGAAAAATATTTTCTATTAGTTGAATCAATTCGATTAAAATCGGGATGGAAATAGAGGTAATCAATACTGTTTTAACAGTTTTAAGTTTATCCCAGATTACTGTTAGGTAAAAAGACAATGGCAAAAGTAGCAGAGTATTCCCCATAATGTTCTTGACTAAGGATGTATAATAACCGTACTTTGTATCGAATATTGCCATATCTATTAACGAAGCGAAGGGAATAATATTAATATTACTAGAAACCGCTTGACTTGTATCTATTGCTCTCGGATCAATATAAATAGGGAAAAAGAGTAAGAAAATAGCGTATAGACAATAGTTTAAAAAAATGTATTTTGCTAATACACTCCAAAAATTAAACTCCTTTTTTCTTATGATCACAAACGCTTGAAATATCACAAATAAAATACTAGCTAGAATAAAATATACAGGTTTGATATTAATCATAAGATAAACTTGCTCCTTTCAAGACAAATCACGAGGATTAGCCAGCATCCATATAACCTTACCTGTTACATTAATCCCATCATTTGATTTAGAAAAATGGAAACAATCATCACCTGCACCTACATTAGTGAAAATGCTGGTATCGTCAGCTAAACAATGATAGTAAACCGTTCCCACTAAAACACTCTAATAAATAAACACGAGGAGAAACGAATCAATTTGATAGATGGTTTAGTCTGTGAATAAAACAGGAATGTTCAAAATCCTTTTGCTTCGGATCTTGTTCTTCATGGGGTAACCATCTTGAATAGCCATTTTCGATAATAAATCCTAGCTGTACATCATGTTTTAAACATGATCGGCGATTCTTTCTTTATTTTCGAGTTGCAATCTAATATCAAATCGCAAAAAACGTGATATTCCTGTTTCACCAGCCAAAGGCGTAACGTCTTTAACATCCCCGTTCCACCAATTAAAGGAGCGTGTTTCATTTTATCCTTTTCTTTTGTTAACGAAATCGAAAAGCACTATTCAACAATTGCAATGACAATCAGTATCTAAAGGTTCATATAACAATAGTTTCGATAGCACAAAATCAAAATATACACAAATGCCACCAATTATTGAATTTATAGTTTTTTATAAACAAATTCCCTGTACTTCGTAAATCCATGTTTTTTGTAAAAGTCTTTTGCAATATTATTTTCAAACCAATAATCCAATTCAATTACATCTATTTCGTTGTTTTTGGCAATTTCATAAACCTCTTCCATTAATCTTGAACCATATCCCTTTTTCCTTTGGGATTTTGCTACACTAATCTGATGAACATATACAGATTTATACGCCTTTTTAAAAGCAGTTTCTGGATATTTTCTAATCTCTATCCAAGCATAACCGAGTGCTTCTCCGTTATCTTCTAACAGAAGAAAAATAAAACTGTCGTTATGAATAATACTTTTAAAAAATTCTTTAATTGCCTCATAGTTATATCCTTAAAATATTTAGGGTACAATTCAAAATGCAGATCGTGCACGGGTTTATTTAATTTTGCAATTATCTCATAATTAGTAGTTTGAGTAACCTTCATAATTCCTCCCCCTTTTTTTACATTATAAACTTTATAGTATCACACTAACATTATTGGTTAATAATTGCATTGATCTAATCCTATTATTCAAACAAGACAAGCACTATTTCTTATCTCTAATTATAAAAGATAAAAGTACTACTTAAATAAATAATTCCATTTCACTGTTTTTAAAAATAAATCCCATATTTTTATATAATGGTATTCCATCATCAGATGCATGTAACCAAATTCGTTTTACCCCGATTTTTTTGCATTCCTCCATACAATGCTCTAACAATTTTCTTGCTAAACCTTTCCCCCGATATTGAGGAATCGTATACATATTCAGTATATAAGCTTCAAGTCCCTTTAAATTAGCTAAGTAAGGTGGGCGTTTAAATAAAACCATCCCACTAATACTTATAACATTATGATTTGATAAAGCTAAAAAGGAAATAAACTCATTATTAGAAAGTGCTTCCTCTAAATATTTTTTTGTAGCTGTTAGGACAAGAGTTTCCTCTTGTCCAGACCGTACTTCTCCTAATTCCTTAAAAAGTTCCAAACGCAACCTTACAATTTCTTCTATATCTTGAACTGTTGCCTTACGAATCTCGAATTGCCAATTCATTATAAACATTCCTTTCATTATATACATATAAAAACAAATTCTCTATCCAAATTGATATACCCTCTTCAACTAAACTGCTCTTCTTTTCGTAACGCTCTACTTTGATTCGGTCTTTATGTCTTTAGAATGGAATAAATGAGTCCGCCATCTTCCTCTACATAAATAACTAATTGTTTTGGTTTTACTTATATTTTCCGTGTATCATTACACTTTTAGCAGCCTACGGTACATGATCCATATCAATACTTACATAGATTCACCGTCCTTTTTTTTCTGTTTCGTATCGTACCGTAATCGTATCTTTTCTTTCAGACTTTTTTCTTTGTGAAGAAGTTCAGACACAGGTTGAATAATTCCTTCACCGAATTTTCGTTTTAACTGTTCAATGGCATTCAACAATGGTTCATCTTTCGCATCTTCTTCAAAGCTGAACAAATCTAATTGTTTGGTAGATTCTTTTTTATCCAATACATCCAAAGCAGTAATCCCCAGCAACCTCACCGGATCTCCGTTCCAATGCTGTTTCAATAGCTGCACCGCATACCTAAAAATTTCCTCTTGTTCCTGAAACGGATTCAGCCATGTTTTACTCCGAGTAACCGTCTGAAAATTAGCGTAACGAATAGTAATTTGAAGAGTGGAGGAAACCACTCGCTTCCTTTTCATTCGGCTGCTGACTGAATCAGACAGTCTACGCAACACTTCAATGAGAGTATGTTCCTCAGTTACATTATGAGAAAGGGTGGTGGAATTGCCGATGGTTTTCCATTTAAGAACGGCTTCCGGATCAACCGGACGGTGGTCTATTCCGTTTGCTCGCTCCTGTAAGTAAACGCCTTTGATGCCAAGTAAGTCTTTTAATACTCCTTTTTCCGTTTTTGCCAATTCACCAATAGTAAAAACACCAATGCCTTTTAACTTTTCAGCTGTTTTTTCTCCAATCCCATGCATCGATTGAACAGGCAATTGCCAAAGTACTTTTGGCACATCCCGTTTGCGAAGAACCGTAATTCCTAATGGTTTTTTCATATCGCTCGCCATTTTTGCTAGGAATTTATTAGGAGCAATCCCGATGCTGACGGGAATTTTTAATGTTTCTAACAACCCTTTTTGAATTTGATGAGCGATTTCAAGAGGAGAACCCAACGAATAGCAATCTGTTATATCCAAGTATCCTTCATCAATAGAAGCAGGTTCTAAAATAGGCGAAAAGGTGGCTAAAAAATTGAAAACTTTCGTACTCATTTCTCGATATAGGTCAAAATCAGGTTTCAGGATCACCAAGTGAGGACACTTTTTCTTCGCTTCCCACAAAGGCATAGTCGTATATATCCCAAAATCATTCTTCGCTATATAGTTTGCTGCCAAAACGATCCCTCTGCGTTCTTTCGGATCTCCAGCCACTACTACCGCTTTTCCTTCTAATGATGGATCCCGCGCGATTTCACAGCTACAGTAAAAGGCATTACAGTCAACATGGAAAATAACACGGCCATTCTTCGGGTACATGGATTTCATGCCTTTTCTTCCTTTCCATTCGTTTTTTTACACTACATTGATTTTTTCGCATCAGTAAAATCCCAAGATAGGGAAGATCATTACAAATTAAATTAACAGGTTCATTTCAAGGAGGGAAAAGAAAAATCGTCTAAAATAGTACTTACTCTGAATTTGACGTTGTTATTGATGATTTCTGCTTGGGAATCAGTCAATCTTGTTAGTTACATGACATCGGGTCCTAAAATCATTGAACCAGCAGATACGCCAACAATGATTACGTTATTTTCAAATAGTTCTTTTACCACTCTTTTTTAGATGACGGAATAAATAGAACGGATTACCACCGTTAATGTAAATAGTATCGTAGTTTTTCAAACAATCATTTCCATCAAACTCAACATCTATAAAATCGACTTTAGCAAAATTCATTGATAGAAAATCTCTCTTAGCTTTAATGGCAATGATTTATGTTCAATAGAAGCAGTAGTGATAATTCCTGCTTTCATCTTGCTTGGCTCTTGATTTAATAATTGATTACATTCATTTCTTATGAACTCCGTGTAAAAACCAGAAGATGTTAAAAGTAATTTCGTCATTTCCTACCACCACCTATCGAATGGTTCCTAAAGAAATTTTAACATTAAATCCCAATATCATCATAAAAAAATCATCCTGTAATTTGCAGGATGATTTTTTAAATAGATTATATCATTTAGAGTAGATTCTCTGTTGGTGATGCCTAGTCTTTGCAAGCCATCCATGTGACATCTTGAATGGTAAATAGAAATAGCAATCATTTTAGTAATATGAATTAGTTGTAATTTTATCTTATTAGTTTTTTGATTATTTAGCACATAGTTCTATTTTTTATGATCTCCCAAAATAGAATAGATGAACTGCAATTCATAAACCTCATAGGTTTTGATTGTTCAACCATGATTTAACACAATCAATAAGCTTTTTGGCGGCTGGAAAAGTATTTTTCAGAGATGTTGTCCGCAATCTCTATAGTACGAATAACGATCTCCTTCTAAATGAATTATTTGATCCACGAAACAAAAACATTTCAGGAAATACACTGATTCCAAGAACATTTTGTACTATCGCTATATAATAGCTCGATCTTCGGTTGCTTCATATTTTGATCTTTGGTAACACTTGATTTTCCTTCTAAACTGGTGACGGGAGTCGTAGCTTCATCCTGTTTGGACGCTATCAAGTTAACTACTTCTATTATTTAATTGAACTACACCATACTTTTTACGCTTAAGGCACGATCACTATCCTTTGGCCTTGAAAATCCGTGCGCTTCCAAACGCTTTCTATATCTTTAAGAGGGACTGTTTCAATGTCCATGCTCAGCTTTCCTTCCTTTATCCACGCCCACACTTGATTGGTGGCTTCATTGATCGCCTCAGGTGTCCAACCGGCAGCTCCTCCGAAAATCTCAAGCCCCGAGGTTCGCAATGCATCCGCAGAAAGTGAGATGGTCGATCCAGCCTTTTCTCCAATCTGTACTAGTCGCACCCTCCGCGACACCGGAACGAGTTCATGAGGAACGAACGTTTTGATCAGTATTTCCGTCGGACGTCCCCACAAAAAATCGAGGATGACATCATAACCCTCTCCTGCTTCCTTTATAAATGAATCTGCCAGTTCCTCATCGGACTGCTTGAGATCAATGACAGCGTCCGCTCCCAGCTCCAAAACCCGTTTCATTGACTCCGGATTGCGGCCTGTTCCAACGACCCGCCCCGCGCCTAGAAGCTTGGCGATCTGGACAGCCAGCTTACCGGATACTCCCGTCGCCCCATTGATCAGAACCGTTTCGCCTGGTTGAAGCTTTGCCCCCCATTTCAGCGGAAAGAGAGACGATAATGCCGAAGCCGGAAGCGCTGCGGCCGTCACGGCGTCAATGCCTTCGGGAACGGGAACCGTATTCGCTTTCGGAACGATTACCTTTTCAGCCATTGCCCCGTACGGCGGTTTTATGCCGCCGAAGCCGACGATTTTGCCATCGGGAAGCTCGCCTATTCCGTCAAAACCGACTATAGCTGGAAGTTGGGAGAGGAATTGACGGCTGGCGAAATGTTTCCCTTCTGCCATCATTTTATCCACATTTTCTAATGCGACCGCTTTGACTTGGATGAGCACTTCATCCGGACCGGGAACTGGATCAGGGAACTCTTCGTACCGGGGCACTTCTCCGAATTTGTGTAATACTGCTGCTTTCATAACATTTCTCCTTTCAGTTTGCAGTTTACTTAACACTGTTAAATTTAACGGTGTTAAGTAAACTTGTCAAGTGTTTTGTGGTACAATGCCAAGTAGAATAAATTGATAATTTAGTTGAACTCTTCGATTGCTAAAACAAAAAGCAGTCTTGAAGATGAAACTGTCGAGGAGAGAAATACGATGGCATTAAGAAAGGAACAAATTATAGAAGAAGCATTGCAATTGCTCAATGAAAGTGGTCTTGAGGGCGTAACACTGCGAAAACTGGCTAAAAGACTGGGAGTTCAGGCTCCAGCTTTGTATTGGCATTTTAACAATAAGGCTGCTCTGGTTAACGAAATGGCCGAAGCTATTTTGCAGACGGAATTTGCCGATTTACAGCCACGAGGCGATGGCGATCCTTGGCAAGAGTGGCTTATCCATACTCTTAACCGTTTGCGTAAAGCAATGCTCTCGTATACCGATGGCGGTCGTGTTGTCGCGGGAGCGCATTTATCATTAACGATGGCTAAAATATCTGAAGTGGCTATACACTCACTTCATAGTGCCGGTGTCAGTCTTCGGAAATCCCGCTTGATTGTTCTGACTGCTACTCACTACACCTTTGGGTATGTAATTGAAGAGCAAACTCCTCTCTCTCCGGAAGGACTTAAACATTTTGATCTGGAGAAGTTTAAAAAAGATCACCCTACTATGGTGGCAGGCATAGAAGAATATTTTACTTCAGGACGTACGGTTGATGATCTCTTTAATGACGGGCTGAGGATTATTGTTGGTACTTATGATGAGAGAAAATGAGGTCTTAGAAAACAGTTGTTGACCTCACGCTGGCAGTGATTTTAGGGAATTTGTTTAAAGACGGATCTCCAAATTCTCTTACTCCCTTCTGTCTAAAAGTAAAAGACAATTATTTTATGGTTGGAATCGAAACGCCAAAAGCGGATAAAAAACTACCTGTATAAACAAACCGGGCTATTGATCCTTTTACTTTCTAAGAATGTAGAAACCTCAAAAACAACTAGCCCGATAATTACATAAGGTTGTTGTTTTTGGGGTTTTAATTATTTAAGAGTTTGAAGAGTTCATATTATTTCAATAAAAAATCATGAGGGAAAATTCCCTCATGATTCCAATAATAATTGCTCTGGATCTTCGAGAAGTTCTTTTACTTTCACTAAAAAACCAACTGCTTCTTTCCCGTCAATAATGCGGTGATCATATGATAATGCTACATACATCATTGGACGGTTTTCCATGCGCACTTCATCGATGGCAACAGGACGAAGTTGAATTTTGTGCATTCCTAAGATGCCGACTTGCGGTCCGTTTAAAATTGGTGTGGACATTAACGAGCCAAACACCCCGCCATTGGTAATGGTAAAGGTACCGCCTTGCAAGTCTTTTAAGCTTAATTTGTTTTCGCGCGCTTTTGTCGCTAAGTGCAAAATCTCTCGTTCAATTTCAGCAAAATTTTTCTTGTCCGCATCGCGCACAACAGGAACCACTAAGCCTTCGTCTGTCGATACGGCTACCCCGATATCATAGTATTTTTTCACAATGATTTCGTCACCTTGAATTTCCGCGTTTAACAGCGGATATTTTTTCAATGCCGCTACGACTGCTTTTGTGAAGAAAGACATAAAGCCGAGCCGTACATCATGTTCTTGATAAAACGCATCCTTTCGACGTTTGCGTAAATCCATAACCGCTGTCATGTCAATTTCGTTAAATGTTGTAAGCATCGCCGCTGTGTGTTGAACTTCCACAAGCCGTTTCGCGATCGTTTGACGGCGTCGAGACATTTTCATTCGTTCCACTGGTTTTTCCGGTTCAAACATATCAGGTATCGTCGGTTTGACTGCTTCCACAGTTGGTGCCGATTTAGCCGGTTGATTTGAATACGCTTCTACATCTTGTTTACGTATACGGCCAAACGGATCAACTGGCGTCACTTTGGATAAGTCAATTCCTTTTTCTCGGGCTAGTTTTCTCGCAGCTGGTGAAGCAACCGGTCGTTGAGTTGGTCTTGTGACAGATTCTTCTTTAACGGGCTCCTCTTTTACAGCTATCGGTTGGCTTGGTTCTTCCTTTTCCGGTTGCTGTGGTGGTTCCTCTTCTTGTGGAACGTTTGCTTCTGCTTCTTCTGACACAATGGCGATTGTATCCCCTACTCTGACTGTATCCCCTTCATTAAATAGTAATTTAGTGATGACCCCTGATTCTTCAGACATTAATTCGACATTGACTTTATCGGTTTCTAACTCCGCAATCGGCTCTCCTTTATGAATAAAATCTCCCGGTTGTTTGAGCCATTGAAAAATAGTCCCTTCCGTTATCGATTCTGCTAATTCTGGTACTTTGATTTCTGCCACTGTTATATCCCCTTTCGCCATTTTCGTTTGTATTTTGGTCATTCAAGAGTTACGAACGTGTGAATGCCTGGTTAATAATTCGTGCTTGTTCTTTTTTATGAACAATCGGATCGCCTTCCGCCGTACTAGAGCGTCTTCTGCGACCGATATAAGAGACTTGAACTCCCGCAGGCGCCAATGTAAGCAGTCGAGGCTCTACAAAGTTCCAAGCTCCCATATTTTTCGGCTCTTCTTGCACCCAGACTATTTCTTTTACATTCGGGAACTGCTTGATGTAACGAGAAATTTCCTCCATTGGGAATGGATATAATTCTTCTACCCGTAAAATATGGAACCAATCCTTGTCTTTCACTTCTTCTAATTTTTCCGCTAAATCAATCGCGATTTTACCCGAACATAGGATTAAGCGTTCGACTCTCTCGGCATCATGTCCTAACCCTGGTTGTGGCAACACCGGTTGGAAGCTTCCTTTACTCAAATCCGATGCTCCTGATACGACCAATGGATGACGCAATAAGCTTTTTGGAGCCATAATGACAAGCGGCCGCACTTCTTCTTTTTGTAAAATCAATGCTTGACGACGCAAAATATGGAAATATTGCGATGATTTCGTCATATTGGCGACTGTCCAGTTATTTTCAGCAGCTAATGAAAGAAACCGTTCCAAACGGGCACTTGAATGCTCAGGTCCTTGTCCTTCATACCCATGTGGGAGCAGCATAACAAGACCGGATTTTTGTCCCCATTTCGCTCTTCCCGATGCGATAAACTGATCAATGATGACTTGGGCGGAATTCGCGAAATCACCGAATTGCGCTTCCCACAGCACTAACGTTTCGGGAGCAAATACGTTATAACCGTATTCAAACCCCAGCACACTCGTCTCGGACAACGGGCTATTATGAATCGCAAAAGACGCCTTACTGTTTGATAGCTGATGCAGCGGCGAAAATATTTTTCCTGTTTTGTCATCATGTAAAATAAGATGACGTTGGGCGAACGTTCCTCTTTCTGAATCTTGTCCTGTTAGTCGAATTGGAATTCCATCTTGAAGGATGGTGGCAAATGCTAGCGCTTCGGCATGCGCCCAATCGATTTTGTTCTCTTGAAAAGCGGTAATGCGCCGCTTCAAAATTCGTTCCAATTTATTAAATACGTGAAACCCATCTGGCCATTGCACAAGTTCGTGATTTACTTGTTCGAGCACATTAACAGGTACGCTTGTATTGATTTTCGGAATGCCTTTTTCCGCTACTTCCGGTGGATTCATTTCATAATCGAGTTCTTCCTTTAAGTCCGCCACTTTTCTATAAGCTGCTTGCAGTTTCTTCTCCACTTCTTTGGCAAAGCGATCAACTTCCTCCGTTGACTGGATGATCCCTTGCTGTTCCAGTTGAGTGGCATAGAGCTGGCGAACAGTCGGATGTTTACGAATAGTTTGATACATTAATGGATTGGTCGCGGCTGGTTCATCCATTTCATTATGACCGTGACGACGATATCCAATTAAATCAATTAAAAAATCTTTCTTAAATGTTTGTCGGTAAATAACGGCTAAATGAGCGGCTGCGAGCACCGCTTCTGGGTCGTCTGCATTAACATGAACGATTGGAATTTCAAATCCTTTTGCTAAATCGCTCGCGTATTTCGTAGAACGGGAATCTTCACTTTCCGTCGTAAATCCAATCATATTGTTCGCAATGATATGGATCGTGCCGCCTGTTTGATAGCCTCTTAACCGGCTTAAATTTAACGTTTCCGCCACTACCCCTTGTCCTGGAAATGCCGCATCACCATGGATTAAAATGGCAAATGACTTATTCTCATCTTGTTCAGGAAAACCAGGCTTGTTGCGAGTTTCTTGAGCGGCCCGCGTATAGCCGACAACCACAGGGTTGACATATTCCAAATGGCTTGGATTATTAGCTAAGGTAATAACGGCCCGGACAGTGTTCTCTTTCTTAATTTTTCGATCTAATCCTAAATGGTATTTGACGTCGCCCGTCCATCCATATGTAATGCCGATAGAACCTTCGGATGGAATCAATTCCTTATTTGGTGCGTGTTGGAATTCCGCGAAAATCATTTCATAAGGCTTTCCTAATACATGCGCCAGTACATTCAACCGACCCCGATGGGCCATTCCAATATTAATCAGCTTTGTTCCTTTTTGTACAGATTCTGAAATCATTTCATCGAGTAATGGAACTAACATATCAATGCCTTCAATAGAAAAACGTTTTTGCCCAACGAATGTCCGATGTAAAAATTGTTCAAATACCTCTACTTCGGTCAACCGTTTTAGTAGTTCCATTCTCTTTTCATTAGAGATAGAAGGTCGATAGCTGCCTGACTCAACCATTTGTAATAGCCATTTTTTTTCTTCTACATCTTGAACATGACCAAATTCAAACGCTAGTTTGGATGTATAGACCTCTTTTAAATATTGAATCGCCTCAAACGCATTTTTAATATGGTTAGGCAAATACACACTTATAATGGAAGAAGGGATAGATTTTAAATCATCTTCTGTTAATCCGAACCTTTGAATATCAATATGACACGAATCTTTTTCAGACGTTTCTAATGGATTAATTTTGGCATCCAAATGACCGAAAGTACGAATATAGTCGGCTAATTTGACTGCCTGAACATATTTTTCTAACAAGTTTGCAGGTACATTTGTGTGATGTACAACGTCTTTCGGGTCATCATCGTTGTTAGTGCCCTGAAACTCGGGAGGCCCCCATCGGTCAAACCACTCTTTCAATTCTGGATCAACCAGACTTGGATTTTGTAAGTACTGTTCGTACATTTCCATGACATATCCAAGATTTGGACCGTGAAACTTTTCCCATGGATTTCTGAAGCTGTCACTAAGCGTGTTCATTTTTGAATACCCTCCAAAGCTAATTAAATACGCCTTACATAATTGATTGATCCCCTTTTGTCCACACCAGTTCTAGTGTTAAAAAGGATGTTGCAAAACTAGAGTATGCACAAGAATGCAGAACAGCGAGAAACCTAACCAACGCGGTTGTTCTCTAAAGGCCACTGCATTTATATATGCACGGATGATATGTTTTGCAACACGTTCATGAAAGATAAAACGATTACATTTCCATTTTACTACTATCTTGATAAAAGTCAAAATAATATTCTTTTTCTCACTTTTTCGTCTACGTAATTGCGTAAAAACAAAGTATAGAAAAAGCCATGCCGCTTCCTCTTTGATAGAATCAAAGTTGACTAGAATAAGAGAAAGCTGTCATGGCTTTATCCCCTTATAAAAACTTTAAATAATACTCCACTCGATTATACCAGTCATTTTCACCATATATTTGAAGCAACTACTCCCAGTAAAATTCCGATCATAGAGCTTGATAGTGTTCCAATCAGATAATATTCGGCAAATTGTTTATGTTCAAATTGCTTAAATCGGGTTAATGTTTTTAACGCTGCTAAAAAGGCAAGTCCCTGTGGTAAATGAATCATCATTAGGATCACGATGAGAGTCCTCTCTAACATGCCGATGATTTGACCAATTTTTGCTGGTGAATCATGAAAGTACTGTTCCGTTTTGATAGTGATAATTTCTGTTTCTTTTCTTCCATCACTTTCATATTTCGTTTTTACTTCTGTCTTTTCATCTGATAAGCGGTATATTCCTTCTTGTAATTCGTTGTTTGGAGCAATATTTTGCAAGAGAATTCCAAGGAAATAACCAGCTCCATAGGTGGCTAAGATAAAGATACAAATAGTAGCGGTAACCTTTTCATAAATACTAGCATTACCTGTAAACATCACATAAAATGCTTGGATATTTGACGTAGCGGCCGCGAAATAACGAAGTACCAAAATAATTGACAAAAAATGAAGAACCTGATCAATGAGAAACAACAATGCTTGACTACCTACTCCATTTATTTTTTTGCTTAATTTCATTTTTCCGTAATCAATGACATAATGAGAAATAGCGATCAAAAAAACGGCTTGTCCAAATGAGCGAAGGGTCGCACTAGTAATGGATGGACTGGCAAGTGCAATCAAGAGACAAGCCATTCCCATTAAAATAGCATGAATGGCAACATGCTTGACTAGTGTAGCTATAAGGTTGTCCTTTCTCTGCTCTATTAATTGATCCGATTGGAAAATAAAATCCCCTAACAAATGAGCAGCGTAAAAATAAATCCACAAATTTATCGCTCCCTACGATTCAAAAGATTTTCATACAACAATAGCAATTGGGTAAAGCTATCCTCTACCGCTTTTACTTTTTGGTAATCAGCACGTTTCAATAAATAACTGACGGTGGAAATGGGTGATTTGTATCCTAAATGTTTTCCGATTTTTTCATACGTCCATTCGGGAAATTTTTCAATTAATTCGATAACTTGTTTTTGCTTATCCGTCCATTTTCGTTTTGTTGTTACAATAAAATTTAATAATGCGTTAAGTGGTTCATGGGGGACAAGTTCGGCTGAAAAATAAAAGCTTGTTTCAGTCTCAATATCATTCCAAATTTTCGCTTTCTCACCTTTTTCCTTTAGTTGTTTGTCCCTTGCGGCAAATGCATGTAACACAGCGCTTCCATTCATCGTATGAACGTTTATTTCATCCGTTTCCAGTTCGCCAATCCCAATGCCTAAATAAAAGGGACAACGATGGAGCTGTGACTGTTGGAAAATATGGATGATTAGCGAATAGGCATTAGAAAAGTTTTTCATGACGCCAATGAGTTCATCGCCATTCCGAATAGCAAACGGAACAAGCAGGTCATGCTCAAATTGTTTGTTGATTGTCTGTTGGCATTCTTCCAGTGCGTAAATTAAATGGTCTTTCTTCATCCGTTTGGACTGTTTGACATCTGCTGCAAAACAGATTGCTGGTGTTGGTTTCATAATACCCCTCTTTTTGTTGATGTATATATATCAAGTTTTTATCTGTTGTCGAAAAAATATCAACATAATATTTACTGACACAAGGATAGTAAAAATTCGACACATTTTCAACAACAAATTTAGTGTGAACAGGATTCAAGATGCATCAAAGTGCCATGGAAAGAGTTTTTCTCTCCGTTTAACGTGTCCATTTTCTTGACATAAATACTTATGAGAGTATGTCAAGAACATGGACACGTTAAACAGAAAGAATAGCTGAACCTAGGCAATTTTCTTTGGTTAGCGTAGTAAGCGAATTGTCGCAATTCGTTAACTTGTCGCTAACTTGTCGCTTCGTCTTGTAAAAGCCACTGATTGACCAGTGCTTTTTGTATTTTATAACCTTTTGAAATTATTTGATATATTTATTAAAATAAATGCATTGGCTTATCCCCCTCTGAAATTGGTCTATGGAATCTACCTTTTGTCTCTCTAAGTTATTACAATACTTATGAAAGGGGTAAAATGATGAATACTATGCAT
This sequence comes from Thermaerobacillus caldiproteolyticus, assembly GCF_015326725.1. Lineage (NCBI taxonomy): Bacteria > Bacillati > Bacillota > Bacilli > Caryophanales > Anoxybacillaceae > Thermaerobacillus > Thermaerobacillus caldiproteolyticus. The sequence goes on from NZ_CP064060.1 coordinate 1,329,375, forward strand.
CGAAAGATGGGAACTTTCGCGCTTACTATGACGGGTCTTGGATCCATCATAGGATCCGGTTGGTTATTTGGTGCTTGGAAGGCCTCCCAAATCGCCGGTCCAGCCGCTATTTTTTCTTGGATTATTGGGATGGTTGTTATCCTATGCATCGCTCTTTCTTATAGTGAATTGGGTACCATGTTTCCCGAAGCCGGGGGAATGGTAAAGTATACACAATATTCTCATGGATCTTTTGCAGGATTTCTTGCTGCTTGGGCAAACTGGATTGCTATTGTTTCCGTCATTCCGGTGGAGGCAATCGCTTCTGTACAATATATGAGCTCGTGGCCATGGGACTGGGCAAAATGGACACATAGTTTAGTAGAAAACGGAATGCTTACGCCAAAAGGTCTTGGTATTGCCTCTGTGTTAATTCTTATTTACTTTTTCCTCAATTACTGGACCGTAAGTTTGTTTGCAAAAGCAAACTCACTTATAACAATATTTAAAATTATCATCCCCGGCGCGACAATTGGTGCACTCTTGTTCGTTGGCTTTCACGGGGAAAACTTTACCTACGGGCACAGTATGGCGCCTTATGGATGGTCAAGTGTGTTGACAGCAGTGGCTACGTCCGGCATTGTGTTCGCGTTTAATGGATTTCAAAGTCCAATTAATATGGCAGGAGAAGCTAAAAAACCAGGCCGATCCATTCCTATTGCAGTAGTGGGTTCTGTTCTGATTGCAACGGTTATATACGTCCTGTTACAGATTGCCTTTATCGGTTCTGTCGATCCTTCCATGCTTGTACACGGTTGGCATCATTTAAACTTTAATTCTCCATTTGCCGACTTAGCAATTGCTTTGAATATAAATTGGCTAGTGATCTTATTATACCTTGATGCTTTTGTTTCTCCTTCCGGTACAGGAATAACCTATACTGCTACAACCGCCCGGATGATATATGGAATGCAAAAGAATGGATATTTGCCGGGTGTTTTAGGTAAACTACATCCTATTTACGGGGTTCCACGTCCAGCTATGTTTTTTAATTTGGCTGTATGTTTTATTTTTTTGTTTTTGTTTAAAGGTTGGGGCGTATTGGCAGAGGTAATTTCCGTTGCTACCCTAATATCTTATATTACGGGGCCTGTTACCGTAATGACATTAAGACGAACAGGAAAGCATCTGTACCGCCCTCTTCGTCTCAAGGGACTGCGTATTATTGCACCATGCGGATTTATCTTTGCTTCTTTAACTCTGTATTGGGCACGTTGGCCGCTTACAGGACAGGTGTTGCTCATTATTATGATCGGGCTTCCTATTTATTTCTATTATCAAGCAAAAATAAAATGGAAGGGATTTCGAAAGAACTTCTTAGCAGGGATTTGGATGGTTATGTACTTGTTATCTATGATGTGTATCTCCTATCTGGGAAGTGAAAAGTTCGGGGGCATAAACATTATCCCATATGGTTGGGATATGATTATTATTGCATGCTTATCCCTTGGGTTCTATGCTTGGGCCGTAAAAAGCGGATTTGAAACAGAATACCTACAAGAAGCTAATAAAGTAAATGAAGAGATGAGAGATGAGAAACAGAGACGTGGTTATGGTGGCTGATTCAAGCCAGAAAGCAACTACTCTCTAATTGTCAGGATATCATGCCAAGATTGTAAGAGGGGGCTATTGATCTATAGGTTGTGACTAATAATGGTACAATTACTTTGGATACTCCAAGGTATGTTGTAAAGAAGAGATGGTGTTCATCAGTCGGCTTTTTCATATAGAACTGCCGATAATCTGGTTTATTTAACCTGCTGGAACAGTAATTTTCTGAAACACCCTCTCGTTACCTCATTCGAGCCATAAGTGACCGGAGTAATATTTCGCTCATCTCCATCACCTTATGTCGCAAAACACGACACAGGGATCGATAAATTACCTATCCCTTATTTCTTTTTTATAGCGTCCGAAAACTCAAAGTTTAGGAATAAAATCCGATGGAGTAACAAATCGAGTCACCATACCAATTCGAGCAAATTGTACGTTTAGACACATTTTGAACACAAAATAACCGGCCCCCTTAGTGTACAGGGGGCCGGCTTGTTTTTTGTCTTCGTCCTGTAGAACTTGTAACTTCCCGTAGTCCGTTCCTACGCTAATCCGTTTTGCTGCGGATAAGCTCCTAGCTTCGTTGGAACAGATTATTTGAAAAAGGGAGTCATCTTCCTCCACTTCCTTGCTCCTTAGTTTCCAAATGCCGTTCTCTTTGAATAAGAAACGTATAGTAAATGACATAGTAAGTAATCAACGTGAACAGAATTTTTTTCATCCCTTAATGGCATCATACCAAATTATTTCATTTTGCAAATAAATAACATAAGAAAAAACTTCCTTTTTTTTCGACGATTTTTAGGTTCCATTTATTCCGTTAGCCAATCTTATTCATACTGTACAAGATAAACGGCAAGCCGGCGAAAGTTTTCACCGGCTTTTAACTATAAATGATATGATGGTTTATAAATCATTCACATGAAGTGAGTTATTCACCAGTCTCAGCAAAACGCTTAATTCTTTCACCAATCTCATCGCGAACACGCTGAAATACAGCCCATTTTTCTTCTTCTGTTCCTTTTGCCTTTGCCGGATCATCAAATCCCCAATGGACGCGTTTCAGATTTGGCGGGGTTACTGGACAATGGTCCGCCGCATGACCGCATAATGTTACTACTAAATCTGCTTTATTTAAAATTTTCGGATCAATGACATCCGATGTCTGGTTCGAAATATCAATCCCTACTTCTTTCATGACTTTTACCGCGTTCGGATTTAATCCATGAGCTTCGATGCCGGCGCTATAAACTTCCCACTCATCGCCAAGATATTTTTTGGCCCATCCTTCTGCCATTTGACTGCGGCAAGAGTTCCCAGTACATAAGAAGTAAATGATTTTCTTTTTCATGTGTATCTACTCCTTTTCTTAGATAATGAGTAACCATATATAAAGTCCAACAAGTGTAATGAATAAGGTTGGAATGGTTAAAATAATCCCGTTTTTAAAGTAGGTTCCCCATGTAATCCTGACTCCTTTTGTTGATAATACATGTAACCAAAGGAGAGTTGCTAAAGAACCGATTGGGGTAATCTTAGGTCCTAAATTGGAACCAATCACATTAGCGTAAATCAATCCTTCACGAATGATACCGGTTGTGTTTGTATTAGCAATCGCTAAAGCATCAATCATCACCGTTGGCATATTATTCATAATCGATGAAAGAATCGCCGCAATGAAGCCCATGGAAATCGTTCCAATGAATAATCCTTGATTGGCAGCTGCTTGAATCACATCGGCTAATACATTGGTCAATCCTACATTTCTTAAACCATAGACAACCACATACATACCGATAGAGAAAAACACTATCGCCCACGGTGCGCCTTTTAATACTTGTTTGACGTGAACAGCCGAGCTTCTTCTTCCGATGAATAAGAAAGACAGCGCTACAACTCCTACAATGAGAGACACAGGAACCTTTGTAAATTCACTGACAAAATAACCGATCAATAAAATGCTTAATACAATCCAAGAAAGCTTAAACAATTTATGGTCTTTAATCGCTTCATTTGGTTTCTTTAAATGCGATGAATCATATTGTTTCGGTATATCTTTTCTAAAATACAGATATAATACTAAAATGCTAGCTCCTAATGAGAAAAAGTTAGGAATAATCATACGTGATGCATACTCAACAAACCCAATGTCAAAATAATCGGAGGATACAATATTCACTAAGTTACTAACTACTAACGGCAACGAAGTCGTATCAGCAATAAAACCACTCGCCAAGATAAAAGGTAACACTTTCTTTTCATCAAACTGTAAGGCTCGCACCATCGCAAGAACAATCGGTGTCAGAATTAGAGCTGCCCCGTCATTGGCAAAAAATGCGGATACTAAGGCTCCTAGAACGGAAACAAAGATGAACATCTTCACTCCGTTCCCATTCGCCACTTTCGCCATATGTAATGCTGCCCATTCGAAAAAGCCAATTTCATCTAAAATTAATGAAATAATAATAATCGCAATAAAAGCAAGGGTCGCATTCCAGACGATGCCTGTCACATCGAGAACATCTTTAAAATCAACTACACCTACTAATAAAGCAAGGAGTGCCCCTCCACATGCAGACCAACCAATGGATAAGTTTTTTGGCTGCCAAATGACAAACACTAAAGTCACGAGGAAAATCAATGCTGCCAGTATGACCGAAAGCAAACTATCACCTCTCCGTTACTCACACGAGATTTTTGTTCCTTTTTTTTCAAGCTCCTTTAATCTTTCTTGCTGGTCTGGAATATGAGCCAAAATATCTTTGATTAATGAATACATTTCATGTTCCTTGTTCATGGAATAAAAGATCCATTGAGCTTTTCTCGTTTCTTTTACTAAACCAGCATCTTTTAACTTGCGAAGATGTTGACTAATGGCAGGTTGACTCATTTGAAAAATTTCAACCAACTCACACACACAACAATCATTATTATCTAATAGTGCCATAATGGTTAGTCTTGTTTTGTCGCCCAATAATTTCAAGACTGTCACGACTTCTTCCACACTTGCAACAACTTGCTTCATTCTATCTCCCCCTTATCCGTCAATCATTAAATAAAAATAATAACAAATAGAATTACCGGAACATAAGAAATAGATGATTCTCTCCCCTCTTATCTTGTAATAAAAGAATATTAGTAACTGATTATATATATAAATTCAGTTTGAAATTCCGACATGTTTAACCAATGCCTATTCTTGTCTATACTGCTCCTAAACAGATGAATCAAAGGAGCGGATGAATGATGAAGAAAAAAGGATTACAAATTACGAACAATCATGGTTGGACCATCGAACGTCTTCAAGAACAGGAACGCAGAATGAAAAATGCGAACATGGCGAAACGAATGGCGGTGATTCGTCTGATTATGCAAGGCTATTTGGGAATCCAAGTCGCTGAGCTGTTGAACATCCATCGTGAAACCGTTTCGATTTACGTTCAAAAGTTTAATCAAGGTGGCATGGATGCGCTATTAGAACGCCATTATGCTCCCGGTAGAAAGCCGTATCTGTCTCCAGACGAAGAACGCGAATTAAGAAAGATGTTGGAAGAAAGCACCCCTGCCAATGAAGGATATGGCATCGAAACCAGCTGGAATACACGAATCATTCAACATGTGTTAGAAGAGAAATTTTCTGTCACCATGTCTCGCGGTGGGATTTGTGATATGCTCCACCGATGGGGATTTCGCTATACACACCCTACGTATACCCTCAAACGGGCGAATCCTCAAAAACAAAAAGAGTTTCAACAAGAAATGGAACTCATAAAAAAAACTTGTCCGACAACACAGTCATAATCTATGAAGATGAAAGTCATATTCGCGACTACCAAGCTCTTCGTACCACATGGAGTGTCAAAGGGCGTCAAAAACAAATCCCTACGTATGGACATCACGCAACGGTTAGCTTATTAGGCGGTGTGAATATCGAAACGGGTGAATTTCTCTGTATGGAAACGGACCAATGTAATGCACAGGCTTTTCTGCAGTTTCTCCAATACACATTGGACCAGTATCCAGATCAACATGTCGTGATGGTCTTGGATAACGCAAAAATTCATCATGCCAAAGTTCTTCAGCCTTTTTTACAGGAGCACGAAGAACAGTTAACTTTTGTATTCTTACCCCCTTATTCGCCGAATTTAAATTTAGTTGAACGAATTTGGGGTTGGCTGAAAGAGAGTGTCATTGCCAATCGGTTTCATCCCAATCGAAAAGAGTTGCGAGAATCGATTGTTTCGTTCTTAGAGTACCTTTCTGAATTTCCAGAAAAAGTGCTCCAACGCATCGGACAGGTGGTTATGTCGGAAAATTAATCTGAATCTATATAATAAAAAACTTATATAATAAGTTCAATGAATAAATTGTAAAGATTTCATCTTTTAAAATTTACAATTCTACTTATGTTATCTAATTCATACTAAAATGTTTCTAGTTGTGTTTGGAGCTTGGTTTATAAACATACATGGGTTTTCTTTTTTATCTGACACTAAAACTGTGAAATCCGGTACATATTCATACAAACAAAACAATATCTTTCGTTCTTAATCGCAGTGAACGTTCTTGATATATGAATCATGAGTAAATCACTCTTATCTCATTTCACGAATGTTGTGCTATGTGATGCTTAATTTGTCCCCACTCTTTTAGTGAGATGAACAGCTTCTGGATAATCCTTTTCCAACCGCTCATGGATATCATCATTTTTTATAATGATTGCTAATGTCAAAGTATACGTTTTTAAAATACAGTCCTGACTCCTCATCAATGCTATAGCCTATTGAAACTTTCGTTTTTGTTAAAGCAATTTTTAAATTTTCCTCTTCATTCCACTTAGTTATCACTTCTATATAAAAAAGATTTTAGTAGAAAAATACTGTTTTTTCTTATTCAACTATCCTGAAAAATAATATTTTCATTCTTCTGATGGTGTCGCAACTATGCGGCATGGTTGTCTCCCATGTAAGAACGAGTCACTTACATTATCAGTTTGGCTACGAGGGATTTTTATGTTCAAGAAAAAATTCCAATCAAAATTTGTTTTTCTAAAATCATAATAGAACTATAGGAGCCCTTCTATAAAAAGGGCTCTTTTTTATATCACTGATTTGTCGACTTGTACATATTATGTAATAAGAAAGAGATTCTACTCTTTCCTAATAAGTCTTGTATATGCATCAAACTTATTAATAGTATATTGCATCTACTAGACAAGAAAGAGGGGGGAAATAAGATGGCAGGTACAAAAACATTTATTAACACTAGTCTAGCAACTTTACAGATCACTCTCTTTATTCGTGAAGGAAATGATCCAATCAATCAAGATGGGACAGTTTCATTTACTCTAAATCCAGAAGAAACACAAACCATTACCTATGGTAATGATCAAAACAGCTTCCTAAACGGGATTTTACTTTTTACGATTTTCCAAGGAGACCTCTACAGCAAAATGCAATTTGTAACCGTAAGTGGAAGTGAACTTGACAACCTTCTCAATACAAACAATGTTATTACGATCACAAAGGAACTAACAGACTACGTAATATCCGGAAACAACAGCGGCTTAGATGCTGTAAATGAGGCCCAAACTATAGCTGAGATGCGTGCTGCTATCGAAGACCCGCAACTGGGGCTAGATCTCACAGCATACAATAGTCTTACAGAGGCACAAAAAGATCAGGTAGCCGGAACGGTGTTAGCTAATAGACCTGTTTCAGGATATCCTACCGTAGCTAGTGTACAAGAGGCGCTCGATGATGCAATTGACCAGATCGTAGATCCTAACAATATATTTGTCCGTGCAGGCTCAGTAGGAGGAGATGGAAGTAGAGCGAATCCATTTGGAACCATTCAACAAGGGATAGCTGCAGTTAATGTTGGAGGCACAGTATATATATTAGAAGGCACCTATCCAATAACATCTCAGATTAACGTCAATAAATCGGGTATTACTTTATTAGGTGAATCCGACCCGCTGCTACTATTACAAGCAAATGTGATTCCTTTATTGGTATCAGCCAACAATGTGACGATCGACGGCTTAACCATGACTAGTGATATTCCATATGCGGTAGAGTTTATTCAAGTGGGAGGAGCCAATGTAAATATTATTAATAATACAATCTACGGTCCACCACAGCCAGGCCCTATGTCAGGATGGGTTGTCAATCGAGCAGTTGTTTCTCAGAACAATGTTTCTAATATATTACTAGAAAATAATACTTTTTATTCACTGAGAACAGGAATGTATATTAACCCGAATACGACAGGAGCGATAAATAACAATGTCGTTTACAACACTAAAGGTGGTTTTTTAGTGGATCGGGCATTCACAACATTTAGTGGTAATTCGTGGGGGATCCCTATAAATGAGTTTGATATCGTTCTGCTAGCTGGAACCACTACAGGACCTCCATACAACTACCTGACTGCATTAAGTGCAGCAAATAATGGTGCGACCATTTCAGATCAAAGATAATTATAAGAGTAACCCATAAAGATTGATAACTATAAATTCCATCAGCACAAATCTAGTTACGTTGAAGAAGATAGAGATTTTTAAACCACTTTATTGTTATTCTTATGTGAAAAGATTAGTTACTGTTCCAAGATATTAAACAACTATTTTTAACACCGTTCGAAAAATTCGAACGGTGTTTATCTGCATTTAAGGCATCCGATACAATGCAACATAAAAATTTATGTCTTTGATAATTATAAAATTCACGTCTATATGCAGAAGTGAAGACAATTCTCATTTATTGTATTATTTTTTAAAGAACGAGATCGTTTCGGTACGGACATCTAAAACTAAAGACAATCCCAAAACAGCAAGTAGATTTGCTTATAATCTATAACGAGTGACAATTTATAGAAAACGCTTCCAAATATTAATCCATTAATAACTGCTGTATGAAAATCTCCATCCGTTCTCCCCTTTTTTTAAGTAGATTTAGGTGGATCAGCCGTTGGATTCGTTTTTACTTTTTCCCATTCTTCTTCCTGAAGTTTTCTCCACAGTATTTTCCCGCTGCTTGTCATCGGGAATTCCTTTCTGAATTCAACATAACGCGGATATTTGTAAGCAGCCATATGCTTTTTCGACCATTCGATAATGTCTTCTTCTCTCACTTTTCCTTCATAACCTTCGTGTAAGATGATAAATGCTTTTACCGTTTCGCCCCTTTTTGGATCAGGAACTCCAACGACACATGCCTGTTGGACAGCTGGATGCTTGTAAAGATAGGACTCTACTTCAGTTGGCCACACTTTGAAACCGGAAGCATTGATCATTCGTTTTACGCGGTCCACAATAAAGAAATAGCCTTCTTCATCGTAACGACCCATATCCCCTGTCCGGAAAAACAATTTGCCATCGAGTTCAATAAAGGCGTTCCGGTTTTCTTCCTCCCTGTTATAATAGCCAACCATCACTTGCGGACCATTGACAACAATTTCTCCGACTTCGCCAACCCCAAGCTCCTGATGCGTTACAGGGTCAATGATACGTGCATCTACATCAAATGTTGGAATACCGAGACATTGCATTTTAGGTCGGTCTGGCGGATTAGTGTGGGTTTGGGCGATCGTTTCGGAAAGTCCATATCCTTCCACAAAGTGTAACCCTGTCAATTGATAAAGCTTTTCTCCCAATGCTTCCGGAAACGTAGCTCCTCCCCCTGAAATAGATGTTAAAGAAGAGAGATCTTCCGGTTTTAATGTTGGATTGGATAAGAAATCGACCAGCATCGTACTGATTGTAACCCAATGGGTGCATTTTTGTGTCTTAATCAGCTCGATAGCCGTATCACGATTCCATCTTGTCATGATGACCATCCGGCTGCCGCTGTAGATTGGCATGTGCATGCTGTGAACCATACCGGTAACATGAAAGAACGGCAATGTCGCTAAATGAACCGTATTAGGTGTAACCCTTGACCAATGATAAGCGCCAACCGTATTTGCTTGAACGGTTCTGTTTGTATGCATACATCCTTTTGGTAGCCCGGTAGTGCCGGAAGTGTAGGGAAGAACGATAAGATCATCAGCATAAGACAAATGCTCTCCAGGTGAATATTTGGCGTTTATCGCATCCATCCATAGAAAATGATTTGACTTGTCAAAGATGATCCGCGGAGCTTCTGCTTCTTTTGGTAAACTTCCTTCAAAATCGGTCCTAATATAATCTGAGTAAGCAGCTATAAGAAGATGATCGAGAGAGGTTGTGTTAAGCAGCGGGGCCACTTTTTCATACAATTCCTGTCCTATAATGGCAGTTCTGATTTCAGCATCTTTTATATAAAACGCTAATTCACTGGTTGTCAGCATGGGATTGATGGGAACAACAACGGCATTGGCTCTCACAATCGCATAGTAAGCGATAATAAACTGTGGAGAATTCTGCATCAATAGTAAAACTCTATCCCCTTTTGATACGCCTAATTTTTGCTGTAAATATCCAGCCAGTGCATGAACCTCATCATCTAGCTGACGGTAACTCATTGTTTGACCATAGTAATAGATTGCCTCATGGTCAGGATAACGATTGGCCGAAACTTTGAGGTTATCGTACATTGAGGTTTGTGGGACTATTAAAGACTTTGTCGTTTTCGGCCAGAATTTATGGTGGAGGGTAAGCATATTAATCACTCCTTCTTTATTCAGATGATGACACCCAATAATCCATTCACTGAATCGAAAAATTATCTGCGAATTTGCAACAGCGTGTTAGCTGGAAGATGTAACCCCCTTTAACATAATTCCGAAAAAAGTCTTCTCCTACTTCAACCCGAAGTAAAGCGGCGGTAGTTTACCTATTTTTTCAAGGAAGGGCATGAAAAGAGAATGCACAATCGGTGCCATGTATCTCTTTCCATGACAAAAAAGTAGCGGCGCTCGTCTTACCGCTTGACACTAACTAAGTTAGTATGATTTATATGAAGCGAATATTTTTTAAATACTTAAATCAAATTTTGCTGGATCTTCACCTAAAAAGGATTAATCTGATTTTTTAATTCCGTTTAATATCAAGTCCACATAGATTTCAGCGAGCTTTTCTTCCGATACTTCTCCCTCAGGATTAAACCAGTAATAACTCCAGTTTGTTATCCCTAAAATTCCAAATGTCAGCATATCTGGGTTAGGATTATTTTTAAATTCTCGTTTTGTTATTCCTTCTTCAATTAACTTTTGGTAATTTTCACGAAATACTCTTCGCTTTGCTTTAATTTCCTGCAAGTGCAACTCATTTAAGTGTCTCATTTCACGGAAGAAAATTCTCGCACTTCTCCGCTGAGTTTTAATGTTATTGATCAGCATATAAACAATATCATATAGCTTTGCTGTACAATCCTTATTAGGATCTTCTAAAATTTGTTCCTGCTGCCTTACGAGATCCTCAATATAGGTCAAACAAATATCTCCTAACAATTCCTCTTTACCTTTGAAATAATAGTAAAATGTTCCTTTTGTCACCCCGATAGATTCGACAATATCTTGTACGGATGTTTCTTTAAAGCCTTTCTGGTCAAATAGTTCAATGCTTGTTTCGATAATTTTTTCCTTCATGTGTTCGTTCCTTTCTGTAGAAGTTTTCATTAATTAAATTACGGCACATTTCAAAGCTCTACTAAAAATTTTAGACGTTGTTCATATAATTTCTTGCCAACTGAACAGTGTTATTGTTCACGTTCAATAATGGTGGCAATCCCCTGTCCTCCTCCAATACAAGCCGTAATCAGAGCATATCTTCCTCCAGAGCGTTTTAATTCGTATACCGCCTTTGTGATAAGGATGGCACCGGTTGCACCGAGCGGGTGCCCATGGGCGATCGCACCGCCGTTCACATTTACCTTTTTCGGATCCATGTTCAGTTCCCTGTCACATGCAATAACTTGCGCGGCGAATGCTTCATTAATTTCAATGATATCGATATCTTCCAAGGAAAGCCCCGCTTTTTTCAGCACTTTTCTTGTCGCCGGAACAGGTCCGATCCCCATAATATTAGGGTCTACACCTGCTACGGCATACTCTCTGACAACGGCTAACGGGGTTAAGCCCAACTCTTCTGCCTTTTCTCTTGACATGATTACCAATGCCGATGCAGCGTCATTTAAACCGGAACTATTCCCGGCTGTAACGGTACCTCCTTCTAGGAAAGCTGGCTGGAGCTTTGACAGTGCTTCCATAGTTGTTTGGGGCCGAGGGTGTTCATCGGTTTTGAATACGATCGGCTCCCCTTTTCTGACTGGAATGGTAATAGGAACAATTTGCTCATTAAACCGGCCTTCCTCCATTGCAGCAGCCATTCTTTGCTGGCTTCTGAACGCAAATTCGTCTTGTTCCTCTCTGCTAATGTTATATTTTTTCACGAGATTTTCCGCCGTAATTCCCATGGGTGGATCGCCAATTTCTTTCGGTGACAGCTGTGACTTCCGGAAACTTGGAGGGGTAGAACTGTATGGTTTTTCCGGACGGTCCATTAAATATGGCGCCCGGCTCATGCTCTCAATCCCTCCAGCTATATAAATATCGCCATCTCCAGCACGAATCGCCTGTGCTGCTAGGTTTACCGCATTGATTCCTGACCCGCACTGCCTATCAACAGTTAATCCTGTAATTTCAATGGACAAACCGGTTTGTAACGCTGTTAATCTTGCAATATTTCCGCCGCCGCTCAAAACATTTCCTAAAATCACATCATCGATCATTTCAGGTCTGACGTTTGCCCGTTGAATTGCTTCTTTTATCACTTCCGCTCCAAATATATGTGCTGGTATAGGCGCAAGCTCACCCCCTTGTCTACCTATTGCGGTACGGACAGCTGAAACAATGACAGCATCTCTCTTCACTGTTTTCCTCGCTCCTTATTTTAAAAATGAATGAAAACAAAATAGTGTGAACCCAGTAACAAAGAGGTTCCTCTTGTCACCGGGCTTTCTTTCACAGCTAAGAAACCTTCCAATGACAAATGCTATTACATTATTTTCGTGCTCATCCCTAAAGTGATTAGTGGATGTCTGATCTGCAGAGAGTTTAATATTGAGAAAACACTACCTCTCCCTTTACCACTTCATTTCCGCTTTGATTCACCGCCAACACGTTAAAACGCAGTTTATTCCCAATTCTTTCTTTCAAAGTTGCTTTTAGTGTAATGACATCGTTAAGAAAAACCATTCCTTTGAACCGGACCGAATAATCCTGTATAAAACCTTCTTCATAATAAGGGGTGAACAGCTTTGAGAGATTTCCCATTGTCCACATTCCGTGTGCAATAATTCCCGGTAAACCGGCTTTTTTTGCTTCTTCATCAATGGTATGAATAGGATTGTAATCCCCGGAAGCTCCGGCATATTTAATTAAGTCCAGCCGAGAAACAGGATTGAGCTGCACCTCTCCTAGTGAATCTCCCACTTGTAATTCTATGAGCTTTTTCACACGATCATCGCCTTTCTTACCGCTTCTGTTATGATGATAGTTTGTGTAGAAGTGAAGATGATTTGACCTGACGGATCTTCCCCGTAGCTTTTTATGACCAAAAATCCTAACTTACCGATGCTTCCTTTTTTCTCATAGTAATCTTCCACTTTCGAGTAACAGATAATTTCTTCTCCTACGAGAAGAGGACGTTCATAATGGAAGATTTGCTCACCGTGAATAAGCCCCTTACTTGGAAGTTTCAATTCATCAATCACGCCGTAATCAAAAACCCTTGGAAATGTTGGAGGAGCGATATTGTTTTTATATCTTGATTTTTTTCCCGTTTCCTCATCCCAATAGATTGGATTCGGATCACCAATCGCTTCCGCGAACTTTTTTACAGCGCTTCTTTCAACAATATTCTTAACCTTATTAGAACATTTTCCAATGTGTTCCGTGAACATGTAATGGTCACCCCGTTTCGCTTAATTTTTTGGGCCTCCAGCTACATATAAGACTTGGCCGTTGATAAAGGAAGATTTCTCGTCTGCAAAGAAGGCAACAGCATGAGCAACGTCGGACGGCTTTCCGCTTCTTCCAACCGGGATTTGTGAAACACTGATATTGATGAGCTCCTCGAATGAAATACCGATTCGTCTTGCCGTTTCTTTTGTCATATCCGTTTCGATAAATCCAGGAGCTACCGCATTAGTAGTAATCCCAAATTTCCCAAGTTCGATGGCAAGTGTTTTTGTAAATCCTTGCAGCCCTGCTTTTGCTGTGGCATAATTGGCCTGACCGCGGTTACCGAGAGCCGACGTGGAAGAAATGTTTATGATGCGGCCATATTGTTTCTCTACCATATATTTTTGGACGGCACGAGCGCAATAAAACGATCCCTTTAAATGAACATCCATCACGGTTTCCCAATCAGAGTCTGTCATTTTAAAGAGCAGGTTATCACGAATCACCCCTGCATTGTTCACGAGAATATCAATCGATCCAAACGTGTCGACTACTTCTTTCGCCACGCTTTCCACTTGGGACGCATCGGTGACATTTGCCACTCTAGAATAAACATCATACCCTTTTGCTTTTAATTCGCTTGTCGTTTGATTCAACGCTTCTTCATTCAAATCGATAATAGCCACTTTTGCTCCTTCTTCTGCAAAGAGCTCAACGATCGCTCTTCCGATTCCGCGGCTTCCGCCTGTTACAAATGCTACTCTTCCTTCAAATCTTCCACCCATTTTCCATTCCTCCTGAAATATATATACTCCAATATCCATTAGATAGCGCTTTCAACATTAAATAAATTGACCGATTTTTACATGCCCTTTTAATAGATTTCTAGCAATAATCATGCGCTGAATTTCATCCGTACCATCGTAAATTCTCCAAAGTCTTGCTTCGCGGTACCAGCGTTCAATTGGCAGCTCCTTCGTATAACCCATTCCACCATGAATTTGTAGAACTCTGTCTACGACTCTATTTCCCATATTCGCACCGTACAATTTCGCCATCGATGCTAAATGCCGGTTATCCTCCCCTTGATCCAGCGTAAAAGCTGCATTGAGCACGAGCCATTTTGCCGCCTCGATTTCCACCGCCGAATCAGCAATCTGCCATTGAATAGCCTGTCTTTCTGCAATCGGTTTTCCGAAGGTGATGCGCTCTTTTGAATAATCGATCGCCATTTGCAGCAAACGTTCTGCAGCTCCGACTGCTCGCGCTCCAACAACCCATCTCGCATATCCAATCCATTCTAATCCGAGTTTATAACCGCCATGCAATTCACCTAAAATGTTTTCTTCCGGAACGCGGACATTTTCAAATATTAAGCTGGCAGGTCCTGACTGTCCCATCGTATGTATATACTCGGATCTCCAGCCCATATCGCGGTCAACAATAAAACATGTGACTCCTTCACGTCCTAAAGTCGCCTTATGCCTTTCTTTATCAGTAATGGCAATCACCATGACAAAATCTGCTTCATTTCCGCCAGTAATGAACGTTTTTTCTCCGTTTAGCACCCATTCATTTCCGTCTTTTACTGCTGTCATTTTAATATTTCTTGTATCGGAGCCTGCACTAGGTTCAGTCATGGCAAAGCATGATTTTTTCTCGCCGTTGATGGTAGGAATTAAGTATTTTTTCTTCTGTTCTTCATTGGCGTAATAGAGGATATTATCTGCCGATCCTCCAAATTGGAAAGGAACAAACGTTTTCGAAACTTCCATAATTACAATCGCCATCATGACATTCCCGAGATCAGCTCCGCCGTATTCCGCAGGTGTATTGATTCCCCAGAACCCCGCTTCTTTTGCTTTTAATTGAAGTTCCTTAAGTTTACCTGGCGGGAGGCTTGATCTTCCTTCTCTCTCATTTCTCAGCACTTCATTTTCCAGAGGCATGAGCTCTTTTTCTACAAACTTTCTGATGGCTTTTTGGACCATTCTCTGTTCATCTGTGAGGCGCAAGAACATATTATCCTCTCCATTCAAATAAAAATTCTTCTATCTTATGAATATTCATGTTATTTAACAATATACCAACCGGTTGGTATGTTAATTTTATTTTATTAAGAAATTTCAGAAAATACAAGACTTATTTCAATTTTAACAAAACTGTCCGTGCTTTGTATCTGAGCTTTTTCATACAAATTATACCAAGTGCTAATAACATATATAAAAATGCGATCACTCTCATCAGAAAAAGTATGTTGTAGATGACGATATATCCATCCAGAAGTGTATGCTTAGTCACTGTACATTATTTTCAAGATGAT
Organism: Thermaerobacillus caldiproteolyticus; assembly: GCF_015326725.1. Lineage (NCBI taxonomy): Bacteria > Bacillati > Bacillota > Bacilli > Caryophanales > Anoxybacillaceae > Thermaerobacillus > Thermaerobacillus caldiproteolyticus. The sequence goes on from NZ_CP064060.1 coordinate 1,345,177, forward strand.
GGATTTTCTACGTTCATTTATGCATGCTTATGAGTTTTGCAACAGGTTCACATTTTAAACATAAATGTTTTTTGTATCAAATAATTTTGAACGATCCCTGTATGTTTTTTTCATAATATCCCCTAAAATCAAACGAACTCTTTATGAGTTCGTTTGATTTTTTAGATATTTATTTATTTTTGTAACTGTATCTCCTATTCCTTCATGAATAACAATATCAAATAAATGGTCCATTTTTGTTGGCGTTTTATTAATCATTGCTTTTTTGATTTTAGGAGCTTGATAAGATAAATAAACAGGAATTTGATTAACGGGAGATACTTCAAGGCTCGTTCCCATTGCAATAAAAAGATCACTGTTATAAGCTTTATTTAATGCTTCGTCGAAATTTTGAACCATACCGCCAAACAGCACAACATCAGGTTTTAAAATAAAATTACAAACTTCTCCCTTTTTGTTTGTTTTATTACATCTTGGAACATCATGTTCGTTAATGAACTTTAAATCGTATTTTGTTTGGCATTTTGGACATGTAGCAGTTTGAAGGGTTCCATGTAATTCAATAATGTTGGAATTTCCTGCTTTATGATGCAATCCATCGATATTCTGTGTTAAAACCGTTATATTTTTACCCATATCTTCTAATTTCTTTAAAAATAGATGTCCTTTGTTTGGTTCAAAATTCCCCATTAATTTCAAAGAAAAAATTCGTTTAAATTTTGCCCAAAAATCTTTCGGATTTCTATTAAAATAGTATTCTGATATATAATTCTCTACATCTTCTTCTTGTGAATAAATACCATTATCGCTTCTGAAATCAGGAATTCCCGATTCTGTGCTCATTCCTGCTCCAGTGAATATTGTAATGTTTTTTGCATTTTTAATGATTTGTGCAAGTTCCTTTATTTTTTCCATGGATACTCCCCCTTTCTCTTTTAATTATATATTTTTTCTCTATTTTTTATAAAATTGTTTTTTACACACTCTGATGGTGTTGCAGAACTAAAATAAATACGCAATCTTGTGAATAAGATGAGAAGTATAGTTGTACATACAACAGATATCGATGAAATCCAATATTATCACAGCTGTTTCAGTCCGTCCAACGTCCTTCAACTCATTGAACTGACGCTCATCGTATTCCGGAGTTTGAGAAATTCCTTACCAAGAGGACTAGTAGGTATTACACATTCATAAGTCAAGTCTCTTTACTACGTGCATAATTTCTTTCGTGGATAAATCGATGAAAGGAAGAGGCTTCCTACCTGTTCCTCTATTTTACGAACGTTCTACTATTATTACGCTTAATCGACGATGACAAATCCCGCAGTCTTTTAGACTACGTCTATCGATTAGCAGTAGAGTAAAAAAATCATCCCATACAAAATGGAACTTATATCCCTTGTAATGTAAAAGTTTACCGAGTTTAAGAATCATAGAGACTACTTCTGCCTTCTGAGAGCAGTGCGATCAATCACCATGATTTTCAGACATTGGATACCTAAGTCTTATAGGAGTTGGGCGTTAAAGAAAGAAAAACCTTCCCTTCAAAACCATGAAGCAACTCACGATAACTAGAAAGGCATGGAACTTCTGTGAACCCGCAAATGCGCCGAAAATACAGAAATTGTTTGAGTAGAAAACACCAATTTATGTGAAGATAGAATCGTAAAAACAGGAATTTCAAGAGAGAGCTTCTTGAATTTTCTGGTCTTTGCTGTAGCGTAAAGTCGAAGGTCTTTTTTTTTGTAAAAATATAGATGATAACGTATAGCTTCATGTATGATTTTACTATGAATAAAAACGCAACACCTTAACTTAGGTGTTGCGTTCAAATACGGATACTGAATGCTTTTTCAAAAATGGCTACTTGACTTTTATTCATCCCTTGTTATCCAAAAGATTATCCTTTTAATCGTTGTACCCTACTTAACGAGCACTTCAGGCTCATTGATAAGTTCGTGTTCAATATATGCATACTTCCCATAAGCAGGTTTTTCAGTAAGCTTTTCAAGCGGGATAATCTCTGTTTGTTGAATATCTACCTCAAAACCTAATTTTTCACTTAATTCATGTTTAATAGTAGAAATGATTGCTTCTCCTGCTGGTTCAATAAACTGACATAGAAATTGAACTCGATTACTTGAGATTTTCACTTTCCACATAAAAGGAACCTTACTAAGTGTATAAACAGCCTCCTGCAATTCATAAAAGTTTACAGACTTGTTTTGATATTCTATCACATCTTCTTTTCGACCATAGTGAATCATAATTGGCTCCGTTTTTCCACAATTGCATTGTGCCCCATCAATTAATTGAATAATATCTTGATTAGCATATCGCAAGAGCGGCATTCCTTCCCTTGCTGAAGAAATCACACAATTCCCTTTCACTCCGTTTTCGACAGGGATACCCGAATCATCTACTACCTCGATTTTCACATTTGGGTGATCAATATGGTAATGTCCATTTTCGCATGTCATAAATAATCCGCCCGTCTCCGTGCTTCCAAACAGCAAGTGAACCGGAACACCCCACATTTTTTCAATATATCTTTTTCTTGCCGGTGAAACGAGCTCACCTGCTAAAAGTAATGCCCGTAAACCTTTGGTAGGAAAACGAACTCCCATTTGCATACCGACATGGTATAGTTTTTCGGCTTCGGATGGAAGTAATGTCAAAATAGTGGGATTTGTTCGTTTCATAATTTCTACAACACGTCTATCGGGAGTCACCATACTTGCTTTATCAACACCGATATGAACAGCTCCAACCTTTTGTGATGCCCAATATACAATAAAAGCAGGGATTGCCATCGCAAAAGGGAACCGATTTAAGACGATATCATGTTCATTTAGATTCAAAGAAGATTGAAGAACTACCTGAGCTTCCTGTTCAATATCTTTATGACTGAACCAGCTTGGAGTCGGCGTACCAGTTGTTCCACTTGTCTCATGATAAGTTGCAACCTGATGTAAGGGTACACCTAGTACATCATATGTATCGGCATTTCTAAGATCATCTTTCGTTGTAAAAGGAATACTGCTCCAATCCTCGAGATGAATATTTTTCAACTTTTTTTGGTATAGCTTGGATCGCATTGCAGCCTCGATGAATAATTGATTTTTCATCAGTCATTCTCCCCCTGTTGATTCGCATTATTCACTTTTTGATACAAACGGTGAGTGGACGAAAGGATCTTATTCGCTGCTGTTATTAATTCATCAAAAAGTTCATTCATATTTTGTATTTTTTCTACACCGCCTTTTTGAACTTTTTTGGTAAACTCTGTAATATTTCTAATTTCTTCAGAACCGGCTGAAAGTTGTTGAACAGCAGCTGAAACCTCTATAATTTGTTGTGAAACATTGTTCATGTCTGATTGGATCACTTCAAAAGCGTGTTTTGCGTCATTTACGATACGAATACCATTCGTCACTTCTACTTTTCCTTCGTTCATAAATTCCACGGATTTTGAAATATTTTCTTGGATGGAAGAAACAATTTCGCTAATTTGATTTGTTGACGCAGTCGCCTCTTCAGACAGTTTTCTTACTTCATCGGCAACCACTGCAAAACCTCTTCCATGCTCTCCAGCGCGTGCTGCTTCAATAGCCGCGTTTAATGCCAATAAGTTCGTTTGACTTGAAATTTCCGTAATTGTTTTGACGATATTTCCTATTTCCCGAGAATACTTAGACAAATCGGTAACAACTTTCGAAAGATTTTCGACTTTTTGATGAATCGATTCCATTTGACCAATTATCGTCTCAATGGCCTTAAATCCATCTGCAACAGCCTGTAAAGTTGTCGTGGACGTATTGGATACGTTCTGGGCATTTAAGGCGATTTGTTGGATGCCAGCTGAAATATCCATCATGGCTTCGGTACTTTTTTCTACATTTTCGGATTGAATGTTAGCCCCTTGCAAAATATCCGCCGCTATTTTTGATATATTTTTCATTTCATCACAAAGTGTTTGTAAAGAATCCTTTAATTCTTCGGTATCTTGTTCAAGGCTCTGGAAAAGAACCACCGTTTCATCATTCTCATTGGATAGATCTTGATCTTCTTTACGATTTTGCATTGATTCAACCGAAAACTTTCGATTAAAGAGAACCACAGTAACTAAAATAGAAATAAAGGAAGAAAAGATAGCAGATCCAATCAGCCAGTTAAAAGAATGTTTTACGAAATAAAGTAATAAAAGAATAGTAGGTAAGAAAAATGATATACTTAAAAGCCCGTTCATTTTAGTCTTCATACTCATACAATTACTCCCTTTTTCTTTTTAAGTGAACGTATCGTTATGTGTCTGATGAAATAAATTAAGTGAAACTCTTCCACAACACTTTTTATCCCCCCAAGTTGTACAAAATCAGAACTATATATTATCGAGGTCTTTCCAATCCATCTTTCTAAAAAATCTCTCACATAAATATGAAAAGAATTCCTGATGCAACTATAAACGACTTCTCACCGCTGTGATTTTCGAAATTTTCTCCTTATATTTTATATTCTTACACACTTAATATCGGACTTAAGAATTATCATTTATATAGGAAAAATACCCTATTTCAAAATAAGAGATTATATGCTAAATGTTCTTTTTTAAGATTTAACTTTATTTAGATTCATAGACATTCAAACACCTCTATTCACTGATGTTACTTTGATAAAAAAGCACCATCATTGTGCGTTATCATGCCACCTCTTTAAGTAAAAAAACTTTCGTCATTTTTCTGTTAAGATAAAAAGATCCCTTGATTGCTCAAGGGAAGGAATCGTTGTACTTCGCAGCTTTATTTTTTTAACTAACAGTTTTTCTTTATATTTATAAATAACCTCTTCTTTTTAGACATATCAGGATCAAGTGCTGAACCAAAAGTTGTTCTTTTCTCCTCTTGACAAAATCTTCAAACAAATTGGTTTCTTTCTGATTTTTTTCCACTCGCTTTATCTCTCCCCAATCATGATCATTTCTATTTAATATTACGAATAAAACGAGGGAAATTTTGATGAATATAGACTGATTTGAAATATAAATCTAATCTCCAAACAACATCTGGAATCCTTTAGGAGAACAGAGAGCAGTAAAAAAAGTGAAAATGAATACATTTGAGACTAAGGGTTAGAAAGAAGATGCATCGACTTTCTTTTTGACCGCTTGAAATCAAGACGCTCCTCAAGCAAGGAGCTATATGAAAACACCTTTTATCGAACAATTTAACAATGTAATTCTCTAAGACTCTTCTAAAAATAAATGAAAGACCTTCACAAATTGAAGGTCTTTCATCTGCTTAATTGTTAGCTGAAAGAAGAACGATATTAGATAAACTCCGCCAAAAAGCCTAAATCCAACTGGTTCCCCATAAAGCATTTAGAAATATAACGTATGGAGTTAGTATAGTTTTATGGACACATCTTAGTTAAGTCCTTACAATGTAGTTCAAGGAAGGATGTGTCCGTATGGAACGTAAAAATACAGGCAAAAAATACAATAAAGATTTTAAGAAAACAGTGGTAGACTTATATCATTCCGGTACCTCTGTGAAAGAATTAAGTAACGAATATGGCGTTTCTGAGGTGACAATCTATAAATGGATCAAGAAATTTACTCCTATTGGAACGGGGGAAGAATTCCTCACTCCCAAAGAGCTGGCAGCTATTCAAAAGGAAAACCTTCGGTTAAAACAGGAGATTGAAATCCTAAAAAAGGCTATGGCCATATTCGCGAAAAAGTAAACGATACAGAGCTTATCGATTTTATTGATGAATACAAGAAACAGTACCCGGTTCAGATGATGTGTGACGTGCTGTCTGTTCCTAGAAGTACGTACTATCACTCATTACACAAAACAGAGTCAAACCGTGAGCGTGAAAACCGAGAGTTAACCAAGAAAATCATTCAGATCCATCAAGAGAGTAAAGAACGATATGGAGCTCCGAAAATTCATCAAACGCTGCTTAAAGACGGATGTTCAGTGAGTTTGAAGCGTGTGCAGCGTCTAATGGCAAAAGCAGAGATTCGCTCGATTACCAGGAAAAAATACCGGCCACACTCCAGTCGGGAAAAAGTACTTGAACGTAAAAACCTGTTGGAAAGAGACTTCTCTACCACAACCATCAATGAGAAATGGGCAGCCGATATCACCTGCATCCATACGCTGAAAGATGGCTGGTGTTATTTAGCTTCCGTCATGGATTTACACTCTAAAAAAGTGGTGGGCTATTCATTTTCACGTTCGATGACAACAGACTTGGTAATAAGAGCTTTAGAAAACGCTTACTCAGTCCAGAAACCAACCAAAGGTTTACTCCTGCACACGGATTTAGGTTCACAATATACAAGCTTTGAGTTTACACAATATGTTCAATCTCATGGCATCATTCAATCGTTTAGCCAAAAAGGCTGCCCTTATGATAATGCCTGCGAGTCATTTCACGCCATTTTAAAGAAAGAAGAAGTAAACCATGTGCAATATCTAGACTACCACTCTGCCAAACTAGCGATGTTTCAGTTTATTGAAGGTTGGTACAACAGAAAAAGAATACATAGCAGTTTGGGGTACAAAACTCCCCAATCTGTAGAAGATCAAATCAAACAATCAGCGTAGAACTTAACTTTTTTGTGTCCAAAATATTGACTCAAATTCAGTAAATCGTAAAGATTACAGACAATGTTAAAAGCAGTAAAGGTATAAACTTGAACTTGTCAATCTTTCTAATGGCTATAACAAAGATTAAGATTGTAATGAAGGTAGTAACATAAAATACAAAAATTACACTGTAAAACGTAAGTGGGCCTAAAAATAGACAAAGAACAGAAAATTGTACAAAAAAAGCAAAGTAAGAAAGTGAAATCCACTTTGAATTCCCTTCATTTTTTATGATTCCAATTATTGATAATATGATGGAAGCTATGATTAAAAGTGTAAGAGACCATTCATACAAGAAAAACAAATTCTCTTTATAAACAGCAAATAAATAACCAACTATTGAAAGCGGCAATATCGCAAGTAACAAATAAAAGTTTATTTTTATATACTTAGTTTCTTCCAAATTCTTTCCTCCTTTTTTCTCTCCATATTAAGATTGCTTTTATTCATTAGAACGTGTTGCAAAACACATAGTGAATGCATAAATGTACACAAAAAATCCACCCGTCTTGGAAATCATATACAGTGACCTAAAAAACACATTTCCAAGGGGTGGACACTATCATGATTTCCAATTTTGTTATCGAACATGCAATGAATAGCGAAATGGATCCTCTTTTACGAGCTTTATTTCAATACATCGACCAACTTTCTTTACCAGAAACACCTTATGTGACAGGACGACCACCGATTCCGAAAAAATCATTGTTAAAATGTTTCTTTTTAAAAACCTATTTTTCCATTGATTCTTTACGTCAGTTAGTTGACACACTGAATCGCTTTGGCTGCTTCCGGCGTATTTGTGGACTTAAAGAGGTTCCACATCTTTCTACGTTTTCACGTGCAGGTAAGTGGTTTCGAGAACAAGGATTTTCCGCTTTTAATGCTCAACTTCTCAAAGATTTAGGCGTTCGATATCCAAAAATCGTCATGATCGACAGTACAGCGCTCCGAAGCAGTCTTTATGATTCTCAAGCGAGATGGGGAATCTCCACTCGGTATAACTGGTTTAAAGGTTATAAATTACATCTTTGTACAACGGCAGAGGGAGTCATTTTATCCCATGTCTTCACGACTGCGAATCGAAATGATGCAGCCGTTGCGCTTGAATTATTTCCATCTTTAAAGGAATGGGAGATTGAGTTTGCCCTTGGAGATGCTGCCTATGACAGTGAAAAAGTCCGTCAAATGGCGGAACAAACAGGGATCTTTTTCGTTTCACCGATTAATCCTCGAAATGGTGATGAACGAAAAGATGCCTACGGCCGGGTGATTCCTTCGTTTTTGAAAACAGAATTCGGAAAGTGGTTGTTTCGTTTCCGTAACTCGATTGAGCAGACATTCAATCAATTAAAGAATGATGGACTAGAACAGCCACGTTGGTATGGGTTTAATCGCTATTTACTGCATGTACAATTATGCATTCTTATGCACAATTTTGAGTTTTTACTCTAGTTTTGCAACACCATCTTCATTATTATATTTTCAGTAAATACCAACAAGGTGATTTAACATAGCCAATAAATGAGATCGATAGTATATCTGCGTAATAATCTAAAATATACCAAAAATGGAATATCTAGAGAAATATAAGGTATTGTGATGCGACCATATTTGACTATATAACTCTTTATAGAATGTTCAACATCATTATACAAAAAAGAAACATAAAAAAATGATTTCGCAAGTACTCATCATAAAAGATGATCTCATCTATATTAATATAAAGAATACACAACAAGGACGTTATCTCACTTCTGTCTAAAAAATGGATACAGAGAATAAGATACGTTCGAGGTGTTCAATGATATAAAGAATACAAAATTCAAGCCGTTGAGTTGTGCTTAGAGGACAGGCAAATCGATTGATCAAGCGGCAAGAGAACTGGGCCCTCTTATCCCCCCTTCACCGTTGGGTAACCGAATACAAAGAAAGCAATGGCACGAACTTTGTAAGCTCAGGCAGCATCAAGCCAAAAAAATCAAGAAATCAGTGAGTTATGCCGTTGTAATCAAGAACTGAAGGAGGAATTAACCATCCTTCTTCACCAGAACTCAGAAGTAATTTATGCTTTTGTTTTTTTGAAGATATGTCAAGTTTGTTATAATACTCAAGCCGGAAATCTAGAAAAACGACAGCCCAATCATAAAAATAATTCCAGATACTAATAGCGTAGTGACACAGTATCCCATAATATCTCTCACGCCTAAACCCGCAATTGCGAGAGCGGGGAGCGCCCAAAACGGTTGAGCCATATTCATCCATGCCTCACCGTAAGCAATCGCCATCGCTGCGATACCCGGATTCACTCCCAAAGAAGCAGCAGCAGGCATAATGAAAGGTCCTTGAACGACCCAGTGCCCTCCTCCAGATGGAACAAAGAAATTATATGACTCCTGAACTTAAAAAGGCAAGAATCGGAAAAGTATGCTCATTAGAAATAGAAATAAAGGCATTTGTAATAATACCACCTAATCCTGATTGCTCCATCATCCCTTGAATCCCAGCATAAAAAGGAAATTGAATCAAAATGCCAGCTGTACCACGTGCAGCGTTTGTGATTGCTTGCATATACGATAGAGGAGTACCGTGCAACAATAAGCCCGTAAAAAAGAAAAGTAAATTAACTGTATTCACATCAATTTTAAATCCTTTCGTCACAAAGTAATAAATCAAGTATGCGTATCCCATAGCGACAATGAGAAATGTTAAGATTCTGCTGTTTTCCATACGCACTGCGAAACTTTTCTCATCCGATATAGCCAATGATACATCACTTTTATCTTCAGCAAGTAAATTCGGATCAATCGTTACTACTTCATGAGGCTTCGGCATCATTAATTTTGTCATAATAGGCAAAACAATAAGAAATGATATAGTAATAAATAGATTAAAATCTGTAAAAATAGTTTCCGTTAATGGGATAACCCCAGATATTTTCTCCATCGGATTGCCTGGCGTTGCTGCTAATAAAGGAATCGATCCAGAAAGTCCGCCGTGCCAAGTTAAAAAGCCTATGTAAGCGCTTGCGATTAACAACCGATAATCAGAGCCTGGAACCTTTTTGGCCACTTCTTTAGCAAATAAGGCACCAACAATTAAACCAAATCCCCAATTGATTAAAGATGCGATCGCTGCACCTAATGTCACTAGGACAACACCTTGAGCAGGAGTTTTTGCAATACTTGCAAAGCTTCGTAGCCCGCGTTTAACAAACGGTGAACTAGCTAGAGCATGCCCCGTAACTAAAATTAAACTCATCTGCATAGCAAACGCTAATAAATCCCAAAATCCGTCTCCCCAAAAATGAATCATATCTATTGGACTATGGGGAGTAAAGACAATTCCAGCCACAAACAAAATAGCCGTTAGAATAAGCGCAAATACAAAAGGATCAGGCAAAAATCTCTGTACGATCACTGTAAAAAAATTAGATAATAATTTCATATCATTCTCCTCCCTTATAAAATTATTTTTATAATTATAAATAAACATAATATTTCGAATTTTAACGGTATACCTCCTCCTATCTCTTATGACTAAAATAGGAATGAAGCGAACCAATTTTTAAGGATGTACATATGCCGCTAGTTCATGTTTTTATTTTTTAGTGCATTAATAACAAAAAAGAACATAATTATTGCAAAGACGCGAAGTAGATCGTTTTATGTCTGAGAAGTCGTGTCTCCAAGTTAGTCTTATATAAAACGACAGCTGTTTGGCACCTTATCTGTAGAATTGGAATTAATGTCCGCCACTACTTGGGTCACTAACCGATAGTGTTTGAACATTAGTAGATATCGTGTCTTCTACAGTTTTCCTCTCATCACCACTTTCCACTCAATACCAATAACAAGTAACAGCAACAATCTCCTCCCTTTCATCACATCCACATATATTATATATAACAAAAATACCCGAAATTATGTTATTATCCTTAATTCCCCATCTATAACTCGGTATGAAATAAATAAAAAACTCCGCTTCCGCAAACCGCATCAGTTGTATATTAGATGAAAATGCACTTTATAATAAAATTGAACCAGAGAAATGATTCCTTTTTCTTTTCCTCTTTCCTCCAGATAAAATGACAGCTGAGCGCAAGTTATCTTTTTTGGCTTTCCCCTATTTTTAGGGTAGATAGCGATTAAAAAAGGAATTCCTATATAATAAGGAATTCCCCTTTTTCTTATACAATATAGCCTTATCATATTATTGATGTGATCCCGTATCATTGCAAATAGGGAAACAAATGTTTCCTTAAGTTTTACTGTTCGTTTGGAAAACTTTTCGCTAAGTTGCTCTTTCTCTTACCGTAAAATACATAAATAATCAAACCTATAATCATCCAAACTATAAAACGAATCCAAGTAATTTCAGGCAGGCTGATAATAAGGTAGATTGAAAATCCGATTCCAATCAAAGGAACTACCGGAACAAACGGCGTTCTAAATTTTCTTTCAAGTTCTGGTCGTTTCACTCGCAGCACAATGATGGATGCACAAATTAAGATAAACGCTGACAGTGTTCCAATGTTGACTAGTTCAGCTACCTCAGCAATCGGAGTAAATCCTGAAACGAATGCGGTAATCACACCAATTATTAAAGTCGGACGATAAGGTGATTTAAATTTAGGGTGTACCTTCGTAAACCATTTTGGTAATAAGCCGTCGCGGCTCATGGCAAACCATATGCGTGAACCTGCCAGCATAAAGGAAAATAACACAGACAGAATACCCGCAATAGCAGAAGCAGAAATGATGATCGTAATCCACTTCAACCCGACATCACTAAAGACTTTGGCTACTGGCGCTGCATCATTGAGTGTATGATACGGAGCCATACCTGTAATAACGAGAGACATCCCGATATACAGACATAGGGCAATGGCCAAGGACAATACGACAGCTATCGGCAGATCACGTTGCGGATTTTTTGCCTCTTCTGCCGCTGTAGTTAAGGTGTCATAGCCAAATACAGCAAAAAATACGAGAGCTGCCCCACTCATTACACCATGAAAGCCAAAAGGCATAAAAGGATGCCAGTTAGCAGAATCAACATAGAAACTTCCTACAGCAATCACCACTAGAATAATACTTAACTTAATAACAACCATGAGGTTATTAAATTTAGAACCCCATTCGATACCTAAGTAAAGCAAACCAGCAATGGCAAGGCTAACTAACATCGCAATCAAGTCTACTTTGTGACCAGCTCCAGTGCCCGGAGCGCCTTGTGCCCATGCAGGAAGGTGTATTCCAATTTGTTGGAGAATTTCTTGCATGTAACCAGACCACCCGATAGCTACTACTGCAACAACTAGGGTATATTCAAGTAATAAATCCCATCCAATCAGCCACGCTGCTACTTCTCCTAATACAGCATAGCTGTAAGTGTAAGCGCTTCCAGCGACAGGTATTAAACCAGCAAATTCTGCATAACACAGTGCAGCCGCTGCACTAGCCAGTCCAGCAATAATGAATGATAAGATAACTGCAGGTCCCGAGTGTTCAGCAGCGGCTACACCCGTTAATACAAAGATACCCACCCCAATAATACCACCTAAACCAATTGCAGTAAGTTGCCATAATCCTAAGACTCTATTTAGCCCTGTGTTTTTGGCACCCTCTCGTTGCAATTGGTCAATAGACTTTTTTCTGAAAAAAGCATTCATTGATGTCTCCTCCCTATTGTAACCTTTTAATAATCTAAAAAGAAACAAGTTTTAGATTATTTTATCATAATGGGGCGTGTTGCAAAAGTAAAATAAATATCCAATATTATGAAAATAATAAAAAACACGAATAAATCAGACTTTTTGTTAGTCTTGTTCCACGCAGTTGGTCTTTTGCCTTATTCAACTATCGCACCTACTAGTTGAACAAGGAAAAATGATATTTATTAAGACGCTTTTGTTTGGAATAGTTTTATACCTAACCCTATAAAAACAATGCCCGTTAATTTGTTTAATAGGTTTGCTATTTTTGTATTTTCTCTTAGTTTTTAGTAGCGAATGAAGCAAAATATGCAACAATTAAACATCAAAGAGTACCAGTAGTAATAAACGAAATTCCTAAAATAATAAAGGGAATGGGACCATAAGGATTGTCTGTAATAATAAATTGCGGAAGAAAAGAAATAAAGAATAAAGCTACTTTTGGATTTGTAACATTTGTTATGACTCCCTGCATATATCTCCCCTGATTCCAAATACTGTAATGAAGAAGGTTCAAATTTTAAAAGAGATTGCTAGAAACCTGGAGAATAGGAGCAAGGAAGAAAAATAAAGTTTTCTTCCTTTTTCTTTTGTTTTCTTACTGCTTCTAAGAATTTATCGATATCTGTTTGCCTTTCTGGACCAAAAACAACCGAATGCAAAACCGTTATATGTTTATATCAATTTGCAATTCTTGCGCCCTTCTACTCACTAGAATTTCTCCGCATGGTGATAATAGTGATGAATCTCTTGGATTTTTATTTTCTTCATTCCTTACGCTCTCGATTTCTCGGCCATCGTCAATCGATGATCCGGTCCATAGTCACAATATTTCGGGAGCGGACGTTTTTGATAGACTTCTTATTCCTCCAGCGTCAAATGAAACATGTCCTACTTTTCTCTTTAGACTTGTTTGGACATTCTAAATAATTAAGTTTTGAAATAATAAGGATTATTTAGAATTAATAATCTTTATTTCTTTAATATATTATTACTTTACCAAACTAAAATAATATTATATTATCTTACTGTAATACATAAAAATCAGCTAACGCATTCCTACTATTGTTTAACAAACCCACATCTAGAGTTTTATATAAGGAGGAAATCGCATGGCAACGAAAAAATGGGGCGTATGGATTTTAACCGCATTTGTAGTTGGAAATATGATTGGCGGAGGCATATTTATGCTTCCAGCTAGTTTAGCTCAAGTAGCAAGCCCGATGGGATCAACCCTTGCTTGGATTGCAACGGGATTTGGTGTATGGATGATTGCTCTTGTATTTGGAAATTTAGCTATAAGGAAACCTGAATTAAAAGCAGGACCGCAAAGCTATGCACAAGCGATGTTTTCTTCACCAAAAGCTGGGAATGTAGCAGGATACAGCATGGCATGGGGATATTGGGCAGCGAACTGGGCAGCAACTGCTTCTGTCATTATTTCCTTTGCAGGCTATTTAAGTACCTTTTTTCCGGTTATGCAAAGTAAACAAGTATTACTGACAATTGGGTCTTTTCAACTAGAAGTAGGAAAAGCTCTCACATTTACTGTATGCACCGTTGTTTTATGGGGAATTCAGTGGATTCTTTCTCGCGACTTCAACTATGCTGGAAACATTAATATTTTAACAACAGGAACAAAAGTAGTTGGCTTTCTTATTTTTATTATCTTAACCGTTTGGATATTTGATGCTTCTAATTTAGGAGATGGATTTCATTTTGTAAATAAGAAAGGACAGTCTTTATCTCTTACAAGCCAGATTAATGGGGCAGCCATTACAATGCTGTGGGCATTTATTGGAATTGAATCAGCTGTTATGCTTTCCAATCGTGCCAAATCACAAAAGGATGTAAAAAAAGCTACCCTGCTCGGATTAGTAATCTCTGTACTCATTTATGTCGGTATTACGTTATTGACAATGGGAGCTATTCCTCAAGAAGAATTACAGCAATCGCAAAAACCGCTTGTTGATGCTCTGCGTGCAGTCGTTGGTAACAATGGAGCTTATATTATGGCTATTTTAGCACTCATTTCATTATTTGGGTCTACAATTGGATGGATTGTTGTTAGTTCTGAGGTACCTTATCAAGCGGCAAAAGAAGGATTATTCCCAGCTTTCTTTGCTAAAACGAATAAAAAAGGGAGTCCTGTTCGTTCCTTGTTTATTACGAATTTCATGACACAGCTCTTTTTATTTTCAACGGTGTCTGGAACGGTAAACCAAGCTTACAACTTTGCTATTGTCGTAGCAACACTTGCCTATTTAGTTCCGTACCTTGTTTCTGTTCTTTATCAACTCAAATTGATCATTACAGGAGAGACATATCAAACAACAAAGAGATTGCGAATCTACGACGGAGTTATTACCATTCTAGCTCTGATTTACTCTGTCTGGGTTGTTAAGACAGGAACAGCAGATTGGAACACGTTCTTATTAGGAATTGGATTATTCGTTTTAGGGCTAGTATTATACCCTTTTATCATGAGAAAGCCTATCAATAATGAACAAGTGGAATCAAAAACAGCATAACTTCATGTGACAGGGGACCAAAGAACATCTAAGGTCCCTTTTTGTATACCATTCCATCGTCTAATTAGATTTCTCATATAGTATAACAGTACAAGCCTGTGCTTTTTCCTGTCTGCTACAAGTAGGACCAGCCCCATGTTTCTTGAGTGAAAGTATCTGTTTTACCGGGAATTGACCACAGAAACTTAATCACATCGTCTCATGTGAAGTAATCTTCATAAATGTATTTTTTTATTCGGTCTCAAAGTCCCCATCATTACTCCCTCGATTTATTCATTGCTTCTTTACCACTTCTTGCAGTGCAGCTTCTGTTATGCTTTGTAAAGCTTCCACGCTAAGTTCCACTTGCACGCCGATCCTGCCGCCGCTGACAACAATGTGCTCAAGTTGAGAAGCACTAGAATCAATAAAGGTTGGATAAAGTTTTTTCATGCCTATCGGCGAACACCCTCCGCGGATATATCCTGTCAACTTTTGTATATCTTTTACCGGCACCATTTCTACTTTTTTCTCACCCGTTACTTGTGCAGCTTTTTTCAAATCCAGTTCCGATTCCACAGGGATGATAAACACATAAATGTTCCTGCTGTTCCCCTGCGTTACTAATGTTTTATATACGAATCGAGGATCTTTCCCGATATTATGGGCAACAGAAACCCCATCGATTTTTCCATCTTGACTGTCGTAGGTAATGACATTGTAAGGAATCATTTTCTTATCAAGAACACGCATCGCATTGGTTTTTGCTTTTGCCATTTTTTTCTCCTCCATGTTCGTTTTTGATAAACCGCGTCCCCTTCTTATGTTACGGCTAAGCCCAACTTAGCTCAAGCTGGCGAACGGTTAAGCTGTGAACTAAAATTAACTTTTTTATAAACCACTCAAAGAGGAGTATTTTCAATGGAACAAACATGTTCTGTAATAGGTTTGGAAATCATGATAGTGTTCATTCTTTAGAAGCGTATGGTTTGGTAACTATAATAATTTCCAATAGAGCAGACTTTTTTTTATGTTCATTTATGTATTCATTCTGCGTTTTTGCATAAATATTTTTTATCCGTTCTTTAAATCTTCTTGTATGTTCCTGCCGAAATAAATAGATGTCCCTGTCATTCGCCTTTAGTTAGAAAGATTCAACAAATCTTAAAGAGGTATCAAACCTTTAAAATATTTATACAATATAATATATTTATTTACATGATTTACAAAGGATTTATACCAAACAAAAAAGCCTATTCAAAACGAATAGACTACCATGCATTAGTACGTTATTGTTCTCTCTATAATAAATATTAGAGGGGTTTTGATCAATGTCCGCCGCCACCTGGATCGGTAGGAGCAGGTAATGTTTGAACACTACTAGAAGTTGAAGCTGTTTCCGATTTTGTCCCATAGTCATTCGCCACACCTAATGTTAATGCAAAAGCAGCAATGAGAAGTGATGATAGAAATTTCCTCTTCATTATCATACCTCCTTTTCTTATATCTATTTACATTTTAACCTATATTTATGATATATTTCAACAAAAACACTTAATTTTCAGAACTATCTTTCACTAAATATCTTCTTGGCAATTGAGCGTAAAATAAATCTCCGGCTTTTAAAAATTCTTCTTCCGCAAATCTCATCAATTGTACATCCCCCAAAGCAAGCGCCTTATAGTAAATTTGAAACGGCGAAAGTTTTCCTCTTTCTTTTGCGATTTTCTCTAAAAGATAGAGCGCCCTTTCCTTGGAAGATTCATCCCGTTGTCGGGATAGATAATGGGCTTCTTCTGCCTTATCCGTTAAATATAAATTTTTATACATTCCATTCGTGATTTTGATAAAATCATGGGTTGCATAAAGCATGTTCTCACGGTTTTTAAATTTCTCTGACATCCCTAATTCTTTGAAATGTTCTATCGCCTTTTCGATGTAATAAATACTTTTGCAGTAATCACTGTATACATATATTTCCGCTAACAAACATAGCATAGAATTCACTGTTAACGGAAATTTTTCAAAATTCGATAGATTTATGATCCCCCGCGCCACTTTGATAGCCTCTTCCAGCTGTAGTTGTTTCATATAGTATATGGCCATTACCTCTTTTATCCGGATAACATAAGACTCTCTTATATAGCGGTTTGTAATAGATTCAGCCTGATTTAAGGCATCCTGAGCAAGAGGCAGAATCAATCCATATGATTTTAAACTAAGAAAACTATACAAAGAAGCGATCCTTACTAGAACTTGAACCTCGGGTATCTCAGTTTCATTTCCCATTTTAAATTTAATCATTTCTAATTCATTGTATAATTGAATAGGAGATAATTCGTTTTTATTTCGTTTTAACAAAAGAGAGTATAAATCGCTAAATTTGCTTGGATAGATATCTATTAAATCGGATAATAGCTCATAAAAACAGTTATTGGAAGCCCATTCCATTGCTTCCCTAATATCCTCTTTGCTTTCTGTGCTTAAACAATAATCCAAAATTAATGGCTGTTGGTTATCTTTATCAAATAAAAGATTGATGATTTGTAAAAAATCACTAAAATTCAACTGCCTTGTGCCATTAAAAAACTCATTGATACATGTTAGTGATACATTTAGCATTTTCGCCAAATATGATGGTGAAATCTCTTTTCGCCCTAACTCCTGTCTGATTTGTGATATTATCTTTCTCACTATATACCCCCCTCTACTATTTTTAAATTTTTCTATGAAACAATAATTCTTAAATAGGAGGTAATTAATCTAATTGAAACCGAGCGAAACATTATTAAAGATTTAGTTCTTATAATATCATGATATAAAAAATTCAATACCTATCATGATTCGATAATTACAGGAAATTTTCTTTTCTATTCA
This sequence comes from Thermaerobacillus caldiproteolyticus, assembly GCF_015326725.1. Lineage (NCBI taxonomy): Bacteria > Bacillati > Bacillota > Bacilli > Caryophanales > Anoxybacillaceae > Thermaerobacillus > Thermaerobacillus caldiproteolyticus. Next base: position 1,362,939 of record NZ_CP064060.1, read on the forward strand.
AACTACGTCGTTCCCCCTTTTCCGACTAAAAACAGAATACAAACATACCTTCCATTTAATGAGAAAAGGAAATGTCTCAACACTATATTACAAAATATTTATATAGTCAATATTTGAGCATTTGAATATAGTTTCTATATTGTAGACGAAAAAACCTTTACAATTCAATCATGAAAAAATTCCACTAACATCTCCTACCATTTACTTTTCCTGCTCTATATTGATTGATATATTTGAATGTCTTGCTCGCTTAATACGTTTATTGTGATTACTTCCTTTGAAACTAGAACTCACCTCCTTTAGTGAGTTCTTTCTTATTTATTGCATTTTTCGCAACAGCAAAAGTAAAAAGAAGCGAAATTAACATTCTTAACGAACATGCAGGAAAAATTATGCATACTGAATTACATAATTGGTAGCCCCTTCTTTACCGGTGATAACGTAGAGATCCTTCTACAACTTTAAAACAAAAAGGCACACGATTCACTGACTATTGACGGCCAGTTACTGTGGAATTACAGGATATGTTCTTTGAAGCATTGCTAGACAAGTAACAGAGAGGAATAAATGAATTAGGGGCTTGCCTATTTGAAAGCATAAGCACTCTTATACTAGGAGTTTTATTTGAAAAGCAGCCTGAAACCTGAATAAAGAAGGTTTAGGCTGCTTTTGGTTTTCTTTCGAGTGTTAGTCGACAACTATATGTCATTTTTATAGCTTAGGGAACATCATTCATTGTTTTTGAAGTTAGATACACAAAACTAAATAAGTTGCCTCTTTTTTGCGTTATTTTAATAAATATTGATGTTGCCGCTTGATACGGTTAGATCAATCTGATGCTTCCCAGACCCATGAATACCTTTAATGTTTTTATTACTTATTTTTTTACTAGTTAGCGGGAAATCACATGTTATATTACCGCTACTTGTCTTTCCATTTAAAGTAAAGTCAGCATTGGTCGGCAGATTAATATCGACCTTTCCTGAACTTACTTCAATATCAACTGAATCTATTAATTTGTCCATTTGTACATTTAAATTTCCAGATGATAATTCAGCCTTAATAGCTCCAATATAATGCTTTACATTGAGACTTCCTGAACTAACATCAAATGATCCTGTTTCTGTCGTTAATGAATCTATCTCGACATTACCTGACGAACCATTGTGCTCAAAATATTTAACCGATAAATTCTTTAGGTTGATGTTGCCTGAGCCTACATCTAATAGTAATTCATTTAATTTCATCGGTTCATTTTTAGAATGGCCGGAAAAACTCAGATTCCCTGAGCCTAGATTTATAGCCATATTTCGATCATAATCTTTAGGAATATAAATATTCAGTCTCGCCTTTTTATTGAATAAAAACCAGTCAAACCATTTCCTTGTTCGTTTCACACTTACCTCTACCTTGTCCCCGTGGCGTTTAACGATCAATTTTCCCTTTCCATCTAGATCTGCCTTTAAATCTTCTCGTTTTTCCGGAATAATCGTTGTGTTAACACCTGAAACATCAATTTCAATCATATCAATTTTCTTAGATATAACGGACTGAGTTGCTTGATTTCCAAAAGACAACCAACTAAAGTCAATTGGATTAAAAAAGATAACATATAATCCAATGACACCCAATAGAATCATAAAAAATCCTTTCAATGTTTTCCCTTCTTTCCATAGTATTTTTAGTTTCCATCATTAGCTTTTGCTTATCCTTTAGCCATTCCTTGCAGCAAGAAGAAATATCACTTCCTATTTTTATACAAACATATTTCGTTAGAAGCTTGCATGATCTCCCCCCATATCTTGAACCAAACAATAATTTTTCATTTAAATCTACCAATAAAACGGGCTTGCTCCATATTGATAAGTCTCTAGTACAAGCAGCTTACCTAAACAAATACTCTAACAATACTTCTCCAAATCCTCACCTCTTAGAGAAGATGATGAGCCTTATCAACAACTAATTCTCAAAAACTCCAAGCAGCATAGAGATAAATTGGCTTAAAGAATAAACCTAAACCCATTTCAACCAAAATTTCTCTCCCTTTTCCATCTTAACGATACAAAGAAAAGAGATTCTCCGAAATAGACCTGAAATGTATATTCAAATAAGGCTTGAGACTTATTTATGATGAATTTATTAAGTGGCGTTGGAAGGGAAAACACTTATATCTAAAAACGGTTCTAAAATTCTTTGATCATCTTTAGCACGACCTCTGCATCGTGCACTTTCTTTGCTCTCTTCATGAAGAACGATTGCGGACATGAATTCTGCGAGGCAAGTGATAACTGGAAACTTCATGAGTATATGTTCGTGATACTGAGGAAAAATTGACGGAGCTGTATCCAAAAATGCTGGCGCAAAATCCGGAATGGCAGATACTCCGCGAATACTACTGCCCTGGCTGTGCGACTCAGCTTGAGGCAGAAGCGGTAACTCCTTGGTATCCGGTCATAAAAGATTTCGAACCTGATATCGATAGGTTCTTATAAGGAACGGCTGAAACGTCCGCCCCAAACGAAATAAATATGAACAGATGACGGCTTTTTACCTCCAGCTGTTTCATTTCATATCAAGAAGTGTAAGCATTTACCTCCCTGATGCTGGAGATGCTGATGTCAACAAAGAAGGAACGATAATAGATCATGAGGAAACCACTATTTTATCGGTGGTTTCCTTTTTCGTTCTCTAATTTTACTCTACTGTTACATGTCGGCATAGCTGGCTATCCCTCCGTTATCTTTATAATTAAAGTATAACGTAAACGTCTCCCCTTCTTCCTCCAATCCAATCATAATTGTGTAGTTCAAACAAATCCCCTTTTCCTTCCCGCTTGGTGCTATGCTAAAGAATGGACACGATAAGATAAATAGCGAGAAAACTCTAGCTTAGACAGCCACTTTTCTCTGATTAGTAAACCTATTCAGATTCGCACGGAGTGTTAAGACCAAATGCGGAATAAATTGGTTCGCGATTAAGCGTTTAATATACTCAAAAATTCATTGCTTTTTTACCACTTCTTGCAGCGCAGCTTCTGTTACGTTTTGTAAAGCTTCTACACTAAGTTCAATTAGCACACCGATTTTTCCGCCGCTGACGACGATATGCTCAAGTTGAGAAGCACTAGAATCAATAAAGGTCGGATAAAGTTTTTTCATGCCTATCGGTGAACACCCTCCGCGGATATAGCCCGTCAACTTTTGTATATCTGTCATCGGCACCAGCGCGATATTTTTCTCACCCGTTGCTTGCGCAGCTTTTTTCAAATCCAGCTCTGACTCCACAGGGATGACAAACACATAAATGTTTCCGCTGTTCCCCTGCGTTACTAATGTTTTATACACCGATTGAGGGTCTTTCCCAATTTTATTGGTAACAGAAATTCCATCGATTTTTCCATCTTGACTGTCGTAGGTAATGACATTGTAAGGAATCATTTTCTTATCAAGAACACGCATCGCATTGGTTTTTGCTTTTGACATTTTTCTCCCTCCATGTTCGTTTTAGATAAACCACATCTGCCGGTGTTATGTCAATAATACTTCATTTTGGGAGACGTTGTTTGGAAGTTTTGTTTCAACAAGATTTACATACACGATAATGGCTATTCGCTGCTGCCTTGTATTTATATGCCGTAATGAATCACAATCATGGCTCGAGAATGCGTCAATACTTCATTGGACTCGCATTAAGGCCGGTAGATTTTGCAAGGGATTGTGCTTACGTAAAACGACCCCAAGACCGCCCATTCCGATCTCAGGGCTGATTATGCGTCCTTTTTATTTTTCGTAACTCTGCTTATGAGTCCGTGTGTTACTCTGACAGCAATCGCAAATTTTTCAACATTTTCATTTTGAATTGCCAAATCCTTTATTGTTCAACGTTCATCTCCGGAATGCTGCCCTCGTACGATTCTATAGGAAAGAATAACCCAAGAGTCAGATGGTTTTCTTTAAACATGCATATCCTTTATGTTTATCAAATCGGTTCATCATCGTTCCTACGGATTTTCTATATTTATAAATATCTAGAATTATCAATATTAATAATATAAAAAAATTCAAGTTCAAAATGGTAATGACGCTTACGATCTAAGGCGAGGATTTAAACTTATAATTCCCTAGATAACAGTTCAATCAATTTTTTGATGTTCTCCTCATCTCTTTTATAATAAGTCCACTGCCCAACTCGTTTTGCTTTTATCAATCCGGCATTTTGCAGCATCGATAGGTAAAGGGACACTGTAGATTGAGATAATCCCACTTTTTTATGGATGTCGCTCACGCAAACTCCATCTTCGTGTATATCCCCGTGTTGCGGTTTTGGAAAGTGGATTTCAGGATTTTTTAACCACTTTATGATCTGCAGCCTCGTTTCATTGGACAAGGCTTTAAACACTTCCAAAAGTTCCATTGTTACCTCCAAGTTCGTCAATCAATCGTATTTTTTATATTACATTACTGTACTTGAGTAAATCAACTAACATAAATTAATTAATTCCCTAGTTAGATAAGATATGCAACCCAACTCCCCTATCAAGGAAATTCATGTATGAACATGATTAGCATATCACCAAGAAATCTACAATATTTTATCTTCTTTGGCGTGAATCAAGTTTTTACAAAATCCCTCTTCCAAAGAGATGGCTCTTTGCTTACGGAACATGCATATTTCTTTTAAGCGGAGACAAGTCTCTTTGACAGCTACAAAACATTTGTTTATTATATAGACAAATGTTTATAATTAAATGAATGCTGAGGTGCATTCTGATGAATGAGAAAGAAAAGTTAATATTAGAATTGATAAGAAAAAACCCATTTATTACACAAAGTAAACTGGCAGAGGAGCTTGATCTTTCACGGTCTGCGGTAGCCGGCTATATCTCCTCACTAACGAAACAAGGAAAGATTATTGGAAGAGCTTATGTGTTGCCCGAACCATCCAGAATTATGTGTATCGGCGGAGCAAATGTCGATCGCAAGGCACAAGCGCAATCTTCAGTCCAATTCGGCACCTCTAACCCTGTAACTATTACGCAATCATGTGGTGGGGTAGCGAGAAATGTCGCTGAAAATCTTGGCCGGCTTGGTAGTTCAGTTTCTCTCTTAACCGTTGTGGGAGATGATCAAGAAGGCGAATGGCTTCTTTCAATAACAAGTCCGTACGTTGATACGAGCCAAACAATGAAAGTAGAGAAAATGAACACAGGCACATACACGGCCGTACTGGATCATGATGGAGAAATGGTAATTGCGCTCGCTGATATGGCGATCTATGACACAGTCAGTCAAGATTTTATTCAAAAAAGATGGAGTCATATTTCATCTGCATCGATGGTTTTACTCGATACGAATTTTCCTAGTGATGTATTGCAAATGGTCATTGAGCGCTGCTATCAAGAAAAAATTCCTCTATGCATTGCACCCGTTTCTGCGCCAAAAGTGAAAAAGTTGCCTGCAGATCTTAACGGTGTGACATGGCTCATCGCTAATAAAGACGAAGCGATGACGTTAGCAGGTCTTGAGAGCGGGAATGTAGAAGAAGCATGTGAAAAAATCCTCGCTCTCGGAGCGGAGAATGTCATTATTACTCAAGGAGAAAAAGGAATTGTATATAAAAATAAAAAAGGAGAACACGGGACAATATCTGCACCAAAGTTAAAAGTAATCGATGCAACGGGAGCAGGCGACTCGTTTACATCAGGTTTCCTATATGGCATGAACAACGGAGAATCATTTGAAAAAGCCTGCAAATTAGGAATGAGCTGTTCGATCATCGCTTTGCAAACGAAAGAGACAGTATGTACACAACTGAATGAACACCTATTAAATCAAACATATAAGCAATATTTTTCTGAGGAGGCCTAAACAATGAAACTTAAAGACGTACTCGTTTTTTCAGAAGAAGTAGCGAAAGCGATGGAAAATCGCCAACCGATTGTTGCGTTAGAATCAACGATTATTTCTCACGGGATGCCGTATCCACAAAATATACAAACAGCAAAAGAAGTGGAACATCTCATTCGTGAAAACGGCGCGGTTCCTGCAACAATTGCGATTTTAGATGGAAAAATACGAATTGGCTTAACAGATGATGAGCTTGAGTTTTTAGGAACAAGCAAAGACATTGAAAAAGTGAGCCGGAGAGATTTACCCTATATCATCGCAACAAAAAAGCATGGCGCAACTACCGTTGCCGCTACGATGATTTGTGCAAATATGGCGGGGATTCAAGTATTTGCGACAGGCGGAATTGGCGGCGTTCATCGCGGAGCCCAGCAAACCATGGACATCTCCGCTGACTTACAGGAACTAGCGCAAACAAATGTAGCGGTTGTATGCGCAGGAGCAAAATCAATTTTAGATTTAGGTCTTACGTTAGAATATCTCGAAACGAATGGTGTCCCGGTGATTGGCTATGGTACAGACACATTGCCAGCCTTTTATTCGAGAATGAGCCCTTTCAAGGTCAATTACCGCATGGATACAGCTGAGGAAATTGCACAATTAATCAAAGCGAAATGGGGACTTGGGTTAAACGGGGGACTTGTCATTGCCAATCCAATCCCAAAAGAGGATGAATTAGAAGAAGCATACATTACTTCTATCATTGAAGAAGCTCTAAAAGAAGCAGAGAAAAAACAGATCACTGGTAAAGCGGTCACGCCATTTTTACTCGATAAAGTAAAGACATTAACAGGAGGTAAAAGCCTAGAAGCCAATATCGCCTTGGTAAAAAACAATGCCATCCTTGCCGCGAACATTGCGGCTCACTTGCGATAATTATTGGATAGGTGCTTGTGACTACCGAACAAACCTCATGTATATTTAGAATAATATGCAGTAGACAACTGACAGAAAACATTATGTATGAATCTTCTCTTCTCAGATCCGAATGGAGACAATACCTTGCTTCTACTCTGCATGGGTGCAGCTTGGTTAGTTCAAATCAGTCTTTTAACATACCATTCTCATTTACAGGACAAGGTAAATCATACTGTCACTCGAGGTCGTTCGCCTCCGGCGTCACGGTCGATTCTCCTTCGATCCTAGAAGAGAGATTCATGTTCTTTGTAAAAGCTAAGCTGCTAATATGCGCTGGAATTGTTTCGAAGCCTTTACTCAGCCTGTCCCCCTGTCAATCAACAATAAAGCAATTGCTATTGAAAATATCTATATGAAACTATGGAACAACGATTCAGGATATCAATAAAAGCAATCAGTCCCTTCGCATTTTTTTATTTCGTAACGAAGGTGAATCTTTCCCTCTTAAAATATCAAAAGAGGTTGATATTGAGAAGAAGTAGCCGTTCGAAAAAACACACCAGTGTGAGACCGTGCCGTTAAAATGCCTGCTATGGCATGGGATCCGGGACGAAACTTTGGACAGCGTGATTTTGCCGCTACTGTCTAAAGAACGGAAAAAAGAGGCATTATGAAAATCAATAATATCTCTCTCTGACTGTGGGGATAGCTACTGAAGCAGAAAATCGGAATAAGGATAAAATCGTTCTCGTTAATTACTATCTCCTTACCTCAAAGAGCTTTGAGTGCATCCTGTATCGGTTGATTACCATTGAGGAGTTCAAACGTTTTGTTTTTGGCATTTTCAATATCAACACAAGACACAATTACTTGCGCCACATCTCCACGTGGAATATTCCTTCAATGCTTTCAAAATGCTCAGCTATTTCGACTTTACCCGTCGGTGGTTCAAAGCTTAGAAACCCCGGACGAACAATGGTATATGTTAATCCGCTTTCTTCTAAGTATCTATCCGCTTCCCCTTTGCTTTCAGGTAATGTGCAATTTTGGGTATAGCTTGTGGATCACCAGATCCATATGAACTAAGCATAACAAAATGAGCGATGCTTTCTTTCTTGGCAGCATCAATAAGGCGTTTTGCTCCTTCTTGGTCTAAATGGTTTTATCTGGACCCGTTTTTGAGCCGGATCCAGCAGCAAAATCACCACATCCTATACCTTTAACGGCATGAGAAACATCTTCTTCAAGATCAGCCACTATAGCTTCTTTGGCAACAAGCTGTTTCAATTTTTACGCTTGCGCTGCCTCTCTAATCATTGCATAAGCTTCATGACGATTACTTTGCCCAAGAAGCTCCACTATCAATCTACCTGTGTGACCGTTTGCACCTGCGATAAGGACTTTCATATTCCCATTCCTTTTTGTTCTAACCATAGATCCCTTTCGCTATGGAGATTGACTTTATACTGCCGTTGCCATAGTTCCACAGTCGCATTCAAATGCAAGTTTTTACTTCCTCTGCACTGTGGGATGCGCACTTTACCGAAAGTCCCCCATACAATTATCCTGTATTGAACTATGAGTTCAATGTAATCAGGCGAAAAACTCATATCATCGTCCCGAATCTGTTTGACGCACGATTTATCATGATAATGAATGGCTATACGTATTCCCTAGCTCATACGCCCGATTAAGCAGACTGTCATAATGTTTTTTGATTTCATCTTCGTTTTCCATATCTTCAGCTAACGTATTATACAGAAATGCCACTTCAGACTGAGAAATGCCTGTATAGCCAGCTAAACCAACATTTAAATAATGGGAAATCATGGTATCAAAATTTCTCTTTTTAAGACTTTCCTCTGTCTCCCCGACAAGCGGAATCCACAATACCTTTTTGTGTGGAAGGCGCGCTCCTCCATAAGCAAAACCATAATTCCATGTGCGGTCTATATATCCTTTTGTAATGGCTGGTAACGAATACCACCATAATGGAAATATGAACGCTAATCCGTCATTTCTCTTTAGCCTTTCCATTTCTGCCTGAACACGCAGGGAATATTTTTTATGAGGGTTGTCCCAATCAGGTTCATCTTGTTCATATACCAGTGGATTAAACTCTTCACCATATAAATCCGCTATTTCAACTTCATGTCCGGCATCTTTTAACCCTTGAACAAAACGTTCGGCAACGGCAAAAGTAAGGGAATCCCTTCGAGGATGCGAGACAATCGTTAGCACTCTCATGTAATCAGCTCCTAAACAGATTTTCAACAATTTTTTTGAGTAACTATCTTGAAATTTACCATTATCTTCATTCATAATCAAACGATTAAGATTCTTGCTCCAGTTGTCATATAACAAATTTAATTTCATCCGTTGGCTTCAGCTAAAACTCTCGTTTTGGGATGGTTTATCATTGAGAAGCAGTATGTCCATAACCGGATATCATATTATCCCCCTTCCGTTCCCCTGCTTCCTGTTCATCTAAATATAGGGGGACAGAAAAGTAATCTTCAATTCTTTTTTATAACACCAACGTTACCTGTAGCAAGACTCTGTCCCTAGTTTCTAATCTGCCATGAGTAAAAAGCGTTTCCGGAAAATAATTCGCCCAACAACTCCACTGGGTTTACAAGTAGATGTCCCAATCTATGATAACAAAAACTTAATTAATTATATTAATCCCCCGTCCCCGTATATTTTTATAATCAGATACATCTCTGTCCAATTTCTGGAATAACACTCGATATAACTCAATAGAAAATAAAATACATGTGGAACAAGAGCTAATTGACGGCCAAAAAACGGAGTATTATAATCATAGTAAACCTATAAAATTTATAAGAATTATTTAAGGAAGGGTGGCGGAAAATGAGCGTTTTGAGCGAAGTGTTGGCCGCAAATGAGGTGTACTCTGCCAGTTTCGGGGACAAAGCAAATTTGCCGATGCCGCCGAAGCGTCGATTTGCGATTTTGACCTGCATGGACGCGCGTCTCGACCCAGCCAAGTTTGCCGGACTTGCGGAAGGTGATGCTCATGTGATCCGAAATGCAGGAGGCCGGGCAAGCGACGATGCGATTCGTTCCCTCGTCATCTCGTACAAGCTGTTGGGAACACGGGAATGGTTCGTGATTCATCATACCGATTGTGGTATGGAGACGTTTACCAATGAAATTATCCGTAATTTGCTCGCCAACAGCTTGGAAACAGCCAAGTTCGATGGACAAAATTGGCATGACGTGGGAAGAGGCCCCGGTTCCAGAGCAGGAGAATACATGGAATTCTTAACGATCAACAATCTTGAACAGAGCGTTATCGACGATGTCGAACGGATTCGCTCCCATCCTCTTGTTCCGAACAACATTGCGATCTACGGTTTTATTTACGACGTGAAAAACGGTCGTCTGATTGAAGTACCTGAAGCTAACCGCATTGGCCGGGCAACCACCTGATCATCCGCACTGCTGCTTGCCTTCATAAAACGAACTTCTTATTCGGTGTGGCATAAAAATGGACACGCGTTAAACAGAGAGAAGTAGCCGAGCCTATGCAGCTACTTCTCTCTGTTTAGGGTCTTCAGTCTCTTTAAATTCTTCATAATGATACATAGCCGATTGCTGAATGACTTTGTTTTCGGTTATAAAATCATTACGTGATAAAAAATCACTTTCTGCCATTTTTTATATTCAGACAAAAGATTAGGAATAGACTTGCATTTTTCACCATTAATCTCATTTTTGATATTAACGTGATTATATCTAAATTCTGGGCTTCCATCGTTGCTAAATATTCACTTACTATTTCCCTCGATTATGTAACAATCACTATATTTCCTTCTTGTGTCTGGTTATTGTAATTGATCAACGACATTCTCCCCTGTTAAATTTTTATAATCATGACAATTGCGACGATTAAAAGACGTGATTTCGTTTTTTAACTTAACTGCTCTTTAGTTGAAGAAACTTGTTACCACCAAAACATTATACAGATTTTTCAATCGAGTAAACGAGTGTCTCCCTACCGCGAATCAATGTTTCTTTTTCAAACGTCATACCCACTCGCTCAGCAACTCTGATAGATGGTGTGTTTAGTTTGTAAATCATCGAAATCAGTCTATTTAAGAACATTGAATCCGAAATCTCTTGATGCCTTCGCTGCCTCTGTTGCTAAACCTTTTCCCCAATGTTCGCGCACTAATAAATAGCCAATTTCCATTTCATGTTGTTCGTCAACAATCTGTGGGACAATCCCACACATTCCAACAAAATCGCCATTTTCCTTGAATTCACAAATCCACAAACCGGCACTATGTTTTTCGTAGTTATTCAGATTCCATTGAATCCATTTTTTTGCGTCTTCTCTGGTCTTTGTAGAAGGATAAAATCGCATGGCTATCGGATCAGAAAAAATTTTCATCAGATTATCTTCATCACGAAAATCCATTTTCCTTAATATTAATCGCTCTGTTTCAATGACAGTCATGCGTGAACACCTCTGCTTTTGCTTTTCGATACAAAACATTAAAAAGTTTATTCTTGATCACTTCATGACAACATGGACGAGAAGCTACTTGTTCTTTTTATAGACCTTTTTCTAAAAAATGATCATACATGACAGAAGAACTCCTTCTTCTGCCATGTATATCTGCCTTTCATGAGCTATTTTAAATTGAAACCTTTTCCTTCGACAAACTCCTTCATATACATTCGAACCTGTTTACTAAGCATGCTGGCCATTTGTCCGGTCCATGTGTCACGGCGTTCTCCGTTTGTACGTTTTTCATAATATGACGAAATCGTTTCATTATATTGATTTAGTTGGTATTCTAATTTGGAACGATCTTGTTCGTATGTTTCTTCATGGTAAACATGATGGAAAGGTAAGCGCGGTTTTTTATCAGGATTTTGCGCCGGATACCCTACTGCAATCCCGAACAACGGAATCACTTGTTTCGGAACTTTTAAGAGCTCACACACTTCGGGTAAGTTGTTCCGCAAACCGCCGATATAACAAGCTCCCAATCCCATTGACTCAGCCGCGATTACAGCATTTTGCGCTGCCAACGCCGTGTCAATGAGCGCAACCATAAACTTTTCGGTGCTTTCTAACGCCGCAGATACATCGGCGTTTTCCATTTCGCCGATAATCTCGTGGCGATGCAAATCTGCGCAAAATATAAAGAAATGACCATTGTTCTCCACATATGGCTGATTTCCCGCTAACTCAGCGAGCTTCCGTTTCGTCTCTTTATCTTTCACCCCGATGATGGAATATGCCTGAATAAAACTGGATGTGGAAGCTGCCTGGGCACACTCGACAATGGTACGAATTTGTTCATCGGATAGAGCGCGGTCTTCAAATCTTCGAATGGAACGGTGCTGTAAAATCGTTTCAATGACTTGATTCATTTCTTTCCCTCCTACACCAATAATGATAAAGTTTTTCTTTGTTATTCATCATAACAAAAAAGAAAAGGTCAAAAAATATTTAGCTTTCAAATATTGATAAAAATACACTACTCTTTTGATCTAAATCACTTTCGTCACCATTCATCTGCTTCTTGAGCACTCTTTATATAAAGTTGAACAAAATGATATTCTCCCTCGATTTCTTTCCTTCTTCAGATCGATGCCTAAACGATACCCGTAGGATGCGTTCAATACCATGGCTTGTCCTTCTTTGTAATGTAATTTTTTTAACAACTCTTCTTTTAATCATTTCTTTTCTGGTTATGAAACGATTCATTTAGAATTGCGGCTTTTAGTTTACGATAATTTTATTATGTTACCTTAATCTATTTTTTTCTTTTTAAAAGTTAGCGTTTAAATGCAATATTGCATTTTTTTCTATCCTAGTAACATAATCTATTCCATGGGCAAGCCAAAAGGGAAATGTTCATCATAAATTGTCATTTCCTTTTAGTTGGTGTAAAAAATCAAATATGTTGTAATTAACGCCCTCTACAATATCTCCTTCTTGATTCCTTGCTTTTGTTATCTTTACAGCTAACTCATTATGAATTGTAAACTGTAAACTCTTGATTACAAAAGATAATATCAGTGGTCCCCTGTTCGGTCTATCCCAAATGGAAAAACTCTTTGATTTCAGGGGTCATCAACCCATCATATTCTTTACACACCATCTGATTTCCCCTTTATTCATAAAGGGTAACCGCTCTACAATCCATTAATGCCCCTATTGCTTCTTGCTGGTACTTGGTGTTTGTCACATAACGATTGCATCTGACCATATTTGAACGCAAAAGTACCATCAGTCTTCTCCAATTGGTAATTTGTCCGTTATGCAATAAGTTGATGAATTCAAGGGAAAGTTCATAAAAATCGCCGTATAACTACTTTTTTCGATTTCGGAACGAATATTGAAGTAGTGGAGGCTTTCTTTGAGTCGTGCTGAAAGATACCCCTTTATATTGGGAGAATTTCAACACCTAATGAGCATTTTTCAAAATATATGCCTTTTTGTTCGGCATCATACAGAAAATACCACACATAATGTTCAGCTGCTTGAGATAAATCTTTAATGGTTTCACGAATAAACTCCTACATCGAATCAGGCTCTTTTCTACGTTCACTCAAATGCTTCACTAGCGATTGTTTAATTTGTGGCCGTATTATTCGGACAGCATCCTGATGAATATATTGCATCGTATCTTCAAAGCGAATTGGTTCATGTCCCATATTTTTGAGCTCTTCAAATACAATTTTTCGTATAGGAGACAGAGAGTCTTGGGCGACAGAGCTGATAAAAATGGTCGTGTTATACACGATAGCACCGCCTCACCTCAAACTGTTTTCTAAATATTATTATAACATAAATAAGAATATATGTTCGTTGTCATCGAGACAACAGCTATGGAATTACTTGATTCAACAGCCCTTCTATACGTATTCGCTGTAGAAAAAAATTACCGTTTCATGGAGAATATATCACTTTACAAAAGTAAGTAAGTTACTTTATTATATTTATTGTTTAGAAGTACCCCTTCCTACCAAACACGTTGCAAAAGGTATGGTATTCGCTTTTTTGAAAAAAATAATGGATGATTTCATCAAACAAAGAAAGGGAGAATTACCATGGCAAAATTATTGTATATTACGGCGAATCCAAAAACGGAAAATGAATCGTTCAGCTTATCTGTCGGCCGAGCATTTTTAAATGCCTACAAACAACAAAACCCACAAGATGAAGTAGTGGAATTGGATCTTTATCAGACCGATATTCCGCACATTGATCAAGATGTGTTTAGCGGTTGGGGAAAACTCCAACAAGGACATGCTTTTGATCAGTTAAGCGCAGAGGAAAAACAAAAAGTCAGCCGCATTAACCAATTAACGGACCAGTTTATCGAAGCAGACAAATATGTATTTGTGACTCCTATGTGGAATTTTAGTTTTCCACCAAAAATGAAAGCGTATATTGATACAATTTGTATGGCAGGTAAAACATTTAAATATACGGAAAACGGACCTGTAGGGTTATTAACAGATAAAAAAGCGGTACATATCCAAGCCCGCGGAGGTATTTATTCCGAAGGTCCAATGAAAGACATGGAGTTTGGAGACCGTTATTTAAAAACTGTGCTCAGCTTCATCGGCATTACAAATGTTCAATCAATTATTGTAGAAGGAATGGCACAATTCCCAAATGAAGCAGAAAGCATTAAAGAAAAAGCAATTAAACAAGCAGAGGAAGTAGCGAAAAACTTCTAATTCGTTCACCACGTTTTACTTCGAGAAGGGGTATGAAAAACAGACACTTGAATTCATTGAAGAGAAAAAGAGTGACTGTAACAATTAACCAGTCACTCTTTCCTTTTTTGTATTTGTGTACTTATCGTTTGCTGGATTACTTTTTGTCATTGTTTCCTTGTAATGCCTTATGAAAGAAATACGAATACCTGCCCACTTAACTAACGTTTGAATAGGGATCGTAGATTGTATGCGACTTGTCTGTGATATCCGAACAATAAGCGACATACAAGAACTGCTTTACGCTTCTCTTCTTTTCGAAGGCGTTCGCTCTATTTTGTCTAGAATACATATAAGCACTCCTATTCGTTCTTTGACGCTTAACATATGAGGTTGGTAGCAAGAAGTTGCTGCCACCGTAAAACGTTGAACATAACCGTATATCTGTTGTAATATCTGTTGTATGGGGAAAAGAAAAGTACGAACGTCGGCTGCTTCAGCATGTCTCTTGCAGTCGATGCAGAGGTCAAGTGAAGGCAGGGGTGCTTGGCACGTTGATACTGCTGGATACTTACAAGCTCCCACTTCCACTCGTTACGAAGCCTCAATTAAGTAGTAGAGATAGTTGATGTTTGACTGACATCCAGGGCTACACCTCTACTATAAAGGTGTCATACGCTATTCTAATTTCCAGACCTTTTTTGTTTAGCTGCCTTTCCACTTCTTTTAGTTCATCAAAACTCAACCCGTTCATTTCTTCGATGTGTGTTAATACCGTTTTTTTAGCATTCAATTCTTTAATAATTTCGAGTGTTTCTGAAAAAGTCGCTTCCTCTTTTAGCACAGGGTGTCCAGAAGATATTAATCATTCGCCTGTAAAAGGATGATATTCAAAAATGCCAATAGGTAAAACGGCAAGGTCAATACCTTGTAGTGTTTGAGGGGGCTTCCAGTTATGAAGTTCATCAAGTGCGATTAAAACTTTTTTCTCTTGCGTTTTTAATAAAAACGCATAAACGTAGGCTTCTGCCAGACGGAATGGCTGTATTTCTATCTCATTGATCCAAACGCTATCACCGTCTTTTATTTCATGAATTCGTATATATCCTTGTTCAGAAAAAAATTTAAGATGTTCTCCGCTTCCGAGACGATGATTGAAATCAACGGCTACTTGTTCAGGTAAATATACATTGGTTTGTTTATTTTTTGGTGGGTAGTTTCTCCAATCGGCATTGATAGATTCTAAAATTCTTCTTCCCATCACATGGTCAGGATGCCAATGAGAATAGAATACCGCGTTTATTTCGTTAATATTCGAACGATTGATTTGATAATATATATCTTCTGACGTATCAAGCAATATATTTGGTCCGTGCACAAATAAACCAGGACCTGAACGACTATACGGTACACCTTTTATTCTCGCTTCTTCACACACTCGACAACGACAGAGTGGGCGCGGGATGGTCATTGCCCCTCCTGTTCCAAGAAATTCAATCTTCAACCCTATCACTCTTTTCTTCTTGTAATAGTTTTATCTACTTTTTAACGATTATTATAATATTTCCCACAACATTTAATTGGCACTTAATTGTTGGACAATAAATTAGAGGAAGTACGAATAAGAGCCCAACTCATACTCCGAATAATCAATCTTCTATACAATTGAATAAATACCACTTTTTATTAAAAACATTTACCCTTGAAATACTATGCTTAATACCAATCACACGCCGATCATAACCTTCCCCATAAGCTCCTTGTCAACGCTACTAAACGATTCACTTAGATAGAAATTTCGCCAGACTTACTTCATTTCTTACCAGACGCGGAGCAAAGCGAATCGTTTTTGATAGTGCGCGGCGGAGAGATGCTGATCCTTTATGAAAAGATCTCCCTCTGTACAAAAATATTGGTTAGTAGATTTTTACTACAGACTAAACAATGAAACGCGTTCCAACAAAGGAACGCATCTAATAAAGCTGCCCTGAAAGATGTTTATAAACCGGATAATAGAATCTTTTTAGCTGTTTAGGTAACTTCACTGGATATTGGCTATTCATCAAATTTCCCTGTTTGGTAATCGATCATCGCTTGACGGATTTCTTCCTGTGTATTCATGACAAACGGTCCGTATGCGACAACCGGTTCGTTAATCGGCTCACCTGCATACAGCAAGACGCGGAGTTTTTCTCTGGCAGTCATGGTAATTTCACTCTCTCGAGCTTCATCGGCTGAATCTAAAAATAATACTTGTCCAGCCCTTCCTTCCGTTTGATGAACACCAAAAGTCCCACTACCTTCCAGAATATAGAGAAAGCCATTATAACTCCCAGGCAAATCTTGCACAACACTCGCTCCGGATTCAAGTAAAATTTCTACCATGGTGACAGGCACGTGGTTAAGCGTCGGAGCTTGCACGCCTTTTGAAGAACCAGAAAACACACGAACGATGGCTCCTTCTTCTTTACGCACAGGCATGTCTTTGCTTTTTAAATTTTGATAACGCGGCTCTGTCATTTTTTTTGAGCGCGGCAAATTAATCCACAATTGCAAACTGTGCACCGTAGAACCGGGAGCCGGGTCTTCTTTATGAATAACACCCTTTCCGGCAGTCATCCATTGCACATCCCCCGGTCCGAGCTTTCCGTGTCCGGCTTTGTTGTCAAAATGCTCCAGTGTACCATCAATGACATATGTCACCGTTTCAATGCCACGATGCGGATGAAAATCAAACGTTCCCCTTTGAAAAAAATCCTCCATTAACATTAAAAAAGGATCGTACTCTTTCCAGTTCCCAGGTTCTAACACAAATCCATTCCGATGAATTGAGCTGTTTGTTTGATACTGTACCGTTTTTATACGGCGAATGCCTCGTTGGTTTTGCATAGGACCTCCTAATAATGAATCGAATTTTATATAAGTTTATCATATATTTCCACCATTTTTGATGTCAAACAAGAGTTACAACCATTTGTATTTGTGTAGATGTTCACGTTGCATACAAAATTTTATTTTATGCATCTCCTCGATCAATCGAGTTATAGATTCACAACTAGACTATTTATAAACCAGAGCAACAGCTCAAAATTATGCATAAATGCGCACGTAATAAATAGCGGTACGTGACTGCTCTAGTCCATCATTCTTTTATTAGTTGCAGTTGGGATTTTTTTATTTTGTATGGAAATAACATAGAAATTGTCGGCTGAACCAATATCAAACTTAACTAAAGGAGGCGTAGACCCTTTTGCCACGTACTGACCGATGGAAGGAAAAATGCACGATGCTGTCGCTAACAGCAAGCCACGGTACATCTTTCACGCCAGATGAATGACATGGGAAGGAACTCTATAAGAATCTAAGCGGCAAGGGCAAGCAGTTTTGCTGGTTCTATCGAGATATGACCTCGATATTTATAAGATTTTAGTAGCTAGGAAATAGTGATGTACATACCTAAAGCATTTGAAGTTCATGATCAAGAAAAATTATTCGATTTTATAAAAAACAATAGTTTCGGCATTTTGTGTTCTCAAAATGAGAATGGACCATTTGCGACCCATTTCTACTTGATGTAGACAAAGGCAAAAACGGTGTATTGCTGAGGCATATGGCAAAACACAATCTGCACTGGAATCATTGCATGGAAAAAAGGTTCTTGTCGTTTTCCCTGACCCCCATGCGTATATTTCAGCATCCTGTTATAACGAAAAAAATACTATCCCGACGTGGAATTATGTATCTGTTCACGTATATGGAACATTTACATTAATGGAGACAAAAGAGGAGCTAGTGACAGCCATAGAAAAGACAGTGAAAGTTTACGAATCATCGTTGCCTCATCCTTGGAATATGAATGCCCATGATCCATTTATAGATGGTTTGCTAAATGGCATTGTCGGTTTTGAAATCTCCATTAACGAAATAGAGGAGAAATGGAAGTTAAGTCAGAATCGTTCGATCCAAAGACAACATCGCGTGATCCATGGTTTAAAAACAACAAACCAATATCATTCGCAAGAAATTGCAAAAATGATGGAAGAAAATCTAAAAAGGTAAGCAAACAATATGCGCTTACCTTCTTGCCCCTTAATACACATCTCTTTTCGTAAACACAGCAAAAGAAACAACAAATCCAATGAAGCCCCAAACCGCCAGAACGGCCATAGAAAATCCGAGTGTCATTCCATTGATTGGCGGTGCTGTGCCGCTAATGTAATCAGTGAGGCGCAAATTGACCATAAACAAATATTTCGCTGACTCCCAAGAAGAGACCATGCTCGATAATATCGCCCCGGAAATGAGCGCTGCTAACATAATTCCCATCACAGCAGCTGTGCTTCTCATCAAAACTGAAAGCATGAATGTTAATGTACCGACAATAATAGAAACAAACCAAGCAAGTCCTAATTCGATAAGCAAATACTGCCATTGCGGAAGTAAATGAACGTTTGAAGTATTTAATTCTTCCCCGTTAATTGTAAATCCTGTTAATAATGGTAAATTCCATCCCTTGTATCCAAATACCGCTCCTGAGATAAGATAAGAGATGATCGTTACCGATAACAAAATAAATGAAATCGATAAAATCATGGCTATGTATTTGCTGAGTAAAATTCGCCACCTTTTTACAGGCCTTGTTAAAAGCAATTTGATGGTACCCCCGCTCGCTTCCGAAGACACTAAATCAGCAGCAATGACCATAACCATAAGCGGAAGAAACAAGTCAATGGAGTTTTCGATAAACATTCGCATAAAAGTTGGCGCGCCCGGCGCTGATGGATTAATATCATGATCTAAATAGTATTGCTGTTGCTGGAGACGAATTTGTAAATATTTCCTCCATTCGTCAGACAGACCGCTTGAATTTAATCGATTTTGTGCATCAATAATTTGTTGCTGAAGTTGAGTCCGCCAATCGTTGGTTCCTAGCCTCTCTTGCAAGTCTTGAACATGTTTAAATTGGGCATATGTAAAGAGAGCGACGAGAACGGCGATAATGGCAGCAATGATGAAAAGGCGCTTTTTCCGAACAATTTTTACCATTTCGTTGTGAACGAGGTTAATCAATCGTCTCCCCTCCCGTCAGGTCGATAAATAAATCTTCTAGCGTCGGCAGTTTCGGTTGAATTTCGCTTACTTCCACCCCTGCTTGTACCAATTTCTCATTCCATTTTGGAAGCTGTTTTGCTTCATATGGGGTAATCAGCGTGCCACCTTGTACACTAATGACCACTGTTTCTTTCGATAAAATGTTTTTAGCGGTCTCAACAGGATTCACTTTCCAAGCAACACGTGCCTGCTCTTTTAAAAGATGTTCGACTGTATCAATTCGAATCATCTTCCCTTTGGACATAATCGCAACACGGTCACACATTAATTGAATTTCGCTTAACAAATGGGAAGATACTAACACGCTTAATCCTTCTGTCTCCGCTAAAAAGCGAATAAACTCACGCATTTCCCGAATCCCAACCGGATCTAATCCGTTCGTTGGTTCATCTAAAATCAAGATTTTCGGTTTCCCAAGTAGCGCCTGAGCAATACCAAGGCGTTGCCGCATCCCTAATGAATACGTTCTTACCCGATCGTGGATCCGATTTTGCAGCCCGACTAATTCAACAACTTCCACAATTCGCTCTTTGGGAATATCAGGTACCATTCGAGCAAAATGTTCAAGGTTTTCCCATCCGCTTAAATAAGGGTAAAGCTCCGGATTTTCGACGATGCAGCCAATATTTCGAATTGCTTTGGAAAATTGGCGATGTAGATCATACCCACATATAGAGATATGTCCGGATGTCGGCTTAATCAGTCCAACAAGCATACGAATGGTCGTCGTTTTTCCGGCACCATTTGGACCTAAAAACCCAAATACTTCCCCCTCGGTTAATTCAAACGAAAGACCTTTAATAATTTCTTTATTTCGAATCGTTTTTCGCAAATCTGTAACGACGAGGGTAGCGTTTTTTGTCATTTGCCTTCCTCCTTTGTGAGCGTAATCAAGGAAGCTACACGTTCACCAATTCGTTTGTATCCTTCTTTATTCGGATGAAATTTATCGCTATAAAGATAATCATTGACATGAAGTTCAAACAAATCAAACGTCGGAACAGCGATGATGTTTGGATAACGGGCGGCGATTTCCGCTGAGTCAAAATTCCACTGGCGCACAATCGCCGATGTTGTTTTGGCATCACGAAGATCGTTAAACGGATTGTAAAGACCGATGTAAAATACAATAGCCTGCGGATTGACCGTGCGAATCGTTTTGAAAATCGTATCTAAATTTTGAAGGTAATCGACTTTCGCTTTATTAATTCGGTCAATCGAAAAATGACTTAGCGTTTCCCCACCTTGAAACAAGTCGTTCCCGCCGATGGTCATCAAGATGACATCCGCTTGTTGGAGCTGTCGGCGCACCTCTATTTGTTGAAGCTGCTTGACTAATCCAGCGGATCGTTGTCCTTTAATGGCTAAATTCGCCATCGAAATAGGTTGCTTCGTTTTTCCCTTCAGTTCATCAAGTACATAGCCGACATACCCTTTCCCGCTTTCATCTCCCGTTCCCCGGGTCAATGAATCACCGAGCGCAACAAGATAGAACCTCTCCTTTTTGTCGTTTGACGTTCCCCCCAAATGTGATTCTTTTACCGGGGATACAGCTCCGTGAAAAAATTGATCTTTGATTGTCATTCCTAATCCGGCAAGCCACAATCCGCTTGCAAGGATAGAGAGAATTGTGATGACCTTAACTGTAGTTACTTTCACGGTACCATCCTTTCTATCAGAGCCCATTTATTATTTACATCATACAACATCTGTCCGTATTAAGCACTTATAAAGAGCCGATGATAATGCAGGTCAACCATGATAAATGTTAAAAATGTGAAAAGCCCGCTCGGTATTTAAAAAGAGAGAAATGTACTGACTGTTCAAAACGTCTAATGCTAAGCGGTTCCGTTTGGATGTTTTGAAAGTATTGTTAGGTCACAAAAAAGAGATTAATTGTAACACATTTCTTTTACAATTAATCTCTTCTTAATAGCGATGTGATGCTTTTATTCAGCCGCATGGCGAATAGTTAAAAATTTATTGATCCATGCTCCAATGTAGCAACTTATTACGGAAGGTATTAATGCTATGAAGGAGCCAATTCCTTGTGAAATAAACAAATCATGTCTTCCGTGAATGATAACCGATAAAACATTGATTATAGGGATAAATACGGCTAAAGCAATACTAAATTTCCATGCTCCGCTCGGATATATACCCCCTAAAAATACTCCAAATATGAACAATAGAATAATCGCATTAAAAGGTTCATCTGCATTATAATCTGTAATTGCAATTAAAGCGCCTAGCGTAATAGACAAACTATACAACCATCGTCTTAAGAATGTTTGATTTACTTCCATTTCCTTATTCCTCCTACTCCTTTGTTGAAAAACTTTAGGTGCCAAAAGAATGTTATATAGAGTATATAATATTCCCTCTTCTCTTTATGTCAATTGGGAAAAC
The DNA here is from genome assembly GCF_015326725.1 of Thermaerobacillus caldiproteolyticus. Lineage (NCBI taxonomy): Bacteria > Bacillati > Bacillota > Bacilli > Caryophanales > Anoxybacillaceae > Thermaerobacillus > Thermaerobacillus caldiproteolyticus. The sequence goes on from NZ_CP064060.1 coordinate 1,384,937, forward strand.
ACAAATATGGACATAGATTTCCTACATTATTAATTATAAGTATTTTGGCAATCCGAAGTTTTCAAGTAACTAAGTAAAAAATTTATAATAAATATATTATGTAAATTAAATGTTCTCCTCTTTCATAACATGAAAACTTTCATACTCTGTTTATTCGCTTTTCGTAAGGAATTATGTTAATGAACCTGTGTCATGTCGTAAGTAAAGAAATGCTTGTCCTTTTTACACAAATGAAACTCGTTCATAAATTATGATTATTTCCTACACCCATTCATATATATTAGCGATATCTTATAATTTTTTTGAATGGGGTGTCGTTATGAAAAGGGTGGGCAAAGATGATTTTGTCTCTGGTTTTGTCCCAAATCATAATCACGGTTCAGTGGATTATACTTCTGTTGAAGATGGGCATGTACATCAATGTTTAGATATCACATCGCCACCAATTCCTACGGAAGATGGAAGCCACATCCACTATACTGAAGGTTATGTGTTATATGAAGATGGGCATACACATTATTATCGAGCATACTCAGGTCCAGCTATTCCAGTTGGAGATGGCATGCACGTACATTATTACGATTTCTACACAACAGAAGATCACGGTCATAGACATCGTGTGACAGGTGTTGATAAGCCCGCTCCCGGAACCCGCTGAACTCACCTTTGTTTCTATTATCTACACGAAAAAAGCAGCCATAAATAAGGCTGCTTTTTAATTGCTATTCTCCCAATAGTTTAGCTGGATTATAAAATCAATTTGTTTATTTGTCACTGCTAATTAGTATTGGAATAATATTTTCAAACACATATCCAAGGGGCCAATTGTTCATAATCTTAGCCAACTGCTCAGACAAATGAAACAGTCGCCCAAGCCAAACATTCCACTGTATCATAAGATAACATAATTTTTTATTAAACCTATTATTATAAGCTAGCTTTTTCGTTCGTTGTTGTCGTACATGTTTTATTATGTTTATTTAGAACATAGTTTAATTAAATAAAATAAAAATGATAAATGATTTCAGAAAAAATTAAACACCTTAACCCTATAGAATTTAGGGCTAAGGCTTCTAAGTTACTATACGTTGCCTATTTTGAGATGTTCGGTATTTTTTCACTATCCAATATTGGATAAACAACGCTAGGTTCAAAATAATAAAATTTTTTGAGAAGGTATTTATTTTATTTAGCAAGCGAATCATTTACGGCAAATCTTCGTTTAACGTAATAGATGTTTGCGATCATATTTTCTTGATATGGAATAAATCCTTTCCTTGTTTATCAAACTAAACTCTAAAATAGTAATACCCCTTTTCTTCATTTCAATCAATACGTCGATATTTATAAAACCTTGAACTCAAACGGTTCGTTACATGTGAATTTCGCTTTTGGCACATTAAACCCTCTCCACTTCATTACTTGGCACTGTAAAAAGTCCGTTCATTATTGATTATAAATCTTTGACGCTAAAAATCTTTATACCTATTTTGCATCCTCTTTTTCAAACTTTTTAGGCAGATGCTCTTTTTCGTAAGCATCATCTTCTGCATTGTCTCTAATCGTTTTTTGAAGAACAAACGAAGACATAATTAAAAAGCAGGCGCACACGGCATAATATCCTTTTTCCACTAAAGGCGCATCCAAGTTGTACAAACCGATAAACATAAACCCGCATGACAGTACAAAAGAAGCCCAGGCAAGAAACGTAAACGCCTGGGTGTTACGGCGGCGATAATTCATATTAAATCCCCTCTCCTCATGCAGTCTTTTTCATAATAATGTATTCCATATCGCATATTTTATTGACAATGACTTCAACCATTTAAGTAGAGCATCAGAAAGAGATGACCCTTCATCCAAAAAGAATTCCTCACCAAAAGAAAAGGGTTCACAATGGACTAAGCATCAAATCTACTCAAACAGTTTATTCTACAGAGTTGAACCACCACTAAAAGACACGTCCTGGAAACTGTTTGCGTTAGTATCCTTATGGAAAGATTGATTTTCCTGACTAGGTTGGGAGTAAATTTGCTCATAGATGTTTATTCTTTTCTTCTGATTCTAAAAATCAGGAAACGGAAAATCGTCTAAAACCAAATGTTTCTGCTCCCGTATGGCTTATTATCTCTTTTGTAAATAATCGATAATTCCCATAGCACAAACCTTTAAATCTAAGCTAATAATCTCATAAACATCTGCTTCTCGAGGTACATTCTGTTTATCTAAAAACGCGCTAATCATTTCAAAAAGATCTCTGGATACAGCATCTGTTTTTTCTTCAAAAGAAGCGTTAGGATTGTCTTTCGTGATTCTTTCACCAACTTCCACAAACTTTGGCAGCCAGTACCTTAATTGCTCAAAAGCAGCACTTGGGTTGTTCGACATTCCAAAATGTCCAAAATAAATTCGCTCGATATTTAAGCTCTCGAGACGATCAGCAGAATCTAACATCGTTGTTGGATTAAATTGATTTGGTGATGTCGAAGGTAAATAAAATTCTAATCCGTACTCAAGCAATTGAGGGTAAAAAACTCCAACAGTATCTCCCGTGAAAACTCCATTACTGCGAGAATCATAAATGGAAAAATGATGATTTGCATGTCCAGGCGTATGAAGGAATGTCAATGTGCGATTTTCGCCAATTTGTAATATATCGCCATCCTCCATTGTAAATAGACGTTCTTCTGTAACAGGTAAGATTGGATTAAACAATTCATCAAATTTCTCACGGTAAACAGCTTGCGCACCTTGAATTAATCTTGAAGGATCGGCTAAGTGTCGTTTTCCCTTTGGGTGGACGATGACATTTGCATTCGGGCACTTGTCAAGTAATAGACCTACACCGCCCGCATGATCAAGATGAATGTGGGTGACAATAATGTTTTTGATGTTCTTTGCCGCGATCCCTAACGTTTCTAATCCTTTTAGTAAATACGGAATGGAGGGACTTGCACTTGTTTCAATAATCGTTAATTTCTCTTCATGAAGCACATATGTACCTGTTCGTTGAGCAACTCCTAAATCAAAAACATCAATTAACGAAATTCCATGACCTAAATCAATCGGTTTTTGCATATCTTTTTCTTCTCTCCTACTCATCTATTCTTACTGAATATTCTATCAAATAACAGATTGATAAGGAATAGATATTCTTCTAAATTTTGGATTGATGATAAATGTGAGCATCATAAAAATTGCTGCAATATGATATCATGCCAAAACACACAGGTGACCTGACAGAAAGAGATTGCTCAGGTCACCCATACTAAATTACTAATTACTCTAAATTGCTATGTTGTTTTAATGCGCTTTCGTGCTTGATATTTTGTACAGCTGCATACTGCAAGCATATGGCATCAAAAATTAAATGCATACATTGATCGAAGAGAGAACTTAATGGTTGTACGCTTTTTTTCTCATGGCCGCGGCGATATTTGGTCGCTGCAGGAACATGAATAGTGAGTGATGCATTTGCGGCTAGTTCCGATGCAACATCAGTGGTAAAAGCAATTACGTAGCAATCGAGCTGTTTGGCTTTTTCAGCAATCCAGACAGTACTTTTGGTTGTCCCGGAACCAGATACAACAACCAATGTGTCTCCTTTTTGAAGCGCGGGAGTAATGGTCTCACCTACCACGTAGACGTTCGCTCCAAGGTGCATGAGCCGCATTGCAAATGCTTTTGCCATTAATCCCGAACGTCCTTCCCCAGCAATAAAAATCCGATTTGCTTTTTGAAGAAGAGTGGCTACATGTTCAATATTCATATGATCAAAATCCTGAAAAACCTGCTCCATTTCATAAAAAATAGTTTGAATAGGATGTTTCATCGTTAATCCTCCATAAATAAAATAGATTGTTTTAATTCTCTCGCTGCTTTTACTTTATCTGCGGCTTGCGTTATTGCAGAACCAACAATAATAATCAAGGGATTGAATGGCTTAATTTTTTCGATTGAATCGATAGAAATCCCTCCGGCAATCGCCAATGTGCGGTCCTCCAGAATGTTAAAGCGATCGAAAGAATGTTCAGCTTTCGAAACAGAAAGCTCTTGCTCGTCTTTGCTTAAATGGGCGCAGAAAATGGCATCCTTGCATTCTATTAATTTTCGTAACGTTGTTTCATTTACGTTCAATAAATCAATCATAATGTTCCTCTTTCGTTTTGCTGCTTCGTTCAAGCATGTTTCAATAGTAACTAATGGAGCCACTCCCATAACAGTAATGATGTCGGCCCCTGCCTCAAAGCATAGCTCACACTCGTACTTAGCGTTATCGATTGTTTTGATATCGGCGACAAGCGGTTTATCGGGAAATACATTTTTGATGGTATAAATGCTTTTGATACCAAATTCTTTAATTAGCGATGTACCAACTTCAATCCAATCAATATAGCAATTTACTTCCTTTGTTATTTTGATGGCTTTGTCAACTGTCATTCGATCAAGGGCGAGCTGAATATACATAGTAATTCTCCTTATTTTTTATTTACCCGCTTCTTCGGGGGAGCTTTATCAATTTATAATGTTCTTCCCGCTAGAAGATTCCCGGATAATCAACTTACATGGAAACGTATACAGTTCTGAACCAACGCGTTCCTTATTGATTTGCTTAAGTAAAAGCTCTGCCGCTTTCTTTCCCATTTCATATGCCGGCTGTGCAATTGTTGTAATAGTTGGGTTTGAAATGTTGGCAAACGGGATGTTATCAAAAACAACAATAGCTAAATCTTGCGGAATACAAACACGATTTTCTTTTATAAATGTCATGACTTCAAAAAAAGACAAATCATTTCCTGCGACTAATGCAGTTGGTTTTTCAGGCAAAGTAAACACCGTTTTCAGTTGAGAAAGGATATTTTTTATGTCTGTTGATATCATGTATTCGGGCTTTATTTTTATACTATAGTCTCTTAATGCTTGCTTATATCCGTTTACCCGTTCGATACGTGGATAAATCGTTAAAGGGGGAGTTACAATCGCAATTTTCCTATGCCCCTTTTGAATAAGATGAGAGACAGCCTGATGCGTCGCTTCTTTATTATTCACTACAATCGTATTTACATTCACTCCATCAATTTTTCGGTCAACAAAAACGATAGGATAGTTCTCTTTTTCCATCTGCTTATACAGTTCGATATTTTCACCCGTTGGAAAAACAATTAATCCATCAACCTGTCTCGCACGTAACATTTCAATATATTTTCTTTCCTTTACAGGATCATCATCAGCGTTGCATACAATAGCGTGCATATCATGTTCATGGCAATAGTCTTCAATTGCCCTGCTTATTTCTGTGGAAACTCGATGCATGATATTAGCTACAATAATACCGATCATCGCTGTTCGTTTTTGTTTCAAACTCCGTGCTATATAATTTGGACGGTATCCCAGTTTTTCGATAGCCGCCCTTATCTTCTCTTTCGTTTCGTCCCCCATATGCTCATATCGTTTATTTAAAAACTGTGATACAGTGCTTTTAGAAACCCCAGCTTCTTTAGCTACATCAGCCATTGTTACTCTTCTCATTGGACATCTTCCTCTTAATTTTATTAGCTAGATTTAGATTTTTCGTGTTTCCATTTTAGCAAGTATTATTTAGTTTATCCAGTATATGGGGATAAAGATTATTCATCTCGATCAAATAATTGCATCCAGAAAATAAATTAACAGCGTTGTTTGGCATTTGTTACTTTCTCAACAAAGCAGCGGGCTGTTTCCTTAATTTTCAGTAAATAATCACTCGTAACTTCTTTATTCGTATCTAACAATGTACTGCCCACCCCCACTGCAACGGCACCTGCTTTTATATAATCTGTTACATTTTTTAAAGTTATGCCACCTGTTGGTAAGAGCGGGATATGAGGAAATGGCCCGGATATTGCTTTTATATATTCTGGACCAAGAACATTTGCCGGAAAAATTTTAACTGCATCTGCCCCATGCTCATATGCAGTTAAAATTTCTGATGGTGTCATTGCTCCTGATATACATAGTATCCCATATCTTTTTACAGCACGAATGGTTTCTACATTCACTGTTGGAGAAAACACAAATTGTGCCCCCGCCAAAATAGCTGCTCTTGCGGTTTCCGCATCTAGCACCGTTCCCGCTCCTACTGTTGTGTCATTGGCAAATTCGGAGCGCAGCTTTTCTATCATTTGCAATGCCTTCGGTGTCTCCATCGTAATTTCAAGTGCTGTCACTCCCCCTTCTTGCAATGCTTGGGCAATCGGAATAATTGTATTTAAAGTTGCATTGCGAATAACGGCCACAATTCCTTTTCTTTCTATATCATAAATATTCATATTCTCTCTCCCTATAGATTTAATAAATGAACTATGCTAGCTTAAAATATTTATAGTATAATAATAATTCAGAGATCCCCTATTTTTGTGCTTGATGAACTTCCCATTCATCAGGCACATTTTTTATTTTTTGCCTATTTACTCCTTTAACAGCAGCAATCGTTAAGAAAGATGAAAGGAACAAAGAACCAGCCATGAAAATGTATGACGCACCAAATTCTCCTGTTATCCCATTTAAATAACCGACAATGTAGGATCCTACAAACGAACCAAGTGCACCCATACTATTAATTAAAGCCATCGCACCGCCGGCAACATTGCGGGGCAAGATTTCCGGAATAATCGCGAAGAATGGACCATACGGTGCATACATTGTAGCTCCCGCGATAACAAGCAGGATAAATGAAATCCAAAAGTAGCTCGTTCCAATTAAATAAGATGCATAAAACGCAACGGATCCAATCAGTAAAAACGGCCATACAAATCCAGTTCGATTTAATGTTTTATCGGAAAAGTAAGAAGAGCTGAGCATAAATACAATGGCAAAAATGTACGGAATGGATGATAACCATCCGGTTGTAACGATATCCATATTAGGCGCAGCTTTAATAATAGATGGAAGCCACATGACAAATCCGTATACTCCAATGCTCCATAGAGCATATTGTAAACTTAATAAAATAACAGTTTTTGATTTAAACGCTTCCACATAATTTTTGACTGGTTTTAAATCTTGTTGTTCTTGTGCTAATTGTTCTTGTAATTGTTGTTTTTCTTCTACAGTTAACCATGTCGCGTCTTTCGGCTCATCATTGACTAACTTCCACCAAATAAATGCCCATATAACCGCCGGGAAACCTTCAATAACAAACATCCATCTCCATCCAACTGCTTCAACTAAATATCCAGATAAAATGGACATCCATAATACAGTTGCTGGGTTTCCCAGAATTAAAAATGTGTTAGCTCGTGAGCGTTCCTCTCTTGTGAACCAGTGACTTAAAAATACGAGCATTGAAGGCATCACTGCACTTTCTACTACCCCAAGCAAAAAACGAATAACAATTAATAATTTAATGTCGCTCACTAGCCCTGTTGCACTAGCAAGCCCTCCCCAAAGAATTAATGACCAAAAAATAAGTTTTTTAGCACTTTTATTTTCCGCATAATGAGCTCCAGGTATCTGAAAAAAGAAATATCCGAGAAAAAATAGTGATCCTAATAACGAGGACATGGCTGCTGAAATCTGTAAATCTTCAGCCATTCCACCCGCAGCCCCAAATCCATAATTCGCACGGTCCAAGTAAGCTAAGCTATACGTGATAAAAGAAATGGGAATAAGCCGATACCATCGCGATTTTGCAATTGTGTTTTGCATTTTATTCCCTCCCTACAGAATGTTTTATAAACTGTTCCAATTCAGTTCGAGTAGGATACCCATCGCTATCCCCTGCCGATTGAACGGCTAAAGCTCCAATCGCGTTCCCCCGCAAAACCGCTTCACGAACTGGAATCCCTTCAAGTAAACCACTGACTAGTCCCACAGCAAAACCATCACCAGCTCCCACTGTATCTATTACTTTTGAAACTTTATAGCTGTTTACATATCCTTCTTCATTATGGGATTTGTAAAAAGCTCCCTCACTTCCTAATTTAACAACCACAAGCTTTACTCCTCTTTCTAAATAAAAGGAAGCTATATCACTCGGTTGGGTGAATCCTGTTAAAAATTCTCCTTCTTGAATGCCTGGTAATACGAAATCGCTTTCAAAAGCAATTTTATTTATTATTTTTCTCATTTCTTTGTGGGATTTCCACAAAGATGGCCTTAGATTAGGATCAAATGATACGGTCTTTCCTTCCATTTTCATAAATGATTGGACATGTTTTGCAAATTCTCTCATTGAGTTAGAAAGAGCTAATGGAATTCCTGTCATATGTAAATGTCTTGCTGATCGAAAATAAGCTTCATCAAAATCATCGATACTTAAATGACTAGCTGCTGAACCTTTTCGAAAATATTGTACTTCGGGATCGCCATTCATCACCTTCGATTTTAATTGAAACCCGGTTGGAAATTTCTTATCGATCATCACTTGATCGATATTCACGTTTTCCTGTTGTAAATGTTGGATAATATACTTTCCAAAAATATCATCCCCTACTTTACTTACCCAGCCGCTTTTCAAACCCAATCTCGCAAATCCGATAGCTGTATTCACTTCCGCCCCGGCTAGCGATCGACTAAAACAACGAACGCTATGAAGGGGGCCTACCTCATTTGCGATAAACATGACCATTGCTTCTCCAAATGTGACTACATCCATTTATTTACTCCTTTCTTTTTCTCTGATTTTCTGAAAATACTAATATAACGTTGTATCATTTGAGCGTTTTCTATTGGAAACTCTAATGCAACAGGTAAATCTTGTGAAAGCACATCCAAAATCCTTCTCCATTCTGCTGATTCGTCTAGCGGCAACGGCAAAGTACTCCATTTTCCATTATCTATTTCCACATGTTTAAGGTGAACGTATTTGATAAACTTATAGAACTGATGTAACGCATCATAAACATTTTCACCACTATATTTCCAGTTCCCGATATCAAATGTCATATTAACTGGTAGTTTATAAATGGAAGCGCTTTTAAAAAAACAAAGCAAATGATGAATAGATCCTCCGCAAGAAGTCTGATCATTTTCCACCAGCAAATGGATTTCATTCCCGTTTTCATATAACAGTTGTTTTAAATGATGGATATCAGAGCGGTTTGGCTGATAAAAGCCTAATGACACTTTGATCAGCGTTGCCCCTAATTCTTTCGCTTCGTGTATAACGGAATTTAATTCTTCGTCATTCAAAGCCCCACATCGTTTCCATAGGGGAATTGGTGCGGAATACACAATAAATAATCCATAGTCCATGATTATATTTTTTAACCTTGTCAAGGGATAATCGTTTTGTGTAAGCAATTCTCTACGAATCTCCACACCATCTGCGCCCGTTTCCGAAATAATTGGAATAAAAAATTCCTGACCTTTTTCTATTACTCTCTCACTTTGGAAAACATTTAATGGTACGATAATTTTCCTCATTTACAGCTCACCCCCTCTTCAAGCATTTCTGTAAATCGATTTAGTAAATCGATTTACAGAAATTATAACATCATGTAAGCGCTTTTTCAATATAAATTATTTGAATAATCTATATTTTTTTAAATCTATATTATAATTCCAATTCAAAACACTACGCTTTACTTATTTAGTGTCAGGTGGCAAAACCCCCTTTCTTTCATTCATTAAAAAAGAAAATGCAATCTGTTTAATTATTTGTACAAGAAAAAGCGGGCAAAAATGCCCGCTTTTTGAAATTAAAATTTAGATTGATAGTTTTCGATTTCCCAAGCATGCACAGCAGTACGGTAGCTGTTCCATTCTGCTCTTTTCATGGCGACGTATTCACCAAAAACGTGATCGCCAAGTGTTTTACGGCCGATCGTGCCGTTTTCGAACTCTTCAATCGCTGCTCCTAAGCTGGATGGAAGATTTTCGATACCAAGATGTGCGCGACGCTCCTCTGTCATATGGAAAATATCTTCGTCAATTGGAGCCGGCGCTTGTAAGCCCTTTTCAATCCCCTCAAGGCCTGCGGCAGCAATGACTGCAAACGCTAAATATGGGTTCGCTGATGGGTCTGGACAGCGAAGCTCTACGCGTGTGGCCAAACCTCTTTTTGCCGGGATACGAATTAACGCTGAACGGTTAGAAGCCGACCACCCAATATAACAAGGAGCTTCATAACCCGGTACAAGACGTTTATAAGAGTTCACTAATGGGTTTGTAATAGCCGCAAAGCTTTTTACGTTCGCTATTAAGCCAGCAATAAATTGATACGCTGCTTCAGAAAGTTGATTTTCATCGCTAGGATCGAAGAATGCATTTTCACCATCTTTGAATAATGACATGTTCACGTGCATACCAGAACCATTAATTCCGAATACAGGTTTTGGCATAAACGTTGCGTGTAAGCCGTATTTGCTTGCGATTGTTTTCACGACCCATTTATACGTTGTCGCATTGTCGGCAGAGCCTAATGCGTCTGCATATTTAAAATTGATTTCATGTTGTCCCTCTGCAACTTCATGATGAGACGCTTCAATTGTAAAGCCCATTGCCTTTAATGCACGGTAAATTTCTAGACGAACACGCTCACCAAGGTCTTTAGGAGACGGTTCGAAGTATCCACCATTATCTTGCAGTTCTGTCGTAGGATTTCCGTTCTCGTCTGCTTTAAATAGGAAGAACTCCAACTCTGGACCAACAGAAATCGTGAATCCTTTTTCCGCTGCACGTTCAACAGTTTTCTTTAATACGTTGCGAGGATCCCCTTCAAATAATGTTCCATCAGGATTTGTAACCGAGCAAAGAAAGCGAGCTTCAGCGTATCCTTCTTCTTCTGTCCACGGCAATACGGCAAACGTGTTTAAGTCAGGAAGAAGGTAGAGATCTGATTGGTTGATAGGAGAAAAACCTTTGATTGAAGAACCATCGAACATGATTTTTCCTTCGACAACGTCGTCAAGCTGTTCCGCAGTAACCGTTACATGCTTTAAAATTCCTTCGATGTCGACAAATTGGAGATGTAAAAGTTCTACATGTTTTTGTTTGATGATGTTTTTAATTTGTTCAAGGACCGCCACATCATGATTTACTTGAGAAGCAACCACTCTCGACATGTCAGATAACCTCACATTCAAATGTTTAGTTTTATAACATGAGTTTATTATATTGAAACATTCTTGTTTTGACAATACCTTTTTTATAAATATTTCTGCATTTTTATAAGAAAACGTTTTCGTAATCTGTGCGTTTTTCTTTAGCATCTATGCGCCCCATCCCATATCTATAAATAAAAAGCGATGGTTTATAAACCATCGCTTTTATTTATAGATTGACATCTATTTATCCAACTCCGCTTTTTCTTGAATTATTTCAACATTTTTATACAAATAAGTTCTTCAATAATATGACTTGAAGATAAAAATACCCTACTATCAAAAGTAGATGGCATCTTGCTTGCACAGGAGCCCCCACCTCTGTACTCCGCCTTTCTTTGTATAATGAGGAAAAAGGAAAAACCGTTGATAAAGGACTCTTAGTCGTTCTTTGCCAACTCAGTGGCCGAAAGTCGAAAACGTTGAACATAGGTCGCGCGTCTGCTATAGGCGGAAAAGAAACGTACCGTCAGCAGACAAAGACCTCCGAAAAGAGCGGCTGTCTGATCATGTCTCTTCCAGTCCTGCCCTGATACATGGGGCAAGTAAAGTCAATAGTGCTTGGTGCGTTGGTACTGCTGGACACTCGCAAGCTCTCACTTCCAGTCGTTACGAAACTTCGACTGAGTAGGGAGTTGACAGCTAAGAAAAGAAAAAGTCTTAACTATCATGCGTTTCATTCTGTTTGCCTCTACATCGAGTATAACATAATGAAAGCCGCTTCTTGAACGAGCGGCTTGTGACATCATGAAGCCAAATCGTTGGATAATGGCGCTTTTCGATGATTGCGAATCGCCCACCATACAGCGGCGGCCCAACCAAATACGATGATGGCATAGATAGGGGTATACCAATTTTCTGCAATTCCCCAAGCATGTAACAATGTTCGCACATTCGTGAAGATGATAAGCCCACCAACGAGAACACCAAGCAAATGGGATGGCATGATTTTGACAAGCCATGCAGCGATAGGAGCGGCGAAGAGCCCTCCTAGCATGAGGGTTCCAACCCAAAACCAATTGACATCTTCCCATCCTAAGGAAATAAAGAATCCAAGTGTTGCCGAAACTGCTACGGCAAACTCAGACGTATCAACAGTCCCTACTACTTTTCGTGCTTCTATTCCTTTTTTGGCAAGAAGAACAGGCGTAGCGATCGGTCCCCATCCTCCTCCGCCGGTCGCATCAAGGAAACCAGCCAATAAACCTAACGGAATCAACTGACTCTTTGACAGTTTTTGGGGCTGTTTTTGTTCTTGAGATGAATGAAGAAAAAGAAAACGATATATGATGTAAAATCCAAGTGCTAATAGAAAAAGAGAAACGTACGGCTTAATCAAGTCTCCGGGAAGATTGCTCAAAAAACATGCCCCGACAAACGCTCCAATCGAGCCAGGAATAATAAGTTTCATCACCATCTCACGATCAACGTTCCCAAATTTTAAATGTGACGCACCAGAAGCTGCTGTTGTCGCAACCTCCGCTAAATGAACCGAAGCTGAAGCGACCGCCGGGGCGATCCCAAATGTAAGCAATAATGTCGTGGAAGTCACTCCATACGCCATCCCAAGTGAACCGTCAATGAGTTGAGCAATAAAGCCAATTATTACAAACACCAACAGTTTTTTCATCGTTCCAGTCCTCCAATTTTTTTACTGAATAACAAAAAAGTTTATTATTGTGTTTATTATCGCGTTTATTCCTTGTGCCCCCCCTCCATAAGAAAAAAAGGCATGAAATCGTTAATACGACTTCATGCCTTCAGTTTGTCTGATCAGCATGCGTATATTTGAATTTTTTAATCATTTTATTAATTCTTACATTAATACCAACTAATCCTACTTGTCAAGTGTGTTTTTTAAATAAAAAGCAACTCACTATGATGAGTGGCTGCTCTAGTGGGCGCGTTAATTCTTATGGCGATTGCAATAAATAGGCATGGCTCATGCAAAAAAGCAGTTAATCCTTTTTGATTCTGATCAATATTTTGGGTAAAACGTTCATCACTTACATACCAATCAGCCATTCCACAGAAAATTTCGATGATGCAATCGTAAAAATAGTCGGTGAATAATTGTCTTAATTCGTCAACCGCTTCCTGAGCTTGTGCATCTTCAGGTCCATACGCCATTCGAGCAATGATTCTCTGATAAATATGATTCTATTTTACTCTTCTTTTGAATGCGTCCACGTTCGCTTCTCTACCTGCCCTCTTACTCCTTTTCTAATGTTCCTCGATTCCTCTCATATCGAAGCCTTCAAACATTTCGTTCCTCTCCATCTCTATTCCTCCTTCCATCGATTGAAGTGTTTTTTCTACCGTCTTGATCATTTCTTCGAGCCGCTCTGTCTTTTTGATAAGCATTCTTTATGGACTTGCAGCGCTTTTTTCTGACAAAGTGAGGACGGTCGAGAAGGTGTTTGATTTTTCGAAGGCGAAAGCCCATTTCCTTGAAAAAGAGAATTTGTTGTAATCACTAAAGATTCCGCTTTGAATACAGGCGATAACCATACGCTATAACGTATCTAAGATGAGAAGTCCGATTTGATCATAATAATGCAATGTACGTACACTAATCCCTGACATATCCGCTACTCCCTTGACTCGATACGGCATTTCTTTGCCTGCAACTCGATAACATTACAGTCAATCCAAAACATAAAAAAGTGTTTGGAACCATCCCCAAACACTCCATCGTTACGACAAGAGCTTGTTTTCATAGTATTCCTGAACATGATTCGTTTGATAAAACGCGCGGTAATTTAGGAGACAAACGATCATTGATGAAATGGATGCAACAACAAGAAGCGTGAACACGATGAAAATTTGGTATTTGACAGCGGCAATCGGCTCTGCTCCAGCTAAAATCATTCCTGTCATCGTGCCGGGAATTTGCACAAGTCCCATTGTTTTTAATGTGTCGATCGTTGGGATCATGGCAATTTTAATGGCATGGCGCTTCATTTCTTTCTCCTTCTTGTCTTCCTCCTTTTTCATTGCTTCGAGTACGACACTCGCAGCGACCATCGCCGTCCCTGAAAACATGCCGGCAACAGGGATGATGTATTGCGCTTCAAATGGAATGATATGACAAATAAGCCATAAACCGATGGGAATTCCCACAGATACTATCATTCCAGAAAAAACAAGAAAAAATGTTCGTTTCATATCAAGTCCCCGCTTCGATACATTGAGTGAAGCGATAACGATCATAACCAACACATATCCAGTAATGACATACCATCGTTCAAAAGAAAAAATGTATGATATACAATATCCCAATAACAATAATTGAGCAAATCCCCTAAGTGATGACCAAAGAATTTCTTTTTCTAGTTTTAACGCTTGTTGATATGACACAATGATGGGCACAAAGATGAACAATAAAACAGCTAGTAATGCTGTATATGGCACTTCTTTCAATGAGAACACCCTTTCTTTTGAGACAACATCATGAGTTCAATATCGTTGTAAAATGAGCGGTAGACCGATTTTTTCCATTCTTCTTATTCCTTTATCTTGAAATCTCGATTTCTCATATAACTTATTTGTTTCATTGACAGCCAAAACAATCTCGTTGATGTTTGGGAAATGCTTCATCACAAACGCAGTGAGAAGATGAAAGGCTCGTTTTGTGCATCGTTTTCCTTGGTGAATCAAATTAACAGAAAATGCTCGGATTAACATCGTGTTACGATTATTCGTAAAAGAGGCAATGTTTTTCCCTTCATGTAAAACAAAAAAGCCAACCGTCGTATCTCTATAGAGGATAACAACAGGATGACGATATGGATCTCGTACTGACAAATCAATGACTCCAGATAGTTAGAGCGGTAAACTTGGCTTTTCCTTTTGTAAGATCAAACGTCTGTAAAACAGCACATGTCCAGGCTGATAAAAACAAAGTTATACCGCCGATAAGTTGCTCTCGGTTTTAGGCGTTATCATCTTACTGTCAACTCCTTTTTAATGGATGATAAGACTATTTTATACAATTCTCTTATTTTTTGGAATGATTTGTTCTATTTACAAGAATAGAATGGGAACTGTCTGCAAATGACCGTTCTCTTAGCGCCATTATGATTTTTCTTTGCGATCTTTCCTCCATGAACCTGATGGAATGAGAGGAAGGTGTGCTGCTTGATCAGCTGGATATACGTATACGTATCCTTCGATATCTTGTTCGCTATCTTTGATCCAAATTCGCTCGTATTCGTTATGATGTCCGCCTTCTTCATAGTCTTCGAGTTCATCCATTCGCTTCAATCCTTCTTCTGTAACGGTAAGCCATTCACCGATCACCTCATATCCATCTCCGCTCACAACCAGTGCAGGATATGCTCCCACGTCATAAAGCCAGCCTTTTACTTTCCCCGGTTGTACCTTGCGTAAATAAGGTGCGACAATATGATGGTTTTCTTCGCCCACTAATAATGTCCCATAAACAAATACTTGATACATTCGCTCACCCATGCAATGTCCCTCCATTTTTTATGACTATATAATCAAAATAACGAAAAACGTAAAACAATGGAAGCCCTGCCTCTCTTCCATCCTTACAGCTCCGAGGCTGCGCCGTTGTGAATTCGTTTTTCGCCATAAGAAAAAACAAATGCAAAATGTCTAACCGTGATGGGCAAATGTTTTTCATCCGCGGAAATGCTTGGAGAGACTAGTGCAGCAGATGATAAGGCTAGGATGTTTTCTGTTAAAAAAAGGTGATACCGCCAAAAGCGATATCACCTTCCGTGTTTCCTCATTCCTTATGCTTTTTGTACATTAGTAGCTTGGGGACCGCGGTTTCCGTCGATGATATCAAACGTGACCTTTTGTCCTTCTTCTAATGTTTTAAACCCATCTCCTTGAATCGCTGTGAAATGGACAAACACATCTCCGCCATTATCCACTTCAATAAATCCATATCCTTTTTCTGCGTTAAACCATTTTACTTTTCCTGTGTTCATCGTGATTCCTCCAAAACAAATTTTGACCATCGTTCCATTACTCATTGTGAAACAAAAAAGCCGTACCCGCATGGAGAAAGGCCATAAGAGGGCCTGCACTTTCCATGAGGCACGACTTATAACGATTCTTGATATAACGAAATAACGAACTGAATGGTGCCTTTACAGCATAACGGATAGACATTAAAAAGTCAACAGCTATTTCAATAAAGACAATTAACCATCATCATGCGCTATTTTTGTCTATCTATGATTCTTTCCACTTAATGCTGCAGCCAATGCTCGGTTTTTGTTGTGTTGGTACCGGCTCGTTGTTTAATAAAGCATCGAGAGCAGCACGAATGGACTCTCCTGTAACAGGGATACCGTTGTTTGGTCTAGAGTCATCCAGTTGTCCGCGGTAAACGCATTTTAAGTCGCCATCAAATACGTAAAAATCTGGTGTGCATGCAGCTTGGTATGCTTTGGCTACCTCTTGTGTTTCATCAAATAAATACGGGAACGGATAGCCGAGTTCTTCAGCTACTTTTTTCATATTTTCTGGCGAATCATCCGGATACTTTTCCACATCGTTGGAGTTAATCGCAATAAAGGTAATCCCTTTTGGCTGGTAGTCATTTGCAAGACGAACAAGCTCCTGTTGAACATGTTTGACAAAAGGACAATGATTGCAAATAAACATAATGACCGTGGCAATATCTGATTTTACATCTTCCAAACGGACCGTTTTTCCATCTGTTACATTAACAAGTTCGAAAGACGGAGCTTGTTTGCCTAATGGAAACATTGTTGATTCAACTGCCGGCATACGTTCACATCCTTTCATTATTTTCGCTTTATTCATTATAGCAAACCTCACCATATTTAACAAATAATGAGCCTAAACATATTAAGATGTGCCCGCATATGATATGGCACTCTTACTTTTTATTTAAAGGAGTGGAACAACGTGTTAGTCATTTATGTTAATGCAAAAGCAAAGCCGAGCGTATACAAAGGTACTCCTCGCCTTCCGAATGAAACCCATCCGGTTTTTTACTTTCGGCATTCCACAGCAAAAAAACTATTCGAACAACAACAAACTTTCCATAAACAATTATCCTCTTCTGTCGAGCAACTGTCCGAACAGTTACAAGCTTCTTTTTCCTCTCACGAAGAACAACATCATCATCTTTACGAACAATGGATGAAACAAATCCAACAGGATGAAACACTCAAGCAAGCCATTCTTGATTCGCTCACTGTTCAAGAGATAGCAACGAAAAACTTAGCTCAACAAGTGACGTCACAAGAACAACTGTACCAAGACCTTCTCGCTCGTCTCGAAAGCCAAGAAAAACTATTTCAAACGTTAGCGGAAAAATTAGAGCTTCAAGACGTTTTTCATGAAACGATCATCAAGCGCTTAGACGACCAAGAAGCAGTGAATCATAAAGTAGTGCGGCAACTTGATAATTTGAAAGAAATTGTTTTTGAGCGGTGTTCGTACGTAGTCGAAAAAATTGAAACAGCGGTAAAACAACTATGTTCTTCATTGCTTCGGATTCCTTCAAAAAAACAGGATCGTGAACAACATGAAGAACCGGTGAAGGAGATAGTCCATATGTAGCCCTTCGCTTCAAGTGAAGGGCTGCAGCTTTTAGTAACAGGCAAACCAATGGACATTTTTCCATAAACAGAACATAATAGAGAATAATTGTACTTTGTTTACATGTTTTGAAAAGAAAGGATGTTCTTTCATGGGTCTCACATTAAGTGTCCTTGACCAATCTCCTATTTCAGAGGGAATGACAGCAGAAGAGGCGCTGTTAAACACGGTAAAGCTTGCACAGTTTGTGGAGCAATTAGGGTATGCCCGGTTTTGGGTATCGGAACATCACGATACGAATAGTTTAGCCGGATCTTCTCCGGAAGTGTTGATGGCTCATCTTTGTGCTAAAACGACGCGCATTCGCATCGGTTCAGGCGGCGTTATGCTTCCTCATTATAGCGCCTATAAAGTGGCAGAAAATTTTAAAGTACTAGAGGGGCTTCATCCAGGACGAATTGATTTAGGTGTTGGAAGAGCGCCGGGAGGAATGCCGATTGCCACCCTTGCCCTTCATGATGGAAAGAGAAGGGATGTCGACCGCTATCCCGAACAAATCGATGATTTGCTTGCCTATTTACATAACGACTTGAAAGAAGAACACCCGTTTTACGGGTTGAAGGCGACCCCGAACATCCAAACCTCACCGGATGTATGGCTTCTTGGTTCAAGTGCGTCGAGCGCCCTATTAGCTGCGCAAAAAGGATTACCGTTTGTGTTCGCCCAATTTATTAACGGAGAAGGGGGCGAATATTATACAAAGCTCTATCGTGAGCGCTTTGTTCCATCAAAATATCTTGACAAGCCTCGCAACATGGTCGCGATTTTTGCCATTTGCGCAGAAACCGAGGAAAAAGCGGAACGCATTGCTTCCAGCCTCGATTTGTCACTATTAAGGATTGAACAGGGCATTGTGTCGTTCGGCACACCAAGCCCTGAAACAGCGGCCGCATATCGCTATAGCCCTTTTGAATTAAAGCGAATTCAAGAAAACCGTAAGCGGATGATCGTAGGAACACCGCGGCAAATAAAGGAACAGCTTTTCCGTTTGAGCGAAGCGTACGAAACGGATGAAATCATGCTTGTGACGATTACCTATGATTTTCAAGACAAGTTAACATCGTTTGAATTGATCGCAAAGGAAATATTCGCCTAGGGGGATAGATCAAATGAACCATGTAGTCAAAGTTGTTTCGGTGAATGTCGGAACACCAAAAACAGTGATGATAGATGGAAAGCCGCTCACAACCGGAATTTATAAACAACCGGTTGATGAGCCGCTCACACTAACAAAACTCAATTTCGCCGGAGATGGACAAGCAGATCTTGTGCATCACGGAGGCCCTGATAAAGCGGTTTGCGTATATCCGTCTGAACATCTTTCCGTATGGGAACGTCTGTATCATTGTTCGTTTGCCGCTGGAGCATTCGGAGAAAATCTCACTATTTCCGGATTAACGGAAGAACATGTGTGCATCGGCGACGTATTTGCAGTCGGAACGGCGGTAGTTCAAGTATCTCAACCGCGTCAACCTTGTTTTAAATTGGCGAAACGCCACGGCATCAAAGAGCTCCCTCTCAAAATGCAAGAAACGGGATACACGGGTTTTTATTTTCGTGTCTTGCAAGAAGGGATCGTCACGCAAGGTGATATATTGAGGCTCGTCAAGCGCAGCAAAACACCCCTATCCGTTCAATATATCAATCGAATCGCCTACATAGAAAAGAGCAATGTCGAAGCGATTCAAACGATTATAGAAGAACCAGCATTATCCAAAGATTGGCGAGAATGGTTTTCTAACAGATTACATCAACTAAAAAGATAGAAAAAAGACTTGTACGCACACATCGCGTACAAGTCTTTTAGGATATCTCCTCTTTTTTCAAGTAGCTGTGATACAACTCATAATAAAACCCTTTCGCCTCTAAAAGGGACTCGTGAGTTCCTTGTTCAATCAGCTGTCCTTCGTTCAAGACAAGAATGCGATCAGCGTTTTGAATCGTATTTAAGCGATGGGCGATAACAAAACATGTTCGTCCGTTCATCAACCGCCCGAGCGCTTCTTGAATTTTTAATTCTGTCATCGTATCAATGTTGCTTGTTGCCTCATCTAAAATTAAGATAGATGGATTGGCGACCATCGCTCTAGCGATTGCAAGCAGCTGTTTTTGCCCTTGACTAATTCCGCTGCCATCTTGGTTTAAAACGGTATCGTATCCGTTTGGCAACTTCATAATAAACGAATGGGCATTGGCCCATTTCGCCGCTTCTTCTACTTCTTCGTCGCTCGCATTAAGCCGCCCGTAACGAATATTTTCTCGAATTGTTCCTTGAAACAAAAACGTATCCTGCAAGACGAATGCCATATGTTGCCGAAGGCTTGCTCGTTTGATGGATCGGCTATCATGCCCATCAATGAAAATATGGCCGCGATCGGGATCATAAAAACGCGTCAGCAGCTGAATGATCGTTGTTTTCCCTGCACCGGTAGGACCGACGAGCGCTACCGTTTCGCCCGGTGATACAGAAAAGCTTACATCACGAATTGCTTCCTGCTCCTTGTCATACGAAAAAAAGACGTGGCGAAAGGCAATTTCTCCTCTCATCTCAGGCAAGGAAATCGCTTCTGTTTCATCGCGCTCTTCTTTTTCCACGTCTAAAATTTCAAAGACTCGTTCTGCTCCGGCTAAAGCTGATAATAGCGTATTCCATTGGTTAGCCAAATCATTCAACGGCCGCGTAAATTGTCTGGCATATTCAGCAAAAATAACGATGACACCGATGGAAATAATCCCCTTTAAAGCAAGAATTCCTCCGACGCCAGCAATGAGCGCAAAACTTACGTTGTTTAAAACGTTCATAAGTTTCGGGATAAATCCAGAATACGTTTGGGCCCAAAACCCTGACTGTTTTAAGCGCTCATTTTTCGATAAAAATTGGGCAATCATTCTCTTTTCTTGAGAGAACATTTTTACAATTTTTTGACCGGAAATGACTTCTTCGATAAAACCGTTCAATTCTCCTAAATTTTGTTGTTGCTCTTTAAATCGTTTTTGCGTTCGGTTCGTAATCCACTTCATGCCCCCGTACATCATCGGAACAATGAGCAATGTCACAAACGTCAATAACGGACTTAACCAAAGCATGACGCATACCGCACCAACGAGGGTAAGCATGCTTGAGACGACTTGAATGACAGTGCTATTAAACGTTTGACTCATGTTTTCAATATCGTTCGTAATGCGACTCATTAACTCACCATGTTGCCGTTTGTCAAAAAAAGCAATCGGCAATTGATGAAAGTGATAAAACAATTGTTTGCGAATCAAATAGATCGTTCTTTGGGCAATCTGGATCATCCAATAGTTTTGTAAAAACGTAGAAAGCGAAAGAGAAAGGTAAATGAGTACAAGTATCGCTAATACAAAAACAAAACCATCCGTTTGTTTCGTGACGATATATGTATCAATCGCCTTGCCAACGACATAAGGACCGAGAAGACTCAAGCCGGAGCTCATGATAACCATGAACATCACAGCAGCAAAACGCCCTTTTTGGTCGGAAAGAAATGACCATATCCGCCTTAATGTTCCGATACTGTCTTTGGCATGACGCTTTTTTTCTGTGAGCATCATCGCACTATGTCGCGGTCTTAACATCGCCAAGTCCCTTCTTTCCAAACTGTGATTCCACCATTTTGCGATACAGATCGCTAGTTTGTAGTAACTCGTTGTGGCTTCCTTTCGCTAGCAATACCCCATCGTCTAAAAGGAAAATTGTATCAGCCTCCATCGCTGTTTGAATTTTTTGTGTCACGATAAAGGTCGTGCACGTATACGTTTTTAAGGCTTGTAACAATTTACCTTCCGTTTTTAAGTCAAGAGCGCTTGTACTGTCATCAAGCAATAAAATCTTCGGTGTTCCAACAAGAGCTCTGGCGATGGAAAGGCGCTGTTTTTGTCCCCCTGATAAATTGACCCCTTTTTGCCCAATGAGCGTATCATACCCCTTCGGAAATTTCATAATCGTCTCGTGGATTTGCGCGTGTTTTGCTGCTTGGATAATGTCTTCCATCGAGGCATCTTCTTTTCCGAAACGGATGTTATCTTCAATCGTTCCAGAAAATAGTAAGATGTCTTGTGGAACAAAACGAATATAGGTCCGCAAACTTTCTTGTTTCATTTGCCGAACATCGATTCCATCAATAAGCACTCGCCCTTCGATTGCATCGTATAACCGAGGAATGAGCTGCAATAACGACGATTTCCCTGCCCCGGTTGCTCCCAAAATCGCGACCGTTTCATGCGGACGAACGACAAACGAGATATCTTTCAATACGAATGAATGACTGTTCGGGTAACGAAACGAAACATGATCGAATCGTACTTCTCCTTCTTGAATGTTTGTGTCGTGTGCCCGCTCATCATCGACAATATCCACTTGTGCGGTGAAGACATCGGAAATGCGTTGGGCAGACGCTCTGGCACGGGAAAACGCCATCGTAATAAAGGTAAATATCGATAAAGCCGTTGTAATCCGCGTCGTATAATTCACAACCGCCACTACTTGTCCTGCCGTGGCACTGCCTGTATGGATTTCCATTCTCCCGACAGAAAGAATGACGATGATGGCCATATTCATAACGAACAGTAAAACAGGCGTAATCGTCTCGATGAGGCGTAATACGCTTATCGTCCGCGTCATAAGCGTTTCGTTCGCTTTTGTAAACCGCTCTTGTTCATATGTTCCTCTCATCCATGCTTTAATGAGACGCATGCCTGCCAAATTTTCTCTCATAACGCTATTGACACGATCGAGCGCTTGTTGAACAACGGAAAACCATGCCGCAGCTTTATTCATCATCCAAATGAGAAACACTAAAAGCAGCGGTACGGTAACGACAAAAATAAGCGCAAGTTGAACATGAACGAATAACGACATGACGACGCCAAAAACGACAAGAAGCGGCGCTCGCAGCATTATTCGCAAGCTCATAAACACCATGTTTTGCATTTGTGTTACATCATTGGTCATTCGCGTAATTAACGAGGCGGTTGAAAATTGTTCAAAGTTTGCAAACGAAAACGATTGAATTTTTTCAAATAAATGTTTTCGCAAATCAAACCCATACTGTTGACCGACATGAGCAGCAACGAAAGAGTTAGCGATCCCTGAGGCAAACGCCAAAAGCGACGTCCCCAACATCACTGCGCCCCATGTCCATATGATGTGTAAATTTTTTGATATCACACCATGGTCAATAATTTTTTCCATCAATAGCGGCTGCCACAATTCAACAAACAGCTCAATGAGCATGAATATCCAGGCAACGATCATCCATTTTCGATACGGCTTTAAGTATGATAATACATGTTGCATGTTCACTCCCCCACACTTTTGCTGTAATTTATATTGTACCTCCTAAAGATAGTTTTTTACAATTTTTTGCTATCGGGGGAAGAAAACTTTAGTTCTGATACAAAAATCAAAGCGGGAGTAATCTTCCCGCTATTTGCTCTCTTCGTTTCCCTGCTTAACCCAAATGTTTAACAGCGCTTCTTGATTAGCAACTAAGTGGCCTTGTTCTACTAAAAATTGATTGACTTCCTGTTCCGTTTTTGCAAATGGAAACAGTTTATGAAATTTAGCAATCATTAAAAGCTTGTTCAATACATCATTATTCGAAAAGACAAATATAAACTTTCTGTTTTTGTCTACTTCTTGTTTTAAAAAATGAATAAAAACCGCAAGGCCGGTACTATCAATAAATGATAACTCACTCACATCAAGAAGAACAAAATCTTTGTTTGTTTTCGATAATAAATCGTATAGCTTTTGTCTGGCAATTTGTTGGGTGCTATACGTTAATTTCCCTTTAAACGAGATTTTTTCATAGATAGCCATAGACGTTGCTTCCATTTCTAGAGTAGATGTCCAACGATTCATTTTGTTTCATCTCCTCATTTTCATCCCAATCGCATGCTCTCCGTCTTCTCGTTGCTCAAACCACATATCATCCATTAATTCTTTGATTAATAAAAGACCTCGACCTGATTCGGCTAGCAATAAATCTTCTAAACTATTGACATGCAATTTCTTATGTTCATGCGCTGGGATACCGTTTGCACGATCAATCACAAGAATCATCAATTCTTCTTCGGTAATACGCATGTAAAGCGAGAAGGTGTTGTTATGATCCTCACCATACAATTGTTTCATCGCTTCGATAGAGTTAATGATGGCTTCATGGATCGATAAAACAAGAGATTCACGTTCGTGAATGGAAAAAAACTGAGCGATGCTTTCAACAAATGCATCACAAAACTCCATCGCTTCAATAGTAGCTGGACATTTGACGGTAATTTCATACATCTTCTGCACCTACTATTTTTCATTAATCGTAATTGAAAGTAAACAAATATCATCCGCTGGACGAGATTGATATAAATGTTTTTCGACAAACAGCTGCAAAAACTGTTGATCTGATAGATGACGATTGTGTTTGACGTAGCCGCGAATTTTTGCCATGCTGTTTAAAATGGACGAGTCTATTTCATCCAAGATACCATCTGTATATAAAAACAATCTCGTGCGTTTATGATAGCGAACGACTCCTTTGTCAAACGGAACGGAGAATGGGCTTCCAATCGCAAGTCCCCCTTTATCGAGTTCCACAATGTTCCCATCGTCCATTAATAAAAGACCAGCAGGATGTCCTGCGTTCGTATATTCAATTTGCTTTGTTTTTGTATCAATGACTAAATAAATCATTGAAAAAAGATAATGCATATCATTCGCTTGGTCCGGAAATAAATTTTGTAGATGTTTCTCTAACTCCGCCGCTACATAAACGGGGTCAATAACTCGAAGAATTAACCCTCTCAATAATGAACGTAAAGACATGCTTACTAAAGAGGCAGAGAGCCCGTGGCCCATGACGTCGATAATAATTACACCATACCGATGACTGTCAATTTGGTAACAAGCATACATATCGCCCGACAAATCTTCTGATGGAATATAAATCGCATCCATTGTGACAACGTTGCTTTGAATGGGGGCCGTTAATACGCTCTGCTGGATTTTTTTCGCTAGCTCCACCTGTTTTTTATATTCAAGCTCCTTTTGCTTCGTTTTAGTAATGTCATTGATCATCACAATATATCCCGTAATAGTTCCATCTGGACGAGCAATGGAGACAATAGAACAAGCAATGTCAATGACAGTTCCGTCTTTTCGTCTAGCGGTACATTCAAGACTGGGAATGTCGCCTTTAGCGATTTGTTGAAGAAATGATGCGATATAATGGGAGTGGCAGCTTAATAATGACAGCAGCGGCTGACCAATCGCTTCTTCTTTTTTCCAGCCAAACAGCTTTTGTGCGGTATCACTCCAATCTTTGACTGTCATATCCTTATGTAGCGTCGTGACCGCCATCGGTGAAGCTTTATAAATCGCTTCCAACATTTGTTTGGGTTCTACGTCGTTCGAGCGTTCTTCCAAATCAGAAAAGCACCACACATAGAGGTCGCTTTTGTCGATGCTGCTTGCTAGCGCATAGACAGTCAACTTGATAAAAAATATCTTTCCGTTCGACTGAACATTACGAATTTCTCCTTCCCAATACCCATTCTCTATTACCGATTCCCAGATGGATTCATAGACAGCAATATAGTGTTCGTTTGAGGTAAGTAGGCGGAGCGGTTGGCCAATGAGTTGTTCCTTTGAGTAACCCGTTAATCTTAAAGCACTATCATTGACAGCAACAATCGTTTCATTGTGGTCGGTAATGATAATGCCTTGTGTTGCACAATGACTGCACGTTTTTTCCATCACATGTAAATCCAATTTCACTTGTTTTCAACCCTTTTTGTGATAATATTGGTTAATTTTATTATAAATGATAGATGGACAAAGGGGCTCCATCTTTTTTCATAGGATAAAAGTTTTAACTTGTTGGATATTAATAATTGCTCGTTGCAAACTTACTTACACCGATCCGCATTTGTCAATAACATCGATGATCATCACATGGCACCTCTTTTCTCTTAGAAATTCTCTATTCCCTATTATTTCTAAAATCATATTTATTTTCCTTCTTTTGAATCAAATAAAAGTGACATATATCGTTGACGATTTACATCCGTTGTCGAATCCAAGCAATAGCAAGTAGTAATACTGGAAGAATGATTTGTAACGGCATATGGATATACACAGTTGCAATGTTTACCCCTTCCTTAACATGTTCAGGGAAGTTGCTAGCAACAGCGATAGATAATAATAAAGATGCTAATCCCAGCGGATACACAAGACGATGATGTTCCTTTACATTAAATAAATGAGCAGCGCCAATGACTGCTGCATAAAAAAAGACTCCAATTTTAAAAAATCCTCCAATAATTAAAGCAATCATAAAAAAGACGTCCAATCGCTCCAAAAAATTCGCGACTTGAATTTCGCGAATCGTATTGAGAAGCGGAAATGTCGAACGGGAGACAGCATCAGCTCCAAGCACAGCAACATTCACCGTCATCATAATGGCCAAGTTAATTCCTGATAAAGTCATCGCCGACAATGCAACTATTTTTGTCTTTTTTGGATTATTGATATATGGAAATAGCATCGTAAACACGATGATCTCACCGAATGGAATATATAGTGTTTGATGGAATACGACTTTAAAAACCCTTCTCCATCCCTCTTCAAGAACTGGTTGTAACCGGTGAATATCAATCAATCCTGCTGCAACGACTAATATCATCCCCGATATGGCAAGAACATAGAGAAGCGTAAAAAAGAGTTCTCCGGTTCGGGCTAACACTTCTATCCCTTTATAGACGGCATACATGACCGTCAACATCATAATTGCATTTAGAACAAATAATGGCGTTTCTGGATAGGCAAACGTTAACAACAGTTCTCCAAAATCTCGTAATACTCGTGCAGCGAGGTACAAAAAATACAACACATAAACCAACGCGAATATCTTTCCAAAAATCGGTCCTGTGATATCTTGAATATATCCGGTAAGCGGAAGATCAGGGTAATATAGATAAAGACGATAATAAACAAGAAATAACAATAGTCCTATAATCATTCCGATTAAAATGGCTAGCCAAACATCCTGTTTAGCCTCCACTCCAAGCGGAATGACCATCGTGCTGCCATGTTCAAATAACACGATCAATACAAATAGCTGTCTTGCATTGATTTTCGTTTGTTCCACGGTCTCACCGCCCCTTTTATCTTCCGAACATATACGGCTTATTGCGCAATCCTGTTCGCCGAATAGATGCATCTACACTCACCTTTACCTCTAATTGAGGAAAGTACGTATCGTTCCAGTCTGCTTTTATTTTTTTCCACTCTTGGGGATCGGAACGATGTAATGCTTCTCCAAATCCGAAAATATCGCTTTTTTCTTGTTGAGCTCTCTCGATGGCTTTTATAATTTCTTGGCGGATTTCTTTTTGTATCTTTTTTTCAAGCGCAAAAATTTCTTGGGGATCAGAGAAATCTAAAGGAACGAGTGCTTCACCAATATCTCCTTCTGCTCCAATATGGACAGAAACAACAGGTTTTCCTTTCTTCATGTCGGCACTGACGCTCGTTTTTGCCCTTACGACTTTATACGCGATGGCTTCTTGTTTATGTTTCCAATCTATCGTAATCACGGTTTGTTCGATTTTATCAAGCCCCCATAAGACACCACGTGCCGCTTTTCCAGAGATCCACCCTACTAATTTACCATCTTTCAAAATGGCTAAGTCATCAGCACTCAGCTGTGCATCCGGTTCGGATTCCTGTACGTTTGTTTGTCGCTCTCCTTCTTGTACACCACCGACTAAACGAAATCCACTAATAACAGGCTCTTTCCCCTCTGATGTGAGATCATTAATCACCTCTCCTACGTGGACACTAGTATTTTGTCCCCATGTTTTTTCAGTAAATTGTAGTGTTTTTATCATTTGATTGGCGGGGAGCTTGTCAATCGGAGTTAATATTTTTAACATCTCTTCTGCTGTCCGATGTCGTGCAATTACCACAATAGCTGTTGTCCGGAATTGTGGATTTCTCTCCATTGCATCAAACAGAGGGCCAATTCCTTCTTTTGCCATCTCTTCTCCAATCACAATTAAGTTCGTATGAGCATAATAGATCAAGCGTGATATTTTTTGTGACCCTTTTCGGCTCGCTTCGACTAAATTGTCCCCTGTTGCCTTGTACAAAGTAATCGGGACTCCTCCGCTTCCACCCCCACGCTGGGTCGCCCCAGCAACGTTACCGGGATTGACGACTTGAAACGTAGCCATATACCTTCCGTCTTTGGTTTTATCGAGACCAACTGCAATGACAAACGCAAGATCCGTTAATTCCTTTCTGCTCCAGCACCCTGAAAGTACGGTCATACTCATGAAAAGAACAATGAGAAAAAAAGCCTTGCGTTTCAACCTAGGTCACCTTCTTTTATCATTCATTATTCGTTTCGTCAGGTGGTTGCGGGCGTTGGTTTTCTCCTTGACGAATGATATTTGCTTGGTTGATGAGGCGCGGTCGTTCTTTAAATGCCCATGTTGGGACGCGGAAAATCGTATCGCCTGCATTAGCAGGAATAAATGGAGCAAGCGGTGACATATATGGCACTCCGAACGAACGGAGGCTACATAAATGAATGGTCATCAAAAGAAGTCCTATAATAACACCATAAAATCCGAACATAGCGGCAAGAAACATCAACAAAAAACGGATGAGCCGTGCAGAAATTGCAATCGCAAATGATGGTGTCGCGAAGCTAGCAATGGCAGTAATTGATACAATGATGACCATGGCGGAAGATACAATTCCTGCTTCCACCGCTGATTGGCCAATGACAAGCGCGCCAACAATCGATACCGCTTGTCCGACAGCGCGCGGGAGACGCACTCCTGCCTCCCGTAAAATTTCAAACGTGACTTCCATTATCAATGCTTCCACAAAAGCGGGAAACGGCACAGCTTCGCGCTGAGCCGCAATCGCAATGACAAGCGGAGTAGGGATCATTTCTTGATGAAATGTCGTCGCTGAGATATACACAGCGGGAGCGACAAGCGAGATAAAGAAAATTAATACGCGCAAAAAGCGAAGTGCTGTAGCAATATCGAAGCGGGCATAGTAATCTTCGACCGCCTGAAAAAATTGAATAAATACCGCTGGCGCCAATAATACGAACGGAGTCCCATCCACTATCACTGCGACTCTGCCCTCAACAAGATTGGCGGCCACAACGTCTGGTCGTTCCGTATGATACGTAGTTGGGAACAGAGTAAACGTTTGATCTTCGATTAATTGTTCAATATATCCTGACTCAAACACGCTATCAATATGAATGCTTCGTAATCTCTTTTTTACTTCCTCAACAATTTCATCATTCGCAATTCCTTTTATATACATAATTCCGACATCGGTTTGTGTCACTTCACCGATTTTCATCGTTTCAAGCCATAAGTTCAGATTTTTAATGCGACGGCGGATCATCGCCGTATTCGTACGAAGCGACTCCGTAAATCCCTCACGTGGACCGCGAATGGCCAGTTGTGTACTCGGCTCTTCAATAGAGCGATACTCCCCTCCTTTTGTACTGGCACTTAACGCAGTAGGAATACCGTCAATAAAAATAATCGTTTGACCAGATAATAACGATGAAAATACATCAAACCATTGTTGAACGTGCTTGACTCCACCGACAGCCGCCAATTTTTGCTCGATGAATAAAAACAGATCCTTTGGTGAAAAAGAGGAAGGAATATTCACCGTCATTAGTGACTCCAGTAAAAAATCGTAAATAATCTTCTCATCGACAAGTCCATCTGTAAAAACGATCGCAGTATGAATAGGGTTCTCTTCACCGATCGTAAACCGACGAATGACAATATCAGAACTATTTCCAGTCGTTCGTTGAACAATATCAATGTTGACATTCACGATGGTGTCGAGGCTCCCGTTGGGAACATCTTTTGCTTGGCCACTTTGTTCTTGTTCTTTCGTTGTCGCAGAATTAGCTGGCTGCTTTTTTCGTAGTCCCCACTGAAATAACATCACTATCCCCCATTCTTCTTAATTTATTCGCCATTATGGACAAATGACGAAGAAGTTATACAAACATGAATGAGGGAACTTCGTAAAACAGAAACTAGAAAAAATCGTAGTTTGCCAAAGGTGTGGTAACATGAAATTGCTTGGGGTTTCTTTGCTTATTGGAGGATTGTTAATGGGGGTTATCATTGGGATCGATATATTATTAATGGGGTTTAAGCTACAGCAATCGCTCCATAATGTCATCAATCCTTTCCGAGTGATGGAAACGCCTGAATTGTTTATTTTATTTTCATTTTTACTATTATGGGTGCTTAATGTCCTAGTTACGTTGTTTCGCCAAAGACAAAAGAAAAAACAAACATAAAAACAGTCTCTTGTCCGAGTTGCTTTTTTGACAAGAGACTGTTTTTGTGAATCGCATCTCTATATATTTGCTTATGGAGGTTGGGAGTATTGCTTCTGCTTTTCTTATTGTAACCGGACAAGTCGCAATGAGTTAAGAAGCACGAGTAGCGTAGCTCCCATATCCGCAAAAATCGCCATCCATAAGGTGAGCCACCCTGGAATGATGAGAAGTAAAGCAAACAGCTTTAGCGCTAAGGCAAATGTAATATTTTCTTTAATGATTCGCAACGTTTTTCGGCTTAAACGAATAGCATAAGGCAATTGACGAAGGTCATCAGCCATTAATACGACATCGGCTGTTTCCAAAGCCACATCGGTCCCAGCTTTCCCCATCGCAATGCCCACTGTCGCTGCCGCCAGTGCTGGAGCATCGTTAATTCCATCTCCGACCATTGCAACGCAGTTCAGTTCGTTTCTTATTTCCTTGATCACTGTCAATTTCTCTTCTGGAAGCAGCTCCGCTTTGACGTCTGTTAACCCTAGAGATTCTCCGATTGCTTTGGCGGTAGCGGCATTATCACCTGTTAACATGACCGTTTTTTCAATGCCAAGCTTTCGCAATGTCTTGATCACGGAAGCAGCGCTGCTGCGCACTTGGTCAGAAATAGCGATTAAGCCAAGCAATTTCTCCTCATTCCCTAGCAAGATGACCGTTTTCCCTTCTTGTTGGAGCTTTTGGATTTCTTCGTGAGCTTCTGCTGGGACAAGATGGTCGGAAAAGACAGATGGTTTCCCAATCATATACATTGTTCCATGAATGCATGCTGCTGCTCCTTTTCCTGTCATGGAACGGAAATCGGTCACATGTAAGCGGTCAAGAGAGAGATTTTGCTGTTGCGCTTTCCGCAAAACGGCTGAAGCAAGCGGATGCTGTGAATGTTTTTCAATTGCGGCAGCCATTTCTAGCAATTCCTTTTCACTTGTGGAACCAAATAAACGAATGTCCGTGACTTCCGGCATCCCTTTCGTTAACGTGCCTGTTTTATCAAAAGCCATCGCAGCAAGCCGCCCCATTTCCTCTAAATAAATACCGCCTTTGATTAACACTCCTTGCCGTGCCGCTTGGCCGATCGCGGTCACGATCGCTACCGGGGTACTAATGACAAGGGCGCACGGACAACCGACGACTAATACAGTTAAACCACGGTAAATCCATCTTTGCCACTCTCCGGCTAACCATAACGGTGGAATGACCGCAACAAGAAAAGCAATGACCATAATGGCCGGCGTGTAATACCGGGCAAAGCGATCAACAAATTGTTGGGATGGAGCGCGTTCTGCTTGCGCTTCTTCGACAAGATGAATGATTTTAGCAATCGTCGAATCTTCGACGCGCTTAGTAACGCGCACTTCTAATGCTCCTTCTTCATTCAGCGCTCCCGCGTACACTTCGTCCCCAACCGTTTTATAAACAGGTATGGACTCTCCTGTAATCGCAGCTTCATTGACGGACGATTCTCCTCGAATGACGATCCCGTCCATCGCAATTTTTTGCCCCGGTTTTATAACGATCGTATCACCGATTTGCAAATCATCAACATTCACTTCGTATTCCCGTCCGCCTCGACGAACGATGGCTTTTTTCGGTGCGATTTCCATTAAACGATGAATCGAACGACGCGCTTTATCCATTGAGTACCGCTCTAACGCTTCACTGATGGCGAATAGAAAAATAACCACCGCTCCTTCTTGCCATTCTCCGATCAGCGCGGCACCGATAATAGCAATCGTCATTAATGTTTTCATATCAAATTGAAAGCGGAAAAAATGAGCAATGCCCGTTTTAAACAAATCGTAACCGCCAATGAGGATACTAATGGCAAATAATCCGATGGTCACAACACTTTTTTCACCAACGGAAATGGAAGCAATATAGCCAAATAAAAGGAAGAAAGCCGATATCATCGCTAATAGATTCGCTCGTTTTCGCCAAAACGGAACGGAAGGAGTTTCTTTTTGTTCTTTCTCCGGTATGACTTTTATACGATCAAAAGCTCCCGCTTGTTCAAGCTGTTCAATTGTGGCACTTCCCATCACAGTTAATTTTGCAGCGCCAAAATTTACTTGTGCGTCTTTGACCGTATCAATCATTTTGACATTTTTCTCGAATTGTGCCGCGCAGTTGGCGCATGAAAGACCTTGAAGGCGGTATACCTGTTTATTCTCCATCGTTTTTCTCCCCTTCTTTTACATGGACAAGGGCAATCGAAACTAGCTGGTAAACATGCTCGTCTTGCAAAGAATAAAACACAAGTTTTCCTTCTTTCCGATATTTCGCTAAGCCGATATCGCGAAGAAAACGTAAATGATGAGAAGCAGTCGCGACCGTAGAACCGATAATATTCGCGACATCACAAACACATAACTCTTCTTCTAGCGTCAGCGCATAGACAATTTTTAGCCGCGTCGCATCCGATAATGCCTTAAATAATTGTTCCACTCCTTGAATGTCATCCATTCGCTGTTTGAACGCATTCACTCTCTCTTCATCAAAACAAAAAACTTCGCACATATCTTGAACCATAATTTCACCTTCAATATTCAAACATTCATTTGAATATATTATGTGCAATTATAAAAAATGTGTCAATTCATTCAAATATTCATTTGAATAATAGGTAAAAAAACGAGGCTAACGTAGCATCGTTAACCTCGTTTGTGGGTTTATTGCAATTGTTCACGAATAAATGATGGAACGTTTTTTTCGTCAAAGCCGCCCAATTGCGGATCAGAACCGTCAGAACGATAAAATATAATGATATACAAATGCCGCTCATCAAGTGGCGATGACGATTGGAGCAAGCATTCGTCGATTTTCCTCTTATCGGTGATGCGTACAACATCAGTTCTTGCTGATAATCGTTGTATGAAGTGAGGATCAGCAGTTAACGGTTTCCCTTCGATATTTTTATTTTTCACGACAATCGCGTAATCGACATCTTCTGCAGTTAGTCTTGCTTTGGAAAGCAATCTTTGCTGTTTCAACCATTGTTCAACGTTCATATATGATTTTTTCCATGTCACGTGAAGAATATCGCCATCGCTTTGTAATAACTCGATATCGCCCCATACGCCGACATTACCAAGCATCGAATCGACCGATTCATTTTGCAAATCCGCTTTCAGCGCGGTTAAAAATGATTCGACTTGTTTCGGCTCGGTTAACACGACCGTTTCTTCTCCCGAATCCGCCTTACGCATTGTCACTTGTCGAACAGGCGAAACCCCTTTGTCACGAAGAAGAAAATAGTAGTTTTTCTTATACTCTTTCGATTCCATGATCGGGCGATAAAATGATTTATATTGTTCTACCGGAACTTCATACGAGCGAATCATGCGATCTCCGTTTTTGAGAATATAGCCAATGACAACGTATCTCGTTTCTGTAGACCGGGAGGAAGGCATCGGTTGATCTTCGATGAGCTGCTGATGGAACAAGTAGACGTTTTTGATATTCTCTTTTTCTTTTAAAAATTGACTTACTTGTTCTAGTTGGATGTAAGGCACGTATTCGCTTTTCTTATCGATAAAATCATAAACAGAATCGCCAAAATACACTTGCTCAATTTCTCCTAACTCCGGAATTCGTTTTTCGTATCCTGTAATATCGAAATGAAGCAAAGTACCAACGATCAGCATCGCTACGAAAAAATAGAGATAACCTTTCCACTTATCAAACACGCGCCATGTTTTTTCAATAATCATTTCTGCGACAAAAAAGCCAACGATCGAAAACGTCATATATCCGAATATAATCCAGCCGAATTGTTGCTGTGTTTCCCCGAAATAAAAACCGCCGACAAGCATTGTACAAAACGCTACTCCATATTTAAATACCGGACGCAATACAGGGAAAGCAAGCGCTTGGCTTGCTGCTTCACTATGACGTTTTTGATATAGCCATAAAGACAGCACGTAACAAACGATGATCAGAAAGAGATAAACGAACGTTTCGATGAAGGCAAATGGTTCTGCGCCGATCCGCATAAATCGGAAAAACGGAATGATATGTTCGAGATCTCGATTCAAATAATAATCAGCGGCAAACCCAGTGAGCAAATATGTCATGTTCATGAGCAAAAGAACGGAAATTCCCGCAGGAAAAAGAAGCAAAATATATGTAAGCCCTCCTTGCAGCACCGACATCCCTGTCATCATGCCGATCCATACGGCGACAAAAAAGACGAACAGCTCCATCAGGCACATTTCTCCTGCCCATTGGAAAATATCAGTGGCGGAAAACAACACGTCAATCCCTAGTGTATAATAAAGAATAAGAGTAATAAGGGCAGTGACGACCACCGGGATGACTAACAGAAATGCTCCTAATGCCGTATGTTGATAAAATAACGCTTTCCGTCGAATTGGTAAACTATGCATAAAATCGGCAGAACTTTTCACCTGCATATAACGAAATAAAAAGATCGCTAACAACACCGGGAAAGTAAACACAACCACCGCTTGGAAAGAGCCTGATATTTCAAAAAGATTATTCCAAAAAGGTGCGTCATTTTGCTCTCTTCTTGTGTACAACATAATGAGTTGAAGCGGAACAGCTGCCAATAAAACGAGCAAATGAACAAGTCCAATCCATCCAACATGGCGGAGATTTTGAACGGTGATACCGCGATTAAACGATAATGTTTTCGAAAGCATAGCCGACATCCCCCATTTCATAAATAAAAATTTCCTCTAACGTCAGTGGGAGCACATCAAAGATGACTGGTTCAAACTTGTTAATATACGATATAATCTGTTCTTTGTTTCCACGCACAATGCATAAAAGCACACTTCCACGCTGTTCTTGATAAACGATCTCTAGGCCGTTAAGAATCCGAGCAGGAATGCCTCCGTGAAATGCCACTTGAATTTTATGAACATCAGCCTTTAAATCATCTAATTCTTTTTCGATAAGAAGCTCTCCTTGATGTAAAATGCCAATATGGTCGCAAAGGTCTTCAACCTCTCGCAAATTATGGGATGAAATTACCACTGTCATTTCACGTTCAGCTACATCTTGGACAAGCAAGTTTTTTACTTTTTGTCGCATGACTGCATCTAACCCGTCTAACGGCTCATCGAGAATTAATACATCAGGCATGACGGAAAAGGCGAGCCAAAATGCCGCTTGTCGCTGCATTCCTTTCGACATACGATGAATTTTTTTATGAAGATCAAGAGGAAATACGTCTTGTAACCGCGCAAACCGTTCTTCGCTCCATGATGGATATATACTTTTATAAAAGTCCGCCATTTGTCGAATTGTGGCATGTGGAAAAAAGTAAAGAGCATCTGGTAAAAATAAAACTCTTTTTTTAATGTTTGGATTTTCGAACACCGGCTCTCGACTAATCTTGACTGTTCCACGGTCAGGCCGATAAATGCCGGCAATCATTTTCAATAACGTCGTTTTTCCAGCACCGTTAGAACCAAGCAAGCCATAAATCGATCCTTTTTGTATATGCATATTAATCCCTTTTATGGCTTCAAGATCATCAAATTCTTTCCCGATGTTAATGATTTCAATCATGTTTTATGCCTCCTTTCACCGATTGTTCGGCCAGCTCGATCAAGGACAAAATATCTTCTTTGCTCATCCCTAAATATAACGCTTCAGAAATGAGACGAAGTAATTCATTCCGCATTGTTTCCACCTTCTCCCTCGTCATTGTTTTCGCTTGAGGAGCAACGAAATGCCCCTTCCCCGGGATGGAATAAATATAACCTTGATGCTCGAGTTCGCGGTATGCCTTTTGAATGGTGTTGGGGTTAATCGTTAATTCTTTTGCCAGCCAACGAACAGATGGGAGTTGTTCGTCAGATTTCCATACTTCGTGAATAATAAGCTCTTTCACTTTTTCAACCAGCTGCTCGTAAATGGGTTGTCGGCTTCGAAGATCAAGTTCGAACATGTCCCTCCTCCTTTCATGATGTATCATGCGTACTAACTGTATTATTTCATATATTACAGTTATAATCATAAAAGAAATTGGTAATGATAGCAACTCTCTTTTTGCAGCAATGTCTGTTTCCTTAATAAAAAAGCTATTTTTTCAAACGCATTCTTTCCGTATAATAATAGTGTTGAATTTTCGTAGATGGGAGATATTATATGGGGGCTTATATAAATCAACATGTATTAAACAATTTGTTTTATATTTTAGTGAGCGTATTTGTTTTTTACTTTATTTATGATCACGGGGAGATATTTAAAAAGAGAAAATCATACAGAAATGCTCTCCTTACCATTTGCATGGGATTTCCGTTAATTTTATGCATGAAATTTCCCATTTACATTGATGAGCATTGCATTCATGATTTGCGACAAATTCCTTTTCTTCTAGGCACACTGTATGGTGGTGGAATCGTCGGCTTTATTTTGCTGCTGATTTTGCTAGCTGCCCGCTTTCTGATTTACGGGTTTGAGCATCTTACTGCGATAGTGTATATGACCATGTTTGGCGTCACGGCTCTCATTTCGCCAACATTTAAGACATTAAAACGCCCAAACAAGCTCTCTATGTCGGTTTGGTTAACCTTTCTTCTGGCGATTCTTACCACGTTTCTTGCCATCATCATCGCTCATTTTCCAGTAACGGATTCTTATATTGTTTATTTCATCTTGCTTCCTCCGATTGGGATGCTATTTGTTGTGTATATTATGGAAACATTAAAAGAAGCGATTATGATGCGCTCAAAACTAGTAAAAGTCGAGAAAATGGAAGTGGTTAGTCAGCTTGCGGCCAGCATTTCACACGAAATTCGCAATCCATTAACCGTTGTAAAAGGATTTATTCAATTATTAAAAACCCCTTCTCTTCCACAAGATACAAAAGATCGTTACATTCAAATTGCTTTAGACGAAATTAATCGAGCGGAAGAAATTATTAACGATTATTTAACCTTTGCCAAACCAGCATCGAACAAGGTGGAACGTCTCATGGTAGATATGGAATTGCGAAAGGTCGTTCAGATGTTAGCACCAATGGCTCATATGAACTCGATTGAAATTGTTGAGGAACTGCAGCCCGGTATGATTGTTGGAAATATTCAGTACTTTCAACAATGTTTTTTGAATTTGATAAAAAACAGCATCGAAGCCATGCCAAATGGAGGAACATTAACGATTTCATCCCGCTTGCATGGGAATCATGTCATCATTGCCATTAAAGATACAGGAGTGGGAATGACAGCGGAACAAGTGAGCCGTTTTGGTGAGCCATACTTTAGTACAAAAGAAAAGGGAACCGGTCTTGGAACAATGGTAGCTGTAAAGATGATTCAAACGATGCAGGGAATGTTGCATATTCAAAGCGAGGTAAATAAAGGAACTACGTTAACGATTACGTTTCCTAAGGCTACGAACTAATCATGAGAAAAAGAGGGATGTATGCCCTCTTTTCATTTGTTGTTGTACTATTCATATGTTTGCGCAAATAGTCCGTCTCCCTCAAGCCATTCGGCAATCAATACGTCTTTATAGTTAGAAATTCCTTGTGCGCGCAGTTCGCGTTGTAACCAGATTTCATCTTTTCCTGCATCGCGAAGCTCGTCTAAAAGCACTTCCCCATCGCGAATGAGCGTGACGGGAACATGAACAGGTTGTGGCGGCATACGAAAATCTTCCCGGATCGTTTTTTGATATTTCGCTTTTTTGATCACGCTGATCGAGCCGTTGGCCTCTAAATAACAAAATGCTACTTCACGAATGGAAAACGTTTCGTTTTGGCGAAGCAAACTTTGTAATTGATTGAGCGTTATTCGATTTTTCTTTAACTCCTCCCAATCGATAATGCCGTTTTTAATCAGAGCTGATGGTTTCCCTTCTGCAATGCCACGAAAGCGTAAAAATTTTTGCCCGATATATTCGACAAGGAAAAGCAACAGTCCCCATATCCCCATTGAATAGATAACATAAAATACGCTAATCTGATCATCATACAGTGCATTTCCAAGCAATTCTCCCAACACAAGAGCAGAAATAAACGTAAAAGGGGTCATCTGGTTAATCAGCTTTTTTCCAATCACTTTGACAATGAGAAACAAAAAAACAAACCCTGTGACGAGTTCTAATGTAAGATGAATGAGCTTCATACCCGCCCTCCTGCGCACATTCGTTATTATTCATTATGAGCGGATGCAAGTCTGATTATGTCCTCTAAGGAGAATTTTACTTGTTGAATAAACAAAACAAGGGATGTCGACCTAGTCAACATCCCTCGTTTTTTATAATATAGATGTTGTCGAACGTGAGGATTGTCTCTCTTTTTTCTGAGACAACAAGAGAACCGTCACAGTAATGCAAACAGCTCCAATGGTTTGGAACAGGCCGAACGGGACATGTAAAAAAGCGATCGAGGCTACTACGGCCGATAGCGGCTCTACGCTAGATAGTAGGCTCGATTCCGTCGGCGATAAGTAGCGAATGCTTTCGACAAACAATAAAAAGGCTAATAAAGTGCCAAATACAACGACAAATAAGATAAGTAGCCATGTCTCCATATCCCAGTGAACCGACGGCAAAGGAAAAGGAGGAAAAATAAAACACATGCCTCCCCCACCGATGACCATTCCCCAGCCGACAACGATGACGGAGTGCCATTTTTTCAACATCTGTGCCGAAGATAACGTATAAAACGCTAAAGCAACACCCGAAAGAATCCCCCAAATGACAGAAATGAGCGATACTTTTAATTCTCCTGTCGAACCATTTGTAATCAATAGAAAGGTTCCTAGAAGGGCTAATAAAATGGCAAACGTCACCTCTTTCGATGGACGATGCTTTTGGACAACCATCACGTATATAACAATGTATACAGGAGCTAAGTATTGCAATAGCGTGGCTGTAGCGGCATTGCCGGTGGCGATCGATGCAAAATACGTATATTGCACTCCAAGCATGCCGACAAATCCAAACAATAATAAATTTACTACGCTTTTGATGTCGGTCCAGAGCGAAAATATTGCCATCCGTTTGTATGCCGCAAACAATAGTAATACGCTTCCTGCAAGAATCATTCGCACAACGACAAGCCATTCTGCGGTTATTTGCTTTTCTTGAAATAACACTTGTGCCGCTGTCCCTGATAATCCCCAAAGCGTTGCACCGGTGATGACCATTATTAGTCCTTTTATTCGATTAGAGACTTGAGCGACCATAATTCTTCCCTTCTTTTGACTGACGATGATGGATAGGAGACATAACGGCAATAAACACCCCTATGATAATCAGCAGCCCGCCTAAATAAAACGAAGCGGTCATCTGTTCATGTAAAAACAAAAAGCCAAAAACAGCGCCGACGAGCGGCTGAAAAAAGAAAAATAACGAGCCGATCCCCGCATCCATCATTTCCATTCCTTTATTCCAGAGAAAAAACGCCCCTGCTGTCGAAATAATTCCAAGATACAGTATTCCAAATACAACGATCATGTTAGGAAAAGAAACAGGTTGTTCATGTAGTTCCCAAAGCATAATCGGGGTAGTGAATAATAAGGCAAACCAAATGGCATATGTTGTGATCGTCAAGACCGAAAAGCGAGTGGAGGCCACTTTCACATACACAGATAAAAGCGCCCATGTCAGCGCTGCCCCAAGTAACACTATATTTCCCCAAAATGATGATCCACCGCTATTGTCAAAACCGATGACGATGATAACTCCAATGGAAGCCAGCAAAAGAGCAATGGCTTTTCTCAAGGTAATCAACTCATTTAAAACAAATCTTGCAAACAAGATAATAAACGCCGGAGTTGCTGACGTGATTAACGCTCCGGTATGCGCATCAGATAATTTTGTTCCGATAAACTGCAATGAGATGGAAACAAAATAGCCGATAAAGCCGATCCATCCTAACAAAAACCAATCTTGTTTTCCAATGGAAATACTCGTTTTTGTTTTATATTGATGGACTTTTAATATCCCGAATAAAACAACGAACGCGATGACATAACGAAGCCACACTAACGTAAATGGCGGAACGAAATCGAGGACATATTTGCTGACAACATACATCCCGCCCCAGATGCTAGCTGCTAACGATAAATATAAAGCGCCGAAAAATGTATTTTTCATTGAAACAAACCTCCGTCCTCATAGGGATTTAAAAACACCATCATCCCTAAGACGAGGCGCGGTTACTAGCTGCTCACCTCGTCTTAAAAGTGAACAGCAGGTTGATCGTTTTCAAATAAATCGCAATACATTCTCATCGTTCCCATCCTTTCCCTATATGAATATCACTGAATTTTGTTTCATTGTATCAAATTATCGTCAAATACACATTACTATTTTTGTATATTATTTCATGTATATTACGAAAAAGAATAGGCATTGCCTCTTTTGGAAAAAATAGCAACATAGTTAGCCAAAGAAAGGTGTCCGCTGTGAATAATCGTTCGTTAAGTACAGTACAACTGGTTTGTATATTTATGTTATCGATTGGGCTAATGAATCATGTTATTGTGATCCCGTTGCTATTAGACGCAGCCGGCCGTGATGCGTGGATTTCGGCACTCACAGCCCTTGTTGCATTGCCATTGTGGCTTCCGCTTTTGTACTTTGTCATTAAGCAATCCAATCAAATGAATTTATTCTTATGGTTAAAAAACGAATTTAAAAGTGCCATTGCATATTTTGTGTCTATTGTTGGAAGTCTATTATTACTTGTTATAGGCTATATTACGCTCAGTGACACGGTTACGTTTACTACTACTACCTACTTAACGCGCACACCCGATTGGGCTGTTTTGTTAACCATTACAGCGATGTGCTTTTATAACGCCTATTATGGCATACCATCCATCGCAAAGACGGCGGTCATTATTTTTCCGTTTGTCATTCTTTTTGGGATTTTAGTGATGATCGCAACCGCGCCGCATAAAGATTATTCATTATTAAAGCCAATCATGGAAAATGGCTTTACTCCTGTTTTACAAGGGATGATTTATGTCGGTGCCGGATATGTAGAAATTTTTATTATTCTATTCATGCAACATCATCTTCAAGCTCGATTTTCTTTTACAGCACTTTTCATCATTAGTGTTCTCGCCGCAAGCTTATGCATTGGTCCAACGATTGGTGCGATTATTGAATTCGGACCGAAAGAAGCAGCGAATTTACGTTACCCGGCGTTTGAACAATGGCGATTAATCAAATTAGGAACGTACATTGAATATCTTGATTTTCTTTCTGTTTATCAGTGGATGTCTGGAGCGTTTATCCGCATTTCTCTGGTTACTGCGCTTATACCAGAGCTATTTCATGTAACGGATAAAAAATCACGATTATGGATTCTAATCGTAATTTATATCACCATTTTTTTAGCCGCATTGATTCCAATCAGCGACGACAAATTTTTAGATTTGCTATATAAATTTGTTTTACCGCTTTCGCTGCTATCCATTCTATCTCTCTCTTTATTCATTGGAATATTGGCACTCATTTCATATTTAAAAAAGAGGAGAGCTTAATCATGCAAATTCCTTCAAGAGCACCACAAATCAGAAATAATAAAAATGATCATAGCGGACAGGAAACACTCATCATTTCCGAGCAAACTTTGCGCGATCATTTTTCTAATTGCAAAGATGTCGCAATTCTTACTTCGACGATTCAACCGGCAAAAACCGCAAGCGGCACACTTACCTTAGCGTTTGTCTATTGTGAGGAGCTGTGTGATACCCAGCTTATGAAACAGGCTATATTTCCAATGTTTCGCGAAATGTGCCGCGAATATCCTTGCCAGTCGGTGGAGGAAATTGAAGCAAATAAACTGATGCCAATGGAGTTGATTGGAAAAGAAGTGCTGATTGATGATCTGAACTATCTTCTCTTTAACGGTGATTTATTAGTCTACTTTCAAGAAGCGGATGTTTTATATTCCCTTACGCTTGCCAATCCGCCGAACCGCAACCCGGAAGAGCCGAACACGGAAGTGTCAATCCGCGGTCCGAAAGACGGTTTTATTGAGGAAATTTCGAAAAACGTCGCACTCATCCGCAAGCGAGTGAAATCTCATAAGCTCTTTTATGAACAATTTATCGTTGGAACAAGAAGTCAAACAAAAGTGGGATTAATGTACATGGATGATATCGCGAACCGCGAAATGATTCATGAGGTAAAAAAAAGAATTTTACATGTAAATATTGATTCCATTACGAGTACCAATCAGTTGGAAGAACTGATTGGCGACAAAAGTTTCTCGCTGTTTCCGTTATTTGCATACACAGGACGGCCGGATTTTGCAGCGAATTGTTTATTAAATGGAAGATTTATCATCTTATTAGACGGTGCTCCTACCGTCATTATTGGTCCAGGAAACTTATTGTTTTTACTGAATACATCGGAAGATACCGTTACATTACCTATCTTCGTCATTTTTCAGAGACTCCTTCGCTTGTTGGGCGTTTCTGTGTCTATTTATTTACCCGGATTTTGGGTCTCCTTATTATCGTTTCATCAAGACGAAATACCATTCACTCTCTTAGCAACCATTGTGCTTTCAAGGCAAGGAGTACCGCTACCTACTCCACTCGAAATGTTTATCATGGTAGGGTTGTTCGAAATTTTTAAAGAAGCGGGCATGCGCTTGCCGTTAGCGATCGGTCAAACATTATCGGTTGTCGGCGGATTGATTATTGGACAATCGGCTGTCAACGCTGGCTTATCGACACCGGGAAGCCTTGTTGTAGCGGCTATTTCCGTAATTGCCACGTTTACATTAGTGAATCAAAACTTATCGGGAACCGTGACATTGTTGCGTTTTATTGTCTTAATCGCTTCTTCTGTACTAGGGTTATTTGGGTTTATCGCTTCTTTATTTTTACTTTTAACATATACAGCAAATTTAACTATATTTGGAATTCCATATCTTACTCCATTCTCTCCACCAACCATGGATATTTTGAAACCCTTAATCCCAAATGGTTGGAAACTATTCAAAAAAAGGGCGGGTTTGGTAAAACCGCAGGACGATACATCGAAGGGGGGAGCGAATTGAAATTCAAAACCGCCTTTCCCCTTATGATCTCTATATTTTTGCTGACAGGGTGCTGGGGAGCACAAAATATTGATCATCTGGTGTATGTTGATTCCATAGGTGTTGATTATAAAGATGATCATTTTATCGTTTATGTTCAGCTCTTTAGCTTCACCGGATTAGCAAAAGTGGAAACTGGAGGTACTCAGGAAAAAACATCCGTTGTCGTTGGAAAAGCCACAGGCGAAACGTTTAATATTGCAACCGATAAGCTGTATACTTCGATTCAACGAAGGGTATCATGGGGGCATGCGAAAAGTATCGTGTTTACAAAAAGAGCGCTGAAGAAAGCAGTACTGCAAGACGTCTTAGATGTTTTAAACCGATATAACGAAATTAGGCATACAATATGGGTTTATGCGACAGATGAGCCATTAAAAAAACTTTTTGAGACAACACCATTTTTGCATACAACCCCATACTATTCTTTATTATCAAATCCTGAAGAGATTTTTAAACAAAGTTCATTTATTCGGCCGATTCGCTTAAATCTTTTTATAGCTGATATCAATGAAGCTTCAAAAACAGCGCGGCTCCCTTATCTCAACATTACTACGCGTAATTGGGAGGAAAATAATAAAGAAAAATCGATGTTAAATTTAAAAGGAATTTGCTTTGTTGATCACTATGAGCTTCAAAAATGCATTGATCGCTCTAAGTTGCTGGGAATCAGGTGGCTTGAAAAAAAAATAAGCAGAACTCCCATTTATGTAAAAAAAGGAAACAAAGTAGTTGCATCTATAAATGTTCTTAATCCTAATTCAAAGATTTCCTACCAAATCAAAGGAAATACTCCTGTATTTAACATAGAGGTATCCGG
The DNA here is from genome assembly GCF_015326725.1 of Thermaerobacillus caldiproteolyticus. Classification (NCBI taxonomy): domain Bacteria; kingdom Bacillati; phylum Bacillota; class Bacilli; order Caryophanales; family Anoxybacillaceae; genus Thermaerobacillus; species Thermaerobacillus caldiproteolyticus. The sequence goes on from NZ_CP064060.1 coordinate 1,428,911, forward strand.
CAGTGGAAGTGTGCTTGAGTTAAGGGAAAAATTAACAGAAACACAATTAATTCGCTTGGCACAAAAAGCAGTGGAAGATGAAATAAGAAGCCTCTACAAGTTAGGGATAAAATATGATATTGATATCCTTAATCTCTCTGAAGTGATGTATCGCAAAAACTCAGAAGATTGGAAGAAGTTTTCCGAAAACGGAAAGATTCCATTAACAGACGAAAATTTAAAAAAGATTAAAGTAGAAATTTCAATTGATACATCTGGGAAAGAGAAACTAAGATAATAATGTATCTCTATGTTTGTGAAACATATGCTATTTGTAAAAAACCTTTTTATTGCGACCATCATCAAATGGGTTATAATGGAATAAAGAATAAAATGCCTCCCTTCGCTTTCCACGAAGGGGATTTTTTTTGAAAACGATAAGGAGGATGGAGAAACGTGGAAACAAATCTTCAACGTATGACAGGAGTACATACAACGGTATATCCCATTTTAATTGCCATTAGTATTGGTCACTTATTAAACGACTCGATGCAAGCGGTCATTCCTGCCCTGTTTCCGATTTTGGAGAAATCAATGAATTTATCATATACGGCCATCGGATGGATCGCATTTACGTTAAATATGACTTCCTCGGTGATGCAACCGGTTGTCGGCTTTTTTACGGACCGAACCCCTTCTCCTTACTTTCTTCCGCTCGGAATGGCAGCGAGCTTGCTGGGCATGGTAGGGCTTGCGTTTGCACCGCATTTTTTCTTTGTCTTATTATCCGTCTTGTTTGTAGGGTTCGGCTCAGCCATTTTTCATCCGGAAGGATCACGCGTTGTATATTTTGCAGCAGGAGCAAGAAGAGGATTTGCCCAATCCATTTACCAAGTGGGCGGGAATACGGGGAATGCCCTTGCTCCACTATTTACGGCACTGATTTTTGTTCCGTTTGGGCAAAAAGGCGCGGTTTGGTTCACCGTTATTGCTGCTTTTGGTATCGTCCTTTTGTTTCGCGTGTCACGATGGTATTCTAACCGCCTCAAACAATACGGAACCATTCGTAAACAGGCGAAAGCCGACAAAGCAAATCCAAGACAACGCCAAAATATCATCTTCGCTTTGTCGCTATTAATCTTTTTAGTGTTTGCGCGGTCATGGTACTCCGCTGGCATTTCAAACTATTATCAATTTTATTTGATGAAACACTATCATGTGCCGATTCAAGAAGCACAGGTTTATTTGTTTGTATTTATGATCGCCGGAGCAATCGGTACATTTGTAGGCGGACCTCTAGCAGATCGATTTGGAAAACGAAATTTAATGTTATTTTCGACACTCGGCACTGCACCGTTTGCCCTCATGCTTCCGTATCTTCCGCTTGCATGGATACTGCCTGTCGTTTTTCTTGCTGGGTTTATTTTATCATTAAGTTTTTCCACATTTGTCGTGTATGCTCAAGAATTGCTTCCCGGAAATGTCGGTATGGCGTCGGGGCTGATCGTTGGTCTCGCGTTTGGGATGGGGGCGCTTGGGGCTGTTGTTCTTGGAAAAATTGCTGATTTGTATAATTTGAACATTCTTATGATATTGTGCAGCTTTCTTCCGCTGCTCGGAGTACTCACATGGTGGTTACCGAAAGAGAAAGCACTCGTTTCTCAATAGGTAAAAGACTGTCTCCGTGAAGAACAAAGACAGCCTTGTTTCATAACAGCAAAATATTTCAGAGGCGATTTTATTTCGCCTCTTCTACTACTTCAAAATAATCTTTGTAAAAACCACCGACTTTGCCGGTGTTATCGATGATAAAATAAAATTCTTCCGTTTCATTTTTCACTTCATACGTTTTTCCCGGTGTTAACACATGGTCAACGATGTACTTTTCCGCATTCGTATGTACACATTTTACTTTTTTCATGGTTGGACGTTTCAACCAAGTGTGATGAATCATATTTGTCTCCCCTTTTCAGCTATGATGGTCAAAAGGCTCACGCCTGAGCGAAAGAACAATCGCTCCGCCTTAAACTAATCCCATTTTATCGATATTTATGTTTGCAGACAATAGAAAAAGCGAAAAAAGGATGATTTGCTTTGGTAATAAAAGAGAGAATGACACTGATTTTGAAGTGAAAGGAAAGGAGTATTTTTATGTTCGTTTAACAATGTTCACATAATACTGTCGATTGGCGCATCATATAATGATCGATAGAAAAACATCTAAGTGATCGCCAATTCCAACAAGATTTAGAGCAATATAACATGCACAACGCTGTTCATGCGCCGAAAAACTATGCATATCGAGTTGGATATGAATCATCCAGCGGCAACCCTACCGGGGAGCATCGAATCGCCAAAAAACACGGGATTTGCAAGAATAACCAGAATGCCCTAGGAGGTATTCTGGTTTATTCGTTGCGTATTCCTTCGAAAATTACTTTTCTTCCGCACGGTTCAATGATCCGCTCTCCGTTCCTTTCCACTTCATGAAAGATCGGCTCTTCAACACGTCGTATCGGAGCATATCCTTCGTCCTTCATGCGCTGTAGACATTGTTCAATCGTTTCATTCGCCCCTACTTCAAACGTTTTCTTTTTTTTTTTTTATCCATTTCTCCACCGTTCCTTTCTTCCTTACCTATCTATTATAATCACCTATCTGTTTCTAAAAAACAAACCGAACGAAAAATTCGCCCGGTTAACTCAATTTTTTCATCACATATTTTTTATATAGCCCATACAAAATTGATGACTTATACGTTTCTAATTTTTTCAGTTCAACCGGATGACGCCGAATTCCGACGTCCTTCAGTTGCTTCACAAGCCAGCCTTTGGAACCAAAGTGCGCCATGTGAAAAACCCCTTTCCTCTGAACTTGTCCTATATATATGATCGAAATATTCTCGTTAGAACGATAAGAAAAACGGATTGGCTTAATTCAACCAATCCGCTTCTCTACTTATTCATGCTTATGACTTTTTTCTTTTTGTTTCTTTTCATGGGGATGGTGTGGCAGCTTTTCCTTCACTTTTCTCGGTCTTGATGGATACTCTTTTTCACGCTTCTTCTCTTCTTTTTCTTTCTCTCTTTGTTCATAAAATTTCTGTAATTGACGTTTTTCTGTTTTCAGCATGGAGTACGAAAATGATTTTGGCGGTATTCCTTCGAGAGCTTTTTCCATAATTTCACGAAAAATCACCGCTACCGTTTGACTGCTCGTCGTTTGTAAATAATGATGTTCGTCTGTCCGATCATATCCGAGCCATACTGCCCCTACAAGTTGCGGGGTGAATCCGACAAACCACTGATCTTTAACACCGTTGATACTACCAAGCGGAACTTGGGTTGAGCCAGTTTTTCCTGCCAATGCTCTTCCAGGAATATTTGCACGCTTTCCCGTTCCTTCTTTCATAACTCCTTGAAGCATAAACGTCATTTTTTGTGCTGCTTCTTTCGTTGTCACTCGCACTGCGTGTTTCTTCCATTTAGCAATTTCGTTTCCATTTTGATCAATAATTTTTGTAATGATGTGTGCCTCTGTTCGAACTCCTTCATTTGGAAAAACGGAATAGGCTTCGGCCATTTGTAATGGTGACACCCCATGTTGTAGTCCGCCTAAAGCTATTCCTAAATAATGATCTTCTTCTTCAAGAGGAATCCCAAATCGTTGAACAGCGTTTACCCCTTTCTCAAGCCCAATTTGATCAAGAAGCCATACCGCCGGAACGTTGAGGGAATGAACGACAGCCTCATACATCGTCACACGCCCACGATACGTATGATCGTAGTTTTCTGGACGGTAACCGTTAAAGTCCATCGGTTCGTCTTTTAGTTCGTCAAAGATGTGATACCCTTGTTCTAGCGCTGGTGTATATACAGCGAGTGGTTTCATCGTCGAGCCGGGCTGTCGCTTCAATTGAGTCGCCCGGTTAAATCCGCGAAAGACATGCTCACCTCGACCACCAATCAAAGCAGTAATCCCACCCGATCTCGGGTCAAGTAACACCGCCCCGCTTTGAACAAGCTGGTCATTCGTTCCTTTCGGGAAAAGTTCATCGTTTTTGTATACCGCTTCTAATGCTTGTTGCATATGTTGGTCAAGTTCGGTATAAATACGCAATCCCCCAGAAAGCACTTCGCTTTGCGTCAAATGGTATTGATATATTGCCTCATCGATGAGATGGTCGACATAATACGGATATTTTCCTTGATATGGATCCGTCTTTTCTTTTCGCAATACAATTTTTTCTTGTTTCGCACGTAAAAACGTCTTCTCATCGATAAATCCTTGTTCTTTCATTAAACCGAGAACGATATTTCTCCTCGCCATCGCCTTTTCGTAATGTTTGAACGGAGAAAGAGAAGAAGGGGCTTTAATGAGCCCCGCTAATAGCGCTGATTCGCTCACAGTTAAATCAGAAACATCCTTTCCAAAATACGTCTCTGCTGCTTTTTTTACACCCCACGCCCCTTCTCCAAAATAAACTCGATTGACATACATCTCTAAAATATCTTTTTTCGAGTATGTTCGTTCGATCTTTTTGGCGATGAACCATTCTTCCCATTTTCTCCGCAACGTTTTTTCATTCGTTAAAAAGACGTTTTTCGCTAGTTGCTGGGTGATCGTGCTACCGCCTTCGACCCATTCACCTGCTTCGATATTGCGAATGAGCGCACGTAAAATTCCTTGATAATCGATGCCATCATGTTCATAAAAACGGTGATCTTCTGTCGCAACAACCGCTTCTAAAAAATGATTTGGTATGCGATCGATCGATACCGGATCCATCTTTGCCACAGAAATTTTACTAGCCACCTTTCCGTTTCGGTCATAAATCATCGTAGGAGCTGGAAGCGGCTCTGCAAGAGCACCAATATCACGCGTAGCAATATAGAATTGAATTGCAGCAAAACTGCAAACAATCAAAGCAGCCGCAGTCCAAATAATCCACATTTTTCCCTTTTTTCGTTTTTGTTTCTTTCTTTTCAATACTCGACTTTCTTCCAACCGAATCCCCCCTATTCTGTCGCTTTTATACGATTCGATGGCAGCAGCTATTTTTCGTACATAAACAAAAAAACCGCCTTTCATAGGCGGTTCATGAAAGGTGGTTTTTTATTAAGAAGAGGTTATATCATTCTTTTTCCCTTTTAAAAAGAGCGATAAGATTAACGCGAGAAGCGCAAGACCTGTTGCAACAATAAATGAATCGTTAATTCCTTCTACAGTAGAACGTTGTTGAACCATTCCGTACAGAAGTTGCGTAATCACCTGGTCGCTTGGAATCAATTGTTTCAATTGCGCAATCATATCAGTCACGACCGGGTTATTCGTTGTCATTTCGTTTGTATAATTTTCCGCATGGAATTTTGCCCGGTTTGACATGACTGTAACAAGAAATGCTGTTCCTAGCGATGAAGCCACTTGGCGCAACGTATTGGCTGTTGCTGTACCATGGCTATATAGCTGACGCGGCAGCTGGTTCAATCCTGCGGTCATAATCGTCATCGACAGCATAGACATGCCAAACATTCGGAAAATATAGAGCCATAAAATGTGGCGATACGGTGTCTCTAATGTGAGCCGGCTGAATTCCCACGTTGTGATAACGGTAATCGTTAACCCGACAATGGCCAATAAACGCGCACCGATTCGGTCGAAAATCGCTCCCGAAATCGGAGACATAATTGCCATCACAATTGCCCCTGGTAATAGCAATAACCCGGACTCAAGCGGCGTAAAGCCGCGAATGTTTTGTAAATATACTGGAAGCAGTACCATCGCTGCAAACATCGCCATGTTAATGACGCAGCCAATAATCGTTGTCAATGTGAAAGTGTTATATTTGAACACACGTAAGTTCAAAATTGGATTGTCAACAGTTAAACAGCGCCATGTAAATAAAATTAAAAACAATACACCAATAATAATTGATACCGCTACCTCTGTACTGCCCCAGCCGTTACTTCCCGCTTCACTAAAGCCGTATAACACTCCACCGAATCCGATCGTAGAGTAAATCGCTCCACGAACATCCAACGTAGGATTCGCCGTTTTTGGCGTGTTTTTTAACCAAAGAAAAGCAAGGATAATATCGGCAATCGCAATCGGCAGCACGATATAAAAGAGTAAACGCCATGAATAATGTTCGACAATCCAACCGGACAATGTCGGTCCGACCGCCGGCGCAAACATCATTGCAATCCCGACTGTCCCCATCGCCACTCCACGTTTTTCTGGCGGGAAGATGTTCAACATAATAACCATCATTAATTGCATGATAATCCCCGCACCAACGGCTTGAATGAGACGACCGGTTAAAATAACCGCGAACGAAGGGGCAAATGAACAAATGAGAGCACCAGCCGCAAACAGCGTCATCCCCGAAAGGAACAGCTTTTTCGTTGGAAACTTGGCAATTAAAAACGGGCTAATCGGAATTAATACGCCGTTGACTAACATATAGCCAGTCACAAGCCATTGAATCGTCGATGTTTCAACATTAAAATCGCTCATCATATGTGGAAGAGCAACGTTAATTAAGGTTTGATTCAAAATCGCTACGAACGCCCCGAGCATGATGGTGGCAACGACTTTTATACGGCTGCTGCCAATATTCATCATTCCTCCTTGATTTGGAGGCGGTGCTGCTTGAGACTCTTCATCTATCGGTTGAACACGTTCAGCCGTTTCTGCTTCTTCGCGCAGGACGGGTGCGTTTCTTCTTTTTCTTATTGCGTAATTCAGTACAACAAGAACAAGAATTGAAAAAACAATATACGCGGTTAAAAATGTTGACATACCGATCACCTACTTGTGAATGCGAACGGTGACGTTCATTCCTGGTACTAACCCCGCCCCGTTATAATTGTCAATGGAAATCGTAATCGGAATAACTTGGGTCACTTTCGTATAGTTTCCTGTATTATTGGAGCTTGGAAGTAAACTAAATGTATTCGCTGTCGCAAATCCAAGCTTTTCAACCTTTCCTGTAAATTTGCGATCTGGATAAGCATCGACGTAAATATCGACATCTTGACCGACTTTCACATCTTCAATTTTAGTTTCCTCAATGTTTGCTGTAACCCATAAATCATCTAAATCGTAGCCACGTGCCAAAGACATACCCGCGGCGACAACAGAGTTTGTAACAGTATTTTGTTGGACGATGGTTGTATGGTGAGGAACCGTAATTGGAACAGTATGTTCCCCGTCAGACACTTCCCCAATTTTATCACCGCTGTCAAATGTTTTTCCTACATCACCAGACCAACTAATAAGTTTTCCAGAAATCGGTGACGAAATCGTAATCGCCTGCCCATCGATTCGAGCATTATCTGTTTTAATATAGTTCGTTGTTTCATTAACATAATAATAAGCGGCGAATCCACCTGCCACTAATAAGATAAGCACAATGATATTTAAGGTAATCAAACGTCTTACGTTCACGTCCTATTCCTCCCCTAGTAAAATGTCTTTAATGGTTTGGTGAATCGATAATAACTTCTCAATATCAGCGGCTTCTATTTCATTTTCTATTTTTCGTAACCGCTGTACGAGAACGGATTCATGATTGAAGGCTTCTATTAGCTTTTCTCTTCCTTTTTCGGTTAAACGAAGCGTGACAGCACGTCGGTCCTCTCTAGATGTTTCCCGCATGACTAGCCCGGCACTGACAAGCCGATCAATGGTCCCACTAACAGTGCTATTACTCATGTTTAATTTCTCAGCTAAATCATTTAACCGAATATTCTCTTTTTTAAACAATGTGTATAGAACGATGAGTTGTACTTCCGTAATTCCGACTCTAGTCGCATCTTCACGAACGAGCCGGTACAGCGCCTTCTGAATCCGAAACACGGAATACATGATTTCGCGTCCAGCTTTCTCCACGATCCTCCCCCCTTTTTATTTTCATTACAAATAGTTCTTATGCGAATTATTCCTACACGAATTATGATTATAACACGTTTGTAAGAGAAATCAACAATATTGCTCCAACAAATCAGAAAAACATGTTTACAAAAAGAAAAAAGCCGATCTCTATCTGTAGAGATCGGCTTTTCATTACAATGAAAGTGCCGCGATTTGCCGTTGTTTGAATGGAGTTTCTCAACCACACTCCACTAGGTGGGTGTTCGCAGAAACGTTCTTGTCGTCCTCTGCCATCATCAATGGGAGGCATGACATTCCCGTTTCGATATAGAACTCCCTCTTTACAGCCATCGGTTGAAACTTCATTCGTTCACGTACAACGCAGCAGGTAATCACTATAATACTTAATTTTTTGCTTTTTTGCAAGAGGGTTAGTTTAATACGCGTCTAGTTTCACGTTATCGTCGATGAATAAGGACGGCTCTGTGGAGGCTTTAACCTCTTCGATCGTATAGCCTTTCGCTACTTCGACCAATTTTAAGCCGTTGTCGGTAACATCGATGACAGCACGGTCAGTAATAATACGATGCACGACTTGTCGCCCCGTTAATGGAAGTTTGCACTGTTTTAAAATTTTCGGTTCACCGTTTTTGTTGACATGTTCCATAATGACAATAATTTTTCTTGCGCCATGAACGAGGTCCATCGCTCCGCCCATGCCTTTAATCATTTTCCCAGGAATCATCCAGTTCGCAAGGTCTCCTTTTTCGGATACTTCCATGCCTCCTAAAATGGCGACATCAATATGACCGCCGCGAATCATCGCAAACGACTCGGCGCTGTCAAAAAACGCCGCCCCTTTAATGGCAGTAACCGTTTCTTTTCCAGCGTTAATTAAGTCCGGATCGACTTCTTCTTGCGTCGGATAAGGACCGATTCCTAACAGTCCATTTTCTGACTGCAAAACGACTTGTTTCTCTGGAGAAATGAAGTTTGCGACTAACGTTGGCATGCCGATGCCCAAATTGACATAATATCCGTTTTGAATTTCTTTTTCTGCTCTTCTTGCAATTTTTTCACGAATACTCATCACGCTCACCCCCGTACCGTTAATCGTTCGATTCGTTTTTCTTGCTTGCCGACAATGAGGCGTTGCACGTAAATGCTTGGGGTATGGATGTGATCCGGATCAAGCTCACCGATGTCGACGAGCTCTTCTACTTCGGCAATCGTGACTTTTCCAGCAGCGGCAATCATCGGATTAAAATTTCTCGCCGTTTTTCGGTAGACTAAATTTCCCATTTTATCTGCTTTCCAGGCACGAATGAGGCTAAAATCCGCTGTCACCGCTTCCTCTAACAAATATTCACGTCCATGGAACACGCGCGTTTCTTTTCCTTTGGCAACCGGTGTGCCGACTCCAGCAGGGGTATAAAACGCAGGAATTCCTGCGCCGCCCGCTCGAATTTTTTCTGCTAATGTTCCCTGAGGAATGAGCTCTACTTCGATCTCTCCAGAGAGAACTTGCCGTTCAAATTCTTTGTTTTCCCCGACATAGGAGCCAATCATTTTTTTGATTTGCCTGTTTTTTAATAAAATGCCGAGTCCCCAATCATCAATGCCGCAGTTGTTTGAAATAACGGTTAAGTTTTTCACCCCCGTTTCCGCAAGCGCGAGAATTAGATTTTCTGGAATCCCGCATAAGCCAAAGCCGCCGACCATGATGGTCATACCGTCTTGAATATCCTTCACTGCCTCTACAAAATCGGTGTAGACTGGTTTCATGGTTTCCTCTTCACCCCTTTTTGTTTTTACACCGGATAAACGCCGTGCTTTCTCTCTGAAAATGTCATATATTTCGACATGTACGCGTCAAATCGACGAATAAGTTCATCACGAAGCGCATTCGGAGCGATGATACCGTCGATCACCATTTCCGAAGCGAGACGGTAAATGTCGATATCGCGGCGATATTCCTCCCGTTTTTGTTCGATAAAGGCGGCACGCTCCTCTTCAGGTAACTCGGCAATTTTATTCGCATAGACCGCATTGACAGCCGCTTCCGGTCCCATCACAGCAATTTGTGCGTTCGGAAACGCTAAGCAGCAATCCGGTTCAAACGCCGGTCCCGCCATCGCATAAAGCCCTGCACCATACGCTTTTCGCACAATGACAGAAATTTTCGGAACGGTGGCTTCTGACATCGCCGAAATCATTTTTGCACCATGACGAATAATGCCAGCGCGCTCTACTTTCGTGCCGATCATAAATCCCGGAATGTCCGCTAAGAATAGAAGCGGAATATTGAATGCGTCGCAAAGGGTAATGAATTTCGCTGCTTTATCAGCGGAATCGTGAAATAACACACCGCCTTTGGCGCGCGGCTGATTCGCGACAATGCCAATCGGCTGCCCATTGATGCGTGCAATCCCTGTAATTAATTCAGGGGCAAATAGCTTTTTAATTTCGCAAAACGATCCTTCGTCGATAATACGATCAATGAGGTCATACATATTAAATGGTGCATTTTGGTTGGCTGGAAGAATATCTTCAATGGTTTTTTCAAACTCTTTTGGCGGCTTTGCCTCAGCAATCGGTGGCTTTTCACTGAAATTGGCTGGAAAATAAGATAAATAGCGGCGCGCAAAGGCAATCGCTTCTTCTTCGTTTTTGACAAGCACATCTCCGCATCCTGATACAGTACAATGCATGCGCGCACCGCCCATTTCTTCAAGCGTCACTTTTTCACCAATTACCATTTCCGCCATTCTCGGCGAACCTAAATACATCGAAGCGTTCCCTTCTACCATGATGACAATATCGCAAAATGCCGGGATGTAGGCACCACCTGCCGCAGATGGTCCGAATAACAAGCAAATTTGGGGTACTTTTCCTGACAGCTTGACTTGATTGTAAAAAATGCGACCGGCTCCGCGGCGGCCCGGGAACATTTCGATTTGGTCAGTGATGCGCGCGCCGGCGGAGTCCACCAAATATAAGATAGGGCAGCGAAGTTTTTCCGCTGTTTCTTGAATTCGAATGATTTTTTCGACCGTCCGTGCTCCCCATGATCCGGCTTTTACGGTAGAATCATTGGCCATCACACAAACCGTCTGACCGTTGATTTTCCCAACTCCAGTGACGACACCGTCGGCAGGGAGCCCTTCTGCAAGACAATTGGCAAATAGCGCATCTTCAAATTGCATTCCATCGTCAAATAATAATTTAAGTCGGTCACGAACGAACAGTTTTCCTTGTTCTGCATTTTTTTGATGGTATTTGGCAGCGCCGCCTTGTTCGATTTTTTTGATTTGTTCTTCTAATTTTTCAGTGAGCGTTTGCTTTTGTTGATTGATGACATCATTCGTTTGCATATTTCGTTCCCCCTATTCCCCTTTGTAGACGGGTTTTCGTTTTTCTTTGAATGCCTGTAATCCTTCGAGTCGATCTTTTGTTGGAATGGTGATGTCATATGCCATTTGTTCAATTTTCAACCCTGTATATAAGTCAACATCAAGGCCACGGTTGATAGCGAGTTTCGCCTGCATAAGGGCAATCGGTGCATTTTGTGCCATTTGTTTTGCAAGTTCAACCGCCTTTTCGAGCACTTGTTCACGCGGTATGACATATTCCACAAGCCCGAGTTGTTCCGCTTCTCGCGCAGTAATTCGTTTCGCAGTAAAAATAAGTTCTTTTGCTTTCCCTTTTCCAATTAAGCGAGGGAGCCGTTGTGTTCCGCCGGCACCCGGAATGATGCCGAGTGAAGTTTCCGTAAGTCCGAGTTGAGCGGTATCGGCAGCAATGCGGATATCACACGCCAAGGCAAGTTCAAGTCCTCCGCCAAACGCGGAACCATTCATCGCACAAATGACAGGCTGTGGAAGCTGTTCGAATTGATTAACCGTTTCGCGAATGAGCGCAACGGTTTTCCGCACTTCCGTTTCATTCATGCCAGCGCGCTCTTTTAAGTCAGCTCCGGCGCAAAAAGCTTTTTCCCCGGCTCCTGTGACGATGACAGTACGAATCGAACGTTGAAATGCAAGATGATGAAGCAACTGTTGCAAGTCTTTTAGCAACGCAATTGACAATGCATTTGCTGTCTCGGGCCGATTCAGGGTAATAAGAGCAATACCATGGTCAAGTGACGAATAAAGGACTTGTTCGGACATAAGAAGAGATGCCTCCTTTTTTGACAAAATAGAACGCTAGCACGGCGGTACATCGACCGTTTGTAAATAATGGCTAGGAAGCGGGCGCCCGATTTTGCTTTGAATGAATAATGCAGCTTCGGTTAATCGCTCAACATGAAGGCCCGTCGAAATTCCCATACCTTGAAGCATATACACTAAATCATCGGTCGCGACATTTCCCGACGCACCTGGGGCGTACGGACATCCGCCTAAGCCGCCAAGCGAGCTGTCAAATGTGGTCATGCCCATTTCTAATGAAGCAAGCACATTCGCAAGCGCTGTACCGCGCGTGTCATGAAAATGCATGGCAAGTTTTTCTTTCGGGAATCGCTTTAGCAGTTGCTCAAGTATCTCTTGTACTTGGCGTGGAGTCGCAACCCCTATCGTATCGCCTAGAGACAGTTCATCAATCCCCATTTCAAACAGCTTTTCCGAAACATTAATGACTTGATCAACAGAAATGACTCCTTCATACGGACAACCGAAAACGGTTGAGACGTAGCCCCGCACTGTTTTCCCTTCCTGTTTTGCCACCTTGACCACTTCCTTGAGCACCGGAAATGTGTCTTCTATTGATTTATTAATATTTTTTCGATTATGTGTTTCACTCGCCGACATAAACACCGATACTTCATTCACTTGAGCAGTTAATGCCTTTTCTAATCCCTTCATATTCGGGACAAGCGCAGCGTATGTGACGCCGGGGACTCGTTCAATCCTTGTCGCTACTTCTAATGCATCAGCGAGTTGCGGAATCCATTTCGGATGAACAAACGACGTGATTTCAATATAGGTCAATCCTGTTTTTGATAATTGGTTAATCCATGTAATTTTATCTTCCGTCGCAATGGTGGTTTCTTCATTTTGTAATCCATCGCGAGGGCCGACTTCCTTTATCGTGACACGTTGTGGCCATTTGCTCATGCGCGTTTCACCTCTTACTCAAGCTCAAGTAGCACATCGCCCTCATTGACGAAGTCACCTTCTTGTACACGAATGTCTTTCACTGTTCCTGATGTTTCTGCGGCAATCGGGATTTCCATTTTCATCGATTCTAAAATCACAACATCTTGCCCTTCTTCTACTTGTTCTCCAACAGACACAACAATTTTCCATACGTTTCCTGCCATCGTTGCCACTACTTGGCTCATTGCTTTTCTTCCTCCATTTCTTCTTATTTTGTTGTCGCTTTATGCAAATGTAGTTCGACAAAATTCGTCGTTGTTTGTCCGGCTTGAAAAGCGGGATGGGATACGACTTCCTTTAACATTGGAATATTTGTTTTAATGCCTTCAATTTGGTAGTGTTCAAGAGCTTGCAACATACGAGTCATTGCTTCTTGGCGAGTTTGTCCTTTTGTAATGAGTTTGGCAATCATTGGATCATAAAAAGGAGTTACTGTCATTCCGCTCGTTACCGCCGTTTCATTGCGAATATTCTCTCCTTCCGGCGCCTGAAAGAGCGTAATTTTTCCCGGGGATGGGAAAAACGTTTTGGGATCTTCAGCATAAATGCGCACTTCGATCGCATGACCGTCCTGCTGAATTTCGTCTTGTGTATAACGAAGCCTTTCACCAGCAGCAATACGCAATTGTTCTTCGACTAAGTCAAGGCCTGTAATCTCTTCCGTAACTGGATGTTCAACTTGAAGCCTTGTATTCATTTCGAGAAAATAGAAGTTTTTTTGTTCATCGACGAGAAACTCAATCGTGCCCGCATTCGTATAGCCGATATGTTTTGCCGCCCGTATGGCCGTTTCTCCCATTTTCCGCCGCGTTTGTTCATCTAAAAACGGTGATGGGGCTTCTTCAACTACTTTTTGATGGCGCCGCTGAATTGAGCATTCTCGTTCCCATAAATAAATGCAATGGCCATGTTGATCAGCAAGTAGCTGGATTTCGATATGCCGTGGATTTTCAATGTATTTTTCCAGATACATCGCTCCATCGCCGAAAAAGGAGGCGGCTCGCTTTTGGTTTCCTTCAAACGCCTTTCGCAACTCTCCTTCGCTTTTTACGATCTGCATGCCGATGCCACCGCCGCCTGCCGACGCTTTTAACATGATCGGATACCCGATTGTTTCCGCTGTTTTTACCGCCTCATCGGCATCGTTAAGTGGAAACGAGATGCCAGGAACGATCGGCACGCCGGCTTCTGCCATTGTTTTTCGCGATTCAATTTTGCTGCCCATTTTTGCAATGACATCGGCACTCGGTCCAATAAAGACAATGCCTTCTTCTTCACAGCGTCGAGCAAACGTCGGATTTTCTGATAACAATCCATACCCCGGATGAATCGCTTCTACTTTTGTTTTTTTCGCGACTTCAATGATTTTTTCGATATTTAAGTAGCTCTCGCTGACACGTGGCTTGCCGATAAGATATGCTTCATCTGCCCATTTGACGTGAAGCGAATCCGCGTCTGCTTCCGAATAAACGGCGACAGTTTGAATTCCTAGTCTTTTGCACGTCCGAATAATGCGTACGGCGATTTCTCCACGATTGGCGATTAACATTTTCGAAAACATACAATCCCCCCTATTCCTTTATGTGGTAAGACCGAGAAGTTGTTTCGCTTGTTCTCGCAACTTAAATTTTTGAATTTTCCCAGATGCTGTCATCGGATACGAAGTAGTAAACTCGATGTAACGAGGAATTTTATGGCGTGAAATCTTCCCTCTACAAAACTCGCGAATTTCCTCGGCTGTGGCCGTTTGCCCTTCCTTCAAAATAATCCATGCCATTACTTCTTCTCCGTATTTTTTATCTGGCACACCGACAACTTGAACGTCTAAAATTTTCGGATGTTGATATAAAAACTCTTCAATTTCACGCGGATAAATGTTTTCACCGCCGCGAATAATCATATCTTTCAGCCGTCCGGTAATGCGGAAGTAACCGTTTTCATCCATCACCGCTAAATCGCCAGTATGCAACCATCCGTCCTCATCAATCACTTCTTTGGTTGCCTCCGGATTGTTGTAATAGCCTTTCATCACGTGGTAGCCGCGCGTACAAAGCTCTCCTTGCACGCCGCGTGGCACTTCTTTGTTCGTCCCCGGCTCAACAATTTTCACTTCCACATTTGGATGCGCACGCCCCACTGTTTCGACACGCAAATGAATCGGATCATCTGTTCGTGTCTGCGTAATAACCGGTGAGGATTCCGTTTGACCGTATGCAATTGTAATTTCTTTGGCTCCCATTTTTTCGATGACAGCTTTCATCACTTCAATGGGGCAGCTGGACCCAGCCATAATTCCTGTGCGTAGTGATGATAAATCGTACTTATCAAAATCCGGATCGTTCAATTCAGCAATAAACATCGTCGGTACACCGTGTAACGCCGTACATTTTTCATCCTGAACGGTGCGAAGTACTTGTTTGGCGTTGAATTCTTGAAGTGGTACCATCGTTGCTCCTACTGAGACACAGGCTAATGTGCCAAGCACGCAACCGAAACAATGGAAAAATGGAACTGGAATGCATAGCCGATCATCTTTGGTGAGTTTCATGCATTGCGCAATATTGTAGGCATTGTTTACAATGTTATAGTGGCTTAACATGACTCCTTTTGGAAATCCTGTTGTTCCTGAGGTGTATTGCATGTTGATGACATCATGCGGGTCAAGGGAGTTCATTCGCTCGTTTAACTGCTCTTCTGTCACATCGTGAGCCATGGAGAGGATATCGTACCATGAATAAGTGCCGGGATACCGAGTGTTGCTAAGAACGATGACATTTTTGAGTTTAGGCAGTCGCTTTGCTTTCAGTTGACCCGGCTCGCATTCGCGAAGTTCAGGGGCAATCTCATAAATCATTTCAATGTAAGAAGAATCGCGATATTGTTCAATAAGAAGAAGCGTCGTTGAATCTGACTGTTTTAATAAATACTCAAGTTCTGCTGTGCGATAATTCGTGTTCACCGTAACAAGAACGGCTCCCATTTTTCCTGTGGCAAATTGACAAGCGAGCCATTCCGGTATATTCGTCGCCCAAATCGCGATATGTTCCCCTGCTTCAATGCCAAGTTTCATGAACCCGCGCGCGACAAGCCGACAATAATCATCAAATTGTTTGTATGTCATTCTTAATCCTCGATCGGCATACACAACTGCTTCATGTTCAGGATGTAGTTTCGCTTTTTCTTCTAACAGCTTCCCCATCGTAATGTGCAGCATAAAAATCCTCCTCTCCTTTGTACAAGTCTATTTAAACATTATGCACTTATCCTAACATTTAGCATCCTAATTGCCGGGCGATGACAAGCCGTTGAATCTCGGATGTACCCTCGCCGATTTCCATCAGTTTAATGTCTCGTAAATGGCGCTCAACTCCATACTCTTTCATATATCCATAGCCGCCGTGAATTTGAATCGCTTGATTGCAAACACGGAATCCCGTTTCTGACGCAAACAGCTTGGCGAAAGAAGCTTCTTTTGTAAACGGTTTTCCTTGATCTTTCAGCCATGCTGCTTTATAGACCATATTGCGGGCTAATTCAATTTCCATCGCCATATCGGCAAGTTTAAATTGAATCGCTTGGAATTTGGAAATGGATTGACCAAATTGCGTGCGTTCTTTTGCATATTTAAGAGCTTTTTCAAACGCCGCTTGTGCAATACCAACCGCAAGTGCTGCAATTGAAATGCGCCCTCCGTCAAGGGTGTATAAAAACTGCTTGAATCCTTTCGTTGGATCGCCTAATACATTTTCTTTTGGCACACGTACATTCTCAAGGACAAGCTCACATGTATTTGAGGCGCGCACCCCCATTTTGTCGTAGTTACATCGGATCATAAAGCCAGAAGCGTCCGTTGGAACAATGATGGCGGAAATAATATTTTTTCCTCTGTCGTCTTTTCCAGTTACCGCTGTAATAATGACTTGTCTTGCATATCCAGCGTTCGTAATCCAACATTTTTCTCCGTTAATGATGTATTCGTCTCCGTCAAGCACCGCTTTTGTTCGTGTCCCTCCAGCATCCGAACCAGCATTAGGCTCAGTCAATCCAAACGCTCCCAGCGTTTCTCCTTTTGCCATCGGAACAAGCCATTGCTGCTTTTGCTCTTCGGTGCCAAAATAGTAAATCGGACTTGCCCCTAAGGAAACGGCAGCGGCATAGCTAAGTCCTGTGCCCCCGCAAGCGCGACCAATCTCTTCAACAGCGATTGCATATGAAATCGTGTCTCCTCCAGCCCCACCATACTGTTCTGGAAACGGAATACCTAGAATCCCTAACTCCCCCATCTTTTTGAATATTTCAACAGGAAAACACGCTGTTTCATCCCATTTTGCTGCATTGGGCTCAATTTCCTTCTCAGCAAACTCTCTGACCATTTCTTTAATCATTTGCTGTTCTTTCGTTAATTCAAAATTCATCTTCTCTCCCCCATTCATTCAACTATGATGTATTTGAACCGACTAGTCGGTTTTAAATATTTTTAGACCGACTAGTTGGTTTGTTATATTAATAAGAATGCCCTTTATATATAAAGTAATTTTTCACCACCCATACCTACCGATAGATGTTAGATGGAATGGGGCGGTGCTTTAAGAAAAACGAAGAAATGCTTTCTTTTTGTTTTGCTTCCTCTGTCAAAATGGAATGTAAAATGAAATCGATAAAGTGATGGGCAATTTCTTCAATGGTCATTGGTCCATCTGGTTTATACCACTTATATGTCCAGTTCACCATACCGATAATCGACATGCCGGTAATTTCAACGGAAAGCTCGCGGCGAAATTCCCCTGCCTCGATTCCTTCACGAATGACACGAAAAATCACTTGTTTGAATTCATCCCGTTTTTCATTAATTTTTTGGGAATATTCTGGTTTTAAGTACGTGCTTTCTTGATAAAAGACAGTAATATGCGGCTTATATAAATGGAATACTTTTACAAATGACTGAATAATAGCGTACAGCCGTTCTGTTGGTGTGTCGTAATTTTTATATGCTTCTTGTGCCTTGTTTAGTACATAGGTAATAAACACATCATGGATATGGTAGAGAAGTTCATCTTTTGATTTAAAGTTATGATAAAATCCACCTTTTGATGTATTACTCTCGGTTACGATGCGGTCAACAGTGACCCCATGATATCCATATTTTTCAAAGAGATGAAGTGCGGTATCAATGATTCGATCTTTTAATGTTTTTTCTCCCATGAAAAGTCTCCTTTACTCTTATATTAACATTATTTTCTGAAAAATTAAATATTTTTTATTATTTGATCTTGACATTATTTTCACTCATGATTATAAAATACGTAATTCATGCAAGAAATGTCAATCATCGTTTATAATGATTATGTGATGTAAATAAAGAAACGAGGTAGATATGATGACCAATATATTATTGATTAACGGGAGTTCAAGAGAAAACGGAAATACAGAGCAATTAGCTGATGTTATGTTGAAAGGAATTTCTTGTACTCGCATGAATTTAAGGGATTTTTTCATTCGACCAATTGTTGACCAGCGCCACGTTCCGGGTGGGTTCACTGCAGTTGCTGATGATTATGATCAATTGATTGAAACGGTTCGCCAACATGATGTGCTTATTTTTGCGACGCCTATCTACTGGTATGGAATGAGCGGGCATATGAAGCAATTTGTTGATCGTTGGTCACAAAGTTTACGAGATACGAGATTTTCTTTTAAAGCGGAAATGGAAAAGAAAAAGGCTTTTGTTCTCATTTGTGGTGGAGACGATCCGTATGTAAAAGGACTGCCGCTCATTCAACAATTTCAATATATTTTTCAGTTTGTCGGTCTTGAATACATAGGGTATTTGATTGGAAAAGGAAATGCTCCAGGCGATGTGCTCCGCGACGAACTAGCGATTCGTCAAGCGAAGTACTGGAATCAATTTTTTCAGTCGTTATAAAATTCACTCCCACTTTCCACGGCCTAGGAAAGTGGGAGTGTAGCTTTGCCCAAGTGAAAAAATAAGCTTTAAGTGACAAAGGTTACTTGTCAGTCAATGATACAAAATTTACTCATTTAAAATACATATAATTATAAATAACTCCGTCCAAGTCAAATAATAAAGAAAGCATCAATTTGTTCTGAAATCATAGTCTTCGATACTCCTCCACTCTAGCTAAATAACAGACAGTCACTTCCCAGTTTTCAGTGGTTTATGTTCCCTCTCAAAGGATAGTTTCAACGATCAATAAGTAATAAGAGCTTATATATCTATATAACCTCCTCTGCTCTATGGGCCTTGAAAATCACAAATTTATGGTAACGGATTTTCCTCGCCATGGTGTTTACATAAATCTTTCCCTCTATAATTCCCTTGTCACTGTAGCAAATAACTCTGGCCACTTGTTAGCTACAAAAAATTGATAAACCGGATATAGACTATCATAAAGTTCCATATCTATCGGTCTATGATAAGTAATTTGTTGATACAAACTAAATAACATCAAAACTTGTTTCCAATATTCTGGTATTCTCAATTGTTCAATGTTATCTAAATTTAACCTAATAAGATCTTTGCGCAGTAAAGCCTCATGCTCTAATACTATTTCAATAAAAGGCCAGTTGTTGCCATCCGGCAGCTTTGGAAAGCTAAGCTCAGGGTTTAGATTTTGAGTTTTGTTATTTGCTTCATAAAGAACTTTTTTTGCCTTTTCCTCATCAGATTCATAAATATGAGCAGAACCTACATTATGGAAATATTCACCTAATTCGACTCCA
Source organism: Thermaerobacillus caldiproteolyticus (assembly GCF_015326725.1). NCBI lineage: Bacteria > Bacillati > Bacillota > Bacilli > Caryophanales > Anoxybacillaceae > Thermaerobacillus > Thermaerobacillus caldiproteolyticus. The sequence continues at coordinate 1,448,662 of NZ_CP064060.1, forward strand.
AGGTCTTTAGCCATCATTTCTTGGATAAAGGTAAAAGAAAAAACGTCACTGACCATACCACGGAAAGCATCATTCGCCCTCATATAAGAAGCCATATATAACTTTTTTTCTCTAATAAAAAACTGCAGTCCAATCGTGCATGACACATCAATGTTATCTGTAATAACCAATTCTGAAGCATCAAAAATTTGCATAAACGCTCGCTTAGAATCAGGATCTTTATTTAACAGCAAATCTTTTATTTGCTGCCATTGATTGATTTTAGCATTACCAAATTCAAATATTTTTGGGCCATATGCTGTACCCGTCAGAGTTTTTCCATCCATTGAATATTTAACCATGTTTTTGGCATAATAGCTTATAAAATCTAGACGGTTACTTGATGATAAATACCATAAGACTTCTGCGAAATTGAAAATTATATTTGTTTTTCTAGAAGGTATGTAACATACTCGTTCAATCGGATTAGTTATCGTAAAATTTACATTTAGCTTTTCACGACTCCGATTGCCACGTGGAGCATTAAAAAACTGAGGATTATAATAAATATCTTTCAATATATCCAGATAAGCTTCATGAAAACGGTTATATTGCATAAAAATCCCTCCGCAGACTCAATTAACTTGAAAGTATTTTTCTACTTGTGGTATAGCTTTATTATTGATTAAATATTCTTCCAACTTAGGAGGATCATCCTTCTCTTAATTAAAAAGAATGTAAGTAACATTTTCCACTTTTCCGGGTCCTCGAACTAAAAATGCGTAATCCTTGCCTTTTCCTCATGACGTACGTGGCTGAATCGGTCTATGTGCGACATAATTCGTAATAAAGTAAGGTCATCGACAATCCGGCATACATCGCTAAAGAATAGACGAATTGATGAGAAACGCTATACGTAATCAAACTGATCATGACCATTTGTGAAAAGCTGTACCAAAATGGTAAAAACAACATGTGAGATGATTCGGATCTGAGTGATAATCATAGTGAAGACGCCTCATTCATTGAAGTAACACCGGATGTTTCGGCGGCTTCATAAAAATAAAGCGATGCGTTATAGACTCGCTAACGATATAAAGAAAAACACCGATAAAAGCGGAACAACAATCGATATATCGGTTGCTTGAACGATCGAAGCAATAAACGAAGCGCCAGCGGTAACCGCCGCAGCGATCACATCTTTAGCAGAGAAAAATTCCCGTACATACTCCCTCACGTTCCCTCCCTTTCACCTGAGCGAAATCAAACGACAAATCGTCTGATTGTTTCGATGACTTCTGTTTCCCAGTCGTGCCGGTCAAACGTATGGTTCGCTCCTTCAATAAAGTGAACGGTTGCTTGATCACCATAACATCTTTGTCGGTACACATTACTCACATGATACGGTACGACATCATCACCGGTGCCGTGAATGAGTAGTACAGGACCGTGATACGGTTTTGCTCGTTCAAACACGTTGATTGTTTTTAAATCTTCCAAAAACTCGCGGCCGACTAAATTTCCGCCATGATCATAATATGGAGTCGTCACGTCAATGTCCTCTTGTTGAATCATCTGCATAATGAGTTCATACATATTTCCGGCAGGAGCAAGCAAGATTAACTTTTTCACATCTGCCGGCCGTTCTCCTGCAACAACGCTGGCGACAAGCCCACCCATGCTTAACCCGAGTAAATAGATATTCGATGTGTCAATACGCGGATCGTTTTTCACCAAATCAACAATCGCATGCGCCTCTGCAATTTCTTTCGATACAGTCATTTGTTCAAAATCACCATCGCTTTCCCCGCTTCCTAAAAAATCGAAGCGGAAGCTGGCGATACCGTGCTGTTCGAGCTTTCTTGATATTTTAAGAAACAGACGGTGCGGCTCTAACTTTGTGCCGGTAAATCCGTGAAACAAAATGGCTGCGGGAACTTTTTGACTGCATGCTGTACCTGGTATATGTTCCATGCCACGTAACGTCATTCCGTTATGCTCTAGTGTAATGGCAGTTTGCATGTCGATCGTCTCCTTTTTATTTTATTTTGTTGCTTTACATTTTCTCTATATTTCTATGTGATTCCTCTATATTGGCATGGGAAATTTACACATTTTATGTATAATCATCACACCAGTTCTAGAAGATAAAAATGGAGGTGATTTGTTTGGAACCGATGTTATGTCCAAACTGCAAAACGAACCGAACGCGCTTTAATTTGATTGAGCAGCAGCCGAGAGCGGTAAAACTCAATCCGCAAACGGGTGAAATCGAACAAGAATATACGAACGACACACTTAACCCGTTTCATCTTCCTTATCGCGGGCCGAGCTATCGCGTTCAATGCGCTGCATGTGGACTCATTGAAAATCCGGAAATGTTTATTAAACGAGCGCAACATTCTTCGGAAATGGGGTGAAAAATGGCCACCAAAGCAAACCGTTAATAATAATGCAAAAGGAAACGGACATATTCGCCGCGCCACACTGAACAAAGCCGATGGATAATAATCTCTCTTAAAAAAATAGGCTTACCGTGCTTTTTTCGGTAAGCCTCAACGCTTATCATCGCCTAAGCAAGCATCTTGCGATTTTCTAAAGATACATCGTCCATGTGCCAATGTCTCGAAATCCAAGACGCTTATAAATATTTCCTGCTTTTGGATTATCGTAAAATAAACATAATGTTTTCCCTTCGGAAATCAAATCTTGTATGAGTTTTTTCATGATGGCACTCGCATACCCTTTTTGCCGATATGCTTCTTCTGTACATACACCAACAATCATCGCCGATAATGAATTTTCCGCAGTCGTCGAAGCAGAAGCAACCATTTTGCCATCTTCCTCAATATAATATGTTCTGCTTGTATTCGTCTCTAGCCCTTTCGCCAACATCTCCCGCGCTCTCGGCGTTGTTGTAAATTCCGCAATGCTTTGTCGCAGAGCGATAATTCGGTCAACATCATCAAGCGTCGCCTTTTTGATGTCAATATTCTCTGTTCCTGTCGCGAGTTTATCTGTTTGACATTCACAAAAATAGGTAACACGCTTGTTTCCTAGCGGTAGCACGTGCTCGAATTGCTCGACAATTTCTGATTTTCCAGACAACACGAAAGACGAGGTAGACGTTTGTCGGATAAGCTGCGCAAATGCTTCCACATGAAACGATGTTCGCGCATATGGAATGTAAGAATCGTAATAGCGAAGCAACACTGCGTTTAACGTACCATTTTCGTCAAATTCTCCCCATATGTCTTGAAAATCTGCGTCATATCCAAAAGATTCGATGTCCCCAATAATAAACAGATTGAATGACGGTTCTTCTTTTAGTAAAGAAAAAAGCAACTTATGATCACTTTTCGTTAGACGACGAATCATCCCATCTATCTCCCTCTGTTTTTAATATTTTTACTAGAATACTATATTTAACTAAAAATAGACAGTAACAATGTACATAAATTTTTCGTTTTTATTTATACTGATAGTAAAACGAACATGTGGAGGACTAAATAATGAAATTTGTTGACGAGCTATATGAATATTACAAAGATCGGCTAACAGGAGACGAGGAAGACGCAGAAGTCGTGACGATGTCGATTTTAGAAGAGTTAGACCGACATGATTTGCTTCAACTTATTAAAGAAATGGATGATGATGAATTAATGGGCATGGTAGGTCTTTTCATTCTCGAAAGCCTTAAAGCTAAAATGGCGCACGAAGGACTCGGCCAAACGAAGATGCCGTCTGCATCAGTGGTTCATTAGGCAAAGCAAAAGGATGGCTTATATAGCCATCCTTTTGGAATTATTGAAAAAATTCCACATCATATCCTTCTTTTATTAACACTTGGTGAATTTGATGAATATGGTCTTGATTTTTGGTTTCAAGTGAGAAATGAATTTCCGCTTGACCCGGTAACACTTTTGTTCCGATGCGCTGGTGATGAATCGACATGACGTTTGCTTCCAATTCAGCGATGATGCGCAATAGTTTATTAAGTTGTCCCGGTTTATCAGAAATGACCGTTGTAAACGTAACAAATCGCCCCGATTCGACTAATCCGCGTTCAATGATGCGGGAAATGAGTGTGACGTCCACATTGCCCCCGCTTAACACAGCGACAACTTTTTTTCCTGTAAACTGTAATTTATGATATAACAAAGCAGCGAGTGGACACGCGCCGGAACCTTCGACTAACAGTTTATTTCGTTCAAGTAAATACAGCATCGTTCGCGAAATTTCCGCTTCTTCTACACAAACAACGCCATCAACGTATTTTTCAATATACTCATATGTAATGTTTCCTGGTTTCTTTACTGCAATGCCATCCGCGATCGTATCGGAAGAAGTAATCGTTACCGGCTTTTTATGGCGAAGGGCCGCTGTCATTCCTGGACAAGCTGATGATTCGACCCCATACACTTGAATCGACGGCTTCAATTGCTTTAACGTAAACGCCAATCCGGAAAGCAGCCCTCCTCCACCAACAGGGCATAACACGACATCCACATCTGGGAGTTGTTCTAAAATCTCTAGCCCAATCGTTCCTTGTCCTGCCATGACGGCTAAGTCATCAAACGGATGGACGAATGTCGCTCCCCTCTGCCGCTGCAGTTCTAGCGCGTAGTCAAGCGACTCGTCAAAAACATCTCCATGTAAAATCACTTCTGCCCCATATCCTTGTGTTGCTTGGACTTTACTTAACGGCGCTCCCTTCGGCATGACGATCGTGCATGGAATGCCGATCATGCTGCTTGAATAAGCAACTCCTTGGGCATGATTTCCTGCAGATGCAGCAATTACTCCGCGCTGCCGTTCTTCTTCCCGCAACGACATAATTTTATTGAACGAACCGCGCACTTTAAATGACCCTGTTTTTTGCAGATTTTCTAACTTCATATACACATCATTACCAGAAAGTTTGCTGAACGTTTGCGAATGTTCAAGAGGAGTTTCGTGAATCGTCCCTTTCATTTTTTCTCTTGCCTGTAGAACGTCATTAAGTATCAACATCGTTTCTATCACCTAACTATCATTCATTTAAGCGTTTGCATTGCTATTATATATCAAGCGGTTATTCATCTACAAACTATATTCAATATGTTGCTTTTCCACCTTTAATAAACGGGATACGTAGAAAAGAAACGGAAAGCCCAAGAAACTTAAGAGCGCTAGAGACCCGAATAAGTAACCTCCCCCAGAAACACCGAATACAGAAATGAAAAATCCGCCTAATGTTGGCCCAAACGCATTGCCGATCGAAGTAAAACTCATTGCTCCAAAATATAATCCCTTCATCTCTGGATTGGCAATTTGGTCAATAAATAAGTCATTCATTGTAAACATCATCACTTCTCCAATCGTAAAAATGACCACAGCTATGACTAGCAACCAAGGCTGATGAACAAGTCCAAATAAGAATAATCCACTTCCAACTGTGACCGTACCAAGCATAATCGATACAATAGGAGAATAAAATTTGCCAATTCGTGAAACCGGATATTGCGCCACTAAAACAGTAACAGCGTTCACCACGATCAAATAAGAAAACAATTCTACTCCATTTTGAAAATACGGGGCACTCGATAAATATTGAGGAATGGTGGAACTAAATTGCGAATATCCTGCCACACCTAACGTCATACCGATAATTGCAAAGAAAAATACTTTATCATGGATTAATACGTAACATGCCTTCCGTAATGTGATATGCTCTTTCGTTTCACCAGACGGCGAGGCTATCGTATATTGTTTGCGGTGGAACATGAGCGATAGCGACAAGCCGTATAATATATAAATGATGGCGGTAAGCCAAAAAGCAGAGGTCGAGGAAGCACTTCCCATTTTTAAGCCGAGCAATGGACCAATAGCAGCTCCAACATTAATAGCAGCATAGCGCAAATTAAATACAAGCAATTTTTGTTCTTGTTTTGTTACATCCGATAACAATGCCCGCGAAGATGGCTCAAAAAATGAACGGCATATTCCGTTTAGGGCATTTAGAAGAAAAAAGACAAAAACATGCTCTGCTATAGCAAAACCAATAAACACGAATGCCCATACCCATATAGAAGCAAGCATAATCCGTTTTCTTCCAAAACGATCAGATAAGTGACCGCCTATAAATCCGCTAAACAAGCTGACAAATGCACTGATTCCGATAATAGCTCCCGCCTCTACAGGACTAATTCCCTTTACTTTTGTTAAATAAATCGATAAAAAAGGAATCGCCATAAATGTTGCCGTTCTTGCGAATAATGTTCCGATAATAATATGTAAGCTTAACGGATGCAATGATTTGAGTGTACCCATACGTTCCCCCTTAAATCGATATATTTTGCCATTAGGATATTACATAACGGAAGTGTCAGCTATGGAAAACTTCGCTTTCTCCCGCTGTTATAAAGCGATCGGGATTGGATTATTTGTGACCCTACAATTGGAAGATTTTCGCTAAAAAATCGTGCAATTTCCTTTTTTTATTGCTCATAACCTCCTTTTTCTTAAAAGAATCGTTACCGAAAGAAAAGAAAACGACTAGGGCTTTAGCATATTTGTATATCTTTATCTGGTCTTGCTTACTATGCCGCAAAACTCGCAGTGCTTCACTCAACAGAATTAATATGGGACTGGCCAGCAAACTCGTTGAAAAATTCGGAGAAGGAAAAAAGTGATCAAGCATGAATCGTTGTTTCTGCTACTAGAGATTGCGCCCGTTTTACTAGTAATTCATTTCCTCACGCCCCCCTATACTTATCCATTTCCGAAATTGGAAACGGCGTGATCTTCCCTTGTTTGTCATTGCCCATTACAAAACACGCTATAAGCAGTCAAGGAAGCACCACTGGACTTCTTTCGATTCGCTAGGGTGTATTTTTCGATCCTCCGACAGCAGAATAGCTGTTTACGATAATGATTGAACTTTCGTAATTATATAGCATTGCTTTATCTGCATTCACTCTGTCTCTTTACTATTTATTTGTTGTCAAGTTTAAAAAGGACAACCAGCAAGTTGTTCCCTAAGAAAGATACTCTGTTTTTAGTTGATTATTTAGAACATAGTTTCATTAGATAATACTATGATCATGACGATGGGTCATGATGATGAAAGGACGGTTGCTGCTTTACTTCTTTGGTAAAAAAGTATAAAACAAGCGCCAATGAAATGGTACCAAAGACGACGACCATATATGATAGTCCAATCGTATCAAGCAACAATCCCGTTCCAAGAAGAACGATTTGAAACATGACGCGGTCTAACATATTTTTAAACGAGAAAAAGCGGCCATGGTATTGTTTTGGAATGTTTGTTTGAAAAATGGTTGCAGCAATCGGAAAAAAACAGCCAACTCCAAAACCAAATACGGCAAATGACAACAATGGAGCAATTTTCATTTCCGCAAAATATAACGATAAATGAGCGCAAGCAATCAACAAAGAAAAGCTGTATAACATTCTTCGTAAATCCCATTTCTCCGCAATTCGTTTCACGATAAACGCGCCGATCATAAAGCAAACCCCTTCTGCTGTATATAAAAGCCCTTTAATCGTGCTGTCATGTTGCAATTCGCTTATATTGATGACCATTAAGTTAAATCCGCCGAGAAACAACGTTGGAACAATCGTTAATAACAATGCGATTTTCACAAGAGGGAATTGTTTTAAAACAGGGACGATTTCTTTAAAATTGGCTGCTTGGTGATGCTTGTTCCGTCTTTGTTTTCCCTCTTCCTGAATATGTAGGAAAAACGTTGATACAAATAGGCCTCCATAGGCAATCATGCTGAATACATATAGCGAGTGAAGGTTCATCACAGCAAGCAATGCTCCACCCAAGGCAGTGCCGAGAATTCGAGCCACCGTCGAAACATTCATATGAACCCCATTCATTGATAACAATTCTTTTTCCTTCACTATGAGCGGAATCGCTGCCTGAAGAGCTGGAAAATAAAAAGCGGCTGACACTTGAATGACAACCATAAACACAACCATCCAGCCAACGGATGAAAAATGCAGCGCTAGCATCATAAATATGACGCTGGCCATTCGAAAAAAGCCTGCATATAGCAATACCGTTTTTTTCTTGTAGCGGTCAATCACTTTTCCCGCTATCGGACCTACCATAACCCCCGCCAACAACCCTATAAATAAAATAAGGGATTTCAAAAAATCAGAGGAAACATGTTGTTGTAAAAATTCCAAATTCCCAATGATCCCCAACCACAACCCTAATCCTGCAACAAATTCTCCTATTAGCACAAGCCACACATTTTGGTTTTTCCACATGTCACCATCTCCTCTTTTTTGCCATTGACATTTTATCACACTATTTCGATTAGAGAAATATTTTTCTCTTTTCACTCTTTTCTATTGCATGTTATTTTTGATTTTTACAATTATTTATTTAGAACATAGTTTTATTAAAAAATATATAACAAAAAGTGGGCAGGAGGTTGAAAAATTGTTAAAATAAAGAAAATGAGATGACAAGAAAGGATGAAATTTGTGACTACGAAATTGTACTATACTTCGCCCTCGACGACGGAATGGATGACAACGATCACCAGCTGTCGCGAAGATGGTGATACATATATCGTCACATTAGCAGAAACAGCTTTTTATCCAGAAGAGGGTGGCCAGCCTTCTGACAAAGGAATGATAGAAGATATTCCTGTTATCGATGTTTTTGAACAAAACGGGGAAGTATATCATCGCCTCCCTTCCCTTCCGTCTACATCAACGATTCACTGTCAAATTGATGCTGGTCGTCGTCTTGATCATACGCAACAACATAGCGGTCAACATTTATTATCCGCCGTATGTATCGACTTATTTGATGCCCATACCGTTAGTTTTCATCTTGGCAGTGATATCGTTACGATTGATTTGAACATTCCATCCTTATCGGAACACGAACTCATGGCAATTGAAGACCGGGTGAACGAGCTTATTTATGCGAACCTTCCTGTTAAAACGTACTACGTCTCAAAAGAAGAAACTCATACGATTCCGTTTCGTAAACTCCCGGATGTCGATGGTAAAATTCGCGTCGTAGAAATCAAAGGAGTAGATGTTTCCGCTTGCTGCGGCACGCATGTCGCACGGACTGGAGAAATTGGAATGATTAAACTATTAAAAACCGAACGACATCGCGGTATGACACGCCTGTCGTTTAAATGCGGTAAACGCGCGCTTGATGATTATCGCGCCTCTCACACTATCCTTACCAATATCTCTCAACAATTCGGAACAAACCGGGAAATGTTGTTCGATGTGCTGTGTAAACTAGAATCAGAAAACAAGGAGTTACAGAAACAGCTACAGCAGCTAAAGCAAGTCATTTATGGAAGCGAAGCACAAACAAGCGCTCAACAAGCCGAAAATGTTCCAGTTGTCGTTCGCCTCTATGAACAATATACGATGAAAGATTTGCAGGCCATTGCGAACGAAATCGTGACCCGTTACAATAAAACTGCCATTTTGGCAACAACAACAGAACAGCGTTTAGTCATGGTCAAGTCCCCTTCTCTTTCATTACATGTCGGACAATTGTTCAAACAGCAGCTCGAAGCAATGAACGGAAAAGGTGGCGGTAACGAACGACAAGCACAGGCAACCTTTTCAACCATTGAAGATGTACATGCGTTTATGCATTGGTTGGAAACGGAAGTGATGAGAGTGACAGTGAATGATTGATGCCCACATTCATCTTGACCAATATGCTGATATCGAAGAAACTATACAACAATGGCAAGAGGCAGGAATTGAGGCGGTTGTCGCTGTATCTACCGACTTACGGTCAAGTTATCGGACACTCGAGCTCAAACAACGGTTCCCTACCTTCATTTATGCAGCGATCGGGTTTCATCCGGAACAACCGCTGCCAAATCAAGCAGATTGGAACGAATGGACTCGCTTATTACAACAAGAACGTCAACATCTTACTGCCATCGGAGAAGTCGGGCTTCCGTACTATTCAGCGGAAGCCGTTTCGCATTTTCCTTACTATCGCGATTTATTTGAACAGATCACTCAGCTTGCTGTCGATACTTCCTTACCTTTAGCGATTCATGCCGTATATGATCGCGCGCAGACTGCTTTAACAATTTTGCAAAAGTATAAAGCCACAAAGGCACATTTTCATTGGCTAAAAGCCAATCCCGTTCTCGTTCAGCAAATTATCCAATGCGGTTATTATATTTCCGTTACTCCAGAAGTTTGTTATCGGAAACGTGATCGACAATTGCTTTCTCACGTTCCGATCGAGCAACTGTTATTAGAAACGGACGGACCTTGGCCATTTGATGGACCGTTCACCGATGTTCCTACATCGCCTTTATTATTATCGTATTCGCTTCAAGCCGTCGCTTCCTTTTATCGCCAAGATATTGCAACAATACGGGCAAGCATCGTTACCAATACAAGGAAGCTTTACAAATGACGTCGCAAAAATTCCTCTAGCGGAAACGACCATTTTTCTGTACACTAACTAACGAACGTTTTAATCAAGGAGTCGTGTAGTATGATCGATTTTTCCTATGAACAGCTCAAACAGCGCATCACCGAATTAGAACAAGAATTACAATTATATAAAAATTTTGTGAAGGAGCTTCCTTTTCCAGTGGAATTTACGGATCACTCATTAGGAATGAAATTGAAAAAAAAGCGTGGAAAAATAGCACCAACGATTCATTCGCTTTCCGCTTCTCGTGAAACAGGTACCTATCTTCAGCTTGATATCAATCTGGATAGCGATTTACCTTTTGAGAAAATCGAAACATTTTTAGCACCGATTCTTGATTTCGTTCCACATCATATCGTATTTGTGGATGGTAACGGAATCATTACGCTTTGCAACTTGCAAGCAGCCAACGATATGGGAGTTAACCGCGATTCTGTTATTGGAAAGCATATACGTGATTTAGTAAAACTACCGGATGAACTCATTGTCACGCTAAAATCAATTGAAATGAACGAACCGATTTATAATCAAGAAGTATTAGACCGCTATTACGGAATTATTAATACGCGCATGATCCGGAATGAGGACGGCTCTATCAAACGCGTTATCAGTATGTTTCAATCGTTAAACTTGATGAAAGAAACGGAAAAATTAGCCGTAGCTGGACGTATCGCTGCAGGAATTGCCCATGAAATTCGCAATCCGCTGACAACCGTGCGCGGATATTTGCAATTTTTAAAGAGCGATCTCCCTGACCGAATCGTTTCACTTATCGATCAATTGCTTATTCCTGAACTCGACCGTGCTAACAGCATTATTACCGATTTTTTGAATATCGCCAAACCCGCTGACATCAAGATGGAAAAAATACAAATCAATCAATTTATTCAAGAGGAGTTAGGCATGTTACTGCAAAGTGAAGGGCTGCTCCATAACGTGGATATTCGTTTTAATTTAGATGAACGTTTAACCGATTATGATGTCGAAGCAGATAAAAATCAGCTTCTGCAAGTGTTTTTAAACTTATTTCGCAACGCAGTCGAAGCGAAAGTGAAAAAAACGATGAATGTATCGATTTCAAGCAAATTACATAACAACATTGTACAAATTCAATTTTGTGACGACGGTCCAGGAATTCCTCCGACCATTATCGATCACATTTTTGACCCATTTTTCTCGACAAAGGAAACCGGAACAGGGCTCGGACTATCGTTATCACATAAAATTATTGAACTACATAAAGGAACGATGAAAGTGCAAAGCAGCGAATGCGGAACATGCTTTTTCATCGAATTGCCCATTGTGAAAGCAAGGCTGTCTTAAATATAGTCGAGACAGCTTCATTTATATTATTCATTTAGAACAATGTTTACTTAAATATATAAACATAATTCGATTCTCGTATCCCTTTTTGCGAACGCCATATCTTTTCGTTTAAAATTATTGTTTCTTTTCTCTTTTTCTCGTAATCTATAGTAATAGTGGAATTTCTTTGTAAAAGAGAGGCGTCGGAAATGCAACAAACCGTCACACTAAAAGATAAAGCAGCTCAATTACTGCACATTCTCTTTCCTGTTTTAATCACGCAGCTCAGCTTGTATGCGATGAACTTTGCCGATGTAACAATGTCAGGTCATGCAAGTGCTGTGGATTTAGCGGGGGTCGCCATTGGATCAAGCCTTTGGGTTCCCGTTTTTACGGGCCTTAGTGGAATTCTGTTATCCATTACCCCGATCGTTGCTCAACACCTCGGAGCCAAACGATATGATCAAATCCCTTATTCGGTCATGCAAGCGATGTATTTAGCAATTGTCATTGCATTTGTCATTATTGGATGCGGAATGATCGGATTGGACTTTATCTTAGAACAAATGAAGTTAGAAGATAACGTGCAACAAATTGCCTATGATTATTTAGTCGCTCTTGCTTTTGGTATTATTCCATTGTTCATTTATCATGTGTTACGTTGTTTTATCGATGCACTTGGACAAACGAAAGTAACAATGTTCATTACCTTAACCGCATTGCCGATGAATATCTTTTTTAATTACTTACTCATTTACGGCAAGCTAGGGTTCCCTAAGCTAGGTGGAGTCGGCGCAGGCTATGCAACAGCGATTACGTATTGGTGTTGTTGCTTTTCTGCTTTATTAGTCATCCATCGTTTTCGCCGATTTGCCCGTTATCGTGTTCTTCATCGCCTTTATCCTATTTCATTGGCCATGTGGAAAGAGTTATTAAAAGTAGGACTTCCGATCGGATTTGCAATTTTTTTTGAAACGAGTATTTTTGCTGCGGTTACATTATTGATGAGTGAATTTAGCACAACAACGATTGCTGCCCATCAAAGCGCGATGAATTTTGCCTCACTTCTTTATATGATTCCGTTAAGTATTTCCACAGCACTAACGATCGCTGTTGGTTTTGAAGTTGGGGCAAATCGCTATAAAGATGCCAAACAATACAGTTTTCTCGGCATCGGAATGGCGGTATGTACAGCCGTTCTTACTTCGCTTTTTCTTTATTTTTTCCGTGGAGAAATCGCTTCAATTTACACAAAAGAACAAGAAGTGCTTTTACTAACGAAACAATTTCTGTTGTACGCTATTTTCTTCCAACTTTCTGATGCGATTGCTGCTCCGATTCAAGGAGCATTGCGAGGGTATAAAGATGTAAATGCTACGTTTGTAGCCGCCTTAATTTCTTACTGGGTCATCGGACTGCCATTTGGCTATCTACTAGCGAAGTTCACTTCAGCTCACGCGTTTGGTTATTGGATTGGGCTTATTGCAGGCTTAGCTGCTGGTGCCGTTTTCCTTCTTGCCCGTCTTTTGTTTATCCAACGCCGCTACCACCGCATACAAACAATGAAAGGCTGACAGATGAATAACTGTCAGCCTTTTCTCCTTTCAGCGTTGTTGCTTCATATGGTCAAGCACTTCGCAATCAATGTTTCATTTTCAAGTCATCGTTTTTCAAAATATTCTCCGTATGTAAATACGTATTCAATAACAAAACTCTTAAGCCTTACTTGGATAATAAAAATAGCTGCAACTTTATTATGTGAAACAGTAATATAAAGCCTTTTCATGCCCCTCAACTATTCAGCCCTCTGCTAGTTCAACTAAATTATCTAAAAAAAGGAAAATTTAAATGTTTGTGTTAAACAAAAAGTTTATATGAACTTGTATAATACTTGTCCTATCAACAAAAAAATGATAGTGATTAATAAAGACCTAGCATATCTTACAGGAATATGCGGTAATGTCAGTAAGCCAAATTGAGAACCTATTGCTGATCCTATTGCCATAGCAAAAGCATAATGCCATTGCACAAATCCCGTTTGATAAAATACACCAAATGCTCCCAAACAACTTCCTAAAATTAAAACCCTTGTAAGCTGAACAGCCTTCATGTAAGTATTTTCTTGACTCATATAATGAATAATTCCAAACGTTGAAGATCCCGGTCCAAATCCTCCATCGTATGCAGCTATGAAGAAAGGGACAATTCTGCTTACGATACTAGTTTTTTTTGCTTTTCCCTTCAACAGACGATACCCACTGTTTGCTTCTTAAAGTAACAATTAAGGCAACTACCAATAAAATAAGGGCTATAACGTTCATAGTCTTTTCGTCAATACTTGTAGTAATTAGAGCTCCGCAAATCCCTCCAAGCAATGCAATACAAACATTCATACATATCGTTTTGCCATCTAGATATTTATTTTTTAACAAATATGATACACTCGTTAGTGCGGCAATCCCAGATGAAAACTTATTGGTGGCAATGCCGATTTGAATAGGAACTCCTACAAGCATCATTGCTGGTAATGTAATTAATCCGCCACCGCCAGCTAACGTTCCAACAAAAGAAGAGATAATTCCTACCCCTAATAAAGCAAAAAACAAAGTATCCAAGATACTCCTCCCAAAAATTTCTAAATCTAATCAGAGAATGATATAATTTTCAATGTCTGCTTTAGGAGTAACGGCGATAACCCTCCCTATCATCGTATCACCTTTACCAATTTAGTTGAGTATGAAAAGTAAAAAAGCTCTATTGTAAATTCAACGGCATTATTGATAATTCCGCATCTTTATGGTCACTCAATAATGCAAGGTTAACGCTTCGTAAAGATGATTACATCAATTATCGCCTTTTAGACAGCCGATGTGAGAAAAAAGGCATGAAAGCTCATTTTTCACTTCTTCTTTATAGCAGCGATGTTTCTCTCTTTCGGTTTTGGTAAAGACAACTCTGCAATAATGGTCATTGACGCATAAATCAATATAACGGTCATTGTAGCCGCCGCAACCTCCATGTTCTTTGACAACTAAAAACGCGGAACGACTGTTTACCGTGGATGTCCCAGCTTCTTAGCTAGCATATAACGCCTTCAACAAGCAAGCCTGAGGCAATCCTTTTTTGTTCAAACGTTCTTCCCATCACTAATACTGTTTCTTCTCTCCTAACATATTCTTTGTGCAGCGTAGTAGTTTCCGATAATTCCAACATCTTAAGGATAACATTTTTTAACTGTAAAATACCATTGTATTTCCTTTCGCATCCACGATTCCGGCTTTCCTTCGTTCGCGGTCGCTCTCTTCTGTCAGCAATATCTTACTTAGGCGTTTCTTATGACATTTTTTTGATGCCATTAATTCTAATCCTTTGGCGACGTAAGATGTGTTCGCATACGATTGAATTACAATCATCCCTGCCCCAGCTTTCACCTACGAAATGACAGCGTCGACTCCGAAAAATTTCTGAACCGACTGCCCAACTCATTTTTCCAGATCATATTCAACTATGGAATGTGTATGCACAGCTATCCTATCCTGTCATAATTCTTTCTCTTTTTCATTCATTCTATCTAAAAATAAAAAAGGAAGAAGCTGTTCTGGAGCTTCTTCCCGTTTATACGCATTAGCACCATGTAGCACCAACGATAATTAACAAGATGAACAAGACGACAATTAGCACGAAGCTACGGCCATGACCGTAGCCGCCGTACCCGTAGCCACCATAGCCGCCCCAGCCGCCATAGCCGCCCCAGCCGTATCCATATCCGAATGGCATACATCCACCTCCTTATATGACATCGTTATCGTTGTTCATTAGTATCCCCAACCACCAATACATGCACATCCAACAATAATTAACAAGATGAACAAGACGACAATTAACGCAAAGCCGCCACCGTAAGCTGCACCCATCTTTGAGCACCTCCTTCACTTTTGTACTAGTAGACTATTCATCTAGGTTAAAAATGGTTAGACGTTTTCATAAAAATGGGTATTTGTTGAGTCAAAAAAAAAACGGATTTTCACACGGAAGTGTTGAGTAATAAAAAAGTTGTTTAAATTATAAAAATGTCATTTAAAAAATAAAAAAGTCGTTTAGTTTTTTATTCAACAAACGGGCCATATTGTTGAATAGCGTACCAGTTATTTTTAAAGGAAAATACTTATAATTAACGGGATGTTGCACAATAAGCCCAATATCCTTCTTTTGATGTTTTTTGTGTTTGATATTCTAATTTTAAGAAGCAGCTCTGTGAAATCAGAGATGCTTCTATTAATTATATGAGAATCAATGGTAAGGTTTTCCCGACTTCAAGTTTTCGGTCAAATTTAACAATAAATTTTTATCAACATTTAATAATTTTTTATTGTAAAACGATAAATAATGTATTAAAATTTATTCAAAAATAAATTAGTGAGGTGCTTTTTATGAAACAAAGGTCAACATTGTTTTTAAAAATAGCTGTTTTTATTATCGGAACTCCAGTTCTTGCTTTATGTATATTTGGATTACCTTGGTTAGCTAATAATCCAGTAAATCCAGATTATGCCCATATACTATATCCCATTTTAATCATTATGTATGTATCAGTAATACCGTTTTTCGTTGCATTGTATCAGGCTTTTAAACTTTTAAGTTATATTGACAAGAACAAAGCGTTCTCGGAAATATCTGTAAAATCTTTAAACAAAATAAAATATTGTGCAATCACAATCAGTGGCTTATATGTGGTTGGTATGCCATTCTTTTACATCTTGGCGGAGTTAGACGATGCTCCAGGTATCATATTAATCGGATTGGTCGTTATTTTTGCTTCAATGGTGATTGCAGTCTTTGCTGCTGTTCTCCAAAGGCTTTTACAAGAAGCCATAGATATAAAATCAGAAAATGATTTAACGATCTGAGGTGAATAACATGCCAATTATCATCAATATTGATGTGATGCTGGCTAAAAGGAAAATGAGCGTCACAGAACTTTCGGAGAGGGTTGGAATCACGATGGCTAATCTTTCTATATTGAAAAATGGAAAGGCAAAGGCGATTCGATTATCAACTTTAGAGGCGATTTGTAAGGCTTTAGAATGTCAACCCGGAGATATTTTAGAATACCGAAGTGATGAAGACACCCAAGATTAATAAAGTAGGAAACATTGAAAGGAAAAGAAAGTTATTCGGCGGTGAGCTAGCTACTATACTAAGCAGGACTTGCATATATTCAGAAAAAACCTTTGGAGGAACAAGTCATGAGAGCACTAAAACAACTCGTTCGTTTTGGTTGGGAGCAGGCTCTATCATGTTTGTTTCCTGTCGTTATTTTTGCCTCTTTGGCTTTTACAAAAATCATGCCACTTCCCTTCCTACCACGGTATGACTGGCTGCTCATCATCTGCCTTCTGATGCAGTGGTGGATGGTGCGTTCTGGGCTTGAAACACGGGATGAACTAAAGGTTATCACATTGTTCCACCTTATTGGACTTGCTCTTGAGATTTTCAAGGTACATATGGGCTCCTGGTCTTATCCAGAGGAAGGATATTTCAAAATTTTTGGAGTGCCTTTGTATAGTGGATTTATGTACGCAAGTGTAGCGAGTTATCTTTGCCAGGCGTGGAGGAGGCTTAAGGTTGAACTGGTTAAGTGGCCACCGTTTTTGGTAGTTGTACCTCTTGCAGCTGCGATTTATTTGAATTTTTTCACCCACCATTATTGGATTGACGTTCGTTGGTGGTTATCTGGACTTGTAATTATCGTCTTTTGGCAATCATGGGTCACATACGAGGTTGATGGAACTCGTTACCGTATGCCACTCGCACTTTCTTTTGTGCTTATCGGATTTTTTATATGGATAGCCGAAAATATCGCAACGTTCTTTGGAGCTTGGGAATATCCAAACCAAACCGATGCATGGAGTTTCGTTCATCTAGGAAAGGTGAGTTCATGGTTCTTATTAGTGATTGTTAGCTTTCTTATAGTAGCGACGTTAAAGCAGGCTAAGGGAAAAATTCAACTAGGAGAAACTAGTACTAGTCAATTTTTATAACTGTTAAATAGATTTCAAAATCTATTGAAATTTCTTTCTGATTCAAACATAGCCTGTATTAGCTTGTTTAACAATCAGGCGCGATTGTTGAATAAGAATCCTTAGATTTAAACGACTTTTTTGTAATAGTTTTGAGTTCGGTAAAGCATTTTATATCAAAAATTAAACAACTTTATTTTAACCCCGTCCTAAATCAGAACGGGGTTTTGTGTGTTTGGGGTTATAAAATTAAATAACTTTATTGTAATCTTACAGGAAGATCCGTTTTTACTCTATCCTTGATGGTGTTGCAAAACTAGAGTAAAAACTCAAAATTGTGCATAAGAATGCATAATTGTACATGCAGTAAATAGCGATTAAACCCATACCAACGTGGCTGTTCTAGTCCATCATTCTTTAATTGATTGAATGTCTGCTCAATCGAGTTACGGAAACGAAACAACCACTTTCCGAATTCTGTTTTCAAAAACGAAGGAATCACCCGGCCGTAGGCATCTTTTCGTTCATCACCATTTCGAGAATTAATCGGTGAAACGAAAAAGATCCCTGTTTGTTCCGCCATTTGACGGACTTTTTCACTGTCATAGGCAGCATCTCCAAGGGCAAACTCAATCTCCCATTCCTTTAAAGATGGAAATAATTCAAGCGCAACGGCTGCATCATTTCGATTCGCAGTCGTGAAGACATGGGATAAAATGACTCCCTCTGCCGTTGTACAAAGATGTAATTTATAACCTTTAAACCAGTTATACCGAGTGGAGATTCCCCATCTCGCTTGAGAATCATAAAGACTGCTTCGGAGCGCTGTACTGTCGATCATGACGATTTTTGGATATCGAACGCCTAAATCTTTGAGAAGTTGAGCATTAAAAGCGGAAAATCCTTGTTCTCGAAACCACTTACCTGCACGTGAAAACGTAGAAAGATGTGGAACCTCTTTAAGTCCACAAATACGCCGGAAGTAGCCAAAGCGATTCAGTGTGTCAACTAACTGACGTAAAGAATCAATGGAAAAATAGGTTTTTAAAAAGAAACATTTTAACAATGATTTTTTCGGAATCGGTGGTCGTCCTGTCACATAAGGTGTTTCTGGTAAAGAAAGTTGGTCGATGTATTGAAATAAAGCTCGTAAAAGAGGATCCATTTCGCTATTCATTGCATGTTCGATAACAAAATTGGAAATCATGATAGTGTCCACCCCTTGGAAATGTGTTTTTTAGGTCACTGTATATGATTTCCAAGACGGGTGGATTTTTTGTGTACATTTATGCATTCACTATGTGTTTTGCAACACGTTCTATCCTTCAAAAGAGCTGCGCCGAATAAGTTTATGATGGAAGTCTTGCATCCGTTTGGTTTTTGCCAATGAAAAAATAACGAGCGCTCCCCAAATGCAACTAAACGCATAAACATGAGTCTTTGTAAATGACTCATGAAAAAGAAAGACACCAAATAGCAAACTTAAAGTCGGAGCAATATATTGCAGAAAACCAACCATCGTCAGCGAAATGCGTTTGGCCCCTTTGGCAAAGTACAGTAACGGCAATGCAGTAGCTGGTCCTGCACCGATCAGCCATATTGCTTGCCAGATCGAAATCGACAGAAACGTATTGTCATGACCATAGAGAAAAATCAGATAAACAAGTGAAAGCGGTGTGACAATCATCGTTTCAAAGGTAAGACCGATCGCTGAATCAAATGTCGCTAATTTTTTGGCCAATCCATAAAATCCAAAGGACAGCGCAAGTGACAACGCAATCCAAGGAAACTTTCCATATTGAAACGTAATGATGCATACGCCAACAAAAGCTAACCCAAACGAAATCCATTGCCAAATATTGAGCCGTTCTTTCAATACAACCATTCCTAATACAACACTGACAAGCGGATTAATGTAATAACCCAAACTCGTCTCTACGATATGTTCATGATTGACCGCCCATATGTAAATAAACCAGTTTACGCTAATACAACATGCAGAAGTGATGACCCCTATGGCCAATTTTGGCTGCTTCATCATTTCCAGAAACTGCTCACGGCATCGTTTCATTTGCTGAGTGACGAGTAATAGCCCCATCATAAAAACAAATGACCAAACGATGCGATGTGCTAAAATTTCCGCAGCCGAGCGCTCATCTAATAACTTCCAATAAAGCGGTAAAACTCCCCACATGACATAGGCGATCGCTGTATAAAAAATCCCTATCTTTTCGTTATATCCCGACTGCTTCATCGTCTTCATCTCCTTTGATTTTAAGTGAAAGCGGGATGTTCCTCTAATTTATAACAAAGTCCATTATAAAACGTTTTTGATTTTCTTTCCAAGAAAAAACGCCTGTTGTGAAAAACAGGCGCGTTATTTAATCACTGCTAATACAATAATCAACAGGATAAATAAAACGACGATGAGCGCGAACGTATAACCGTGACCATATCCGTAACCGCATCCATCATAGTATGGTCCATAACCGTAGTACCACATCACTTACTCCCCCGTTTCTTCACTAATAACGACCGATACAAGCACATCCTACGATAATTAATAAGATGAATAACACAACTACTAATGTATAACCACTGCTATAAACGCCGCTCATGGCGAGCACCTCCTTTAGCTATTCAGGGGTAGTATATGTATTCGCCTAGTCAGGTGGCAGGGCGAATGCCCAGTGGACAATCAAGAAAAGCGCAAGGCACGAACCACTCTCAAATCCAAATGTTCCTCCTGAGGGAACTGGTTTGTCACAAGAAGGGGAGACAGTATTTTAACATAATTCCGAAAGAGCCCTTCCACTTCAAGAACATGACGAAGTTTTGTTTGAATAGGAAGATAACCTTCAGTCCACAAAATAGAATATATGTTCTATCGTGATGTTAGAACTCTTTCGGAACGGGGGAAGCCTAAAGTGATTCCTTTTATGTTGCTTATCATTCGGCTAAAACATACAAGTCGCAAATCTCCCCTCTTCAAATATGTTAAGTGACGGATAGTTCATTTTAATCATAAGGAAGAAAAACGCAAACGGCCAATGGCGCTGTCCTGT
This sequence comes from Thermaerobacillus caldiproteolyticus, assembly GCF_015326725.1. Classification (NCBI taxonomy): domain Bacteria; kingdom Bacillati; phylum Bacillota; class Bacilli; order Caryophanales; family Anoxybacillaceae; genus Thermaerobacillus; species Thermaerobacillus caldiproteolyticus. The sequence goes on from NZ_CP064060.1 coordinate 1,469,493, forward strand.
CTTTCGCGACAGCACATGTTCTCTCTTCCGAAAAGCTTTGCTAGTTTGACTCCGCAGCTCTTGAGCACCATGTTTCAAGTCATGTGCACCGATGTTGATTCAAGAAACAAACTGGTTGATCATTGGAGCTAGATAGTTCACCTTTAAATATATCAATAAAAAAACCTAAACGAGGCGTAACCACCCCATTTAGGCTACTTTATCTTTTACTCTTTTCCTAACACGCGGTTAATGCGTTTCCGTAGCATCGCCATACCGCTTCCTCCTGCTTGGAAATGACGGAGCTTCCCTTCCGCATCAAATACGTAATAAGCAGGAACATATTTATTTTCAAAAGTGTCTGTTAGCTTATGATCATTATCGACAAAAATAGGTTGGATAATATCGTGAGCCAACGCCATTTGACGGATGACATTAATATCTAAATCGTCTTCAGAACGCGGCATATGAACAGCCACAACATTTAATTCATCATTATATTCATCGCGAAGCTCATTCACCTCTGGCATCGCTTCTTTACATAAATAGCAGCTGACAGACCAAAAGTGAATCAACGTTGGTTTGCCTAGCAAGTCTTCTTTTCTGACCTCACCGTTAATCCATTCGGTAGCACCGACTAATTCTGGCATTTCATCGCGCAACTTCATCAATTTATCCCTTCCTTCTGTACATTGTTATCTTAAAGCGTTTTTTGTCCCGGTTTCCAGTTCGCAGGGCAAAGCCCCCCTGTTTGTAATGCTTGAAGGACACGCAATGTTTCATCCACATCGCGGCCGATATTATTGTGGTTTACGACAGAATACATTAATTCTCCCTCTGGATTAATGATAAACAACCCGCGAAGCGCGATTCCCTCTTCTTCAATTAATACGCCGTAATCTTTGGAAACTTTCATATTTTTATCAGAAGCAAGCGGAAAGTTCAATGAACCTAAACCATTTTGTGTGCGGTCTGTATTGATCCATGCAAGATGGGTATGCACAGAGTCAGTAGAAACGCCGATAATTTCTGCATCTAAATCAGCAAATTCCTCATATCGATCACTTAATGCAGTAATTTCTGTTGGGCAAACGAATGTAAAATCATTCGGATAGAAAAATAATACTGTCCATTTTCCGTTTTTCATATTTTCTTCAAGAGAGACTGTTTGAAATTCTTTATTTGGCATCACTGCTTCCATCATAAAACGCGGTGCTTGTTTTCCTACCATGCGCTGTGCCACTTCTCTTACCTCCACTAATTTAAAATGATTATTATTTAATACATGTTATATTATATATAATATTAATTTATAGTCAATACTTTTTTGTAATTAATATAAAAAAGTATTGACTACAAAAAAATAACAGAACACTGTCTGTTATTTCTCCTTCGTTTCATCTTCCCCCCACCATCCTTTTTTCTTGAAATAAAAAGCGATAAGGACACCGAGGCTTGCCATAACAATTAGCGCATAAGCATATCCATACTTCCATGTCAACTCCGGCATGATTTCAAAGTTCATTCCGTACACTCCAGCAACAAAGGTCATTGGCATGAAAATAACACTGACTAGCGTCAATGTTTTCATAATAACGTTCATATGATCGGATTTCAGCGATAACTGTAAGTTAAAAATATTTGATAGCGTTTCTTTAAATGCATCAAGGGCAGCTGTAATTCTTGAAAATCGGCTAATGACGTCTTGAATGTACGGGTTCGTTTTGTCATTGACATATGGAAATTTCGTATGATGGATCGTTTTCATCATTTCCTCTTGTGCTTCAGCAATTTGACGAAGCTCATGAATCTTCACTTTCCATCGATACACACTACGTCCAATCTCGTTGGCAAATGGCGTTTTAAACACTTGCTTTTCTAGCGATTGAATCTTGTCAGCGATGTCATCAATGACTCGTAAAAAATGAATAGTGGCTACATCAAAGCATTGATATAAGACATAACCCGGATGTGACAAGTATTGAGGGTGATGAATCAATTTTTCTTTTACGGTTCTCATAAACGATTCATCTTCGTTTGTATAACTAATAATATATTGTTCTGTAGCGACAAGCTGTAATTGTGTCATTTGTAAATCATGCCGTGCGATAAAAAGTGAAACAAATAAACACTGCTCGTATTCATCAACCCTCGGAATATCTGTACCGGACAATAATGCCTTCTTGGCCAACGGATGAATCGGAAGCTGGGTTAATAATCTCTCTAGATCTGATTTTGTTTTCTCCGTAAAATGCAGCCAACATACCCCTTTTAGATCGGGAAGCGATAACGTTTCCGTTTCAATCACTGTCTGTTTCATTTCATCGTAGTATAACATCGTCCATTTCCTTTCTTTTTTATGTATAGTTTTCACATTTTTTTATAAAAAAACCTTAATCGCGAAGACGCGATTAAGGTATCGTATCCGGCTCGATATGGACATGGGTTGTTTCAATGTCATGCTGTTCCTTCATCATTCGTTCCACTTCATCAGCAATCTCATGGCTTTTAACGACGGTTAAATTCGGATCGACATGGATTGTAACGTCGAGAATGACTTGGTTTCCTACCATTCTGGCTTTTACATCCGCTACACGTCTCACCCCTTCGATCGTAGAAATTTGTTGTTTATATGTCGTTAATGCTTGTTCATCGAATCCGTCGGTCAACATATGGGACGTTTCCATAAAAATATCCCATGCCGTTTTACAAATCATAATACCAATGAGAAAAGCAACGAGTGGATCAATCCAAAAGAGATGAAATTGTGCACCGACAATCCCGATCGCTGTTCCTATGCTCACAAGCGCGTCTGACAAATGGTCTTTCGCTGCAGCGGCGAGTGCTTGGCTATTGACATGTTGAGCGAGACGCTTATTAAACCAATATACGCTTAACATCACAGCGGCCGAAAACATTCCCACCCACGCCGCGAGCAATTTCGGCATCTGGCTTCGATCGTGATGAATGAGTGACGAAGCTCCTTCAGAAACAACATCAATCCCGATTGACATCATCATAAACGCAGCAATGAGCGATGAAATGTTTTCTGCCCGCGAATGACCATATGGATGATTATGATCCCTTGGCTTTTGCGCAATTTTAATTCCAATTAAGATAGCAATGGAAGCAATTATATCACTCAAATTGTTCCAGCCGTCCGCTGTCACCCCATCCGAATGAGCTATATATCCAATAATCAGTTTTACAACAGCTAAAATGATATAGCTCGCAATACTCACCCAAGCTCCTAATTCCGCTTTCATCCGTTTTTTCACATACTTCACCAACTTATCGTCCTTATTTGCATATATTAGTTTAGCAACATAACATTGTGTGAGTCTACAGCAACAAAGTTGGGATATGGAATGACTATAGAATTGGACAAACTTTTTCCTACATAGGTAACTTTATTGAGCAAGGGCAAAAGTTAACGTATATGCATAGATTATGAAAAAGAACGATTGGAGGACATCACATTGACCACATATCTCGATGTTTTAGCGGAATTAGGAATCGATAGTGCTCATCCCGGGGGTTTTTCATTAACAAAAAATATATTACGTAAACTTAACATACAGCAAACGAGCAGCATTCTCGATGTTGGCTGCGGCACTGGACAAACAGCGGCCTACATCGCCGAACAATATCGTGCGAATGTAACTGCCATTGATATTCACCCAACAATGCTCCAAAAAGCAAAAAAACGTTTCGCTTCTTTATCACATCCTGTTCATCTTTATAACACCTCTATTGAATCACTTCCGTTTTCCTCAGAGCAATTCGACGTGATATTATGCGAATCAGTTTTATCATTTGTCTCCTTATCCAAAGCTCTGCAAGAAATTTACCGTGTGTTAAAACCAAAGGGAAAACTGCTCTCCATTGAAGTGGCTCACTCTCAATTAACTGAAACCGAGAAAAAAGACATCACCTCGTTTTACGGGTTTCGTCATTTACTCACAGAACAGCAATGGGAAGCCTACTTGCACAAAAATGGATTTCATAAAGTGCAAACCGCTTATCATCCTGTCATGCAACAACGTGTACTTGCAGCAACTCCTTTTACCATTACCGCTGACGTTTCTGAAGAGATGCTCACCATTTTACACACTCACGAGCATATGACAAAACAATATGGTCGACGACTTGGTTACTGTATATTTTCATGTGAAAAGTAGTCATAGGTACAAACTTCCCTAGTCCCCTTCTCATACGCTATAGATGTAGTAAACAAAAAAGGAGGAACGCATATGTCACAACAATGGTACAATGTTTGTTGCCGCTATCATGGTCAAGTCGTGCGAATCCATGATAAATTTGGCAATGTACACATTGGGCGTATTACGCGCGTCACCCCGAATCGCGTCTATATCGCACCAGTCGGCCGTCGAAATCTTGGTGGATTCGGTTTCGGCTTTTATGGGGGATGGGGTTGGGGCTGGGGGGTTGGAATCGCTCTCGCCGCTATTGCTGCTATTGCATTAATCGGCCTCTTTTGGTAAATTCGAAAAGCAGAGGAAATTCGCTAAATGTAATAAGCACATATAAAAAGGTGGCTGTTTGCTGAGCAATAAGCCACCTTGTTTTCTTATACTTTTTTTACAATGCGGAAGTATTCCTCTAGCGTAATCCCTTTTTCGAAAATAACTTTAGCTGCCTTTTTTCCGACATATCGTAAGTGCCATGGTTCATATTGATAGCCGGTAACTGCCTCTTTTCCCTTTGGATAGCGGATAATAAAACCGTATTCATGGGCATGAAGAGCGACCCATTTTCCTTCTTTTGTGTCACCAAATGCGGTTGTAAGCGCATTGTTTACACTTGGACTGGTAATATCCATCGCTAATCCCGTCTGATGTTCACTTTGTCCCGGTATCGCTACAGCATGAACAGCTTCTTCTCTCCCGCCTTTTTTCACTTCTTCGTCAAATAAGGCTTTTTGGCGCTCGTAAGACCGATACCCTGACGCCGCCACCAGCTCTATACCCGCTTGATGAGCAGCTGCAAACAATTGTTCAAGCGCTTTGGCTGCTTCGGCGCGCATGTAGCGTTTATCAACATTTTTTTCTGCAAAAGAAAATTGCACACGGGGAACGACCAAATCGGCTGGTTTATACGTAGCAGGTAAACTTTGCTCTTTATTCACCAGCGCTAAAATATTGCTTGGATTCATAATGACTTTTATCCCATTTTGCACTTTAACGACATTCCAATATTTCGATTCCAATAATAAATCAGGATCGACTGACGCCTTCGATTCATTTGTCCCCGCTTGTCCTTGAACGCTACTTTGCTCGCTGGAGGACGGAGTCTCAACGCTTTGCCCATTTGTCACATTTTTATTTGGTTGTGCTGAATGGGAGGGAGAAGAATTAGCTGCTGTACAACCGTTTATAAGGAAAACAGTAGCTATGACCGATAACATGTATAAACGTTTCATTCTTTCCACCTTACTTATTTCGTTAATATCGTGATAGAAACACCCTTGGGCTCGCCAAGAGTGTTTGTCATTATACCCGAATCGCAGCTTCTAGAGCAACTTCAATCATCTCATTGAATGTTGTTTGTCGTTCCTGTGCTGTCGTGTCTTCCCCTGTTAAAATATGATCGCTCACCGTCAAAACAGAAAGAGCTTTACGACCAAATTTAGCCGCTAGCGTATACAAAGCTGCCGTCTCCATCTCTACGGCTAAAACACCGTAACGCGCCCATTTTTCCCAGTCCGCATTGTCATTATAGAACATATCAGCAGTAAAGACATTTCCAACCTTTAGCTGCAATCCTTTTTCTATACCAACATCATAAGCAGTTCGCAATAAATCGAAGTGGGCTGTCGGCGCATAATCCATTCCTCCAAATGTTAAACGATTCATGTTGGAATCGGTTGATGCGCTCATCGCTAAAATAACATCGCGAACACGTACATCCTTTTGAATCGCACCGCATGTACCGACACGTATTAATGTTTGTACATTGTAACTTTGCATTAATTCATTAATGTAAATCGAAATGGATGGTACCCCCATCCCAGTTCCTTGTACGGAAATGCGATGCCCTTTATATGTACCAGTAAATCCAAGCATGCCGCGCACTCGATTATAGCACGTCGCCCCTTCCAAAAAAGTTTCGGCAATATATTGAGCCCGAAGCGGGTCACCCGGCAGCAAAATTTTATCAGCAATATCATGTTGTTTTGCTTCGATGTGAATACTCATAACCTGTCCTCCTTAGCATCCTTTCCAGCAGAAATATCATGCTTGGTTCGCATCCTTTTTATCATATCATACATGCAACGAAAGGAAAAGAAGGACAAGATAAGAAAAGCGAAATCACCACCATCATCTCACGAACTCAAATGTTCTTCACTCGCAAGATAGCTTGGTACTTTTGGAACATGAAGATGATTTAGCACAAGAGGGCTGTCACTGAAACTAGACAATGTTCGTTTCAGATTTGTATTTTATTAAGAAGGAAGAGGAGACAATAACAACCATCACGAAGGGAAAACAGATGAAAAAAGAAACTAGAACAAGCTGTTGAATACGCGGACAAAACCAGTCCGTCATCCTGTACCGCGCACCAACCATCAACATCAAGCTCAAAAAAATTTTTAAGGGGGAACGTTCTCCCCCTTTTTTATGATGTTTTCGAATGGTAATCGTCATACCGTCGCGCCAAATATTTTTCGTTAATATACAACACTTTTTTGTCTTTGCTTGTTGTATATTTTCTCTGCTTTTTTCTCCTCTGTTGAAATAATAGGGCGATGACCGCATACATAGGAAGAATGAGCTGAAGAGCTCCTGCATATACGTAAAAAAACCGTTTAGTTTCCTTAATCTCGGATATTTCGATATGAATGTCACTAAATAGGTAATATGAAATAGCAACCACACCACCTGTGACAAGTACATTTACAACATGTAACAAAGGAAAATCTTTTCGACGATGAAACAATCTTTCCATCTCCACTTTTACAAATAATAAAGCAATGGTAGAAACGGCGCCAAGGAAAGCGGAAACGAATAATGCCGTCATCCTTTATTCTCCTTTTTCGAAATTGTACACACCTTCAATTACAAGCAATTTCCGTCAATAGAACGAATATTGAGCGAACAAACTAATAGTGATCAATAAAAGGAGGAAAACACAATGGGTAAAAAACACCGCAACCGAATTAACGGACAGAAAAAGAATAATCACATTCCAAAGGAAGCATTAATCGCTGAGGATGCAGCCCATGCAAAGGAATACTCTGCAACAGGACGGAAAAATGGTCCGGGACATCATGATAATCCTGATTCATAACGTTCCCATACGCTAGCAAAACATAGAAAACCCTTGTTTCTACACAAGGGTTTTCTATGTGGAAGGATCGACCTCATCGAATGACAACGTGACAACTTTTGTATAATCTCCGTGAACAATTTCTTCTTTTGTCGCTTTCTCATTTAACTCTTCATCGTCATCCATTCCTGGAGCTACAGTAGGGATTTGTTTGTCTTCCTCTCGTTGTCGCACATCATCGCCCCCCTTTCCTTTTATATCCCTTCCCTTGTGTAGATAAAACTATTCATTTTTTTCATTATATCATGATATTGCGTTATATAAAACGGAATATTTAGAATTTTTAGATCTATATTTATCGAATATGAATACGATTCACTTTTTTCCATCCTTCCGGGCATAATTTATAACATACCTGTCCCTTAATTCCTTCATCAATTAATACAATATCCCCTGTGCTGACATAACGTGCTTTATAATCTTTCGGCAATAAATCCGACACGTTAAACATGCGATACACCAGTGATAGTGCTTCGTCATGGTTCAATGCTGCCATTGTTAACCGATATACTTGACGATATCCTTTCGTCTGACCAAATCGAGGTGTTTGAAACAACGTTACATCATATGTTTGCTTTGTGTGTAGCATTTTCTTCATTAAAAGGCGAACCATCGGACATCACTCCTCTACCCAATATGGATGCTAAACGGCGATCCAATACCGTTTGTCAAACATATTAGCGATTCGTGATGTCGATTCCTTTAGCAAAATTATTGTTGTTTTGTCGAATCCTCTTTTTAACCCAACGATATAGCCCGTTGTTCCTAATAAGATACCACCAATCATTCCAGCAATGGCATCGGCCGGATAGAAAGCTCCGAATAAACACGGCTCATACTCACTAAAACCGGCATTACCAAAAGAAACACAAACACCTATGCCCCTAATAGCGGGTGCGTTGGTAAAAAAGAGAAAAAAGGCTGTTGAATTTATAGCGTGACCTCTTGGAAAACTATAGGTCAAATGGGTCCACTGCATCCGCTCTCCGGCGATCTAAAGCTTTAATTGCACATTGACAACACGCACTCCGAACAAGGAATGCGGGGAAAGCAGGCGATCGATTTTTTCTCTGTCCCCTTCGTCGAACGAATGAAAGGATGAATTATCATATGTTAAACTACCGAGCCACAATAAACTCACGATGAGCATGTAATGTTACCATTCACTCCTATGATTCCCTTCTTACGTCTGCTTAAAGTTGGCACTGGAACTAGAGCGTTCTCCGAAAATAAAAGATAAAAAAAGATTGAGTCAGCACCCAATCTTTAGCAATATGATTGAATGAAACGAGAAAGTTTTTGAGATAGCTGAGAGAGATCATCGCTTGTGACGCGTAAGTGAACGTACGATTCATCCAAATCAAGAGCCTCAGCAAATAAGCTTTTCAACCCACGAGCCCGACGATCAATTTGCATGTATACGATTACTTCGTCTTTAGAAATCGATGCAAACATGATTTCGACTTCGTCTAGTCGCTCGCGAAACAGACCTGTTTTCGGCACATACTCAAATTCTTGCACAAACGGAAGCCGTTTGGCACTCACTGCTTTTTTGCATTCCGCCTCTCGAAGGCGAAATCCCATATCCTCCATGCTCGCTAGGACCGCATTCATAACCGGTGTTGGTTCAACCCGAATATAATCTTGATCATTCGGATCAAGAGCATATTTCATATCAAGCCCAGTATGGAGCCACACTTTTGTTTTGCCGACCGTAATGGGTGTATCAAGCGGAAGCGTAAATCGAAACGGAATTTTCTTTTGCTCATGGATACCAATCGTAAACGGTTCGGTAATTTTCCACTTTCCTATTAAAGCGTGGCTCGTCGTTTTTCGGTCATCCACTTCCACTGTATACGTAGCATAAAGAGATAAATAAATATGATCAATCGCTTGCTCGGTGTTTCCTCCAGTTATTTCAACGATTCCTTCTACTTCATCGCCAATCATTAACCGCTCAGACAGCAATTTCGTATCAACAATAGCCGCTCCAATACCAACGCGCGCTAGTAGTTTATGAAACAATGACATCGGTCGCCCCATCCTTTCTAATTAACTCGTCAACATCCTTCATTAATTCACGAATATGGTGGTAAGGTTCATCAATCTGTAACATTTTTCGCAATATAAAACGGGCATGTTCGGAAATGGATAATTCCTCTTCCCAGCTTCTCTCTTCATCCGTTGTCGGCTCGTATGAAGAGTACAACAAGAATAACGTAAAATGACCTAACGCATAAAAATCGCTTTTGACATCAATTTGCCGCCTTAACTTTTTCTCCAATACATATGTTTCTACATGTGGGATTTGTTCATGAAAAAATCGGGCTAACCCGAAATCGATAATGAATACGTTCCCATCCCGGAAAAGAATATTCGGGATGCGCAAATCACGATGGACAATTTCATTTGCATGAATGTATTCCACAACATCTAGCACATCCCTTAGCAGTTGAAATGATTCCTGTTCCGTGTACGTTTTCCCTTTGTCAAAAATTAACGTTTCAATGGTTTCTCCAGAAATATACTCCATCACAAGATGGGGAACTCCTCGTTCTATAAACGTTTCATACAACGCTGGAATTTGCGGATGTTGCAGCCGCCGTAAAATGACGGCCTCCCGCTGGAATGACTGTATTTTTTCTTGCATTTTTCGTCTTGTTTTTCGCAATTGTTTAATGACGACTTGTCTTCCTGTTTCCCAATCGTTGGCTACATAAGCAATTCCATAACTTCCCACTCCAAGTTCTCTCACGATTTGATAGCGGCCTCGAATGAGCGTACCTTCTTTATAATGTCGGTCGAAAAATCGAAAATATGGAATGCCCATCATTAACTACCGAAAAAGCTTGAAAAGAAACTGCCGCTATGGTGCTTCTTTTTATAATGTCCGTGACCGTAGTGGGAAGGATGAATATGGTTGTGATATTTCGGATAGTGGTCGCTGCTACTATAATGCGCTTTATGATAATGATGATGGGATTTTTCTTTTAAAATCGCTTTAATAAGTTTTTTTAACATAAAATCTCTCCTTTATCACAGATTACTTATATATACGGAACAACGACACGTAAGTTTCAAAAGCAATCATATTTTTGGAGGAGAATCATAGATGTCATGGAATGATTTTGTATATCAAATAACTCATCCGTTTCAATCGCTGTATCGTTATTGGCTGTATCGGCGAACGATTCGCACCGCTTCCCCTCACATAGTAAAACAGCTTTCACAGCGATGGGAAGCCTCCCACCCCCATACAGTCGAGACAATGACCGAAGAAGAAAAGGATATCGTCGCAGCCATTCAACAGAAAACGAAAGAGCTTAACCGCAACAATGTGACGCGTACACGCGCGTATCTCGCGTTTTTTCAACGCTGTCCTGAAGTACATTGGGCGTTTTTAGCGCATATTGTCTCCCGTAACGGCGGCTGGAATATGACCGATTTAAAAGGGGACCTCATTCCTAATCTCATTCCACCCAAACAAATTGAACCGCTTTTTTTGTTTTTAGAACGAGCCAATGCTCTTATTTTTCATGACGCTTATCCGCAGCTTCTATTATACGAAGAAAGCAAGCGAAGGAAGAAACCATTGTTTCACTTGTTGCCGTGCTTTTTTGTTTCTTCTTTTATGAAACCGTTTTGGGATTATTTTTTCGAAGCAAGACATTCCGCTCTATTAACCGTGGCTCTCATTATTAATGAACAACAGTATATTCAGCAGAGGGTCGTTGAAGATGAATTTTTCCAAAAACACGTGCTTTCTACATTGCCATTTTTGGTTCAGCAATGGCTTGGGATGAATGATGTTCTCATTCCGTATAAAACGACGAAACAGGTCCGGCTTGCTGGAATCACGATTCGCGATTTTGCAGATGTGCATCACCGCATTCACATCGGCAAAACTCTTTATGGAATGTTATTTTATAAACCATGGTTAATAAAACGCGCCTACCGTTTTGCTGTGCACTGTGAACATACCGGTTCGCGCGCTGATTTTTGGCCACATGCCTTTTCTTCCACAAACACCCGACACATATCAACCATCTACAGTCCGTGTCTTGAAGATGCATGGCCAGACATCGTTCACCACTTTCCAGACCGTCGCGATTGGTTCGAGGATGTAACGATTGTAAAAGCTATTAAGAACATTCCGTTTGTCATCGACGGAGATATGACAACAACCTATTCCCATCATCTCGTTGAATTACAAGCTGCGGCTGCGATGAAAAAACTAAAAAACGACGAGTAGCTCTACTCGTCGTTTCTCCTCTATTCTTCTACCTCGAATTCTTCATCGATAATGCATTTTTCAATTAAGTAATCAAACGTAATGTCGGCAAGCTCTTCGAGTTCGATTCGCGACGGGACAAATCCGCGGCGAATGAGTTCATTGTAAAAGAATTCTGCAATTTCTTCCGTGTCAATGACAACCTCTATTTCTTTCACAATATCGCCCCCTTTGTAATGTATTATGTAGGCCGATACCGTTTTATGTCAAAAGAATTTTTTATTCTGTATGTAATAGGAGGTGATGTTCATTCATACATTGGAAATAGCAAAAAACGAGGGGGAGTTATCATGAATCGGCTATTGGACAAGCATTCTACTTTCGATGACATTATCGATAAAATAATGGAAACGGTCTTAAACATGCTGTTTGCTCTTATCGTTTTCCTTGGAATCCCGTATTTCATTTACGTATGGATTCAGTTTTTACTATGGTAGCTCTTTTTTGTCCGCACGCCCATGTAAATGATTTAATACGAGTTCCATTACATGTTTGTATTGTTCATCGCCAAACCATTCGTATAATCGTTTATAGTCGTTATACAAATCGAGTAAGCCATCAATCGATTCGATTTTTTCTTGTTGAGGAGACGATAACGCATGGGGTTTTACTATAGCTGACAAAATGACATCCTGCAAAATAATCACTGATGTTTCTTCATAATCGGTAAGTGAAATCACATCGTCGATATTGGCCTCAATCTCTAGTCCATCAAATAATCGCTTTAGTTCGTATATAATTTCCTCCCATCCTCCATCTTGATAACGATAAATTTCCGTACGCACTCCAATAATTTTAAATAAATCATGTCCATAATCTTTCACCCGAACAATTTCTCCTAAGAAAAACGGCAATTCAATTTCAATTTCTTCTGTAATCCATAAATCACCAGTAAATTCAGATAATAAGACTAATGTATGCTCCATAAATAAGCTATGGCTATGATTAATTTCGTATAAAAACGCTCCATCAACTTGTTGAATATCCGTAATCGTCCCAACTGTCCCGTACAACGTATTGACAACGACATCACCAAGCGAAAATTTTGGCTGTTTTGGGCCACCCATTTGTCTCCCCCCGTTCGAAAGATTGATAATAAATTATATGCAAATACAAATGAGTGGACACCGTTGTATGTCACGAATGTCAATCACACAATATTAATATGATAGCGTTTTCAAAAAAAGAGCGCTCATAACGAACGCTCAAGCCTCTTGTAAAAACTGTTCCCATGCTTCATCAAATATCGTCATGCTTTCTAAATAATCTCCGTTTAGCTCTAAATAGCGGCTAATTTCATCATAATCGGTTGACTCTTTTGGAAATCCGTGATCATGATAGACTCCATTGGCAAATCGAACAAACGGATCTTCTTTTTTGCCATCACGAAATTTGAGCAAATAGTGGTAAAACGAACGTGCCATTTCTCCTCATCCTCTTTCTATTCCTCTTTTTTGTCATTGTAATGAGTTTTTTCGTTTTTGTGAAGCGATTTTACTTAAAATAATTTCGTTTCAGTCGCCGCGGCTTTTGCATAAGTTCATCGTAACTGATCGTTTTATTTAGGCGCGCTGTATCGATGAGGAATAATTGGTCTTCAATGTTTTCTACAATATCCTCTTCTTGATATATCATTCCGCACTCGGCGCATGAAACGCTTGGTGTATCGGTAATTTCGATCGCTCGAAAGCCGTCAGGAAGCTCCCAGTAAACGGTTTGCAACGTGGCGGTGACGCGTGAAGATGTGCACCAAAGGCAAGTCATCATTGATTTTTCTCCTCCGTTTCACTCCATTTCTTCAACATTGTTTGATATTTTTTCTCTTTCAGTTCATCTCGTTTTTCACGCAAATCCTTTAATGATTTATGATTCGGGTCCGCTTCATATATTTTTCGGCGTTCAATACGTTCTAGCTTCTCTGGAATGATAGAAAACTTTGTTTCATTGATAATTGCTGCGATTCCTGTCGTCGAGCGTTTGTCATCTAAGTTCGGGAAGATTTCTTTGAAATACGCTTCCGCTCGGTTTGGTACATATCCGGTCGGTTCTGGATATGAGGCAATGACCCCTTCGTAGTTGCGCAAAATGACCTTTTCCGGTGTTTGCGAAATAAGATAATTCGGTTGTAAAGCTATTTTTCCACCGCCACCCGGAGCGTCGACGACAAACGTTGGTACTGCGTAGCCCGACGTATGTCCGCGCAATCCCTCAATAATTTCCAGACCCTTTGCCACCGGTGCCCGGAAATGACTAATGCCTTCCGATAAATCACATTGATAAATATAATACGGACGTACGCGCATTTTTACTAAATCGTGCATGAGCTTTTTCATAATAGCCACACTATCGTTAATGCCAGCAAGAATGACCGCTTGGTTGCCAACAGGAACACCTGCATCGACTAACATTTCACATGCTCGTTTCGATTCTTCTGTAATTTCGATGGATGTATTAAAATGGGTATTCAGCCAAATTGGATGATATTTCTTTAAAATGTTACATAAGTTTTCGGTAATGCGTTGCGGGAATACAACGGGAGCTCTTGTTCCAATGCGGATGATTTCTACATGAGGAATAGCGCGCAGTTTTTTCAAAATATATTCCAAAATTTGATCGTTGACTAATAACGCATCACCGCCGGACAGCAGGACGTCGCGTACTTGTGGGGTTTGGGCAATATAATCAATGGCCGTATCCAATTGTTTTTTTGGCACTCCCATGCCAATCTGCCCGGAAAATCTCCGCCTTGTACAGTAGCGGCAGTACATAGAGCATTGGTTCGTAATTAAAAAGAGAACTCGGTCAGGATAGCGGTGTGTCAGTCCCGGAACAGGCGAATCCTCATCTTCATGAAGGGGGTCTTCTAAGTCATACTTTGTTTTATATTGCTCGTTTGCCGTTGGAACAGACTGCATACGAATCGGACAGCGCGGATCGTCCGGATTCATTAATGAAGCATAATAAGGGGTAATGTTAAGCGGGATCGTTTTTGCTGATATTTTGACTCCTTCTTCCTCTTCCGGTGTAAGGTGAATGACCTTTTTCAGGTCATCGAGCGTGCGAATGGTATTCGTTAATTGCCAGAGCCAATCATTCCATTGCTCCTCAGTAACATCTTTCCAAAGCTCAATTTCCTTCCAATGACGTTTTGGACGATATAATGATGTCATCCATTCATCCTCCCTTTTCATCGTGTAGTAATATTACATGCAAATAGGGGAAGATTGGTAACTACACACTCACTGCGATAAATCCTTTACCCAAATATTCATATCTTCTAAGTTTTCAAAAATATAACAGTTATTCGCCAATCGTCCGCTATATCGATAGCCTAGTTGATGAAACGCTGCATTCATTCCGTATGATTGAGCGCGCGCTAAAGAGTATGCGCAAAAAATTTGTTGATGTTTCAGATCAGCTTCCAGCTGTTGTAATAAATATTTGATCAATCCGTGCTGACGATGATCCGGCAGCGTTACGCAATCTGTAAGTTCGGCATTATAGTAAGTGCGGTTGATTTCGGCGGAAGCAGCACTCACAATCGTTCCATCATGTTCGATTACATAAAACATCGCTCCTTCTTTTAATATTTTTTCGACATAGCTGACATCATGTAAAGGAGCGGGATAAATCGCAAATACTGTACGATAAAGGTTGGATAATTCGTTTGCATCCGTTACGGTTGCTTTCCGAAATCGATAGCCGTTCGGTAAAGACGATAAAACCGTTCGTTGTTTCGTTTGAACAGCTTCGAGCACTTGATCTTCCATACACCAATGTCGACTCATTTTTCGTTCCATCTGGAAATAAAAGGTGAGAAAATGGGCATGACTTCCTCTAAAGTACCCTTCAATCCATCCTTCATAATTGAATCCGTTTTCAATAAAAAGAGGGACATGCTCCTGCCGCGCCTTCACAATAACTTTACTATATTTTTGCCGATCGATTTGTTTGAGATACCTAATACATCTTTGAACATCTCCGCGATAGTCTTCTACTCGTATACGCTCATTTATATCATCAAAAATCACGTGTGCCACAAATGTCTCATCTCGGATGACATGATTGTTCATCATTTCTCTCCTTTCTACACTGGGCTAGAAAGTAAAAGCCTAACGGATGTCGTTAGGCTTTTTCGATAAGCGCTTCTCCGATGACATCAAGTCTCTCTGTTACTTGTTCGCCATTTCATGACAAGCGGAGGTAATAAACGAATGACACCACTGTATCATCCAACGCCTAAGATGACAACACCTTTTGGATAAATCGTTGTTAATAGCCGTTTCGTTCGCTCCAGATCAGACTGTTTTGATTGTTTGCTTTTGACGGTTTCGATCACGCACATGCCTCAAGTACAATCGCATCACCGACAAAATCAAGTGCGTTTTCCCATTTTACCATATAGTCCATGATGTCATTTTTGTCAAGTTTTTTATTCAACCATTTCAATCACTTTTAACGCAGTGATACAATCGAGTGCATTTCTGTCATATAGTCCGTGACGTTTGGAGCCTCCATGATGTCTTCTTTCCCTGTCTACGGTACTAATCGGCACACTAGCGGCAATCGATTTCGACATTGTCATTAAATGAGGCATAACGCCGTCGTAAATAGTTTTCCTGTTCAGGCAAACCCGGCTTGAATTCCTCTGTCTCCTTGGGACAGGTTCAAAAATTGTTACACAGCCCCTTTCGCCGGCACTTCTGCTGCGATTTTGCTGGCAACACCACGTTCTATCATTCCTTCTGATACCGGCGTGCGATAATCCTATGGATACGGCCAATTTATAACGAATAGGCCAAACCCATGTCTTGTTAGCGATATCGCCATATATATGCGCCTAAGGAAGCAAACGAAAGGATAGCTCTTCGTCCCGTATATTTTCTGGCGATTTTTATCGTGTTTTCTACCGCTTTCGCTCCGCTATTCAGGAAAAACGTTTTCTTTTCCCCATCAATCGGCACAATCTCGTTTCATTTTTCTGCTAGCGCGCATACGGTTCGTACATCATGTGAAGATACGCTTTGACTTGTTCAATTATCGCAGTAGCCGACGTTTCACTTTAATGTCCCGATGGTTCCGGCAAAATCGATGAACACATTCCCCGTCAACATCGTCCTTTGAAACAAACGTCAGTATCGTATTAAGCAGCCCGTGCAGAACGTGCCGCGGTTTCCTTTGTAAACATTATTTTGCTTTCGGACCCGGAATTTCTGTTCTCAATTAATAAATGAACGACTCATAATTTTCTTCTGCCCGCTTGTGCGATTTCACACCAATCAAGTATGAGTAACGCAATCATTTCTGCTACATCAAACATACGGTCGATTTCAATATACTCATTCGGATAATGAGCCACCGCTGTTGTTCCCGGACCAAACACAATGGTCGGAATCGCCCCGACCTGAGTTAACAACCCGCCATCTGTTCCCCACGGAGAAGCTTCAATGATCGGATCTTCTCCTTTCACACGGCGATAGACATCCATCATCGCATTCATGAGCGGATGCGTATCATCAATAGAACTTGGTAACCATTGGGCGCCGAACCATTCGAGTTGAACGGGATGGGCCCGAAACCACTTGTCGCGTTCATTGAGCGAGCAAATCGTTTCTTCCATCTCCTGTTTGGCATGCTCTACTGTCTCGTTCGGAGCAATCCCCATTCTTCCTTCGAGAATGACGCAATCCGGTACAGAGGAAGGCCACGTTCCTCCGTTAACCGTGCCAATATTGATCGGAATAGGGATTGGAATGTTTTGATATAGCGGATCATGAATTCGAGTGTTTCGCTCTGCCTCCAGCTGTCGTACGCTCTCAAAGACAACCCACGCCTTTTCTAGCGCGCTGACTCCTTCATAGCGAGTGCCACCATGCGCTGATTTCCCCTGAACGGTGAGGCGAAACCACAGCGATCCTTGTTGTTTTGGGAAAATTTTCATGTTAGTTGGTTCTGGAATAATCGCTCCATCTGCTCGATACCCTCGCAAAATCGCCGCGAGTGTCCCTGTTCCGCCGCTTTCTTCTTCAATCACGCTTTGAAAAATAACATCTCCCTTCAACCGAATGCCAAGCGACTGAATTGCCTCAATGGCCAAAAGAAGAGATACTGTTCCTCCTTTCATATCGGAAGCGCCGCGACCATATACTTTTCCATCTTTGACTATGCCGCTATATGGTTCTGCTTTCCATTGATTGGGATCTCCCTCCGGCACGACATCAATATGACTATTTAAAATGAGCGAGCGGCCCCCACCTGTTCCTTTCCATACAGCTACAACGTTCGGGCTATTCGCGAAATCAGAACGCGAAGCCACGAAATAAGGATGGTGTTTCAACTCGTCGTAATTAGGCTCCCATATATCGAGTTCCAACTGTAATTGACGGCACTTTTCAATAATGAGCGCTTGAGCAGTTGCTTCGTTCCCTTGTGTACTCGCTTCTTGAACAAGACGCCTTAACAGCTCAATGCCTGATTTACGCTGCTGTAAAAACCAGTGATGAAGCAATTGTTGTGGATGTTCCACTCTCCTATCCCCTTTCTATTCAATCCGCTTTATCGCACTTGCCATTTTCAGGCGAGCAGCAGTGCATGAAATCACATCTTCTACATCATACGGAGCCATCACTTCTTTTAATAAAAGTCCTTCATCCGTTACTTCGATGACGGCCATATCGGTAATGATGAGATCGACGCAACGCCAAGCGGTCAGAGGCAACGAGCATTGCTGCACAATTTTCGGTTCACCGTCTTTATTGACATGGCTCATCACGACAATCACTTTTTTTGTTTTTTGAGCCAGTTCCATCGCCCCGCCGACTCCCGGTACACGTTTTCCAGGAACCATCCAGTTCGCTAAATCTCCTCGTTCACTCACCTGTAAACCGCCTAAGACAGTCACATCAATAAGCCCTTTACGAATCATCGCAAATGCTGTCGCGCTATCAAAGTACGACGCCCCTTCTACCACAGTAATGGGATATCCTCCAGCATTGCATAGATGAGCATCCTCTTCACCTTTTTTTGGACTTTTTCCAATGCCAAGGATGCCGTTTTCCGCTTGAAAGATGATTCTTCTTTCTTCTGGTAAAAAATTAGGAATGAGTGACGGAATGCCAATGCCAAGGTTGACGACCATTCCGTCTATTAGTTCTTGTGCCGCACGCTTAGCGATTCGTTCCCTTACTCCCATATCCATTTCCAGTCCACCCCATTGCTTTGCACAATATACGTTACAAAAATACCAGGCGTAACAATTTCCTCAGGATCCAATTCTCCGAGTGGCACGATTTCTTCTACTTCCGCAATCGTTATGCGCCCGGCCATCGCCACTAATGGATTCGTGTTGCGAGCGCTTTTATCGTAAATTAAATTTCCAAACGGATCAGCCTTTTTCGCATAAACGAGAGAAATGTCCGCGGTTAAAGGCCGCTCAAGCAGATAGCGATTTCCGTCGATATCGACGGTTGGTTTCCCTTTGGCTAACCATTCGTGGCCAACCCCAATATCGACAAGAATGCCGCCTAACCCTGCCCCGCCTGCGCGAATTCGCTCAATCAGAATGCCTTGCGGAGAAAATTCGACCTCCATTTTTCCTTCGTGCAGCAATTGTCCTGCAATAGGATTGGAGCCAATATGTGAAACAACCGCTTTTTTTATCCTCCCTTGAGCCACTAGCGGACCGACGCCGATATGAGGAAACGCCGTATCATTGCAAATTAAGGTAATCTGTTGTACCCCTTTATCGATAATCGCCTGAAGGAGGGATGGCGGAGAACCAATGCCCCCAAACCCTCCAACCATTAACGAACAACCATCGTCGATCATCTCAACCGCTTGTTCAATGGTGATGATTTTTCCATACTCGTTACTGACCATTGTCATGATGATCCTTTCCTTTCATCCACGTTGGAAGGTCATGATCAATTTCTACAAAGGAACGTGTAAGCAGATCAACGAATTCCGCCGCTTCTTCTTGATTCATCGTTAACGGTGGAGCAATGATGATCGCTGCTCCGTCTTTTCCGTTCCCTGAAGCGGACGGATAGACGAGCAATCCGTTTTTCTGTGCGATGGTGACAACCATATCGGTAAACGCAAGGGAACTAGGAATCATTTCTTTCGTTTTAGGATGGACAAATTCCATTCCAATCAATAATCCCTTTCCGCGAATATCGCCAATCCAGCCAAAGCTCGCTTGTAACGAACGTAGTTGTTCAAGCAAATAGCCCCCGATTTTGTTTGCGTTTTGGACAAGTTGATGCCTTTCAATAAATTCAAGAACGGCTAGCGCTGTCGCTGCCGATAACGGATTGGCACTTAACGTATGGCCGCTCATCACAACGCCGGATCCATGTAAAATCGGCTCCATAACACGTTCGCTTGCTAACGTTGCCGCGATCGGTGTATATCCCGCCCCTAATCCTTTTCCAAGCGTTACAATATCCGCCTCTACATTCCAATGTTCCAACGCAAACATTTTTCCCGTTCGACCGAGTCCAGTCATGACTTCATCAGCGATAAATAAAATATTATGGCGATCACAAATATTACGAATGCGTTTGTAATATTCATCAGGTGGGGTGATCGCTGCCCCAGCCGCCCCGACAATGGGCTCGGCGATAAAAGCAGCAATATGCTCAGCCCCAATGCGAATAATCGCTTCTTCTAGTTCATCCGCACAGCGTAACCGACAAGATGGATACGTACAATGATAAGGACAACGATAACAATAGGGCGGAGAAACGGATGGAAACTCTTCTAATAGAGGGACAAAGCGCACCCTTCGTGTAGGATGACCGGACATGGAAAGCGCCCCGAGCGTAATGCCGTGATAACTTAACCAACGCGATAAAATTTTGTTTTTCCCGTTTATGCCTTGCTCTTGCCAATATTGAATCGCGATTTTCATCGCCGTCTCCGTTGCTTCAGAACCACTATTCACCAAGAACGTCCAGTAGTGTGTGTGTCGAGAAATGTGTTTGTTTAATTTTTCTGCAAGCGCTTCCGCCGCTTCGCTCGTAAACTGCGAACGATATACAAACGCCACTTTTTTCGCTTGTTCGTTCATCGCATCAATGATTTCTTGTACCCCATGACCGAGATTGGCGGTGACCGCCCCTGAACAGCCGTCTATATATTTTTTTCCATCTGTATCATAAAGGTATATGCCTTTGCCGTATTGCACTATCGGATACGTCCGATGAAGGTGAGGCTTAATTAAATACGCAGATGCCATCACTTTCTCCCCCTTTCCTTCACTCCCCCCTTGTAGTGAAATAGTATGCTGCAAAAAACTTTTTCATGAAAAGAAAAGCGAAACCGAACGTCTAGCTGCAAAGGAAATTCTCTTGAAGCAAGAAATCGCTGCTTTGTTTCACTTTGGAAATGAAAGATCATTTGTCACAAAAGAGATAGGGACAATAAGAAATCTCTTCCTAAGGATGAAAGAACATATTCTTCCGACGAAAAATGATTGCATTTTGACAGCAGAAAATGATTTTTCTAACTAACAAGTGTCGGGAGCCGAGCTAGACGATAGGGAAAGGGAAATCAAGCCTTATTACCGAAATAGACAAATAGTTTCAATTTGAAAACGAAAAAAGCTCAAGCACCCCCTATCCCTAAAAAATTCCACATCCTGTGGCAAACGGCGGAATGTCACCATCCTGTCTCCCGCGATGGACAAATGTTCTCTATTTGCCAGAAGTTCTTGAAAAAGGTTATTTGCCTCCGAGCGGCTGAACACCGGAGCAGTTCTTACGAAAAACATCAAAAAGCGACGGATTTACGTCGCTTTTTTCTCTGCCATAATGCTTTTATGAATCCAAATGGCCGCCTGCACTCCTTCTCCCATCGCAATTGCTACTTGTTCAGAATGAACGCCGATGTCACCAGCAGCCCAAATATTTTTTACATTTGTTTGTTTCGTTCGGGCGTCTGTTGGGATATGCTTGTTTTCTAATCGCTCAACCCCAAGTTGTTTTGCTAATTCCGTGTTAACTTGATTATTTCCAAACGCAATAAATCCCCGTTCTCCGGTAAGTACAGTTCCATTTTGCAGACGAACACCACAAAAAAATGGCCCTTCTGTCACTAAAACGGATTGAATCGGTTCACGCACATAATGAATACCTTGTTGGGATAACTGCTGTTGTAAGTCAAGGGAAAGTTCTTCTCCATCATGGTTGACATACGTAATATCATTGGTCCAGTACAGTAACGTCTTCGCCATATTCGCTCCTGCCGTCCCTGCCCCTAACACAATGACTTTTTTGTTCGTTACTTCATACCCATCACAATCAGGACAGACGTAAATGCTTGTTCCTAAACACGGAACGAGGTTATCAATAGGCGGAATGCGGTCTTTCACTCCTGTTGCCAATAAAATCCGTTCTGCTTCGTACGTTTGTCCGCTTCTTCCGAACAATAAAAACTTCTTCTCTTTCTTTTTTGCGGCAATGACTTCATCGTCAGCAAACTGAATATTCAATCGTTCCGCCTGTTTTCTTCCGAGCGTGCGCAATGTTTCGCCGCTTACACCATCTGGCCAGCCAAGCAAGTTATGATAAGCGCGACAAAGGTTTGAGCGGCCGTTGTGTGCGTCAATCACAAGAACATGATGACGATAACGTCCTAGCTGAATGGCTGCTTGCAATCCAGCAATACCACCGCCGACAATAATGCATTCATATATTCGTTCCATTGTTTCAACTCCTAGTATGTATTATTCTTTCTTAGTGTAGTTTACTTGTTTTGTTTCATTCATAATTGAACGAAAAAAGCTGTCTCCAACGAGAGAGACAGCCCTCTAAACCAATATTAACAAACAGGTTGTTGTTCTCCTGCGAAGTCGATCTCAAAACCAAGATCTTCTAACATGCGATAGTCTTCCGATTTTTCTTGACCTTCCGTTGTTAAGTAATCACCAACGAAAATCGAATTAGCCGCATATAATCCGAACGGTTGCAAGGAGCGTAAATTAACCTCACGTCCGCCAGAGATACGAATTTCTTTTGTCGGATTAATATAGCGAAACAGCGCTAACACTTTCAAACAGTAACGCGGATCAAGCTCGTCTGTGCCCGCAAGCGGTGTTCCGTCGATCGCATGCAAAAAATTGACAGGAATTGAATCGGCATCAAGCGCTTTTAAACTGCGCGCCATATTAATAATATCTTGCTTTGTTTCTTTCATGCCGATAATGACGCCGGAACACGGAGAAATGCCGGCTTGTTTGACCGTTTCCACCGTTTTGACACGATCGTCATATGTATGTGATGTCGTGATGTTCGGATGATGCTCTTTGGACGTGTTAATGTTGTGGTTATAACGGTCGACACCCGCTTCTTTTAACCGCACGGCCTGTTCTGGTTTTAAAATCCCCAAACACGCGCAAATTTTGAGTCCGAAACGTTCTTTAATTTCTTTTACGGCCGAAATGACGGTATCGATTTCTTTTTCGCTTGGACCGCGGCCACTTGCAACAATACAGTATGTTCCGACGCGAAGGCGAGACGCTTCTTCCGCTCCGCGAATGAGCGTTTCTTTATCGACCATTTTGTACGTTTTAACAGGTGCTGTGGACACGGATGATTGCGCACAATATCCGCAGTTTTCCGGACAAAGCCCCGATTTCGCGTTAATGATCATGTTTAATTTTACTTTGTTGCCAAAATAGGCACGGCGAATGTTGTATGCTCCTTGTAGCAACACGAGCAGTTCTTCATCCGGACAGTCTAAAATCGCTTCTGCTTCTTCGTTCGTGATTTCTTCTCCCGCAAGAACACGGTCAGCTAATGCTAACCAATTTTGCATATGTCCTCTCCCCTTTCCATGTGATTACATTTATCGTATGGCAACGAGCGATAAATTGTCAACTAAAATAAAAATGTAGTTAACTATTACTAAAGATAAAAAGGATGAGCAGACTTCCCATCCTTTTATTTCGTTAATTTTTCGACAATGTCGCGTGCAATCCATACCCCACAGGCGCCTGCTTGGGCAAGACCGCGCGTAATGCCCGCACCGTCTCCACCGACGTAAAGTCCGGAAATTTCTGTTTCAAAACGGTCATTCAACTTCGGGCGAGCGGAATAAAATTTCGCTTCGACTCCATAAAAGAGCGTATGCTCGGAAGCAAGCCCCGGAGTAACATGGTTCAGCGCTTCGGTCATTTCAATTAAGCTTTTCATTGTATTGTATGGTAAAACGAGACCTAAATCGCCGGGAACGGCCTCTTTCAATGTCGGTTCAATAAATCCTTCTTTAATTCTCTTCTCAGTTGAACGTCTTCCTTTTAAAATATCACCGTACTTTTGCACAATGATTCCGCCGTTAGATAGCGCGTTGGCAAGGCGAGAGATTTCGTGAGCGTATTCATTAGGTTTATCGAATGGCTCAGAGAACTTATGCGACACTAATAGCGCAAAGTTCGTGTTGTTGCTGCCAAGCTTCGGATCTTTATACGCATGACCATTGGCAAGCATAATGCCAGAATGATTTTCGACGACAACGTGTCCCGATGGGTTGCTGCAAAACGTGCGCACTTGGGTGCCCACCGACGTGTTAAAAATAAACTTTCCTTCATACAAATGTTCATTAATTTCTTCCATGACAATGTTCGATGTTTCGACGCGCACGCCGATATCGACTTGGTTATTGATCATGCGTAGACGACGTTTTTTTAATACTTTTGTCAGCCATACAGAGCCATCTCTTCCCGGAGCAATGACGACTTTATCAGCCGTAAGGACTGCACCGTTTTTTAGAATGACACCAATTACGCGATGGCGATCATTCTCTTTTTCCGTCACAATATCTTCAACCTCTGTTTGAAAGCGCATGTCAATCCGTTTATGTAAATATTCATAAATGCTTTTTAAAATTTCTAAGTTTTGCTCTGTTCCTAAATGGCGAACATAGGCGCGCAACAGTTTAAGTCCTGCGGCGTAGGCACGACGCTCGATTTCTTTCACTTTCTCCGTCATCGGATCGGTAATCGATTCGGTCGCCCCATGCTTCAAGTTAATTGAATCGACATATTTGATGAGTTCAATCACGGTAGAAGCTGGCAAATAATCGGTCATCCAACCGCCGAATTCGCTTGTAATATTAAATTTTCCATCTGAATACGCTCCTGCTCCTCCAAAACCGTTTGTAATGGAACAGGCCGGTACACAGCCAGCATAATCTTTTTTTCCTGCTGGCGGTGGGCATTTCTCGATCTTTTTCTGAAGAATCGGGCAATTTCGTTTATAAATATCGTGTCCTTTATCAATTAGTAACACGTTAGCTCCTGGAAGTTTTAACGTAAGTTCATAACAAGTAAAAATTCCTGCCGGCCCTGCGCCGACAACAATGACATCATAATGTGTTTTCATATATGCATCCCCCACCTTATCGTTTTCCATCTGTAACTATACCAAGCATAACAACTCCCGTCAATACCAAAACGAACTTTTACACAAAAAACATCATAAAATGTTCGTGTTTTCAAACTTGTGTTTCATCAAAAAACTTGATAAGTTTGTAGAGTACAAAAAAGAGAGGGTGTGAGATTATGAAGTTCCTTGTTAAAAACTTTTTAAACGGCGTACTAACGATTGTGCCGATTATTTTAGCCATCTACGTATTTTATAAAGTATTTACGTTTTTTGACGGATTGCTTGGAAGATATGTCAAACCGTATCTTCACGATGCGTACATACCGGGAATCGGCATTTTATGTACGATTGTTCTGATTACTGTTCTCGGCTGGTTATCGACGCAATACATTAGCGGACGTGTGATTAAACTGATTGACCGTCTGTTGGAAAGCATTCCGCTTATGAAAACTGTCTATTCCGTCATTAAAGATACAGTCGCCTCATTTGTTGGAGAAAAACGGTCGTTTTCTAAAGTTGTGCTCGTGGAGTTGCCAAATACGGGAATGAAATGCATCGGCTTTATTACATCGGAGGAAGTCGAAAACTTATTCCATCCGTTTAAAGATCACGTCGCTGTCTATATTCCGCAAACGTTCCAAGTCGCTGGGATTACCGTTTTAGTTCCGAAACAACAAGTTGAAGTCATTGATATGAAACCGGAAGAAGCGATGAAGTTCGTTCTTTCCGGAGGAATGACATCTGTAAAAAATAATGGGCTGTCCCGAAAATAGCGGGAAGCCCATTTAACATAATTCTTCTCTAGAAATATCGCTTTTTCCAAAAGATAAATGCCGTTACACTCGAAAGCAAAGCCGCAAGCAGCATCGCGACCATAAACGCATACGGAGAATGCTGATAAGGAATCGGCACGTTCATGCCGTAAAAACTAGCGACCATTGTCGGCAAGGAGATGACGATTGTAATTGCTGTTAAAAATTTCATAACGATGTTTAAGTTATTCGAGATGACAGAAGCAAATGCGTCCATCATCCCGCTTAAAATGCTGCTGTAAACTTCGGCCATTTCAATCGCTTGTTTATTTTCGATAATGACATCCTGCAGCAAGTCTTGATCATCTTCGTACATGCGTAAATAATTGAGGCGCATAAGTCGTTCCATCACAATATTGTTTGCCTTCAGTGAAGTCATAAAATACACTAAGCTTTTTTCCATGCTTAATAACGAAAACAATTCTTTATTTTTCATGGACTGGTGCAATTCTTTTTCGATTTCGCTTGTTCTCCGGTTAATTTGTTTTAAATAGCGCAAATAATACGTCGAAATCATATAAAGCATTTGCAGCGCAAATCTCGTTTTCATAAACGTATAGAAGTTTTTAATTTTATTATTGGAAAATTCTTCAAAAATCGGGTTTTCTTGAAGACAAACCGTAATAAAGCACGTGTTTGTAATAATCATACCGATCGGAATCGTTTCATAAATCGGGCCATCGACTTCATCATGAGTGATAATCGGAATATCGACGATAATTAGCACATGATTGTCTTCTTTTTCGACACGCGACCGTTCCTCATCATCCAGTGCATCTTTGATAGAATCGATCGGAATATCGAGATGATTGGCAATATACCGAATTTCCTCTTCCGTCGGAGCGACAAGATTAATCCAGCACCCATTTTTTACTTCATGAATTTCTTCGATTTTTCCATTTGCGTTTGATAAATACATTTTCATCATATGAACACTTCCTCCTTTTCGACGCGAGGAAGTTTGTCATTCTTCCTTTCCGAACGGAGCTCGTTTTCGAATGATGAGTAGCTCGTTCATCGGAAAAGAAGACGCGACTTCCCCGCTATATTCCGGTTCTGGTTCAGCCGAACTTCGACTACTCATAGACGAAAACGTCACTCCTTTCACAAAAATTTCTATCCTCGATTAATAATAACGTCGAAACGATGATTTGTATAGTGTTTTTCAAAAGAAAAAGCAGCCTACTGGCTACTTTATTCACTCGATTGCGTTGTGTTAAAAAAATCGTGTTGATTTTTTTTCTCTTTTTTTGCGGATGGCTGTTTTGACTCTCGCTTTCCCATCACACCATCGGATTCGTAGCTTAAACGAAACGTTGACTTTTTGTCCATATTGCCGCCCTCCCTTTTCGTTGTCCATATCTTTACTTTATGTAAAAATGGAATGATTTAGTCAAAAATGTCATGAGATGTTCATGAATATTTTTACATATTGCTGCTCATTAACTTATAATAAGGGATAAGGAGGGTATACAAATGGAAATTGTCATTAAACCAAAAGCATTTGAGTGGTACAAAGAAGAGTTAGATTTGCACGAAGGTGATTTTGTTCGCTTTTTTGCCCGTTATGGCGGATGCGGCACCGTGCAAAAAGGTTTTTCTCTCGGAATTACGAAAGAAACTCCTATTCATCCGAAGGCGCAAACGACGGTGGATGGGGTAACCTTTTTTATCGAGGATAATGATATATGGTATTTTGACAACCACGATTTAATCGTCGATTTTAACGAACAAGCAAACGAACCGGTGTTTTTAGTCCAATAACATAGAAGGAGCTA
This sequence comes from Thermaerobacillus caldiproteolyticus, assembly GCF_015326725.1. NCBI lineage: Bacteria > Bacillati > Bacillota > Bacilli > Caryophanales > Anoxybacillaceae > Thermaerobacillus > Thermaerobacillus caldiproteolyticus. Next base: position 1,497,088 of record NZ_CP064060.1, read on the forward strand.
GCTCATCCGATTTAAGAGCTAGCTTTCTTTTTAATTACGGCAATCGTACAGCGGGAAACACAGACGAGTCTTTGCTGTTCGTCAACGATTTTAATGTCCCATACCATCGTCGTTTTGCCGCGGTGAAGAACCGTTCCTGTAGCGGTGACGATGCCGCTTCGTACAGCACGAATGTGATTCGCATTAATTTCAAGGCCAACGACACTTTCCGTTTCATGATTGACAAGTGCATAGGCACCAATGCTTGCAACCGTTTCCGCTAACGCCACAGAAGCGCCGCCATGAAGCAAGCCGAATGGTTGATGGGTGCGATGGTCGACCGGCATTGTCGCGACAATGTGTCCTTCCGCTAATTCGGTAATCTCAATACCTAACGCCTCCAGCAATGTGCCTTTTGCCATTTCTTTTACATTCATTTTCCTCTTCCCTTCGTTTACCGTAAGTGAAATCGTTCAATATGGTCGATTAGTCCTTCTTGTTGTAAAATGTTTTTTTGTTTCTCCCCTAATAAATCAAAATGAGGAAACGAATTGCGCTGATGGATCCATTCTTTTCGTAATCCATATTTTATCCCCCATGCAGCCAGCTTGTTTACATCGCCACAGCCCACTTTCGTCACTGTCGTATACTCGGGAAATCGGGGATCATACCAAAAATGGGTGAGAAAAGCAATTTCACCATTTTGTACTTTCTCTTTCCATGCATCTAATTCCTGCTTGCGAATGCCAAATGCCATATGTATCACCTTACTTTTTCGCCCGTTCATAAGCTTCGTGCCAGTCTGGAAAATATTTGCGAATTACAATTGGGCGAAATGAATCGCGCTTGACACAAACATGTTGCGATCTTCCAGTTACAGCAAGCTCGCCGTCAGGAGTAAAAATTTCGTATCCATATGTTACACGAATTCCGTCATATGCCTCAATCCATGTTTTAATGGTGGCCGTTTCCCCATAATGAAGCGGCTTTTTATAGGAAACGTGAAGGTCAATCACAGGAGAAATAATCCCTTCTTTTTCCATATCAGCATAATGAAATCCTAACTGTTTAATTAACTCTGTTCGCCCCACTTCCATCCAAATAAGATAGTTGGCATGATATACTACTCCCATTTGATCCGTTTCTGCATAACGGACTTCGATTTGCTTTTCAGCAATTTTCATCATTGTTCACCTCCGTTATCCTCACTTTTCCATACAAATGTATCACTTTTATATCTTATCACACTAATCCAGAAAGCCAACAATAAAAAAGAGTTACCCTGTAAACAGGATAACCCCGGTATGCTATATTTTATGGCTTTCACAAATTTGTTATTGATAACTGTTTTCGCGTGACGCTGCTTCGTCTTTAATTTCCGCACGCATAGCAGCGATGGCTTCTTCACGTCGTTTGTTTTTTGCAGCAATTTGTTCACGTTCTTCCGGTGAAGAAAACTGCATCGTTTCATGTGCTTTCTCAATATTTTCTATCGTATTTTGCACCATGTCTTGTAATTTTTCGACATTATCGCTACGGTCGTCTGGATTCGGTCGCTGGTAAGCCATCGTCGTTCCTCCTTCAAAATCGATGTTTACTTCTTATTTTTAATTTCTAATAATTATATTATGTTAACAAAAGGTTACTCACCCTTTGTCTGAATGACTTGGGCGTGTTGTCCAGATTGATCTTGCATTTGTTTCCCTTTATTTCCTCCAGCGGCACGAGGTTGGGTGCCTAGATGGTTCGGGACGAAATGCTTACGGCTTCCTTTCGGATTACTCATGTACCTCGCCTCCTCACCATCTAGTCTATCCGCTTCGTTTTATGCTATACATGGCTTATTCTGCTTTTTCCAAAATACGCTCTTCAAGTTTCTGTTCAATTTTTTCCATTGCTTTTTCGTCATTTAATAATTGGCGTTTGTTTTCCATAACGAGTTCTTCAAATGTAAACTTCCGGATTTTTCTCATGTTCGCGCCCTCCCTCTCTACTTATTATAATTTTAGTAATTACCAAAATAGATAAAATTTATTACAACTTTTCAAAAAATAAAAAAAGCATCTTCCATGCGGACAGATGCTTTCGTTAGCGGAGTTTAGCTGTAATTTCCACCATTTGTTTGTATGTCATCGGGCCGACGATTTTTTTGCGAATGACGCCATTAGAGTCAATGAGATAAGATGTTGGGAGCGTTTGAATGTTATATAACTTCAATATTTTCCCTTTCTCGTCAAGCACAACCGGAAAAGTGATTCCATATTTTTGGATAAAAGGTTCCACTTTTTGACGTTCGTCTTGCGATGTTAAATGAACGGCTAACAATTGAACCTCGTTTTTGTATTCTTGGTAAAATTTCTGCATTGCTGGCATTTCTTCACGACAAGGTGGACACCAAGTTGTCCAAAAGTTAACGATAACCGGCTTGCCACGAAAATCGGATAAGTGAATCGATTGGCCGTCGATGGTTTTCAAAGCGAAATCGGGTGCGGTATCCCGAACCGAAAGACCTACTTCCTTGCTTTGCCCTGCCGCGAGCGCCTGCCAAATTCCGTACCCAGTGAGGCCAAGCAGCAATATGATCGCTACTAGTTTTTTCATTTCCTTTTCCCTCCCACTATGTTTTATTTAATCATAAAAAGAGCATGAAAAAAAGAGAAAAGGCTGTCAAAACGACCAGCCTTTGTTCGTTAACGAATATTTTTATGTTCATTTTTCATTTTTTTCGCTTCAACCTCAGCATATGAAGCGAATTCATTGTTAAAACCGTTTTTTTGTTTTGCGTTATTGTTGCGTTGTGCGTTAGCATTTCCAAGCTTTGTTCGTCCCACATGATTCACTCCTTTACAAAAGGGTATATGGATAGTCTCAGTGAATCACAAAAAAATATGCTGTTATTTTTCTCCTGTGGCGATAGGGTTGTCAGGATAAGAAATCCAATCACTCCAGCTTCCGACATATAAGCGCACGTTCGTATATCCAGCTTCATACAGGGCGAGAACATTCGGGCAGGCTGTTACACCTGAACCGCAATACACAATGATCGGATCTTTCTTTCGGAAAGAAGCAAACCGTTTTTCTTGTTCGCTCGGTTGTTTCCACTTTCCCTCGCTCGTGACACTTTCGCGCCAAAAGATGTTTTGTGCTCCCGGGATATGGCCAGCGATTCGGTCAATCGGTTCTTCGATGCCTAAATAACGCTTTCGTTCGCGCGAATCGATTAAAATAGCTGAGGATTCATGAACTGCATGCCGTACGTCGTCTACAGTCGCCAAAAGAGATGGTTGAAGGGCAGGAAGAAAGGAACGTTTTTTCACTGTGATGATGTCTGATGTTGTTGAGTAGCCTGCTTCTTTCCATCTTGTATAGCCCCCGTCTAATACGTATACCCGCTCGTGCCCAAGATAGCGAAGCAGCCACCAAAAACGAGCAGCCATGGCACCATCTTGTTCATCATACGCAACGACGGTCATCGTTCCATCAATTCCGGCTGACGATAGTTTCGTCACAAGATCGTCGATGGATGGGAGCGGATGCCGCCCCCCATGTTCTTGAACAGGCCCTGATAAATCCTTCTCTAAATCAAAGTATAAGGCACCCGGGATATGATCGCGGATGTATTCGTTAATTCCACGGGAGGCATCCCCAAGGTAAAAACGGCAATCAATGATACGCACATTGTCATCGTGCAAGCGCTCAGCCAGCCATTCGTGCGAGACAATATAATTCATTTTGTTTCCCCTCACTTTTTTAGCCGTTTGACATATTCTTTAACCATGTCGACGGTGACATATTTTCGCTGTGGAACGATGCCTTGTTTGGCAAGCTCGTTCATTTGTTTGGTTATTTCATTAATTTTTTCAACCGTAAACGGTTGACCGTTTTGGCAAAGCGCTACTGCCTCGTCAATATATTGTTCTCGTTTCGCCTCAAGCTGTAAAAATTGCTTGACGATCGCATGTTGTTTCTGTGAATGTGCGGTAATCGCTTGATGAACTTCACTCATTTTGGTTCTCCTTTCGTTGTTGCTCTTTTTCCATTAATGCTTGAACGTGTGGCTTTGGCGTCCAACAGCGAAATTGGTAATACGGTTTTGTTTCATAACCAAGCCGCTGGCAATACGTATAAAGACCTTGGTCGCTTTTGCGAATGCCGTAATGAATACATGTAGCGCAAGCATGAAAACGGCTCATCTTATCGCTCCTTTTATACCCCTAATAACGCCCAGACGAACTCATCAAGCACACGAGCGTCGATCGTTTCGCCGGAAGGCAATGAGTCGATCATCGTTGGCTCGATGTTAATAAGCGGTAATAACCGATCGACAGAAAAAAAGCGGAGAGCAATTCGCTCGCCTTGTTTGGCTTTTTGTAACAAACAGACGAGTTCGCTCATTGTTTCATCCCCATCGCTTAAATGTAGAAGCGAAAGCGGGGGGAGTGTCCGATTTTGAACGATCCAACGGACGGCTAATGCTCCGCGCAATGCTTGCACATACGTTTTGATATACGCCCTACTCCCTTGTTCTTTTCTTGCCAATTCCTTACTATTTCTTTTTGCCAGTGAATGATAATGATGCGCTAATCGCCGCAACGAGTAGTACCGCTGTATCATCGCGTTCATTTTATTATAAAAGAAATCGTCTTTGTTATAAATAATAGGAGAGAGAAACCACTCGTAAAGCGACGGATTCGATTTTGTGAACAGTTTGAGTGCTTTAAATACATCCCAACTATGCAACTCGACAGGCGGAAGCGATTCGCTCCACGTTTCGCGTACGCTCGAAACGGACAAATACGAGCGTACGGGCTTTATCGTAATAAGCCGAACATCATAATCGCTTCCGGGAGCAGCGATTCCATAGGCTCGGCTTCCCGCTTCACAAGCGTACAAAATGCGCACGTTTTGTTCTTGCTGTAGCGTCGTAATCCGTTTGTGAATGTACTCGTTCATGCTCTCTCCCCTAACAAATGAGCCAGTTGATTTTCACACTCGCGCAACCGTTCCATATCGACCCGCTCGGTTAACGTCGTCATAAGACCGGCAAAGTAATCGTCGACTTGTTGTTCGATGAAAGCAGAGAGACGGGCAATAGCTTTCTCGTATTCCTCTTTATAAAATGCAAAGAGGCGTTGTTCATGTTCCGCGACATATTCGTTGATCGGCTGTTGCAATTGTTTTTCTATTTCTTCCTTCATCAATCGTTTTTCGTCCCGTTCAAAAAACGATTTCGCGTTTTTATAAAGCGATAAGGCTTTTTTAAACCGTGTGGCATCAATATGTTCCAAACCTATCGCAAATTCCATTGTCATAAACGGTTCTTGCTCCATTTTAGAAAGCGGGATGCCTTCATGAATGCGGTAAATGCTGTTGGTAAGCTCAGCAAAGTGCTCTTCTACCTTAGAGATCAAAAAACGTTCAATCCGCAAACTTGTCGCTCGCATTTCCTGAGCTAAATCAAAGCCGACGGAATGAAGCAACTCTTGTAAACAATTTTGCAACGCCTGAGTTACATCGCGGCCATCATCGCGCAAGGAAGCTGGATTGAATGCCTCTTTAAACCAGTCGTTCAAACGAAATGAAATGCGCTGCTTCACATAATACACCAACTCAGAAATTTCTTGCTTTAAAGCTTGAAGATCATGATCAATGCTGAGCGAAGGTAACAGCTGTTGGATCATCGCTTGGGCGCTTGCTAACGTTTTGAGCTTTGCAGCTTTTTCCTCGTTGCTCTGTTCAGCTTCTTTGATATAGTCCCGAAGCGTCATTTTCGCGCGCTCCATTTCCGCGTACGCCCCTGCCACCGCCACTTCTGCTAATTCATCCATCATAAAACGGGTAAAATCTTCTTCAAACTGGCGAATCCCAGATTCAGTTAAAATACCGTATCCGCTTTCTGCTTTTGCCCCTGTTTTCTCATCGAGAGCGAAGCGGCTTGAGAGAGCATAAAGCCGCGGAGAGCGAATACCAAAACGCGCAAGCTGATCTTCAATGTATGCAAGAACCGTCTGTAATTCTTCATGAGAATGGGCTAAATCAGCCGCATTGACAACAAAGAACATTTTATCCATCGTAAACGTATCTTTCACACGACCAAGCTGGATAAGAAATTCACGGTCTGCTTTGGAAAAAGCATGATTATAATACGTTACGAATAAAACAGCGTCAGCGTTTTTGATATATTCAAAAGCGACTCCCGTATGGCGAGCGTTAATGGAGTCGGCCCCCGGTGTATCAACAATGGTGATTCCTTGCCGGGTGAGAGCACAGTCATAATGGAGCTCAATCCATTCGACAAAGCAAGCGGTCGCCTCATCCGCAACATATTGTTCAAACTGTTCTAGATCAATCTGTAAGGTGCGACCGAGCTGCTGTTCCATGCGAACATAGCCAGAAACAACAGATTGAATAAACGAATAATGAGGTTTTTCCCGAGCATCGACCTTTTCAATTTGCAATGCTTTTTCACTCAGCGCTAGCGCCTCTTCTAGCGTTTCGGCTTTCATGTGGAAATAGCGCAGCGAGGCTTGCAAATCTTTGAGCAATTGTTGTGATGTTTTTAGCTGCACGATCACGGTACCGTGTGGACACTCATGAGTCGGCGGAACGATTTTATTAATCGTTGCGGTTGTCGGATTCGGTGACGATGGCAGCACTCGCTCTCCCATTAGGGCATTTGCAAACGACGATTTCCCTGCGCTAAACGCTCCAAATAACGCCACTGTAAACGTACGATGTTCTAATCGTTTTGCTTTTTCTGTTAACTCATGAACAAGACGATTCATCCCCGCTATTCCGTCGATAAAATGAGCCGCTTTCCGTAAATGTTCAATCGCCCGTTGTACTTTTTGTCCCGTTTGTTCATGGCGACCGATCGCTCGTTCATGTTTTGTTTCCGCTTTTTCGTTACGCGAAGGGACTTGAGGCTGTTTGTGATCATTCTCCTCAATTTTCACTGGTAACGTTTCCGATATAAGCGCAGCTATGCGCTCCTCATCGATTTCCGGAAATGATTCGTCTGTCTCTACAACGTGGAGCAGCTGCACATAAATCTGTTCTCGTTTTTGTTTGAGCGCATTCAACTGTTGAATAAGCTTATATTTCGCTGTTTCTTTTTCGATTTCGCTTAATAAGTGCTGACGTTGTTCATTTGTTTTCTCTTGCCATTTAGACAATAAAATAGCAAACAAGCGCATTGCTTCATCACGGTATCGCTTTTTCAACTCATTTGCTACATCATGGGTATAGTTCAACACATACTCCCCTGTTAGGCCTGCTCCTTTTTTAACGAGGTTACGCAATACTTCTTCCTTCCACGCTACTGTCCATTGTTGACATTCGCCTATGAGCCTTGCATCAGCAAGACCATGCTGCTTTAAAAAACGCACGAGCAGTTCGCGAAGGTGCCACTCCATTTGCGAAATCGCTTTTTCTTTCAGATTTTCGTAAAAAGCTCGCAATCGATTCGTCCGTTCTTGTTCTGTTTTTGATTTTGTGAAGAAAAGACCTACCTTAAAATCAGATTGAATAGATTCTAAGTATGCTTTGGCGAGTTCGCGCGTTTCAAACGGCATGATATAGGCATGCTCAAGGATATCATCTAGTTCTTTTCGAAATTGCGCTTCTGCTTCAGAACAAGCCGCTTCAAGCGCCTGCAGCTCATTTTTCATGTTGGCTAGGCGTTCACATACAACGTTCTCTTCTGTTTCATGGCTTTGCCTTTCAGCAAGGCGAACGTGAATTGCTTCTTCTGCTTCCGCATCGCGATGTTGCAACCATGCAAGGTGATCATCAATAAGCCGTTTCGCAGCAATCTCCACACCATACATGAACCGTTCTTCTTTTTCATGAAACAACGTTTGTAAACATTGTACGAGTTCATTGAATTCATTATACGGATGGTTCTGTTCCTTTAGAGAAGTAAAGAACATGCGTTCAACCGGCACTCTCCAATCACGAAACGCGTCATAAACGGTTTGCCGAAACTGCAAAAACGACAGTTCCTGATCGCGATGCTTATCAATCTGATTCACAATAAGATACAGCGTTTTTCCATAACTCGTTAGCTCTTTTGTGAATTGAAAATTAAGTTCAGACTGAACATGATTATAATCCATCATATAAAACACGACATCGGCTAAATGAAGCGCGGATTCCGTTGCAAGTCGATGCGCATCATCAGTCGAATCAATTCCCGGTGTATCCATCATCACAATTCCTTTTGGAATGCGCGAGGTATATCGGCTAATTTCGATCGCTTCAATCGCATCTCCGTTTTTGCAATGTGCGCGAATTTGCTCATAGTCATACGGCGCTGCATATTCAACGGGCGGCTCATGTTTATAAAACACACGAACATACTCTCGTCCTGATTTCACTTTTACAAGGTTCGCGCTCGTCGGAATCGGACTTGATGGCAGGAGAGGCTCGCCAAGCAATGCATTGATGATGCTTGATTTTCCAGCAGAAAAATGGCCGCAAAAAGCGATGGCAAACTCTTCATTCGCCGCTTTTTGCAACAGCTGGCGCGCTTTTTTCACATTCGCTTCATCACCTCGGTTTGCAAATTCTTCATGAATATACGTTAATTTTTTTAACCATTGTCGCAATGATGATTGTTGCGTAACATGGACCATATCCAAAACCCCTTATGTTTGCATCGTATACAATCATTTTACTGTATTTACGCACATTTCCCAATACAAAAAATTGCAAAAATCCCGTCAATTATTTGACGGGACGAAATGGAAAGAAACGTGGACGATCACGAAATTTATGTTTGTAATTGGTCATCGCTGAAAGCGCTTGTTCTTCGGTAGAAATCCGAATCGATAATAAAAAGGCGTTCAACACCGAAAAGATGAGCGCCGTCCAATACGCTTCAAATAACAAGGGAATCAGAATCATTTCCAAGGTGACAATGAGATAATTCGGATGACGTAACCAGCGATATGGTCCTTTAACGACGACATGAGCATTTGGCAGCACTAGAATTTTCGTATTCCAAAGTCGCCCTAACGACCAAAGTGTCCATATGCGTAACCCTTGAACAGCGGTAAAGAAACTAAAAAGAAACGGCCACCATGGCGAAAGCTGTCCCCCTTTTAATGTGGCTTCGATCCAAAACGAAACGAAAAACAATGCGTGCATGGCCACGATCCACGGATAGTGACGAGCACCAAATTCTTTTGCTCCCGTTGCTTTCAATACACGCTCATTCCGCTTAGCGATCGCTAGCTCAACAAGCCGCTCACCAACAATAAAAAAGAAAAAGGCATAAAAGACCAATCATCCTCACTCCCATCGCAATAAAATGAGCTCAGCGCTAAATCCTGGTCCGAGCGCGACCATAAGCCCGTATTCACCACGCTGAATTGACGCTTTCATAAACTGTTCAAGCACAACATATACCGTGGCTGACGACATATTTCCGAACATTCGTAAAACTTGAAATGATGCCTTTGTTTTTTGCTCATCAATTCCAAATGCATCTTGATAAGCAGCAATCACTTTTTTTCCACCGGGATGAGCAATAAAGTGAGCGATATCGCTCATCGCTAGGTTGTATTGCTGTAAAAACGATTCTACGTTCGGTTTGAGCCACGAGCAAATAAGCGACGGAATGTCTTTCGAAAAAACGACGAACAATCCGTCATCGCGGATGTCCCATCCCATCACATCTTCTGAGTCGGGCATCAGCACTGATTGCGTCGCTACAATGCGCGGTCGAATGCGCTCGTCCAATGCTGCATCTCCGGCAACACAAAGACACGCTACTCCGTCAGCAAACAGCGACGTGCCAATCAAATTGCTTTTCGAATCGTCCTGGGGCTGAAACGTTAAACTGCAAAACTCTGCTGCGATCACAAGCACTTTGGCATTTGGAAAGGCGAGACAATACTCATACGCACGCGCTAATCCAGCCGCTCCCCCTGCACACCCTAATCCCCAAATCGGGATTCGCTTTGTATGCGGTGAAAAAGGGAGCATATTCATAATTCGTGCTTCAATGCTGGGAGTTGCCAACCCGGTTGTCGATATGTAAAAGATCGCTTCAATTTCATCGTAAGAAATAGGTCTCACTAAAAGCGTTGTATTTTGCAAACAGCGTTGTATCGCTTCACAACTGTAGTGAACGGCGCTTTTTATATATAAATCATTTTTTTCGGAAAACCGATGTTTTTCTTGATACCACTCAAGCGGTTGAACGAAATATCGCGATTCAATTTCACCGTTTTCAAAGATGTTGAGCAATCGATCAATATGTGGAAATGAGTGCTCAAATAGTTGTTTCGTATATCCGCGAACGTCTTCCTGCTTCACTTTGTAAGGCAATGACGCCGTTCCAACAGAAACAATAGCTGGCATAATAACACCTCAATTCTTTCCAATCACTGCTTACAGCTAATATTCCCTTTATCATCACAGTTATGCAAATACTTCCATTAGTTCATGATACAAAGAAAAAATCCGTTTTCTTTTGGCACACCAAAAGAAAACGGATATATAGATCATTATGAAACCTGTTGTTCATGAAGCGATGGAACAGATTGCACTCTTTTTTTCGCCGGTAACACGTTAAAGACAATGTTAAGGAGGATCGCGGTGACACTGCCTGCAACAATGCCATTATCTGTTAAAATTCTTATGCTTGACGGTAACTCCGCAAATAAATTAGGAACAGCTGTCACCCCAAGCCCCATGCCGACCGAACAAGCAATGATAAATAAGTTTTCCTGAGATGTAAATTCAACGCAGCTTAACATTTTTATTCCGTATGCGATGACCATCCCGAACATTGCTACCATCGCTCCGCCTAGTACCGGAGCCGGGATGATCGTTGTCATCGCCGCGATTTTCGGAATCAATCCAAGCACGACGAGCATGGCTCCGGCAACATAAATCACTTGGCGCGTCTTTACTCCGGATAGCTGAAGAAGGCCGACGTTTTGCGAATACGTCGTGTACGGAAATGCATTGAATAATCCGCCCAAGATAATCGCTAATCCTTCCGCACGGTAACCGTTCGCTAAATCCTTGTCCGTCAACGGACGTTTACAAATATCGCTCAAGGCAAAATAAACACCTGTTGACTCGACGAGACTGACTGTTGCGACTAAAATCATCGTTAATATGGCGGTTATATTAAACGTCGGCATGCCAAAATAAAATAATCGAGGCATATGGAACCACGAAGCTTCACTTACGGCGCTTAGATCCACTTTTCCCATCCACGCTGCTACAATCGTCCCCGCCACCATGCCGAGTAAAATTGCAATCGAACGAATAAATCCAGTAAAAAAGCGGTATAAAAAGATAATAAATAACAACACACCGAACGAAAGAGCAATATTGCTGATATCTCCAAAATCTTTTGCCCCTTGTCCTCCTGCCATATTATTCATCGCCGCAGGAATGAGAGTAAGCCCAATCACGGTCACGACAGAACCGGTCACAATCGGCGGGAAAAACATACGCAGCTTACTAAAATATTTTGCGACGATAACAACAAATACTCCTGCAGCGATAATCGCTCCGTATACAGCGGACATCCCATAGTGTTGACCAATGGCAATAATCGGACCTACAGCGGTAAACGTACAACCCAGCACAATCGGAAGACCAATGCCAAAAAACTGATTTTTCCACACTTGAAGCAATGTCGCGATTCCGCACATGAACAAATCAATTGCCACAAGATATGTAAGTTGTTCTGTCGACAGTTTTAGTGCGCTGCCGACGATAAGAGGAACAATAATCGCTCCCGCGTACATGGCAAGGACATGCTGAAGTCCTAAAGAGAATAGCTTCATCGGGTTCATGGGCACACCACCTCTTCTGCAAATTGCACCTTTCCACCTTGCAGGGAAGCAATGCGCGCAAGTGATACAACGCGAAAACCGCGATTCCGTAATAATGTTCCCCCGTCTTGGAACGCTTTTTCAATAACAATCCCAATGCCAGCCACTTTTGCATTCGCTTGTTTTACTATTTCTGTTAACCCTAAAGCCGCTTGGCCATTAGCTAAAAAATCATCAATGATAACGACGTGGTCATCTTCATGAAGCAATGATCGCGAAACAGAAATTTCTGTTTCTTCCTGTTTCGTAAACGAATAAACCTTCGCTGTATATAAGTCGTTTTGTAGCGTTAATGACTTCCGTTTTCGGGCAATCAAAAGAGGCACCCTTAACGCATACGCTGTCATCAGCGCTGGACTAATACCCGATGATTCAAGCGTCAAGACTTTCGTAACACTCTCGTTCTGAAACGTTTTTGCAAATGTTTCCCCAATCCGCTTCATCAGCACCGGATCAACTTGATGATTTAAAAAGCGATCCACTTTGAGAACGTGCTCGGAAAGAACTTCCCCTTCTTCTACAATTTTTTCAATCAGTTCACGCATGTTGTTCCTCCTTTAAAAATAAAAAAGCTTAAAAAACACCGACCTCACTCATGCATGAGTCAGGCAATGTCTTTTAAGCCGTAAACGGGCAATGATTGACGCCACTTCACTGAGACACTGGGGCCATAAACGTCAACCTCACCCAACCGTTTCTGACATTGCCACTCATAGTCGGTCGATTTACGGTCGACCGGTAGAGACTTGCAGGCCATATTCCTGCAATTATATGAGTGAGTCAGCTATATAAAGTTACTAGCAGTATAGCATGGTTTTCTGAATTTGGAAAGAGTTTTTTCAAAAAACACGAACAATTATATAAAAAAACACATCATAGTTCGTTTTCTATCTCCTCATCATCATTCCTTTCCTAAGACAGACGTTCACAATATTTTCACAAGTTTTTGCGGCTTCATGCGGCGAAAATCACTGTCGTATCAATTTTTTACTGTTATGATAGTGACAAAGTAAGGAATGAACAATTTGTGAAATGGTAAAACGCTCCTACCATTTTCTAACTAGTTTTGTATGATAAAAGTGTAGAAAGTTCTGGGGGATTCAGAAAGGAGGGTATGGGAGGATGTCAAAAACAGAGCTACACCACTCAAAGACAAACGTCAGAGTATCAGAAGAACAAACATCATTAAAAGGAACACTCACCTCTGTTTTTTTACTCGGTTTTTTCCTTATTTTCACATGGGTTAGCGTCTATTTCTTGTTTTTACATCGTCTATAAATGAAAGGAGAGAAAAGGCGATATGCATATGCATAAATATGAAAAAGTTTGGCTCGTGTTCGGAATTGGCTGCTTATTTGTGTTTCTAACAATTGTTGGAGTAAGCGCATTCGCCGAAGGCAACCAGCCTCCAAGCTGTTTAACAACGATCGACCCTGAGAAAGTAGATCAAACTCCGCCATTTAACAAGCCGGGGTTAGTAAAAACAGGGGATAATGAATACCAGCTTAACATTGTTGCTTCCGCATTTGCTTATACACCGAACCAAGTGGAAATCCCAAAAGGAGCAAAAGTTACGATCAATGTCACATCAAAAGACGTCATTCACGGCTTTGAAGTCGTAGGAACAAATATTAATATGATGGTTGAGCCCGGATATGTGAATTCATTCACAAAAACCTTTGATAAAACCGGGGAATATACCATTTTATGCAACGAATATTGCGGTGCCGGCCACCATATGATGACGGCAAGAATTAAGGTGGTGGATAAACAATGAATGAAACATTGAAAGTGGATCGTCGCGATGCGAGATTAGCATTGGCACATATTTACGTCGCATTTATCGCATTAGGATTAGGGGGATTAGCCGGTTTATTACAAACGTTAGTGCGTTCTGGAAAGTTTACGCTTCCAGCCAACATTAGCTACTATACGATTTTAACAACACATGGTGTATTGCTTGGGCTTGTATTAACAACATTCTTTATTATCGGCTTCCAATTTGCCGCGATAAGCCGAACAGCCGGTACGTTTTCCGATCGCGTCCGTTTTTGGGGTTGGATCGGCTTTTGGACAATGACGTTTGGTACGGCAATGACCGCTTTCTTCATTTTAACAGGTCAAGCTTCTGTTCTTTACACATTTTATGCACCCTTACAAGCACATCCTGGCTTTTATCTTGGTTTAACACTTGTCGTTGTCGGAAGCTGGATGAGCGGCTTTGCGATGTTCGCGCATTATATGAAATGGAAAAAAGAACATCCAGGCCAAGTAAGCCCTCTTCTCACCTTTATGGCTGTTGTGAACATGGTTTTATGGCTAGTCTGCACATTAGGCGTTGCGGCAACTGTTCTTATTCAATTATTACCTTGGTCTTTAGGTCTTGTCGATCGAATTAACATATTAGTCAGCCGGACATTGTTCTGGTATTTTGGACATCCGCTTGTCTATTTCTGGTTACTGCCGGCTTATATGATATGGTATGTGGTCATTCCAAAAGTCATAGGTGGAAAAATTTTCTCTGACTCACTAGCTCGTTTAGCGTTCATTTTATTCTTGATTTTCTCAATTCCAGTCGGATTCCACCATCAATTATTGGAGCCAGGAATTGAGCCTTTTTGGAAATATGTACAGGTTGTTTTAACGTTTATGGTCGTAATTCCATCTTTAATGACCGCTTTCTCAATGTTTGCGACTTTTGAAATGTACGGTCGTTCAAAAGGTACTACAGGACTTTTCGGATGGTTGCGTAAACTTCCTTGGGGAGATGCGCGTTTCTTCGCACCGTTTGTAGGAATGGTATTCTTTATTCCTGCCGGTGCCGGCGGAATTATCAATGCTTCTCACCAGTTAGACCAAGTCGTGCATAATACGGTTTGGGTTACTGGGCATTTCCACTTAACAATAGCAACAACGGTCGTTCTCACCTTCTTCGGTGCAGCATATTGGCTCATTCCGCATTTAAGTGGACGAGTGATGACAAAAGCAATGAATCGATTAGCAATCATCCAAACGGTAGTATGGGCTGTTGGGATGTGCTTTATGTCCGGTTCGATGCACTTTGCTGGTCTGCTTGGCGCGCCGCGTCGTTCCGCGTTTTCCACATACGGAAACTCGCCACAAGCGCTTGAATGGATTCCATATCAGATTGCACAAGCAGTCGGTGGAACAATTTTATTCATCGGTATTATCTTAGTACTTGTCATTGTAACCAACTTGGCATTCTTTGCACCAAAAGGAGAAACAGAGTTCCCTGTTGGCGAAGCCGCTGAAAGCACAGAACGTACACCGCTTGTGTTAGAAAACTGGAAGCTTTGGATCGGTATTACTGTCGTACTTATTTTAATTGCTTACACCATTCCGTTTATCGATATGATTCAAAACGCTCCTCCGGGTTCAAAAGGTTATAAGCTATGGTAGAAGTGAATCCCCTCCCGAACAAGGAGGGGATTTCGTTTATAACCGATAAATCGCTTTATATTTTTCTTCTAAGTATTGAATAAGATAGTCGGCATTCAATCCTTCACCGGTCGCTTCTTGCAAAATATCAAGCGGCTTTTTTGTTTTGCCAAAGCGATGAACGTTGGCCGTTAGCCATTCGCGAATCGGGAGCAACTCCCCTCTTTCTAGTAACTCATCAAAATGAGTAAGGTCTTTAATCATCGCGTTTTTTAATTGCGCGGCATATATATAGCCAAGAGCATAGGAAGGAAAATAACCGAAGCTTCCTCCCGACCAATGCACATCCTGCAAGACGCCAACCGCATCATTGCCGGGACGAATGCCGAGATATTCTTCATACTTATCATTCCAAATATCTGGCAAGTCTTTCACTTCAATCGTTCCATTGAATAGCCCTTTTTCAATTTCGTAACGAATCATAATATGTAACGGATATGTTAATTCGTCGGCTTCAATGCGAATGAGCGACGGTTTCGCTTCATTAATCGCGCGATAAAACTCATCGAGCGGTACGTTCGCAAATTGTTCTGGCGCATATTGCTGTAAAAGCGGATAATTTCGTTTCCAATATGAATAATGGCGGCCGATGAAGTTTTCATAAAATAATGACTGTGACTCGTGAATGCCCATTGATGTTCCTGTACATAACGGGGTACCGATGAGCTCTTTAGAAATATGCTGCTCATACAAAGCATGACCGCACTCATGAATCGTTCCAAACAGCGCTGTGCGGAAATCGCGCTCATCGTATCTAGTCGTAATGCGAACATCGTTTGGATTAAGCCCAATCGCAAACGGATGGACGGTTTCATCTAAGCGGCCCGCCGCAAAATCATAACCGAGTTCGCGCAACAATTTCAGGCTAAACGCCCGCTGCTTCTCTTTCGGAAACGGGTGAAATAAAAACGACGTTTCCGGTTTGTGCGGTGAAGCAACTACCGCTTTCACAAGCGGGACAATGCGCTCCCGTAATTTCGCAAATACCTCATCTAACACATCAACGGTGATTCCAGGTTCATATAAATCTAACAGCGTATTGTACGGATTTCCATTGTATCCCCAATATTCAACAAATTTTTTATTAAACTCCACTAGTTTCTCTAAATACGGGCGAAACATCGCAAAATCGGACGCCGCTTTCGCCTCTTCCCACACGCTCTCCGCTTTCGATTGTAACACGACATACTCTTTATATTCGTCCGCCGGAATTTTTTTATTTCGTTCATATTCTTTTTTGCATTCCGCAAGCGTATAGCGAGCAACTTCAGATAGTTGTTCTTGCACATCTCTTGGCGAAAGTTTCGCAATATATGCTGCCATCTCTTCAGATGTCGACATTTTAAACACTTCGTGGGAAAGAACACCGATTACTTCGGAGCGTTGCTCAATTCCTTTTTTCGGCGCTCCTGTTCGCATATCCCAATACATCAATTGAATGGCTTCATTGTAACTCATCATTTTTTTCACATAATGTAAAAATTGCTGCTCTATATTTTTGATCATGACTCATCCCCCTATCGCTTCGTTCGCCACATATATAATTCCATTGAAAACGCCAATCTCCTCTTTTTTTATGACAAAAAGAGGGAAGAATATTATTCTTCCCTAACATCCGTCGGCAACACATCTTTTACCGCTTCAATGACTTTTTCATGTTCATCATTTGTGATAAAAATCGAAACGATTCCACGGTCTTCATGAGTGCGGATGAGGCGGCCCACCCCTTGGCGTAACCGCAATAACATATACGGAACGTCAACATCCCAAAACGGGTTGTCATACGCTTTTCGTTTCGCCTGAAATACTGGATCATTCGGCGGATATGGAAGCGACCAAATGATGACGTTCGATAGCGACGGTCCTGGGATATCGAGTCCTTCCCATAAATGCTCAGCACATAAAATCGTTTCTTCTTCAGCTTGGAACGTAGCCACGAGTTCACTAATTTCGCGGTCTCCTTCAAACAAAAAGGAAAATTCGCTCTCTTGAGAAGCGACTGCCTTGAATTGTTGTAATTCTTGTCTCGATGGGAACAAAATAAGCGCTCGGCCTTGTGTTTCGCGTATTTTTTGTAAAGCGTAGTTATATTTTTGCGAAAATAGCGTCTCGTCATTTGAAAACGTCGGCATATAAATCGTCATTTGCTCGTCATAATCAAACGGTGAATCGACGCTAAACGATAAATACTCATCAATCCCTAAGCTTTCGGCAATGTATGTAAATGATTTGCGATTCGATAATGTCGCTGATGAGAAAATAAACGGCATTCGCTTGCTGAATACTTTTTCGCGCAATACTTCTTGTACAGTACGCGGCATAATGACAAGCGTCTTTCCTTCGTCAGACGCTTCTAACCACGTAATCGCTTCACGGTTATGGATGAAAAGATGCAATGAATGTTCGATTTGATCTAAATATTCATCGACAATATTTAGCTGGTAATGATCGATCGTATACGTCTCGCTTTCAAACACAAGCTCGTTACCAATCTCGCCGATTTTTCCATGCAGCTGTTTCGCAAGGCGAACAAGTTCCGGAGAAAATGTAATTTCCTGACGGTTCGACCCGGCTACCTCGGTAGAACATGCTAAAAGCTCAGCAAAAAAGCGGTCGCTGATTTGTAACGTGTCTTCAATTAAATAAGCAAGCTCTTCTCGGATATCGTTTTCTAATAAGCGCGTTAATAACGTCTCTAACGTCGCTTCTTTCATGCGATACGTCAACGCTTTTTGCGCGGCAAACTCTAATAAATGCCCTTCGTCAAACACGACACAGCTCGCTTCCGGCAAGAGTGGAAGTTGTCCTTCCCGTTTGCGCGCTTCATAGGTCCAGACGTGTTCCATGTAAAAATCATGCGAACAAACAATTAAGTCAGCTGCTTTTCGGTAATGTTCACGCGACAACGTTTGTCCGCAGCGATGTCTCTTTTCACATGTAAAGCAATCTTGAAACGGATCCCACGCGATTTTTTTCCATTGTTCGTCACTTAAATGGGCATATTCCTTTCGATCGCCGTAATGGTGGAACGCCTGCAACGTTTTGTTATCATGAACAAAGGCAGGGAGCTCGTCAAAAATCTGTTCATAAAGCTCAATGTCGTCATCGTGAAGCAAGGCTTCATCGAGCTTATTTAAACATAAGTATTGGTCTGGTGATTTGGCTAAACGCACATCGATATGTAAATTCAAAATTCGCGATAGTTTTGCAATATCCCCTTCTTTTTTCACTAACTGTTCAATGAGAGTTTCATCGGCACAGGCAATAATCGCCGGTTTTCCCGTATAACGCGCATAACAAATGGCATATAGCAAATACACAATTGTTTTTCCAGTCCCTACTCCTGCTTCAGCAAACATAACCTTTTTCTCTTTAAAAGCACGCTCTAACTGAAACGCCATATATACTTGCTCGTCCCGCAATTCGAATCCTGCTTCCGGTAAAATGTCGTAAAAGACATCACCGATCCATTCGTTTAATTTATCAAAAAAGTTCTCGTTTTTCTCTAACGTAAAAGGATAGCGCTCACGGCTCATCGTCTGAAAAACCTCCAAAATAATAAGAGTCACAAATTATTATTATCATCGATATTTTCTCAGAAGTCAATAAAAAAGGAACGAACCGCTTGACTCGGTACTTAAAAACATAGAAGGTTTTTCAAACAACGAACCGTCACGTTAATCATGTCGAGCGGTTATACCCTAAATGTACTTGACAATACATATGTAAATGCCTGTTTCCATACATCTTTAGCAACTTTAATTTGTTTTAGCCTTTCCGTTTCGACATCATGCTGCTCTAAGAGAGTATAGGTGTTGTCGAGCGCTTGGGAGATCTTTAATAAATCAACAGACGGTTGCCTCATCGTAAACCACCTCTCCAGAAAAATAACATCTTTACAATATTTGTATTCTATGCGAAGAAATGAGAGATCATTCTTGTATTTTTCGATTCAACAAAAAAACCACACTTCCTTGCAGGCAAGTGTGGTCCATTTTTATGAATCAATAATCATGTTTTGGAGGCCGCGGTCCCCAGTATTGATAGTAATGTGTTTCAATAAAACCGTTAAACAGTTTGCGACGTTTCGTTGCTGTTTTGCCGTAATGCTTCTCGAACTCTTTATGAGACGTTAAAATGTAAATCGACCATGTATCCAATTTCGCGAACGTCTTTCCCATGTCTTTATACATTTGTTCCACTTCTTTCCGTTCTCCTAGACGCTCGCCATACGGCGGATTGCCGACAATAACACCATATTGTTTTTTTGAGGTAAAATCTTTCACCTGCATTTGCTTAAACGTAATGAGATCGCTTAATCCTGCCTCAAGCGCATTTTCTTTGGCGACATCTACCATACGGTGGTCGATATCAAAACCGTAAATGTCGAGAGGCTGGTCGTAATTTGCTAAATCTTCCACTTCCTCTCGCGCTTGTTCCCACGTTCGCTTGCCGATCCACTCCCACTGTTCGGAAGCAAACTCGCGATTAAACCCTGGGGCGATGTTTTGACCGATGAGTGCTGCTTCGATCGGAATCGTTCCAGAGCCGCAAAACGGATCGACAAATGGACGATCCGGCGTCCAATTCGTTAATTGAATAAGAGCGGCAGCCAACGTCTCTTTTAACGGAGCTTCCCCTTGAGCAACGCGGTAGCCTCGCTTATGCAAGCCGGCGCCGCTTGTGTCGATCGTAAGTGTCGCAATATCTTTATGCAACGCCACTTCAACGCGATAGAGTGGACCGTTTTCTTCAAACCATGATACCCGATACTGCTGCTTTAAGCTTTCTACAATCGCTTTTTTGACGATGGCTTGACAATCCGAAACGCTAAATAATTGCGATTTCACGGACTTTCCGATGACCGGAAACTCGGCATTGACCGGAATATAATCCACCCAAGGAAGCGCTTTAGTCTGTTCAAACAACTCGTCAAACGATGTTGCCTTAAATTCTCCGACCTTGAGCTTGATGCGGTCGGCGGTACGAAGCCACAAATTAGCGCGACAAATCGCTAACTCATCGGCTTCAAACGTCACTTTTCCGTTCTCCACCTGACATTCGTAACCGAGGCGGCGTACTTCGTCGGCTACAATCGACTCGATTCCCATTGCTGCTGTCGCGACCAATGTTATATTTCCCATATTCGTCACCTAATCCTTCATGTTGTCTATATGTAGTATAAACATGTTTCCCCGTTGATGTAATAAAAATGCGAAAAGCTCTCCCTCTATGCAGGAGAGCTTTTCATCATACTATATCGGCCGTTAATAATGTTCTGTAAGCCATGTTTTGTACCTTCGTACTGCAAGCGGCTTATCACCTCGTACTCCGGCGGTAATCATCTATCTACAGATGAAAACTTCATCTGTCCTTCCCTCCGTTCATTTCCTTCGGGAAGGTGCCCCTACCATCATTTGGGTTTCTCGCTCGTGGGGTTTACCGCGTTCCACCTCTAAGGTTTCCCTTAGAGCTCCGTCACTGTGGCACTTTCAGGGTAATCGAACCATATCCTGTTAAGGACGTAGGTTCTTTCCCCGCCGTCAGCCCAGCCTTGCGCCAGACTGCCCTAGCTTATTGTTTCGCTAGGCACGAACACTACGGGCATCTCAGCACCGTGCGAGCATGGACTTTCCTCTACGACAAACAATTGTCGCAGCGATTACCCGAACATTATTAACGCCGTCTGCATATTGTAGTATAGTCGATTTTTCCGTTCAGTTCAATGGGAAATTTTCCGACTATGTACCGTCAATCATAAAGTTTGTTGCCAAACACATGCTTTTCTAAATTGGACAACCGCTGTAAAATATCAAAATTCGTTGTCCCCGCTTGTGTCGATGGGCGCTTTTGCAGCTCTTCGATTTGACGTTTTAAGCGCATATTTTCTTGCTGCAGTTCCTCGATTTCCTGCTGAAACGTTTCATAGTCTTTAATAATGATATCTAAAAATTGATCAACCTCGTCTTGATTGTACCCCCTCATGCTCACTTTAAACTCTTTTTCTAAAATGTCTTTCGCTGTTAACTTAATGCGACCCGCTAACATAGTTCTTCACCCCAATTCCAGTTCCGCTATCTTTTTCTTTATTTTTTCAGAAATCAAAACGATTGTCAATTTGCGACTCATCTGCTTGCGCTTCTTCTATGATAGCTTGCAAATCCGCAAAAGTAATGGGAAAAATGACGTATTTTTCTTTTTTCTTTGCAACTTCTAGCATATATCTCGGCGTTCCTTCTTTTTCCTCGTCATAGACGATGAGTAACCCATCGCTTTTTCGCACCATCCATTCATTTTTCATCCGAAACTGAGCAGGACTTTCGTACGGTCGCTTTGTAATACTGTCAACAAAATCAGCTTGCGAAACAATCCATTCATAATATTCTCGATTTGTTTCGCTCCATCGTTCTTCTTGATTTAGAAATGGCGTAAGTACAGCCAATTGTAAATGCGAATATGTCGCTTGTAAGTCATACACGACCTCTGCTGTCCAAAGCTCAACGCCCAATTGTCCGCTGATTACCACCCACTCCAAACCTTCGTCGATAAGTGAATGAAGACGCTTTTCGACCGCTTTTTTTATGTAAAAAACGGCAGGATGATCATTTGTAAAAATACCCAATTCATATGGTTTATAACCTGTCACGGCAAGCACTTTAACCAAAGGTGTCTCTCCTTTTATTTATAACATATAGTAAAACAGGAACTGATGATTCAGTTCCTGTTTTATCGCGGTTTAGTATCCCCATGGAAACGGAGCAGGGACACCGCAATGGAAATGTTGGTTCGCTACCTCATTCACAACCGATTCGGTGTGCGGGAAATAATGTTGATGTTGAAAAATATGATGGTTCACATGGGTTGTGTGAGATGGATGAATATGTGGCACAACCGTTGCATCGAAATAATGTTGTTCACAACATTTTGGTGGATGAACAATCGGTGCCACAACATGTGGTCTGCAATGCATATCGATTTCTCCTTTCTTTATCATAAGCTGTTCTTTACAATACTAGCCTATGATGAAAGGAGCGGACTCGTACTAGTATAGATACCCATTTTTCCCATAGATGTCTATGAATGGGCATCCCAAGTGCCAAATCCAAGCTTCCTTCACGTTAAATTTGTAAATACAACCGCAGTTAGGCAAACGACAACAAAAAACAAGTAGAAAATTTTCTTATACATGCTCCTCATCGTTCTTCTCTCCGTCCATTGCTTTCGTTTTCACGTTCTATTCCCAAAACATAATTGTACATATTTTTTGTTTTTTCTACAAGTTTCATCTATAAAAACAAAATTTTCTCTATTTTCTGTCGTATTTTGCGCTTTCCGAGGAAATAGTTATGTTTTCATTTTCCGTTTGAGCCTATTGATTCGCTTGATCAACTCGTATTCTTGCTCCTCATCTTTTTGTTTATAAGTGCGAACGAGCGATTTCCATATCTCATAAGACTGGATGGCATAGTTGTACGCTTCTTCTATCTTGCGGAAATAATGTTCATACGCTTTCGCTAATTCGGTTGCTGCCTTCATTTTCAGCGAGTCGTTGCTATGTTGGAATAAATCCTTCCAGATTTCCACCGCCTCTTCGTATCTTTTTTCCTTTTTGTAAAGAAGCGATAAATTCCATTTCGCTTTTATGGATTCTTGCATATCACTTTCGGCGACGTGTTCGTACACTTCCTTCGCCGCATTTATTTCACCTAAAGCAGCAAACCAGCGAGCTGTCTCGAATTGTTCAAGCGTGCCCCCCATCTCGTTCGCTTCTAAAATTTGTTTAGAAAGATGAATATAGAGGGTTATTAACGACAATATATCCATCTCATTATGTTGGAGCACTCCGAAAATTCGCTCTGGATGTGGTGTGGAGAGAAAATCAAAATACATCATCGGCGCTAAAAAGCCCGGAATATCACGTTCGCGTTCAATCCCAAGAATTTCTTTTTCCACATTCGCTAATCGAACCGATTCAAGCTTCTGTTTCCACATTCTTCGTGCCGCGTGGTATAAGTCAAAATGGCCAAATGCCGGCAATTTCGGTACCGTGTCACGAATGAGCGTATGGCGCGTTTTCAGTTTCGGCCAATCGAACGCTTTTCCATTATACGTGACCAATGTCGTATAATCGACTTCCGATAAAAAACTTTGATAGAGAGCGATCTCCGCCCCCGGATTTGGCAAAAAATGCTGACGAACAACTACACGATCGAAATAAACGCGGGCATGGCCAAGCAAAAAAATGACATGCCCTGTCCCGCTTCCAAGTCCGGTCGTTTCTGTATCAAAGAAAAATAAGTCACTGACTTCGTGCCCTTTGCTTGAAAGCGGGTGAGTAAAGGGAGCCTGCTGCCACATACTACAAACATCATGTAATTCACCGAGATGATATTGACCATGTCGGTAGTCTAGCGGATAGACGACTTCGCGAATAAGACAATATTCACCATCAAAAAAGAACGGCTTAACGCCAAAATCGAGCCAACGCTCAAAATATGGAATGGTCTCATCTCCCGTTTTTGCGGGAGATGACACTTGTGTTTCATCTTGATGAGTTGGCTCATTTCTAGCTATATGCCCTTTCAATCTTGCTAACTTATGTTTAATCGACATCATCTAACCCTCTCATTGCTTAATTTAAAGCAGTCAACAAATGTAACACATCTGTTTATGGATGAGGTATAGCACAAACACACGTATTGCTCTTTTATACAAGCTTATCCAAAAACGCTAAAATGGTTTGCTTAATATTATCAGTTGCTTCTTCTATAACCCCAATGCAGGAAGGGCATCCCTTATCACATGGACAGCTTTCAATCACTTTTTTAACTTCCCTCATGATTTCATCATAACGCTTAAACACTTCTTCTGATAACCCAATACCGCCCGGATAGCGGTCATACAAAAAGATCGTTGGCAAACCAGAATGAGCTGCTTTGATTTGCGGTACGACATGTACATCTCCACGATCACACATGACAAATACAGGAACTAAATTACTTAAAACATTCGAAATTCCCATTAGCACTTGTTCTATCGTTTGAGTACCTAAAGGAAATACCTCTTCGGAAAAATCAATCCATGTAGAACTAGTATGCAGTTCCTCTTCAGGTAAATGGATCGGGCCGGAGCCTATATTTTCGAACGTGCTTAACTTGATCTTCTTGAATATCGTCGGAAGAGCGTTTACAGTAACATCACCATAATGTAAACGCACAAAATTCCTTTCCTCTGCTTTATCTTCCTCGAGAACCTTTAGTTGGACAGCGAGGTTTGCATCAGTGAAATATTCTACATTCACTTCTCTTACATACGCTTTTTTCTCTTCCCAATCCAGCTTCTCTACTTGATACTGCACACCTTCATGAAGGTAAATCGCTTCCTCATGCAATAGAGTCATCGCACTAAAACGGTCCATTTCCCCTATCACTTTATGATTTGCAGTATTCGAAATATCAATAATGACCACATTTTCCTGCGATGCTGAACGTAAACTAATATTATGCGCTGGAAACGATTCGTTCATCCAATGCCATTTCCCACCACTGTAGTGAAGCACTCGTTGCTCAGCAAGAAATTCCATGATTTCATCAACTTCGATATGACCGAATTTTTCCCCTTTGCGAAAGGGTAATTCATATGCTGCACATTTCAAATGATCAACAAGAATAATTAAATTATCCGGATTAATTCGCGCCGATTCCGGGGAGCGATTAAAAAAGTACTCAGGATGCTGTACAATATATTGGTCCATGGGGGCAGAACTCGCCACCATAATAATGAGCGAATCTCCATGTCTTCGCCCAGCCCGTCCAGCTTGTTGCCATGTACTGGCGACCGTTCCCGGATATCCTGTCATAATACATACTTGAAGTTGTCCAATATCGACTCCAAGCTCTAAGGCATTTGTGCTAACGACTCCTATAATCTCGCCACTCCGCAAGCCTTTTTCAATTTCTCTCCTCTGTTTTGGCAAATACCCGCCACGGTAACCACGAATCGTTTTAGGGCCTAGCTCATCCTTAACAAGTTCCTGAATATGGCTCAAAATGACTTCTACACGCACACGGCTACGCGCAAAAACAATGGTCTGGACATGATTTTTCAAAAATTCTTTGGCGAGGTGATTGACCTCTACTGTGGCGCTTTTCCGAATGTTTAACGGCTTGTTTATTACAGGTGGGTTATAGAAAACAAAATGCTTCCGCCCTCTAGGAGCCCCATTATTATCAATAAGAGCCATCGGTTCTCCAGTTAAATTTTCTGCAAGCTCTTTTGGATTGGCAATTGTTGCTGATGTGCAAATAAACTGAGGATTGCTTCCATAAAAGCGACAAATGCGTTTTAAGCGCCTAATCACATTGGCAACATGACTCCCAAATACCCCGCGATACGTGTGAAGCTCATCAATCACCACATATTTTAGATTTTCAAATAATGATACCCATTTTGTATGATGCGGTAAAATCGCAGAATGAAGCATATCTGGATTTGTAATAACAATATGGCCTGCCTTACGAATTTTTTGGCGGATACTTGGTGCTGTATCTCCATCATACGTATAACTATTAATTGGAATTCCCATTTCCTCAATAATTTCGTTTAACTCACTTTTTTGATCTTGCGCAAGTGCTTTTGTCGGAAATAAGTAAAGCGCTCGGCTGTTCTCATCTTCAGCAATCGCCTGCAGAACTGGCAAGTTATAACAAAGAGTCTTCCCAGAAGCCGTTGGGGTAACTGCTACAATATTTTTCCCTTCTTGAATCGCTTCGTAAGCAGAATATTGATGCGTATAAAGTGCAGCAATTCCTCTTTGTTCTAAGGCTTTTCGAAGACGTTGATCGATCGTGTCCGGCATAGGAACCGTTTTCGCCTCTTGTGGTTCAATTTCATACCAATATACGACATTTGGATTGCCTCTCAATTCTTCTATCAATTCAGAAAGGCTTTTTTTCTTCATCATTTCCTCACCTCATTCAATCCAACTCTTATTTTAATCAAAAATCTATCATGCTTTCTATAAAAATAATATTATCCCCCGTTATAACACCGGGATCAGCCGGAGGGTTATTTTCGGATTATGCGGTGAGAACATGGTTTAGTTTGTTTTTAGGCAAAGCTCATATTAGTCCCCTAATGAATAAAACATTTGAAGAAAGCGCTGATGGGCAAAAGAACGGCTGTGAGTATCACCCGACAATCCCTAGAGATGTTTCCATCTATCGGTTTCCTCATTCAAGGGCGTCTTCTTCTCTCTAAAACAAAGTGAGCCCAACTTTTTTCCATACTATTTTAACAACCGCTTCATCCATTTTAACGCATTCGGATGATTCGGGTACCGAATTGACAAATCTAACGCTGTCGTTTGTTTCAGAACGCTTTTATAATGGGAAAATGCATCAAAACTCGCCTTTCCATGATAAGCGCCAAACCCGCTTTGACCAACGCCGCCAAACGGTAAGTATGGTGTTGCAATATGCATAAGCGTATCGTTAATGCAGCCACCGCCAAAGCTCACGCGCTCGATTATGTGTTGTTGAACGCGGTGATTTTCGGAAAATATATACAAAGCAAGCGGCTTTTCATAACGATGAATGCTCGCAATCACTTCATCAATGGACGTAAAAGCAAATACAGGTAAAATCGGTCCGAAAATTTCTTCTTGCATGATTGGATCATCCCATGAGACCCCTGCGATGATGGTCGGTTCGATCCATCGCTGTTCGATCTCATATCGTCCACCGTGTACGATCGTTCCTTGGTGCAAAAAAGAAACCAGCCGTTTTGTGTGACGTTCGCTCACGATTTTCGCATAATGCTCGCTTGTTTCTGGCTGTTCTCCGTAAAACTCCCGAATATAATGCTTCATCTTTTCAAGAAGCTGCTCTTTTACCGCTTCGTGCACCAATAAATAATCAGGGGCGATACACGTCTGCCCAGCATTCGCGAACTTTCCCCAAACAAGCCGTTTTGCCGCCCGTTCAAGGTTCGCCGTTTCATCGACAATCGCAGGACTCTTTCCCCCTAATTCAAGCGTTAGCGGAGTGAGATGTCGACTCGCCGCTTCCATCACGATTTTTCCAACCGGAACGCTTCCGGTGAAAAAAATATGATCAAAGCGCAACTTTAATAGTTCCGTACTGACGTCAACTCCCCCTTCCACGACCGCCACATACTGCTCATCAAACGCCTTAGAAATGATTTTTTTCAAAAGTGCCGACATCTTCGGCGTATACTCTGATGGCTTCACAATTGCACAATTTCCTGCAGCGATGGCTCCCACTAACGGAGCGATTGCAAGCTGAAACGGATAATTCCAAGGAGCGATAATGAGGCTCACTCCATATGGTTCCGGGTAAAGAAAACTTTTCGCCCCCAAATGCGTCAGCGGCGTTTTTACCCGCTTCGGCTTTGTCCATTTTCGCAAGTGCTTCATCATAAAGCGGATTTCCTTATATACGAAACCAATTTCCATGCTATATGCTTCAAGCGGTGATTTTCGCAATTCCTCATACAATGTTTCCATGATTTGTTCTTCGTATGATTCAATTGCCTCTTTTAGCTTTTTCAGCTGCTTTAGGCGAAATTTAACACTCGTCGTTTCTCCGGTGCGAAAATATTGTTGTTGCTTGGCTAGGAGTTCAGCACTCATGACAGTCCGCCCCCTTCACCCCATAGAAAAATAAACGAGCAAGTTCTTCCGTAAACCGTTCATCATACAAAGATGGATGGAGTCGATCCCCCATTTCTCTCCATATTTTTAAATAAAATAACAGTGTGTCGATCGAAATATTCGGGGCGATTTCTCGTTTTTGTTGTGCCTCCTTGACCATTTCGATAAACAGCGGAATGAGCCGGGTTTGATATAAAGATTCTACGACGTTCCGAATTTGTTCATCTTCTTTCATCAAGTTTTGAAAAAGATCTACACGAATTTGTCGAATCGCCCTTTTCTTTTCAAAAATAATATATTCGACTTTTTCTTGAAATGGACGGTCCGCTTTTAAAAATTGTTCACGTTGCTCCACTTGCTCAATGAGATATTCAATGATGACTTCTCTGATCAGCTGTTCCTTACTGTGAAAATGATTGTAAATCGTCACTTGCGACACATTTGCTTTTTTGGCAATATCGCTGATTTTAATATTTTTCGGATCTGTATCTTTTAACATTTCTAAAGTCGCTCGTTTAATATCTTGTTTTTTTCTTTCTGTCCGCTTGGCAAAGCCGCTCATCGTACCACCTTCCTCCTTTTTATACTTCTATTATGACATTTAATGAAATAATTATAAATAAATATTTCAAAACTCATTGACGATGAAATAATAAAAGCGTATGATGAAAAATGAAATATTCATCATAAAAAATTTCATTTTCACCTCGGAGGTGGAACATTATGATTCAACTGCAAGGATTAACAAAAGTTTTTCCGAATGGCAAAGGAATTTTTGATGTCACCTTTACTGTCGAAAAAGGTGAAGTGTTTGGTTTTTTAGGACCAAACGGTGCAGGCAAATCAACAACCATTAGACATTTAATGGGCTTTATGAAGCCGACAAAAGGGACGGCATCAATTAACAATTTCAATTGTTGGAACGAAGCATCCTCGGTTCAGAAACATATAGGATACTTGCCCGGTGAAATCTCGTTCCTCGAAGGAATGACAGGATTCGAATTTTTAAACTTACTAGCTGGAATGCGCGGAATGAAAAACTTCAAATACCGCGATGAACTTATCGAAAGACTTCAATTTGATGTTCACACGCCAATACGAAAAATGTCAAAAGGAATGAAGCAAAAAGTTGGAATCGTTGCCGCGTTTATGCACGATCCCGAAGTGATTATTCTTGACGAGCCGACATCCGGTCTCGATCCGCTTATGCAACAAACGTTTATTGAGATTGTTCTTGAAGAAAAGAAAAAAGGAAAGACGTTTTTCATGTCATCGCATAGTTTTCCTGAGATTGAAAGAACATGCGACCGGGCTGCCATTATCAAAGATGGGCGAATCATTGCCGTGAAAAATATTCACGAACTTCAATCGATGCAACGAAAACTATTTGATGTCGTCTTAACATCTGAGTCAGAGGTTCAAGATCTTTTGCAATCACCATTAGACATTATCAGCCATAACGGCAATCGTGTGCGGATCGCTGTGCAAGGAAATTATGATACATTTATCCGCGAACTTGCCAAATACAACGTTCAAAGTATGGATGTGCATGTGCAAAGTCTGGAAGACATCTTTATGAATTATTACGATCGGCGAGGTGATGAGCGATGAATTTCGCCTTATACAAGCAAATGCTAAAAGTTCATGGCAAAACCATATTGAGTTACTCCATCGGCTCTGCCTTTTATCTGTTATTAATTGTCGGGATATATCCGTCCATTGCCGATTCACAAGCAATGGAAAAGTTATTAAAACAAATGCCAGAGCAATGGCTCAAAGCATTTGGCTTGAATACCGGCATGGGAAATCTGACCGAATTTGTCGCCGGAGAATATTATAGCTTACTTTTCATTTTAATCCTTTCGATTTACTGCATCATGACAGCCAATCAGCTCATGGCGCGGTTAATCGATCGCGGGTCGATAGCGTATTTGCTTGCAACGCCGAATTCCCGGCAAAAAATCGCTTTTACCCAAGCACTTGTCCTTTTAACAGGTATAGTAACAATTGTTTTTATCACAACAATAGCTGGAATCGCTGGTGCCGAGTGGCTCGTTTCTGACTACTCACTTGATCGCTCGTTATTTATCCAAATGAATCTTGTCGGCCTTCTACTATTTTTTGCCATCAGTGGCTATTCTTTTTTCTTTTCAGCCATTGTCAATGACGAAAAACAGGCATTGTCTTTATCAGCAGGTGTCACTTTCTTATTCTACTGCTTCGATTTAGTCGGTAAATTGGCTGAGAAAGTAGAATGGCTAAGAAACATCTCTCTATTTGCGACGTTTCAGCCAGCAGAAATTGCTCAAGGAAATGCAGATCTTCTTCCTGTATGCATTCTTTTATTTGCGTTAGGTATGATCAGCTATATAATGGCCATCCTTATCTTTTCGAAGCGCGATTTAGCGATCTGACTTCTTGCAATCAAATAGCTTGTGTACAATGAAAAAGGACTGTTCCCTAACCAATAGAGGAAACAGTCCTTTTTGTATAAAGGTTCGATCAATCTTCATCGCTTGCGAAAAAACGTAAAATGTAAGTAAATAAGTTAATAAAATCGAGATAGATATTGACGACAATCATCGGAATGTCCGCTTCAGAAAATCCGTAACGTGCTAACCGATTGATGTCGTAAATCGTAAATCCAAGAAAAATCAAAATCCCTAATGCGGAAATGCCCATTTGCCCGACACTAGAAAACGGAATAAAAAATTGAATGAGGAGTAAGCCGAGTAAAGCAAATGCTCCCATCATTAAAAAGCTGCCAAGAAAGGAGAAGTCCTCTTTCGTTTTCGCTGCATAAAGCGCTACTCCCGTAAAGGATACAACCGCTAATGCAAACCCTTTTAACACCGCAGCCGCGCCAATGATCGCAATATACTGTGCAATGAGCGGAAATAACGTCGCACCAGAAACAAACATAAAACTATACATAAGTGGATAGCCGACTGCTCTTTTGCTTCTTGCGAATATCATCACAATCAGTAAAATCAATTCTAGTACGAGGAGTGGAAAGTACATTGTTGCGGGAATCCATTGACCGACGTATAATCCCCCTGTAGCTACCGCTAATGCAACCAAAAACGTAAACACTAATTTCGCAATTGGACTCGATGAATACGTTGATGAATAATTCACCATTCATTCCCCCTTTTTTACTCAGTTTATCATATTGCGGCTTATTGGTCATTGGTTTGTTGGATCTTTTTTGTTATAAAAGAAGAAAAATGAAATGTCTAATGGATATCAACGTGATTATAAATCGGCTATCGAAAACTCTGCCGTTACTGAACCGTTTTTTTACTCTATGCTAATCCAAAAAGAAGCTTAAAGTGGAGTAGCATTTTTATAAACGATTTTTTCTTTAGGAACAATATTGAGGTAATTCCTTTTTACGTATCAACTAAAAAGGCTGTAGATCGTTATTTTTGCTAGCTGTCGTCATTGGAAATATTCCTTGTTATATCTTTGTCAAGCGAGATTTTTTTCGTATCCGCACCGTATTTTCCCCTGTGTTTCTAACTACCATTGACAACAATGATACTTACTTTTCCATTCGTCGTATTGATCGGTGTTTATTACAACCTGAAAGATTGACTGTGAAAAATTCCATTTTACATGGCCATTATCCACGGAATGCTTTTGAAACCTTTGCATTCATCCGTACACAAATGACTCGATACGAATACAAATGGGATTTTTAGTTACGCTAGACCATTCTCTACAAAAAGGAAGCAAGATATACATACATATCTGATACGATAAAAAGCTCGCGATCATGCGAGCTTTTTGACATTTAGAAATTAATCCGCAAATAAATCCGAAGACAAATATCGCTCCCCGGAATCTGGGACCATACAAAGAACACGTGCTTCCTTAGGAAGGCGTTTGGCTACTTCGATGGCGTAATAGGCTGCGGCACCTGCTGAAGCGCCAACGAGAATTCCTTCCTCGGCAGCAAGACGGCGCGACATCATTTGCGCATCTTCATCCTTAATTAAAAAAATGTCATCGTAAATATTACGATTTAATATTTTCGGAATAAAACCTGGACCGGTTCCGGGAATTTTATGCGGGCCCGGTTTTCCACCTGACAACACAGGCGAGCCATATGGTTCGACAACATAAATTCGTAAGTGGGGAATATGTTTCTTCAATTCCTCTCCTGTTCCCGTTACCGTTCCGCCCGTACCGGCTGTTAAGACAAACGCATCGAGCTTCCCATCAAACGCCTCCAAAATTTCTATCGCTGTACTGTGACGGTGCGCATCCGGATTGGCCGCATTCTCAAATTGCATCGGGATAAAACTATTCGGAATTTGCGCAGCAAGCCGATTTGCTTCATCAATCGCTCCTTGCATGCGCAGCTCAGCTGGAGTCAAATACACTTCTGCCCCATACGCTTTTAAAATTTTGACCCGCTCCACTGTCGCATTATCCGGCATCGTAATGATGCATCGGTAGCCTTTTGCAGCACATACCATCGCCAGACCAATTCCGGTATTCCCTGAAGTCGGCTCAATAATCGTGCTTTTTCCGGGAATAATCTTTCCTGCCATTTCGGCCCGGCGAATCATATTGAGCGCAGCCCTGTCTTTGACACTTCCTCCCGGATTAAAAGATTCCAATTTTATATATACATCTGCTCCATGCGGGTCAGGAATTCGGTTTAGTTTTACAACCGGCGTATTCCCGATTAAATCTAGGATTGATTCGTATCGTTTCATCGGCATCTCCAACCTTTATTCGCTCATTCTTACTTGATTATATGACTTTCATCATTTCCTTTCAATGCTTCACACATTTGTCATCATTATCGTATTCGGCACACATCTTGCCTTTATCATGAAGCATTAGAAATGGGAGGAAGACTATGAAAAAGTACATTTTATCGAAACAGGAGCAGGTTTATTATTAACGGAGCGGTGGCTCATGGGAGCATTAACCATCACTCGCATCATCGTGATGGACATGGCGAACATATTTCCATGTTCGATGCCGTGGAAAAAGACGGTGAAACATGTGCTTTCGACTTAAATGATGTAGGGGGTCACGAATCATGGAATGTACATCGTCAAACTGAACGACGAAAAAGAAACAATCGTAACTATTGCTTCAGATGGTACGCAATGAGTAAAGAAGCAAACAAGCTCACCTCGATTAGCATTTGGACGGGTATTTTCTTAGCGGCAAAAATGCTGCGTGCATAATCGAAAAAGAAACAGAAACAATAGCCGCCTAAAAATCAAGAGGACCTCCCCTCACGGTCCGTCCCCTTTTCGTTTATTCTGTCCATATAGGCAGATGAATGAAAACAGCTGTCCCTTTCCCTTCCTCACTTGAAAACGACACCGTTCCGCCATGAAGGTAAATAATTTGCTTGACAATCGCTAATCCTAATCCCGTTCCTCCTTCTTTTCTTGTCCGCGCCTCATCAACGCGGAAAAATCTTTGACCAAGGAATGGAAGTTTCTCTTTTGGAATACCTTTCCCTGAATCACGAATCATCAGCTGACAATGGCGAGGATCGGTTTGCTCAAGCTGTACATGAATCGTTCCACCGTTTGGCGTATAGCGAATTGCGTTATCCAGAAGATTATGGATGACTTGTTCTATTCGGTCACCATCACCTTCAATGATAATGTCCGGGTTTAAATCCGTCGTCAGAGACAATTGTTTTTCGCACAAAAATGGTTCATACTTAGCTAATGTATCTTCAATCACTTGGGAAAACACAAGAGGAACTTTCCGCAGCGGAACACTTTTTCCTTCCAGCTGTGCTAAATCGAGCAAGTCGCGGACAAGCCGCTCCATTCGGCTCGCTTCACGGTGAATCAATCTTACATACTTCTCTTCATCGTCTTTCGTTTTCACCATTCCTTCAAGAATGGCTTCACTATATCCTTTGACATAACTTAATGGCGTTCGCAACTCATGAGAGACATTCGCTAAAAATTCCCGCTTTCTCATATCTTCTTCATCAATCGATCTAGCCATCACGTTGAAGGCTTTTGCTAACCTTCCCACTTCATCATCCGTACGAATCGGAATTTGTGCTTTATAATCCCCTTGTGACATTTTGTACGCCACTTCTTCCATTTCTTTTAACGGTCCAGCGATGTGACGAGCCATTCTTTTTCCCACAGCAAGCAACATCACTACAAACACGAGCGCCAGCGGAATCCAAATATCAGCGACTTCTTTTGTCATATCTTGAATGCTCGCTAGAGGAATATAGAGATAAAGCACCCCTTCTAACCGATGTTCATCTAAAAGCGGAACAATGATGCCCATAATTTTGTGGCCAAATCGCTTTTCATAACCGATC
Source organism: Thermaerobacillus caldiproteolyticus (assembly GCF_015326725.1). Lineage (NCBI taxonomy): Bacteria > Bacillati > Bacillota > Bacilli > Caryophanales > Anoxybacillaceae > Thermaerobacillus > Thermaerobacillus caldiproteolyticus. Next base: position 1,531,388 of record NZ_CP064060.1, read on the forward strand.
TTTGTTACAATGTCACCGTTTAACAGTTTGGCGCGGTCTGACTCGCTAATTAACGAATCGTAATCAATTTGAAACGGCAAACACGCGCTTAATTCTCGCGGGTTATTGACTAACAACACTTCCGCTGTCGATTTTTCATTATACCATTCCACTTGCTTTCGATAACTTGCTGTAATCGGTCCGCCGTGATAATCGCCCGCTAAGTTTTTCCCTTCTTCAATTAATGTCTGCTCAACTTTATCTACATATAATTTTTGATAAAAATAATTTAAAAGAAAATAAGAAAACGATACGGTGACAATTACACCCATACTAATCGTAAGCCAAATTTTTTGCATTAATGTCATCGACCTTGGTCGCATTCGTTACACCTCAAACTTATAGCCAATTCCCCATACCGTTTTAATGAAATGGCTTCCTTGCTTCAACTTGATGCGCAATGTTTTAATATGCGTATCGACTGTTCTTGCATTGCCTGTATAATCATATCCCCATACGCGTACAAGCAAATCATCCCGGCTGAATACTTGTCCATGATGTTTGGCAAGAAAGAGAAGTAAGTCAAATTCTTTTAACGTTAACACGATTGTTTCTCCATCCACTGTTACTTTTCTTCCTTTTTCATCAATACAAAGCGGTCCGAAAGAAAGTCCTCCGTTTCGATGCTTCTCCTGATATACACGCCGCATGACCGCTTCAATTCGGGCAATGAGCTCACCTGGGCTAAACGGTTTAACAATGTAATCATCCCCGCCAAGCTTTAATCCCTTTACTTTGTCCCATTCGTCTCCTCTTGCTGTTAAAAACAGCACCGGCACATCAGATTGTTCGCGAATGCGCGCGCACAACGTAAACCCGTCCATCTTCGGCATCATAATATCAAGCAAAATCAAATCCACTTGTTCTCTCCTTATGATTTGCAATGCCTCTTCACCGTCTTTTGCCTGCAAACAAGCAAATCCTGAATTTTCTAAGTACATGCTCACTAAAAATCGCATATCTTCCTCGTCGTCAACGATTAACACTGTTTTCTTTTCCAAGCACATCCTCTCCTCGAATAAGTAATTGAAACGGTCCTTTTCCGGTTTTCCAGCGGGCGACGATTCGTAATGTGCGCTCATCTATCACATAAATCTCATCACTATCATAGCTAGCGACATATAAACGCCCATTTGCTCCTATCATCGTGAAAGGGTTCGCTCCAACGGTTAATGAAGCCTCTTGTTGCCCCGATTTGCTCCATTTTCGAACCATGTTCGAGCCATGGCTTAATCCAAAAACGCCTTCGTTTGTTTCCACAAAACTCACTGGCATATCTGGGGCGTCAATTAATTTCAAAAGCTTACCGGTTTTTAATGAATACACGTGTATTTTTGTTTCGACCGTACTGCCGCTGCCATGCCCCCCAACCCAAAGCTCTTGTTCATGTTCGCGAAGCAATCCCCCGAATGCAAATTTCGGAACGGAGAATGTATCCATCACTTGCCGCTTGTCCACATCGATGACATAGGCTTTTTCATCATAAAAATCGATGACATATAACCTCGTTCCTGTACGATTTTGCAGCAACGTAAGCGGCTGACTCCCGACTTTGATTTCACCGCTTTCCTTCCCGTTCATTTGAAACATTCGTATCGCTTTTCGCCGCCCATCAGCAAGAAAAATACGGTTTCCATCGTTCGAAACAAGAGCGCTCACAATTCCTTTTCCTGTCTTCCACTCGTTTTTCAGCTTTCCGGTCACTACATCGTATGCATACACTCTGTCCAATTCGTCTCCATACAATAACAACGTATTTCCATCGGGAAACAGTGCCCCGCCTTTCACAGGTTGCTTCAAGTTCCATTGCGCTACTGTAGTTCCTTTGTACAAATCGAAAAATGTAACGCTTCCATCTTTTACATTCACGCTAATCAACGTTTCTATCTGTCGCGAAATGGAGGGGAGCGTCTCGCTTTCACACCCTGCTAATAACACACAAAAACTAACGATTAACGCACAAACGAGTCTCATAATTTCCCCCTTTTTTTCAAAAACAAGTTGATTATAAACGAATATTGTGAAAGATTTGTGAAGTATTGTTAACTTTTCACGTGACTCCTATATAAAAAATATTATTTTGCTTCTATTCATGTTTTTCTTTTATCATTTATAATAAGAAATAAGAAACCAACTACATATGACTGTATCACAGAACCATTGTCACGGTGAATAGAAAACGGGGTGAATTGCTTGAAATCCTCTGTCAAAAAATTGATCGAATTTTTAGAACAGAATCTCTCCCATTTTCTCCAACATTGGAAAAATCATATGTATATCGCCAATCATGATAAATATATTGGCTGCGTCGAACATAATGGATTGGCCGTGTTTCAATTAGTCAAAACAGCGATGGGACGCCGCTTATGCATCGACGAAATCCAGCAATTAGCTTACAAAATTGCGAAAGAACGAGCAGAGGCGAATATCAATATTGGGGACTTTGTTTATAACACCAATCTCGGACGGAGTTTGGTCATTAAATACTCGCTCCAATCCGGCCTGCCGATTGAGGAATTGCAACCACTTATCGATGATATTAATTATTTGTTCGATCACTTTTCGTTTTATGCGGTTACGAAATATACGGAGTTAAAAGAAGCGGAACTGCAAGAGAAAAACTTATTGATTACTCAGTCTCACAAAGATCGCTTAACACTTCTTGGACAAATGTCTTCGAGCTTTGTTCACGAATTTCGCAATCCGCTCACCTCGATTATGGGATTTATTCAACTATTGAAATTTGAACACCCAGATTTAAAGTATCTCGATATCATCGAACATGAGCTCGAACAGTTAAAATTTCGAATTTCCCAGTTCCTTCATGCATCGAGAAAAGATATTTTAGAAAGTGAAAAAGAAACCTTTTTTCTGTACGAACTATTCGAGGAAATTATTGAATTTTTATATCCAAGCTTTGTCGATGGAGATGCTGAAGTATCAACAGCGATTGACAAAAATATAAGAGTATTCGCCTATAAAGATCAATTGCGGCAAGTATTTATCAACATTTTGCTGAACTCCATTGAAGCGGTAAAAGAAAAACCAAAGCCACGACGAATTCACATTTGTGCATCTGTCTCAGGAAATTTCACTCACATTCACATTTCCAACAACGGCCCAGCTATCCCACCAGAAATTGTAAAAACTATTTTTGAACCATTTTTTACGACAAAAAAATTGGGGACAGGAATTGGTCTTTATGTTTGTAAGAAAATTATCGAAAAGCATGGAGGGCATATCACGTGTACCTCCAATGAACAAGCGACTTCTTTCTCGATTTCCTTGCCGCTCGAAAAAAAGAGAATCGTATAAATATGACCAAGCCATACTAAGAATAAAAAAAGGTGAGCGAAATGTTTGAAACGTGGAAAGAATGGATGAAACAAGCAACAACAGCGATTACCGATTGGCTACAACAAGAAAAACGATCCTTTTCTGATATTGCGAAGTTAATTCAACAACATTCGGACACTTCGGTGACGGAACGCACATGGCTTGGTTTAACATACCGATTCTATTTTCTCAAAATAGGCAACACAACATTGTCGATGGAAACAAGACTGATCGGCGAGGAAACGAAAAAAGAACACATTTTGTTCATCTGTATTTCTTCGGCTCATGCCTCTCCGATGGTCTATCGCTCCTACGATGAAAAAAGCAGTCTTGACAACATTGTAAAAGTCCCGCCTCTTCTTACACAAAACGCCGCCCCCATGTAACAACGGGGCGGCGTTTCCATCATCCTTTCATTCCATGTAACCATTCCTTATAGCATTCAGGGCATAACACTTCCTCTCGTTCTTCGTTAGAAGTGTAAAAAGAAACATAGTGCATTTTTGACTCTTCGCACTCACATTCGCAGTAAAAACATTTTTCGCCCATGCTTCTCCCCCCTTTACCCATTAGTTTGGACAGGAAGAAGCATATTTTTTCATGTTAACTAATCCCTAAAAGACGCTGTTACGGCGAAGTAACGGAAAATAAATAGTCAATGACCGCTTCTTGTTCTTCTTTTGTAAACCCACTTGCTTCATCAATCCAATAGCGGTGGCCTTCACCGCTTACATGCACATCTTGAAGTTGCTTACTTGATTTGTTCGCGTTAATCACCTGCTCCCGCAACTTCCGATCCATCAGTGCTCGCAAACTATTGCGTGGATCTGGGACGATTCCTTTTAATACTGTACCTGATATGCCGATCTCCCCATTTCGTCCTACTGCTACGCCACCGTCATGGAGATAAGGGGCTGTCCAGTAAAGTCCGATGAGACTTGGCACTTTATATCCTCCAGGAGAGTTGCCATGAGCAAACGCCAATCGAATTTGTTCTTTATCTAAATGATCCGTCGGCACTTTTAACACTTTTGCATTTTTTGGAATCGGAACAGGTGTATCTGGAGCATATAAAACTGCTTCGCCAAATACCTTTTCCGTTTTCTTTAACGCTTGGGCACGCGAAGGTTCTGTGCCAATGAATTGCGAGGAAACAACGCGATGATTGGTTAAATGCGCTCCGGCGTGACAGCTTACGCATCCTGCTTTTACAAACACTTCGCGACCGCGCTCGATTTGTTCAGCCGTCGGACGCTTCTTTGGATCTGGGGGATTTAACGTATTTTGCCAAGCAGCTACCGCATTATTTTGCTCGTTAAAACGAAAGCCTTTTTCACTCACAATAAGGCCATCCGGTGCGACTAGTGATACTTTTGGAAATTGCGGAGGCGCCACTAATTGATTGACTCCCACTACACCAGGGGTCGGGTCAACGGATTGAAAAAATTCCGACGGTTTTCTTTCAGTGGTCGGCTTATATCGCAATTTTGGATTCGCTGCATTTTGCAATATCGTCCCTAAATACACTTCCTCGTCTATTCCAAATAATGGTTCACTAATTTCCGATTGCGCAAGAGAATCAGCGTTTTGTGCATGCACATTATTGCTGAAAACGGTCAATCCGTTAAACGACCCTGCCGCGGCAAAACCGCTCCATCCATACGGATGATCACCTAAAGTGAAAGAATCAGGAATTTGTGAAGGATTGGCTTTCATATCAATCGTTGAATCGAAATTTCCCCTTGGCCAACTGGCAAAAATTCGATCTACCTCTTTCTCAAGCGCTTCCGGGTCAGGTAAAATAGCTTCCTTTCCCTTCGAATCAATGACTTTCCGATCAAGCGAACGAATATATTTTTGCAATCCTTCTATATGGGCATGTGTAAAATAGGCGGAGGAGTTCGTTGCTAAAGCCATTAATAACCCCGCATTTAAATCGTTATTCGGAGCACCTTCAATAACCTTTTTCGTATGTGGATCAACAGTCGCATGGCAAGCTGCACAGCTAATGCCGATGCGAATTTTTCCATCTCTCCAAACAACCGGCATTCCTAGCGGGGAATAAGCTCCTTTTGGAACATCAATACCTGTATCAATTTTCTCGCCTTTTTTATACGTTCGGTCTCCAATTGTAATATCTTCTGCTAATTCGACTTTTAAATTCGTTGTCCCCTTCCCTTTCAAGTCAAGAATCGCTTTTGCCATATTCCCGATGGTAAGCGGGCCATCGATAATCCCCATAATATCAGTCAAAAACACTTCGTTCCCAAACGTTTCCTTATAAAATACTTCGCGCCCTAATTTTAAAAGGCGTTCATCGATAGGGATAGCTCCTTGCTCTGGAGAAAAGAGAGTTTTCTTTTCGTTTGTTGACGACTTTTGAGTATTACTTTCATGCTGACTGATCCATTTTCCCCAAATATCAAACCCTTTCTGTTCATTCGCTTTATATTGCTTTATATCGTTTTCCTCCGGCAATAGAGCGTACTCAAAGTTCGAATGGTATAGCACTCCCCCTCCAATGAGCAATAGGAGCACCACTATTATAGCGACATACCTCTTTCGCATCGCAACCACCGTCCATAGAGAAGAATTTCACCAAGCATATTGTATCCTTCTCTCTGTTCCGTTAGTCGCTTGTGCAAAACTCATCACTAACGGGACGGCGGACGGAATCCCGCAGCCCTTGCTTCTTGTTCTGTACAAAACATCACTTCTGCTTTTGTCACTTTATATTGCGGACTGCCGGGCACATGATAAATTTTCCTACCGTTTTTCGCAATGTTCCCTTTAATCATTGGTTTTTGGCACGTTTGATGTTCTGCACTAACTTGATCATTAAATCCATGGTCTGTTGCATAATTTTCGATCGACCAAATCTTCAACCGTTTTTTCTTGCCTCATCTTGAATCTTGCGAAACTCATCGACATACTTCGTATTCGGCTCAAATACATAAGCGACGCGTGCATATCCTTTTTTTAGTAACAATTCATTCACCATTGTATTTCCGAACCATACGTAAGCAAGAAGACGACCATATTTATCACGCTCTCTTACATCAAGTTCAAGCTCGATATTCGTTCCTTTCGGTAATAACGATTTGACGTAGCGACTCGCTTCCAGACCAAATGGCTGTACCGGTTTCGTTGGATGTACGGATTCCGGTGTATCAATGAGCAACATTCGTACCGTCTCTTCCTTTTTTCCCACTTTGACCCTTAGCGTATCTCCATCAACGACTTTTACTACTTCAGCAGGAATTCGATGGGAAGAGGATTGGCAACCAACAAGAAACGCAAAACAAAGCAAAATCGCTATGTATGTTCGTAATGATTTCTTTCTTATTAAATTCAAAGTTTATCCTCCTTTCTTCTCCTTCATTATAACGACGTTGTCAACTCCCTATTACTTTTCCTACTCATAAACAATCCCTCTTGTAACAAGACGGCTCCTGTCTGTACAAGAGGGATGGCACTCTTTTTCTTTATCTACTCACGAACATAGCGGCCATGATCAGGAATAGCAAGCTCGTCAAATTGTCTTACGAGTTGTTCTAGACTGTTTTGTAACTGTTCTCCATACATCGGCATACCATGACCGGGAAGCGCAATAGTTGGTTGCAAGTGATACAATTGGATGACCGACTGTCTTGCTTGCTCCCAATCTGGCGTAAAATACATCGGCGGACCGTGAATTCCCTTCTGTTGCATTAACACCGCCCACAATGACTCCTGTTTCACCGTAATGAACGCATCACCTGTAAGTAAGACACGGTCTTCTTCACGGAATAAAGAAATGTGTCCCCGTGTATGCCCCGGCGTATGAATCGCTCGCCATCCTGGTAAAAACGGAATAGCTCCGTCTTCCGATAGCGGCTTCACCTTTTCTCCTAGGTTGATTCCTTCATGTGGGTAAAGCGGGGAAAGCCATGCTATAAGTCCACCACCAACGGTCGGATCAGGTGGCAAATAATTTGCTTTCCTGTTAAATACGGCATCTCGAACCGATGAGCATATACAGGAACATCCCAATCGCTCAGCAAATCTGCTAACGCTCCGACATGGTCAAAATGTCCATGCGTTAAAATGATCGCTTTGGGGCGGCAGTGCTTACCGAATAATCGTTCTACCATACGCCGAATCAAAGAGGCAGAAAACGCAGTTCCCGCATCTACAAGCACCCATGCCCGCTGATCCGGTATTTGAATGAAATAGACATTGACGATATACGTACGCAATTTCGCAATATGTGAAGCGACAAACGGCTTTTTATATGGTCCCATCGCTCTTTCCTCCTCATGGATTAGTAATCCTCCATCTTTAATAATTTGTAAGCATCCATGCCCGACTATGCACTTACACAATTATTTACTAAAATAATTTATATATATATTTTAAAAAATTTATATTTTCTGTCTTAACCAAAAATAAACATCAAAACTTTTAGAATTTTTTATTTCTATATAATTTTATTGACTTATAAATATTTTGTAAATTAAAATAGGACATGTCATCATTTTTACGAGGAGGAAACATCATGGGGGCACTAGCAGAAACTCAAGTGATGAACGATCATCATTCAAAAAAGAAGCATCCTCCCGGGCTTTATTTATTATTCTTTACAGAGCTTTGGGAACGTTTCAGTTATTATGGAATGAGAGCCATTCTTGTTCTTTATTTAACAACAGAGCTCGTTAGCGGTGGCTTAGGATTTAAAGAAAGCGTCGCGATGAGCATTTACGGCTTCTTCGGAGGAGCTGTCTACTTTACCCCAATTATCGGTGGCTATCTATCTGACCGCTTTTTAGGTAGAAGGCTAGCGATTACAATTGGTGGTATTACGATGGCGCTTGGGAACTTTTTACTTTTTGCCATCAACAACCATACAGGTCTATATCTCGGACTTGCTTTACTAATTATTGGTAACGGTTTCTTTAAACCAAATATTTCAACGCTTGTTGGAGAACTTTACGGGCCAAACGATAAGCGTCGGGATGCAGCATTTACTATTTTCTACATGGGTATTAATATCGGTGCTTTCTTCGCACCACTTGTTTGCGGCTTCTTAGCAGAAGATTACTTTAAAACAACTGTCAATGGTGTTGTCCAATACGGATTTAAATACGGTTTCCTTGCTGCATCGATCGGTATGATTATCGGTCAAATCATTTTTAATGTCTTTGGAAATCGTTATTTAGGGGAAATTGGAAAAAAACCAGTTGGGAAAACGGAAACTGGAGCAACTGTTCCAAAAACTCCATTAACGAAAAAAGAAAAGCAACGTACCGCAGTAATTTTAATTCTAGCATGTTTTATCATTTTCTTCTGGGCTGGATTTGAACAAGCCGGAAGCTCATTAACATTATATACAAATAAATTTGTTGATAAATCCATCGGTGGTTGGGCAATCCCAACGTCTTGGTTCCAATCATTGAACCCATTCTTTATCGTTGTGTTAGCACCGATTCTTTCGGCCTTATGGGTGAAACTTTCGAATACAAAACGTGGTGACTTACCAATTCCAGCCAAAATGGCGATTGGTATGATTTTACTTGGTCTTGGATTTGCTGTTTTAATTCCTGCTGTACTACAAACTGGCAGCAATGAACATCACATTGTCGAAAAAGCAAATGTTATGTTTATCATTTTGACCTATTTCCTTCATACGCTTGGTGAGCTTTGCTTATCACCAGTAGGATTGTCTATGGTAAGCCGACTTGCTCCAATTCGTTTAGCATCACTATTAATGGGCGTTTGGTTAGCAGGAACAGGAGTTGCTCAAGTTTTAGGTGGTCAATTAGCCGCGTTGACCGAATCATTAGGTTATTTAGAAATCTTCAGCTTAATTGGCGGCCTAACGATTGGATTAGGACTTATTTTATTGCTGTTGACGAAAAAACTTGTACGTATGATGGAATAAGAAGGCTAACTCCTTAATCGGAGTTAGCCTTCTTTCTATATATTTTCCATGCGTACAAATTCCCTTCCAGTACACACTATTTCTCGTAAGGTGATGAGAGACAATGAAAGCAATTGAGAGCATATGAAACATTAGAACTTCATGAACTTTTGGCGTTTAAAAATCAAAAGTGTCGCAATGCAACGAGCGGTATCTGCTTTAGAACTCCAATCACGACTTCAAAAAACACAACTACACACCATGGCTTACAAAATCTTTTAGCTTATGAGCAAAACAACCAGCGTTCTTAACCGATTGCTACGGATTTTGTCATCACCAAGAAAAACGATGTAAAAGTCTATACGATGTGACGAAGCATCGCTCCGGAAATATGCAATACATTAAAACAGCATTTAAACGCTGTGATTCAATTTCAAGGGCAAACTAGCCAATATATGAATAAAGTCTACGATTATCCCACGAACGCGCAAAAGAAGATACACGTAGACACGCAGGCGTCTTAACCCCCTTTACAAACAACGAACGATAATTCTCACCTTCCCTCTCCGCAATGTTTCAACTATGGGATTCGGCCGCGACAGCCGGAATCCCATTTTTCATATTTTTTTGCGATTGATTCATTCTAATGAATGAGGTGAAACGTATGAAAAAAACATCATTTTTGATCATTGTCACTGGACTTGCCATTGTCTTCGTTACCGTTGCAGGAATCATTGCTTTGTATCGTCCCGCAGTAAACGAACAACAAGCTCAACAGTTAAAAACCGCCCCAGCCCCTTATGAGCCAGCGCCTCGTTCCCATCCGACCATCATTACCCTTAATAGCTTAGCGATGAACGAGACGATCAAAACCAAATTAAATCGCCATCCAAGGATTGTGAAAATCAATCATAATGGCCGCGACCAAAGCCATTATTACAATCACGAAATTACCGTTCGATTTCACCGGATGCCGACGGAGCGGGATATAGCGCGCATCGAACAAGAGATTGACGGAACAGCAGTCAACCGTTTTGACCATTTTTTCATCTTTCGCTCCAACAGCAAAACGTATAACGAATTAATCAACTACTTTCGCCAACATCCGAATGCTGCCTATGCCGAACCGAATTATATTTTTTTGCAAAATGAACAGCCAAACGACTTACTGTATTCGCGCTATCAATGGAATTTGCCAGCCATTCAAACGGAGGAAGGATGGCAGCTTTCCCACGGGAAGAAAAGCGTTACGATTGCCGTCATTGACAGCGGTGTCGATCTTGACCATCCCGATTTAGTTCATCGCCTTCAAAAAGGATATAACGTGCTAGCAGATAATGACATCCCTCAAGACGATAACGGACATGGTACACATGTGGCGGGCATTATTGCTTCAGAACCGAACAATCACGAAGGTATCGCCGGTATTACGTGGTTTAACCCCATTATGCCGATTAAAGCATTAAATAATGAAGGATACGGCACATCCTTTGACGTCGCAAAAGGAATTCGCTGGGCGGTAGATCATGGAGCTAAAGTGATTAATTTAAGCCTTGGCAACTATCAGACATCGACATTATTACAAGAAGCTGTACGCTACGCCTATGACCACGATGTCGTCTTAGTGGCTGCTTCCGGAAATGATCGCTCATCACAGCCTAGCTTTCCCGCCGCTTATCCTGAAGTATTAAGCGTCGGTGCAATCAATCCTGATGGCTCATCTGCTGAATATTCCAATTATGGAACTTATTTAGATGTTGTGGCTCCGGGAACGAATATTCCAAGCACATTTCTCGGGCATCGCTATGCAGCTCTTTCTGGCACATCAATGGCCGCTCCGCATGTGTCCGCTCTGGCAGGACTTATTCGCTCTTTGAATCCGAAACTAACGAACAAACAAGTTATGCAAATCATCACAAGAACAACCGTTGATTTAGGCCCAATCGGAAAAGATGCATATTTTGGTCACGGATTAATTAACGTATATCGCGCCCTTGAACTTGCCAATGACTTGCGATGACAAGAAAAGCGGAAGCGTCCAATTTCTTCTATATACTTGACCACGTCCTGTGAATAAATGACGAAATATCGCCATCCCAGCTCTCTCAAAGCTAAATGCTCTTCGCCGGCAGAAGTGCTTGTCACTTCCCAAGCGCTAGTTTGGCACAAGAAAACTAGCAGCGATTCAACGCTTATATTAAAGGATGGAGACGTCAAATGATGGGGCGACTCCATCTTTTTGTTTCGGTCAATATTGTAGTCACAATACCAACGACTGTCACAACGATGAACGAGTGAAGAAATGACGTCGAACCGATTAGAAAACTCCCTACTGTAATAATCAACGCATCCATTATAAAAATGATAATCCCTACATTCCAATTTGTGATTCTAGCGATAAATTGGGCTAATAAATCTGTTCCGCCCGTGCTTGTCTCTTCCCGTAACATCATACCGATGCCTGTCCCGACAAAAATTCCGCCAATAATCGAGCTGATCATCGGATCAACCGATACCGTCCCACGCAACACCGAACATACATCGATCATTAGTGAGGAAAATAACAGTCCATGCAAACTATTGTAAAAAAACGGTCGATAGTAAAACCATGCAATAATATAAAGCGGTACGCTTACCAACATGGTCGTCAACCCTACTTTAACTTGCCAAATGTATTTCGCGATTAAGCCGATTCCAATGATTCCCCCGTCTAACAAGTGATGGGGAACCAAAAAAACGTTAATGCCAATGGCTAGTAAAACGCTGCCGACACCGATTGCAACCATCTTTTTGAACATTTGTGCCACACCTCATTTTTTTCGCTCTATTTCAATATATATGGCACTGTTTTTAAAGACTTGTCTCTTAATATTTTTATATTGCCGCGACTACAAAAATCATTTACAATATGATTGGTACAACTGAATAGGACGCTCATTAGACCAATGAGGTAGAGGTCGCAGCTTTTATGAGTACGGTGAACGAGACGCAGAGACGTCAAAGACTTCACTGGAAAGGAAAAGCTGCCGAAGCTTGGGCATTTCTCTGGATGCTTAAGCTGGGGCTGTTGCCGAATAGGAACAGCACTGTCACGTTTGCATGGAGCAGACGTGGAGCGCTATCTTCATGGAAGGTTTGATGCGTGCGGGTATTGAGTACACTGCCGTCGAATCTCCTTCGACGGCTTTTTTATTCCTCAATTATTCTAATGAAAAGGAGTGATTGAACCAATGGAGACAGTCACGAAAAAAGAAGCAATGTCTGCTTCCGATTCTCTGTCCTCGAATGAGTTACACCGAAAATTAAAGGCTCGGCATTTAACAATGATTTCCTTAGGAGGAACGATTGGCACAGGTTTATTCCTAGCAAGCGGTAGCGCCGTTCACACAGCAGGGCCTGGCGGAGCACTCGTTGCGTATGCGGCCATTGGAATTATGGTGTACTTTTTAATGACAAGCCTTGCAGAAATGGCTACATATATGCCGGTCGCCGGCTCATTTAGCACCTATGCCACAAAGTTTGTGGACCCAGCTTTAGGATTTGCGCTAGGATGGAACTATTGGTACAACTGGGCAATCACCATTGCCGCCGAATTATCTGCCGTCACGATGATTATGAAGTTTTGGTTCCCTAACAGCCCTTCGCTTTTATGGAGCGCGCTTTGTTTAGCCGTCATGTTTCTATTAAACTATTTATCCGTAAAAGGATTCGGTGAAGCTGAATATTGGTTTTCTCTTATTAAAGTCGCAACTGTTATCATTTTTTTAATTGTGAGCTTTTTGATGATTGTTGGGATTATGGGCGGTGAAGCAGTCGGCTTCAAAAACTTTACGATTGGAGACGCTCCATTTCATGGCGGGTTTATGGCGATGCTTGGAATTTTCATGGCAGCAGGATTCTCCTTTCAAGGAACAGAATTGTTAGGGGTAGCTGCCGGCGAAAGCGAAGATCCTAAGCGCAACATTCCGCGTGCCATTCGCCAAGTATTTTGGCGCATCCTTTTATTCTATGTCTTAGCTATTTTAGCGATTGGTTTATTGATTCCTTACACGAATGAAAAACTTGCCAATAGCGATGTAACCGTGAGCCCATTTACGCTTGTATTTGATAAGGCAGGAATTGCGTTTGCTGCTTCCGTCATGAATGCAGTCATTTTAACAGCGGTTCTATCGGCTGGTAACTCAGGGATGTATGCATCTACTCGCATGCTGTGGGACTTAGCTCGCGAAGGTAAGGCACCGAAATTTTTAGCAAAGTTAAACAAACGCGGCGTACCTGTGAATGCGCTTATCGTCACTTCATCTTTAGGAACGCTCGCCTTTTTGGCCTCTTTATTTGGGGACGGTGTTGTCTATACATGGTTGTTAAATGCCTCAGGAATGTCGGGGTTTATCGCATGGTTAGGAATCGCCATCAGCCATTACCGTTTCCGAAAAGCCTACGTTGCTCAAGGTCGGGATCTTCGCGATTTACCTTATAAAGCAAAATGGTTTCCTTTTGGTCCAATCTTTGCGTTGGTTCTTTGTACGATCGTTATTTTGGGACAAAACTATTCTGCATTTATAGGTGGAACAATCGATTGGTATGGCATTCTCGTTTCTTATATTGGCTTACCACTATTTATTATCGTTTGGTTAGGGTATAAATGGACGAAAAAGACAAAAGTCGTTCCGCTTCATGAATGTAAATTCAAATAACAATTAGAACACCATCTGCCCGTGGCATCTCCTTCTAAACTAAAAAGCGTCTATTCATTTTGTAACAGGCTTTTGTGATACCATTGTTTATATCAATAAACATGGGCTTGGTGTACAGCTACACCAAGCCCATGTTTATTTTTGTACCTTTTGCTCTTCGTCGTCGATAATTCCTTTTGTCGCATTTTTAAACTCACGAAGCGTTTTCCCTGCTGCTCGACCAAGTTCCGGCAATTTCTTTGGACCAAAAATTAACAACGCAAAAAACACGATAAGGGCAATTTCGCCAAATCCAATATTCATCGTATTCACTCCATTTTCCAATGATCCACTAAATCACCACATTCAACATATCCTATTTCATTATATCACACGCTAATAATAGAAGCTAGCTAGTTCCGCTCTTGAAGAAGGCGAACAGGAACTTCCATTTCTTCTTCGGACCGTTCTTTCAGATAAATTCTTGCCATTTTTCGTTCCTCATCAACGTGCTGGATGAATACTTGTTTTCCTTCATACATAACGGGAATGATTTCTCCCGTCTCAGCAATTTGTTTAGCGCGCATGACTTCCATCGTTATTTCCCTCCTTTTCATTATCTTTTGCACTATCTTCTGCTATTACCCGTAATTCTTTCCAGAATAATTCATCATTGCAAATAAGCTGCACATACGGATGAACAATTTGCTCGAGTTCTCCTGCATCTCCTTTTGCATTGATAATTTCTAGCAATTGAGTCATATCTGTCGTTTCGTGTTCCATGATTTACCCTCCTGTCGATATTCAACGCAATATCACCCCCATAACAAGCAAAAAAAATTCGAATTAGTATAGAAAAAAGAGATGGGGGAAGGTGTGATGAGCGAACGCGATTGCTATTTCGACAATGCGAAATGTTTTTTAATGCTCCTCGTCGTGTTTGGCCACTTTCTCCGCCCTTATATTGATAGTGAGTTGTTTGTCCATAGCTTATACGTTTGGATTTTCTTTTTTCATATGCCAGCGTTTATTTTAATTTCCGGCTACTTTGCTAAAGGATTTCGTCAGCATGGGTATTTGAAAAAAATCACGAAAAAATTATTGCTTCCTTATCTTATTTTTCAACTATTGTATTCGATTTATTATTCGTTTTTATATGAAAAAGATACGGTACAAATCGATGTTTTTACACCGCATTGGAGTTTATGGTTTTTAATCAGTTTGTTTAGCTGGAATATATTATTATGGATTTTTGCCAATATACCTAAACATATTTCTCTATTGATCGCCTTGTTACTCGGCGTGGGGGCCGGAATGATCGAAGCGGAAAAATGGTTGAGCTTATCTCGAACATTCACGTTTTTTCCGTTCTTTTTAATGGGTTTTTTCTTGCAGAAAAGCCATTTTGAACGATTGCTGACACGACGTGTTCGCCTATTTTCACTAATCGCCTTAATCGGCATGTTTATCTGTATTCATCTCGGGTTTCCTGATTTGCCGCAAGAATGGTTGTACGGCTCTAAATCATATGAAACGCTAGGTGTTCATGAAGAAAAAGGAGCTATAGGTCGACTGATTATTTATGGAGCGAGCGCTTTCATGATGTTTTGCTTTATGGCGCTCATCCCAAATCGTCGCTTACCAATTTCAACGTTGGGCACAAGAACGTTTTATATTTATATTCTTCACGGGTTTATTTTAAAATATTTACATGTGACCCATTTTCCTGATTTCATTATGGACATTCACGGCTATCCGTTGTTGCTCCTTTTATCATTGTTCGTCATGTTCATTTTAGGAAGCGAACCGATTGTTCGGCTTGTGCGACCTCTAATTGAATGGCGCTTTCCAAAAAAGAAACGGGCTGTTTCGTAACTGAAACAGCCCGTTATTTAACTTTTACACATTGAACAAATTGTCTTGTTGCATCAAATGGCGACTCTGCAGAGGCGATCGCGCTAATGACAGAAACACCATCAGCTCCAGCAGCGATGACTTCACTTGCATTTTCATGCGTGATTCCACCAATCGCCACGATCGGAATGTCGATGCCGCTGTCACGAAGAAACCGAATGATAGAAGCGCCTTGCGCCTCCTTTGCATCGTCTTTCGATGTCGTTGGAAAAATTGGACCGACACCGATGTAATCAGCTCCAGCTGTCATCGCCGCGCGCGCTTCTTCCAAATTGTGAGCGGAAACGCCAAGAATTTTATCGCCGATCTTCTTGCGAACGACATCGGCTTTTTCATCGTCCTGTCCAATATGCACTCCATCCGCATCGAGCTCAATTGCTAATTCGACGTCATCGTTGACGATAAACGGCACGCCATGTTGTCGGCAAATCTTTTGCAACTCTTTTGCGAAAGCATACTTCTCCTCGCCTGTGAACGCCCCTTTTCCTTTTTCACGGAATTGAAACAATGTGATCCCGCCAGTGATTGCTTCGGTTAAAACGTTCAAAGGATTTTTCTTACAGTTGCTGCTGCCCATAATAAAATACACGCGTAACAATTCTTTCATCGTTTCTGTTGAGATTCGTGTCACCGTTCATCACCTAATCATGATAAATTCGCTTGTCGGTACGCCCAATGATTCGTCGGACCATGACCGTGACCAATGCCTAATTCATGCTCAATTGCTGCTTGAATAAATGCTTTCGCTGTTTGTACCGCTTCCTTGACGCTGCGGCCTTTCGCGAGTTCCGCCGTAATCGCTGCTGCAAATGTACAACCTGTCCCATGCGTATGGTTCGTTTCGATCCGTTTGCTTGTAAAATATGAAAATTCATGACCATCGTACAATACATCGACTGCTTCATCGTCGTCATCATCATGACCGCCTTTAATGACGACATGCTTGACACCTAGTTCATATAGGCGCTTTGCGGCTTCATGGCGATCATTGATTGTCCGGATTGTCATGCCTGTTAACACTTCCGCTTCCGGAATATTAGGAGTAATGACCATCGCCAATGGAAGCAAGTGTGTTTTTAAGGCGCTAACCGCTTCTTCTTGTAAAAGCGGCGCACCACCTTTCGCAATCATCACTGGATCGACGACAAGCTGATTCCAACCAAATTGCTTCACTTTGGCTGCCACCGCTTGAATAATTTCCGCGCTAAACAACATCCCTGTTTTGACGGCATCGGCTCCTAAATCCGTCCCGATCGATTCAATTTGCTGTTCAACCGCCTCAACGGATAAAGGATATACTCCTTGTACGCCGAGCGTATTTTGCGCCGTCACCGCTGTTAATGCGGACATTCCAAATACTCGCAGCTCTTGAAATGTCTTTAAATCTGCTTGAATGCCGGCGCCGCCGCCGCTGTCAGAACCAGCAATCGTTAACGCTTTGTACACGTTTCTCATGACAATCTCCCTTTCACTTCACTTGTTCTATGAGACTATATTGACGAATATCTTCTTCCCCTACACGAGCAAGTTCGTTTAAAAAGGCAATTTGAAAGCTTCCCGGACCCGCTTCTCCCGCTTTTTTCGCTGCGATTTCCGCAGCAACTCCATAACTGACAAGCGCAGAAGCTGCCGCTACCAATAAATTGGATTCAACAGCGGCAAACGCCCCGATGACCGATGTTAATAAACAGCCCGTTCCAGTGACTTTCGTTAAAAGCGGATGGCCGTTACGAATGACGTATGT
The DNA here is from genome assembly GCF_015326725.1 of Thermaerobacillus caldiproteolyticus. Lineage (NCBI taxonomy): Bacteria > Bacillati > Bacillota > Bacilli > Caryophanales > Anoxybacillaceae > Thermaerobacillus > Thermaerobacillus caldiproteolyticus. Next base: position 1,548,996 of record NZ_CP064060.1, read on the forward strand.
TGTCTCCCCATCGGTAACCACATCGTCTTTGCCCGTAATCGCGACAATGGTATGAAGCTGCTGTGCTGCTTTTTTTGCCAACGCAACGACATCACCGTTTCCTTCGCCGGCATCCACACCTTTAATCATCCAATTTTCTCCTATGACATTGGCAATCTCCGCCGCATTGCCGCGAATGACAGAAACGTTCACTTCACGAACAATCTTTTTTGCCGTTTCTGTTCGGTAGCGCGTCGCTCCTGCCCCAACCGGATCGAAAATGACCGGAACGCCGTGTTCGTTCGCCGATTTTCCAGCCATCAACATCGCTTCGACTTCCGTTTCGTTTAATGTGCCGATATTTAATACAAGCGCTCCAGCGATTTTTGCCATATCAGCCACTTCCTCTTTCGCGTATGCCATAACCGGAGAAGCGCCTAATGCAAGCAAACCGTTTGCCGTAAAATTTGTAACGACAACATTAGTGATATTATGAACGAGCGGATTAGCCTGCCGCACGTTTTCTAATGTTTTGGCAATCTCTTGCACGTCCATCCTTGTTCCATTCCTTTCCACACAAAAATAAAAAACACTTTGCGCGCAAGCAAAGTGTACACTTCTCTCCTTGTCACTTTCCCTACGCTGGCATTACCCAACAGGTTCAAACGGTCAACGACGGATTAGTCGTACTCTCAGCCTGATTCCACAGGCTCCCGCTCACTATTTATTTTTACAAGCCCAGTCTACTCCTTCTTGAAAAGGAATGCAAGCAAAAAATCGCCGTTACCTATTCCTCTTCTGAATATCGACGCTTTTCCGCTCTTCTCCAAGCGATGGAACATGATTTACCGGAAGCGGCAACGGAAAATTGAATAAATCAAGATCAATGATATAACGCGGACGGCGTTTTGTTTCTTTATAGATTTTCCCGATGTATTCCCCAATCAAGCCGAGCGCAATGAGCTGAAGTCCGCCAAGAAGCCAAATCGACGTAATAAGCGATGTCCACCCCGTTTGCGTATAACCGTTAAATTTTAAAAATAGAAAATATGCCCCAAAAAACAAACTCACAAAAAAGGAAACAAATCCAACGAGCGAAATGAAACGAATCGGTGTAATGCTGAATGAGGTAATCCCGTCTAAAGCAAACGCCAACATTTTTTTAAGCGGGTATTTCGTTTCTCCCGCTAATCGCTCTTTTCGGTCATAATAAACAGTTGTCGAACGGAAACCAAGCAACGGTACAATGCCGCGCAAAAACAAATTCACTTCTTCAAACCGTTCGAGCTCCTCAACGGCGCGTCGACTCATGAGACGATAATCGGCATGGTTATAAACGATATGCACCCCCATCGCTTTCATTAATTTATAAAACCCTTGGGCGCTGTGGCGTTTAAAAAACGAATCCGTATCTCTCTTATTCCGTACTCCGTATACAATTTCGTATCCTTCATGAAACTTTTTCATAAACTCACGAATGACGGAAATATCATCTTGCAAATCGGCATCTATGGAAACGATACAATCAGAAAGCATTTTAGCTGCAAATAATCCGGCTAAAAGGGCATTTTGATGCCCGGCATTGCGGGCGAGTTTCAATCCTTTCACTTCTGGATATCGCAAGCTTGCTTTATAAATAATCGTCCACGTAGTATCGTGACTTCCATCATCAACGAACAATAGTTTACTTTGTTCAGAAACAAGCTGCTCGGCTATTAATTGCTGAAGCAAATCACGAAGTTGCCGAATCGTTTCTGGAAGCACCTCCTCTTCGTTATAACAAGGGACTACAATAGTGAGAACCGGTTCGCTCATCGCTATTCCTCCTTACGATGTCACTTTATATAGATAAATCGTCCATGCGGATTCATCGGAATGAAACACTTTTTCCAGTGCTAATTGATTGCTTTTAGCATTTGTAATCGGTAAGGCGGAAAAAATATAGCGTCCGCCCATTTGACGAAACACATCGGTATTTAGCTGTAAATTGGTAATCTTTTTCTTTGAATGTTTTTTAAACATATAATGCTTGCCTAACTCGTCTACGAAAATATAACAACGTCCTCCCCATTCATCGAAATACTCGCGCAGCTTTTTATTTTTCGCTAGCTCACGCGCAATGATTTTTCGAAACTGGTGTTTATACCTCAACGGATAAAAATTATTGTACGTATCTAATGTGTAAAACCCGTTATATTGGGCGATCGCCGGATGAATTCCGATGCTGGCGACGCGATATTTGTACACAGGAAGGCCTATGTATTCTTTAATCTCTTGAAATTGTTCTTCGGCGTAAAACTGCTTAAACGACGGTTTGTGGCGATAAAAGATTTCCTCATTAAATATCGCAAGCACGATGAGTTGTGCCGCAATCGCGGTAAAACATGCTTTTTTCCACGCTTGTCCTTGTTGCCATAAAATTTTTAACGAAAGCGCAAATAGCATGTAAATCACCATCGGCCGCAAAAAATGATAGCGGGCAAAGTTAAATTTATCGAGAATGTCAAAGCGTTCAGTTAACGGGACCCATCCTTTATAAAACCAAAACGCATACCATGCCGAAAGAGCGAAGTTCAAAGCATGAAGAAACAGAAACATTTTTTCTTGCTTCCATAATTTCTTTTTCCAAACCATATATAAAGCGACGAACGTCACCGGCAAAATGACAAGACCGTGCACCGTCATCACGTGATTGTGGCCCAGAATATAATTTTTCAACGTCAATCGAATAGCACGCCAAAAAGAAAGACGGGCATGAAAATATTCATCACGACTCGTCGGTTCATCAGCAAATAAAAGCGAATGGACAAGGCGGTATTCAATCGCAACATAAATAGCCGTCATGTACACAATCGCCAATAAAAATCGCCAATTCCACCCTTTCCCGCGCACAACATCCACAAGCCAAAAAACTCCCATGGCACTAAGGAAAAAGAAAAAACCGAGCACAAGACTGGAATAAAAGGGCAAAAGCGTAAGCACAAGATAATTTACCCACGAACGCTCGCCGGCACGAATGTTTAAAAACGCCCATAACGCAAGCGGCATTCCAAGCGTGCTTAACATGCCCGACGGCCAAAACGGCGTCAATGCAAAAGCGAGAGCTGCACCAACACGAATCCAAGACCATTCCGGGGATTTGATCACATGTTTTTTAAGCAAAAGATACATGCCGATAAACGCAAACACGCGCGTGATCGCTTGGCTTAATCCATAGGCGTAAATGGATGGAAATAACGCATGAAGCCAAACGATTCCGCTAAATTCTGTTCCATACGCATTTCTCGGTAAGCCGTTAATAATTTGCGGAATGACGGCATTAATCGGACCAAACAGCTCCCCGCTTCTTGTTAACACCTTATACCACGCAATATTGGAATCAAGATTATCGTGAACACGCATATGCGCATCTTCGCCAAAAACAAAATACGGCGATACAAAAACAGCAATTGCAAGGAACGAGAAGAACAGTAATCGCTTTTCCATTTTCTCCATTCTCTTCTCCTCCTTTGCCTCGTCCTAACAGACGCCTATTGTCTCCCTTTATTTTCTAACGATAAGAAGGAAAATATGCATAAAAAAGCTCTTCCTTTCACAGGAAGAGATTGTTTTTTAGAGGTTTATAAAGATAAGATGTGATGTCTTCAATAAGATATTGCTCGTATGTTTTTCGTTCTGACTAGAAAATAGCAAACACTTCCCATACTAATAAAATAACAACAATAAGCAGAATTTCTATTCTGAAAAGAGGAAGAGTCAGGATTAACATGCTAGAACGAGATAATACCAAGAAAAAGGGCCATTTCCTAGAATCTTTAGATAGCTTATCTTAAGCGAATATAGTTCTTTTCTCGTAAAACAAAGAGCAAGATAAAACTCAAACAATACATGCAGGTCAAATTTAGAACGAATCTCCTTAATCGTTTAAAACCATTGTCAACCTCTTTGATACTGCTGTGAACATTCGAGAACAGCTCCTTCGGAAAACAACTGTCTCGTGACAAAATGATGCGATGATCGCTTAGAAAAAGTTAATATTTCCCAAAAACATCAGTCCTCTCTAAAAAACTTGATTCACACATGCCCATATATTAAATTAGTGTCATAGAATTAGAATGACTGTTATTAATATTCATATAATTCAGATATAAAAACTTAGGAGGATAACGGATGCGATTTACGCTTCGATATGGAATTGATGCCCCTTTTTGGGTAGGGATTCTCATCGTCATCGGATTGATATTTTCTCTTGTTAGTCTCAAAGGATTGCCTCAAAGTATAGGCGGCCTCTTCTTTGGGTTGTTCATGTTATCTATGGGTTTATGGATGTTCTTGTACTCCACAGTTATCAAAATAAAGCACCGACACGTTATTTTACGGCTAGCTCAAGTTGACAGGAATGATAAGGTACTAGATGTAGGAACAGGTCGAGGACTTCTTGCAATTGCAGCAGCACAAATGGGATGTAAAGTAACAGCCATTGATCGTTGGTCACAGTGGGACATTAGCGGCAACAGCAGGGAAGCTTTTAGAAAAAATGCAGAAATGGAACAGGTAGCTGATATTGAACTTATTGATGGAGATGCCTGTGAATTGCCATTTGCAGCTGAAAGTTTTGATGCCGTTGTGTCAAATTTTGTTATTCATAATATTAAAAGCGCTGAAGATAGAGAACAAGCAGTTCGGGAGATGTGGCGGGTCTTGCGTCCAAACGGAAGATTAGTCATTTCTGACATTCAGCGAATATCTGAATATATCGAGATATTGGCACCCTTAGCAAGTCAAATTGAAACAAAACGAATTTTTTACACCTTTCCATTTTCACAAATCGTTGTAGCTCATAAAAAATAAAGTCCTAACCTATATGATGCAAAAAGGACTGTCTCATCGCCGAACACCGACACGAGTTGAGGATTTTCCATTTTTTATGTGTTATTGAAATCGGCCTGTTTATGTTTGAGACAGTCTTTCTCTACTACTATATCTTTTTCCATTCCACGATCATTGAAACAATCTCCGAAAATTCATGTACAATGAAATCGGCATCACGCAGCTCATTATCGTTGGCAAATCCGAACCGGCAGCCGATGGACAACAAACCGTTCTCTTTAGCCGCTTGAATATCGGAACTCCGATCGCCAACCATCGCCGCTTTTTCAATGTCATAATCTCTCAACAACCGAGCAACTAAAGCGGATTTCGACGGCGAATGAAAGCGACCGACACTGTAAAAATCGATGAAATAACGTTCTAAGCAAAAGTATTGCCGAATAGCATCGACATAACGCTCCAACCCATTGCTGGCAACAAAAAGAGAAATTCCCTGTTCCTTGAGATAGGCAAGGGTAGATACGACTCCCGGATATAATTGCCCGTTTCCTTGCTCAATTTCCTGCACTAAATCTTCAAGAAACCATCGATCTGCAGCTTCGCGAACCGCTTCACTCGCGTTCGGTAAAAGCTGACGCCACACTTCTGGGAGAGTGACGCCGAGAATATTCAAATATTGCCGAACGGGAGTTTCTCCTTGCCATTGTCCTTCATTCCGCAACCGGTCAAACGTTTTATGCAATGCTGGGACAAGAATTTTCTCTGTTTGAAACAGTGTACCATCCATATCGAAAATTAAGGCAAAGGGGATTCGGCTCATTAGCATAGCTCCTTTCGAAATAGCACTACCATTGAATCCATCACCGGCTCATAGCCGATTTCCATATAAATTTTGTTTGACGTGGGATTTGCTAAATCTGTATACAGGGAAAATGTGTTATATCCCGAATCTAACAAATGTTGTGTGAGAGCAGCAACGCAATCGGAAGCATAGCCCTTTTTTCTCTCTTTCGGCGGCGTATACACAAACCCCACCGTTACGTTCGTTTTTGTCGGGCGTGCCCAGCAGGCCATGGAAACGAGCTTTCCATCAATATCCCATACATACAACCTCTTTTTTTCGATCATCTCTTCCGCTTTTTGTACGGCTTCCTCAACCGATATCGGCTTCCCCTACGTCTTGACAGAAGTGGTAGATCCACTCTTTCATAGTTGCGAAATCGTTCATTTCTGCTTGACGCAGCTTTCCGCTTGCCGAAGCCGGTTTTTTCACTTCAGTCAGGACGTAAATGCGTTGCTTCATATGAATATGAACGTCACTATGTTTCAGACGCGCAATTTGTTCAGCGAGCGATGTTACGAGGGTAGACTCACCGATCAATCCAGGAATATTTGGATAATCCTCGTATAGCTTCTTAGCTAAATCAGCAATCTCTTCAGATGTTAACGGCAATGATTTTGATAAAATCATTTGACGAGGGTGCGTTTGCAATAATACAAGCGATAACTCCCCGTTTTTTGTGACCGTTCCCATATAAAGAGGCTTATCGCCTTCATTTAAATTCATGAGTACCCCTAACAGTAAATTATTTTCTCCTTCATATTCATATTGCCCGAGAAATGGGAGTACATCTTGTTTAAATACCGAAGCATCACTGTATTTTCTTAATTCGATCATATTTCTCTCCTGTCCCCTAATTTTCAATTTGCCAAAAACAAAAATCTCCACATTCAATCCCTTTCAACAGTCATGAAGTGATAAAGATAATATCACTTTTCCTATTGATTAAAAGATTTTATTGGAATTTATAAAAAATTATACTTTGCAAATAAATCACATCTTAAAAGCTATGAAGTTAGTCAACGGTCATTTCCATCTCTTCAATGCGCTTTTCAACGTATTTCTGATCTTTCTGTGCGTGGAACGTCTCAGCTTTTTCGACGACAGCGATAGTATTGTACTCTGGGATTTTCGCGTATGTTTCATAGACTCCTTTTGGAATTAACACGTTTCCTTCCGGCCAATAGACAGCAATGTTTCCTTGTTTTACATCTGCGAACCTTGCTCGGCCCTGCATCATTCCATGACGATTATAAGCAACAATCGTCTCGCCTTCACGAATGCCAAGTTTCGTTGCATCCTCACGATTCATTAAAATATCATAACGATCTGCCGCATTAAATGGATCTTTGTCGCTATAAATCATCGAATTAAATTGCTTGCCGCGTCGAGTCGTCACAAAAAATTGTCCTTCCGCTTTTCGCAGCTCCGGCAATTCAATTGGAATTAAATTACCGCGGCCGTCCGCTGTCGGCCATACCCCTCCTTCACAAAGCCAAGCACCGCCCCATTGAAAAACATCACCTTTTTTCTTTAAATGCTGGATTCCATCATAGTTTCGATTCGCTATGGCAATTTCGTTGCGAATTTCCTGCGCATGACTAAAATGAATCAAATGTTTTTCTTCTGGTTTGACGCGTGAAGCAAGGTCGATATAAATCTCCCATTCCGCCCGTGCTTCTTCAATTCGCGGTCCCTCGATTTCCGGACTGAAATACACCATCCGCTCCGTGCTTGTCGATGTGCCACCGCCCGGCTGTTCATAGCGCGTCATTGCCGGTAAGATAATCACTTCTTCCTTGGCATCCAACAATGTCGACGTGTTAAAAATAATATCTTGATGAACACGCAATTCCAAGCTTTCCAACGCCTTGCGGATAAAATCTGGATTCGGCATTGTTTCTAAGAAATTGCCGCCGCTCGTATATAACACTCTCACTTTTCGTTCATGACCATCAGGAAGCAGGATGTTTTCGAGCGTCTGTCCGATCGTATCCCCTTGCCAGCGCGGAATCGGAAATCCCCAAATATTTTCGATACGCGCGATATTTTCTTCATCAAATTCCCCTCCCGGTAATACAAACGGGTCGGCTCCCATTTCCCCTGAGCCTTGAACACCGCTGTGGCCGCGAATTGGCATAAGCCCGCAATGAGCGCGTCCGATAAAGCCGCGAAGCATGGCGAGATTGGCCACTTGCGAAACATTGTCCGTACCGAAGCGATGCTGAGTAAGCCCCATACTCCAGACAAACACGCCCGATTTCGCTTCAGCGAGCAATTTTGCGAACTCATACATCTTCTCTTTAGAAAGACCAGAAGATTTCTCTAACGTTTCCCAATCGTATTTTGCGACATGCACCTTTAATTCATCGATTCCGTTCGTATGCTCACGGACAAACTGCCAATCGATGGCTGAGCCCGGATTGTTTTCCTCCATTTCGAACCAATGTTTTATGACACCATTCATAAAGGCAATATCGCCGCCAATGTTCACTTGATAAAAATCATCGGCGATTTTTGTGCCAAAAAGCGCACTTTCCCAAATTGACGGAATCCAATATTTCTCCATCGCCGGTTCGCGATACGGATTAATGACGATGATCTTTGTACCCGCTTTTTTTGCCGCGTACATATACTTCGTCGAAACCGGCTGGTTATTCGCCGCCACAGAGCCCCAAAATACAAGGACATCTGTGCCAATCCAATCTTTATAACTGCAGCTGGATGCGCCGATTCCAAGCGACCGCTTTAATGCCGTTTTGCTTGGTGAATGACAAATTCTCGATGCATTGTCAATATTGTTTGTTCCTAAAAACCGCGCTACTTTTGCCGCCGTATAATACACCTCATTCGTGATGCCGCGCGCCGTTAAATAAAACGCTAACTGCTTTGGATTGATTGATTTAATTTTTTCGGCGATGCGGTTTAACGCTTCATCCCAGCTAATTCTCGTAAACTTCTTTTCTCCCGGTTTTCTTGAAAGCGGATACGGGATTCTCCCAAGTTTTCTGAGCTCTGTGCTATCTAATTCTCTCAATTTATCGACATTTTCCAGCCATTTCCCATCAATTGCAGGCATCGTATTTAGGCGAAGCACATTTAAGCGCGTCGTGCAAAGATGTGGACCTGTTAACGTTTGATCGCGCAATCCGGCAACTCCGAGAGCGCAGCCGTCACATACTCCTTGCGTCAAAATGCGATACGCATAAGACAGCTGATCTTTATTTTCCCAGACGACCTTTAATGTATCACGAATATGATGCGGCTTTACCTTTCCTAACCCCATCGGCATAACACTTGCCCAAAGAGAAGGTTTTGGACTTTTGTCCAATTTTATCGGCCCCGTATGTTTCGTTTTTCCCATCATCAATCCTCCCTAAAAACGGCATATTGGCAAAATGAATAACATCATGCTCTATACGCCTAGCTCCGGACATCATGAATAGTTTACAATTTTCAAAATCATTCGTTTATTCTTATAATATGATTTAATATGATTGTAACATAAAAATAAAGAAGGTAAACAAAATAGACAACGGCTAAAAAACAAGATGAAAGGCTACGAAAACATAGGGTTCGAACAAGAAGACGGCATTGTGAAAAAATATCTACTGACCATTGTTGTAAACGGCGAACCATTCGAAACAATGGTTTGTACGCTTAACTAGTCATTGGTTTCTTGCTTCCGAGGGTCTTATTGGTTCTGATGCCAATCTCAACTTCGCCTATATTGATGTACACGCAAAGCAACCGATTAACCAGCAGTGTTTTTCGGTTCCTTCTGCAGGAAAAGCAGACAATTTTATTTGCCCAATGATGTAAAACAGCGATGACGAATAGAAACATTAGGTGGAGCAATGCTTTATCTCATGGAACACTTACAGTACAGGAGCATCGTTTTCCAACAAATAGGCGGAGTTCATAACGCAGCGCTTTGCGGTGAATCCGAAATCATTGTAGTAAAGTCCGACATCGAAAGACACAACGCTCTTGATAAACTTTACAGATACTGCATGATCCAACAAACTAAAATCGTTGCTTTTAGCGGTAGAGTATCTTCTAAAGTATGGTTAAAAGTGCAAAAAATAGTCGTTGGGATTTTATTGTTCAAAGCCCACTCCAACCCAGTTGTCGGAAGACTTGAGCATAACAGCTGTCGTCTTGATCCGCCATACACTCATCCAGATTGTGTTTGAAAGCGAATTTATGCCACTAATATAAGAGGTGAACGATATTTGCATCCCTTCACATTACATGACATACCTAACGAAATCGTCGATTATGTAGGCACAATTAAAAATATTCAATTTCCCAGACAAGGCCACACTTCCGATGTCGGAATGATCGAGAGCCAAAACGGTTGTTATGCTTTAAAACGAACAAAAGGGGAACGTTTTTGTTTTTATTTATCTCAAGAAGTGCTTGTATTAAACAGCATATCTCACACGAAGCTTCCCGTGCCAAAAGTTCATCAGTTTATTGAACAAAAAAATGAAAAGCAATCTTGGGCATTATTCGATTATATTGAAGGAGAAACATTAAGAAGCTCACTATGGAAGAAAAATAACGAAGATAAAAGACTTGAGATGATTTTTTATTTCGGAAAAACGCTGTCAGAGATCCATTCCACCCCATGCCCACGCGAATTAGTAAAAAATCCATTATGGCTTGACGAAATGTTGGCACAAGCCGAATACAATCTCCAGCACTATAACGTTGATGGAACAGCAAAGCTTTTAAATAAATTAAAGACAAATCGTCCAAAAGAATGTCAACAAACATTTATTCACGGCGACTTCACGATTGATAACGTTTTAGTCCGTAACGGAATGATTGTCGGTGTAATCGATTGGAGCGGCGGAGCCTTCGGCGACCCTAGATATGATGTGTCTTTAGCAATCCGTCCAAAACGAAAAGCGTTTGATTCCGAACTCGATGTCCATATATTCTTTGAAGGATATGGTGACAAACTTATCAATGAAGAAGACTATAATTATTTTGCGAATGGATTATATGAATTTTTTTAACAACGTCTCTTGTAAAAATTTCTTTTAAAAAGCCATACATGAATGATCGGATACACTTTGTGAAAAAAGAGGAAACATAATGATAAACAGCCTCCATGTATTTACTATCTTGTTAGCCGATCCTTCTGAAAGACTGGCCAACACATAAACAAGAGGACGATGCTGTGTGGCCGAAGTAGGTGAGCAGATCATCAAGGACGATGAAACAGTAGAGATTGTGAATATTGCCGTTGCAAAAGAACAGCATGGCAAAAGGAATCAGAAACATTAATGCTCCATGCCGTTCATCGCAAAGTTACGAGGCTATAAGACCGTTGTGGAAATGCAAACGTGGGACAACTTACTCTTTATCAAAATGCGGTCCTGGAGCAACTGAAATTAACATCGATTTCTTTATTAAGCACTACAACTGAAACCGTTTACTAATGTAGGATATCTCAAGATTTCAATAGACTAAATAGAAGAAGTCACAAAAACATCCTGAGTTATTTTTCTCCTAAAAGAAGTAACTTTGTATAAAATAATATATTCCTTCTCTAACGGACAACATAGCGGAAAAAAGAGTTGACACGAAACCAAAAGGTTTCATATACTGAAATATGAAACTTTTTGGTTACATATTAATCAACATGGAGGTACGTCATATGCAAGTAAATAATCAAAGCAAAGTTCCAGACATCCGAAAAACTGCCGTATTTAATGCGCCGATTCAAAAAGTGTGGGAAGCAGTGGCAACTTCAGAAGGTATTGCCGCATGGTTTATGCCAAATGATTTTGAGCCAAAAGTTGGACATGAATTCACTTTACAGTCACCTTTTGGACCCTCACCTTGCAAAGTTCTGGAACTCGATCCACCTAACCGACTTTCCTTTTCGTGGGATACATTCGGTTGGCGTGTTTCTTTTGAATTAAAGGAACTAGATGGAAAAACAGAATTTACACTCATTCATTCTGGTTGGGGTGAGCCTAATGAGATTATTCCAGCACCAGGGGAAACACACTCAGTAATAAGAAATCGAATGGACAATGGTTGGGAATCTCTTGTTAAAGAGAAACTGCGCAAAGTAGTTGAGGCTTAATGTCAGCCGCGCCAAAGCATGATATTTTTCAAGCAATCGCCGATCCCACTCGACGGAAAATACTTCGACTGCTCGCTGATAAGAAACTGCCCGTTACGGCAATAAGCAAGCATTTTCCTATGAGCCGTACAGCCGTTTCTAAACATTTGCGCATTTTACTGGAATCGAAACTTGTCAGTGTGGAGAAGGCGGGAAGGGAGAAGTTATACAAACTCCAACCAGAGGCGCTACTCGAACTTAAGCATTGGCTTTCCTTTTTCGAGCAATTTTGGGACAACAAGATTTCAATGCTTAAACACTTTGTGGAAAACGAGGAAGCAGGTAATCTCAATCTCATCATCCCTAAATCCAATGAGGAATCTAAAGATTCGTGACAAGAAGATTAAGAATAAGAACTATTGATGCTGGCTATTTTAAAAATGGTAGAAAATATAATTGAGCTTTATTGTTCAACTAGCCCTATGGGTTATAATTATAATAGAACGTGTTGCAAAACACATAGTGAATGCATAAATGTACACAAAAAATCCACCCGTCTTGGAAATCATATACAGTGACCTAAAAAACACATTTCCAAGGGGTGGACACTATCATGATTTCCAATTTTGTTATCGAACATGCAATGAATAGCGAAATGGATCCTCTTTTACGAGCTTTATTTCAATACATCGACCAACTTTCTTTACCAGAAACACCTTATGTGACAGGACGACCACCGATTCCGAAAAAATCATTGTTAAAATGTTTCTTTTTAAAAACCTATTTTTCCATTGATTCTTTACGTCAGTTAGTTGACACACTGAATCGCTTTGGCTACTTCCGGCGTATTTGTGGACTTAAAGAGGTTCCACATCTTTCTACGTTTTCACGTGCAGGTAAGTGGTTTCGAGAACAAGGATTTTCCGCTTTTAATGCTCAACTTCTCAAAGATTTAGGCGTTCGATATCCAAAAATCGTCATGATCGACAGTACAGCGCTCCGAAGCAGTCTTTATGATTCTCAAGCGAGATGGGGAATCTCCACTCGGTATAACTGGTTTAAAGGTTATAAATTACATCTTTGTACAACGGCAGAGGGAGTCATTTTATCCCATGTCTTCACGACTGCGAATCGAAATGATGCAGCCGTTGCGCTTGAATTATTTCCATCTTTAAAGGAATGGGAGATTGAGTTTGCCCTTGGAGATGCTGCCTATGACAGTGAAAAAGTCCGTCAAATGGCGGAACAAACAGGGATCTTTTTCGTTTCACCGATTAATCCTCGAAATGGTGATGAACGAAAAGATGCCTACGGCCGGGTGATTCCTTCGTTTTTGAAAACAGAATTCGGAAAGTGGTTGTTTCGTTTCCGTAACTCGATTGAGCAGACATTCAATCAATTAAAGAATGATGGACTAGAACAGCCACGTTGGTATGGGTTTAATCGCTATTTACTGCATGTACAATTATGCATTCTTATGCACAATTTTGAGTTTTTACTCTAGTTTTGCAACACCATCATTATAATAATAAAACCCAACAAAAATTAGCAAACATAAGAACTTCTACTTAATTCTAAAATTATATTTTAAAGTTTTAGATAAACCTTTAATTATCAAATAGATAGAGAAATTATACAGGTTAATGGCACCCCCACCATAAAATGGTGGGGATCAATTTTGTAAAGATAGTGTTTAAGCTAGGATATGCATTTTATTAAAGTTTCCTTCATAAATGGCATACATATAGCAAACCTCAAAGTATTCCTATTTAAATCTATCGTAACCTAGCGGAACACTGTCATCAAAACAAAGTTTCATTTTTACCTAATTTTGTATTGAACATACATATCGTTTTGTTGGGTACACTGCAAGAAATGTCCCAGTGCAAATGGATGAAAACACAAAATGGCGAAAGCGATTCGAGACAATCAGATTGAACAGCACATCCTTCAGGACAGCATGTTGCACGAGATTGCCCGTATTCGCCGTGAAATTTCCAAAAAAAGAAGCCACCATCTCCATTCATCAACGGTTAGACTATCAAATTAGCCGCATCTCCCAGACAAAAGCAAGAACTTCACTTATTAATGGTGTTGACTGACAATAAAAAGATAAAAGTTCTAATGCCATTAGCTGCTCCTCCAGTTAGTAAAAAGTATGGTTGGAGTAAAAATAAATATGGTGCTTCATGGCAATTCAACCTTGCAAAAAGCTAACTGTTAGTTGGCCTCCAATTTTTAAACAACTTCATTGTTGTTGAATTTGAGAAAATTAGTATAGGATATGAAAAATTAAACAACGACTTGACCACCGTTCTAAAAAGCTTGAATGGTGGTATATGTACTTATAAGACCGAAATGAAATAACTTTATTGTCAATGACCAGACGGAAAAGCAAAGCATCGTTCGCCATCATCAGAAACGACGTGTATCTCGATTTTCAATTTATTCTTCTATAAAAATAACTACATTCAGGTTTCTTTCCAGCGGATCACTTATCGAAACAGTTGGGGGATTTGGTGAACTATCGTATAAATGCCCATATATGCCATCACTGCGACAACTACTCCGCCAAACACCGTCATCCAGAGCGGATGCTTGTAATCTCCGACGATTGTTCGTTTATAGGCAGCTACTAGCATAACCCCTAACGAAATCGGTAACACAAGCCCGTTTAATGCCCCGACAAAAATCATCGTCTTCACCGGACGACCAACGAAAACAAACACAAACGTAGAAATCACAATAAATAAAACAATCAGCAAGCGATGATATTTTTCTAAGGTCGGATGAAAGGTACGAATGAATGACATCGATGTATAAGCGGAACCGACAACGGACGTAATCGCTGCTGCCCACATAACAATACCAAAAAACTTATACCCTACCTCACCCGCCGCTAAACGAAACACCGAAGCTGGCGGATTCGCTTCATCTAACGTTAGCCCTTGGGCGACAACGCCAAGAGCAGCAAGAAATAATAAAAGTCTCATTAATGAAGCTACCCCAATCGCAGAGATGGAACTCTGCGTCACTTGTCGCAAGCTGTCTTTTCCCTTAATTCCGGCGTCTAACAATCGGTGCCCGCCGGCAAATGTAATATAGCCGCCAACCGTACCTCCAACAAGTGTGACAATCGCCAATAAATCAATGTTCTCAGGCACGAACGTTTTAACAGCGGCCTCACCGAGCGGAGGTTTCGCGGTCCATACGACATAAAGCGTCAATCCAATCATCACAATGCCTAACCATTGCGTAAAGCGATCCATCATTTTTCCTGCTTCACGAACAAGAAAAATCGCAATAGCAACGACCGCACTAATGACCGCTCCCGTTTTCGGTGACAGCCCAAAAAGGACGTTAATCCCTAATCCAGCGCCACCGATATTGCCAATATTGAACGCTAATCCGCCAATCAGAATCAGGCCTGCTAACATATATCCTAATCCCGGTAAAACGTCATTAGCAATGTCTTGCGCCCGCTTTTCCGATACAGCAATAATGCGCCATATGTTCGCTTGCGCTCCAATATCAAGAATAATAGAAACAAGAATGACAAAGCCAAAACTAGCGGCAAGCTGTTGTGTAAATACGGTCGTTTGTGTTAAAAAACCTGGTCCAATAGCTGACGTGGCCATTAAGAAAACAGCCCCAGCCAACACTCCGATATTTGATGAGCCCTTCTTCGCAATGGATATAGTCTTTTTCTCCGTTTCACGCTCGACACTCACTTTTCCTATCCTCCCCTACTAGTCGCTGAAAGGTCTAATCTCAACACCTGCGTCCTGCAATGTTTCATAGAGTTGTTTCGCAAATATAACAGCTTTTGCTCCATCTCCATGAATGCAAACTGTCTCCGCTTCAATGGAAACATCAATGCCTTGTAACGAACGAACGCGTCCTTCTTGAACCATTCTCATCACTTGACGAACTGCTTCACGTTCATCGGCAATGAGCGCATTCGGATCGCTTCGTTGTGTCAGTGAACCGTCTTGTTGGTACGTACGGTCGGCAAATACTTCACTTGCTGTTTTTAAACCGATTTTCTTACCAGCCGTAATTAATTCACTCCCCGCTAATCCATACAAGATTAATGTCGGATCAATATCATACACCGCCTTGGCAATGGCTTCAGCAAGTGGCACATCTTTTGCAGACATATTGTATAAAGCACCGTGCGGCTTCACATGCGTCAGTTCCCCCCCTTCCGCTTTAACAAATGCGGATAACGCCCCCACTTGATACACGACATACGCGTATACTTCATCTGGAGTAACATCGATGTTTCTACGACCAAATCCAAGCAAATCGGGAAAACCGGGATGCGCTCCGACCGCAATTCCTCTCGAAAGCGCCATCTGTACCGTTTTCCGCATCACAATAGGGTCCCCAGCATGGAATCCGCAGGCAATATTAACGGAAGTCACATAGTCCAAAATCGCTTCCTCTTCACCAATCCGATACGCGCCAAAACTTTCGCCGAAATCGCAATTGATATCAATTCGCGCCACGTATCTCCCTCCATTTTTGATCAATGATTGTTTTCCATCGGTTCATCTCCCGCTCGCGTTCAATGTACAGCTGTTGCGCTTCTTCGAATTTCGCTTTTTGAAACTGAATCACATCCCCGGGACGCGCCTGGGCTAATATCGGCAAGTCAACGGAAATCACTTGGGCGATACGCGGATACCCCCCTGTTGTTTGCCGATCCGCCATTAAAATAATCGGTTGACCGTCTTTCGGCACTTGAATCGTTCCAAATGTGACTGCTTCTGACACCATTTCCTGCTCCGTGTTTCGTTCAAGCACCTGTCCTTGCAAACGATAGCCCATCCGATCAGATTGTGTTGTGATTTTATAAGGAGATGTAAAAAAATAATGGATGCTTTCGTTTGTAAACGTGGCATACTCTATTCCTTCTGTCACTCGAATGGTCTTTTTCTTTCCATAAATATAGACGCGTGCAGAAACAGCAATCCCCCAGTTGACACGGTGTGGAAAAATAGGTCGGTCACTAGAGCGCAATGACAATACATCTCCTTTTCGCAATGCCCTTCCATGCAACCCGCCAATTTGTGCTTGTAAATAAGTGGATCGGCTGTTCATGATGAGCGGAATGTCAAGCCCACCTGCAAATGCAATATAAGCTCGATATCCGTTCCGACACGCTCCAATCGAAAGGACACTACCACTTTTGACGAACAAAGGTTTCCATAATGAAACTTGCTCATCATTTAATGTACAGGAAAAGTCGCCACCGCAAATCGCAATGAGGGCGTCTTTTTCAAAACGAAGCGTAGGTCCAAGCATTGTCACTTCTAATGTCGCCTCATGGGCTTCATTTCCGACTAGGAAGTTCGCAATACGGCTGGCAAATGAGTCCATCGCTCCACTCACAGACACTCCATCTTTTTGAAATCCCCACCTCCCTAAGTCTTGAATGGTTGTCAACAACCCGCTATGAATGACATGAATCGCGTTCATCATTCCACATCCTATAATCTTCTTCAGTGATAGGTTGAAATCGGACAATATCTCCCGCACGCAATAAGCTTGGTTCTGGATCGTGTGGACGAAATAAAGAAAGAGGCGTTCTTCCAATGATTTGCCATCCACCGGGAGTTGAAAGGGGATAAATTCCCGTTTGATTCCCGGCAATTCCCACAGAACCAGCCGGCACGGCTATGCGAGGTGTCGCCCGGCGCGGTGTCGCAATGTCTAGAGATAGTCCCCCTAAATACGCAAACCCCGGGGCAAAACCAATCATAAACACTTTGTACGTGCCATGGGAGTGAACATTGATTACTTCTTGTTCGGTCAATCCGTGATACTCAGCCACATCCGGTAAATCGGGACCAAAATTCCCGCCGTAACAAACGGGGATAACAATCGTTCGTTCTGGCACAGGAGGCACTTCCTGTTCGAGCCGCTCTAATGCTGTTTGCAGCCTTTCGCACATTCGCTCATACGCTCCAACAAAAAGTGGGTCATAGTAAATGGTGAGAGAAGAAAAGGTCGGCACAATATCCACGATTCCTTCCCAACGTTGTTTTTGGAGCATCAACGTGAATTGATGAACTCGCTCATTCACCTGTTCGCTCACTTCATGGAAAAATCGAATCGTAAGGGCATTTTCGCTTAATGGAAACATCGTATACTTCACATTCATCCCTTCCTTGAAAAGCCAAGCTGTTTAGAAATCTCAAATGCAGCTCTTTGCAATATTGGCACCATGTGCTCGACCGCCTCTTGAGAAAAACGCGGCTCCGGACCGGCAATACTTAACCCGGCTACCACTTTTCCCTCATAATTGAAAATCGGCACTGCCACCGCTGCGGAGTAGTCTTCCAATTCCGAGTAGCTAACGGTATACTGCCGTTTGCGGTCTTGTTCAATCGTATTCCGTAACGTTTGTCGGTCAACAATCGTATTTTTTGCGATCGCTACAAGTTCAATATGGTCAATATATCGTTTCTGCTCTTCGTTTTCCATAAACGTTAATAACACACGCGGGCACGCTCCTGCGTATAAAGGAGCACGACGACCTACTTTTGTATAGACGCGTACAGGTTCAGATGTTTCCACTTTTTCGATATAAATCGCCTCATCGCCATCACGAATAACTAAATTAACTGCCTCTTTCGTTTCTTCTTTTATCCTTCTCATCACCGGCAAGGCCACTTGGCGAAGATCCAATCGTTCCGCAACTAACATGCCAAACGATAAAAACGCCAATCCCAACTGGTAATGATCTCCTGTTTTTTGTAAAAACCCCATTTCTAATAACGATTGTGCCATCCGGTACACCGATGTCTTTGGCATCTGCAATAACGATACCATTTGTTGTAGCGTTAGCCGCTCATGTTCGACAAACAACCGCAACATCTCCATCGTTTTGACAACTGTTTTATTCATGATGTTCTCCCTTTGTTCCGAATATTGAAACATTTATTCCAAAAATCAAATCAGTATGTTCATTATAATAAAAATAAACAAAATTTTCTATATATTTCAGCAATAAAAAACGCGAATCGAGTAACGACTTTCTTCGCTACATTCGTTCGCGTTCATGCTCTTTTTCAAGCTTAAAAACGTCCGATGTCGTCTTGAACCGTCCTTCCTTTGTAAAATTGCCGCTGCTCGTCCATCGGTTTCTCTTTCGCTGTCATCATATCAGGAATCACTTTTAACACCACCGTACCGCTTCCCATTGAAGAACGGTATGAGGACACGTGCCGCTTAGAAAGCGGCGTGGAAAAATACCCCGGAACATATTTATAAAGCAATTGCTGCAACGCTGCTGTTGCCTCTTCCAAGTCAGAAACAACCGATGCCCGCCCAAATATGATAACACTCATATAAGCCGTACTCGTTTTCGCCGGCACCGGATGCACCATCGTTCCAGCATTCTCGCTTACAGTAAAGCATACGCGCGGGTTGCTCTTGATGATCTCCATTTTTCGCCCTTCTTCGGCTCCATGCACATAAACGCAATTGTTCCACCAAACAAAATTGAGCGGCACGACATACGGTTCGTCGCCATCTGCCAAGCCTAAAAAACCTGTCGAAGCCTCCTGTAATAAGCGGTTGATTTTTTCTTCATCTTTGCATTCTAACATCGCTCTTCTCATCGATCTCTCTCCCCTTTCATGATGATATAATGAATTGTAGAAAAAAACTGACCTGATGGATAGTGACAGTTTTAAAAAAAATATAGGTGTCAGAGGAGGAGCACATGATAGAACTAAGCCCTGTTTTCGATACAACAACACGTATCCCGCTCTACATTCAACTCTATGAATATTTGAAAACGGAAATCATAAACAAAAATATTGCTAAAGGCAGTAAATTGCCGTCCATTCGAGCACTTTCCAAGCATTTAGGCATCAGCAAAAACACGGTCGAAGGCGCGTATCAGCAGCTTCTTGCCGAAGGATATATCGAAAGTAAACCGCGCGTCGGTTTCATCGTCAAAGAACTTGAGGAACCTCTCATGCCATCGCTTTCCGAAACACAACAACATTCCCCGGTGCCGCCAGCAGAACAATCAATGCGCTACGATTTTCGCTACGGTCACATTGACACAACTCATTTTCCAATGAAGGCTTGGCGGAAATGCATGAACGAAGCCTTGGAGATGGAGCCTGAAAAAATTTTATGGTACGGGGAACGAAAAGGAGACTTCGACCTTCGCCGAGAAATCAAGAATTATTTGTACCAAGCACGCGGGATTCTCTGTTCACCAGAACAAATTATCATCGGCTCAGGAATTCAGCAGCTGACAAGTCTCATCTGCCAATTATTCGATTCTAAAACTTGTGCCATCGCCATGGAAAACCCATCGTATGACGGAATACGCTCCGTATTTTTAAACCATCACTTTCAAGTCTTGCCTATTTCGCTTGAGGAAGATGGATTAAATATCGAAGAATTGGAAACAAGCAACGCGAATGTCGTATACGTCACTCCTTCGCATCAGCTGCCACTTGGCATGGTTTTGCCTATCGGTAAGCGGCAAAAACTATTAAAATGGGCTGCTAAAAACAGTGCATGGATCATTGAAGATGATTATGACAGCGAATTTCGCTATGAAAACAAGCCGATTCCCGCCTTAAAGGCGCTTGATATGCAAGATCGAGTGATTTATTTAGGGACGTTTTCCAAAGTGTTGACACCGTCGATTCGCGTAAGTTACATGGTACTTCCCAATTGCTTGTTAGAAAGATTTTCGCAAATATTTTATAACTACAATCAGCCTGTCTCTACAATTATTCAAAAAACACTATACCTTTTCATGAAATACGGTTATTTCGAACGGCACATCCGAAAGATGCGCCATATGTATGCGAAAAAACAGCAAACACTCATCACTGCTATCCGCGAATACTTTGGGGACAACGCAACAGTGATAGGCGAAAAAGCAGGATTGCATCTACTTGTGAATTTAAAAAACTATAACAATGTAGACGAATTGGTCATCAAAGCAGAGAAAGCCGGTATAAAAGTGTATTCAGCGGCGAAATATTGGTTTGGTAAAAGCGGAACCCCGCCTAGCTATGTATTATTAGGGTTTGGCGGAATGAACGAAAAAGACATCATTGATGGTGTGAGGCTTTTGAAAAAAGTTTGGTTATCTAACAAATAAAAGGAATCGCATTTCATAGCGATTCCTTTTTGTATAAGTGAAAAAGCGTTTGCGGAATAGCCTCGATAACATCTGTGGCAAGCACATCCAATGGTGAATGCCCCCTCTCGATGAGCACATCCGCTGCTTTTCCATGCACGAACACGGCATTGCTAATTGCTTCCTGAATGTCGGCGTGCTGCATCATAAACGCAAGAATGATGCCAGTCAGCACGTCACCGCTTCCGCCTTTTGCTAACGAAGGATTTCCCGTTGTGTTCACGTATTGCTTTCCATCTGGAGTCGTGACAATGGTGTAAGGACCTTTTAACACAAGGTAGACACCATAGTCCATCGCAAATTGTTTCGCAATGGCAAAACGGTCTTTTTCGAGATCACGAATGGAAACATTAATCATTCGCGCCATTTCTCCAGGATGCGGCGTTACAATCGTCGCTTGTTTTCGTTCTCTTACTATGGAAACATAATCTTTCCAGTAATATAACGCATCCGCATCAAGAACGACCGGAACATCCTGACATAGCACCTTTTGGACAACGCTTTTCGTCCCCGCTGTTCTTCCCATGCCCGGTCCTACGGCAATTGCGTCAACATCCAAGTGGACAAAATCAATTTCACCGGTAAAACAGCCGTTCATCGATGAACACGGATAATACATCACCTCTGGAACATGTGTTGCTACAACTGAATAAATGTCATCCGGTACAGCCATTGTCAGCAATCCAGCTCCGCTTCTTAAAGCCGCTTTTGCAGTCATAGTGACAGCGCCTGTCATATTTCGAGAACCGCCAATGACAAGACCTTTTCCATAAGTACCTTTATGCGACGAGCGTTTTCTTGTCGGCAGCGTTCTTACCACATCTGCTTCACTCCATAGCTTGCGAAACCCAGCATTTTTTTCCAAGGAAAGCGGAGGGATACCGATATCCACTACCATTAATTCACCATAGTAATCAGCTGTTGGGAACGTGTATGCACTTAGCTTTGGATATTGAATCGTGATCGTTGCATCCGCCTGAATAGCCGTCTCCACTCCTCCCCCATCAGCAAAAATCCCGCTTGGCACATCAATCGCATACACGACAAGCCTTTCTGCTTCGTTAACCTTGTCAATTATTTCTTTATATGGAGATCTCAATGTTCCTTTTACGCCAATTCCAAGCAACGCGTCAACGATAACGTCATAATGACTTAATTGTTCGGTAAATTCCTTCTCATTTCCTATGTAATGCTTTACTTCATATCCCGAATTCTCATAGATTTCAAGCGCTTTTTTCGCCGCTCCTTTTACTTTTTCCTTTGGCGGTACCAACCATAAATCGGTTGCATAACCATAACTTTTTAATACTCTCGCAATGACAAAACCATCCCCACCATTATTTCCCGTACCCGCTAAAACAGCGACGCGCTGAGTAGGATGAATTCGTTCCCGCAAAATTCTCGCAACAGCTTGTCCGGCATTTTCCATCAATGATTCTTCGCTCATACCGATTTGTTGAATCGTATACCGATCAATTGCGTACATTTCTGAAGCAGTAACCACGCGCATGACGTTCACCTCGCAAATTTTAATCCCCAATCAATATATACTTAACCCATTATTTCATATAAATTTTTTGTCGGTTACCAAAAACTCTAATCTCATCATATAAGTCATTTTAATTGCATAGTTACTAATTATCTAGCGTTTTCTATTTTAAGATTCTTCTTCGCCTATACGTAAAACACCTTTAAAAAATATACCATTTTTACTTATTCAACGAGCGTTTCATTCAGAATCCAAAAAGGCTGTGAGGTATTCGAAAAGAATACAAAGAAAATGTGAATAACATAGAAATTGCTATTTACCCCTTAAAAATGTTTTTGTCTTTGTGACTGAGTATTTCTTTTAATCTTTCTGATCAATGATGAGCGCTTCCCTCTTTTTGAATCCGTACTCATTCTTTATAACAAACTCCTTTTAAAAAATTTTTTCTATGATACACCAAGATTGTAAGCGATTTCTTTTTCTTTAGTCGGAAAAACGTATATTGACAATCATTTTTTTTAGAATTATGATTTATGTAAAAATTGAATACGATCAACCGCTTATCGAGAGTGACCGAGGGAACAGGCCCTATGACGTCCGGCAACCTCCTTATAAGAGGAACGGTGCCAAATCCTGCAGAATGACTTTCATTCTGAAAGATAAGTCGTGTACATAGATACCCGATGCCTCTTTCTGAATGAAAGAGGCATTTTTTCTTAACAAAAGATGCTCATGCATAAGGAGAGTAAAGTCTCTTATTGTATAAGATGAACATTAATCCTTGGTTGCCTTCTTCTCTTCATTCGCGAAAAGATGTGCACCATCTATAAATTACAAAAACAAAAATAGGAGCGAGGGATTCGATGATTGAGGTAAAGAACTTAGTAAAAGTGTATTCATCTAAAAAGAATAAGGTAATTGGCGTGGACAATGTTTCTTTAACGATCAAAAATGGTGAAATCTTCGGTATTGTCGGCTATAGCGGTGCCGGAAAAAGCACGCTTTTACGATGCTTAAATCTTTTAGAACGCCCAACATCGGGACAAGTCATCATCGATGGGGTCGATTTAACAACTTTAAATGACAAGGAATTACGCCAAGCACGCTTAAAGATCGGAATGATTTTCCAGCATTTCCACCTTGTTAGTTCAAAAACGGTATTTGAAAATGTCGCATTTGCTTTAAAAGCGGCAAAAAAGTCAAAAGACGAAATTGAGAAACGGGTGAATGAACTACTGGAAATGGTTGGTCTTGCTGATAAACGAGATGCGTATCCTTCCCAACTAAGCGGCGGCCAAAAACAACGAGTCGGAATTGCACGAGCACTTGCAAATGAACCAACTGTCCTCTTATGCGACGAAGCAACATCAGCGCTCGATCCAAGTACGACGAAATCGATTTTAGCCTTATTGAAAAAGATTAACCGCGAACTTGGAATTACGATTGTTTTAATTACTCATGAAATGGAAGTCGTCAAAGACATATGCGACCGTATTGCGGTGATGCAGGATGGAAAAGTAATTGAATTAGGAACCGTGTATGACATTTTTACGAATCCAAAAGAAGAATTGACAAAATCGTTTATTAATAGCGTTCTGCAATTTGAGCTTCCTGACCATTTGCTGAAAAAACGTACAGGAACGATTGTAAAAATTCAGTTCAAAGGTGAGATTGCCGAAGAAACAGTTGTTTCTGATATGCTTCAAACATTTAATGTAAAAGGAAATATTTTGCACGGAAAAATTGAGTACATTCAAGATATGCCGCTTGGAATTTTCATTATGGAACTTACAGGAGACCCTGATGAAATTGAACGAGCTATTGATTATATTTCCCTAAGAACAAAAGGATTGGAGGTCATTGCAAGTGCTGCTTAATTCGCTTATGAATCTAGTTCCTGAACTAAACAAAGCATTCTTGGAAACTCTTTATATGGTTGCCATTTCTCTTTCAGTGGCGATTATAGCTGGACTTCCTTTAGGAATTTTGTTATTCGTTACCGACCGCGGTCTGTTTTTAGAAAATACGACCGTTAAATCCGTTCTTGGATTTGTCGTAAATATGATTCGTTCCATTCCTTTTGTTATTTTGCTTGTTGGGCTATTGCCGCTCACCAAACTCATTACGGGAACAACAATCGGACCTACAGCGGCTTCTGTTTCGTTGTCCGTTGCGGCTATCCCATTTTTTGCTAGAATTGTAGAAACTTCTTTGCGGGAGATTGACAAAGGTGTGATCGAGGCCGCTGTTGCTGTCGGCGCCACACCTTGGATGATTATAAAAGACGTCCTCTTACCTGAAGCTCGTCCCGGCATTATGCACGGAATTACGATTACAACGATAAGTTTAGTCAGTTATTCGGCGATGGCAGGAATTGTCGGCGGCGGAGGAATTGGAGACCTTGCGATTCGTTTTGGCTATTACCGCTACGACAATACTGTTATGATTACAACAATCGTCATTTTAATCTGCCTTGTACAAATCATTCAGTTTGCAGGCGACCGCATTGCTCGTCTTGTTGATAAGCGATAAGGTCGTTGAACATACAAATATTAGGGGGATTTGTGATGAAAAAATTATCAGTCTTTCTAGTTTTATTGTTATCCTTCGGGCTTCTCGCCGCCTGCGGAAGCAAGGAAACAACTTCTAATTCTACAGAGAAAAAAGAACTTACGATTGGGGCTACTTCCGGTCCTTACAGCGACATGGTGAATAAAGCGATTAAGCCTATTCTTGAAAAGAAAGGCTATAAAGTAAAAGTTGTAGAGTTCAGCGATTACATACAACCAAATATAGCTCTCGCTAATGGTGATTTAGATGCCAACCTATTCCAGCACAAAATCTATATGGAGACATTCGCAAAACAACATCATCTTGACCTTTCAGAAGTGATCGTCGTTCCAACTGCGCCAATGGGGATTTACTCAAATAAATTTAAGTCACTAGACGAAATTAAAGAAGGCAGTCAGATTGCTATTCCTAACGATCCGACAAACGCAGCAAGAGCGTTCTTAATCTTACAAGATGCAGGATTAATTAAGCTCGACCCAGCCGCAAACCCATTAACAGTCTCTGAAAAAGATGTAAAGGAAAATGTAAAAAAACTTCAGTTTAAGCCAATCGAAGCAGGTCAATTACCTCGTGCAGTACAAAGTGTTGATTTAGCTGCCGTTCCTGGAAACTACGCATTAGCAGCAAAAATGAACCTTCTTGACGCACTTGTATTAGAAAAAATGCCTGATAAATACCGCAACCGTGTTGTCGTAAATACAAAAGATCTGAACAAGCCATTTGTGAAAGATATTAAAGAGGCGGTTGAGTCAAAAGAGTTTGAAAAAGTCATCGATGAACAATTTAAAGGCTTCGGTAAGCCAGAGTGGATGTTAAAACGAAAACATTAAATCCATATTGCGAAACGCCGCTCCTTTAGCGGCGTTTTATCTAATCTTTTAAAAGGAGGAATAAAAAGATGGACATCATCGAAGTTCGCGGTGCTCCTAACTATTATGTATGCGAAAGCGGAGCTTTAACTCATCTCGAAACTTTATTACAAAAACATGGTTTTAGAAGTGGTTTTGTCATTTGCGGAGAACGGTCATGGAAAGTGGCCGAGCCATATTTCCCTAAAAACCGTAAATTCACTTATTCCTTTTTCCCATATAAGGGAGAATGTTCATTGTCTGAAATCGAACGGTTATCTACACTTTGCGTTCATTTTGATGTAATCATTGGAATCGGCGGCGGAAAAGTGCTAGATTTGGCGAAAGCAGTTGCCAATCAAGTCCAGCTTGATGTGGTATTAATCCCAACTCTCGCTTCTACTTGTGCAGCTTGGACACCTCTTAGCGTGATTTATGATGAAAATGGGGCATTTATTCGCTTTGATATTTTTCCAAAATCAACGTTAATGGTTTTAGTTGACACAAGAATATTGTTACACTCACCAGCCGCTTATCTCCGAGCAGGGATAGCTGATACGCTTGCCAAATGGTATGAAGCTGATTGTATCATTCGTCAAGTAAACAACCCTCCCCTTTCCGTAAAAATCGCTCATCAAATGGCCTATCTTTGCAAAACAGAGTTACTCGAACATGGTCGAGCAGCCATAAACGACTTAGTAGAAAAACGTGATACCCTATCCTTTCGCAAAGTAATTGAAACGATTATTATGGCAGGTGGAATGGTTGGAGGATTTGGGGATCGATATGGAAGAGTAGCAGGTGCCCATTCCGTTCATAACGGATTAACTAAAATTCCCGAAACCCATCATTTGTTGCATGGAGAAAAAGTAGCATATGGGATTCTCGTCCAGCTAGCCCTTGAAGAAAATTGGGATGAAATTCACCGTTTGCTTCCATTTTACCGAGATTTAAAGTTACCTTATACTCTAAAACAACTCGGCCTTGATGCAACAGAAAAAGAAAAACTCATTTACATTGCCGAAGAAATCATCAAACCACATGAATCTATTCATCTTATGAATATCCCTGTTAATAACGGGAAAATCGTAGAAGCATTTTATCAACTTGAGAAATTAGAATCCTAAATTTCTCTTCTTGTTTTTTCATTAGCTGTATAACTGCGACATCATGTAAGACTATTTCACTTACCATTGTGCTCTAATCAAAAATGAATGCCTTTAGGACGGGAGCGAGGTGTAAATGGGTTTTTGTATGTTGCTCATCCGGAAGCTGTAACATATAAGCCGCATATAACCCCACTTCACATAAAGTCAAGTGGCGGGCAGTTCGCCAAACAAGCGGTGAGAGCAGTTCGTTTGGTAAAGTGACCTATATCGTATGAAGTATCATGCAAAAACGGCTGTCTCATCATCCTGAGACAGCCTCTCTCCAAAACGTTTATGCTTGATTTAACATACGAAATACTTGTTCCACGTCTTTATCTCCACGTCCTGAAATGTTTACAATAATAATTTTATCTTGATCTAGCGTTCGCGCTAATTTCATTGCATAAGCAACCGCATGAGCGCTCTCAAGCGCTGGAATAATCCCTTCCGTTCTCGATAGCACTTGAAATGCTTCAAGCACTTCCTCGTTCGTAACCGTATAATACTCGGCACGCCCAGAAACTTTTAAATGGCTGTGCTCAGGACCGATTCCCGGGTAGTCAAGACCAGCGGCAATCGAATAAGTCGGCTGCGGATTTCCATCTTCATCTAGCAACACTAAACATTTAAACCCATGCAGCACGGCTGGCACACCTTTTGTAAGCGTCGCTGCTTTTTCCGGCTCTACGCCGATCAGACGTACATTTGGTTCATCAATATAATGAGCAAACGCTCCAATCGCATTGCTTCCGCCGCCGACGCAGGCGATGACAACATCAGGCAACCGTCCTTCTTTCTCGAAAATTTGCCGCTTGCTTTCTTCGCTTATGACAGACTGAAAATGTTTAACGATGCTTGGATATGGATGAGGTCCAACCGCTGAACCAAGCAAATAAAACGTGTTCTTATAATTTTCAACAAGGTCATTTAATGCTTCATCGACCGCATCCTTCAATCTTCCTTGTCCTTTTGATACCGGAACGACTTTTGCGCCTAAAAGCTCCATACGAAATACGTTTAATGCCTGACGTCTAGTATCTTCCTCACCCATATAAATGATGCAATCAATTCCAAACATCGCGCAAGCCGTCGCGGTGGCAACACCATGCTGTCCCGCACCCGTTTCAGCGATGACGCGTTTTGCTCCCATTCGTTTCGCAAGCAAAATTTGTCCGATGACGTTATTAATCTTATGCGAACCTGTATGGTTTAAATCTTCGCGCTTCAAATAAATTTTCGCCCCGCCTAAACGCTCTGTGAGCCGGGCAGCAAACGTAAGCGGATTCTCACGGCCGACATACTCTTTTAAATAAAACTTGAATTCATCATTAAACTCTTGATCATCTTTGTACTTTAAAAACTGTTCCTCCAAATAATCAAGCGCTTCTTGCAGTTCCGGCGGCACAAAGCTTCCACCAAATTCTCCGAAATAACCTCGTCTTTGCTGAACTAAACTCATTGCTCATCTCTCCTCTGCTTTTCAAACTTCATAATTAGGATATTACCTTTACCCATGAAAGTCAATGAATTTTCTGTATTTTCTTATAAATTATCTGATTTTTGCTTCCTCCAAGCCAGCAGGACGAACGTGAAAAGGAAAATGGCGTTTTGATAAGGAAGTTGGTTGTGTCAAAATGGTCCTTTAAACGTTATGATCGCTATACCACTCTAATGCTTTCTTCTCAGTCTCTTTAATAAACGGATCCTTTCCTTCAATATAAGATTTCATATCGGTCGGAAACTGCTTGGCGAGCCTTTGTTTCAACTCACTATATGCTTTTGCTTCCTTGGGATGGGTAATCATATATTCTTTGAACGCCAAATGCCTTGTAATATGTTCGCTTCCTGTTTTGAACACATGAACATGATGAGTTCTCTCATCTTCACCTTTACAGAAAAATCTTCGTCCGGAAATTCCGTGCTCCCCCATCGCCCGATAACCGATCGCTGACATTTGCTCGTTGTAGTGATCAACGCTCTCAATGTCTTTTACCTCTACTAAAATATCAATAATCGGTTTAGCATACATGCCGGGAATCGACGTACTTCCAATGTGGTAAATAGCAACGATTTCATTGCCAAAAATGGTATTCATCTTTCGTACTTCTTCTTCAAACATAACAGACCAGCCTTCATTAAACGAAACAACTTCCACCTTTCTCATCAACCATTCTCCTTTTCATCATGAAAATCTAGTAATATTCGATCGCCTTTGCTTGCCGGCTGCGAAATAACTAAAAATTCAGCATCGTCCTTCGATTGGTTAAACACTTGATGTGGAACAAGCGGCGGAACTTCGATGCCTTCATGCTTATCGATGTTCATTATATTACCGTTCACTTCAATTGTAATTGTTCCTGATAACACAAAGAAAAATTGCCGCGATTTTTCGTGATAATGTTTGACTTCTGCCGTGTTTGGCGGCATGCGCTCGTGAATAATGCTTAAATCCTTATTTTTCACTAAATGCCAGCCGTCACAATGCTCTCCCCAGATGTAATGTTCAGCGTTTTGTCTGCTAATTTTCATATATGTCCTCCCGCTTCACTTTTTCATGGGAAATAAGTTTTTTTCAACAAATTCATCAAACGAACCCGTAAACCTCTCAACTTTTGTTACGTAATAAAACGTCGGTGTTGCCGTAAGATCGTTTACTTCGCTGTCAGGTGAGTAAATATACACCCTCTTTCCTAATCCAAGTGCAATCCCCAGCTCCACATGACTCCCTTTTCCGACTGGAAGCAATAAAACAAAAAAGTCCGCGGACATGACCGCGGCTTTCTCTTCCTCCCCGATTCGCGATAAATCTTCTAACGTTGCCGCGCGTTCATTTTTTGTCCAGTCATACGTTTGTGTAAAACCTTCTCTGATAAGACGGCTTGCCAAAGCGCGAACTGCTTTTTTGTTGGCAAAACTCGAAGCAATGTAAAACTTCATGTTTTCACACTCCTTTTGTTTTTCAAACAACCAGCCACGCCTTTTCCAGCTTGACTTGTGTATGAATCATGTTTTTCCATTCGCTCGAAGAAAGCTCCATCGACGCACATAAAACAGCAAATAAATGATGATTTTTTTGATTTTCTGAAAGGAACGTTGCCAATATATGTTTATCTTGTTTTATCGTATCTGAAAGTGTTTGTTTTTCTTTTAGTCTTCTCGAGTTAACAACGTACAGCATTTTGCTTCTTTGCAGTACTTCGATCATGCTCATATGATTCAATTCGATCCGTTGTTTTACTTCAACAATATCAACTGAGATTTTGTAATACGTCCCTTTTTGCCTGCTTCGCGCAAAAATTTCGTCATGTTGATCACTCATAAAAGATTGATAAGAATCATGATTCTCCCAAAATGCCAATATACACGCTTCTTGCGGATCCGCAACATTCCAGCCGCCTATCTGTCCGAGAAAACCCGGGTATCCTTTCAAATCGCGCCATTTTTCTTGCGCAGCCGAAAACGCGGCTTTCTTCTCTTCATCCACTTCACATTGAATCCATTTTAAAAGCATCGCTTTCCCCTCTTGCTTTTCTTTTATCATTTCATTTTCTCATACACTTCATCATATTTTTTCGCCAGTTCAAAATCGAGTTTCGTAAGCCCTTTCTCTCGCCAAGACGAAATTTTTACCGTGATTAACTTATAATCAATAGAAATAAACGGGTGATGGTTGGCTTCTTCAGAAATAGCCGCAATTTGTCGCACAAATTCGATTCCTTGCAAATAGTCTTGAAAGCGGTTCTTTCTTGCAATCCATCGCTCTTCAAGAAGATTCCAATCTTCGACCCCTTGTAAAAGAGATTGTATTTCTTCATCTGTTAACCGCATCACTGTTTTCCTCCTCGAGTTTTGTATCAAACACAGACGACAAACATCACATATCAGTGTAAAAAATATTACCATATATAGAGAAAGCCTTCTACAAATCTATAAGATTATTAAGAACATTTTGTTTATAATATCCCCTCTTTGAGGGTATATCAGATTTCTGTTCGCTTCTTTTTTAGAAAAAAGATTCGATCCTTCAATCACTAATTTGCTAAACTCCTTGAACATGTTTGAGGTTGTTGGAAGAATTTCCTTCGTTTTGAAATAAATCCTTATAATAAAGTGTTCCATATCAAATAAAACAGCCTGCACATACAAAAGCCTCTCTGTATGTACAGGCATCTCCTTACTGAAAAACTGCTGCCAGTATAGCATTATTACTTACTATACATTTTGAAACCGATAGAAAATAGTAGAATTTATAATTGATGTGGTTGCTTTCGTACGTCCTATCTCCTTGCAAACTACATGTTGAAAAACGGTAGCATCCACTGGCTCATATAACAATTGATAGATTCCATCTACCGATCTTATTGCTACAATCGCGTTTGGATTTGTCTCATATATTCTTTTGACAACCTCTTCTTTATTAGGTACAAGACTGGCAATCCATACTAAATTACAACTACCGTAATGATAGGATGCACCATCTGCTAATACATACTCTAGCAAATGCTGCAGACTGTATTGATCAATTAATTTTTTGCCCATCTTATATGCCTCTGTATTGATATCCAAGCATACAACCGGTTTTTCTGTTTGTTGCTGAAGCAATATGGTACTAAGCGGCAACGGTCCTGATCCGACAAACGCAATAGAAGATAATTGTTGTCGTTCTATGATCGCAAAAAGCTTATTTAATTCTATTTCAACGAGTCTTTCATAGTTATCCCAATAAATAAATTTTCTCAAATTATTTATATTTGATGTATCTTGTATAAATTTTTCAGCATAATAAAATTCCATGAGCGTTTCTGCAGTTTCTAATTTTCGAAGCATATCTTTTCGTATCTTTACTATTTCGCGATCTGATAGTATTTCATTTTCTAGTTCATGTTCAAAAAACTGCCCCAAGTTGTTTACAAGTGAATAAAGCGTCTGGTTGATGATTGGATTATTCGGGGATAAATCATGTTCAGCCATAAGTATTTTGTAGGCATGTTTGTATTGGTTAATGATTTGTTCTTTCAGTTTCATAGATTCAGCTAATGGCATCAATAGCACCTCATTTTCTAAATAATGTCCTGTTTAGCCTTGGAACATACATGGCTAAAAACAAGGATCGGCCTAAACTGAAAATAATGAAAGCAAGCCACAATCCATGGTTATGAAACACAGGTATAAAAATGAGCAGGAACGCAATATATACCGCCAGAGAAATCAGCATAGAATTGCGAATCGGCCCTGTCTCTGTCGCTCCTGTAAAAACACCGTAAAGAATTAAACCAAAGCTTGCTGCAAGCGGAAATATAGTGATCCAAATACTATAGGAGCTTGCCAGTTCGATCACCTCCTGATTTTTTGTAAAAACAGGTATGATCGAATCTTTAAACAATATATAAATAAGCATCATAAACAAAGGAGAAATAATCGCCCACTGCGAGGACAGCGATAAAGTGCGCTTATACAACGTTTCGTCGTTGGCGCCGACAGCTTTTCCAACGAGAATACTGCTGGCGTTGGCAAAGCCGTCAAAAAAATATGCCATCATATAGTGTATTTGAATCAGAACGGCATTGGCTGCTAGTATCTCTGTGCCAAAAGATGCACCTCTCGCTGTAAAGAGATTGAACACCGTTAATAAACAAATCGTGCGAATAAACAAATCTCGATTGACAGCCACCATTTTCTTAAATTCTCCTACATTCCACAGTTCGCTATTGGAAATGTCGGAAAGACGAAGATTGGAAGACTTTAGAACAATATACATACCAACCAAAAATGCAGTCACTTCTGCAATCAATGTGGCGGCTGCTACACCTTTAACATCTTGATGAAGGATGTTAACAAACAATAAATCAAGCACAACATTTAATAGATTCATAAATACTTGTAAAAATAACGAAATTTTGACACGGGACATTCCCATGAGCCATCCAAGAACGACGTAATTCGCCAGCGTAAACGGCGCGCCCCAAATACGGATAGAAAAATATTCATCAGTGAAAGTCATGACTTTCTCATCCGGATTGATAAGCGTTAATGCGATATACTTAATCGGCCACTGAAAGATGATAAATATAACACCAATGACTAACGCAATGAGAAACGGCCTTACTAAATATAAAAAACACTGCTTGGAATCTTGGGCACCATGGGCTTGGGCGGCAAAACCGGACGTACTGACTCTTAAAAATCCAAACAACCAATACATCGTGTTAAAAATCATGGTCCCTACAGCCACGCCGCCAATATACGCCGGATCGGGAAGCTGCCCTACTACTGCCGTATCAACAGCTCCTAATAACGGAGTCGTAATCGTTGAAATAATAAGCGGGATCGCCAGAGAAAAATATGTTCGATGCGTCATCGTTGTCCCCCTCATCCTTCAAACAAGTTAACTAGTTTTTTTGTGTAAGGATGGCGATGTTGAGAAAACAAATCATCCTTTTTAAAACTGTCTACAAAAATTCCTTCTTTCATCACAAAAATGCGTTCGCTTAGAAAATAGACCGCTGGAAGATCATGAGAAATAAACAAATAGGATAACTCTAATTGTTCCTGCAGTTCCTTTAAAAGAGTTAATATTTGTCCTTGTGTATATACATCCAAGCTTGCTGTTGGCTCATCAAAAATGATGACAGACGGCTGGATACTAATCGCCCGGGCAATAACAATCCGCTGTTTCTGACCTCCACTTAATTCGTGTGGATAGCAATAAAGATAGCGACTCTCAATCCCAACCATTTCTAACAATCGTTTCGCACATAATTCGCGATGGTCTCTTACATCCTGCAGATAAACGGGTGTGATATTTGGATACGTATCTAATACCTCCATGGTAGAATCAATGATCTTACGTTTAGGATTTAAAGCCGATGCCGGATGTTGGAACACTGCTTGCATACGATGACGAATTTTTCGAATTTCTCTTTTTGTCATGAGATGCAATGGTTGGTCATGTAAAAAAATTTCTCCTTCGTCCAGCTTTTCTAACATAAGCAAACAGCGTGCCAACGTACTTTTTCCACTGCCGCTTTCTCCAACAATCCCGACACATTCGCCTTTTTGTATAGATATCGACACCCCATTTATCGCTTGATGACCTGAAACATAAGTTTTTCTAATATTTCTGGCCATTAATACATTTGTCATCATGCCTTTTTCCTTTCTATTGCAAAATCAAGTCAAGTTTTGCAGGTGAGGTTGAGCTCTTGATCGTCGGAACAGCCCCCAATAACCGCTTCGTATAAGGATGGCTAGGATGGTATATAACACTTTCTTTCGTGCCCGCTTCCACGATTTCTCCTTGTTTCATTACTGCGATGGTATTGGAGTATTTTCTAGCCAACCTTAAATCATGTGTAATAAATAAAATCGCGCAATTTATTTTTTCTTTGATGTTTGCAATCACTTCTAACACATGGACTGCGGTAATGCTGTCAAGAGCAGTTGTGGGCTCATCTGCAATGAGTAATTTAGGATTCAGCATGATCGCCATGGCAATGGAGGCACGTTGCAGTTGTCCGCCGCTTAGCTGAAAAGGGTAACTATTATATACACGTTTTGCGGGCAGTTGTACGTCTTCCAATGCCTGTAATGCGATTTCTCTTCTTTCATTCTTTGTTAAAGAACAATGAGCTTGGATCATTTCATCCATTTGTTTTCCTATTTTCATAAAAGGGGTCAACGAGCTTTGATAGTCTTGGAAAACATAAGAAATTTCTTTTCCGCGTAATTTCTGAAATTCTTTATTAGATAAATGCGTAATATCCTTGTTATCAAAAAGAACATGACCAGCGGCTATCGACATTTCTTTCGGAAGCAATCCTCCAATAGTAGAAGCGGTTATACTTTTGCCGCTGCCGCTTTCACCAATTAACGTAAACCATTCCCCTTGTCTGACAGTAAAATCGATATTTTTGACGATGGGCTTATTACGACAAGAAATATGCAAGTGACGAACAGTTAATAATGACATGTCATCTCCCCTTTATCCTTTCACATCAAAGCGATCTCGCAAAACATCACCAACTAAATTCGAAATGAGTACTGTACACATAATCGCTATGCCTGGAATAATCATTAAATGTGGAGAGCTTTGAACATACGGTGTACTTTCGTTAAGCATGGCCCCCCATTCAGGAGTTGGCGGCTGTGCTCCTAAGCCAATATAAGATAGGGAAGCAATCATCAAAATGATTTTTCCAAAATCTAACGTCGCGAGAACTAATACATTTCCCATTACATGGGGCAGCAAATGTTTACGAATGATTTGAAAAGCGCTTAGACCATTGACAACTGCCATTAAAACGTAATCCTTTTCTTTCTCAGATAACACAGTGCTGCGAACGAGTCGCGCATAGCTCCCCCATTTCGCAACAACAATTGCAAAGATTAAATTCAACATACTAGGACCTAAAATGCCGCTAAGAACAATGGCGATAATAAAGTCAGGAAACGCCATAAAAGAATCTATAATTCTCATAAAATAACGGTCAAAACGCCCGCCAATAAAGCCTGACACCATTCCCAATGGAACCCCGACTAGCAATACAATGATCAATACGAGAAGGCCTGTTCCTACCGTTACTTGCCCTCCTGTTAATATGCGCGAGAATAAATCCCGTCCAAGATGATCCGTACCAAAAAGATGTTCTTCACTTGGTTTAAGCAGACGTTCATTCATATTGATTTGTAACGGATCATGTGGAGTAAATAAAGGAGCTATCACAATGGCAAGAAAATATGCAAATACAAGAATAAAAAGAAGCGATTGCGAGTTCATCTGATACGTTTGTTTGATGATTTTCAACGTCTCTCTACTCCTTTTAAACGTATCTCAGGGTTTAAATAACGGTAGCCAATATCAACAATTATATTAATCAAGACAATAAGGATCGTAATAAACAAAACATATCCCTGAATAACTGGATAATCTCTGCGAATCATCGCATCAACCACCATCTTCCCAATCCCCGGGTATGAAAACAGCACTTCAATAACAACTGTACCGCTTATTAAACTTCCAATACTCATCCCGAAAATGGTTACAACGGGAATTAAGGAACGGCGAAAAACATGGAATAAAACTATCCGTCTTTCACTAATTCCTCTTGCCCTTGCCGCTTTCACATAATCCTCATTCAAGCTTTCTAATAAACTGGAGCGCAACAATCTTACATAAACTGCTGACATTGCGATTCCTAATGTAAGCGATGGCAATATGATGTGTTTCACCGTCCCCTTTCCCATACTCGGCAATATACCGAGTCTAACGGCAAACAATTCAATGAAAAGGAGCCCCAGCCAAAAGCTAGGAATGGATGAACCAACAAGTGCAAACAAACGGCTTATATGATCCACCCATTTATTTTTATAGAGCGCAGATAAAGTTCCTAAAGGGATGGAAATCAGAATCATTACGATTAAAGAAGCGCACGTGAGCATCATCGTCGCCGGAAACCTCGATAACAACTCAGACAAAACTGGCTGCTTTGTTATATAAGAATGACCTAAATCAAATGCAAAAAATCGTTTCAACCAATACCAATATTGAATATATAAAGGCTCATGAAACTTCAATTCGTCTCTTAGCGCTTCTATTTGTTCTTTCGTAACGGACACTTCATCCACCTGAAGCATCCGTCTGATAGGATCACCAGGTACTAGTTTGATCAATATAAAGCTGATGAAAGAAAGCAGAAACAAAAATAGCATGAATTCGATGAATCTTTTCGTTATTTGAATCATTTTACTTAACCACATCCAAATCTTTAGTTAGCATGTAATACTCGCTTTTACTAGTCACCCAATTTTTTACTTCGTCACGATAGGCAACCATAATATTTGGATGTACGATAAAGGAATGAAGCGTCTCTTTATCAATGATTTTCAATGCTTCTTTTGCTAATTTGTCCCGTTCGTTCGCCTCCACCGTTTGGTTTAATTGATGAATGATGGCTGTTAATTCCGGATGGTTGATATTTGCGTAGTTTAGCGCTCCATTCGGCATGTATGTCGCGTTCAAAAAGTATGCCGCATCACCACGAGGGGCCGTTAAACTGCTGTATGTAGCAAAATCCCAATCATCATTGTCCGCTAAATACTCATCAATATTTTCAACTTGTTGAATCGTCATCTCGATTCCGAGTTCCTTCGCCTTTGATTGGAGAATTTGTACAGTTAAAGGAAGTTCCGGACGTGATGAGTACGTGAGCACTTTCAACCGAACCGATTTTCCATCTTTCGTAAGTTTTCCGTTTTCCACTTGAAAGCCTGCTTGTGTAAAATATTGTTTCGCCACTTCGATTCCGCCTTTCTTCTCTTCATAAGACGGCGCGAACGGAAAGTCTGTCAAAAAAGGACCTTTTGCTTCAACTGCATGTCCGTTTAAAATATGTTCAACAATCTCTTTGCGATCAACTAATGCATCAATGGCTTTACGTATATTCCCATCTTTCATATATGGACTGTCCATATTAAAGATTAACTGATGTGTGCGCAATCCTGGAACAGACTCTACTTTTACTTTTTCTTCTTTTAGCTGTTCGAGATTTTCAACCGGCGGTCTAAAAATAATATCCGCATCTCCTGATCGAAGTGCCATTAGTCGTGCATTGGCATCCTCATTAAAGGAAAACGTTGCTTTATCAAGCTTTACTTTTCCATCCCAATACTTTTCAAAACGTTCGACTTTCAGTGCCACCCCAGGCTCGAAAGAAGATATCTTAAATGGCCCTGTACCAATTGGCTTTTTATCAAAGTCTTTTTCGGTAACATCAATGATCGCTGTGTTAGGGTGAACTAGCTCTGAAGGAAATTGGGGAAATACACCTTCTGTTTGAATGGTTAGCAATTGTCCGTCCGCTTCCATCTTGCGGATTTTTAATGCAGCTTTTACGGCTGGACTATCTTTGATAGCTCTTTCCAAAGACGCCTTCACCGCCTGCGCATCAACTTTTTTTCCATTATGAAACGTAATTCCTTTCCTAATTTTGAAAGTCCAATTTTGCCCATCTTTACTTTCCCATTCTTCGGCCAGCCAAGGCTCTATTTCTAACTGTTCACTAATCTTTACAAGCGTCTCTCCCACTCCCGCACGAACCATCGTATAATTACTGTCTAAGTGCGGGTCGATTGTATTTGTCGGGAAACTAAAAAGCAATGTTAATTCCTTTCCGCCCTTCTCTTCTTCTCCAGAGGAAGATAGTGAACATCCGACCAGCATAAAAATCATGAGAAGTATCAATGTGCTTTTGACATATTGAAGCATTTTCTCACCTACACAATTCGTAATGATTACTATTTTCATTTAATATGTTACATAATTTTGCCTTTATTGTAAATATAGTTTTGAATAAATTTTTAAATGAAAAGCAGAATCCTTCTCAAATTTAATGTGATGAACATATTGAGAAAGATTCTGCCTATAAATAAGAACATATTGTCAAAAAGCTCTGTTTCAATGTGAAACAAAGAAGGAGCAAACAACAAGTTCAGCCATCCCTGCAACTATGTGCCAGAATTCACCTAGATAATCAACCATTACACACTCTCAGTACAATTACTTATCCCTCTTCTATTAGCTGTTTTCTGTATCGAAGATCTTAATCTTAGATTCTACTCTAAAAATCTTTTTCGAATATCCGGAGTTGGAATCATACAACTCTCTCTTTTCCCAAACCACTTGTATCTATTTTCAGCAATAAAATGATAAAAACGATCACGAATTGGACGCGGAACTAGAATAAATACATAAAACAACTTCCAAAATCCTTTAAGATACTTGCATACTCTTAACGCCGCGCTAGATTTCGTATAGTACCTCTCTCCGTCAATTACTATCAAGCTGCCCATATCCTCAGGAATTCCATACTTTGCTAACATCTTCCTCCCTGCTTCGCTCTGCAATGGTGCAAAACGGAACCGAGCTTGCGGGTCTCGTTTTATAATAAAATGAACGCTTGCGTTACAGAAGTTGCAGATCCCATCAAACAGGATGATTAGTTCCATCAAAAACCTCCTACTTTCATTTCTTTTTATCATTGTACGGCAAAAATCAAACGCCTGTCCTCGTTCGGACAGACGTTTTTAATTTCATAAACTTCATAATCCAGCGACATATTAACCTAAGGGCTACAACAAAGTATGTGTGCTCCACGTCACTTGTTTATATACTCCAATCCATCTGCAAGCACTTGGTATAATAAGAATAGAAAGAGTCTAACGGCTGTTGATCGGCTTTACACATTCTTCTACATCGTTTTTTGCTGAATTGACTGCTGTGGATACTCTATACATTTTCATTTCTTCCGCTGGATACGGCCGCAATAACGATTTCAAATACTCAGTATCGTCTATCGCCGGATCAAGCCAAACTTCCTCCCATTCTTTAGGGAGTATGACGGGCATTCGCTCGTGAACCTCTTTAACAAGTTCATTTGCTTTTGTGGTGATGATCGTACACGTATACATTGAATCGCCATGTTTGTCCCACTTCTCCCAAAGACCCGCAAAAGCAAAAGGTCGTTCGCTTTTTAGCGTAAATCGGTGCGGTATCTTTTTGTTCCCTTCTTTTTTCCACTCGTAAAAACCATCAGCGAGAATTAAACATCTTCTCTTTTTAAAAGCATGCTTAAAACTTGCTTTTTCATCCACCGTTTCCGCTCTTGCGTTAATCATCTTAAAGCCGATTTTTGGATCATCCGCCCAATACGGTACAAGTCCCCATTTCATCATCTTTCCTACTCTTTCCCCTCTATTTTCCACTATTGTCAACACATTTTGGCTCGGAGCAATGTTAAATCGCGGCTCTATGTTCCCAACATATTGAAAATGGAAATATCGCGCTAACTGTTCTGTATTTCCGGTTAATGAAAACCTTCCGCACATGATGAGATCACCTCCAATTATGACGAATAAAGAAGGCTTATTATATAGTTAGAATTATAATCCAAAAAAGGGAGTTATATGCAAAGAATTGATTGTGTTGATCTATTTAGCGATGTGTTTGTATTGCTTAAAGGTGTTACAAAAATATGTCTTGCTTGTTGCGTTTGTCATCGTTACGCTGTTCATTCAATACAAAACCGGATTTTTCATCTTGATCGATTCGAACGGTTTAATTCGGGTGCTCCAGTGTTTTCACATTTCTTCTCCTTATTTTGTTTCGCCTTATCCAAGCGATAGTGGCGGCAGGTCCAAAAAGAAAACGGCTATTTCTTGTATTTACCCTTTTCTTTACGATCGCCTGCTGCCGCTTATGTTTTTTTTGTGAGCGTTCTCTCTGCAACAACATACAATCACTAGTAAGAAAAGCGCAAGTACCCTCTAAGTGTGATGGACAAATGTTTTTTACCCGCTAGATGGCTCTATCCCGAGGGGCGGATTTGGCCTCGAGCTGCGTAAATTATCTCCTTTCAAATCATGCTTTACGCAAGTGCTGCATGGGATGACTATTCAAGAAGCAAGCTGGTTGAGCGCTGAAGCTAGACCAATTTTGTTCCACATTTATACTTTCTTATCTTGCAAAAAAGGATGCCTAATGAATCGCAGCATCCTTCAATCAAAATCCTTTATCTCTGAATCTTATACTCTGCACCACATGTTTTCTTGAGAAAACCACGAATTCCATTTGGATGATACGGCATCATCTTTTCGGCTTTTTCCACATCGACCCATTGAACATCGAGAACGTTTTCATCGCCTGACATCGTTTCCGGCGCTTGAACAATGGTTCCACGAAAAGTGATAAAAAAGACATGATTGTCATCCATGAACGCTTCATCGAGTGCAACGATGTCACTAACAGCTACATCGTATCCCGTCTCTTCTTTCACCTCTCGAATCGCTGCTTCTTTTAGCGTTTCTCCTCTCTCAACTCCACCTCCGGGCAATGACCATGTTCCTCTTTTGTTGAACACCATCAGCACTTTTTGGTTCACTTCGTCATACAAAAGTACATATACCACATCTACTCGCTTCATTTTCGTTCTCCTTTTGTAATTTCTGCAAAAAATCTAGCACTTTCTTTGTATATTCGCTCTTGTACATTTCAAAGCTTTTCACATGCTTCGCTTTTTTGGTGAGCCATAGTTCAAATACGTCTGGGTGTTTTTTGTACATTTTTACACTTTCCTCGTACGGGATAGATGGATCAGCTTTGCTGTGGATGAATAAAATCGGGCGTGGAGCAACGTTGTCTAATGCATTCATCGGCACCGATTCACTCGGATCTAGTTCGGTCAACATCGGAATGAGTGTTAAAATTAAATATGTAAACGGAACATTCGGCAAATGTGTCCAAACCGGCATATATGTTCGCAAATATCCTTCTAGGTCGCTAAACGAGCTATCGGCAATGACTCCTTTTACATCTTCACTCATCCCTGCAGCTAAAATCGACGTTGCTGCCCCCATCGAAACACCATAAAGCACAATCGGCTCTGAATAGTGGTGTTTCGCATAATCAATGACCCCTAACAAATCATATTTCTCTTTTGCTCCAAGTGTAATCATGTCTCCACCTGATTCGCCACTAGCCCGGAAATCGAACATAATAATTCGGTATCCTTCGGTCACGAGACGCTGTGCCAGCGGAAGAAATGGAACGTTCGGCTCATAGCGATTGCCGCCGTATCCATGTGAAAAAATGACCGTCATTTTCGCTTGTTTCTCCGGTTCAATGACCCATCCTTTTAACTTCGTTTTCCCGTCTTTACTTATAAATTCCGCATCTTGACAAGTCATCCCATAATCGCTTGGCATTTCGAGAATCTGCTTGCGTTCCTTATGCGTCAATTGCCAACCTACATAAATGGAAATGCCGATGCAGGCAAAAACGGCAAGAATCAGCAAAACAAGAAGAGATGGCGCAATCACACTCCGCGTCCGTCTTCGCCTCTCCAGTTGTGTTTGCAGTTCCATAACACCCTCTCCCCCCTTTCGTTCATACTTATTATATCTGAATATTCAGTCTAATAGAAATAGCTTTTTGATAAAAGTCCCCCTTCCCAACTTTATGGTTCTTCACAAAGCAGAGAAGGGGACAACACTCATTTTGTATTGATTTCAACAATGATTCTTTGTCGTCCATGCGACGCGACTAAAAGCACACCGATCACAAATGATACTACTGCTGATTCTTTAATTAAACACATACGCTCCGACGATGCGAACGAACATAACAAACATAATAGTTAACGTTCATTCCAAATTGACAGAAACGAATCTACTCTACCTAACATTACTTC
The DNA here is from genome assembly GCF_015326725.1 of Thermaerobacillus caldiproteolyticus. Classification (NCBI taxonomy): domain Bacteria; kingdom Bacillati; phylum Bacillota; class Bacilli; order Caryophanales; family Anoxybacillaceae; genus Thermaerobacillus; species Thermaerobacillus caldiproteolyticus. Next base: position 1,591,213 of record NZ_CP064060.1, read on the forward strand.
TTGCAGTATTCCAATAACTCCCGCAGCTCTGCCACGTACTCTTTCGAACCTGTGACAATGAGGCGATCGCCCATATGCAATTCTGTATCGCCATGAGGAATGAGCGAATCATTGCCGCGGAAAATACGGACGATAATGCAGTCGCCCATAAATGGAAGCTGCCTTAGCAGAATCCCTTCATAAGCTAAATTATTCAGCGTAATCTCATAAAAGGCAACATCTTTGTTCGTAAGCATACGGGCTACACGCGGAGATTCGATGTATGCTTGTAATACAGCCTTCGTCGATAGTAAAACCGACATCACTTCTACTTCTTGGGCTTTTAGTTGCTCTACTTGTTCCGGTGTCTCTGCTAATGCAATCACCCGCTCGACATGGCGTTCTTTCGCGGATAAAGCAAGCTGAGCATTCAATTTCTCATCTCCAGTGAAGACAACAAGCACATCCGTCGCAAACGCACTATGCTTTTCTAATGTTTCGAGTGAATAATCTTCAATATCGACAATTGGAAAGACGTGATCCGATACCGGCAACTCTAACTTCTCCTGCTTAATATGATAAAGCGTGACATCATATAGATGTTCGTTCAACTCTCGTGTCACAGAAAGGGTAAACTGATTCGTACCAATTAATTTGACTGTAATTTTATGAGCGTCCTCATTCGGTTTTTCATACAGCTTTTTGAACAAAATCGGTGAAACAATACTAGTAAGCACCGCAACTAAAATTAATGCCCCTTTCATATCGGAATTAAGCACGCCTATCCGTTCGGCAATCGTTGCTGCTGCAATGACAAGGGAAAGAGTGGACACAAGCAAAAAGGCAGATGCGAGCGTCGTTTTCACATCATACCAAATGCGGAGCATATAGACAGGCACCACTTTCGAAATGACAAGCGCCAAAAACAAGAGCGGGATTAACGCTAAAATTTTCGGTTCTGTCAACAGAGATCGCAAATCTAAATTGACACCGACCATCACAAAAAAAATCGGAATAAAAAATCCATAACCAAACGAATCGAGTTTATGCACTAAATCTTGGTTCGGCGACAACAATGACACGAGCACTCCTGCTAAAAAAGCGCCTAAAATATTTTCTGCCCCCAGTTTTTCCGATAAAGCAACAAGCACGATAATTAATGCAAATACCGCGCGCGTGCCAATTTGAATCGTCCCTTTTGCCATCGTCTCGACAAAAGAACGACGTTGAAAATGTTTGCCGACAAAATAAAACACAACACCTGCGGCAAACAAAACGAGAAGGAGCCATGTGTTCTCATGACTTGGTTCGTACATGGATACAAACACAGCCAGCAAAATCATCGTCACTAAATCAGCAATGACAGCGACAAGCAAAATCGTTTGCCCAATCGTCGTTTTCATCAGTTGGGCATCTTTTAATGTTGGAACAACAACCCCAAGAGAAATCGTCGAAATAATTAACGTCATTAAAAAGGCGTTATCAATATAGCCTGCGAGAACGAACAAATACGAAAGCGCGAGCGACAAAATGAAAATGGCGACAAAAATCAATGATGCTAGAAGAAACGGATTCGGTTCGTTTCCTTTCTGACGGGAATTCGGCTTGCGTGCAAACGAAGAAAAGTCGATCTCCAGCCCGCTTAAAAACATAAGAAACAGAAACCCTAATGTTGATAATGTTTCTAGCCACATGTCCGGCTTAACAAGATCAAATCCTGTTTTTCCGATAAGAATCCCTGCAATAATTTCCGCCACTACTACGGGAATCACTTGCAGACGAAAGCGATGCAACAAAATCGGAGTGAAAAACGCAACGATCATCACGATCAATAATGATGTAATCGAGGAATGTTCCGCCAATGGTATCCTCCTTTCTGCGGATCAACCACACTTTACTAGATTATAAGAGATTGTGATGTGTTTTACCAACAGAAGAACAACAGCTGTTTCATCAAACAGAATAATAAAGAAGGCAGGAGGTAAACAGAAGCCCAACCAACTCAGAATGGCATCGATCAAACATTGACAGGGTGGACATATTGGTAGGCCAGAACAATACTTTTGTTTATTTATTCAGCATCTTGAATCGTGCCTGCTTCAATCACTATCACCGTGACAAAAACAAGCGGCTAGAGGGCGCATGGCTGAACACGCAGAACACCTTAATTTTCTACTTAACCAAACAGCGCAACACGAACGAACCCCCACCAATTTTCCTAGCAGTACACTCTTGAATCATTATGAAATGTTGCGATATATGAAGTACAATCAAACGAAGATAAAACCACCGCTGTATCGCAATTCGTATACTTTTTGACCATGAACAAAAATGCATTCTTCCCCATAAAACCGTTCAAGCGTGCCATGATAAGCATTCTTATATGTATATTGGCCATTTTCAAAGTGCTGCGGTCCGCGATACGGAGCAGCAGCAGGGACAAGCCGTAATGCTTGTCGCAAAAACGCATAAATCGAAACAATTTGTTCCCGTGACACATCGGGAATGGCAATGCCTCCCGAGTAAACCATGGACCAAATCGGTTGCTGCTCATACTCTACCGTTTCCTGCCCAGCAAAAAAAGCAGAGCCGAAATAAATATCGCGATAAACGTAATTCCCGTCTTGATACTCAAACTGTTTCGATCCGTTGAACAAAGGACGTACCGATGTGTTGTCCTCATCGGCGGCGTATGCCCGTTTTTTCGCTTCCACTAGAAAGTCGATGAATCGTTTTTGGTTCATTCACATTTCTCCCCTCTCCGCTGCTTTCCAATTTACTTCTCTCTTGAGCACAATTGTTCGATCCGTTGAAATTTTCGTGCCGCACTTTCTAAAGTAGCTTTTGTCATCATTTCATAAGTAAAGCGATTTTCGTCGAGTTTCTTTGTCGCCCCTTTTCATAACATTATTCATGATCTCTTTAATTTTCCACGAAACGTTTCTTTATGATGCAACTAAAAATATAATGGAATCGGTTCCCTCCGCTTTAAAGCGGCAAATTCCTCGGTCATCCCTAGTCGATAAAGCTCTACAGACTATCCTAGCCTTGAATATAAAAACCTTGTACGCTGGACTTAACATGCTGCCGTACAGTGCTTCGCGTTTCAGTTATTCCCAAAAAGCCGAATGTACGTGATACCTTAATTATAGTACATACGTTCGTATATTGCTACAAAAATGTGATTCATCTTCCGATTTATTCTACCTCTTGAATATTTTAAAATTGAGAAACTACTCACCAGTTTATGATAAAATCATTTTTTCGATTATCCGAATGGTGTTAAAAATGTTGTTTAATTTTTTGGATTAAGTACCTCAATGTTTCAAAAAATAGAGCAAAAACCGTCTGTGATTGAATTAACGCACTAGTGTCAATCTGCTCTTTTATACCACAGTTGCACTGATTTAAAAAAAGCTACTCCATTTTCAATTAATTTTAAAGCATCTTCTATTGAAGTTTCGTTGGAATAATATCGCTTGGCATGCTCGTAAAACCGTTCTGCATAGGCTTTCATTTCTTCATCAGGCAATAATTTTATTGCTTCGTTTTTTGGCATTTGCCATACTTTAACCGCATCTTCCTGTTCGATAGATAGGACTTGATATACTACGGGAGAAACTTGTGTACAAAGTAGCCGAATCATTCTCGATAAGCGTTCTTTCCCATGATCCAGAAGATTATTTAAATACTTTGGGACAGGTGTCAAATTTCTTAACGCATTTATAGCCGATTGTTTTAATTGTTCATTGGTTGCTTCATTCACTGGCAGCCTTCCAGCCACTAAATGATAAGCACCCGGAATAGGGCCTACATATCCATCAGGAAGCTTTGAAGAAAGTGCCCTACATTGAATATAACTAAATGGATAAGGATTAATTTTGGCTAAATCTCGATGAATAGCCAAAGATAGTTCCAAGGGAAGCATTCCGTTCTCATCAAAAGCTGATTCCTTTAAATAAAGTTGAAAATCAATGTCGCTGGAACCTGAGATAAAACCGCCCTTCATTGCCGAACCATGAACAATTAATCCGATAAAATCCTTTTCGGTATGCTTTATATAAACTTCAGCTGCCTGCTTAACAATCGGCTTCGCTTCCTCTGTTAGATTTGATACATCAATCATATCTGCCCTCCTGAAATGAGACTGTATTATTAATTAGTAGAGTAACACGATTACATCTAGTATTCAAAGTACTCGTTCATTTACATTACTGCTCGTTAGTACAAAGAAAAAATGAAAACTTTTTTAGTTTTTCAACAACATTTCGTACATTAAACAACTTTTTATCACTCAACACGATGATCCGACCGACAATTTCGATTGCGTACGTCAAGGAAACTGAATTGACACCATTGTATGTAATCAATGTTTGAATCGATCGGCAACGCTTTTTTGCCTAAATCACCAATGGAATGTATACTGTCTCTATACAATAGACTCCCTTCACAGCTTTCGTCAATCCCCATTCTTTTCATACATCATATACAATGATGTAAAATCGTGTATTCTTATACTCCTGCTACCTCTTTTCATGACGTACTGTTTTGAAAAAGAAAAACAAGGCCGATGGAAGTCGACCTTATCTATCTCTGATCACCCACCTCTAATTCACTTTTCTCATTTATTACTACATCAAAAAAGTGAACGGAAAGCATGTCGCGATCAAAAAGATCGTCATTCCAAATGTGCTGTAAAAAGAGGCGGGCGATGGTTTTGTTTCGTTCGCTTTCTTGCGCACCTTTTAACGCGATGATACTTAAATAAATGTCGCATAAGCGGTTAGCGATTTTTTTCGCATGGTACGTTTGTACTTCATCAGGCTGTCTGCTCAGCTGTCCAAGCGCCTGAATGAGTTCGTTAAGCCCGTTTTTCACCGGTGCAGCGAATGCACGCACATCGTCTCGGAGATTGGTAAGTTCTTTGCTCATCACTTCAATAAATCGCTCGTGTATACGGAATTTCCGCATGAGTCGCAATACTTCTAATCCCAAAATGTTTGCAGTTCCTTCCCATACAGTTAACACTTGGGCGTCGCGAAGAAGGCGTGGAGTGACGAAATCTTCGATGTAGCCGTTGCCGCCGTGCATTTCAATTGCTTCATGGGCAAACTCAATTGCTTCTTCGGCGGTGCGCATTTTCAATAGGGCAATAAGAAGGCGGTTCCACGCTTTGTCTTCTTCGGATGCTTCATTTGGTGCAGTCATGACGCGGTCAAAGAATGAAATGAGTTCAAAGCAAGCGCTCGTTTGCACTTCCAGTCGTGCTGTTAAATTCGCAAGCGTTTCTCTTATCATCGGATACGAAGTGAGTTTATGACCGAATGCCGAGCGGTTCTCTGCATATTGCTTCGCTTCATCTAAGGCGCGCTTCATAATGCCGATGGAAGCCACGGCATTGCAGACGCGTGATAAGTTAAGTGCTTCCATCATATAGTAAAACCCTTTTTTTGCATCGCCAATGACATATGCTTGTGCTCCGTCAAACACAACTTCCGCTGATGGAACGGCACGAACGCCTAGCTTATCTTTCAAACGGCGAATATGAATGCCGTTGAGCGTGCCATCATCATTGCGCCATGGCACGAGAAATAAGCTAAGCCCTTTCGTTCCGGGATCGCTGCCGTCAATGCGCGCTAGCACAGTCGCCACCCCGCACATCCCCGCATTGCTCGCAAAATATTTTTCCCCATACAGTTTGTAATGGTCGCCGCACGGGACAGCACGCACTTCATTGGCTCCAACATCTGATCCGCCTTGGCGCTCCGTTAAAAACGTCGCCCCCTCGTATAACTCGACTTCCCCTGTTGAAATGACATGCGGTAAATATGTTCGCTTTAATTCCTCATCAGCGAAATGTTCAAGCAAATACGCCGTTGCCATTGTTAACGTTACCGGGCAGTAAAAACCTGGTTCAACTTGCGACAATAAATATCCTTGCGCATACGAATAAATATAATTTCCTTTTCGTCCAAGTTCGGGAATCGGCTTATGAATATAGCCGACAATACCCGTTTCATACGTTTGTTTCACCGTTTGTTTATACCCTTCGTTCACCCATACTTCCGAAATGTCATCACCAAAGCGATCATACTTAATGAGTCGCGGCTGTCCTTCGCGATCAGTATGAACTGCCCGACGATCAATATCGGTTATGCAAATTCCCCAAAATTTCTCAAGCTGTTCTTCTGCATACCCATATAATTCATCATCTAAATATTTTTTTAAATTCGCCAATAGATTTGGATCAGCGTCTCGCAATCGTTTCATCGTCCATCCCCCTCAGCGCTTGTTTTAACACTTTTCCTGTCGCGTTTCGCGGCAGCTCACGAATTTCTTGGTATAAGCGTGGAATTTTATAGTCAGCAATTTTACCCATAAGAAAACGTTTACATTCATCATCAAGGTTATTGAACGGCTTCGTTGTCACAACGAACGCTTTCACCGTCTCTCCCCACTCCGGATGCGGCACGCCCACAACAGCAACAACAGCAATGTACGGATGCGTCCGCAATACATCTTCGATTTCTTTCGGATAGACGTTCACTCCACCGGAAATAATGATATCTTTCTTACGGTCGACAATCCAAATGTACCCATCTTCATCACGGCGTGCGATATCCCCGGTATACAGCCAGCCGTTTTTTAATGTCTCTGCTGTTTTTTCTTCATCTTTATAGTAGCCTTTCATCGTTCCCTCTCCGGATAAAACGATTTCTCCGACTTCGCCGACATGGACTTCGTTTCCATGTTCATCAACAATCTTAATTTCACAGTTTAGCGCTGCCTGTTTGCCAATGCTTCCCGCTTTTGTCGTATGATCTTCCGTCGCCAAATACGTGCCGTTCGGTCCTGCTTCGGTTAAGCCGTATAAACACATAAGACGATCGGTACGGAATTGTTTCGCGATGAATTGGACTTCATTTCTCGAAAGCGGTGCCCCGCCATATGTCCAATAGTTTACAGAAGAAAGATCGTATTCATGAAGTCGAGGATGTTTTGCGGTGAGCAAATAAGCGACAGGTGCTCCAAAGAAATGAGTAATTTTATATTTCTCCACAAGGTTAAGTAACGATTCCGGGGAAAACGATGGTGATAACACATGTGTTGCCCCGACGTACATTCCGCCGATGAAAAACAAATGAAGCGGTGCGGAATGGCTAAGCGGCATCATATGCAAAATCCGGCTCTCTTTGTCCATCTTTGTTTCGATCGCCATCATAATTGCAACCGTTAAAATATTACGGTAGGTAAATAACACTCCTTTTGGCCGACCTGTTGTTCCTGATGTGTATAAAATTGCCGCTCCATCATCTTCTTTTAGCGGACAAACGATCGGATCGGCTGCTCCGCTCAAAATCAGTTCAGAGAGCGGCACCCACCCTTCTTGAGCATTTCCTGTCTTTATCCAGAAAACATCGACCTGTCCGACAAGCGGATCGAGCTCTTTGTAAATCCAGTCATGAGCAATGACCGCTCTCGCTTCACAATGTTCGATAATATACCTGACTTCCTCGGCAACTAAGCGCGCGTTCACAGGAACGACAATCGCTCCGAGACGCAATACTGCAAAATACGCAAACACCAACTCTTTCGTATTCGGCATATACAAAACAACTTTATCGCCTCGCTGAATTCCTAAATGCCCAAGTGATGAAGCAAGACGATTGACGGCTTGATCCACTTCACGATATGAAAGGGCCGCCTCTCCATCGATAAATGCCTTTTTTTCTGGAAACTTTCGCGCGTTCCGTGCCAACAACTCAGAAATGTTCATCCGACTCCCCCAATTCTTTTAATCTTTGTTTAAAGTCTTCTAAAATCGCTTCCATTTCTTGTTTGAGTTGCATTAAGTCTTCAATTCGTTCGCTCACCTCCTTTAGCTTTTTCTCGCCGTATTCAATTGTTCTTTCTAACTGTTTTCGTCCCGTTCGGTCTTTGTCAAATAATGAAATCATTTCATGAATTTCTTCAAGCGAAAAACCAAACCGCTTCCCACGCAAAATGAGCTTTAGCACCGCGCGATCTTTTTTCGTATACAGACGCTGCCCCGTTTCTGTGCGCATTGGCGCAATCATCCCTCTCTCCTCATAATAGCGAATTGTCCTCGTACTAATATCAAACTCCTGCGCCAACTGCGAAATCGTATAGTAGTTCATCTGTTTCACCTGTGCGAATAGATTTATTTTTCTGAATTTTATTTTAATTTACGTTTACGTAAAAGTCAATGTATTAAAAAATAAGACTGACTCCCAAAATCACAACAACATAATTTGGAAGTCAGCCTTTTGAGATCGACAGCAGCTTAACGACTTAGATGGTTGATCCTTTTTCTTCACTTATTGTTCTCTCTCGAATATATCCGTTTTTCACTAGTTCCCGATCAAAATCAGTAACCAGCCACATCTTTCTTTTTATTGTATTCTCCAACAGCACATCCCGAAGTTAATAAAACGTTATCTAACTGCTTGCGCTCGTATAAGATCGGAGCGCATAACGCCAAAATCTTCGCGATAACCATAAAAAGAGCCCCGCAATCCCGATGGATAACAATGTCGTGACACCGTTCCATTTCCCTAATAGCGCTACAGCAGGCGTGTTCGTAATGAAGGCAGCCGGCAAAACATACGTCAGCAAAATACGAAGCCACCCTCGATACATTCCGATCGGAAAGCGCGTCGTCTCAAAAAACGAATAAAAGATAAACGAGAGATCATCGATTCGAATGACCCAAAACGATGTCGTCATCAGCATCATCCAAAGAGAATAAATTAATACGAGAGAGGAAAATAGACTAACGCTAAACATAAGAATATCCGCTAAAGACGGAATATAATGCTTTTGAACTAGTCCGTAAATGATTAGTCCTACTCCAAGTAAAATATCGATCAGCCGCCAAAATACTAAATGACGAAAGCTGACGTAAAACATACTGTCCACCGGTTTTGTCAAAATATAATCCAATGTTCCCTTTCGCACATGCTCCAACAGCCGTGACATATTAGGACGCAAAGCAAAATCAATAGCCCCTTGTAATGTATTGAAGATGCCAAGTAAAATCAACACATCAGCATACGCCCAGCCGCCTAGTTGATTCGTTTGATAAAAAAAGATTTGAACGGTTAAAACAGCAATGCCTACTCCAAAGAAACTCGACAGCAAATTTCCAAGAAATTCACTGCGGTATTCGAGCTCTTCGACAAAGCAAGTTCGAAAAAACTCTTGAAAAATTCGCCAATATCTCCGCATATTAACCTCCCACCGCTTGGTTTTTCTTTAGCCCCGCTTTCCATAGCCATCTCAATACGCTAATGAAAATAATCGCCCAAGCCATCGCGCCAAAAAAACCGTATCCTATTTCTACACGCGTCATTGTCCCCATTACGATGTCAATCGGAAAGCCAATCATGTAGCGAAACGGTAGATACATGCTTATCTGTTTCAAAATAGGAGGCAACAAAGATAAAGGAGCAATTCGCCCCGACAAGAACAGAGATACCACTTCAAACATGCCGTAGATCGCCGTCACCTTCGTAACCCAAAAACCGAGAAGTCCACAGATGTAACTAAACATGAATCGCAACGTAGCACCTAAAAACAAGGCGGTGACAAACAAAACAAATTGCCATCCGCTTACATCAGGACGCAAAGCGGGAACAAAGACAGCCAATACTCCCCATATCGGCAGCAAAACAATCAAAAACAAGACTTTATAAACAATATTTTCAGCGATCGCCCAATGAATCGGATGGAACGGACGAAGAATATAATTCGAAAACGTCCCTTCCCGAATTTCGCGATCCAGTTCCCAAACATCCCAAGCGCTCGTCATTCGTTCTACAAAAATGAGAGTTATAAAATACAAAATAAAAGAGTTTGATTGCGATGGATAAATATTCGTCCATACAACCATCGTAATCAGGGGTTGCACCATCGCCCCTGTCATCCAAACAATCGTGGCGAGCCGATACGCTAACATTTCCACATACTTCATCCGAATGAGGGCTATGTACTTACGAAACATGAGACCCCTCCTGAAACGCCCGTTTGATCACTTCTTCCATCGGCGGATCTTGAATATTTAAATCGTAAACTTGAAAATTCCGTAAAAATTGTGACGAGACCTCCGGAACTTGTTCACGAGGAACGCGCAATGTCACTTTTCCTTCCTCTACTGCAACCAACTCACCGTAATCATCCCATGATACATCGGGTACAGATGGAAAATGAATTTCCAGAAGTTTGTATGGTGTTAATGTTTCCGTTAATACTTTTAAATCCCCGTCATACATTAATGTTCCGTAATTGATGATCAACACTCGGTCACACAACGCGGTAACATCCCCCATATAATGCGATGTTAGCAAAATCGTCGTTTGATGTTCACGATTGTACTGGGCAATAAATCGGCGAACCTTTTCTTGCGTATGTACATCGAGACCGATCGTCGGTTCATCCAAAAATAAAATTGCCGGACGATGCAATAAAGCAGCCGCTAACTCGCATCTCATTCGCTGCCCTAACGATAAACTTCGTGTCGGTTTTGTCAACAATGGCTGCAATTCAAGCAATTCGACCAACTCATCTAACGTTTGACGAAATACACGATCATCAATTTCATAGATCGCTTTGTTGACCAAAAACGTTTCCATCGGTGGAATGTCCCAAATGAGTTGACTCTTTTGCCCCATGACCAGACTCATCATTTTTTTAAATTCCGCTTTTTGTTCAAATGGAACAAATCCCCCTACCGTAATGTCCCCTGAAGTAGGATGAAGCAGTCCAGCCAACATTTTCATCGTTGTTGTCTTTCCAGCCCCATTCGGGCCTAAAAACCCAACGATTTCCCCCGGTTGAATGCTAAATGAAATATCTTTAACCGCTTCAACGATACGATATTCCCGTTTGAACAGACTGCGTACCGCATCGAACCAACCTGCTTGCCGAACATGAACTCGAAAAGATTTGCTCAGATGTTGAACGTGAATCATCTTCTTTTCATTCCTCCGATTGGTGATGTATATTTTTTACAATCCCCATATCTTTCATTAATCAGCATGGTCTTACATAAGAATAAGGACTTCAACAAAACAATTTTCTATTTACCGTTTCGCGTATTCTTTATGGTAAACAGGCGGGAAGACGCTCATTTTGGCATGTGCAGAGCATAGCTCAAATCACCTTTTTTGCGGTCATTCCGAACATATGTGCCAACAGGAATATTTCGTATAGATTGTCTTTGAGAACGGAAGGTAGGGAGTTGTGACAGGAAAGAGGACTGTCACGTAACCTCTTTCCTCCATCATGCTCCCAGCTGACGAAACAGAAAACCAAGCTATGCGTCACGTATTCAGGACCGGGACGGAATATAGAGCTTAGTCAACTTCTCTTTAGTAGAAGCATTTCCCCAAGAAACTCCTTACTTCAAAGTGGGAGTAGTGTAAATTGTTCAAACGCATCATACCGCATTCTTCATCCCGCTTGCACAGGACAGAAAACCGATTCAATAGAAAATGATTACATTTACAACGTTCATCGTCAAGAAATTTATCATGAGACCACATAAATAATTACGGTGAAATCGAATTTTAATCGTGATTGTTTGAACTAAGACTCATAACAACGCTCATGACACACTGGAGAGGAACACCTCCTCAAAACAAAAACAAGGCTAATTTTCATATAGAAATCAGCCTTGTTTATCTCTTAACCTATACTATTACCGGCTCTTTTTGGGAACGGCTAATCGCATACGGTAAGCATAACGGCAAGCCTGTACGCGGGTCTTGGATGATATCACACTGAATCCCAAATACTTCCTCGATAATATCTGGTTGCATGACTTCCATCGGAGTGCCTGCTTTGACCACCGTTCCTTTTTTAATTGCAATCATATGGTGAGCGTAACGGCTTGCATGGTTTAAATCGTGGACAACCATAACAATCGTTCTCTGCTCTTTTTCATGAAGCTCCTCTAAAAGATTAAGGACTTCTAACTGATGAGCCATATCAAGAAACGTCGTCGGCTCGTCTAAAAACAAAATGGGTGTTTCTTGAGCAAGCGCCATCGCAATCCAAGCTCGCTGCCGTTGCCCGCCCGATAGTTGATCGACAGGACGATAAGCGAATTCTTCCATCCCCGTCGCTTCGATGGCCCAGAGGATCACTTCTTTATCTTTTTGCGTTAACGAACCGAAGCCGCGCTGGTGCGGGAAGCGGCCATATGTCACTAAATCGATGACCGTCATCCCTTCCGGAGCTGTCGGGTTTTGTGGTAAAATCGCCAATTGCTTGGCCACTTCTTTCGTTTTTAATCGATGAATCGCTTTACCATCAAGCAAGACATGCCCGCTTTTTGGCTTCATCAAGCGCGCCATCGTTTTCAAAATCGTCGACTTCCCTGAACCATTCGCCCCGACTAACGCTGTGATTTTATGGGGTGGGATTTCCACATTCAATTGTTTGACAATTAATGTTTGATCGTACGCAATGTCTAAATTTTCGGTTACAATCAAGCGATCCACTTCCTTTCGGTTTTATCTTAATCAGCGAGAAAACACCCATTTTGACATGTGCAGGACGTAGACCAAGACTAAGGTTAATTCGTGACAAACGCTTGATGATGGGTGGAAACCATTTCCATTGGTTGAGCGTTGGGCTCAAGATACATTTTGACGCTATTGACCGCCGTCGGTCCTTCCATAAATCCTCCGGCAATTAACGTTAATTTATTAGGATAGTATACAATATCTCCTGCGGCAAATATGCCAGGGATGTTTGTTTCCATTTTTCCATTAACGACAATGCGCCCTTCCATCATATCAAGTCCCCAGTCTTTGATAGGCCCGAGATCGATGTGAAAACCATGACTAACAATGAGTTCGTCAACCGGTAATTCTACCGTTTCCCCCGTTCCTACATGTTCGATCAGCACTTTTTCGAGAAGGGTTCCTTGTCCGTATAGTTGTTTGACTACATATGGTGTCAACAGTTCCACTGACGAGCGCTTCATGTTCGTCACGCTGCTTTCCAATCCGGAAAATTCTTCACGGCGATGAACGATCGTGACTTTTTCAGCGATGGGCTCCAATTGATGGGCCCAGTCTAACGCTGTATTACCGCCTCCGGAGATAAGTACTCGCTTTCCACGGAAATGTTCTAATGATCCAACTTTATAATGAAGCGTATGCCCTTCGTACTGATCGGCACCATCGATCTCCAGCTTCTGCACTTCCCATGTTCCATGTCCGATCGCAAGAATGACGGTGCGTGTATGATGTTGCTCGCCATTTGTGCTTGTCAACAAAAACGTGCCATCCTTTTGCCTTTCCATATAGGCGATTCGTTGACCTAAGACAATCGTTGGTGCGAATGTTTTGGCTTGCCGCTCTAAATTTTGAATTAACTGCTCCCCAGTAATCTCAGGAATCCCACCAATGTCTCGAATAATTTTCTCGGGGAAAAACCCTCTCACTTTCCCGCCTAACTCTGGCAAACTTTCAATGACTTTCGTTTTTAGCTCGCGCAGCCCACTGTAAAAAGCAGCGAATAACCCGACAGGACCTCCGCCAACAATGGTTACATCATAGAGTTCAAGGTTTCTCTCCATCGTGAAATTCCTCCATACGATTAATGATTGGATCGGGCTAGCAAATACAAGAAATACGGTGCCCCGATGATCGCCACGACGATGCCCGCATGAATTTCTGATGGCTGTAGAATCGTACGACCAATCGTGTCGGCGGTCAGTAACAATAAGGCCCCTGCAAGCGCCGAGGCCGGCAGCAAATATTTATGATTTGGCCCGATGAGCCGCCGTGCTAAATGCGGACCAATTAAACCGATAAAACCGATGCCCCCGCTGACAGACACGCAAGCAGCCGCAAGTCCAGCAGCTGCTGCTAGCAGTTTTACTTGTTCTTTTGAAACAGACGCACCAAGTCCTGTGGCGACGTTGTTTCCAAATGATAACACATCAAGTACGAGTGCTTTATAATACACAAAAGCAAATAAGACGACGATCCAAGGTAAAAGCGCTAACACGTAATCCCACGTCGTACCCCAAATGCTTCCAGCTAGCCATACCGCCACAAATTGATAAAGTTCCCGGCTTAGTCGAAGAGAAAGAACCGTCATGAGCGCACTCAATCCTGCCGCAACTGCCACTCCTGTTAAAACGAGACGTGTTGGCAACAGCCCTTCATATTTTTGATAAGACAATCCAAACACAAGAGCAGCCGCTAACAAACTGCCGATAAACGCAAGGACTGGTAAAAACAAAACGGGAACATCCAAATGTGTTGGGAAAAATGACAAATATAAAACGACCATTAAACCAGCCCCGTGCGAAATTCCTAAAATACTCGGATCCGCTAAAGCATTGCGGGAAATGCCCTGCATAATGCACCCCGATACGGCCAATCCTGCTCCGGCAAGAAGGGAAATCACAATACGAGGCAAACGAAATTCAAACAAAATCAACTGTTGCTTTTCATTTCCCATTCCAAACAGCGTTTGAAACACTTCAAGCGGGGATAGCCGACTGAAACCTGTGTTCATACTTATCACAAACACAATAAGAATCAGAACAGAAAAAGTAGCAAGTATGGAAAAACGCTGAAGATTCTTTCGCCGCTCCACTCCATTCATGAAATTTCCCTCCTTCCTTTTCGGGCCACGTAGAGGAAGAACGGAACACCAATAAGCGCAAATAACACACCAATTGGTGTTTCATAAGGAGGATTGATCATTCTTGCACCAATATCAGCAATAATCATGAATCCTCCTCCGATTACGGCCGAACAAGGAATAATCCAGCGATAATCCACGCCAACGAAAAATCGTGCAAAGTGCGGAACGACAAGTCCGACAAAACCAATCGGTCCGACCGCAGATACAGACACTCCTGCTAAGAGAAGCACAATGATTGTACCGACCATTTTTACCAAGACCGTTTTTTGTCCCAATCCTGTCGCTACTTCATCTCCTAGGCTTAAGAGCGTAATCGAACGCGATAAAAGCAATGCTCCAACTAAGGCAATGACAAGCCACGGGGTCATCACTTTCAATTGGCTCCATTTCACACCAGCCACTCCGCCTGCATACCAAAATGCTAACTCTTGACTTAACTGAAAATGAATCGCAATTCCTTCGCTCAGCGCCGTTAACAATGCACTAACTGCTGCTCCCGCTAACACAAGACGAACCGGCGTTAAGCCACCCCGGGCAAGCGAACTAATCCCGTATACAAGTCCTGCCGCAACAGCTGTTCCTAAGAAGGAAAATAGAATCAAAGAATTATAGGATAATCCTGGTAAAAACGCAAAACAAACTGCTACCATCAATGCGGACCCAGCATTTAAACCTAAAAGTCCGGCATCAGCAAGCGGATTTCGCGTCATCCCTTGCATGATCGCACCCGCCACCGCAAAGCTAGCACCTACTAAAACATCCGCAAGTGCCCGTGGCAGACGCAAATCTCGAATAATCGCATGTTCCGTCTGATTCGAATTATAATGAACAATCGCTTCCCATACCGTCGAAAGATGAATATTGGCAGCACCGACGGAAATGGATAATGCGATTCCAAAAACGATAGCCAAAACTCCAACGACGAGCACCATCATCGCGACCCACGTCCGCGAATGCTGATTTACTGTATCGTTTTTCATGATTTCCACCTATTTTCTCTTCATCTATAATAAGTGCAAAAAGAAGAACGCTTTTCTGCTATGGTCGGCAAGATTTTTCTTGCCGACCCGAATGAAAGCATGCTGACCATAGCGGACAAAATTCATTTGTCCGGCTTCATTCGGAATGATTAGCAGAAAAGCTTGTTGGTTTCATATATGTCATACTGTACTATTTTTTATTATGGGAAAGCAATGTGTCTACGACAAGATCAAGCTGATGTTCCAGCGAAATAGCGTCGGTGAACCATACATCTTCAAGTTTCATCTTGTATAAGTGATTATTTTTGACAGCTTTTAAATTTTTCCAGATCGCACTATTTTTCATTTCTTTTTCGATTTGATCCGTTCCCTCTGTCCGATATACTGTCCAAAACATATGATCGGCTTCATAAGAAGGCAATGCTTCTAGAGAAATCGTTTTCCATTGTTGTGGACCTTCGATAACTTCTTTTTTCGTCTTTTCCGGTGGAGTTAATTGTAACGCATTATAGATGATTTGTCCTGCTCGTCCAAAATTTGAGCCAAACACAACAAAATCTTTTCCTGATAATTCATAAATACCAACTGTTTCATTTTTTCCAATAACTCCATGTAACTTTTCACGAGCGGCAGCCGCTTTTTTATCAAACTGTTTGATCCAATTTTCTGCTTTCTCTTTCTTTCCAAGAACATCTCCAAACACACGCATTTCTTCCTGAATGCCTTTGTAATGTCCAAACGGAATCACGACAGTTGGCGCAATTTTTGATAGCTGTTCATATTGATCATCTAAATAGACAATAATTAAATCAGGCTTTAATTCCGCTACTTTCTCAAGCGAAATTGGATTTCCGACATTTTCAATTCCCTTCATTTGATCTTCTGTAATATAAGGATTTTTCAGCAACGGATTTGTAACCGCAATCGGTTTTACTCCGAGCGCTAGTGCATTCCCTAAAAATTCATACGGCATAACGACACGTTTCGGATGAGTAGGAATCTTTACTTCCTTTCCATTCGCCATTTTAAATGTTTGAGTTGTTGCTTCTTCTGTCTTTGTCTGTTTTTCCTTTTCAGCCTCATTGTTTCCCTCTTGGTTTCCGCATGCGCCAAGCATAATGAGAAAAATAAGTAACATGACCCCTGCAAACAAAAATCTTTTCTTTTTGAACACTTGCTTCATCTCCTATCACAATTATATTGATATTATTTATTGTAAATAAAAACTCCTTGACAAGTCCATTCATTTTCTACTTTCTCCACAGCTGGTTATATAACTTTGTCCAGCCATGGATATTATGTCTACTTTTGAAAATACTATAGTTCGAATTATTTCTGGCTATGAGATAACAGCGTATCTACGATAATATCGATTTGGCCTTCAATAGCAATAGGATCATAATAATACATCTTGTCTAAATCCATTTCATAGAAATGACCGTTTTTTACAGCATCGAGATTTTTAAAGATGGGACTGTTCTTCATCTCATTGATTACACTATCCTCTGTATCATATACCGTAAAAAACATATGATCCGCAGCATATTCAGGTAATACTTCTAACGAAATCTGCTTAGGCGGTGTTCCCTTTTTAACCATTTCTTTAACCTTTTTCGGTGGATTCAGCTGAAGAGCATTATAGAGAACTTGTCCACCTCTTCCCCAGTTGGCACCTAACACATAAAAATCTTTTGAATGCAATTCATAAATACCTACTGTCTCATCTTTACCAATGACCCCTGCTATTTTTTCCCGAGCTTTTTCAGCTTTTTTCTCAAATCTCTTGATCCATTCCTCTGCTTCCTTTTTCTTGCCCAAAAGATTTCCAAATGCTCTTATATCTTCGCGAACATCATTGTTATATGTACCATAAGGAATGAGAACTGTTGGAGCAATTTTTGATAACTTATCGTATATTTCGGAATCTGAAGTAATGATGAGATCTGGATTAAGTTCTGTAACTTTTTCAAGTGAAATAGGAGTCCCAATATCTTTAATTCCAGAAAGCTGATCTTTTGTAAGAAATGGGTTTTTTAACTCATAATCAGTTGCCCCAACAGGTTTTTTTCCAAGAGCTAAAATTTCACCTAAATATAAGTCCGTTACAATTCTCTTTGGATTTTTGGGAATTTCAACTTCTTTTCCATTCACCATTTTATATGTTCTTGTTTCTTTTTCTTCTGTCTTCGCCTGTTTTTCGTGTCCAGACGCAGTTTGCCCCCCTTGATTACCGCATGCTCCCATTAACAAAAGGAGCAGGAGAGAACATACTAGCAACAATCTCTTTTTCAAATTATCCCCCCTTTATAAATGAAATTAATTATCAAAACCATAAATAATGATAATCATTATCATTAAACTTGTCAATTAAAAATTTTATATCCATTCAACTCTCCCTCCCCTGTTGAATAAAGTTTTTTATATCCTTAAATAACATTAGACTCAGCATATAGATGCATTTGATTGTAGAAGATAAATTCAATTTACTGTACTTGAGCAATTTACAATTCCGAAAAGAACATGAGCTGATTCCTTGATTAGAAATAATGTCCCGCTTAAGAAAAATGCTGAAACAAAATTTTTGTTGAAAAAACAGAAAAAATCACTTATTCTGAATTTCATAAATCAATTTCATATAGTTCAAGTTCACGCAACAGGTGTGACATAGTCGGAATCCCTTCTATGTCGCTTAAAAGGGAAGTTTGGTGAAAATCCAACACGGTCGCGCCACTGTAATGGGGAGTTGTCTATCATCATCCACTGTTTCTTGTATGAAATGGGAAGGAGATAGCCAACGATGATCCTAAGTCAGGAGACCTGCCTGTTGTATGCACTTACGACCTACGCGTCATAGGGAGGAGTGAGGATCATGATGTTGGGGCACTTTGCATATCTCAACACAAGTTAGTCATCTCTCACCCCTCTTACTTTACTGCGGAAAAGAGGGATTTTTTATTTGTGTTGAGATATAAATTCACTTGGAGGTGCTCATATTGGCCGTTTTTAGTTCAAATCTTGGTTATCCGCGAATTGGTGAACGCCGTGAATGGAAAAAAACACTAGAATCATTTTGGAATGGAGCCATATCTGAAACCGAATTGTATGACACGATGAAGCGGCTTCGGCTTCGTCATGTACAAAAACAGATGAAAAAAGGAATTGATCTTATTCCTGTTGGTGATTTTTCATTGTACGACCATATGCTTGATATGGCATTTATGTTCGGATATATTCCTTCGAGATTCCAACATATGAGCGGCGGTTCATTGGAAACATATTTCGCCATGGCCAGAGGAGCTAAACACCAAAGCGCATTGGAAATGACGAAATGGTTTAACACAAACTATCATTACATCGTTCCTGAACTTGAAAACACAACTCCTATCTTGGTAGAAAACCGACTGTTGCATCTTTACGAAGAAGCCAAACAGGAACTGAATATCGATACAAAACCAGTTATGTTAGGTCCAATTACATTTTTATTACTTTCAAAAAAATACGATCATAACGATTTCAAAACCCATCTGTCTTCTTTAATTCCTATTTATATTCAAGTGTTAAAAGAATTGTATGAGGCTGGAGTATCATGGGTTCAAATTGACGAACCGATTTTAGTACAGGATATAGATGAAACGATCATTCGCTTCTTTCATGACGTATACGATGCATTTCATGCGGCACTTCCTTCTCTTCACATTATTTTGCAAACGTATTACGAAAGCATTTCTCATTATAAAGAAATCGTATCATTGCCTGTGGCCGGAATTGGTTTAGATTTTGTTCATGACGAAGGCATAAACGTATCACATATGAGAAAATGGGGGTTCCCGGATGATAAAGTTCTTGCTGCCGGAATCATTGATGGACGAAATGTATGGAAGTCATCGCTTGAAGCAAAAGCAAACTTCATCGATCACCTCGCTCATTATATTGATGTAGATCGCCTAATCATTCAGCCATCATGCAGCTTATTGCACGTTCCTGTTACAGTTCAACATGAACAATCATTGCCGCCACTGCTGAAAGAAGCACTTGCGTTTGCTGATGAAAAGTTGGATGAGGTATACGAACTTACTCAATATGTAAAAGGAGATCGGACAATTGACGATTTTCGACATTACGATCGCCATTATCAATCATTTGTCATGTCCTCATCCCGGAATGTACAAAGCGTCCAAGAAGCGCTGGCGAATATCGAAACATATCCGACAAAACGAATCGACTATTCCAAACGGAAACATGATCACAAGAAGCGCTGGAATTTGCCCGTACTACCGACAACCACAATCGGTAGTTTTCCACAAACGAAAGAAATTCGTCAAGCTCGTCTGAAATGGAAAAAAGGCGAATGGACAGAAGAACACTACCAATCATTTATCCGTAAAGAAATCAAAAATTGGATCCATATTCAAGAGAAACTAGATATTGACGTGTTGGTGCACGGAGAGTTTGAACGAACGGATATGGTTGAATTTTTTGGCGAAAAGCTAACCGGGATCGCTTGCACGACAAATGGATGGGTGCAATCATATGGCTCTCGTTGTGTAAGACCCCCGATTATTTTCGGAGATGTCGCTTTTAACAAGCCAATGACGGTAGATGAAACAGCGTATGCGCAAACATTAACTCATAAACCTGTCAAAGGAATGTTGACAGGACCTGTGACGATTTTAAACTGGTCGTTCGTACGAAACGACATAGATCGATTTCATGTTCTTCGTCAGCTCGCTCTGGCAATTCGCGAAGAAGTTCTGGCGTTAGAAAAGAACGGAATCGGCATGATTCAAGTCGATGAGCCAGCATTACGCGAAGGGTTACCGTTGAAGCGCTCTAAGCGGACACGATATTTAGAAGCAGCCGTTGAGGCATTTCGCTTAGCGACTTGTTCCGTTCAGCCCGAAACACAAATTCATACACATATGTGCTATTCTCAGTTTGAAGATATCATCGAGGCCATTGACGCTCTTGACGCGGATGTCATCTCAATAGAATCTTCACGAAGCCACGGAGAACTCGTTCATTCCTTTGAAATTTATCGGTATGAAAGAGAAATCGGTTTAGGTGTCTATGACATCCACAGCCCACGCATTCCAACAATCGAAGAAGTTGGCGAAAATATAGAACGGGCATTGCAAGTACTAGACCATCATCAGTTCTGGGTAAATCCTGACTGCGGATTAAAAACGCGAAATGCGGAGGAAGCAATAGCTGCTTTAAAAGTAATGGTCGAAGCAGCAAAGATATACCGCCAAAAACTCGTAACCAAAACGGTCTCTCAATAAATTATGGAGGGAAAAAGAAATGGGGGTTCCTATTCAACAGTCCAGAACGGTTCAAACACGCCTCGTCCTTCCTTCCAACACGAATCATTTAGGGACCATTTTCGGCGGCACCGTTTTGGCTTATATTGACGAGATTGCGGCAATCGCTGCAATGCGCCATGCCCGAAAGGCGGTAGTTACCGCATCGATTGACAAAGTAGACTTTATTTCATCGGCAAAAGTAGGAGATATTTTGAAACTAGAAGCATTTGTCTTTTCCACTGGAAGGACATCTATGGAAGTATTTGTGAAAGTAGAAACAGAAGACTTATTTACTGGAGAACATCACTTAACAACAACATGCTTTCTAACAATGGTTGCGATTGATCAAAATCGAAAACCAACCCCTGTACCAAAAGTCGTTGTCAATGATACAGAAAAAGCATTCATTGAATCCATCAAAAAGCAAAGACAATAGAGAAGAAAACTTGAGCTGTCTATGAGACAGCTCAGTTTTTATAATCAAATATATGCCAAACATAAGTCCATGCTGCTTTATACCTCTTCCAAAAGATGGGCAATCTTAAAAACATGAGATCCACTGCGAACAATGACGTTCTCCGGATTATGTTTGAAACAATTTATTGCTTTTCCACTCATTGTTTCATCTCCGGCTTTTGGTTCAAAAAGTCAAAGCATCATCTAGTAGGTATTTTCGATCATCACCCGAACAACATTGAAAGCAGAAGTGCAGATGTAAACGATGTGATTATTTGCTTTCCTGATAATAACAGTGACTCCCTTATCCCTAATTCCTTCGCAATCGTCCAAAAGATAACCGCGCATTCACTGTAAGTGGAAGCGAGATAAACGTCAAGAAATAGCTGAAATGTCGACATCGTCGTCAACAACACCTGATTTTCCTCATTAAACAGCAAAATGCCATCTTTGCGAATCATTGAAAAAACAAGACCGACAGCGGTTTCAGTCGGCAAATTCAGCCATTAAACGAGCGGTGCAAACAACAAAATTATCTCAATAAAATCGAATGTGAGCACCTTGTCAGGCTACTTTTCTACGCTGGAAAAATAATCTAGATTTTTGCACAAGTTCTGGGCAATCAATTCATTCTTGCTTTTCAACCAAAAGACGTCATTGATAAAGTGATTCACAAAGGACTGGCTCCCTATACTTCCAAAACGATTACTTCCTCTGAAATATTTCAAGACAAATGAAAGCAAATGAAAAAGCAGGAATATGCGCTAAGCATCAAGGAGCTCCATAAAGAATTGCCTCCATTAGTGCACCGATCTTGAACCAAAACAATCGGGTTCTATATTCTGTTTCCATTTCCGATCCAATGAATAAATAGAGACTCTATTCCTAAATTAACGAAATTCGTTATGAAAACTGAAGCAGCGCTGTCTAAAAAACGGATTACGAATTCTTCATCTGCTTTCCACAAGCAAACCTGAATTAGGAATTACAGAAACTTCAAATTCAGATGGCTTGAATAAAAGCACCGTTCATCGTTTAATGAAAACTTTAGAAAAAGAAGGATTCGTGTTGAAAGAAATCAAAAGACGCGCGAATATCAGCTGGGGCTTTCACTTTTAACTTTAAGTGGAATTATTAGCCGAGATGCTCTCCCATCATCTAGGAGAAGCCGCACACATTTCCGTCTTAGAAGGAACGAGCACCATCTACTTGCATAAAGTGCAATGCAAACATCCCGTACGCTTACTTTCACACGTTGGAAAAAATAATCCTTGCTCTTGTACAAGTTCTGGAAAAGTTATCATTGCCTTTCAGTCCGAAGGCATTATCCAGCAGGGCCTCCCGCATTGCGGACCTAATTCGATCACCTCCCCTACCCAATTTCGTCACAACCTAGAAGAAATCCGCCAAAAAGGGTATGCTGTTTGCATTGACGAATTACACGAAGGAGTCATCAGCATCGCAGCTCCCATTCGCGATTACTCGGGTGAGGTGGTCGCTGCTGTAAGCGTTGTCGGACCGAAACAACGCATTCTCTCCAATGATACTCCGCGTTTTGTTGAACATGTTTGCAGAGCAGGACAAGAGATCTCGAATTTGCTTGGTTATTATGAGTGGTAAGTACATATAGAGAAAAACCTCCCCTTCGTTTACGTTCTTTACTAGCGAATCAGGGAGGTTTTTTACTTCATAAAAAATAATTGACAAAATGACATTCATTGAATAAGATAAAATTAAAATTTGGCCTAGGGAAAAATTATAATCTTTGTACAAATTATTGATAAGGAGGAAACTATTGTGGCTCCAACAAAATTTGATCGTTTGTCGGAGGCAGAACCGGGAGAACGTTTTCGCATTGAGAAGCTGGATATAGAGGGAACGATGAAACGGAGATTGCTTGATTTAGGATTTGTGCCGGGGTGTGAAGTGACGGTACTGCAAAAAAGCCCGTTAGGAGATCCGACGGCTTATAAAGTAAGCAATACGACGATTGCGTTACGAATAGAAGAAAGTTCGAATATTTATGGGGAGAGGATACGCGATGACAACGAATGAATATACGATTGCGCTTGCAGGAAATCCGAATACAGGAAAAAGCACATTATTCAATTTGTTAACTGGATTGCGACAACATACGGGAAACTGGCCGGGAAAAACGGTTGTTCATGCGGAAGGATTTTTTACGTATAAAGATAAACAATATAAAATCATTGACCTTCCGGGAACGTATTCCTTATATTCAAATTCGGCTGATGAAGAAGTGGCGCGAGACTTTATTATTTTTGAAAAGCCTGATGTCACCATTGTTGTTTTAGATGCAACGGCGCTTGAGCGCAATTTAAACTTGGCACTCCAAGTACTAGAAATGACCAATCGCGTGATTGTATGTGTCAATTTGATGGACGAAGCAAAAAAGAAGGGCATCCGCATTGACATTGCTAAACTAGCGAAAAAATTAGGAGTCCCTGTTGTGCCGATTTCTGCGCGCAATGAAGAAGGCATCGACGAGTTGCTCGACACCATTGACCTTATGATTCGTGGAGCAATCCAAACAAAACCAATTGTCATTCCATATAGTCGCTCGATCGAAGAAAAAATTGCAAAACTTCTCCCTCTCGTTAAAGAAATCGTTGGCGACAAGTATCCTGCTCGATGGATAGCGCTCCGTTTGCTAGATGGCGACACATCCCTTCTTGATGCTTTAAAACAAGAAAATCACCATTCATTCAAGGAGGTGGCTAGGTATGCGAGTAACCGTTCCGCCAAATCCGTTTGATCATCTGATGAAATATGCCCAAACATTATCAAACGGAGATACGAGAGAACAAATTGTCTCGGCGATCTTTCGAACCTCACAAGAGATTTGCAATGAAACCGTCACATATACAAAACCAAGCAAGCAATATGAGACAGAACGGCTGGATCGCATTGTGACCTCCAAGCTATGGGGATTCCCGATTATGCTTGCTATGTTAGCGGTTGTTATCTACTTAACGATTGCTGGAGCCAATATTCCTTCTTCGATGTTAGCGAATTTCTTTGGATGGATCGAAGGATATTTAACGTTCGCGTTTGAAAAACTTCATGCACCTGATTGGCTATATGGTATTTTAGTATTAGGCTTATATCGCGGAACAGCTTGGGTCGTCAGCGTCATGTTGCCGCCGATGGCCATTTTCTTCCCAATCTTTGCTTTATTAGAAAACTATGGATATCTTCCTCGTGTTGCCTTTAATATGGATCGATTATTTAAAAAATCAGGAGCACATGGAAAGCAATCGTTGACGATGGCGATGGGATTTGGCTGTAATGCGGCGGCTATTATGTCAACACGAATCATCGAATCTCCTCGTGAACGAATGTTGGCGATTTTAACCAATAACTTCGTTCCATGTAATGGAAGATGGCCGACGCTTATCTTGCTTGCTTCCTTATTCATGGCAGCCGGTTATACAGGCGGATGGAAAACATTTGTCACAGCCGGTGTCGTCGTTGCGATGGTGTTATTTGGAATCGTTGTTACTCTTACCGTTTCATGGGTGTTATCCAAAACGGCGTTGCGCGGCGTACCGACTCACTATACGTTAGAACTTCCGCCATATCGGCGCCCAAAAATATGGGATACAATTGTTCGTGCGACATTGGATAAATCCGTTTATGTATTAAAACGAGCGGTGGCCGTTGCTGCTCCTGCTGGTGTTCTTACATGGATACTAGCGAACATTCATATCGGCAATACTACCGTGCTTGCCTATATCGCTCATTCGCTTGACCCGTTTGCACATCAGCTTGGGCTCGATGGATATATTTTAATGGCATTTATTTTAGGGTTACCTGCCAATGAAATCGTGTTGCCGATTTTGTTAATGGGGTATTTATCCACAGGGGCACTCACCGAAGTGGATAGTCTTCACGATCTGAAACAAATTTTTCTCGATCATGGCTGGACATGGCTAACTGCATTGAATATGATGCTATTCTCCTTGCTTCACTATCCTTGCGGCACGACATTAATCAACATTTACAAAGAAACGAAGAGCAAAAAATGGACGTTTATCGCTTTTGCTCTCCCGACCGGAATTGCGATTGCGGTGACATTTTTAACAACACACATTATACAGTGGCTCGGACTCATCTAAACATAAACCATCATTCTGCAAGAGAAAAACTCAAACCAAGAGGCAAAACCGCTCTCTTTTCTCTAAAAGGAGAGCGGTTTATCTCTTTTTTCAAGCTATAAATATATAATCTATTTCTTCTTCACTACTCCCATATCCATTTCTAAGTGAGACACATCTCCTTCCACGACAAATGTAAACGTATCATGATCCACTTGAACAATCGTTACACTTGTTCCATGTATAAATGGAGGTGCCCATAATTGTTCAAGCGGCAAGTTTTTCAGACGGGCAATTAACGATTTTAGCACGACTGCATGTGTGACAATCAAGACGTTTCCTGACTGATGATGTTCAATGATTCGTTGTATCGCTGCAAACGCTCGGTTTTGCACGTCAATAAAACGTTCTCCGCGCTTTGGCGAGTATAAATGCGGCTGATTCCAAAAGTGATCAAAAGCGATGGGATCGAACTGCATAATTTCCTCATGCGTTTTCCCTTCCCAGTCACCAAGATAAATTTCCCGCAAATGTTCATCTTGATAAATGGGAATAAGGCGTTCTCCCCGAATGAGTTGTGCGGTTTTCACAGTACGCCCGCTTGTGCTTGTATAAATCCCTGCAAATTCAATAGATTCTAGCCGTTTGCCAAGCATAATCGCATCCTTTTTTCCTTTTTCGGTTAACGGCGAATCTTGCCATCCTTGCATCCGCTTTTCTACATTCCATTCCGTTTCCCCATGTCTTGTAAAATATAATGTAAGCATTATTTCTCCTCCATTCTGTTTATTTGTTTATTCATCCACTGCCGCCTCGAGAAATCGGAAGGTGATCTCTCCTTCTTTACTTGCCTTGAGTTCTGCGTTGATTCCGTTTGGTAAAATAGCCATTGGATCGGTATGGCCAAAATCAGCATGATAAACAATCGGAAAATCATAACCGCGCGTCGAGCGCAGCAAGATCTCCTCCAAAAGGGATTGATCTTCTTTGAATCCAACTAACGGATGAAATCTTCCGATCACAAGCCCTTGAATTCGTTCAAAAATACCCATTTGCCGCATTTGCGTCAAATAGCGATCAATCGAAGCCGGCGTTTCTTCTTCATCATCCTCAATACAAAGGATGGCACCGTCCACATTTGGGAAATACGGCGTACCCGCCAGTAAAAGTAAGACTCCCATATTTCCAGCAATGATGTTACCCCTGACATGCCCCGGCTTTAACACTCTCATTCCTTTATTGGGTAAGGACGTTCGTTTTCGATCATCTTCTTGGTCCCAGCGCAGCCGCTCAAAAACACACATATCTGAATTTTTTATTTCCACTGCTTTCCCCTGCATTAGTACATCTTCGAAATATGTTTTCGTATAATCAAGCAATCCTCCGTATTCGCCAAACTGTGGCAAAATCGCCGGTCCTAAAAACGTAACAAGCCCCGTTTGCTTATAAATTGCTAAATGAAGCGCAGTAATGTCACTGTAGCCCATAAATATTTTTGGATGATGTTTAATAAGGTGATAATCTAAATCCTCTAATAATTGATGAGAGCATGTTCCACCAATCGTCGCAATGATGGCCGTGACCTCAGGATTGGCAAACATCTCATGAAGATCTTCGATTCGCTCCTCCACCGTTCCCGCCATGTACTCATGACGTTTTCGGGCATTCTTTCCGATCATAACCTTAAAACCTAATCGTTTTAGCTCTTCCATTCCTCGCTCCAACCTTCGCGGACATAATGCCGCAATTCCAGACGAAGGAGAAACGATGCCAATCGTATCTCCACGCTGTAACCGTTTTGGCCGAATCAACATGCTTCCTCCTTTCATAACCGCTTTACACAAATGAATTGACATTCTTCATTAAATGTAAGCCGGTAAATATCCAGCTTTCACCTGTCCTTCCTCCACACCTTAATTCTTTTTTATTTACAAAATATCACAGTCACCTTTAAAAAAATGTCGAATGATGTAAAAAACTCTCTGAAAAAAGGAATATTTCAGGAGCATTTTCTTGAAGGAACATTTGTCTTTGAGAAGATGTTTGAATGAAAAGCTGCTATTCCAATAAAAAGTGAAAGAAATGCTGTTCAGCTCAATGTTTAAGCTTTACTACTGTTGAAACACATTAGAAGATCAACATAAAAAAGAACACCTTCTTTACAGCGTTCTGATAAACTCTGTTATTGTTTGTCATTGTTAATTGTAGATGTTCTATTTGCATTTTTAGAAGCAAAAAATCCTGCCATACCGCTGATAAAACTTGGTGCTAAACTCCAAAGAAAGAACCCCCATTTTCCAGTAAACAGGCTCACTGCTAAGAAAAATATTGGAAAACCAATCATTATACCAACAGAAATTTTTTGATATTTATTCATAAGTTTCTCCCCCTTTTTCACTAATATAGTATATGAGAACGTGTTGCAAAACGCATAATGGATGCATAAATGCACATAAAAAATCCACCACCTTGGAAATCATATACAGTGACCAAAACCAACTACCAAGGGGTGGACACTATCATGATTTCCAATTTAAACAAAGAACATGCATGGTCTTATGAAATCGATCCACTTTTAGCATCCTTATTTCGATATATCGACTCGCTGTCGTTGCCGGAGACACCGTATGTGACAGGAAGACCGCCGGTGTCGAAAAAATCTTTATTGAAATGTTTCTTTTTGAAAACCTATTTTTCCATTGATTCCTTGCGAAAATTAGTACGCATTCTGCAGCGTTTTCGCTGTTTTCAGCGGGCTTGCGGGCTTAGTGAAGTTCCTCATCTTTCTACGTTTTCCCGTGCGGCAAAGTGGTTTCGGGAACAGGGATTTCCTGTTTTTCACGCACAGCTGCTCAAAGATCTAGAAGTACGGTATCCCAAAATCGTGCTGATCGACAGCACGGCCCTTCGAAGCAGTCTTTACGATTCACAGGCAAAGTGGGGAGTGTCCACCCGATATCACTGGTTTAAAGGATATAAACTCCATCTCTGTACCACTACCGAGGGAATCATCTTATCTCACGTGTTGACCACAGCGAACCGGAATGATGCGGCAGT
Source organism: Thermaerobacillus caldiproteolyticus (assembly GCF_015326725.1). Lineage (NCBI taxonomy): Bacteria > Bacillati > Bacillota > Bacilli > Caryophanales > Anoxybacillaceae > Thermaerobacillus > Thermaerobacillus caldiproteolyticus. Next base: position 1,619,797 of record NZ_CP064060.1, read on the forward strand.
GGCACCAGAATTGCTTGCTTCTTTGGGGCAATGGGATATTGAGTTCGTGTTAGGGGATGCCGCGTATGACAGCGAAAAGGTTCGACAAACTGCTGAGCAAGCAGGAATCTTATTCATTTCCCCCATCAACCGCCGCAATAGCAAGGAACGAAAAGATGCCTATGGCCGGGTTCTTCCTGTCTTGTTGAAAACGAGATTTGGCCAATGGCTGTTTGGGCTTCTCCGCGAGATTGAACGGGTATTTAACGAGCTAAAGAGTGATGGGGTGGAGCAACCCCGATGGTATGGATTTCATCGATATTTACTGCATGTGTTATGTTGCATCCTTATGCATAACTTCGAGTTTTTACTCTAGTTTTGCAACACCATCTATATGATTTAAAATCAGACCGCTTTTTTCCTTTTATTTAGCAACAATCTTTTCGAAAATAGCCAATAAAAAAGTCCCTGCCAATCGGCAGGGATTTATTGCAATAAACTTTCAATCTCTTTCATGAGTTGCTCCGCACCTTCACGACTTAAAATGATTTTACCGCCAGCAAGCTTCAAGTTGTCGTCAGACACTTTACCTGTAACCATGCAGGTCATGTCTGGCTTATATTTTTGTAAGATAATACAGTCTCCGTCTAAAAAGATTTCTATTGGGTCTTTAATATTAATATTGAGTGTACGACGTAACTCCATAGGAATAACAATGCGACCTAATTCATCCACTTTGCGAACAATACCTGTAGATTTCATTCGTACACCTCCAATGTCATTTTCTACTTTTGTTTCCATGTAAGTAATTGTATAATCGATCCGGAACATGCATCAAGGAACACGCATCAAGAGGAAGAGAAAAATATGAGGGTATTAACTAAAAACACTATTTCACTGGAACTAGCACTGCGCCCAAGTTCGTAACACTCCCAGATGCGGATCACATGAGAGGATTAGATTGAAGGCTTAAAAATCCGTTTATGCTCCTAGAGTAATTCTCAATGCATAAGTGATAAAGTTGACAGACATTAAGAACCAAAAATTGATCATCAAGGCTGCTCACAAAAAGATAGTGTCGTCCTAGATGTTTAAATTAAATAAATTACCACAAAAACTAATAAATAGAATAAAAACAATATTCCCGACAACTATAGGCTTAGCCCCTTTTGATAAACTGTACGGGAGATAAGAGCAATCAAAACTCGGCAGCAGTTATTAGTACAACTGAATCGCTCCGAATTCTTTTAGAAAAAACAGTATACTCTAACAGTCGGGGTATTTTTTAATCATAGACCTAGCAGATGTACACAGCCGATGAATCACCTCTTCGAAAAAGGGAATGTCTGAAAAGTCGTGATATAACCGCTTTTTTAAGAATATTCCCTGTAAATGCTAGAAATTATTAAATTTACAAAGATGCTACTAGATTCAGCCCCGTAATCTTTTCATCTTATGCGAAGCGAATAATCCTGCTCATTTGAGCAGGATTATTTTAATGGGTTTTCCTCAATGAATACAGTTTGACCTTCTGGATCTAATAACTCGACAACATCCAGTTTCAACTTGTTATTATGAGCGTTGGTCCATCCCCAAATACTCATAGCGATTTTTTTGGCAATCTCTTGATCGTTTGTATCAATATGTACAACAGCTTTATTTTCCTCAATTTCTACAACCTTAATGTGTGGATACCAAGTTGTCATACTAAAATTAGTATCCAAATATTCATTTAATTGTCCTGTCGCGTCTATATTAACCGCAAAAGTTTTTTTCTCTTCCGAAGATTGACTTGCAGCAGGCTTATTCTCTTTCTTTTCTTCCTTAGTTGTTTCTCCTCCACTACACCCGGTAATAGCTGCAAAAATGATTGCACTAATAACCAACAACCACCATTTTTTCATTACTATCCCTCCAGCATATACATATACCAATTATATCTATACACCAAACATCCCTTTTTGTATAGCGCTTTCGACAAAATAAAAAGTCCCCTCTTAGATGATTTTGTTGTTTCATTTTGCAACCATCCTTACAAGCATTTGTCCAATCAAAGAAATATTACTGGTACCCCTTTACTACAACAGCAAATCAGTAGCCATTATTCGAAATAAACTTTGAAGCTAATTAGGAATTTTTGGAATTGAATACCTCCCTATCACATACTTTGATTCGGATAACGATAGTGAATCGATATATCCAAATAAGCTTCTTTTCGTTAGACCATATAAATAACCAATTAGAAATCATAATAATGTCTACCTCTTGGCAGCTTGTTTTGATAACTCTCAAGAGGATGAATATGCATTCATTCTGTGTTTTCCAACACGTTCATACGTTAACTTTTCTCCTAGTTTTGATTGTTTTCTTCTATATAATCTGATAATTTATTCTTAGTTTCATTAACATGATCGATCATAGAGAGGGTTGCGTTGAATATGAAGAATAAAAGAAATGCTAGTAGATTAAAAAGACGCCAAAAAACTACTAATATTTTTTAATTATTGAAATTGAACTATTAGACCTTAAAGATGAACCTGGAGGAAATATATGAAATGGTTGATAGTATGGGCTCCAATGTTGGAGTTTCTTGTAGGGTACCTAGCTACTTTTTTCTTGGCTGAGAAGTTTAAAGAAGTGGCAGCTATAATGATTGTTCAGTTTATACTATATATGATTCTGATGAATGTCTTACTTTTATATGGTTTTTGGATTAAACATTAGAAGTCACCTGATTTTATCGATGATGTATAAAAACAAAAGAAAAAAGGTAGGGTATTCTCCGATTTAACTATCACACATTCCAGAGAAAGAAGTACCCTACCTATGGTCTATGTAGACTGGGCTCATTAACTGGAAAGTGTCATTCGGCAGTTTGTGAAGGAAAATTAGAGCTGATGATGCGAGAAGAAATGAAAAATTTCTTCGAGATTGAACAAGCTGGAACATCGAATATGAGAAACGGCTACTATCAACGACATCTAGATACACAATATGGTCGGATTGAAGATCTTTTGGTTTCAAGAGACCGAAACGCGGATTTTCAAACGCAGTTACTCGCCCCTTACCAACGCCATACCGGCTGGCTCGGGGAAGCAATCATTAAGATGTATCAAAGCGGCATGAGTACGCGTGAAATTGGCAAAAGTGTGATTGACACGACCAATGCCATCGAACAAACGATCAAGGAGATTCGAAAACGCCTAAAAACCGATGAACAGTTTGAGCAGTTTAGAAGCCGCTAAAAAAGTCGTGTATTTGACCATCCAAAACTTTAATGAGAAATGGGCAGGGAGAAAGTTACGCGGATTTGCCGAAGCGCATGAAGCCCTCCAGCAAATGTTTGAAGAACGTTACAATTAACCACATATTGTAAATCAACAAAATAAGGAGATTCTCTCTTCTCAAACAGACCCCCACTCTATTTTAAATCCATTTCAAAGATACCCTATCTATCTTACATTACACAAAATTCTTGACAGTACCTTTTCGCTAGACCATATAAATAACCAAATTGAAAATCATAATAATGTCTACCTCTTAGTAGTTTGTTTTGATAACTCTCAAGAGGATGAATATGCATTCATTCTGTGTTTTCCAACACGTTCATACGTTAACTTTTCTCCTAGTTTTGATTGTTTTCTTCTATATAATCTGATAATTTATTCTTAGTTTCATTAACATGATCGATCATAGAGAGGGTTGCGTTGAATATGAAGAATAAAAGACATGCTAATAGATTAAAAAAACGCAAAAGAAAAAAACTATTAATATTCTTTTTGATTTTAGTTTTATTATTTTTAGGAATACTATTATATATTTTCGTTGAATACCAACAAAGTCTAAAAAACTCTCGAAATAGTTCATCTTTACAACATGAAAATATTGAATTTAAGGGAGTAAAAGATAAATCAAAAAAAATAAATATTTTATTATTTGGTATCGATGCAAGAGGAGAAGAGAAATCTCGTGCGGATACTATTATGATAGCTCAATATGACCCAGAGGCAAAAAAGTTTAAGATCGCATCTATTATGCGGGATTCATATGTTTCTATACCAGGACATGGAAAAGATAAAATTAACGCAGCTCATGCTTATGGAGGACCTGAGCTACTTAGAAAAACGATAAAGGAAAACTTTGGAATTGATGTTGAATATTTTGTATTAGTTGATTTTAAGGGATTTACTAAAGCAATAGATAAGGCTTTCCCTGAGGGAATTGAAATTAATGTAGAAAAAGAAATGTCTAAAGGAATAGGAGTTACACTACATCCGGGTGTTCAAAAACTTCATGGAAAAGAATTGCTAGGGTATGTAAGGTTTAGAAAAGACGCAGAAAGCGACTTTGGCAGAGTACGGAGACAGCAGGAAGTTTTAAAACAAATTGCCGATGAATTTATTAGTATTAAAGGGATAGTAAAATTACCAGGTGTAATAGGTACAATACAGCCTTATATACTAACAAACATGGAATATAAAGAAGTTTTATCGATACTGACTTCATTTCTTTCCAGTAATACAAAAAATATTGACTTCTTTAGAATTCCTATAGACGGATCCTTTGAAAATGTAACATATCCCCAAATTGGTGCTGTACTAGATATAGATATAGAGCAAAATAAAAAAGCTATAAAGAATTTTTTATATAAGTAGAATAAAAAATTGTTCTTTAAATGTAGTTACGAATCAAATAAAAATCCCCTTCAATTTATGAAATTAAATTATTATGTAATCAGCGATAATAAAATGATTCTCCCCCAATTTTGGTGAACACCTCTCGTGGTCATTATAGTAATAAACTATTACCATGGGAGGTTTTATTTTGGAACTGCAAACATTCTATAAGGATTGGAAGTTGCTGTTTTATTCTGTTAACTATTCGTGCGTAAAGTTGTATATCCAATCTCAACAAAAATCTAATCTTTGTTCATCATGTGACATGCCTTCTTCTCTTGTTCACAGTCGATACTGGCGTGTGATTCAGAATATAACTATTTTATCGTTACAAGTTTTTTTGCATGTACGTGTAAGGAAATTCTTTTGTGATCATTCTGCACGTTCACAACGTATTTTTACGGAGCGATTTTCAGATTGGTGGTCTCCTTATGCTAGACGTCCCCATCGCTTGACCACCTTTCTCCAACATCTTGCCTTTCCCTAAGTACAGAGACTGCTAATAAAGTTTCTAAGCAGTATGGGATTCCTACAAGTGCAGATAGTTTTCTGTATTTGATTCGTAAAGAAGAAATACCTCTCATCACAGAACCTATTATCATTGGAATTAAACCGTTCAATGAAACCGTACTGATAGCAATGACAGAGAATACCCATTTGTACGTACCGCGGTTTTATTAAAGAATTTTATCGTTATGCGGACAGACCATATTACAAAAGCAGTATACTTTGAAAATCTAATGAAGGAGCCACAACGAGGATTGCGTTTGGAGACATAGCAGATTACAAATTGATTAGAATCAGAGACTTACCTATGCAAGATTCGCTGGATGCGAAGGACTCAGCTTGTCGACTTTGTCGACAAGCTGTATGGATTGAAAGTGCAGATTCGGCTCACCAGCAAGGCCGATAATGAATAATATCATCGCGCCGGCTTCGTATCACAATGTCATGGTGGCAGAAGAAATCATGGAGCCACTGCCTCATCCTTACACGTTGGGGATATCTCAAACCAAACTGCGTGGTGCCATGATGGACTCCCTCACGCAAAAATAGCCAATGACTACAACAATTGAGTTCGTCGGAAACAAAAACGTCGAAACAGTATTATTGGAACGGATCCGTTTCGATGACTTCCATTCGTTCGATAAATATCTCCATGGGTGTGAAACTGCGTTAGAAGTAATTTTCTTAGCTCATACCTATGTAGTTCTTAGTGCAGTTGAACAACAACTATCATCACGGGTAATGAACCTTCAACCTAGGGATAAAAACTTCTTATATATCAAGATTATGTACAATGATATGAATAACATGCGTCATTTAATTTTATGAATATTAAGGATCTTCCTTTGAACTTCATTTATCTTTAATTTGGAAATGTATGCAAACTTATTGCTGTCGATAAAATAGGCTAAATAAGTTTCCCCTGCTGGTTCAATTTTTACTATTTTTTCTAAATTCACGATATAAGAACGATGAGTTTTGAAAAAATAATCGTCTAATTTATTTTCAATTTCGTTTAGAGTCTCTGTCGTTTCATATCTTTCATGTGAGGTATGAACCACTGTTTTTCGATTTTCTTTTTCTGCAAACAAAATATCTTCCATAGGAAGAAAAAGAATCGAATTTTGCGACTTGATACCAAGCCTTTTGTTTTTGGCTTTTATTGATAAGTTAGTTTGATTTGATAACTGGATTAGTCTGCGAGCTTTTTCTAAGGCATTAAAGAGACGCGTTCGTTCAATCGGTTTGACAATATAATCTGTTGCAGAGATTTCAAAAGCTTCAACAGCAAATTCGTCATAACCAGTTATAAAAATAACCTGTAAGGTAGGAAGCAGTTGTTTGCATAACTTTACCGCTTCCATCCCATTTAGATCAGGCATGTTTATATCCACTAACACAATATCAGGTTTTTCTTTCAAGACCAACTGAACAAAATCTTCCCCACTTGCTGCTTCCCCGACAATTTTATATTGTGGTAATAAATGAATGAAGTGACATAAAAGAGTTCTAGAAGACACGTTGTCATCTGCAATAATAATTTTCAAAGAATCCATCTATTGTTCCACCTCCCCCCCTTCTCCTTCCTCATATAAACACTACCTCACTTTACAAATATCTCCTCACCCAATATTTCTTTCAATTGAATGATTTTAAATACTTCCTCTACCTCAGGCTGTGTGCCGGAAATCATTACATGTTTATTTTCTTGTTTTAATGTATTTACTAAATTAATAAGTAAACCAATTCCGGTAGAATCTACAAACAGGACTTCGGATAAGTTTATATGAATCGTTTCGAAAAATTGTAATTCCTGTATAATTTCTTCCATTATTTCGGTAACTTCGATATCTAAGTCTCCTTTGAAATAAATAGTTACACTCTGTCCGTCTTGAACCAATTCATATGAAAACATACAGTATCTCCCCGCTCTCCATTAATTAAAAACAATTTGTTCTTTTTCATTCAGAGAAGCCTCAACAAAATGCTGTTCTTTTTGAAAAGTGTATTTCACCTTACCGATTTGAATAACCGTTCCTTCCCTAGCAAGTTCGATTTTAATTGTTTGATCGGACGGAACAATGATACGCGTCAAAACACCTGTCTCTGAGCCTGTCTCTTTAATCGTCGCACCTAGCCGTGCATACACTTCTCCTCCACGTACTACTCCGTTGATTTTCAAAGAACCTCCTGCATGAATTTTACAATTATAGCATCCCTGCCCTAGCACTGCTACATCGCCGCTGCAATATATTGTGCTATTTAATGCATACAATAACTCAACATAGCTATTTTGGTTGTCTTCAGTTTGACTTTTATTTACTAATTCTCTTATATTCGCTAGCAATATTGTAAGTTGTTCAAGAGAATGCCACTCATTTGGAACGTGAGCAAAGAAACAGAGACGGAATTGTTCAGAAAGATCAAGCCAGCTTTGCTCTAGCAAACGGTTTCCTTTTTTGCTAACCTCCATATATTGTTTCGTCGTTGTCACTAGTACGCGGAATTTATGACTTAACAGTAATTTAATTAAAGGAAACAGGCCATTTTGCTTCAAATCAGTCACTTTAAACGCTGAGGAAGCCATTAATTGTTTAATAGAGAGAATTAATTTTTCGATATGTTCTTCAATAATACTTAATAAATGGACTAACTCTGAAATAAGTATGTTATTTTTCCCAGAGGAAATTTGACTTCCAATGACATTTTGCCGAATAAAAATCGCCTGTTTTGATATAATATTCGCCCGGTTAACGTTTTTGAATATTGTAATATTTCCATCCGCTTCAACACTCATTCCATCTTCAACATTGCCCAGTATATCTACATCCCCTTTAAAGCGAATGTTGCCCGAAGCAATATCTACATCCCCTTGATGAATGAACTTTTCAATAATAGATACTTGAACTAACATTCCTTTTTGTTCAAAATAAGGGCGCCCTGTTTCGGTAGCAACAATTTTTGTTCCATTTTCTACTGTTGTAACCCCTTTCCCTAACTGGACTTTGACTGGATAGGTAGGTTGGGCCGGAATCGGCTCATTCGTTACTGTCATACCAGGCAGCCCAGGAACTGGGGGATGAACAATGGCAATCACTTGTCCTTTACGAACTGTTGGGATATTTTTTAATTCCCGAAAATCTACTGTTCCATCTTCACGAAGCTTCGGTCTCATTTGTTGGATATCAACATTTACTTTTAACTCTATCCATCCATTTTTTCCTTCTTTCGGTTTTATGCCTCTAGCAATAATAAAGCTACTAATCTTTTTAGTATTTACTGCATTTTTAATTTCATTAAAGTCAATCCCTCGAACAACATTTAATGTTTCGAGCTCCTGTAATATTTGTTCATACTGAAGGTCATTTCGAATCTCAATGTGTTCCTCTGCGTTCAGCTCAATATGATAATCAGGTTCAATGTCTTTTATCGTAAAACTTTTTCTCATTCCTGGTTCTATATGTAAAATTACATTTAATTTGTCTCGATCGATCGTTATATTCCACTTAGTCTCTGTAACTTCTTCTTCGACTTTAATGTCAAATTGGTCAGTTTCTGTTACTACCGTTGTACCTGTGACTAATTCATTATTTTTAAAAAGCTTAACACCTCGTCCGACCGTAATCGTTGGATAGTGCAGAGGAGAGGGCTTACAAAAAATTTTCCCATTTTTCACCCACACTTTTCCTTCGAGTTCATCTTGTAAACATAGCTTTTGAATTTCTTGTTTTTCATCAGTCATAGATACATGTGAATTAAAATCTAAATTTTTAATTACCTCTTCAATATCGTGAACACTATTAAACTCACGAAGTTCCTCTTTATTTTCTTTCTTTCGTTCTTGGGTTTTTGTAAGTTTTACAATGGCGGGTTTGGAACCAATACGTAAAATCCCTTTTGTTTCCTTTTGAATAATTTCAATCAGCACTTCCTCACGAGTACTTTTCAGAATCTCTAATCCTATATTGATCGCTTCTTCTATATTACGTCCTTTAGAAATGATCGTTTGTCCCATTTTGCTCTACTCCTTCGAGCTGATAAAGGAAAAGTTTGTTTTTGTCATATCACTTTTTTTATTGACTTTCAGTATTACCATCGTAATATCATCCTTTTGCGGAACTCCTTCCGTAAATGTATGAATTGCTTCAACTACATGCTTCCCGATTTCATCCACATTTTTATCTAAATGTTGTAATAAAGTGTTGATGAGACGTTCACGTTTAAATTGTTCCCGATCTTTATTCTCAGCTTCCACGATACCGTCTGTATAAAAGAAAACCGTGTCGTTCTCTTCTAATTCCACTCTCTTTTCTTCGTATACGTGGTCAGTAAAAGCACCAACCATAATCCCTAACGCTTTAGGGAGCTCCATTACCTTTTTTTCCTTTCCTTTTACAAGCAAAGGCATATTATGACCTGCACTTGCATATGTAAGAACGTTCGTTATTGGGTTCCAATCAGCACAAAACAAAGTGACAAATGATTTTAATAAGCGCAAATCTTGACAAAGAGCTTTGTTCATAGCAGTCAGCGTTTCTGCAGGGCCTTTCGTACTTTCTGCTGCACTACGAAAAGCTCCACGCGTCAAAATCATCAACATAGCCGCTGGGATCCCTTTTCCCATAACATCGCCAATGACAATGCGAACTTTGTCATTTTCTAAAGGATAAAAATCATAGTAATCTCCGCCTATTAACCTTGCAGGGATGGAAATTCCCTGTATTTCTGCATCCCTTATACTTGGAATTGAGCCATTTAACAGCTTTGTTTGAATATTTCTCGCTAAATTAATCTCTCGCTCTAACCATTTCTCCATAACGTGATCATTCGAAGAGGTTAGTCCATGTACATGTTTATACTCATTCAAATACATTAGACCACCTCCCCTTGAACCGCTTCCAGCACCTTGAATAAACCGACTGTCTCCAAAATATCGTAAATTTGTTGGTTGATCCCCCGTAATTTAATTAGAAATTGTTTTTCTTTTGATAAATAGATAACTTCCATTATCGCACCGATGCCAGTAGAATCGATAAATTCTAAATTAGAAAAATCAACGATTAACTCTTCAATATCCTCGATTTCCTGAATATAAGTTTCAAATAAATGAGCGGTAGATATATCTAAAATTCCTTTGATCTTTAAGACGACAGTCCCATTCGAATACTCCCTTTGAACGGCTAATGTCAAATTGATTCCCCCCTTTAGCGAGAATGTATAAATCAACGAACTGCTTATCTTCTAACTCCTTTTAAAGTTTAAAACGGCTTATTTGCTGAAGCAGCGTATTAGCGATATTTGAAAGCTCCTTAGATTGTCCATGTAGAGATTGCAGTAAATCAGATAGCTGAATGGTCATCTCAGTCGTTGTTGCAGTCCGATCATTTGCTATTTGTCTCATGGCATCCATTTTGTCAAAAATCGCTTTTGTGTTTTCGTCATTCGGTAAAGTGTTTAGCACTTCTTCGATTTCATCTAAAAATTCGTGGATTTCATGCAACTGTTCCCTTGACTGAATCGTTGTTTCTGTTGATAATTCATACATCTTCTCAACCGATTGCGAAGCTTCCGCCTCTAACATTACAGATAGACGTTGAGTTTTTACTGCTTGTTCTCTTGTATCTGACACCAGCGAATGTAGCTTATTTACCATTTTATTTACGCTATTTGATAAAATCTCCAACTCACTGCCATCTTTCACCCGGCTTTTCACTGTTAAATCTCCATCAGCTAACAGCTGGATTTGTTCTTTCACTCTTTGAATGTTTTCGTAAATTTGATTAAAAAACGGAACTGTGATTAAAAATAAAACAAGTAAAGATAGTAAACTTGAAACCATTAAAATAATCGAATATTTATAAAATGGTATTGTCATTTTACTGTAATCTAATGCTAAATAAATGACTCTGTTATCATTAATTGGTAAAAAAACTTTGTACAGTTTTTCGCCATTTACTTTTTGTAGTGAGATACGTTTTACTGGATGGTCTACCATTTGTTTAAGGATTTCCACATCTTCTTTCGTTTGATATTTAAAATCACCATGCTCCACTTTTCGTAATGGAGGATAAAAATTCATTTCTAAACTTGGATTTTTAAAAACTTTCGGATTAAGAACAGAAATTTCTTTCACATAAGGATTTCTTTGTTCTATTTGACTAATCAATCGTCCCGGTCCTACTTCTTGCGTAAATTTATATACTTCCTGTGCCTCTATGAATGGATTGACGATATAGTCTGAACCAGGCGGATGATAGTATGCATACTTGAAAAATAACGGTTGCTCCTTATGGGAGCCGGATTTAACGATTGGAAGAACTAATATACTTTTATCCGTATATCCCTCTTGAACTACCGGCTCTTCCCCTTTTAAAACGGCGTTCATATTTCGATAAACAAGTTCTCCGTAGCTTTTTGTACTAAACCCGATGTCTTTCACATCTGTAGATTTAACCGCTACAATATCGTTATCTTTTCTAGCAAAAATCGTTAAGCCTGCTAGATTGAAATCCTTTTTAATTTTTAGCAATTGTTCATTTTTAATATTTTCGACCTTTTGAGTCTGAAGAAGATCACCAATGTGTTTGGCTATAGCAATCATTTTGAAATCAATTTGCTGCTCAATCATTTTTGAAGCTAAATCCGTTTCCTCTATCCCTCGTTCGATACTGTTAGCAATTGGAGTAGATTTTTCGTAAATATTAGATTTTATTTGTTGGTTCATAAAGTAAACTTGAATCCCTGCCGACAAAATAGCAATAACGATTAATAAAGAAAATACTTGTGTCAAAAACCGTCTTCTTAATGTCACGTGTTTCATGCGCTAGCTCCTCATGTTTGGCTTTATTTATAGTTCTTCTCTAACGCCCATTGACGTAATGTCACTTTATCGACTTTCCCTTGACTTACAGGAATTTCATCCACGATAAAAATTTGATCAGGTACTTTATATCTTGCTACTTTATCTTGGCAAAAGGAATAAAGCTCACCCGTATCTACTTTTCCTCGTCCAACAACAAAGGCAACTACTTGTTCTCCAAAAATAGAATGTGGAACCCCAACAACTACCGCTTTTTCAACATTTGGGTGATCAGTGAGTAGCTTTTCAATTTCACCTGGAATCACTTGTTGCCCGCCTTTTTTAATCATATCCTTTTTGCGGCCAACAAATTCAATCTTCGCTCCATTCGTAACCCGGACCAAGTCACCTGTATAAAACCATCCATTTCTATAGACTTCTTCCGTTAAATCTGGGCGCTGATAATAGCCTAAAAATCCGTTTGGTGTTTTAACAGTAAGCTCGCCGATTCCTTCGTCAGAAACGTTTACTACGTTAATCTCTGCTCCTGGTGTTAAAGCCCACTCTATTCCTGTTCGGATATCATTTTTACTGAACATAATACATCCGAGCTCACTAAGACCGTACATATTTATCATTTTGCAATTTTTGATGGATGACACTGTCTGGATAAAGTCTGGTGAAATACTTTCACCTCCAAGCCCAACTATTGTTAATGGTTTATAAAAGGTATCTTCATCGTCTCTTGTCAATAAATATAATGCTCTAAATAAAGAAGGGCTTGTAACGAGCTTATTAGCTGAATGTTCTTTTAGTAACTGAATAATATCTGGAAAGCTAAATGATTCAGTCACAACAAAGTGTACCTGCCTTTTAATAGCTGTTAGTAATAAACATAGTCCGAATAATCCGGAAACAGGAACCATACCAAACAATCGATCCTCTTTTGAAAGCACCATTGAAGTTGATAATGCTTCAGCTGTAAATTTAATAAATTCTAAATCAACCATTACTCCTTTGGGAATACCAGTGCTACCAGATGTACAACCTATAATATCGATACACTCATTTTCAACAGGTTTCGGAGGTCCTTCGACTACCAGTGTGCCCCAATTCAAGCAATTATCAGATTCAAAAATAACGGTTTCTTCTTTTATAGAATGCGCCCAATCATAGACTGTTTTAGAAAAATCAAAGCCATTATATTGCTTAATCGTAAAAACGATATGTGGTTTGATAAATTCAAGAATTTTTGTTAAATCATCTTTTCTTAAAAATGGGCTAATTGGCACTATAATCCCTTCCAGTTGGTTAACCGCCAATAATAAATTTAAAAAGCTCGGTACACTTGGAACAATTAATGCGACCCTTTTCCCACGGATTGCTCCTATTCGTTTTAAAAGAGAAATATATGTTTCTACACCTTTTTGAATATCGTATAACGAAAAATCTCCTGTTTGCGTTGTTAAAACTTTTTTATTTACATCTAAGTTTTCGCTATTAAAAATCCATTGATATAAGCTCCCCATCATTCCCTCTCCTTGACGAAAGACTCATATAACCCACCTACGGTTTGAAAATCTAAACGGCTTTGAATCATATGTAACTCTAATTTTAATTTTGCTGCTACTTCAATAAGTAGATTCACCATTTGTAATGAATCAATTCCTAAATCGTTTCGAAAGGAAGAATTTTTGTTAATTTGTTCTACCGGTATTTTCGATATTTCTGAAATCAATTGGCGAAATTCTTCAAAGCTCATTTTTTCACCTTCATTTCTCTTGAAACCATGTCATAGCGTACTGACGGATTTCAGGAAGTTTGTAGTTACAACAATGACCCTCGTCATCGAACTCTAAAAGTTTCTTTCCATTTGGCAAATGTTGATATAAGTTATAGATATCTTCACTGGATACCATAACATCTTGCCTGCCATGTATTAATAGAACTGGATTGCGAAATGCTAACTTTTCAAAACAAGGTAACCATTTATCTTCTTGTTCGCTTACAAAGCGTACTCGCTCCGTAAAGTAATCAGGCAGGCTGATTTCTTCGCTTAAAAATGCTGGCGAGACCGCAACAGCTTTCACCACTTTTGGATGACAGCTACTATAAACGGCCCAAGAAGCCCCTGAACTTGTCCCAAACACATAAATAGGCAGTGAGAAATTAGAAGATGCAAATTCAATTAATAAATTGACGAACTTTTCCCACCGTTTTTTCGTTCCTTTCAAACTGCTAAACACATATGTCTCCCCTTGACCTGGACCGTCGAAGCTGATTGTGACAAATCTCTTCTCTAAAAAATCCATTTCATACGTAAAAAGCTCTTCTTTTGTTGAATCTAGAGGATTAATTATAATGATGATCCCTTTTGGGGCTGAAGGAATGCAAACTCGTCCAAAACATTTTTTCTGATCTACATCTAGTTGAACATAGTGTGTTTCAATATGCGATAAATCATCAGCAATTCGAACAGCTTTAAGACTTTGGTTTAACCACTTCTTTTTTTCGTCATTTCTCTCTGGTATAAGCCATTGCATTAAATGATAATAAAGACCGGCTGTCCGAAATACGATCTCCGCTTCTACACTTGGAAGCGCCTCTGCTTTTTGCATCAATAAGTCTGCAAGTGTTCCCCATCTTTTCATCCAATCTTCTTTACTGGAAAGAGAGGAGCGAACAAATATAATGTCCTCTCGTTTCACGCCATGCACAATCCAGCGATCCCAAAATCCATCGATGAACTTAGCTGTAAGAAGAGTTTTTTCGATCGTACTCATGCTTCTTTCTTTATCCAGTAGCATTTAACCCCTCCCCCTTTCCTTCTTCCAGTTCGAAAATTAAAATCAGTGTAGAACCTCGCGGAGATGTAAATAATAATATTTTTTTTGCAATTTTCATCATTAGCGTAAACCCTTGCCCTAATGACTTCTTTGTCGAATATCCAGCAAGTAAAGTAGTTTTTGGTAATTCTTTCACAGAAAAACCCGGACCTTTATCCTCCACAATGAACCGCAATTCATTTGTCAATTCATCTTTTACTAAAGTCATTTTTCCTTCTTCGGCATGTTTGATAATGTTAGTAATAGCTTCAGATACTACTAGTAACCAGCTCATCGCAACCGATTTGCTAATTCCCATTTCCTCAAAAATCTCTTTGACTAAATTTCTGCATTTCGGAATATCTGAACGCGTCTTAACCTCTTCTTCACAAACGACTTTCCCCTTTTTAAATTGCTCGATTTCTTCTTCCTTTATTAGCAAAAATTTTTCTTGAGTAGCCGCATATATAACATCGCGATATACTTCCCACTTTTCATCACTTACTACTTGTTGTTCAGGAGTTCTCGGCTCCTCTTTCTCCGATTGAGCTAAATCACCAAACAATTCATCTTTGTAGATGTCATATGCTTTTAACATTGCGTTAATGATGTCTGTATTTTGGTTCAATGTGTTTACTTTTGCGGGAATATCTTCACCACTTCTCCCCCATTCGAGCAGTGATTCGCTTAAATAAAGTAAATATCTTGCTTCATCCGTAGAGGCATTCTTGAATGTCTTGTTTATTAACGAATCATAAAGAAATAGTTCCGTATCTTTCGAGTTCATTCCAATATATTGCCCCAGTTTTCTTGCCAAAAACCCTCTTTTCGTTCTATACAATAGCTCTGATAAAGGCAAATCCGGGGTACAGAATAAGGAGGAATGATTGGTTGAATGATCGGTTCTACGAAAGAAACTTTTAAATATTCCTGCCACTGTCCCACTCGCCTCCTTACAATATTCCGAGAGGCGGTGTAATCACTACTTCATCAATGGAAGCGTCCTCCGGTTGTATCAGTAAATAAATGATATGTTTGGCTAATGTCTCTACTGAAATCATCTTTCTGATATCCGGTTTAGGTTCGATATTATCCCAAAACTTGCTGTTTACTGCCCCGGGAATCACCGCTGAAACATATACACCATGGGATCGAAGCTCAGCTTGAAGAACTCGCGTTAATCCTAATACGCCAAATTTCGATGCACAGTATCCCCCACAGCCGGGTATGGCCGTTATTCCTGCGATGGATACAATGTTCAAGATTCTCCCATTCTTTTGCTCTATCATATGTTTCCCGAAATACTTCGAACAAAGGTAAGTACCTTTTAAATTTACAGATATCATCATGTCAAAATCTTGTGTATCTGACTCTAAAATACTTGCAAAAACCCCTGTTCCAGCACTATTAATCAGTACATCTACCGAACCATATTTCTCAACTGTATCCTGAAAAAATTTTTTAACAGAATCTTCGTCTGAAACATCTACCTCAACAAGCGAAACACTACTCGCACGCTCGAACCCTTCCAAACTGAGATTTGTAATATTACGGCTCCCCAAAACTAAGTTAGTACCGAAATTAGCCAATTGTCTCGCGGTTTCATATCCTATGCCGCGACTGGCTCCTGTAATGACAATCGTTTTTCCTCTTAATTTTTCAAAATCGAACATGCTTATTGCCCCTTATGTGGACCGAAATATTCAAAGTAGTTTCTTTGTGTTTCCCAAAGACCAATTTTATAAAGGTTTGAAATATGTGGAGATAGAAGTTCCCAAATGACAATAGCTATATTTTCAGATGTCGGGTTTATTTCCTTAAACTCTTCAGTGTCTAGGTTGAGATGTTTATGATCAAACTTTTTTATGACCTCTCTATCCACGATTTCATCAAGTTCCATTAAGTTAACGACCATGCCCGTAATAGGGTCAGGTTCACCAATTACGGTAACTTCTAAATAATAATTGTGACCGTGGCCGTACAAATTATTGCATTTCCCGAATAATTTTTGATTTTCTTCTTCTGTTAACTGATGACTATGCAAACGATGCGCACTGCTGAAATGATATTTTCTTGTTAGCTGCACCAACTCTCCTTCCTCCTTTACCGAGTAAATATCATCATTTTCTTGTAATCTGATTTTATGAAGCTTACAACCGTTAAATCGAGGTTCTAACGAATTCCAAATATATGTAGCTATTACTTCGGTAGTAGGGATGTGCTTTTGAAAGTAAAAATGTTCCCGGTTCAAAAATTTTCCGTCCAGTTCGTTTTCAACAAATTTTTTAATAACGCGATCAATTTCTGTAATGTTTAATACGATACCTGATAACGGATTTACATTTCCTTTAACAGTTACCTCCAGTTGATAATCATGACCATGGCCGTTTGGATTACTACATAACCCAAAAACTCTTTGATTTTCCTCTTCACTCCAACCTTCAATCCGATAACTATGAGCTGCAGAAAATTCACTTCTCCGTGCTAAATACAACACCGTTTTGCACCTGCCAGTAATAAAGTTTAATATTATTTTCAACCAAAATCATTATTTTAAAATAATTTTTGAGGTTCTCCTAAAAGATAACCTTGTGCCGCTGGTACTCTTAGTAATTTTGCTTGAGCTAAATCAATTTCTTTTTCAATCCCTTCCAACACTAACACCATTTTTCTCTTACAATAGTTTGCTAGTAAAGAAATCATTTGCTGCTTTTCTTTATTCATGGCTAGCTCTTCTGAGAAATACCGATCCAACTTGATATAGTCTGGTTGAAATTCAATGATCCTTTGAAGCGTGAATACTCCTTTTCCAACATCATCGATCGCCACATAAAATCCATATTTTTTTACAATTTGTATTTTCTCTTTTAACTGAGCAGTCTCCCAAATGTCTTCTTCATCCCTAGTTTCATTCAGCTCAAATACGATTCGGTCGCGTATCACTGGATACTTTCTAATTAAATCATCTAAGAAATCCTCAAAATGCTCATGAAGGATCGTTGAGGGATAAATATTTAAAAATAGTAATTGTTTATTTAAGTGAGAAAAAGGAAAATTAGATATTGAATTCTCAATAGCCATAGTGTCAAGTTCGTATAAACATCCTTCTTCCCTGGCTCTTTGAAACAAATGCTCTACATTTGGTACAGCTTTATTTACAACACGCATTAATGCTTCATAGCCAAATATATTCCAAGTATCTAAATCCCAAATCGGTTGATAAACATGTTCAAATTGCTTTCCCTCAACCAGCCACGTTCTAATACAAAAATTCATAGGATACTCCCTCAATTCACAATTTGATATGCGACAGCAGCTAACGTACACCTTATACAACCACTTACTTTGAACATCCCTATGTGTGAAATTGAATATAATTTTTTTCTTCCTGTTTGTCTAATCATCTATGCGCATATCAGACAACTATGATTCCTTATTAGAATAGAGACGGGACATATTAGACATTTTTTCCGACATTTTACGACATTATCTTGCAAAAACTGATAAAAAAAGAGAATTGCCCCAACTGAAGAGGCCAATTCTCTTACATTTCATCCTGTGTAAAAATTTGTTCTAGTTTTCTTAAAAATTGTTCAACTTCTAATGGTTTTGTAATATATTCCTTAAATCCTTTTTTTAATGCTTTTTGTATTTCGATGGGCATGGCATTAGCACTAAGGGCTACCACAGGAATTTTGTTTGTTCGTTCATTCCTTTGTAATTCCTCTAATACCTCATATCCATTTATGTCTGGAAGGTTTATATCAACAAGAATTAGGTCTATTCTCCCCTTAAAAGCAATATCTAAGCCGTCTCTTCCACAGTTCGCAGAAAATAATGAGAAGCTGGGAAACGATTCGAATATTTTTTCCATTAATTTTAAATTCGCTAGGTTGTCCTCAATATATAAAATGTTCTTTCGTCCCATTTGCGACAATCTCTCTACATACAAATGAGTATAATTCAACCGTTCGCTAGAAAAAGTAATATCTTTCATGGCGGGAAGACTAATCCAAAAATCACTGCCTACTCCTAATTTACTTTCTACTCCAATGGATCCACCCATTAATTGAATAAGTTGCTTGACAAAAGCCAAGCCAATACCAGTGCCATCGACTCCTGTCCCCTGTATTCGGTAAAATGGTTCGAAAATCCTGTCACATTCTTCTTCAGGAATGCCGATTCCGCTGTCTTTTACATGTATATATATCTTTCCTCCTTCACTTCTCCCGGTAATTATCACTCTGCCATTTTCACGATTATATTTTACTGCGTTATCTAATAAATTTAGTAAAATTTGTCTAAATCTTGTGGAATCAATATACACGTAATCATGTTCATCTAGTCTTACTTGATTAATGATTTGTATATTTCTCTTGTTTGCCAAAGGCTGAATTAATTTGATACTTTCATCAATAATGGAATCAGGTCTAATAACATCATAAGTTATTTTTAACTTTCCAGTTTCGATTCTCGCGAGATCCAATATTTCATTTACTAGATTCACCAAATGCCGGGCGCCATTTAATATTTCTTGTACAAATTCCCGTTGTTGGCTGTTTAAAGAATGATCCATTTCTAACAATTGGGCAAAACCTAGAATCCCATTTAATGGTGTCCGGAGCTCGTGGCTCATTTTCGAAATCAGTTCCGACTTAGCCTCGTTTGCTTTTTCTGCTTCTTCTTTTGCACGAATAATAGCCTGCTCCATATTTTTTCGTTCCGTAATATCAATCGCGGAACCAATGACCTCAATGACTTTGCCATTTTTTTTTACGGGACAAAGGCTTGCTAAATAACTAATACCATTTATGTTACCTTCGCAATATAACGTTTGTCCCTCCCAAGCTTGCTGATAATATGCCATTTTCTGATCAGCAATAGACTTAGGAAAAAAATCATGCAAGGTTTTTCCTATAATATCACGTGAGGATAATCCTAATTTGCGAAGCAACTCGCCGCCACACAATGTATGGATAAATGATTCTCCTTTTTTAACAAATTTAAAAATCAGCCCTTGCTGTCGACGAACTGTATCTTGCAAATCTCTTTGTGCTTTTTCAATACGTACTTTATACTTGAGCAGTTCTGTTATATCTCTTCCAACAGCAAATAACCCGATTGTTTTTTCATTGTAAACAATCGGAATCAAAGTGATTTGCATAGGAATTTCTTTTCCATATTTATCTATAATGGAAGCAACAAAACTACAAGAATTTCCTTGCTCTATTTTTCTAAATCCTTCCTTAATTTTTTTATGTTCCTTCTCTGGAAAAAAAGAGTAAAAAGAGGTTGAAATTAATTCATCCGTATTTCCCCCCAATAATTCTGTCCCTTTTGGATTTACACTCATAATCACTCCCCGAAGATTCACCGATAACACTAGAGATGGACTATAGTCGAATAAACATTTATAATGCACTTCAGTCAATTCTTTCAATTTTAATACTCCATCACGGTCTGCACAGGCAATAAATATCGTCGCAAGCAAGATGATTAATATAATAAAACCGATCACATAAGTTAAATGATTAATTGAAACCATAAGGGCGGAAGAACGAATCCCAAAATCCATATCCCCTTGAATGTAACAAAATGAAATTCCTTTCATCACCGTATAATGCATTGCTGAAAGTCCACTTCCCACCATGACGGAACAAGCCATTTTTTTTAAAAAGTTATACTTTGAATGATGATTGATAAAAAAGAATGAAAAAAATACAGATAGAAAGGAAACGGAAAATGCAGCAATAATTGATAATAAAATCAAATATTTATTACAATAGATTGATAATCCTGTTTCTAGGTAGGACATCCCAATATAGTGCATTAAAATCATAGACATTCCTATAAAAATACTGCCAATTATGACGGCAGAAAATTTTGCTTTGGAGCTTCTTACAAAATATAAGGCAAAAAAAGGGCCTAACACTGCTAAGAAAAGTGAAAAAATAGTTAAAGCAGTATTATCCAATTGATACCCTAACATCCCTATAAAATGCATGGACCAAATTCCTAAACCTATTGTTGTTGCTCCAATTAATATCCATATTGTTCTATTCGTTTGACCATGTATGGTTCTTAACAATACATTGAGAGATAAACAAAAAGAAATAATAGCAACAATCATGAAAAGAGCCACTATCTTTAGATCGTGATATCCTGTAACACCCATGCCTACCTCCTTGTAATTGTTTCATATTAAAAATGAATTTATACAAGTCAACAATTGCAGTATGAGTCAAATTTTCGCGGAAGCTTCTTCCCCTTTTTTACTTTTAAAATAGGATTGTTTGTAAGCGTTTTCTATACTTTTTCTCCTCTTTCATTTCTCTCTTTCCGCCTTGTTTTTTAAAACTTTTTATGGATTCCGCCCCCCCCTGTCCACATTCACATGGAGAACTTGGTTGGATATCCAAAAGGGGAAGGTTGTCTGAATAACTTCGATAATTTCTCAGCGCTTCTTTCAATCCCCATTGCTTCATATGTCCCTTGATATCTGTTTCTTTCATATCTTCAGTGAAGCGTCACATTGGCTCAATTGCACCGTTTTTCATCAGACCGATCCATCTCACTGGCACCTGTTTCCATCCAACTGTATTTTGATTTCATTCGTCCGGCAAAGCCCCACATTATCGCTTCTATTGATTCCATCGCATGGTATTTGCATGTTTCAACACGTCCCGGTAATCATAGATATACGATCGATTCGCTTCAAGCCATGCCACAAATCACTCCCATTCGTGCACCTTAGATCAAAAATCCGCTCTAGCGAACGCAACAGGTCGGCAAGACCTTCTCGTCATATTGCACCAATGCTTTCCGATACATCTCTTACATCTCTTTATGATTCTGTAGATAGGTTTTCAGTCCCCTGGCAATATGGGATCGATCAATATGTATACATCCCCCGGTACACGTCACAATCTAAAGAACTCCCTCTCCGTTGATGACTAACCATGCATGGTGATCCTGCGCATAGTGTTGGTATAAAAACTCTTCAACCCCCTTCTTGATGATAATTCTTTTTTGTACGAGCCGGATTTGTTTTTTCTCTTATTTTCGTCCTTTGTGAACGACTGCGACTTTCTGTTCTTTATATTTCTGTTCGTGTCGCTGCATATGGGTAACGACTCCGTCCCCCTCCACAAACAACACCATCGCAGGAGCTTCCGCATACGCTGGTTTTGTCTTAACGTGACATGCTAATAGGCGTTGGCGAATCATCTTATGACTATGGACTTGATACGTCATAAACATCTCTAATTGATAGGCTGTATTCGATACGAAGGACCGCTGCACTCAGTTCGATGATCTAACAAAACCCCCACTTTTTGTTTTCCTGCCCCCGATCATACCGATATCGAAATGTAACTGGACCGAATACAGTATCAATAGTTGTCTTTTATATCTCCGATGGTCCCGCTTTTCTCGAGTATTTCACCAAGAGGATTTCATATCTACACCATCAAATAGAAAATAATCCCTATAATTCCTGAAATAATCCGATTCTAGCTCTTTTCAATTCATTGAAAACATGGTATCTGTCATTATAGAGGACCTTCCTTTCTTGAGAGTTTAGTTTTGTCACCTATTACTATATCAAGAAGGGAGTCCTCTTTCTTTATTTTTGCTTATCATCCTCCACCAACATTTTAGTCCATATACAATTTGCATATTTTTACAAAAAGATGATTAAAAATGGACAGTCTACAGAAAGAATAGCTCTTTCCCTAAATCAAAAAGATATGTTATATGTTAAAAAATAAGCATCAACCATATTCATGGAAGTATTCAAAACACGGAATAGTTACGATGTTCCCATATCAAAACTTGATTCGCAAAAATTTTACCTGCTTCAATATCCCCTACTATTGGAGAGCGCTATTAATAGAATTTCTAACATAAAAATTCAAGCCATCTGGACTGATTACATGATCATTTTTTAGAATGATGAACTTTTACAATGTTGAAACCGAAACCGGTTTAAACAGCAATTATATAAATAAAGTTAGAAAAGAAGCCCTACATGCGACAAGCGATGTTGCTAAACAGAGTTAAGCAAAAAGCTATCTCTCTGTTTAGCCTATTATTTTGTTGATATAACACTAAATGTATTCTAAATTCGCTCTATATCAGCCCATGCTTCATCGAGCGAATGGTATTCGCTCTGCTCCTTGCCGTTTACACGAACTGTCCATTCCTGTTTTTGCAAAGCGAGTTCACCGCGTTCATTTTTTACAAACGGCATGTGAAGAACGATCATGTGGTCATCTTTGTTAACGGTATATCCCATGTAATACTGATTCCCTTCCCCTTCTTCTTCAAAAATGCCGACTTGATCGAGGTTGTATATGTCCATGATCGGTTGTAATGTGTCGATCAACTCTTTGATCATCACACTTCTTGGTACAAATTCCATCTTTTTCGCTCCTTTTCCTTATGTTCAAGAACGTAACGCGTACAATTGCCCGTTAATCGCGAACGAAATGGTTCCAGTTTCTTCAGAAACGACGATGACGAGGGCATCGATTTGTTCTGTTAACCCGATGGCAGCACGATGACGGGTACCTAGCTTTTTTCCAGAAGTGACATGTTGGGCTAGCGGTAAAATGTTACCGGCGGAAACGATTTCGTCATAACGGATTAATGTTCCGCCATCATGAAGCGGATTGCCGGGATAAAAAATTGTCTCTAACAACGTATGGGAAACTTTCGCCCCTATTGGGATTCCGTGGTGTAATAAATGGTCAACTGAATCATTTCGTTCGATAATGATCAAAGCACCATGTCGCCGTTCTGCCAAATGTTTTGCTGCAAGCGATAAATCGACATAATGCGGTGTATACGCCGATAAGTATGAATGGAGATAAAAGGAAGCAGCCATCGTTTGTACCCGGACAATGTGCTTTTTTAATGTTTCTAAGCGCGACAATATACAGCAATTCTCCTCAAACAGAGACTGGCGCATTGCTTCTGCCTCTTCAATAATTTCATGTAAAGAACGAAGAACTTGCTCTTTCATCGGTTGATCTAGCGGTAACGATTCCCCAATCATCTTACTCCCCCATCGTCGTTCGTTTATCTTAGTTTGTGAAATGTAAGAAAAAAAACAATTAGAAATAATAAGCAACCACCCTAACGCTCAAACATTAGAGTGGTTGCCTTCTTGGAGAAATACAGTTTGATTATACGCTTCCAGCCATTGCTGCAATTTTTCTGCTTCTAACGACTTACTAAAATAAAATCCTTGGGCAAAATCACAATGCATTTGTTGGAGGAGAGATACTTGATTGTCCGTCTCCACTCCTTCCGCTAACACTTTAATGTCTAAACTTTTCGCTAAATGGATAATTGTATCCACAATCGTAGCATCTTTCGAGTTTTCGGCAATTCCTTGAATAAAGCTGCGGTCGATTTTTAAAAGTGAAACCGGCAAATTGCGAATATAGGCTAGCGAGGAAAAACCTGTGCCAAAATCATCGATCGCCACTTGAATACCGACGTTTTTGAATTCCGTTAAAATATGTTTTCCTGTCTCAATATTCTCCATTAAACCGCTTTCTGTTACTTCCAAAATTAGACGTTCCGGCGCGAAGCCCGTGTCTTGTAATATATGTATAACATGATCAATGAGCTCTTTTCGATTTAATAAAAACGGTGACAAATTAACCGCTAGGTTTAAATCTGGAAAGTGCGCTTGCCATTCTTTTACTTGACGGCATGCCTGTTCGAGCACCCATAGCGTAATTTCGAAAATAAATCCACTTTGTTCAGCAAGCGGAATAAATTCAAGCGGCGGAATTTCTCCTAACGCCGGATGCCGCCAGCGCAACAATGTTTCCACACCCATTGTCGATCCGCTACCAAGCTCAATTTTCGGCTGATAACATAAATAAAGCTGCTCTTGTAAAATGGCAAAGGGCAAGTCTTGTTCAATCATCGCTTTTCGGTTTTGCGCGGGACGATAAAATTCATATCCGTTTCTTCCGCGTTCTTTTACATGGTAAAGCGCTTGATCGGCATATTTCATGACCTGCTCAATCCGTTCGCTATCTTTTGGAAAAAACGCAATACCAATTGAAAGCGTTGACTGAATCCGTTGTTTTTCGTAATAAAACGGTTGATGAAACGTTTGAATAAGCTCGTCGGCTAGCTTTGTGACGTCCTCTTTCGTCACATTCGGCAACAGAAGAACGAACTCATCTCCTCCAATTCGAGCGAAAAAATCTTCTGTCCGTAGCACGCTTCGCACGCGCTTAACCGCTTCCTGCAAAAAATAATCGCCTGCTTGATGGGAAAAATGATCGTTAATCCATTTGAATTTATCAAAATCTAAATAACATAGCGCAAAGGTTGTCTTGTCATTGACAAGCTGCTTGATACGCCTTTCAAAATAAGTGCGATTCGCAATTCCGGTTAACGAGTCGAAATAAGCTAGTTGGCGCAATTTCTCTTCATATTTTTTCCGCTCACTAATATTTTTCGCCGTCACAATGACATAATCAAGCGATCGCTTTTCATTTAAAATCGCTTTCCCTTGTGCCTCCATCCATATCCATTCACCTTGTTTGTTCCGCTTACGAAATTCCACTGTTTGTATTTCGTGTGTACGGTATAACTCTTTGAATTTTTCTTTGACTACAGGTACATCTTCCTCATACACATAATTCCATAATTGATGTATATCTCCTTCGTCGATCTCGCCAAAGGTGTTTTGGAAAGAAGGAGAAATATACATGAGCTTTCCGTGATTGGAAAGGATAAGAATGTAGTCAGATGAATGCTCGGCAATTAATCGAAACCGCCGTTCGCTCTCTTGAAACGCCCTTTCCATTTCTTTTTGTTTCGTTATATCACGCAGTATGCATACGATATAAGCAACGTTTCCACTTTCATCAAAAATAGGGGAGAAAGCAGCACTTACAGGTACGTCGTCTCCGCATGCTCTCTTCGCTTTCCATTCTACGTTTGAGATCGACTCTCCGGCTTTCACTCGTTTTAGCAAATGACGAACAATCTCTATTTCATCTTTCTGCAACCAAGGCAAGTGTCCATGTGCCATATCAAGCTTGTTCCAGCCAAGCAACGTTTCGCACGCTCGATTAACATAGACAACTCGTTCAGTCGTATCGAAGATGACAACGGCATCATTAAAATGATAAAAAAAAGCAGCAAACTTGTCTGTCATATAAACGATTACCTCTCAGCTATATTTTCGTTATTCCTATGAAAAAGCTGCCTTTGAATCATTTTATATTCCTTCAATTCCATTTTTACGGAAATAGCACGAAAAATCAACAAATTTTTTCAATAAAAATGGCAAAACGACATTTGCCGCTTTGCCACGATACAAGCTATGCCACGTCGTATCCTTGCTCTTCAATCGCTTGTTTCAATGCAGCGATGTCGACTTTTGTTGCGTCAAATTCAACATCAACCTTTCCTTCCTGTAAATAAACCGTCACATGATGAACACCGTTAAGCCCTTCGAGAGCTCCTTTCACCGCCTTTTCACAATGTCCGCAACTCATGCCTGATACAGATAATGTTACTTTTTCCATCGTGATCATCCTCTCTTTTTCTATAGTTTGATTCGTTTTAAACGGAGTGAGTTCGTTACAACAGACACAGAACTTAACGCCATTGCCGCCCCGGCAATCCACGGGGCCAACAGTCCCATAGCGGCAATCGGAATCCCCGCTGAGTTGTACGCAAGCGCCCAGAATAAATTTTGGCGAATGTTTTTCATCGTTCTGCGGCTTAATTCAATCGCTTTCGGAATTAACGTTAAATCGCCGCCAACAATGGTAATGCCCGCTGTTTCAATCGCCACATCTGTACCGGTGCCAATCGCAATGCCAATATCAGCCGTTGCAAGCGCCGGCGCATCATTGATCCCATCGCCGACCATGGCAACGATTTTTCCTTGTTGTTGAAGCCGCTTGACATAATTCGCTTTGTCTTCCGGCAACACTTCTGCAAACACATGATCAATACCGACTTGAGAGGCGATTGCTTTCGCTGTTCGTTTATTGTCGCCAGTGACCATATAGACGTCAATACCGAGATGTTGCAGTTGCTCAATCGCTTGTTTCGCTGTTTCTTTGACGATATCTGCGACGGCGATGACACCGACGGCCTCACCGTCAATCGAGATAAGCATCGCCGTTTTTCCTTCAGATTCATATGTTATTAATTGCTCTGTAAATGCTGTATAATCGACTTTATGGTCTGCCAGCCATTTTCTCGTTCCGACAAGTACGGTTTTCCCATTGACTTTTGCGATAATTCCATGCCCCGGAACAGCTTCAAATTGCTCGGCTTCATAAAGCGGGACTTGTTGTTCGCTCGCATAGGCGATAATCGCTTCTGCAAGCGGGTGTTCCGACCGCTTTTCTGCCGCATAGACGTAGGTCAGCGTTTCTGGATCGTTTGCCACAAAATCCGTGACAACAGGTTTTCCTTTCGTAATGGTACCCGTTTTATCAAGTAAGATTGCATCGATCCGCTGAGCGGTTTCTAAATGCTCACCTCCTTTAAAAAGAATGCCATGTTCTGCCCCTTTTCCTGTTCCAACCATAATCGATGTCGGCGTCGCTAAACCTAGTGCGCACGGACAAGCGATGACAAGCACTGAAATTGCTGCTTCAAGCGCACCCGGCACATCATAAGGGCGAATGAAGAAAAACCACACCAAAAACGTGACAGCTGCCATCATCACGACAATTGGAACAAAATATGATGAAATGCGGTCCGCCATTCGTTGAATCGGTGCTTTGGAACCTTGTGCTTCCTCGACGATTTTGATAATGTTCGCAAGCGCTGTATCTTTTCCTACCTTTGTCGCTTTGATAGTGATCGTTCCGTTTCGATTCATTGTCGCACCAATCACTTGATCACCGGGATCTTTCGTCACAGGAATCGATTCACCGGTAATCATCGACTCATCGACGGACGAACGTCCGGAAATGACTTCCCCATCGACAGGAATTTTTTCGCCAGGTTTTACGATGATTTCGTCGCCGACGACGACATGTTCAATCGGTACCTTCGTTTCCACACCGTTCCGAATGACCGTCGCTTCTTTCGCTTGCAAGCCGACTAATTTTGAAATGGCCTCTGTCGTTCGTCCTTTAGCTAACGCTTCTAACAACTTCCCTAACAAAATCAACGTAATGAGGATCGCACTTGTTTCATAATATAAATGTGGCATATAAGCTGGGTTGCTCACCGTCCGAACGCTTTCAGCAAAACTATATGCATAAGCAGCTGATGTACCAAGTGCCACGAGCACATCCATATTGGCACTTTTATTTCTTAATGCTTTAAACGCCCCGACATAAAAGGGCCAGCCGATGTAAAATTGAACCGGCGTCGCTAATACAAACTGGACCCACGGATTCATTAAAAAATGTGGCGCCGGTAAACCAAAATGCCCGACCATCGTATAAAGAAGCGGCAGAGACAGTAAAGCGGAAACATATAATTGTCGTTTTTTCTTGTTGATTTCTTTCTGTTTCGCTTGCTGCTTCTGATCTCGCTCTTCTTTCACTTTCGCCTCATAGCCAAGCTGTTTGATTTTTTGTAAAATCTCTTCGCGTTCAACTACCCCCGGTTGGTATTCAACGAAGGCAGATTCTGAAGCGAGGTTCACGGTCGCCTTTGTTACGCCGTTGAGACGATTTAGTCCTTTTTCAATACGTGACGCACACGCTGCACATGTCATGCCGTATACATCGAGTTCTAGACCTTCCGTCGTAACGCCGTAGCCAAGCTTTTCAATTTTTCCAACAATATCGTTAGGGCTCATACGATCCGTATCGTATTCAACCGTTGCCGTTTCCATCGCCAAGTTGACGTTCGCCTTTACTCCGTCCATCTTATTCAACACTTTTTCGATTCGCGCTGAACAAGCGGCACACGTCATTCCGGTAATGCCAATTTGTATTTGTTTTTTCATCACTTTCCCTCCATTAAGATTTGGAGAATTGCGCCAATACTTTCATCAATTCTTCAATCGCCTCGTCTCCGCTTCCTGCTTCGATTGCTGTCCGTACACAATGTTGCGTATGACGTTCGAGCAAATGGAACCCCACTTTTTTCAATGCCGCTGTCACCGCAGACAGTTGAATGAGTACATCAACGCAATACCGATCGTTCTCAATCATCTTTTGAATGCCGCGTACTTGACCTTCAATCCGCTTCAAACGATTTACTAATAATTCTTTCTCTTTTTCATCGCGCGGCTCGGCTAATTTCCTTTCTTGTTCGTGATGACACATATCATAAGACATTGTTTTCACCTCTTCACCTATACAATACCCCAGTACGGTATATAAGTCAACGATTTTGCTTTATGATATTTATAAAGGCTTTGTTACAAAATGTTGTTGATTTTCTTGTTCAGTTAACAGGCGGTTTAGTTGAAGAAAGCCAATTCTAAAAAAATGAGCATTTCTTCTTACTAATGGTAAAATGAGGATGATGCAAATTAGAGAGGGGGATTTCGTGTATAAACAAACTTTGTGCTTCATTAGAAGGAGTAATGAATTACTTATGTTAAATCGTGAATTCGCATCGGCTAAGGGAGTATGGAATGGGGTAGGTGGAAAGGTAAAAAATAATGAAACGCCATTAGAGTGTGTGATTCGAGAAGTGCAAGAAGAAACAGGTATTGACATAAGCGGCTTTCAGATTGAATTCAAAGGCATTGTTACATGGAAAGTGGATAATGCCTATTCTGACGGAATGTATGTCTTTCTTGTCGATATACCCGATGATTATTCATATCCCACACCTAAAAAAACAGATGAAGGTATTTTAAATTGGAAAAATACACCTTGAATATTGGGTGAAAAAAATGATGGCGTAGGAGAAATGATACCGAGATATTTACCTTTAGTTCTTACTGAATCGAAGAAGTATGAACATAGCTGCGTACTTATAAACAGCAAACTAGTTGAATTTACATACAAAGAATTAAAAGAAGATAAAGTACAGATTTAACTTGTTATATGAACGGGTGGCAGTAGTTGAGCAAGACTAATTTATTTCAATCTTTTTTAGTGCTCTAAACATCAACAGAGAAATGCAGCAGATCTGTAAAAACCATCCCCTCTTGCCATCAAGAAGGAGATGGTCTTTATGGACGCCGCACTGGACATGTCCGACAATGGGAACGAGCTGCTGTCTGATAGTGAAGGCAACACGTTGTCCGTTGGCGAATGCCGTTTGTTTCTTTCCAAAAACGCCCTAATGGGTTTTTAGGATAGGAGCCGAATAATGTTCCATCTGCCTGTTGAACAACAAACTGAAAATCGTCACGAAGTCGAGCATTAATATCCTCTAACGCCTCGTCTTTGAGCAATGTTTCATATAACCAAAAGATGTAAATCGCTGTATTTTCCCATAGTGTTAACGGAGAAATTTTCGTCATTTTCTGTAACTGTTCAATAACAGGAAAAATATGTTCCGCAAACAGCAGACGAATCGTCTCTTGCCGCCACGCGTTACGATTGCCATCAGTCACTTCGTATTCTAACTTTTCAAATCGAAACGTCGGTAACCATGCTTTCTCCTCATCGTCCGTTTCGATCCATATACGATCGAATGACAATGAAAGCCGCTTATTCCATACGGACATCGCATAAAGCGACATGACAGCAATAAAGCTATATCGCTTCATAAAAATGGACGCAGCGACTGTCTTGTTCGCCGCTCTGATTTTCTGCTGCACAGCTTCCAAATAGGAAAGGAGCGTTCGTTCATGAAACAATCGATCAACCCGAATCGATAATAACGAAGCCGTTCTGGTTGTTGAAAGGCGAAATTTTTCTAATGCTTTTATTTCATCGGGAGAGAGAAGCATTACGAAACGCCTTCCTTTTGTAAAATGCATCTTCCCTTGCCGTATGGAATGCAAAGCGGTGTTCCAAATAATGGATCATACGTGACTTGGCAATCCATTTGAAACACATCTTTCACAAGCTGACATGAAATGATTTCCTCTGGCTTTCCTTGGGCATATATACTTTTATCGCGAATCGCGACGATATGATGAGCATAGCGGCACGCAAGGTTTAGATCATGAAGAACCATAATAATCGTGCGCTTTTCTTTTTCGTTAAGCTCAAATAACAAGTCGAGAATTTCGATTTGGTGCGTCATATCCAAATATGTCGTCGGTTCATCTAGCAAAATAATGTCCGTATCTTGTGCTAACGTCATCGCAATCCATGCTCGCTGCCGCTGTCCTCCGGAGAGCGAATCAACAGGACGCTCAGCCAATTCGATCATTCTTGTCGCCTCAAGCGCGCGCTGTACCGCTTTCTCGTCTTCCTCCGTCCATTGTTTCAACCATGTTTGATATGGGTAGCGACCTTGTTTGACAAGCTGTAGAACAGTCAGCCCTTCCGGAGCGGTCGGCGATTGTGGCAAAATCGCCAATTTTTTTGCCACCTCTTTTGTCGGCAATTTTGCAATTGCTTCCCCTTCAAGCAATACAGTGCCGCTTGTCGGTTTAAGCAATCGGGCCAATGAACGCAATAACGTCGACTTCCCGCAACCATTTCCGCCAATAAAAACGGTAATTTCTCCTTTTGGGATGCTTAAATTTAATTCATTAATAATAATTGTGTTTCCGTAAGATAAGGTTAGCTCTTTCGTTTGTAATGCATTCATCCTATCCCCACCTCTCTATCAATGTCGGCTTTTATACAACAAATAAATAAAGTACGGAGCACCGATAGCCGCAGTAAACACCCCTGCTGGAATCTCAAGAGGAGCAAACAGCATGCGTCCCGCTAAGTCGGCAAGCATGACTAAAATCGCTCCTAACAGGGCAGCAACCGGGAGCAGAGCACCGAAAGAAGAACCGACAAGCCTCCGCGCCATATGTGGTGCCATTAACCCGACAAACCCGATTCCACCCGCAAATGCAACTGCTCCGCCCGTTAGCGCCGTGCTCAATAAAAGAAGGAACAGGCGCTGTCTTTGTAAGGAGACTCCCACACCCATCGCGAGTTCGTCTCCTAATTCTTGAATATTCATCTTTCGTGCCGAGATAAAACTTATCAGCAAGAGAACAACGGCCCAAGGCACAAGAAACGAGACATGTTTCCACGAAACTCCATAGACGCTGCCGGTAATCCAAACGTTCGCTTGGCTGGCACGATAAATCGGCCCCGTAATCATCAGTAAGGTGGTGCACGCCTGCATGAAAGCTGATACACCAATACCCACTAAAATCAGCCGCATCGGAGTAATCCCATTTTTCCATGACAATAAGTAAACAAGAAACGCAGCAACCGTCGCACCGACAAAAGCTCCTAACGGCAACCAATGAATGCTGATCGTTAACGAATTGTTTTTATCACTAAACATCGCAAAAAACGCGACAACCGCTACCGCTGCACCACCCGTAATGCCGAGTACATCCGGAGAAGCGAGCGGATTGCGGATCATTCCTTGCAAAATCGAGCCGGCTACCGCTAACAACATGCCAACCAAAAGTGCAACAAGGATGCGCGGCAAACGAAAAGAGTGAATGACGACCTCATTCATCGCTGAACCGCTACCGACGAGTGTCTTTACCACATCGAGAGGCGAAATATACATTTCTCCGCTTCCAACGCTTACAATAAATACTACAATACTTATCAATAACAATAGTAAGCTTATGATCATCGCCTTTTTGTCTATTAAAAATGAAATCTGTTTTCCAATTCGAAGTGATATGTACTTTCTCATTTGGCCAAAATCCCCCTACGGGCAATATAAATAAAGAATGGAACACCGATAAACGCCGTCATAATCCCAACAGGCACTTCTTGCGGCATAAGCACGTACCGCGCTCCAATATCGGCAGCGATTAATAAAATACCGCCGATGAAGGCACAATATGGTAAGACCCAGCGATGATCGACACCGACTAATGCGCGCGCGATATGCGGAACAATAATCCCAATAAAACCAATTGGTCCGGCTACGGCCACTGAGCTGCCCGCTAATAAAATCACAAGGAGCGCCACTCCGAACTTCACAACATTTGTACGCTGCCCTAACCCCTTGGCAACATCATCTCCCATCATAAGGATATTCACCTTTCGCGCCAACAAAAGCGAGCCGGTCCACGCGATAAGAAAATAAGGAAGAACAGCGACTAGCATTTCCAACTTTCGTCCCGACACAGACCCAGCCAACCAAAACAGCACTTCTTCTAACGCCTTCTCATTAGCTACCAATAATCCTTGCGTTAAAGAAGCGAATAACGCGGCCACAGCCGTGCCTGCTAGTGTTAGCTTCAGCGGTGTCATTCCTTCTTTGCCGACTGAACTAATGACAAACACGATGATAGCAGCTAATGCAGCACCGGCAAAAGCAAGCCATGTAAACATATGAAGAGAACTAACTTGAAAGAAAGTTACAAACAATACAATGAAAAAGCCTGCTCCTGCATTGATTCCAAAAATCCCCGGCGATGCGAGCGGGTTTTTCGTTAATGCTTGCATTAACGCCCCTGCCATCGCCAGGCTTGCTCCAACTGCTGCTCCAATGAGTGCACGCGGCAAGCGGACCGTTTCAATGACGATATGCTGATTTGAACCATTATTATTGATTAAGGCTTCGATTGCTACTTTCCAACTTGTATCTGTATATCCGTAAATAATGCTCATCCACATGCTTGTCGCAAGTAGAATGACCAATAATAAAAGCCCTGCGATTTTTGCCTGATTGGTTGCTAACATTCGCGCTTACTCCCCTAATATGAAATATATGTAATTCTATCTAGATATAAGTCTATTTGATAATGAATATCAGTGTCAATATGTTTCAATCATCTTTTTCTTGTTTTTTCACTATATTCATAATTCATTATTGACAATGATTATCATCACCATTATCATGTTTCTTGTAAATGAAAATCATTATCAAAAAACAGGGGGAATACATAATGTTCAAACCATCAAGATGTTCGCTTCTTGCGACGATCGTGATTGCTCTTCTTCTCGTCCTCGCAGGTTGCGGCTCGAAGGAAGAAGCAGAGCCAAAGCAAACCGGCGAAAAAACGGAAAAATCAACAAGCTACACAGTTAAGCATGCAATGGAGACAACAGAAATCAAAGGAACTCCAAAACGTGTCGTCATTTTAACTAACGAAGGAACAGAAGCACTGCTAGCATTAGGAGTAAAACCGGTCGGTGCCGTAAAATCATGGACAGGAAACCCTTGGTACGACCATATTAAAGACAAAATGGATGGGGTCAAAGTGGTAGGAACCGAAGGTGAACCAAACTTAGAAGCGATCGCCGCATTAAAACCAGATTTAATTATCGGAAATAAATTGCGCCATGAAAAAATTTATGAGCAACTCAAAGCAATTGCACCAACGGTATTTTCAGAAACATTAAGAGGAAACTGGCAAGAAAACTTTACGTTATACGCAAAAGCGGTGAATAAAGAAGAGAAAGGAAAAGAAGTCATCGCTGAATACAATCAGCGCATCGAAGACTTAAAAGCGAAATTAGGCGACAAATTAAAAATGAAAGTATCCATCGTCCGCTTTATGTCAGGCGATGTCCGCATTTATCATAAAGACTCCTTCTCTGGCGTGATTTTAGATCAATTGGGCTTTGCTCGTCCTGAATCACAAAACGCCAATGATTTTGCAGAAACAGGCGTAACGAAAGAGCGCATTCCAGCAATGGATGGAGATATCCTTTTCTACTTCACATATGAGCAAGGTGATGGTGCCGCAACGAAACTAGAAAAAGAATGGATTAACGACCCTCTCTTTAAAAACTTAAATGTGTCAAAACAAGGCAAAGTCTATAAAGTCAGCGATACGATTTGGAATACAGCTGGCGGCGTGCTTGCAGCAAATTTAATGTTGGATGATATCGAAAAATACTTTTTAGAGCAATAAGAATGCAGGCTGTCTCTATGAAGAGGCAGCCTCTTTTTTCTGTCAAAAGTGTTGCTGTTTTCTTTTTCATATGCTAGATTCAAAATAACGTCATACCCTGAACATCACTTATGGTTGAAAGGATGAGATGAATGAAGCGTGCAACAATGATGGCAGCCTGCATACTGTCGCTGAGTTTAGTGATGAGCGCATGTTCCGGTGATCAAGCAGCAGAAAACCAAAACCATCATTCGATGAAATACACAACAAGCTCTGGAGATATACGCGAAACAACAAAATCGATCGACCATCTCCCTACTTTTTTAAGCCAATATGAAGAAGATATGGCAGTCCTTTATCAGCAGGCAGCAAAACATAAGGAATTGTTAGAAAGCATCCCATGTTATTGCGGATGCGGGGAAGCAGCCGGCCATAAAAATAACTATGATTGTTTCGTATACGAAAACAAAAAAGATGGTGCTGTCGTTTGGGATGACCACGCTACAAAATGCGGAGTTTGTTTAGAAATTGCCGCTGAAGCGATTTCCGAATACGAGCAAGGAAAATCGATCAAAGAGATTCGCAGTATGATTGATGCGAAATATAAAGAAGGCTATGCCGAACCAACACCAACAAAGCCATTATAATTATGACAGGCTATCTCACAAACTAAGAGATAGCCTGTTATGCAATGCTTAACGCGGCATATAAATCATATAATGTCTCTATTTCTTGGCTTTTTAATTCTTCTAATATCCGCTTCCATAGCTCCACCATCGCCTGCACGTCCCCATCGGCTGTATGTCGTTTCTCACACGGAATGTGATAGTAACTCAGTGCCGCATCCAATGTGGAAAACACGGCATTTCGATGAATCATTTCAAGAATTTGCTGCATATCTAAAAAGCGCGCTATCCATTTTGTGCGGTACTCAGTCCAAAGAAAATGATTAATAAATGATAAATCGTGACCAATATGGTAACCTATTACAATCCCATCGCCAATAAATGATAAAAAGTTGTTCATCTCTTCTTTTAAACGAGGAGCAGCCTGCACATCTTCTGTCTTGACTCCCGTTAATTGCGAGATGTGGTCTGGAATCTCTTTATCTGGACGAATAAGTGTAAAATAAAAATCTTTCAAAGTCCCATTAATAGTTTTCGCGGCAGCCATCGCAAAAATTTCATCACCATGTTGCGGAGAAAATCCTGTTGTTTCCGTATCCACGACAATGAATGTCGCGTTTTCCAAGCGCGTATTCATATCAATCCGCTTTTTTTGTAATTCTTTAAGCAATGTGCGAACCCATACTTCTTGCTGGAACGCACGATGGTCATTTTCTCCCACTGATGACAATTGCTCTCTCGGCACCCCCATTGACAACATGCGAAGCGCCCGTTGCCAAAAACGATGTTGCTCATTCATCCTGCAACTCACCTGCCCGTCGAATGACAAACCGCTGCAATTGTTTTGCTGTTTTCATCGCCCGTTTTAGTTGAAGTCGTTCCTTTCGGTCAAGTACACGCAACGGGACATAGTCGCGCTCATTTCCTAGTTCCATCGAATATTTCAATCGAAAATACAGGCTTGTCAAAAACGCTTCTTCCGCCTTTTTCGCTAGCGGTGACGGCAAAAGCACTCGAGCATCAATATCCTGTAATCGCTCCAACGTCGTCATGGCCGGAATGTTTCCTAGACATGATAAAAACTTTAATGAATTCACAAGTTGTACATATCCGCTATGCTTTAGATGAATGGAGCCGCTATACGCTCCCCATCGCTCGATTTGAATGTTGCCAAGCCAACCAAGAGGAACGTGCGGAAAAATGACATGTTCTCCCATTCGTTTTAATAAAAGCGGCTCGTTGCCAATCCATTCAATGAGATTTTGCTTACTGCTCACAATTAATTCGTTGCATCCATAAATCGGGCGCATGTCCATCGCAATGAAAAGAAAGCGGATATCATCTGGAAAATGATGGTTAATATACGTTTCAATTTGTCTCTCCCAATCTCGAAGCGATTTGCTCCAACGGTGATTCGTCGCCATAACATATCCGGAACAATACGGATACCCAATCTCATGCAAATAGTTCGTTCCGACTGTTGCAAAATAACGAATAAACTCGTAACAAGACGCTTCATGTTCAGGGGCGCAGTCAAACAGAATGCCATTATCTTGATCCGTCCATAATGTCGGCTCCCCCCTCCCCATACTCCCCATTACATACCAGCACCATTTCTTAGGCGGGGTACCGACCGCAGCATGAATAGTTTCTTCTTCCGCAAAAACAAGCGCTTTTTTCATGAGGGCATCATGCACATCGGTCAGGGTATGGGAAAGTGAATAAATTGTGTCTCGTTCAATAAAATTTCGCAACCGATAAGCAAGCTCACGGTGATATGCGCTTAGTTCACTAACCGTTTTTGCCCGGTCAATTTGTTGAATAAGCTCGTATAACTGTTCCATGCTCATCTCTTCCTTTTTTGAAAAAACCGGATTGAATGAATTCAATCCGGCTCTCTCCGCAATGATTAATTATTGCACCATTGTCTTTGAATGATTTATAAACGCAGGATCCAACTGCTCCGGATAACCGTACGAACCATGTTCACTAATATCTAAACCGGAAATTTCTTGTTCGGCTGTGACGCGCAATCCAACTGTTTTCTTTAATACAAATAATACAATGAATGATGCGATCGCAACATAAACAGCTGCGCCTAACACCCCAATTGTTTGTATAATTAATTGATGGAATCCTCCACCATAAACAAGCCCTGCTTTCCCAACTCCCGTTATTTCCACTAAACGAGGAGATGCGAAAAATCCAGTTGAAATCGTGCCAATGATTCCGGCAATTCCATGTACAGAAAATGCGTAAATCGGATCATCAATCCCTTTTCGTTCAAAATAAATCGACGTCCAAAATGTAAATGAACCCGCTACCGCTCCAATGACGACTGCTGCCCATGGTTCAACAAAAGCACACGCTGCGGTAATCGCGACTAATGCTGCTAGCACACCGTTAACCATCGCTGGAATGTCTGCTTTCCCGACAAGAATTTTTGCAGTGACAATTGCGGCAATCGCGCCAGCTGCCGCGGCCAAGTTTGTCGTTAACGCAACATATCCGAAAAAACCATCTCCTACCGCCATTGTGCTTCCCGCGTTAAATCCAAACCAACCGATCCATAAAATCAAGCCACCAATGACCGTATATACTTGATTATGCCCCGGAATCACATTTGGCGTTTTATCTTTATTAAATTTCCCAATGCGCGGTCCAAGCAGTACGGTGGCGATTAGAGCAGCAATCGCGCCTTGCAAATGAACAACGGTTGAACCAGCAAAATCTTGCATCCCTAGCTTGCCGAGCCAGCCGCCGCCCCATACCCAGTGACCGATAACTGGATAAATAGCAATCGTAAAAATCGCTCCAAAAACAAAGTATGCGGATAGTTTTGCCCGTTCAGCAAATCCTCCCCACGCGATTGCCAGTGATACTCCGGCAAATCCGAGCTGGAACAAAAATTTGAACGATAACGGCACATTTGCCCATGAAAGAGAATCAAATGTTTCTTTTCCTTCTTTTAAAAACCATCCTTCCGTACCGATGAAACTATTGCCCGCTCCGAACGTAATGGCGAAGCCAAACGCCCAAAATGCAAGGGAAGCAATCGCAAAGCTTAAAATTTGTTTTCCCGCTACATGGCCAGAGTTTTTCATTCGTGTTGACCCCGCCTCGAGCAACGCGAATCCTACTTGCATCCCGATGACTAATATCGCACTCACCATCACCCATAATGAATCAAGCCCTGCTGCTAACGATTTCGGATCCATATTCATCTCCCCTTCTCGTTTGTTATTTATTATCACATATTTATGTTATAATATATTACATAAAACACTCGTTTTCAACGGTTATTTTTATTGAAACCGATTTCCAACAAAAAATGTTTGTCATGTTTTCTAACAAACATAAAAAAAATACCAGCTCATTGAGTGAGCTGGTATTTTTTATTTAAATGCACGATGTCGAAATGATCAAGGTGCAAATCCCCTTTTTCGTAGCAGTTAATGAACATGTAGTTTCTTTGCACAAATCTCTCTTTGAAAACTGGAGATAGAAGGGGGAAGCGCCTGCCATGTAACATTCTCAACCAACACATGCTCCTATACTGGCCGAAAAGCTAAACCTGCGCAGTACGTTAGCGTATAGGAAGTCCGTATTCAGGGTTGGAATGATTCGTCGAGCTTGGGCAACTTCCTTCGTTAAAAACTCCTTTCCTTCTAAACATAGTGAAATAGAAACAGCTCAATATGATGTAACCCACTTATAACCAATTCCCCAAACTGTCTCTAATCGTTCATCAATGGGAAAGCCTGCTTGACGCATTTTTTCACGCAAATTACGAATATGGGAATCAACCGTTCTTCCCTCCGTTTCAGCATCATATCCCCAAAGGGAAACAATGAGTTGTTCCCGGCTAAACACGCGGTTTGGGTTCCGTAAAAATAACCCTAGCAATCCAAACTCTTTTGGAGTTACCGGAATCTTTTTTCCGTTATATGTCACTTCATGTGTCAGTTCATTCCACACAAGACCACTATCTTCAAGTTGGGAATTCTTTCTCGTGCGGCGCAATACAGCTTCCATTCGCGCCACTAATTCGTCTTCATCAAACGGCTTTGTAATATAATCGTCAGCCCCGATTTTCAGCCCTTTTACAACATCCAGTTTATGATCTCTTGCAGTGACCATGATAATGGGCACATCGGAAAACTGCCGAATATTTCGGCACGTTTCCCAGCCATCCATGTAAGGCATCATGACATCAAGTAAAATTAAATCACATACATTATGGCGAACATAGTCCATCGCCTCCTCGCCTGACCGACATTTAATACATTCATACCCTTTTGGCGCTAAATATAGTTCCAGCAAATCAAGCATTCTCTGTTCATCATCGACCAACACAATTCTTGTCATTGCTCGATATCCCTTTCTAATTCAATCGTGATCATTGTTCCTTTGTTTACTTTGCTTTCCAGTTTAACGGTGCCCCCATGAGCTTCTACAATTTCTTTTACAATCGATAATCCTAATCCACTTCCACCACTGGAACGGGCTCGCGACTTATCAACACGGTAAAACCGTTCAAACACAAACGGCACATCTTCCTCGGGAATGCCGATTCCTTCATCGGCAACAGTGATGAGCACGTGCTTCGATTTTTCTTCAACATCTAAACGAACGTGCCCCCCTCGCTTCGAATACTTCAACGCATTATCTAATACATTGACAAGCACTTGTTCAAAACGATTGGGATCAATTTGAAGCGACAAAGAAGACGGACAACGATACTCGAAGTGAATTCCTTTTTCTTGAAACGCTAGTGCCATTTTATCCGCAACACGTTGAATAAATGGATATAGTTTCACCGCTTCCTTTTGAATCGAAAATGAATGTTGTTCAAGTTGAGCTAAATCAAACAATTCTTTGACAAGAGCAGCCACATGATTGGCCTCCTCATAAATAATCGTTGCATATTTTATCCTTTCTTCTTCGCTCAATTCTTTTCGTCTTACAATATCTGCATACCCTTTTACATACGTTAACGGAGTGCGCAATTCATGCGAAATGCTCGCTAAAAATTCACTGCGTGTTTTTTTCAAATGCGCTAAATCTCTGGATAGCAATTGAATCGCTTTTGCAAGCGCTCCTAGTTCATCATTACTTTTTACATGTAGGTGAACGGAAAAATCCCCTCTACTCAGGCGCTCTGTTGCTTCTTTCATATGGATAAGCGGAGAAGCAACAATCCGGGACAATAGAAAAATAGTGAAAATCGTTGCCAGAAGCGATAACGCTCCGACCAACATAAACAAATGATTGATCCGCCAAATCATTTCTTTAATCGACTCTGTTGGTTGAAACATATACACATAGCCAACAGTGTGATGGTGTAAACGAATCGGACTGATAGCGGCAATATATTTTTCTGTTTTCCAGTGCGATTCAATGATTTTCCCCTCGCGTGGAACCTGAGCGGAAGAATGTCGAATGATTCGCTTCATCTCCGGCTGTAACCGATTAGAATAAGCAAGAATGTGTTTCTTTTCATCGGTGATGGCGACATCTGTATCTGCTTCCGATTCCATGAGCGCCACATGATCAATCGTCGATTGACCATAATGTTTTTCCAACACAGCGCGATGGCTATTTCCTCTTGCCTGTAAAGCATTTAACTCTTCTTTCACGCGAGATTCCACTACATGAACATATAAGGTAAAAAACAACACTGTTTCAATCAGTACAATAAATACAAGAAATAACAAACCGATTTTAAAAGAAATGTTTTTCATTACCGCTTCGTTCCTTTCGTCCTTATCCTATCACCAATGTATCAAATTTTTGTGCATGTCCTCGATAATTTCTGCACATTTTTTCTCTATTCTAAAAAATGAAGGAGGTAATGACGAATGAACAAAAAGACGGTGGCAACGGCTTTGTTTGTTTTCTTGTTAGCTTCTTGCTCTCACAATGAGAACTCGCACAGCAATCACAATATGACAACCAATAACGGACAACATTCCCAACATAACGAGACAAAAACAACAGCCCGACAAACCGGTAATGAATTTACGATTGTCGCAAAAGAAGCGACTCATCAACTCAATCGTAACGTTACACTTCCTGTATACACGTATAACGGCTCCGTTCCAGGAACCGAAATTCGTGTAAAACAAGGAGAACATGTAAAAATCCATCTAAAAAACGAACTAAAAGAACCAGTGACCATTCATTGGCACGGCTACCCTGTTCCAAACAATATGGACGGCATTCCGGGGGTAACGATGAACGCCGTACAGCCAGGAAAAACCTTTACGTATGAATTCGACGCAACTGTTCCGGGCACATATTGGTATCATTCTCATCAAAACAGCGTCAACCAAGTGGATAAAGGACTGTATGGCGCCCTTATCGTTGAACCGAAAGAAAAAGAGGACATTGACCGCGATTATACGCTCATTATCGACGAATGGATGAGTCATCCAATGACGGAAACGACAGGCGGACATAGCGGGCATGAAATGGCGCACGGCACAAGCAACATGAATGGACACGATATGAGTATGTACGATATTTTCACGATTAATGGGAAAAGTGGGGATCTCGTTGAACCGTTAAAAGTGAAACAAGGGGAACGAGTCAAACTTCGCCTCATTAATGCAGGCTATATGACTCACAAGCTTCATTTGCACGGTCACCAGTTCCAAGTCACCGCTATCGACGGACAACCAATAAAAGAGCCAAAACTCATCAAAGACGAACTGTTAGCGATTGCCCCAGGCGAAAGATACGACATTGAATTTACGGCTAATCATCCGGGAACATGGTACTTAGAATGCCATGGAACAACGGCGGGAACCGATGGAATGAAAGTGCGGATTGAATATGAAGGCAAAGCGACTCAAAACGACCACCCTAATTCTGATAAACCGCTACCCATTTTTGATGTGACCACATACGGAAAACATGAGACGGGGCCATTTACATTGAATCAACACTATGATTTGGAATATACAATGAAATTAGGCACCGCTACAGCTGGAAACAACACCGTCTTTACGATTAACGGGAAAACATTCCCGAATACAGAGCCCATTCAGGTAAAAAAGGGAGATCTCGTGAAAGTAAAACTGATTAATACATCGAAAACAGACGATCATCCTATGCATTTACACGGTCACTTTTTCCAAGTATTAAGCAAAAACGGAACTCCGCTAACTGGCTATCCAGTTATAAAAGATACATTGAATATCAAACCGGGTGAAGAGTATGTTGTTGCGTTCCAAGCGGATAACCCGGGCAATTGGATGTTCCATTGTCACGACTTGCATCACGCCGCAAGCGGAATGGTCACCGAAGTACACTATCAAGGCTACCGCTCTTCCTTCCAACCTGACCCATCGGCGGGAAATGTTCCGGAGTAAGAAAAGCACAAGCCCTTTTTACATCTACAGGCAAATGTTCTTCACCCACAAAACGGCTTGCCACCCCCAGGGGCTGATTTGACCCGAACTATCAAGCATCATGTTTCAAGTGATGCTTTGCATCGGCATCAATTCAAGAAACAAACTGGTTAGGCGCTGGAGCTATCCCAATTTCATTTTAAAAAAAGGATGTCCTGAAACATCACGGTTTCAGAACATCCTGTTCTTTTATGCCACTTGAATCGGTTTTCCGAATGGAACACGCGGCAAGTAATCGTCTGGAACGAGCCAAAACACTTCATAATTAACTTCAAGTTCCTCGTAAAAATACCCCGTCACATCAGTAATATAAAAGAGCGCATCAATTTTTTCCTCTTTTGCCCATTCTAATACTTCCGTATATGACGATTTCCCATGCTTAAAATATTTAATCACCGCTGTTCCAATCGGTGATACGTCACGAATTTTGAAATCAGCCTGCACTAACAGCGTATCTGGCCTCGCTGTTTCGAATAATTTAACAATATTTTGAATAAGAAGCGGGTGAGCCGGACGGGCAGATGTATCAATTGCCAATGCGATTGAGCTGTCTTTTCTTTCTTTTAGTA
Source organism: Thermaerobacillus caldiproteolyticus (assembly GCF_015326725.1). NCBI lineage: Bacteria > Bacillati > Bacillota > Bacilli > Caryophanales > Anoxybacillaceae > Thermaerobacillus > Thermaerobacillus caldiproteolyticus. The sequence goes on from NZ_CP064060.1 coordinate 1,663,099, forward strand.
ACGTTAACAGTGCTTTTTGCCATTTCACTTATCATCAGCTCCTTACTTTGTTGAAATAAACAGTCATTAGTATGATCAAGACATGAGCAAAATACGATCCGTTTTTATTTCCTTTTTCCTATAGCTTTGTAAGAATTAAACCAAATAAAGCTGTCACAATCCCCACGATTTGATAGGCTTTTAATTTTTCTTTAAAAATATAACAGCCTGTCATTACCACAACTAAACAATTGAGGCTGACAACGGGAAAAACAATCGTCGCGATTCCCTCATTCAGAGCATAAAAGTAGCAGCTAAATCCAATGACACTGAACAGAGCGATCGTCGCTCCTAAACGAAATTCCTGCTTTTGTCCCTTTTCCTTGCCGTAGCGCAGCAGTAAGTAAAGACTCCCTCCTCCATACATCGCGGTTAGCACATCCAATGAACCAATTCCAAGCGTCGAGCATACTTTCATCAAAACCCCAACAGCCCCAAACGAAATGATCGCTACTCCTATATGTCCAAGCCAAGGTATGTATTCATGATTTCCCTTTTCATTCGGTGTATATTGAATGACCGCTACAGAACATAGCATGCATAAAATCCCGAGCCAATGAAGAAGGGGAATATGTTCGCCAAACACGATTCCCGCCGCTAAGACAGGAAAAATGGCATTGACAGCAATTAATGGAGCCGTTAAACTAGCCGGCCCTTTTTCAAAAGCGATCGACATTTGAAGATTGCCAGTTGCATTGCAAATCCCAACAAGCGCGCCGAGACATACGGAAACCAAACTCGGATGAAGCACTTCATTCATCCACCCATAGCTAACCATCATAATAAAGGCAACAAGATAAAAATAGAGCTGAATATGTTGCTTCGACATCGAATGACGGGTACTCCACTTGAACAGCGTATTGTTAATGCCAAAGCAAACCGCGGTCAATACAGCAGCCAGCAGCCACATCTCTTTCCTCTCCCTGATGATGAATTGTACAACCTCTATTATAAATCGGTTAAATAAAACAACGTCAAGGCTTTTTCTTCACGCCTTGACGCCTTCATGTTTATTCGTTCTCTTTTACGGGAATCGGAATGTCTTTTCCATTCACATCATCCACCACTGCTTCAATTGTTCCTTCTGTATATACGTCACTCACTTGTTCATGCGTCGTTGCGAGCGCTGAAGATAAAGAAGAGGAACATTCATAGTCAGATGGCTTATACTGTCTTCCCGCGATTTTTACACTGTCTTGAGTCGTCATACATCGTGCCTCCTTGTCATGAACCTTCATTAATTAATTTGAAACAATGCAAAAAAATAAAAAGAGGAAGTTTATGGAGATTATAACCTCATAAAAAAAAGACAAACTAATGATAGAACATATATTATGTAGAAAGGATGGACAAGAGATGAAAAAAACTCAGCAAAATCGCAGCGGAGAACAGCAATATAAAGACCGCCAACAAGAAAAAGATATGGAACAACAGCCGGGATATGGAGATAAAAAATTGGAAGGACCAAATCGCCCTGCCGAATAATCGTTCTATAAAGGACAGAATCTCCAATGAGACACTTAATAGCTTTACTTATTAAATATGTGTTACTTGCCACCATATTTTTGGCGATACTGCCGCTATTTTTCCAAGTATCATCAGCGGAACTGTTGTTTTTTAGCTTGTTGATGACGCTCATAACTTATACGCTTGGGGATGTATACATGTTGCCAAGATTCGGCAATTTCTCTGCTACGGTGGCTGACTTTGTACTTGTGTTTATCGCTGTTTGGGTTGGTATTGGAATCAACCGCGGTGAATTAACAACCATATGGAGTGCAGCTTTCTTTTCTTCTTTGCTCGTCGCTATTGGTGAAGCAGTGTTTCATGCTTATATGGATAAAAACGTACTTCGTCATCGAGATGAACAAACAAATGACCAAGCAGTAACGACCCGCGAATTACAGACGGAAATGGCTGAAGAGTTAGACGTGCGAACTGCTCAAAACAAAGACAGACATCGAGGCTAACCTATCAATAAGGTTAGCCTCGATGTTTTAACGACAATAGCGTTTGTTTTAACTGCTCTTCCATGTTCACGAGTTCTCGTTCGACTTGTTGACGCTTCAGGCGACCCTCTTGTTGAATTTTTAATGTTTCCTCCAACGTTGTCACTAAGTTTTCTTGCGTTTTCTTTAACGTTTCAATATCAATGAGACCGCGCTCATTTTCTTTGGCCACTTCAATGCTGTTGGTTTTTAGCATTTCCGAATTACGAAGAAGCAAATTGTTTGTCGTTTCGGTCACTTGCTTTTGCGCCTCTACCGCTTTTTGTTGGCGGAACAGGGTAAGAGCGATGACCACTTGGTTTTTCCAGAGCGGAATCGCCGTTAAAATGGAAGACTGAATGCGTTCGACTAACGTTTGGTTCATATGTTGAATCATGCGAATTTGCGGAGCGGTTTGAATCGTTACTTGTCTGCTTAGTTTTAAATCGTGAATTCGCTTTTCTAGCCGGTCAGCAAATTGCATTAAATCGCTCACTTCTTGCATATCCATCTGGTTTCCGGACTGTTCGGCTTTTGCTTTTTGCTCAGGGATAAGCGTTGTTCGCAATTCTTCCAATTTCAGCTCTGCGGCAGCGATATAAATATTAAGCGCATCGAAGTACTCTTTATTTTTTTCGTACAGCGTTTCTAGCATCATAATATCGCGAAACAATAATTGGCGATTCTTTTCAAGCTGGTCAGCAATTTTATCAATTTCAACGCCAATTTTTTGATACTTCGCCACCATGCCTTGCAGCGATTTAGATACCGAACCAAACAATCGGGAAAAGAACCCCTTTTTCGCCGGCAGTAAATCGTCGGGATTGACTTCTTTGATTTTTGTCATTAACTCACTAATGACTTCTCCAACCGGACCGGCGTCTTTCGCTTGCACATGGTTGAGAATCGCATGGGAAAACTTAGATAATTCCGCCTGTGCTGCTACTCCATATTGGACGATTGCTTGTTGATTACGCGGATCAATTTGCTTTGAAAGCTGAAGCGCTTTTTCCCGATGTTCTTGCTTTAATGTATCAATGAGTTTCGTCGGCTGCTTTTCCCCATTCACCGGAGTTTCCCCTTGCTCACTCGGCAAAGAAAACGGATTTTCTAACAATGAATCGAGCGAGCTTGTCCATTCTTGTTCGCGAAACTCATTCATCGGCATGTTATCGGACTGTTTCATATTCCTTCTCCTTCCCCCACTCCATCGTTGCTGATTGTTTTTGCTGCTCTAACGACTGTTCCAGCAATTTCGTTTCTACATTCAAATCAAATACATCGTCTGAAAGAAGCTCCAATAATCGTTGCTCCGCTGATTTGACGAGCTCATCGAGAAGCCGCTCAGTTTTCCACAGCGCTTCTTTCATCTCTTCGTTGCGAACAGGTTGATTCACTAAATATACGTACTTTTCAATGATGGTCACCGCCAAATCCAATTCGTTAATAAAAAACGACTGCGCGACTCGAAATTTGTGCGGATACTGCTCCACTGCTCTGATCATTTTCTCAACGGTTGTGGCAATGCGTGAAATTTTTTGCCACATAACAAGCGAACGAACGTTAAATCGCGTTCGACGGATTCGCTTCCACTTTTTCCGCGCCTCTGCTAGCTGTGAGCGAATATACTCTTTTTCTTCTTTTAAAAGATGTCCTGCCACGATTCGATGCGCCCTTCGCTTCATATACATTGATGTAATAACCATCGCCGCCGTGCCTGATAAAAAGGAAAGAAAAAATTGATAGTTAAACAGAAAAAATGTGACAACGGCTACAAGCAAACCGACATTCCACGAAACGAACAAGCGCCATAACATCATAAAAAATCGTTTCATCATTCATCCCTTCCTTGTCAACCCATTTATACTTTCATTATAGCATGTCCTCTTTATTTCATACGTTTGAACTGTCTATTTCGTTTCATTTCTTGTACGTCATAGGACAACTCGAACGAGGAATATGCTGTAAAAAAGAGAATGTACAGAGGAGATGAGAAGAATGAAACAGATCGACTGGCAAATGGTATATTTTGTCGGAATTACATTATTACAAGAATATTGGTGCTATATTGGCTTGCCGCGCATCTATTATTGGGATGTCACCCATAAAGACGACCGAAATAAGGCTGCTTAAACGAAAGGGGTGCTTCTATGCAGGATTGGCACATGCATCATTACTTGCCCACACAAAGAGGAAAACATTCGCCGCAAACCATCACCGTGACAGGACAAGGAACGGTTACAGTCAAACCGGACACCGTCATCATCACTCTCGGTATTCGAACTGAACATACGAATGTTCGTGAAGCGCTTTCAGAAAATGCCCAGCGGGCCGGCGTCATGATTCAGGCTTTAAAGGCTATTGGAGTGCACGAAGAGGATATCGATACCGCTTCGTTTTCCATTTATCCAAAATATAACTATACAAACGGTATTTCTGTATTAGTCGGCTACGAAGTTGAACATATTTTTGACATTACCGTAAGAGATACAAAAACCGTCGGCAACATTTACGAAACGGCTGTCGCCAACGGAGCGAACATCGCCCGCCATATTCAGTTTAAACTTGCCAACGAGCAGCCTTACTACCAGCAGGCGCTCGCGATTGCAGTAAAAAATGCCAAAGAAAAAGCGTTCGTCATCGCTCACACGCTCGGCCTTCCTCTTCATGACATGCCGATTCAAATCAAAGAAGAAAGCCTCGCTCCCACCCTGTCTCCTTCCCTGCCATCAACAGTCGTACTTGCCGAACAACAAACTGCTCCCCCTATTCAAACGCAAGATATCATCATTTCGGCAGTTGCCCAAGCGATATTTACGTATTAATACAAAAAGGAGATCCTAATTGCTTGCAAGGATCTCCTGACTAAAAATCGACTTCATGCACTCTCTTCCCGCCGAATAAAACGATTTTTTTTGTTTCTTTTGTCGTTTTTTCTCCTTCTTTTCTCACAATAGTCACTTCATACACACCGGGAAGATAAGAACCGAGCTTTCTAGAAAATGGTTCTTTTTGCGGTTCCCCTTGAACTTTCTTTCCGTTCACCAATATGGTGACATTTTCTCCCTCAGCATGGATCACTAAAGAATATAACGTCGGTTCAAATACATATTGATTGAACAAAAAAAATTGTTTTTCATACACTTTCATCGAAAAAATGGGCGGCTGGGATGTCAATCCTTTTATGTAAACGTGTTTCGTTTTCCATTGTTTTTCTAAATCATGATGAATTGTTTCGTACGCCTTTGGGTGTGACTCTAAATAAACAAACAGCGGAGCCAATGTCTTTTCATTCACTGGGATCGTTGGATCAGGTATTCGGATATAGGTTTGTAAAGCGGCGATATCTTTTTCTTTTAGCGCTTGTTCAAAGCGCATCATCGCTACTTCCTTTCCCGCAGCATTTTTCAACGCTCCATATCCTTTAACAAATAGAGTACCTATAAGCCAAAGCGCCGCGATGACTAAAGCAACGCGCCACGCCATTCGATAATACACTTTTCGCCGCTCATGTTCTAAAAGCCGCGCTCTCCTTCTCTGCTCATAGCGCGCCTGTACCGCGACTTCCCCGCCACTGACCTCCTTTGTACCGTTTTGTTTGGTTCCATCTGTGTTTGTATCGAGTTTCACATGTTGTTTCACCTAACTTCCCCTCTCCTGTTCGACATTCCGTTGATGTTTCCTAGTTCATCTTTATGACCAAAACAGGGAATATATGTTAATGAAACAACCGGCCTTCGTACACACCAATTCAAACACCATATTTGTAATCCGTTACTTCATTTTCTTTATGGAAGAAGGGGCTTTCTCGGCTATTTATTATAAAGCGTATAAGAAACTGCATGCCAATGTTTTGCACTTTCCGCTGTTGTACGTTTCCATCCTTGTTTTCTTAGTTGTTTGCCTACTAGCCGATGAAACCATCCGTGCCCAATAACAACGACATTTCCGTACGTTTTTGCATATCGGCATAATACAATAGCAGCTTTCTCTGCCCGCTGCTTTGCTTGCCAATATGATTCAACATTACCATTGTAGCCGCATAGCCAACATAACCGCGAAAAAATAAGCCATATGTTGGTCGGCAATCGTATAAGATTAACGTGGGCAAACGGAATTGGCATCTCTACTTCGCGAAACAATTCGCTAGTTTCGACTGGGCAAGATGGTCGTAACCGTTCCGCAGAATGAACAGCTCTCCGCAATATACTGGTGATGACCATGTTCGCGTTCTTTGCTTTTTGTAGCGTTAATAGAGGAATTTTATCGTCTTCACATATCCCATGTTCATCATAGGCTTTCACCCATTCGGCGAACTCAGCAGGCCTCATCCACCGCTGTTCTTGCCACTCAGATTTTCCATGCCGAATCAATGTAATTTCCATCTTTATCCTCCCCACTTCTCCTAAACATGTGCCTGAAAAAACAGCCTTTCTTCATGGTTGCATTCCCACTCGTTTCGCCCGCTGTTTTTCAAACCGTTGGAACATGATGACATATAAAAATGCACTGACAAAGGCAAGTAAGCTTAAAAGAAAAAACGTCCATTGGTAACTCATCCAAAGCGTTGCGGTAATGGAAAACGGAGCGATTGTTCGACCGATCGTCCAACGCAAGCTGGCAGCAGCAAAATATTGACCTCGCATCTCTTCTGGAGCGAGCTTTGAAATAAATGATTGCTGAATACCTGCTGTCATCAGCTCGGCAAACGTAAACAATGCCATAATAAATATCAGTCCCCAAATCGATTCCGTCTGGCCAAACAGCAAAATAGACACTCCGTACACAATCGAAGAGCCGACGAACACGAAACGCTCTTGGTAGCGCTCCATCCATCTTGTCACGCAAACAGTCAATAATGCAACAAGTAATCCATTTTCCGAGATGAGTAAGCCAAACGCCTTCTCCCCGCCTAGTGTGATGGACCAATCGCCAATCGAAAATAACGTTTGCTTGTCAATAACCTCTTTTGTATAAACAGGAATTAATAAATCGAGCTGCATAAACGTCTGACCGACTAAAATTCCCGCTACAATAAATAATAAAAATGTCCGGTCGCGCCCGATAACTCCATACTGACGAACTTGCTTCCATATAACCTTGTACCATTTACCGCTATATTGTTCCACAACCACCTCCATCGGTACGGTTTCGCGTAACCACTTCGCTAAAAGAGTCGCTAATGCAAAACCAGACAATGCCACCGCAAGCAATAATTCAAACCGATAATCGGCATAAAACATTCCTCCGATAATCGGCCCCACGACAACCGCAATATTGATCGATGTATAAAACACCGCGAATACACTGCTGCGATGTTCTTCCGGCACAACATCAGCGATCATCGCTTGGCTTGCCGGCCAATAGAACGAACCGCAAATTCCCGCGAACGTAAAACAAATAAATCCAACAAGCGGTGATGTAAACCACGGCGAGCTTGCGAACGCAAACATAAAAAATGCGACACCTTGACCGTATGCCGCAAGCACCATCATTCGTTTCCGTCCAAACCGATCAGCGTAATAACCTCCCATTAAGCTCGCCAGCACGGAAAAAATTTGTGAAAAAATTAATAGCAATCCCGCATTATCTTTTCCGAACGATTCCGTAAAGTAAATCGCCATGAACGGAAAAAACATCCAAAACGTTACATTCATTAACGCTTCGCTAAATAAACGAACTTTCAAATTTCGATCCCAATCCCGTATTCTCATCATTAATTCCTCGCTTCTGCTCTATCTATCTCCTCCAAAATACATCAATGTCTTTCATCGCTTCACGCCGCTGTTCCCCAATTATACCACTACTTTTCTTAATATATTGTTTATATTTTTTGTAAAAAAAAACACCTTTCCTTTGGAAAGTGCCTTACCCTTCCATAATAAGAACATCACAAACGCTTCCCATGGCATTTGCTTTAGTTCGCCTGGAAACTTCACTCCGTTTGCTCTCATCATCTCGTATGTACGTTCGATATCTTCACACTCAATCAAATACCATAAACACTTTTGGTTGTTGCCAATTTAACATCAGCGATTTCGGATAAAGAACGAGCGAGTTTCCCTTTCCTTTTGGCTCCGCTCCAATCCAGTTCTCTTTCGCAACCCTCTCTGTCCAAAACTGAACGGCTCCTTCTTGATTGTTACATAAATAACGTCTGTAGTCATAATCGTAATTGTTCTGATCGTTTCTAATTTATTAAAAACGTTTTTGTAACAAAAAGAAGTGACAAGTTTTTGAACATTTATCAAAACCGAGTACTATCTTTTTCATTTTGTAGTATATTTGTTACGGAACATTTCTATTTAAGTAGAATTGAGGGAGTGCAATCATGCTTGTTCATGAATTAATAGGTACGGAACATCTCTTTACTGGACAATTAAAGAAGGGATACCATATCCTTCTGAAAAAATATAAAACTTCCGATGTCCGTCTGTTCAGCGCGGATTATTTCCAAGAAATCGATTGCGGAACAGAAGAAGTCGTCGAGGTTGTCTTTGATCCAGGCAACGAATATTCACTTGTTTGTCTCGGTTTATATACATTCAAAAACGAATCCCCTTCCCTTCATGAATTGCAACGGACGCTCCAAAGCAAACATCAAGACATCTTTCAAAAAGAAGCAGTCTCAGCGTGAGACTGCTTCTTTTTCACTCTTTCTCTGTTTTGTTGGTGAAAGATGAATCGCTTCTGCCTGCAACGCTTCCGTTGCTTCTAACAGCCCTTCATTGCAGCTCGGATGCGGGTAAAATGGAAACTTGAAATCTTCCTCGCGCACAACTGTTTCCAATCCAATAATCCCGCTTGAAATCAGTTCAATCGCCCCCGCTCCTATCATATGGACTCCGAGGATGACTTCACTTTTCGCTTCGCTAATCACTTTGATTAATCCATCTTTTTGACCGATAATGCCCGCATATCCGTTTCCGGCTAATGGAAAGTATCCGATACGAATGTCATTATACTGTTCTCTCGCTTCCTCTTCCGTCAAGCCGACGCTTGCAATCGGCGGAAGTGAATGCACAATCGTCGGTAGAAACGTCACGTCTACTTCCGATTCTTTTCCGGCAATCGTTTCCGCTGCGACTTTTCCTTGTTTGATCGCTTTTACGGCAAGCATCGGGCCGCCCGTCACATCTCCCACCGCAAATATATGAGGAATCGAGGTTTGCGCCTTATGATTGACATCAATAAACCCTTGTTCCGTTCGTTTCATGCTAAGACGATCAATCCCTAATTCATCAATATTGGCTTTCATATTGCAGGAAACGAACAAATGAGAACCTTCTACTGTCACTGCTTCTCCTTCCAACGTTTTAAGTGTGACAGCGACCGTATCTAGCGACGATGCCACGTTCTTGATTCGATGTTTTTGATAGACTTTGATTTTCATTTTTTTCAATATCCGCTGTAATTCACGGCCAATTGATGAATCAAAGCCAAAATGTTCATTTCCGTCCTCAAGAATGAGCGATACATCGGAGCCAAAAGCACGAAAGCTCGTCGCAACTTCAAGAGCAATATAATCGTTCCCATATACAAGTAAATGGCTCGGCAACGTTTCTAATCCATATATCGAATAAGCATTAAGTATGCGTCCATGATCGATTTCGATCCACGTTGGTGGAATAAGCGTTGCGCCAGTAGCAATGACCGCATAGCGAAACTGATAGACGTCAAATGCCTCTCCCGCCTCTATTCCAATACGATCCTCGGCTAAAAATGAAGCTCTCCCTTTGATAAGTTCAATTTTATTTGCCTTGCAAAGCGCTTCCACACCTTGTCGAAGCTGGGCAGTTACTTTCGCTTTATAGTTTTGAAGTTTTCCGAGTTGAAACGATGAAGCAGTAAGCTCGATACCAAGTTCATCAATATGATGAATATCCGCCATTTTCTGTGCAGCATGGGCAAACACTTTTGATGGAATACAACCTTTGTTCAGACAAACACCGCCTAATTCTTCCTTCTCTATAAGAGTAATCGACAACCCAAGCTGCGCGGCACGGATCGCCGCATTGTATCCCCCTGGTCCTCCGCCGATGATGATGACATCTCTTTCATGAGCAAGCTCTCCTACTACCATAATCTATACCAACTCCATCAGCATCAATTTTGGATTTTCAATAAATTGAGCAAAACAATTCGTAAAGGCTACCGCGGCTGCCCCATCCGCTACGCGATGATCAAACGACATGGAGATATTCATCATCAAGCGAATCTCAATTTCGTCATCCTCAGTAACAACAGGCCGTTTCTTAGTTTTGTGGAATGCCATTAATGCAACTTCCGGATGATTAATAATCGGAGTGGCACCAATGCTACCACCGAGCGGACCGACATTACTAATTGTAAACGTACCGCCTGTTACATCTTCGAGTGTCAATCTGTTTTCTTGTGCCTTTTGAGTAAGGCGTTTCACTTCATCGTGAATCTCCCGCAGCGATTTGTTCTCGACATGTTTGATAACCGGAACAATCAACCCCTCTTCCGTGTCAACCGCGATCCCAATATGATGTTCACACTCAAGATGAATAACCTCATGCTTTTCATCGAGTTTAGCGTTGAAAATCGGGAATCTTTTCAGTGAAAGCGACAGGGCTTTTATAAAGAACGCGGTTGCTGAAATGCTGATGTTATGCTCTTTTAATTCTTCGCGAAACTTCATCAGTTCGGTCACATCGACTTCTTCAAAATGCGTACAATGTGGAATCGTAAATAATGAGTGCGTCATTTTTTTCGCAATTTGCTTGCGGCGGCCGCGGAATGGAATAGCATTTTTCTTTTCTTTTGACGCATCCATTTTTGTTAAGATTTTCGTTTTCGATTCTACATCCTCTTTTTCCTGTTGAGACTGGAGAAACCGATGCACATCGTCATCTGTGATTCGCCCTGCTGGCCCTGTGCCAACGATCTTTGCTAAATCTACACCATGCTCACGAGCAATTTTTCGTGTATATGGTGAAGCGAGAATACGCTGTTTGACCGTTCGAGTTGACGGAGCGGTTTTTTTCTCAGGCGCAACCGCGACTGGCGGGTGATTCATGTGAGCGCTCTTCACATGTTGTCGCGTCTCTTCTGTTTCTAAAGCAAGAACCGTCGTACCGACTGAAATCGCTTGACCTTCCGGAACGAAAATGTCCTGAATGACCCCTGCTGCTGGCGAGGGGATTTCTGCGACCATCTTATCTGTTTGCACTTCCACAAGCGGTTGATCGACCTGCACACGATCGCCTTTTTTCACTAAGTAATGGACAACGACTGCTTCGGTCATTCCCTCGCCAATATCATGAAGTTTGACTTCTATCATTTTCTGTGCCCCTTCCTTTTTTAAAACTGAATGACTTTATCAATTGCACGAAGAACGCGTTCAGGTGTCGGCAAATAATCATCTTCATAAGCAAAAAATGGGACAGGAGTGTCGAAGCCGCTTACCCGCTCAACCGGCGCTTTTTGATATAAGAAAGAGGTATCATTGATAATAGCAATAATGTCATTGGCTAATCCACCTGTCGCATGTGCTTCTTGAACAATGACTGTACGTCCTGTCTTTTGCACGGATTCGGCAATCATGTCTTTATCCAAGGGATAAAGGGTCCGTAAATCAATGACATCCGCATGAATTCCTTTTTTCTCGGCTTCTTCCGCCGCTTTCACTGCCACCGGCACCATCGCTCCCCACGCAATGACAGTGACATCGTCTCCTTCTCGCAGTTTTTTGCCTTTTCCTATCTCGATTGTATATTTTCCTTCTGGCACTTCCTCGCGAAAAGCACGGTAACATCTCATCGGCTCTAAAAATAATACAGGATCTGGATCCTCAATGGCGGCGATTAATAATCCTTTTGCATCATAAGGAGTAGATGGGCAAACAACTTTGATACCCGGCATATGGATAAATAACGCTTCGGTACTGTCCGAGTGAATTTCTGGAGCACGCACACCGGCTCCATACGGAGCGCGAATAACCATCGGTACGGTAAAATGCCCCTTCGTTCGTGAACGAATCCGTGCGGCATGTGTCATAATTTGTTCATAGGCAGGATAAATAAATCCTAAGAACTGAATTTCAACCACGGGACGAAACCCGTTGACTGCCATACCGATCGCCGCTCCTGTGAATCCTGCCTCACTTAAAGGAGTATCGATAACTCTCTCCTCGCCGAATTCCGCTTGCAATCCATCGGTGGCACGGAATACTCCGCCGTTTTGGCCGATATCTTCTCCCAATAAAATGACATCTTCTCGTTCATGCAACATCGTCCTGAGCGCATCATTGACAGCCTGAACAAGGGTCAACGTTTTCGTGTTCACCGCCGTTGTCATGCTGTACCACCCCGTTCCCATGCAAAATAAGCCTTCTTCTGTTCTTCTATCGTCCAAGTCGGTTCAGCAAACACATAATCAAACATATCAGCTGGATTCGCTTCGGGAACACGTTCCACTTCCATAATGGCTTGATCGATTTCAGCGGTTACTTCATCTTGGATGTTTTGAACCCATTCTTCGTCAAACCAGCCTTCCTGTTTCATAAAACGCTCTAGTCTCCTGATTGGATCCGTTGTTTCGCGCCTCCGTTTACTTTCTTCCTGATCACGGTATTTTGTTGGATCATCTGCTGTCGTATGCGCGCCATAGCGCCATGTGACCGCTTCAATTAAGGTTGGTCCTCCTCCATTTCTTGCTCGTTCAAGCGCTTTTTCCGTTTCAAAATACACAGCAAAAATATCGTTACCATCGATGCGAACGCCCTCAATATCGTACGCCAATGCTTTTTGTGCGATCGTTTTTGTTTTCATTTGCCGCGTAATCGGAACGGAAATCGCGTATTGATTGTTTTGATTAAAAAAGACGACGGGAGCATGAAATACGCTCGCAAAATTCAAGCCTTCATGAAAATCCCCTTCGGAAGTCGCCCCGTCTCCAAAATATACAATGGCAGCATTCATCGTTCCTTTTCGTTTTTCCGCATACGCGGCCCCGGCTGCATGTGGAAGTTGCGTGGCAATCGGCACACTTGGTGGAAAGATTTTTTTTCCATTAGGCGGAATACACCCTTCGTTTCGCCCTTTCCAATACAGCAAAATATGTTTTAACGAATGTCCAAACGTCATCGTCGCTCCGTGATCACGATATGTTGGAAACAGCCAATCACCTTCCTTTAACGCAAGGGCGCTGCCTACTTGACACGCTTCCTGCCCTTCATACGGAGCGTACGTACCGATTCGTCCCTGTCGCTGCAGGCTCACACATTTCCGATCAAACATTCTTGTGCGAATCAAATGACGATAGCATGCCATAACAAGCTCTTTCGTAATTTTTTTGCGATATTCCGGCATCAAAATACATCCTTCGTAATCCATCACCTGAATCATCGGAAATTGTTGTTCCATCGAATCTCCCTCCTTGTTGTTTACCGACGAACATCCCATTTTGGCCGCTTATTGCGGGTAAAAAAATTATTGCGACAGCTGCGCATCTCTAGCCGTTCCTCACAAAAACGATTCGCCGCTTCAACTGTTGTAATATTCTCGGTTTCAGCTTGAGCATAAATATTTAAAAGCGTCGAATAAATGGATTTTGTTTTTTGAAGAACTCTCGCTTTATTTGAGCCGTACAGCTCATCGGCCACCTGAATGAGCCCGCCTGCATTGACAATATAATCCGGCGCATATAAAATTCCTTTTTCCCTCAACCGTTGTCCGTGACGTACGTCTAACAATTGGTTGTTTGCAGAACCGACAATCGCTTTCACTTTCAATGCATCTACCGTATCATCGTTGACAACATTGCCAAATGCACATGGTACAAATACGTCAGCATCCGTTTGATAAATTTCCCTTCCTTGAACTACTTTCACACCCGCTCCTAATTTCTTCGCATAGGAAAGAATCGATTCAATGGCAGACGGATTAATGTCACATACATATAAATCCGCCCCTTCTTCAAGCAATCGCTCAGCTACTTTCAAACCGACTTTTCCCAATCCTTGAATCGCGTAGGTCTTCCCATGAAGATCATCGCTACTCCAAAGCACTTTGTTCGTTGCTTGAATTCCATAAATTACTCCTAATGCAGTTGGCACAGAGGAATCGCCACTTCCACCGTATTCCTCAGGAACACCGACAATACAGCTCGTTTCTTTCATGGCATGGACAAAATCGTCCGGTGTCGTTCCCATATCGGTACCCGTATAAAATCGTCCGTTTAACGACTCCACAAACTGCCCGAACGCGCGAAACAACTCAGGTGTTTTATCTTTACGTGGATCGCCAATGATGACCGCTTTTCCGCCGCCAAAATCTACATCAGCAGCAATGCATTTATAGGTCATTCCTTTAGAAAGACGAAGCACGTCAAAAAGAGCCTCTTCTACCGTTTGATACGGCTGCATGCGACATCCGCCAAGAGCTGGTCCTAATGTTGTATTATGAATGGCAATAATCGCTTTTAATCCTGTTTTTTCATCGTTACAAAACATCACTTGTTCATGTTCCTTAATTTGTGTAAAAATATCGACTGATTTCCATTCGCTTGTGATTGTGTTCATATCTCCCATCCTCCTATGAATCTAGCAACGGATTAAGACTGCTGTAACATTTGCTGGATTTTTTGCTTAGGTAAAATCACTTGCTTCACTTTCCCTACCCCGATTACCTGCGTTTCGTTTTTTGCTTCGACTTTCGTAATAACGACATTGTCACGAAATTCCGTGAGTGTCGCCGTAACGGTGACGGTCGTCCCTTCCGTCGTCGGGGCAATGTGCTTTACAGATACCGCCGCACCGATTCCTTCTTCATTTTCTTCAAGATATGGTAAAATGATTTTTCTAGAGGCCCATTCCATGTGATACACCATTGATACGGTTGAATAAGCCGGATGAACGACATTACCTTCAAATTGTGCAAACATATCAGGAGTGACTACTGCTTGCACAACAGCTGTGTCCCCCACTTTCATCCCCGATTTCATCATTCTCACCCCTTTTTAAAACTATTTATAGTACATACGTTTTTAAAACGTTATATATTTATTTGTTTTTATTCGAACGTGTTGCAAAACGCATAGTGAATGCATAAATGTACACAAAAAATCCACCCGTCTTGGAAATCATATACAGTGACCTAAAAAACACATTTCCAAGGGGTGGACACTATCATGATTTCCAATTTTGTTATCGAACATGCAATGAATAGCGAAATGGATCCTCTTTTACGAGCTTTATTTCAATACATCGACCAACTTTCTTTACCAGAAACACCTTATGTGACAGGACGACCACCGATTCCGAAAAAATCATTGTTAAAATGTTTCTTTTTAAAAACCTATTTTTCCATTGATTCTTTACGTCAGTTAGTTGACACACTGAATCGCTTTGGCTACTTCCGGCGTATTTGTGGACTTAAAGAGGTTCCACATCTTTCTACGTTTTCACGTGCAGGTAAGTGGTTTCGAGAACAAGGATTTTCCGCTTTTAATGCTCAACTTCCCAAAGATTTAGGCGTTCGATATCCAAAAATCGTCATGATCGACAGTACAGCGCTCCGAAGCAGTCTTTATGATTCTCAAGCGAGATGGGGAATCTCCACTCGGTATAACTGGTTTAAAGGTTATAAATTACATCTTTGTACAACGGCAGAGGGAGTCATTTTATCCCATGTCTTCACGACTGCGAATCGAAATGATGCAGCCGTTGCGCTTGAATTATTTCCATCTTTAAAGGAATGGGAGATTGAGTTTGCCCTTGGAGATGCTGCCTATGACAGTGAAAAAGTCCGTCAAATGGCGGAACAAACAGGGATCTTTTTCGTTTCACCGATTAATCCTCGAAATGGTGATGAACGAAAAGATGCCTACGGCCGGGTGATTCCTTCGTTTTTGAAAACAGAATTCGGAAAGTGGTTGTTTCGTTTCCGTAACTCGATTGAGCAGACATTCAATCAATTAAAGAATGATGGACTAGAACAGCCACGTTGGTATGGGTTTAATCGCTATTTACTGCATGTACAATTATGCATTCTTATGCACAATTTTGAGTTTTTACTCTAGTTTTGCAACACCATCTTTATTCGAAAAAATGGGATAAGCCAAGCGGCGACTTATCCGATTTTCTACATTTTCTCTCTTAACTTAACACAGCGCGATCATTCACCAAATGTTCGCCACGAATACGCTGAAATTCTGCCAATAATTTTTCTACCGTCAATCCTTTCTTCGCCTTCTCATCCACTTCAAGGATGATCTGCCCTTTATCCATCATAATGAGGCGGTTTCCTACATCGATGGCTTGCTGCATGTTATGGGTTACCATTAATGTTGTTAACCCATACTGCTGAACAATCTCTTTCGTTAAATTCGTAATCAACTCAGCTCTTGCTGGATCTAATGCAGCGGTATGTTCATCAAGCAATAATATCGCAGGCTCGGTAAACGTCGCCATAAGCAAAGACAGCGCTTGTCTCTCTCCCCCTGAAAGAAGACCGACTCTTGCTTGAAGGCGATTTTCTAACCCGAGATGAAGGGTTTCAAGCACCTCACGAAAATAGTCGCGCCGCTTTTTTGTCACTCCGTTGCGAAGCGTTCGTTTTTGATTGCGGGAGTAGGCTATCGCCAAATTTTCTTCAATCGTCATGCTCGGGGCTGTTCCTGCCATCGGGTCTTGAAATACTCTCCCGATATAGCGGGAACGAACATATTCCGGCATCATCGTCACATCCTGACCATCAATATAAATACTCCCTTCGTCAGGAAACATCACTCCAGAAATCAAATTCATTAACGTCGATTTCCCTGCTCCATTGCTGCCAATAATCGTGACAAAATCCCCTTTATTTAGCGTTAGCTGAATATTATTTAGGGCGACTTTTTCGTCCGGTGTTCCTTCATTAAATACTTTATAAATCCGATTTAACTGCAACATCGCTTTCACCCTTTCCGCTCGTTGGCACCCCTACAAGCTGCGCCCGCTCTAGTCTCTTTTGCGCTTTTCGCTTTTTCTCTTTTTGATGACGAACAATTTGTGGCATTACTAGCGCTAAAATGACGATCGAGGCAGTGATCAGTTTGACATCTCCTGTTTCCAGAAACTGAGCACGCAATGCTAGGCTCACTACAATGCGATAAATAATAGAGCCGCCGATGACAGCCAATGTCGTTCTAGCAATTGTTTTTGTCCCAAAAACCGCTTCTCCAATAATGACAGAAGCCAATCCGATAATAATCATCCCAATTCCCATGCCGACATCAGCAAATGAACCATATTGCGCAATAAGCGCACCGGAAAAAGCAACCATCCCATTGGAAAGGCCAAGCCCTAACACAATGAGCAAATTTGTATTAGCCGATAAACTGCGAATCATACGAGAGTTATCCCCCGTTGCACGAATGGCAAGACCGATTTCCGTCTGCAAAAACCAGTCGGTGAAAAATTTAAAAACAAACGTAAGTATCGCCATCGCTAGTAAAATACTCCACATTTTGGACGTCGCTGGATCTAATCCGAGCGAAGTTCCCCACTCTTGAATCGTCGTGAATACCGTTTTTTCATTGAGAAGCGGTACATTAGAGCGCCCCATAATTCGAAGGTTAATCGAATAAAGAGCAATCATCATTAAAATTCCCGACAATAACGCATTGATTTTCCCAACCGTATGAAGAAGCCCCGTGATACATCCAGCTGCAAATCCGACAACGAGAGCGACACATGTGGCGACGAAGGGGTTTATCCCGCTCACAATGAGTGTCGCTGCCACAGCTGCCCCCGCGACAAAACTCCCATCTACCGTTAAATCAGGAAAGTCTAAAATCCGAAATGAAAGATACACACCTAACGCCATAATCGCATAAATAATTCCCGATTCCACTGCACCTGCTATCGCAGTAAACAAAGGCATTCATCCTTTCGAACGTTATTCGATATATTCAGCTATTCCATCCCACTCTGGCTTCAGCTCAATTCCTTGCTTTTTCGCTGCCGTTTTATTAATGACAAGCTTTAATTTTTTCGGATATTCTGGTTTAATCTCAGACGGCTTTTTCTCCCCTTTTAAAATGGCTACCGCCATTTCTCCGGCTTGATAACCGATGTCGTAGTAATCAAACCCGTATGCAGCAAAACAGCCGCGTTTTAGCGAATCGAGTTCCCCTGTAAAGACTGGGATTTTCTTTTCATTCGCCACGCTGACAACCGATTCAATCGCTGATACAACCGTATTATCTGTCACGATATAAAATACATCTGCTTTCCCAACAAGCGATTCTGCCGCTTGCTTCACCTCAGCCGTCGTTGAAACGGATGCTTCTACGAACTTTAAGTCGGTATTTTTGGCCGCTTCTTTTACCTTTTGAATTTGCACCACAGAATTTTGTTCACCGGAGTTATAAATGAGTCCAACCGCTTTCGCATCGGTTTGTTCATCGATAAATTGAATCATTTTACGAATGGCATCAGGGTGGCTATCCGTTGTTCCGGTAATATTTTCACCAGCTTGGTCCATTGATGGAACTAAGCTTGCGCCGACAGGATCTGTTACGGAAGTGAACACGATTGGAATGTCTTTGGTAGCATTTAAAGCACTTTGAGCACTCGGTGTAGAGTTCGCAAAAATGAGGTCAACACCATCTCCGACCAAATTGTTGGCAATCGTTTGGTTATTGTTCGGATCCCCTTGTGCGATTTGCACATCGTACTTGACATTTTTCCCTTCCTTAAATCCGCCATCCTCCAGCGCTTTTTTAAATCCTTTAAAGGCTGCATCGAGTGACGGATGTTCAATAATCTGCGTCACCCCAATTGTTGCGGTTTGCTTTTCACTTCCATTCTCTTTCTGATCACTCGTTGATGTCTCCTTCCCACAGCCGGAAAGCGCTAATATGCCGACCAACATTGGCACTGCTAGTCTTTTCATAACTTTTACCATCCTTACTCCCCCTTATTTTTTATAAAAAATTAGTATTCTATCACTTCAAACAAAACTAGGCGCGCTTTATTTGCAAACGCTTACATAAAAATACAAAAAACAAATATCTCATTAACATCATAAAAATATTTAATAACGTTAAAATAACGTTATACTAAATAAATATTATCAGCTGATGTAACGAAAAGTCAATAATTTTCTAAAAAATGAAACGATAAAAAGGGAACATCTTGTTAATAAGATGTTCCCTTTGATTCAAAGATGTCATTGACAAAAAGCGGTATGGTATAAAAGGTGTAGCTGCTGTTTCGCTTCTTCTATCATATTCTGAAATAATTCTGCAACGGTCGGTAAGTCTTCGATCAGTCCAGCGATTTGGCCAGCATTAACAAATCCTTCCGCAAAGTCGCCGTCGAGCGCCCCGCGTCGATGATAATATTCTGACGTATATTCGTTGAACTTCTCCAATGTCACTCCTGCTTTCTCATATTGCAGCAATTTCTCGGCATAAGGAGTGCGCATAATTCTTCGCACCCTTCCTACTGAGCGGCCAACAATGACCGTTTCATTTTCGTCTGCGTCTGTAATTAATTGCTTGTACACCTCATGGAATGGCGCATCTTTTGTCGCGATCAATCGCGTCCCTAATTGTACTCCTTGGGCACCAAGGGCAAAGGCAGCAAGCATTCCTCGTCCGTCACCAATTCCTCCAGCTGCAATCACCGGTACATGAACGGCCCGAACAATTTGCGGAATCAACGTCATTGTCGTCAGCTCCATACTTGAATTAATTCCTGCCGCTTCGTATCCTTCCGCGACAAGTACATCGGCTCCTGCTTCTTCTGCTTTTTTCGCCTGCTTTACCGAAGCCGTAACAACGATAACTTTCACCCCTTGTTCAGCAAATCTCGGAACGATAGGAGCCGGATTTCCTGCTGATAACGATACAACAGGTACGCGATGTTTCAACACTAACGATACCATTTCCTCTACATACGGTGTCACTTGAATCGGAATATTGACGGCAAACGGTTGATTCGTTCTTCTTTTTGTCTCAACAATGATTTCTTCCACCTCGTCAGGAGGCATCGTTCCCACCCCGATCGTTCCAAGTCCCCCTGCTTCTGAAACTGCACTCGTTAACTGGGCGTTACTAATATTCCCCATACCCCCTTGAAGAATCGGATAACGAATATTGAGTAAACGGCAAACATCATTCATTAAATTCCCACCCCGTTAAAATTGTGTTATACTTATCATAACCTTATCATACTTTAAGGAGGATGAAAATGATTTATTGTTATAATGGGAAGACTCCGAGCATTGATGATACCGTGTTTATCGCTCCCGGTGCCCATATTATTGGCGATGTCGCCATTGGAAAGGAATCAACCGTCTGGTTTAACGCTGTTTTAAGAGGGGATGAGGCTCCCATTATTGTAGGAGAACGTTGCAGCATTCAAGATAATTCGACATGTCATTTATACGAGGGATTTCCGCTTATCATTGAAGATGAAGTGACGGTCGGCCATAACGTGATTCTTCACGGATGCACGATTCGGAAACGCTCCATTATTGGAATGGGCTCGACGATTTTAGATGGGGCAGAAATTGGTGAAGAATGCATTATTGGAGCAAACACACTTATTCCTTCCGGCAAAAAAATCCCTCCTCGTTCGCTTGTCATGGGCGCACCGGGAAAAGTCGTTCGCGAAATTACTGAGAAAGACTTAGCGCTCATTCAACTCTCCATTGACTCCTATGTTCAAAAGGGAAAAGAATATCGTAAGCTGTTAGCCAATCAAAAAATACAAGATAACAAGTAAAAAACTTGTTAACAAAAAAAGCACTGCTTACATCTACAGTGCTTTTTCGCGTTGCACGATAAAAGTGTTATTCCACAATAAAAGGATGATCATATACATCATACCCTGCATCTTTTTTCTCTAATTCATTCCCATCCATAAATACCGATTCAAAGAAGCGGCTTGCTGGTTTCGCTAGTTCTTTATAATATTCGCTAAATAGCGAAGCGGCATGACTTCCCATCCACTGTTTCGGTAACAATTCTTCCGGCAACCCCGGATCGACGAATAAAAATTTCCGATATTCGTGTACAAGTTTCGTTCTCTCGACAAAACACTCAGCATCGGACATTTCCCCACGCTGGATTTTGTGTTTATCAATGATGTATTTTTGACTGTAAATAGAGATAAATTCTTCATACTTTTGATTAATGGCATCCAAATCCCAACATTTCTCGACAAGTCGCTCGTTCGTATGCGGTCCGTCATATTGAGCGATAAAAAAATCGACATATGGTTCGATCTCATATTTGTCAATTAAGTCATACACTTGTTTCTCTAAATTATTAGGGGAGATCCAGCAGCTGTTGGAAATCGTCCCGAATCCGCTCCATACAAGTTCTTTGCGCAACTCATCGCGCAAATTCCGCTTTTCTTCCGGAATCGTATAGACAAAAATCCGCCACTTTCCATCCCATTTTTCTGGTCTGATTTTATAAATCCTCTTCGCCGCTTCTTCTATGCGTTTCACGCCGCGCTCTGTTAACGAATAATAGCTTTTGTTTCCCTTTTTCTCTGCTTTTACCCATCCTTGCTTGCTCATGCGGGAAATCGCAGCGCGTACCGCTTGGTCATTATGCCCAAACTCTTTTAATAAGCGAATTAAGCTACCGATCCAAATTTGATTGCCATAATGACGGATGTAATCCCCGTAAATTGTAAAAATCATTGATCGCGTATTCATGCTCATTTTTGACACCCTTTATGTCATTTTCAAGATATAATCGTAACAAATTTTTATAACAATGACAACCCGAACGGTAAAAAAACGTTAAATTGTTCATCGGATAAAAAAAGGAGGCCCATGACACATGAGTCTCCCTTTTCGTCATTCCCCTGTAAAACGCGGCTGTCGCTTTTCACTAAATGCCGCTAATGCTTCGAAGCGATCTTTTGTTGGAATCGTCAATTCGTATGCTTTTGCTTCAATGGCTAGCCCTGTTTGCAAGTCGACGTTCATTCCTTGTTGAATTGCATATTTCGCCTGTTGCAAGGCGATTGGGCCGTTTTTCATCATTTCATGCGCTAATGCCTCACAGCTTGGCAACAATTCGTCTTTTGTCACCACTTTTGTTAAAAGACCATATTCGTATGCTTGTTCGGCAGAAATTTTCCGCGCGGTAAAAATCAATTCTTTTGCCTTCGCTTCGCCAATTAATCTCGGCAACCGTTGCGTTCCTCCAGCTCCCGGAATAATCGCCCAGCTCACTTCCGTTAATCCCATCACCGCCTCCTTTACGGCGATGCGAAAATCGCAAGCAAGCATAAGCTCAAAACCGCCTCCAAATGCATAACCGTTTACCGCAGCAATCGTTGGCTGCGACAAATTGGCAATTGCATCGAAGACATCGCGGATTTTTTTCACGTTGCGTCGTACTTCCATGTCACTTAATGCTTTCCGTTCTTTTAGATCCGCTCCCGCGCTGAATGCTTTTTCTCCAGATCCTGTAAAAATCACAACCCGAACGTCACGGTCGATGTGAATCTGTTCAACAACCTCTCCTAACTGTTGCAATGTGGCATAATTAAAGCAGTTCATGACTTCAGGGCGATGCAGCGTGACATAGCCAATATGATTTCGCTTTTCAAACAACACGTTTGCCATTCCTGTTCTTCCCTTCATTACGAATCCATATTTTCAACAATCGTAGCGATTCCTTGCCCAACACCAATGCACATCGTAGCAAGACCGTATTTGACTCCGCGCCTTTTCATTTCATAAATGAGGGTCGTTAAAATTCGAGCACCACTTGCCCCTAGCGGATGTCCAAATGCAATCGCTCCGCCGTTCACATTCACTTTATCCCGATCAAGTTCAAGCTGTTTGATGCACTCTAATGATTGGGAAGCAAAAGCTTCATTTAATTCGACTAACCCGATATCACGGATCGTTAATCCAGACCGATTTAGTGCTTTTTTCGTTGCATAAATCGGACCAAGCCCCATGACAGCTGGCTCCAAACCAGCCACTGCCGATGTTGTATATTTCACAAGCGGCGTCATTCCAAGCTCTTTTGCTTTTTCCGCACTCATAAGCAACAAAGCGGAAGCACCGTCATTTACGCCCGAAGCGTTCCCAGCTGTCACGGTTCCACCTTCAAATAACGGGCGCAATTTTGCCAGTTTTTCTAGCGTCGTATCAGGACGAGGATGCTCATCTTTATCTACAACGACGATATTTCCTTTGCGATCATGGTACACAACCGGAACTAATTCATCGGCGAAACGATTAAGTTCGAGCGCTCTTTTTGCCTTCATTTGACTTTCATAGGCAAATTCATCTTGTGCTTCCCGGGAAATTCCATACCGTTTCGCCACATTTTCCGCTGTCTGCGGCATGCTGTCTGTTCCGTACATTTGTTGGAGCTTTGGATTAATAAACCGCCAACCGATCGTCGTATCAAACATTTCTAAATTGCCGCGCGGAAACTCTTCGTCCGGCTTTGCCATGACAAACGGTGCGCGCGTCATACTTTCCGTTCCTCCAGCAATGACAATCTCCGCCTCTCCTGTCATAATCATCCGTGCTCCGTAATTCACCGCATCAAGACCTGAGCCGCATAACCGGTTGATGGTTGTTCCCGCTACCTCAACCGGCAATCCAGCTAAAAGCGCTGACATACGTGCCACATTCCGGTTATCCTCTCCAGCTTGATTGGCATTTCCGAGAACGACTTCTTCGATTTGCTCTAATGGGAGATTTGGGTTGCGCCCCACTAACGCTTTAATGACAATCGCCCCTAAATCATCGGGACGAACATCTTTTAACGCCCCTTTATACTTTCCAATTGGCGTTCGCACCGCATCGATAATGACGACTTCTTTCATTTATACGCGCACCTTCCTATTCTTTGTTTGTGTAATCGTAAACACCTTTTCCTGTTTTTCGCCCGAGCCGTCCTGCTTTGACATATTGCTCTAATAGCGGAGCTGGCCGATATTTCTCACCTAGCTTTTCATGCAAGTATTTTAAGTTATTCAATCGCGTGTCAAGTCCGACTAAATCCGCTAATTCAAATGGTCCCATCGGATAATTCAATCCAAGCCTAATCGCTTTATCAATCTCTTCCGGCGTCCCTATGCCTTCCTGCAGCATATAAAACGCCTCATTCCCGACCAATGCACTAATTCTACTTGTCACAAATCCCGGAAACTCGTTGACGACAACCGTTTCTTTTCCCATTTGTTCAGCCACTTGCTGAATGACTTCAGCCGTTTCATCACTTGTCTCTAACCCGCGAACAATCTCAACGAGTTTCATTTTATGGACGGGATTAAAAAAATGCATCGCAATGACTTTTTCCGGTCGTTTCGTAAAAGAAGCGATTTCTGTTGGACTCATCGTCGAGGTATTCGTCGCAAAATAACACGACTCTGGTGCATGTTCGTCAATCGTTTCAAAAATTTGTTTTTTAATCTCTAGCTTTTCAGGAACGGCTTCAATGACTAAATCAGCTTCTTTTGCCGCCTGAATGAAATCGGTTGAATAATATAAGCGCGCTTCCGCTTCTTTCTTTAGCGTCTCAGTCAGTTTGCCGCGAGCAATGCCTTTTTCAAAAATATCAGCGATTTCTTGTTTGGCGCTCTGTAGTTGTTCTTCCTTAATATCAACAAGTGTCGTCAAAAATCCTCCAACAGCGCTGACATATGCGATGCCTCTTCCCATCACCCCTGAACCGATGACTACAATACGACGAATCATCAAAATCCTCTCCTTCTATGTTCTATCAATGAAAACGAGCACCCATCCGCGGATGAAAGTGCTCGCAAACGTAAAAGCTCTTTACACGCCGAAAGGATTGAGCGGACGGCTTCCGTAATAAGAAAGGATGCTTTTCGTTTCCGTATATAAATCGAGTGTTTCGACACAAAGTTCGCGACCGAAACCAGACTGTTTATATCCACCGAACGGCGTTCCTGGGAAGGCAGAGAATGGGCTGTTAATCATGACAATTCCGGCTTGAATTTGTTTCGCAACACGAAGTGCACGCGCATGATCTTTTGTCCAAATCGCCGAGCCTAATCCATATTCACTATCGTTCGCTAGCTTAATGACTTCTTTTTCATCGCTGAATTTCATCACGACAACAACTGGGCCGAAAATTTCTTCTTTCACGACTTTCATTCCATGATGGACATTAGTAATAATCGTTGGTTCATACCAATACCCATTTTCAAATCCTTCGATTTTCGCTTCTTTTCCGCCAGTGACAACCGTTGCGCCATCTTGAATCGCCGATTGAACATAGCCGTCGATGACTTCTAATTGCTCACGGCTAATAATCGCACCAACATGTGTTCCTTGGTCAAATGGATTACCAAGCTTTAATTTTTTTGTTTTCTCTACAAATTTTTCCACAAATTGATCGTAAATGTTTTCATGTACATATAAACGAGAGCGTGCTTCACAAGATTGACCCGTATTATAGAAAATACCGAATAAAGCCCCATCTACAGCCGCATCGAGATCCGCATCTTCAAAAATAATGTTCGGTGATTTTCCACCAAGCTCTAACGTGACTCGTTTTAACGTTTTTGACGCCTTTTCCATAATGTCTTTGCCGACAGGAGTAGAACCGGTAAACGCGACTTTATCGACAAGCGGATGCTCTACTAAATAATTGCCGACTTCGGAACCGGAACCTGTGACAACATTGACAACCCCTTCTGGAACACCCGCTTCATGGCAAATTTCCGCAAGCACAATGCACGTCAATGGTGTTAATGAAGCCGGTTTTACAATAACAGAGCAACCGGCCGCAATCGCCGGGGCGATTTTCCACGCTGCCATCATTAATGGATAGTTCCATGGAATAATTTGTGCACATACACCGACAGGTTCTTTTTCTGTAAAGTTATGAAAAGCACCGGGCATGTTGTTGACGGTACCGCGATGACTCACGATTGCGCTTGCATAAAACTCAAAGTCTTCAATCGCCTGCATGACTTGCCCTTGTGCTGCCGAAAGTGCCTTTCCTGTATCTAAAATCTCTAATTCTACTAACTCATTAAAACGTGAGCGCATAATCGAGGCAATTTTATTTAAAATACGCGCTCGTTTGTTGACCGGGAAATGTCTCCATTTCCCATAATCAAAGGCATGGCGTGCTGCTTGAACGGCGCGCTCCGCATCTTCTTTTGTCCCTTTGGCTACTTTCGCCACCGGCTCACCCGTTGCTGGATTGTAAGTCGCAAATGTTTCGCCAGAGGAGCTTTCGGCGCGTTCACCGTTAATAATTAGATGATACATCTCACGTTTTGTTTCAAGTTTTTCCATTTTTTTCTCTTTTACCGTAGACATTCGTTACACACTCCTTTTCAATGAGTAAGATTACTTTCCTTTAAATACAGGCTGTCGCTTTTCAAAAAAGGCGCGAACTCCTTCCTGATGGTCTTCCGTAAGTCCGGCAATGCGTTGTCCATGCGCTTCTTTTTCTAAATAGTCTTCAAATGTGCAATTCCAGCTTTCACGCAAATAACGCTTAATTAACCCGATTGCTTTCGTTGGCATGTTCGCTAATCTCTGCGCAAAGCGGTGGACCTCTTCATCCCATAAATGTTCAGGAATAACGCTGGTGACAAGCCCGATTTCCTTGGCATCCTTTGCGGTGATTTTTTCTCCAAACACAGCCAACTCCAGCGCTTTCGCATGACCGACTAAACGCGGCAAATAATAAAGATTGCCCGCATCGGGAATGAGACCGACATGAATAAACGCTTCTATGAAACTGGCTTTCTCTGAGGCAAGTCTGAAATCACACGCTAACGCCAAACTCATTCCCGCCCCAGCCGCTACTCCATTAACAGCAGCCACGACTGGTTTTTCTAAACGATGAAGAAGCTTCATCATCGGGGCATAGCGTGTTCGCAAAACTTCACCGTGGTTCATCTCTTCCGTTACGCCTCCAAGATCTTCACCGGAACAAAACGATCTTCCTGCCCCTGTAATGACGAGACAACGAACCTCTTCATCGACCGAGACTTGTTTTAACGCAGCGATGATCTCTTTATTCATTTGTTCTGTAAACGCATTCAATTTATCAGGTCGGTGTAACGTGAGCCACACAACTCGGTCGCGAACTTCATAACGGATTGTTTCGTACAACGAGCATCCCACCTTTTATCTTCCTTGGAAATGCGGTTTTCGTTTTTCGATAAATGCTCTCATTCCTTCTTTTTGATCTTCTGAAGAAAAAAGCAGATAAAAGTTTTTTCGTTCAAACTGCATGCCTTCATAAATCGAATAGTCAACAGCCTTATGAACTGCTTCTTTAATGAAGCGGACAGATAAAGGGGGTTGCTTCGCCAATTTTCTGGCAAATCGCATCGTTTCTTCAAGCAACAACTCCGGTGCGACAACGCGATTGACAATCCCTAATTCATAGGCTTCTTTGGCCGACATGCGCTCACCAGTCCAAAGCCATTCAAGCGCCTTTGTTTTGCCGATTAATTTTGTCAGTCGTTGCGTCCCCCCCGCTCCCGGCATAACACCGATATTGACTTCTGGAAAAGCAAACTCCGCCGTTTCCGAAGCAAACAAAAGGTCACAACAAAGCGCGAGCTCAAAACCTCCACCTAAAGCAAAACCGTGAACGGCCGCGATCGTTGGCTTTTTTATGAGTGCAAGACGATCCCAGTCTGCAAACTGATTCAGCAGCTCAAGGGTAATGGAATCGTCACTTGCCATTTCGTCAATATCCGCACCGGCTGCAAACGCGCGTCCCCTTCCGGTTAGCACAATGACGCGCACATCATCGTCACGGTCATGCATTTCCATAGCCTGCACAAGTTCCATCACCATGTTTCGATTCAGCGCGTTTAATACGTGAGGGCGATTCAGCTCGATAACGGCGATCTGCTCTTCGATATTTATGCGAATATACTGAAAATCATTCATTTTCGACTTCCTCACCAATCATTAACGTGACGATATCGCCCGCAAAAGACATTAAATCTTTTCCTGAGGCTTTTGCCTCGCTCGTTTTCATTGCTTCTTTGAGCGCCTCATGGCTGTCGTAATACATTTCGCATAATAAGTAGTATTCGCTATCTCCCCCCATCGGTGTGCCGACGATCTTTGTTACTTCCATTTTGCGTAAGCCAGGAATTTTCGCCGTAATCGGTGCATGTGTTTCAAAATAATGTTCATCAAATTTCTCCTTATCTTTTGGCTGTTTGTAAAGGGCAATCATTTTTACCATGTTCCTCTTCTCCTTTTCTATTTTTTATATCCACGTAGAAATTGGCTTTAAGGCTTCAAACGGATTTTTACATTGTTTGCAGTAGAAAATGCTGCGGCAAGCAGTAGGACCAAATACATTTTCGATTGTTGTATAGACGGATCCGCAGTACGGGCACTCGACATGCCATTCTCCGTTTGGTCCCATTTGTTTTGGTGGTGGAGCAATCCCAAACTCTTTTAGTTTCTCGCGCCCTTTTGCGGTAATGCGGTCAGACGTCCATGGTGGATCGTGAATAAATTTGACTGTGACTTGCTCGATTCCATCCAACTCTAAAAGAGCGCTTTCAACACGTTGACGAATGATATCAAGAGCCGGACATCCAATAAACGTAGGAAGCAGCTTGACAACGACTTCACCACTGTTCATTTGAACGTCTTCAACCATTCCTAAATCAAGAACGCTGACGGAATCAATTTCAGGATCTTTAACGAAATCGAGCCTTTCCCTTATTTTTCCCATCATGTGGCCAGCAAAGGTCATTCACATCCCTTCTTTCTTCATTAAAAGATTACCAATTTGCTAGCGAATCGAGGCGGTACACTTCTGATAATGTAGCAATGGCTTCATCTAAATCAGCGGTATGCTCGCCATTTCGGCCATTGCCACGTTTCATACCAAAATTGTTCGGCAAATTGAGATTTGTCTGTTCAAAAATAGGCTTCATCGCTTGAATCCAACGCTGTTTTAACAGGTCTTCATCTTCAATCAACCCAAATTCGGCCATTTTCTTTCCTTTGGAGCCAAGTGTCAATACACCTGCGAAATCATCCAATACTTTTGCCACGGCGTTTTTCATTCGTTCACGCGCTTCCCCTGGCGCATTTACAAGCTGGATAAACCACGTTTTCCAATGCATAAGGTGGTAGTAAAGCTCCATATTGATTTTGACTGCGACTTGCGCAAGCGGCACATACGAACAGCTCTTTAATGAATCGATGCGCACTTTTTTCGCTTGTGTATAAAAATAGTTCCTAACAACAGTAAATGCCCAATCATAGCGGGGCTCGTGTAAATAGTGACCGGAACCGTTCACCTCCTCTAACAATACCGCGTTTCGTCGCTCTGATGCTTTGCGGCCATGAGCTAAATCATCGGCGTTTCCAACTCCCATTTCTTCAAGCAATTGATAGTACATCGCCGCATGACCCATCGTATCCTGGCTAATCGAAGAGAACGCGACGTCTTCTTCGATATGTGGCGCAAGCCCAAGCCATTCCGATCCGCGATACGCAATGATAAGATCATCATCTGCCAGCTGAAACAATAGCTCAATCAGCACCTCTTTATATTCAGGATGTTGCATCAGCTCTTCTGGTTTCATGATTTTCATCGTTGAATCTCGCCCTTCCATGAAAGAATCTCTTTTTCATCGAGCATCTCTTGTTCATATTGACGCCATTTCTTTTTTAAATACCCATATCCTTTTGTCGTGCGGTAATCTTTATTATCTAACCGCTTCAACGACTCTTTTTCTTCTTGAGTCATTTGCCGGATATCTGAACGTTTGACGATCCATATATCGTAAACAGGTTCGCGCCGCATAAAATTTTCTTGTGCCATCACTAACGCAATTTCATGGTTTGGGGCAAGCAGGCTAAATTGATGTTGGAGCGGTGCTGTATCATTTTTTCTGCTAAATACTTCAAATACTTGATAAAAACCTTTTCCGCTATCACTCATTGAAATTCCCCCACTTCTCACACTGCTGCTGATTGACCACTTAACGCTTCACGAACCCAAGCGTTATTTCGATACGATAATTCTCGCAAACGAAGACGTTCTTTTGATTTTGGACCATTGTTACGAATAATTTCTTTAAATTGATTCCAGTCTGGTTGTTTATAAATCCATTTGCCTTGTTTCTTGTCAAAATACATCGTTTCATCCGGAAGCTTTAGCCCAAGCGATAAAATACGCGGCACATATTTTGTAAAGAAATCTTGCCGTAATTGTTCATTTGTTTTCGTACGAATGCGATATTTAATCGTAATGTCTTGTTTCGAAGTCCCTGTTGTGGAAGCATTATCAGGACCAAAGAACATTAATAATGCATCCCACCAGCGATTTAATGCATCTTGAATCATGTCTCTTTGCACCTTTGTTCCTTCTGCCAGCGCTAGAATAATCGATTCCCCGTGTTGGGCATGAAAGACTTCTTCCGCACAAATTCGCTTTAATGCGCGCGCGTAGGGACCATAAGAAGCGTCAAGCATATTCGTCTGCGTAATGATGGCAGCCCCATCGACAAGCCAACCGATTAAACCGGCATCTGCCCAAGTCGGCGCAGGCATATGGAACACATTATGAAACTTCAAATCTCCTTTAAATAAGTCTTGCATAATTTCCTCGCGCGTTTTTCCAAGCGGTGCCATTAAATCTTCCGCGACACGGAGAAGAAGCTGTCCATGCCCCATCTCATCCTGTACTTTCGCCATAATTCCAAGTTTTCTCCGCAGCGAAGGCGCTTTCGGAACCCATTCCTTCTCCGGAAGCGCTCCCATAATTTCGCTAATGCCATGCATCGCAATCAGCTTAACTAACGTCATACGATACTCTTCCGGCATCCAGTCATCAGCTTCAATTTTTTCTCCCGCTTCAATTCTTTCCATAAACTGTTTATATTTTTCTTCTTCTGATAAGCGCTCAAACGATGTCATAACAGGCATTTCATCTTGCCCCCTAATTATATTATATAACGTTTATTTAACGTAATTATAAAATAATGTTATAAATATTGCAATCATGAAAATCATCAGACCGTGATAATTTTCTACAATGTCGCTTTCTCTTTGCGATAATCAACCACACGAATCGCCTTTCCCTCCGAACGAGGAAGCGCTTTCGGGGCATGTACCTTCACATCAATAGAAACAAGACAATAATTTTTTAATAAATGGTGCACTCTTTTTTCTAATAAACCGATACGTTCATCGTTTAAATTGCCACCGATTTCTTGATAAAACCGCTCGTTCACTTCCACTTGCAATTCAACCACATCGAGCGTCCCTTTTCGGAAAAGATGGACTTGATAGTGCGGAGCAAGCTCCGAAACCGTTAATAAGCAATGTTCAATTTCGGATGGGAACACATTGACGCCGCGAACGATTAACATATCATCGACACGCCCTTTGACCCGTGACATCCTCGTCGTTGTTCGCCCGCATTTACATGGTTCTCTCGTAATGGAAGCAATATCACCGGTTCGATAACGAATGACCGGAAACGCCTCCTTTGTCAAGCTCGTAAATACTAACTCTCCTTCTTCTCCATCAGCAACCGGCTCAAGCGTATGCGGGTTAATGACCTCAACAAAGAAATGATCCTCAGCAATATGGAGCCCATTTTGCGCTTCATGACATTCTATTGCCACTCCGGGCCCAATCACTTCGCTCAACCCGTAAATATCACATGCTTTAATAGCAAGCTCTTGCTCTAACGTCCTCCGCATTTCTTCCGACCATGGTTCTGCCCCAAAAATGCCGTATTTTAATGAGGTACGACGCGGATCTTTTCCGAGTTCTTTCATTCGCTCAGCAATGTTTAAAACGTAAGAAGGGGTGCCGCAAATGACGTCCGGCTGAAAATCTTCGATTAACATCACTTGTCGATCGGTATTTCCTCCCGATACAGGTACCGTCACCATGCCTAATCGTTCGCTGCCATAGTGCAAGCCAAGCCCACCCGTAAACAATCCATAACCATAGGCATTATGCAATACATTCCCCGGCTCCCCGCCGGCAATCGCAATCGCACGCGCAACAATATTTGCCCAGTTATTAATGTCGTTTTTTGTATACGCTACTACCGTCGGCTTCCCGCTCGTTCCGCTGGACGCATGGACACGGACACATGCTTTTAAATCAACCGCCAGCAAACCAAACGGGTAATTGTCGCGCAAATCTTTTTTCGTCGTAAATGGAAGCTTTCGAACATCTTCGAGCGAACGAATTTGTTCCGGTTCAACGCGAAGTTCTGTCAGCTTTTTCCGGTAAAACGGTACATTCTCGTATACTCGTTTGACGGTTTGGCACAGCCTCTCCAACTGCAATGTTTCCATTTCGCATCTTGAAGACGTTTCGATGTCATGTAAAATCATTCTCCCATCCCCTTTTAAAACGCTTTCATTTTGTTTGAAGAAATAAAATTTTATTACGTTTATATTACGTAATAAAATTTTATCATCATACTAAAGTTAAAAATATCGTTAATATTCCAAATTGTCAACCGTTTTATTGCTAATTCATATAAAAAGAGAATTCTTATTTACCAAATGTGTAGGTTCAATGAATTCACCTTTCAAAATGTCTTGAACTAAAGATGCTTTCACAACGAAAGTTTCCTTGCATTAAAGTGTCCCTTTCATGCTTGTGTTCGTTTTGACAAGCTTTTTAAGTAAGGAGGACAGTTGGCTCCGCATAAGAATGTTTATCAACAAAATAAAAAACGCTTGGTTTTTTATATTTCCAAACGTTTTTTTATTCGATCCCTACATCCTGTAAATCCATTGTTTTTATTGCTCGTCATTCTTAAAAATATCTTGATATACATTTTGTTTTAAATTAACGTATTGTCTTTCATTCGTATCTAAGAATGCCTCTTCTCGACTCGAAGGGACATCCATATACTCAATTGCTTCCGAAAATTGAGACTCTGTCAAACCGTAACGCTGACCGTCGACTTGATTGTAAAAATGCCAGCCTTCATGAGTCTTCGTTTTCATCATTTCTCCACCTAATAAATCGTTAACCACTAACGCAGTTACTCCCCCTGTCCCTTTGCCAGGTTCTCGGGAGTCCATTTAGAGCTTGATTCAATGGACCAGACTTTCATTAAAACATTTTTATTTCCAGTATCTTTGGCTTCTAGATCATTCATGGGCTATTCCTCTCTTTCGCTTGGAAGCATATCAATCTCTTTTTCATAATCCGATTTCTTATCGAACATTTCTCCTTGCTAGTTAAAAGACATGATCCCTTTGTTTTAGTGATAATGATAGTTCAAGTCTATTCACATTTACTTTAACGTTTGTACTCCCTATCACAGCTAATTATGAAAAAGTGTCTTGTGATATCGAACAAAGCGCCTGCTCTAAGTCTTGCCAAATATCTTCCCATGCCTCAAGTCCAACCGATAAGCGGATCAATTGATCGCTAATGCCCATGCTCTTTCTGATTTCCTCCGGCACAACGGCGTGAGTCATCGTAGCGGGGTGCTGAATGAGTGTTTCCGTATCGCCCAAGCTTACTGCAATTTTGATAAGTTGAAGACGGTTTAAAAAGCGCTGAACATCTTGTTTTGTTCCTTTGATTTCAAAAGCAACGAGACCTCCGCCACGCTTCATTTGTTTTTGGCAAATTCGATAATCTGGATTGTCTGGATCGTTCGGGTAATAGACTTTGGATACAAGCGGATGCTTTTTTAATAGTTGTGCAATTTTTTCGGCGTTTGCACAATGACGATCCATTCTCACGGGCAATGTTTTTATCCCTCTTAATAATAACCAAGCATCAAACGGGGAGATGATTCCACCGATATCTTTTTGTGTTGTCTTTGCAACTTCCTCCATCAACTCCTTCCTTCCAACCGCAATACCAGCAACGACATCACCGTGACCGCCAATATATTTCGTCGCGCTATGAACGACGACATCACATCCAAGCGACAGCGGTTTTTGCAAGTACGGAGAACAAAACGTATTATCTACAACGACTTTAATCCCATGCTCTTTAGCTGTCCTTACGATCATTTCTAAATCAATTAGTTTCATTGTTGGATTAATCGGAGTTTCTACATAAATACAAACCGTTTCTGGACGAATGAGACGACAAATCTCTTCTTCTGTTTCCATCGAACAAAAATCGTGCGAAATGTTATATTTCTTGTTTAAAAACTGCAATAAGCCGAATGTACATCCGTATACTCCTTGTGAACAAATGATATGGTCATTCGCTTTCGTTAAGGCAAACAGTACAGCCGACACCGCCGCCATTCCCGAACCGAACGCTAGCGCTGCCTCTCCACCTTCTAAACATGCCATTTTCTCTTCAAGAGCTCGTGTAGTCGGATTAGCTAACCGTGAATAAATATAGCCTTCCTCTTGTCCTGCAAAACGAGCTTCCCCCTGTTCGGCCGTATCAAACGTAAACGTCGACGTTTGAAAAATCGGGACTGACAGACTCCCAAGATGTTGAGTTGTATCATATCCATGATGAATCACTAACGTCTCAAATTGTTTTTCAGCACCTCTCATAAAAACCCTCCCTTATATTCAGTATATCCCCTGTACAACCTCATTGTGTAAACGTTTTCAAAACTATTCCGAAAAACTAAGTTAAAAAATTGTAGAATGAATCAGGCGTTTTTTCTCAAGTCCTAATAAAAATCATTCGTGTAATAGCATTTTCATCGTTTAATCAACAGGTCTCTTCCCTCATGTGTGAAGATCCGCCGGACAGCAATGACTTTCAAAAAAAAACACATGCTCCTTGGAGTGTGATGGACGCATGTGCTTTCCCCGTGGAGGTGCTTGCCACCCCTAGATAACGGATTCCCCCTGGTATTACGAAAGTATTTCGTTTCCAGTCATGCTTTACGCAAATATTGCATTGAGGCCAATTCAAGAAACAAGCGGATTGAGCGCTTGGACAAGAGCGTTCTTTCTCAAAAAGGAAGCAAGATACACATTATAATATGACAAAAAAGGCCTGCCAAAAAGTCTTTGATTCTGTTAGACTTTTTACAGACCTTGAATCGTTTTGCAAATTCAGATTTTCATAATTCCTCCCGTACTTGCTGATGTGACAAGTTTAGAGTAACGAGCAAGATATCCTGTTTTCACTTTTGGTTCGAATCCTTTCCATTCTGCTTTCCGTTTTTCCCATTCTTCTTGGGAAATTTGCACATCAATCGTACGGTTATTAATGTCAATAACAATATAGTCACCGTCTTCAACAAATGCGATTGGTCCGCCTTCTGCTGCCTCCGGTGATACGTGTCCGATCGATAAACCGCGAGAAGCACCGGAGAAACGTCCGTCCGTTACAAGTGCCACTTTTGGTCCAAGTCCCATCCCAACGATTTGTGAAGTCGGTGCAAGCATTTCCGGCATGCCTGGCCCGCCTTTTGGCCCTTCGTAGCGGATGATGACAACATGTCCCGGCTGCACTTTTCCGCTTGCAATACCTTCTAACGCTTCTTCCTGGGAATCGAACACAATCGCCGGACCTTCGTGACGTGTAATTCCTCCTTGAATCCCGCCCGTCTTAATAATCGCTCCATCTGGAGCAAGGTTTCCAAATAAAACAGCAAGTCCACCTTTTTCAGAATACGGATTGTCAATTGGACGAATGACATGATAGTCTTTTACTTCACAGCCAGCAATGTTTTCACCCAATGTTTTTCCTGTCACTGTGATCGCATCAAGATGGAGAGTACCTTCTTTTTTCGCTAGCTCGTTTAAGACAGCAGATACCCCGCCTGCTTCATGCAAATCTTCAATATGAACATCCGATGCCGGTGCCAGTTTGGCAAGATGCGGAACACGCGCCGCTACTTCGTTAATTCGTTCAAGCGGATAGTCGATCCCTGCCTCGTTGGCAATCGCTAATGTATGTAGTACTGTATTAGTCGATCCACCCAGTGCCATGTCAAGGGCAAACGCATTATCGATCGCCTTCTCTGTGACGATGTCACGCGGTTTTATATCATTCTCAATTAAATACATGAGCTGTTTCGCAGAACGTCTTACTAGTTCCTTACGCTTTGGATCAATGGCTAAAATCGTGCCGTTTCCAGGTAAAGCAAGACCTAGTGCTTCAGCAAGACAGTTCATTGAATTGGCTGTGAACATTCCCGAACATGAACCACACGTTGGACAACCGTATTGCTCTAATTCTTGAAGACCTTTTTCATCAATTTTACCAGCTTGATAGGCTCCTACACCTTCAAACACCGATGAAAGAGAAATTTTCCGTCCATCGCTTGTAACTCCAGCTTTCATCGGGCCACCGCTAACGAAAATCGTTGGAATGTTTAAACGCATGGCCGCCATCATCATACCTGGAGTAATTTTGTCACAGTTCGGAATACATACCATGCCATCAAACCAGTGAGCAGATACAACGGTTTCTACTGAATCAGCAATAATTTCGCGGCTCGGTAATGAATAGCGCATTCCAATATGCCCCATGGCAATACCATCGTCTACACCGATTGTGTTCATTTCAAACGGTACTCCGCCTGCTTCGCGAATCGCTTCTTTTACAATCTTCCCAAATTCTTGTAGATGGACATGTCCGGGAATAATATCAATATATGAGTTCACAACCGCAATAAACGGTTTATTAAAATCCTCTTCTTTAACGCCGGCAGCACGCAGCAAGCTTCGATGTGGTGCCCGATCAAATCCTTTTTTAATCATATTACTGCGCAGTTCTTTCAACATGAATCCCCCCAAAAAAATTCTATTAATTTAAATTTTTTTAATATTGTAACACTATTTAAAATAAATTTATAGTTTTAATCATATTTCTTCCATCAAATTTGGGACTCTTCACCACGGATGGATTTCTCCACCGATCGCAAAGGCAAATAAATATTACAATTTCACCGCTTTTTCACCATTCAGAATTACAGCGTTTCCCGACAGTCACTACATCACTGTCTCAAAGTGGGGATATCCACTTTCATAGTTAATTTGGAAATTCACTTAAGATGAACAATATGGGTAGACTGCTTTCAATCATGCAGATCATGGCGAAACTTGACGTCAAACAAAAGGCTCCCAACCTCAATGTGGAGATCAAACCACTTTTTCATAAATAGTTCTGTTCTTAAAATAAATCGAAAAACAGAAGCATATTTACGCCCCAAACCGATACAATAGGTCTTGACAATCATTTTGTTTCCATAGATAATGTTCAAAAAAATCATTTATATGGAAACGGTACGGGACTAGTAAATCTATGGAACGTGCAAGAGAGTGGAACTCATAGGCTGGAAGGTTCCTCACGGAAAGTAGATTGAACCTACCCTAAAAGGCCGCTTATGCAAACATAAGCCGTATTACCCTCGTTACGGGTTGAAAGGTGGGTGCTCATGCACCAAAAAAGGTGGTACCGCGGAACGCTTTTCCGTCCTTTTACAGAAGGAGGAAAAGCGTTTTTTTATGTTTGTATATAAATAATTGAGAAAGGGTGATGTTATGAAGAAACAGCGAGTGGTCGTTAAAATTGGCAGCAGTTCCCTAACCGATGCAAAAGGCGCACTTTCACAAGAAAAACTTTTCGATCATGTTGAAGCACTTGCCTATTTAAAGCAGTTAGGTCATGAGGTCATTTTAATCTCTTCCGGCGCGGTTGCCGCTGGGTTCGGTCCACTTGGCTATCCATCGCGCCCAAAGACAACATCTGGAAAACAAGCAGCTGCCGCTGTTGGTCAAGGTTTACTAATGCAAGGCTATATTTCTGCTTTCCAACAATTTGGAAT
This sequence comes from Thermaerobacillus caldiproteolyticus, assembly GCF_015326725.1. Lineage (NCBI taxonomy): Bacteria > Bacillati > Bacillota > Bacilli > Caryophanales > Anoxybacillaceae > Thermaerobacillus > Thermaerobacillus caldiproteolyticus. The sequence goes on from NZ_CP064060.1 coordinate 1,700,856, forward strand.
CGTCACAGGACAAATTCTATTAACAAGAGAAGATTTTTATAGCCGAGAGCGGTTTCGAAACTTATTTTCTACTATATCTGAACTCCTCGAATGCGGGGTACTGCCCATTATTAATGAAAATGACTCCGTTTCTGTGGAAGAGCTAACCTTCGGCGACAACGATATGTTATCTGCTCTTGTGAGCGGCTTCTTGCATGCCGATGCCCTGATTATTTTAACCGATATTAATGGTCTGTACGACCGTAATCCGAAAACAAATAAAAATGCAAAAAAGTATTCTTTCCTCCCTGACATCAGCGACGATTTAATTGAGAAAGCAGGAGGCAGCGGGTCTGCGGTCGGAACCGGCGGAATGAAATCAAAACTGTTAGCGGCACAAAAGGCTCTTTCGTTTGGGGTGAGCGTGTTTGTTGGAACCGGTGAAGGAAAAGAAAAGCTTCATGACATTTTAGAGGGAAAGGGAAATGGAACGTATATTGGCGTTCCGTTTCAATCGCAAATGCAAATGAGAAAACAGTGGATTGCCTATCATTCACCAGTTTCCGGAAAAATTGAAATTGATGAAGGAGCTGAAGCCGCAATTTTGCTACGCGGCAAAAGCTTATTGCCAGCCGGAGTCATCCGTGTTGTCGGCACATTTCAAGCCCTTGATGTTGTCGAAGTCATAAATCAGAAAGGAGCCATTATTGGCAGAGGACAAGTATATTACTCCTCGGCTGATTTAGAAAAAATAAAAGGCTGTCCAAGCGACCAAGCAAGACCATACTCGATCAACCACCGCGCAGAAGTCATTCATCGCGACAACTGGGTATCGTTAAGAAAGGAGAGTGCTATAAAATGAGTGAGTTACTGACAAAAGCACAACGATTAAAAACAGCGTCAAAAACATTAGCGGCCCTATCCACGAATGAAAAAAATGAAGCATTAGCCAGAATCGCTGATGCCCTGATTGAGCAAAAAGAATGGATTCTTCAGGAAAACGAAAAAGATATCTCTCTTGGAAAAGAAAACGGACTTTCCCCTGCTTTGATTGACCGCCTTCAGTTAACCAGCGAACGTCTCATGCAGATCGTCGATGGCGTACATCAAGTGATCAACCTTCCTGACCCAGTTGGAGAAATTACCGAAGAATGGACCCGACCAAATGGATTACGGATTCAAACCATTCGCGTTCCCCTCGGCGTCATCGGTATGGTATATGAAGCGCGTCCAAATGTAACAGTCGATGCGGCGAGCCTTTGTTTAAAAGCAGGAAACGCGGTGCTGTTGCGCGGGAGCTCATCGGCACTTCATTCCAATAAAGCGCTCGTTCACGTCATGCAACAGGCGCTGACCCATTCGCCTATTCCTGCCGATGCGATCCAGCTTTTAGAAGATACGAGCCGCGAAACAGCCAATCAAATGTTTAAACTGAACAACTACTTAGATGTATTAATTCCGCGAGGCGGAGCCAGCCTCATTCAGTCTGTCATCCAAAACGCAACCGTCCCTGTCTTAGAAACCGGTGTCGGCAATTGTCATATTTTTATTGACGAATCCGCCCAAAAACAAATGACCATTGACATTGTCATAAACGCCAAAACACAACGCCCATCCGTGTGCAACGCTGTCGAAACGGTGTTGATTCACGAAAACTGGCCTTATACACAGGAGCTATTAGAAACATTACACAACAATGGAGTTGAACTTCGCGGGGACCATGCTCTTGTCTCCTCATATTCTTTTGTTCATCAAGCCACCGAAATAGACTGGAGTACGGAATATTTAGCACCGATTTTAGCGGTCAAACTCGTGAAAAATGTAAAAGAAGCGATTCACCATATTGACCGATACGGAACAAAGCATTCCGAAGCAATTGTTTCGGAAAATCAAGAAAACGTCAACATCTTCTTCCGAACTGTGGATGCCGCTGTTCTTTACCATAACGCCTCGACCCGCTTTACAGACGGTGAACAATTTGGCTACGGAGCAGAAATTGGCATTAGTACGCAAAAATTGCATGCCCGCGGCCCAATGGGACTGCGTGCCATTACAACGACGAAATCACTTGTTTACGGTACGGGCCAAACTCGTTCGTAATACGAAGTTTCCCGCAACCGCTATTAGCCATGGCAAAAAAGCCGAATCCCAAACATAGGATTCGGCTTTCTTGAAAAAGTGAAGAAAGGATAATTTGGATCGCTGTCGAACTTCAGCGTTCCATCACTTGTTGTCAAACCTCCCGTCTCCACTTTTCGCGGCACACTAGATCTTTTTTTGTGAAAGGACACGCTGTCCCTCGTTCATTTCCTAGAAATATCCCCCTTAACGAAACATAAAAGCACAGAAAGACATAACAAACCGTCAGAAATTAAAAAGATCCATACAGATCAACAATCTATCCTATCCGTTTACAACGGACTGATCCTAAACTGATGGTGATGATACATGTTGGGCAGCATAAATTTTCGGCAACATGAGAGAAGACACATGTTCTCGCAGCATTATCACTTTTTACTGTTCAAATACATCGTAAAAACAAGCTGAACAAAGCAACATAATTGATTCCAAATAAAAACACTTAGCCGGCAAACACATTCCCTTGTATCCATACAACAGCCACGTATATTTCTTTCTGCCAATGAAAGACGCAAGCAAAAGTTTGACGGAGGCGCATTTCTCTAAACGGAACAAGTTAGAAGGACGCAGATGACTGTTTTCTATACATTTCTATTCCTTTCCATACAACAGCCCCGAAAAATGCCCCTAACGTGTTCAATATGACATCGTCAATATCTGCTGACCGTCCTATGGGGAGCACATATTGAAATACTTCAATGATGAATGAAAACAGTAATCCAGTCATCGTAATGTTCCGTACCGACAGCTGATTTGCACTCCATGAAAGAAAAAAGCCAAATGGAACAAACAGCAATACATTCAACAAAATATTGCGGATCGGCACCTCTATATCAACCGAATAAACAATTAAATGGTACATTCCGACAAATGGAACAAGATTGAGCACCCTCGGTTGATCTGGTATGTAATAAAAAGGAAAAACGGTAATCAATAAGATTGCGATCATTGTCAGTAATAAGGATATCTTAGGAACCTTCTGCTCCCATGCAGTCTTTTGACTTCGAAAACGCCAAACGGATAAAGTCACAACGATTAGAGAAATGACAAAAAACAGCGGAACGACATCTCCAAATATTCTCCATAATTGAATCACTGTTATTCCTCCAGCACCATTGTCTTTCTCCCTTTATACTAAATAGAAAATAAGTGAAATACAAGAAAATTTATAGTGATATAATCTCCTAGAATCCTTTTGAACTTCATCACTAGCAAATTTCTCTTTTCCATACATTCTCTAAATATGACAGCAACGGTTCTCTTATTTCTTTCCGTTGTAATCCAATCTCTATGTTGGCTCTCAAGTAACCAAATTGATTACCGATATCAAACCGGTTCCCTTCTAGTTGCAAAGCATGAATCGGTTGGTATTCGCAAATTTTCCGCAAGGCATCGGTTAATTGAATTTCACCGCCGGCACCTTTTTCAACCGTTTGCAAAATCGAAAAGATCGAAGGCTTTAGAATATACCGCCCCAAAATCGCGATACGAGATGGTGCTTCTTCAGGAGAAGGCTTTTCTACCAAATCATGAACTTCATAAACAGACCCTATTTGCTGGCAAGGATCGATAATTCCATACTGATTCACTTCAGATAGCAGAACAGATTGCACGCCAATAACTTCTGTTCCATATTGTTCATATACATCCATGAGTTGCCGCAACGCCGGTTTTTCAGACACAATAATATCATCCCCTAAAAGAACGGCGAAAGGCTCCTCGCCGATAAAGTGCCGTGCACACAAAATCGCATGTCCTAATCCTAAAGGTTCCTTTTGTCTAATAAAGTGGATATTCGCCATATTGGTAATTTCATTTAACCCTTGTAAAATATCAGACTTGCCCTTTTCCAACAAAGCCTGTTCCAATTCGATGGAACGATCAAAATGGTCTTCAATGGAACGCTTATTTCGCCCTGTCACGATAATTATATTTTCAATGCCTGATTGCACCGCTTCTTCGACAATATATTGAATCGCTGGCTTATCCACAATCGGCAACATTTCTTTTGGTTGAGCTTTTGTCGCGGGCAAAAATCTTGTCCCTAATCCCGCGGCAGGAATGACAGCTTTTCTGATTTTCATACTTGTTTACTCCCTTCGTTAGCTGATTGTTGAAACACCCAAAGTCTACTTCCAATAAAGTTGATCATGATTCCTCCGAACGTAGCAATCATTTTACTAATCAATAAAGACCATCCCCATATTTGTTGACATACATACAGAAAGAAAAAAGTCGCTCCTAACGAGAAAAAGTTCGTAAGAATAAACCGAAAGAACTCTTGTATGGTAGCTTGTTGTTTCATACGAAACGTCCAAACTCGATTCCACACATAGCTGTTGAGCATTCCCGCTATATATGAACAACCTTGTGCTAACCAAACCGGAACACCAATAGAAGCGAGAAGGAAAAACACTCCAAAATCAATGAGTGTATTTCCAACTCCCACCGTGCAAAACCTGAATAATGTACCTATTTTTTCTTGCTTATTCAGCATATTGTGGTACCTTTTCATGTTTTTGTCCGACTCCTCGACAATCTTTCAAAATATATAGCGGACGATGTTTTACCTCATCATAAATTCTGCCAATATACTCCCCCATCACACCTAACATAATAAGGACAACGCCGTTAAAAAAGAGAGTAGCCATCAGAAGCGAAGACCATCCAGCCACAGTAGAATCTGTAAACAATTTCAAATATAAAACAACAAACATCCAAATCACACTCGAAAACGAAAGAAGAAATCCTAATAAACTCGCTAGTTTCAAAGGTTTGTACGAGAAGGAAGTAATCCCATCCATAGAAAACCGCAACATCTTCTTTAACGGATACTTCGTTTCTCCTGCGAATCGTTCATCACGTTCATACTCAATCGCTGTTTGCTTAAACCCTACCCAACTAACGAGCCCACGGACAAAACGGCTTCGTTCTCTCATACTTACTAACTGATCGCACACTTTCCGATCGATTAGGCGAAAGTCTCCCGTATCTAAAGGAATATCGATTTCCGTAGAGGCTCGTAAAAGACGATAAAATACATGAGCGGTTACTTTTTTAAATACTGTTTCTCCTTTTCGTTTTGTCCGCTTCGCATAAACGACCTCGTAACCTTCTTTCCATTTTTGAATCATCTGTAAAATCAATTCAGGAGGATCTTGCAGGTCAGCATCAATAATGATAACGGCTTCTCCTGCAGCATAATCCATGCCTGCAGTAATGGCGATTTGATGTCCAAAATTTCGGGAGAAATCCAAATATTTAACCGTTTCATCTTTAACAGAAAGCTCTTTTAAAATGGAGAGTGTTTCATCTTCGCTGCCGTCATTCACAAACAATAGTTCATAAGGTCCATCTGTTTGTTCCATCACCGTTTTTAACCGTTTATACGTCTCACGAATGACAAGCGCTTCATTATACACAGGAATAATGACAGAATACTTCACCATACGACTCTCCTCCTATCCTTCGTATTTATAAAGTTTCTCTGCTCTGTCCATTCCAAACGGCTGCTGTTCATCCGATGATTGACTGTTCTGCCATTCTTCTTGCGGTACTTCTTTACAATTCTGTTGAATCCATTGGACTAACTCGTTATTTGTTTCTCCACCGCCACCAAATCCAGAAATAAGAAAATACTTCACTTCCCCTTTTTTCACCATTTGCTCTAACTTTTCAGGTGTTAACACAGGGTCGCTTCCTAAAAATCCCCCCATCGCCATGACTGCTTTATCCGTTTTCAGCATGATCTGCGCGGCCGTGTTCGCTCTAAACGTTGCAGCCAAATATTTTTCACCGCTGTAATTCTTCTCTAAATATTCAATGAGACTTGAATCCGCTTCTCCTTCCATTCCTCTTCCCATCATTCGATCTCCGTGTTGTCCGGAAGGTTTTAAATCTGGACCTGCATAAGGTATCACACTATTTCCTCCATATAAAACAGGGGTCGTCGACCAATAAAACGGCATGATGAGAAAGCCAATCATTCCAGCAATCTTTGTATAATACGATGCTTTCTCTTTATGCCGAAAAGCGACCATAAAGGCAAAGATGGCGAATCCTAATAAAGCAATACACAAAATCCAGACGATATTAACCGAAGAACGATGTTGGAACAACACATACGCCTCAAATATAAAGGTAGCCAAGAAAGCAAACGGCAGTAACCACTGACTCCAATCTTTTTTCTCTTTGTAAAACTCCCACAATATCACACTGCCAATGGCGACAAGCACGGCAATCGCCGGTGCCATCATACTGAGATAATAGCGATGGAAAAATCCAGCAATACTGAAAAAGACCATCATTGGAATAAGCCAAGCCAACCAAAATACGGTAAATTGATGCGGTAAAGTAAATGCACGTTGTTTGCGAATGGATACGATGAGTCCAATCATACTAAAAAGAACGAATGGGAGTAGCCAGCTAATTTGCCCAGCCATTTGTTTATTGAAAAGACGAAGCAATCCCGGATCGCCCGTTTCGCCTCCTATCCCTCCCATTCTTCCAGGATCCTGACCTCCGTTTGGTCCGAATTTTTTCCCCATTTGTTCCGGATTCATATTCGGCATTCCTCGAGGTGAGACGTCTGACGAGTCTTTTCCTCCTTGGGTACTTGAAGAGTTCATGTTTGGTACTCCTTGCGACGGAATACCTGACGGACGATTTCCTTGTTTTTCATTCTGAGCATTTGTTTGAGAATTCGTATTTGGCACATTTCTATTAAATTGGTGATTTCCCCCTGGTCCAGCCTCACCCGTTAAACGTCCGACTCCGTTATAACCGAATGCTAACTCAAAGACAGAATTCGTCTGGCTGCTTCCAATATAAGGACGCTTATCTTTCGGAATCGAATCCGCAATCGCCGCATACGAAACAGAAATCGCTACTAATATAGCTGTTGCCACTGATAAGTGCTTGATTCGTTTTTTCCAATTTGCTTTGCTTGCCAAGAAGTAGAAAAAATAAAAAGCCGGTAACACCATATAAGCCTGCAGCATCTTCATGTTAAAGCCGACTCCGACTAAAGCAAAGCTAACTAAAAGCCATGATATTTTCTGCTTATGTATGGATTTCATCAACGCCCATGTCGCAGCTAAAAGAGTAAAAATTAAAATACTGTCGATGTTATTCGTCCGAGTTACTGCCACAAATATTGGCGTGCATGCAAAAATCAGACTCGACCATAAAGCCGCACCACGTCCAAATATGGGTTTAACAATAAAGTAAATAATCCAAGTAGACAAAACGCCAGCGATCGCTTCTGGAAGCAATACACTCCAATCGCTCACCCCCAAAATCGCAACACTCAAGGCCTGGAACCATAAAGCAACAGGAGGTTTATCAACCGTAATAAATCCTTCCGGATCAAGTGATGCAAAGAAAAATGCTTTCCAGTTCGCCGTCATGCTCTTTGCGGCCGCCGTATAGTAGACGTTCGACCCGGCGTTCCCTATGTTATAAAAGTTCAAAAAAACAGACAGTAAAAGAATCGCGACGAGCCAAATATCCACACGTCCGTTCCGTTTCTCTTTCATTTCACTTCACACTCCTCTTTTCTTTGTATTTCATCAACTGCATAGCCGCTTGCGTTGTTGCCCAGTCTCTGGCCTTGCTTCAAGAATACGACAGTATGGTGAAAATTTAGTGAAAAAAGCCCTGCGGAAAATTTCTCTCCGCAGGGCTTTTGCATAACTAACTTAAAACGTTAAAATCAGAAACTATCGCAATCCTGCTCGTCAGGGCAGGCGCTTTGTGGCTGCTTAATTTTTAGCATTTTTTTATCGTTTTTTCACTGTTTTTTCTCTATTCAAGATTAAAGTAAATAAATGCGTGCAACTTACCGATGGTAAATATCGTTACTTGTTCCCCTCTTTCATGACTAGTTTTTTATTAAAGCTAATCATGAAATTTTTTTGTTGATGAAAAACGACATTTACATGGGGAGGTAGTGCTAGTGTTCGCATTCAAAGATCATATGCTGAAAATAAGCTTAATCTTTATCCTTTTCACGACCGTTTTACTGAGCTTTTATTCCATTTGGAATTATCATAGCAGCTTACTTCATCATGATTTCCGGGAAGGAGAACATCATTTTTTCCATGATAGAAATCAAGTTCCTACCAGCAAGGGCTCTTTCTCTGAACACATTTTTCGAGAAAAACCTGTGCCACCTTTACAGAACGGACAGATGTTCAGAGGTATCGCAAACTCAGATGTACAGTATGCGCCTTTTCTTTCTGTATACAGCGTGCTATTTTTCGGTCTATTTGCTTTCACTTACTATCTGTTGATTGAAAAAAACATGAACATTCAAGACAGCAATAAAAAAATACTTTTGTGGACATTATTAGCGATAGGGCTTTTCTTGAGGATTGCGGCCGCTCCATGGATAAAAGGGCACACAGACGTCAATCTCTTTAAACACTGGGCAATTTCTGCAACCAAAGGTTTTAGCCAATTTTATAGAAATAGTTCGAGCGATTATCCTCCGTTTTATATCTATATTTTGTTTGTGATCGGTAAGATTGCGTCGATCCCTGCCATGAGCTGTTATGTTACTCTGCTCATCAAACTTCCATCCATGTTAGCGGATATCATAACAGCATACATCATATATAGGTTGGCCGTTACATATTTATCGGGAGAAATGAGCCTTTGGCTATCTGCATTTTACATCTTTAATCCAGCTGTTTTTATGAATTCTACCGTCTGGGGACAAGTCGATTCCTTTTTTACATTGCTCATTGTGTTGGCCATATTTTTGTTAACCGAGAAAAAAGTGAACGCTTCGACTGCGCTTTTCACAGCGGCGGTACTGATGAAACCGCAAGGAATCATTTTTCTTCCCGTTCTTTTCTTCGAACTTGTAAGGCTAAAAAGCATCAAACGCTTTTTCACAGCAGCCGTCACGAGTTTCGTTACAGCGCTCATCATCCTCTTTCCGTTTTCATTGAAGCAAGATCCGCTTTGGATTTTCACACTATTTTCGAGCACAATCGGGGAGTACCCTTACGCGTCTGTCAACGCTTTTAATTTCTACAGTCTCCTCGGCGCCAACTATGTACCGAATACATCTACATTGTTTCTATTCAGTTATCATACATGGGGCATGATATTTATTGTCATCATTACCGCTTTTTCATGGTTCATTTATATAAAAGGAAGAAACACCAAATTCGCAGCGTTGGCAGCGCTTCTGCAAATTGCCGGCGTATTTACTTTTTCTGTAAGCATGCACGAACGGTACTTGTTCCCTGCCGCTTCCTTGTCTATACTCGCATTTATTTATCGGAAAGATAAAAGGCTGCTTTGGCTATCAGCCGGATTCAGCGCAACGACTTTTATAAATACCTATTCTGTTTTTTATGATCGATTTATGTTTCACCGTTCGATGGGCGCCCCTTACAATTTTACGTTAATTTTTACTTCGCTATTGAACGTCATTTTCTTTATTTACCTTGTGAAAGTGGCGTGGGATATTGCAATAAGAAGCAAAACATTGACATTCAAACCAAGCTAACCAGATCTAGATTTGCAGTGGCCTGAATGTAAGCAATCACTTGCTGAAATAACCAGCTTGTGACAATATGTATATCATTGAGCAGGAAATGAACGTATGTTTTGAAACAGCGAATTATAATCAGTTTCTTACACCATTATTCGTTTTTCGCAAGTGTCTTCACTACATAGATTGGAAATATAAGATTCCATTTCTTATGCTGTTAATCAATATCTAAAAGAACATAAGAACCTGTTTCGTTTTACCATACAACATAGACTTCTAGTACGTGGTGGGATGAAAAACAACCTTACATCCCACTGCGTTCATATTACAAATAAAGTTATTTGAGATTGTTCCGACAATGCCCATCAATTGTCACATTTTTATATAGTTTTTAATCATTCGGTTCATAAATCTCCCAAGTCCATTTTACGGATTTAACAATCTGATCAGCTACAGCCTCAGGATCAAGATCATTCGTCGAAACTCTGGAATTATGAAGGGAATAAGCATCTCTCCGTTTAAAAAATAATTCTTCGATCTCCTCTAACGTTTTATTTTTCAAAAGAGGACGGCTATTAACAATGAGGGGTATACGATCTTTCCAAGAATCCCAAGACAAGTCTAAAAAAAATACAATGCATTTAGATAAACAAACGTTTCTGACTTCCTCTTGTAAATAAGCTCCTCCCCCTAGGGAAATAATCTTTAAGCGGGTATTTGTACAAATGTCAACGATAAACTCCTTCTCCACTTTGCGAAAATATTCTTCCCCTAATTGTTGAAATATTGTCGGAATCGACATATTATGAATTTTTTCTATTTCCTGATCTACATCAATAAAATCCCGGTACAGCTTTTTGGCGACAAGCTGGCCAATCGTTGTTTTTCCTACTCCCATAAAGCCGATTAACACTATATTTCTTTCCCGAAGCGGAATGTTACAATATGTCTCCATATCAACGCCCTTCCTTTAAAACAGATCATGAAAATTAGATGAACTCGACTGCCGCACGACAAGCTCCGGTCGTAAAATAAGCCGTTTCGGTTCGCCCATTTTGCCTGTCATGCGTTGATGCAAAATATCAGCCGCATGAATGCCGATTTTTTCAGGAAACGCCGCAATCGTGGTTAAAGGTGGATGAAATAAGGCGGATTCTTGAATATTGTCAAACCCGACTACAGCTATGTCACAGCCCGGCATCATTCCGGCTTCCTTTAAACCTAGCATAGCCCCAAACGCCACAACATCATTATAACAAAATACCGCTGTTGGCGGGTTAGGATGTTGCAGCACTTGTTTCATCGCTTCCTTTTCCTCCCTGCCTTGTTGTAAGCGCTTGTATGAATAACGATTCATCCGTTTCGATACCCGCCTGTTCTAGCGCTTGACAATAGCCTTTTTTCCGGTCCCTCCATACAGATGAATCATCAAAACCACCTAAAAGAGCAATGCGGCGATGCCCTTGCTGAATTAGATGTTCCGTTGCTAATCGTCCGCCTTCTACATTATCAATTCCAACGTAATCAAACTGTTCCCCGAATGGCAACTCCCTCGCTATTAATACGACTGGAATTTCCCACTGTTTTAGGCGCTCGACCACATCCAATGAACATCCGGGCACAGGGCTCATGATGACGCCGCCTACCCGGTATTCGAGCATCGTCGATAAAAGCGCATCTTGTTTCTCCGGGGAGTCAAACGTCGTCCCCAGAATCACCGTATATCCTTCTTTATCTAAAGCTTCATGAACACCGACTAACAATTCAGAAAAAAATGGATTGCCGATTTCCCTAATAATTAGCCCTATAGTTGAAAAACGCTACGATCTTAGATTAACAGCAACTCAGTCATAGGTGTAACCCAACTCCCTCATGAACTTTAGCACTTTTTCACAAGTTGATTCGGGAATATGAGGACTGCCTGTTGATTGACAACAAAGTCGTTTAAATACAAATAAAGTTGTTACATTTACAATAAAGTTATTTAAAAACGTCCATCAGGTTGTTCAATTAAAGGGCCATTTTCTGGAATAAGTAAGAGAATTATTTTCTTAGCTTCTGTAATAATTTACACTTATTAAAAAAGGGCGCACCCCAAACTTTGACATTCGCCATGTCAGGGCGTCCCCAACAAAAGTGTTGGGGCATGTAAAAGCGCGGGGCATAGTTTTGCATAGCTATCAACTCCTTAAAGCCTCTCAGAAGCCCTAAGAAGCCCTCACAGGCTTTCTAAGGGATATCCTATTTTTTCTATTTCCGCCAAAAAGTTGAACAATCTGCCTTATCCTTGATATTAAATTCAATTATCTTCTCTAGCAATTCGTAATTTACCGGCTCATTCCACGGAATTCGAAACAAGCCTTTGGTAGCGCTGTAGCCAGCTTGGGCGATTTCATCGGCAAAATGCACCATTGTCTCTTCTTCGGGTGAAACGCTCAAATGATGCTTCGCTGTGGAAAAGCCGATGATAAATGTGCCGTGATCGGTAAACATTGGCGTATTCCACTTGATTTGCGGTTCCAAATTTGGGAATTTATTAGCAACCCACGCCAAAATTTCCTCTGTTCGGTCGCGGTGGTCGGGGTTATCGATACCTGCTAAATATTTTATAAAAACTTCCATGTCTTCCTCCTTCGATATTATGCTATTGCCGCCAAAAATTCGAATTCTCAGCCTTATCCTTGATATTAAATTCAATTATCTTCTCTAGCAATTCGTAATTAACTGGTTCAGTCCATTGAATTCGGAACAAGCGTGAAGAAGCGCTGTAGCCAGCTCGGGCGATTTCATCGGCAAAATGCACCATTGTCTCTTCTTCGGGTAAAATGCTCAAATGATTCTTTGCTGCGGCAAACATAATGATGTATGTGCCGTGATCGGTAAACGTGGGTTTGTTCCACTTGATTTGCGGTTCCAAATTTGGGAATTTATTAGCAACCCACGTCAAAATTTCCTCTGTTCGGTCGCGGTGGTCGGGGTTATCGATACCTGCTAAATATTTCGCAAAAACTTCCATGTTGTTCCCTCCTAAAATAAAAATTATGTCGTTCAGAGAAGTTCCTCAAATCCATTCGTCGTTAAAACTCCTCACAGAACCGCTCAGACACGTTCTTAAACAACACCTATTTCCAACTATATATTTTACAACCTGGATAGTCAAAATGGCTTAAAACGCAAATTAGAGGCTTTAAAAAGTATCTGACTTGTATCGCCAGCGATAGCTGGTCTGTCTAAAAGTATATAACTACATGTCATCTATAGCTACATAGCATAAATCCTATTTTCAACTTTGCAACAGAACCCACTAATATTTATAAAGCATTAGAAACAACAGATAAAAAACAACAAAAAAACAAAACAATTAACCTCATTTAATTAAATATTTATTTCAATTTCCTTTTTGTGTAGAAACTTTACCCCTAAAAACCCTAGAGCATGTCATGGAGTGCTATTTGGTCCTGTTTTTTTACCTATGTTGTTTTTGACTCCTGGCATAAGCATTGGTTACTTATAAAAATTGCATTAGGTGTTAATTAACAATAAAAATGTTTAAAAACACCTGTTAAGTTATTTCATTTAAGGGGGCTATTATGGAATAAAACTTAGATTTTTAAACGACTTTATTGTTATTTTTTTAGTTCGGTAAAGCATTTATTATTAAAAATTAAACAACTTTATTTTACCCCCCTCCTAAAATCAGGACGGGGGTATGGGTGTTTGAGGTTTTAAAATTAAATAACTTTATTGTCATTCTACACTGCCACAAAATAACTAAGAAAGCAGGTCGACCGAGATACACCAGCATGATCTGCCACTTATTGCAAAGTGACAGGCGACCGCTTCTTTCTTCCTATAACACGAAACCCCACCAAAACATCTATATTTATATGGTTAGATCATTAAAGAAAGTATAATCTTACCTTTAAAATGCTGTCAACAAATGACGCAATCGAAGAAGAATTCAGTTTTGAACATGTTACAAAACATACAATGAATAGACGACTCACTCGTCAACTTCCCTGCAAGCTCACGATCTTTTACCAGCTCTGGATCAGAAGTAAGATACAATTTTTCCTTTTTTCTGATTTTGGCATAAAATTTTGTACCTATATAGATTCAGATTAATTTTCCGACATAACCACCTGTCCGATGCGCTGGAGCACTTTTTCTGGAAATTCAGAAAGGTACTCTAAGAACGAAACAATCGATTCTCGCAACTCTTTTCGATTGGGATGAAACCGATTGGCAATGACACTCTCTTTCAGCCAACCCCAAATTCGTTCAACTAAATTTAAATTCGGCGAATAAGGGGGTAAGAATACAAAAGTTAACTGTTCTTCGTGCTCCTGTAAAAAAGGCTGAAGAACTTTGGCATGATGAATTTTTGCGTTATCCAAGACCATCACGACATGTTGATCTGGATACTGGTCCAATGTGTATTGAAGAAACTGCAGAAAAGCCTGTGCATTACATTGGTCCGTTTCCATACAGAGAAATTCACCCGTTTCGATATTCACACCGCCTAATAAGCTAACCGTCGCGTGGTGTCCATACGTAGGGATTTGTTTTTGACGCCCTTTGACACTCCATGTGGTACGAAGAGCTTGGTAGTCGCGAATATGACTTTCATCTTCATAGATTATGACTGTGTTGTCGGACAAGTTTTTTTATGAGTTCCATTTCTTGTTGAAACTCTTTTTGTTTTTGAGGATTCGCCCGTTTGAGGGTATACGTAGGGTGTGTATAGCGAAATCCCCATCGATGGAGCATATCACAAATCCCACCGCGAGACATGGTGACAGAAAATTTCTCTTCTAACACATGTTGAATGATTCGTGTATTCCAGCTGGTTTCGATGCCATATCCTTCATTGGCAGGGGTGCTTTCTTCCAACATCTTTCTTAATTCGCGTTCTTCGTCTGGAGACAGATACGGCTTTCTACCGGGAGCATAATGGCGTTCTAATAGCGCATCCATGCCACCTTGATTAAACTTTTGAACGTAAATCGAAACGGTTTCACGATGGATGTTCAACAGCTCAGCGACTTGGATTCCCAAATAGCCTTGCATAATCAGACGAATCACCGCCATTCGTTTCGCCATGTTCGCATTTTTCATTCTGCGTTCCTGTTCTTGAAGACGTTCGATGGTCCAACCATGATTGTTCGTAATTTGTAATCCTTTTTTCTTCATCATTCATCCGCTCCTTTGATTCATCTGTTTAGGAGCAGTATAGACAAGAATAGGCATTGGTTAAACATGTCGGAATTTCAAACTGAATTTATATAGAATTATTCATTGTAGCAATAATTTCTCTAAAACAAGCGCCACTCCATCTTCATCATTTGTCGCTGTTACAAAGTCGCTATGTTCTTTTAGTTCAGAAGCTGCATTTCCCATCGCCACACGATATCCGGCTACCGCAAACATGGAAAGATCATTATGACTATCTCCGATCGCAACGGTATCTTTCATATTGTTGTTGTAATGAGAGGCAAGTTTCGCCAGCGAACGCCCCTTCGTCGCCTGTTCATGGTTGATCTCGATATTATTCGGATGCGAGGAAGTAACGGTTACGTTGGAAACCTCTGCAAACTTCGAGGCAGCAGTTTTTAATATGTCTTTATTCAGCGAAAAAACAAGTACTTTATAAAAAACGATATCCTTTTGCAACCATACTTCTTGAATGTCGTCTACATACGTCACGCGCGCCTGCTGAAACTGTTTCTGAACAATCCTCTTTAAATCTGGATACTCTTCACCCACACGATCGGCTAGCGCCTCCAAATGCTCCCTATTATGTAAACCAACGTAGACTTCCTTGTTTGTATAAATTTCACAATATAAATCATGTTGCTGTCGAACCCACTCTAAAACAGGAACGAGTTTTTGCTTATCTAAAGGAATATCGTCGATGATAGTCCCATCAGCAAGAGTAATCGAAGCACCATTCAAGCTTATAATCGGACAGACAATCCCAGCCCGCTGCAATGGCAAATAGGCATCCTTATACGCCCTACCCGTCGCAATAGCCACTAAATGTCCTCCCCTTTGCGCCTGAATGATCGCTTCTTTATTTCTTTTGCTAATTTGGCCATCAGAATTTAACAACGTTCCGTCCATATCTAATGCAATGATCATTGGTTGATCCCCCGTTTCTTTGTGAGATTCGCCTTTAAAACTGCCTTCTGTATCGCTGATAAATGTAGCGTTACTATAATTAAAACTCTACATCATTATAATACAAAATTAGGGTGTTGAGGATGGAATTACATAAAAAAGCAATCCCTTCTCTAATGGATCGCTTAATTGTGTTTCATTCAACATTGTTTTTTCGATGATTCTGTCTGACGTTTCATCCATTTATAATATCCAGCTGTAGAAATACCTGTAACCTCATATAAATAGAACAACTGGAAATGGAACTCTTAATCCATGAATTATCTTACATTCTAAAGGATGTTTCTTTTTGTCGCATCCGCTCCTTTCTCTAAGCCAAGGGCTTTATTTTCTCCTCTGGACCGGATTTTTGCACGATCTTCCTTCATTCGATTCCATCGTTTTTCTTTTAGACCATCGATTCCTTCTCTTTGATCATAATTCATCCATCTCTGTAACATCGTGTTATGAATACGAAATTGTTTTACCCTAACCCTCATAAAAGTACTTATGAACAATGCCCATTTTAAATTTTGTAGAATAAGTTTTTCTCTGTTTTCCTTAGGCTATCGCCGATTTTTAGAGTTGGTCTTTTTTCTTGTTCCGTTCAACTATCGCCCCGTTAATGGAGAAAATCGCTTATCGAAACACAACTTCATATACATAAAAATCAATAAAATAAAGAAACCTAAGGAACAATAGCATAACTTAACCATCAACTATCTTTTCCAACAACATAGTAACCATTTTTCACTAAAAAAGAGAACGGAATGAGATATCATGAGGAATATTGCTGCATTCTTTTCAATACTTATGCCTGGATTCGGACAAATATATAATGGTCAGTTCATTAAAGGTGTCTTCTTTATAATAACTGAACACTTTGATAATGCATTAGGCCAAATAAACAAAGCCATTCACCTTGATCTTAACGGATTACACCAACAGGCTGTAGAGACGACCAATTTTGAATACATGTTATTTTACCCTGGATTTTATGCTTATTGCGTATGGGACGCATGGTATTACGCAAAACCAAATGCTGACAAGACAAAAACCGCCATCCCTTTTATTATGGGCGGTTTCCTTGGAGAGATAGGTGCAATATTAGCGAACCGATTACTGATACCTACTCTAACGGTGGCAATGTTAATGATAATTCCTATGATTTGCGGAATGATTGCATTTAGGAATCAATAAGCATGGAATTGAAACACCTTTTGTTCAATTATTACTGCCCGTTAGTTGAAAAAAATCAGCAACATTCTTTAACAGATGTTTATTAAAAAAATTCTATATAGTTAGACAGTATCGCATTTTCTTTTCTATAAAGAGATAGTATCACTCGAAAATAAACCTTAATAAGTCAATATAAAAAGAGCAACGATTAATTGCTGCTCTTCCTGCATCAAAAAACTGAAAAAACGTTCCCGTTTTGATTCCTGTTTTTGTTAATTCCCATTTTTTACTAATAGTTTTTGATCTCATTTTTCTAATCTCTGCTTATTCTCTTCCTGAGTAGCAGCTAATTTCTTCTGAGTCTCATCAATTGCTGTACTACTTGCTCTAATTTGTTAATCAATTCATAATTTGCTGTTCCTGAAATCTGGCTGCTGCAAAAAAGCTCTTTTTATGCATTGGTAAATATTTAATTTTTACTTGGGTATAATAAAAATAATAAACAAATGAACAATGGGAGAGTAATTAATCCATGGACAGAATCATTTTATGGTCATTTTTTATCATTGGACTTGCCTTATTGTTTTTCATTTTAAGAAAACCACTAATCAAAGAAAGAAAACCGATAATCAAAGACACGATTTTAGTTTTCTTATTGAAAGCTTATTTGTCAACATATATTGGCATTTTTGTTGCAACAGAAAAAATGATTGAATACCCTGTAAGGTTTTTAAGTAAATATTTCGAGACCAGCATTATTTTTGAATCCTTTCTATATCCAATTATGTGTGTTTACTTTTTTCAAACAACTTATCATTCAAAATTTCTAGGCATTGTTCTACAATGTGCATTGTACACCGCTGCGCTAACGATCATTGAGGTTCTTTGTGAAAAATATACCGATTTAATTAAGTACCATACATGGACATGGATGCACTCGTTTATAACCATCTTTCTTCTATCACTTTTTGTTCGTATGCTTATGCAATGGATGAACAAAATAGATGAATCAAAGGCATAACGATAACCAGATACGTAATAAAACCGCCAACTAAATACACAATAATCGTTCCTGCGGGCTCTGTTTGATTATAGTATAGCCTGAAACTTAGGAAAGCCCTGTTCCAATCACTCTCCCTAATGAAATCATCAATAAATGCCTACTTTTCATGCTTCGTTGAAAGTTCGTTTGACTATTTGAGCTTTATTATTTACCAAGGAAGCCTTCGATAACCAACCGAACTACCGCAATACATCGGCATAAAAAGGCATCTTTGACTTCCTGTTCTTCCTTTCATAACGTCCGGGCTGTAAAATGGGTATTCTTGGCGTTCAATCGTTTCTATTTAGGAGCATTATCGATTAAATAAGCCATCGTTATACAGAGGTTAAATCCTTAAGATTCCATGTATGACAAATAGAAAAATGCGAAAGAACGTCAGGAAGCGGTACTAGGGAACAATTCACGTACAGTTTTAATGAATGGAAGCTGAAAAGGGGACAGTGTATGCCGTCCCTTCGAACTCAGTTTTCTACTCTACTTTTCTTAGCTTTTACTTTCGCTAATACAGAATCCGTCAATTGATGAATCACCATATCGTCTTGAGGCGGATGAAACGGGCCACACTGAACGTCGCGAAAAAGGCGTTCTAATTTATGATTTTTTGATAATGCATGGCCTCCTGCAATGCGCATCGCAAGCTCAACAATGCGTATGGCATTGTTGCATATGATATATTTCGCCATGCTAACTTCGTCTGAAAAACGATCTTTATGCTCTGGATCGTTTTCCCACTTTTCAGCAATCGCATACAACGTATGCCGTGAAGATTTCAACAAAATTTCAATTTTCCCGATTTTATCGCGGATGTGCGGGATATCTGCAATTTCCCCGCCAAAACTGCGAGAATATTTGGAAACGGCAAAATCAAGGATAAAATCTCTTGCAGCCCAAGCAATTCCTAGATAAACCGCCGGTACTTCCAGTGAATAAGCGCGACTGTCTGCCGTAAAACGGTTAATATGGTTATCATCCAAGTGTGATAGTAAGGCTTCTTCAGGAACAAAGACATCATTTAATTCGATATCATGGCTTCCTGTGCTTCTCATGCCAATCGTATTCCACGATTCTATCACCTTCACATTTTCGTTTTTCGTAATCAAAAACTCTGCTACCTTATCTTCGTCTTCCAGATAAGCACTAATAGTAAAGTGATCGAGAATTGGCGCCAATGAGGCAAATGACTTGACTCCTGAGATCATATAACCGCCAGATGTGCGCTTGGCGATCGTTGAAGGAATTCCGCCTCTTGCCAAATTGCCGGTTTCTCTTTCGGAAGAAATGATATTCAGCATTTTTCCTTCTTTCACTGCTGCTCTGCAAAGCCTCGCAAACACCTCTTCCTTCCAAGGGCGAACGCTGCGCAAATTTAAAAAAGTAAGAAGATGCCAACCAACAGCAAGCGCAGTCGAACCATCCCCGCGAGCAAGCCTTTCCTGAACGAGCAATGTTTCATACAAGGAAATCTCGTCTCCGCCATATTGTTTTGGTACCGTCAACTTTAAATAGCCTTCTTTGCGCAGCAAATCAAAGTGTTCAAACGGGAATGCTCCGCTTTCATCGTATACATGAGCCGTTTTGGCAATTTGACTTGCCAGTGCTTCTGCATAACGAGCAAGCTTCTCTTCTCTTTCGTTCCTTATAAAGGGATCGAACTCTCTCACTGCCATACTGTTCTCTCCCCTCTCACTATTGGATGGCTAGTTTGGATTGTCTCGCCTGCGTATAGCGATTTACAGGCTTCTGAAGTCCTAAATGATCGCGCAACGTATCTCCTTCATACTCGCGTCGGAATAAACCTCGCTTCTGAAGAATCGGAATTACATAATTCACAAAATCTTCTAAATCTCTTGGATACAGCGGTGCCTGAAGAATAAAGCCGTCCGCCGCCTCCTCTGTAAGCCATTTTTCCAATTCATCGGCAATTTTTTCTGGAGTTCCAACAAAGTGGTCACGTCTGCCTGCACCGATGAAAAGGCGTGAGTAAAGCTCACCAACCGTTAAGTCTTCTTTGTTAATAATTCGTTTTATATCTTCATACTGACTCCGAATTCCATTTATTTCTTCTGGAAGATCCACTTCTTTTACCGGTGTATCAAGCGAATATTTCGTGAAATCGACATTTCCCATATAGCCGGACAAGAATTTTAATGCTTCATATGGGAGAACAAGCTTTTGCAGCTCTTCAAATTTTTGCCGCGCAATTTCTTCTGTTTCGCCAACGATTGGCGAAATGCCGACTAAAATTGAAAGCTCATCTGGATGACGGCCATAGTCTGCCGTTTTTGATTTTAAGCTTTTGTAAAATTCCTTTGCTTTCTCTATATTATCGCGATGCGCAAAAACGACTTCTGCCGTTCTTGCAGCTAACCGCTGGCCCGGTTCTGACGATCCAGCTTGCACGATGACCGGATGTCCTTGCTTCGAACGCGCAATATTAAGAGGACCACGGACGGAGAAATACTGCCCTTTGTAATCAAGCGTATGGAGCCTCTCTGGCTCAAAAAATACCCCTTTTTCCTTGTCGAAGACAAAGGCATCATCCTCCCAAGAATCCCACAGCCCTTGAACGACATCAACAAATTCTTCAGCTCGTCGGTAGCGTTCATCGTGTTTATAGTGCTCTGTTCTGCTAAAGTTTAGTGCCGTAGCGCCCGTCGCATCTCCTGTTGTAACGACATTCCAGCCAACACGTCCGTTACTAATATGGTCGACAGAGGCGAATTGCCGTGCTAGGATATACGGTTCTCCGTAAGAAGTTGAAGCTGTTGCAACGAGACCAATTTTTGATGTTGCTGTCGCAATCGCTGTAATTAAAACAACCGGGTCGAATCGATTTAAAATGTTTGGATGAGAATCCTCGTTAATCGCCAAGCTATCGGGGATAAACACCATATCAAATTTACCTCGTTCTGCAATTTGTGCAAGTTTGATAAAGTGCTGAACATCTATACTTGCAGTCGGTTGTGCGTCTGGATGGCGCCACGAAGCAATATGCATCCCCGTTCCAATCAAGTAAGCAGCCAATTTAATCTGCTTTTTCTTTGTCAATTTCATCTCCCCCCCAAAGAATGAAATTACTTTTTTAATTTTTATAAGCGTCCTTAAATGTTTTTAATTCCTTTAACGAAATAAACGTTGGAATGTAGTTTCCCTTATAAGTTTTCTTAATGAAATTCGCCACTTCATCCGTTTGATAGATTTTGACCAGTTTCTTTAACTCAGGGCGATTGGCGTCTTCTTTCCGTGCTGCAATTACGTTGATATAAGGCTTTGCTGTTTTACTTTCATGAATAATGGCATCTTTCAGATACAATCCTGCTTCTACCGCTACACCGTTATTAATAACCGATGCATCAACATCATCCATGACTCGTGGAGTGGCCGCTCCATCAACAGGAACAATCTTAATGTGTTTTGGATTTTCTTTGATTTTGTCAGCTCCACCGTTTCCATCAAAATTGTCCACTACCTTGATTAGCTTTGCTTCTTGTAGTAATAACAAGGCACGCCCCCAGTTCGATGCATCATTTGGCACCGCGATCTTAGCATTTTTCGGAAGCTCGTCAAGAGATTTGTATTTCTTCGAATAAAGACCTAAAGGGGCAATCAGCGTCGTTCCAATCGGGACAATATCTGTACCGTTTTTTTCGTTAAAACTTGTTAAATATGCAATATGCTGAAACGCATTGACATCAATATCTCCTTCAGCTAGTACTTGATTAGGATCAACCGATGCGTTGAAAGTAACCAATTCAAGATCCAGTCCTTCCTTTTTCGCCTTCTCTTTAATAAATTCCCACGTCCGTAATTCCGAGCTACGAATGCCGACTTTAATTTTTTTATCTTTCGCTTCACTCCCTGTTGTTTTTCCACACCCCATCAAACTAAGAAATAAAATAAAAACAAGAATAGATATAAATACCTTTTTCACCATATTCCCTCTCTTCTCTCATTTAATGCTGACTACATTCTTCTAATTTTTCGCTCGATCAAATTCCCAAGTGATTGTATGCCCTGTACAAGTAAAACAAGAATCACAACCGTGACAACAATAGTGATGGTGCTGAAGCGCTGATAACCATACGTAATCGCCAAGTCGCCTAAACCACCGCCACCAATTGCTCCTGCCATCGCTGTGGCACCGATGAGACCAATAGTTGCCGTTGTTATGCTCAAAACAATAGAAGGCAGCGCCTCTGGCAAAAGAAAGCGAAAAATAATTTGCAATGGGGTAGCACCCATCGCTTGTGCACTTTCAATAATTCCTTTATCCACCTCTAAGAGAGAATTTTCAATCAGGCGCGACATGTACGGCCCAATATGAAGTACAAGCGGAACAATCGCCGCCGTTGTCCCAATTGCCGTACCGACAATAAATCTCGTAAATGGAATAATCGCAACAAGCAAAATAATGAACGGAATCGATCGTAAAATATTTACAATCGGATTTAAAATCGAGAAGACAAACGCATTCTCCAAGATATGACCTTTACGAGTAACGACTAATAAAATCCCTAAAGGCAGACCAATTAGTGACCCAAATACAAGCGATATGCTAACCATATATAATGTTTCCCAGCACGCCTGCAAAATTAGATCCAGACTAACCTCCATTGCGAATCACCTCATTCACTAACACATTTTGCTGTACGATAAAATCATAGGCCCGGGCAATTTCTGCTTCTTCCCCCTGCAACTCAACAATCAAATTTCCAAAAGGAACTCCTTGTAACTCATTGATGCTGCCAAATAAAATGTTCACGTCCACTGCGAACGATTTTGCCACTTGCGATAAAATCGGCTTGCCAGAACTTTCTCCAATAAACTCGATATTGTAAATTTTGCTGAACTTATCATTAGCTTGTAAAATATGAAAAATACTTTGTGGAATTTCGTCTCTTAAAACCGAACGAACAAAATTGCGTGCCGTCTCTGTTTTTGGTTTTGAAAAAATATCTAAAATCGTGCCTTCTTCGATAATCTCTCCGTTCTGCATAACGGCAACGCGATTACAAATTTGCTTAATCACTTCCATTTCGTGGGTAATCATCAAAATCGTCACGTTGTATTCCTGATTCACTCGTTTTAAAAGCTGTAAAATCGACGTCGTCGTTTGCGGGTCAAGTGCTGAAGTCGGTTCATCACAAAGAAGAATCGATGGATTTGTCGCCAATGCACGGGCAATGCCCACGCGCTGCTTTTGACCGCCTGATAACTGATCTGGATAGCTGTTTGCCTTATCAGAGAGACCGACAAAGTGTAACAATTCATGAACGCGCTCTTCAATCACAGATTTAGGTGTTTTACTAAGCTTAAGAGGCATTGCGACGTTGTCAAAAACGGTTTTGGACCTTAGTAAATTAAAATGCTGAAAAATCATTCCAATGTTTTTTTTCGCTTGACGCAACTCCTTTTCCGATAGTTTTGATAAATCCTGGCCATCGACTAAAACTTGTCCGGAAGTCGGTTTTTCTAGCAAATTAACCATTCGAATCAATGTACTTTTCCCCGCTCCACTAAAGCCAATGACGCCGAAAATGTCCCCTTTCTCAATCGTCAAATTAATATTTTTTAACGCTTCGATCGTTCGATCTTCACTTTTAAAAATTTTCGAGGCATTCCGAAACTCAATCACTTTACTCCCCCCGCCTTAAAATGCCGGAACAACAGCTCCACCATATTTGTCTTCAATAAACTTCTTTACTTCTGGACTTGTTAATGCTTTTGCAAGCTTTTGAATCGCATCTGAATCCTTATTGTCTGGACGTGCTACTAAAATGTTGACATACGGGGATTGATCTCCCTCGATAATAAGAGCATCTTTTTTCGGTTTAAGACCGGCCTCTAAAGCATAGTTCGTATTGATTGCAGCAGCCTCGACATCATCAAGTGCACGCACTAGCAGCGGACCATCAACTGGAATAAATTGAAGCTTTTTATCATTTTTCTTAATGTCTTGTACGGTATAATTTTTATTTGTATTTGAAGATTCATTTAATTCGATAATTCCGTTAGCAGCAAACAATCGCAAAGCGCGAGAGAAGTTAACAGGATCTTTTGGGATTGCAATTTTTGCTCCTTTTGAAAGCTCATCAATCGATTTGATTTTTTTTGAATAAACACCAAATGGTTCAATATGAACACCAACAACTTTTACGAGATTTAATCCGCTATCTTTGTTTGTCTGTTTTAAATATGGAGTATGCTGGAAATAGTTTGCATCCAACTCGCCATTTGCTGTCTGTTCATTCGTTTGAATGCCATCGTTAATGATTTTAATATCAAGCTTAACGCCTTCTTTCTCTAGCTTTGGTTTAATAAATTCAAGAATTTCCGCATGTGGTGTCGATGAAGCTCCAATCTTTAATGTTACTGTTTTCTCCTCAGTTTTATCTTTTGTATCCTTTCCATTACCAGATGCTTCGTTTTTACCGCAACCTATTAAAATACCAAATACAATCGTGAATAAGACCAATACATAAAATTTTCTCATTTTCCCAAGCACTCCGTTTCATTTAAAATGCTTTAATGCCTTTTTCGCCACTTCTGCTAAATAACGCGCAGCGATAGGCAAAGCCCGTTCATCCAACGTAAAAGCAGGGTGATGCCATTCATGTGTTCCAGAAGTCCCGATAAAAACAAACGAACCCGGAATTTTCTTTTGATAGAAAGCAAAATCCTCTCCAGCCATTGATGGCGTCGGCTCAACAACGTTTAATCCCAATTGCTCAGCCGTTTGAACGGATAGCTCAGTAGCCTTTTCTTCGTTTAGAACAGGAGGCGGACCCGGCATCCAGCGAAGGGTTGCTTGAGCACCGTGAGCATTGGCAACACCAGTAATGATTTGTTGGATAAACTTCGGAATCTTTTCCCTCGTTTCGGCAGAAAACGCTCGAACAGTTCCTTCTAAGAAAACCGTTCTCGGAATCACATTCCATGTATTTCCTGCTGAAATGTGAGCAACACTGATTACCGCATTATCAAACGAACTTAATTGCCGGCTGACAATCGTTTGTAAAGCAATAACAATATGTGAGGCAACGACAATAGAATCAATGCCTGCATGAGGCACTGCGGCGTGTGTTCCAACACCTTCAACCTCAATGATAAAACGATCAACACTCGCCATTAATGGTCCTCTCTTAATACCGACTGTTCCAACCGGTAAATCCGGTTTATTATGTAAGCCAAAAATTGCTTTCACTTTCTCCAAGTGACCAGCAGCGATGACTTTTTCTGCTCCCCCACCAATCTCCTCAGACGGTTGAAAAATGAAGCGAACAGAACCATTCAACTTTTCCTCTTCTTCCTTCAACAAATAAGCGGCACCAATTAAAGCAGCGGTATGAAAATCGTGACCGCAAGCATGCATCTTCCCCGGTATTTTTGAAGCATAAGGCAAGTCCGTTTCTTCTTGAATGGGAAGAGCATCGATATCAGCGCGCAAAGCAATGATTGGATCTTGCTTTTTCCCGCTTATCTGCGCTACTAATCCCGTTTGGAGGCTTGTTTCTAAAATCGGAATACCTGCTTGCTCTAAAAGTGAACGAATGGTTTTCGTTGTCTCGAACTCTTCGCCCGACAATTCTGGGTATTGATGAAAGTGGCGCCGGATCGCAATTAAGCGCTCTTCCAGATTAGATTGCCCCACAAACGGGCACCTCCTTTTTAATATCGAACCGATAGCACTTCACTAAAATATCATGGTTTTGAAAATCCTTTGACTGATCTCGCTTAAATCC
Source organism: Thermaerobacillus caldiproteolyticus (assembly GCF_015326725.1). Taxonomy (NCBI): domain Bacteria; kingdom Bacillati; phylum Bacillota; class Bacilli; order Caryophanales; family Anoxybacillaceae; genus Thermaerobacillus; species Thermaerobacillus caldiproteolyticus. The sequence goes on from NZ_CP064060.1 coordinate 1,726,624, forward strand.
GATCCATTCATACAGTTGTATCGCTTTTTGCATTTTATCGCTGGAATGCAAGTACAAGTGAACCGCCCCTTTGGATTGCGCATATCGGATACTTTCTTTCAACAATTTTTGCGCAATACCACGCCCTCTCGCCTTCGGATGAACTGCCAGCAGTCGGACAATCGGTGAAAAAATGTTTAATTCCGGCCGGCCATATGCCTTTTCCGATGACTCAAACAGTTGAAGGGTTCCGAGAATATCTTGGCCGCTCTTCGCCACCAAAATCCGATCCACATTCGGATTATCAACAGACGCCGTAATATCTGCCAAATAATCAAACCACACATTCGGATCTTGATAATCCCGCTCATACTGCCGGTAACTGTCAATCAGAAGCTGCCGCACCGCTTCTTTATCTTCAGCTAGCATATCATGTATCTGTACATGATTCGTTTTATTCATCCTCTTTCCTCCCAGTTATTACTCACAATCGAGTCCCTATTTTCGATAATGCAAGACAACGGTTCATTTAAAATTCCCGAAATTTTTTGAATATCTTCGTTCATACAGAATGTAGTTGCCGAAAATGAGTCAGTTAATTTACAGATGAGCGTTCAATACTTTCGCAAGATAACTGAGCCCGACTTTTGTCACCCCTTTGTATACATCCCCGCGACCAATTTCAACAACTGGTACGTGTCGAATGCCATATTTAACTTCTAAAATATCACGCAGTTCATCCCGATTCGTCACATCGATGGTTTGATAGTCTACCTGCTTTTCTTTTAAAAATTGTTTGACCTCTTGGCAATAGTGACATCCTTCTTTTGACCAGACGACAACTGATAATGGTTTTGACATCATAAATTCCTCCTTATGAATAAATCTATTTGTATTTTTCTTCCATTAACTCCGTGGTTGCACCGACAATCGGATGAGTCCCCAAGAACATGAGAATCTCTTCTCTGCTCCGTCCATTCGCTTCTGCCTGCTGTTTCACATCTTCATAAAAAGCCTGTTCGAGCATCTCTGCATTTGTGGAAACAGCATCTGCTTCTTTTACAGCCAGATATCGGACTTTAATCTACCAAAACAACTGATAACTCATATGCGTTTTCCTCCTGCTTTTATTCTTAGTTTATAGGTATGAATAATAGGTTTTATTTTTGTGATTTATCCTACCATCAGAAACAGTGAAAAGGCAATACTTCCAGTGATAGAAAGATTTATACGATTCATCCAAAAAATCTATCAATTCGTTTGAGATACTGATATAATTGCATTTTTTAACCGATGTTTGGCACGTTGCTGACTAGTTGATGAGCATGCTCGTCACACCAAAAAAAGCTCAATCATCATTCGATTGAGCTCAAAATAGGTATATTAAATTAAGAGGGGAATAAAACAGAAAAAGTTTACCTCACAACAGAAGTGACAGCTTGACTAGCTTTGATTGCTTGCTTTAGATCATATAGAATATCATCAATTGCCTCTGTACCAACAGATAAACGAATAAGTCCTGGTGTAACCCCAGCAGCTAATTGTTCCTCACTGCTTAATTGCTGATGCGTAGTGCTAGCAGGATGAATAATTAACGATTTAGAATCACCAATATTGGCTAAGTGAGAGAATAGTTGAACAGAATCAATTAATTTTTTCCCTGCTTCAACGCCGCCTTTAATTTCAAAGGTTAAGATGGCACCTTGCCCTTTTGGTAAATACTTTTTCGCTAACTCATAAGAAGGATGGCTTTCTAAACCAGGATAGCTTACGGATTCGACGGCTTCCTCTTTTTCTAAAAACTTCGCTACCTCCAAAGCATTTTGACTATGACGTTCCAAGCGCAAATGTAAAGTTTCAAGTCCCTGTAAAAACAAGAATGAATTGAATGGTGACAATGCCGCACCAAGATCTCGAAGCAGTTGGACGCGTGCTTTCGTAATATAGGCAGCTTCTCCGGCAGCTTCTGTATAAATGAGACCGTGATAGCTTGGATCTGGTTCAGTTAGGCCTGGGAACTTTCCGCTCTTCTTCCAGTCAAACTTTCCACTATCGACAATAATTCCACCAATTGAATTTCCATGCCCTCCAATAAATTTTGTTGCAGAATGCACAACAATATCTGCACCAAAGTCAATTGGACGAAGTAAGTATGGGCTAGGAATTGTGTTATCAACAATTAGTGGAATAGAGTGATTATGAGCAATTTCCGCAACGGCTTCGATATCTAATACGTCACCTTTTGGATTGCCAATCGTTTCAGCAAACACTGCTTTTGTTTTGCTTGTAATCGCATGTTCAAAGTTTTTCGGATCGGTAGAATCCACAAATTTAACGGTAATCCCGAATTTAGGCAGCGTATGAGCAAACAAATTATACGTTCCGCCATAAATGCTTGACGAAGAAACAATTTCATCTCCAGCGGAAGCAATATTGATGATGGAATAAAAAACAGCTGCTTGACCAGATGAAAGCGCAAGCGCCCCCACCCCGCCTTCAAGCTCAGCAACCCGTTTTTCAAATACATCGGTCGTTGGATTAATAATTCTTGTATAAACATAACCTTCTTCTTTTAAGCTAAACAAATCAGCAGCATGTTGACTGTCATTAAATACATACGAGCTTGTTTGATAAATCGGTACTGCTCTTGATAAAGTTGTGGGATCTGGCACTTGCCCCGCATGCACCGCTAAAGTTTCAGGCTGAAGCTTTCTTTCATTTGACATAATCATTTTCTCCCTTCCAATTTAATCTTGATAAAAATTTTCAAAAAAGACACCTATCTTCTTTGCTTAAGAATAAAAAGAAGATGCCTTTAGTTGACTAACCGGCAAATGTGAAAAGTATGCAAGATTTTATTTATCTAAGTAAATATATAGGTTTAGTTTTATATACAAAAATTTACTCCTAAAATCTATAAATGTCAATTTTCTTTTCTAAATTTTCTAAAGAAACTATATATATTCGTTTTAAGTTTTATTAGCTATAAAAAAGCGTAAGCTCCCTAGTTAGCCCGAAAAGCGCGGGGAAGTCTTTATCTGCAGGACTGAAGTAATTCGATGGGTTTCAAATGTCTTCCACACTTTCTTATGAATATAAATGGCAGCTAACCATCCGGTTATTATCAAGATTTATTGGCTTTGGCTGTTCAAATTTGCACCTATTATACGCAAGCGGGCAGCGGCTTTGAAAAGAACATCCTTTTATAGAAAATGAGTCGTTTCTTTTGGTTTTTTCATATACTGATTCTCTTTGTACGGCAACCCTAAATTTCCACGTAGTGTATCACTCTGATACTCCCGGCTGTAGTAGCCCCGCTCTTCCAGAATCGGGATGACGTGCTGAATAAAATCGGTTAAGCCGCTGCCGAGAACAGGTGGAGCGAAAATGAATCCATCCGCTCCATTTCCCTCCACCCAGGCAATTAATTGATCGGCCACCTGCTCATATGTTCCAAAAAAAGCTCCTTTTGGAGTTGTTACCTGCAAAGCCACTTCCCGCAGCGTTAGGTTCTTTTCACGCGCGTTCTTCTTAATCCGATCGGTTGTCGATTGGAAGCTGTTTTTCCCGACATCGCCCACATCCGGAAACGGCTCATCAAGCGGAAATACACTGAAATCGAAGTGATCAAAGAACCGTCCTAAATAATGAAGCGCCTCTTCGATCGACACAAGGTTTTGAATCGCTTTGTATTTTTCTTCCGCTTCTTCAATAGTTGCTCCAGCAATCGGATGAATCCCCGGGAAAATGAGAATCTCGTCTCTGTTCCGTCCATTCGCTTCCGCCCGCTGTTTCACATCTTCATAAAAAGCCTGTGCCTGTTCAAGCGTCTCTGCATTGGTGAAAACAGCATCTGCCTCTTTTGCAGCCAGATTCTTGCCGGCTTCGGAAGAACCTGCCTGGAAAATGACAGGCTGCCCTTGATTCGAACGTTCGATATTTAATGGACCTTCAACAGAAAAAAAACGGCCTTTATGATTCAAAACATGAAGCTTATTTCGGTCAAAAAATTGCCCGGTTTCACGGTTTCGTACGAAAGCATCATCTTCCCATGAATCCCACAGTCCTTTTACGACTTGTAAAAATTCTTCCGCTATTTCATACCGAAGCGAATGCGGTGGATGTTCTCCTTTATTGTAGTTTCTTGCAGACCCCTCCAAAGGAGAAGTGACTACATTCCATCCAGCACGGCCACCGCTTATTTTATCCAGTGATGCAAATTGGCGGGCAACAGTAAATGGTTCACTATAAGTCGTCGATACCGTGCCAACCAGCCCTATTCTCGATGTTACTGCTGCAAGGGCAGATAAAATGGTCAGCGGCTCAAAGCGATTCAAGAAATGAGGAATTGATTTTTCATTAATATATAATCCATCTGCAACAAAGGCGAAAGAAAATCCTGCTGCCTCTGCTTGTTGGATAATGGATTTATAATACGGAAAGTTAACACTGGCATCTTTTGGAACACTTGCGTCTTTCCATGCGTTCATGTGACTGCCTGGACCGTGCAACATAATTCCTAATTGAATCTGTTTTTTATGAGACATATTCTTCATCCCTTTCTTCATTGGTGTAGTCCTCATTCGAATGAATTGGACTTAGCAATTGAAAAGTCCGAATCCGTTCTTCTGTTTTTTGAAGCGGGGTGTGCAAAATAAATTCATCCACTTGATATTTTTTATGAAAATTTGTTAAAACGTCTTTGACATATAAAGGCGTGCCTGCAATAATATTGCTAGCTTGTTCTTCCACTTCGTAAGCTTCGTCAGCTTGCTTTCCGAAGGCATGCGCTTGCTCCAATGATTGAACTGTTACTGTACGACCGCTTTGAAGATGCACTTTGAATATTTTTTGCTCTCCCGCCAATTGCTCCGCTTCTTGTTGTGAAGGGGCAGCGACAATGGCAACGGATACGAGAAAACACCCATCCGGATAGTTCTTTCGATAAACGCGTGCCGCTTCTTCAAGCACCTTAATATCACCATTAAGAAATAGGCCGAATACAAAAGCAACGCCAAGGTCAGCGGCTAGTTGCGCACTTTGGGGACTAGCTCCAAGTAAAAAGATTTCAGGTTTTTCTGGAGGGATTGGTGTAGCTCGAATGCCAGCGAGCGGATGATGTTCGTCGACTGCATCTTCAATTAACTTTTGTAAAAAAACGAGGCGCTCTTTAAAGTCTTTTCCGTCATTCATCGTTCCGAACTGTAATGCCTTTGTTGACAATGGAAGTCCCCCCGGCGCCTTCCCAATGCCAAGATCAACTCTCCCAGGCGCAAGAGAAGACAAAACATGGAAATTTTCCGCAACTTTAAAAGGACTGTAATGTTGAAGCATGACTCCTCCTGACCCGATCCGAATCGAATTCGTCCGGGCAAGCAAATATGAAATTAATACTTCTGGCGACGCCCCCGCCAGTTGCTCCGTGTAATGGTGTTCCGATACCCAGAAACGCGAATATCCCCATTCTTCGGCTTTTTGAGCGAGATGGACTGTCTGCTGCAAGGCATCAAATGCCGAAGCCCCCTCAGGAATTGGGCTTTGATCTAACAAACCAAGCCGATAACTCATATGTATTCCCCCTGTTTTTATTCTTAGTTTATATATATGAATAATAGGTTTTGTTTTTGTGATTTATCCTACCACCGGAAATAGTGAAAAGGCAATACTTCCGGTGATAGAAAGATTTATACAATTCATCCAAAAAATCTATCAATTCGTTTGCGATACTGATGTAATTGCATTTTTTTAAATTTTTCAACCGATGAAAGAATGGTATTCCATATAAAAGGGGACTCAGGTCCATAATATGTTCCATGGATATACTGTTTTAGCATCATCAGATGATCGACGTTGACTTCCACCAGTTGGCCAGCTTCCAGTTCACTTTTAATGCATAAATAAGGCAAAAATCCGATCCCGCATCCACTTTGAATGAGCGATTTTGCCACTTCCAGATGATCCACCTGAAATTCAATTCGTGGTTCCACGTTCTCTACTTCAAAGATTTTGTGAACGCGATTCCAGTCAAATGCGCCGCACTCAAAAAACACTAACGGTTCACGTGCCAGCTGTTGCGCGGACAACTTTGACTGAAACTGAAATGGATGTCCCGGCTTGACAACAAGCCGGATCGAATTGTCAAGGAGCGGTTTATGCTGCAACGCATGATGCGACACTTCTTTCATAAACGCCACATCAATCTGCTTTTGAAGCAGCTTATCTATCAGCACCTCGTTAGACGCTGAAATAAACTTAAAACGAAGATCTGGATGCGCTTTTTTCCAGAGCGGCAGTGCAAACGGAATAAAATATTGAGATGTAATGAGATTGGCTCCAATGACAACCTCTTCCTGATCCGCTCTTTTTTTCAGTTGTTTTTTCCCCTGATGGAAAGTGCGGAGAATCTGCTCAGCATATGGAACGAACATTTTTCCTTTTTCCGTCAGTGTAATGCTTCTGCCTTGCCGTTTAAACAGTTCCGTATCCAGCTCTCGCTCCAATGCTTTGATCCGCGCCGTAACCGTTGGCTGTGATAAAAACAACGCTTCTGCTGCTTTATGAATGCTGTTAAAATGGACGACATACATAAACGCTTCAATATAATCAATGTTCATGTTTCTCCCCCTCTTTTTTTAAATATGAAAACAAAAAGCTCCCGAATGTAGATGCACTCAAGAGCTCTTGGATGACTAATCAGTTTCACGTGATTTTTATTCATTTTATTCATATTATTCCGATAAGTAAAGTTAATTTTTAAAAAAATTTCTGAGCCAAGTAAGTAAATGCAGAAATTTTTTCCCTGCTTTTTAAGACTCTGACTTTACATATCTTTTTCATTAGATTTAATATATCACTAAATCACTAGAGGCTCTCAACTCAAGGCGGGTTTTATCTTGAACTTGAAAGTCTTTTTATTTATAGGACTTTACATTAAAAAAGAAATAACAGGAAACCTTAATCTCATAAAAAGGCTGAGGGATATATAGCAAACATATGTAATGATAGTTTCAAGCCAACGTTTGTAGTTGAACTTAAAAAAGACCATTGAGGTCCATCTCCTAGATTTTCAGAGTGATGTTTATGGAAGAATTCATTGAATGTCAGCTTCTCTTGAAAAATAAGGGAGGAACGGAACTTCTCCTCTAAAAACATCAAATGAAGGAGGACATTTGTTATACAAATGAATTTTAACGCATCTCAGGAATTGTAGAAATGGACAAAACGCGTACTTCCTATCCTCTGAAAAAGGAAAAAGAAACATTAAAGTTAAAGAGAGGACACCACGCAAACGTGGCAATTCTTCAAAATTTCGTGGCGTTAATCACGAACAAGTATGCGTTTTAATCGCAAGTGACCGTCAAGAAGCCACTTATTCAGACGTTCTTGATAGAGGACGAATTGTGAAATCAACTCTAAATTGTCAATGTACAATACGCTTTGGAGAACTTTTTCGTTTTAAATCAGATGGTATAGAAAGAGTTTAAAAGAATTTACCATATCCAAAACGTAAACAACAGCCGTTTGAAAGGCTGGATACAACGATTCAATGGATTGGTGAGAAAATGCTCAACCATATTTGAGCTGGTTTCATTCTTAGATTTAGATATTGTGAAACATCGAAATAATAACAAGTCAATAAAAAATGCTTGTAGAAAGTTGTTTATTTCCAATTAATGAAACTTATCATTCGCTAAGAACGTATAATTGGTAATGAAGGGAGGGCGTTGAAATGTATTTTCCATCAAAAAAAGACGTATGGATGGCAATCATTATTTGGTTATCCATATTCGTTTTTATTATCCCACCAATTTTTGCTATAGAGCCAATAGGAGTCATTATGCTTCCTTCTATATTAAACAACAAACTCATTACGATGATCATCATGATTGTTCCGGCTCTGTTACTATCTTGGATCTGGTTTGATACGGGATATAAAATTGAGGAGTCCAAGATTATGGTCAAAAGTGGACCTTACAGGAAAACAATAAACATCAAAGAAATAAGCAGTGTAAGGACAACAAAAAATCCATTTGCAGCACCTGCTTTATCCATGGATAAAATAGAAATTAATTATGGAAACTTTGAAATCGTTACCATCTCACCGAAAAATAAAGATGAATTTATTTATCAATTACAAAAGCGAAATCCTGAAATACAAATAGATAATCATTTTTGAAGAAGGTTAGCTTTATAGCAACTTTCTTTTTTGAGATAGCTAATTAAAAACTGAGTCTTGCTGCTGTTCTAAAACTAAAACACGTCATTTGGCTAATTCTATCCACCTCTTTAAAAAAAGCTAGTCTTTAGAAAAAGTTAAAAATATCGAAAAAGTTTTTAAATATTCATTTCCAAAAATAATGCCACTCTAATTACTTCCTCCTTGGAATCGTCAGCGTCTTCCAATGCTTAGATTTAATTTGTTTGGCGATATAGACAATCTGTCCAACATGATAAGAGTAATGGTACATTTGCCGTTCGATGGCTTGAATGACGGAATGAGGTTCATTTCGGATGGTAACAGTTTTTAAAAGGTCATTTTCGTGCATTTCATTTAAAGTGTTCAAAAATGTCTCCCATCCTTTTTCCCAGCAAGCGAGGAGTTCTTCCCTGCTTTTCAGATCATTGATAAATTCAGCATCACGGTTTCTGTTCGGTTTTTCACCGTCGGAAATAAAAAAGTCGGTCCATCGGGAAATCATGTTGCCGCTCATGTGTTTGACAATAATCGCGATACTGTTTGATTCTTCATTGAAACAGTAAAAAAGCTCTTCTTCAGACAATTGCTCCATTGCTCGTTCTGCTGTGTTTTTCATATCCAAAAAACGTTCCCTAACAACCTTTAAGTACTCTTTCCCAATGCTCATATCCACACCTCCATAAAGATCCTCTATTTATATCCATTCCACAAAAGGACCCTATATTCCTGTTTATACCAAAATGACCGAACCGCTTTATTGGCAAACCATTCAATTCAATCCTTTATATAAAGAAGCTATTTTTATTAAGCCTTTTTGTAGCCAATAGCATATCCAGCTTAACATTTACATGTTATCGATATCGGATCAAAACAATTAAAAGGAATGGATAGAGAGGCAGTTCAACAATAGAAAAGAAACAAGTGTGCAGCATTCCTTTAATCTGTACATATGAAATAAAACACGTACCGAAGACATGCGGGCCTTTGTTAAACTAAGGAGTGGAGATGTAAACACTTGTATTCCCCTCTTCAAGCCCTCTAGCTTCAATGTGAACACGTGAATCGTCATAATATGATCGTGCTTTAAAGCACCAGTTATCATAATGAACCCGGGCATCCTTCATAGCCATTCTCCTTGCAATGTATAATGCAGCAGTTCAATACGAAAATTTTTTGTACTAAAAACGAGTCTAATCTTCTATCATCCTATCTATATATGTAATAGATAACAAAACAGGAGGTAATCAAGCGATGATGCTCTATGATATGAAAAATAGATTATATTATAAAGTAATCAATTCAGGCAGACCAAAAATGACGGATTCCCATCAAGGGAGATCATGGGGGTATGTCCTTAAAATATTGAATGGGAAGTACGTAAAATTTTGGATTGATTTTACAAGAGGCCGTTACATGTACTTCCAGCATGATGGAAAATGGTACCGCGTTCAATATTTACAATCCAACTATAAAAAGACAAATCAAGATATATTCAATGGTGTATTGATCGATTTGATCGTTGACGGTCAAGAGTTAAAGCTTATTAAGGGAAATATAGAAAAGCAGTTGCGGCTCGCCATGTAAGGCAAGCGACAACCATGTTTTCATCCTGGATCAAAATCGATCCAGGATGTGCTTTGTCAAACTTCTACTGCTTTTCCTTCCTCGACGATGTGATACATCAGATGGGCCAAATGGTGAATCGGTCCATATTCTTCCTCTTCCTCATTGATTTCGTCGCTGAATGCCAAATCGTTTAAATATAATGCCGCAAATTCATAAAAATCTTTCAGTTCAAAAGAGTAGCAAGCGCTCGGATCTTCGCTATCGTCTTCATATTGAAGAACAAGATATGATTCATTCCCATTCGTGTCTTCCGCATCAAAAAATACAAAAAAACCTATATTGGTGTCCAAATCAAACAAATGTCTTGTCCCGCCTTCAGTCACCTTATTATAATCATCCGCACTTAGCTTTTGAACAGTGATGCTTTCCATCTGGTCTTCGCTATGAAAATGGACAGTAAAGGATTTCATGGCTATGATCCCTCCATACTAGAGTTATTCTATAGGCTTAAAATATACTCAGCGAATAGGTTTTGGATAACAGTTCTAACAGTTTCATGCCGGTAATACTGTTTCCTTTTTCATCTAAGGCGGGGCCAAAGATGCCGATGCCAAGACGTCCTGGGACAGCGGCGAGGATTCCGCCTGAGACTCCGCTCTTGGCTGGAATGCCAATTTTAATCGCAAACTCCCCTGAAGCATTATACATGCCGCATGTGACCATAAATGTTTTGCAAATGCGGGCGACATGAGGCGGCATGATCCGTTGTTTTGTGATAGGGTCAAACCCATCCATCGCAAAAACAAGTCCTATTCTCGCTAAATCGATACAAGTCATTTCAATGGCACATTGCTTTGTATATAAATCCATTAATTGTTCGACATCCTCGTCAATGATGCCATGCTGCTTTAAAAAGTAACATAACGAGCGGTTCAAAAATGCCGTTTCAAACTCCGATTGAGCTACTTCCTTAGAGTACGTGATCGCCGCATTCCCCGTCAGACTGTGCACGAACGTTAACAATTGATGAAACCGTTTCGTTACGGTTGTGCCATCAATCATATGTGTGACCGCTAACGCACCAGCGTTAATCATTGGATTCAGCGGCTTTGCTGGTTGTACTTCTTCTAATTTGGCAATCGAGTTAAACGGATCGCCCGTCGGTTCCATTCCGACTTTATGAAATACAGCTTTCTCTCCACGATTCATTAACACAAACGCGAGAGTAATGATTTTCGAAATGCTCTGGAGCGTTACGTTTTTCTCCGTATCTCCCGCACAAACAACCGTTCCATCAGGATAATAAATGGCAATGGATAAGTCATCAGGGTTGGCCTTGCTAAGAGCAGGAATATAATTGGCCACTTTTCCATATTTCGCGTATGGTTTCGCTTGTTCCACAAATCGTTGCAATTCTATTGCAGTGTACATCATTTATCACCTTTTTTTATTATGCCCCGTCAGCTGATCGTTATGTAGACAAAAAGACAACCTCTAAACACATCATATGTTTAGAGGCCTTTTCGTTTGATCGATTTTTTATTAAGTTCATCCTGCTTTTTTTCAAGATCATAAATCATTTTATGAATCACATCGTTCACCATAATCATGTTCCTCACGCTCCGCTAGCTTATTTGTTGTTCATTATAAAAAAGAAAGTAACTCTCTACATCGGAGCGCGGATGGAACTTTGATTCTTAATCGGTATGATTATCATCTCCGTCAAAAGTTGTAGCGTGTTGTCCGATCTTCTAAAACCTTAAGGAATGATCCCCATTTCTTTTCCTACACAAGCAATCTGCTCAAGCGCCCAGTCGAGCTCAGCTTTGGTGAAGGCCGATGTGAGGGAAAAACGAATTCTTGATGTTCCCTCTGGAACCGTCGGCGGGCGTATCGCAACAGCGGCAATTCCATGTTCTTGAAGCCGCTCGCTAAACCGCACAGTGAGGTCGTTTGGGCCGATGATAATCGGTACAATGTGTGTGGTGCTTTCTCCAATGTGAAACCCTAATTTTTTTAGCTCGTGACGAAAATAGTGACTGTGGGTTTGCAGTGTTTCCCTTCGCTCTTGTTCCGTTTGAACAATTTCTATCGCTTTTTCTATCGAGCCAAGAACAGCTGGAGGTAAAGCCGTTGTAAAAATAAAACTGCGCATCTTATTCATCAAGTAATCAATGAGCCACTGTTCTCCGGTGACGTAAGCTCCAAAACATCCTAACGCCTTACTGAACGTACCCATTTGAATGTCAACTTCGTTTTGTAAGCGGAAATGATGGGCGAGACCTTCCCCTTGTTCGCCGTAAATGCCGCTACTATGTGCTTCATCGACCATCAGTATGGCATTATAGCGCTTTTTTAAGGTCACCAGTCCTTCAAGCGGTGCAATGTCACCATCCATGCTAAAAATAGTATCGGTCACGATCAGTTTTCGCTTATGCGACGGTGCCTTTTTTAATAGCGATTCTAAATGATTCAAATCGTTATGATAATAGCGATGCCGCTCCGCTCGGCTTAACATGATTCCATCGATAATACTGGCATGGTTCAGCCAATCGCTGAACACGATGTCATCCTGACCGATCAGTGCGGTGATGATTCCAATATTCGCTGTATATCCACTGTTAATAATTAAAGCCGCTTCAGCCTGTTTCCACTTTATTAACGCTCTTTCTGTTCTGGCATATTGTTCATAGTTGCCCACAATGAGACGCGAAGCGGTAGCACTGGCTCCGTATGTACGCATCGCCTTACATCCTGCTTCGATTAACCGTTCATCGCTCGCTAAGCCTAGATAATTATTCGAAGCTAGATTCAAAAGCTTTCGACCATTCATTACAATCCACGGATCGTCGAAAAAGGATATATCTTTTAATACCCGTTTTTGTGTTTTTTCTTCTAATTGTCGAAGTTCCGCTTGGATCTGCTCTTTCATCCCCATCCCCCTAATTGTTAACCTTTATTATTATTTTGTTTACATTATAACTATATGCCTTGAATATGCACAGCACTTCGAAGTATTTTTGCCCCTGAAAACTGAAAATGATTTTCTTTTTTATTGTTTATTTAGAACAATGTTTTTTAAATTAAATGTTTTTTTACGAATCTTTTTAAAAGTAAAAATAAGCAATGCCTTTTGCACACATCGGCTATTTTGTACGAGAAAAAAGATAGTCATTTACAACACGTTACTTAATACACATATCGACGCTATGCCAGTATCTTCTTTTTCTATGAGCGTGGAAGCAGCCCGTACGGATGAAAAAATTGATAGACACTCCTTGTATCTTCTCTAACCAAAAAATAAACGATGAGGTTCAATACCTCACCGTTGACACCACAAAGCTAAGTAGCAAAAAATCTTAGATATATTTATCTTGCTAAAAGGCAGAAAACGCTATGCAAGGAGGCTCCTACTATGAACCTCTCCCGAGAGAGGTTGTCGGTCTTCATTCACTTAACTTCTTGACTCTTGTTTCGATAAAAATTCAATCCGATTGTGAAACGGGTCACGGAAGGAAAAGCGAATGACGTTTGGAATCGGTTTTTCGTCTTGCGTTGGTACGCCGTTTTCTTCCAAATAACGTCGTACTTCCTCAATATTTTCCACTTCAAATGCCGGATGGCTTTTACTGTTGTAACCGTCACGCTTTTCCATGCCAATATGCAGTTCAATATCGCCGACTTTGTACCAAAGGCCCCCGTTTCCTTTTAAAGACTCTGGTTTTTCAATTTCTGTAAAGCCGAGCAAATCAGTATAAAATGCGCGCGCCTCATTCTCAGCGCCAATTGGAATACAAATTTGCACATGGTCAAGTCGTTTCACAAGAATATTCATCGTTCTTCCCCTTTTCAATCTTGAAATTTTCCACCGATTCGGCGTGTAAACATGAACGCCGCCATTCCAAATATCCACACAACCGCTTCAACAAGCCAAATGTTTGTTACAACACCGGCTTGATATAGAGCAGGCATGACATCCATCAGCGCATGCAAAAGAATCGCATAGATGACAAATATGAACCGCTGCTCGCGAACTCCAAGCAACACAAGCAGTGACATTGCTATATGGAAAGAGATCGCGAACACTCGTTCAATACCGCCTAACACGTACATAATAAAAGGCGTATCTTGTATCCTTTCCTTCAATAAATCTGCTTGTTCCTTCGGAAGGGTAGAGGCTATTGTATGGTCGAACGCTCCGGAATGGATGAGAATTGCCAAAATGAGCGCATTCACCGCTCCAAGCACGCCGATCAATATTGCCTCTATACCGCCATGTCCTAAACCGAACGATAATCCGTCTTTATAATCGCGCTGCTTCTTCAACATCCATTTGAATCCTACATAGCGACCAAATTCTTCAAAGATTCCCGCCGCTAGCGTCGCATACACGACAAACCAAACTACACTACCTGTCCATTTTAACGATGTACCGCTTGCGTCTATCATGACAACATGCAAGGCTTTTTCGAGAATTTGTGAAAATAAAATAAAAATAAGTACCCCTACACCGAACGGCTTCCATGAGAACAATTGCTTTTTACGTAAATAAAGGAGCAACCCTATCGGAAAGAAAAGTGAAATAAGCAGCTGAACGACCATGCCTGCCATGGTAAAAGCGCTAATCATTTTATCTCCCTCTTTTCAATTTTTATTCCCATACTGTCATTCGTTCCGCCAGCGTCGATGTATGTAACTCCAGCTGTGTGCCGTCCGGATCAAGGAAGTTGACCGACCACCCACGCCCACGCTGAACCGGTTCCCGGACAATCGGTACATCGTTTTCTTTTAACCGCTGTACCGCTTCAGCAAAATCTTGTTCATCAATAAAAAAGGCCACATGGTCCACACCAAGCTGCTGACGCTGTCTTTCCATCTCCGGTCGCTCCTGCAAACAAACCCATGCGCTTCCCCATTCAAGATACGCATCCTTTCGTCCGCGATGAACGAGCTTCATATGAAGCACATCGACATAAAAGCGAAGAGAACGCGACAAATCACTTACATTGATGGTCACATGGCTAAATCCTTGCACATTCATGTTTGCTCTCCTCCTTACGTCGCACGCTAGATTCTTAGAAAGCCACCTTCCGAGTGAATCACTTGCCCCGTAATCCATTGGGCTTCTTCGCTCGCTAAAAAGCGAATTAAGCGCGCAGCATCATACGGAACGCCAATTCTCCCAAATGGGAACTTATGAATGAGCTTATGTTTGATTTCCTCATCCATCCACCCTGTATCTGTCGGTCCCGGGTTTACGGCATTAACCGTAATTCCCTTCGCAGCCACTTCAGCAGCAAATGTTTTGACAAATGCCTCCATCGCTCCTTTGGTCGTAGCATAGGCAACCTCTCCTAGCATCGGGCCTAACGATTGGCCAGATGTAAGCAGGATAATCCGACCTCCCTGATGTTTTTGGAATGCCTTCGCAAATTCGACACTTAACATGACCGGTGCCTTTACATTCAGCCAATAATGGCGATCAAGCATCTCACTAGTTAACGATTGATAATCAGCCCGATCAGAATAGCACGCATTATTCACTAAAATATTCGGCTCCCCTATCGTGTCTATGACAGCTTGTAATACTTGGCTTGGTGACTCTTCCCGTGATAAGTCTATTTCGATACATTCACACGTTACTCCTAATTGCTCTACTTTTCTTTTGATAAGCTCTGGTTCATTTTGTTCCATCCCCCATGGCATGGACTCATCGTAGGCACTCCAATATGTAAAAAAGATGTGAGCTCCCGCTTCTGCTAACGCCTGACAAATGGCTGCGCCAATTCCTTTAGTTCGGCTGACGCCTGTTACGATAGCAATTTTTCCGTGTAGTGATAGTGTGACAGACAAAATAATCCCTCATTTTTAATATTTATAAAATTAGTTAAATTCTACATTTAATGTATCATAAAAAAGAGGAAAGAGCGAACCTTTTCTTGCTCTTATGTAAATAAAAACACGATATCGATCATCAACCCTGTGACAAATAAATGAATCAAACAAAATTCCATAATGTCTTTTGCTTTTGATCCAGCAATCGCCAAGACCGAAAGTGCCCAAAACGGTTAAATGAGGTTCTCCCCACACCACTGCCATGACCGTTACTGCGGGCGGAATGCCCAGATCCGCGAGCATCAGCTGCGCTTGTACAGCCCATTGTCTGCCACCGAAGGGTACGGAGCCCGGCGCTTAAAAACGTGAAAATCGGACACGTGACTTCATTGGAAATCGACACAAACCATTGTGAAAATCTCTCTCCTAACCCCGCTGACACCACAATGCCCATGATCCCCGCAAAAACGGAAATTGGATAATCATGCTGCTTGCTCCCTTTACTGCTTACTGGACCTCTTTCCAAAAGCGACGCGGACGAACATGAAGCAAAATCTCTAAAATTCACAATGCTTAAATCGATCTTGAATCTGTTTTTCACAAAATAAAACACGATATGCGATCATGAACGACATAAGTGTACTATTTCCCAATTTTTCTGTCGGTGTCGACGGTCAAAAGGTTAAATCCTCATCTTTCGTTTCTTCTGCTAGCAGACCGGGCCTACTGTCAATGCTTCTTTTTCGTTGTATTACAACGATGGTTAAGTGGCAAGAAAATCGTCTCGCTCGTTGGAATGATTCCGACTCAGCTGGTGATGTCAGTGTGAGCGTCTATGCAGGAACAAAGACGACAAGCGTTAAAAGCAGCACAAACAAATATGAATCCGGTAACTATCGTTGCATCAATTTATTTGGCTATGGCGTTGCTGTGCAAAACATCCAATTCCCCCTTAATCATTCTTACTAAAATATACTTTTGAGGGATGTCCTCTATGCTCAACAAAACAGCCATGCACCTACAATAAACGATAAGTGCATGGCCGTTAAGTAAGCGTTATGAAACTGTTACAACGTTTCGGTGCCGCCCTTTCTTTGAAAATTTACGAATATAAGGGATGATCCAACGGTCGAATCCGAATTTTCCGGCGTTTGCACCAGCGACAAGAATGAAAACGGTGAGCAATATCATTTGCGGGTTGGTACTTGTTGTTCCCGAAAACATAAACGCAAAGTTCATTACAGCTCCCATCAATGCAGCGAAAGTTGTGAATATACCAAGAATAAGCGCAATCCCTACCAATGTTTCCCCCCACGGGACTAATACGTTAAACAGTCTGACATTTGGTAATGCAACGTTTTCTATAAAGGAAGCCCACCAGCCTTGGACCGCCGGATGCTCCCCAGATGCTTGAGCAAGTGCTCCTTTTAAAAACCCCGTTGCATCAAATCCTTCTGTGATTTTGTGCCATCCTGCTGTAAGCCAAGCATATCCAAGATATAGACGGAATATCGTTAATATCGCAGCAGCACTAACACGTTCCCGCAACCATTTCACAACCATTGTCCATCTCCCCTTCTTTTTATTCTTCCTTATGCTTTTATCGTATCACGTTTTTTCTCAAACAAAATGATTTTGTTCACCATTTCACAAATTATTAATAAATCTATTACAAAATTCGTAAATCCCTGGAACTTTTAATCTCCTTTCACCTTAGTTCGTATATTTGGAGCGGTCTTAAACTCCACACC
This sequence comes from Thermaerobacillus caldiproteolyticus, assembly GCF_015326725.1. Classification (NCBI taxonomy): domain Bacteria; kingdom Bacillati; phylum Bacillota; class Bacilli; order Caryophanales; family Anoxybacillaceae; genus Thermaerobacillus; species Thermaerobacillus caldiproteolyticus. The sequence goes on from NZ_CP064060.1 coordinate 1,743,952, forward strand.
TTTTTCTTTTTTAAATTATGTCGTAAAATTAAACTATAAATGGAATGCTATTCAATGAATAGATATTCAAAGGTGAGGTCAATGAATGAAAAAAAGAAACGAACCTCTTGCTCCCCATCAAATCTTTGCCCTAAATTCGAAGCGGCAATGAAATTATTAAGCAAACGATGGGTGGGGCTCATTATTAGTCAATTATTAGAAGGAAAGAAGCGATTTTCTGAGATTGAGGCATCTATTCCAATCAGCGGCAAATTGCTATCAGAACGGTTAAAAGAGTTAGAAGAAGCAGATATTGTCGAACGGAAAGTATATCCTGAGACACCTGTACGGATCGAATACTCTTTAACAGAAAAAGGACAAGCGCTCAAGTCCGTCATTGAAGCAATTGAACAATGGGCACAAGTATGGGCAAAAACGGACCTATAGACGTCGCGAGAAAAAGCCAGCTTTTCCGGCTGGCTTTTATACGTTGATGAGCTTATCCAATCCTTTCAGTTCTAAATGGTCAAAGATTTGCTGGACTTTGTCTTCGTTCGCTTCCCATTTTGCTTCTTCCAAACGCAAGGCAATTGGAATATCACAATAAATCTTCGCAAGTTTCCTTGATAAATGTAACATGTCCAAATGTTCTCGCAGTTTTTGCCGCTGCGACTCTGTCAGCAGATGAATATTTTCTAAAATCCCTTCAATGGAGCCATACTGTTGTACAAGTTTCAGTGCTATTTTCTCTCCAATGCCACGAACTCCTGGATAATTGTCGCTCGCGTCCCCCATCAGCGCTTTCACATCGATAAATTGCCGCGGTAAAATTCCTTTTTCTTGCTGAAAACGCTCCAGCGTATAAACATTGTAATTTCCGATTCCTTTTCCAAGCAAATATACGGTTACCGTTTCCGAAAGAAGTTGCAAAATATCTTGATCGCCCGTCAAAATGGAGATGTTCATTTTTGTTTCCCATTGCTTTGTGAGAGTTCCGATACAATCATCCGCTTCCGCTCCTAATACTCCGATGTTCGGAATGTCAAAAGCAGAAACAACTTCTTTAACCAACTCAAACTGCGGCACGAGTTCAAGCGGGGGCTCTCCACGATTTGCTTTATACTGCGGAAACATTTCCGTCCGAAACGTTGTGCTTCCCATATCCCAGCAACATACGACATGAGTCGGCCCGATTGCGCGAACAGCTGCTATTAGGTGTTTGACAAATCCATGTATAGCGTTCGTCGGGATTCCCTGGCTATTGAACATAAAATCACCGTTGATCGCCGTGGCATAAAACGAGCGAAATAATAACGCCATTCCGTCGATAAGCAATAACTCTCGGTCATTTCCTTTCATCGGTTCTTTCCTTTCCCTTTTATCTTTTAAGTTACCATAATATTTTTATTGTATATTTTGTATATTAAAACCTATTTTTCCTTTGTCAATCGTACATCCCTTTTCTTGTAAGAAAAGAAGACGCATTTTGCGGTGAAAACATTAGGGCTGTGAATCTATTGAACGAATCAATCGATTGAAGTCGACCGTATGGAGCATGGCAAACAAATAGAAGGAAGCATATCCGGTTATCAGATCCCCCTGCCCTCACCGGTATGATAAACAGCCGAGCCAAACTGCACGACTTACAGCTCGATCCGAACAAACAAGACATGATACGTCTGGAGATCTAGATTAAGAAATGGACGCGAAAACAGAGCAATATGGAACAATGGTTCCCGATCTTTCTCTTTTTATTTTATATCGATGTCTGTATCCGCGCTGTTCTGAAATCGTTCAATTTCTTAGTTCAAGCGGGATGGTGAAAACGACTTTGCCTCTCCGATTTGTCCGGGTTTAGGCCAGTAATCACAAACTGGAACATTGACCGTTGAAGACAACGTTCGCTTATTTCGACTAGCGTAAAATACGACGATGAACGCATTCGGTACAAGACAAATACTTTACGAACGATTCTTCTTCGGTGACCCGTTGAAAATTTTCTGTCTCGGTCTACAATAGCTATGATAAAACAGCATGCATGTCAAACAACTGTTTAAACAGCAGCACATTTTTCTAAACATCATGAATATGCGTTTGTTATAACAGCTTTTTTAAGATGATTTTTGGTTCTCCTTTTTCATCTGTATAAGTGCCAATAATGTCAAACCCGTGACGCAAATTTAAAATGAGCATATGCCGCCATTTATTTTTCGTCTTTGTCGTGACAACTTGATAACCACGTTCTTTCAACCAATCATGCTGCATCTTCATTAACGTCGAGCCGATTCCTATTTGGCGATAGGCGCTGTCCACACCGCCAATCCAGCTGTAAAATTCCCCTTTTTCTTGTTCGTATCCCATTTTAAATCCAATTACTTTTTCCCCGTCCAATGCCAAAAGAACAAGAAGATTTTCAACCTTTCTCATTTTTTCGCGAATCGTCACAGAAGATGTTTGGAAAATCGTTTCATACAAGATCCATGATTTGTTTCACAACATCGTTCGGAGGCATACCGTTATACATTTGATATTTGATCATAAGCCCTCTTCCTCTTCAAAAATTTGAACATTCCACCTATTTCGTATTATACTAGAATTCTACATATCCTGAAAAACAAGGAGTGAGAACAGATGAATGAATTAGAGCAAAACCTTGAGAAGTATGCTGCGCTTGCCGTTTCTATTGGTGTGAACGTTCAATCCGGACAAACGCTTGTGGTCAACGCACCACTTGACGCTGCCGTGCTCGTTCGAAAAATCGCAAAAAAAGCATACGAAGCCGGAGCAAAACATGTATACGTCGAATGGAATGATGAGGACCTTACATACATTAAATACAAACATGCTCCTGATGAAGCGTTTTTGGAATATCCAATGTGGCGCGCTAAAGGAATGGAACAGCTTGCTGAAGAAGGGGCTGCTTTTTTAACGATTTACTCACCGAATCCTGATTTATTGAAAGACATCGATCCAAAACGAATCGCAAACTTCACCAAAACAGCTTCTCAGGCACTAAGCAACTACCGCAGTGCTTTGATGGCCGATAAAAACTGTTGGTCGCTTATCTCCGTCCCAACTCCCGCATGGGCGAAAAAGATATTCCCAGATTTAACAGAAGAACAAGCGATATCCAAGCTTTGGGATGTCATTTTTGATGTCACACGGGTTAGCTTGGCAGATCCTATTCAAGCATGGCAAGAGCATAATGACCGACTTGCAAAAATGGTTGAATATTTAAACAGCAAACAGTATAAACAACTTATTTATGAGGCACCCGGAACGAATTTAACTGTAGACCTTGTCGACAATCACGTCTGGCACGGTGGCGCGGCGGTGAGTGAAAACGGTGTTCGCTTTAACCCAAATATCCCAACCGAAGAAGTGTTTACGATGCCACATAAAGACGGCGTAAACGGAACCGTCCGCAACACAAAACCGTTAAACTATGGCGGCAACCTCATCGACGGATTCTCCCTTACGTTTAAAGACGGAAAGGTAGTCGATTTTACGGCAGAAAAAGGTTACGAAACATTAAAGCATTTGTTAGATACCGATGAAGGAGCGCGCCATTTAGGCGAAGTCGCCCTCGTTCCGCACCAATCGCCGATTTCAACATCGAACCTTATTTTTTACAATACGTTATTTGATGAAAATGCTGCTTGTCACTTAGCACTAGGCAAAGCATACCCAACAAACATCAAAGACGGAGCCGCGATGTCGAAAGAAGAATTGGCCCAGCATGGCGTCAACGATAGCCTCATTCACGAAGACTTTATGATTGGCTCTGCTGAACTCAACATCGACGGCGTAACAAAAGATGGCAAGCGTGAACCGATCTTCCGCAACGGAAACTGGGCGTTTGAGCTAGAATAATTGAAGTGATAAGCCGGGACACCGTTTTATACTCTTTATTGATCACTAGTTGGCCACAAAACTGAATATGTACGCTTCATAGGTTATCGAACTGGCTAGCCACGTCTTTCTGCATGCTTGGGAGGACGTGGCTATATCTTGTGTATGGAAGAGTATCCTAATCGTTCAACAAAATTAGAGACTTAATCGTATAGGTAAGCTTTTCACACCAAAAACAAACGGACTTTGAATGGGTTCAAGTTCAACATGTTCTACTCGTTCTAGCTTAGAAAAGGACGTTAATAACATAGAAAGGGCAATTTTTGCTTCTAGTCGGGCTAGAGGAGCACCTAAACAGAAATGAATGCCAAACCCAAAGGATAAATGCGGATTTGGATGGCGTTCCAGCATAAAACGATCAGGTTGTGCAAACTTTTGCTCATCCCGATTTGCTGCCGCTACCCAGCTAATCACTTGAGCTCCCTTACGAATCGTATAACCACCGATTTCTACATCTTCCGTCGCCATACGACCAATTGCTTGGACTGGGGGATAGAAACGAAGAGTTTCTTCTACTAAATTGGGAACTAAAGAAAGATTTGTTCGGACTTGTTCTTGTATATCTGTATCTTCTACCATGTAACGAACAGCGTTAGCAATTAGATTCGTTGTCGTTTCGTTTCCTGCGACTAATAGTAAAATACAGAAGCCCAGCAGCTCTTCTTCTGTTAATTTTTCTCCATCAATTTCTGCTGCCAATAATAAAGAGATGAAATCATCTTTAGGGCTACGTTGTCGCTCCTGAATAATCTCTTTAAAATATCCATTCAGAAACATCGTTCCTTCCTGTCGCTTTTTCATCATCACTTTGAAGGCTTCATCCGAACCATCCTCAGCTCCTGCAACAAGAATATCAGAGTAGGTTTTGAAAAGTTCTCTATCTTTGGTAGGGACTCCTAATAATTCGGCGATAATAATGACAGGAAGCGGACCAGCAAAATCTTGAATCATATCCATTGTTCCTTTTGCCTTTACTTGATCTAAAAGGAAGGTGGTCACATCCTGAATTCGTTGGGTGAGCTCGTTAACGGCTTTGGGAGTAAAAGCTTTGTTAATAAGATTTCTCATTTTTGTATGTTTGGGCGGATCCATTTTTAATATATTTCCTTGTTTGTTGCCAACCCCACGATTAGACGAAAACAACTTTGGATTCTTTAAGATGTAATGAACATCCTCGTACCTAAATACATCCCAACATGCTCGAGTTTGATCATATCTTACTGGCGTTGTTTTACGAAGAGTGTTATAGATTGAAAAAGGAAACAATCGATCTTGAATGGATTGAATCTCTTTCATAGGAATAAGGTTTGCATAACGCTCTGTTTCGGATGTTGTATTCTTTCCGGTTGTCATGATTTCACCTCTCCTTTTTGCCTCATAAATATAGAAATCATTTCCATAAATCAGTTCACATATTAAACGTAGCACTCCCATAAATTCTTATCAACGGACATAATATGAAATTTTTGTCAAGTGAAATGTTTTTTATGATTCTGAAATATTTTGAAGCTACATAATATCCGTTTCCCCTTTTTCACTTGGGCTTTTCGCTTGAAATTCTCGATTTCAGGAGACAAAATCCTCCGTTGTACATCCGAACCACTCGAACCGAAAGTCCCACCAATCTTGTCACAGGTGTTATGCATGTGGCATTTGAGCCCCTCTTATCACCTATCGATCTGTATAACAGCAAAATTGCGCTTGGAGAGGCTCAATCTCGTTTAGTGATGGGCACGTCAGAAGATCGAACTGTGCACGGAGCCAGCCCACATTCCGATCAAGGGTTTCAGCATATATCCAACCCATATATAATCGGATTGAGGGGAAATCTTAGCCCTTCATCCATGGAAAGGGAAACTTGCACCGAGTCCTTCTTTTTCCCATCTTAAAATAGAGGAAAAGCTTCTATAAAGCACCGCACAACACATCTGTTTTTTGCAATCATGAATGCTTTCAGAAAAAACTAACCAGTGTGCACCGAAGAATACTGGAACATACTGGATTCTTAGTCTTTTTATAATCGTCTGCTTGACAGGGGGAAGACCAAGAAGACATATGTCCCCTTTTTCCAACTGTCTACACAAGAAGGATAAGACCATAAAGAGCAAAATCAAACTATTTTCTGTTTTCGCGTCGTGACTTTTCTTTTGGCATTCTATTCTAGCTGCATTAATTCTTTCTTTATTATGGTTTTCTCCAATAAATACGAGGTTTTTAGGGAATTTTATTGATCGTCACTGATAGACATACTGAAATAAATGAGTGTGCTCTTCATCGCCTCGAAACTGCAGAAAGCCTTTGATACGGTTAGTAGACTCAAACCATTCATCAAATTCCTCTTTTATTACTGAACCTTGAAATTGATAAGCCCTGGTTTGCATGTGCAAGTAATGATGCACATGCAATTCTTCATGGCTATCGACAGAAGAACGATTTGGCTGGCTGAGCACTTCCATCGAATGTTGAAATAATTAGTTAAATCTACCTTCGATCTTGGATGATTTCTATTATTTCTTTTTGAACTCACCCCCGTTCTTCCTCGGTAATGAAATCTACTTTATTGATTAATACATGGCGCCATGTCTTACTTATTCTTCGATCAGCTTCTTTACTTGTATCGTCACAATTTGAAATATTACTTTCTTCAGATTTATAATGATTGCAGTTCTGATACAAATATTAAGGTTTGAAAAAGGCATATAGGTTCATTCCTAACGACACTAAGATTTTGCTACAATTTTAAATAATTGATCAATGGACTCTACTTGATTTTGGACAGACTTCTCTCGTAAAAAAGTTATCCTTTTTCAACCATATCCATCGCTTTAATTCCCCATATGATAGATATATGTTAAGAATAATTTCAATCCTAACATAGAACAAATCCGTCTCTTTATGAAACAGCGATCTTGTTCTACAATATTGTTCAGATATCGAATTTGTCTAAGTTGCATGCCGACCGGCATACTTTTTTCTTTTCAGCTATTTTCGGTTTAAGGTAAGCTATTAAATAGTAAACGGGCAACTACCCATTGGACCTCTTACGATCGCTTAGAGAATAAATTTCCTAAAGTAGATGTTGTAGACGAAGGACGAAGCATAACATCTGGCGGAATTTCAGCTGATATCAATATGTTATTCCATATTCCATATTGCAAAACGCCTTCTCGAGATTGAAATAACAAAAACGACAGCAAAGAGAATGGAGTACGATATATAGCCATTAGATTCAATAAAGTGAAGTAATACAAATATTAAATATTTAGGTGAAGTTACGAACTTCTGAATATAAAAAATCCTTTGTATGTGGGAATAAACCAATATAAGCATATAAGGAGCAAGTTCAATACAATATGAACTTAAAACTACAGCTTACACGGGCATTCTTCTTAAGTTTAGCTTCGGTTATAGGGTTTGGTTTAGTAGCTATCCTAGTTGGTGAACAAAAGATTGCACAATTTGACAGTGCGGTTACATCGTTCATTCAAGGGCTTGAGTCACCTACAATGACAATAATTATGAAGTTTTTTACTACGATTGGATCTATACCTGTCGTTATTATTCTCTCTATTCTTGTACTCCTTTTTTTGTACAAAGTGTTACATCATCGTACAGAGCTTATATTATTTTTGGCAGTTATTATAGGCGCGGCAATTCTTAATCAAGCATTAAAATTTACATTTGAACGTGCTCGTCCAACTGCGCACCGGCTTATCCAGGAAAGTGGATACAGTTTTCCTAGTGGGCATTCTATGGAGGCATTCGCTTTATATGGCATACTTGCATTTTTACTATGGCGCCATACCTCTACTCGAATTGGCCGCAGTTTTTTAATTCTTATCAGCATAATAATGATTGTTATAATTGGCACAAGCCGTATTTACCTCGGCGTACATTATCCGAGCGATGTGCTAGGCGGCTATTTAGCAGGTGGGTTCTGGTTAGCTGCAGCTATTTGGATCTACCAACACTATATGGAAAGTCGTAAATGACAAAATAAAATGTTATAATCTTAAGATAGTTTTAGAATCCGTATTAGTTTTCATGAGTGATTGAACCTGTAAACAGGAAGAAGCTTTTAAGGAAAGGGAAGAAACTTTATTCAAGAATCTTGCATTGGAAAAAAACTAGCTTTGTCCATTTCCTCGTAGATACTATTACATATCAACCTATTGAAACAGCAAAACATAATCCTTATCTTGTACATAAGAAGCTTGATGAAATTTTTAGTACTCTTTCGGGGACAGCTGGACATCGGACTCCCTTATGTATCATTTCACAATCATTTGGTTATAGTAAATTTATATCATAAAGGATGAGGAAAGCATGATATCTAAAAGGCCAAAACAATCAAAGAAATCAAAGCGCTTAGCTAGTTTTTCGCTTGCCGTTATGGGGACAGGCTTTGTCGCAACCCTTCCTTTTCAAGGATCGTTTCTAGGAGATCTATTACAAGGAGGCTTTGAGGCAGGGCTTGTGGGTGGATTAGCTGACTGGTTCGCCGTTACTGCCTTATTCCGACATCCAATGGGGTTGCCTATCCCCCATACGGCTCTTTTGCCTAAAAATCGGAAAAGAATGACAAAAGCACTTGTCTCTACACTTGAAAATGACTGGCTTTCAAAAGAAAGTATTAGAAATAAAATCAAACAAATCAATTTTACAGAGAAAATATTTCCTGTCCTTGAGAGAGAGCTTCATTCTGATCCAATTAAAAAGGGCGCTGTGTCACTCGCTACACAAATGATCAGCCAGATTAATCTTGAAAAAGTTACCCCTTTTGTTGAAAAAGAAATAAAGTCTGCTTTTCACTCAATGGAAATGAGCGCGGTCCTTCAGTCTGCCATCAATCAGGTACTCATTCGGGAATATGATGAGAAGGCGTTAGATTATCTTCTTGGCAAGGTAGAGGAATGGATAAAGAAAAGTAATACGAAGAATCAACTCGGCAACATAGCAATACGCGCACTTGACAATATAGAGGTAGACGGTTTTCTGCAATTTGCGCTGAAGTCTTTTCAGACTCTGTTGAATGAAGAAAAACTCGGCAGCATACTACAAAATCTTCTCCTTAGAGTTGTAAGCAATTTGCGCCAGATTGATAATACGAACAGGAAGGCTTTGCTTTTACATGTTCGTACGGAGTTGCAAGGCATAAAAGACAATAAGAACCTGTTAAAAGAAATCGAAAATTGGAAAGACCATCTTATTGCTGAGTGGGAACCTGCTGAAAAAATAACTGAAATCTTGCAGAAAACTCAGCAGAAAGTGTTGGCCTTTGTTCAAGACAGCAAGTTTACGGATATGTATCTTCTCCCCTTTTTAACACGATTACTGAACCATTTAAAAGAAGATCAAGCAAAAATCAATACCATTGAAAACTGGATACAAAAGCAAATCACAAATCTTGTTGAAGAGAATCATTCAAAAATAGGCAAGCTTGTACAAGAGAATCTGGATAAGTTAGATGATGAAACGCTTATTCATATGATGGAAGATAAAATCGGAAAAGACCTGCAGTGGATTCGGGTGAATGGAGCTATTTGCGGTTTTATTATCGGGATTTTTTTAACGGAAATCAAAGCGCTGATTTAATGGTTCTGGTGCAAAAAGAATCAGATAGCAAGACCAAAATGAATATGAACCAATCAACAGGAGTACACTCTGTTCGTAATTAAAAACTTTATGACGAATTTTAATGACACGACATAACCAGAATGCTCGTTACTTGCGTTATATTTTTTAAAGGCTCTGTTTAACTTGATTGTTGATTTTATTAGAAAGAAATAAGCGTACTCAAAATTAACTTTGAATACGCTTATTTTTCAAAAAACGAATAAATTAAAATTGTACCCTACTGTTAAAATAATAATTTGTATAAAAAATATCCACCTATAAGAACTAATATTAAAATGCCCGTTCCTTTCCACCCTAATCCTCCGACTAAATCTGCTAAATTCGTATTATCTGCTCGATTTAAGCCATCTCTAAATGTGCCCGAAGGATTATTTTTTAATTCTTCTTGACGTAAACGTTCACGCTGTTCTTCTGGAGTTTCTTTTCTATTTGACATGAACACACCTTCCACTTTAAATTTATCTTGTCCAATTATTCAATATGAACAACTTTTTTCTATTTACTTATTATAGATTTAATTTCGACAATTATTCCCAAAACCCTTTTATGCTGGAATTGTTCTTAAAGGAATTGTTGTATTTTTTTCATTGATTGGATATAGACAACTCTCTACTGCAAATGCGAATACTACGTTCATCTGTATCAAATGCAATCTTATCCAAGAAATTAAAGTATGCCAAATAGTGTTGCAGATATTTTGTTGCAACATCCTTAAATCGTTGTATCCATTGTTTCAATCGTTGATGATAGTTGTTCACGTTTTGGATATGGTAGATTCCCTTTGTGCGTTCTTTTCCCGTTTTGAAACGATAGTGAGTAAGACCTTTTTCATTTGCATAGGCTTTAAACGCTCGCCAAGCATCTGTACATAGCAGCACAGTCGTATCATTTAGTTTATGACCAATAGCATTATCTAATTGTGTTTTCTGAATACGCCCACGACCAAGTAACCTAACGAAAGTATTTTTCGTTCGGTCACGGGCTACTAAGACACAAACTTGTTCATGACTAATCCCTCTAAATTGCGATGTTCCACCACGTTTGCGAGGCTTACGACCTTGAATAGAACGACTTCCTTTCTCTGAATAAAGGAAGTATGTTTCATCCATTTCAACAATGCCTTCAAAGGAAGCAACATCAATTTGAGCAATAGCAGGCAGGATTTTATGTCGCCAATAGAACAGTGTTGTATGTGTAATGTCTTTCAGTTTTTTAGCCGATTCTCGAAGGCTTAATCCGTTTAACATACACTCAATAAATTCTAACCAACGATTGACTTTCTTTGCTCAGTAAATAGGTGTTTTGTTCGTTTCAGTGAATGTCTTTTTGCAATCTTTGCAACGATAACGTTGACGTTTGATTTTTGCTAGTCCATTGTTTACTTCAAATTTTCCGAAGCGAACGACATTTTTTTCGCTACAATGAATACAACAAAGCCCTTCTTTTGCTTTACGCTCTGTAACTTCTTGAAAGATTGGTCTTGTATCGTGCATTGGCATTAACAAATATTTAAAGTGATTTAAAACACGTTCTTTATCAGCAGACGGTAGTTTTTGAATCTCACGAATAATATCAGATACATTCACAACAAACACCTCCGAACATATATTCTTATCAGCGTTTTAGAACTAACGTTCGTAAAAGTCAAATATCAACAGTTTAATTGAACAGAGCCTTTTTAAAAAATGAGGTTTGTACTAGAACCGTAAAATGAATCAAAGATACTTTCGGTGTTCATATCGTCTAGAGGAATAATTAGAATGAGTAGTTTAAAAGAATTACAGAAAGAACTTGTAGAATATCAAAAATTAGCGATGCAAGGTTCTTATCAGAGAAGAGCGCCGGCTAAAAAAGCAATCCTTTATCTTTTCAATGCACGAAAAGGTTTCAAGACATATGTAGAATCAAAATTTAGCCTGGAACTTATTATCATAAGGAGAAGAATATCTGTTAAATTATAAACCTACCATATCCTTCCTACAAAAGGTTATAAAACTGGGAGGAAGAAGAAAGATTAGAGGAGTATGGTAAGCAGCGTCAAGGACTGAGTATGTCCTCAGAACAATTAGAGTCACTAGATACATATTTAGAGCAGAAGATAAAAATCTATGGTTATGACCATACACTCACTCTTATAAAAGTGTGGTTAGATGAGAATATAGCTAAGAGTAAAAAATCCAAGGTGATAATGGCAATACAAAATCAAGGGTGCTTTTGTGATTGTGTGGTCCTTATGAGTGTAATATATTAAATTAAATACTATTTCACCTCTTGATATAATAACTGTAATTTTGTGAATATATTGAATATTAAGTGTTATAATTGTATAATTCTGCTATATTATCCTTTTTAACAGTTTATAACACGAAATTTTGAAAGTGCTTTCAAAAAAAGAAGGAGTTGATGTATTTATGCAGGTCAATACTAGCATTAAACAAGTACATACTCACAATCGAGAGTTTTCCAATGTAGCAAATCGGTTAGATCGCCTTCCTATTTCACGTGTACATTACCAAGTACTATTTGCTCTCTGTATTGTCTATTTCTTTGATCTTGCTGATTTGTTTACGTTAAGTAATGTTGCACCTGCTCTTATCGATCAGTGGGGCATCAGTTTAAAAACCATTGCAAACGTAACAGCTTTCTCTTTCTTGGGGATGTTTTTAGGAGCTTCTTTAGGTGGATGGGTATCAGATCGGATCGGACGAAAGAAGGCATTATCTTGGTTTGTACTATTATTTTCTATATCATCTATGTTAAATGCTCTTGCATGGAATGTACCGTCATTGATCGTGTTTCGATTCCTTACAGGAGTTGGAGTAGCAGCTGCCATGATTGTTACAAATAGCTATTTAGCAGAGTTTTTTCCTACCCACGTACGTGGAAAATACATTTCTTTTTGTGCGATGGTTGGTTTAATTGGTGTACCTATCACAAATGTCGTGTCCGCATTAGTCATTCCGTTAGGACCTTGGGGATGGAGACTTGTGTTTGTGTGGGGGGCAGTTGGAATGATTTATTCTCTTTTCTCTCGTCATTTGGAAGAGTCGCCACGCTGGCACGAAAATCGTGGAGAATTTGATAAAGCCAATGCAATTATGAGACGGATTGAGCAACGCGTTGAACAGGAAAAAGGCGCACTCCCTATCCCCAAAGAACCAATGCCTGTCAAAACGATTCAAAAGGCGGGCTATTTAGGATTATTTAAAGGAAGAAATCTTAAGATCACATTAGTATTGGCTGGGGTATGGATATTTGAAACGTTTGGATTTTACGGATTTGCATCATGGGTTCCCAGCCTGTTAAAAAGTAACGGTGTTACCATTGAAAAAACGCTGTGGTATAACGTTTTACAGTCTATTGGTGCCCCGTTAGGAGCCCTTATCGGATCGATGATCTCAGAAAAATTTCAACGCAAGTGGATTTTAGCTGTTAGTGCATTCCTGACAGCTATGGCAGGATTGTTGTACGGCATGACATTTATTCCACTAATCATTATCGTCTTCGGCTTCATTGTGAATGTCACGGAACGTGTTTTCACATCAAATTTATATGCTTATACCTCTGAACCATATTCAACAGAATATCGCTCTTCCGGGAGCGGCTTAGCTTACGGGCTTGGTCGTTTTTCCAATATATTTGGTTCTTTAATTGTAGGCTTTATTGCTATACATTTAGGCTATGTGAGTGTCTTTTTATTTATTGGAGGTTGTTGGTTAGCTTGTGCTGTACTATTAGCTCTTTTTGGACCAAATACCAATGCAAAACAAATTTAACAGTATACTGAACGAAGGCTTCCATCACGAATGAGTGATGGAAGTTCATATTTTAAACATAATTTCGTTACCATGACCTACATTATAGCAACTGCTGTAACTCTTCTGTCATCTTTTGAACCAACTCCGGTCTTCCGTGAAACTGAGCTGGGGTATTCTGAAAGAGCTCAATGTACCACTTACCCTCCCGCTTCACAGTAACGAGTGTATGATGCGTGTTAAGTTTGGGATCAATGTCTGACTGTCCGCGCGGCACCATGCCTGCAATCGCGCGTAGGACGGCAACTTCAGGACCCAAAAAGCGCACATTTCGAACTTTGCCTACGTAGACGGGAGTAGGGTGGTCGGCAAAGATTGGTTGAAGATGTGCAACGATCTCTGTCTTCCCTATTACCTGGCTCCCATCAAATCCGATGAGTTCACCATCCTCCGCAAACGGTTCAGCCATAGCATCTGCACTACGCTTGTTCCATCCATCCAATAACTGTTGATAGAGTGCACGGATTTCAGTCTCTTGTCCTTCTGGGCTGATTCTTGATACTTCCATCCCTAAGCCCCCTTTCTGATATTCTTTACTTATTATAGCACTTTTGAGAAAAAAGAATAGAACTTATGTTTTGTTATTATAGTCTTAAATTGGAACTGACTCGTGCAATAGACAGGAAACAGAAAAGGCTGTGCTGTCGATTTTTTCAAAATTAAAAATGGCCCAAAAGTATCTGAAGGCTGGAGCCAGAGTATGATTTTCGATCACGACCATGTATATAATTCAATATTGCGAAAGATGGGGCAACCAATCCCTTCAAGAAGAGGCAGAAGGACTACAACCTCCAAAGGGAAACGAAAAAGAAGAGCTCGAAAGAATTCATTAAGTGACAAAAACTTATTCGTTTAGAAACATCCGAATGCTTTGAGCAATATGACTTCCCAACAGGCATGGGAAGTCAAAAAGCCGTTCATAAATACATCCAATTTTATAACAAAGAACAGCCCAAAAGAAATGAAACAACCTTTCCCCAATGGAATATCGGAGAAAGGTTGCATAAACTTTCCGTTATTCTGCTTACTTGATAGGGGGCAAGACCATTTTGAGCCTGCCCCATTTTTTAACGTCCCAGGAGAGATTCGAACTCCCGACCGACGGCTTAGAAGGCCGCTGCTCTATCCAGCTGAGCTACTGGGACACAATATTTAAGATATTTTTTCTCCGCCCTGCACTCAACACATTGATCCAAAATTCCATTCGTACGGTACGCTGAAGCTGCTTTCCCAATGCTTACTCAAGCACGACATATCCTTCCGAACCAAAGAAAGCACAATTCGGAGAAACAATACAGAGTATGGTGGGCCTAAGTGGACTTGAACCACCGACCTCACGCTTATCAGGCGTGCGCTCTAACCAGCTGAGCTATAGGCCCATAAAAAAGCGGGTGATGGGAATCGAACCCACGACGTCAGCTTGGGAAGCTGAAGTTTTGCCACTAAACTACACCCGCACATTGGAGGCGGCACCCGGATTCGAACCGGGGGTAAAGGTTTTGCAGACCTCTGCCTTACCACTTGGCTATGCCGCCATCTAAGCGGAAGACGGGACTCGAACCCGCGACCCCCACCTTGGCAAGGTGGTGTTCTACCACTGAACTACTTCCGCAATTTGGCTGGGCTAGCTGGATTCGAACCAGCGCATCACGGAGTCAAAGTCCGTTGCCTTACCGCTTGGCTATAGCCCAATGATTAACCATCATGAATAAACATCTCAGAACTAACTTCGTGAATTGGCACCGCAGAAATTATTTTGGGGATTTCTGAAGGAAATCCACGAAATAATTTCGACAATGAATCGGTTCTAGCTGTTACAATTCATACCGCAGAATTATTCCCCTGAATTTCTATAAGGAAATTGTGGAAATCATCTGACATTGATGTATCAATAACAAAACGTTATGATATGAACAATTCTTTAAGTATAGATTACAAAAAACATTTTATAAAATAATATACAAATAAGGCGACTAGTGGGAATCGAACCCACGCATGCCAGAGCCACAATCTGGTGCGTTAACCACTTCGCCATAGCCGCCATTTACAGGGGCAGTAGGAATCGAACCCACACCGGAGGTTTTGGAGACCTCTGTTCTACCATTAAACTATGCCCCTAAACATGGTGGAGGGGGACGGATTCGAACCGCCGAACCCACTGGGAGCGGATTTACAGTCCGCCGCGTTTGGCCACTTCGCTACCCCTCCCTATAAAAAGATGGCTCGAGACGGAATCGAACCGCCGACACAAGGATTTTCAGTCCTTTGCTCTACCGACTGAGCTATCGAGCCACATTAAAATATGAAAATCTTATCCATTTTCACTCTGAATTCCTTCGCCCTACTCACAGATAGCCTCTCAATTATCAATTCGAGTAGTGCGCTGCAAGGAAATTTACTTATTCCCCTTTTCTCTTCTAAACAATCAGAGAAGGAAAGATTATCAGGACAACTTACAAATTTACTTAAGTATCGCTTTATCAATCGAATATATATGTATACTATTTATTGATAAGTAAAGTATGTATGGCGGAGGAGGAGGGATTCGAACCCCCGCGGGCTTTGACACCCCTATCGGTTTTCGAAACCGACCCCTTCAGCCAGCCTTGGGTACTCCTCCAATATGAGTGGAGCCTATCGGGATCGAACCGATGACCTCCTGCGTGCAAAGCAGGCGCTCTCCCAGCTGAGCTAAGGCCCCTCGTTGGCTGGTCGGGAAGACAGGATTTGAACCTGCGACCTCATGGACCCGAACCATGTGCTCTACCAAGCTGAGCTACTTCCCGCTCCAATGAATAAATGGCGCGCTCGAGAGGATTCGAACCCCTAACCTTCTGATCCGTAGTCAGATGCTCTATCCAATTGAGCTACGAGCGCATGATTTCCATGGAGCGGAAGACGGGACTCGAACCCGCGACCCCCACCTTGGCAAGGTGGTGTTCTACCACTGAACTACTTCCGCAAATAAAATCCAATCATCATGACTATATGATGTTCATGAAGAACCATAACGGAATTCAAGATATATCAAAGTCCATGAGCCCTTTCCGTAAGTACTATTATAAACAAACGAATTGCATTGTCAATATAATTTCTTTAACTGTATGACGTTTAATGATTCAAAGACATCTGCGATCATTTTATTAACGACGCATTTCATTTTATAGTTTTATTATTTTTTTGTCAATATATTTTTCAGGAGTTTTTGTTCATGATTAAAAAATGTGCACTTCCATTAGTTTTTGCTATTATTATTAAATAATTAAGTAAATTTCTCACTCTTGTATCTTAGCTTGTTAAACGTCGAAAAAGGGCTTTCAATTCTTTCTTTTATTTCGTCGATTCCCTCATCAACTAATAATAATGTGTTCTCGTTTAGCGAACTTTAGTAAATCTTTTAACTAAAAAACAATACTAAGTATAGATAAGAAAGGAATGAATGGTATGGGGCTTTCGTTTATTCAACTATTCGAAGCATATCGAACATTGTGGTCGAACCGTTCTTTAACAAAAGCAGAACTAACGGAGGAAAGCTGTAAATCTCTTCTTTATGAGGCGATTGAAAAAGAATTGCGCGATGAAATGACTCATCCTCGCGTCCGCCAATCTCCCGAAGTGAAATTTTATTATGCTGTTAAAAGGGTTATCATGTCCTCTCTAACTGAAACGGAAAAACTGGCACTAATTCAGCTTCATATAGATATTATGGAACGAATAGCCCTGTAGAAGGTAAGCCAATTCGGAGCTTACCTTCTTTTGTCTTCATTTTGTTACAACGTTTATGATCCGTATTGGCAACCGGATCATCCCCTATCACCATATGCAGATGAGAATGTAACCATCGATTGGATAGATCTATCGTCAAACACCAACCGTCATTTCCATCTTGATCATATCTGATAAGCTCCTTCTCTTTCCTTGTTTGTGTTCCTGTTGGTATAAATCAAAATAACATTGTTTCTGTATTTTCTGCTTCCGACGCATACAGTTATCTTATGACCTAATCGCCAGATTTCAGGACACTTATATCTACCTCTTATAATTCCAGACTGATGTAAATTCGTTTTTTGTTCATTTAAACCATCAGCAATAACAACTCCAGAAGGGATTTTCCCTTTTCATTTTCCTGTTTGATTTGTTTCGCATAAAACAATGACATTTGAACAGACTATGTAGCGAAATGATGTCAAGGAGGGATTTTTATGTCTTTGATTCCTTACGATCCGTTTCGCTATTTAGAAACAATGAGACGAGATTTTAATCGTTTTTTCTCAAATGAATTCCCATCTTTGTTCGCACATATGGACGAACATATGGGAATGCCGCGCATTGATATGCATGAAACAGAGAGTGAATATATCGTTTCCTGTGATATTCCAGGACTTGAGCGAAAAGAGGATGTTCATATCGATGTTCACAATCATGTATTGACCATTAGCGGCACGATTCAGCGGAATCAACATATTAAAGAAGAACAAATGCATCGCCGCGAGCGCTTTTTCGGTCGCTTCCAGCGCTCGATTACATTACCATCGGATGCCACGGCTGATAACATTAAAGCCACTTATAAAAATGGCGTACTTGATATTCATATTCCAAAAATGATGTCCGATCAGAAAAAGCACGTCGATATTGAGTTCCATTAATTCGTTTCTTCAAACGAAGTTGCCGATTTTCGATACTGCAAATGCTTTTGAGTTTAACAACTACATACAAAGCGCTTGAAACTCCCTCTTCAAACGACATTAAGTAACGGGTTGTCCATCCTTGTGGCTGTTTCCATGAAAAGTGCCTCTATCAAGCGGATAGAAATACAAAAGGTGGAACATTGGCATCTCTATGTTCCACCTTTTTTTCTATTTCGTCATAGATTTTCAGCGAACATGGCTGCTTTCGCGAATGATGAGCTTTGTTGGAACGACGACTTTTTTTGAAATATGCCGCTTTGTCGTTAGCCGTTCGACTAACAATTCCACCGCTGTCTCTCCCATAAATTCCGTATATACTTTCACGGTCGTTAATGAAGGTTGCATAAATTTAGACGTTGGGATATCATTAAAGCCAACAATTGACACATCATCCGGAATCCTAATTTTTGCTTCATGGAGCGCCCGTAAGGCCCCAATCGCCATGGAATCACTCGCGATAAAAAAGGCGGTTGGCAACGCGCCATGAGAAATGGCTTGTTTCATCAAGCGGTATCCATCCTCAGCAGTAAAATGGCCGGTAAATACATGTTGCGGGTCATACATTCCTTTTAAATACAAATATTCGTAAAAGGTCGCTTCGCGTTCATCTTTGATGAGACTTTCTCCATCTACATATTCACGCCCGCCAATATAACCAATCTTCTCGTGACCAAGCTCGATGAGATAGTCTAATACTTCCAGCACAGATTGGCGAAAGTCAACAACAACAGAATCAAATTGCTCTTCATCGGGTGAAAAATCAACAAATACAATATGCTTCGTACTAGACGTAAACACTTCGATATCTTTTGGACCAAACTTTCCAATCGCGATAATGCCATCAAGAGCAGTTAGCCATTCAGAATGATAGGAATCATTTTGTTTAAACAGCTTGACAAGCTCAATTTGACGGTGAAAACATTCTTTCTCAACCCCGAGACGAATAGCCATGTAATAAGGATCTCCTAATTCTTGTAGCTCAGAATACCAATGAACAAGACCAAATCGTAATCGGTCCTTTGCTGTCTGTTGATTGCGCTCCCGCAATGTTTTATAGTTCAATTCTTGGGCTACCTCAAAAATTCGTTTTCTTGTTTCGTCTGATACCGACAAAGTCGTATCATAA
Organism: Thermaerobacillus caldiproteolyticus; assembly: GCF_015326725.1. NCBI lineage: Bacteria > Bacillati > Bacillota > Bacilli > Caryophanales > Anoxybacillaceae > Thermaerobacillus > Thermaerobacillus caldiproteolyticus. The sequence goes on from NZ_CP064060.1 coordinate 1,763,109, forward strand.
TTCAAGACACGTGATACGGTCGCTACGGATACACCTGCTTTTTCTGCGATTTCTTTTAATGTTGCCATCGATGAAAAACATTTCACTTCCTTTACGCTTTTTAGTTCCTAGATGTCATTTGAACCATTACATTTCTTCTTGAAATGTCAGTCCTATGCTCTTCAACGCTTTTATGATTTTGGTTGCCAATTATTGATCGTCACAAACCTTTTCAAATATTTTAGATGCAAATGGCGTAATTTCTCTTCATTCTCCTCTTATCCCGATGTGGAGCCGCCCGTTTTGCTTCGACAAAAGCAGCTTTCCGAATCGCATCAGCGACGTATAAATGATCATATAGATTACGGTACATGGTTCGAGCGCAAGATTGTGATCACTCCGATAGCCACCTTGTGTTTTCCCAACCCCTAAGTATGTCGTTCATCAAGACAGTTCTCCCTCACTTTCTGACAAAAAGCGCGAAACGCTTTTTTTCCTTTCTCTGTCTGCTTAAAAACACCAGCGTGCTCTAATACGGTTATAAAGCGTTCTCCTACTTCATGCTGAAGAATGCCTGACACATTTTCTGCAGTAATCGAAGGGTACGTATCGGATATTTCTTCATACCAGTCCCAATGTTTGAGAAGCGAGGGGGCCCAGTCTTCTTTTCTCGTTTTTTGCACGAGATACTCGGCTAATGTTTCTAGTTCCGTTGCAAGTCTTCCCGGCAGCACCGCAAGCCCCATAACTTCAATTAAACCGATATTTTCTTTTTTAACATGATGCAATTCTGCATGAGGATGGAAAATGCCGTATGGATGCTCCTCCGATGTCCGGTTATTGCGTAAGACGACGTCCATTTCAAATAGCTTCCCGCGTCGTCTAGCGATAGGTGTTACCGTATTATGCGGGGTATCGCCGCTTTGGGCGTATATATCAACAGACGGGTCGCTATATGCTTTCCATGTACGGTAAATTAAATCCGTTACTTCGAGCACTTCCTCTTTTCTGCCACGAACGCGAATCACCGACATTGGCCAACGAACGATTCCAGCGGTCAATGAGGGATAGGAAGGCAAATCAAATTCTTCCTCCATTTCAGCTCGTTCAATCGCAAACGTATATTTTCCGCCTTGAAAGTGATCGTGCACCAAAATCGAGCCGCCAACAATCGGTAAATCAGCGTTGGAGCCAATAAAATAGTGCGGAAATTTTTCGATAAACGCAAGCAATCGCGCAAATGTGTTTCGCTCCATTTTCATCGGGACGTGGTCGCGGCTAAATACAATACAATGTTCGTCATAGTATACATACGGAGAGTACTGAAAACACCATGGTTCATCTAATAACGTGATCGGGATGACGCGATGGTTGGAGCGAGCCGGATGGCGCCACGTCCCTTCATATCCTTCATTTTCCGCGCAAAGCACGCACATTGGATATGTCGATGCCTGCAAATCTTTTAATTTTGCAATCTCTTTTGGATCTTTTTCCGGTTTTGATAGATTAATCGTAATATCGATTTCTCCATAGTTCGTCATTGCTTTCCATTTTTTATTTTTCGCAATTCGATCCACATGAATATAGTTTGAAGCTTTGCTGAGCGAATAAAACCAGTCTGTCGCCATTTCCGGTCGTTTAACATACCGTCCGTAAAATTCGCGAATAACTTCCGATGGACGCGGCATTAAACAATTCATCAGCTTCGCGTCCCATATATCCCGTTCGGTTGTCGTATTTGTCTGTAGTCGACCGTTTTCGTATGCCCAATCTACTATATTTGCTAAAACTGGAGAAGGAGAGGAGAGATTCTCTTGAATCTCAACCTCTACCGGTTTCCAATCCTCAATCTTTAACGTAGCTAGCAAACGGTTCCGAGTATAAATGGCATCTTCCGGATAAAGCAATCCGTTGGCGATTCCGTATTGAACTAGCTTTTCAATCTCTTCGTAAATGTTGACCAACATCAAGCACCTCGATATCCGTTTGGTTTTGCCTGATGCCATTCCCATGCGGAGGCGACAATGTCTGTAATGTTTGGATATTTTGGTTCCCAGCCGAGCTCACGTTTTGCCTTTTCCGAAGAAGCGACAAGCTTTGCTGGGTCACCCGGACGCCGTGCCATCACCCGGGCAGGAATTGGATGCCCTGTGACAACTCGTGCCGCTTCAATCACTTCTTTAACAGTAAATCCATTACCGTTTCCTAAATTGTAGATGTTACTTTCCGACCCGCTCCGTAATTTTTCTACAGCCAGAATGTGAGCATCGACTAAATCGAGGACATGAATATAATCACGAATGCACGTTCCATCATGCGTGTCGTAATCGTCCCCAAAAATATGAATCTCTTCTCGCTGTCCAAGCGGCACTTTTAAAATCAATGGAATTAAATGCGTTTCCGGGTCATGGTCTTCGCCAATCACTGTGCCATAAGCCCCGGCGACGTTAAAATAACGCAACGAAATATAGCGGATTCCGTAAGCACGATTGACCCATTTCATCATTTTTTCCATCGCTAATTTCGTTTCTCCATACGTGTTTGTTGGAGTAGTTGGATCTGTTTCGACAATTGGAATTTGTTTCGGCTCCCCATAGACGGCTGCTGTCGACGAAAAAACAATTTGTTTAACGCCAAATTCGTTCATTACTTCTAATAAAATCTGTGTACCATATACGTTGTTATCATAATATTTAAGCGGCTCTTGCATGCTTTCGCCAACAAGAGAGTTCGCCGCAAAGTGAATAACTGTATCGATGTCGTGTTTTTGAAACACTTCTCTTAAAAAAGTGCGGTCGCGAATATCACCTTGGTAAAACATTGCTTCCGGATGAACAGCTTCTCGGTGCCCTGTTTGCAAATTATCAACAACAACCACCTTTTCCCCTTTTTCGATTAAACGATAAACGGCATGACTGCCAATATAGCCAGCACCGCCGCAAACAAGAATCATAATCTCATCTCCTTTTCTTCTGTGATCTCTCTGGCTCCATCGCCAATTTTTACGACGTAAAAACTAGCTTCATATCCGCTTTTTTGCGTATACTCGCGTCCGACCTGCTCAATGAAAGAAGGGATATATTCATCCTTCACAATGTTCACTGTACAGCCACCAAATCCTGCCCCCGTCATTCGGGCCCCAATGGTCCCTTCATGTTTCCATGCCGCTTCGACAAGGGTGTCAAGTTCTGTTCCTGTCACTTCATAATCGTCGCGCAACGAAATATGGGATTGCTTCATTAATTCGCCGAAACGGAATAAATCGCCTTGCTCTAAAGCGTTAGTCGCTTGCTTTGTTCGTTCATTTTCGGTCACTGCATGTCGAACACGTTTTTTCTCCACCGGAGAAAGAAGATGTTCGTATTGCTCGAGTTGTTTGCTTGTCAAATCGCCGAGTGACTCAATGTTCACATGTTGCCGTAATTTCAAAAGGGCAGCTTCACATGTCGCTCTCCTTTCATTGTAAGCGGAGTCCGCTAATCCCCTCTTTTTATTCGTATTTGCAATGACAATCGAGCAATCGGTCATTTCTAAAGGTAAATAGCGATACTCTAATGTTTGGCAGTTTAATAGTATCGCATGGTCCAACTTGCCCATTCCTACCGTGAATTGATCCATGATGCCGCAATTAACGCCGATATATTCATTTTCTACCTTTTGACTTAATTTCACAAGATCTATCATGTCAATGTTTTGCTCAAATACTTCATTCAACATAACAGCGGTTACAAGCTCGATGGAAGCCGAAGATGACAATCCTGCCCCATTCGGAATATTCCCGTAATACAAAATATCTAATCCCATATGGATAGGACAAAATGATTGAAATGCAGTGATGATCCCTTTTGGATAATTCGCCCATCCATGTTTTACATGATACGATAAGTCCTCATACGAAACAGTAATCACACCTTCTTCGGGAAAATTTTTAGAGTAAAACCGAATGAATGGATTCCCCGTTTTTCGCACAAGCGCATACGTGCCTATTTGCAGCGCACACGGCAACACATACCCTCCATTATAATCGATATGTTCACCGATTAAATTCACACGCCCCGGAGCGAAAAAAATACGAACTTTCTCTTTTACACCACCAAACAACGCAATAAAATCTTCTTTTAATTGCTCCATCATCTTTATGCCCCCTAACCCACCAATTATAGTAAATATTTTAGTAAAAATTTTATGAAGAATCAATGAAGTTTGAAACAATTCTTTTTTTAAAACGTATAATAGACAGCTAATCAATCCATTTTATATATAAGGGAGGTTGCTGAATGGAAACAAAACTATTTCTGAAAGATGAACTCAAAAAGATCAACCAATGGGAACAAGACCAAAAAGATCTATGGTTTTGGGAAAAGATTGGGCGGTTGCCATTTAAGATTTTGGATAAATTAACACCAAACTTCGTACATAAAAAGCTCGGACAGTTGTTGGATGAACTTGGTGGATATATTCAAACGGGTGGGCAATATCTTGTAAAAGAGCAAAATATTTTAGAAAAATTTAAGGAAGACGGCACCATTCCAACGCTCGAACAGGTTGCACATGCTCCTCTTGAGACGATGGATCGCGTTTGTGATGAGATTATTACGTCACGAGTGACGTTTGCCCAATATCAAGGTGCGACTACCGGTATCGGCGGCGTTTTTACGCTCGCCATCGATATTCCGACACTCCTTGGTCTCGCACTAAAGACATTGCAGGAAATTGCGATTGCCTACGGATACAATCCGAAAGAAAAAAAAGAGCGGCTTTTTATCGTGAAATGTTTGCAGTTTACTGCTGCTGACATCGTAGGAAAAAAAGCGATTCTTGAGCAGCTCACTTCGTTCTCCAACGACCATCAACAAGTATTTTCCCAACTTCAAGGATGGCGCGAAGTCATCATGACATTTCGCGATCAATATGGGTGGAAAAAGCTCTTTCAATTTGTTCCGATTGTCGGAATTATCTTTGGAGCAATGTTCAATAAAAGTTTTATTGAGGATATTGCTAAAACAGGAAAAATGTTGTATAGAAAACGCCGCATTTTAGAAAAGCTTGCTCAACTAGAAACCGGTGTCTAGCTACATTTTAGACACCGGTCTTTTTCCATTAGCGATATTCTTTTAATCGCCAGATGACACTAATAAAATCGCCGTGGCGCTTCGGCACATTCAGTCCCACGTACATGAGTTCATCCCCTCCATATACTTCTCCGCTACCCATTAACTCGTAATTTTTGTCAGGGTCAAGTCCTTTGAGCCGCAAGAAAGATAAAGGGGCATTTGCTTCTGCTAGCACTCGAAAATAAGCAGCGAACGCTTCTGATTTGTCTTCAGATACAAACATCCATGCTGCTTCATTTCCTTCAAACGGACTTACTATTCGATAAAAAGTTCCGAATTGCACAAGACGGCGAATATCTTTATAAAAAGCGACTTGTTGCTTAACAATTTCCTTTTCTTTCTTGCTTAGCTTCGTCAAATCAAGCTCGTAGCCAAAATTCCCCGACATCGCAACATGCCCACGAATATCAAGTGAGGTCATGCGATGAACTTGATGGTTGGGAACAGCCGACACATGAGCTCCCATGGCAATAATTGGGTAAACAAGGCTCGTACCATACTGAATTTTCAAACGCGAAACCGCGTCTGTATTATCACTCGTCCATGTTTGCGGCATATAATAGAGAATGCCTGGATCAAACCGTCCCCCGCCGCCAGAACAGCTTTCAAACAAGACGTGTGGAAAACGGGATGTAATTTCCTCCATCACGCGATACAGCCCTAACATATAACGATGAGCCGTTTCGCGCTGTCTCTCAGGCGGTAAAGCGGCAGAACCGATTTCTGTCATATGGCGGTTCATATCCCACTTTACATATGAAATCGGTGCACTGGCCAAAATATCCGAAACAGCACAAATGATATAATCACACACGTCCTTGCGTGACAAATCTAAGATAAGCTGATTTCTTCCTTCCGAACGCGGCCGGTTCGGCACATGAAGGCACCAGTCCGGATGTTTGCGGTACAGCTCGCTGTCGACTGAAATCATTTCTGGTTCAAACCATAAGCCAAACTGCATTCCCATGTCACGAACTTTTTTCACAAGACTCGCTAGCCCATTCGGGAGTTTATCTTTGTTCACAATCCAATCTCCTAACGAGCTTTTGTCGTTATTTCGCTTACCAAACCACCCGTCATCCAATACAAACAGTTCGATGCCTAATTCTTTCGCTTCTTCAGCAATTTGCAAAATTTTTTCTTCATTAAAATGAAAATACGTTGCTTCCCAGTTGTTAATTAAAATCGGGCGTTCCTTATCACGAAACGATCCACGTGCCAAACGCGTTCGATACAGTTGATGGAACGTTTGTGACATTCCATTCAGCCCGCAATCGGAATAGACCATCACCACTTCGGGCGTTTGGAACGATCCACCCGGTTCTAATAACCAAGTAAAATCAAACGGATTAATCCCTAGCGACACACGCGCTGTATGAAATTGATCCACTTCTACTTGCGCAAGAAAATTGCCGCTGTACACGAGATTAAAACCGTATACTTCACCTTCGTCTTCATTCGCATTCTTTCTTAATAACGCAATAAATGGGTTATGTTGATGACTGCTTGCTCCTCTTCGGCTTTCGATCGATTGCGTTCCGACAAAAAGCGGTTTTCTTTCTATATACCGCTCTCGGCAATGAGCACCGAAAAGATGCAGAAAATCAAAGTTATCATCGTAAAAATCGATATTCATGCTTAACGCCCGCAATAATTTAATACGTTCAGAGCCTTTATTTTCAAAACGAACAGAACGTGTAATGACATTCAACTGCTCATATACCGTATAAAGCAAAATCGCCCTTAAACGTGTCAGACGATCTTCCAAAAAAATTTCTAGCGTTTCCGCCTCGTTTTCATTTTCCGCATAGGTTGCTGGCAGCCCTTCTAATTTCGGCTTTCCTTTATAAATTCGATGCGTTTTGTATCGTAAATCCGATACGGTCGATCCATTTTCCAATTGCACTTGATAAGCTGGCGTGCGAAAGTCTGTATTGCCGTAAGCCGGATACTCTTGCGGCAACGTATCTAAAGAAAACGTTCGGTCTGATGGATCAGGATTGGGAGAAAAGGCGCGCTTTATAAACCGTAACTTTCTTGATAGATGAGCCGTTCTTATCTTTTTTCCCCAGTATAGATGTGCTAAATATCCTGAATGCACTGTTTGCATAATATAACTTGTATCCTTCGCCTGCAAATGGAACATTTTTGTGTCGATGTTGTATGTAATAGCCACGATAATCCCCCTTTAGTCCCGGATGTGACTCCTAAAAAGGTGATTTTTACAATAAAATTAATATTATTCAGTTATAAAAAAGAGAGCATGTAATTATGCCCTCTTTCCTTAGGTTGAATCGTTTCATATTCGCCACCCGATCAACCTAAACCAGAAGAAACTTGTAATTTGTATTTCTTAGTTTGAGATGGAAGCTCAAATACAATTTTCCCTGTTTACTCGAAAAAAGAAGCTGATATCCTCGTTTTCATAAGCGCCTAACTCTGCATTACTAGAATATTCAGTACCGTCATCGGTTAGAATACGAAACCTTTTACCATCCACATATTCTTAACAGTTAAAATAAAAAACGGTGTCTAAGAAATTCTAGACACCGTTTTGGTCGCATGGCACGACCGCATCATGCAGTGCTTGTTCCAGCTCCTTCGTATAAACAGTTGTTTGCTCGGCGGACCATTGTAAGTAATCAGCCATGAAAGCGATGACGCGTTCTTTCCAACGACGTACCGAAGCGATATCAAAGAATAGGGCACCAGTGCGGCGAATGAAATAGTCGACCGGTTTGACGACCATTTCGTCTTCAATGGAGTAAACGAGCCGAACGAATTCCTCGCGGGAAAGCCCGCTGTTTGCATCGTACTGTTTGCTCAGAGCAAATAAGCGGTCGACGTTTGCGCCGTATTGTTTGGCGAGTCGTTCCCCTTCCTCTTTCGTAAAGCCATACTGCACCGCTTCTTCCGCTTTTTTTGCCGTAAAGGCCGGCAAATTGTGAGAACCACCGACATCTCCCCCGGAAATCGGCAAATGTTTCGTTTGGCAAGGACGGAACGTTTTCCCTTCCTCTTTCTCCAATTGCTTGGCAACAAGATCAACGACCGTTTCTGCCATTTTGCGATAGCCGGTTAATTTTCCTCCTGCAATCGTAATGAGCCCTGATGGTGACTGCCAGATTTCATCTTTACGAGAAATTTCTGATGGACTTTTTCCCTCTTCATAAATGAGCGGCCGCACGCCAGCCCAGCTTGATTCAATGTCTTTCTCTGCTATATGCACACTTGGGAACATGTAGTTAATGGCGTTAATTAAATAGTCACGATCATCGGACGTCATTTTTGGATGAGCGATATCATCATTGTAAAACGTATCGGTCGTGCCGACATACGTTTTGCCATCGCGCGGAATGGCAAACACCATGCGGCCGTCCGGCGTATCAAAATAGATGGCCTGTTTTAACGGAAACCGTTTTTGGTCAATGACAATATGAACCCCTTTTGTGAGTCGCAGCATTTTTCCGTTTTTGGAGCGATCTTTTTCTCGTAATGTATCAACCCATGGACCGGCGGCATTGACAATTTTTTTCGCATATATTTCGTAAGAGCGGCCGATGATTTGATCGCGGCAACGTACGCCAATGATGTTGCCGTTTTCGTAAAGAAGTTCCTCTACTTTTGCATAGTTTACCGCGTGCGCTCCTTGTTCGACGGCTTTTTTGATGACTTCGATTGTCAAGCGGGCATCATCAGTACGATACTCGACATAATAGCCACCTCCAAGGAGACCTTCCTTTTTAATGAGCGGTTCTTTTTTTAATGTTTCCTCAGCGCTTAACATCGTGCGGCGCTCACTTTTTTTCACGCCCGCTAAATAATCGTACACCCATAAGCCAATGGATGTACTCCATTTGCCGAACGTTCCACCTTTATGAATTGGCAGTAACATCCATTCCGGAGTGGTGACATGCGGACCGTTTTCATATACGATCGCCCGTTCTTTTCCAACTTCGGCGACCATTTTTACTTCCAGCTGTTTTAAATACCGAAGCCCACCATGTACAAGTTTCGTAGAACGGCTTGATGTTCCCGCTGCAAAATCTTGCATCTCGACTAACGCTGTGTTCATGCCTCTTGTGACTGCGTCTAAGGCAATCCCACAACCGGTAATTCCCCCGCCAATAATAAGAATGTCGTAACGTTCTCGGCTCATCTCCTCTAAACGCTGATAACGTTGGACGCTAGAAAATGATGATCCCATGAAAAATCTCCTCCCTTTTAAAGATAAAAAGAGACCATGACAAACACGACAAGCCTTCGCTTATCATGTATGCATGGTCTCTCCTTATCTCCTGACAACTTATTAACTTACTTTTATTATAAACGAAAACAGCACGTTTGCCTAGTAAAAAAGTTCGCTAGTTTATTTCGTAGTATTTCCACAATTCTTTATTCGATGTCGTAACAGCCACCGCTCCTGCCTCAAGAGCGCGCTCGACATCATCTACAGTGCGGATGAACCCTCCAGCAAAAATCGGTTTTCCCGTCCGTTCCTTTACTTCCCGAATGATATGCGGCATCGCTCCCGGTATGACTTCGATACAGTCTGGCTGCGTCTTTTCAATCAGTTGGTAACTTTTCTCAAGTGCATGCGAATCAAGTAAAAAAATGCGTTGAATCGCCAGTACCTTTTTTTGTTTTGCTTTTACAATCACATTGCCTCTTGTTGAAATCAACCCGCACGGCTGAAATTCTTGGCATAAATATTCCGCTGCATATTCATCATGGCTTAATCCTTGGATTAAATCGGTATGAATGATTAAATTTTTTCCACATTGGCGCGCGTATTGAAAAACGCTTTTTAGCTGTGAAATATGTAATTCTAATAACACTCCATGTGCATATGAGCTGCTCAAAAACTTTTCAAAGTCTTTCAATGTTTTGATGGAAGGAATAATTTTTTGTTGATGAATGTTCAAATTTTCCTTTTCCCTCCTTCATTCATTGCTTTTTGTCACAGGTGTTGTCAAGCAAGATAAAGACAACATTATTCTCGGTTTGCATGCACTGACTTTAATACCCCTCTTGCGAAATTTTTCGACGACATGTTGAATGTCTTTTTTTTGTACAATGGTTTCTTCATGAAAATGATCCATATTTTCTCACCTTCCGTTATGTTAGAGAGGACATTTTTGGAATTAACAGCTCGACTGTCGTTCCTTTTCCGACTTCGCTTTGAAGCGTAATTTGTCCACCGTATTTATCAACGATCTCTTTAGCAATAGCTAGACCAAGCCCTACTCCTCCTTTTTCACGACTCCGCGCTTTATCGACGCGATAAAAGCGCAAAAACACTTTCTCTAATTCATCACGAGGAATGCCGATTCCTTGATCGATTACAGAAATGCATACATATTTTCCTTCTTCTTTCAAGCGAATGGTAATTCGCTTATGCTGTTGTGAATACTTCACCCCATTATCAAGTAAAATTAACAGGAGCTGTTCAAAATGATGTTTCGTCATTCGAATTGATATCGTCTCTTCTAACGAATTGTCCACCACAAACTGAAACGCTGGATACAAAACGCGAAAATTTCTTATCGTTTGCTCCACTGCGTCTTTCGGAGAGAGCGGTGGAATATCCGCAGGAACTGTAATGACTTCCGCACGCGACAAGTCTAAAAGTTCTAACGCTAGTGTTTTTAACCGGGCAACCTCTTGGGAAGCAGCCTCTAACGATTCTTCTAGGATGTCGCGGTTATTTTTTCCCCAGCGTTTTAACAGTGAAAGATGTCCTTCTAAAATGGCAATCGGCGTTCGCAACTCATGCGAGGCATCCTGAATAAATTGCTTTTGCTGATGAAACGAATGTTCAATTTCATCCATCATTTCGTTGAACATCACCATTAATTTAGACATTTCATCGTTTGAAGGTGGAATATCAATTCGTTGTTGAAACCCTTTATTTTTAATATTCATCATCGTTTTTGTTAATGCCTTTAGCCGACCTACAAAATGCTGGGCAATAAACATTCCAATGAAGGCGCTCGTAATCATTGCCGCTATCCCGATTAACGTCATAATAAGAAACAACATTCTTGTCATTTGTTTAAATTTCGCAAGATGACGAACAATCTCAATCGTCCCATTGACGGACGAAAGATGTAAAGGCTTTCGTAAAATAATTGATCGTTCATCATTGACAGAATGATAATCAATCTCCAAACTTTTCGGAGCAGCAGTCGGCGACAGCGAAACGGATGCATGGTTGGAAACAGAAACAATGATGTTTCCTTTGGCATCAAGAACGCGGATGGTCTGGTATTTTTCGTTTAACTTTTCAAGTAATTGCCCGCTTTCGCGAACGTCCTTCCACGATAGATTACGTTTTTCCGCGTAATAAGTTTCAATTTCTTCGATGGTTTTTTTCATTGTTTTTTCTTCTTCATTCAGCAACCATTGTTTTACAATCTCATATTGCAAGCTCGTAAAAATAAAATAAATAATAAAAATGGCCGCCGCAGAAAGAAACGTTAGCTTCCATTTTAAAGAGACGTTTTTAATGCGAAAAAGTTTCATGGCCGCATCACATATCCTGCACCGCGTACTGTTTGGATATAACTTTCCTTATCGTTTTCATCTAATTTATGGCGCAAATAACGGACATATACATCGACGACGTTCGTTTCAACTTCTGTATCAAATCCCCATACTTTGTTCAACAATGTATCTCGTGTCAAAACAATATTGATATTTTGTAAAAACGTCACAAGCAAATCGTATTCTCGTTTTGTCAATTCAATGATTTCGTCTCCTTTTTTAACCGTGCGTGCATTCAAGTCAACGGTAAGGTCTTTGAACGTTAATATTTGTTCACCTTCAGAAGGAAGTTGGACGCGACGGAATAAAGCGCGAATTCGCGCCAATAATTCTTCAATTGCAAATGGCTTGACAATATAGTCATCCGCACCGCTATCTAATCCCATAACACGGTCGAATACGCTATCTCTTGCTGTAATCATAATAATCGGAGTTTGTTTCACTGACCGCACCCGGCGGCACACTTCCATTCCATTTAAATTCGGAAGCATTAAATCTAATAGGATGAGTCCCCAATCCTCCGACAACGCCATCTCCAATCCTTCCCTGCCATCATGACTCACGCATACTTCATACCCTTCATGGGTTAAATCAAGCTCAATAAACCGAGCCAAATTTGCTTCATCTTCAATAATTAAAATGCGTTTGTTCATTTTCTTTCCCTCCTATTCCGTATCATATCAAAAAGAAATGCCAACCGCTTAACGCGATCAGCAATTCACATTTTGCTTACGAATGTCGTTCCAATATGAAATCAATAAACGCATGAACGATTTCCACAAACTGATATGCTAACAACGATACAGCAGTTCCTGAGAAAAAAAGTGTAATGATTAGACGAATGGTATGCATCCTGTTCTCCTCCCTCTTTGTTGCCGGTCTATCGAGTTGTCGAACATGGATAGAGCGTCGGATGCATTATTATTGAAGAATGAACATGTGCTTCTAAAAATATTACTCTGACAAATATTGCAATGCCGGCTTTCTGATTACCAACTGCAACTACATCATAAACAAAAAACCTTAAAAATACATTAAATTTCACTAAAAAAATTAGAGTGACGTTTTTTTCATGTAGTACATACATTTAAACTAAGAAACAAGTAATGAAAGGAGATAGGCTTGATGAATGATCATTTTCAACCTCCGATGAAGAAAAAGCAAGATGATGAACCTTTCCAACGTTTATGGGGAATGATTGATCAATTTTTTGACGAACGACCGTTGAAAAAAATGTTTGAAACACTCGATGAATATTTCCATAAAACGTTCTCACACGCGTATATCCCAGTCGAAGTTCATGAAACGAAACATGACTACACGATTACCGCTCATCTTCCTCATGTGAAACGAGATCAAATTCAACTAGAGTTTACAGATGACTATTTACACTTGACTGTCAAAAATCACGAAATCATTGAATCCACCGATGAAGGAAATCATGTATATCAAAAACGGCAAATGTCTCAAAACATTACGCGCACTATTCCTTTACCCTACCCGGTAACAGAAAAAGAAATTAAAGCTTCATTTGAAGACGGTCGATTAATCATCCGCCTTCCGCAAAAACGAAAATACATCGATATTGATTAAGAAAAGCAGAAACGAGCGCCTACCGCTGACCGAAAAGTGTTCTTCCGCTAAGAAATGCCTGCATTCCAACGGCAAAAGGTTATTTCCCACAAAGCGTTGCGAACTGAAGCTGGACAATAAGAAAAACAAAGGTATCCAATTTCGTCTAAAAGCTGCCCACATCCTGTAGGCAACGGTGAAATGTCGCCACCTATCTTCCTCAAAGACAAATGTTCTACAATCTTCAAAGAAGATGAGGTCGCTTCTCATCTTCTTTGTGTTATGAATTTTTGTGGGACTTGCTTCCGTATTTTGCGTTTTCCTCTGGTGTGGGATCTTTTTGAATATCCCACTCTTTTTCTTGATCATTTGGATATTTGTGTTTTGGTCTGCGATTGTCATTTCGATTTGTCATCGTGTTTCACCTCTTAGTGTAAAAATGGATCTTCTTTAATTAGCATATGTCATTTTTATATCCATTAATCGTTTTCAATTAGCCATACATACTTTCTTAATAGTTGACCCACTCTACTTGTAGGAGGTGCCAAAAAACATGAAGAAAACGCTACCGGATTTTAAGCAGCTGAATGATCGCATCATTGCAGAACCGTCCCATGAGCCAAAATTAGTCATTGAAACAAACCTTGATCCGCAACAAGCCACCGAAGAAAATCCGTATGCCGAAGGGGCACAACGTGTCAGCAAGACATTCGAAGCATTTTTCCAAGGGGACGAATCGTAATGGAAAAAACATTAGCCTATTTGCGCGAAATTTTATCCAATTATACTGATTATCACACGAATATCCCTCGTCACATTTATAAAAAATTACTCGCAAAGCCATATACAAGTGAAGAAGAGTTTGTCCGCGACTTGTCGAGGGAAGAAATCGCTTTTCTCGATCGCATTTTGCCACATGAAATCAAATATGCAATGGACGAGCGAGATTTTGAGCGCGTTTATCAATTAAATGAGGTGTATGAGTTACTATTTTAAAAAATTAATCCTCCACATATGTTGGTGGAGGATTCCATCATTATCCTTTAAACGTATTGACTAATCCTTTCAGCATTCCGCCTACTTGATTAACCGTATTAATCATTTGTCCCATCGTGTTCATCATTTTATTAATATCATATGTCCCTTCGGAAGTTTTAAATTGCGACATAATGGACTGAAGAGCCGGTGCCGGAGGCTTTAAAACCGGGCTTGGTGTCGGATAGGGAGTCGGATAAGGCGACATTTGTGACACTTGTTGCCCAGCCGGCCAATGATGAGCCACTTGGGAATATGGATATGGCTGATATAATGCAGCATGATATGGTGAATAGGAAGAATTTGGTGTTGGAAACGAATGAGGATACCGGTACATAACATCTTCCCCCACTTTCTAAGCTACCATTAGTATATGTGTCATGAATCAAAAAAGTGAAAACGGACATGTCATGAATTGTCGGAAGTTTTAATTTTTTGAATTTACATGAATCATAACCGTTTATGGTACTATGTAGTAAAGAAATCGCAAAGGGGGAGAGTGCGATGAACATAGCAGAGTTTAAACATAAATTTATCGCATCCAAAAATTACGAACCAACCGATATGAATGAATTGCTTGATTTTGCACGCCAAGTTTATTTACGCGGGGAAATCACTATTGCTGAGTATCGCGATATTGCTCGTGAACTGGAAAAGGCAGGTGCCTGTAAGCCAGATTTTAACAACGAATATATCGAACTATAACCGAGAGGAACGCTTTCCTCTCGGCTTTTTGCATATTTCTCGTTCTTTCATCACAAATTAATGAACAAGGGAGGTGTTCAAAATGAGTAGAGGCGTTCATTTTCAGCATAAATTAAAAGGTCATGACCACCAAAAACCAAAGCGTGGCGAAAATGTCCCTCCAAAACATACAGAGCGAGTCGAGTATGAAATCGGGAACGTAGCCACCGAACAAAATGGGCCCGTGTCCGCGAAAGTAGAAAAAAACCTTTGAATCACTCCCACTTTCTCTTCGCTTGAAAGCGGGAGATTTCTAGGTCATCCACTGAAGGAAAACTGAGCAAGGTCTTGGGACTGTCCCAGCCCTGAATACGAAAAACTTGCACGTTGGACTCGACACGCTGACACACAGCGCAAGGATAGCGCGGGCACATGGTGGGTGAAGTTGCTACATGACAACCCCCTTTTTTCCTATCCCCTTATCTCCTTCCGCTCTCAAAGTGCCATCTTTGCTGTTCACTTACAATAAAGTTGGTTCATTTTAATACTCTAAACACGCATAACACCGTTCGATTCCGAACGATATTCAAAAAATAATTATTTCATTTTAGATGAATACTTAAATTGGTTTTAAGCAGCAGTAACAAATCTTCTGTTATTCAACTATCACGCCCGTTAGTTAAATATAAACCAAGATGTTCATTTAGATACTTGACTTTTAAGAATTCCTACCTTATAATTCATAAAAAATATTTACTAAATATACCAAATATTATATTTTATAAAAGCTAAGAAAAGGACACGAATCAATCTTTATTTTCTTACCAGAGAACAGGGTCATCGGCTGAAAGCCCTGAAGAAAAGAGATTGATTTACCACCTTGGAGCTATTATGGGGAAAGGATAAACCTGAGTATCCATAATCGGGAAAACCGTTATCTTTTTGAGCGTAATGTACACTTTCGGTATGTTACGGAATTAGGGTGGAACCACGACCGCACTCGTCCCTTATTTTTGGGATGGGTGCGGTTTTTATTTATATTTTAAAAATTAGGAGGAATAAAAAATGTCAATTAAAATGGAAGCAGAAAGACGAAATCACCGAAAATTAGGTCAACAACTAGAGTTGTTTATGTCAATGGAAGAAGCACCTGGAATGCCTTTTTTCTTACCAAAAGGGATGGTCATTCGAAATGAACTTGAAAATATGTGGAAAAAAAAGCATCAAAAAGCTGGTTATCAAGAAATAAAAACACCCATTATGATGAAACAAGAGCTGTGGGAACAATCCGGTCATTGGCAACATTATCACGAAAATATGTATTTTTCAAATGTCGACGAACAAAATTACGCCATTAAACCAATGAATTGTCCAGGTGCTGTATTAATTTTTAATAGTAAGCGACGAAGTTATCGAGAACTTCCTATTCGTTTTGCAGAACTTGGCCTAGTTCATCGTCACGAACTTTCAGGATCTTTAAATGGGCTTTTACGGGTTCGCTCTTTTACTCAAGACGATGCACATTTGTTTGTTAGAGAAGAGCAAATTGAATCTGAAATTGATAAAGTATTGGATTTAATTGATGAGTTCTACTCTGAATTTGGCTTTAGTTATAAGATTGAACTTTCTACTCGCCCAGAAAATTTTATGGGTTCAGTTGAAATATGGGAAAAGGCAGAATTAGCTCTGGAATCAGTATTAAAGAAAAAAGGATTACATTATCAAATCAATCAAGGTGATGGTGCTTTCTATGGTCCAAAGATTGATTTCCACATTCTAGATTCACTCGGACGAAGTTGGCAGTGTGGGACAGTTCAGCTTGATTTTCAAATGCCTGAAAAGTTTAACTGTAATTATATAGGCGAAGATAATAAACCTCATCGCCCGATTATTATTCATAGAGCGATTTATGGTTCTATCGAACGGTTTATGGCAATTTTAATTGAACATTTTGCAGGTGATTTCCCCTTTTGGCTGGCTCCATTGCAAGCAAAGATCTTGCCTATTTCTGATTCTCATTTATCTTACGCCAACCAAATTAAATTACAATTAGAATCTGCTGGATTTCGAGTTGAAATCGATGACAGAGTTGAGAAAATTGGATTAAAGATTAGAGAGGCTGAAATACAAAAGGTTCCTTATATGATTATAATTGGTGATAAAGAGGTGGAGAAAGAGTCCTTATCCATAAGAAAGCGTAAGGAAGGAAACCTTGGTGAAATGAATATTATAGAAGTGATAAAAAAATTCAAAGAGGACAAAAACGAGCATTAATAATTCGGAAATCCAAAAAGGTTATTTACCTTTTTGGATTTCTAGTATTATCTGTGTTAAAAATCTCTTGTTATATTATTACCACTGTCCTGTCCCGTTTGTTTACATGAAAACCTTCCCCATTTTCATGCTATATTCCGGTTACATTGAAAAAATGTTCCTTAACAATCTGGCCCTTTTTTAATGAAACAATATAGCCGAAGTTTTCAAACAACATGATTGTAAATTTAAACAGCTTTTTTGTCACTCAACATTTGCAAGATATTTCGATTGCATCACATATGTTCGAACACGGCCACAAACAAACGAGCCATCTCCCACTTTCATCGGACCATACCTGTACATGTCAAAGCGGAAGTGGTCTCGCCTATCTACAATAAAAATGATGTCCTATCAATTGCTATTCGTTTTCCTTTAAGCGTTCACATACAAGCAAAAGCGTATATTCGATCGATTGATGAAATTGCTTAATTCGACTGATTTTCGCGTTTGGGTAAAACGCTTCAATAGCAATTTTCTCAATATTTTCTCCCGTTGTTTCGATTTGCTGAGGATAAACATATTTTGGCCGTGCTGACTGAATCCAAGCAAGCGCTGTACGTTTCCATTCGTCAACGACTTGTTTTACCTCGTCAACAAACGGCTTGACTGTTCCAAAAAAATCAGGGGATTCATGATGATGACGGGTTTGTTCAGCAATCTGTAAAATCTCGTCATTATAGTTTTGTAATTGCTTTGTTAATTCCTCTAACTGCTTGTGCATAAACACGACTTCCTCTCAACATTGTTTCGTCTTCTTTAGTATACAAAACGAATCAATCATGTGCGAGAAAGCCGCTACGGATTACACAAAATTCAGCTTCGAGGAAACACTTGTAGGAAGCGGTAACTGTTGTTGAAATTCCTCCACTTTTTCGCTCTCATCGCTTACTCGGTTTTCTATGTTTTCAAGGTGCAGCTCCAACTTCTCTATTTTAGTTTGACTTTGCTCATATTGCTCATGAATCATTCCTTCAATGACGTTTCCAATTTTTTTATCGACTTGTTGCATAAGTTGAACAATTTCATACAATTGTTTTTCCACATCTTCTTTTTTAACCCACCGTTTTTCCATTGGATCTCCTCCCATCCACCTTTTGCTTATAAAAGATTCGCTAATGATTTCCTGCTCCCTTCACACATGACAAAACTAGAACGATTTCGGCAAAGAAAGTGGTTCTCCTCACTTTTTCGTGTGATTTCGACATGGTTCATTCGTCCCAGGAACGGTCAAGAAACGAGTTGGCCGACGTAAATATGTAAAGGGGGAAATCGTCAAAACATTCATTATACACCCGCTTCTCCATTTCCTGTGGTATAATAAAAGGCATTCAAAGGAGATGAGGCCAATGACGTTTAAATATCCGGGCGGCAAAACGTATAAAACCAAACAGGAAAGCGAGTTAGTCCACCATTTTCAACCGAACTACGGGAATCGTGGAATGTCGCTAGAAGAAGATTTAAACGCAACAAATGAGTACTATCGGGAACATGGCATCGCCATTATTCATAAAAAACCAACCCCGATTCAAATTGTTCGCGTTGACTATCCGAAACGAAGCGCAGCCGTCATTAAAGAAGCGTATTTTAAACAAGCGTCAACGACCGACTATAACGGCGTATATCGCGGCAAATATATCGATTTTGAAGCAAAAGAAACAAGGAATAAAACATCATTTCCTTTGCAAAATTTTCACGAGCACCAAATTTACCATATGAAACAAGTTCTCGAACACGGTGCAATTTGTTTTGTTATTTTACGATTTACTACCCTTAATGAGATATATCTTCTTGATGCCAATCATTTACTAACTTTTTGGGAACGACAAAAAAATGGGGGAAGAAAATCAATGACAAAACAAGAGATCGAACAATATGGTCATTACATTTCACTTGGCTATCAACCACGAATTGATTATATTAAAGTAGTAGAAAAAATCTACTTCTAAAAAATGTTTCTTGTCTCTACAAAAAAGCAAGAAACAAGAGAAACAGATACACTTTCTTACAACTATTAGAAAGGTAGGATTTGCTTATGTCTGGTGACTATCGTTCTCGTGTAGAACGGAAAAAAGCAACAAAACAAGTGCAACAAAAAAAGGCAAAGAAACGAAAAACGACATCGTTTTTTAAGAAATTGATGATTACGTTGTTATTGTTTATGATGATTGGAATGGTGGGCGGGATTGCCACATTTGCTTACTTTGTGAAAGACGCTCCACCGCTTGACGAAGCAAAAATTAAAGACCCGTTATCATCAACCATTTATGATATGAACGGTCATAAGATTGCAGAGTTAGGTGCACAAGGTCAAAAACGAACGTATGTTTCTTATAAAGATATCCCGAAAGTACTGGAAGATGCTGTATTAGCGACAGAAGATGTCCGCTTTTATCAGCACCATGGGTTCGATTTGATTCGTCTAGGCGGCGCGGTTGTCGCTAACTTGAAAGATGGATTCGGAGCTGAGGGAGGAAGTACGATCACTCAACAAGTAGTAAAGCTAACCTTCCTATCATCCGAAAAAACACTAAAGCGCAAAGCACAAGAATTATGGCTAGCTCTTCGCCTTGAACAAAAGTATTCAAAACATGAAATCTTAGAGATGTATTTAAATAAAGTTTATTACTCTAATAACGTATACGGTGTTGCCAAAGCGGCAGAATTTTACTTTGGAAAAACAGATTTAAAAGACTTAACGCTTCCAGAAGCAGCGCTACTTGCTGGAATGCCGCAAAGTCCAAATAACTATAACCCATATGAATACCCAGAAGCAGCGAAAAAACGACGCGATGTGGTCCTATCGTTAATGGCAAAACACGGCTTTATTACAAAAGAAGAAGCAGAAAAAGCAAAAAAAGTGCCGATTCAATCGATGCTAGTGGACAAGAAAAAACATAAGAATTCTAACTCTAACTCTGTTCCGTACGATTCATTTATCGAGGAAGTAATTAAGGAAGTAACCGACCAAGCAAATGTCAACGTGTATGAAGATGGGCTAAAAATTTACACAACCCTAGATCCAGATGCACAAAATTACGTTGACGATTTATTAAATTCAAACGATTTGTTTACAAATAAAGAAAACTTGCAATCAGCAATTGCGCTTATTGATACAAAAACGGGCGAAATTCGCGCGCTTGGTGGCGGACGAAACAAAAATAATGTAGCATTCGGCTTTAACTATGCCATCCAGCGAGTAGGGCAGCCGGGTTCCACGATTAAGCCGATTCTTGACTATGGTCCAGCTGTCGAGTATTTAAAATGGTCGACTGCTCATCAGCTTGTTGACGAACCGTATGCGTATTCCGACGGAACGCCGATTAAAAACTGGAATGGGACTTACGAAGGTCCGATGACGATGAGAATGGCGTTAGCCAAGTCGCGTAACATTCCAGCCTTAAAAGCGCTTCAAGCGGTCGGAAAAGAGCGAGCGAAGCAATTTGCCAATAAGCTCGGCATGGGATTTGATGAGATTTATGAATCGTATGCGATCGGTGGCCTTGGAAAAGGTGTATCTCCATTGCAAATGGCCGGTGCATACAGCGCCTTTGGCAATAACGGGGTGTATATTAAGCCACATGCGGTAACAAAAATCGTCTTTCCGGATGATACGGAAATGGATTTAACACCAAAACCAAAAGTAGCAATGAAAGATTATACGGCGTACATGATTACCGATATGCTAAAATCGGTTGTTCAATATGGTACGGGTACCCTTGCCAATGTTCCGGGCTTGCATATCGCTGGAAAGACAGGAACGACAAACTACGATGATGACACGATTCGCAAATACGGTCTGCCAGACGGAGCCGTACCAGATAGCTGGTTTGTCGGCTATACACCAAATTACACGGCGGCGGTATGGACCGGATTCAGCAAACGAAGCAGTGAGGCGTACTTGTCAACATATGAGCAAAAAATTCCACGCCTTCTATTCAAAAAAGTGATCGCCCATGTTGATGACGGTAGCGGCGACTTTAAAATGCCAAAGAGTGTCGTTAAACTGCCGATTAAAAAAGGGTCCAACCCACCGAAACTTGCTGGTAAATACACGCCAGAAAGCGAAATTGTGTATGAATGCTTTGTGAGAGGAACTCAACCGACGGAAGTGGCTGAAGACCGTCCGGAACCGTTATCCCCAGTGACAAATTTACAAGGGGTATACGATCCAGTGACAAACACTATTACTGTTTCATGGAAATATGGTGGTCAATTAGAAAATGGATCCTTTGAAGTACACATAAAAAATGACAAAGGCGAGTCAAATGTTGTGACAACGAATGAGTCATCATTGACGGTCAATAATCCGACTCCAGGTGCTGTGTATACATTTGAAGTATATGTCATCAATAAAGAGGAAGAAAACCGAAGTGAACCAGCATCAACAACCGTCCAAGTACCAGGCGGGGAACAAAACGAACAAAATGGCGATAACCAAGGACAAACATCACCTTCCGACGAAAATGGAAATAACGGCCAACAGCCAAATGGAAACGAAAATAACAATAACAGTGGAAATAACGGTACAAATAATGGGAACAGCGGAGAAAATAACAATAATGGAGATTCCGGCAATAACACGACACCAACACCGCCGGCAACCAATCCAACAACTCCTCCACCGCAAAATGGCGGCAATGGTGGCGGTACCGGCAATAACTCAACAAACAACAATAATACTGGAACAAACACAAACCAAACTAATCCGCTACAGCGGCCCGACGATGTACCGGCAGCCAATCCCAATCGTTAGATAAAAAGGGATGTCTCATTAATGAGACATCCCTTTTTTCATCATCGCTATTTGTTTGTAAAATAATTTCATTACTTCGGCAAACAGTTCACTAAGTTGAACAAAGGAATGGTATACATCATAACGTTCGAAAACGAACTGTAGGCGCTCAACACAGTTGATCGGCTTAAGCGGTAATTTACTCACTTCTTGTTCCCAATGATTCACATTTTTCGTTCTCGTCCCATTTAGCCAAAAAAGGCAAACCATCAAATACGATAAAGCCCGGCGCATCGGTTCGCGTGCTGCTTTGCGATCGCGCTTGGCAAAACATTGTTGTAAAACGGTTTCTTCTTCTTTCCACAACTCTAATACAGCAGGAATCGACTGTTCACTATGTTCCCATGGTTTCCATACGCTGTCGTTTGTCGCGATAAGATCGTAGTAAAAATAAGTCTGCTTCATCATCATCGGAAACGGAACGTCCGGTTCTTCTTCGATTATTTCGTTTCCTTCAAAAAATAACGGATGAACAAACTCATTTGGCACGCGCACGACTCTCACCTCGCTGCCGCATTCGTTTTTTTCCTTCTCGACATAAGTCAAACAGCGGACAGCGGTCACATTGGGGAGCTTGCGCTTTACAATGGTAACGGCCGAAAAAAATCATACGATGATGCGTGATCGACCATTCTTCTTTTGGAATTTTGCGCATTAACGTCTCCTCAACTTCAAGCACGGAGTCTTTCCAGCGACAAAAGCCAAGCCGCTTACTAACCCGTTCGACATGCGTATCAACGGCAATCGCCGGAACTCCAAAAGCCACGGATACTACAACGTTCGCTGTCTTTCGTCCGACCCCCGGTAACTTCATCAGTTCATCGCGATCGTTTGGAACTTCCCCGTTATAGTTTTCTAACAAGATCGCACATAATTTTTGAATATTTTTTGCCTTGTTTCGATATAGGCCGATTGAGCGAATATCTTGTTGCAATTCCTCAAGCGGAACAGCCAAATAATCCTCAGGTGTTTTGTATTTCTCAAATAAATGTTTCGTTACTTTATTGACCAACGCATCCGTACATTGCGCTGATAATACAACAGCAATTAACAATTCGAACGGGTTCTTATGCACTAATTCGCAATGGGCATCAGGAAACATCTCTCCCATTTTATCCAAACAATAACGAATTTGTTGCTTGGTAAGCAAACCTCTTCCTCCTTCCTTTTCGCATAGAAAAACGAGAGACATCGCCTCTCGCTTACGATTCTAGCCAATTGTAAAATGGAATCGTTTGTTTATACTCGCTCTGTGGCGGTTGCGTTGTTTTCGTCGTTTGTTGATGTTTGCGAAATTTTTTTCCGTAATTTTGCGCTTGCTCAATCGTGCGAATGCCGTTCTTTTTCCATTCAAATAAAATACGGTCAATATAACGGAAATTTAACTTTCCTGATAACACCGCTTCTCGCAGCGCCGCCTTAATAATGACAGGATCGTGCCCATCTTCGTCCATCCACATCGCTAATGTTTCACATTCAAACGGAGAAAGCGGTCGGCCAAACTCTTGTTCAAATATGGTATATAAACTTTGTTCTTCTTCTTGCCGCTCTTTTTTCTCCTCTGTAAGCGACTGCGCAAGCAAATAATGAACAAGTTTTTCCCATAGTGGCTTGAGCGAATACGTTTCACTGCGGACCGCTTGCTCATCTACTTGCTCTTCGATTGAGATAAATCCTTTTTGCAATAACTTTCGTAATGTTTCCATACATTGTGCCGGTGTTAAGGTCATTCGTTCTGCCAATTCGGCAGGGGTTGGAAACCATATCCCCTCTTGCATAAATGAATGCATATGTAATAGCGCCATAAATTCCACTTCAGACAAACCGAGCTGTTTATAATGCTGTAACAGCAACTTGGGAATTGCAACACTTCCTTGCGCAAGCCATTCCGCTATTTTTCCTTTATCCATAGGAATACACCTCAAATATAGTATAACATAAACCGATAAAAAAACCCCCTACATGGGGGATTTTCTTATGGGTAAAGGCGATTTAACAAACGAGGGAACGGGATCGTTTCACGGACGTGTTCCACTCCGCAAATCCAAGCAATTGTCCGCTCTAATCCCAGACCGAATCCAGAATGTGGAACTGAACCGTATTGACGTAATTCCAAATACCATTTATATGCTTCGAGCGGCAGGTTATGTTCTTCTAATCGCTGTTTTAACAAATCGTAGTCATGAATGCGTTCAGAACCGCCAATAATTTCTCCATAGCCTTCCGGAGCGATTAAGTCCGCACATAAGACAACTTCAGGGCGGTTTGGATCCGGCTGCATATAAAACGGCTTTAATGTCGTCGGATAGTGAGTAATGAATACCGGTTTGTCGAAACTTTCAGCAATGGCCGTTTCATGCGGAGCACCGAAATCATCTCCCCACTGAATGTCATCAAAACCTTTTTCGTGAAGGAGCTTGATCGCTTCATCGTATGTGATGCGCGGGAATGGCGGTTTTACAAGCTCGAGCTTAGATGTATCACGTCCAAGCGTTTTCAATTCAAGCTGGCAATTTTGCAAAACAGATTGAACAATATGTGATACATACTCTTCCTGTACTTTCAAGTTGTCTTCAAACTCATAAAACGCCATTTCCGGCTCGATCATCCAAAACTCGATTAAGTGACGGCGCGTTTTTGATTTTTCCGCACGGAACGTTGGACCGAACGAAAATACTTTACCAAGCGCCATTGCCGCTGCTTCCATATAAAGCTGGCCGCTTTGGGAAAGGTACGCATCTTCATCGAAGTATTTTGTGTGGAATAATTCTGTTGTCCCTTCCGGCGCACTACCTGTTAAAATTGGCGGGTCAACTTTTACAAACCCGTTGTTGTTAAAAAATTCATATGTAGCACGAATTACTTCATTGCGAATTTTCATAATAGCATGTTGCCGCTTCGAGCGAAGCCATAGATGACGATTATCCATTAAAAATTCAACGCCGTGCTCTTTTGGTGTAATTGGATAATCAACCGCTTCATGAATAATTTCCAAGTTTGTTACTGATAATTCATAACCGAATGGAGAACGTTCGTCTACGCGAACTGTTCCCGTCACATACAAAGATGTTTCTTGTGTAACCGATTTTGCAATTTTAAAAACTTCTTCGGTCACTTGCGATTTTTCGACAACTCCCTGAATAAAGCCCGTACCATCACGGAGTTGCAAAAACGCGATTTTTCCGCTTGAACGCTTATTCGCAAGCCAAGCACCGATTGTTACTTCTTGTCCTACATATTTGCTTACTTCTGCAATTGTTGTCTTCACGTACAAGTCCCTCCAAAAATCATCGCAAAACTATGCTATGTACATAATTCATATTATACCTTTCGACAAAAAATGAAGCAAGAACGAAAAGCGGCGGTACTCCCTGCTTAGCAAAGAAATAAAAAATTGACAACTATGAATTTCTTGAAAAGATCAAATCAGGAATTAGAAAACAAAAGGAAAGCATATAATGAAAAATGACGAAACAAACGTATCATTTCCAACAGACAGTACCACTGCTCAATAATGTTCAAGAATGTACAAGAAACATTGGAAATATAAACCATTTATTCTTCTAATAAAAAAATTCAAGCCAATCCGATGAGCACAACTAACCTTTCATGACGAATCGGCAAAAACCTCTTCCGAAGCATAAAATAGGGTTCGAAGAAATGAAACAACCTTTCAGAGGAATCTGTTGAAACGGTTTTTCTCTCTCTAAAAAGCAAAGATGTTCAAATAAACAAGAGGACAGGGATTAGCCCCCGTCCTCTTACATCGCATTCTTCGCTCGGTATTAGGGAGTTTCAACTAATCCCGACCTTTTTTCTGAGTTTTCTATCAGTTCAATCATCTACCGCTTAGTAGGAGCATGAACAAACGCGATCCAGCGACCTATCAGACTACCTAGGTAAAATTTCTTCTATCCACTTCATTTTCTCAATACCGCTTTCAGCAATAAAAATTAGCTTATCGTGCAAACTCATCCAATGGCATCTAATCCTTAATATGACATTCATGTTCTCAACCCCAAAAGCAGCCGTACCTGCTTTCTGGGCTTTTTGCTATTCTTTACCTTAAGCTTTTACGTTAGATGCTTCTTCCCTTTATCCTTAGCGATTTATTTTCTGTTCCATAAATTGCTTCATTCGTTCTACCGCTTCTTCCAGCAACTCAAGCGAAGTTGCATAAGATAAGCGGACGTTATCCGGAGCACCGAAGCCGGAACCCGGTACAAGTGCTACTTTTGCTTCTTCTAACAGCGCTTCGACAAATTCATCGACTGTATGGTAGCCAGCCATGTTTGCCGCTTCACGAGCATTTGGGAACAAATAAAACGCTCCTTGCGGTTTTACGCATGTAAAGCCGGGAATTCGAATTAATTTTTCATAAATGATATTGAGACGTTCCTCAAATGCCTGGCGCATCTCTTCAACTGGTTCTTGCGGTCCGCTGTAAGCAGCAATCGCCGCATATTGCGCGATCGATGTCGGGTTTGACGTACTATGACTTGCTAAGTCTGTCATCGCCCGAATGATCTCTTTATTCCCTGCTGCATAACCGATGCGCCATCCTGTCATCGAATGGGACTTGGACACACCGTTAATAATAATTGTCTGTGCTTTTAATTCTGGGGAAAGCTGAGCGATTGATACATGTCGATGATTTCCGTAAATCAATTTTTCATATATTTCGTCGGAAATAATCAGAATATCATGTTGTAAGCAAATGTCTCCAAGTGCCTTTAGCTCTTCTTCCGTATAAATCATACCGGTCGGGTTGCTTGGCGAGTTAACGATCAGCGCCTTTGTCCGTTCCGTAATCGCGGCTTTTAACTGCTCTGGAGTAATTTTAAATTCGTTCTCTTCCCGCCCTTCGACATAGACAGGTACACCGCCAGCGAGTTTGACTTGCTCTGGATAACTAACCCAATATGGCGTCGGAATAATGACTTCATCGCCTTCATCTAAAATAACTTGGAATAATGTATATAACGCATGTTTTGCACCGATACAAACAATGATTTCCGATGATTCATAGGTAAGTTGTTGATCCTCTTGAAATTTTTTGATGATTTCCGCTTTTAATGACGGCAATCCGCCTGATGGCGTATATTTCGTATGCCCTTCATTCATCGCTTTCACAGCAGCATCGATAATATGTTGCGGCGTATTAAAATCAGGTTCCCCCGCTCCTAAACCGATTACGTCGTAGCCCGCTGCTTTTAGTTCTTTTGCTTTTGCTGTAATCGCCAACGTTGTCGAAGGTGTGAGTGATGAGACACGTTTCGCTAATTTCATAATTCCTTTCCCCCTACAATCATTATTGTTGAAAACTGTATCTCTTTAGGAATGTACCGTCTTCAAAGCTTAAATAGTAAAATGAATAACGGTTATATTCGTCAATATATGTTAACTCCCAAAGAGGTACTCCCTTTTCCATACCGGGTTTGACAGAGATAAGACGCTTCGGATTGCGTTCTTCTTTCAGTTTAGAAACGGCTTCCTTTTCTGTTATTCCACGATCTGCTCGTTTCACGACTACATGCCCTTTCTTTTCAGGAACCCAAACAATATATTTTTTGCCATTCCGACCGGTGCCAACAAAAACAACATAGGCTTGTTCTCCATAATATGTATAGACTCGGTCAATATCGGTAAATGCGACCTCACGCTTAGCACGTTCTAGTGCTTTGGATTGCAATGACTGTTTCGTCTCCAATGCTGCATGATAGACGCTTATCGCTTGCCAAATAACGCCGCACAACAAGATGAAAAACAATATACCCCACTTTTTCATCGCCATCACATCTTCTTATGTACGATAAATCGTAAAAATTGCTTGATTTTGATCTTTTTCGTCCAACGCTAAGCCGAACATTAAATCATCTTTTTTTAATGTCCGATTTAAACAATCCACGATTTTATATAGGTCTGGTGAGTTCTGGATTTTTACGGTAGCTAATACTTCTATTTTGCTTTCCATTACACAGTTTCCCCCTATATGCCACAAATTTTGTTACTTATATAAGCATGGTCCAAAGGCAACAATACAAATACAACAACCTTATGTTGTATCTTCCCACTATTATAACAGGTTCGCCGTTTCATTTCATAAAAAAATTATCCCGCCTACACCGGAAAAAGAAAAACGAAAGCCGAAACACCTAAGCCAGCCGTTCCAAAAAAATGAAAGCGAGCCGATCCTGCCGACAACCTGCAGCATCTCCTTAATGCTGCAGGTTGTTTTCGTTCAAAAAGTGATGATTTTATAATGAGTGAGATTGCATTTAATCATCATAATCCCTACTTTGTCAATTTGATAAATATCGATCCATAATTGATAAAGCTTTTCTAGAAGATGTTCATTTGGATGAATTCCTTGTTTAGGAAAAATAATCGCCGCTTGCGGATCAACGCGTTTTAAAAACGCCGTGCTTAAATGATCATGTTTCGCGAAATTAGCGACTTTTAAAATGTTAACATTTTTAAGCGGTATATGGATAAGGCTCTTTACAACAGCAGGCTGATCACTCGCCATATACAACATGCAAAGACGTCCATATTGAAATCGTAATGTCAATGCACCATCATGAACATTCAGCACGTCTGCTGTTACATTGGGCAAAAGCAGATGGCGTTCCCCTTCCTTCCAAACCGTTGTAACCCCTTTTTGATTCTTCCCGGCTATGACTTCACGAGCGCCGTATTTTTCTTTGTAAAATGCAAAAGAAGAAGAAATATCTTTATCATTATTCGTCAATAAAATTTTGTTAATTTTTCGAACGTGAAGCCTCTCTAACCATGTTTTTATCTGCTTTATGCTCCCTCTTCCTCCTGTATTGATCAACACCGTTTGCCCGGAAGCATTTTTCACAAGCATTGCCTCCCCGCTGGCCACCGGAAGGCAAACAAAGGCAAGCGCCTCTTCCTCAAGCTGTAAGTCGATTTTCTTTACCGTCTCATCGAATGACTCCTCAGCAAATATTCCTAATGACCATGAAGCAAGCAATGACCAAGTGAGTAGAAAAAGTTTCAACGGCGCCATCTCCTAGTTAGCCAATTCTAGCTATAGATTGTGTCGTTTGGCGCCAATTTATCACAACCACTCTTTAAGTTTTTGCAAAAGCGATTCAAGCGGCTCTTCGTAAACGGAAACGGGCGGCAATGAAGCTAAAAAGTACTTTCCGTACGAAGCAGAAGTGAGCCGTCGGTCAAACACAAAGACAACACCTTTATCTTTACTTGTACGAATGAGTCGACCAAACCCTTGCTTAAACCGAATAACCGCTTGTGGCAGTGATAAATCATAAAACGGATTACCGCCACTGGCACGAATTTGTTCGCTTTTTGCTTCGATGACAGGATCATCCGGTGGAGCAAAGGGTAAACGCACAATAATGACAATCGATAATTGCTCCTTAGGCAAATCAACGCCTTCCCAAAAATTGCTTGTTCCAAATAATACCGCTTTGTCGAACTGTTGAAACGTTTTCGTGAGCTTCGCGGCACTTCCACCTTGCATTCCTTGGGCAAGAAGTACAAATGTTTCATCTTTATTTTTGTCTTTCAGAGCCGAGGCCGTTAATTTTAACAGTTCATATGATGTAAATAAAACAAGCATTTTTCCGTTCGTGCTATCAGCAATTTGTAAAATATGATCAGCCACGACATTGGCATAATCTTCTATGGAAACAGCGGAAATCGCTGGTACATCGCTAGGAACCATTAGTTTTGCCTGATGTTCATAAGAGAACGGGGACGGAATGGCGCGACAAATAGGATAAAAATCTTCTAATCCGAGACGCGACATGATGTAAGTAAAGTTGTTATTCATCGTCAATGTCGCTGAAGTTAACACAACGCTTTTCTTCTTTGCAAATAATTGGTCAGCAAAAAATTCTCCCAATTGGATCGGCTGGGAGTAAATCGTTGTTGCATTCGCAGCCCCTTTTGCCTCTGCTTCAATCCAGCGTACAACCATCGGATCATCAGCTTCAAGAAGATGGTGTAACGATCGGATTAGTTTTTCAAATAAAGAAACATCCGTAAAATAATGATGATCTGACTGCGAATTGAATGGTTGAAAAAAGGTATACAATTGATTTGTGTACTCCACAAGCTGTGACGTATGGCCAAGCACACGCCATAGCAATTCTTGAATGGCTTCCCACTGACGACCATGTTCTTTTTCCGGCTGAAAACGATAGCGACACCGTCCTGTTATTTCATTCGTTTTTCGTACTAAGGCATAGCGACGAATCATGCGAAATAATTCATCACATTCAAATTCAAGATCCGTAATGATTTGATCACAGCGTGCAAAGTACGTGTCGGCATCTATCCCCTGCTGTTTAAACCACTGATTGAGTTTATAAAGTGAGCCATCCTCATGTGATTTTCCCATTCGCGTTAATAATAAACGAACGGTCACATAATCGACTTGCTGCCCAAAATAATTAGACGCGACTTCCTCTAAATGATGGGCTTCATCAATCACGATGTGTTCATACTCGGGAATGAGCGGCGTTGAAGCCGTTACATCTTGTAATAAAAAAGCATGGTTCGTAATAATGAGATGCGCTTCTTTCGCTTTTTGTTTGGCACGAATGAAAAAGTTGTATTTTTCTTCCCTGCTCTCTTCATCCATTTCCAAAGATGTCCAAAATAGTCGGCCGCCCGATGACAAATTAAGTTCATCCATATCTCCCGTCTCCGTTTGCGTTAACCATACAAGAAGCTGACACTTCATTAAAACGACATCATAATTTTTATTTTCGTCGTGAAGAAAGGAAATAAACTTGTTAAGGGAAAGGTAATTTCGCTTTCCTTTCAATACAGCGACTTGAAACGGAAACGGAACGATTTTTCTTACTAAAGGAATATCACGCTCGACTAGTTGTTGTTGCAGCTGCAATGTATGGGTGCTAATGACGACACGCTTTTGCTTTTCATAGGTAAAAAAAACGCTTGGAATTAAATACGCGAGGGATTTGCCAATGCCCGTTCCTGCTTCGATAACTGCATGTTGCGATGTTTCAAGCGCTTCATGAACAATTTTCATCATTTCCCATTGTCCATCTCGCTGTTCATAATCCGCGAGTGGAAGCGTATGGGACCCTTCCAAAAATCCGGAAAATGACATCGTATCATTAGCCCATGTTTGCTGTTTTGACACTGAAGTCGTTGGTTTTTTCAGCGCGATTCCACGATAAAACATATATGAGCGCTCATCATGTAACGATTTCATTTTTTCCATAACCATCGCTTCAAGTAAAGAAGACAAATCGCTATGTAAGTCTCGCGATAATCGCTGCAATTGCTGCAAGGTTACAAGCGGCAATGCGCGCAATTGTTCAAACAATGCCAATAATAATTTTGCGGTCACTTCCGCGTCGCTATCGGCTTGATGCGGTTGTGTATGAGCGATTTGCAACTTTTGAGCTAACTCATTCAATTTATAACTAGATGAAGTGGGAAAAAGAATGCGTGCCAACTCCACAGTGTCAATCGTCGGTCCAGAAAATAAAGGAAGCCCTGCCATTTTTAATTCTTCTTGTAGAAACATTAAATCAAACGAGACATTATGGGCAACAAAATAAGCTTCTTGCAACGTTTCAACGAGCTTAGGCGCCACTTCCGCAAATACGGGAGCATGTTTGACCATTTGTTCATCAATATTTGTAAATTGTTGAATAAATGGCGGGATATCGCGTTCTGGGTTAACAAAGCTCGAGAATCGTTCGATAATTTGTCCATTTTCAATGACAATCATTCCAATTTGAATAATGCGATCTCCCTTTTTTGGTGTATTGCCTGTTGTCTCTAAATCTATGACAACAAATCGTTCGTTCATTGTTTCACCTCAATACACAGAAAAACGTATAGAAGGGGCTTTCTCTTTTGAGAAACAGCCCCCTTTTGTCATTCTCCGTTACGATTGTTTCGTTACTCTTATATCTCAAACCAGCAAGGCAGGCAAAGAATCTTTTTCATTAAACGTTAGACACGTTCGCCCTCGCTTTTCTGCGTCGTTCAGTTTAGAAGCTAGTTACACCAAACCAACCCCTTCAAGGTGACAAGCACCTCTCTAGGTGAAAAACGCATGGCTTCAAGAGCTCATCGCGCTACCTCTTCTTTTCTTATAAAATCGTGTTGGCTGGTTCTTCGACAATTAATTGTTGAATGCGATTTTGCTCGTCCATAATCGCAATTTTAGGACGGTGTTGGGCAATTTTTTCCTCTGGAATAAGCGCGTACGAAATGACGATAATAATATCATCTTTTTGAACGAGACGTGCTGCCGCACCGTTTAGGCAAAATACGCCGCTGCCACGTTCACCGGGAATAATATATGTTTCAAAACGCGCCCCGTTATTATTGTTAACAATTTGCACTTTTTCATTAGCAACCATGCCGACTGCATCTAAAATATCTTCGTCAATCGTAATGCTTCCAACATAATTTAAATTCGCTTCGGTTACGCGGGCACGATGAATTTTTGCATTCATTAATGTTCGAAACATACAAGGGACCCCCTAAAATAATATGAATGAAATGTATAAATCCATTAATTCACGTCAAGTGTTATATTATCAATGAGACGTGCATTTGTAAACCGTACTGCAAGCGCAATGATAATCCTACCCGACAACCGTTGCAGCGGTGTCAAGTCAGGGTATGAATACACTTCTACATAATCAATGACCGCATGCGTGTTTGTTTTGATATGATCCTCAATGAGTGAACAAATCGCAGCAGGATTGCGTTCTCCGTTTTCAATCGCTATCTTTGCCTTTTGTAATGCTTCGTATAAAGCAGGAGCTTCCTTCCGTTCTTCATCAGATAAATAGACATTGCGTGAGCTTTTGGCAAGCCCGTCTTCTTCACGAACAGTCGGAACAGAAATTAATTCAATCGGAAAATGAAAATCACGAATTAACCCATCAACAACAGCTACTTGTTGAGCGTCCTTCATTCCAAAATACGCACGAGTTGGCATAACAATATTAAATAATTTCGTTAAAACTGTTGCTACTCCATCAAAATGTCCTGGTCTCGATTTTCCACAAAGCACATCGACACGTTCTTTAACGACAACTTGCACGCTTAATGGGCGCGGATACATTTCAGTAACGTCAGGATAAAAAAGCACATCAACTCCGGCCTCTTGAGCGATTTGTTCATCGCGTTTGATATCGCGCGGATACCGTTCAAAATCTTCATTTGGACCAAATTGAAGCGGATTTACAAATACGCTCAATACAACAATATCATTTTGTCGACGTGCCTCTCGTAACAGCGTTGCATGCCCTTCATGCAAATATCCCATCGTTGGGACAAAGCCGATCGTTTTTCGTTCGAGACGATATTCGTTCATTATTTTCTGCATATCGCTTATTTTAGTTATGACTATCATTGTTGTCTTCCTCCATACAAAGCAATCCACTCTTCTTCTTTCATCGTAAACATATGAGAAGCTTCAGGAAATTGTCGCAGTTTCACGTCAGCCACATAATTAGCTAACGCCTCGGTGATAATGTCTTGCACGTTGACGTACATTTTTGCAAATTTCGGTATTCGCTCAACCCCATATCCAAGCACATCGTGATAGACGAGCACCTGACCATCGACTTCGTCTCCCGCCCCGATGCCAATTATCGGAATGGACAACTGTTTCGTTATTTCCGCGGCAATTTGTTTTGGGACACATTCTAATACAAGCGCAATGGCTCCAGCTTGCTCACATAATTTGGCATCATTCATTAATTTACGGGCGCTGTCAGCATCTTTTCCTTGTACTTTATAACCGCCAAGCACCCCAACCGACTGCGGAGTAAGTCCGAGATGGGCAACAACAGGGACTCCTGCTTGTGTCAACGCACGGATGACATCAACGACTTGATCGGCCCCCTCTACTTTTACCGCATTCGCACCGGATTGCTGCATGATTCGTTGCGCATTACGGAGTGCATCTTCCATTGATAAATGATAAGACATAAACGGCATATCCGTAACGATAAACGTATTTGGCGCGCCGCGACGCACTGCTTTCGTATGATGAATCATATCTTCGACCGTGACAGGAATGGTGGAGTCATATCCTAGCACGACCATCCCAAGCGAATCTCCGACAAGAATCATATCGACCTGCGCTGCTTCAGCTAATTTCGCTGACGGAAAGTCATACGCTGTCAGCATAACAATCGGCTCATTGTTTTGTTTCATTTTCAAAAAATCCGTTTTTGTTTTCATCTTATGTCCCTCCTCTTTTGTTGCAGAGGAGATGAATCACCGAACAAAAAAACCTTCTTTCTCTACCTTGAGAAAGAAGGACACAAGACACCTATCGGTTGAGTTCATCCCTCTGTCCCAGTCCTTCAACGGATCAAGGCAGATTGTTTCACCATCTGTTTTCGCTTCAAGTCGGTGCAGTTCTTATCAAAGATACTGCCCTTTTTCGGAATGCGCGAAGCTATCCTTACCGCTTCCGTTCGTATTTTAACAAAATTTTAATAATTTTTCCAGACGAATGTTTTATAATTGAATATCAGCGGAGTGAATATAATGAATGTTGCCATCGGCGTCTTCGAGCATTAATACTCCTTCGTCCGTAATACCGAGCGCCATTCCACGAAGCGTCCCGCTCAATGTTCGAGCGGTAATTTCTTTGCCAATGCTAATCGCATACCCTTCCCATAATAATTTAATTGGTCGAAAGCCATGTTGTAAATATTGACGATAAAGCATCTCTATTTTGAATAAAATTTCTTGGATTAATTCAGCACGTTTGATTTTTTCTCCTTTTTCAATGGCTAGCGATGTAGCGATGGCACGAATATCTTCCGGAAATTGTTCGACCGTTTGATTGACATTAATCCCCATTCCGATAATAACAGAATGGATACGGTCTGGTTCGGCTTGTAATTCGGTTAAAATGCCCACACATTTTTTCCCGTTAATTAAGATATCGTTCGGCCATTTAATATCGGGAACAAGACCTGTAACGTCCTGAATCGCTTGAGCGATCGCAACAGCTGTCAGCAATGTCAGCTGAGGAGCTTTTTGCGGCGGAATCGGCGGGCGTAAAATTAAGCTCATCCATATCCCTGTTCCTTTTGGAGAAAACCAATTCCGCGCCATACGTCCACGGCCAGCTATCTGCTGTTCGGCCACAACAAGCGTCCCTTCCTTTGCCCCTTCATACGCTAATTTTTGCGCAATTGTTTGCGTCGATGTAACTTCTTCTTCAAAATGAATGTATCGCCCAAGCGTTTCCGTCTTTAAGCCGAGCTGAATTTCATTCGCCGTCACTTTATCCGGTGTGTTCACAATGCGATAGCCGAGGCGGCGCACCGCCTCTAATTCAAACCCTTCTTTGCGCAAATCCTCGATATGCTTCCATACGGCTGTGCGTGAACAGCCAAGAATTTCGCTAATTTTTTGTCCGGAAATAAAATCGCCTTTTGCCTCAGAAAATAACTCTAGCAGTTTTTTTCGTGTTTCTGATTGCACGGAATGAGCCACTCCTTTATTTGCTCCTTTTTATTATCGATGACCCCATTGATAACAGCCCGCTCTACCATCGCCAACATATCCGCAATCCATGGTCCGCTCGGACGCTTGTACCATTCGATTAAATCTTTTCCGTTAATCGCTAATTCTTTTCGCTCTTTAATTGGCAAAGAAGCGAATAACTGTTGCAATCGGTTCTGATTTTCTAAGATTGATTCCCCAGATATAAGGGAACGAATCGCTTCCGCTGCGCAGGAATGTTCAATCCCGAATTCGTACAAACGCTCTTTTGTCCAATCCGCGTACGACTGGATTATGTTCATAATGTGTAAAATCGCTTCAACTTCCTTGATAAGACGGTTTGGTAATTTCCAAGCACGTAAAAATGAATGAACATCCGATAGATGAAGCATGTAGCAAAGAAATCCCCACCGCTGTCCACGCGAAGAAAGAGCTGTCCAGTCATAATCGATGAGCGTTCGAAGTTCCGCTTCCTTGGCGCGAAGCCCCGGTAAATACAAAAATAATTGCGTTTCCACTAACAAGGAAAAAGCTTGTTGGGCAAACGGTCCTTCCATTAATTTTTCAAATTCGATCGTGATTCGCTCAACAGAAATATGGGCAAGAAGTGAAGTGTGTTCGATGATCGCCTGTTTTGTTTCCTCGCTAAGTTGAAACCCTAATTGGCTAACAAAGCGAAGCGCGCGCATCATTCGCAACGCATCTTCGGAAAAGCGTTCCTTCGCATTGCCAACAGTACGAATAATACGCTGTGAAATCGCTTCTTGTCCATGAAACGGATCAATCAATTGTCCATGTTCATCCATCGCAATGGCATTCATCGTAAAGTCGCGACGCTGTAAATCTTCATAAAGTGAACGAACAAACGTCACCGATTCAGGTCGACGGTAATCTTCGTATTTTCCTTCAGTGCGAAACGTCGTTACTTCATACGGCGTTCCCTCGT
Source organism: Thermaerobacillus caldiproteolyticus (assembly GCF_015326725.1). NCBI lineage: Bacteria > Bacillati > Bacillota > Bacilli > Caryophanales > Anoxybacillaceae > Thermaerobacillus > Thermaerobacillus caldiproteolyticus. Next base: position 1,799,617 of record NZ_CP064060.1, read on the forward strand.
GTATTACAGCGACCGTTCCATGTTCAAGACCGACGGCAATCGTTTTCGGAAATAGGCGCATCACTTCTTCCGGCAATGCAGATGTCGCAATATCGACATCGCCAATCGGCCGGTTTAGTAATAGATCGCGCACCGCTCCTCCGACAAAATATGCTTCATGTCCATGTTGTTGCAATGTGCGAATGATGCCAAGCGCTGTTTGGAATGGTTCTTTCATCCCTTCACCTCTTTTACGAGCGAAATATAAATGTCTTCATATTGTTGTACGATTTGTTGGGAATGAAATTTTTCATAAACGGTCCGGAGTGCGCGCTCTGCCATGTATGTATGAAGGTGATCGTCCATTAAAATTCGCAACGTGTTTTCCGCCACTTCTTCGATATTTCCTAGTTCACAGAGAAATCCTGTCTCTCCGTCTTCAATCACTTCCGGAATACCGCCAATACTCGTACCAATACATGGAACGCCGCACGCCATCGCTTCCAGCAACACAAGCCCAAAACTTTCCTTCTCTGATAAAAGTAATTTTACGTCACTGATTGAATACAGTTCCTCTAATTTCTCTTGTTTTCCTAAAAAGCGTACATCATCTGTTAAGCCAAGCTGTCTCACTAAACGGCAAACAACGATCATTTCTGGTCCGTCACCGACAAGCAATAGCTTCGCTGGAATTTGCTTTCGGATGAGCGAAAAAGCGCGAACGACATCCGGTACTCGCTTTACCCGACGAAAATTGGATACGTGAATGAGCACTTTCTCATCCTCACGAATACCGTATTCTTCTTTTAAATGAGCAGCATTTTTTTTACGGTACACGCGCTCATCAACAAAGTTATAAACGGTACGAATCGGTTTTTGAACATCAAGCAGTTCGTACGTTTGGTTGACAAGAGCATTTGAAACAGCAGTAACAATGTCGGATTGTTCAATACCAAATTTAATCATATCGCTTAACGATGGATCGTATCCAAGAACCGTAATGTCCGTACCATGCAGAGTCGTGACAATTTTCAAATGCTCGCCGACCATTTGTCGTGCAAGCACAGCACAAACGGCATGCGGAATCGCATAGTGTACATGCAGCACATCAAGCTTTTCACGTTTAGCGACTTCCGCAATTTTGCTCGCTAGTGCTAAATCGTATGGTGGATATTGAAAAACAGAATATTGATTCACGCTAACTTCATGATAATAGATGTTTCCATACAATTTATTCAAGCGAAACGGCATGCTTGATGAGATGAAATGAATTTCATGCCCTTTCTCTGCTAATAATTTTCCTAATTCTGTGGCGACAACCCCTGAGCCACCGACAGTTGGATAACAAACAATTCCTATTTTTAATCTCATGTCTTCTCTCCTAACAAATCGTTTGAGATGATTATAGGTTTTTTCGTCATAAATCCTTCGGCAAAGGCGACACCAACCTCTTTTCCCCATAATCGTTCCCGGCTCTCAACCATTTCAATATACCCGTTCGTTAATGGAGTATCGACAGATTCAGCTGTTTTTGTAAATTGGCTTTCGTACGCACGCAAACTGTCCAGTTTCGCATCGATCGTTTCACTAATATCAATGACAAAATTCGGGCGCTCGCATGCATTAATCATATAGTAGTATAAATGATTGACGCGATGAGCTGGCAATTGTGCTGACTCATAACGACGAATTCCCGCTGAAAACACAGCTTCCTCGACAAGAGCCCCACAATGCCCATGATCAGGATGACGATCGACCCAATACGGAGCAAACACAACTTGCGGACGGTACGTTCGAATAACGGAAACGATGCGGCGAATCGCGTCTTCCGTCCGGTACAATCCACGGTCGGGAAGACCAAGGTTGATTCTGACGGACACCCCTAAAATTGCAGCCGCTTTCGTTGCTTCTTGTTGGCGTATCTCTACCGTTCCGTTTGAAGACAATTCAGCTAATGTTAAATCACAAATGCCAATTCGATAACCTTTTTTTGCATATTTGGCAATCGTTCCGCCCATGCCGATTTCGACATCATCCGGGTGTGCCCCAAACGCTAAGATGTGCAATCGTTCACTCATCATATGTTTCACCTTGTCTTTTATGAATAATATCGCGCCATGCAAAATCGCCGCGCTCCAGTCCTTTGATTAAAATTTCGGCCGTGCCCATATTGGTTGCCAAAGGAACAGAATATACATCGCATAGACGAATGAGCGCGCTGACATCCGGCTCGTGCGGCTGCGCCGTTAACGGATCACGGAAAAACAGCACCATATCCATTTCATTTCGTGCAATCATCGCCCCAATTTCTTGATCGCCGCCTAATGGGCCTGATTGAAAACGATGCACGTGCAGCCCTGTCGCTTCTTGAATACGCAAGCCGGTTGTTCCTGTCGCATACAGTTCATGCTGTTCTAATACAGCTTTGTAAGCCGTGACAAATTGAATCATATCGGCTTTCTTCTTATCATGTGCGATTAACGCGATTTTCAAAAGGACACCTCCATTGATTATTCAATAATATGTTCAAGACCGTACACGAGAGTATGTAAGTTCATCACCGTCTCAACGGAAAGCTTTACTCCGGACATAAATGAAGCACGGTGAAACGAGTCATGGCGAATTGTTAATACTTGTCCATGACCGCCGAAAATGACTTCTTGATGCGCGATAAGACCCGGGAGACGAACGCTATGAATTGGAATCCCATCATACGTAGCTCCGCGTGCGCCTTCAAGCGTTTCTTTTTCATTTGGATGTCCTTGTTTTTTCGTTGGTCGCACCATGGAAATCAATTGGGCAGTTTTCACCGCTGTTCCAGACGGGGCATCAAGTTTTTGATCATGATGCAGCTCGATAATTTCAACATCAGTAAAGTATTTCGCTGCCATTTGGGCAAACTTCATCATTAAAATCGCACCAACTGCAAAATTCGGGGCGATAATCGCTCCAAGTCCTTTTTCCTCCGCTAATTTTGTTAACCGCTCCAAGTCCTCCTCCGTAAAGCCGGTCGTACCGACAACAGGACGAACTCCATATTGCAAAGCAATCTCCGTATGTTTTTTTCCGGCTTCCGGCGTTGTCAAATCAATAAGAACATCCGGCTTCACTTCTTGAAAGCAGCGTTCAATATCGGTGAAAATCGGAGCTTCAATCCCAGCAAAACCATCGATATTTGCCAAATTTCCACCATCATTGATACGATCGATTACAGCGACAAGTTCAAAATGATCAGTATGATGAACAAGAGAGACCGCTTCTCGTCCCATACGTCCACGCGGGCCTGCCACAACTACTTTAATCGTTTGCATGATTTTTCCACTCCTATTCCTCTTTTCTTGTCCAGCGATGTTGATCACGCGTACGGAATTTTTCCATAACTAGATCATGAGCTTGTTGAAGGTCGATGTGAAGTGAATTGGCAAAACAAATGAGTACAAATAATAAGTCCCCTAATTCTTCCTCAATCGTTTTTTCTTTCTCCGTCTTTTTCTTCGGTTTTTCACCATAATAATGATTCACTTCACGAGCTAATTCCCCAAGCTCTTCTGTCAGTCTTGCTAGCATGGCAAGCGGACTAAAATATCCTTCTTTAAATTGACTAATATACGCATCGACTTCTTGTTGAAGCTGTTTCATCGTTTTTTCTTGCATGAATGTCACCTCTCATTCTTTCATGTTAGCTAAAAGAGAGGGTTTTGACAAATATTTTTGCGCTACATTGCTTGTATGAAAAACTTCCTCTATAATTAAGGGCGCCAACTATTTCTGGATATATGGAGGGTGATTATGGTTTTCGGGCTGAAAATAAAAAATATCTTTTTTATTTTACTTGGTGCTGCGATTTTTGCATTTGGGCTTGTCCATTTTAATATGCAAAATAATTTGGCTGAGGGGGGATTTACCGGCATTACGCTGCTTCTTTATTTCCTGTTTGGGATTGATCCATCGATTACAAATTTGGTGCTCAACGTTCCTCTGTTTTTTATCGGATGGAAATTGCTTGGTCGCAATTCGTTTTTATATACGATTATCGGAACAGTGGGATTATCGCTTTTTCTCTGGATTTTTCAGCGCTATACGATTCATATGCCGCTCAAGCATGATTTAACGTTAGCCGCGTTATTTGCCGGCGTATTTATTGGAATTGGACTTGGAATTATTTTTCGTTACGGCGGAACGACAGGTGGTGTCGATATTATTGCTCGGCTTATTTATAAATATAAAGGCATCAGCATGGGAAAAACGATGTTTACGTTCGATGCCGTCGTGATTACTCTTTCGCTGCTTTTATACCTTTCCTATCGTGAAGCGATGTATACGCTTGTCGCTGTCTTTGTCGCTGCTCGCGTGATCGATTTTATGCAAGAAGGAGGATATGCGGCAAAAGGAGCGACGATTATTTCGGAAAAAAGTGAAGAAATCGCGAATAAAATTTTGACGGAAATGGAACGAGGGGTAACGATATTAAAAGGAAGGGGTTCATATACGAAGCGCGACCGCGATGTATTGTATTGCGTCGTCGCTAAAAATGAATTGCCGCGCTTAAAAAGCGTTATTATTTCTGTTGACCCTCATGCATTCGTAGCGGTGAGCGATGTACACGATGTGCTGGGCGAGGGCTTTACTCTTGATGAAAATAAACGACCGATTGAAAATTAGTCTTTTATTGAGAAATATGGTTACCAAAGAATATTACGAAAGGGGCTAGCGCAGCCCCTTTTAGCGTCGCGTATAAAACGTTACTTTTATTCTTGCTCATGTGTCCGATTTTTTTCTTTTTCACCGCGATATTTGCGCCAACCGACGTAGGTTAACGTTAAAATAATGATGCTTCCTGTAGAAATCATTACCCATAATAATGATGAGTCTGCTTCATCTTTTTTCACATGGTCAAATACCGCTTGCAAGTGTTGTTCCATATCATTCAGTTGTTTCATTTGCTCATCTTGACTTAGTTGCCGGAATTGCGGAGTTTGTAACCGCTGTAAGTCGATATCCACTTGCTTGGCCCATTCTGGCTCAACATCAATTTTTACACTTGGTTCAATGATTTCATATTGATTTAAAAACTGCTGAAGGGATGTTTCAAATGCTTGCTGTTCTCCTCTCTCAACTGTTTGCTTGAGTTGTTGGAACGCCTCCATAATAGGTTCTTTCATTTCCGACCAAAGTGGTTGATGAGTCGAATGAATGGCATCCACAACAAGCCGAAATTGGATGACCTTGTCAATGCGTTCTTCTGTTGGCAATGTGGATGCAGTAAGCGTTTTTAAGGCACCTTCATGGGTAATCGTAATGGCACGAAGCTCATCCGCCGATTTAAGTTGTTCACGGGCATGCAATTTCAAAAACTCTTTCGAAAAATATGTGAGTACTTCCTTCGCTTCCTCAAAGCGTTCGTTTTTTGCCAGCTGTAATGCTGTATCGGAAATTTGATCAAGCTTTTCCCAGCCTGCTTGATCGGAAGCAGCGTAAGTAATGATCGGAAATAAACATATTATTATCATAAACAATAGCGATATTCGCCTCATTCTTGTCCCTCCTCCGCTAACTACTATCAATGTATGAGGAGGTGGACAAGAGTAGACCATTATTTTAACGGAAAGTGAAGGCGATCGTTTCGAACACATAGAACATATGCAATACTAATGGAAGCAATGCTTAACCAAAATGTGAAGTAGCCGATTTGTGGAATATATTGTTCAAGGACACTATATCGCGGTAACATACGAAACACATAATCAATGACATCATTATGTAAGGTCCATATCGCGGCAACGGCTAAATGTGGCCATTTTATACGATAAAATGGCGCGTACACGATCCCTTCGATCGCCATCGCCCCGTGTGATAAAATGAGCATCCAAGCAATCGGATCAAGCGTTCCAGTTACCTTCCATACTAATATATTCATGACAACCGCCCAAATGCCGTATTTAAACAATGTCACGATTGCCAACGCTTCCATTAGCGGCCAATTTCGTTTCAGTAAAAAAGCAATAAGCACGAATACAAAAAATAAACTGGCCGTCGGACTATCAGGAACGAATAATAAAAATTTCGCGGGAGTTTCAGATAATTGGTTACCATACCATATGTATCCATAAACAGTTCCGATGATATTAACAATCAATAACATCCATAAAACGGAACGATGAATAAGGAAAGGAAATATCCACTTCATATGTTACACCTACTTTCTATGTAGCCGTAAAGAAAAAAGCTGACTAACAGTAGCCAGCTTTTTTTCTGTTGTGTATCATTATTTTTCTTTTAATCCTGCGATAAATTCAGAAAGCTTTTTCAACTCTTCGTCTGTACCTTTAAAGACGCCCGGTGGCATGTTACCTCTACCGTTTTTCGCAATTTTCGCGATTTCTTCCGGTTTTAAGCCTGTGCCAACAAGTGAAGGTGCTGCTGCTCCACCAGAAAGGTTTTCGCCATGACATGTTGTACATGTATTGGCTTGAGCAATTTTATATCCTTCGGCGTTTTTATCAATTTCCACTTGTGCACGAATTTTCCCTTGTTCAGCCGCTTTTTTCCAGTCGTGAGTAACAACTGACTCCCAAGTAAGGAAAATCATTGCAGCAAGCGTTAACAACATCATTCCTACCGCCACTGGCCGCTTCGTCGGACGACGCTCCGGTCCACGATCTAAAAACGGCGCTAACAACAAAGCACCAAAGGCAAGGCCCGGTATAATAATAGCGCCAACCACCGTATAAGGACCTGACGCATACGAATATTTGAGCAATTGATACAAGAATAAGAAATACCAGTCTGGAAGCGGAATATACGACGTATCGGTTGGATCAGCGATACGTTCCAATGGAGACGGATGAGCAACGGTTAAGCATAAAAATCCGACTAAAAAGACGGAACCGACCATCCATTCTTTTAATAAGAAGTTCGGCCAAAACGCTTCTGTTTTCCCAGGATATTCCGAATAGTCTTTCGGAATATTCGGCTTTCTTACGGCAGAAACGCGGGAATCGCCGACAAATTTCATCCCTTTTCCGCGATGCATATGTTCCCCTCCTTTTTCTCATAGGCTCTCATGAACAGCCTGTACATTTTACAGCGGACCAGAAATCCCTTGTTTGCGAATCATTAAGAAGTGGGCAGCCATTAACCCCAGCAATATTCCCGGTAAGAAAAACACATGAATCGCAAAGAAACGCGTTAACGTTTGGGCACCGACGATTTCAGGGTGACCAGCAAGTAACGTTTTCACCGCTGTTCCGATGACAGGAGTTGCCTCTGCAATTTGTAAACCTACTTTTGTCGCGAATAGCGCTTTCATATCCCAAGGCAATAAGTATCCTGTAAAGCCAAGTCCCATCATAACCATAAAAATTAATACGCCGACAATCCAGTTTAACTCACGTGGTTTTTTGTACGCACCTTGGAAAAAGACACGTAATGTATGTAAAAACATCATGACGATAACGAGACTTGCTCCCCAGTGATGCATACCGCGTACAATTTGCCCGAACGCGACTTCATTTTGTAAGTAATATACAGATTCCCAAGCGTTTTTAATATCCGGAACATAATACATCGTTAAAAACATTCCAGATAAAATTTGAATGACCGTGACAAAGAATGTTAATCCGCCAAAACAGTAAACAAACGCAGAAAAATGGTGTGCCGGGTTCACATGTTCCGGAACTTCATGGTCAGCGATATCGCGCCACAAAGGCGTAATATCTAGACGTTCGTCCACCCAGTCATAAATCTTATTTAACACGTATTACGCCCCCCCTCGTGGTTTCGCTTTACCTAAGTATAATTTGCCGTCTTTGACCTTGTATTCGTAACGGTCTAACGGATGCATAGGCGGTGTTCCCGGAACGTTGGTACCATCTTTTGTGTAACGTCCATAGTGACACGGACAGAAAAACTGATTTGGGTGTTCTTTATCAGCGTTCCAGTTGACCGTACAGCCAAGATGTTTACAGATTGGAGATAATGCGACGATATCGCCTTTCTCATTCTTATACACCCACGCAGATTTCGGCTCTTCCGATTCATACCATGCGTCTTTCACTTTGACTTTAAAGTCAAAGCGTTGAGGCTCTGTCGTGATATCCTTTACTTGCGCCACCGGTACCATCTCTGCACCAGCTTCTTCCTTTAGAATCGGATCGAGTGCAAAACGCACCATCGGCATTAACATTCCAGCAGCCATAAATCCGCCAACACCTGTTAACGTGTAGTTTAAAAATTGACGTCTAGACACCCGATGTTTGTTGCTCATCGTTTTCCCCCCTCTATACAAAGTTAAGTCCATCCGGACAGAATCGTATAACACATATAAAACTAGGACATTCTAATGATAGCTCAAGACGCCGACAAGGTCAATATTATCATCAGTGTAATCGCTAACATTCAAAAAATATCCATCTATGTCCATTGCGAAATGAATGCGCTTAACAATTGAGATATTTGTTCGTGAATGACTTGTTGCTTGTACGTTTCGTCCATATCATAAAACGGAATCATCGGCAATGAAAAAAGCGTCCCTTCCAGCTTGGATTCTGCTTCCTTCCATTCACGGTCGCACGCTACATAAAACACGTGTTTCATACCGTTTTCCTTTAATTCTCTTGTCCATTCTGCTAGTCGCCGAACTCGCTCCTCATGTCGTTCCGTCACGAAATAAGTAAACGGTGGTAATAAAAATAGCCGTCCTTTTAATTGTCGCTCCAGTTCCCCTGTCAACAGTTGAACGAATTCCCCCACAGAAGCAGTAGCCTTCGCTCCGCTAGAAAGCGAAAGCGGCATAAGCGGAATCACCGCGGTATCAATATAGTCTTTTTCTTTTAAATACAATTCCACATCATTGACGGTCCACTTCACATTCATTCTCTCCTCTTTTTTACAAAATCATCCCTTATCAACATACCATATTTACAGCCAAAAAGAAAAACCTTGCCGGCAGCAAGGTGTTATAATCGTTTTAACTTTTCTGTCAATCGCTTAAATTCTTCTTCATCTTGGCGATCTAATGCCTCATCGATAAGCTTCATTAGGCGTTCTTTTTGAAAATCATGGAGCGATTTTTCTAAAAATTGTTCTGCTAACATCTGGTCTTTTTCATTTACATACAAGTGCTTTGGTGCGTATGGATTTTCTTCTAATACGGCGACGTATTGCGGCGAATGGAAGGAAGCACGGAAATTCAGCTGAATATAAATATCTTCATCGCGGTTTAAACGAATGTCATGAAATGATTTTTCTGCATCTGTTGTCATTACATTTCCTTTATAAAAACGAAACGGCACGTCGTCCACACAATGGGTGGACATAACGATGCCACGCGGGCAATATTGAGCATTTTCGACAAAATGAACTTTTTGCATCAACTGGTCATGGCTCATTAAATAGTTTAAAATCCATACACACTCACGTCTTTTGAGTTGATAATGACTTAAAAACCAGCGAATAAACTCCTTTTTCTCATTTACGGATACATGGGCCATCATTTGCTTCCCTCCTCTATCGTTTTCCAAGAAAGAGGTCATGTTCCCCCGATACACGTACATTATTATTCTTCTAGCTCAAGTAACATATGCGCTGCCTCTGTATGTGTAGGATCGATGCGAACGATCTCTTGAAAAATGGCTTTTGCTTCCTTGCGCTGTCCTTCTTCAATAAGAAAATAACCATATTCTTCCAAAAAGTCGGCGTCATTCTTAAAGAAAGTATATGCCTCTTGGTAATGATTTAATGCATCGGAATACATCTCTAGCTTATGTTTGGCACGAGCTAAATCCCATTCAAATTGCGGATCGTACTCTCCTTGTTTGATCGATTCTTCGATGTAAGCAACTACGTCCTCATAGCGTTCTTGATGCAATAATACTTTTGTTAGCGTCAGCAGTGCCTCAATATATCCTGGATCGATTTCAATTGCCTTACGTAAGAACGGTTCCGCCTCATCCGCTTTTCCAAGTTTCAAAGCAATTTTTCCAGCATATAACAATAACTCCTTGTTCCATTCATCAATCGCCAATCCTTGTTTGGCTGTTTCATAGCTTTGATCGAGCTGTCCCTCATGCTCATAAGCTTTCGCTAAATACAAATATAATGGTACATATTCTGGGTCAAGAGTTTTTAGTTCTGTGAATTTTTCAATGGCGGTTTGATAATATTCCGCTTGAAATGCGGTAAATCCGTAGCCGAACAACGTATGGCTATCCACTTTTTCCTGTAATGCTTGCTCATAATATGGAAGTGCTTGTTCAAACTCTCCGAGTAAGCTAAGCGCTTCGGCCATCCGCTGTGGAATATATGTTCCAGCAATGGTCGTCTCTTTTTCCAATACTTTCTGATAAAAGTCGATGCTTTTTTGATAATGTCCGTTCGCAAAATAAAGTTCAGCAAGAGCAAACTGAACAATCGGCTCATCGGGCATTTTCTCATATGCTTTCTTTAACTTTTGTTCGCTCACTTCCTCTAACCCTTGCATTTGATAAAGGTCTGCCGCAAGCAAGCACGCACGTGGAAACAACGGGTCGTCTTCGTCAATGTCCGCTAAAATGTCGAGCGCCTTTTCCTCTTCATCAAGCTCCGTATACACTTCTGCTAAAAATAGCAACACGTCTCCTTCATCGGGATAACGAAGCGCCAGCTCCTCGAGAATCGCGCGAGCTTCATCTAACATTCCCCACGAAAACAAGTGTTCCGCGAGCATATATTTTTCTTCATCGCTACATTCCGCTTTTACTTTTGGAACGAGCGCTAACGCTTTTTCAATTTCCCTGTTTTCAACAAGCTGGACGATTTCGTCGATTCGTTTCATGTATAAAACCCTTCCTTACTCAAAGTATGCGGAAAACATTCCCGGCGCGCGAATCGTTCGCTCTTTGCCAAAGCCGGGGTAGAAAAAGAATTGCTCCTGTACTTTTAACAGTCTTCCTTTATGAACTGTAATAACAGGAACATGATTATCATAATCGACAATCTCATTTTGAGCAACTAAACGGCTCAATAACTCATGCTCATACAGGTTATAATCTACTTCGCCACCAATGCGCAGATCTCCTTTTTGTGGATAAATACCAATTTTCTTCAATACGTCTAACGACAATGGTGTACGCTCTTGTAGTGAAAACGGGACAAATGGCAGGCGATTAGCGTATAACACCTTGCACCAGAGCGCTTCTAGCTTTTTTGATCGTTCATTGTTCATCCAATGTGGAACGAACGTAAGCGGATACGAATACAGCGCTTCGTAAATCCAGCTCCATGGGATATCGTGCAATACTTCGTCCCCTTGCAAGTCAATAAAAATGACTGGAATTTTCAGCCGTTTGCATGTTCGAACAAATGATGGAGTTAGCGTACGGAGAGGGATCTTCACACCGATGAAATAATCAATGGGGCTGTTTAATAAATGTTGTCGCAATTGTTGTAATGCTTTTGGTAATTGTTTTTCATATACAACATCACATACAGCAAGCAATGTTGTACATCCTCTTGCAATCAAGTGTTGCTGTACATATTGCTTAAATTCGGAAAAAGTACGCGGCTGTTGAAAAGAAAAGTCAAGCATAACATGCCCGGGTGTCAGCAAAAATTCTCTTACCGGCATGCGAATCCATTGATACTGCTTTGTCTGACCGCTTATGTAATCAATGCGATTCCCGTCAACAACTAATGAGCAGCGCTCAATTCGCTGATTTTTTACTAAATGTGCTTCATCAATAATATAAGGCATGTTTTCATCCCTCCTTTTAAGACAAGCTATGAAGGAAATGAGAAACATATGAATAAAAAAGCAAGAAACCGTAACACGGCTTCTTGCCTTTTCGTCATTCTATTAAAGAGTGAAGATGCGCAAAAAACATCGGATACGAAACCGCAATCGCCTCAGGGCGTTGCAAAAAGACTTCTCCTTTGGCGATGCAGGCAGCAATAGCCAGCATCATACCGATGCGATGATCACCATGGCTATCGACGATCGTTCCATTCGCCTTCAGCGGAGTTTTTCCGTGAATGATCATCCCGTCTTCTGTCGCTTCAATATCGGCCCCTAGTTTTCGTAACTCTGATACAACGGTGTCAATACGGTTTGTCTCTTTCACTTTCAGCTCGCTTGCGTCTTTAATGACCGTCGTTCCTTCCGCCTGTGTAGCTAACAGGGCGATGATCGGGATTTCGTCGATTAGGCGCGGAATGAGGGCACCACCAATTTCCGTCCCCTTTAATTCGGAAGTGCGGATCGTAATGTCACCGAGCGGCTCTGTTTCTTCATTTCGGACATTTTCAATTACAATGTCCGCTCCCATTTGTTGAAGTACGTCGATAATGCCTGTTCTTGTTGGATTCAAACCAACATTTTTTAAGACGATCTCGCTGTTCGGCACAATCGCACCAGCCACTAAGAAAAAGGCAGCTGAAGAAATGTCACCAGGAACGTATATGCTTGTCGCTGTTAGTTGCTGTGATCCGGTAACAGAAACAGTTACACCATCTACTACAACTTCGCCGCCGAATAATCGCACCATGCGTTCGGTGTGGTCGCGCGATTGGTGTGGCTCTGTAACGGACGTCGTGCCGCGAGCATGTAACCCCGCCAATAAAATGGCTGATTTTACTTGTGCACTGGCTACCGGTGATTCATATTGAATCGACTCTAAGCTCCCTCCGCGAATCGAAAGCGGCGTATAGTTACCATGATCCCGCCCATCAATATGCGCTCCCATCATGCGCAACGGCTTCGTTACCCGTGCCATCGGCCGTTTCGCAATCGATTCATCGCCAATGAGGCACGCATGAAACGGGCAGGAAGCCAAAATACCAAGCAATAATCGTGTCGTGGTTCCAGAATTTCCAACATTTAAAATCTCTTTTGGTTCTTGTAATCCGTTAATTCCTTTTCCTTCGACAACGACTTTACTTCCGTTTTGCGTAATTGAAACACCCATTTTACGAAAACAGTCAATCGTACTTAAACAATCTTCTCCCGTTAAAAAGTTCGAAATCTTCGTTGTCCCGTTCGCGATCGCTCCCAGCATCACAGCGCGATGCGAAATCGATTTATCGCCCGGAACATGAATCGTTCCGTTCAGCGACGAGACATTCGTCCGCAATGGTTGCATAGGATTCTCCTCTCCTCACACTTCGTACGTTTCATAATTTGTATGCTTCTTGATGCACGCTTTTGCTTTCGCCCGGTCTTCTTCGCTTTGAAAGCTAAGCCGAAGCACCCCGTAAATTTCTTCCCTCGTTTCAATGATGCGAATATTCGTAATGCTGATGTTTTCCTTTGCTAAATAGCCTGTAATTTCGGAAATAACGCCCGGATAATCAGGAACATCGACGTATAAATCGTAAAATGACGGAATCGCTCCCTTCGTTCTCACCGGTAACCCATCACGAAATTGTTTGGCTGTTAAAAAATAATGATAAATTTTCTCGCTGTTCTCTTGCTCGACCAATGAACGGATCATGTTCATTTCCGACAGCCAACGGTCAAACAGGGCGAGAAGTTCTTCCTTGTTATGTATGAAAATATCACGCCACATTTCCGGATTGCTTGAAGCGATGCGCGTAATGTCACGAAATCCACCCGCTGCTAGGCGGCTGACAAGCGCATGTTCACTTTCATATTGCTGCGCTTGATGAACAAGACTAGCGGCAATAATATGCGGAAAGTGGCTAATGACGCCAGTAATTCGATCATGTTCTCTCGGCGAAAGAATGACAAATTGCGCTTTTGTTCCTTTCAACCATTCTTGCAATCTTTCAACTTTGTCGGAAGGAACTTCTGATGTCGGTGTTAATACATAAAATGCATTTTCAAACAAATGTGCTCTCGCTGCGGTAACGCCGCTTTTATGTGAACCTGCCATCGGGTGACCACCGATAAATGTAATTCCCCGCTGTAATAATCGTTCCGCTTGCTTGACAATTCGTTGCTTCGTGCTGCCAACATCGGTAACGATTACCGTTTCCTTGAGGCGAAATTCCAGCATATCAGCTAAAATGTTTTCTGTTTGCATAACCGGTGTCGCTAAAATAATGACATCGGCGCGCTCCATACCGTCTTCAAGGGAAACAGCAATTTCATCAATCACTTTTAACGAGCGCGCTAACTTCGCTTCGTCTTCATTGACATCAAATCCGATGATCGTAGCCTCTGAATGTTCTTTTTTAATCGCTAACGCTAGCGATCCCCCAATCAATCCAAGTCCAACAACAAAGATGTTTCCTTTCAACGATTTCACCTTCTCTTTTTACGCGCGCCCGTTGCTGCCCAATAAGCAATGGGCGCGTTATCCGTCCGTTTATACAAGCTGTTTTTCTTTGATCATTTGTTGTAACGCTTCGCAAATTTGTGCGTTTTGTTCCTCGGAGCCAACCGTAATTCGTACAGAAGTCGGAAACCCAAGCGCATTGCCGGAGCGCACGATAATGCCGCGCTCTAGCAAGTATTGAAACACTTTGTTTCCTTCGATTCCAAAATCAATCAAAATAAAGTTCGCTTCAGATGGATAGTAGTGTAACCCATTTTCTTGACAAAAGCGATAAAAAGTTTCCATCCCTCGTCGATTTTTCTCCACGCATTCTTTGATGAACGATTGGTCCTCTAAAGCGGCAATCGCTGCAGCTTGAGCCACAATTGATGTATTGAACGGCTCACGCGCCGGTTCGATTTGACGAACAAGCGTTTCGCTCGCAATGCCATAACCGATGCGCAACCCCGCTAATCCGTATGCTTTGGAAAACGTACGTAAAATCATGATGTTATCATATTGGCGAAGCAGCGGAACCGTCTCTGGATAATCGTCCGCTGTGACGTATTCATAATAGGCCTCATCGAGCACGACGAGAACGTGTTTTGGGACTTTCTGTAAAAATGATAATAACGCTGATTCATTGACATACGTCCCTGTTGGGTTGTTCGGATTACAAATCCAGACAACGCGAGTTTGTTCATCGATCGCGGCAAGCATTCCTTCGAGATCGTGCCGGCCATCGACAAGAGGGATTTCACGAATTTCCGCCCCTTCGATCGTCGCATTATGGCGGTATTGTGGAAACGTCGGAGTCGCCATCACTGTGTTCGTTTCAGCTGATAAAAAGGCGCGGCAAATAATTTGTACAAGCTCATCAGAACCGTTGCCGAAAATCAATTGTGTTTCGTTCACCCCTACATGTTCGGCGACTTTTTCGCGAAGCTTGCGCGCATATCCGTCTGGATATATGGCAAGCTGATCTAGCTCTTTCGCGATCGCTTCTTTCACAGATGGTGAACAGCCGTACGGATTTTCATTGGAAGCAAGCTTAATGACTTTGGTTAACCCATATTGCCGTTTCACTTCGTCTATCGGTTTTCCTGGCTGATAAGGAGGTAACCCTTGTAACTGATTTTTAATTTTCATTTTCTCACCCCATTGTGAAAATTTGCACTTTGTCCACCGGGTTCAAGACATTTCACTCTAACGGTGCAACCAATGATTGGGCGTAGCTGCGAAATTCGTTTAGTGCATCCGTTTTTGTCTCTTCCTGCTGCAACTTATCGGCCAGCTGCTCGATTTTTCGCACAAGCGCACTGCCGATCACTACACCGTTACAGCGGTCTTTCAGCATGTTCACTTGCTCGCTCGAAGAAATCCCAAACCCTACAGCAACTGGAACGCGGCTATATCGCTTGACTTCCTCTAAAAACTCGCCTAATTCATCCGGCAATGTGTCACGAATCCCCGTCACTCCCAGCGATGATACACAATATAAAAATCCTTGAGCATGGGAAGCGATCGCTTTGATTCGCCGTTTAGACGTCGGTGCAACTAACGAAATGAACGAGATCCCGGTTTCAGCACTCCGCTTTCGAATATGTTCGCTTTCTTCAAATGGTAAATCAGGAATAAGGATGCCATCCACCCCATTTTTTCGCGCTAAAGCGAAAAAGGATTCTTCTCCTAATTGTAACACAGGATTGTAGTACGTAAAGATAATAATTGGTATTTTTACGCCTTTTTTTCTCATCTCAGGCACTAACTCCATCGCTTTTTGCAGTGTCATCCGATGACGCAACGCCCGTGCCGCTGCTCGTTGAATAATCGGTCCATCTGCCAGCGGATCAGAATAAGGGACGCCAAGCTCTAATATATCGGCGCCTGCCTCCTCGAGCGCAAGCGCCAGCTCGATTGTTACATCTGGATGTGGATCACCAGCAACAATAAAAGGAATAAACATCGGTTTAGCTGTTGTGAGTAGTTGCAATGTCGAGCCCTCCTTTGAGATCATTCATGACCGCTTGCACATCTTTATCACCGCGTCCCGATAAACAAACGAGCACCGTCTCATCTTTTCGAAGCATTGCAGCAATTTGAAACGCTTTTGCCAGAGCATGAGCGGATTCAATCGCCGGAATAATCCCTTCTTCTCTTGCGACCAATTGGAACGCCGCAAGCGCTTCTTCATCTGTTACACTTTCGTAACGCACTCGGCCAATGCTCGCTAAGTACGCATGTTCTGGACCGACACCCGGATAATCAAGACCGGCAGAAATCGAATATGGCTCAAGGATTTGCCCGTACTCATCCTGCAACAAATATGTCAAAGAGCCGTGAATAACCCCTTTTGTTCCTTTTGTTATCGTGGCGGCATGATAAGGTGTATCCACTCCCTTTCCTGCTGCTTCCACTCCAACAAGTATCACATCATCTTCTAAAAATGGATAAAACATACCAATCGCATTACTTCCTCCTCCGACACACGCAACAACAACATCCGGTAGTGTTCCTTCACGCTCTAAAAATTGACGTTTTGCTTCATCGCCGATAATGCGTTGAAACTCACGCACCATCTTCGGATATGGGTGCGGACCGACAACCGAGCCAATCATGTAAAAATGATCGTCACAATGTTGGACCCAATAACGAATCGCTTCGTTTGTTGCATCTTTTAGCGTCCGGTTTCCGCTGTAGACAGGAACAACTTCCGCTCCTAATAATTTCATGCGAAAAACGTTTAATTCCTGCCGCTTAATATCTTCTTCTCCCATAAATACAATGCATTCCATTCCGAAGCGCGCTGCAACCGTTGCCGCTGCGACCCCATGCTGCCCCGCTCCCGTTTCAGCAATTAATTTTTTCTTTCCCATTCGTTTTGCAAGCAGCGCCTGTCCAATTGCATTATTAATTTTATGGGCACCTGTATGGTTTAAATCTTCACGTTTGAAATAAATTTTCGCACCATTTAGCTTTGCTGTCAGATTGGGAGCGTACGTCAGCTGTGTTGGACGCCCTGAATATTCTTGTAAAATATGAACAAATTCAGCTTTAAACTGTTCATCTGCTAGCGCTTTTGTTAATTCCTGCTCGATTTCTTCAAGCGGCAGCATTAGCGTTTCTGGCACGAACTTACCGCCGAAATCACCAAATCTCCCATTCTCATTCGGAACATTGTACATATCGGTTCACCTTCTCTTCAATCTGTTTCATTTTTCTTGTACATTTTTCTCCGTTTTTTTCAATGCCACTGCTGATGTCTATGCCATGCGGGCGATAGCAAAGCAGCTCTTCAATATTGTCGGGGTTCACTCCGCCAGCAATCAAACAAGGAACAGCTTGGCGCTCAGCCTCTTCTAAATAGAATGGAATGTGGCGCCAATCGAATGAAATGCCTGTTCCTCCCCATGCGCTGCTAACTCGGCTATCAACGACATAGCCGTCTACAAAACTTGCATATTGTTTCATTTTCTCAAGAGCGTCTTCTTGGTGATGAATCGCTTTCCAAACAACAAGATTGGTGGCTTCTTTAATTTTTACTACTTGTTCAACCGTTTCACTGCCGTGGCATTGAATGACGGAAAGCGGGACGGTGCGCACAACCTTACAAATGTCTTCAACTGAAGCATTAACGAATACACCGACAAGTTGTTTTCCGTTCAATGATACCGTCTCAAGCCATTTTTTTACCTCATGCGCCTCTACTTTCCGTTTGCTTTCTGCAAAAATCAATCCGAGATAATGAGCACCGCTGTTTGCACTTTTTTGTAAATCCGCTGCCGAACGATTTCCGCAATACTTAAGAAGAACGGACAATACCGTCCACCTCCTGAAACAGTTCATGAACTGCTGCACCGACATCTTCTTTTCTCATCAACGATTCTCCAACTAATACAGCTTTTGCTCCGTATGTTTGCACCGTTGTCAAGTCAGAAGCATTACCGATGCCGCTTTCGCTGACAATGATGCTGTCGGCCGGCACGAACGGCACTACTTCTTTTGTCGTCTCTAATGAAGTAACGAACGTGCATAAATCACGGTTATTAACCCCAATGATTTCCGGTGTAAATATCGCTAAAATGTTTTCCAACGTTTCACGTTTATGCACTTCAACTAAACACTCTAATCCTTTTTCATACGCTTCTTTGTACAGCTCATATAACGTTTTTGGAGGAAGAGCTTCACCGATTAATAAAATGGCATCCGCACCGATTCTGACACTTTCTTCAATTTGAATGCGGTCGATAATAAAATCTTTACGAAGAACAGGAAGTTGAACGGCTTGTTTCACATCCGTCAGGTACTGGCGATGCCCTTGAAAATATTTCACATCAGTAAGGACAGAAATCGCGTCAGCGCCCGCTTGCTCGTAAGCTTTGGCAATGTCTACAGGATGAAAGTCCGGACGAATCAATCCTTTCGATGGGGACGCTTTTTTCACTTCAGCAATGAGACCGATCGATCGTTTCGGTTTTCGCAATGCCGCTGACAACGATGCACGTTTCACCTCCGACCATGTTGACGGCAACGTTAATGTTGTGACTTCCTTTCGTTTCGTTGTGAGAATTTGTTCAAGCATATTTTTCGACCTCTTTCGTTTGCAAGCGTTGAAATTGCATCAATGCTCGCTTGGTAATGATCGCTTCTTTTGCCATCTCTACCCCTTCGCGAATCGACGTGACT
The DNA here is from genome assembly GCF_015326725.1 of Thermaerobacillus caldiproteolyticus. Lineage (NCBI taxonomy): Bacteria > Bacillati > Bacillota > Bacilli > Caryophanales > Anoxybacillaceae > Thermaerobacillus > Thermaerobacillus caldiproteolyticus. The sequence continues at coordinate 1,818,534 of NZ_CP064060.1, forward strand.
TTTCCAGCGACATACAAAGCAACTCCAGCGTTTAAGCTTACAATATTAATGGCACTTTCGTTTGCCGTTCCTTCCATTACCGCTTTCAATAACTCGGCGCTTTGCTGAACGGTATGGACTTGAATGTCTTTCAAACTTCCGCGCGACAATCCACACTCTTCGGGTGTTAGTATATAACGGCGAATTTCTCCATTTTTCAATTCGACGACATCGGTTTCTGTCGTAATGCTGCATTCGTCTAGGCCATCTTTGCCGGTTACTAACACAACGTGTGACGAGCCAAGACGCCCTAATGCTTCGGCAATTTTTTCCGCATAACGTGTAGAGTAAACACCAATAACTTGCCGCTTACATCTCGCCGGATTGGCAAGAGGTCCAAGCAAATTAAAAGCGGTGCGAAAGCCGATTTCTTTGCGCGGTGCGGCTGCGTATTTCATTGCAGCATGGTAAAGCGGTGCAAATAAAAAGGCTAACCCTTTCGTGCGCAATGACTCTTTGGCTTCCTCTGGGGTTTCTTGAATATCAATGCGAAGCGCCTCAAGTACATCAACGCTGCCACTTTTTGAAGAAACAGCACGATTACCGTGTTTGGCTACTTTCACTCCAAGTGATGAAACAACAATCGCTGCTGCTGTGGAAATATTAAAGGTGGAAGCCTCATCTCCTCCTGTGCCACATGTATCAATGACCTCTTCATCATAATGGATCGTCATCATCCGGCTGCGCATTCCTCGAGCTAGTCCGGTTAATTCCTCAACCGTTTCGCCGCGCAAACGCAAAATAGACAAAAAACTCGCTATTTGGCTTGCAGTTACTTCCCCTGACATAATCGCGCCCATCGCATCATACGCTTCCTGTTCCGTTAATGTGTATCCTTCGATGCATTTGGCTAATAGCTGTTTAAACATAGAGATTCTCTCCTTTCACAAACAATCGTTCCGCCCTTTCGATCGCTTTGATGAGTGCACTTGCTTTATTGCGCGTTTCTTTCCACTCGAGTTCAGGAACGGAATCAGCAACAATGCCCGCTCCTGCCTGCACATAAGCATAACCGTCTTTTACAACAGCGGTGCGAATCGCAATACATGAATCGATATTTCCATCAAATCCGATATAAGCGATGGTACCCGCGTATAAATTTCTTGCTGTCGGCTCTAATTCTTGTAAAATTTGCATCGCTCGCACCTTTGGAGCCCCGCTCACCGTCCCAGCTGGAAACGCCGCTAACAACGCATCGATCGGATGAACATCGTCTTTCAGTTCTCCCGTTACTTTCGAAATAAGATGCATCACATGAGAAAATTTGCCAATCTCCATTAAGACTGGTGTTTGGACTGTTCCATATTTCGCAACTTTTCCAATATCGTTGCGTGCTAGATCCACTAACATGTAATGCTCTGCACGTTCTTTCGGATCGTTGAAAAGCTCCTCGGCAAGCTGTACATCTTCTTTCGGCGATCTCCCTCTCCTCCTTGTTCCGGCGATCGGATGGATTTCCATATGGCCGTGTTGCACTTGAACTAACTTTTCTGGTGAGCTTCCGATAATTTCGATATCGTCCGTCTGAATGTAAAACATATACGGCGATGGATTAATGTTGCGAAGCACGCGATACAACTGAAACCCGTTTACGCGAATCGGAACGGTAAATCGTTGCGACAATACCGCCTGAAAAATATCCCCTGCTGCGATGTAGTCCTTAATTTTTTCAACGTCTCTTATAAATGTTTCTTGATCGTACGTCGACATCACACGATCGAACGAAACATACGTATCTTGCTCATCATCTACAAGCGGTAATACTGGCTGCTTCAATCCGCTTGCTGCCTTCTTCATTAATGACTCAATCCGCTTTGCCCCTGCTTCGTATTTCTGCCGTTTCATTCGTTCGCTGTCATTATCAAGGAGACGAACGTAGTGAATGAAAACGATCTCGCGTTTCATATGATCAAAAACAATGAGTGATTCACAAAATGTAAAATGAGCAACCTTCATTGTCAAATCATGATTGGGATGGAAAGGAACTTTTTCGATGGAAGAGACCAAATCATACCCTAAAAACCCAACGGCGCCGCCGATAAACGGAATTTCCGTAACGATCCGTTTCACTCGCAACTGTTGTTCTGCATACAAAAACGCTTCTTTCAAAGATGAAGTAGCTGTCATTTCTTCTCCCCGTTCATTGACAACCGAAAACGAATGCCCTGTCTCACTTTCAATCGTCATAAACGGTGATAAGCCAATAAACGAGTAACGCGACCATGGGGATTGTTCATCTTTACTTTCTAATAAAAACGTTGCTTCCTGCTTGAGATTTTCAAAGATTTGTAGCGGTTCAAACACATCAGCAAAAAAGCGGCGCACAATTGGAATCGTTCGAAACCGGCCGGCATCTTCCAAAAAGGTGGTGATATTGCAGTTTTTCATCCTTCTCTCCTCCGTCTTGTCGGATGGAGAATGAGGGTTTGTGAGGCTGGTTGTGAGGAATAAAAAAACCCAAAGACGGATGGTCTTTGGGTAGATTTCATTTCATTGATACGTAAAGCTTACCTCAACTAAACTCGCTCATTCTCATCTACCCTATACTCGTCTCACTCAACTCATGCCTTACTTTAGTTTCTATCATATTATAATTCCTTTTTTCTTGTCAATGACAAATCTGGTCGTAGTTGGACGGCGTTCCGCAAATAAATATGGGCAATTTCCTCTTGTGCCTTCGTCGTATGAACCGTCATCATGACGCGAATGCAACGCGGCAACGAATGAGGGACAGGAATTTCCTGCATGCACATGACCGGTACGTACGTCCAGCCTTCAATGCGGCGAAGCGCTTGTGCCGGAAACGCCGCGGTTACATCCTCTGTTGCGGAAATAAGTACAGATGCAACATCGCTCGCTTTAACATCGTTCGCACGAATCATTTCCCGCAACAGTTCCTCCGTTGCATCGATGATTTCGTTCGCCTCATTCTTCTCAATGGTCGTCGCTCCTCGGATCCCCCTAATCATTTTTTTCTTCCTTTCTTTCCAAAAATTCATGAAGTAACGATAGCAGTTGTTCATCTTCGATTGTTTCAATTTGTACGTTTCCAATGTCTCTTAATAAAACCATGCGAACAGTTCCCGCTTTTGATTTTTTATCCCCTTTCATTTTTTGCAATAGTTGTTCAGGGGAAATATGCGGCGGAAGCGAAGTTGGAAAACCGTATGTTTGAAACCACGAACAAAACTGATGGTCATGAAACGAAACACCATACAGACGTTCGCTCACAAACAGAGCAAATAACATGCCGACTGCGACCGCATCTCCATGCGTGATCGTTCCGTAACCAAGCTCACTCTCAAGCGCATGGCCGAGCGTATGTCCGAAATTTAAATAGGAACGAATACCCGTTTCTTTTTCATCTTCCTGGACAATCCCTGCTTTAATTTGGATTCCTCTGTGAATACAATACTGCAACTTTTGTCCTTCTAAATCATCTAAGCAATGGATTTCTCTTTTCAGCCACTCATAAAAAGCACGATCGCGAATGAGGGCATGCTTAATAACTTCGGCAAAACCGGACCGCAACTCTTTTTCCGGAAGCGACCGCAAAAAGGCGATATCATAAATAACCGCTTCCGGCTGATGAAACGCTCCAATCATGTTTTTCCCTAACGGGTGGTTAATCGCTACTTTTCCTCCGACGGCGCTATCGTGCGCAAGCAAAGTCGTCGGCATTTGAATGTACGGGATGCCGCGCATAAACGTCGCCGCAACAAAGCCAGCTAAATCGCCAACAACACCGCCACCGAACGCAATGATAAGGGAATGGCGATCGAGCCCGTATGTAAGCGCTGCTGTTTGACATGCATAATAGTTCTCAAATGATTTCGAGCTCTCCCCGCTTGGCACCACGTAGGTGTACACATCGTATTGTTGGGATAAAACGGAACGAAGCTTTGGACAATATAACGCTTCGACGGTTTCATCGGTGACAATCAGGATTTTTGTTCCGCTCGGAAACGATAATTGTGCTAATAGATGCGGGAGCGATTCGGTGATTCCTTCTCCTAGAAAAACCGGATATTGTTTTGTTTTTGTTTCAATGTTGATTCGTTCCATCGTTAAAACTCCCTTGCATAACGGCGCATGTTATCGACATTTTCTTTAATGACATCCATTCGATCTTGACCGAACTGATCGACAATCGCCGATGCAATTTCCCAGGCAACGACCGCTTCAGCGACAACGCTCGCCGCTGGAACAGCGCAACTGTCGGAACGTTCGATGCTTGCAGCAAACGGTTCTTTCGTGTCGATATCGACGCTTTGCAGCGGTTTATATAACGTCGGAATCGGCTTCATCACTCCGCGCACAATGATCGGCATGCCGGTCGTCATCCCGCCTTCAAATCCACCAGCGCGATTCGTGCGCCGCTTAAATCCTTCCGTTTCGTTCCAAATAATTTCATCGTGCACTTCGCTGCCCGGACGTCGTGCCGCTTCAAAGCCGATGCCGAACTCTACTCCTTTAAACGCATTGATGCTAACAATCGCTGCGGCAATTTTCGCATCGAGCTTCCGGTCATAATGAACGTAACTACCGACTCCCGCCGGTACCCCTTCGACAATAACTTCGACGATGCCGCCAATCGAATCACCGTTTTTCTTCGCTTCATCGATCGCTTCCATCATTTTCACCGCTGCTTCTTGATCAAAGCAGCGCACCGGTGATTCTTCAGTAACACGCTGCAATTCTTCTAAGGAAGAATACGAAAGATGCTGAGCACGCACTCCACCAATTTCGAGTACATGACCAACCACTTGAATGCCAAGCTCGGCTAAAATGCGTTTCGCTACCGCTCCAGCGGCAACGCGCACCGTCGTTTCCCGGGCTGACGAACGTTCGAGCACATTGCGCATATCGCGGTGCCCATACTTAATCGCACCGTTTAGGTCGGCATGCCCCGGACGCGGACGGCTCACTTTTCGTTTCACTTCTTCCTCTTCAACTGGCTCAATCGCCATAATTTTTGTCCAATGTTTCCAATCGCGATTTTCCACAACGAGCGTAATCGGTGACCCTAACGTTTTTCCGTGTCGTACACCGCTTAAAATATTCACTTCATCTTTTTCAATTTGCATTCTTCTTCCACGTCCATATCCTTTTTGCCGCCTTGCTAGCTCTGTGTTAATATGTTCAGCTAGAAGCGTCAAGCCAGCGGGTACCCCTTCTAAAATGGTCGTTAGTTGCGGTCCATGCGACTCGCCTGCTGTTAAATATCTCATGTTTCTCTCTCCCTTCAACTCTTTAACGCGTTTATGTAACAATATATCATAATTTCAGCAAATTAAAAGAGTCTATGAAAAAAAAGAATTCATCGTGTCGATGAACCCTTTCTATTCTTATTCGACTTTTCGATAAAAAAATGTATCTTCTGTTTCGAATCCATAAGATAACGGATTAAAAATTTGCTCGGTGCTGCCTACAAATAAAATGCCTCCTGGCCGCAACGCCTGATTAAATTTATGATAAAGTGATTGTTTTGCTTCTTCCGTAAAATAAATTAATACATTACGACACACAATTAAATCATAGTTTGTTTCAAATGGATCCGCAAGCAAATTATGTTTTTTAAACGTAACAGCCCCTTTTACCTGTTCATCAATTTTATAATATATTCCTTCTTTTGTGAAAAACTTTTTCTTCACCTCATCAGGAACTTCTTGCAGCGACCGCTCCGGGTAAATTCCGATTTTGGCTCGTGAAATCGCATTTTCATCTAAATCGGTCGCTAAAACCGACACTTGAGAAAGCGGCATGAATTTTGATAAAATCATCGCCAATGTATACGGCTCTTCCCCTGTCGAACACGCGGCACTCCATACTTTTAGCCGGCGATTTCGCTCAAAGAGCTTCGGCAAAATCCTCTGTTCCAGCACTTCCCACCGCTTGGCATTGCGGTAAAACTCGGACACATTAATCGTCATCCGATCAAGGAACTCATGAAATAAGTTTTGATCGGTCTCCATCGCTTGAAAAAATTCTTGAAAGTTTTTAAATCCTCGTTTTTCATACAGCGACGTTAATCGCCGTTTCATTTGAGCTTCTTTATATTGGGCTAAATCAATGCCCGTTTTCTTTTTTATGTTTACGATAAACTGCTGGTAATCATTCATTCAGCGCTTCTCCTCTTCCCATTAGTCTAAAATTGCCTTCACCAATATCTCTCATCATTAGTATATCGTAAAATAAAAGAGAAAAAATAGCAGATTTTATAAAAAAGCGTCCTCTGCGCGCGGATGGGAAATGCTCTTTCCTTGCAAAACATCTTGCCCCCTGAGGGCTGGTATGCTCCAATTGGTGCAAAACGTCACGTTTCAAGTTATGGCGCAAGTTTTGCATGGATGGCTATCCAAGAAGTGAACTGGTCAGGAGCCTGCGCTAGACAACAAGAAAAACAGAGGCGAGCTAGACCATTCTCCTTAAAAAAGGAAGTAAGACTTAAATTCTGGATATGATAAGAAAAATGTAAGCGCTGCGGCGATATCTTGAAGCCAATGTGCTTCATCTGTAGAAATTTTCATTATTTCTACGGCAAAGGTTATTCGACATAAGAGAACGAGACAGTTTAGTAGAACGATAAAGGCGACTAGCTCATCTATCAAGCCAATCGCCCCCATTTTCATTAATATACCCACTCATTCATTAGCTTTGAATAATCGACAAGTTCTTCTTCTTTAAAAAATAGATGGATTTCGCGTTCAGCACTTGCTGGTGAATCGGAACCATGAATGACGTTTTTGCCGACGGTTAAACCGAAATCTCCGCGAATCGTGCCAGGTGCTGCATCTTGTGGATTCGTTTTCCCCATCATTTGGCGTGCTGTCGCAATGACATTTTCTCCTTCCCAAACCATTGCAAACACAGGACCAGATGTGATGAAATCGACTAGCTCGCCGAAAAATGGACGCGCTTTATGTTCAGCATAATGTTGTTCTGCTAATTCACGGGACACTTGCATCAGTTTGGCACCAACAAGCTGAAATCCTTTTTTCTCAAAACGAGCAACAATCTCACCAATTAAATTGCGTTGAACCCCATCAGGTTTGACCATTAAAAATGTTCTTTCCATAGCGAATTCTCCACCCCTGCCATCATTATATGTACTAGGAAATAGGATTCCCATCAAAATAGTACCATTGTTTTCGTCGATTAGCAATATCAACCATGAAAACGCTTTATTTTTTCTCGTCAACGATGCAGCTTATCATGCTCAAGCAGACAAGACAGCTCGCCTGCTTGAGCGACTTATGTATGCCTGTCAAAATTTCCGCTTTCCAATATATTTTGCTAAATCATATAACGTGGAACGCGCTTTGTTCTTCGGTAATGTTTCTAATACACGAAATGCTTTTTCCAAATAAAGGTCGCTAACAGCGTACGATTTTTCAATCGCTCCCGTCTGCTTAATCAACGAAATAATCTCCTTCATTTCATCAGCTGATGTATGCGGGGTCACTTGTATAATTTTTTCTTTTGCCCTGTGATCTTCCATGGCAAAAAGAACCGGTAACGTAATGTTTCCTTGCAGCAAATCGCTGCCTGCTGGCTTGCCAAGCTGCTCTTCCGTACCGATAAAATCGAGAATATCGTCTGTAATTTGAAACGACATCCCGACGTAGTAACCAAATAAATAAAGTCGCTCAGAGATATCGTTGGCAGCATTGGCCGCTATCGCTCCAAGTTGACAGCTGACGGCAATCAATAGCGCGGTTTTGCGCTTAATGCGCCGTAAATAACAGCGAAGATTTTGATCAAAGCGGTATTTGTCCTTGATTTGTTCAATTTCTCCGCGACACACTTCGACAATTGTATGCGCCAAAATACGATGAGCAAGCGGATTTTCAAGGTGCGCCATCAGCTCAAGGGAACGGGCAAACATATAGTCCCCTGTATACATGGCAAAGCGATTGCTCCATTTTGCTTTAATCGTCTCCCGGCCGCGACGCAGCTGAGCATCGTCGATCACATCATCGTGAACAAGAGAAGCCATATGAATAAGCTCTAATGCGACAGCCACGTATTTCATTCGATGAATATCGTAGTCACCAAACTTTCCTGAAAGCAATACAAAAACAGGACGGATTCGTTTTCCTCCGGCTTGTAGCAAATGAAGGGCCGCTTCGCTAAGCAACGAATAGTCCGACTGAATCGCCGTCTCTAATTCCTGTTCAACGGCATGCAAATCTGTATTCAAAAACGAATACATCGCTTTTAACTTCATGATGTTCACCTTAATCTTTATCAACATTTTTGACACTCACACGAGGCAAGCCCCGTGAATTCTTGCTTCATCGTCGAAGGCGCCCCTTCCACTCCACAAGCGTTACTTCCCGTTCGCCCAACCGGTACAAAACATCATCTTTCAAGTCATTTTTTATAACCTAAGTGCATCGCCGCTACACCAAACGTATACGGTTTCACCTCAATGTCAACGAAACCGGCATCTCGAAACATTTGTGCTAATTCATCCATTCCCGGAAAATCGCGTGCTGATTCTTGTAGCCATGAATATTCTTCATAACTTTTCGCAAATATTTTTCCAAAAAGAGGCATGATAAAACGAAAATAAAAATAATATAATTGGCGAAAACCGATTAAGGTTGGCTGCGATGTTTCAAGGCAAACGACTTTCCCCCCCGGTTTAGTGACGCGATACATTTCCTTTAACACGGTCATATAATCAGGGACATTGCGCAACCCAAACCCAATGGTTACATAATCAAACGTATTGTCCGAAAACGGCAATTTCATCGCGTTACCGTGGATGAGCTTCACATTTTGCAAATGGCGCGCTTTTACTTTTTCTTCTCCCACTTGCAGCATATTTTGGCTAAAATCAAGCCCATATACTTCACCGGCAGGACCTACCGCCTCGGCAAGTGCAATCGTCCAATCGGCCGTACCACAGCAAACGTCAAGCGCTTTCGCCCCTTTTCGTACATTCATTCGTTTCATCGTATCTTCGCGCCATTTGAGATGGCGTCGAAAACTAATCACCGAATTCATCTGATCATAATTTTTATAAATTTTCTCAAATACATGATGAACTCGTTCTTCCTTCGATTGCTGCATACCTTTTACCCTTCTTCCACCGTCTTTTTCGCGATGACCGAAAAGTTGCCAATAAGTTCGGAAATGCGCGTTTGCAATAAATCGTTCAAATCGAGTTTCATATTCAATAGCTCTTTCTTGCAATGATCAATGTAACGATTACAAATATGAAGTAAATAATGTTTTTGTTCTTTCGTCATTATTTTCGTTTTTTGAAATAAAATAGTTGCCATCTGTTCAAAAATGGTCGAAGAGCCTAAGTTCATGAATTTCTCCTTTTCATTATGCAAACGTTTTAACAGCAAATAATAATACGCAAACTTCGACCATAGCGGCGATGAACAATGTTCACTGAGTTTACAAATAAGGGAGGATTCGATCACTCCAACGCTATGAAAAAGCGTTTCGATTCGTTCAATATCCCTTTGATATAAGCGGAGTTTATGTTCATTAATTTCCTTAATCGCTTCTGCAAAAAGGCGAATAATGGGAATTTGGTTCAGTTTCGCTAAATAGTCATAATATAAACCGCTATATAAATCCCCTGCAAGAACAACTAATTGCCTCGTTTTCAACTCATCGTTTTCGCAACAAGGAAGAGAATTCGTCACTTCGTCATGGGTATCAAGGGCGATTTGTACAAGCATCATCGGAATGATATAATGCTCGACTTCTTCAGACGAGATGCGTGCATCTTCTAATATAGATAATGACAGTAAAATCCGATCTTCATCAACTTGTCTTGTTGAGATATGTTGTAACAAGTATGGATGATGAAGAAAACGCTCAATTTGTTCCTTTAACATCACCATTTTTTTCATGATGGTTTTCAATATCAATCACCCTTGTCCCCAGAAATTCGTATCAAAACATAGCGTTTTTAATTATAACATAATTTTTTATGAAACGCTCTAGTTTCATAGAAAATATCGCCCATTACTTTTTCCCTTCGGACTGAATTTCGCCGTGGTTCGTTTGAATGAGCGCTTTGCCTCGTACTTTAATCGCTGATGTATGTTCTGTAAATTGAGCAATCAGCACTTCACCTTTATCGAGTTTTTCTGAATGATGGAAACGAGTGTCTGCCCCCCTTGTCAAACCAATCACATTGACCCCATCTTCTAATGCTTTAATGACGATATAATCACTGTTTGGATACATAGACGCCCTCCCTTCTATTTTTCCACAAAATGAAAGAATTCATAACTAAAAGATGATTTTAGCCTTTTTTAATAAGCGAAACCACTTCCGCACGGGCAGCATCGTTTGTTTCAAATGTCCCTCTCACAGCCGTCGTGACCGTTTTCGCTCCCGGCTTTTTCACTCCTCGCATTGTCATACACATATGCTCGGCTTCCACTACCACCATAACACCGTGTGGTTCTAATGTTTCCATAATTGCATCTGCAACCGTCGCTGTAATGCGTTCTTGCAACTGCGGTCTCCGAGCTACCGCCTCGACAGCGCGCGCCAGCTTGCTTAATCCTGTCACTTTTCCACCGCGTGGGATATAAGCGACATGAGCAACCCCGAAGAACGGAACTAAGTGATGTTCACACATAGAGAAAAACGGAATATCTTTTACAAGAACTAATTCTTCATGATCTTCGCTAAACACTGTTTGAAGATGTTCCTTCGGATCTTCGACTAATCCAGCAAATACTTCCGCATACATTTTCGCAACACGTTTTGGTGTATCTCTAAGTCCTTCTCGATTCGGATCTTCGCCAATCGCTTCCAAAATTAAACGAACCGCATGTTCAATTTGCTCATAATTTACGTTTAACATCAACCAACATCCTCCTGCAAGATAAATGCTACATGTACCCCGATTCTAGCATAGATGATGAAAAAAAAGCAAAAAAGAAGGGCAGCGCAATAGCTTACCCTTCCTTGAAAGCTCTTGAAAAGCTTGTTCCTCGTTTATGTAAAACTTACTTTACAGCATCTTTAAGAGCTTTACCTGGTTTAAATGCAGGAACTTTGCTCGCAGGGATTTCCATTTCTTCCCCTGTTTGCGGATTGCGTCCTTTGCGCGCTGCGCGTTCACGCACCTCGAAGTTCCCAAAACCGATTAATTGAACTTTATCGCCATTTTTTAAAGCTTCTGTAATAGACTCAAATACAGCATCAACTGCTTTTGTTGCGTCTTTTTTAGAAAGACCGCTTGTTTCTGCAACCGCATTGATTAACTCTGTCTTGTTCATGCCATTCACCTCCTCCCAAGGAATGTATAAAAAAATCATTGCTTATTCCATTTCTTCACACTTTCTCGCATTTCTATACATATAAGCTGGTGACATGCCTAATATTAAATGATTTATCGTCATAATTCAACATATTTTCAGCACATGAATGCAATTTAGGCACATTTCACCAAAGAAACTAACTTTTTCTGATAAAAGATTATCACATGTCCTATGTGTTATCAAGACAAAAATCCTTGTTTTTCTAGGCTTTCATTTATTTTTTGTAAAAAAACATCCCTGAACACTTTTTTGTCGAGGTTTACACATAAAAAAGACCCCAAAACTGGAGTCTATCGTTTACAGTATAATAGCAATCAATCCACCGGAACCTTCGTTAATGATTCGCTCTAGCGTTTCTTTCAATTTGTAACGAGCGTTTTCCGGCATTAATGCGAGTTTGGCTTGGATGCCTTCGCGAACAATCGAGCTGAGCGAACGCCCAAAAATATCGGAATTCCAAATAGATAGCGGGTCATCTTCAAAGTCTTGCATTAAATAGCGGACAAGTTCTTCACTTTGCTTTTCGGTACCGATAATCGGTGCAAATTCCGATTCGACATCAACTTTAATCATATGGATGGACGGAGCCACCGCTTTTAAGCGCACCCCGAAGCGCGACCCTTGACGAATAATTTCCGGCTCATCTAAGCTCATGTCGGAAAGGGCCGGAGCAGCAATGCCGTAACCAGTTTGTTTCACCATTTTTAACGCATCAGCAATTTGATCATATTCCGCTTTCGCATGCGCAAAATCTTGCATCAATTGAAGCAAGTGATCTTTCCCCCGAATTTCGACGCCGACGACTTCTTTTAAAATTTGATCGTACAAATCATCCGGAGCATATAAATCAATTTCCGCTATCCCCTGCCCCATTTCAATGCCGGCAAGGCTTGCTTTATCAATAAAATCGTACTCGCCAAACTGCTGAACAACACGGTCAACATCGCGCAACCGCTTAATATCTTTCACCGTATCGCGTACAGCCTCTTGGTAGCTTTCACGAAGCCAGTGATCTTCACGGAGCACCATTACCCAACTTGGTAAGTTCACATTCACTTCTAAAACTGGAAATTCATATAATGCTTCACGGAGCACATTATATACATCGGCATCACGCATGCTCTCTACGCTCATCGCCAACACTGGAATATCGTACTTTTCGATTAACTGTTGGCGAAGTGATTCCGTGTCTGGATGATGCGGACGAACAGTGTTAATAACCATAATAAATGGTTTTCCTACCTCTTTAAGCTCATTAATGACGCGCTCTTCTGCGTCTACATAGTCTTGGCGCGGAATTTCTCCAATCGTGCCGTCCGTTGTGATGACGACGCCAATCGTGGAATGCTCTTGAATCACTTTTCTTGTGCCAATTTCCGCTGCTTCATGGAATGGAATTGGTTCTTCGTACCAAGGTGTATGAATCATTCGCGGGCCGTTTTCGTCCTCGTACCCTTTCGCCCCTGGAACAGCATAGCCAACACAATCAACTAAGCGAATGTTGACTTCTAATCCTTCATCGACTTTTACTTTCACGGCTTGGTTTGGCACAAATTTCGGTTCTGTTGTCATAATCGTTTTTCCTGCCGCACTTTGCGGCAATTCATCCTGCGCGCGCGCTTTATCCGCTTCATTTCCAATATTAGGAATAACAACGAGTTCCATAAACTTTTTTATGAAAGTCGATTTACCGGTTCGCACGGCACCGACTACTCCTAAATAAATATCGCCCCCCGTGCGTTCGGCGATTTCTTTGAAGATATCCACTTTTTCCAAATGACTCCCCTCCAGTCTTTGAGTCGTTATGTTCGATAGACCTGTTTGCTAGTACTCTAGGACACTATATGAATATGATGTTGTCCTATTCATTTATGACTAAAATATATAAAAAAATCCCTTCTCTAGAATGTATTTCGCTAGAGAAGGGTTCATGACTTATTTCGTTAAAAAAATAGGCTCGTTTTTTTGCGGATCAATTGTATATGGAAGGGAGTAGGCAGGAACAAATAAAGAATCTTTTACTAATATATCGCGAATATCATCTCCAGGTTTGTAAGAATGTTTTGTTTTTTTCAATGCTTCGTATAAATCAATACGATAGTCAACGTAAATTTCACCATTATAATCAATAATCAGCGGTAAATTATTTCCAGAAAAAGGACTAACAACATACGGTGGTTCTTTATAACCTAATTTTTTATAGTCTAACGTAAAAATCCCTTTTGCTAACATGTCTTTAAATGGAGGGTACCCATGAGAATCTTGATACATTTTTAAGCGCAGTTTTACATCGCGAATTTGCTCCGCCATACGTAAATCAAGGAGCTTGACCGTCGGGTGCTTCTCCACATCAACAAGGACATATTGAAAGACACCGCCGCTTTCAAACGCATTCCCCGGTGGCTCTTGCATATAACGTGGAACGAGACGATGAAAATCAATCGGGTACTTTTGATAAATCTGCGTTTTCATATCGCGCGTCTGAATCGGCAACAATCCTCCTGTCGCCTCACGGTACTGATCCACTGCTGATTGTACTGCGGCAACTTGATCTGCATATGGAATTTGATTTTGTTTTAATCGTTCTTCTGGGTATAAGCACCCCGAGAGCAGGAACATCATACATATAGAAATGATCAGTCGAAAAATGAGTTTCATATCGATCCATCCTTTGGCTGCATGTCCATTATTCTTGAACCGGCCCGCTAAATACAACAAAAATAATAATGATACCCGCTAAAATCATGAGTATATAAGCGATTAACGCCAATATAAATTTAACGATTTTATTTTTTATTTTATACCGGCTCAAATAAATCGAAAATACAGAAATAAACATAAAAGCCATTGACGTAAGTGCAATCCACATTTTTATTAATCCCGGTGACACGTGTGTTTCCCCCTTTTTCGACAATTATTATAACAATAAGCGGCTCTATTTTCACTATCCTAGCCTAGACTCACACAAAAAAAAACTGAAGTAAAGCGGGGCTACTTTACTTCAGTCAGACAATGATACCCTTTGTCCGGAAGCTCAGGTCTATAATTGTTCGTAGTATTGTATGCGCCGCATAAATACCTTGCATCATCGAATGCCTATTTTTGTCACTTTTCTTGCTCCGATTTGTCCAAAATGTTCACTAAGTCTTCCATCTCATGTGTTTTTACACGTGACATGAGAGAATCGACAGCGTCTTTTGGATTTTTTTCATTAAACAATACATCGTAAAGCACTTCCGTAATCGGCATTTTCACCCCGAGCTTTTTCGCCAGCTGATAGGCGGCTTTTGTCGTTCGGACACCTTCCACTACCATTCCCATACTATCAAGCACTTCATCAAGTTTTTTCCCTTTTCCTAACAAATGTCCTGCCCGCCAATTTCGTGAGTGAACGCTCGTACATGTCACAATTAAATCGCCAATCCCTGTAAGCCCAGAGAATGTAAGTGGATTTGCCCCAAGCGTGCTTCCTAATCGAGCAATTTCTGCCAATCCCCTTGTAATGAGAGCGGCTTTCGCATTATCTCCATACCCTAATCCATCGGTAATTCCAGCGGCCAAGGCGATAATATTTTTGAGCGCCCCACCGATTTCTACACCGATTAAATCCGGGTTCGTATAAACACGAAAATATTGATGATTCATGAACAAATCTTGAATACGTTCCGCTGCCTTCATATTTTTTGAGGATACCGTCACTGTCGTCGGATGACGCAAACTGACTTCCTCCGCATGGCTCGGTCCTGATAATACAACAACATCTTGCAACAGCGAGCCCATTTCTTCTTCAATAATTTCAGAAATGCGCTTATGTGTATCCGGCTCGATTCCTTTGCTGACCGTCACGATCGTAATCGGTTCTTTCAGACATTGACGCACGTTTCCTAACACTTCGCGAATCGCCTTCGTTGGAACCGCTAATACAACCGTTCGCACGTTTTCTAATGCTTGACAAAGATCGGCATATCCAACAATCAGTTCAGGAAGCTCGATGCCCGGCAAATATTTTTCATTCGTTCGCTTCGTATTAATTTCCTTAATTTGTTCAGGTCGATGTCCCCAAAGGCGAACAGCATGTCCATTATCAGCAAGCACCATCGAGAGCGCCGTTCCCCAGCTTCCTGCTCCTAACACCGCAACTTGCTCCACCGTCTCTCACTTCCTTAGTTTATTTTCTCGGTCTAGCAATCAGTTTGATTGGCGTACCTTCAAAACCGAATGCATCGCGAATACGATTTTCTAAAAAGCGCTCGTATGAAAAATGCATCAGCTCTGGATCGTTCACGAAGACAACAAATGTTGGTGGTTTTACAGCTACTTGCGTCACATAATAAATTTTCAACCGCTGCCCGTTATGCGTCGGCGTTGGATTCATCGCGATTGCGTCCATAATGACTTCATTCAATACGTTCGTCTGCACGCGCATCGCATGATTTTCGCTCACAGTTTGAATGAGTGGCAGCAGCTTATGTAGTCGCTGCTTCGTTTTCGCTGAGACGAATAAAATTGGCGCATAATCAAGAAATTGAAAGTGGTCGCGGATTTTCCGCTCAAATTCAATCAATGTTTTATCGTCTTTTTCAACCGCATCCCATTTATTAACCACAATAATCACACCGCGTCCTGCTTCGTGAGCGTACCCAGCAATTTTTTTATCTTGCTCGATAATTCCTTCCTCCGCGTTCAACACAACAAGAACAACATCGGAACGTTCAATAGCTTTCAACGCGCGCAATACACTATACTTTTCGGTGTTTTCATAGATTTTTCCTCTTTTTCGCATTCCCGCGGTATCAATAATAACGTATTCTTGTCCTTCCCGTGTAAACGTCGTATCGACTGCATCCCGTGTCGTTCCAGCAATATCGCTTACAATGACCCTTTCCTCTCCTAAAATGGCATTTACAAGCGATGATTTACCGACATTCGGGCGGCCGATTAAACAAAATTTAATGACGTCTTCTTCATAGTCGTTTGGCTCGCGTTTTGGAAAATGGCGAACAACTGCATCCAATAAATCGCCAAGTCCCGTGCCATGCGCGCCGGAAATCGGATATGGCTCACCAAACCCAAGCACATAAAAATCATAAATCAAATCGCGCATATCTGGATTATCAATTTTATTCACAGCCAATACAACCGGTTTGTTGGAGCGATGTAACATTTTTGCGACTTCTTCATCCGCCGCCGTTACTCCATCGCGTCCATTCGTCATAAAAATAATGACATCTGCTTCATCAATTGCAACTTCCGCCTGTTGGCGTATTTGCACTAAAAGTGGCTCATCGCCAATATCAATTCCGCCTGTATCAATAATGTGAAATTTGTGATTTAACCATTCTCCGCTACTATAAATTCGGTCGCGAGTGACTCCAGGTACATCTTCCACAATCGAAATGCGCTCACCAGCAATTCGATTAAAAATCGTTGATTTGCCGACGTTTGGACGACCAACAATAGCTACGACTGGATTGGTCATATTATCACCCTTTCTCTTCATATCGCGACTGTAAGAAAAGCGGAAGCGCCATGGCCAGCTCCCGAAGTCAAATGTTCTTCATGCACAAGACAGTTTGTCACTTCGAAAGCGTGAAGGTTATTTGAAACAAGAGAGCTAGGCGCTTACGCTAGACAGTGTTTGAAAATGTATACTTTCTTGTCCTCAAAAAAGAACCCTTCAAAAGAAGGGTACAGCTGTTTTATTGTATCAAAAACAACAGCGTACAACAATAGAAACAGGCTAATGCTTCACAATAATTAACTGCTCATGGGTAATACCGTTAAGAATCTCTTCTAAATGCGCCGCCACTTGTTTCATTTCTTCTTTTGTTTCGCATATAAAACGCCAGCGATTTTTTCCTGTTCGTTGTCATGGCCGCCACAATGACTTTTTCATGCGTCATCATAACCTTCTCCCTTTCTTATTCGCTTCTGATCTTGTCGGCATACGAATCGCACTTTCTATGTCTTGGAACATTTCCAATGATCACCTGCGCCCTTTCCATGTCTTTTTCTTGTGTCAAAATAAAAATACCGACACGTCTACCATCGTACACACCGGGCGCTGTCAAAATTATCGTGTGATATCGCTTGCCGTTGTCCTAGGTTGGCGATTGTTGACTGCGCATTAGAGTTTTTCGACATGTCATGTCGTGCCGATAACCCAATATTCATAATATAAATGTTATCAACATGCGATCCCGCCTCTTCAAAATGCGGCTCCACATATTCAATATCAACAATATCCTTTAAACGGCTGCCAGACATACATTTTCGCACCATAAATGGTCCGATAATGCTTACGACAATCGCCGCCAAATATTCATCGAAAATAACTAAATAAATTCGCCCTTCAAACAATATTGCAATTCGATATATGCTTTCCCACGCGGAACGAGCTCATATTGATCAATCGCTCTATATTATACGCATCACGAATTTGTGAAGCAGCAAGCACTAAAAGCAAACTCTGTGCCCATAATCGCCGGAACAGCAATTATTCCTAATCCAGCCGAAACGACTCCTCACACAATATTGAATAATTCGTACGTGTAAATGCGCAGGATATTGACAATAATCCGTTTTTAACAAATACACTCCGATCAATGCACTAGATAATATATTCTCATGTTTGCTTCGTCCCTTTTGCCGGCTTTTTCAAATCCACGTGCAACGGTAGCTGTTCTAACAATGTCCAACCTAGCAAACAGAAGCAGCACACGGAGATGGTATCAAAAAATGAAAAAGACCCAATGATATACGGAAACGAAAACGATTTCAAAACAAAAGCATATAACACATCACCTTGACAACTGCCAATGATAAGACATAAAAACCGTGCAACCATATCTCGATAAAACATGAAAGAGATGATCAATAATATGATGGCCATCATCCATGTGGGATTCGTCCATATCCATATCGGGTCACATAACGCAAGCAAGCGGAAGGAAGTATACGCGAACGTAATGGTAATCGTTGCAAGAAACATATACGCTAAATTCCAAACTGCTTGCCTTGCTGCTAATAAATAATAAGCACTTACTAGAAGAAACAAAAATGAAAGTGTTACCCGAAACGAACCAATATTCATGCCAAAACGAGATAATGCCATTGTCATTAGTGTAGCCGCAGCTAACTTTGTCCGTCGCTCCGTTTTTTTCATAAAAAAAGTTGCGATTATCCATATCATCCAAAAAAATATATAAAAATAAATCCCTTCCACTTTTTCTACCTCCTACTATCTCCATTATTTCATTTTTTATGAAAGTTAATCCGCGTATAAGAAAAACAAAAAACAGTTATAGTAAAAATGAGAAAAAAGAAAGGAGCGTTATAAAATGGGTAAAGACCGCCAAGAAAAAAAACTTAAACAATCGCATCGTGTGGAATCTGATCGCGACCAATCCCTCACATACAAAGGAGCAGGAAGACTCGAAGATCCCGAAGCGGCAAGAGAACGAAATAAACACTAAGAAAAATGGGGAAGCAGAAGCTAGACGATCAAGAAAAGCAAAAGCGACTTGCTTGCCCCCGACACGCGCTGGAAGACTCAAGAAGATAACATCAAAAAAGCTGACTCAATGATCACCAATCGAGTCAGCTTCCAAAGCAGTGAAAACGTCGAGCATCAAACGCACCTCATGAACATAAACCTTTTTTAAATTATTGAAATTTGTCAATGTATTTGATGTCCCCCCCTTTAATCGCAGTAAGAAAGTGGACGTAAATCAACTCCATTATCAATCTTGTTCTGTACTTCTATGTTTCATCCATCATCCCATTGACAAAGAACCTGTTTTGAATGATATAGTTTCTATTTTTATTAAGACAAAAAATCCACGAGACAGAATAGGAAACTTTCCTTTATTTTCCAAACATTCGCCCCAGAGGTTTATAAATGTATTCAATCATCTGCGTCGGACCTGGAAGATCGGGGTTCAATATTAACATAATCGCAAGAATTGTTCCAAGACTTAGCAGCACAATAAAAACAACTTTTTCTTTTTTTTGTGTTCGATTTATTCGCGGCCACTCGTATAGAAAGATGAGCGCAACCAGAACAAGAGTACCTAGTATAACCCCCGCTTTCATTATTGTTTCACCTCTTGTTCAGGCAATCCTTGCGGAGCGGCGTTCACTCCCGGTCTGCGGACGTACGCCTTAGTCTCTACGATCACTTCAACGGTCGGGAAGATTTGCTCCCAACGATTTTTTACCTGGTTCCATTCTCTTGGATATTTTCGGTGGAAAATGTCTGCAAAGTCAAAAATATCGGCTTTCATCTCTTTTTGTACTGTCTTCAATGCGGCTCTAATGCGTTTATTTGTCTCATTTTCCAATTCTTTTTCGATCATTTTCGTATACTTAGGGTTTAGCAAGTCCAATTTCGTTCCGTTTAATATAATATCGTCTTCCGCGGTCACTTTCACGATCATCTTCCATCTACCTTTCTCATATTTGGGAATGAATTCCGTATGCGCTCTTATCAGCGTAGCTGTGATATTTCCCTTTTCCCCTTTAAGCGTAACTGTGACATTCGCTCGTTTGATCTCATTTCTGAGCCAAAGTACACCTCGAGTCAACTTATCATCAATATCCCCGATCATTTTATCCTTCTTAAAAATGGCGGTACGTTGAATAAACGCAATAGTTTGTAGATCTTTTTTCCCTTTTTCCGGCGGCAAGATCTTCACCATAGGAAGAGCCGCTGCATCGGCATCGCTGCTTAGCATTTGCATAGCTTCTTTTATCGTTACTCGCAATAAAAGTTGCGATTCTGACAATTCCCGCAGCACTTCTGCTGAGCTTTGTTCAATCGGAGGGAGCAATTCGAGCACATTTTTGGCAGTTCCTTTACTTACTAATACATTGGAACGAAGGCGAATTTGCGGATTGCGGCTCAAAAAGTCTAGATGCTGGCGAATCCCTGCTTTTGCTGCTTTCTCTCCAAACACGACCACCTTGGTGTGTCCCCAGAAGACACGGCGAGAAAGCTTTTCTTGCAGGTTCGAGATCGCATCAGCCACGGTGGTACCCGTTCCCGATCTTACTACCGTTTGACCACTGACACCGCTGCCGCCACCTCCTCCCATCATCTGACCGCCTCCACCGACTGCTTGCGGGACGATTAGTTCCGCTGTAATCATGATTTTCCCATCTTTTTTTTGATCAATTCCTAACCCTACAATTAGCGCTAAATCGTTTACTTCCGTTCGGTCCCAGCAGCCGCTTAGCAAAATAAGATGAACGGAAACGAAAAGAATTTTTGCTGCTTTTTGTACGATGCTCATTCTTATTGATCTCCTTTTTACCCCTTGTTTCGTTGCTATCCTTATCCTTGTTGTGTTAACTTTTGGTTATTGGTTTTTCTGCGCCATTTTGCGATGAATAGCAGAATAAGAGGAATTCCTGTTTGGATCGAAATTCGGTAAAACGGAGAAGAGCTTCCTAGAAAATGGGTCAATTCGATTAAATTCGGCGCCGACCAGACGGCAAATAACAGCAGTAAAAATCCTATGGGAAAAGTGATCGGGCGATAATCTGACAAATTCAGCCATTGAGCTGTTCCTAACACTAAAGCGTAATAAAAGACGGCAATCTTCACAAAAACCCCTGCTACCCAAAGGGCCATTACGATGGCTTCAATGTGTTCTAGAAAATCCGCGATGCTAACGTAACGGACAGCGCTAAACGCGGGATAGAGAAAACGGGATGTGATCCCTCCTAGGACGAAAAGGACGGCAATGTTGATGAGAGATAAAGTCAACATGACGGCGGTGACCGAGATCATGCCCCATTTCTTTCCTTTATTGCGATCGTCAACGTAAGGAAGCAGAAAAGCGATGAGGAGGAATTCAGTAAACCAACCTTGCGGGATGATCGCCCCCATGAGCGAAGGCATTATTCCCTTTTCCATGATTGGAAACATATTCTCTACTTTCATATCCGGGATCAACAGGATAATATTGGTCAATATCAGGATAATCACAACAGGTACAATCACTTCCGCAAGCCGGCCTATCACTTCCACACCGCTACGAACGGCAAAGGAGCATACGAGAATCATACTTCCCATTACAACGACTAATGGAGTATGACTAAGAAAGTTACCTACAACAAATTCGCCATACTCTCGGATAATAATTCCATTTGCATGCAAATAGAAAAATAAAAAGATAAATCCAATCGCTTTCCCTAGAAACTTGCCGAGAATATCCTCACTGTACTCAATGAGGGTTTTTTGCGGATAGAGATGATGTAACTGAACAGCAATGTAAACTGTCAGAAAGCCAATGAGAGAAGCCCAGAAGGGAGAAAGCCACATATCCTGCTTCGCATATCGGGCAGTGATGGCAGGGACTAAGAGAATGGCTGTTGCGGTGATAGTAGGATACATCATTATTCCCATTTGCATGGCAGATATTTTTCCTTTCTCAATCATCATCATGATCCTCCTTTTCCTTTACTCGTCTTGTCATTTCCGTAATCAGGATCTGGTTTCTGATCCGGACCTTGCCGTTGGATGTTATCTGTTCTCGTTAAACGGGGACGCGTATTTAACTTCCACCAAGGTGCGCGTATCAACACGTCTTTCATTTCTCTCACTTGCATTGGAGCCATAGGAGATAAATAGGGAACGCCGAAAGAACGAAGCGTCGCCATATGAGTAAGAATCATGAGCAGCCCGAGCATAATCCCGAGAAGCCCTAACGTCCCTGCCAATAAGATCATGGGAAAGCGCAGCATCCTTAATGCTATTCCGGTCGTATAGCGGGGAATGGTAAAAGAGGCGATTCCTGTTAATGCAACCACCATGATCAGTGGAGAAGAAGCAAGCCCTGCTTGGACCGCAGCTTGCCCAATCACCAGAGCACCAACGATACTAACAGCAGCACCCGCTTGTTTAGGAAGCCTCAATCCCGCTTCACGTAAGGCCTCAAATACCACTTCCATAAGTAACGCTTCAACCAGTGCCGGAAACGGAATCATCTCCCGAGAAGCAGCTATGCTAATCAAAAGCGTAGTAGGAATCATTTCCTGATGAAAGGTCAGGATCGCCACATACAATGACGGCAGCAAAAGCGATATCAAGAGAAATATATAACGCATCCAGCGGATTACCGTGCTGATTAAAAATCGTTGGTAGTAATCTTCACTTGATTGCAGTAAGGAATAAAAAGAAACCGGTACAATCAAAGCGAAAGGAGTGCCATCTTGAAGAATCGCCACTCGTCCTTCAAGCAGACTCGCCACTAC
Organism: Thermaerobacillus caldiproteolyticus; assembly: GCF_015326725.1. Lineage (NCBI taxonomy): Bacteria > Bacillati > Bacillota > Bacilli > Caryophanales > Anoxybacillaceae > Thermaerobacillus > Thermaerobacillus caldiproteolyticus. Next base: position 1,841,141 of record NZ_CP064060.1, read on the forward strand.
AACATCAGGACGTTCGGTATCCAATACTTGAGGAAACGGGGAATAAGGATTGTCCTCGATGAACTCTTCAATATAGCTCGTTTCCAAAATTCCGTCTACCTTGATACGGTTAAGCCGGCTCTCTACTTCTCGGATCAATGCTTGATCGGCAATTCCTTCAATATAAGAGATGACCACTTCGGTCTGGGTATACTCCCCTATTTTCATTGATTTCATTTTTAGCTGTGGGCTTCTTATTTTTCTGCGCAATAAAGAAAGGTTAGTCCCTAATGATTCGGTGAATCCCTCCCGAGGTCCTCTTATCACGGATTCCCCCGTTGGTTCTTCGATGGAACGTTTTTCCCAATTTGACAAACCTAATGCGAATCCTTCGCTTTGTTGGTCGATAAGCAAAACCGGGTTTCCGTCAGAGATATGTTCAATGCACGCTGTAATCGTCTGTACCTTCTCTACCTTCGAAACGGTCAATTTTTGTTCTAGTATATGATAGACAGGAATTAGCTGGTCGGTATTCTCATTCTCCTTGGCATTATTTTCTTTCATCAAAGGGATGAGTACGCTCGCATCGATTTCTTCGATGTTAGCTAAACCGTCGATATAGATAAGGGCAGCTTTTGTTTTCCCACCAATTTTAAATGGGCGAAAAACGACATCCATACAATTTTGATAGATGTTTTGCAGTTCTTGTAGATTTTGATCTAAATCGGTAGAAAGAAAATCCTGCTGTTGCTGATTTTGGCTCTGCTGTTTTTGCTCTTGTTGGTTCTTAGCTGTTTGTTTTTTTCTTGCTTTCTTAAAAAAAAAACATACAATTCCCTTCTTTCTAACGGTAGACGTTCTCAACCTCTATTTTTCCCTTTTTAAAATGAGATAATCATTTTTCTGACAATAAAGTTATATAGGCATATAAAAAAGTGGAGAGTTTCTCATTTCTGAGAAAAACAGATAGAACCGGTATTTGCCTTTCTTTATGCATTAGATAAACACCTCCTATCTATGCCCATTTCATTAAAAAACCCCTTCATCCCGTGAATTTTAGTCATCGGGATGAAGGGGGTTATCGACAACTATATACTTTCGTGTCAAATCCTCTTTCCGTTAACCAATGATGCGTGTCACCGCGAATAACAAGCGGAACGCGCCGCAATTCCTCAATCGTTTTCGCCCCAAGTGCGCTCATAATCAATGATAAATCGGTATGCAGCGCATGAATTTCCTCCACTAATGATGCGACTCCTTCTTCTATCAATAATTTTAAAAACGAACCAGCAACGCCAACAGCCGCTGCTCCTAAAGCAATCGCTTTAGCGGCATCAAAGGCGGTGCGTACACCGCCGCTGCCAATGACAGAAAGATGGGGAACCGTTTGGGAAACTTCGACAATGGACGCAGCTGTCGAAATCCCCCATTCGTTAAAATACGATAATATAGCGGAACGTCTTTGATTTTCAATGCGGGCAAAATTCGTTCCGCCAAATCCACCAACATCGACGATCATAACACCTACATCCGCTAGCTGTACAGCTGTTTCTTTACTCATGCCAAAGCCAACTTCCTTGACAATGACAGGAACGTCGACATGTCTTACGATTTGTTCAATCCGTCTTAACGCTCCTGTAAAATCGCGATCCCCTTCTGGCATGATAAGTTCTTGAACGACATTTAAATGAATTTGTAAGCCGTTCGCTTCAATCATATCGACCACACGCTTGGCATCCTCAACCGTTGCTTCACTTCCAATATTAGCAAAAATCACTCCATTCGGATTTACTTGTCGCACAATTTCAAAAGAAGGGCGTTCGTTTGCATCCTTGAGCGCCGCCATTTGTGAACCGACCGCCATAGCAATACGACATTCTTTCGCCGCTTCCGCTAGCCCTTTGTTAATTTCCAACGTTGCTCGTCCGCCCCCGCCGGTCATCGCATTGATAAAAAGAGGCGAACTTAACGTAAGTTCGCCTAAGGTTGTACGTAAGTCAATATCATTTGTACGCAGATTAGGCAGGCTTTGATGCACAAAAACGATGTCGTCGAAACCATGCTTCCCTACTGAACCAGTAGAAAGCGCGTGCGCGATATGTTCGATTTTTCGTCTCGCCCTGCTCATTACGTTACCACCATTATTTTAATTTTTTTAACTGTTCACCGATCACTTCGCCTAACTGGAATCCTTTTGACTCGTTAGATGGCTTTGTGTACTGGCTATAATCTTCCTCAGCAGCCACTTCTTCAGTTAACTCGCGAATGCTGAGGGAAATGCGGTGCTCCGCCTCGTTGACTTCGAGCACTTTCGCTTTTACTTCTTCTCCTTCTTTTAACGCTTCGTGTGGAGTGCCGATACGCTTATTTGAAATTTGCGAAATATGCACTAATCCTTCCACACCCGGGAAAATCTCGACGAACGCTCCAAATGGAACTAATCGTTTTACTTTGCCTGTTACCACATCGCCAGGAGCGATTTTTTCACCAATACCTTCCCACGGACCCGGCAATGCATCCTTAATTGATAAGGAGATGCGGCCATGTTCTTCATCAACAGAAAGCACTTTGACTTTTACTTTCTCACCCTCTTGAACTACATCGGATGGATGAGCGACACGCGTATGGGAAAGTTGAGAAATATGTACAAGCCCGTCAAATCCACCAATGTCGACGAATACGCCAAAATCCGCGATGCGCCGCACAGTCCCTTCAAGCACTTGGCCCGGTTCTAAGCGACGAAATGCTTGTTTTCTCTGTTCCTCTTGCTCTTGTTCAATAACAGCACGATGCGATAAAATAACGCGATTTTTCTCACGATCCAATTCCACGACTTTGACAGCAAGCGGACGATCTTTATAATCGGAAAAGTCTTCAACAAAATGAGGCTCGACGAGTGAAGCTGGAATAAATCCACGTATCCCTACATCAGCGACAAGCCCACCTTTGACGATGTCTTTGACGACGACATCGAACGTTTCACCGCTAGCAAATTTTCTTTCTAACTCTTCCCAAGCACGATCAGCATCTACGGCTTTTTTCGATAAGATTAACAGCCCTTCTTCTTCGTTCGTGCCTTCCTCTACTTTTTTTACTTTAGCGGTAATTTCGTCACCTACAGAAACGGCATCGCTCGTTTTCTCGATATGAAGGCTCGATAATTCGCTAATCGGAATAATACCGCTTTGCTTGCTTCCCTCAATATCGACAAGCACTTGCTTGTCTTCTAATTTGACGACTTTTCCCTGAACGATGTCACCTACCTTATAAACCTTCACTTCTAAATTCATGTCCTCTACCATTCTTAACCCTCCTTAGTCGACTGACGGTCCATACAGATTTACCAAACATCCGTAGAGTTGGAACATGTTCCCTGCTTAACTATATCATGTCCAAACAAAAAAACGTTATGATTTTCCCGAAGGACCGCTTTTTCTATTTATTATACCATATTTTCACAAAAGACATGTAAGCGAATGCTTACTGATATTGGTCCAAAAGCGCTTGAATATGGTCCATAATATAATCCGTTGCTTCCTCAGGGGAAGCTTTTTTCGCGCGAAGCGGCTCCATATGAATCGGAGCTCCGTAAACAACTTTCAATTTTTTAAACGGTCGATATGGTCCGATGATAGCACAAGGGACAACGGCTGCATTTGTCCGTAATGCAAAAAAGCCAACTCCGGATAGCCCCTTCTGCAATTTTCCGTCCTTGCTTCGCGTACCTTCCGGGAAAATTCCTAATACATGTCCTTGCTTTAAAACATCTAATCCGACTCGCAACGCTTGGCGATCGCTCATTCCTCGTTTGACTGGAAATGCGTGTAACGAAGAAATCAAGTTTTTCAATACCGGTACATGGAACAACTCCTCTTTTGCCATAAAATGAATCGGTCGAGGAGCCGTAATTCCAACAATCGGAGGGTCAAGGTTGCTAATATGGTTTGCACAAAGGAGCACTCCTCCCTCCTTTGGAAACTGTTCTATCCCAATCACTTCAACACGGTAAAGGGGCTTTAAAATTCCTTTTACTACTCCTTTGGCAAAGGAATAAAAATCCAATGTCACCCCGTCCTTTCATCTACAATTTCCATAATGCGATTAACGACATCGTCAACCGATAAAGAAGTTGTATCAATTTCAACAGCATCTTCCGCTTTTTTGAGCGGGGCTACCTTCCGTTCTGAATCAATTTTGTCGCGACGGGCTATTTCCTCTTTTAACGTTTCTAGATCGGATTCAAAGCCCCTTGCAATATTTTCAGCATGACGGCGCTGTGCCCTTTCTTCTACAGATGCTTTTAAAAAAATCTTCACTTCTGCATGTGGAAGGACATGTGTACCGATATCGCGGCCATCCATCACTACCCCCCCATGCTGCGCTAAGGCGCGCTGGCGTGCAACCATTTCTTGGCGCACTAGCGGATGCTTAGCAACGATCGATACAGAATTCGTTACTTTCTCATTGCGAATAATGTTGGTCACATCTTCCCCATTGACAAACACAAGTTGTCCGCGCTCTGATGGCTTTAACTCAATATATGTATCTTTTAATAAAGCAATTAATGCCTTTTCATCGTCAAGGTCAATTCCTTCTTGCAAGGCACGATACGTCAGCGCTCGGTACATCGCTCCTGTATCAATATAAAGATAAGAAAGTCTTTCCGCCAAAATTTTAGCGACAGTGCTTTTTCCTGCCGCTGCTGGCCCATCAATCGCAATCGATATTCGTTTACTCATCATAAAACCACCCACAATTCGTTCAAATCTATTTTATCAAAGAAAAAAGCAGGAAATTCCTGCGTACTCCGATGATATTTTATCATATGAACCGTCACTGGTCGACGATTGTTTCCATTGTTTTTGTTTTTTCTTGCTTACTGACCCCTTCATATTCATACACTTTTCCTAAATAGGGAGCAAGCGGCGTGTATAGCAGCAAGCATTGTGCAATAAATAAAAAAATAAATTGAATGACAACTACTTTTAACAATAGCTGTTCGATTCGTTTCATCCCTACACACCCGACTTCCGTTTTTGTCCCTATTATTGCACATGAACGCTTCATTTATTCTTCTTTTTGGCGTAGTTCTAATTGCCGCTCAAAACTATAACGAATGAGCAATAACCGCTCTTGCGGAGACATCGTGAGAAATTGTAACGATGCTCGATAGACATCGCTGCACTCCGCTTGAAAAACGCGAATGACCTTCGCCGGTAGTTTTAAATAATGGTAGTCTCCCGATTTCATACATAACACAAGCCAAGCTTCTACAACCATCCCCGGTAAAAACTGCTGAACCTGCTGCGGCAGAACAATGGCAGCTCCCCCTGCGCTAATATCCGTCGTCATCGTTGTAAACGGTGAAAATTCACCATGAAGCGGATGAATCGCGACATCTACGTTTGCTTCTACCCGAACGTATTGACGGCGCTGAACGCGAACGAGCTGTTCTTCTCCCGGATATGAAAGAACAACCATTGGAACTGGATCGCGCACTTTTCCCGTTACTTCGGTGTCAAACAAATAAAGATTGTCATCTTTTCCAACAAAACTTGCTTTAAATTGCATTCCATTTAATAAAAACACCGTTTTTCCTGTTTTCATATTCACGGGATAATCAATATGTACATGGTTCGGAAAAACGTCAATGACTTTACATTTATATTCATGTACCTCTTTTCCATTTGTTGATTCAAGAGTTAAAGTATCCCCAATTTTTATCATTTGTTTCCCCCTCGCATTCATGGCGGTCTCTTTATCTTAATTAAACAAAAAGGAAAAGCTGATGACAAGCTTTTCCTTTAATCATAAAGTTGTTCCACGCCTTGTAGTTTTTCTACTTTCTCTTCCGTACCAGTTTTCGCGTTAACAAAGATTTGATACGTATCGTCACCCAATGTCCCTAAAAATTCATAACAGAGTACTTCTTGATTCATATCATTCGTGATGATCGCTTGACGCTGTTCCATCACTTTTAAATTTGGATTGATTTTCGTTCTTGCCTGTTCGACCGTTAATGCCGGTTTTGGCAAAGGACGCTTGATGTTCGAGGATAAATAGTCGCGCGCAGAAAAGCCGACGATCTTTCCATCATCAAGAGCCACCTTCATCTTTATCGCTTCCGGATAAATGCGAACACCGTTTTCATTGGTTACAAACGTAAGAACAGCAACATTATCATATTGTGTACTATCATATAGCTCTAGGTTCGTAAATTTATGCTTCTTTAAAAACTCCATCCCTTTCACTGCCGCTTCATGTACGCTGATCTTTTGTTTTTTAATCGGACGGCTGTCAATGACCCAAATCGGATAGCCGCCTTTTTCCGTAATATCGATATACGTATCAGCATTCGTTTTTGGATCGTGAATTGTTAAGCTATAAAAGCGTTCATCCGCTCCTTTCCCACTGCGAACTACTTTGATTTTTTCTGTCCCTTTTAGCCCTAAAAAGGAAACGGCGACGTGCTTCGCCTCTTCCTTTGTAATCGATTTTCCGCTAACGCGGACAAATCCTTTTTCTTTATTTTCTAAGCTTGTAAAAGTCGGACCGAAATCCGCTGATTCAACATTTTTTTCGACTGCCTTAAATCCATCAATGATGATGTTATCACTAGGTTGTTTCTCTGTCGCCAGCGCAAGCTCGACGTCCATCCAACGCAAATTATTTTGTAATACTAAATGTTGTACATTGCGAAGTTCCTGCTGAATATTCGCAGCACTTTTATAAAGCGCTCGCAATGTTTGATATTCTCCTTTTGTTAACGGTTCTTTCTCTAAGTCACGAATCGCCGTTCGATAGCTAAATTCACCAATTTGCGCAAGAAACTGCTGAGTCTTATTAAAAGGAAGTAACGAAAGTGGCAACTGCCCTACATCCGAATGCGCCTCTGAAGCAATTCGCCACACTTCAGCGAGCGCCGGAGAAAGCGAAGCACGCGAATTCATTGCGAGCGTCGTTCCAATTTTATCGTGCAATAAATCAATTTGATACGTTAAATCATGAAAGGCACGCTGATAGTTGTTTTCAGCATGCAATAAAACCGCGTTTTTTTCTTGATGTTCACGATATCCCCAATAAGCGGTTCCAACAACCCCAAGTGACAATACACCAATTAATAGCACCCGTAACATGTCGTTCACCTCCTAGTTTATTTACAAAAAATATGCTTGCCAATTTGTTTAATTTGCGGGCGATTCCAAATCCAACTGCTCGTCGCCGTTGCTGGATTAAAATAATAAATTGCTCCACCTGTAGGGTCCCAACCGTTAATCGCATCAAGAACTGCTTTTTTCGCCGTTTCATTCGGTGTCAGCCAAATTTGTCCATCAGCGACAGCCGTAAACGCCCCCGGTTGGAAAATGACCCCTGCTACCGTATGTGGAAACGACGGATGATCAAGTCGGTTTAAAATGACCGCTGCCACAGCAACTTGACCGATATAAGGCTCCCCGCGCGCTTCCCCATAAACAGCATTGGCCATAAGTTGAATATCATTTTGCGAAAATCCTTTCGGCACATTGGCGGCCGTTACTCTCGTAGAAGCGCGTGCTGAACCGCCGCCTCGTTTCACCTGTTGGCTTAGCGGCTTGCCACCGTAATGTGTAAAGGAATTTCCTTTTCGAATTTGTTCTTTTACGAATTGTTCGTGATACCTAGACACTTTCACTAGCTTTGCTTTTGTGCTTGCGCCGGCAAGTCCATCGACTGGCAAACCATATTCATATTGAAAGTTACGCACAGCCCAATACGTTCCCCATCCGAATACCCCATCGATTTTTCCATTATAAAAGCCGATATATTGTAAACGTGCTTGTAACTCAATGACATCGTCACCTACCGCACCGCGCTGAATCACTTGATTGGAAAATGCGCTTGCTTTTTCTGTAGGCAGCTCGTATACCAATAAAAAAGCGAACAAAAACATAACAATTGGATAGCGTTTCGCCTTCCCCAACATAAAGAACCCTCCTTTTCTATCCTAATAGTTTTTATCCCTATTTTTTGTTCAAACTGCCTTTTTATACAAAAAAAAACCAAGTCGTTTAGACTTGGCTTTTTGCTGGGGAGGCGACTTCGTGGTAATGCAGCCCTTTGGCTTGCTTCACTTTGCGAAGCGCCAGCCACCATAAAAATAACATAAATGGCACCATATAATATCCCCATTTTTCTTGCGTTAGTAAAATAAAATCATACGTCCCGTGCAACAAAAGCGGAAATAAAAAGGAAAAGAAGACATAACGGTGCTTCCAGTTAGAAAATTTTGCTTTTCCTAAATAAAATCCCATGATGACGGCAAACAACGCGTGACTTGACACAGGCAACACCGCTCTTGTCACCGCAAACTCAACGCCGTTAGCGAACAAATATAAAATATTTTCCATTGTCGCAAATCCAAGCGACACGCTCGCACTATAAACAATTCCATCATATGGTTCATCAAATTCATGATGATCAAAAATAAAAAAATACACAACAAACCATTTTACAAACTCTTCAAGAAGCCCTGAGACGAAAAACGCCTGTGCGAATTTGGCCGTCACAATTCCTTCCACATGAAGGACATATTGAATAAACATAATCGGAAAAACAAGAATCGCTCCGAATAAAAATGTGCGCAACACAAGAGAAAGCGGCTCTGTTTCATATTCATCTTTTAAATAAAAATAACTAAGTAACGCAACACCTGGAGCAACACCAGCAGAAATTAACGTTAACATACAGATCCTCGTTTCTATCCGTTCTTTTTATCTTTATGGTAACATGAGATTATGATTATTGAAAATGACATTTATTTCTGTTTTTGATCATATTGGGGGGAAAACGATGAAAAAAATTTTAATCATTCATACTGGTGGAACAATTTCGATGAAAGAAGATGAAAAGACAGGAGCTGTCCGACCGCATGAAACCAACCCTCTTCACGATACAACTCCGTCACTAAAAAATCTCGGCGACATTCAAGTCGAAGAGTTATTTCACTTGCCGTCACCACACATTACACCGGTGGAAATGCTTGTATTGCGCAATAAGATTGAAGAAAAAGTAGCAAAAGAACAAATCGAAGGAATTGTCATTACCCATGGAACCGATACGTTAGAAGAAACAGCGTATTTTTTAGACCTAACCGTTCAGGCGAACGTACCGATTGTTGTTACCGGGGCGATGCGCTCGAGTAATGAAATTGGCGCAGACGGGCTTTATAATTTAATTTCGTCCGTGAAAGTGGCCGGAAGCGATGAAGCTTGCGGAAAAGGCGTATTAGTGGTATTAAATGACGAAATCCACACGGCAAAAAATGTCACAAAAACCCATACCTCAAATATCGCAACATTTCAAAGTCCGCAATACGGACCAATCGGTATCGTTACAAAACGCGGCGTGTTTTTTCATCATGCACCAACGAAACGAACCACATACCCGATTCAACAAATCACAAAAAACGTCATTCTGTTAAAAGCATATGCTGGCATGGATGAAAGTGTTTTCCAAGCAATTCAAACATTGCCGCTCGATGGCGTTGTCATTGAAGCATTAGGGCAGGGAAACTTGCCTCCACGAGCTGCAACAGGCGTGCGCTCTCTTCTAGAAGCGAACATTCCGGTCGTGCTTGTCTCCCGCTGTTTTAACGGCATCGTCCAAGATATATACGGTTATGAGGGAGGCGGCAAACAACTGAAAGAAATGGGTGTCATCTTCTCCAACGGCTTAAGCGGGCAAAAAGCACGCATTAAATTGCTCGTTGCCCTTGAACTTACGAACGATCCTCAACAGTTACAAGAAATGTTTATGGAATAATGCGATAAGCAAACATTCTTCCCCACAACAACGCTGATCAAGAGGAAAAGGTGTTTTTTGCAACGCTTCTTCTTTTCTAGGTATCGATTAAAAACAAAAGCCGCTCAGAATTCGATTTCTTGAGCGGCTTTTCTGTTTACTCCTTATTATTTTGCTTGCTCGCGTTTGACAATACAAGCCGCAATTTGCTGTCCGTGGAATCGGCCGTTTTCAATAAAAATTTCATTCGCATCATTTCCTGCCGCAATGACACCAGCAATAAAAATGCCTGGCACATTTGTTTCCATCGTCTCAGGATCATAAAGAGGACGTCCTGTTTCTGCGTCAATTCCAACTCCCATTTTCTTTAAAAATTCATGATCAGGATGATACCCCGTCATCGCAAACACAAAGTCGTTTTTAATCGTTTTCACTTCTTCTCCTACTGTGTAAATCACCGAGTCTTCCGTAATTTCTTTCACATGAGCATTAAACTCCATGTGAATGATCCCTTGACGAACAAGCGAGTCAAACTCTGGCAAAATCCATGGCTTAATGCTTGACGAATATTCGCTTCCTCGATATAAAACAGTGACACGAGCCCCTGCTTTCACAAGCTCCAATGCGGCATCAACACTTGAATTTTTGCCGCCAATCACCACGCAATCGGTATTGTAATATGGATGTCCCTCTTTAAAATAGTGCGTCACTTTCGGTAAATTTTCTCCCGGCACGTTCATATAATTCGGATGATCGTAATAGCCGGTAGCGACAATCACATATTCAGCGCGATATTCTCCTTTTGTTGTCTTCACAATAAACGTTCCATCCTCTTGCTTGGCCACTTGTTCGACTTTTTCAAACGTCTGAACGCGAATTTGTTTTCGTGTGACGACTTCGCGATAGTACGCGAGCGCCTGGTTTCGTTTTGGTTTTCGGTTTTCAGTAATAAATGGTACCCCGCCGATTTCTAATCGGTCACTCGAACTAAAAAACGTTTGATGGGTTGGATAATGATAAATGGAGTTGACAATATTCCCTTTCTCTATCACTAACGGCTGATAGCCGACATCTTGTAACGCAATCGCGGCCGCGAGTCCACAAGGCCCTCCCCCAACGATGATGATTTTTTCATCCTTCATATCGTTCTTCACTCCTTAATCGTACGTAAAAAATCTCCTATCATCAAAATGATAGGAGATTTTTTCATATGTTGCAAATATGTTCACTCGCTTAAATCCATCCGCGGAAACGGCATGCCTCGGCCATTTTTCTAACTCCGACCATATACGCTGCCAATCTCATATCAACGCGGCGCGTCTGTGCCGTTTCATATACGTTATTAAACGCTTTCACCATCACTTTTTCTAACTTTTCTTCTACTTCTTCTTCAGACCAATAATATCCTTGGTTATTTTGCACCCATTCAAAATAAGAAACAGTCACTCCACCTGCGCTCGCTAACACGTCTGGAACGATTAAAATACCTCGTTGTGTTAAAATTTCTGTAGCTTCGAGCGTTGTTGGACCATTCGCTGCTTCTACAACGATGCTCGCCTTAATATTATGAGCGTTTTCCTCCGTAATCTGATTCTCAATCGCAGCTGGCACTAAAATATCGCAATCTAGTTCAAGCAATTCTTTATTCGTAATCGTATTTTTAAATAGCTTCGTCACAGTTCCAAAGCTATCCCGACGATCAAGCAAATAATCAATATCTAATCCATTTGGATCGTAAAGCGCACCGTAGGCATCGGAAATACCGATGACTTTCGCTCCAGCATCATGCATGAATTTCGCTAAAAAGCTTCCAGCATTACCAAATCCTTGAACAACTACACGCGCGCCTTTTAAATCAATGCCGCGCTTTTTCGCCGCTTCACGAATGCAAATCGTAACCCCTTTGGCTGTTGCTGTTTCACGACCGTGTGAACCACCCAACACAAGCGGTTTTCCCGTAATGAATCCCGGTGAGTTAAATTCGTCAATGCGGCTATACTCATCCATCATCCATGCCATAATTTGCGAATTCGTAAACACGTCTGGCGCCGGAATATCCTTTGTCGGACCGACGATCTGGCTAATTGCACGAACGTATCCACGGCTTAATCGCTCTAGCTCACGGAACGACATATTGCGAGGGTCGCAAACGATGCCACCCTTTCCTCCACCGTAAGGTAAATCAACAATTCCGCATTTTAAACTCATCCAAATAGATAACGCTTTTACTTCTCGTTCAGTTACATTTGGATGAAAACGAATGCCCCCTTTTGTTGGTCCAACCGCATCGTTATGTTGGGCGCGGTAGCCGGTGAAAATTTTCACAGTACCGTCATCCATGCGCACAGGAATTTTCACTGTTAGCATGCGAATCGGCTCTTTCAATAGCTCATATACCTCTTCAGGATATCCGAGCTTTTCTAACGCTCTATGTATGACGATTTGCGTCGCCTTTAAGACGTCATGCTTTTCTTCATGCTTTTCTTCGCTGGTATGCTTGTCGGCTACCATACGTAAACCTCCCATACAAGTCACTGTGATATTTGATATTGTCCACCTTTCATGTCATAGTATACACCTTCCACCTCTTTATGCAAAGAAAAAAAATTAAAATTTTTCTCGTTCTCATCGTATTTGTAATCGTTTACATCTTTTTTATATCAACAAATCCCTTTCTTTTCCTTTACAGCTTTACAGTCTGTTGATTTATACGCACATGCATAACATTTTCTAGAAAAATAATATTTGCGGAGTATGATATCCATCACCAGAGCACGAAAACCGAATGCATTTATAATGCCAACCTTTCATTAAGAAAAAAGAAAAGCGCAAGCATTCTGATTTCGCTTAAAAACTGCCTGCATCCTGTGGACAAACGGCAAAATGTCGACATCCTAGCCCCTCTCCCGCGACAGACAAGTGTTTTTTTGTGGAAGCGCTTGCGGAGATCTCAAACATCACGTTCAAGTCATGCTTTATACAAATGTTGCATCGATGTTGATGATTCAAAAGCAAACTGATCGGGCACTGAAGATAGATAATATGTCCATTAAAATTTCTTATTAAGCAAAAGGTCAAACTCCCTCTCCAATAGGAGTTTGACCGAACATTCTCTAATTAGCAGGAAAATAGCGAACGAGTTGTTCAATGGCTCGATGATCAATGATTTTTTTTCCATATTCTTGAACACGATGAATGGTTATCGTTGAAGGGCTCCCAAACTCTGCTAATATCGCGATAAAGTTATCGATATTAACAGGCGGTTCCTCTGATACATGCAAATAAAAGCGATTATGGTACGAATACAATGTACCGTCTAGGCAACCGATCGCATAAAGACGATGGGCGAGCTGAATGACATCTTCAAACGTTTGAAATTCGTAAAATATGTCATCACTCTCATCGAGCGTTACCTGCATTTCGATATAATCATCAGCAAATTCTTCCTCTACATCATCATATTGGCCATCGCTTGTTACGATTACAACCATTCCCTGTGCCGGTAAAGAGTATACTTCGACCGCGATAGACCCATTTACTTCAAAGCCGAGTTCCTCACTTGCTTCCTCGATCATATCTCGAAACAACTGGTGGACTTTAAACGTATCTTTCCATAAATCCTCTTTCGTTAAGCCGCGATCCATTAAATCATCAAACGTGAGAAAAATTTTAATTTTATTGTGGGTTAAGCGTTCAAGACGCATCAACGACCCTCCTTACCTACACAGCCATCTCTTATGTTTATTGTATGAAATCATTTGCAAATGGTTCTTTTGTTATTATTAATGAGTTTACATCGTTTTTCATCATTTAGACAAGCATTATGTGTTTCCATATTGCTATTTTTGTTCATCAATGCGTTGAGCCAGCCATTTTTCCCATTGTTCCTTCACTTTTCCAACATAAAATGGATGTGACGCTGCCGCTTCTCCAATTAGACCAATGGTAATATCAGGAGCTTGGTCACGCAGCCTGCTAACAAGTTCATTCATTTTTTCGATATGGTCAAAATTCATACAAGAGAAAAAAAGAAAAGTCGGCTTCGCATCATTTAGCATCGCCAGAAAATCAGATTCAGAAACATCTCCCCCTATATAAATGGCATGGATTCCTTTTAAGCGAAGAAAGGCTGTAAATATTAATAATATGAGTTCATCTGTCTCATTGGGCCCAAGAATAGAAACAGCTTTTGGACATTGAGAAACGATCGGAATATTCAATACAATCGCTCCAAGTTTTGAGCGTAAAAAAGAGCGGGCAAACTGTTCATGCGCACTTGTCATTTTTTTCTGTATTCGCCAAAGATAGATGTGACATAATAAAGAGGGAAGAACATCTGTCACTACTGTCTCAACAGTATAAACGCTGAATAAATAGCTCAACGAAGCGTGAGCTCGCTGTTCATCGAACAAAATAAACGATTGCAGTAGCTCGTCCAATTTCTTAGCAACCTCGTCGCCTTTAGTGAACGAAGGTATCGGATCTTTGCTTTCCTCTATCACTAAGGCAACCGCCTGCCGAATCGTCAACCCTTCGTTTACTTTTGCAACTAACTTCCTTAAAATTTCGACTTGCTCATCTGTATATAAGCGATGACCGGAAGCCGTGCGCTTCGGAGCAATCACCTGATACCGACGTTCCCATGCCCGCAGCGTTCCGGGCTGAATGCCAAGCATTGTCGAAACCGCTTTAATATTGTATTTGCCTTTATCTATTAACATCGTTTTCCTCCCAACGGCGGATCGTAATCAAATTCGTTTCCGCAGGAGCGCCGAGGCGAAGCGGAACATTTGTCGTTCCATATCCATTGCTTACATATACCGTCGTTCCATTCACCTGTTTCATGCCCCCTTTTTCGTAAAGCCCAAACGTGAAAAACCGAATTTGTCCTCCATGTGTATGACCGCTTAACACGAGTGAAATATGATGCTCTGGACGAATTTTTCGGACAATCTCGGGATTATGGGAAGCAAGAATTCGAAACGATCCTTCGCTAGCATGAAGAAGGGCAGCATCGAGGCGGTCGCGTCGTTTGCTAATATCATCCACCCCAAGAAGGGCTATTTTTTCCCCTTCCCCCGATGTCCATATCACCGCACGATTATCTAAAATATGAACTCCTTCTTCTAGTAACAGCTTTTCCAGCTCGTACTCACTCACTTCATGATCATTGTTGCCCCATACAAAATAAATCGGACCGATTGCTTTGAGCTGACGAATATTTTTCCTTACGCGCGCAAAAGGTACTCCTTTTTCCGTCAAATCGCCCCCAATAAGAACGATGTCCGCTTTTCCCTTCACTCGACGGACAATGGTATCGGATAATGTGCGTCGATGAAGATCAGAAATAAAAAAAATGGTAAACGCATGGAAACTGCTTGGAAAATTTACAAATGATAACTCCACCTCAACGACACGGTTTCGATGCGCTTCCCACCACATATAAATAAACAAGCATAAAAAAAGAAAGAGAAAACCGATAAACATAGCGCCTCCTAGAACTATTGATTGTAACGACGATCGCGCTGCAAATCTATCGATATGATACCATAAATCAGCGAGAAAATGAAAAACAACATAGTGAGGACCGTATTCCATTGAAATAAAGAGTAAAAGCTCGGTATCACCCCACAACTCATAAACCATTGTCCCCACTTCATTTGCTTTCGGCGTAACAGATGGGTCATGCCTTCAATGAGAGACCGAATTAATACAGCATTCGCCAAAAAGCCAATAAGAAAACAGACCATCGCTAAAAAAGAGCGAAGTGGATTAAACAAAAATTCTGTAATAAAAGTTGTAAAAACAAACGGTGTTACATTCGGCGTCCATTTTATCATTAAATACCCGCAAATAAATCCTGTTATCACACATAGTAAACGAAATCGCATTGAGTGTTCCCCCTTGTTAACATGTATTCATCGAAAAAGGAAGGCATGAATAAAAAAAAGATTCATACACATAAACTGAAGATTTGTAACAAAGGAGGTTTGCTCATGTTTACAACGCGGAAACAATATATGCCATATGTAAGCCCATTCGATCCATGTCCACCCATTCACGTGAAAACATATGTCACCGCTCCGAACTTATATGTAGGATTCCAGCCACCAAATTTACCGCAATTTTCACTTCACGAAGCCTTAAAAAAAGGAACACTTTGGAAAATTTTTTATGATCCGTACTACGGCCCTTATGAAGTAAACAACAAAGGTGATGGACTATGAAACAAATGCCGAAAGAATATTACGAACTCCTTGAGCAACTGCAAGCCGTTGATTTTGCCCTCGTTGAATTGACACTTTACCTCGACACCCATCCTACCGATTACCAAGCGATTCAACAGTTTAATCAACTCGCTCAAAAGCGGAAGAAACTAAAAAAACAATATGAAGCCGCTTATGGACCTCTTCAGCAATATGGAAATAGCTATTCGAACTATCCATGGAATTGGGATGACACTCCTTGGCCTTGGCAGGTTTAACTGAATCATACGGCAATAGAGGGGGAACTAGCATGTGGATTTATGAAAAAAAGCTACAATATCCGGTGCGAGTTAGTACATGCAATCCAAAACTAGCAAAATATTTAATTGAGCAATATGGCGGAGCGGATGGAGAACTGGCAGCAGCGCTTCGCTATCTAAATCAGCGCTACTCCATTCCCGATAAAGTGATCGGGTTATTAACAGACATCGGAACAGAAGAATTAGCTCATTTAGAAATGATTGCAACGATGGTATACAAATTGACAAAAGATGCCACCCCAGAACAACTGAAAGAAGCGGGGATTGCACCGCATTATGTCGACCACGACCGCGCGCTTTTTTATCACAATGCAGCAGGGGTACCATTTACAGCCACTTACATTCAAGCAAAAGGAGATCCGATCGCCGATTTATATGAAGATATCGCTGCTGAAGAAAAAGCGCGAGCCACATACCAATGGATTATTAACATGAGCGATGACCCTGATTTAAACGACGGCCTTCGCTTTTTGCGTGAGCGTGAAATTATTCATTCCCAGCGATTCCGGGAAGCCGTGGAAATTTTAAAAGAAGAACGCGACCGAAAAAAATTTTTCTAGCATTCATAACATGGCTGAATGGCAAACCATTCAGCCATGTTCATAATATAAGTTAATGTCGTATTTTTCCTTTATCATTTCAAACAGCTTATGTCTCTCTTTCCACGCTCGCTCGTCTTTCCACAAGTCGGTGCTTTTTTGAATAATTTCACAACGAAGTGCATGAAATTCTTCCTCTGCTTTATCACATTTTTTTTTCAAAAACAATACTCCCCAATATGACGTAAACAGCAGCAACAATATATACAAATGTTTCCCGCTCTCAAAAAACATTGTTATTATAGATGCGATCGTCTTGCTTGGGGCAACGACGTAAAAAATGATATAGAGGAAAAACGTCAAAAATCCTAAAAATGTCACAGCTTGCAACATTTTTACCCTCATTTTTAGCCGATCCCACTTTTCCTTTTTCTCAATAACTCCAAGCAACATTTGTTTGGTTACCCCATCGATCTCTCCCAAAAATCGATCATCCATCGCAACTGAATCTCCTTCTCTATAAATCCATTACTTACTGTAACATTATGTACGAGCCTTCTTAATTAGAACCATGAATGAATGTTTGTCTCTATTACATCGTAAAAACGGCACAAAAAAGAAACTAACCGATCAAAATTAACATTATATGCGGCTACTTTTTATTATTCAATGTAGTGCAATGCTTTAGGATTTTTACAAAGGCAGCTACACTAGGAAAATTATCACCACCCGTTAGCTTCTGTGGTGCTTTCCCAAAAACCAACATGGAATTAAATCACAACATGCAATACTTTTATATAGTACATAATCATTATGGTGTTACCTTATGAACATAACTTTGATTCTCAAATCCCATGGGATTGCGTAGTTTCTATACTTCTTGGTGCCGCGGAGTGCAGCAATAGATGACTAATGGCCAGCAATATTAAACAAAAACTTTAACAAATCTGTATTAATAAAGATATATTTTTACAACTTCTTTTAAGTTTTAACGTACTCTTTGTAAATTAACAAAAAAACGCAACTCCAACGCAGTGAAGTTGCATTTTTGTTTTTTATATTCTCAATAAGCCAAAAGCTGAGATCATAGGATTTTTTTGAATTAAAGCGTCCAATCTATTCAATGTATGTTATTTGAGTCTATCATTTAAAACGCTCTCTTCTAACACAGCAAATTTATCACCATATACTTTGGTAATATGTTTTTCTCCCCATGCACATAGAGAGTCTAAAATATCTTTTAAACTCCATCCATATTCACTGAGCTCATATTCTACTTTTGGAGGAATTTGATTATAAACAATGCGATTAATAATTCCATCTTCTTCTAATTCTCTTAATTGTTGAGTTAACATTTTTTGTGTAATGCCTGGCATAAGACGTTTCAGCTCACTTGTACGTTTTTTGCCATGTGTTAGATGGCAAAGGATCACACATTTCCATTTTCCTCCTATCACTTCTAGTGTTGCTTCAACTGGAATATTGTATTTCTTTTTTTTCATCATTCTCCCTCCTAATCGATAGGTACTAAAAAGTATCTATATCACCTTTAAGTATCTATATTACTTAAAAGTACGTACTTTCCTAAGTGTTTTATATATATCATAATAACATTTGCCGGCCGGTTTTAACCATACTCTTTTATTTATATAGTTTGTTTGCAATGATTGAAACAATTGATTAGGAGGCGAAAAAATGACTTTAGATAAAAAGCGAAGTACATTGGCATTGCTGGCATTAGCAGTAAGTGCATTTGCCATTGGGACAACAGAATTTATTAGTGTAGGACTATTACCACTTATATCTGAAGATTTACAAGTTTCTGTTTCAACAGCAGGGCTGACCGTTTCCTTATATGCGTTAGGGGTAACATTTGGAGCACCGATCCTGACATCTTTGACATCGAATATGTCACGCAAATCTTTATTACTTTGGATTATGATTATTTTTATTATCGGTAATAGCATTGCTGCTAGCGCCACTAGCATAGGTGTTTTGCTAGTTGCTCGTGTGCTTTCAGCCTTTTCACATGGGGTATTTATGTCAATTGGCTCCACGATCGCAGCCAGTTTAGTACCAGAAAATCGCAGAGCTAGTGCTATTTCCATTATGTTCACGGGCCTCACTGTAGCAACGATTACGGGTGTACCTTTTGGCACATTCATTGGGCAGCAATTCGGTTGGAGACTTGCTTTCATATTTATTGTTGTTGTCGGCATGATTGCTTTCATCGCTAACAGTATTCTTGTTCCATCGAATTTGCGAAAAGGTGCTCGTACCACATTTGGCGATCAGTTCAAACTTTTGACAAACGGTCGTTTATTACTTTTATTTATCATTACAGCTTTAGGATATGGAGGTACATTCGTTGTCTTTACGTATTTATCTCCACTCCTTCAAGATATAACTGGATTTAGTGAGAGAACGGTTGCTGTTATTCTGCTTGTCTATGGAGTTGCCATTGCGATTGGTAACGTAATGGGTGGAAAGTTATCTAATCAAAACCCGATTGGCGCATTATTTTATATGTTTATTGTGCAAGCCATTGTGCTCTGTATCTTAACCTTCACGGCTCCATTCAAGGCAGCTGCATTCATTACGATCATCTTAATGGGGCTGTTAGCTTTTATGAACGTTCCGGGACTGCAAGTATATGTAGTGATGCTGGCTGAACGTTTTGTACCGGGGGCAGTAGACGTAGCTTCTGCGATTAATATTGCAGCATTTAACGCTGGAATCGCTATTGGCTCCTACTTGGGTGGTATGATCACCGATTCGATTGGGCTCATTCATACACCATGGATAGGGGGATTAATGGTTCTTGGAGCTGTTATCTTAACAGGTTGGAGTCGCGCCCTAGAGCAAAAAGATCAAAAAAAGTATAGTGTAGAAAGTACTCTTTTTTAGATCAAGAAGAGAAATACCAAAAACCCAACCTTTCGAAAAATAAACATTATAGCCAAAATCTGTTTATACAATGTAATGAATAACAACGATCCTTTGCCTTCTGATCAATTCCCCTAAATCAGCATGGTCGAACGTTGCTTGAAGGGAGGTGATAGATCCTTACGAAAAAGCAATACAGTTCGAATCCAATTTCAATTTATAACAATTAGGAGGTCAATTTATGGTTGCAAAAAATTTACAAGATACAACAACTTTGCATAACGGTGTAAAAATGCCTTGGTTTGGTATCGGGGTATTTAAAGTAGAAGACGGTCCTGAGTTAGTTCATGCTGTAAAAACAGCCATTAAACATGGTTATCGCAGCGTTGATACAGCAGCTATTTATGGAAATGAAGTGGGAGTCGGACAAGGTATCCGTGAAGGGATAAAAGAAGCTGGCATTTCTAGAGAAGATCTATTTGTGACATCGAAAGTTTGGAATACCGATTTAGGATACGAATCTACCATAGCAGCCTATGAAACGAGCCTAAAAAAACTTGGTTTAGAGTATCTAGATTTATACCTCATTCATTGGCCTGTAGAAGGTAAGTATAAAGATGCATGGAGAGCATTAGAGACTCTTTATAAAGAAGGACGAGTAAGAGCTATTGGAGTAAGTAATTTTCAAATCCATCATCTTGAAGATTTGATGAAAGACGCAGAAATTAAGCCAATGGTGAACCAAGTGGAATACCATCCACGTTTAACCCAAAAAGAACTTCAGGCGTTTTGTCGGGAACATGGAATTCAGCTGGAAGCTTGGTCTCCATTAATGCAAGGCCAATTACTAGATAATGAAGTTCTCCAAGAGATCGCAAATAAGTATAACAAATCTGTTGCTCAAGTCATTTTACGGTGGGACTTACAAAACGGTGTTGTAACTATTCCAAAAACGACAAAAGAACATCGAATTGTTGAAAATGCATCGGTATTTGATTTTGAGTTAACGGAAGAAGATATGAAGCGAATTGATGGACTGAATCAAAATCATCGAGTCGGTCCAGACCCGGATAATTTTGACTTTTAATAAAAAAACGTCTATATCTTTTTAATAAAAAAGAAGGGCGGGGCCTTTTATCTTTAATGAAAGAGATTAAACGAAATTATTCAATCTTGAATCTTTGAATCTGTATGTAATACGTTTTAAACACATTACGTTTCGTTTTCATTGAGCTAACTGATTTCGTATGTTGAATTAAGATTTACCTATCATTCTTTTAATTCAAAGAATCAGCCTGCCTTTCATTCGAAAAGCAGGCTGATTTTATATTCAACAGAAAAAGAACAACGTTGAACGTTTGTCCCTTCCTGTTACCTTTTTTTTATTTTTAACATCGAATGAGCGTTTTTCTGAAATTCATATGGAACTTTGACCTCTTCAACCGTACATCCATTTTCTATGAGGTAACTGACTAAATGATCTAAATGCGTATATCGTTTCCCTTCTAAATCTACTAAAGGAAAAATGCGAATTTCCTCTTTCGAAACCCTTAATAACTCATTTAGCGTTGTTATATGGAATTGATCATCTAATCGATCCGCATACATAAATAGAAAATGTGCTGAAAGAATCACATCAAATTCCGCATCTTTAAATGGCAAAGAAGGTAAAGTAACTGGAACGTATCGTCCGTTAGACTCCCTCATATCGTTCACACAATCTTTTAATGCACTCAACCGATGTTTTCTGAGTCCTTCTATATCTTCGAAATAATCCCAAATATAATTATTTTTCGCTTTTTCCATGTGTTCCATCGCATGTTCAATGTCTTGCAAACCTTTAAGTTCAAGGTCTTCCACCGAATGATAATAGGCAATATCACATGCGGTTACGTCTAATCCTAATTTGTTACCTAATGCCGTAAATGAACATGCCCCTGCCGGACAATCTAGTATTTTCTTGCCCTTTAGCTCCTCCATTGAAAGAGAAAACATGTCCATATACTCTTCAAACGTTCTGCCAATAAAAACGATTCGTTCTAAATCTAATTTTGTACTCTGCTCTACGTTCCTCAACTAAACTCACCTCTCCTAACTAAATTAAAACCATTTTAACATAAAAAACTGGTAATTTTAACCTCTCTTTTCAGCTTCAAAAATAAAGTTGATTCAACCGTTTATAAATTTCTATATCAACTACTTTCAACTGTTCTCGCAATTGCTTATTTTCGTCCTCTAACTTTTTGATGTTTCATTTCAACGATTCGAAGAGCGTCTTCGCTGTTATCGTCCATTTTTACGCTCGGTCTCAACCCCCGCTTGTAGGCTGTGTTCCCCACTTTCTACCAAAACAAACACACATTCTTTAAATAATAAGAGACTACATTTCAACATCTAATAATAATGAAAAAAGAGGATATATGCTCTTCTATTGAACATGGCATCCTCTAATCGTTACAGTATCTTTAGTCACTGATAGTATCCTTATTTTCCGGTATCGACTAAAGGAATTTGTAATACTTGTCCTTTATGCAGTTGTGAGCTCTCTAAATGGTTCCATTTTTTAATAATATCCATTCCCTCAGCGCTTTGATAATATTTCATCGCAATGCTAAATAATGTTTCGTTTTCTTGAACCGTATGAGTAATGACATCTTCTTTTTTGCCAGTGGAACGCGATGAAGAGCCTGTTTCAGACTGCTCTTTTTCTGTTTGTTTCTCTTTACTCACTTTGGTCTGTTTAACAGGAGGTGCTTGCTCCTCTTCCTGATTGACGATATCAATCGGTTCATAGCTGCTATTGGTGTCCATTGTGACAACATGAAGCGATGGCTTGTCGTCATGTAAATAATAAATACTTAAAATCGAAATCGGGAGCAAAATAAAAAAGAGCGTCAGTAAACGAATGACCGGATATTTCAGCTTCCACTTGACTCTTTTTTTCGTTTGCTTTTGCTTATGTACTTCGCTGCGCGGCGGGAGCGATAATGCGTCCTGCTCATCTATCCGTTGTTTCCAATCGTTCACTTGGTTTCGTAGATGTTCGGCTTGATCATAAGCATTTTGTTGTTCCACTCTTTGTTCACCTCAATCTTCTTGGCGCTTCTTTTGAAGGTAATCTAGGCGAATATTCACAGCTAATACAAAGTCAATCAGAAAATGGGAAACTATCGTCACCCAAAGGCTGCCTGTGATCTCGTATATGTAACCAAGAAAAAAGCTTAACAACATAACCATGATAAATAAAAAACATTTTGCTAAATAGCGAACATGTAAAAGGGCAAAAATCACACTTGCCGCAATAAGCCCAAAATTCGTTTGAATGACACCACGAAATAACAACTCTTCACTGAATGCAATCAACAAACATAAGAGAAAAATATGGGGGATGGAGCATTTTTGGAAAATTTTTTCATTCACACCACCATCATCATACCACTCTTTCGGTAAATAGCGCATAAACAAAAAATCAACAATTAAGACAAGTAAAGCGCTACCACCCCCATATCCGACAATTGTCGGTATATGGATGTGCCAAAGGCGCTCAAAGGACGACCAATCAAAAAGAATCAGGCCAATGATAAAGGCTATCCCTAGCAGCAACAATTGGGTGATATATAAATGAATAAGCACTTCCCGGTCGCTCATTGCTCGTATTTGCTCGCTTTGTCGCTTCATGAAAACGCCTCATTTCATAAAGAAAATTCGCTTCAACTCCTCTTCCCAACTATGGAACGTCCACGCTTTTTCTATTTTTTGTTTATAAAGGTAATCATCCAGTGAAAAGCCGCATCGGTCACAACAGGCATATGGTGTTTGTTCAAGCTGTTGATGAAAAGCACGAACGATCCATTCGCGGCGACAAGTAGAATGAAATAACCACGATAGCATTTGGTGTAATTTTTTTCGTTTCCATCGTTTTCTTTCTTCTATTCTTTTGCATAACTTCGCAGATAGCAATTGTACATCATCACGAGTCAGCGACGAGAGCGAAGAAAACACTCCTTCTGTCTCAAAAAAATAATCAAGGATGCGCCACTGTACTTCCGTAAGGCCAAGTTGTGCGCTCAATTGTTGCTTCCACTCGCTTGCATCTTGGGCATTGGTCAATAACGATTCACATAATTGCTTTATTTGTGCATCCGTAGGTAATTCCATCTCCATAAGAGATTGTACCATGTCCTCGTCGCCATTGGTATATAGCAAAATGGCGATACTATGTTTTCCATCGCGGCCTGCCCGGCCGATTTCTTGCAAATAGGCTTCTAGTTGCCCCGGAAAATGAAAATGAATGACAAAGCGAATATTTGCTTTGTTCACGCCCATTCCAAACGCATTCGTACAGCACACGATTTGCAGTTGATCACGCAAAAATTGTTGCTGGATCAGCATGCGCTGCTCTGCATCCATGCCGCCATGATAGTATGCGACTCCTTCGATCCCTTCTTCTTGCAATCGTCTCGCGATGATTTCTGCCCACTGCCGGCTCGAAAAATAAATGAGACCGGGGCTTTGCAATGTTTTTGCATAGTGAATAAGCTGACGGACTTTCTCTTCGACAGAATCCATTTTCTCGACCTTTATAGCAATATTCGGACGGTCAATCGAGTAAATATGCCGCTGAACTTCATCCAGTTGAAGCGTACGAACAATATCGTCCATCACTTCCGGAGGTGCGGTCGCCGTTAACGCTAAACACGGCGGAGAGCCTACCAGCTTGCGAATGTCTCCTAGTTTTAAAAAATCAGGTCGAAAATCATGCCCCCATTGCGAAATACAATGAGCTTCATCAACAACAAACAACGAAATTTTCACATTCTTTAACGCTTGCATAAGCGGAGGTGACTGCAAAATTTCCGGCGATGCATAAATAAAGCGAAAATACGAAAGATTGGAGAACGCAGCTCTTTTGAGATCGCTGTCTAGAAAACTATTTAACGCGATCACCCGCTTTTCTCCTCGCTGGCGTAGCTGACTCACTTGATCTTCCATCAGCGAAACAAGAGGCGAAATAATAAGCACACTTCCAGGCAAGAGATAACCGGGTAACTGATAGCAAAGCGACTTTCCACCACCTGTAGGCAGCATTGCCAGTACATGGCGTCCTCTCATCACATCTTCGATAATTTCCCGCTGTCCCGTTCGAAACGAACGGTAGCCGAACTTTTCTTCTAACAACATCTCAAGGTTCATATACATCCCCTATCTTCGCCAACACAAGACGAATTTCAAAGTAATGGATATTTTCACCAACCGCTTCACGAATCTGTCTTAATTTTCTTGTTTGCAATCGTTGTACGGCCTCCATAATTTGTGATGCACGCTTTTGATTCACAAACGGTTCAATAGAAAATTCATCGATGTTCGCAGCAATTTCCACAATATGATCTTCAATGGTGCTTCGCTTTAAACGGCGCAACCGCGCAATTTCGTCGATCGTTTTTCCTTTCCGCAGCCATTCATATGTCTTTTGTGCTGACAGCGTCAATGGAATAGATGGAGAGATATCACAAAGCAACTCATATAAAGTAGGAAAAGAAAGCTTGTCCGTTTCCACTTTTTCCATTATATAATGCAATACGTGCTGAAACATAAAACGAATATAAATCGGATCTTTTTTCAAAAAAACCGCCAACTGTTCATTCGTCCAGCCAATTCGTTCAAAACTCGTTAAGCGCAAGGTAAACACCGTCGCTTCTTCTTCGGAAATGGAAGCAAGCAGTGTTCGTATGTCTTCATAAAGGGAGCCAGCTAACTCGCGAGTGCTCCGCTTTTGCGCAAAAAGGTATCGCTTCACCCAAACAAATGTCTCCTCATGGCGATGAATTGGCTCAAATGTACGGCGATGAATCACATTCGACAGCGTCTGTACAAGAAGCGAAAGGCGATACCAAAACAGCATTTCCGACGAATGATATTTCCAACCGTTCAAATGAATTGGGAAAAATGATTGTTGCAACCATTGTTCAAGCTGGTCTTTCCCATTTCTCGTCAATAGATAAGAACGCTCGGCTGTAGGAACCACCCATTGCTTTTCAACAAATTTGCGTACAACCGCTTCAATCTCATGCAGCTCTAGCTCTTTCCAAACGCCAAAAAAGCGCTCAAGTCGAAACCATTTACTATCCTGCAATGTTTGTGACGATTTTTTCCCGGAAAACAAATGGTACAAAGCTGATAAGGAACGCTCGCCATTCAATCTCTGCAAACAAAATAGAAGAAGGAACGATCCATAATCGCTTTTCATCCGCTTCGCTCCTCCACTCAATCTGGTTATGTATACGTTGATTGTAACAAAAATGTCGAAACGTTTCCTGCGAAATGTTTTCCTGTTTCAATCATTAAAAAATGGACAAACTAAAAACGGTCATTCTAGCCATGGAACGCACTCTTCCATTCGACTTTTCTATTGAAAAGTTTGTAAAACATCTTTATTATAAAGTATGAGAAACACGTTTCCAGTTACATAACGTAATGGAATCCGTTGCAAATCGAACTCGGGGAGGTTTTTACTCATGCCAAAGTATACAATTGTTGACAAAGAAACCTGTATTGCATGTGGGGCATGTGGCGCGGCTGCTCCAGATATTTATGACTATGATGATGAAGGAATCGCGTATGTTACCCTTGATGATAACCAAGGAATCATCGAAGTGCCAGATATTTTAATTGATGACATGATGGATGCGTTTGAAGGCTGTCCTACTGACTCTATTAAAGTGGCAGACGAGCCGTTCGACGGAGATCCAAATAAGTTTGAGTAAAATAGGAAAAAGCCCCTTTAACGGCTGGTAAAGGGGCTTTTTTATATTATACAGCCATTTGACGTTGAATCCACGGCTTCATTTTTGCAAACAACATCATAAAAATGATAGTAATCGTGATGCCTTTAATCATATTGAACGGCAAAATGCCAGTTACGATTAACTCTCTCGCTTGTTGAGATGATAAAGCCGGAGCGTTAAGGAAAAACGTATATGCTGGTAAAATGACATAATAATTTAGTATGCTCATCATTAATGTCATAATCACAGTTCCTAAGGCTAATCCATACGTCAAGCCTTTTGAATTACGGAACTTTTGAAATAAATAAGCAGCCGGTAAAATAAACGACACTCCCGCGAGAAAATTCGCAAGCTGCCAAT
Source organism: Thermaerobacillus caldiproteolyticus (assembly GCF_015326725.1). NCBI lineage: Bacteria > Bacillati > Bacillota > Bacilli > Caryophanales > Anoxybacillaceae > Thermaerobacillus > Thermaerobacillus caldiproteolyticus. The sequence goes on from NZ_CP064060.1 coordinate 1,867,996, forward strand.
GGGAATGCCGGTGCCGCTTCCTTGAATAAAGTAATGCAGCAAATTTTTAATCGCTTCCACCGCAACGCCCGCTATCGGACTGAACATAATCGCTGCTAGAAGAGCCGGGATTTCGCTGAAATCAATGAGCAGAAACGTTGGAAGCATTGGAAGCGGAAAATTCAGCATCATCAACAAATAGGCAATAGCGGAAAATGTTCCGACAGCAACAAGTTTTTTTACATTACGTTTTTCTTGCATATTCTTCTCTCCTTTTCTTTTCTAGGATTTAGATCCATCTCAAGAAAAAGAGGAAGGCTTCTTTAGCGCCAGAAAAAGATAAATCCCCATGCATTTGCATGAGGAAGAAGCTTTACGGCATGCTAAAGAAACGTTCGGTTTGCTTATTTTTCGAACGTTACCAACCTCCATCTTCTCCCATCCAGACTATACTGTCGGCTCTGGACTCGCACCAGATCCTGCCTTTTAGGCTCGCGGGCTTAGAAACAAAGATGTTTCATCACCGCCGGTCGGGAATTTCACCCTGCCCCGAAGATAGATCTATTCTATTTTTTAGCTTCATTATAACGGATCATTGATATTTTATTAAGCTGAAAATATTAAATTAAAGATTTATGAATATGGGTAAATGTATACTTTTTCTCACAAGCCAAGCATGAGCGTGGAAAAACAAGCAACAGCTTAGCAAAGTTGATCAAAAACCGCTCACCAAAACTTTACTTACACAATTTCTAACCAATTGTTGCTACTGTTTGCCTCATATTCTATAATAAGAAAAGCATACATATTTATTAAGGAGGAAATTGTCGATGGCTTTTGAAAACAAAATTGTCGAAGCGTTTATTGAAATCCCTACCGGCAGCCAAAACAAATATGAGTTTGATAAAGAACGTGGGATCTTTAAACTAGACCGCGTCTTATTCTCGCCAATGTTTTATCCAGCTGAATACGGTTACTTAGAAAACACGCTTGCATTAGATGGCGATCCACTTGATATTTTAGTCATCACTACCAATCCGACGTTCCCTGGTTGTGTCATTGATACTCGTGTCATCGGCTATTTGAATATGGTCGACAGCGGCGAAGAGGATGCGAAATTAATCGGTGTTCCTGTCGAAGATCCTCGCTTTGATGAAGTTCGCAGCATTGAAGACCTTCCACAACATAAATTAAAAGAAATTGCTCATTTCTTTGAGCGCTACAAAGATTTACAAGGCAAGAGAACAGAAATCGGTACATGGGAAGGCCCAGAAGCAGCAGCCAAATTGATTGAAGAATGCATCGCTCGCTACAATGAAAACAAAAATAAATAAGACGCGACAACCAAGTTGACATTGCTCAACTTGGTTGTCTTTTTGTTCCCCTTCTCTTTTACCTTCTATATTCTACCAAATAACCTTCTCCCACAGAGCAGTAAACCCTCGGCACCATTAGGCAAATCGACTCTGTTTTTCTTAATTTCCGAACATTTTTGATAAAAACGTTTACATTGGTATGACTTCTTCTCATTTCATTGACAGACGACTTTTCATATGATAAATTATCAGAAATTTAAAATTCTTGAAAGAGAAAGGAGCACACGTTGTGTTTCGCGTTTTAGTCTCTGACTCAATTAGTGAAGAAGGATTAGCCCCTCTACAAAAATCCGAACATATTGAAATCGTCCAAAAACATGTCACAGAAGTCGAAGACCGCCTTCATGAATTCGATGCACTGCTTGTTCGAAGCGCTACAAAAGTAACAGAAGAGTTGCTTTCTAAAATGCCAAACTTAAAAATCGTTGGTCGCGCCGGCGTAGGTGTGGATAACATTGATGTCGACGCAGCGACAAAGCATGGAGTCGTCGTCATTAATGCGCCCAATGGGAACACGATTTCTACAGCGGAGCATACGTTTGCGATGATGGCTTCCCTTGTCCGTCATATTCCGCAAGCGCATATTTCTGTAAAGTCGCGTGAATGGAATCGCTCGGTGTTTGTTGGTACCGAGCTGCACGGTAAGCATTTAGGTGTGATCGGATTTGGCCGTATCGGCTCCGAAGTTGCCAAGCGTGCGCGTGCATTCGGCATGAAAGTGCATGTGTACGATCCGTTTTTAACAAAAGAACGTGCTGAAAAACTTGGAGTTTCCGTCTGTACACTCGATGAAGTGCTCGCTGTTTCGGATATTATTACCGTACATACTCCATTGACGAAGGAAACAAAAGGGTTGCTTGGCGAAAAAAATCTAGCCAAAACGAAAAAAGGCGTATATCTTATCAACTGTGCGCGTGGAGGAATTATTGACGAGCAAGCGTTAGTCAAGTTTTTGAAAAACGGGCATGTAGCCGGTGCCGCACTTGACGTATTTGAACAAGAACCACCGGGAGATCATCCGCTTCTTTCGCTTGATAACGTCATTGTCACCCCTCATTTAGGGGCATCAACCGTCGAAGCGCAGCTGAACGTGGCGACACAAGTCGCCGAAGAAGTGTTGCAATTTTTAGAAGGGAAACCGGTCACTTCATCTATTAATCTTCCAACCTTATCGAAGGATATTTACGAAAAAATTCAATCCTTCTATAATCTGGCGAAAAAGATGGGCATGATCGCATCACAATATATGAATGTGCCTGTCCAAGAAGTAACGGTTACGTATGCAGGAACAGTGGCCGATTTAGAAACAACATATATTACGCGCAGCTTGCTTGCTGGCTTTTTAAAACCGCGCGTCGCCTCCACCGTCAATGAAGTCAATGCAGCCATGATCGCCAAAGAGCGCGGCATTACGTTCGGAGAAAAATTTTCTAATGAAACACACGGCTATGCCAATTGTATTTCGTTCACTGTGCATGGGGAACAGAACACGTTTACGATTAAAGGAACCCATATTCCAAACTATGGCGACCGTATTGTGCATTTGAACGGGTTTGCTATTGACTTTGCTCCTGAAGGGTATCTTCTTTACATTGAGCATCAAGATCGACCGGGAATGATCGGGAAAGTCGGAAACGTGTTAGGGGAACATCAAGTCAATATTGCAACAATGCAAGTAGGGCGTCAGCAGGCAGGCGGAAAAGCGATTATGATGCTATCATTAGATAAACCGCTAGATGATGCACTTTTAGAAACATTATCCAAGATTGAAGATATTGAAACTGTAAAAAAATTAGAAGTATAAAAGATTCATAGAAAAAGGAATGGGGACTCCCCATTCCTTTTTCCCTATCAGCGGTAATTTTGTCTAGTTTCGGCAACAAGCTCTCTTGTGCTAAATCACCTTCTCCATTGAAATGCAAGCACTTCTACAGTCGAAGAACATTTGGCTATCGTAAAGCCAAGATGGAGGCATTTCGCCGTTTGCCCACAGGACGTAGTCAAGTTTTAATCGAAATTGGAACGCTTCCCCTTTATTCTCACCCAAGTGGTACAGCTTTTCTCTCTCCTTTATGGAACGTCATCAGTTCGGTATATCCAACGCTTTTCGCTAGGGCAATCGCTTGGTCAAAATCAGCACCGACATGCTCTGGAACGTGAGCGTCAGATGAAAGAACGATTGGAATCCCTTTGTCGTAACACATTTTTAACAGCCGTTTGTCAGGATAGAGTTCACCAACCGGTTTGCGCAATCCTGCTGTACTAATTTCAACACACGTTTTCGAATTGGCAAGTGCAGTGGTCGCCCGGTCATATTGTTCGAGCAAAAATTCTTCATCTTCCGGGACATACTTAAAAATTTTCACTAAATCTAAATGACCAATAATATCAAATAAGTTCGACTCAGCTAATGTGACAACTTGATCAAAGTATTTGCGATATGTATCATACAAATCTCGACGTTCCCATTCTTTGCGGTATTCTGCCAAGTCAATACCAAAATCATCGACCCAATGAATAGAACCGATGACGTAATCAAACTCATACGATTGAATAAACGCTGCCATTTCCTCATGCTTGCCCGGCGTATAGTCCATTTCAATCGACATCTTTACATCGATACCTGCGTCCCACGCCTGATGAAATAAACGAACATAGTCTTTCATATCATAATATCTTCGCTCATCGACCCACGGATTAGAAAGAATGTTTTTCGTTTGATAGAAATGATAGGCATGTTCGGAAATGCCGAAATGTTGAATTCCTTTCCGTGCTGCCTCATCAGTAAATTGCTTTAAATAATCTAGCGTCAATGTTCCTCTTTCCAGATGATTATGATAGTCTGTTAACATCCAAGCATCGCCTCCCACTAGTTTCTCTCATTATATCTCACGCAAAAGTGAGAGGACAATGATTTTAATGAATTTTCAAAAGGTTAATTTGCCAAGCCGACCATAAATAACAATCGAATACAAATCGCCATTCCCGCCACTACAAGCAATCGCTTCATGATATCATCCATGTAGTTTTCCCCCCTGTTAATGTTTTGACCATATATGTATTATGTGAAGACAGGAGCAATTAGAACTTGGTTCAGGCGATTTTAACAAAATTGTAACAGAGCCTCCATCTTATCGATGAGGGGGTTGTTACTTGATCGGCATTGGGTTCGGGGCAACAGGCACAGCAATTTTTTCATCAAAAGCATACGGACCGATTCGGCTTACATTTCCGCCGGTAAACGTAACAAATTGAAACCCAAACTCTTTTGCCGTTAATAAAATGGCTTCCAACATCCACTGTATAGCGGGAGACTCATCCAGTCGTGAATCGCTTGTAAATTGAACCACTACTCCGCCTTGTTGCGGTTGAACCATCGCAATATTTACCTGCTTTGGAATGGAGGGACGAAACGGATCGTCGCTTGCAGTTTTCATGTGCTCTAACGCTGCTTGAAACGTTGAAAATTCCTTTGGTGATGGAGCAAGAAACAAAGGATGAGAACGATCCAATTGATAGAAATAGTAAGCACGTTTCTTTTGCGGGATTTTTAGCCATTCAACATGTCCTGTATTCGGAAGATCGATTCCCTTTTGGTTTTCAGTAAAAAATTGCACGCTCGTTCCGCCCATCCAGCGCACCGTCTCCTCAATACTCGAAAGAAACATGACTTCGCTTGCCGAACCACCTGATAAAGCAGAGTGCGCCTTTGGTACACGAACAACCCATAATCCTTTCTGATTATGAGAAGGAGAAATAATTATACGATCGAACAAGTTGTCTGATAACCCCCACTCTTCTCCCATTACTTGGGACTGCGCATTTTCTATTTGTTGAGACAACTGTTCTCCCTTCGCAACAAACACACTAACCGGAATTACCGTTTGTTCATTCACATCAGGAATGCCGAAAACAACCACATCTTGATCATGTAATTCCTCTTTCGTCACAAGACGCGACTGCACGACATCTCTTTGATCAGCTTGAATGATCGCTTGACTTTCTTGAGAATGGTCTTGCGCTCGCAGCGGGATTATTGCTATTGCTTCGTTCTTCTTTTTAATGACATGTTCCCGTTTTGGCTGTAAAGCAGGCATGTTCGATAGACTAATGATGACAAATAAGAATGCTGCAGCGATCGAAGCCATCGACGAAATGATCCAGACTTTCCTCCGTTCTCTTTTACGTGCTGATGACACTTGACTATAAATTTCTTCCTTTGAACGTCTGTCTTGGATGAGTGGCATTTGTTGTAGTACATGCTGGAGGCATTGTTCACTCCATCGAGACTGTTTCAAGCTGCATTCCTCCCTTCGCTGCTTCTTCTTCCATGTGCTGTCTTAACGCTTTTAACGCCCGATGTTGTGTCGTTTTCACTTTACTTTCCGTCCAGCCAAGCGCTTCAGCTGTTTCTGCTATGGATAGCGCTTGAATAAACCGGAGCACAATCACAAGGCGTTGATCAATGGTACAGCGACCAAGGCAGCGATACATGAGCTGAATCTCTTCTTTTTGAATGGCGATTTCCTCTGGCAGCGGTTGTGTATCACGAACCTGCCCAGCAGTCCAATCAAGTTTTTTGATAATTTTTTGCCGCCAACTTTTTTGTTTACGAAAAAAATCGATCGCCACATGCCGCGCAATAGACAACAGCCATGTTTTTTCACTGCTTTTTCCTTCAAATCGCTCATAGGAGCGCAATACTTTTATATATACTTCTTGAACAAGGTCTTCCGCTTGCTCACGGCTTCGTACCATATAAAATAAAAAATTAAAGAGATCTTGATGGTACTTCTCATACAACTCCTCAAAAACGGAATCCATCCTTTTTCCTCCCGTTCTACTACATCTGTCGATAAGACAAATAGTTTTGTTACATCTATCTTAAAATTTCCATAACGAAAAAGGAAGAATATTGCGGAATATTCTTCCTTTTTTACTAGTTTACGAGGTTATCTCAATAGGAAAAAAGTAGTCTCTGGCCATTTGCTTAATTTCTTCTTCTCCATTTGGGTCAAAACTAATTATTAACGAAGTAGCTGGGCCTGATGAAGCATGTAGCGGTAATGCGCAAGAACATTGTGAGGATTGAAGGCTGTTGTCGTCGAGTAATCCTTGGAGCTCATAGAAAATTCCTTTCGAACCAACGGGGACAAGTTCATAAATATCAGTCCTATGTAGCAATTGGCGAAACAAGGATAGCGGTAAGACGCGATCACGTCGCTCCATCACCTCATCGCCGACAAGCGGCTCCCCGATAACGGCGAACTTCGCGTCCGATGGTGTTGTTCCGATTCGTTTTTGCGCTTTGTGAACCATACCAATGACCGTCATCCCGACTGCCGATTGCAATGTCGGAAAATTGGACTCGGTGCTTCCAACAATCGGAAGATCGAGATGCAGCTCGCCAAGAGCCGTGCGAATTCCGGTACAAAGCGCTTCCCATACCTCATTGTGAACGAAATTTTGCAAGACAACCGCAAGCGGAGCCGCACCGACACACATCACTTCCATTAAGGCGACGCGTGCTGCGAAATACGCGACTGTTTCATATGGAACATGAACGATATCCGCTTCTTTCAGCCCAATAGCTGCAGAGCCATCCGCCGCGATAACAAGCTCTTCATCTTGATAAAGTGGCAAAAACAGTACGTCACGCATGCGGCATCTTCCTACTGTCGATCATTGGAAGTTTTACAAGAGAAGGAATGACAGCAAAAGAAACTAAGACATTCGCCATTGTTCCCATAATCAGCGACGGAAAGAGCGCCATCACAAATGCGCTGCCCATGAAAAAGATAAATGGAAGCGGAGCGAGAAACGCATTACCGATAAAAAAGAATATATAGGCTGCCTTTTTCCAATGATGCTGAAACAGCCAACCAAATCCATAAACAAGCAACCCCATTTCTATTGCCACAAGCAAATGAAACACACCTAGCGGAAACCCGGCAAAAAACGCCGCTGACAGATGACCAACAGCAGCCACGAGCGCGCCGTTATTTCGTCCAAAGAGCGCCGCTGCAACGAGTGCTGGTGCGCTATCTAACGCAACGCTGCCAAGCCCTGTCGGCAGCTTCAATAGCGAGCCAATGACCGATAAGCTAACAAACAAAATGACAACCGTAAATTTCTTTATATCCCGCATTATTTTTCCTCCTTATCGCGAAACACAATCGCGCTTCGTTCATATTCCACATCCTTTACTCCTAAGCGTGCATTAATGACGCGAGCAACAGCAAAAAAGTAATCGGACAGACGATTTACATATTGCAAAACGATATCGTTAATCGGTTCTGCTTTGCTTAACGATACAATGCAGCGTTCCGCTCTTCTCGTCACCGTTCGCGCTACATGAATTGCTGCTGCTGCTTTTGAGCCGCCCGGCAAAATAAACTTTTCAAGCGGCGGCGCTTCCTTAATGTATTCGTCGATTCGATTTTCTAAAAATGTGACCATTTCCGCTGTCACTTTGTATGGAAGTTTCTGATTGATAATCGCCAAGTCACCGCCGCAATCAAACAATTCATGTTGAATTTTTTGTAGTTCCGCATAAATGTCTTGGAATTTCTCTCCTTCCAATAACGCTATCGCCTGCCCGACAAACGAATTCACTTCATCTAACGTACCGTACGCCTCGACACGCAAGTGATCTTTATCAACGCGTCCGCCAATGAGACTCGTTGTCCCTTTGTCCCCTGTCCGTGTATACAATCTCATTTAGAACTTTCCTCCTTTATTTTATTCGTTCAACTAATCCGCACCAAACGCGATCGACACGCTCACATCGTTTCACCAACTCTTGGTAACACCACCCCGTTACATCACGCCAGTTTCGCTCCTCTTTTGTCAGCGGTACAATTCCTTGAGTAATATCACAGCCAATCCATACGACTGTTCGCTCGTTATCTCCTTGCTCCCAATCGTGCCACATTTGAAAAACATGTTCCCAATGAGTGCGACTCGGCGTACGTCGAATCGATGCTTCTAATCCTTCCAAAATAATGATTTGTTTGAGTGTATTCGCATCAGGTAAAACATATTCTCTTTCATAGCCATTGCACCACATCCATGATTCGATTTCATCTAATCTATAATATTGGCGTGCCCATTTTCTCTTCCCTTGAAAAGCACCTCCGACAATGAAATGCATCGCTTTTTTTCCCTCCATCGCTCAAGCGTCGACTCCAACGTGAACCCACCGCCAAACGGAACCGTCCATTCCCAAAACGAACGCTGAATCGGGGCATAACGTTCGAGCACATATCGAATGGGACCACCATGTGTGACTACGGTTACATGACGAGCACCTACTCGTCCGGCGAGCTCCACCGTACGTGCCAATGCAGTTTCGATCCGTGCTTGAAACTCGGCATAACTTTCCCCGTTCGGCGGAGCCACAGAAAACGATGATTGCAACCACTGCTGATACTCTTTTATTTCTTTCAACTCAGCGAAGGTTTTTCCCTCCCAATCACCAAAATGAATTTCACGCCATTCCTCCGTTTCGTACACAAGTACGTCGCTGCTACGAAACAAGATCTCGCACGTTTGTCGACAACGTATTAAATCACTCGACACAATGAAATCCGCGCTTGGATATAAACGGATCCCTGCCTCATGAAGTCGGACAATTTCATGTTCGGCAAGCGGCACATCGGTAAAACCAATATATCGCTTTTCTTCATTTTCTTTCGTTATACCGTGTCGAAGAAATGTAATAGCCAAATGATGAACCATAGCCACGTCTCCACTCCTTCTACAAACGCCCCGAGCATATCACCGGTAATACCGCCAAATTGTTTTTCACAAAACGATCGTGCTCCCAAAAAGCAAACAAGCGCTCCCGCCGTCAACATAACAAGCTTCTCAAATACATAAGGGACTCCAACGCTAATACTCACAAGCCAAAAGAGCAAAATAGCGATAACGACATACGCATCGCGCTTGAACACATGCTCGCGAAATGCTGCTGCCATTCCAGTTGCTTTCGCCAAGCGACCATATATGAGAAGCAATGCCATAAAGCCACGCGACAAGAGCGGAATCAAAACAAAAAACATAACAGATACATGAGATCCTATCGTTTCATACATAAATAAAAAGCGAAATGATAAAAGAAACATAATCGATAAAACGGCGAACGCCCCGACGCGAGAGTCCTTCATAATCTCTTGTCTTCGCGTGACATCCCGATAGGAAAAAAACGCATCGCTCACATCCATCCATCCGTCCGCGTGCAGACCTCCAGACAAAAAAATGGACAACCACAAAAGCGAAATTGAAAGAAACAAAGGCGAAACAGAAGTGAAGGAAGAAAAAAATGAATACCACCCCGCCAGTATCCCGCCGATCAATAGTCCGACAATCGGAAAACAGCGCACCGACCATCTTGCTGTCGCTGGTTGCCAGTTTATTTCTTTTCGGATCGGAATCACTGTCAAAAACTGCAATGACAACAGCCACCCATGCCATATCGTTTTCATCAAACGGCCTCTCCTTTTTTCACAAGTGGAATGCCATGTTGAGCGAGAATCGCTATAGAGGCTCTTGTAACAATTTGTTGATGCAGCCAGCCAAGCGTTTTCATAAAATGGTATGTCCCCATATCTTCAGGCACACTGCCGGAAAATAACTCGTTAGAAACGATGACAAGCGCTTTACTGTGAGCCGCGAGCTGCACGACTGCCTCGAAAATCCCCCTTGCTTTTTGAAAACAAGTATCTTCTTGTTTCCAACCTTCATCGCTAAACAATTCATTCGCCAACAAATTCGTTAAACAATCGAGCAATACGACATCATTGGAACCAAACCGAGTAGCAAGTTCGTGTAATCCCACCGATCGTTCCCATGTCATCCATCGAAGTGATTGCCGGGCGCGCTGTTCTTGATGATAGGCAATACGCATTTTCATTTCGTCATCAACTGCTTGGGCAGTGGCAATATAATGAACGACATTTTCACAAGAAGCGAGTTTTCTCACATACTCCTCAGCAATCGCGCTTTTTCCGCTGCGAACACCGCCGCTAATAAAGACGATCATCGCGACCACCTTGTTAATACATGTAATAATTGATCATTTTCTTCTTTTGTTTTGACTGCTAAACGCAAATACTTTCCGTCAAGACTATGGAAATTCATTGTATGGCGCGGAATCATCCCCTCTTTCAATAAATCATATAACAGTTTCTCCGTCGAAAGATGTGACGCTCGCAATAAATAAAAATTCACAACCGATGGCGACACGTAATAGCCTGTTTCTTGCAAAACCGCTTTGATTCGTTCACGCTCACAGGCAATCATTCGCTTCGTATGGGCCACAAACTCATTCATCGGTAAAAAATGCAGCGCGAGCCGTTGTGCCACTTGGCTGACGCTCCACGGCGGTTGCAGTGCTTTTACCTTTTGAATGATCTCCTCATTGGCTACAATGTACCCGATACGCGCACCAGCTAAATGATACATTTTTGTAAGCGAGCGAATAACGATGAGACGAGGAAACAAATCAATCCATTCTATAGCAGTAAACGCTTCAAGCCAAAAATGATAAAACGCTTCATCAATCACGACAAACGTATTGGCTTGGTCTGCCGCTTCTAAAAGTGAATATAACTGTTCTTTTTTCATCACTGTTCCCGTTGGATTGTTTGGATGGCAAAAAAAGAACACATCGACTTGCTCTAGGAACTCTAGCAGCTTACTTTGTTCATATGTCCAATCGCTTTCTTCATCGGAAACAATTGAAAAAATGGAGCAACCATTGGCCTCACACGCCCGGCGATACTCAGAAAACGTCGGTTCAGCGATGCCGATTCTTTTCCTGGAAAATAATTGTGCAAGTAGATAAATGCATTGCGAAGCGCCATTTCCGATGAACAACTGTTCTTTGGAAACACGTTCAGAACGAGTAAGGTAACTGACTAGCTCCGAAGCATCAGGGTCGGGATACTCCATTGCCCAGCGGCAAAATTCCGCTTGCGTCGGCCACGCTGAAAGCGGCAGCGAATACGGATTCGTATTGACGCTAAAATCGATCCACATTTTTGGAACCGGAAATCCGATGCGTTCATATAATTGATGAGGATTAGCCCCATGAGACGGTAAATTCAATGATGATCCCTCCTATCCAAAGCAAAACGATAAAAGCGAAAACAGTGCGAATCATGACGCTTACCGATTGGCGAATATGCTCTTTCCTCAACTGATGGAGCGGATCCCCGATGTTCGGGCGATGAGATACAACTCCTTTATACGTATTTGTTCCTCCAAGTTGCACACCAAGCAGTGCTGCCATTGCTGCCTCTCCCCAACCACTGTTTGGGCTTGGATGTTTGTGCGCATCTCGCATGAGCAACTTCAAACAGTGACGAATACGTCTTTCCCTGTTGACAAGCACCATAACGATCGCCGTTAACCGTGCCGGTATATAGTTGAACACATCATCTAAGCGTGCCGACGCCCATCCGAAATCGCGATATGTATCATTTTTATAACCAAGCATGGAATCACACGTATTGACGGCACGATACGCAAGCGCCAAAGGGGCACCGCCAAGAAGCGCGTAAAAAAGCGGAGCGGTAATGCCATCGCTTGTATTCTCCGCAACTGTCTCGACACAGGCGCGCACAATTTCCCGCTCATCAAGATTTTCCGTATCTCGTCCAACGATCATGCTCAGTTCTTTTCGTGCCTTCTCTATATCACCTTGTTCAAGCGGCACAAGCACATTCCAAGCAGCCTCTTTTAAGCTTTTGGTTGCGATCGTCGTGAAAATAAGAAACGCTTCTATGACAATGCCCAATCCTGTAGTAATTCGATAACTAGTATACACGAGAAAAAAGCTAATCGCATATATAATGAGACAAAGGCTTGCGACGGTGAATATTCCTTTTAGCCGCCGACCGCGCCCGCGATTGAAATGTCGATCAAAGTAGGCAATGAGCGCCCCCATCCCCCGCACAGGATGCGGGAGCCAACGCGGATCGCCAAGCCAACAATCAAGCGCCACCGCCAGCATAATCGCAAAAAGATGATGAATCATTGATCGTCCCCTCTTCGCTGTTGATATCGGCGAAGCGCTTCTCTCGTTGCTTCGTAGACAGAACGACCGATCGCTTTGCCAAGTGGTGTAATCGTGCCAGCGTAGTCAAAGACGGTATTCATTTGTGAAGCAGCAATCGCGATACAATCGGTCGAAGTTCCCGTCGCCATCGTGTTCGTTTTTGGATCAAGGATACGCTCGTCATACAGCGCTTTCGTTTTTGCCTCCGTTGCCGTCATCATCGCTTGCACATAGGCGGCGTCCATCAACGTTCCGTCAATGAACACGATAATGTTAATCGTGCCGACTCCTTTAGCAGACTCGTCCCTCTCCCACGCTTTCGCAGCATCGACTGCATTTCCAATCCCTGCTGTAACAATCGTAAACAGCGAAAACGTTTCTTCTTTCCGATATACATAGGCAGCGTCTTCTAAACAAACCGCTGTCATCATCCCGATCGTCCGCTTCACGTCCAACGTATGCGACCGTAAATACTGCTTCATTTCCTCTTCAGCATCATCGCATCGATAATCCTTCGACACATGGCGGTTCACAAAATGAGTCGCCCATTGAAAGCCAGCTCCCACAAGCGACGATGATAACACTTTAAACGGTTGGGAAGTCGTAACAACAATCCGCTCATGGCTCTTTTCTATCGTCAAACGATCACGAAGTTCCTTTTCCCTTTCCGGAAGCTCAATTTCTGGCAAAAACGTTACAATTGGATTGGGCACAACGGGATGGGCTTGACGCCTCACTGGAGCGCCAAACACGTTTCGCAATGTCGATTCTTCGATCATATCATTCGGCTCACTCACACCGATAACGCTTCCTTGCTTAAGGAAAAGAATGCGATCACAATATAAGCTTGCCAAATTCATATCATGAAAAATAGCGATCACCGTTAACCTTTTTTCTTTTGTCCATTTGGAAAGACGATCTAATAATTTCATTTGCTGGGCAATATCCATATGATTGGTCGGCTCATCTAAAAGCAATATGTCAGGCTCTTGCGCAAGCGCCCGCGCTAAATATGCGCGCTGCCGTTCCCCTCCGCTTAACTGGTCGATCCCTTCTTCCATTTTGTCAAGCAGCTCCACTTGCTCAATCGCTTTTATCACTGCCCGCTCATCTCCCTCTGTCCATTTTGGAAAAAGGCTGCCTTGATGAGCATAACGACCAAGCTCGACCGTTTCTTTTACCGTATAACCGAACGTCGTATCGACGCTTTGCGGCAATACGGCAACAAGCCGTGCCAATTCTTTTTGTGAAAACGAAACAAGCGGCTTTCCATTGAGAAAAATCATTCCGGTTTGTAGTGACAGTTCCTTGCTTAACAACTTTAATAACGTTGTTTTTCCGCTGCCGTTCGGTCCTAGAATGCCAAACAATTCCCCTTTTTGAACGGTAAACGTCACATCTTGCAATACCATTTTGTCATGATAACGATAAGACACGTTATTCACTTCGAGCACATTCATCACGTCTTTCTCTTCATTCTTTTAAAAAATAACACTGCAAATAGCGGAGCACCAATCAAGGAAGTAATGACACCTATCGGCAGTTCGCGCGGCGAAATGATCGTTCGCGCGGCCAAATCAGCAAGGACAAGAAACGCACCGCCATACAAAAGCGACAATGGTAAAAGCAAGCGATGATTCGGACCGCATACTAATCGAATCATATGGGGAATGACCAAGCCAACGAAACCGATCGTGCCAGAAACGGCTACCGCAGAGCCGGTTAACAGCGAAGCGCCCGTTAAAATAACAAGCTTTCTCCTCATGACATCAACACCGATGTGAGCCGCTGTTGCCTCTCCAAACGCAAACGCATTGAGCTCACGAGAATTCCATAACAATAACAAAGAACCGATAAGAAAAAACGGCAACGTCATCATCGTATAATTCCAGCCTCGCATCGCCACGCTTCCCATCAGCCATGTAATAATCTGCCGCAATTCTTCTCCCGTCAACGCAATCATGAGCGAAATAAGCGCACTAAAAAACGCACCAAACATAATTCCAGCTAAAATGATCGTTTCAACCGACATCTTCCGTTCGACCGCTCTTGTAAACAAAAGCACAAGAAACAGCGTACAAAGCCCAAATAGAATACTGACAATCGGCAATGTAAACGTGCCGACAAACGGCAATTGAATACCGAAGAAGAGCACAATGACCGCCCCAACGGAAGCCCCGGAAGAAACGCCAAGCGTATACGGATCAGCAAGTGCGTTTTTCAACAGCCCTTGAAATGCCGCGCCCGCCAGTGCGAGCGAAGCGCCTACCAAGAATGCCAATACAACACGCGGCAAGCGGATCTCCATGACGATTTGAACAAGATTGGTAGGAATATCGCTATTCAATGGAGTTCCAAACCATTGATATAAAAAAATATCAATAATAGTAGAAAAGGGAATCGATAGAGAGCCTATCGATATCCCTAACAAAAGAGAAACGATCACAACGACGACCGTCACCGCGTAAATCGCTGCATTATTGAAAGACTTCTGGATAAATCGCTTTAGCAAGTTCCTCTACCCCTTCGACAAGACGCGGACCTGGACGTGTGACTAAATCAGAATTCACATCGTACACCCGTTTATTTTTCACAGCTGGAACGTCCTTCCAAGCAGGACGAGACATCACTTGCTTCGTCGCATCTTTTACATAATCTCCATATGTTGTAATAATGACATCAGGATTTAAAGCAACTGCTTTTTCTTCCGTAAACATCGGCCAGCCTTCTTGATCACCAGCCACGTTTTTCGCTGAAATCACCTTTAACATGTCATCGATAAATGTTCCTTTTCCGGCCGTATAAATTTCCGGTGCCGGTGATACTTCGACCCATACTTTCAATTGATCTTTCTCTTTTATGCTTTTTGCTTTTTCTTTAATCGCCTCAAGCTTTGTTTTCATATTTTCAATGATCTCGTGTGCTTTTTTCGTCGTCCCTGTTGCTTTTCCGATTAATTCAATCGAATGATACACATCATCAAACGTTTTGGCATCGTTCACAACCAATACGGTAATTCCTGCATCTTTCAATTGTTGTAATCCATCTTTGGAGTTATGGGCACCTGAAGCATGCGCAAGCACTAAATCAGGTTTCAGAGAAATAATTTTCTCGACATTGAAATCTGTGCCGCCGATTTTTTCTTTCTTTTTGGCGTCCTCCGGATAGTTGTCAAAATCGCTCACACCAACGATTTTCTCACCTAATCCTAACGCATAGGCGATTTCTGTGTTGCTAGGAATCAACGAAACAATCTTTTTTGGCTCGGACTGGATCGTCACTTCTTCTCCTAATCCGTCTTTTACCGTCACCGGAAATACTGCTTCTTCTGTTTTTGCTTCTTGCTTTTTGGCAGTTGTTTCATTGTTCGCGTTTTCGCTATTACATCCGACCAGCAGCCCGAATGTTAATAGAAAAGCAAGAAACATCACATAATACTTCCACTGCTTCATGTTTATTCTCCTCTCTGATTGATGTATAAATAAAAAACCCATTCCTATCTAGGAATGAGTAAGAAACGACAAAATATAGAAATGCTTGATATGTAAACATTCATTCGTCGTTTCACCATCTCACTCCCCGAAGATAGGAAACATTCGGCAGCAAAGGCAGGTCTACTGACTCATGCATCATCCTACTCTGAACCTTCCCATGCAGGTAACAGCTTTCGCCATCACACGGCACAGTGGTGATTTCATTTCGTCCGCATTTACAGTTGCGGGGACAGTTCTGGACTTTCACCAGATTCCCTATTAAGTCTACTAGGGCAATACACCGCGCCCGTTCGACACCTTTTCTGCCATGATATAAAATTGTGTGAATTTGTCGAACAATTTACAGTTATATATTAATGCAAATGACCATCATTGACAATAAAAAAATAAGAAGCTGGTGCGATATCATTCAAACCTAAACACTCGAATCGAATCCGATCCGAGTGTTTGGATAATCATCAATTATGAATATAACGCTCAAACACAAATCCAAAATCTTTTACCGTATATTGTTTTTTCGTGTCAACTAACCAATGAAATGCAATTTGGTTGAGCTCTTTGAACTGTTCCGCTAAATCATTTGGTGTACTTGCAATGCGGCTTAAAACTGTAGAAGCTAACTCTAGACTTTGGCGAGCATAGTCTAATGTCGTTTCGTTTTCGTGGCAGATTTCTGCGATTTTCAGCAATGCCTTATATAAATCTTTCACTTCTTCGATATGCTTTTTATGCACATCAATCGAGTATTGTTCAGAACCGATTTTAAATTTAATTTCCACATCTAAATCGACCGTACCCGCTGTTTCCAATGTCACATCAGAAATGCGATGCTTGCTGTAATCATAACGGCGAAGCGTGCGCTTTTTGCTTGTTGCGCTCGTTCCGTCAAGATGAATAAGCGCTTTGTTCGTAAAGCAATACTCATCAGACTTTGACTTAATCAAAAAGTAAATTTTCTCCCCATCTTCATGCATCACATAATCGTCGGCATCAACTTTATCATAGTTCTCCGGTTTAATCACAGCCCCTACATCACTTAATCCAAGCACATCAGCAGCGACTTTTCCAAACATGTTATTCCACCTCTCCTCATTTGTGCTAAACACAGACATGCTCATTATAACATGCATAACATAATAATCGTTAATTTTTCCAATTGATTTTATAATCCAAACATGACAATACCCTTATCAAACAATTCTATATAAAATACAGATTTTCGACATATGTAAAATGTTTTTAATGCCCCGTTGTGTAACTAAAAGACTCCATCTATGTCAGTTCTTGAATTCAAAGGATGTAGAGTTTAGGGGCTATCGAAACAGCTGATAAAGCACTTGAGTGGTTGTGCAAAGTTGAGTCAGACCTTTATTCCAATGTCAAAACTCCTTGCTAATGTTCAAAATCAAAAAAGGAACTATCTCATCAATTAAGAGACAGCTCCCGATATGATTAGTCTTCGAATTCTTGTTCTTGCTCTTGGTCTTGTTCAGATTCCGCACGCGAACGCACTTTTGACGTAGAATCCGAATCCACCTTAATATCAAGATCTATTCTCGTGTTGCCACTGTTGGCGACTCTGGCGATGTTTGTATTGCGGTCTACATTTTTTAAATCATTGTCATTATCTAATTCTGTATTACTTCTTAAATCGTTATCAGATTCAAAATCAACATCTGCTTTTGAACGGCTATCTGAGTCTGAATTTGAACGGCTACGGCTAATAGATTGGTTATTATCATTTTCAGATAAATTTTTCCATAATTTACTCATTATCTCTTCTCCTTCCATTTGTTATATAGTTAATTTATTCAAACAAATAAGTAAAAGTTTGGACAAATGCCATTAGGTCGTACGCTGATTTTTATACCTCTCAAAAGCAAGAAGCCATTTCAAACAGAGCGGAATATTAGAATATATCCTCATAAAAATCAATCAAATAAATATTCGTTACCTATGTAAATAGGGGAAGGTGACTACATATTACCTTCCCCATTTGCTTTGATTTAACAGTTTAACTTTAGATACATCGTTTACTTCTCTTATATGATTGGATTTTTTGTAATTATTTGATAGAGCCTCTAATTTCCGAACAGCTAAATCAAACTCTTCGTTTGTTAGTTGTTTAGTAGCTAATAATGAACATAGAATGGCAAAGGCAATTGGCATTGTATCAACTTGAACATTTATATTAATATCAACATCAGAGTTCCCGCTATGGCCAATTTGTGATGCATTTGAATGGCTATCAAAAGAAGATATCTTCCCTAATGAGGATAAATTTCCTAAATTCCTTAAAGAAGTTTGATGATCATTTATATTTTCCATAACATATCCTTCCCCCAGAAATACAATTTAAAGTGGGATAGAAACTATCCCACCTATGCTATATTGTTTTACTACAACTATTAGTTATTAGTCTTCTTGCTCTTGTTCTTGCTCTTGATCTTGTTCAGATTCTGTACGCGCACGCACTCTTGCCGTAGAATCAGAATCCACCTTAATATCAAGATCTACTTTTGAGTTTCCGCTGTTAGTAACTTTTGCGATGTTTGTATTGCGGTCTATATTTTTCAAATCATTGTCATTATCTAATTCTGTATTATTTTTCAAATCATTCTCGGACTCAAAATCGACATTTGCTTTTGAACGGCTATCTGAATCCGAACGACTGTGACTATTAGAACGGTTATTTCCACTACTGGAAAAACCTCTCCACTCTGTACTCATTCTCTCTCCCCCTTTCGTTCTTTATGCTGGTAGTTTATTCAACATCACACCAACATGTTTAGACAAATACCAGTAAGTCATATGTTGATTTTTAGAAATTACTCGACATGTAGCAGGTACTCTTATCAGCACCAAAGGTTATGAATAGTATGAAAATAATAACTAAAATAAATCTTAATTTCCATTCTATTTATAGTTAAATATTTGGATTATAAGGAATGAAATGGTGAGATACCAATATCAACTGATATTCATTCGTTAGAAGACCCAAAAAGAGCGGATAGATCTTTTATATAGAAAACTTTTGAACTAGCTTGCACGCACTTCAAGAACATCGTGAACATACATTCATCTACTTCTCCGGTGATGCGTCCATTAAACCAAACCGAAAGAAAACAGAAAACATTCATCATGAAATAAAGATCCATTCGGTATTGATAAACAATGGAAATCGCTTTTGAAATATTAGAACGAATAGACAATTTATACTAACGGATGAAACAGTTACACGTCATAACATGATCGTTAAGAATAACAATTCTTTATTTCGCAGTTGAAAAGGTAGTCACAAAGAGGAAGTTCTCCATCGCTTAGGGTGTGCTGCTTGGGAAGTCGAAATATCAAGTCATATTTATATATTCAAAGCTAGGCGAAAGTAGTTTAGATCTCCTCGATCAAAATCCTTAACAAAAAGTATGTATGCGTTTTTTGCCACGTTTTATGCCTTATCATGAAGATCTTCCTCCCAAACAATATAAATTAAAAGAAAAATCCACACTATGAAAGTATTTCACTTCCATAGTGTGGTTAGGTTCTCACTTTCTTTCTGGAATTGGTGATTCATTTACCGCAACGGAGAGCTCGCCATACGAATGTATGTATGACGTTTGCCGCGAATGGCAATCGAATACGTCATAATGTTTTCTGGAATGGCAATGCCATGGTAACCAGCATCCCCAATATGATATAAATCAGCTCCGGCCATTTTACTTGTAAGTGCAATTTGACGGATCGTATGCTCGTCCGCCCCTTCTTGGCTTGTGCCGATTGTCAGCATGACTAGCGCTCCTTTTTCATGCGCAAAACGAACAAGCCTTTCCGTTTTTTCTAATGTCACCCCTGGGACAGTTCCTGGCGATGGCATAAGAATAACATCAGCCCCGGCGTTAATAAAGCGTTCCATTACTTCTTCGGAAACGATGCTTCCCCCTGTTTCATTGGCAACGCCTGCTCCATGCATTTTTCCGGCAATAATCAAGCCATCATCACCAAAGACGGAACGCGCTTTTTCAATCGCTTTGGCAATTTCATCATTGGTAACGCCTGTTTTAGGATTGCCTGTTAAGCAAACAAAATCAAAACCTAACTGCTTCGCTTCCTGCAACGATTCCTCCGTCGCCAATCTCCCTTTAGGAAGCGATGTTAAGCCTTCTAACTGTTTAGCGTTCGGATCGACAGGCTCCAAATTGACACCAATCGGACGCCCTGTTAACTCCTTAAGGCGTTTTACAATTTGATCAGGCTCGTTCATATCTAAACCATTAAAATGCGGTGCAAACACATCAAAAAAATTTAATAACAGTAAATCAGCGCCAAAAGCGGCAGCTATTTCTGCATTTGTCACTGCTGGATAAAGCGGCGCAAACGCCCCAATGATTTCCGAAACAATTACTCTTCCCTCAGACGCTTTAATCGATTGTTTCAATTGTTTTCCATTCATATTGCGAAAATCAGAAGCAGTACAATCTAACAAGCGTTTCATAAGGATACTCCTTTTATGTGTAATTAAAAAGAAAGCGAAAAATAACTCGTTCGATTTCCCCTAATCCCAGACTATAAAAAGCCCTTGGCTGTTCAGATAAACAGCCAAGGCTTGCAAAGTTTATAGTTTTTTCATCTCATTCGCCACAAATTCAACATCCGTGCCAACGACCACTTGCAAATCCGTTTGGTTGAGACGAATAACACCTTTGGCTCCTAATTGTTTTAGCTCACTTTCATTGATTTTTGACATATCATTGACTTTTAGACGTAAACGTGTGACGCAATTATCAATTTGCGCTACATTGTCTTTTCCGCCTAACGCTTCCATGTACTTTGCGGCAAGATTTTCATATTTGCCTTCAGATTGCACTGTACGATTTTCCATCTCTTCGCCTTCATCTTCGCGTCCCGGTGTCTTTAGGTCAAGCTTTTTAATAAGGAAGTAAAAGACAACAAAATAAATAATTCCATAAATGATTCCTTGTACTAACAACAAATATGGTCTTTGGGCAATGCCTAAGTTTAAGAAATAGTCAATGGCTCCCGCTGAAAAGCTGAATCCGTGGTGAATGCCTAACATCGTCGCAATCGTCAGCGAAAGACCTGTTAAAATGGCATGTATAAAATAAAGCAACGGCGATAAAAACATGAACAAAAACTCAATCGGTTCTGTAATTCCCGTTAAAAACGATGTAAATGCAACCCCGATAAGCGCACCGGCTATCTCTTTACGACGCTCTTTTTTCGCTGCAGCAATCATCGCCAGCGCCGCTGCCGGAAGACCGAACATCATGATTGGGAAAAACCCAGCCATAAAAATGCCGGCACTAGGGTCCCCCGCAAAGAAACGGCCTAAATCTCCTGTTTTTCCGTTAAACTCTCCAAAGACAAACCATACTAAATTGTTTAACACATGATGCAATCCAATCGGAATTAACAAACGATTCAAAAAGCCAAAAATACCAACTCCTAACGCGCCAGCGCCAATAATCCATTTGCCAACTGCGTTAATTCCATCTTGAATTGGCGGCCATACATACCCGAAAATCAATGCTAGTACAAGCATCACCAGAGAAGTAACTATCGGCACAAACCGTTTTCCGCCAAAAAACCCCAACCAGTCCGGCAGCTTAATATTATGATAGCGATTATATAAAAGACCAGCGACAACTCCTGAAAGAATCCCCCCTAATACCGCCATATTAATGTCTTTATTAATCGCTGTAGCTCCTTTTGTTAACACAAAATAACCAACCGCGCCGGCTAACGCAGCGGCACCATTCCCATCTTTTGCAAATCCGACTGCTACCCCAATCGCAAACAATAAAGGCAAGTTGGAGAAAACAGCATCTCCTGTTGCTGCGATAAACGGAATATCCAATAAATCCGGTTGCCCTAAACGAAGCAATAACCCCGCCGCAGGAAGAACGGCAATCGGCAGCATTAGCGCTTTTCCAAGGCGCTGTAAAAATCCTAACATCATATATTCCCCCTCTTTTTGTCATTCTTTATCGAAAAGCAAGTAACTTGCCCTTCTACCGTTCCATTTCGATCGTAAATTTGTAACGGTCACCTCGGTAAATCGATCTGACCACTTCCAATGGTCGTCCATTTTCTAAATAGCTATTTCGCTGAATGGATAAAACCGGTGCTCCTTCTTTCACTTGTAAAAGATTTGCCTCTACTTTCCGCGCCACCGATGCTTCTAATACTTGCACCGCCGAGCGGATCGTTAATCCTAATTTATTTTCAATAAACTCATAGACGGAACCGCTTACAATCCCCCGCGTTAAACCGGGTACGAGCGCGCAGGGCAAGTACGACGTTTCTAAAGCCATCGGCAACTGATCAGCTAAACGGATACGGCGAATTTCATAAATATCCGCCCCTTCGCGAATGTCGAGCTGCTGGGCTAATGATTGATCGGCAGGAATAATATGAAAGTCAAGCACATTCGTTCCCGGGTCCATCCCTCTAGCTCTCATGTCTTCAGAAAAACTCGTCAATCCTTTTAACGGCTGTTCGATTTTTTTCGCAGCGACAAACGTGCCTTTTCCTCGCTTTCTCACTAAATAGCCGTCGTTTACTAAATTATTGATCGCTTGACGAACCGTCATCCGGCTAATGTCGTACGTTTCAGCAAGCTCCCGCTCAGACGGAATCATTTCTCCTGGTTTAAGCTGCTGTTTTTCGATCATTTCTTTTATCCCTTGTTCAAGCTGATAATAAATCGGAAGAGGAGAATGTTTGTTAATCATATCGCATACACCTTTCGCTGCTCATCTCTCACAAGCGATAATGCTTCTTGATCAGCAATGATCGTGACATTTGGATGCGTTTTTAAAACGGACGCAGGAATTAGCGGTGTCACATCTTTTTCAAAGAGTTGGGCCATAATCGGCGCTTTTGTCTTTCCTGATGCAAGTAAAATGATGTGTCCGCTTTTCATAATCGTTGCAATTCCCATTGTAATGGCCTTGCCTGGTACGTCTTCTAGCGTAGGAAAAAAGCGGGCGTTCGCTTGGCGTGTGGATGGAGCCAACTCGACGACATGCGTTACCGTAGAAAACGGCGTTCCTGGTTCATTAAAACCGATATGTCCGTTTCGCCCAATCCCTAATAGTTGTAGATCGATTCCACCTACCTCATCAATCAAATTCTCGTAA
This sequence comes from Thermaerobacillus caldiproteolyticus, assembly GCF_015326725.1. NCBI lineage: Bacteria > Bacillati > Bacillota > Bacilli > Caryophanales > Anoxybacillaceae > Thermaerobacillus > Thermaerobacillus caldiproteolyticus. The sequence goes on from NZ_CP064060.1 coordinate 1,891,067, forward strand.
CGCTTGCATTCTGCTTCCGCATCATCGGCAAGCCCGTTCGGAATATATGTTTGTGACACAGGAATATCAATATGAGAAAAAAGATGACGGTTCATGTAATAGTGGTAACTATTTGGATGATCCGGTCCTAGGCCAAGATACTCATCCAAATTAAAAGTATGGACACGTTCATACGATGTTCCGTTTCGGCGATGATCGTCCGCTAATGCTGCATACGTTCCGAGCACTGTTTCTCCTGTTGCTAAGCCGAGAACGGAATTCGGCTTTTTCTTTATTTGTTCAATAATGATTTTCGCCGCTTTTTCACTCATTTCCTTGTAATCTTTTACTTCCATGAGTTTCACGACAGACCCCTCCTATTTCGAATATGCGAGTTTGCCGCGACAAAATGTCATGACTACCTCATATTCTTGATTCAGCACAACAAGGTCCGCATCTTTGCCGGCGCGAATGCTCCCCTTTCGTTCAAGAATGCCTAATTGTTTAGCCGGGTTCCACGATCCCATGCGAATGACGTCCTCAAGGGTACAACCGGTAAACTCTATCATTTTTTTGACAGCATCCTTTAATTTCAAAATACTTCCTGCCAGCGTTCCATCTTGCAATGTGGCCTGTTCCCCTTGAACGATTACTTCTTGGCCGCCTAGTTCATATACTCCTGCTCCGAGGCATTTTGCACGCATCGCATCGGTAATTAATACCATTCCATCACTTCCCTTATTGCGGTAAGCAAATCTTACCATCTCAGGAGCTACATGAATGCCGTCAACAATAATTTCACAGAGCACCTCATCATGCATGAGCACTGCTCCAGCAACTCCCGGCTCACGATGATGAATGCCGCGCATACCGTTAAATAAATGAGTGGCATGCGTAATCCCCGCCTGAATCGCCGCTTTCACTTCTTCATAGATGGCGTCAGAATGACCGATCGAAGCGACAACACCGTGTTCTTTTAAATAGGCGGTTAATTCCAATCCATTTTTCTCTTCCGGCGCTAATGTCACAAGGCGAATATATCCATTTGCGGCCTCTTGCCATTTTTTGAACAACTGAATATTTGGTTCCATAATATTTCTCGGATGTTGGGCTCCAGCCCGTTTTGGAGAAATAAATGGTCCTTCTAAATGAATTCCAATCACTTCCGCTTCTCCTGGGCGATTATGAAACTGAATGTAGTGTGCCGTATTTTGCAACGCCCGCTCGATCAGATCGGAAGAAGCCGTCATCGTCGTTGCAAGAAAGCTTGTTGTTCCTTCCTTTGGCAGTACCGTAGCCATCGTCTGTAGCGCATCTGTTGTCGCATCCATCACATCTGCTCCGGCTGCTCCATGAATGTGAACATCAATGAATCCAGGCACAACAAAATGATGAGAATCAAGCTCAATGACAGTTGCTCCGTTTACATCTGGCTGCGATGACATTGGACCGATATCGACGATTTTTTCTCCTTCCACGAGCACATATCCTTGCTCGATTCGTTCCTTTTCCGCATAAACGGTTGCGTTCTTCAGAAAAAGTCGATTCATCATGCCACACCCTCTTTCTGATTTGATCTTAACATTATATCAACTAGTTGTCTATACCACTTGGACTATTTTTAAATATTGTCTGCAAACCCGTCTGTTGACAGCAAAAAGCAAAAATTGTTGATCAACGCAGCAGTTGAATTCTGTCACGATACATTTCAATGAGCTTCTGATTATGTTCCTGTCCTTCCTGAAGATTGCCGCTTACAAAAATCGGCGTCTCTTTTCCGTGTTCCGCGATCATGACGATTGCTTCAGCGAAAATCGCATGCAAAATCGCAGCGCCGATGATGGTCGATGTTGGTGCAAACGGAACAGAAACATGAGGATGTGTTAAAACGGCATCCCCTTTTACTGAATAGTTGTTAATCGCGAGGTCAACGCATTCCCATAAATGCTTTCCACTTGAATGAAGCGATGGAAGCGCTTTTGAATACTGTAATGACGTGATCCCAATCACATATGCTCCACATTGTTTCGCCCATAATGCAACATCAATGGGAACCGGATTGCGTCCAGAATTGGAAATGACAAAAACAACATCCTCTTTTCGAATATCTTCCTTTTCTAAAAATGTACGAGCATATCCTGTTTCCTTCTCCAACTGCGATGAGCGAACAGCGCCTTCATGAAGCATTAACGATTCAATCAATATCGGTTTAATCGGAACAAGCCCGCCGGCGCGATAAAACACTTCTTCCGCTAACAAATGGGAATGCCCGCAGCCAAATAATTGAATAATGCCAGCTCTTTGGATACACTCTGATACTTTCTTCGCAGCGATGAGCAGCGTTTCTTTTTCCTCTTTTTCAACAGCCACTAGCAACTTATGAATATGCTGAAAATATTCAGAAATCAAAGGCATTCCTTCCTCCTTTTAATCGTCCTGTTAAACAGCATTGGTTTTTAATAGAAAATAATATAGACTTCCTTTTTTAACCTTGCTGAAGAATGTGCTGACAACTGATTTCTTTATTGTATACAAGCCATTATTTCGATTTATTTTGTCTTATTTTAATAGCAGCTACAATACAAACAAATGCACCCATAAAACTGGTGAAAACAGCAACAAAGACTGCGTTATCCATCATTCATCCACCCATCATTCTAATAGCTTTATTATAAACTGACTGGCTCCATTAGTTTAAGAAAAAATCAGCAACATTCTTGAACACAGACTTTTTCTTGCTAAAGAAAAAGCCCCGCATCAAAGCAAGGGCTTTCCGTCTACGATTCGTGTGTTGCATTTGGCAAGTAAAACGTAAACGTCGTACCTTCATGGAGCTTACTATGCACGGAAATCATTCCTTTATGCGCTTCAACGATATTTTTCGCGATCGCAAGACCTAGCCCTGTTCCGGAACGACCGCGGGTACGCGCTTTATCCGCCTTATAAAACCGCTCAAATATAAACGGCAAATCCTCTTCCGCAATGCCGGAACCGGAATCTTGAACATGAATTGTGACCCCGTCCCCGCTTCGCTCGACGATTACTTTCACCGTCCCGTTTTCATCTGTATGGCGAATGGCGTTATCAATTAAGTTCGTCAACACTTGTTCAATGCGGTCAGGATCAATCGTCATTTCGATGTTTTCATCTTTCCATTCAGCCGATAAATTGATTTGTTTTTCCTTCGCCAATCCTTGGAATTTCCGAATAATGCGCTCAATATATGGAGCAAGCTGAACAGTTTTATAATTTAACGTTATATGTCCTGCTTCCATGCGGGCTAAATCAAGCAGGTCATTGACGAGACGCCCCATTCGTAACGATTCATCATAAATGACTTTCGCCATTTCTTTCTTTTCTTCATCGGTCGCAGCAATATCGTCAATAATGGCTTCGCTATATCCTTGCAACATCGCAATCGGCGTGCGCAGCTCATGAGAAACATTGGCGATAAAATCTTTCCGCAGCTTGTCCAAACGCCTCTCTTCCGTCATATCGCGCAATACCGCCACTGCTCCGCGAACAGCGGTCTGGTTATAAAGAGGTGACATTAAAATAACCCATGTTCGTCCTTGCAGCGTCAATTCCGTCATCTGCTCTTTCTCTTCACCGACGACGCGAGCGAACAGCTCATTCACTTGCGGCGGCAGTGGAGCCATCACCTCAGCCTCGTTTCCCTGTTCAAAATACCACGCTTGCAAAAATCGCTCTGCCGGTGGGTTTGTAATTAAAATTTCCCCGTCGCGATTAAAGGTAATGACACCATCTGCCATGCTGCTCAGAATGCTCGCTAACTGCTCTTTCTCTTGGTTTAACGCATTGATGTTAAATTGCAGGCGCCTTCCCATTTGGTTAAACGCCATCGCCAGCTCTCCGATTTCATCATGAGTTAAAATCGGCACTTTCGTATCGAATTTGCCGCGAGCAACTTCAAACGCAGCTTGACGCATTTTCCGAAGCGGAGCCGTAATGCGCGTCGATAGGAAAAACGCAAAAATCGTCGTCAATACAATAGCGATGAATGCAGCCAGAAAGATTAATTTCTTCGTTTGCTGCGTCGTATCTTCAACCGCTTGCAACGATTGGTAAATAAATACCGCCCCGTGTTTCCCATCTGCTGTCTCAAGCGGTACGCCGACAATAAGCAATTGACCATAACGGTCATCACCGACTTGAATGTTCGGCAAATACATTTTCTTTTTTACTTGCTTTCGTTCGGTTAATACCTTTTGTAAATCGTCATCCTTTTGAATAAGCGATAATGGCAAGTCGCGCAGCCGGGTGTTTGCGGGCGAATACCAATAATGGACTTGATCAGCGATAATGACCGCTTTCGACATATCGCCGACTAATGTCCATGCAATGGAACGCCCGAGTTCTTCATCCGTATGTTCGTGCATGACTTCTGATACTTTTGTTGCCAATTGCGTTAACTCTTTTTCCGCTTCTTGAACATGGTAGTTTTCAAAAAATTTTAATAGGAGAATCGTTAAAATAAAAAGAACAAACGAGACAAGCAATAAAATAGTAAACCATAATTTCCCGACAACGCTGCGCCAAAACCACATCATTCGTTCACAACCTCGAATTTATAGCCAACTCCCCAGACGGTCACAATCATTTTTGCCGCCGTCGGAGACACTTTATTTAATTTTTCACGAAGGCGTTTAATATGTGTGTCCACGGTGCGTAAGTCTCCAAAAAATTCGTAATGCCATACTTCTTTTAAGAGCTGTTCTCGATCAAACACTTTATCGGGTGATTTTGCCAAAAATAATAATAGTTCATATTCCTTCGGCGTTAAGCTCACTTCTTTCCCATCTGCTGTGACGCGGTGAGCATCATTATCGATTGTTAAATGCGGAAAGACAAGAATGTCTTTCGCAGTGGTATCCGTTGGTACATATGTTGCGTTGACCGCACGGCGTAAAAGCGCTTTAACGCGCAATACGACTTCACGCGGGCTGAACGGTTTGACAATATAATCATCGGTTCCTACTTCAAACCCTTGAACTCGATTCGCTTCCTCTCCTTTTGCGGTCAACATAATAATCGGCGTTGTTTTCTTTTCACGAATTTCTTTACATACTTCAATGCCGTCCCTCCCCGGCAGCATTAAGTCAAGCAAGATCACGTCATAATCGTTTTCCAGCGCTTTTTTGAGTGCATCGTCGCCATTATCCGCTTCCTCAATGAGATAATTTTCACGCTCTAAATACATTCTTAATAAGCGCCGGATACGTTCCTCGTCATCGACAACTAAAATTTTTACTTGTTTATCCATCATGAACATCCTCCCTTGTTCACTATTTTACAAAAGTGCTCCTCTTTTATCTACATTTTCTATTTATAAATAAAGGATGTCCCACAAAACGATGAGACATCCCCTTTGTCTAGGTTTTCATGACAGCTGACTTTTCAAACATGGATCGTGATGTAACATCCCATTGGGATTGCACGAATTGGCTTCGTGATAGTTACGAACCAGCATACGAATGCAAGCCAGCGATGACCAAGTTGACCGCAACTAAGTTAAACATAATAATCGCAAAACCAATGACGGCAAGCCATGCCGATTTTTCACCATGCCATCCTCTTGATAAGCGAAGATGCAAAAATGCAGCATAAAACAACCACGTGATTAATGCCCAAACTTCTTTCGGGTCCCATCCCCAAAAGCGCGTCCATGCAATTTGTGCCCAAATCATGGCAAAAATCAATGCTCCAAGGGTAAACACTGGAAAGCCAATTGCGACAGCGCGATAACTAATTTCATCGGTCAAATCTAAATTCACATGTTTCACAAGCGGCTGTAATGCTGCGGCGATACGTTTCCGCAATACAAGACGCAACAACAAATAAAGAACCGTTCCACCGATCAATGACCAAATCACTGTGTTTAATTTTTTCGCATTAATGATGGCCGGCATATGAACAAGCGGCTCAAAGCGATCAGCACTTTCTTTTTCTAACGTTCCCTTATGCGGTCCGACAAGTGCTGGCATATCGTATACGACTTCCGCTTGTTGTTTATTTTTATCCACCCACGTAAATTTCGCTTCATAATCAGCAAGGCTGAATGCCGTTGAGACGGCGACAAACCCGAGTGTCGTAATTAAACAGAACATAATGACTTCCAACCAAAACGTGCGTTTGCTTGGCTTCGATTGGTCAACGACGCGAATTAAATAAATGAGCCCTGCCGCAAAGCTAACGGCTAAAATCGCTTCCCCAGCTGCCGCTGTTGTGACATGGATGTGTAACCAGTCACTTTGCAATGCCGGGATAAGCGGTGTAATCTCGCGCGGAAACATGCTTGCATAGGCAATCACTAGCAGCGCGACCGGCAATGTAAACAAGCCAAGGACACTTATTTTATAAATAAAATAAATAATGATAAAGGCACCGACAAGCATCATTCCAAAAAACGTGGTGAATTCAAATAAATTACTAACCGGCGCATGCCCAGCGGCAATCCATCTTGTAATAAAGTAGCCCAATTGCGAAACAAAACCGACAATCGTAATGACAATTCCGAGCATTGACCAGCGATTGGTGCTCGGCTTCTCCTTTTTGTCGCGAATCGCTCCGCCAAAAAAGAACGTTCCGATTAAATAGAGAATAAACGCGATATAAAGCAGTGTACTACTTAGTTGCGCCATTCCTGTCTCCTCCTTGCGCTGCTTTCTTCTCCACTTCCGCTTGGTCGATTGGCATCGCTAATCCTGTTCCTTCGATGATATGCTTCATTTCATTTTTCAATCCGAACCAGTTTTTATTCGTATGTGCGGCCAGCCATACTTCACCATTCACCCGCTGCAACCAAATGCGGCGATGATTCCAGTACATTCCTTGAATAAGCCCGATCATAAAAATGACTCCGCCGATTCCTAAAATCCATAATGTAAAATCGCGACGCACCGTCAAGCCAGAGACGTTTCTCGTATCAAGTCCGGCAAACGCCATTTTATATTTGTTATTTCCAAATGGCTCAATCGTCTGACGAATTGCGACAAAGCTGACTTCCCCTTTTGGTTTGTCAGGAGTAATCATTTTAAACACAAACGCCGGGTTATTCGGAATTTTTGATTTTGTCGCCGGATTTCCGTCATCATCAAAATAAAAGTCCGGGAAATAGCTTAATAGCTCAACACGATAACCATTTCCAAGGTTGTAAGAAGATTGCGGATTATGTAAATCAACTGTTACCGTACCAAATGATTGATTGGTCGCTTTATCAATTAAATTAAACGCCATTTTATTCGGTTCGTTCATTTTAAAATCGACTTGATATAAGGCATAATGGTCATATTTCAGCGGTTCGTTAACGCGAATGTTGTACTCTTTTACTTTTTTTAATTTTGGCTCTTCCCCCGGCACAATCGGACCAACGCGCTTATAAAGCACAACGTTCGTTTGATACGTTTTCGCCACAGTTCCGTTTCCGACACGATCGATGGCTGCATTAAATACTTCGTTATCTTTTCCTTTCTCATACACTTCAAAAATAAATTTTTCGTTTTTCAAAAAATACTTTCCGCCTGTACCCGGAATTTCTTTTGTCTCACCTTCGCGAATCCAAAGCACTTTATCGACATACATGCCCGGGACAAAGCGAAGCATCGCACCGATTAAAAAAATGATTAAGCCGATGTGGTTCACATACGGTCCCCAACGCGAAAAACGTCCTTTTTCCGCCAAAATGTTACCGTTTTCCTCACGAACGTGATAGCGGCGCTTGATTAATCGCTCTTTCATTTGGCTGAATACTCGGTTTTCATCAGCCACCTGTGAAGCACTAAATAAACGTTGGCGCTGCAAAAACGTCGGATGGCGTGTTACCCCTTGCTTTTGTAAAGCGCGATAAAGCGGAATGACGCGGTCTAAACTACAGATGACCAGCGATACGCCGATGGAAGCAATCAGAAGCATATACCACCAAGAGCCGTACAAATTATTGAAACCAAGCTCATAATAAAGCTTCCCAGCCCAACCATATTGGTCTTTGTAATATTCGGCAGGGCTGACGTTCGGCGGAATATACATTTCCTGTGGAAAAATCGTTCCGATCGCGGATGCAACGAGCGTAATTACAATGAGCCAGACGCCGACTTTGACGGAAGAAAAGAAATTCCAAATTTTATCAATGATTGTTTTATTATACGTTTGCGAACGGCGCGCACTTCCCTCATAACGCATGTCCAATAATTTTTTCGATGTATCCTCTTCGAGCGGCTTTCCGCACGATTCGCAAAAAACAGTCCCGTGCGGATTGACGTGACCACATTCACATTTTACTTGTTCCATTGCCAAAACTCCCTATGGTTTAATGCTTTCCATATATTGCTGAACCATCTCTTCTGTCATCGTTCCGGTAATAATCTTTTTAATTTTCCCGTTCTTGTCAATTAAAAATGTTGCCGGCAGCTGGTCGATGTCATAGGCATTCATCACTTGATCTTCCCGGTCAATTGCAACCGGAAACGTTAAACCAAATTGGTCGATAAATTTTTGTACGCTCAATTTCGGTTCGCCGACATTTACAGCCAATACTTCGACCCCTTGCTGTTTATACGCTTCATACTGCCGGTTAATATACGGCATTTCTCGTTCGCACGGCTTACACCACGTTCCCCAGAAGTTCAAAAATACTCCTTTACCGCGATAGTCGGAAAGGCGATGGGATTTCCCATTCAAATCCGTTAGCACAAAATCGGGAGCGGTGGCACCAACTTTGATGCTTGTTTTTTCGGTAAAAAAGTTGGAATAAATCGTATAGCCCACTGCGCTCAGAAGCAATAATAAAATCACAGTTCGCACAACAAGTCGTTGTTTTTTCATTGTTCTGACTCTCCTGAAATCAAAATATTCCATTTTCCATTATAGCAATATTCACGGTTGTCAACATGAAAATTATATGAATGTTATGTGACAACGTAAGAAAAATTTACCTCCTGCCGCCGGATAAGGCCAGTGCACGAAGTTGTTTGACTTCATGTGGCGATAGCTCTCGGTAATCTCCAGGATTGAGCCCTTTTAAATCGAGAAACGCATAACGTTCCCGCTTCAATTTCATTACCCGGCAGCCGATCGCTTCAAACATACGGCGCACTTGGCGGTTGCGTCCTTCATGAATGCGTATTTCAATAATGGCCGTTTGCTTTCGCTTATCGAGTGAAAGCATTTTCACTTTCGCCGGCGCCGTCATGCCATCCTCAAGCATAATACCTTTCTCTAGTTGCTTTAGTTGCTCTCGTGTCGGAATTCCTTTCACTTTGGCAATATACACTTTTTCGATTTCATAGCGAGGATGCATCAAAAGGTTCGCGAAATCGCCATCGTTCGTCAACAATAATAACCCTGACGTATCATAATCTAATCGTCCAATCGGGTAAATGCGCTTATCAAGTCCTTCAAAAAAGTCGGTAACCACTTTCCGGCCTTTTTCGTCTTTGACGCTGGAAATGACACCGCGCGGCTTATAAAGAAGATAGTAAACCGGTTCTTCCCTCTCAACCGGAATACCTTCCACTTCGATTTTATCTTGAGGACCTACTTTTACACCAAGTTCGGTCACAACTTGACCGTTCACTTTCACTTTTCCTTGTAAAATAAGCTCTTCCGCTTTTCGTCTTGATGCAATTCCTGCATGTGCAATTACTTTTTGCAATCGTTCCATTGTTGTTGTCACCTCTTCAATCATCTTACTCTTTCCATGAAAAAGATACAAGCATGTCCCCTCACTATTTTTTATCATACACACCTTTTTTCGACAAACAAAAAAAGCAACCCAACAGTGATATGATCCCCTTATAGTAGACAGAAAAAAGAAAGCCCATTAATCTGTCTACTATGGAGGGGATTTTTCTATGGGGAAAATACGAAAAACATATGATGCAAAGTTTAAAAAGAAAGCTGTGGATTTATATTTGAAAGAGGGCATGGGATACAAAGCGGTGGCAAAAGAATTGGGAATTAGTCATTCCATGGTACGTCGATGGGTGAAACGCTATGAACAGGAAGGAATGAAAGGGCTAGAGGAAAAACGAGGAAAGGCAAAAGGACCAGGCAAAGGAAGACCAAGAACTCGTCCGGAAGATCCTGAAACGAAAATCAAGCGTCTTGAGGCGGAAGTAGAGATGCTAAAAAAGCTCTTAAAGAGGTGAAAGGGGGAATGGAAGCAGTACCAGCTCATAAGAAGTTCGCGATCATTCAAGAAATGGCTGGGTGTTATAGTTCGATTCAACTATAGCAGGCGTGTCTCGAAGCGGATATTACAAGTGGGTAAAACGACAGGAACGCCCTTCTCGGAAGCACTTGGAAGACGAGCAGCTAAAGGAAAAAATCAAAGAGTGCCATGAAGAAGTGAAAGGAATCTACGGGTATCGGAGAGTCAAAGTTTGGCTGAAACGGAAATACAAACTGGATATCAACCATAAACGAGTACAAAGGCTGATGAGGGAGATGGGAATCCGGGCGGTGATTCGGAAGAAACGGCCTTATTACGGAAAGAAAGAGCCTTATGTGATTTCGGACAATCATCTAAACCGAGATTTCCACGCATCAAAGCCAAACGAGAAGTGGGTGACAGATATTACCTATTTCATTTTTAATGGGCAAAAGCTCTATTTGTCCGTCATTAAAGATCTATACAACAATGAAATCGTGGCCTATCATATCAGTCAAAGAAATGACATCAAACTGGTCATCGACACGCTAAAAAAGGCCATAAAAAAACGGAATGTAAATGGACTCCTCCTACATAGTGATCAGGGGTTCCCGTATACATCCCGTCAATACAACAACCTACTAAAAAGATACAATATAAAGGCCAGTATGTCCAGAAAAGGAAACGGTTTGGACAATGCCTGCATGGAAAACTTCTTCAGCCATTTCAAGGCAGAATGTTTCCATCTGTACTCTTTCCGCACGGCCGAAGAGGTGAAGGATGCCGTACACCAATATATTCGTTTTTATAACCATCAACGTTTCCAAAAGAAGTGAAATAACCTGAGTCCTTATGAATATAGGACTCAGGCTGCTTAAATGTGCTTTTTTATTCCTGTCTACTTGACAGGGGTCACTTCACAGGTAGGTCACTTTTTTAAAGGTGAAGAACGCAGCCATTTTAACGAAAAACCGTTTTGCCCGGCTCGCAGCTAGTTGTCTTCCATGCCACACTTGCCCAAAATATGATTTAAAAAGTGATGCTTTATGTAACTCGAAAACACCCCCGCCCTCTCGGCAATGCAGGCACTTCTTCAAAGAAAGAATATTTGTCCATTGCACTTAACGGCTCTTCTCTGCTTTTCCTATCTACCAAATACAAATAATACAATAAAAAACGAAATGATAAAACTAAGGATATCGGCTAAAATCCCTACTTTCAACGCATCTCCCATCTTTTTAATACCGACAGCGCCAAAGTAAACGGTTAACACATACAACGTTGTTTCCGTACTCCCTTGAATCGTCGACGCAAGCCGACCGATAAACGAATCCGGTCCGTATGTGGCAATCAAATCGGTCGTCATGCCTAAAGCGGCTGTGCCGGAAATGGTGCGAATCATCGCCAGCGGCACGACTTCTACGGGAATGCCAATCGTTTTAACGAGCGGCTCAATGAAATTCATTATATAGTCCAAGGCCCCGGAGGCTCGAAAAATCGAAATCGATACAAGCATGCCGACTAAATACGGAATCACGGAAAAGGCGATTTGAATGCCTTCTTTTCCCCCCTCGACAAACGCTTCATATGTCGGCACTTTTTTAAACGTCCCATATAAAAGAATAAAGGCAATGGTGACAGGGATCAGCCAAATGGAAATTAGCTGAATCAGGCTCATCTCCTCTTCCCACCTTTCCGCACTCTCTTCCAATAATAATATCGATCGATGAAAATGGCACCAATCGTGGAAATGGTGGAAGCAACAAGAGTCGTGCCGATAATGTCTCCAGGAGCCGCAGAGCCATATGTCATCCGAATCGAAATAACCGTCGCCGGAATAAGCGTAATGCTTGACGTGTTAATCGCCAAAAATGTGACCATTGAGCGGCTCGCCTCGTCTTTATAGCCATTTAATTTTTTCAGCTCTTCCATTGCTTTAATTCCGATCGGTGTTGCGGCATTCCCCAGACCAAACATATTCGCAATCATATTCGAGACGATATACCCCATCGCCGGATGGTTTGCCGGCACCTCTGGAAAAAGGCGGCGAACAAATGGTTTACATAAATTAGAAAGCTTAGCAAGCAATCCTGCTTCCTCTGCAATTCTCATCAATCCAAGCCAAAACACTAAAATACTAATCATACCGATGCTGATTGTCACCGCTTCTTTTGCACCTTTAAATACCGCTTCGTTCACTTCATCCATCGTTCCATGGGCCATCGCAAAGAAAATTCCGATAATCGCCATCATTACCCAAATTACGTTAACCATCGTTCCCCACACCTAAAAAGAAAAATAACTTCCCAATCGAATCATTAGACACAGCATTTGATGAATGCTCGTACAAAATTGGTACCTCATCAACCGCTTCGTCGTCTAAATAAAGCACCGCTTTGCCAACAACGTCAGGGATATCGCGTTCATCTTTCTTCCATTCTTTTTTTGGTTTGATGAGTTGAATCTTAACATGTAGCTGTTTCATTTCCTCTTCTGTCACAGGATACATTAAATCGCGGCTCACGCGAATCTTATTATGATAAAAGTCATCCTTAATTTTGTTGATCATCCGTTTGTCGTCTACTTTGGCGATGACATAATCTTCAAACCCGTATTCGTACATTGCAATATGGTCATTCCAGTCATCCGGTGCATCCAGCGTCACCGCGATTAAATCTAAACCGTCTTTGGAAGCAGTCGTGACGAGCGTGCGTTTCGCTCGTTTCGTATATCCCGTTTTTCCCCCTGTGCAATACTCATAAAGTTTCGTGAGCAATTTATTTTTATTGCGCCAGACTCGATCCCATTTTTCCCCGGGATTGGGGGCACGATATACTTTTGTTCCTGCAATTTTCCGAAACTCTTTATTCTGCATCGCATACTGCATTAATAACGCCATATCGTAGGCGGTAGAGTAATGATTCTCCGCATCATCTAATCCGTGGGGATTCGCAAACTCAGTATCTCTCATTCCGATTTCTGCCGCTTTTTGGTTCATCAAAAACACAAAACCTTCAACGCTTCCCCCGACATATTCAGCGATAGCAATTGCCGCATCATTCCCCGAACGAAGCATCAGTCCATATACGAGATCGCGCAACTTGATTTTTTCTCCCTCTTTCAAATAAACGGACGATCCTTCCGCACGAACAGCACGAGAGCTCACCGTTACCGTTTCGTCCATTTTTCCCGATTCAATCGCTAAAATGGCCGTCATAATTTTGGTGATGCTTGCAATGCGTCTCTTCGTATGTGCGTCTTTTTCAAATAGTACTCGTCCCGAATGTTGCTCCATTAAAATCGCACTTTGCGCGCTAACTTCTCCGACTGCTTCTGTTTTGTTCGGAATACATGAAAAAAACATGGTAAGCGCTATGATGAGTACCATACACCGTTTCCCTAGCTCCATGTAATCCCATCCCTTTTTCCGTTTTGTACAAGTGTATGCACAAAATGAATGGATATGCTTGAAAATGTACAAGTCTCATCTAACCGCATAAAAGGGAAGGAAATTCCTTCCCGCTATCAACTTAAAATGGTCTCCACCGAAGCTTGTTCGCTTGTTCAAAACGCTGTTCCACATTCCGCCAATGAACGACGTTCCACCAACTGTTAATATAAGCGGTACGGTCATTTTTATATTGCAAATAATACGCATGTTCCCACACATCTAACACAAGTAACGGAACCGTATCCCATTGCGTCATCAATTGATGCTTTTCCGTTTGTAAAATTTCCAATCGGTGTGAGCGTGGCGACCAGACAAGAATCACCCAGCCGACCCCTTCGACGCTTTTGGCTGCTTCCGTAAAATGTCTTTTAAATCTCTCAAAACTGCCAAAATCGGCCTTAATTCGCTCCAACAATCCTCCGCGCGGTTCTCCCCCTCCTTTCGGTGTCATATTGTTCCAAAAAATCGTGTGTAAGTAATGGCCGGAGCCGTGAAACGCTGCTTCTCGCTCCCAATGCTTTAACAATTCATAATCATTCGTTTCTCGCGCTTTTTGCATCATTTTTTCCGCTTTATTTAATCCGTCAACATAACTTTGGTGATGCTTCGTATGATGAAGGCGCATAATTTCCTCCGAAATATGCGGCTCAAGCGCATCATATCGATACGGAAGCGGCGGAAGCTTATGGCCGCCGATCGGAACACGCCCTTGACGATCTCTGTCTTCCCTTCGCTCTGCTTTTTCATACAAATCATCCACCATTGTTTGAATGTCGTAAATGTCCTCTTCTGTCCATACCTCTTCATGTTGTTTAAGGCGAGAGAGCAACGCTTCAATATCAGCGTGAATCTCTTCTTCGCCGCGCTCCGCATATCGCTGCTCCATTTGTTTTCCCCATTCGATTACGTCATTGACATATTGTTGAAAACGTTCTTGTTGTTCCATAAAAAACCTCCTCTTCGTTTGTCGCCATATCGTATGCCGTGAGCCTAAAAATCGTTCTTGTCTTTGCGCACCCCAATTCACCAATGTTCATACATATAAAAACGAGGTGAGAAACAGTGAAAAAAACCTTTGAACAAGAGGCGGCATTTGAGCTGCAATTTTGGATGCAAATTCTCGGCGACCATTGCCGATTTATTGATGAATCCCTTGCTGAAAAAGAAACAAATGAAATCAAACGGGCCAAACAATTTATTTTTCTGTTTGATGAACTGCTAGAACAGGCACGTGGAGGATATGCAAGTTTACTAGAGCTTGTTAAGCGGGGAAAAGAAGCAGGCGAACAATTGCGGGTATTTAAACTTCATTTACTAAAAAGATTGTTAACAGATAAAATCAGCTTTTCTTTGCCCCCATCGTTTTTAAATCATATGGTCAACGAACTGGATGAATGGTTGCGAATCGCTAGCTATCTCGTACAGAGGAAACTACCTCCTGCCGTTCATCCACTTCACCATGACCTACTATGGCTACTTGACGCTGCAGGTCACGCAGGGGCGATTAACGATCATTTGGATAGCGTCGAAAAAGAATTAAAGCAACAAAGTGATACGTTTACAAAAGAATGGGAAGCCTTTTACTTAAAAGCGATTGAGATGGCTGGATATTTGCGAACGAATCTATACGATTTCCCAGCATTAGCCCGCTTTCATCGGGACATTGAATTAGAGATGGTCATCTTCCAAAACTTTTTACACGAATTAGAAGAGATGGAGTTAAACAAAGAAATATTAGGGGTGTTAACACCGCTCATGGCGGACCACATGGCAAGAGAAGAATGTTATTACTTGCAGAAGCTCGCAGAGTCTACAAACGTTGTGAACCAGCCAGCTTGTACCCCGATAAAACCGAGAACAGAGTAAAAAATGAAAGCGGTATAGGCCTGCTTTGAAAATCAAACGTTTCTCCCGTATCGAAGTGTTTGGATGCTCAAAAGTACAGGACGCTAACAAACAAAAGCACAAAAATTAAAACGGCTGTCTCCCGACACATAAGGAGACAGCTCCGATTGTTATTTCGATTGAATGATTTTCGTGCGATAATCAGTCTCGTAAAATTCGAGCTCCTCGCGAATCGTTTGAAATCCACTTTCGAGCGATGAGAGAAGGTTTTTGAATGAAGAAGGTGGCGTTTGCCGGAATTTAATGGAATTTCTCCCTGTGTATGCTGAGCGGCTATCCTCATACCAAGTATCGCCTTTTGGCGCAAAAAATTCGGAAATGCACGAATGATAAATGCGATAAAGGACCTTTTCTGCCGCAGCTTTGCGAAACGGCTCATCGCTTAACACAACTCGGCATGCTTCTAAGCCTTCTTCACAATAAACAACAAGGCGCCGTAAATTCGAAAACAATTGTTCATAATACGCTTTGCGTCCACCTTCTTGCTCATGGAGCAATCCAGTAATCGTCGTTTCATTCAAGTAGTCAGAAATGGCTTTCACCGTTTGTTGCAAAAACGCTTCAACTTGTTTCGTTTGGCTCATGACGATGGAATTTCCCATACGAAAAGACCCCCATATCCGTTTAAGATGGCTGTGTAATAAAAAGGAGAGGTGACGTTAATTCATATTCTCCTTTTGTTTCTAAGGCTGCAAAAATCTCGGGAAGCTTTGTAAATTCAATATGCTCAAAATAGCGGCGGAATTCCTTTTCTTCATTGACATAGACACGCTTGCGATGACGGAAACTTGGATTTTTCAACAAGCAAACGAGTGCGACAATATCCTTGAAATAGACATCGCGCCCTTGAACGGAAAAAATCGGGTCTTGTTCATATGGAGTAAAGGACGGAAATGCCTCTTCAAAATAACGTACATATAACACATGCAGTGTCTTCTCATCTCCGTCTTCCACGAACGTCACTTCCGACCGATTAAAAAAGTCTTCGGACGTATTCGGCTGCGCTTTTTCTAATTCGTATCCTTGACATCGGCGGATCCGCATACACTAAGCCCCCTTTAACCGCGAGAACAAAGACAAAATAAGCTACTTCTATCTTATCATAATCACGTCTGTTCGTTAAAAGTTTCTTCAAATTTTTCAAAGAATAAATCCGCCTCTCGCTCCATGTTTTCGTCTTCACTCAATTCCGGCAGCTGTGGCAGCTCTTCTAACGTTTTTAAACCAAAATAGTCTAAAAATTCCTTTGTCGTTCCGTATAAAATCGGCCTGCCTGTTCCTTCCGCCCTTCCCACTTCTTTCACGAGCGCCTTGGCAATTAACGTTTGCAACGGCTTATCGCTTTTTACGCCGCGAATTTCTTCGATTTCCGCTCTTGTAATCGGCTGGCGATAAGCAACAATGGCTAACGTTTCGAGCGCTGCTTGCGATAAAGACGAAGAACCCGGTGATTCAACTAGCTTTTTTAAATAAGGAGCATGCTCTTTCTTTGTCGCCAGTTGAAACACGCCTGCCAGCTCAATAAGATGAATACCACGGCTTTGCTGGTTATAATCCTCTTTGAGCTCCTCGATGATGGTCAATGCTTGTTCGTCGTTGACATCAAGCACGGACGCAATTTGTTTGAGCGACAGTCCTTCATCTCCGGCAGCGAATAATAATCCTTCGACAATCGCTTTATATTCACTCATCTCCATTTTGTGTCATCCTTTCGTTGCTAGAGATGAAAATATCGGCAAAATTTCGTTCTTGTTCAATGATGATTAAGTTTTTTTTCATGAGTTCTAAAATCGCTAAAAATGTCACAACAATATGCTCGCGGTCATAGTGAGGGAACAAGTCGTAAAAATTTTTCCGCTTTCGTGTTCTTCGCAATTCGCTTAAAATTTCATCCATTCGTTTTTCGATGGAAATCTCTTGACGCGTAATTTTCGTATGAAGCGGTTTTTGTAATTTTTTCCGGCGCAATAATTTTGAAAGAGCCCCGAGCATATCGTATACATTCACATCAAGCGGCCGTTTTTCCACTTCAACAGCTGTGGCATAGGCGCTTAAATCGCTCGGCGGTTTCGTAAATAAAAGCGCGCGCTCTTCTTCTCTCTTTTTTAGTTCATGTGCCGCTTCTTTAAATTTTTTATATTCCAACAACCGCTGCATTAATTCTTCCCGCGGATCCTCGTCGATCGGTTCCATTCCTTCATCCAATCTTTCTTCCTCATGCTTTGGCAACAACATTTTGCTTTTGATAGCAAGAAGCGTCGCTGCCATCACTAAATATTCGCTTGCAATATCAAGCTCAAGCTCTTGCATCGCATGAATATACGCCATATATTGTTCCGTAATTTCCGCGACAGGAATGTCATAAATATCAATTTCATAGCGGTTAATTAAATGCAATAAAAGGTCGAGCGGACCTTCAAACGCCTCAATTTTTACATTGTATTGCACATTCATCCCACCATTTTTCAACTACACTACCGTTAAGTATAGACGATAATACAGCGTTGTCCAATATGATTTTTCAAATTCCTACACACTACGCACAATATGATACAATACGATTACAATGAATAGAAAGGTCGTGTAATGATGTATCCGAACGCCTATATCGACTATTTGCTTCATTTTCACACAGACCGTGATTATTTTGAATGTCACGAAATACTAGAAGAGCATTGGAAACAAGATGGACGAAAACAGGTGTGGGTCGTTCTTATTCAAATCGCTGTGGCTCTGTACCATCATCGGCGCGGGAATGATCGAGGAGCGCGGCGAATGATGCAAAAAGCGCTGTCGCTTCTCGAAGGGGAAAAAGCAGCAATCGAACGGTTAGGACTGGATTATTCACAGCTAAAACAGCAACTGCAGCACTACATCGAACGGCTCGATAAAGGTGAACCGTATCGAAGCATTGAACTTCCGATTTTCGACGTTCAATTGTTAAAAACGTGCCAGATGATATGCCGCGAGCGCGGGCTTGTATGGGGAAAAGAAAGCGATCTTCATAACGAATTTTTGCTGCATAAACATAAGTTGCGCGACCGCTCCGATGTCATAGAAGCACGCGAACAGAAGAAAAAAGCGAAGAGGCAGTCTAACAAGTAAATCATTTTACTTTATAGACGGCCTCTATGCTCTTATTCACACTTATCTAAAAATGAAGCAGTCAATTCGTTTGCTTGAAACACGTAGTGAGGAAACATTTCTTTCAGCGCTTTTACCATTTGTTTTCCAACACCTTGGTGGCGGTGCGAAGGATTGACACTAATATGCTGAATTTCGGCAACATTTTCATCGCGCATTAAAATACCAATAATGCCGATGATATCCTCCTCTTCTTTCCATAAAAAGAGTTGCCAATCATCATCTGTTTCGTACTGTTTAATCGTTTGCTGCAACTTTTTTAAGTCTTTTTCTGTCGGCATAAACGACAGAAGACCCATCGCGATTTTTTCGTAATTTTTTCGGTAACGAATTAACATAAAGAATCCCTCATTACTGACAAGACTTTTCTTCGACAGAAAAGTACGGAAGTCGTTTTCTCATTACGTATTATAAACGTTCTTGTTATTATTGTGAACTCCTCATTGCCTTTTTACACATGGTTTATGAAAAAGAACGGAGAAGGTTCGCCATTTCGATGGCGCTAACCGCTGCTTCCCAACCTTTATTGCCCGCTTTTGTTCCGGCGCGTTCAATCGCTTGTTCAATCGTCTCTGTCGTTAGTACGCCAAAAATGACCGGAGTTCCTGTTGATAACGACGCATGGGAAACTCCTTTGGCTACCTCGTTGCACACGTAATCATAATGACTTGTTGCGCCGCGAATAACCGTACCTAGGGCAATCACTGCATCATATTGCTTCGATTCTGCCATTTTTTTCGCTACAAGCGGAATTTCAAATGCTCCCGGCACCCATGCCACGGTAACATCCTGTTCTTCAATACCGTGTCGTTTTAAACCATCTAATGCTCCCGACAACAATTTGCTTGTAATGAATTCATTAAATCGTGAAACGACAATTCCGATTTTTAATCCCGTACCTACTAGATTTCCTTCCATGATTCTCATCCAAAACCCCTCCTAAATTCATTTCCGCTAACTGTTTTCATCATAATACAATTTTTACAAAATCGCGACAAGGTTTTCTTAAAAATGCAACATATGGCCTAATTTTTCGTATTTTGTTTTTAAATATTTTTCATTTTCCTTTTTCACCGGCATTTGTAGTGGTACACGCTCTACAACTTCTAGGTCATATCCCTTTAACCCAGCAATTTTTCGTGGATTGTTCGTAAGGAGTCGCATTTTCGTTACGCCCAAATCTTTTAAAATTTGTGCACCGATTCCGTAATCACGCAAATCAGCAGGGAAACCGAGCTTTTCGTTTGCCTCTACCGTGTCGTATCCTTGCTCTTGTAGTTTATACGCACGCAATTTGTTGATCAAGCCGATACCGCGACCTTCTTGACGCATATATAACAAAATGCCCCGACCTTCTTCTTCAATTTGCCGAAGCGCAGCATGAAGCTGCGGACCGCAGTCGCAACGATACGAACCAAACACATCGCCTGTTAAGCACTCGGAATGAACGCGGACAAGAATCGGTTCATCTGGAATAACTTCGCCTTTAACAAGTGCTACATGCTCTTTTCCGTCCACTGAATTCGTATATCCGATCGCTTTAAACTCACCGAATTCAGTCGGAAGCGTAATTTCGACTTCACGTTTGACCAGTTTTTCTTTTCGGTTTCGATACTTAATTAGGTCTTTAATCGTAATCATTTTTAAATCAAATTCATCAGCGATTTGCCGTAAGTCCGGCACGCGCGCCATCGTTCCATCTTCCTTAATAATTTCGCAAATGACTCCAGCCGGTTTCGCTCCGCATAAACGAGCTAAATCAACCGCTGCTTCCGTGTGACCAGCGCGACGCAACACGCCCCCTTTTTTCGCAACGAGCGGAAAAATGTGACCTGGACGTTTAAAATCGCTCGCTTTCGCATTCGGGTTAAGAAGCTCCTGAATCGTCGTTGCCCGTTCGTAGGCACTAATGCCTGTTGTCGTTGATTTGTGGTCGACGCTCACCGTAAATGCTGTCCCGTGAGAATCCGTATTATGGTTAACCATCGGCGCTAAATCGAGCTTATCAGCGAGCTCCTCGGTAATCGGAACACATACAAGACCACGTCCGTACTTAATCATAAAGTTAATGACTTCCGGTGTGGCTTTTTCCGCTAATGCGACGAAATCTCCTTCATTTTCGCGATCCTCATCATCGCAAACAATAATGACATTTCCTTGCATTAATTCGTAAATCGCTTCTTCAATCGTGTTGAACATACAAGCCCCCCTTTTTTAATAGCTATGAAAGGATAAATTTTGATTTACTGTCCAGCCCGGCGGCTAGCTCTCTTGTGGCAAATAATCTTTTCCCTTGAAGTGCAAGCACTTCTGTGGACGAAGAACATTTACTCACCGCGGAGCCAGGATGGCGGCATTTCGCCGCCCCGCTTTTCTTAATAACCGTGCTCTTTTAAAAATTCGAGAGTAATGCGTGAGCGTTGTTCCGGTTCTTGTTTTCTGGCAAGAAACTGTTCCACATATTTTCCGATAACGTCACACTCAATATTCACAATATCTCCAACTTGTTTGTCGCCTAAAATCGTTTCCGCGCGCGTGTGCGGAATCAGTGAAATTGTAAAGGTGTCATCGGTGAGCCCGAAAATCGTTAAGCTCGTTCCATCAACAGCCACCGATCCCTTTAAAATCATATATTTACGCAACTCTTTCGGCACTTTAATATCGTAATAAACAGCATTCGCCACCGGTTCTTTACGAATAATTTCCCCAATTCCGTCGACATGTCCAGAAACGAAATGACCACCGAACCGTCCGTTTGCCGCCATTGCTCGTTCTAAGTTCACTTTTGCCCCTCGCGTTAATGTGCGCAGCGACGTCGCTCGCACCGTTTCCGGCATGACATCAACGGTAAAAGAACGGTTCGTAAACGAAGTGACCGTCAAGCAAACCCCGTTGACAGCAATGCTGTCACCGAGCCGAACATCTTCTAAAATTTTTTTTGCGCCAATCGTGATGACAATCGCTTCTCCCGACTGCTTCATTTGTTCAATCGTACCGACTTCTTCAATAATTCCAGTAAACATCATCGCTCACCCTTTTGATTTGGTATGGCCACAATTTTGATATCCGGCCCGATCGTTTCGACGCTTTTAATTTTTAGTTTCATCACATCAGCCATGCTTGCAAAGCCGCTGCCTCCAATAGGACCTGGTGCCTCTTTTCCACCGATGATTTTCGGCGCGATATACGCCACCATTTCGTTGACTGCCTTTGCTTGAAGAAAGCTCCCATGCACGCTGGCTCCCCCTTCGACGAACAAAGACGTTACCCGCTTTTCGCCAAGCACTTTTAACAATTTACGAATGTCGATGTTCGCTTCGTTCATTTTTATCACTTGTACATTTCGCCTGCGATATGGCATGATGCTTTCCTCTTTTACTTGATTCCCAACGACAATCCACGTTTCTGCCGCTCCGTCATTGACGACGTTTGCCTCAAGCGGCGTGCGTAAGTGCGTATCTAAAATGACGCGAATCGGGTTTTTTCCTCCTTCGGGAAGTCTCACCGCTAAACTTGGATTATCGGCAATCACAGTGTTCACTCCGACAAGAATCGCATCATGCATAGCGCGATAACGATGGGCATCTTGGCGTGCTGCTTCCGATGTAATCCATTTGCTTTCCCCGGTCGTCGTCGCGATTTTCCCATCTAAGCTGCTCGCATATTTCAACGTGACAAACGGTGTTTTTGTCGCGATATAGTGGAAAAAGATGCGATTTAACTCATCCGCTTCCTCTTTGAGCACGCCAACCTCTACATCAATGCCTGCATTTTGCAGTTTTTTTATTCCCTTTCCAGCAACGAGCGGATTCGGGTCTGTTGTTGCGATGACGACTCGTTTGACCCCTGTGTCCACTAATAAATCCGCGCACGGGGGCGTTTTTCCGAAATGACTGCATGGCTCAAGCGTCACATACACGGTTGCGTTCTTCGCTTTCTCTCCTGCCATGCGAATCGCGTGAACTTCCGCATGTGGCTCCCCCGCTTTTAAATGCGCACCCAAGCCGACAATTTCCCCATCTTTCACAACAACAGCACCGACGACCGGGTTCGGAGATGTCTGTCCGATTCCCGCTTTCGCTAACTCAATGGCCAATCGCATATACTGTTCGTCGTGTTGCATCACGTCCGCCCCCTTTTTTGGCATAAAGAAAACCCTAGGTCAAAAGTCCTAGGGCAGGATTATGTAAGAATCACAATGACATTTACATTTTTTGAATGTCAAACAACAGCACATAACCAAATGTGATATAGCTGTCTCCTAAAGAAAGCTGTTCGCCCCCCCCTGATCGAACAAGAACGTCTGCAGATAAATGAATTTGTCCGCCAAACCGTTCGTTGTTCGATCAATATCACGTGCAAACGTGACACGACAGCAAACAAAAGGTTGCCTGTACTGGTTGAAAAGCATGCACTAATAGCAGCAATCTTTGAAAGCAGCTTTTCCATTGCGTGTGCTGTGTGATCCTTCTCCCATCCAGACTATACTGTCGGCTCCGGAATTGCACCGGATCGTGCCTATACGGCTCGCGGGCTGAGAAACGCTTTCGTTTCATTACCGCCGGTCGGGAATTTCACCCTGCCCCGAAGGATACCCTATATTCAATTTTTTATCATTATAGCACAATAAAGCCATTTGTCTATTCTCAAATGCTCATCAGCCAGCAATGAACAGCCAGTATGCAAGCCCCCAGAGCAAACTTGCTCCCAGTAAAATAAAAAATAACAGCCAATTTTTGCGATTCATTTGCTTCACCTCTTAGTTCAATTATACAAAAAAGACCTAATAGAAGCGAATCTGTTAAAGTCTTTAGTCATTTATCGTTCCAACAAAAGCAAACCAATTGTTGTGGGCAATGGACATAGGAAACTTCAATTTTTAATTTATTACTAGTTAGTTTATAGCGCGAAAAAAATACTATCTGTGGCCAAAGAATTTTTTACTGAAAATTATATATTTTTTTATTTTATTTGTTATACTATATGTATAACAATAATATTAAGGAGGACACTTTATGTTGATCGAATTAGATTTTCAATCAGACATTCCGATTTACATGCAGCTTGTTCACGCTATTATAGAAGGCATTGCTACCGGGGAATTAAAGCCAGGTGACAAACTACCTCCTGTACGAACATTAGCCGCTGATTTAGGAGTAAATATGCTTACAGTGAACAAAGCTTACCAACATTTAAAACAGCTGGGCTTCATTCAAATTCACCGTAAGAAAGGAGCTGTCATTAACAGCGAAGAAATAAGAAAAGCGGATGATAAGTTTTATAAGCGATTATTTGCTTCTCTTCGGCCTTTGGCAATGGAATCCGTTTGTCGGCATTTAACCAAAAGTCAGTTTTTAACACTTTGTTCAGAAATTTTCGAAGAAATCGAACTCAAGGGAGGCAAATGTTAATGTCTATTGCTGATGCGATTCTTTTGATTGTTTCTTTTCTTCCTGCAATCATTTTACTTTCAGCAATTCCTTATTTAACAAAACCGACCCAATGCTTCGGGGTCTCCATCCCAGAAGAAGCATCTCAATTACCAGTCATAAAACATTTACGAAAACAGTATGCCATCCGAGCAGGAATTACCACAAGTTTATTGCTACTCTCTACCCTTTTTCTCCCATTTTTTCCTGAGTCTGAAACGATAATGGCGATAGTTATTGTTTTGTTCGGCTTCCTGCTCATATTGACTCCTTTTCTCATCTATCTCCCATTTCATAAACGGATGAAACAATTAAAAAAGGAGTATAACTGGAAGGTAGAACGGAAGGAACGTGTCATTATCGATATAAAATTTAGGGAAAATCACCTTGTTTATTCAAACGGATGGTTTCTAATCCCTATTTTTATTTCCTTTTTAACCATCTTAATCACTATTGGCACGTATCCAAAACTACCTGATCGTTTACCGGCCCATTTTGATTTACAAGGAAATGTTACCCGTTATACAAATAAATCGATATATACTGTTTCTATTTTGCCAATTGTCCAAATATTTGTCACTATACTAATGATGGCTGTCAATACGGCTATAAAAAAAGCGAAACAAGAATTAAACGCAGCGAATCCAGAAAAGTCAAAAAAACAAAATATTGTTTTTAGACGTCACTTGTCTTTATTCATGATCGGCTCTTCGATTTTAACGGTTACGTTGTTTTTCGTTATTCAATTGGCTGTTATCACCCACATTCCTAAAGTTGCGCTTATGATAACAACTATCATCGTACTTGCTTCACAATTCATTTGGATATTATGGCTAGCATTTAAAATCGGACAGGGTGGAAGTCGAATCACAACTGAAAAAGGAGAAGAAACACTTTGGGTTGACTACGATAATGACGAGTATTGGAAATGGGGGATGTTTTATTTTAATCGCAACGATCCATCCCTTTTTGTAGAAAAACGGTTTGGGATTGGCTTGACAGTCAATTTTGCTCGGCCAGGTGCTTGGGTATTTACGGCACTACCTATTCTTCTTCTTATCAGTTTGCTATTTCTTCCTTTATTAGACTAACTTCTGCTCATCTATTTCATTCTTTCAATAAAAACACTTAGGGTCGTATCTTCCGCCATTTCCCTAAGTGTAAAAATTGAATTTACAGAAACCATTATCCGTGGTTCTTACTTTATAATAAATAACCAATAAATCAATGCTTCGGTTCATTTTTTCGCTTTTTAGCTATACAAAAAAGACTTAACAGCCGCTAATCTGTTAAGTCTTTTTTCAACAGAAGCTTATTCTTCCTCCCACACTTTAACTTCTTTCATGACATCGCCTTGTTTTATGCGATACACAGCATCCATTCCTTCAATTACTTGTCCAAATACCGTATGTACCCCATCTAAATGCGGTTGAGGTTCATGAACAATAAAAAATTGGCAGCTACCTGTATCGCGGCCACGATGTGCCATCGAAACCGCCCCTGTCACATGTTTGTGCGGATTGTTATCTGTTTCGCATTTAATCGTGTAACCCGCATCACCTGTCC
Source organism: Thermaerobacillus caldiproteolyticus (assembly GCF_015326725.1). Classification (NCBI taxonomy): domain Bacteria; kingdom Bacillati; phylum Bacillota; class Bacilli; order Caryophanales; family Anoxybacillaceae; genus Thermaerobacillus; species Thermaerobacillus caldiproteolyticus. Next base: position 1,916,709 of record NZ_CP064060.1, read on the forward strand.
CGTTTCCACGCGGGCACCCTCCTTGACTAACAAATCCCGGAATGACGCGATGGAATGTTAATCCGTTATAAAATCCTTCGTTTGCTAATTTTTCAAAGTTAGCTACTGTTCCTGGTGCTTCGTTTGGGAATAATTCGATCACGATACGATCGCCATTTTCCATTTCAATTAACGCTTTTTTCATGATGAAACCTCCATCTTGTTTGAATCGTCTAAATAAACGAGCTTTTTTATTCTACTATATTTTGCTTCTATATTCCATCCATTCTATGTACAATAAGAATGGTGACAAGGAAAACAACGAAGAATGAAAAGGAGGTTGTTCTCTTGAAACGCACATTGATTGGATTGTTTATAACGTCACTGCTGTTTATGTACCCGGCGATGGCGGCGGCGGACGCAGCAGAAGGCGATGTCATTATTACATTAGGCGAAAATTTAACGGAACAACAAAAACAACAAATATTAAGCGAAATGAACGCTCCAGAAAATGCGCAAATAATTACGGTTTCCAATGCGGAAGAGCATAAATATCTAGATGGCGTTGTTCCAAAAGCGCAAATCGGGACAAGAGCGATTTCCTCATCAATGATTACGATCGGCCCGAAAGACTCTGGGCTCGATGTAGAAACGCATAACATCTCATGGGTAACGGAGGAAATGTACACGAACGCACTCATTACCGCCGGAGTAAAAGATGCAAAAATTTATATTACCGCTCCATTCCGTGTATCTGGAACGGCCGCTTTAACAGGGCTGATGAAAGCGTACGAAGTGTCTTCCGACAAAGTCATTCCGGATGAAGTGAAAAAAGTCGCCAATGAAGAAATGGTCAAAACGGCAAAGCTTGGCGAATCAATTGGCAATGACAAAGCTGTTGCCTTACTTGCCGGAATAAAAGAAGAAATTGCCAAAAATCCGCCAAAAACCGATGCGGACTTGCGTTCCATCATTGAAAAAGTCGCCAATGATCTTGGGATCACCTTAACAGAAGATGAAATCAACAGCTTAATTTCTTTATTTAACAAAATGAAAAACCTAAACATTGATTGGAATCAAGTCAATGACCAATTAAGCAAAGCAAAAGACAAACTTTCGACATTTTTACAATCTGAAGAAGGAAAAACGTTTATCCAAAATATCATTGACATTCTAAAAGAAATTTGGAATGCCATTAAATCAGCATTTACCTCAACAGATCAACAAAAATAAATAGGTCACGGGCCCATCCCGTGACCTATTTATTTACTTTTGCCTTCAATGGCACATCTAGGCGCACCAAATCTTCATACGTTTCTCTCTTCACAACAAGCTGAGCTTCCCCGTTTTCCACAAAGACGACAGCCGGACGCGGAATACGGTTATAGTTGTTAGCCATTGAATAACCGTATGCACCTGTGCAAAATACGGCTAAATAATCACCGGCTTCCGCTTTTGGAAGCGGCAAATCCCAAATCAACATATCTCCTGATTCACAACATTTTCCGGCAATTGCAACGACTTCTTCATTTTCATCAAGCATGCGGTTAGCCAATACCGCTTCATATTTTGCTTCATATAACGCCGGACGAATATTGTCGCTCATGCCGCCATCCACTGCAACATATTTTCGAACGTTTGGCACTTCCTTTTGTGAACCGATCGAATAAATTGTCGTTCCCGCATCACCGACTAGCGAACGTCCCGGCTCAATCCAAATTTCTGGCATTGCAATGTCTATTTCGATAACCTGCTTCTTGACTTCTTGAATAATTTGTTCCACATACATTGCAGCTGGAATTGGATCGTCTTCGCTTGTGTAGCGAATCCCAAATCCGCCGCCAAGATTGACGACTTCCGGAACAAATTTATATTTTTCTTTCCAGCTGCCGATTTTCTTAAAGATTTTCTGTGCTGCTAATACAAAACCTGTCGTTTCAAAAATTTGTGAACCAATATGGCAGTGAAGACCCAACACATGCAGAGATGCCGAAGCTAATGCTTTTTCAAGCGCTTCGTCTGCCTGCCCGTTATTTAAATCAAAGCCGAATTTTGAATCTTCTTGTCCCGTTAAGATATAATCATGTGTATGTGCCTCAATTCCCGGCGTTACCCTTAGCAAAATAAAGGTAGTTACTCCGTATTGCTTGCTTAAATCATCAAGCAGCTCCAGTTCATAAAAATTATCAACAACGATGCACCCTACCCCATGCTCAAGTGCCATCGCCAATTCATCACGGCTTTTATTATTGCCATGGAAATGAATGCGCGCAGGAGGAAATCCTGCTTTTAACGCTGTATACAGTTCTCCACCAGAGACAACATCAAGCGAAAGCCCTTCTTCTTCTACCAACTGGATCATCGCCATCGTTGAAAACGCCTTGCTGGCATAGGCTACTTGTGCTTTTACTCCATGTTTTTCAAACGCCTCTTTAAACGCGCGAGCACGCTGGCGAATAAGCGCCACATCATAAATATACAGCGGTGTTCCGTATTCTTTTGCCAACTCAACAGCATCGACACCGCCAATCTCTAAATGTCCTTTATCATTGACACGACTTGTCCCATGGAAAAACATGCGAATCCCTCATTCCTGCGAGATAAACTATTCAACGATATCAATTTTTATACATATAGAAAGCAAAAAAGACAGTTAACATAAGGTGATTAACTGCCTTTTCTGCGGAAAAAAGATTACGTATAACTTACCATAATTCTGCAAAAGTTTCAACTTATTTTTACAATTTTATGTCGGCTGTTTTTGGCGGTTTTGCGGATGAACAATGCTCGGTCTTACTTTTGAACCGGCAGCAGAGCGTCGAACAACAATTTGCATAAACGCTGCCGGATCAAACGGAATAAACGGCCATAAATACGGTGTATTGAGCGAGCGAGTGCGGATTAAAAAAAGCAAATAAATCGTTGTACCAATGATAAGCCCCGGTACTTTAAATAAAGCAACGGCTAATGCGAGTAATAGCCGAGCAATTTTATTAGCAATGCTTAATTCATAACTTGGCGTGGCGAATGAGCCAATGGCAGCAACAGACACATACAAAATGACTTCGGGTACAAATAATCCAACATCAATGGCAATTTGCCCGATCAACACAGCTGCAATCAAGCCCATCGCAGTCGATAACGGTGTTGGTGTATGAATGGCTGCCATTCGCAAAAACTCAATCCCAAAATCAGCAATAAATATTTGAACGATGACAGGAATATTCGTATGCTTATTTGGTCCAATAAATGCCCATTTGTCTGGTAATAACGATGGCTCAATGACAAATAAAGTCCAAAGTGGTAAAAGGAATAGCGATGCTAAAATACCTAAAAAGCGCACCCAGCGCACGAACGTCCCGACAGCAGGATTTTGCCGATATTCTTCTGCATGTTGAACGTGATGAAACAAAGTGGTAGGCGTAATAATGACACTGGGAGACGTATCAACCATAATAAGGACATGCCCTTCTAAAAGATGGGTTGCCGCAACATCCGGCCGTTCCGTGTAACGGACGAGCGGGTATGGATTGTACCCTTGCTTTACTAAAAATTCTTCTACCGTCTTATCGCCCATCGTAAGGCCGTCAATTTTGATTTGTTGAAGTTCTTTTTTCACTAATTCCACAAGTCCCGGGTCAGCCACATCTTTAATATACGCAATACATATATCTGTTTTCGATCGTTCTCCGACTTGGATGATTTCAAAGCGAAGCCGTTCATCACGAATGCGCCGCCGCGTTAAAGCCGTATTCACAATAATATTTTCGACATATCCGTCACGGGCTCCACGAACGACTTTTTCCGTATCCGGTTCTTGCGGCTGCCGTCCAGGATAACTGCGCACATCGACAACAAATCCGCTCGCTTCTCCCTCGATTAAAATAATAATTAACCCGGACAATAACTTATCAACGGCCTCATCTAAATTTTCAACCGGACTGACTTGTTGGTGAACGAGACGATTTTCAATAATTTGTTTTGCTTGCGCCGTTTGTCTTTCATGGTCATTAATGAGCACTATCTGTTTTAACAATTCAACCAAATACTGCGTATCACACAAACCGGTGCAATAATAAATATGTACTTCTTTTTTTAATACTTTCACTTTCCGTATTCCTAAATCAAAACTCGTTCCAATCCCGATTTTTTGTTTTAAAAAATTTTCATTCTCGACAAGTTTCTCGAAAATCGGAATGCTGTTTGTTTGTGCTGTCATCATATCCACTCCTTTCTAGGATAATTTCCACCGCCTTGCGTGTAATGGGGGAACCGTATTTCACATGGTCGCGATATCCCATTTTGCCAATATCACCAATGCCGACAATAATCGGAATATTGAGTTGATCTAAGCAATAAACGGTATCTCCGTTAATGCGCCCCACTTCCCATTCGCGTACTCCGTCTTTATCTACCCCGTACTCAGTTAAAATTCCGTCACAATCAATGCTGACATCTACCCTCGTCCATTCACGCTTATGCGTATTAGATGCAACGGCAATCGCTCCCAGCACTTCGATTTGTTCATGTGTTGCAACATATTTGAGCGCTTTTTCCCCCGCTCCTTCTCCAATGGCTCCACAATCATCGAACATGACAAAAACTGGATCGTACGGGGTTTGCAAAATGAGATCGACCAATTGTTCTCCTGTTAACTTTGTCGGGTTTCCGTGCGAGCGACAAATGCAGCGCCCACCGATTTGTTTAGCAATATATTGAATCGTTCGCCATGCAAACTCATCACCGTCTGTGACTAAAATGGCACGTCTTTGCTTCATCTTGATTATCCTTTCGGCTTACAAATCAGTGCGATGAAAAAGGAAAGAACGATAGTAAACGAAAGCTCTAGTCCCGCCAATTGGAAGATACCGGATCCAATACTCATCCACCCATTTTCCATCTTGTAAGACAGTATTCCTTTAATCAATAAGTAGCCAAATCCGCTAATGGGTAATAATGCGCCGGCTCCAGCGATGTCGATAAGAGAATCATATGCACCGATGCTTCCGAGAATGACCCCAGCAATTACAAGCCCACTCATCACATGAATTTGTGAAAATTTCCCGATGTCCATAACTAGTTGAGCGATTCCACAAATCATACCGCCGATCAAAAACGCCATCCAATAATCCATGCTTTTTTACCCCCTTACCGCTTCAATGACTACTCCGTGGGCAATCGCTGGAATTGATTGTTTTTGCTGAATCATTGTTGGACTTAAAAGCGCTCCTGTTGCAACGACCAATATTTTTTGAAATCTCCCTTGCTGCATTTCTTTTAATAAGTGGGCGTATGTCACCACGGCGCAGCAAGCGCACCCGCTGCCTCCAGCAAGTACTCCTTGAGTAGGTCGGTAAATCATCAAACCGCAATCATTGTAATTAGTTGCTACATCATAGCCTGATTCGCTAAGCAGTTCCTTTACAATGACGCTGCCTACCTTCGATAAATCGCCAGTCACAATTAAATCGTAATCATCTGGGGAAGCACCTAAATCTAAAAAATGTTGCTCAATGGTAGCGGCAGCGGCGGGAGCCATCGCTGAGCCCATGTCTAATGGATTTTTCATTCCGGCATCGATCACTCTCCCAATTGTTGCAGCAGAAATACGAAATAAACTTTTTTCACGACCTATCAGTGCAGCAGCTCCTCCTGTAACTGTAAATGTGGCCGTCTTCGGTTTTTGAACGCCTAACTCTGTCGGGTAGCGAAACTGCCTTTCTGCCGTCGCATTATGGCTGCTTGTCGCTGTCAAGACCGTTCGTGCAAATTCTCCATCTACTAATGCCGCTCCTACCGCCAGTGTTTCCATCGAGGTGGAACAGGCACCAAACATACATAAAAATGGAACGGGAATGTCACGAGCGGTATAATTGGACGTCACATTTTGATTTAACAAATCCCCTGCTAAAAAAAAGTCAACATTATCGGCCGTTACGTTTGCTTTTTGCAAGCAAATGTCAATCGCTTCTTTCATTAAGCGACGCTCTGCCAGTTCCCATGTTTTTCCACCACAATACAAATCACGATAGGTTACATCAAATTGAGAACCGAGCGGTCCCTCCGCTTCAAATGGACCAACTACCGTTCCAGTTGCTTGAATATAGACGTCATTTTCAAACACCCATGTTTGTTTTCCGGCAAGCCTCATCGGAACTCCCTCTTTCACATTAAAAAATCAAATGAATCGTTCCAAAGAGATAGGCCACAACGATCCCGTAGACAATAACAGCGCCGCCAATTTTAAACATATGATTCGCCACTCCTGTGATCCATCCTTCACTTCGATGCTCCAGAGCTGCACTAGCTAAAGCATTCGCAAAACCTGTGATGAGAATCGTTGCCCCTGCACCAGCAAATTGACTAAAACTGTCGTATATCCCTATACCTGTAAGTACAATAGCAAGAAAAATGAAGGTAAGGAGCATAAGATGCTGAGCCTCTAGTAACGACATATCAAATAAGAAAACATACCCTTTTTGCAACGCCTCTCCTGCTAAACAAAGCAAACCACCGATGAAAAACGCTTTTATCCCATTCAAAACATATGGCGGTTTAGGCTGAAACACCTTGACTGCTTGCTGGTAGTTTTCCTTTAACTTCATCGTGCATCCCTCCTTGATCATTAATGATCAATAAAATAAATCCAATGAAATAACGAGCCAAACACTTTTCCAAACACAATGGCCATTAATAAAACGACGATTTTATCAGCGACACCGATCCGTTTGGCTAAGATCGGCCATACATTTAATACTTCTGTTAATGCGGCTGCTAACATTCCAATAAACACACCATGAAATAACCCAATCGGAATAAGCCAATATTTCGAGGTATATAAAACGGAATTGCGCAAACTCATCCAACCGCCGACGACTGCCCCCAATACAGCACTCCATTCGTAGGCGTGAATCCACTTCATTGTTTTTGTCAGTTGTGTTAGGCGGGGGATGACGCCAAGAACAACTAAAAAGGCGATAAAACCTGTTCCGACTGCTAGCCCTCCTGCAAAGCCGATAAATATGACAAAAATAGCTTCAATCGTCGGCAATTCTCCTCATACTCTCTTTGTTTTCATGTAAAATGACGTACTGATCCAGCGATTGTTGATAGTTGAACATCTCGACTTCTAGGGGGCTAGGCTCTTCGTTAATCCGCTTGCGAAACACATGATTAAAAAATAAAATCATCCCTATTCCTAACCCAAGTGAATACGGGATTTGAAGCAACAATGGCTTATCGATCTTCTCACCAGTAATCATCGTATAAAGACGTTGGTGCACTTGCTGCATGCTGACATCCTCGTGAAAATTCATAATTGCCATTCCTGAGCCGATAAAAAGAAGCAACCAGACAAGCAAAAAATAAACAAGTGAAAATTTCCGCTTTTTATAGATGACTTCGATAATCGTTTGCGCAGGACCAATCGTTTGCACCTCTAAAGACGCATCCGTGTGAACAATAGCATCGACGACTCGCATCACATCAAGGATGACAATATTTTTGTCACTCGGTTGAATTCGATATAAAGGAATCTCTTTTAATCGTTCAATCGTGTGACGGTCATTTCCTATAAGTTGGGAAATGTCCCCGATTGAGACGGTCGCATTTGGTTTTACTTGAACGCGATGGCGCAATTTGACAAAGACGGTTTTTTCCATCTGCATCACATCCTGCCTGTTAGTTTTTATGTAAGACAAAAATTTCATTTAATCCAAACTGTATGACTCCACTTTTCGGATTATCTAGCTCTCTTTTGCCTAATCCCCCTTCCGCTTGAAGTGACAAGCACCTCTGCAAGTTGAAGACCATTTGGCTTCAGGGGAGCTAGAATGGTGACATTTCGCCTCTTGCCTACAGGACGTAGGCAGTATTTAGGCGAAATCGGACCAATTCCGCTTTTCTTACTGTCTAGCTCTAGGGCGCTATCGGATCGCGGCGCTTCAATCCCGCTGCGGCGACAACAACCTCCTCGAGGACCCACCAGCGAGTTTTACCAATAAAGATAAACCAGCGCCCTCCGCTTTTCTTTAGTATGTTTGGACAAAAAAGCAATCATACGGACATCAAAGGATTACCAATAGTTTCATAAAAATAAAAAAGAATGGATGCTATCCATCCATTCTCTCTTTCATTTGTTGTAAAATCTTTTTTTCTAACCGCGATACTTGCACTTGAGAGATGCCTAATCTAGATGCCACTTCTGATTGCGTTTGGTCCTTGTAATAGCGCAGATACACAATAAGCCGCTCCCGTTCATCAAGTTCTTCCATCGCTTTTTTTAACGCGATTTTATCAAACCATGATATATCATTTTGATCGGCAATTTGATCAAGAAGCGTAATCGGGTCGCCATCGTTTTCGTAGACCGTTTCATGAATGGAAGTAGGCGAGCGACTTGCTTCTTGAGCAAGAACGACCTCTTCAGGGGAAATCTCTAAATAGGCGGCAATTTCCGTTACAGTCGGAACGCGGCCGTATTTTTTTGATAATTCGTCTTTGGCTTTGCGAATTTTATTTCCCATTTCTTTTAGTGAACGGCTCACTTTTACTGTTCCATCATCACGGATAAACCGCTGAATCTCACCAATAATCATCGGCACTGCATACGTGGAAAATTTTACATCGTACGATAAGTCAAATTTATCGACAGACTTTAACAAACCAATGCAGCCAATTTGGAATAAGTCATCCGGTTCATAGCCTCTATTGAGAAACCGTTGCACAACCGACCATACAAGCCGCATATTTTTTTCAATAATTTCATCTCGCGCTTCTTGGTCCCCTTCTTGGCTACGGCGGATAAGCTCCTTCATTTCATGATCTTTCACCTGAGTCTGATCTTGCTTGACATCGACATCCATAGGCATGTCTCCCTTAATTACATAGCGCTTTGCTCTTAGTTAAGTATTTCGTTAAATGAATCGTTGTTCCTTTATTCACTTCGGAATGAACAACAACTTCGTCCATGAAATTTTCCATAATCGTAAAGCCCATTCCTGATCGTTCTAATTCAGGCTTTGTTGTAAATAATGGTTGACGTGCTTCCTCAATGTTGGCAATTCCTACACCTTCATCTCGAATCGTCATCTGGACAACTCCATCATCAATGACGACAGAAATGTACACAACACCGTTTGGGTCATTGTTATAGCCGTGAATGATTGCATTTGTCACCGCCTCGGACACCACCGTTTTAATCTCAGTTAGCTCATCCATTGTCGGATCGAGCTGAGCGACAAAAGCAGCAACCGTAACACGAGCAAATGACTCATTTTGACTGAGTGCGGAAAATTGGAGGTGCATTTCGTTTCTCATTACGCCACCCCCAATGTCTTTAATGCGAATTGTTCATCGCTTTCAAGGCGGATAATTTTGAACAGTCCTGACATTTCAAACAAGCGTTTCACCGTCGGAGAAATCGAGCAAACGATCATTTCTCCGCCGAGGTTTTTAATTTGCTTATACCGCCCTAAAACGACACCTAGGCCAGAGCTATCCATAAATGTTAAATGTTCTAAATTTAACACGATATGGCGAATTTGTTCTTTTTCAATCATATCGGTCACTTTTGCACGAAGTTCTTCAGCAGTATGGTGATCTAACTCTCCTGAAAGTCGAATGAGCAATACATCATGTCTCACTTCAAAGTCCATTACAAGACTCACTGCACTTTCCCCCTCTTGTCATTCGGATAGGGAAATGTTTCGCTAAAAAGCGCTGGAAGTCCTGCTTCGTGACAAAACTAGTGACGATTCGCTAAAAGTAGAAATCAGGCTACAAAAACTGACAGCACTTACGCTGATTTCGTAAATGATTGTAACGTCCGCTTAAATAAATCCCACCAGCTTGCCTCGGCTACATTTTCTTTCGCCACAAGCGGACGTTTCAACAGCTCTTTACCGTCTTGTTTTAAAATCAGTGTTCCGAGCTCGTCCCCTCTTCGAATCGGTGCCTTAACGTTTTCTTTCACTTTAATAATTTTTTTAATTTGATCGACGGACGCTCCTTTTTTCGTTAAAACAGAGATTGGTTCAGCCGTCACTAGTTCAACTTCTTTTCTCTTCCCTTTACTTACTTTGACATTGGTAATGACTGCATTTCGCTTGTAGACCGGATGGGTTTTATATTGGCTAAACGCATAATCTAGCATTTTCGTAATTTGGGCATTGCGCTCTTTTGACGTCGGAGCACCAAAAATAACAGCAATGACGCGCATGCCATCTTTTTTCGCCGTAGCAGTTAGGCAGTATTTTGCTTCATTAGTAAATCCTGTTTTCAGCCCGTCCACTCCCGGATAAAACTTTACAAGTCGATTCGTATTAACAAGCCAAAATTTTTTGTCCGTATTTTCCCGCAAATAATCTTCATATTTTCCAGTGTACTTTGTAATTTTGTCATATTTCAGTAATTCTCTTGCCATCATCGCCATATCATAGGCGGTACTGTAATGCCCCTGAGCTGGCAAGCCGGTTGCGTTTTTAAATGATGTGTCCTTTAATCCTAGTTCCTTTGCTTTTTTGTTCATCATGTCCACAAATGCTTCCTCAGACCCGGCAATTCGCTCCGCCATAGCAACCGAGGCATCGTTTCCAGAACCAATCGCAATACCGCGCAACAACTCATCGACGGTCATTTCCTCGCCGGGTTCTAGAAAAATTTGCGATCCCCCCATCGAAGCCGCATATTCACTGGTACGCACCTTTTCATTGAAGGTGAGTTCCCCTTTATCAATCGCTTCCATGATTAGTAACATTGTCATAATTTTTGTCATACTTGCCGGCGATAGTTTTTCATGCGCGTTTTTTTCATACAAAATCGTTCCTGTATCGCGCTCAATGAGAACGGCTGACCGAGCACTCGTAACAAGGTCAACGTTTTTGGCTTTTTCCTCCGCATGCACATTGACAGAAATCGTAAGCGCAAAGGCAAATGTAAGCACAAATAAACGAATGAATAATCTCTTCATCTCCCAAACCTCCATTCTTTATACATGCCATTTTTTCCAAATGATATATTTTTATACAATAGATGAAATAAATTCATTGGATTTTGACCATAAAAAAAAGAGGCTGCTATCAGCCTCTTTGTTACGAAATTTTATCATAAATTAGCGTTGGTCGTGTGACTCGGTTCGGTGAGATGCGGATGCTGTTGATTAGCTTTTGTTTGACTTCATCGACATGTTCAGTATTGCTGTAAATGGTCACGAGCGACTCTCCTTTTTTCACTTCATCACCGACTTTTTTCCGCAATACTAAACCAACTGCTAAATCGATCGTCGATTCTTTTGTTGCCCGTCCCGCTCCAAGAAGCATTGCCGCCGTTCCGACTTCATCGGCAACGATTTCCTCTACATAACCATCTTCTCTTGCTTCTAACTCAAACTGATACTTCGCTTGCGGCAATTTCGAAGGATCGTCCACAACCGACGCATCGCCTCCCTGAGCGCGTAAAAATGTTTTGAACGTTTCAAGTGCATCGCCGTCTCTGATTGCTTTTTCTAACATGGCGCGCGCTTCTTCTAATGAAGACGCTTTTTCCGCTAAATACACCATATGGCTACCTAATGTTAAGCATAATTCTTCTAAATCATCTGGACCTTGTCCTTTTAACGTATCGATCGCTTCTTTCACTTCTAACGAATTGCCGATGGCGTATCCAAGCGGTTGACTCATATCGGAAATAATCGCCATCGTTTTCCGCCCGACACGTTTCCCGATTTCCACCATCGCTTTCGCTAATTGTCTCGCTCCGTCTAACTCTTTCATAAATGCCCCGGCACCTGTTTTGACATCGAGAACAATCGCATCAGCGCCTGCGGCAATTTTTTTGCTCATGATCGAGGAAGCGATAAGCGGAATGCTGTTGACCGTTGCAGTTACATCACGAAGAGCATACAGCTTTTTATCAGCCGGTGTTAAGTTCCCCGTTTGCCCGATCACAGCAATTTTGTTTTTATTCACTAACTGAATAAATTCATCGTTATCGATTTCCACATGAAATCCCGGCACCGACTCTAATTTATCAATCGTACCTCCTGTATGACCAAGCCCGCGCCCCGACATTTTTGCGACCGGCACACCAACGGAAGCAACAAGTGGACCGAGTACGAGCGTTGTCGTATCCCCGACACCGCCTGTGGAATGTTTATCAACTTTAATGCCGTTAATTTTCGATAAGTCAATCACATCTCCGGAATGAACCATCGCCATCGTCAGCGCAGTTGTTTCTTCTTCGGTCATCCCTTGGAAAAAAACAGCCATCGCAAACGCGCTCATTTGATAATCAGGAATATCGCCATTTGTATACCCATTAATAATAAATTGAATTTCTTCGTTTGTAAGTGCGTAACCATCGCGTTTTTTCGCAATCAAATCAACCATTCTCATATGCTATCACCTTTTTTCTATTTTTTCGCCATTTCCGCCACGATTGCTTTTATAAGACGCAAAAAGTCCGCTTTTACTTTTTCCGTCGTTTCGATGACCTCATCATGGGTAAGCGGTTGATCTAAAATCCCTGCCGCCATATTGGAAATGCAGGAAATCCCCAATACTTCCATCTGTGCATGCCGCGCCACAATTACTTCTGGCACGGTCGACATTCCAACAGCGTCACCGCCGATCGTGCGAATCATGCGGATTTCCGCCGGTGTTTCATATGACGGACCGGTATTGGCGACATAAACGCCTTCTTGCACTCGAATGTTTAAACGATCAGCTACGTCTTTCGCAAGCTGCCGTAACCGCTTGCTGTAGGCCTCGGTCATATCAGGAAAACGTACTCCTAAATCAGGATCATTTGGACCGATGAGCGGATTGCTACCCATGTTATTAATATGATCGGTAATAATCATTAAATCTCCCGGTTGAAAGCGTTCATTCACTCCCCCAGCCGCATTGGTCACGATGAGTTGTTCGACCCCTAGCGCTTTCATAACGCGCACCGGAAACGTTACTTTATCAAAGCTATACCCTTCATAGTAATGGAAGCGACCTTGCATCGCCACGACAGTCGCTCCTTGAAGCTGACCGTAGACAAGCTGACCGGCATGCCCCTCCACTGTCGAAACCGGAAATTCCGGAATTTGTTCATATGGGATTTTGATCGCTTGTTCAATTTCCTCCGCCAACACCCCCAGTCCAGATCCAAGAATCAAGCCAATCTGAGGAGGTGTCGGAAACTTTTCTTGTAAATACGTCGCTGCTTTGTCAATCGCTTGCTTATTCATTGATACTCCTCCCTATTCAAATCCGCTAAAAAACTTGTGCCATGTGGCGGCATCGTCACGCGGAAATTATCGGCAATCGTCGCACCGATATCAGCGAACGTTTTTCTAATCGGTAACTCATTTCCCCCGTTCATGCTTGGACTATACACAAGAAGCGGCACATATTCGCGCGTATGGTCCGTTCCATGATGCACTGGGTCATTCCCATGGTCAGCAGTAATGATCAGCAAATCATCGTCTTTTAACAATTCAAACACTTCAGGAAGGCGAGCATCAAATTCCTCCAACGCATCGCCGTATCCTTTTGGATCACGGCGGTGGCCGTAAAGTGCGTCAAAATCAACAAGATTTACAAAGCTAAGACCAGTAAAATCCATACGCAATGTATCGACAAGTTTATCCATGCCATCCATATTCGACTTTGTCCGCAACGATGTCGTTACGCCTTCATTATCGTAAATATCGGAAATTTTCCCGATCGCAATCACTTCATAGCCGGCATCTTTTAACTCGTTCATCACGGTGCGACCGAACGGTTTTAACGCATAGTCATGACGGTTTGCCGTACGTTGAAACTGACCAGGCTTTCCAATGAACGGGCGAGCAATGACGCGACCGACCATATATTTTTCGTCTAATGTCAGCTCGCGAGCGATTTTACAAATGCTGTATAACTCGTCAAGCGGAACAACATCCTCATGAGCGGCAATTTGTAATACGGAGTCCGCCGATGTATAGACAATAAGGGCCCCCGTTTCCATATGCTCTTTTCCAAGCTCCTCGATAATCGCTGTACCGCTCGCTGGTTTGTTCCCAATCACTTTTCTGCCTGTTCTTTTTTCGAGTTCATCGATAAGTTCTTTCGGAAAACCGTTCGGAAACACTTGGAATGGCGTATCGATTCTGAGCCCCATAATCTCCCAATGTCCGGTCATCGTATCTTTTCCAGCAGAAGCTTCCTGCATTTTCGTATAATAGGCAAGCGGTTGTTTCGCTTTTGGAATCCCCTTAATTTCGCGAATGTTGCTTAAACCAAGCTTCGCCATATTCGGCATGTTCAAGCCACCGCGATATTCAGCAATATGTCCGAGCGTATCTGCCCCTTTATCGTTATACTTTTCGGCATCTGGCGCTTCACCAATTCCGACCGAATCCATCACAATTAAAAACACACGTTTATATGTATGATTCACGTAAATTCCTCCTGCCATTTTAAAAGTCATGTCTCCTACTATCATTCCCGAACTTTCATGGAAACACGCAAATGATTCATTGGTCAGAAGTCTGACAACCTCATTATAAAACGGTTTCATAGTAAGAAGCAACAAAGAACTTACTTTGTCAAAAAAAGCCCGCTCCTTTCTTGAACAGCGGACTTTTCCCTCAAAAACGATGAAACAGAATTACGCGCGTGGATGGTACATCTTATACACATCTTTTAAGCGCGTTTTTGTGACATGTGTATAAATTTGCGTCGTGGAAATATCGGCATGTCCCAATAGTTCCTGCACAGCGCGTAAATCGGCGCCGTTTTCTAGCAAATGGGTTGCGAACGAATGACGTAACGTATGCGGTGTTAGCTCTTTCTCAATGTTGGCTTCCTTCGCTAACTTTTTTAAAATTTTCCAAAAACCTTGCCGTGTTAAGCGTTCACCATGATGGTTTAAAAACAAGGCATCGGTCGCTCGCTTTTTCGGATCGATGAGTTTCGGGCGCGCCGTTTCGATATACGTCTTTAATGCGTCTAGCGCCATGCTACCGATCGGGACAATTCGCTCCTTATTTCCTTTTCCGTAACAGCGGACAAATCCCATCGTCAAATGTACATCAGCTACATTGAGATGAACGAGCTCGCTGACGCGCATGCCCGTTGCGTACAACAGCTCAAGCATCGCCTTATCGCGAATGCCAAACGGCGTATTCGTTTTCGGCGTCTCCAACAGCGCCTCGACTTCTTCCATTGATAGAACTTTGGGCAACGTCCGCTCCATTTGCGGTGATTCAATATGAACGGAAGGATCTTGTTCCGTCACTTTTTCACGAAGAAGAAATTGATGAAACGAGCGAATCGATGCAATATGCCTTGCGATCGTTTTCGCGGAACTTCCTTTTTCTTTTAAAAACTTTAAAAATTGCATAATGTGAAGGCGTGACACTTCGTTCCACGAGCAAACTTGTTCAACATGGATTAAGTAATGGGCATACTTTTTCAAATCGCGCTCATACGAAACAATCGTATTTTTCGCCAAATTCCGTTCCACTGTTAAATAATGAAGAAAATCTTTCATCTCATGTTCCAACGCTCTCTACTCCCCATCGCGATAAAAAAATAGTAACCTATCAAGCCATTCATTTTGCGGCTCTTCTACCGTAGATACTTTTATCGCTGATCCTTGTGGCTCATCGTAACGATGATAGTTCTCGTACTCTTTATTGATCCATATAATACTATAATAAAATAAAATCGTACAGCCCGTAAATAAAAGAAACACTTTAATCGCTTGCCATAATGTTTTCACCATCGGCTCTCCTCCGTCCGTTAACGATACGTACTTAGTATGAGGATATGCCATAATTTTTTCATTTTATACATAAAAAAACCTTTCCCGTTGGAAAAGGTTTTTTTATTTCTCTTGTTGATCCTTTTTTTCTTGACAACGGTAACAAATTCCATGAAATGTTAGCCGATGATCTTTAATTTTAAACTTCCAATCCCGCTCGACAATCGCTTCTACTTCCTCTAACAAATCTTCTTGAATTTCCGCTACCGATCCACATTCAATACAAACTAAATGATGATGGAAATGGGCTGCTCCTTCTTGTCGAAGGTCATATCGCGATACACCATCCCCAAAATTAATTTTATCGACGATTTTTAACTCCGTTAATAACTCAAGTGTCCGATAGACCGTCGCTAACCCGATTTCCGGAGACTTTTCTTTAACGAGGAGGTAGACATCTTCCGCACTTAAATGATCTTCCTCATGTTCTAAAAGGACTCGCACCGTCGCCTCGCGTTGCGGTGTCAATTTATAGCCAGCGGTATGCAATAGTTTTTTGATTCTTTCTACTCGATCTTCCATGTTTATTCCCTCCCCTCGTCATTCAACTACCATTATAACAAAAGACAGAGGGAAGTATCAAAGTAAAATCATTATTAGAAAATAAATAAAATGGTTACTAAATGATAATAATTATCAGTGATTAACCATTTGAATGACTTGTTTCATAAATACTGGAGATACATACGCTTCTAAGGACGCGGAGGCGAGTAAAGAAACGCTGATTATCACCATCACCAAAGCATAGCGCATAATCATTGGAAAAATTGGTTCATGCGTTCGCTTCATAAATTGGTTACGCACCATTTTTAACGAAAATGTAACGGAAGCCACTCCCATGATAATAAAAGCAGGGATAATAATGAAGTTTTGGGGCATGACCGAAACAAACGATAATACAAATCCTTGCCATCCCATTTGATTAACAAGAAATCCGACCGTAAACCCGATAACAATCCCCTTTAAAAACAATAAGATTAAAATAATCGGTAGTCCAATAATCGAAATGCCTAACACCCACATTAGTCCTACGTATTTCAAGTTATGAAAATAACTTTGTTGAAACATATCATAGGCACTGGCGAGATTTCCTTTTGATACTTGTCCAAAAAATTGCATCAAGTAGTAGTATAGGTCTTGTTTTTGACTAAAATTTAAACTATTGACAACAACCGCTCCAAAAATGACACCCATTAAAAATAAAACAATGATAAATAAATAAATCGAAGCATGTTCACGCATATGCGACGCAAGCGCTGATTTCAATAATGGCTGTCTTCTCATCTTTTCCGTCCTCCTATCATGCTCTTAGTAGATTGTATGAAAGAATATTGCATCTATGACACATTTACGAGAAAAGAGAGAAAAAAGCCGTTTGAATGAGTGATGATAGTGGTGACATAAACAAAAAAATCGCTCCTTATTCAGAAGCGATTTTTCCATATTTTCCGCCGCCGCCCGCATGAATCAAGAGCTCGCCGCGCCGCGCAAGAACAATGAGTTTCGCAATCTTTTCTCCGACGACTTCTGTTAGCTCCTCCTCTGATGCCTTGTGCAATACATACATTTCCATGCCGAAGTGGGCGAGCAATTTTTTATACGTTTTCGTCCCAAGTCCCGGAATAAACTCAAGCGGTACTTGATAAATATAAGGAGGCCTGCGCGGGGCTCTATCGCTCGTTTTGAGCTCTTGCAGGCGGTCAAACACCCCCTTAATTTGTTTGTGATGTCCGCATGCCGGACAGCGCTCATCATTTGGCTGAACTGGATAAAAACAATTTTCACACGTGGTTCGATGATATTTTCCAAGTCGCGGGTTCAATCCGTAATTTGCGATGATCGCGCGTCCATTCTCGTGTTGTAGTGCTTTTTTTAGCTCCATAAACGTCGGAGCATCCATGCGCATCATTTGATATTCCCGCGCCATTTTGCGAAGCGAATGAGCATCTGAATTAGATAAATACGGATAGCGATGCAATTCGGCAATTTGGTCAGCCATCGCGGTATCAGCACTTAATCCTAATTCAATCGCATCGATGAAGTCGGGGTCAAACACTTCGGTTAGGCTTTTCTTCACACCTTTTCCATATAGGCTTTTAAACGGCGTAAAGGCGTGGGCCGGCACAAATAACCCACCCAATTGCTTCACTATCGCTTGCAGCTCGCGTCCTGTCCCGTACATTCGTTGCGAACTGAGCGAAATATTTTTGACACGCTTATGCAGCCATGCGGAAAAAGCGCGCATCGCCTCTATGGTAGGCAAAAACGCAAGCGCGTGAATCGGTCCTTGACAATGCTCATCATATACTTCGATTTCGCTTCCCAATATGAGCGTCACATTGTCAGCGAAAACGCCTCCCTCCCGATGCTCTGTCCATCCTTGGGCCGCCATTACATGCTCCAACTCATCCAGAACTTCCGGCACATGACAGTCGATAACGCCGATGACATCCAATCCTTTTACTTCGGAAGCTTCCCGTAAAATATTTGCAAGTGTCAATGTTTTCGCTCCCGTAATTTTTACTGGTCTGCCTGAAGCGGTGCGACCAATATGAATATGTAAATCAACATAATAGTTATTCATGCTTTGCTCCTAACGCTCGTTGCAGTTGTAAATATTGCAGTGCATAGGCGGTTTTTGCGTCATAAATCTCCTGTCTCTCTAGCAATGCCAATGCCTCCTCTAACGTCACTTCTAATACATCAACAAATTCGTCTTCATCCAGCGATGCCGCGTTCTCGACTTTCGTTAACTGTTCCGCTACATACAAATGGATCAATTCATCAGCAAAACCTGGTGAGGTATAAAACGAAACAACATGACGCATTGCGCCGCATCGATATCCTGTTTCTTCCTCTAGTTCTCGATGTGCGGTCGCCAGCGGTTCTTCCCCTTTTTCTAATTTTCCCGCTGGAATTTCAACTAATACGCGCTCCATCGCTTTTCGATATTGGCGCACAAGCACGACTTTTCCTTCATTCGTTACAGGAATGACCGCCACCGCCCCCGGATGCTTCACAACTTCCCGCTTGCTCGTTTTTCCGTTCGGCAACTGCACATCCTCGACATACACTTCAATGATTTTGCCGCTAAAAATCTTTTCTTTCGCTAACGTTTTTTCGATTAAATGTTCCATTCATCTCTCTCCCATCTACATTAATTCCTCTTTATTGTACTACATTGTTTGAGACAATTTTACATTTCGTTGTAAAATTAAGAAAAGCAAAAGCGCCCTAATTCCGCCTAAAAACTGCCCATGTCTTGTGAGCAACCAGCGAAATGCCGCCATCCTGGCTCCCTCCATGGGCAAATGCTTCTTCCCCCGCAGATTTGAAGAAGGAAAGTTATTTGGCACAAGAGATCTAGGCGCTTGCTCTGGTAGTTATCCTTTAAAATTTATCCTTTCTTAGTTTTTAAAAACATTTTTTTCAAGGAGGAAAAAATAATGAAGAAACGGCGCATCGGTTCGTCCGATTTATATGTCAGCGAAATCGGGCTCGGCTGCATGTCACTCGGAACAGAAGAAAACAAAGCGATTCGCATCATTCATGAAGCACTAGAACGCGGCATTAACTATCTAGACACCGCTGACCTTTACGACCGCGGCTTGAACGAGGAATTTGTCGGCAAGGCAATCAAAGGAAAGCGCGACCAAGTCATCGTTGCTACAAAGGTTGGAAATCGTTGGGAAGAAGGAAAAGATGGATGGTTTTGGGACCCGTCGAAAGCGTACATTAAAAAGGAAGTCAAAGAAAGCTTACGCCGCCTGCAAACCGATTACATTGATTTATACCAGCTGCACGGCGGAACGATCGATGATCCGATTGATGAAACGATTGAAGCATTTGAGGAGTTAAAACAAGAAGGAGTCATTCGCTATTACGGTATTTCTTCCATTCGCCCCAATGTTATTCGCGAATATGTAAAACGTTCCAATATCGTCAGCGTCATGATGCAATATAGCCTTTTAGACCGCCGTCCGGAAGAGTTGTTTCCGCTTTTGCGCGAACATCAAATTAGCGTGATCGCCCGCGGTCCTGTCGCTAAAGGATTACTTACCGAACGACCGTTAGAAGCCGCAAGCAATCCAATCAAAGAAAACGGCTATCTTGACTATACATATGAGGAGTTAAAGACGCTTCTTCCAACATTAAAAGAACGAGCTGCCAAAAACCGCTCGTTTACAGCGACAGCACTGCAATTTTGCTTATACGACCCGGTTGTCGCTGCAGTGATTCCGGGCGCAAGCAGCGTAGAGCAATTAGCTGAAAATGTTGAGGCCGCTTCTTCTCCAAGCTTAACAGCCGAAGAATACGAATGGTTAAAACAACATACGAAATCTTCTATTTATGAACTGCATCGATAAAAACAGATCAAGCCGCTGTTTATTCAGCGGCTATCTCGATTATTTAAACTTCCGCCAATCTAAGTTGCTTTCATTGAATAGCTCTTCAAACGTTTTTTGTTCCTCGCGCCGCCGCTTCTCTTCGCGTTTACGCGCTTCTTCCTCTTCTTTTTTCCGCTGTTGTTCTGCTTCTAACTCTTTCTTTTTCGCCTTGAGCTGTGCAAACAAATCAGCGTTTAAGTGATCCATTAATGTCATTTTATCGTTATTTTGCATTTCGGGTTGTTGTTTACGTTTTTGCAACGATATTCCCTCCATGAATAAAAACATGATTTTTTCTTCATGATAATAGCAAAAATCCAAATATGTAAAGGAGATTAAGCATTATGGCGAAAAATCGCGGACAAAAAGGCAAACCGAATGCCGATACAGTCAATCCGGTCATCGCAAAAGAAGAATTGGAAAAAGCGGCCCATCCTACGAAAAGACAAAACTCTCCTCAATAAGGTGAAATGCCCCATAAAATGAAACTAGGAAAAACACCTCCAGAATCGAACGTATAGCTAAATCAATGTTTGGAGGTGTTTTTCTTATGGGAACATCGAAGCATTTCATGATTCGATTCACAAGAAAAGTAAAATCTCATTAACTCTATTGTAAAACAAACGGTACAAGGTGATTTTCATGATGATCATCCAATACGAATTCAGCAAAAATGAAACTGCCCGTCTCCTGTAAAACTCAGGAAACAGGCAGCTTAGGGGTTTGATTGCAAAAAAGTAGGTCAGTCCAGTTTTTTCTTATATGTCTTTGGATGAAAAGGCAAATGGAAGTAATTCCTTAACGGTTGTTTCTTGAATGTTCCCCTTCAGATTAGCTAAAATGATGGGCATATCAGGGTCACAAAATTCCGCGATCACCTGCCGGCAGGCTCCGCATGGAGATACCGGACCATCGGTATCAGCAACGATAGCCATCATGGCGAATTCTTTTTGTCCTTCTGATACGGCCTTAAAAATGGCAGTGCGTTCAGCGCAGTTGGTTAGTCCATAAGAAGCATTTTCTATGTTGCACCCTTTATAAATTTTTCCTTCTTTTGTTAAAATAGCTGCTCCTACCTGAAAGCGGGAATAAGGAACATAAGCTTTTTCTCTTCCGGAAAGTGCTTCATTGATTAATTGATTTTTATCCATTTCGTTCCGACCCTTCTGTTTGAAGTTGTCATTTCAATCATGATTCTGCTTCCATTTGCTCACTCAATGAATAATTTTAATAGCTGGATGTGCTTGTTTCCCCATTTATAATTTGAACACCTGCGCTTGCCCCGATACGGTTGGCCCCTGCTTTCTCCATTGCCAACAAATCATCTGCGGTTCTAATTCCGCCAGAAGCTTTAACGCCAAAGTTTGGTCCAACTGTCTTTCTCATTAATGCAACGTCTTCGACAGTAGCCCCTCCTGTTGAAAAACCTGTCGAAGTTTTGACAAAATCTGCACCAGCTTTCACTGCTAACTGACAAGCACGAACTTTTTCTTCATCAGTAAGAAGGCATGCTTCAATAATGACTTTGACCAAAGCCTTTCCTTTAGCAGCTTCTACTACGGCACGAATATCCTTTTCGACTAATTCATCATTCCCGCTTTTTAGGGCTCCGATATTAATAACCATATCAACTTCGCTCGCGCCATTTTCAATCGCATTTTTTGTTTCAAAGGCTTTTACTTCCGGTGTCGTTGCCCCAAGAGGGAAACCAATGACCGTACACACTTTCACATCCGTATCTTTTAATATCTCATAAGCGGTTTTAACCCATGTTGGATTAACGCAAACAGAAGCAAAATGATAGGCCTTGGCTTCTTCGGCAAGCTTTACAATTTGTTCTTTTGTAGCTTCCGGTTTTAAAAGAGTGTGATCAATCATTCTCGCTTTTTCTCTTAACAATTTATGTCAACTCCTTGTCTTTTATTCGGTTATTTCGTCATATATAAGCGTAGCAGGTTTTACAAATTCTTTTGATATCGTATAAGCGTGATAAATCCGGTTCACGATTTCATCGACTGATTCAGTATTGCTGTGAATAGTTACAAGTGATTCGCCTTTTTCCACTTTATCACCGATTTTTTTCCGCAGCACGAGACCGACACTTAAATCAATCGTTGATTCTTTTGTGGCTCTTCCTGCTCCTAAAAGCATAGCGGCTGTTCCAATACTTTCTGCAACAATTTTTGAAACATAACCGTCTTCTTTTGCCGGTACTTCGAACGTGAATTTTGCAGACGGCAATTTGGATGGATCATCAATAACGGATGGGTCGCCCCCTTGAGCTGCTACAAAAGTTTTAAATTTTTCGAGCGCTTTTCCGCTTCGAATGGATTCTTCTAGCATTTGTCTTGCTTCATCAATCGTTTTTGCTTTATTAGCCAATACAACCATTTGACTGCCCAATGTTAAACATAGATCGTACAGGTCTTCAGGTCCTTGCCCTTTTAATGTGTCGATCGCTTCTTTTACTTCTAGAGCGTTGCCGACCGCATATCCGAGAGGCTGGTCCATATTGGATATAACAGCCATTGTCTTTCTATTCACATTATTTCCGATTTCCACCATTGTTTTCGCCAATTTTCGTGCGGAATCTAGATCTTTCATAAATGCTCCGCTTCCTACCTTAACATCCAGCACAATCGCATCAGCGCCTGCAGCAATTTTTTTTGCTCATGATCGAACTTGCGATAAGAGGAATGGAATTGACGGTAGCGGTAACATCCCGTAATCCGTATAGTTTTTTATCCGCAGGAGTCAAATTGCCTGTCTGTCCAATTACTGCAACTTTATTTTTATTGACTAAATCAAAAAATTCTTGCTCGCTGATTTCAATATGAAAACCAGGAATAGATTCAAGTTTATCTAATGTTCCTCCCGTATGGCCAAGACCGCGTCCGGACATTTTGGCAACGGGAACCCCCAATGATGCCACTAACGGTGCCAACACTAAAGTAGTGGTGTCCCCTACTCCTCCAGTGCTGTGTTTATCCACTTTTATTCCCTCTATGGCCGACAAGTCGACCTGATCTCCGGATTCGACCATTGCCATCGTTAAGTTCGCGATTTCATCAGGTGTCATTCCATTGAAAAATACGGCCATCGCGAAGGCGGACATTTGATAATCAGGGATGGTACCATCAGTGTAACCTTTTATCATAAAATCTATTTCTTCTTTTGTTAGTTCTTTCCCATCGCGTTTTTTTTCAATTAAATCGACCATTCGCATAAAGAGGTGCCTCCCATTAGATGAATGTGTAAATATAAAACTTCCATGCCGAACGAACTCGAATATGGCAGGATACAAACAAAACGGTTTTATAAAAATAATCCCATAATCGTTGCCGATAACATCGAAGCGAGTGTTGAACCATATAAAAGTTTCATACCGAATTTGGCTACGACATCTCCCTGTTTTGTATCAAGAGCTTTGACGGAGCCTGTGATAATCCCGATGGAGCTAAAATTAGCAAAACTCACAAGAAATACAGATACAATTCCAACAGTTTTCTCGGATAATGTTCCAGCGATATCTTTAAAATTCAACATCGCAACAAATTCATTGGTCACTAATTTTGTCGCCATAATGCTGCCTGCTTTGACTGCTTCGTCCCAAGGAATCCCCATTAAAAAGGCAATTGGTGCAAAGATGTATCCTAATATCGTCTGGAACGAAATATGGAAAATGATCGTGAATAAATAATCAATAAGGTTAATTAAAGCGATAAATCCTATTAACATCGCCGCTACAATCACAGCGACTTTCAATCCATCCATTACGCTTTCGCCGATCATTTGGAAAAAGCTCATTTTATGATCTTCTTCTACGATTAATAGATCTTCTTCATCCGTGACTTCGTAAGGATTCACAATATTAGCAACGATTAAAGCAGAAAGGATATTCAGCATGATGGCAATGACAACATATTTTGGCTCAAGCATCGTCATATACGAACCAACGATGGCAATGCTGACCGCACTCATGGCAGAAGTACATAAAGTATAAAGACGCTTTTTCGAGACTAGCCCGATTTGTTTTTTGGTTGTCAAAAAAACCTCCGACTGTCCTAATACGGCGGATGAAAGAGCAATATAGTTTTCCAATTTCCCCATTCCGTTCAATTTGCTTAATGCCATACCGACGTATTTAATAATAAGAGGCAATATTTTTAAGTAATTCAATATTCCAATAAGGATCGAGATAAAAATAATAGGCAATAAAACATTAAGGAAAAACGTGGACGATCCTTTATTTTCCAAACCACCAAAAACAAAGTTCACGCCGTCTATGCCTAACTCGATGAGTTTATTAAACATTTTTGAAATAAAACTAATGATTAAAATACCTGCTTTCGTATTCAGCAATATAAACGTAAGAATGATTTGAACGGCGAGCATAGATAAAATTGCCCGATAACGAATATTCTTTTTGTCATTACTTACAAGATAAGACAAAATAAATACAAGAAGCAAACCAGTGGCAAAAAACAAAAATCTCATGATGTCATTTCCCTCCAAACGAAACGGTGACAACGCTTTCAAACAGATCACTGGATCAGTAAACCTTTTGCATGTCGCTGCCAGCCTTTTTTGATTTATTCGCGATCGCGTTCACCATAACTATAGCAGGTGTTTGAACAAATGTGAATATATTTTTGAAAAAAGGTAAAACTATTTCATTAATTTTTCTAATTCCGTCAAAAAATAAACTATTTTTCTTGATTAATTTATCAAAATTTCATTCAAATTTTGATAAGGCAGGCCAATCGAAAACGGACACTAAGAAAGAAATTGGAACTTCGACCGATCTGGTGATGTTCGAAACGGTATTTTCAGAACTAACGCTTAGCATACCCATTAAAAAATGAACCACCCGCACAAACTAAGTACGGGTGATTTTGTCCAATTATACAAGTTGATGTTTTTCATCTAGCAATGCTCTGGCTGTGTATTGATCCGTAATCAGAATATTGGCGTATTTTCCTTTTAATGCTCCTTTAATCGCTTTAATTTTGTTTTTTCCTCCAGCAACAAGAATGGAATGCTCTTTCTTTTGCAATTCACTTAAATCAATTCCGATTGTTCGATTATTTAAACTTTCACTCACAATTTTTCCATCTTTATCAAAAAATCGGGAACAAATATCTCCTATCGCTTCCCTCGACAGCATTTCCAATTCTTCATCACTAAAATATCCTAATTGAAACAGCAAAGAGTTAAAGTCCACACTTCCAACTGTAAAAAGGGCGATATTAGATCTTTTCCCTAATTCCAACAACTTTTGGATGTGCCGATCTGCTTCGATCGCTTTTTTGACCGCCACATGATCGACAATGGCCGGCAGAGGTAGTTGATGTGGAATGGTATCAAACGCTTTCCCAAATAAATAAACAATTTCCGAAACATATGTATTGATCTTGGAGTGACTTACTCCTCCTTTTAATTGGACCACTTTGACATCTTTGACCGGTTTATGTTTTAATTCCAGCGCAACATTGTAAAGGGTTCTCCCCCACGTCACGCCGATGATGTCACCGTCGCTTACGATTTCATGTAAAAAATCGGCCGTTCGTTTTCCTATCGCTGTTTTAACGGCCGCGTCTTCATTTTGTGATGCAGCAGCGACAAAAGCCTTTTTTAGCTGATATTTTTCTTTCAATTGTTCTGCCAATTCCTCCATCGTTTCCGATGGATCTATAATTTCAATTTTGACAATCCCCATCTTTTTTGCCTGCTGAAGCAACCGGGACACTGTGGGACGAGAAATCCCCAACTTTTTAGCAATGTCCTGCTGATTGTAATCAAGCTGGTAATATAACTTGGCCGCCTCAATGATTTGTGATAATTTATTGTTTTCCATAGTTTCACCCTGTTATATTTGTTCAATCTCATTATGATATTTCAAAATTTCATTTAAATATGAAAAAATGTTCTCATTCATTATTATAGTCAGAAAACTAAAAAAAAGAAACCAAGTTTTTAAACATTTTAATTAAATTTATTATCCTAAGAAAAGAAATTTTTAGATCGAAGCTTTAATACAAATCATTCAAAACAGTTTGTCTTGAGCGCGGACAGCAAATGGATGAACAGGAAGCGACAATTATGCGAACGATGCCTAACGTGAAAGAAGAATAAAATAACCAATTTTGAATTCGCTTACAAAAATTTAACAACATAATGTTCCGAATATACCGCAATTAATTATAACATAATTTTCAAACTCTTAGTATATAGTCAAGAGAAATGAGAGCATGATGCAAAGTCCAGCGGAAATTTTGCTTGAGCCGCCAAAGAAAGTATATGAGTGCGAGGAATATATGGAAGAACAGACCGTTCAAGTGTTTGCGCTGTACCTTAAAAAAGTAGATCAATCCAAGGAAGAGAGGAAATTTTTAATACCCTTATGTACAAAAACCGTAACCAAAATGGTTACGGTTTTATCATAGAATTTCCGTAATGTTTTTCATATTTTTTTCCATCCATTCAATCGCTTCATCAAGAGTAGCAAACTCTTTAGTTTCAAATGTCATCTCATCTTGCAAGAGCCATACATCTTTTGGCTCTTGGTATATGCCGGCAATCGACCAATGAAGCAAACTGTATGGATCGTTTCCGTACAAAAACGATACCCATGTTTTCTGTTTGGCAATATTGGCAACTTGTTTTAATTTATCACTCATTGCTTTCACTCATTTCTACTAACGACATGCGCGGATTGAGAATTTGGCTTGGGCTTTTTAACTGAAAGCATCCCGCTCCTTCAACGACATCGATCGTCATTTCATCGTCGAAAAATACGAGGCGCGATTTTTCAAGCAAAACCGGAACGTAATTCGTCTCAACGACAACATCGTCTGCATCGGCTTGCTTGACTAACCACAGCGCCGTCACCCCGCTGACAACGCATCCGCAACCATCTGTATCATACTTTAATTTTAACTGTTTATTCGTACTTGTTAAAATCGGTTTCAGTTTTTCGATTGCCTTATCTGTAAATGCAATGTTCACGTTGATGTCTACTCCCTTTTATTTCGTATTTTGTCATGGCTTATTGAATTTCACATACGCACCATTTATACTATCAAAAATGAATAAGTGAATAAAGGAGGACAATGTACATGGCGAAAGTACAAATTAAAGTCAATGACAACGGTTCATTTCGCGTGACAGGTGACGTTGAATTAATCGACGCAGAAGGCAATAAATTTGAAACAAAAGAAACATTTTCTTTATGCCGATGTGGTTTGTCACAAAACATGCCGTTCTGTGACGGCTTGCATAAAGGAAATTTTCAATCGGTCGTTCGCGCAAACCCATTACAACAGTAGGAAGTGGACCATTTGGACGAAAAATGGCTCAAAAAACTGATTCGTAACTGTTTTCTTCATTATGGTCATGACATCGAGACCTTTCCACTTACGAACTCGGAATGGTACGAATTCTGTCAGACTATTATGTTAGAAAAACAAAAACAGCCCAATCTAGATTTATATGAGATCGTTCACGATGTCGTTTATGATTATCTTACAAAATAAATCTCCTTGCCGTGCGCAAGGAGATTTATTTTTTGAAGAAGGCGTTTTTGCCAAGCCTTTCAACCAGTGTTGGAAACAGTTGGTACATTTTGCTGCCGAGATTCATCCAGATAGGCATATTCACTTCACGAGTCGGTGTCATCATTACTTCAACGACGCGTCGAGCCACATGTTCAGGAGAAAGCATCCATCTTTCGACGTTTTTGACATAATCTCCTGACGCATCAGCAATCGTAAAAAAGTTGGTTTGAATCGGCCCGGGATTTACAGTGGTAACAAACACTCCATGTTGTGCAGCTTCCATGCGCAGACTGTTCGTAAATCCAAGCACCGCATGTTTAGTAGCGGAATACACGCTTGACTTTGGTGTCGCGATTTTTCCCGCTTGTGAAGCGATGTTGATAATATGTCCGCTTCCTCGTTTGATCATATGCGGGTACACCATTTTCGTACACGCAATTAAACCGAACACATTGACTTCAAACATGTCTTTCATCTCTTGCAAATCAATTTCTTCCACGTTTCTAAACACGCCAAATCCAGCATTGTTCACTAACACATCGATCGTTTTAATATCGTTAAAAATTTGCTGAAACACCGTTTCCACCGCCGCCATATCGCTCACATCCAAGCAATAATAACGGCAAGAAACATGATATGCTGTTTCAATCTGTTTGGCCATATTTGCCAACTTTTCTTTGTTTCTCGCCACCAAAATCGGAATCGCTTTTTGCCGGGCAACCTCATACGCAATTTGCTCCCCGATTCCGCTGGACGCTCCGGTAATGACAATATGCTTCCCTTCTAGCCTCAATGCGATCCCTCCACCGCCTCGTATACATATTGGTTTTGGATTTTCTGTTTTATGACCGCCCCAACGTCCTCCAAATAATCAAGCTGTCCAATTGTTTCTGACATCGTTAACATAAATTCTTGTTCATAGGCGGTTGGAAAAAGTCGTTGGCATACTTGAAATGGGGTGAGCGGCTCTTGTTTTAGCATGTCTAACACATGTTCAGCGCGCTCTCGTTGCTTCGCCAGCCGTTTCTCAATGAGTGAATTCACATCTTGTACATCTTCCCCGTGGCCAGTCATTACCCTTGTAATCTCGTAATTGCGCATTTTGAGTAACGAAGCATTGTACTGTAATAATGGCTTCGGCCGCTCCGCTTCCCCTTCGAAAGGCGGTTCTAACATCGGATTGGGCGAAATATGCAGCAGCAAATGATCGCCACCAAGCATCAATCCGTCCGTTTCTCGATAAAACACAATATGACTTTGCGCATGGCCGGGCGTTTCAATTACTTTCCAATGCGTCAGTCCCGGAAGCGAATCTCCTTCTTTCACCGTTCCTGACAGCGAACGACGGCACGAATAGCGAAGAGAACGGCGCCAATTCGGAATCTCTTCCAAAAACGCACGCTCCACGCCACATTCAAGAAAAAATTGCTCAAAAAACCGCTGATGCTCATCAAAAAAGACAGGATCTTGCCGAATCCAGCGATCCGCTTTTTCATGACCAATCACAGGTACTCCCTCAGGCAAATAATCGAGCAATCCGACATGGTCAGGATGATGGTGCGTTACAATGACTTGATCAATATCGGACGGCTCATATCCGAGCTCATGCAATTGTTTCTTGAATGATTGCCACGCCTCTTCCGTTTTCACACCGGCATCGACAAGCGTCAAACTGTCTCCTTTAATGAGATACATGTTCACATTCCCGACCGAAAACGGTGTCGGGACAACGAAACGATAAATATCTTCATTTTCCATTTGTCGATTCTCCTTTTAGCATTATATCGTAATAACATTTTTTTCGATATGTATTTTACAGTTTACACCGATTTCTTTCATTTGTCATTTTTTTCGAATAATTCGTGAAAAATTAGCGAAAATCAAGAAACTTTCTATTGACAACACTACCTTTTTCAGTGCATAATTGCAAACAAACTAAAGATTGCAAATTGGCGATGAGTGGGACCAGTAAACCATGAATGGTATCAGAGAGTGAGACCCATAGGCTGGAAGGTTTCATTACCCTCTTGATGGTTGAACCTATCCCATGAGCTGTTAGGAAAACCTAAACGCGAAACCGGCGTTATCGGTCAAAGACGGGCTTTCGACGGTCAACTCATACCGTTAAAGCCAAAAAAGGTGGTACCGCGGAAATATAAGACCTTCCGTCCTTTTCTAGGACGAAAGGTCTTTTTTATTTGAACATGAACAAGGAGGAGTCACCATGAAAAAAGAAACGACGATCGCCTTTATTGGTGCCGGTTCAATGGCAGAAGCACTAATTGCGGGGATGACGAAAACATTGTACCGGCCTGAACAAATTATCGTGACGAATCGCTGTAATCAGGAACGACTTCGATACATGAAAGAGACATATGGGGTACAAATTGAAACAAATAAAGAAAAAGCACTAAAAGCAGCTGACATCATCATTTTGGCAATGAAACCAAAAGATGCGATGGAAGGGATTGTATCTATTGCCACTGACGTTTCTGAACATCATCTCGTTATTTCCGTGTTAGCGGGAGTATCTACAGATACGATCATGTCCCTTATCGGAAAAAAAGTCTCCATTGTTCGGGCGATGCCAAACACATCGGCAACGATCGGTCAATCGGCTACGGCACTGGCATTAGGGCGCTTTGCAAATGAAGAACATTTAGCAATCGCCGAAACACTTTTTCGTACCGTCGGCATCGTCACCGTCGTTTCCGAAGACGACCTGCATGCTGTCACCGGGCTTTCCGGAAGCGGACCTGCCTATGTGTACTATTTAGTCGAGGCGATGGAAAAAGCAGCAAATGAAATCGGGCTTGATCGTTCTATCGCTAAAGAGCTTATTTTACAAACGATCATCGGCGCGGCGCAAATGTTAAAAACAACGAATAAGCCCCCTTCCGTATTGCGCAAAGAAGTAACAAGCCCTGGGGGAACTACAGAAGCTGGCATTCAAGTATTGGAACAGTATCATTATCAAGAAGCCGTCATTGCCTGCATTAAGCGTGCAACCGAACGATCGGCGGAATTAGGAAAAGCGCTTGTTCCGACAGCGATCAACCACACCAGCGCTTCCTCATCACGCTAAAACAAACAACGCCGATGGATTGTTAATTATCTTTCATTTTCAAATCAACAACATTTCGATGCTGATGGAAGGAAGTGAACAAAAACGATAGAGCGCGTTTGTTTCCTCAACTCAAGAAATCAAACATTAGTCGGTCATTTTTATCGATCCTCTTCCACTTCCATCATTGTCATGGCGCACGGGTTTACCTCAGATAAAAATTCAAATGGAAGATTTAACATATTAGCTAACGCGTTTACCAAAGCTGGATTTTCTGTACTCACCTTTGATTTTAGCGGTTGTGGCGAAAGCGATGACGACCGCTTAACATTGGAAAAAGAAGTGGATGATTTAAAAAGTGCCATTCAATTTGTCAAATCAAGAGGCTATCAAACAATCGGTCTTTATGGCCATAGTCTTGGTAGTCTCATCTGTTTAAAAAGCTATACATCTGACATCAAAACAATGGTGTTATCCGGAGCGTTAACGAACGCAATGAAATATGATTGGGAGCAGTACTTTACGAAAGAACAAATGAAGGAACTGAAAGAAAAAGGATATATCACGATACAAAGAACAGGAACATGGAGACATACTATCGTTGTTGACAAGCAAATGTTGAGGGATTTCGAAGACATTCGCCAGCCTGAATTACTGCAACGTGTGACGTGCCCTGTTCTCATCATCCACGGAAATAGTAAAAAGGATGAAGAAGAATTACTTCTTTTAGAAAGATCGCAACAAGGGATGCAATATTTGTCTAAAGATTCTCGATTAAAAGTGATCGACGGAGCAACACATAGTTTTTTAGAACATTTAGAGATCTTGAAAGACTTGTCCACTAGATGGTACGTCAACCATATGTCGTAATGCCCCTACACTTGATTCACTGAAAAAAGATTTATCAAACCGCTTAAAATCCCTTTCGATTGAAAGATCAGCTTTTACAGTGAGCGAACTCATCAATAGTGCAAATTGTTTTTCTTTTCCAATTAGACGTGTTATCATTCAAACTGAAAAACCGATATACATTGGAGGGAAAACAATGGAAACCTTGCTCTTTTCACCGTACACAATACGAGGAGTCACATTAAAAAACCGGATTGTCATGTCACCGATGTGTATGTACTCTTGCGAAACTGAAGATGGTAAAGTAGGAAATTGGCATAAAATTCATTATCCTACGCGCGCAGTCGGCCAAGTTGGATTAATCGTCGTCGAAGCAACGGCCGTCACCGCCCAAGGAAGAATCTCATCGCGCGATTTAGGGATTTGGAGCGATGAACATATTAGCGGTTTTCAAGAATTAGTATCTCTCATGAAAGAGCATGGAGCTAAAACCGCGATTCAACTCGCTCACGCCGGTCGAAAAGCTGAGGTCACTGGGGAGATTCTCGCTCCTTCGGCGATTGCCTTTAACGAAAGAATGCGCATACCAAAAGAAATGACAAAATCAGACATCGAAGAAACGATTCAAGCGTTCCAAAACGGCGCACGCCGCGCAAAAGAAGCGGGATTTGATATCATCGAAATCCACGCTGCGCACGGTTATTTAATTAACGAATTTTTATCTCCGCTAACGAACCAGCGACAAGATGAATATGGCGGCACTGCTGAAAACCGCTATCGCTTTTTAAGCGAAGTCATTGACGCGGTACGCGAAGTATGGGATGGTCCTCTCTTTGTTCGCGTATCGGCTTCCGATTATCATCCAGAAGGATTAACGGTAAAAGACTATGTTGAGTACGCAAAACGGATGAAAGTGCAAGGCGTAGACTTAATCGACGTTAGCTCAGGTGCTGTGGTCCCGGCAAAAATCAACGTCTATCCGGGCTATCAAGTTCCGTTTGCGGAAGCTATTCGCCATGGCGCTGACATCGCCACAGGTGCGGTCGGTCTCATTACTTCTGGATTGCAAGCAGAAGAGATCCTTCGCAACGAGCGTGCTGATTTAATCTTTATCGGACGCGAATTGTTGCGCAACCCGTACTGGCCACGCACTGCTGCAAAAGAGCTCGGAGTCGAGATTAAAGCACCTGTACAATATGAACGCGGATGGTAATGAAAAAAAGCGGGGGCGTCTATCCTCGAACGCACACTGAAGGATCTGGGAACAGACGAACAAAGTCCGCAGTAAAACTGAAGTATTGTGAGAGGATAGCTGCCTAGCTAGACCGTATCTTTATTGAAAAAAGCTGCCGAACAATCGGCAGCTCTATTTTTTTCGAGGTACGGAAAACGAAGCAAAATCGCGTGCCAGTTCTACGTTTGGAAAAATTGCTTTCGCTTCATTGAGCAATTCATCGCACATCGCTCCTTGATAACGCGAGCTAATATGCGTCAAAATCAATTTTTTCGCTCCGGCACGCTTCGCCACTTCTGCCGCTTGGACTGTCGTGGAATGATAGTAGTCGTACGCTAACTCTCCATCCCTTGCGCCAAACGTCGCCTCATGAATGAGAACATCCGCTTCTTGTGCTAGTCCAATACTCGCTTCGCAATAACGCGTATCGCCCAGAATAGTGACAATTCTCCCCTTTTGCGGCGGACCAACGAAGTCACGTCCATCGATTACCGTTCCATCATCAAGCTCCACCGTCTTACCGAGCTTAATTTGTTGGTAAATTGGTCCAGGACGAATGCCTAGTTGCTGTAGCTTGTCAACCAGAAGCGTACCCGGCAAATCTTTTTCGACGACGCGAAATCCATACGAAGGCATCCCGTGATCCAATCGCTTAGCAATGACCATAAACCGCTCGTCTTCAAAAATAACTCCTTCATCGATTTCCACCACATGCAATTCATATTTTATGTGCGTTGAACTCACCGTTAACGCTGTTTCGATGAACGATTGAATTCCTTTTGGGCCATAGACCACTAGCGGCGTATCTCCCCCTTGAAACGAGCGGCTTCCAAGCAAACCAGGCAATCCAAAAATATGATCTCCATGAAGATGAGTAATAAAAATGTTTTCAATTCGTCTCGGACGAATCGATGTATGCAGAATTTGATGTTGTGTCGCTTCTCCACAGTCAAATAGCCACGTTGCTCCTCGCTCCTCAAGCAGTTGCAACGCAATCGCTGACACGTTTCGCTCTTTTGCCGGCACCCCTGCGCCCGTTCCTAAAAACAACAATTCCAACGCGTCCACTCCTTATCCGTTTTTTCTGTTGTTAGCGTACCAATGTTTATAGAACAATTTCAACATCCTTTTGCAATTTAGTGCTAAAATGTTTGCGTTCAGCATCAGAAATCTCTACAATTAAATACTTGAAGAGATAAATTTAGCTGAAGCGAGGTACATATCGTGAACAACATGAATCCGAAGTCATTGATCGTTATCTTTGGCGCTACCGGAGATTTAGCGAAACGCAAGCTATTTCCTTCCATTTATCGACTATACGAAAAAGGAAAATTGTCTGAAGAGTTTGCGGTTGTCGGAGTAGCACGTCGCCCGCTATCCCATGATGAGTTTCGGAATTATGTCCAACAATCGGTCGAAGATTCTACCAAGCAGGAATTGAGCGACCAACACTTTGTTTCTCATTTTTATTATCATCCTTTTGACGTGACAGACACCGCTTCTTATCAAGAATTAAAAGCATTGCTTGAACGTTTAGACAAGACATACAACATCCCTGGTAATCGCATTTTCTACTTAGCGATGGCACCAGAATTTTTCGGGACGATTACCTCCCGTTTAAAATCGGAAGGACTAACCGCAACAAACGGTTGGAAACGTCTTGTCATCGAAAAACCGTTCGGTCATGATTTAAAAAGTGCACAACAGCTCAACACAGAAATTCGTCAAGCGTTTTCCGAAAGCGAGATTTTCCGTATCGACCACTATCTCGGCAAAGAAATGGTGCAAAACATCGAAGTTATTCGCTTTGCCAATGCGATTTTCGAACCGCTGTGGAACAACCGGTTCATTTCAAATATCCAAATTACATCAAGCGAAACACTCGGAGTCGAAGATCGAGGACGCTACTATGACCATTCAGGAGCGCTGCGCGATATGGTACAAAACCATATGCTGCAAATGGTGGCACTTCTTGCGATGGAACCGCCAATTAAATTGACGACTGACGACATTCGCAGCGAAAAAGTGAAAGTGCTTCGCGCGCTTCGTCCGATTTCTCATGATGAAGTCGATCAATATTTTGTGCGCGGTCAATATGGAAGAGGAATTGTAAAAGGAAATGAAGTGATCAGCTATCGCGAAGAAAATAATGTCGATCCAAATTCGAACACAGAAACGTTCGTCGCCGGGAAACTGATGATCGACAATTTCCGCTGGGCCGGTGTGCCATTTTACATTCGTACCGGCAAACGAATGACGGAAAAGTCAACGAAAATTGTCGTCCAATTTAAGGATGTACCGATGAATTTGTATTATCGGACAAGCGAGACCATTCAGCCAAACTTGCTCGTCATCCACATTCAACCGGACGAAGGCATCACGCTTCATTTAAACGGGAAAAAAAGCGGCGAAAATATGAAAGCATCACCTATCAAGCTCGACTACTGCAACAACTGCATCGACGGCATCAACACTCCGGAAGCGTATGAAAAACTATTGTACGATTGCATGCGCGGCGATGCAACGAATTTCACGCATTGGGATGAAGTCGCAGCTTCTTGGAGCTTTGTCGACCCGATTTCCGAAGTATGGGAAAACACAAAAGCTGTCGACTTCCCGAACTATGAAGCCGGCTCGATGGGGCCAAAAGCGGCTGACGAACTGTTGCATAAAGACGGCTTCCATTGGTGGCCAATCCACTATCATGAGTAAAAGGCGAAAGGGGTAAGCGAAAATGAAACTATATGATGTAACCGCGCCGATTTTTGAAGGAATGCCAGTATATAAAAACAAGCCGGAAAAACAACCGAAATTAGCCACTGTTACTAATGACTATGTAACAGAATCCCGCATCGATATGGACGTACATACAGGAACGCATATCGATGCCCCTCTTCATATGGTAAAAGGCGGGGAAACATTTGAAACAATTCCTCTTGAAAATCTTGTCGGCGCATGCAAAGTGTTCGATCTCACTCATGTAAACGATAAAATTACGAAAGAAAACATCGCTAACCTTGATATTCAAGAACAAGATTTTGTGTTATTCAAAACGAAAAACTCCCTTGAAGATGCGTTCAATTTCGAGTTCATTTATGTTGCCGAAGATGCGGCGCGGTATCTTGCTGAGAAAAAGGTGCGCGGTGTCGGCATTGACGCATTAGGCGTGGAACGAAATCAACCGGGACATCCAACCCATAAAACATTGTTCGCAGCCAACGTCATCGTTATCGAAGGATTACGTCTCAAAGACGTTCCAGAAGGGCAATACTTCATGGTGGCAGCTCCGTTAAAACTCGTTGGCACGGACGCTGCTCCAGCGCGAGTGTTGTTGTTGGAGAATGTGCAGTAAGATGCTCATTGCCATCCTATCTATCTTTTATTCTGTTTTCGTAAGACGAATTAAATTCTTATAAACAAAAAGTCCCCTTATTGCATAGTGCAATAAGGGGACTTTCATTATTTCTCCAACCACTCCGTATGGAAGATGCCCTCTTTATCGACGCGTTCATAGGTGTGCGCACCGAAGTAGTCGCGCTGCGCCTGAATTAAATTCGCCGGCAATGTTTCCATCCGGTAGCTGTCGTAATAAGCAAGAGCGCTTGAAAACGCCGGAACTGGAATGCCGCGCGTTACCGCAATGGCGACAATTTCGCGCAACGCTTCTTGATAGTTTTCGACAATGTCTTTGAAGTAAGGGTCTAACAATAAATTCGGAAGCTCTGGATCGCGGTCGTACGCTTCTTTAATTTTTTGTAAAAATTGCGCGCGGATGATGCAACCGCCGCGGAAAATCATCGCGATATTGCCGTATTGTAAGTTCCAGTTATACTCATCAGAAGCAGCTTTCATTTGTGCAAATCCTTGGGCATACGAACAAATCTTACTCATATAAAGCGCACGTCTCACCGCTTCAATAAAGTGCGCACGATCGCCTTCAAACGGCTTCACTCGCGGACCAGAAAGAAGTTGGCTTGCCTTGACACGTTCTTCTTTCATCGCCGAAATAAAGCGCGCAAATACCGATTCTGTAATAATTGGTAGCGGTACCCCTAAATCAAGCGCATTTTGGCTTGTCCATTTTCCTGTTCCTTTTTGACCAGCTTTATCTAAAATGACATCGACAAGCGGTTTTCCTGTTTCCTCATCGATTTTTGTAAAAATATCGGCCGTAATTTCAATTAAATAGCTATTGAGTTCTCCTTGATTCCAATCAGCAAAAATTTCATGAAGCTCTTGTGCTCCTAAACCAAGCACATGTTTTAACAAGAAATACGCCTCAGCGATTAACTGCATATCTCCGTATTCAATACCATTATGCACCATTTTCACATAATGGCCCGCACCATCCGGACCGATGTACGTTGTGCAAGGCTCGCCATCCACTTTTGCTGCAATCGCTTCAAAAATCGGACGTACTAACTCATGCGCTTCTTTTTGACCGCCAGGCATGATGGACGGACCCTTTAATGCGCCTTCTTCACCGCCGGAAACGCCCGTACCGATAAAGTGAATGCCTAGCTCCGCTAATTCTTTATTACGGCGCTGTGTATCTTTGAAATACGTATTTCCACCGTCAATTAAAATATCACCTTTTTCCAAATACGGTTTCAGCTGTTCAATCGTCGCATCCGTCGGCGCTCCTGCTTTTACCATTAATAAAATTTTCCGCGGCTTCTCAAGTGCATTGACAAACTCTTCAATGCTGTATGTACCGACAATATTTTTTCCTTCCGCTTCTTTTAAAAATTCATCTGTCTTTTCAGGCGAACGGTTATACACCGCAACGGAATACCCTCTGCTTTCAATATTTAACGCGAGGTTTTTTCCCATGACAGCTAACCCAATCACGCCAATTTGTTGTTTTGCCATTATCAAACGTCCCTTTCTATACTTTGATATTTTGTTTGTTCATGAAAGAACATACCATAGTACATTTGAGAATATCAAGTGCTGTGATCGCATTTTGTCAAAGTTAGGCTAATACTGGACATTGCTGAACTCATTCTTGGAAAATCGACGATCTAGTGTGAAAATGCCCTCTCTTGTTCGAATGAGCTGCTACCTCATCATCATCATGATGTCGTTTCTCTTCGCTCATGGCAACTCGTTGATATATCAAGAAGCGCCAAAGTAAAAAAGAGTCCCGAAACAGGACTCTTTCGCCTTAAAAATCTCCTCTTGTACTCACCACGTCATGCCCCCTAATATGCTTATCAATATTCTCTATAATGACCATATGGGTAGTGCGGATAATGCGGATAGTGTGGATAGTGCGGATAATGATGGTGATATGGATAATGCGGATAATGTGGATAATGATGATGATATGGGTAGTGATGGTGAGACGGATAATAACCTCCATAGCCTGGATATGTTCCGTATTGTTGTCTCTCCATTTTTTATTCCTCCCTCTGATTTAAAAACATATTTTTTAGGCAGATGCTGTGCCGCCTTTTTAAAGCGCCACATATGATGGTGAAGAGATTTGCATTGGGGTAAGAAAAATGACTTTAAAAATTTCTCATCTCCCCCTCTGATTCCCTTTCCGCTATCTAGGATATGTATTTTATTTTTAAATGTATAGGCGAAATCACTAAATGTAAAAAGCCTATTACATTTCTTATAATTAATGTTTATTCGTTATCATTTTTACGAAAGTAGAGACGTGTGAATCACTGGATATGCAGCTCCTTATTGTCGTTCGTGAATCAATTTAACCTTCACTCTTGGAAATCATCTAAATGCTTTTCCATTATCATTCGAACAAGATCCAAATTGATCGTTTGATAATCATGAACGGCAATATTGCAAAAACCGGCCATTGCCTTCATCTTTACCATAACGAATTCCGTGATGATATTATTTTTGTCAAGCAATTCAAACGAATCACGGCTTGTTTGCGGAATGCCCATTTTTCCACAACAATGTGCATCGTTATATCAATGCTTGCCTCACACGCTCATTGTATATTCAAAATAATCGAATCTTGTTTCTAAATTCTTCGGATTCCAAGAAAAAAACCACCTTTACTGGTGGTTTTGCATGTGCTCTTTAATCGTTTTTGCGCCTTCTAAACTTTCGAAAAGTTGGTTCGGGTCAATGAGTGTGATCAGCCGTTCTGGAAGACTTGCGACTCCGATAAAATACGATGTTTGTCGGTAAGCGAGCATATTCACTTGTTTGATCGATTCTGGCGAGATGTCGATAATTTCTTTCGCGTCATCCACGATTAAAGCAACGGAAATGTCTTCGGTAACGACGACAATTAATCTCGTTTTTTCTGTTTCTACATATGGACGGCGGTACAAAATTTTCATTGTATCTAATACAGGAACTAATTCCCCGCGAATCCTCACTACTCCAACCATGTAATCAGGCATCTGCGGAATAACCGTCGGTGAGCTCATTTTTTCTATGGAAATAACGTTTTCAACGGGAACCGCATATTGTTCATTATCGACTTGGAACACGACTACTTTACTGACTTCCATTCACCGCACCTCCTTCATGCAAACTACATTTAATAATTGAACACTCCCGCCACTTACTTCTATGAAGCGAAGATAACCAGGCGATCTCTGCCGTTCCAGCAGTTGAGTTAGCTTCTGCTAACTACCGAAGTCTTGAAGGATATTTTTGCTTGCGTTCACATCTCGGTTATGACCTGTCTCGTACGATGGGGATATCTACTTTCTTAATTTTAAATCTTTCATCTCTTTATGTCGATACCCGCAACAAGAATAAAGCTGACTACTTGGGAAGGCCTTTCCTGCCTTCACCACCGTTCAAGATATAATTCATTGAGAAAGTTTCTCTCTCCCATAGTGGTGGACAATGTATTCAATTGGTTCCTCGTCCACTCCGCAACTCCCGCTGTTCGCTTTTACTCTATGCCATTCTTCCGCCAGAATATCAGGGCCATAGCTTTTATCGTATAAGACATGAAATCGACGAGTTGGACTTTTACCAACTAGCAGATAACGTCTTAGCAGGCACACGCGATAAAAAATAAAGCTCCATTTAGGAGCTTTTCGCTTAAATCACTTGTTTTTTCTGTTTAGAAATAGATGTAAGTGACAGTGCATGAATGGTAATCTCAGGTGTACTTCCAGCACGAATATTTACATCTGTCTGTCCTAGCCCTTCACTATGTAAAATGGCTTCCCGTCTGTTTCGTGGTAACCATTGTATTCAAACACACTAGTTTGCCCATCTTTACAAAATCATATAGCTTCGGCCAATGAATTTGTCCACCATGAAAATGACTGGACATAGATAGTCAAAATGATGGTCTTTCATATGAAGAACAATGTTCGGACCATGAGTTAAAACAAGGTTTAAACCGTTTTTTACCTTTCCATATGCCTTTTGCAAATCGCTTCGTTTTGTACTGAAACCACCCACACCGATGATAGTAACCGTTTCCCTCTTAATATGATGAATCGTTTATGTTTTGTTTCGAAGGGGGATACATCCATATTTCTCAAGCGTCTCCTTTAACATTTGGAAGTTCTTTTTTCTAAGCATATAATCATGATTTTCCAATACCGCATACACTCCATAGACAGGTTACAACTTTTAGAAAACTTCTGAATAAGGAACAAATTTTAGAATACTTCTCTTTCGCTCAAGAACATCTCCTGTTAAGGCAATTAAATCGATTTTCTCATCCTGTAATTTGTCATATAAATATTGAGGTGAAATCGTAGGTTTTCTGAATGGCGGTCGGATAAATGGAGAATATGAATAAAACATGATGGGCAACGGTTAATCTATGTACAACCGCCTCATGCGTATTGCGGTTTGCCTTATAAATAAAAAAATAATCATAGATGAAAGAATCATAACAAATAAAAATATATATCTCCTCCCTTTTGACAATTATAGTAAACGGGAAGAGAGATGAAAGCGGGAATTACTGATCAGATTGGCAACCGTATAATTTGATCAATTTATCTTTTGACATAAACAAATATTTTGGCGGTCTCCTGAAGCCGTCTAAACGGAATTGAGAAATAAGATACATAGGAGCAAACGTCATTTGTTTATACCATCTATAAAAAGAATTAATAATGAAAAATGTTTCAAATCCCAAACGCTCGCAACCTTTATTTAAAATCGTAATTCCTACAATCCCCTTAATATTGGCAAATTGTTCATGACGTTGTAAATATTCTGTAAGGTTCGGTAACCCTTTTTTTACCTGTTCGTAGATGAGTCTCCCCTTCTTAATTTCACTATCCAAATGAATAAGTTCTTTAATTAAACGAACGTTATGCAAATGAATTTTTAAAAGAAGATCATTTTTTTTGATCTCCGTACCGTCAGAAAGCACTATGTCCCTTCCTTTATACTTCATCAGCCGAACCCGAAAAATATCTCGATTTTTTGTTTTGTCCTCAACGTATTCAAGCCGTGAACAAAAATAATAAATCGGATCTAACATACCCCAAATGGTAAGAAAACATTGTCTCATCTTTACCATTACAACATCCTTCTCCTTTTCTTCCTTTCATCAACATTTAAAGTGTTTAGCACTAAAGTCCGTTTTATTAATAGAAAAAAAAGGATTTAGTTCATTCGTATAACCATTCAAAAACAACAAACACTTTTAAATAACTATATATAATATATTTAGGTTTTAGGTGAGCATTATGAAGAGAGTTCTTTTTCTTCCATTACTACAAATCCCATCAGGTCATCACCAAACTGCTGATGCCTTAAAAGAGGGGTTACTTTTGCTTGACCCGCATATACAATGTGAAAAAATTGAATTATTATCATCGAAATTCGGAAAAGTGGAATCTTTTATTTCCAAATTTTATCTACAATGGATCGACCGATTTCCAAAAACATACAGCCTATTGTACCGTCAATCGGTGTTTCGCGAATTAGGTAAAACCAAAAAGTTTCCCCAATATGAGGTTCTTTTTCTTAATCATTTGAAAAAGGTGATTTCCAAAACAAATCCGAATGTCATTATATGCACTCATGCCCTTCCTTCCTATTTGCTGAGCAAGTTGAAAGCAGGCGGAGAATTAAAGATACCGGTCATTAATGTATATACAGACTACTTTATTCATGACCTTTGGGGAATTGAGGAGATTGACTATCATCTTGTTGGGCATCCGCATATGAAGGAATTTTTACGGGAAAAAGGGGTTCATGAAAGCCGCATTTTCGTAACTGGTATTCCCATTCATCCGAAAATAACGAAAAACATAAATAAATATCGATACACCAAACG
Source organism: Thermaerobacillus caldiproteolyticus (assembly GCF_015326725.1). NCBI lineage: Bacteria > Bacillati > Bacillota > Bacilli > Caryophanales > Anoxybacillaceae > Thermaerobacillus > Thermaerobacillus caldiproteolyticus. The sequence continues at coordinate 1,958,824 of NZ_CP064060.1, forward strand.
ATTGTACTGTGGCTTAATCTCCGGAGGGAGCTTAGGAGCTGGGGCTTTGGCAAAACTAATCGAAAAAATCTCACTAGATGACCGAATTGATTATTACGTACTATGTGGTAAAAATAGACGTATATATGAACAATTGATCAATATGAATCATCCCAAAATTACACCTTTTCCTTACATCTCTTCAAGAGAAGAGATGAACGATTTGTACAATCAAGTTGATTTCATTATTACAAAACCAGGCGGAGTTACAGTTAGTGAATGCTTATTTAAAAAGATACCAATTTTTGTTTACCATGCTCTTCCCGGCCAGGAAGAAATCAATCTTCAGCAATTAAAAGAATGGGGAATGATTTTTGATTTTCAACATTGGAATAAAACAGAAAACATCTCAGAACAGCTAATTCGCACCCTACATTCTGAGCATTTATCCAATTATTTTACAAAACTTGATGAGTACCACAAAAACCTGTCTCCAGTAGCACCAGCAAAACTTATTTATCATTTAGTCAAGTAAGATAAAAAGTTGCAGGAAGTTGTGTAAAATTGAAGCGTTCGGAAAAAAAGCAACTACGATTCAATAAACATTTGTCAAGTATTTCACGTTCCAACATAGCTTTTTACATCCTCGCAAAAGCAATAAACCAATAATGGATGTGTTCGTTTGTCTTGGTGAAAAAATTTTTTACAAAAAGGTGAGAAGCTAATAGGCACAGCAGCATCTCACCCTTTTTCATCCCAAGATCATCTGACATTTTCGCAGCGGCATGATTTCACTTTAGTCATATAACTGATTTAACGAGGGAGTGCATTTCTCCCGCCATCTTACTTAAAGATCGTCATGATAAAAAATCTTTTTGCAAAATTGCAGACGATATGAAAGTATCCTCTCTTTTCTGTGGTTATAGCTCATAATGCTTGGTATATTGCTGGTATAGGAGCAGGACATAACTTATCCATCCCTTCGTCCAAGAGTAAGGCTAGACTATAGCCATTTAGCAGAAACCATCGCAAAAACGCTAAATTCCTCCGATCATTTGCCGTTAAAAGCAACACTACTTTACCAGTGAAAGGAAACATCTTTAATGGTGAACTCTCACCTCTTAATTGGCTAACACAAATTTGAAGTAGGAGACTTCTTTCGAAATTACGTTAAAAATAACACTCTGGTTTTAATCCAGGTGTTATTTTATGGATAATTGCGAATGTAATTGTATTGTCCATGTACATCAATCAAGAAGCGTTAAAATCCAATCTTTTAAATCAATCATGCGTAAATGTTTTGGCGACGAATCAGTACCCGTTACAATCATCGGCACTAGTGAATCTTGTTTGTGAAGCGCTCCGTGGCTTGCTCCCCCTACATGAGTCGGGGAACCTTCACCGATAAATTCAAACCCTGGTTTGGCACTTACAACAAGATAATTCCCTTCATGAGAAGTTAGTGAGCTGTATAATCGGGCCAATGCATCCGGATATTCATCATAAAAAATCTTATTGTTCTTTACCGTAAGATTCAAAATTCCTACATCTCCTTCTATATCCCACGATTGTTCATATTCATCGACCCATGTTCCATTCGGTTTAAAAATGATCTTTCCCTGTTGAACCCCAGATATGACGTGAACAGATTCTTTTTCCATCCAAGCAATTACATCAACCCTGTCATCCTTTTGTAACGTTTTCGCGATATCCGGAAGTGCCGCACGTTCAGGATTTAATGTATAAATAAAGGCCATGCGTTCATTAACACCAAGCACAATTTCGTCGCCATCTTTAACCCCATCTTTTAATGTCATTATTTGATAAGAACGAAGGGATTGTCTTAAATCAATTAAAGCTTTGTTCCGGTCAGAATCAATGGGAGCTTGAGCGTTATCTCCCATTATAATCCAATAATTGTCTTTTAAAGCTTCCTCCCAAGAATCATAACAATCTAAAATGCTTTGCAGCTGCCTGTCTACTTTGCGGATTCCTTTTATAGTCATCGGACCATTTTTATGGACGATTTTGTCCATATCAGGAAAATAAACAATGGTAAAAGAAGGTAGAGAATCCGTTTCAATAAGGTGTTTTAACTCTTGGGCAGAAAATCGATCATTAAATCCACACCTTTGCCAGAAATACCCATTTCGTTTCAAAGGACTGAGTTTAGAAAAGGATCCGTATGTAAATAGCTGGCTCCCTTTTGTCTTCAGCTCATGATTCAATGATGTAAAAAGTGTCAGTATCCTTGGCAATTTTAGAGAATGCTCTGTATTTCCACGATAAATGAGAGCATTAATGGAAGCGGTTCCTTTTCCTCTCATAGACATTTCTTCATGGATGGTTTTAATTTCTTTGCTTAAATGATGATTGTTCATATGATATACAATGTCCTTGATTGATCGGATGATGCCAAGCTTGATAAGTTCTCTTATGTGGCTTCCGTAATTAATTAGCCGCTTTTCTGCATCATGAAACCATACTAACCCAGGAATTTTATGAATATTAGCATGCGTACCCGTTAGCAGCGAACTGTCTACAGTTACAGACATAGTCGGAAAAGGGCTCACGATGTTCGGAAAAACCTTTCCATTTTCTATAAAAAATTTGAATGCAGGAGCGTATCCCTCTTTTACTGCCTTTTCCAGAGGCGGATACATTAAAGAATCAATCATCAGCATTATTACGCGTTTCTTGTTCGCATATGTTGACACAATTTGACCCATCCTTTACCCATTGTTGTTTGTATCATTTATATTAACCAATCGGTAAAGGAAACAAACAATAATGATCATTAATAATACCCGCCACTTAAGTTGGCGGGTATTATTAGTTCGTTACTGCTGTTGCTTTTGTTGTTGTTGCTGACTTTGACTATACTGTGGTTCCTCTTGCTGAATTTGTTGTAAACGTTGATTTACCGTGTCAACAAGTTGTTGCGCTTGCTGTGCAGCTTGCTGGTAAGCTTGTTTTGCTTGTTGATTCTCTGTCTGTAAAGCAAAGGTTTCAAAACTTGCTTGAGCGCTTTTTAAACCGGCTAATGCCTGCTGAACTTGATTGATAACGGTCATCCCAAAATTCCTCCTTAAATGATGTTGGAATGTAGGGTACATCATTTAAGTTGGTCCTAATTTTTTTAATCATTATATGTAAAAATTAACATATTAGAAAAACCATTGATATTCCATATAATACCTTTTACTTTCTTTAAATTCCTGTTCTCATGCCAAAACTTGCCTTGCATATTGCTGAAAATCACCTAAATGCTTTTCAATAATCATTTGCATGGTCTTCACTAATCCTCTTACGCAACGTTCAATTGTGCTCATTTCATTGGGAATCATGTCACTAATCATAAACTGTTCCCTTTTCCTAATTTGTTCGAGAATGACATTGTGTTCTTCGTTTAATTTCACATATTCTTTCTAACAACTTCATCTGCATATCATCCTATAAAGAAAACCACCTTTATCGGTGGCTTTGAATGTGTTCTTTAATCGCTTTTACACTCTCTAAACTCTCGGTTCAACTAATGTAATTAAGCGCTCAGGAAGGCTGGCAACTCCAATGAAATACGGCGTTTGACGATAAGCCAACATATTTCCTTGTTTAATCGACTTGGAAGGTATATCAATAATCTCTTTTGCATCATCGACAATTAAGGCAACAGAAAGATCTTCGGTAATAACAACGATCATTCGCGTTTTGTCATTTTCTTAAAATGGTCGATTGTACAATATTTTCAGTGTATCCAAAACCGGCACTCATTCACCGCGAATACGCACTACTTCGACCATATAATCAGGCATTTGCAGAATGACGGGCGGTAGCTCATTTTCTCAATGGAAATCACATTTTCAACCGGAATGCCGTATTGTTCATTAGCAGTTTGGCAAACAACCACTTTATTTAGTGTCATCTTCCATTGCTCCTCGTCTACTATCACATAATTTTCTTATTATGCAGAAAAAAGAGCATCCAAAAACAGGATGCTCTTTGTGAACGTTCTTTTATTTCGCGACTTCTTCCACAATCGCAACGACCATTTCCGCCACTTTGACGAGTTCTTCAATTGGCATGCGTTCGTTTGTTGTATGAATTTCTTCGTAACCAACCGCTAAGTTAACCGTCGGAATGCCAAATCCGGCAATAACGTTCGCATCGCTGCCGCCACCGCTGTGAAGCAGTTCGCACGGACGTCCAATTTTTGCAGCCGCGCGTTTTGCGATTTCCACAACGTGGTCTCCGTCAGCAAACTTAAAGCCCGGATACATCACTTGAACGTCTACTTCGGCGCGTCCGCCCATGTCCTTGGCAACAGTTTCAAATGCTTCTTTCATTTTTGCTACTTGTGCTTCCATTTTTTCCGGAACTAACGAACGAGCTTCCGCTAAAATATCGACACGGTCGCAAACGATGTTGGTTTGCGTGCCGCCTTCAAAGCGACCGATGTTCGCTGTTGTTTCTTCATCAATACGGCCAAGCGGCATTTGCGCAATCGCTTTAGCGGCAATCGTAATCGCGGAAACCCCTTTTTCCGGTGCCACGCCGGCATGGGCCGTTTTCCCGTGAATAACAGCTTTAATTTTTGCCTGCGTTGGCGCTGCAACGACGATATTACCAACTTTGCCGTCGCTGTCTAACGCATAGCCGAATTTCGCTTTAATAAGAGATGGGTCTAATGCTTTCGCCCCAACAAGTCCAGATTCCTCGCCAACTGTAATAATAAATTGAATCGTGCCGTGCGCGATATTTTGCTCTTTTAACACGCGAATCGCTTCCAGCATCGCCGCCAAGCCCGCTTTATCATCAGCGCCTAAAATGGTTGTTCCATCCGTCACGACATATCCGTCTTTAATGGAAGGCTTTACGCCTTTACCAGGTACAACGGTATCCATGTGCGAAGTAAAATAAATCGGATCGACTCCTTCTTTTGTCGCTTCTAACGTACAAATTAGGTTGCCAGCGCCATGACCGGTTTGCGCTGTCGTATCATCCTCGATGACGTGCAAGCCAAGCGCCTCGAACTTTTGCTTCAATACTTTGGCAATCTCGCCCTCGTATTTCGTTTCCGAATCGATTTGCACAAGTTCTAAAAATTCGTCCACTAAGCGTTGTTCGTTAATCATTTATGTCTTTCCTCCCACTTATGTACTCACTTAAAAGTATAACCGATTTTGTCAATGATTGCGAAAGATTGTTTTTAAAAAAGGATCGGTTGACATAACGAAAAATTAGCATAGTCGAAGTTATTTTGTGTATTTTTATTTAAATTTCTGTATAATTATTTAAAACATACTTACCAAGGAGGAATTCTAATGGAACTAATTCCTGAGTCAGCTAATTTAACAGACTATCTGGAAGAACTAGAAGTTGTTGATTTTTCCCATCCTTTCATTCAGGAAAAAATTCATGAATTGTTTCATGACGAGCAGTCAGAAATAGAAAAGGTAAAACTAGCGTTTGAATTTGTAAGAGATAAGATTTCACACTCATGGGATATACAAAGTACAAGAGTGACCTGTAAAGCTTCTGAGGTTCTTAAGTATAAAGAAGGAATTTGCTATGCAAAAGCGAATCTATTAGCCGCTTTATTACGATCCCAAGGAATCCCAACTGGTTTTTGTTATCAACGGCTCATGATCTTCGATACCCCTGACAAGGGTTATTGCCTTCATGCATTAAATGGCGTTTTTCTTCAATCATTAAATCGGTGGATTCGTTTAGATGCTCGCGGAAACAAGCCAGGAGTACAGGCGGAATTTTCTATTGATAAAGAAATATTGGCATTTCCAATCCAAGAAGAGTTTGATGAAAAAGATTTCCCCATCATTTATACGAAACCGAACCGAAAAACGATGGCAGTTTTAAAGGAACATACAAATGCGTTACAAATGTATAAATATTATTTACCAGAAAATTTAGAGTAAAAAAAGCCAAGATAAAAGGAACTAGTTTCATCAAATGATCAACATCCATTTCGGTATTGTTTATAACGAGATTAAAATAACTAAAAAGCTTGATTTTAATGAATTTGCTATTTATGCATAATAAGGCGATTTTTAAAGAACATGGGGTGCTTTCATGTAAAAAACAATATTTTTATAATATCGCTGTCAAAATGTTGTTTATTTGCGCAAAAAAGTGAAGCCGGAGATGTTTTATGAAATATCGTGACTTTACATTGGACGATTTCGATTCGGTAATCGATCTATGGAAAAGAGCGGGTTTAATCTTATCGCGTTCTGATACAATTGAAGGGCTTGAGAAAAAATTAAAAAGAGATTCCGAATTATTTTTTGTCGCAGAGGAAGATGGGCGAATCATAGGCGCCGTAATGGGGTGTTACGATGGTAGAAGAGGATGGATCAATCATTTAGCTGTGGACCCGGAATATCAAGGGCGAAATATAGGGCAGGCAATCATAAAGGAACTTGAAAAGCGGTTTAAAAAACTCGGATGTGAGAAAGTAAATCTATTGATCGAGAAAAATAATTGTAAAGTTCAAGGGTTTTACGAAAACATGGGTTTTAAAACGGATGAATTGATATTTATGGAAAAGTGGATTTAGCTATCTTTCGTCAAAAAATTTTTATTGTGCTAACGAAGGCGATATCTCAATAGAGCGTTGTCTTTTTGTCTGATTGAATAAGGAGGCTAATGGCTAAAGGGAAATATGTTGCAGCTGATGCGCTTACTAAGTGAAACATTATAGATACTTCTAGAAGTTACAAAACCGAACGCTTAGCACTCCCGTAACATTTTTGTTAAGATATTTTTTGTAATGAAAAACATAATTGTATACCGCTTGTTTTAAGTTGTGTAAGTAAAAGTTAATCTCAGATGAAAAAGTGTTTTGTTACATCAACTTTATGAGCGCCTTTTTATTTAGTAGTAATGTAGAAAGAGGAACCAAATAAAGAGCACACTGCATTGAAACAAACAGAAGTAAAAATGGAACGCGAATCGTTATTATAGATATTCATGTTTAATTTTCTTGTTGTACTAACGGGCAGGCTTCTTCAATGATAATATTGTATGGAGGGGAACATGGAGCAGGTTCATTTTTTTGACCAAAGTAACTTCCACGAACAAGCAGAAAAAACATTTTTATTACACAAAGCAAAGATTAAAAGTCTTTTGCCAGAAGCAGATGTTCAACACGTTGGAAGTACAGCAATTCCTAAAAGCCTTACAAAAGGCGATCTAGATATCCAAGTTCGTGTAACTCAAGACCTTTTTTTGATGGCTGTTCAAAAACTGTCAACCTTATATTCTGTGAATGAAGGAAGTATAAAAACTGAATATTTTAGAGCATTCAAAGATGATTTAACAGTTCCACCTTTAGGAGTTCAATTAACAGTGATTGGTTCAGAGTTAGATTTATTTTGGAAATTTCGCGATGTTCTGTTATTAAACGATACGTATAGAGTGGAATACGACCAATTAAAAAAGAAGTACGAAGGAAAAAGTATGGATGAATATAGGAATGCTAAAAACAAGTTTTTTGAAAGGTTGATGGAAACCCCAGAATTAAAAAAGTTATGAGATGCTATAATGAAATTAGTTATTCTACTAACGAGTGGGAATAGTTAAATTTCAACAATTTCTTTGTTATTGTTTTCCGAACTATTGAGGGATTAACTCAGAAATTAAACAGCTATTTTTAACGCCGTTCGGATCATCGAACAGTGTTATGCGCGTTTGCAGTTTGAATTTTAAACGACTTTTTGGTTCATGGCCAATATCTATCACTGGAAATACGGAAAATCTATGCCAAGTAAAAAATGAACGACAACAAAATTCAAATGCCAATATAATGATCTAATGATCATTAAAAAATGCCTTTTGCTCAAAATAGCATTCATAAGGAAATTGTAGTTATTAAGATAAACACAAGCCAAGAAAAAATCGTCGCCACTGATCACCGTGACGGCGATTTCTATTGTTCGACGAAGAAATCATTACAACGGAATATTTCCATGCTTTTTCTTTGGACGTTCTTCGTATTTGTTGCGAAGCATCTCTAACGCTTGAATGAGCTTGATTCTTGTTTCACGCGGGTCAATGACGTCATCGACCATGCCGTATTTTGCTGCGACGTATGGATTCGCAAATTTTTCGCGATATTCTTCGATTTTTTGCGCCCGTGTTTCTTCCGGATTTGAGCTATTTTCGATTTCACTTGCAAAAATAATATTTGCCGCTCCTTGAGGTCCCATGACGGCAACTTCCGCATTCGGCCATGCATAGACGACATCAGCACCAATCGACTTGCTGTTGAGGGCGACATAAGCTCCGCCATAGGCTTTCCGTAAAATGACTGTTATTTTCGGCACGGTCGCTTCGGAATACGCGTATAAAATTTTCGCTCCGTGGCGAATGATGCCACCATGTTCTTGTTTGACGCCTGGAAAAAAGCCGGTCACGTCTTCGAACGTAATGATCGGAATGTTAAACGAGTCGCAGAAACGAATAAACCGGGCCGCTTTATCGGATGAATCAATGTCAAGGCCGCCCGCCATAAACTTCGGCTGGTTGCAAACAAGCCCTACCACTTCTCCTTTGATTCGCGCAAATCCAACGACAATATTTTTCGCAAAACCTTTTTGCACTTCCATAAACGAATCTTCATCTACCACTTGCAAAATGACGTTCCGTACATCATACGGGCGCACTGCATCGATCGGAATCACATCCGCTAAATCCGATCGGTAATCATCGCCATCAGGAATCGGACCGAACGGCGGTTTTTCTTGATTGTTTTGCGGCAAATAACTTAACAACTGCCGGACCTGGGCAAGCACTTCTTCCTCGGTCGCTCCTGAAAAGTGAGCGTTACCGCTAATCGTATTATGCACTCGCGCCCCTCCTAAATCTTCTGCACTAATTTTTTCTCCTGTCACCGTTTCGATCACTTTTGGACCTGTAATAAACATTTGACTCGTCTTTTCGACCATGAATACAAAATCGGTAATCGCCGGCGAATACACAGCTCCGCCTGCACACGGCCCCATAATGACAGAAATTTGCGGAATCACTCCGGAATAGATCGAATTTCGATAGAAAATATGGCCATATCCGTCTAACGAAAGAACGCCTTCTTGAATGCGCGCTCCCCCCGAATCGTTTAAACCGATGACGGGGGCTCCTGTTTTCGCCGCCAAATCCATAATATTCACAATTTTTTTGGCATGCATTTCGCCTAGCGCTCCGCCAAACACCGTAAAATCTTGGGAAAATAAAAAGATTATCCGCCCATTGACTTTGCCATATCCGGTAACAACGCCATCTCCCGGCCCTTTTTTCCCCTCTAAGCCAAAATCGGTACAGCGATGTTCGATAAACGGGTTCAGCTCAACAAACGTTCCTTCATCGACGAGCAATTCAATCCGTTCGCGAGCAGTTAATTTTCCCTTCGCATGTTGCTTTTCGATTTTTTCATCTCCACCGCCCAACTCAATTTCGCGGCGTCGGTCATATAACTCGTTAATTTTATCATACATGTCTACCATTATTCGCGCACCTCCGCATCCGTTTTCTCACAAAGCTCATAGAGAACGCCGCCGGTTGATTTCGGATGCATAAACGCAACAAGCGCACCGCCTGCACCGATTTTCGGCACATCTTGAATCATGCGAATCCCTTTTTCTTTCAATTCATCAATACGCCCTTGAATGTCATCAACGCCTAATGCCACATGATGAATGCCTTCGCCACGCTTTTCAATAAAAGCGGCTACCGCGCTATCAGGTGCTGTCGGCTCGAGCAATTCTAACTTTGCATCGCCAATTTTTAAAAATGCGACTTTTACTTTTTCCGACTCGACTTCCTCGATGCCAAGCAATGTTAAATTTAATATATCTACATAAAATGGCAGCGCTTTCTCAATTGATTTCACTGCAATGCCGATATGGTCAACATTTTTCACTTCCATCACCCTATCCCCTTTGCTGTATAATATCGTGAACATATGTATGTTTCGCTATTTCGACAAAAAATCCTGCTGACCGCCTACAATGATGGACGAATTTTTCGCTTGTCCCTCCTCATAAATAACGGTACAATGATAAACAGGAATATTCGGTTGATAGGGAGGAAGCGTGATGTCCCGCAAAAAAACACAAAAACTAGTTGTTTATTTAATGCTTGGTTCGATGTTAATTACAACGCTTTTAACTGGCATCAGCATGTGGTTTTGATAAAAAGGGCGACCTTCGTTTTTGCGAAGTCGCCCTTTTGTTATTTGTTAAATAAAGTATAACGTTTCGAAACTGTCTAGCTTCAGACGCCATCTGCTCAAGGCTCTTCGACTTACACTGCAGTGGAGAGAGGACACGATATCCGGACACTCAGCGTGTCACATGACATGACAAAAGCCGAATTAGGCACCCTCGATTAGTCCCCAGCGTTTGTCGCCGATAGATAGGCATCTTGATCCTTTCTTAATTATAACGCTCCATACCGTTTTGCAATGGCATAAAATGATTCATTACTTCGAATAATCAACACTTTTGTGTTGATTGGAACTTTTTCAAACAATGTCTCGACATCGCGGTTATACATGCGCACACACCCTTGTGTCACATATTTTCCGATCGACTGCGGGTTATTCGTTCCGTGAATGCCGTATGTCCGACCGTCTGTTCTGTATGCATCAAGGCCAATCCAACGCGTACCGAGCGGGTTATTCGTTGCGCCCCCCGGAATACTCTTTTTTCGGTAATATGGGTTTTTCGCTTTCACTTTCACAGTAAACAATCCTTCCGGTGTTAATGTCGATGTTACACCGGTCGCGACTGGATATACCGCTTCAATTTTTCCATTTTGAATAAAAGCAAGCTTATTGATCCCTTTATTGATGATAATAAACGGTTGATTGGCCGCCAATCCAGAAGCAGAAGCTGGACAAAAGGAAGAGAGTATAAGCATAATGGCTAATAACAGGCGCATCTGATTTCACCCTTTACTTCGTTTTTTATAGTGTGAAGCAAAGCGGTGAACGGCATACATAACATCATGAAGCTTGTTTTTCCTTTTTTTTCTTCCCTCTGTACCGAATTGGCTCTTAATAATTAAATATTGTTCGAGCTCTTTCATCAAGTAAAGCAGTGCTGCTCGTTCCTCAAACTCTTCGCGCGTTTTTGGCAGCGGCAGCGCCTCAAACTGCTTTTTCATATCGTGAAGTTGGCGAATAAATCGATACGCTGTATTTCCCGGGTGGATGGCATCACTAAGCTTATCAATGAAATCTGCGACTACTTTTCGCTGCTCAACTGTATATGTGAGGGACGTCACAAGTGGCAGCACTCGCTCAATAATTTCCAGTTGCTTTTCCCTCATGCGAAAATAATGATAATACCCTTCTTCATTTCGTAAAAAATGATTCTCGACATTTCGTAGTGCAGCCAGCTTCGCTTTTTGCAATATCTCCGCAGCCAATGTCAACTCTTTTCCATCCCAATTGCTCCCGTTTGTGCGTAAGTATTTGACGATTTCTTTAAAAATAATCCGAAATAAATCCTCAATAATGCGCTGATATTCCTTTAATTGGTTTTCCACGCTTGGCATGTACATATTAACAATCAGAGCGACACCGATGCCAATGATAATGAGCAATGATTCATTGATGACCACTTCCCATGTAAAATGTTTCGCGGCATAAAAATGAAGAATAATGACAGAACTTGTGGCAATTCCTTCTGTCACTTTTAGCCGTACCGTCGTTGGAATAAAAAAGAGCAATAACAATCCAATCGTAAGAGGATGATAAGCAATTCCTTCGAAAAAGATGAAGGAAAAGAGCATGGCTGTCATGCATGCAACAAAACGCGCCCACGCGGTTTGCAATGACTTCTTTTTCGTCACTTGAATGCATAAGAGGGTAATAATGCCGGCCGATACGAAGTTATGAAGCCCAACATATTGCGCAAGACTGATCGAAAGTGCCGTACCAATAGCTGTCTTTGCAGTCCGATATCCAATTTTAAACATAACTCAATCCCCTATTTCAAAATAAAAAAGATGATCAAAAAACGACCATCTTTTTTTATTATAGCATCTTTTCAAGGAATTCTTGAGCCCGTTTACTTTTTGGTGCAGAGAAAAATTCGCTCGGCGGCGCGTCTTCGACGAGTTGTCCGCCATCTAAAAATAGTACGCGATCAGCAACCTCGCGAGCAAATCCCATTTCATGGGTGACAATCGCCATCGTCATGCCTGTATGAGCGAGCGATTTCATGACCTCAAGTACTTCTTTGACCATTTCCGGGTCTAACGCTGACGTCGGTTCGTCAAACAGCATCACGTCCGGCGACATCGCCAATGCCCGAGCAATGGCTACGCGCTGTTTTTGCCCTCCCGATAAACGGTTTGGATATTCGTTCGCTTTTTCCGCTAATCCGACCTTTTGAAGCAGCTCGAGCCCTTTTGCTTCGGCATCCACTTTCGTCATGCCCTTTACTTTCATCGGCGCATACGTTAAATTTTCAAGTACGGTCATATGTGGAAACAAATGGAAATGTTGAAACACCATGCCGACATTTTGCCGCACCTTCATAATATTCGTTTTCGGATTCGTAATTTCCTGATCACCAATCCAGATTTTCCCTCTCGTTGGTTCTTCTAGTAAATTAAGGCATCGCAAAAATGTAGATTTTCCCGATCCCGAAGGACCGATGATTGCGACCACTTCTCCTTGCTTGATCATTGTTGTAATCCCTTTTAATACCTCTAACTTACCAAATGATTTATGAAGGTCTACTACTTTAATCACTTTTTCTCATTCTCCCTTCAACCGCTTTGCCGAGCAGAGTGAGGATGATGACCAAAATATAATAAATCAAACCAGCAATTAAAAGCGGTTCAAAATACGCATATTTTTGACCACCGACAATATAGGCGCGGCGCATAATATCCATCGCCCCGATGACGGTGACAACCGCCGATTCTTTCGTTAATGTAATAAATTCATTCATTAACGCAGGTAAAATATTTTTTAATGCCTGCGGCAAAATAATATCGCGCATCATGCGTTTATACGGAACACCAAGTGCCATTGCCGCTTCTCGCTGCCCTTTATCAACGGCTAAAATCCCAGCGCGAATAATTTCAGAAATGTAAGCGGCAGAGTTTAAACCGAAGGCGATGACCGCCGCAGGAAACGCTTCAATTTCAAAGCCGATAAGTTGTGGTAAACCAAAATAGATAATCATTAACTGCAACACAAGTGGCGTACCGCGAAATACGGATGTATATGCATCAGCGAGCCATGTTAATACTTTAATTCTTCCAATTTTACACAATGCTAAAATAACGCCGAATACAAATCCAAGCAACGCCGCGAATACGACAATTTTCAGCGTTACACCAACCCCTTGCAAAATAAAAGGGATTGACGGAATGATTTGGGAGAAATTCAAGTTCACTCCAAACCCCATCCTTCCTCATCAATAGTGAAAAACGTCCAAAAAGGCAATACCTTTTTGAACGTAAGCGCATTACTGTTGGTCAAACCATTTTTTAATGAGCTTGTCCACTTCGCCATTTTTCATTTTTTCTTGTAAGACTTTGTTAAATTCGTCTCTTAACTTGCTTCCTTTCGGGAAGGCGATCGCGGAACCGGCTTCTTGTTCACTTGTTGGAATCGTATGGCCTTCTAATTTGCCGCTGCTGTTTTTCAAATAGCCTTTTGCTACTGTATCTTCAATAATTGCAGCGTCAAAACGTCCTGCTTGAATTTCTTGAATCAAATCTGGAATGCGGTTGCGGCTTTCGATTTTCATGCTGACGGTTTTAGCAATTTTACTCGCTTCCCCTTCTTGAATCGAACCAGTTTGGACACCAACCGTTTTTCCTTTTAAATCTTCTACGGTTTTAATACCGCTTCCTTTTTTCGACACAATCATATTTCTCGCTACATAATACACATCGGAGAAATCAACGTTTTTCTTCCGGTCTTCCGTCGGTGTCATCCCCGCTAATACAAAGTCTACTTTCCCAGATTGCAACGTCGGGATTAAACCAGTAAAGTCCATATCGACAATTTCAAACTTGTATCCTAATTCTTTCGTAATCATTTTTGCCAAATCGACGTCAAAGCCAATAACTTCATTTCCTTTAGCGGTATCAATATATTCAAACGGCGCATAATCAGCGGATGTCCCCATTTTTAATACTTTCTCTTGCTCTCCGCTGCTCTCTTTTCCTTGCTCTTTCCCCCCCGTTCCGCATGCAGAAAGTAAGCCAATAAATAGAATGCTAGAAACAAGTAATAATAGCCACTTTTTCATGACGTGCCTCCCTTTCATAGACCAGAAAATTCAAAATAATTGTTACAATATCGTGAAATAAGTTTTTGTTCTTGGCAATAGCTATTTTTTGAATATATATTCTATGTTTTGTATATTAACACGAGTATTTATAAATATGCAATGTAATTTTTAATTATAGATAAAATGTTTTTATTTTCGGAAAATAATAAATCATAAAAACGAAGCCGGTTTACCCGGCTTCGTTACACTTCGTCGCAATATTTGTCAAAAGCCGCTTGCAGCTTTTGAATGACTTCGATCGGCTCATGCCCTTCAATTTCATGGCGCTCAATCATCGTGCAAATGTTTCCGTCTTTTAGTAGCGCAAATGATGGCGAAGAAGGAGGATATCCTTCAAAATATTCACGCGCTCGAGCGGTTGCCTCTTTATCTTGGCCGGCAAACACAGTGACAAGATAATCCGGACGCTTATCGTAATGGATCGCCTGCGACGCCGCTGGACGGGCAATGCCACCGGCACAGCCGCATACGGAGTTAATCATTACTAATGTCGTTCCTTTTCGCTGTAGCGCTGCGTCTACCTCTTCCGGCGTACGCAATTCTTCATATCCCGCCTCAACTATTTCTTTACGTGCTTGTTCGACGATGTCATTCATAAAAAATTGAAAGTTAAATTGCATATGATTCGCTCCTTCTCTCTTTTTTTTTCATCATACCAATAAGATGAGCAGTGTTTCAATTAATATGACATGTTTAAACTTTTGGATTGGTATCGAACCAACAATAATGGCACGAAATTCAGTCTTAATTGCACAGAATCAATTATTTTGTATCGTGCTTTCACTTTCCATGAACAATTTGCGATACTCGTACAATAAAAACATACATGAATGAGCATGATATGAATGTAAATGATTTTTTTGAAGGAGTGTCAAACATGGCTGATATGAAAGTAAATGTGAATGCTGTTTGGGGATGGTGGAGTAAAAGGAAATGGAACGCTTAAAACAGATGATAATTGAATTCATAAAGGGGATGATTGAAAATATGAACCAAATGATCGTGGCGTTAGTTGAATTTGATTATGAAAAGGCTTACGAAGAAATGAACAAAAAAAAATAATTATGTTAATTCAATTGAGGAGATAAAAAGAAGAAGGAACATCTTCCTATAAAAGAAATAATCAATAATTTCAGTTTTAGTTATAATGAATATCTCTGGCTTTCAGGTAATTTTTATTCCTTAGCTGAATGATGTAAATTGAAAATGAATAGGTTATACAGTCATCCTTTTTATTTATTTCTGTTTGATTATTGCTACATCTATTGTGAAAAGATAGGCTTACCGCCTATCTTTTCTGTGTTCAGTATATTAGTACGATTTGATTTTTGCTTCCAATTGTCTGAGCGTTAACTGGTTAAACTCTGAAAAACCTTCTCCTTCCAAGGAAATTATTTTTCCTTCGTAAACAGGGTAGACTCCTTGCCATCCCCCGACAATGGTATAAAATTCTGTTCCTAAAACAGGTTTTAGAAAGCAAACATATCGACCCTCAGCCATCGGTCCTGGATAAACTTTGTTGATAGGATTTAAAGGAGCAGGAAGGGGCTCAATTCCGGTCGATAACACGTTGATGATTTTGCCGCCGTTTCCCTTTAAATATTTGTCGACATGAAAGCTTTGTACAAAATTGACGAGCTGCCCACCTTGCACAGATTTGTCTAACGGCCGTTTCTGATGTGAAGTATCGAACCAACCATAAGCAATGAATGCTGAGCCGCTTACTAAATCCTTTATGTTTGCGGCACGCTTGATATTTACTGCTTGTTTTGGAATAGCATTATTATGCGCCTCAACAGGTAAATGAAACGTAAACAGCAAACATATGCAGATGAAAAACTTAGACCATACTTTCATTCCATCACCTCATAATATATCTTTGTTAAGCGTTACTATTGTTCAACAATCTTTCTTTTTTTATGTGACCATTTTATACATATTTCCTTTGCCCTCATCAGCAAAATAGTGTTTTCCTTTTTACCTCTGTAGGAAAAACCATTTGCACAGCAAACAAGTTTATGTATTGTTCCCACTATTGATTCTTCGAGGTTCGATAGCGAAGCGAGACAAAACATAAGATTTTATTCCCAATGCAACAATAGTCATTATGTTGCATCAAAAAAGCCTTAGATTCGATAGAATCTAAAGCTTTTATTTTTTAGGGCTGTTTAGTTTTACGTCTTAATAAATTTATTCAGACTCCTTTTTGTTTTCATAAATCCGCAATAACTGTTGTACTGCCTTCGTTACAGAGAGCGTGCCAGCGATTACATTATTTTCGATCATCGGTAGCTTTTCTTTAATTTGCGGATGTGAGAAAAAGCTCGATTCTAGATAATCTTTAATCATCGAGTAAATCCAGTCTTTCAGCTGATTTCGCCGACGCATCTCAAATACGCCTGAGTTTTTTGTCGTTTCCACAAATTTCTCAATAACTTGCCAAATTTCAGGGATTCCTTCCCCTAACAAAGCGGAACATGTATAAGCTTTTGTTTCCCATCCTGGCGTTGCCGGCCGCAAGTAATGAAGAAATTGGTTGTATTCTTCTTTGGCGGCTAACGCTTTCGGTTTATTGCCGCCGTCGGCCTTATTAATAATAATCGCGTCCGTTAGTTCCATAATTCCTTTTTTCATGCCCTGAAGTTCGTCTCCTGCTCCCGTCAGAGCAAGAAGCATAAAAAAGTCAACCATGCTGCGAACTACGAATTCGCTTTGCCCGACACCAACCGTTTCAATCAAAATAACATCATAACCTGCCGCCTCGCATAAAAGCATCGTTTCCCGCGTTTTACGATGAACGCCGCCAAGCGTACCGCCGGATGGAGACGGTCGAATAAACGCCCGCGGATCACGCGACAAATTTTCCATCCTTGTTTTATCACCAAGAATGCTCCCGCCTGTAATGGAGCTGCTCGGATCTACCGCAAGAACGGCAACGCGATGGCCGTTTTCGCATAAAAATTTTCCGAACGCTTCGATAAACGTGCTTTTTCCTGCTCCCGGCACACCGGTAATGCCGATGCGAATCGATTTTCCGACATAAGGAAGCAATTCATTCAACATTTGTTGTGCCATTTCCATATGCTTTGCCGCATTGCTTTCGACAAGCGTAATTGCCTGTGCCAAAATCGTTCGGTCATTGTTTAATACTCCTTTGACATATTCCGCTACCGACCGTTCTTTTCGTTTCACCCATCGCTTTGTTGGCTGTGGTGAGGAAGTAGATTCCTCTTGCTTTTTTACATAAGCAGTCGCAAAGTCTTCCTCTCGCTCTTTTGGCACCCACTCCGGGCGATATGTTCGTTCGTTGCTCATTGGTTCACTTCCTCATACCCGAGGCGCTTATAAATTTCCTCAAGCACTTTTTCTGCAGCGGCTGGAATGATGGTTCCCGGACCAAAAATGGCTGAGGCACCGTGTTCGTATAAAAATTCATAGTCTTGCGGTGGAATGACACCTCCAACGATAACAATAATATCTTCGCGACCTAGTTTACGCAATTGCTCGACTAACTGTGGCAATAACGTTTTATGTCCGCCGGCAAGCGAACTTATCCCAACGACATGAACGTCGTTTTCTACTGCTTGACGCGCCGTTTCCTCCGGTGTTTGAAACAACGGTCCAATATCAACATCAAATCCTAAATCGGCAAATGCCGTCGCAATAACTTTCGCGCCGCGGTCATGTCCATCTTGTCCCATTTTTGCAACCATAATGCGCGGTCTACGACCTTCCAGCTCATAAAATTCATCAGTCAGCTTCTTGACGCGCTGAATTTCTTCTTCATTTGTAAATTCGGAGCTATAGACTCCGCTAATTGAGCGAATGACCGCTTTATGACGTTTTGCCACTTTTTCAATCGCATAAGAAATTTCCCCTAATGTAGCGCGAGCGCGTGCTGCCTGCACAGCAAGCTCAAGTAAGTTTCCTTCTCCCGTTTCTGTTGCTTTTGTAATGGCCTCTAACGCTTCTTGCACCTTTTGCTCATCGCGGGAAGCGCGCAATTGTTTTAACTTTTCAATTTGCCGTAGACGGACAGCTGTATTATCTACTTCTAAAATATCAATTGGCTCTTCTTTTTCCGGCCGATATTTGTTTACACCGATAATTGTTTCGGCTCCGGAATCAATTTTCGCTTGACGTCTCGCGGCGGCTTCTTCGATCCGCATTTTTGGCAGCCCCGTTTCAATCGCTTTCGCCATCCCCCCTAAACTTTCAATTTCCTCAATATGCTTCCACGATCGATTCATTAATTCATTCGTTAATGTTTCTACATAGTACGAGCCTGCCCATGGATCAATCACGTTACAAATTCCCGTTTCATCTTGTAAATAAAGCTGTGTATTGCGGGCAATGCGTGCGGAAAAATCAGTCGGCAAAGCAATCGCTTCATCGAGGGCGTTCGTGTGTAGCGATTGCGTATGGCCGAGCGCTGCAGCATGTGCTTCAATGTATGTGCGCACAACATTATTGAATGGATCTTGTTCGGTCAAGCTCCAGCCCGATGTTTGCGAGTGCGTCCGTAAAGCGAGCGATTTCGGATTTTTCGGGTTAAACATTTTCATTATTTTCGCCCACATGATGCGCGCTGCTCTCATTTTTGCGACTTCCATAAAATAATTCATGCCGATTGCCCAGAAGAACGAAAGTCTTGGAGCGAATGAGTCGATATCAATTCCCGCTTTTAATCCAGTGCGCACATACTCTAACCCGTCCGCCAGCGTATACGCCAATTCAATATCGGCCGGTGCCCCCGCTTCTTGCATATGGTAGCCCGAAATACTGATGCTGTTAAACTTTGGCATATACTTCGACGTATATTCAAAAATATCAGCGATAATGCGCATCGACGTTTCCGGCGGATATATATACGTATTGCGCACCATGTATTCTTTTAAAATATCGTTTTGAATCGTTCCGGAAAGCTTATCTTGTGTCACTCCTTGTTCTTCGGCTGTTACAATATAGAATGCCATAATCGGTAAAACGGCACCGTTCATCGTCATTGATACCGACATTTGGTCAAGCGGAATGCCGTCAAACAAAATTTTCATATCTAAAATCGAATCAATCGCTACCCCTGCTTTTCCAACATCACCGACAACACGCGGGTGATCGGAGTCGTAGCCGCGATGCGTTGCTAGGTCAAAGGCGACAGACAGCCCTTTTTGCCCCATCGCTAAGTTGCGGCGATAAAAGGCATTACTTTCCTCTGCTGTCGAAAACCCGGCGTATTGCCGAATCGTCCACGGACGATTGATATACATCGACGGATAAGGCCCTCGTAAATATGGGGGGATTCCTGGCATATAATCAAGAAAATCAAATCCTTCGATATCTTTTTTCGTATATAAAGGCTTAATCGCAATTTGTTCATTCGTTTGGAACAAAAGGTCGTCGATCGACGCTTTCAGCTTTTCTTCGATTGCTTGCTTCCACCGTTGTTCGTCTATGTTTTTGCTTGACATATGCAAAGGTACGTTCGTAAAATCAACCTTTCTATTCATCGAGAGCCACCCCCATGTCTTTCATAAATTCCGCCAGCGTATCATAACAATTGGAACCGATATGAATAAAGCCATCGATGCCTGATTGGACAAATGTTTTCTCGATTTCAGGAGATTGTTTACCTGCAACATATAATTTCAAATGAGGATTCGCTTTTTTCAGTTCCGCTGCAATCGTCGGAACAGTATCCGTGTAGCTTTCGTCTGAACCGCAAATGATATAATGCGTACCTTGAAAAGAAAGCGCTCCTTGTACTGCTTCTTCGGCTGACATATAGCCGTTATTTTTCACCACTTCCAAGCCGCCAGCCTCAAAAAAACCCGTAATAAAGTCGGCTCTCGCTTTATGGTTCGGAATCGGTCCGAGGTTGATGAGATGCACCGTTGGACGTCTTCCATGTTTTTCCGAATAAACTTCCGACGCTTTTCGTAACTGCTCAAACGGTTCAGCTAACCGCCATTGCGGAATTGGCTGAATTGCGATGGATGGGCCGGTTGCTGCTAATGCTTGGTTGATTTCTTGAGCGGACGCTCGACAGGAAACCATAGCAATCGCTGTTTCTGTAAATTTTTTCGCATCGAACCCTGCTTTTAATTGCGCAATATTCTCTTCATTAAGCGGTAAATCAAAAGATATACTTGCATTATTGTTTCCTTCAGCTTTTTGCACCGTTGGCTCCGCCAAGTTTGCATAAAAGTTCGTGCCGACAATTTTTTCTTTGCGCGTTTTCACATTGTTCTTTCGTAATGCGGCGACTTTTTCCACTTCGGCTTGCACAAAACCTTCTTCGAGCGCTTTTGTGATGCCGCCCTTTGCCTCAATCTGTTGGAACAGATTCCACGCCTCCTGTGCTACTTGTGCCGTTAATGTCTCCACATAGTAAGAACCGCCAGCTGGGTCAATGACTCTACCAATATGCGCTTCCTCAAGCAAAATCAACTGCGTATTGCGGGCAATTCTTCGTGAAAACTCATCCGCTTGTTGAATCGCTTCATCGAATGGTGATACATGAAGACTGTTCGCTCCGCCGACCGTTGCCGCAAATGCTTCCGTCGTTGCGCGAAGCATATTCACATATGGGTCGTATATCGTCTTAGTAAAATGAGATGTGCGCGCATGAATGACCATCTTTTGCGATTCCTTATTGCCGCCAAACGCTTGCACAATATTGGACCAAATCAAACGCGCTGCACGAAGTTTCGCAATTTCCATAAAGAAATTCGAGCCGATTTCCAATGAAAAGCTGATTCGTTGCGCTACTTCATCAATGGTTAACCCTCTGTTTAGACACTCGTTCAAATATTCCACCGCCGTTGCAAACACAAACGCCAGTTCTTGCACCGCGTTCGCTCCGCCATTATGATATGGTTCGCCGCGAACGAGAATCGTCTTGACATACGCCCTCTCTTTTTTCGCCCATTTTGTCACATCGGCCATGACATCATATAATGTAGATAAGGAAGAGGATAATTGCCCTTTTTCCACAAGAATAGAAATCGGATCCATACCAATCGTGCCGCGTACAATGCCAAGCGGAATTTGCTGGTTTTGTAAATGGGCTGTTAACAAAGCAAAAAACGAAAGCGAATTTTCTCCTGCATCGACGCGAAGAGAGTAATCAATCAGAGAAATTCCTGAGAACATTTCTTCTATATCATGAAGTGACTGGATAGAAAAACCTAGCCGATCCAGCACAAGATGTATTTCCGTTTGACCTCTTTCCAGATCGTTCTTAACAATCTCATTCCATTCTTTCGGGCTGCGTGCTGAAATTTCTTGGCTGACTGCCCATGGTTCGCGAATGTATCCATTTACCTCAACCCCGCGAACGTAACGCGGAAACCCCGGATATTGTTCCATATGCTCAAGTGATTCGACATCTTCACGCGTATAAATTGGTTTAATGAGCAGATTTTCATAAGTCGTTGAATAAAGCTTTTCAAATGGTTTTCCTTTTAAGGACTTCTCTACTTCTCGTTTCCATTCCTCATAACTTGGAAGCGGAAACGACTGATTTTTCATCATAGAAATATCCGTCACGAATCGTCCCTCCCTTTATGTACCGAAAGCTACTTCTCCCATCCTTTTTAAAGAAATCGCTTACTTTTCAATTTTTAGAAATATTCACTGTATATTTATTGTAGTATATGGATAACGTTCTAGCAATGAACAAAAATCCACCGCAACGTTTGCAGTGGATTTTTTTCGCATTATTAATAAATTGGCGTATTGTCTTTAGATACATTTTCTAAAATTTCTTTCACACGTGCGAGGAAACGGCCGCAAATTAAACCGTCAAGTACGCGATGGTCCAGGGATAGACACAAGTTAACCATGTCGCGTATAGCGATCATGCCGTCTTTGACAACCGGGCGTTTGACGATCGATTCGACTTGTAAAATCGCCGCTTGCGGATAGTTGATGATCCCCATCGATTGAACAGAACCGAATGAACCGGTGTTGTTCACCGTGAACGTTCCGCCTTGCATATCTTCTGGCCGAAGTTTGCCTGCGCGCACTTTTGCGGCTAACTCGGCAATTTCACGTGCAATTCCTTTAATTGATTTTTCGTCAGCATGTTTAATAACAGGCACGAATAATGCGTCGTCTGTCGCAACAGCGATCGAGATATTAATGTCTTTTTTCTGAACGATCTTGTCACCCGCCCACATAGAGTTGATTTGCGGGAATTCTTTTAACGCTTGCGCAACCGCTTTGACGAAGAACGCAAAGTAGGTTAAGTTAAAGCCTTCGCGTTTTTTGAATTCGTCTTTAATTGAATCGCGGTAAGCGACTAAATTCGTGACATCGACTTCGACCATTGTCCATGCGTGTGGCGCTTCGTGCTTACTGCGAAGCATGTTCGCTGCAATCGCTTTGCGTACAGGTGTCACCGGAATTTCAATATCACCTGCTTGAACAGGAACGTTCGGTGCCGCTGGTTGTTTTGGAGCGGCAGCTGGTTCCGCTTTTGGCGCTTCTTGAGTCGGTTGTGGTGCAGCAGCTGGTTGAGCTGGAGCAGCAGGTTTTTGGTCAGCTGTCGGAATATGACCAGACTCGATGAGCTTCAGAAGGTCTTTGCGCGTAATGCGTCCGCCCATCCCTGTTCCTTGTACTTGTTCAAGATCAATATTGTGCTCTTGGGCAAGACGAAGAACAGCTGGTGAATAACGGCCTTTATTTGCCCCGGCTGGCTTTTTAGGTGCTGGAGCAGCTTCCGCTTTTGGCGCTTCTGCTGTCGGTGCTTCCTCTTGTTTCGTTTCCGCTGCTGGTGCTCCCGTACCTTCTCCCTCTACTTCGATTGTACAAATCACCGCACCAACTGGTAATGTTTCACCTTCGCTAGCGATTAATTCTTTAATGACGCCCGTAAAAGATGAAGGGATTTCTGCGTTGACTTTATCTGTCATCACTTCTGCGATTGGGTCGTATTTATTCACTTTGTCGCCGACGGAAACGAGCCACTTGCTAATTGTACCTTCGGTGACACTTTCACCTAGCTGAGGCATTGTAATTTGTTCAATTGCCACATCGATTACCTCCTATCTTGATTAAAAGCTGTTTAAGAAAGCTGTGGCTAGCTGCATGCTTATTAAAATCGAACAAGAACGAAAGCGGGCATGATTGCGTCCACATCATCGTCCTTTGTTCGGCTTTTACTACGCATAAGCGTGACAATACAATCAAAAAATGGCCGACATTCCATTAAAATGCTGCTAATTCTCGCATTGCTTTTTCTACTTTATCAGGGTTTACCATGAAGAATTTCTCCATTGTTGGAGCATATGGCATCGCCGGCACATCAGGACCAGCTAGACGCATAATTGGCGCATCTAAATCAAATAAGCAATGTTCCGCGATAATCGCAGCCACTTCGCTCATGATGCTTCCTTCTTTGTTATCTTCTGTAACAAGAAGCACTTTCCCCGTTTTGCTTGCCGCTTCGATGATCGCTTCTTTGTCTAACGGATACACCGTACGCAAGTCTAATACATGAGCAGAAATGCCGTCTTGCGCTACCCTTTCTGCCGCTTGAAGCGCAAAGTGTACACATAGACCATACGTAATAACCGTAATATCTTCTCCTTCGCGTTTGACGTCCGCTTTCCCAATTGGCAATACATAATCGTCCGCAGGAACTTCACCTTTAATTAAGCGGTAAGCACGCTTATGCTCGAAGAACAATACTGGGTCTTCATCACGAATTGCTGCTTTTAATAACCCTTTCACGTCATAAGGAGTCGATGGCATGACAATTTTTAAGCCTGGTTGATTCGCAAACACCGCTTCAACAGATTGCGAGTGGTAAAGCGCTCCGTGAACACCGCCGCCATATGGTGCACGAATGACAATCGGGCAGTTCCAATCATTATTAGAGCGATAACGAATCCGTGCCGCTTCAGAAATGATTTGATTCACTGCTGGCATGATGAAATCGGCAAATTGTATTTCTGCAATTGGGCGCAATCCGTACATCGCTGCACCGATTCCGACACCAACGATTGCTGATTCTGCTAAAGGCGTATCAATGACGCGTTCTTCACCAAATTGCTCGTACAATCCTTGGGTCGCTTTAAATACCCCACCTTTTTTTCCTACGTCTTCCCCTAATACGAACACGCGGGAATCTCGTTCCATTTCCTCCCGGATCGCCATCGTAACGGCATCAATATATGAAATGACTGGCATTCTTCGTTCCTCCTTACTTCTCAGCGTATACGTACTTTAATGCGTGTTCTGGTTCCGCATACGGTGCTTTTTCCGCATAATCTGTCGCTTCGTTTACTTGTTTTGTGATGCGATCGTGAATTTCTTTTTCTAGCTCGTCCGTTAGCACGCCTACTTCTTTTAAGTAATTCGCAAATAAAAAAATTGGATCTTTGGCGCGCGCTTCGGCTAATTCTTCAGGTGTGCGATAAGCGCGGTCATCGTCATCAGAAGAGTGAGCCGTTAAACGGTAAGAAACCGTTTCGATTAATGTCGGACCTTCGCCGCGGCGAGCACGATCAGCCGCTTCTTTTACGACTTTATATACTTCTAATGGATCATTTCCATCTACCGTATAGCCAGGCATACCGTAACCAATTGCACGGTCAGACACTTTTTCGCATGCTAATTGTTTTTCTATCGGAACAGAGATTGCATATTTATTGTTTTCGCACATGAAGATAACCGGTAACTTATGAACACCGGCAAAGTTGGCCCCTTCATGGAAGTCACCTTGGTTCGAAGACCCTTCACCAAATGTCACGAATGTAATGAAGTCTTTTTTCTCCATTTTCGCCGCTAATGCGATACCAACCGCATGTGGCACTTGTGTTGTTACCGGTGAAGAACCTGTAACGATGCGGTTTTTCTTTTTTCCAAAGTGACCAGGCATTTGACGGCCGCCAGAGTTTGGATCTTCCGCTTTCGCAAACGCGGAAAGCATTAATTCTGTTGGTGTCATACCGAATGTTAACACAACACCCATGTCGCGATAGTAAGGTAAGACGTAGTCTTTCGTGCGATCTAAAGCGAATGCAGCTCCGACTTGAGCCGCTTCTTGTCCTTGACAAGAGATGACAAACGGGATTTTACCAGCACGGTTTAAAAGCCACATGCGCTCGTCGATTTTCCGAGCTAACAACATCGTTTCATACATCTCTAATACTGTTTCATCACTTAAGCCTAACGCTTGATGACGATTTTCAGCCATCAAAACAACCTCCCTTTATCCATTAAAAATGAATCGCTTTCCCATCAACAGCCAACGCAGCTTCTGCCATCGCTTCTGATAATGTTGGATGCGGATGAATGGTATGAGCAACTTCCCATGGAGTTGCGTCAAGCACACGTGCAAGACCTGCTTCAGAAATCATGTCTGTCACATGAGGTCCTACCATATGAACGCCGAGCAAGTCATTTGTCTCTTCATCAGCAACAATTTTAACGAATCCGTCAGCTTCTCCGAATACAAGCGCTTTACCAATCGCTTTGAACGGGAATTTACCAACTTTTACTTTATACCCTTTTTCTTTTGCCTCTTCTTCCGTTAAACCGACGCTTGCTACTTCCGGACGGCTGTACACGCATTTTGAAATCATTGTATAGTCAATCGGTGATGGATTTTGGCCGGCAATATGTTCAACAGCGACAATTCCTTCGTGAGAAGCGACATGAGCAAGTTGTAAGCCGCCAATAACATCGCCAATTGCATAAATATGAGACTCTTTTGTTTGATAGAATTCATTGGTTTGAATGAAGCCTTTTTCCACAATGATATCTGTATTTTCTAAACCAATCCCCTCAATATTTGCCTGACGACCGATAGAAACAAGCATTTTTTCCGCTGTGAACGCTTTTTGTTCGCCTTTATGTTCAGCTTTAATGGTTACACCGTTCCCTTTTTCAAGTGTTTCAGGCAATACTTTTGCATTCGTTACAATATTAATGCCACGTTGTTTTAATAATTTTTCCACTTCTTTTGAAACGTCGCGGTCTTCAGTTGGTAAAATGCGATCAGCATACTCTAATACCGTTACTTCAACGCCGAAATCATTTAACATGGAAGCCCACTCGATACCAATGACTCCTCCACCGACGATGATGATTGATGCTGGAAGCTTCTCTAATTGTAACGCCTCATCAGATGTAATCACATATTCACCGTCAATGTCTAATCCCGGTAACGTACGTGGACGAGATCCTGTGGCAATGATGACGTTTTTCGGAACAAGCATTTCGTTTTCGCCGCCATTGTTCAATTCAACAGAAATCGTTCCTGGCATTGGCGAGAAGATCGATGGACCTAAAATTCGTCCTGTTCCTTCATACACATCAATTTTTCCTTTTTTCATTAAGTGTTGAACACCTTTATGCAGCTGCTCAACAATTTTACCTTTGCGCTCTTGCACTTTTACAAAATCCAATTTCACATCATTAACAAATACGCCAAACTTTTCGCTTTCTTTTGTTTGTGCGTATACTTCCGCGCTGCGAAGCAATGCTTTACTTGGAATGCAACCGGCATGTAAGCACGTACCGCCAAGTTTTCCTTTTTCCACTACTGCTGTTTTTATCCCAAGTTGTGCCGCACGAATCGCCGCTACATATCCGCCTGTACCACCGCCTAATATGACGAGATCGTATTCTTTTGCCATCAATGCCCGCTCCTTCCTATTGCATCACTTTTGTTTTCACCGAATTTCCCGGATATTCCTTTTCTTCTTCTTCGCCGCGTAAGACACGCAATGCACCTTCTGCAAGCGCTTGCAACTCGTTTTCCCCCGGGTGAACAATCACATCAGCAATCCATTTTACGCGGTCAGCAATTTCTTTAACGAATTCTTTTCCATAAGCTAGTCCGCCCGTTAAAATGATCGCGTCTACTTTTCCGGCTAATACGGCACTGGCAGCACCAATTTCTTTTGCTACTTGGTAAGCCATTGCACTGTAAACTAGTTTTGCCTTTTGATCCCCTTCTTCAATCATTTTTTCGACTTTCACGGCATCATTCGTTCCGAGATAACCGACTAATCCGCCTTGACCAACTAACATTTTCATAATTTCATCACGATAATATTCACCTGAAAAGCATAGGGAAACAAGATCGCCTGCCGGCACTGTACCAGCACGTTCAGGACTGAACGGACCTTCGCCGTCTAATCCGTTGTTTACGTCAACTACCCTTCCTTGTTTATGAGCGCCAACCGTGATTCCACCGCCCATATGAGTGACAATCAAATTTAATTCCTCATATTTTTTACCAAGCTGCTTTGCGACACGACGAGCAACGGCTTTTTGGTTTAAAGCGTGGAAAATGCTCCTTCGTTCAATGAGGGAAAAACCGGAAATTCTCGCTATTGGCTCAAGCTCATCGACTACAACCGGGTCAACGATAAACGCGGGGATATTTAACGCAGATGCGATTTCATGAGCTAAAATACCGCCAAGGTTAGAAGCATGCTGTCCTGCATAACCTTTACGTAAATCTTCTAGCATTTGCTCATTAACGCGATACGTTCCCCCTTCAATTGGGCGCAATAAACCGCCGCGACCGCAAACGGCGCTTAACTTTGAAATGTTTATTCCTTCTTCGTCAAGCGCATCCAGAATCGTTTGTTTCCGAAATTCATATTGCTCAATAATTGATTGATATTTCTGTAATATTTCGGTATCATGGCGGATTGTTTTCTCAAAAATGGAACGTTCATTATCAAATACGCCAATTTTTGTTGAAGTGGATCCAGGATTAATGACTAAAATGCGAAATTCTTTCTCCTCTTGCAAGGTTCCAACCTCCATTTTTTACGATGAAAGCGAGAAAAGAATCGTTCTCGCTTTCATCGCTTATTTTATTTAGCGATTGCGGCGACGGCTCAAAATATGTTGGCCATTTTGTAAAAATTGACTGCGGGATTTGCGCATTTTTTCAATTCGTTCTTCTGCTAAACGGTCTGCTGCTTTATAAGTTGGGATGTTGTCGCGTTTAGAGATTTCAAATACTTTTTCAATGTTGTTGTAAATTTGTTCCACTTTCTTTAAGGCACGTTCGCGATTGTAACCATATAATTCGTCAGCGACGTTGATCACACCGCCAGCGTTGATCACATAGTCAGGAGCATATACGATGCCCATTTCATGAATGATGTCACCATGTCTTGCTTCTTTTAATTGGTTGTTCGCCGCCCCAGCGATGACTTTTGCTTTTAATTGCGGAATGGTTTGGTCATTAATGATGCCACCAAGTGCGCATGGAGCAAAAATGTCGCAGTCTACTCCGTAAATATCGTTCGGGTCCACCGCTTTTGCATCAAATTCCTCTACTACACGTTGCACCGCCTCTTTGTTAATGTCTGTCACAATTAGTTTTGCGCCTTCTTCATGAAGGTGACGGCATAAGTTGTAAGCAACATTTCCAACCCCTTGTACAGCGATGACTTTTCCTTCTAAGGAATCTGTTCCGAACGCTTCTTTCGCTGCGGCTTTCATCCCACGATAAACCCCGTATGCTGTTACAGGAGATGGATTACCGGATGAACCGAATTCAGGGGAAATGCCTGTTACATAATCCGTTTCTTGATAAATGATGTCCATATCTGCAACGGTTGTACCAACATCTTCAGCAGTGATGTAGCGGCCGTTTAATCCTTGAATGAAGCGGCCAAACGCACGGAACATCGCTTCGTTTTTATCTTTGCGCGGGTCGCCGATAATAACTGTTTTACCACCGCCAAGGTTTAAACCGGCTGCAGCGTTTTTGTAAGTCATACCACGTGCTAAACGAAGCGCGTCTTCAATTGCTGCTACCTCTGATTCGTACATCCACATACGTGTACCGCCTAAAGCTGGTCCTAATGTTGTATCATGGATGGCAATAATTGCTTTTAATCCTGACTCTTTGTCCTGGCAGAATAATAATTGCTCATAGTCATATTGTTCCATATATTTGAAGATTTCCATGTTGATTTCCTCCCCAAAAGATTTTCATTATTTTGATGCGGAGCAAACCGCAAGAGCTAACGAATAAAGTTTGCTTTCTGCAGAATCTGCGCGTGATGTTAAGACAATCGGAGCCTTCGCCCCAGCAATTACTGCACCTACTTTTGCATTAGCGAAGTAAATTAATGATTTATACAATACATTTCCTGTTTCAATGTTAGGAACAAGGAGAATATCAGCTTGTCCCGCTACTTCACTGTCAATTCCTTTATGTTCAGCAGCCAGCATTGAAACTGCGTTATCAAGAGCTAATGGGCCATCAACGATACAATCGGTAATTTGGCCTCGCTTGTTCATCATAGTTAATGCAGCTGCATCAAGCGTTGCCGGCATCGCCGGATTTACCACTTCAACGGCAGCAAGAGGTGCTACTTTCGGCTTTTCGATTCCGATGGCTCTCGCTATCGATACCGCATTGGAGACAATTTGCGCTTTTTGCTCCAGATCCGGCGCGATATTCATCGCCGCATCGGTAACAATGATATAGTGGTCATAGCTAGGCACTTCAAATACCGCCACATGTGATAAAACTTTTCCTGTTCGCAAACCAAACTCTTTATTCAGAACAGCTTTTAAAATCGTCGCTGTCGGAACATTCCCTTTCATTAGTACATTTGCTTCATTCAAATGTACCGCTTTTACCGCTAGTTCGGTCGCTTGAACTTTAGAATCCGCATGCACTAATTGTACCCTGCCATTTTTTGCATAGTCTTCATTTTTTTGTTTTAACAATTGTGAAATTTTTTCACTGTCTCCATACAAGATAAATCGTCCGAAATTACTGTCCAGCGCCATTGTGACAGCTTCAATTACTTCTTCATCTTCTGCCGCAGCAACTGCAACTGTCATATTGTCATATTGGGTTGCCTGGTCGACTAACGATTGCAGCTTCATATCATGAATCCAACCCCTTTGTCCTTTCATTTCGTCTCGCACTTTTATAATATGCAAAAATCGTGCCAAACAAAAAATATTGAAAACGCTTTATTTTTTTCGTGCTCGTTTGCAATGATTTGCGTTATATGCAAATTATTGCATGTATTTTTTTGCAAGTCCATATTTTTCTAATTTGTAATATAGATTGCGAATTGAAATGCCTAACGCTTTCGCCGTTGCCGTTTTATTGCCATGATGTTTTTGTAATGCTCTTTCAATTAAATGCGCTTCATATTGCTCCATCATCTCATCGAGCGGACGAATCTCCTCTCCATTCAAAAGCGAATCTTCATGTCTATCGTGTTCAGCATGAGGTATTTTTAACGGTGGAATATGTTTCACATCAATGAGCACTTCATGAAATTTCATAAAAATCATCGCGCGACCTAACACATTTTCGAGCTCACGAACATTGCCCGGCCAATCATACGATAAAAGATAATGAATGGCTTCTTCCGTTAATCCTTCTACGTTTCGTCCGTAATCTTGATTTAATTTTTGAATTAAATGATGACATAAAGCCGGAATATCTTGCTTCCTTGCCCGAAGCGGCGGAATATAAATTGGCATCCGGTTAAGACGGTAATACAAATCTTCCCGGAATGTCCCTTCAGAGATCGCCTTTTCTAAATTGACATTTGTCGCAGCAATGACGCGAACATTGATTGGAATCGGTTTTGTTCCCCCGACGCGAACAATTTCCCTTTCTTGGAGAACGCGCAATAATTTCGCCTGCGTATTTGCAGAAAGCTCACCAATTTCATCAAGGAAAATACTTCCGTTATTCGCTTCCTCAAACAACCCGCGCTTTCCACCTCGCTTGGCTCCGGAAAATGCTCCTTCTTCATATCCAAATAATTCGCTTTCTAATAGTGTTTCAGAAAGGGCGGCACAATTCACACGGACAAATTTGTTATATTTTCGATCGCTCGCATTATGGATGGCGTGAGCGAACAATTCTTTTCCCGTTCCCGATTCCCCGCGCAATAAAATCGTTACCGGCGTCTTCGCTGCTAGTTTCGCTTGCTCAATTGCTACGGTCATTTCTTCGGATGTGCCGATAATATCAGCAAATGAATATTTCGCCTCCAACGTGCGAATAATTTGTCGAGCGCGATTTAATTCATTGGTAAGCCGCTGAATTTCGGAAACGTCATGAATAACGCCAACGCTTCCTTTTAATACGCCATCGACAATAATCGGAGCAACATTGACAACAACATCACGGTTTTTCGGCCCCACTTTCATGCGCACACCACGAACAGGACGGCGCGTTTTCAAGACTTGCATATGCATACTTTCCCCTTCTGCAATATCTGCAGTTGCTGGTTTGCCGATGACTTCTTCTTCAGTAAGACCCGTAATGCGCGTATAAGCGGGATTGATTAAAATGCCATTGCCATGCTCGTCAACAACCGAAATCGCTTCTTCCGATGAATGAATAATCGCCTCTAACATCATGCGAATTTCCTTTAAATTAGTAATTTCTTCGGCTAGCCGAACAAACTCCGTCACGTCCTTAAAGACCGCAAGAGCCCCAAATAGCTTTCCAGATTCATCCACCATAGGAACGCGCGTCGTAATTATTTTTCGTCCGTTATCTAACTTTAGTTCTTGATGAAACTCTGTTTGCTTCGTTTTTAATACTCTCGGCAGCCTACTTGTCGGAATGACTTCTAAAATATGTTTGCCAATCGCCTTCGTTTTATCCACCTCGATCATCTCGGCTGCACTGTCATTTATATCGGTAATATAAGCGAACTCATCAACAACGATCATTCCATCATGAGTCGCGTTAAAAATTAAATCACGACGAGTCGTTTCACTTTTTAACTTCGCGATTAATGCCTCTTTTTCTTCGATGAGTTCAGCGATCATACGGGCAACCATTCCCGGTACAACAACAGTATGAGGATCGCTTCTTTTGCGGATTTCTTCAAATACGTGCTTTTCTCCCGTTGTTTCGATGATAAGATCAATTCCTTCGGTTAAAAAGGCACGCCAATCGGTTCCCGTGGGAATGCCCATCTTTTGCGCAAGCTGGATTCCCGGCGCTTGTTCATTAATATCCGCGACAGCAACAACTTGGATGATCGTCGCCTTTTGCAAAATTTGCAATAATGCGGTACCACCTTTCCCCGCGCCAACAATTAGTACTTTTTTCATTCCATTCACCGCTCTTTAACATTATGCAATTTTTTGCAGACACTTCTATCATACCGATTTTTTCTTTTCTTGACAAATCTCATCAAAAGTTTATGATGTTTGGTGAAACGATTTTTGATGAACGAAAGGATTAGAATCGCAATGCAACGAATGATCGCTCTTACAATTTTGCTGATTCCGGGTTTTTTGGCAGCTTTAGGAATTAAATGGATGCGCGATACGCTGTTTGGCATTCTGCATGCCCCACTTCCATCCCTTTGGCTTCAGTTCTTGTGCGGATTTCTTCTATTCGCACTCGGTTTAGGGTTTATCGGCGGATTTATTCTTCACCGCGACCAAAAACGAAACAAAGTTCAACCAAGGTTTCAAAAAAAACAAAAAAACGACCCGAGCTCGTAACGTTCAGGTCGTTTTTTGATTGTTTAATAATTGTTTTGCTTTTGATGGATAATCAGTGAAAATCGCATCTACTTGATATTGAAACATTTTTTTCATTAACCCTGCTTTGTTAATCGTAAACGGCCGCACTGCCACACGATGGTCGTGTGCTTGACGAACGAACGATTCTGTTACGGTACCATGGTATGGATGCAATCCAGATGCTCCGATGGCACGCATATATTTCCATGGTTGACATAAGCTTTTCATATAAAGAATCGCTGTCTCAATCTCAGGAGCAAGTCGATGACAAAGCGCCATACTATTATGATTAAACGATGAGAGGACGACGCGATGCTCTAAATGGTAATGTCTAACCATGTCAATGACTTTTTCCTCTAATTTTTTATATTCAATCAATCCATTTTTCAATTCAATATTTAGCAATAACTCAGTTGGTTCTATCCATTGGAGCACTTCCTCTAGCAGTGGAATGCGACAGAAATCATATTGTTCGGCGAATTTATAAACAGCGTTGAATTGTTGTAACTCCTTATATATAAAATCTTTCACCCATCCTGTACCATCGGTTGTCCGATCAATCGTTTCATCATGAATGACCACGAGCGCTCCATCTTTTGTCATTTGTACATCTAATTCAATCCCGTCCGCTTCGACTCGTTCCGCTTCGTAAAAGGCAATCATCGTATTTTCTGGATGCGTGCCAGCTGAACCGCGGTGAGCAAAAATTTTAGTCATCGTTCCGCTCCTTTCCCGTCCTTTTCAACAATAAAGCACGATAATAAAAATATATGCGAAAGGTTGCAAAAGTTTGCTATACTATTGATTCAAGAAATCATATCTAGTTTAATATAACAAAGAGGTGATTGAAATGCGCCCGCTCCAAATTTCATTGGAAACAGCACAAAAATTAGCCAAGGCATTAGGCATCCCGATCGAGCAAGTAATGCATATGCCACAGCACATTTTAGTGCAAAAACTAGTTGAGTTAGAAAAAGAGAAAAAATGAAAAGGTAGCTCACGTGAGACTACCTTTTTTTCTGCTTCGTAATCAGTCAGGAAACTTTATCCATTGCATTTACCGCACGTTTATGACGAAGGAATAGGAATATATATGTGACAAGCAATACAACTAAACACACAATGGAATATCCGTACATAAGGCGGTAGCCAGTATAAGAGGCTAGAACACCAAGACTAATCGAGCCAATTGCCATTCCAAGGTCCATGAAGGAAAAAAACATCGCATTAGCTGTTCCTTGTTTCTCTTTTGATACAAAGCTGACAGCTAAGGCCTGAAGAGTCGGTGTTATAGTTCCATACGCAATTCCGTAAAACACCCCAGCAAGAAGCAAAGTCCATATATCTTGCGTGGCCGCTAAAAGACACAGCCCGATGATTCCACTTACAATCGCAGGGTATAGAATGACCTTATGCCCTTTGCTGTCAAAGATCCGACCTGAAAGAGGACGCACAATCGCCATTGTGACCGCTATGATCAGAAAAAACAATGAAACAGATCCTCCCAACTGAACCTCTTTGCCAAGCTCCCCAAGAAAACTAACAACTCCTCCTAATGTAATCGTAAAAAAGGATGCCAATAAACATGGAGAAAATGCTTTTTTATCAAAGGCGTATTCTATAAAAGAAACTTCCTTTGTTCTCATACGATTAGAATGAGGAGAGCGAATAAAAATGTTAAGAAGTAACGTTACAATCGCTAACAAAACAGCCAATAATAATAACGCATTAAATGAGAAAAACTGAATCAATGATAGAGCAAACATCGGAGCTAGGCTTGTTCCAACGCTAGTAGCCATTCCATAATAACCAATTCCTTCACCAAGTCGCCTTACAGGAATCACGGTCGTGGCCATCGTTGAAATAATAGTAGAGACAATTCCAAATGCGATTCCATGTAAAATTCTTAAAAAGAGCAATAACGACACCGACTTTTGATGATAACTTAAAGCGATGGTAACAGCGAGAAAAATCAAAGACGCGATGTTTACCTTTTTTATATTGGCTTTATGGATTATCCCCCCAACGAAAGGTCTTGTAATAATTGCCGATATCATAAAAGCGGTAGTCATCATTCCTGCTTGAGCAGGATTGTGGTTCACGTGAGAAACAAATGCTGGAAAACCAGCCGTCAACAGCTGTAAACAACAGAAAAATAAAAAAGCCATTAAAATAATGGCAACAAATTGTGCAGTCCACAGTTTAGAAGACTCATTCATCTCCATCCCTTCTTTCTAATTGTTTGGATTTTCCAACAAAGCATCGATGTTTCTTTCGATGGAACGTAATACTTCTTGATAAATAGCTAACTTTTCTTCATCGATTTGATGAACAAATTTTTCAAAAACGGTTTCAATAAATGGAATTAATTGTTGAGATAGCTCGGTTCCTTT
Source organism: Thermaerobacillus caldiproteolyticus (assembly GCF_015326725.1). NCBI lineage: Bacteria > Bacillati > Bacillota > Bacilli > Caryophanales > Anoxybacillaceae > Thermaerobacillus > Thermaerobacillus caldiproteolyticus. The sequence continues at coordinate 1,994,045 of NZ_CP064060.1, forward strand.
TTCGGTAATTGTAATAAGGAAAGAGCGCCGATCTGTTGGATTCGGAATTCTTTCAGCGAATCCGTTTTTTTCAAGAAGGTCGAGAATTTTCGTAAGGGTTGCCTGGTCTTTATCCGCTCTCTCGGCCAGTTCTTTTTGGGAAATTTTATCCGACTCATTCAATGTTCGTAGCACTCCCCACTGTTCCGCCGTAATGTTGTAAGGCTTTAAATAAACATTTAAAATACGAGTGATTTTTCTGCTAACACGAACCGAGGCAGATCCAATTGATTTATCTTTTGATATATCCATGATCAGGTCTCCTTTTATGTAATCCTCTATATTATTATACACATAAATAATATATGTATAAATATAATTTGTACACAAACTATTAATATATGTATAAATATAATTTGTACACAAACTATATTTCAGCTCACCACTCATGATCGATATGTTCGACTTACAAATAAATAGGGAAGAAAACAGATGTTTTGAATGTCGCCTCGGCACCTTATCCCTCTGATTCTCAATTGCCTTTACGAGTACTGCTTCAGATAAAGCATTTTGCTTCGAGCGCTCATTCATTCTTAGCCTTCTCCACGCGGTTACCATTAAACAGATCATTTTTAAGAAGCTTTATGCTCCAAACGCAATTTATCCGCCACCATTGCGACGAACTCGCTGTTCATTGGTCTTTCTTTCGACATGCTGACGGTGTAAAACCGTGCTATATCAACTTACGATATTTATATGCATTCCGGCTTCTTATCCGTGTTTTCATTAGTAAAAAATTGTTTACTTCTTAACGCTGATTCTAACAAATTTACAAATAGAAATTGAATAATTCGTAATATGTACGAAAAAATCGACGAGCCGCATTAGCAGCTCTCCATACAGTGTTGCTCCATCAATCCCCCTTACGATATCCTTCGGCTTCGCCGCTCATTAACACCATTTCTCCGCGGTGTAGATGCGCCAGGAAATAGTTATAGGGAACGTAGTTAAGCCCGCTTCTATAGTCTTCCAGTTCTTTCTCTTTTTGCGGACCGAACCATTACTACAATTTTTTAGCGCCTATTTCCCTTGCTTTTCGTTTAGCTAATCGCACATGATTTTGTGGGCTACCATAACCGAAAATTAAGAAATTATCACACTATATAACGGGAAATAATGGAAAATAAGTCGATTTTTTACCTAATTTGATGTATTATTTACTTAAAGTCAATCGTACGAGCAGGGTGGGCGGTTGAGCCTCCAATAAGGAGGTGAAACCGATGGACATGGCGACAGCAATGTTTATGATCTCATTGATAACATTGGTCGTGTTGCTAATCGATAAAATAAAAAAGTAACCCACCCTGTGTTTGGCGAACGGAGGGTGGATTACTTCTTTTAAAAGTCCCAATGATGTTTTGCCAATCGCTCATCTTGTGACGTGCGATTGATTTAAACCTTGGTGTCGGCGCACCGTATTATATTATAACACTCTTCCGAAGTTTAAAAAACATATATCTGTAAATTTAGTAAATTTATTTTTACAAAAAAACGTTCAATTTCTCATCGAATGACCTATAATCTAAAAAAATCGTTGAGATCGCCATTAGTACATCACCGCTTTATCAAGCCATTCTTGACGGACGCTACAAGTATACGGTCGCCGACTTGTAATTCGTCTTGATACTCCATTTCTACCGTTGTCCCCCGTTAATCTTAACTTGCTTTCGTTATATACTGTGCAACGATAAGGTCTTCGCGGTGAAATTCGATTTTCATGTTATTGATTTTTTATGTCGGTCGGTGCGCTTGTGACCGTTGTCAGTTCAATGTCAACGTCTTTGTTGTATATAAGTTGATTAAGCAAACTGCTCCCCTGCCTTCTACAATGTTCTTTTTGCATCCCCCATCTACGCTCCTTCTCTCTTTGGACTAATTCCGCTAACTCATCCGCTATTTCTGAATGCCAAATTCATAGCGTACATTCAAATTATCGACGTTAATCGTAACACTAGCGCTGCCAGCGCGCTCTTACGATTATTCATCCGCTTCTCCACGATAGCTAATAGATCATCAAAACTTATATGTAACATACATAAAAGGTAAAATATGGTATAAAAGTGTTAAACATATATGGAATCATTAACTTTGAAATGTTTTTAATCGCGGCATTTCTTCTAAATTTAACTCCGAGTACAGATACAATATATAGTATTTCTCAAGACAGAAAAGAAAGGATTTATTCAGCTCTTGGAATTACTACGGGAGCAGTTGTTCATACTTTACTTGCTGCTCGTCATTTTTAATGAAACTAATCATAAGGTGCTATTAGCAACAAACGCCGTAAGAGAGCATAGATATCGTTACCTCCAGAACTGAAATATAAAAAATCTACATACAAGAACATTACCAATCCGAAAGCCGCCTTGTCCTTTTTAGCATTTATCCCTCAATTAGGTACAAATACTTTAATCCCTTTTATCATCCTGGGTCTTACATTTATGGTGTCTAATCATTGCTTATTTTTCTTCTGCTGTCACTAAGAAACTAAGAGAAAATTCAAAAATTGAAATGCTTACTTATAAAGTTTTAAGAAAAAGCTTTAACAAACCAAGTGCAACAGAATAGCCATTATGTTGTATTAAAAATCTCAGATCTATGTAGGATTCACAGTATCCGTATGTCCCGGCTTTTCAGATTTTTTGCACCAGAACCCTTGTAATTAATGCTGTTCACATCGAACAGTTGCCAAATAGAATAAAATGCTTCAATCACTTTTTGATTGCTTGATAAATTAAGGAATGTCATGATTGCCTCGGTTAAAGAATTTCTCTGAGTTCATGTCTACAAGACTGTGGCCGTTTCACCGCATTATATGCTTTCTTCCCCTGACAAAATACAGAGCTGTCCAAGGGAAATTTCAAGCCAAAGATTGGGGTCAACACTTGGAAAAATGCCTACAGGATGGAGCAATCCATCATGGTTCGAACATCTAATAGCCGAACCCCGCTCTGAGTTTGAGATTTTCAACCGACTGACTAGCATCGGTTTGTAGGTTCGCATATCAGTTAAGGAAATGTACGTGCCTCGACAGACTCACTTAATGCCGCATAAAAATAAAAATCAGAAAATTTAAATAAAACCTCAATTATATCGTTAGATATAAAAATATTGTGTAATAAGGACAGTCGCCTATACCATAGACTAGTTCTCTAAATATATTATACATGTAAATATTAACAGAAGGAGATGTATTTATGAGAATACTACTTGCTACGTACTGGGCCGTTCCACATGTAGGGGGAGTATGGGGTTATATGAAGCAACTTAAAGAAAAGCTTGAGTCTTTAGGACATGAAGTAGATTTACTGGGTTACGGTGAGGATAATAGCTACGTTTACATTGTAAATAAAAATCAGAGGTTAGAAAAAGATCAGCTGCTACCTTTGCTTAACGAAAAACTTAACAAAGAAGCCTATCCGGCTATTTATGAAAATGAACTGGTGAAATATACTGAATTTCAACGTTATTTTTATGAGTTAGCTGCTGCCTATTTTGGTTTGGAAAAATATGATGTGATTCACACACAAGATGTCATTTCAACTGCATGTATTAATCGAGTAAGACCTAAAGGACCTGCATTAGTAGCTACCCTACATGGTTCCGTAGCTTATGAGATTAGACATCAATTAACCACCATTCATAAATCTCCTACTTCCTACATGGCTAGAGCATACTTTGATGAGCTTGAACATATTGGAGCTACATCTGCTGAATTCACAATAGTAGCAAATGAATGGTTAAGGAATGTTTTAACGAATGAGTTTCGTGTTCCCGATGAACAGATCAAAGTGTTCCACTATGGATACGACATAGAGACTTTCATTGAACGAATGGAGGAGAAGAAATCCTCTATTAAACGTCCAGACGACAAGAAAGTCATCATTTATACGGGGCGACTTGTTGAAACTAAAGGGGTTCACCATCTAATATCCGCTCTCAGCCAATTAAAAGCAATTCGAAATGACTGGGTTTGTTGGATTGTTGGAGATGGTGATAAGAAAGCAGAGTTACAAGTCCAAAGCAAGGCCTTAGGCTTAGAAGAAGACATTTTCTTTTTTGGAAAGCGGGATGATATACCTTATTTGTTGTCTAAGTCAGATATTTTTGTTCTTCCAAGTCTCCTAGAAAACCAACCTTTATCGGTAATAGAAGCACAAATTGCCGGAAATGCTGTAATTGTTAGTGATGCAGGAGGATTGCCTGAGATTGTTGAACATGGGGTTACAGGGTTAATTTCACCTGCGGGAAACATAGAGGCTTTATGCAAAAATTTGAATTTATTACTAGAAAATAAAAAATACCGGAAAGCTCTTGGTTCCAATGCTAAAAAATGGGGAAGAGATTATTGGTCTCCAGATAAAGCGTTGGAAAATGTGTTGGATGTTTATCAAAGCGCTATTTCTAAAAGGAAAAAGGATGTGGAAAATATCCCAACTGATAATAAAGAGGAAAAAGACGAGGAAAATGTCCTAACTGATACAAGGGAAAAGGATGAGGAGAATGTCCTAACTGATAATACAAAGGAAAAGGATGAGGAGAATGTCCTAACTGATAATACAAAGGAAAAGGATGAGGAGAATGTCCTAACTGATAATACAAAGGAAAAGGATGAGGAGAATGTCCCGACTGATGAGTGATGAGTATAACTCCTTGTTTTCGAGTCCATCATCAATCCCTGAAATATTGATTGATAGTCAGATTGGAAAACAAATTCAAGATGCCTTGCCTCAAAACTACGTGCTGCCTGACCCTGCTACAATGCATATCTTTCAATCTGTAAGCGATGCGGAAAATCCCTTACTTTCGAATCCATCATCAACTCCTAAAATATTGGGGGATCATCAGATTGGGAAACACATTCAAGATGCCTTACCTCAAAACTATGTACTACCTGACCCTGCTACAATGCATATCTTTCAACCTGTAAGCGATGCGGAAAATCCCTTGCTTTCCAATCCATCATCAACTTCTCAAATATTGGGAGATAGTCAGATTGGGAAACACATTCAGGAGGTCTTGCCGCAAAACTACGTGCTGCCTGACCCTGCTACAACGAATCTCTTTAAACCAGCAAGCGATGGGGAGAATCCCTTGCCTTCGAATCCATCGTCAGCTCCTGAAATATTGGGAGATAGTCAGATTGGGAAACAAATTCAGGAGGCCTTGCCTCAAAACTACGTGCTGCCTGACCCTGCTACAACGAATCTCTTTAAACCAGCAAGCGATGGGGAGAATCTCTTGCTTTCGAACCCATCATCAACCCCTGAAGTATGGGAGAATAGTCAGATTGGGAAACAAATTCAGGAGGCCTTGCCTCAAGACTACGTACTGCCTGATCCTGCTACAATAAATATCTTTCAACCCGTAAGCGATGGGGAGAATCCCTTGCCTTCGAATCCATCATCAATCCCTGAAATATTGGGAGATAGTCCGATTGAAAAACACATTCAGCATTCCTTGCCTCAAGACTACGTACTACCTGACCCTGCTACAATGCATATCTTTCAACCCGTAAGCGATGGGGAGAATCCCTTGCTTTCGAATCCATCATCAATCCCTGAAATATTGGGAGATAGTCCGATTGAAAAACACATTCAGCATTCCTTGCCTCAAGACTACGTACTGCCTGATCCTGCTACAATGCATATCTTTCAACCCGTAAGCGATGGGCAGAATCCCTTGCTTTCGAACCCATCATCAACTCCTAAAATATTTGGGGATCATCAGATTGGGAAACACATTCAAGATGCCTTACCTCAAAACTATGTACTACCTGACCCTGCTACAATGAATGCCCTTTATTCGATCAACAAATAGTAAAATTCTAATGAGACAAGACGGCGGTAAACGCCCTTTGGAATTGATTACCTTCGTCAAAGGTTGAGTACTGTTTGGAACTCGATTTGCTTTTATGAACGTCTGAAAACACCGCATCAGATGACGAAAATCTCCGCTCTATGCACAGTTTGATACAGTAACATATAGAGTGCCAAATTAAACGCATCTTATAGGTGATTTCAGACGGTCATTTTGACCTCTATCAATTATTTAACAAATTGAAATTAGGGAAGTTAAATAAGAAACTCGTTGACAACGATCAACGAGTTTCTTTTATCTATTTGAGACTTTCTTTCCACTCGATGATGTCACGGATAGCCTCTCTAAAATCTTTATTGAAAATCCCCGCGAATGATCGGATTCGACATTCTCCCGTTCCTCGCTCAATTTGATCCGCACTGAAATGGGCTCATTCAATGCATGCGTATTCTAGAGAATTTGGTCTCTCAGTCCGATAAGTTTTATCCATCCAGTCCGGAAATATTTATCCACTTTTCAGCCCTTTCAGCACAGTTGATAATGGGAAAATCTCATCTTAAGATTCGTTTTAGAGATAAGGGAAAGTATTTTGATTGAAGTAGTATCGGAAGAGAACGTATCCCCGTAGTGAGCCTGACCGAAGGAAAGGCGAACTACAGAAAGCGCGATCCATTCTTCCAAACCTATTATTATACTAATTTTCATCCTTAAATTTTTCTAACAGATTTCAGTGAAAATGAACTCGTTAATACCGTTACTAAAACACTTAGATTGGAATAGGAGCCAAATGTAAATTTACAGCACCGCTTTGACTATAAAAATAACCCCATATACCTTCCATAGTTTCATTCCTTATTTCTTATCATATACTATTCTCGCAATGAGGGATTGATAGGGCTGGTATAGTAGTCGGATTTATCATTTTAATCGTTCCGATTTGATAGGAAAATCTCTTGGCGAAAAAACGCTGTGACTTGCGTTTCTACTATCATTCCATTTACCGACAGATATAACATATACATCATCAAGGACAACAAATCGTGTAAATATTTTAGAGACAGACATCTATTCTTTTGGTCGCCCCTTATAGATGGAGTGTTATAAAGAAACTAAATAAGAAACGTTCAAATTTCTGAATACCCCATCTCGGCATCTCTCTGCTGCCTCAGTAGTAAATCTGTTTTCTGAAACATTCCTAACAACAAAGGCATCCATCTCTACCTCATATGAAGCATTTACATTTTGTAGATTCAGCCCACATTGCCCTAAAAAACGACCATCTTCTCCCCCTTAAAATCATCCATGCAAAAAACTTCTTTTTCGCATAAATCTATCGCAAAGCAATTTTTCAAGCCACATTAGGTAGCTATCTTGTACCACTCTCATTCATACAACATACGATAATAAAAAAGATAAGAGGAGAATGATCTATGAAGGCTGTTGTAACTGGAGGGGCTGGCTTTATCGGTTCTCATCTCGTTGAAGAACTTATTTCCAAAGGCGCTGAGGTTCATGTATTGGATAATATGATATCCGGACATTTACACAATGTACATCCGCATGCTGTTATTCATACCGAAGATATACGCAGTAAAGAGGCCAAACAAATCATTCTGCGAGAAAAGCCCGATGTCGTATTCCATTTGGCTGCTCAGGCAGATGTAGGGCGGTCTATCCGTGAACCGAAATATGATGCTGATGTGAATATTAGCGGAACAATCAATATACTTGAGGCTTGTCATGAAGCTTCTGTAAAAAAAGTGATCTTTGCCTCTACCTCCGGCGTTTACGGGAATTTACAGAAAGATCTGATTTCTGAAGAGGACTTGACAATACCGATTTCTTACTACGGTTTATCCAAATTGACAGCCGAGTCGTATATCCGCTTATTTTATCAGCTTTATGGACTTTCCTATACGATTCTCCGTTACGGCAACGTATATGGACCTAGACAATCAGCAAAAGGAGAAGGCGGAGTAGTAGCTATCTTTTTAGATAGAATTAAAAAAGGAATGCCTTTAATGATTCACGGCGACGGTGAACAAACACGTGATTTTATATATGTAAAAGACGTCGTTCAAGCGAACATAGCTGCTATAGAAAAAGGGCATCAGGAAACTATTCAAGTCAGCACCGCACGGAGAACATCGGTAAATGACTTAATAAAAATACTGACGCAAATTCACGGCTCCAAAATTGATACCGTCCATACACGCGCAAGAACAGGCGATATCAAACACAGCTGCCTTGATAATAAGAAAGCACGCCAATTGCTGCAATGGCATCCTCAGGTTGATATTTTTTATGGATTAACAGAAACTTATAACTTTTCATTCAAGAATACATTCCTATAATCATTCACATCGTCAGTCGAAAATCCTCCACTGGAGGTCGACATTCTCTGCATACCTACATCACAAATCCAGAAATGATGTTGATGCACTAGTTTGTGCTTTTACTATTCACGAAACGATTTATTAGACTTTACGATCATCATATTAAGTCTAATAAATCGTTTCTCGTTATTATACTGCCTATTTTTGAAGGAGCCTATCATAAGTATGCACATTTTCTAAGTTAGATAGTTTTCCAGCCCTAGCACTTTCTACTTCTACTACATTTAATATAAATAGCCAAACCAAGAAGGGGGGAGAAGTTTTTATCCTATCCATTTTAAGTATGACAAGTTGAAACCAAGAGCTATAGATTCGTTAATCTAAAGTTTGTGAATTTTTAGAATTCACAAAGCATAATCAGTGATGCATTGTTGTAAGAGAAAATAACACCGGAGGTTAGTTTTCGAGAGAAATTAACATTCTTTTAAGGAGATGGGAAATATGGGTTTGGAAGTTATAAAAGGTACTTATGACTCCGTTTTTAGTTTAGGGGATCTTTGTTTGACAGCCATTCAGCTTAAAAAGAACAATTTAAGACCTTTTTCAGGAGTGTTAGATTGGATGGCATCTCCTTCTTTATCAAATGTCAATCGCCTTTTGCGGAATCGATTTGCCGGTTTTATGGACCTGCCTAATTTACGAATTATAGGTTATGCTACTGATCAGCTTATTTGTGTATCGGATGACGCTTATCAAATAGTTTCCAATCATGATTTTGAAGTAGGAAAAAATACACTTTCGTATTTGGGCGGTTACCCCGAAGTTAAAGAAAAGTTCGACAGACGGATTCGGCGTTTTTTAGAGAAAATGGAAACCAGTCAACGGATTCTTTTTGTAAGAACAGAAGGTACTTTTGAAGAGGTTCTGGAACTTGAATCGGTTTTATCGGAAATGGTTAAAAATGATTTCCGAATTCTCCTTGTCAATCATTCTAATGTAAACGGCATAGTCGAAAAAAATTGGCCTATAGAGAGAGTCTGCGTCGTTGAACTTCCGAATCATGACAAATGGAATGCAAATGATCATTATTGGAAAACGATATTCGATGGGGTTCACCTTAGTGTTTAGGTTCTTAGAACTAAAGAAAAGTAAGAGGACGAATTTGCCGACAAAAGAACTTGGAGATTCTTTTACCCTAAATGTGAATGAACAGAATAGAAGATTTATTGCAGGTACTGCTGGCTAAAACAGCAGATGTTCCCATCAAGAGCGTATAAATATATGTCAGGAGGAAAAATATATGTTTAATAATGAAGTGATTTTAGTGACCGGAGGGACAGGTTCATGGGGACATGAGCTTATACTCCAGTTATTATCCCTAGATCCAAAAAAAATAATCGTTTTTTCCAGAAACGAAGCCAGTCAAGTACAAATGAGAAGAGTTATTGAAGACCCTAGATTGAGCTTTTGCATTGGTGATATTCGGGATAGGGAGGCATTAGTCAAGGCCTTTGAAGGTGTAGATTATGTGTTTCATTTAGCGGCGCTAAAGCATGTTCCCGTTTGTGAAGAACAACCTCTCGAGGCATTGAAAACAAACGTGATAGGTACTCAAAACGTTATTGAAGCAGCAATAGAAAACGGAGTTAAAAAGGTCATCAATATATCTACCGATAAAGCAGCAGATCCGATTAACTTTTACGGGATGACCAAAGCCATCGGTGAAAAGCTTATCGTTTATGCCAACCAGCTAAGTTCAGATACCAAATTTATTTCTATAAGAAGCGGCAATATCCTAGGAAGCAATGGAAGTGTACTCCATTTATTTATTAATCAAATTAAGAAGAAAGAGATTAGAATTACCGATAAAAGAATGACTCGTTTCTTCTTAACCCCGCAGAAGGCCATTCAGCTTTTACTAAAAGCAGCAAACGAGGGAAAAGGTGGAGAAATCTTTGTCATGAGATCGTCCGCATGTAGAATTCTGGATTTAGCCGAAGTCTTAATAGAAGCGTCCGGAGAGAAGGATGTCAGCATTGTCGAATACGGGGCTAGACCAGGAGAAAAACTTCATGAAGTTCTCATTTCTGATCATGAAAGCCAGAATACAGTCGTCTATGATGAAGACTTTTTAATTGTTCTTCCTGAGATCAATATCCCAGGGTTAAAACAAGCTTATTCTGCCCACTTACCTGTTAAAAAGGGAACGTATTGTTCCAGCGATCTTTTAATAACAAAAGAGGAAATCAAACAACTGCTCATTGAAGGCGGGTTTTTAACATAAATCTTTAACGCTATCCCAAAAGGAGGATAGCGCTGCATGCCTACCAAGCTAAAAAAGATCTTTCATGAACTCACACCCTTTTTCTGGTGTAAATAATGAAGAAAACTAAAAAATGATGAAAAAGTCTGCTAGTTTTCTGACTACTAACTCACTAATCGAAGCAGTTCTTCTATGGATAATGCAGTCAAGCATTGGCTCTAGACTAAAAAGTAGGGTATTCTCTGATTTAAGCAAACAGTCCAGAGAATACCCTATTCTATGTCTAAAGGTATACCGAATTTAGGCTAAGACAATAACAATGTTGATTTTGAATGTATCTAACCAAAACAAGCGTTTTTTTCAACTTGATGGGTAGATTTTTGGTTCATACCCTTCCTTCATTTGGGTAGTATAAACCATGAGGTGATCTTCATGAAGAAAATGATTCTTATGGTTTGTCTGTTCATGCCCCTTACTGTTTCAATTCCTGCCTATGCACAGCAGCCTTATTCCTATGCAAATCAACAATGCCCTAATGTTGCTGAACTGGTACAAACTTCTTCAAAAGACGAACAGGAACTTCTCCATGCACTCAGAACAATCGTTCCGAAACTCTATCCAGATGAGGAACACAACGAATGGAAAGCTGAATATGTGCACTTCCTACCAAACATCAAACAAACTTATTTTCAGATGGCCAAAACATTCTGTAGTGAAGCTGTTGCTGAACGTTCATGGATAGTTAGATTGCGTTTCCCTAAACTGTTGCCTAGCACAAGTCTGTCAGAAGGAGTAATATTTCTTGCTAAACATAAAGAAAAAGGTTGGATTGTTTGGTATAGGTATAAATAAAATGAAGGTGATGAAATGAAGACAGCAATTATTGCAGCTTGTATTACCGCTCTTGCCCTTTTCACATCAGTTGTCCAAGCCCAACAGCAAGAACCACAAGAAACACTGATTCATGACGCGTTCTTAACCGCACTTTCCCCACACATAAGTAAAGCTGTCTACAATTAATAGTCTATATGACGCTAAAATGATTGAAATCAAAAGAAAAACAGAAGATGGTTTTTCCTTTTTTATTGTAAAAGTCCAAGTAAGAACTTTTGAACATACCCATGCCCCACCCCTATGGAATAGAAACAATAACTATAGGAGTTGCCCCTTCTGGGATTAAGGTAATCAATTATGAACATAAAGGTGATGAATGGGAATAGAAAATGGAGAAGTTCAAAAATGAAGTTCTCATGGACATCCAGAAAACGTTCAATCTTGATTTAAATGCTTACCAAAAGTATGAGTATGAGCAACTACGTTATCAAGCTGAACAAGGGAAGTTTATGGAATTAGCCAAAATCAATGAAGATATTGTGATTAATGAATTAAACAAAGAAATTAAACCACCATACAAAAATGTGATATACCCTATGACATTTGTTAAAGACGACGAAGCATTTATTCTTTACAAAAAATCTGATGGAACTAATGTTTTATATGCATGAAGAAAAAAGAATGACAATTGGTTGATTTTAAATAAGGAAACTAAAGAAGGCAAAGAAATGGCAAAAGAGCTGCTTTGGTACATGTTCAAACAGATAAATTAAAAACAATGACCACTTCCAAAGCTAATGGAGTGGTCTTATTGCTGTTCATATTCTTCAAGTTCTTTTTCGCTTTCAATTATCACGCGGCTCACTCCTTGTGGCATTTTGGCGGATTGGCTGGGGCTGCGTTTTGGTCAGTTGGTTTATCCCTATACACTTCTTTGAATTATCTTATATTAAATACTTCCGACAAGATATACATTACCAGTATATAATAGACTGAGATTTCTTTTATAAAGGAATCGCCACTAGCACGAACTTATGAGTGCTAGTGAGTATTTCTTTGAATAAGCTCTCGGAATATATTGCTATCTTTCATTTGCTATATTTAATGTTGTTATATTTACTCAGGAATTAGATAAAGGTAAGCAAGAAGATATTTAATGAGGGTACGGCAACATGCATTTAATGAAGGTATCGAGGTTTTACTTATATTTTGAGAGGTCGGGAACTATCTTTTCATCATCATTGACGACATAGCCATCGTCACTACTCCGCGGGCAATGAGAAACATAGTACCATTTGTAGCGTTTAGTCCCTTCCCGCTTGTCGACCACATCGAGTAACAATCCATGCGTTTGGAGGATTTCGACGAGAGGCTTAATGCGACTTTCCGCGACACCCAAATCGGCCGCTATCTTCGCTTTCGACGGAACACTTGCGCCAAAACGTTCGCTTGGAACGCCATTCGGTTGCAACTCATTTCTATCTACATACGACAGTAGGTAAAAATACAGCGCAATAATATCTCGGATTTGCGGTAATCTCCCTTTCCGACCATGTAATGCAATAAATTCGTTGATAATGCAAAGGAAAACTTTCCGCATGAATCGCAATTAAACATTTCGTAGTTGGTCATTTCTAAAAGCGACTTCTTGTTGTTCGGTTGCGGTCTTGCGATTGTTTCGTTCATACATCGTTCCCTTTTCTATTAATTGATCGATCTATGTAAACGCATCTGAAGCCGCGGAATTTTACGAGCCTTCATATAACTATACGACGCACAAGACAAAATCACACAGTTTGTCCGAAAATTTTTTTCGACGTCTTCACTTGACTATATGATGCTACCGGACTTTTCGCACCGTTTCGACGAAAAAAATTTTTTTCGTGACACCTTCACTAAACTATACGATACAAAACGGAAAGTCGCACAATTTTATGAGATACCGCCAGCATTAAAAACGTACGCTAAGGACCGGAATCTCATGAAAAAAGCCGAGCACTCAACTCGGCGTTAATAATCATCTAACGTGGGAGAACATTTTTTACTCTACTACTGCCCACGCAAAGCGCACATGTTTACTCGCATAATAACCGTCCGTTCGACTCTGAAAATAGCGTTCTTGGATATCGGATGGACTTAAGTTTTCATGAAGACGGAGCCCTAAACTTTCCAATTCAAAAGCCAGTGTTGACGGGTCAAAGGTCGTTTTCATCGGCTCACCGATCTTTCGTAAATCCTCCCTCATCTCTTTCATGTACGGCGTATCTTCTTCCGGTACAAAGTAATCGAAAATCACCGCACTGCCCTCGGGAGCAATTTCGGCAATGGAACGAAGCGTTGCGAACACTTCGTCTCGAGTCAAGTACATTGTGACACCCAGCCAGCTAAAAAAGCTTTTCGTCTGCACGTCATACAAAGTTCCCTTGAGTGCATCAGCCAAACTCTCCTTTGTGAAATCCACAGGCACAAAGTGGAGATGTGACGGGATTTCCCATCCCAATTCAGACAGTCGATTACGTTTGAAGGTTTGTGTGGCGGGGTGGTCTACTTCAAATACCTGAACCTGACGCAGGAGATCCGGACGGCGAAAAGCAAAAGTATCCATCCCAGCCCCGAGTATCACATACTGCTCCACCCCTTGTTTTACCGCCAGATCAAGGTTGTCTTCCGTATATCGTGACCGGCTGAGGACATGAGGCAACCCCATGGCCTGCATTAAAGACAGCAGGGGATTTGCCGCCTGTTCGGAGCATGCCAATCCGCCTTCAGGAACACGAATCTGAAGAGCCTCAGAAAATCCTTGTTCAATGAGTGCACGTCTTTCCTCTGGTATCAAATGACAAGCGAGAAAGTCATCGAAAACTTTTGGGGTATCATTCATGGCATGGTAGGCGCGTAAGTAGGCGGTCATGATTGCAGTAAGACTGACTTGGTCTTCTTTCATTTGCATATCCTCCTTTTAGAGCCTATCTCCCGAGGAACTGAGAGATGACATCTAAAAAGAAGTATACCAAACCTGTATATTATTTAAATATTTAATTTTTAATATTAACATAAAAATAAATTTTTGTCAATGTTTTTTGTATCTTTCTGAAGAAAGACATAGTTCATTAGATACTTATAGCGAGCTGGTACTTAAGTATTTTTCTAGTCTCATAATGTAATAATATTTAACGAAATTATTTCTTAATTGATGTGGAGTCACTTCTACACCAGCTTTTTCCCCGTTTCCTTTAACATCCGTTCAAAATTATTAACATCAAGCATTGTTCCGCGGATTGCTGGAAACAAAAATGGACTATCAGAGTCACCCGACGCTTTAAATCATTCGCCATTTTAAATGAGAAGTAGACGTAACGCTGCTTCCTGTTTTTTGGATTTTCAATTAATATCGGCTTCGTTTTAAAATCGACGTGCTCTGGCCGAAGCGCACAACATTCTTCTACCCTCATACCCGTATCGAGTAACAAGCAAGTTTGGCCCCATGAACGATAACCATGAAAGGTTGTAACATCAAAGGCTTTCAGCAATTTAACAATATCTTCCTCGAATAAAAGAACTTTTTGTTTGCGTTGCAGCTTAACGTTTTCGATATTTTCGCATGGATTTTCTTTTATTTTCCGTTATACAAAAAATTGAAAAACACCTTAATATTCCTTACATCATTGGCGATAGTTGTATCGCTAATCGGGTTGTTGTAATCTGTACGATGGGCTGGATAATTTATATTTGTACTATTTAGGTTAGAAATCACCGTATACTTCCCGCGCTCACGGTAAATATTTGATATACGCTCAAATGTGAAAAGTCTTTACTTTCTTGAATTGCTTCATTTTGTGCTGTTCCTTGAGATATAAAAAGAACAGGCGTAAAGTTTGTTCGTAATTCTCTTTCGTTTTCCGTGACAAATTTTCAGCGTCACAATACAGCATGAAATTGTCTAACTGAATGTCAAAATCGGACAAAATAAAACACCTCCTACTTACCGTTGTTTTTCCGGTAAATAAGAGGCGTTTTCTTTTCTGATGCATACGCATAAATATTTATCGGCAACTTAATGTTTATTGCTCGAAGCCATAAAACCGTTGATATTAGCAGTCTTAAGACGCCTTATGTTCGAGTCTCAGCTTATCAGCAACCATTGCGATAAATTCACTGTTCGTAGGTTTTGCTTTCGACATGCTGACGGTGTAGCCGAACAAGGAAGAGATGGATTCGATGTTGCCTCGGCTCCACGCAACTTCAATGGCATGGCGAATCGCCCGCTCAACGCGACTGGCGGTGGTGTTATATTTTTTCGCGATGTCTGGATAGAGGACTTTCGTAATGGAACCGAGCAGCTCAATATCGTTATACACCATCGAAATAGCCTCACGTAAGTATAAATATCCTTTAATATGTGCCGGTACACCAATTTCGTGAATGATGCTTGTAATGCTCGCATCCAAATTTTTCGGTTTATTTTCACGAACTTGGTATGAAGATGGTGACTTTTTGATAATTGGTGTTGTTTTTCCATGTACTTGGCGAATGTGATGAACGAGGTTTTCCATGTCAAAAGGCTTTAAAATAAAATATGCTGCTCCTAAATCGACCGCTTTTTTTGTTACATCTTCTTGTCCAAACGCCGTTAACATAATGACATTTGGTTGTTTTTCTCTTTTCACTCTCATTTTTTCTAACACTGCTAATCCGTCTAAATGAGGCATGATAATGTCTAACAGCAATATATCTGGCTGCTTTTCTTCGAGCATATACAAGCAGTCTTGCCCGTTATAGGCAACACCGACGACTTCCATATCATTCTGATTGGAAAGGTACTCCTCTAATAAGCTTACTAATTCACGATTATCATCCGCAATACATACTTTAATCTTGTTCAAGAAAATCTTCCTCCCCACTTCCAATTCGTCTCGTTATTTTATTTCTATGCAATATTCTACTAACCAAACCAATTCGACATGACAACCAAAAATCCTTTCATTTTTCGAAAAATAATAAAAAAACACATATTTTCCGAAAACTCATCAAGAATCATATGTATTCGACGAATTTAGCGCCTTGACAATATTTTTTATGTCGTTCTTGTCGAAAAATCTTTACACCTCCATTTTATATGATGTTTCATCAAATATCTATGCAAAAACGTGAAGATGATTGACTTTTTTCTGTATTTTTTTACACAAAAAGCGAGCCGAAATGGTTCGCTAGCTCGCTTTTTGTGTTGATTTTCCGTATAAATCGATGCCTGCCTCATTTAACATCCATTCAATATGAACCCCATATCCTGATGTTGGATCATTGACGAATACATGGGTCACTGCACCAATCAATTTTCCATCTTGAATGATCGGGCTTCCACTCATTCCTTGGACGATTCCCCCGGTCTTTTTGAGTAAGCGAGGATCAGTCACACGAATGATAAGTCCCTTTGTTGCCGGAAACTTTTGTGGTACCGTACTGACAATTTCAATGTCAAACGCTTCCACTTTGTCGTTTTCAACGACGGTTAAAATTTTTGCCGGCCCTTCTTTCACTTGATGTGATAAAGCAATTGGAATCGGCTTATCAAACATTTCATTGTGAATCGGCTTTGACAATGTTCCAAAAATGCCAAATGGACTATTGTTTGTAATGTTTCCAATCACTTCTTTATCACTTGAAAATCTCGCCAGTTTTTCACCTGGATTTCCGCTGCTTCCTTTTTCAATAGACGTTACGGTTGATTTCATAATTTGTCCATCTTGAACAACAATCGGCTTTTTCGTATCCATATCGGAAATGACATGTCCAAGAGCTCCATACTTTTTCGAAGCGGGGTCGTAAAATGTCATGGTGCCGATGCCAGCGGCAGAATCACGAATGTATAAGCCGATACGGTAGGCATGATCATGTTTATCCTTTAACGGGACGAGTTTGGTTGCAAAGGAGCGATGATCTCGAAGAATTTGTAATTGAAGTGGTTTCCCTGTTTTCCCTGCCTCTTCGATAAACGGGGATAAATCGCTCATATTTTCAATTTTTTTCCCATTAATGCTTGTAATAATATCTCCTACTTGAATACCGGCAATTTCCCCCGGCGATTTTTTCCCGTTTTCTGTTTCGATAAGATGATGACCAACAACAAGAACTCCCAATGTATTTAATTTTACACCAATCGATTGTCCTCCTGGGATGACTTTCAAGTTGGGAAGTACTTTGACATCGACTTTTTTAATTGGCATTCCTGCCATTTCTAAAACCATTTGTTTTTCACCGCTTTGTTTCGCCTGTACAGAAAGGGAATGGTTCTTTTTTTCAACCTCTATCGAATGGGGAGCGTCTTTGACCGTTGCTTGAACCGGAAGTGCAGAGGCAAAATGCAACGTCTCACCTTCAAACATGACGATCTGTTTTGGAATGCGAAAATATTCTTGCACCGGTTTCGACATGCTCATTGCTGTCAATAAAACAAGGAGAAAAACTCCCATCATTTTTCGGATTGTTTCTGCGTTCAAACTTTTTCACTCTCCTCGCTCCCACCTACACCTTCAAATGTGGCTACAGTTTTAATTTTGCCTTAATCGACATAAATATAATCGTTTTGCCGATAAAAAAAGCTACCCGTAATGGATAGCTTTTCATCCTTTAATTTTTGTTGCTAGCTCAAGCAATTCTTTGGCGTGCTCTTTTGTTAATTCCGTAATTTCGACCCCGGAAATCATCCGGCCAATTTCTTTAATTTTTTCTTCTTCGGTTAATGCTTTAACAGATGTTTTTGTGCGATTTCCTACCGTTTCTTTGGAAATAAATAAGTGCGTATCAGCCATCGCCGCTACTTGTGGTAAATGTGAAATACAAAGAACTTGGGAACCGACAGAGACGCGATAAATTTTTTCGGCAATCGCCTGTGCTACGCGACCACTGACACCGGTATCAACTTCATCGAAAATGATCGACGTGACCCCTTGATGTTTGGAAAAAATACTTTTTAACGCTAACATAATTCGCGACAATTCTCCGCCAGAAGCGACTTTTGCCAGCGGTTTTAACGGTTCTCCGACGTTAGTCGAAATGTAAAATTCAACAAGATCAACACCATCTTCGTGAAACTTTACTGGAACTCCATCAAGCAATGGTGCGTCTAATGCCCCTTCCCGCTTCTCAAAAACAATGTCAAATTGAGTTTTGTCCATATATAAATCTTTAAGCTCTTGATGAATGTGATCAATAAGTGTTTTTGCGTATTTCATGCGAATACTCGTGACATTTTTCGCTTCCACCAGCAAATCTTCCGTTACGGATTGGAGCTCTTTTTGAAGCTGATGGATATGTGTTTCCCGATTTTGGATCGTGTCAATTTCTTCTGTAATGGTTTCAGCATACTGTAAAATATCCGCCACCGTTTGTCCGTATTTTCGCTTCAAATGGTTAATTTCATTAAGGCGGCTCTCAATGAAATCAAGGCGCTCCGGGTCATATTCTAATTGTTCCAGCTCATCGCGTAATTTATAAGCGATTTCCTCAAGCAAATAATAGCTATTGGCAATCGTTTCATGTGCTTCCTTTAACGCTTGGTCGATATGGCTTACATCATCTAAATGGCTCATCGCGAGCCCGATCCAATCAAGCCCACGCTGTTCGCCATACAAGGCCTCGTAGCTATGTTTTAACGCCTCGTAAATTTTTTGGAAGTTCATAATTTTTACTTTTTCTTCCATCAATTGCTCGTCTTCATTCGGCTGTAAGTTCGCCTTTTGAATTTCATCAAGCTGGAATGTTAACAAATCGAGACGGTGTGCCATTTGTTGCTCATTTTCATTTAATTTTTTCAGCTGTTTGGTCAGCTGTTCATATTTTTCATATACAGCACGATATTCTTCAAGAGCGGTAGCGATTTCTGTTCCGCCATACTCATCAAGCAACGGGAGATGTCGGCTTGGATCCATCAGCTCTTGGTGTTCATGTTGGCCGTGAATATCGACAAGCGTCGAACCAATATCGCGTAAAACAGCCATCGTCACTAATTTGCCGTTGACACGGCAGACGCTCTTTCCATTAGCGGAAATTTCCCGGCGCAATACGACCATCCCTTCGCTAATGTCAATGCCGACTTCCGCGCATTTCTCATAACATGGATGTGTTTCGTCGTCGAGCAAGAATAAGCCCTCAATTTCTGCACGCTCTTCCCCATAGCGGACAAACTCCGCTGAGCCACGGCCGCCAATAAGCAAATGAATGGCATCAATAATAATCGATTTTCCGGCTCCTGTCTCTCCTGTTAACACCGTTAATCCTTTTTCAAACGAAATCGATAACGATTCGATAATCGCAAAATTTTTAATCGATAATTCCGCTAGCACCGTGAAATCACACCTCTTTTTATAACATTTCTAACAAGCGTTTAGAAATTGTTTCTGTGTCTTCCGGTGTGCGGCAAATGATTAAGCATGTGTCGTCCCCGCAAATCGTTCCAACGATTTCCTCCCAATCCAAATTGTCAAGCAAGGCGCCAATCGCATGTGCATTGCCCGGCAATGTTTTCATAACAAGCAAATGCCCCGCCCCATCAATTTTGACGAACGCATCCATTAAGGCACGCTTTAATTTTTGTAATGGATTAAAGCGCTGGTCAGCAGGAAGGCTGTACTTATAGCGTCCATTCATCATCGGCACTTTGACTAGCTGCAGTTCTTTAATATCTCTTGACACCGTTGCTTGCGTAACGTTAAAACCTGCCTGTTTCAGCATATCAACTAATTCATCTTGAGTTTCAATTTCGTGATTGGTAATAATTTCACGAATTTTAATATGCCTTTGCCCTTTATTCAAATTCAACACCTCACACAACTAGTTTCAGCATAAAAACGGGAATAACTGCTATGTTATTCCCGTTCCGCGTTTGAACGGCCTTGCAGCTCATAATGTGCTGCTTTGACGACATCCATCGGTTGCATAGACAATCGATTTTCGCCGCACTCTTGATCCCCGTTCCAACAAAGATGAAGCAAAAATTCGATATTTCCGTCTCCACCCGTAATCGGTGAATACGATAAATCAAGGACATTATAGCCTTCATTCAGCGCAAATTCGATAATCGAGTTTAACACCGCTTCATGCACACTGGCGTCACGAACAATTCCTTTTTTTCCGACATGTTCTCTTCCAGCCTCAAACTGCGGTTTCACGAGCGCAACCACATCGCTTCCAGGAATGAGCACCGTCTTTAGCACCGGTAAAATGAGCTTGAGTGAAATGAACGAGACATCGATCGTCGCAAACTCCGGAAGCCCTTTTGTGAAATGCGCAGGCGTGACGTAGCGGAAATTCGTCCGCTCCATCACGATGACACGTTCATCTTGCCGCAGTTTCCATGCTAACTGATTATACCCGACATCAAGCGCATATGACATTTTTGCTCCGTGTTGCAGAGCACAATCTGTAAAACCGCCGGTAGAAGCACCGATGTCTAATAAGATTTTATCTTTTACGTTTACATTAAATGTGTGTAGCGCTTTTTCAAGCTTTAAACCGCCGCGGCTCACATAAGGGAGTGCTTCCCCTTTGATGGTCAGCGGAATATCGATTGGAACTTTCTCTCCGGGCTTGTCTAGACGAGCTTCATTCGTATAGACAAGACCTGCCATGATCGCGCGTTTCGCTTTTTCACGCGTTTCTGCCAATCCTCGTTCGACTAATAGTACATCAAGTCTTTCTTTTTTCACTTTCATGTCTCATGCCCTTTTTTGTTTTCTTGGTATGATCGTTTTGACACGCTCAACGACATGTGCTGTCGTTAAGCCGATTTCTTTTAGCAACTCTTTGACGCTGCCGTGTTCAATAAAGCGGTCAGGAATGCCCATGCGGTCAATGATTGCCTGATGATAGCCATGATCGTGGGCAAATTCAAGCACCGCACTACCGAATCCACCTTGCAGTACCGCTTCTTCAATCGTTAAAATCGGGATATTGCTTCGGAACAATTCATGAAGCATCGCCTCATCCATCGGCTTAATAAAGCGCGCGTTAATGACTTTGACGGAAATGTTGTCTTTCGCTAATTTTTCCGCCGCTTCTAGCGCCATCGGAATCGTTGTGCCGAAGGTTAAAACGGCAATATCTCGGCCGTCGCGTAACACTTCCCATGTGCCAATTGGAATTTGTTTCAGTTCTTCATCAAGTTTTACACCGAGACCGTTGCCGCGCGGAAAGCGAAGCGCGATCGGCCCGTCATCATATTGAATGGCCGTATAGACCATATGTTGACCTTCGTTTTCATCTTTTGGCATCATGAGAACGATATTAGGAACATGTCGCAAAAACGCGATGTCGAACACACCTTGATGCGTCTCTCCATCGGCTCCGACAAGTCCGGCACGATCAATTGCGAAAAAGACATTTAAGTTTTGGCGACATACATCATGAACAACTTGATCGTAGGCCCGTTGTAAAAACGTCGAATAAATAGCTAAAAACGGCTTCATCCCTTGCGTTGCCAATCCCGCTGCGAGCGTTGTGGCATGCTGCTCAGCAATGCCCACATCATACATGCGGTCAGGAAACTCGCTTGCAAATCCTTCTAGTTTCGAGCCAACCGGCATTGCTGGTGTAATTGCGACAATACGCTTATCTGCACGAGCTAATTTACGTACCGTCTCACTGATCAACTCGCTCCATGACGGTGCGGTATCCACCGGTTTTAAAAAGTCGCCCGTTTCGATTTTATAAGGACCCGTTCCATGCCATGTACCGACTTTATCATTTTCCGCCGGACGATACCCTTTTCCTTTTTTCGTAATGACATGCAGCAGTACAGGACCTTTAATTTTTTTGGCATAGTGCAAATTCTCAAATAAATCGTCAAAATCATGGCCGTCGACAGGACCAAGATACGTAAAGCCTAACTCTTCAAAAAAAACGCCGGAAACAAGCAAATATTTCAAGCTATCTTTGATGCGCTCTGCGGTTGCGGCAAGCTTGCCACCGACAGCAGGGATTTTCTTCAATAGTAATTCTAACTCATCTTTTACCCATTGATACTTGCCAGCCGTTCGCAAACGCCCAAGCACATTATGAAGGGCGCCCACATTCGGAGCAATCGACATTTCGTTATCATTTAAAACAACAATGATATCTTTTTTTTCATGCCCAATATGGTTCAATGCTTCGAGCGCCATTCCTCCAGTCAACGCTCCGTCTCCAATAATTGGAACAATGTATTCGTTCGTTCCCTTTAAATCGCGAGCGATCGCCATGCCCATCGCCGCGGATAGAGAGGTGGAGCTATGACCGGTTTCCCACACATCATGCTCGCTCTCACTTCGTTTTGGAAAGCCACAGAGCCCTTTATATTGGCGCAGTGTATCAAATTCACAGGCTCGTCCCGTTAGAATTTTATGAACATACGATTGATGACCTACGTCCCATAACAGCTTATCCTTTGGACTATCGAAAACTTTATGAAGAGCAATCGTAAGTTCTACTACTCCTAAGTTCGGTCCGATATGTCCACCTGTTTTTGACAGCTTCTCAATCAAAAATTGACGGATATCCGCGCTTAATTGAATGAGTTCTTTTGTTGACATCGATTTTAAAAAGCGCGGATTTTTAATGGTTGTTACATCCAAACGAGATCACTCGCTTTCGTTTTGTCATTCGCTTTCATCATGCTGATATAATACAGAAGTTATTTATTATTATACATGATTCAGGATGAAAAATCGATTTCTGCCCATAAGCGAAAAAAGAGCCGCTAACACAGACGTGATAACGGCGTAAAGTCAAAACTCTCTATTTTCTTATTATAACATCAAAATAAAAAACGGACAATTGTCGGTTAATTAATGGTCGCGAGTGGCGACTAAATCGCAAATGTAGCATAATACATCATCATTCACGCGAGCATCCTGTAAACAACGTTTTGCTTCATTGATATGGTACAAAAGTTTTTCTTTTGCTCCATCAAGTGTCAATAGGGAAGGATACGTCACTTTCTCATTTTCAACATCGCTTCCCACCCGCTTGCCGATTTTTTCTTCTGAACCTTCAATATCGAGAATATCATCGCGAATTTGAAACGCAAGTCCTAAGTGGGATGCAAACGCATGAAGCTGTTCTAGCTGTATTTCGTTTGCCCCAGCTAATATCGCTCCTGCTAGTACGCTATATTGTAGCATTTTCCCTGTTTTATTGCGGTGAATATACTCTAATTGCTCAAGCGATAGTTCTTTTCCTTCGCCTTCCATATCAGCAACTTGTCCAGCCACCATTCCTTCAGGTCCAGCTGCTTTGGCGAGTTCATAAATGAGCTTTACTTTCATTTCTTCCGTCACTGTTGGCGCATTCATCTCAGCAATGACTTGAAAAGCGTACGTCAGCAAACCGTCACCTGCTAAAATCGCCATCGCCTCGCCGAACACTTTATGGTTCGTTGGCTTTCCGCGCCGCAAATCATCGTTATCCATGCTTGGCAAATCGTCATGAATCAAGGAATACGTATGAATCATTTCAATGGCACAAGCGACCGGCACTCCTACTTCGACTTCTTTGCCGAATGCATGCAGTGTGGCTAACAGAAGCAACGGGCGTATGCGCTTGCCACCTGCTTCAAGCGAATAAGACATCGCCTGTTTCAATGTTTGTGGTGCTTGCAATGTGTTGATATAGACAGGCAAAGTTTGTTCGATCCGCTGTTTATGTTCTTGCAAAAATTGCTCAATCTCGATTCTGTTCAACTGTTTATTCCTCCTCCTGAATGGAGAAAGGGGCTAGTTGTCCATCTTCTCGCAAAATATATTCCATTTGCTTTTCCACATGTTGCAGCTTGTCATGACAAAGTTTCGAAAGCTTCATTCCTTCTTGAAAAAAGGAAATCGCTTGTTCAAGCGGCACGTTTCCTTCTTCTAATTTCTCAACGATTTCTTCTAATTTCATCATCGCTTCTTCAAATGTTAATTCTTTTTCCTCACTCATGTAAAGGCTCCTCCTCTATTCCCCATACGTGACAATCGAGACGTCCATCCTGCAAGCGCACTTGAATTGCATCTCCCGGTTGAAGTTGACGAATGCTTTTGACAAGCTCTTTATTTTCATTATAAACCAAGCTATAGCCTCTCTCCATCATTTTAAGTGGGCTTAACACATGCAATTGAGAAAGAAGAGAGCTGAATTGAAGCTGCTTTTGTTTTAGGAGTGCCCGCATTTCTTTTTCTAATGATTTCGTAAGTGTTTGCTGTTTTTCAGCCATTCTGGATAGGTGTTCTGCCGGATGATGTGCTTGTAATTTTAATTGCAGCTGTTCAAAGCGTTTGCGTTTTTTTTCGATCAATCGCTCTGTATGCCGCTCCAGCCGTTCAAGAAGAGAATCTAATTGTTGCTCTTTTTGTTCGTATAGTTTTTTTGGATAGCGAAATGCATACGATTTTTGCAAACGGATGAGCCGGTCGGACTCCGTCGTCATTTTTTCCTTCATTGCCCGGATTAACCGCACTTGACGTTGCGAGATTCGCTCAACAAGTTCAGTAATATGCGGTACCGCTAATTCGGCGGCACCAGTCGGCGTTGGTGCGCGTAAATCCGCCACAAAATCAGCAATCGTAAAATCCGTTTCGTGACCGACGGCGGAAATAATCGGGACGCTAGAGGCGAAAATAGCGCGTGCGACACGTTCCTCATTAAAGGCCCATAATTCTTCGATCGAGCCACCGCCACGCCCGACAATGAGCACATCGATATAGCCTAGCTCATTCGCCTTTTCAATCGAACGAACAATCGAATCTGCAGCATGCTCGCCTTGAACAAGCGTTGGAAATAAAATGATCGTTGCAATCGGATAGCGGCGGCGAATCGTCGTGACGATATCGCGAATCGCCGCACCGGTCGGGGAAGTTACAACACCAATATAGCGCGGAAATGACGGAATCCGCTTTTTATGCTCTGGCGAAAATAGCCCTTCTGCTTCAAGTCGTTTTTTCAGCTGCTCATAGGCCAAGTATAAGTTGCCGATTCCCTCCGGCTGCATTTCTTTCACATAAATTTGATAATTCCCGCTTGGCTCATACACAGAAATTTCCCCGCGTACAAGCACGTTCATGCCATTTTCCGGGCGAAACGCTAAATAACGATTGTATCCGGCAAACATGACAGCTTGAATGCGAGCATTTTCGTCCTTCAGTGTAAAGTACATATGCCCGCGCGAGTGATACGTAAAATTAGAAATTTCCCCTTTAATCCATAAATCTTGTAAATGTGGATCGACTTCAAATTTGCGCTTAATGTATTTCGTCAGCGCCGTCACTGTTACATATTTCACTTCTGCCACAAATAACCCTCACTTACCGCTGAACTTGGCGATGTGCATACTCTCTCGCTGCTTCAATCGTATTATGAAGCAGCATCGTAATCGTCATCGGACCGACTCCTTTCGGAACAGGAGTAAGGTAGCTTGCCACTTCTTTCACTTCCTCAAAGTTGACATCGCCGCATAGTTTGCCGTCTTCTAAGCGGTTGACACCGACATCAATGACGATGGCTCCTTTTTTGACGTGTTCTGCACCAATGAGGCGTGCTTTTCCAACCGCAACGATTAAAATGTCTGCTTGGCGCGTTAAATCTGCCAAGTTTTTCGTTTTTGAGTGACAATACGTCACCGTGGCATGTTCGCGTAAAAACAGTTGTCCTACTGGTTTGCCGACAATATTGCTGCGTCCAACAACAACAACGTGTTTTCCGGCAATTTCGACGCCTAATGATTGTACCATCCATAAAATACCGTATGGTGTGCATGGAAGAAATGCCTTTTGTCCGACCATCATTCGCCCGATATTAATCGGATGAAACCCGTCAACATCCTTTTCTGGTGCAATTGTTTCGATCACTTTCAATTCGTTAATATGGCTTGGAAGCGGGAGCTGTACTAAAATACCGTGAACGGACGGATCTTCATTCAGCTGTTTGATTTGCTCTAATAAAAATGATTCCGTAATGGTTTCAGGAAAGGCAAGCAAGGTCGAACGAATGCCGACTTCAGTACATGCTTTTTGCTTTCCTTTCACATACGAATGGGAGGCTGGATTGTCGCCGACAAGAATAACCGTAAGACCCGGTTCAATTCCCTCCTTTTTCAGCTGCTCAACTTCCTTTGCCAATTGCAATCGTTTTTCTTTTGCTAATTCTGTACCGCTAATGATTTGTGCCGTCATTGTTTCAACTTCCCTTCTCTATTCTGTAATATGCAAAGCATCTTTCACTTTAGAAAGCACGCCGTTGACAAAACGACTTGATTTTGCATCACCAAATTTCTTCGCTAATTCAACCGCTTCGTCTAAGCTGACTTTAACAGGAACATCATCAACGTATTTCATTTCGTACGTCGCCATTCGTAAAATCGCGCGATCGACGTTGGCTACGCGCTCTAATGTCCATTTTTCAAGATTGCTGCGCAGCAGTTCATCAATTTCTTCTTGATGCTCCACAACGCCAAAAACGAGCTGTTGAAGAAATGGATCAACTTCTTCTTCATGTACAACGTTTTGAACTGCCTCTTCTGGTGTAATACGCCCTACATCAATTTGGAAAAGAGCCTGTAACGCTTTTTCCCTCGCTGCATGTCGCTTCATCACTTTCACTCCTTTTTTAAAAAATTGACGAACATTTATGTGATGATCATACCATATTTTCGCGATAAGTAATACTATAATCCGTACAAATCATTAGCAAAGTACATAAAATGGTCGTTTTTTTCATAAAAGCGATAAATATTGGCTCGTCAACTAAGATAACAAACTTTTTGCAAAAAAACAAAGGGGCACATGGCCCCTATTTCACGACATTTACTGCTCAACTTCTTGTTCTTGCTTCGCCGTATCGAATTGAATGCCGACGACATGAACATTGATTTCGCTTGTTTCCAATCCAGTCATATTAAATAAAGCTTGACGAACGTTTTCTTGAATTTTCTTTGCTACCGTTGGAATGGAAACGCCAAATTGGATGAGGCAATAAATATCGATCGCCACACCATCCTCTTTCAAGTCAACTTTGACGCCTTTCCCATGATTTTTCTTCCCGAATCGTTCAACGACACCGGCCGCGAAATTTCCGCGCATTTGCGCAACGCCATCAACTTCGCTTGCGGCAATGCCAGCGATGACTTCAATCACCTCTGGAGCAATTTCTACCTTTCCTAACCCACTATGCTCCTGCTCCATTTCGAATACATGCTCTGTCATGGCACACACCTCCCATTATGGTTTCATAATATCATATAATTCCAGAAATTTCGTATTAAAATCGCCTTGCACGAATTTTTCATGCTCAAATAGTTTTAGGTGGAACGGAATCGTTGTATGAATCCCTTCGATAACAAATTCGCTTAGCGCCCTCTTCATGCGCGCGATCGCTTCCTCGCGAGTGGAGGCGTGCACAATTAATTTGGCAATCATCGAATCGTAATAAGGCGGAATCATATAGCCGGGATAAGCCGCTGAGTCAACGCGCACTCCTAATCCGCCCGGCGGGAGATACATATTGATTCGTCCCGGTGATGGCATAAAATTTTTCTCTGGATTTTCTGCGTTAATGCGGCATTCGATCGCCCACCCGTTAAAGGTTACTTCTTCTTGTGTGAGCGATAGCTTTTCCCCAGAAGCGACGCGAATTTGTTCTTTAATTAAATCGACTCCTGTAATTAATTCGGTTACCGGATGCTCGACTTGAATGCGCGTATTCATTTCCATAAAATAGAATTTTTTTGCTTTATAGTCAAAAATAAATTCCACTGTTCCTGCGCCGGTATAATTAACGGCTTGCGCTGCTTTTACCGCCGCTTCTCCCATTCGTTTCCGTGTTTCTTCGTCAAGCGCTGGCGACGGTGCTTCCTCTACGAGTTTTTGCAGACGGCGTTGAATCGAGCAGTCACGTTCCCCTAAATGGATGACATTCCCATAGGAGTCAGCCAGCACTTGAATTTCAACATGGCGAAAATCTTCAATATATTTTTCAATATACACGCCCGGATTACCAAACGCTGTGGCGGCTTCTTGCTGGGTAATGTTAATTCCTTTGATTAGCTCCTGCTCGTTTCTTGCGACGCGAATTCCTTTTCCGCCGCCGCCCGCTGTTGCTTTAATAATAACAGGATAACCGATGTCGTTAGCAAGCGCAATCGCCTCATCGACGCTTTCGATAATTCCTTTTGAACCAGGAACAATCGGTACGCCTGCTTCCCTCATCGTTTCGCGGGCAATATCCTTAATCCCCATTTTTGTAATCGCTTCCGGGCTTGGACCGACAAACGTAATGTTACATTCGCGGCAAAGCTCAGCAAACGCAGCATTTTCCGCTAAAAACCCGTATCCCGGATGAATGGCGTCACAGCCTGTTAGCGTGGCAACACTCATAATGTTTGTAAAGTTTAAATAGCTATCCTTCGAAGCGGTTGGGCCAATACAATACGCCTCATCGGCAAGCTGAACGTGGAGCGCCTCACGGTCCGCTTCGGAAAATACAGCCACCGTTTCGATGCCAAGTTCTTTGCAGGCACGAATGATGCGAACGGCGATTTCTCCACGATTAGCAATTAGTAATTTTTTGATCATCGCTCGTTCTCTCCCTTATTCAGGTTTCACAAGGAATAAAGGTTGTCCATATTCGACAAGTTGCCCATTTTGCACAAGAATTTCTACGATTTCACCATTCACTTCCGCTTCGATTTCATTAAATAATTTCATCGCTTCAATAATACATACGATCGTATCTTTTTTGACTTTATCGCCCACTTTTACATATGGTGGTGCGTCTGGTGATGGTGCTGTGTAAAATGTTCCAACCATCGGGGAAGTAATTTTATGTAAGTTTTCTTTGTTCACCGTTTCTTGTTTCGCTTGTTCCTCCTGCTTTGTTTCTGCAATAGGAGCAGTCGGTTGCGCTGGTGCTTGCGATGGCGCTTCTGGTGTAACTATTTTTACCGTTGGTTCAGCCACTGTTTTTACTACCGTTTCGACTGGAACGCTCGTGCTTGGCTTTTTCATATGCACTTTTGTTCCTTCATGTTCATACACGAATTCTTCGATACTGGATTGATCAATGAGTCGAATCAGTTCACGAATCTCTTGAATTTTTAACATTGTTTACACCTCTCGCTCATGAAATGAATGTGTCATATAATACCATGATAAGCAAGATCTTTCCTCATATTCAATAGAAGAGCCAAATAATAAAATGTAGTTTTAAAACCTAGTCCTATTATATACAATTAAATTGTTTTTTTCACTAAAAAAATAAGCCGCCCTCCGTAGAGAGCTGCCCTCTATATCTGCTATTTCACTGGTTGAAATTCAACCGTTACATCGTCAACGTCTTTCATTTCACTTTTAACCAACTGGATAACTTCATTGGCTTCTTTGGCGGAAAGTTTTTTCGCTTTGACGGTCACTTTTACTTGATCGCTATCTGCACGGACAAGAACGTCTTCATATCCACCTTTTGATTTGATGAGTGTTTCTAATGTTGCTTCTTTTTCAGCGATGGTCTCTAATTGCTGAATTTTATCCATTGCTTCGCTCTTTTGTTGCGGTGTTGCGTTGGCTGAAGCAACAATGTCATTTAATTGTTCGCGCACTCGGCTTCTTTCGTCCTCAATTTGCATGCGTAACGCTGTGAACACATCATCATCGGCAACGCTTGAAGTAACTTTTCCATCTTTTGCTTCTGTAGTTTCTTCTACAGCAACTTCTGCTCCTTCTTTTTCTGCTGTGGGATCCTTGACATCACTTACCTTTTCATTGTTGGTAAACGCTACATTGTCATTCATTTCTTTTGGTGCCGTAACATAATAGACCGATAATACAACGACTAAGCTTAACATGGTTAATAGCCAAACAGTTTGTTTCTTTAACATCATCCATCATTCCTCCTATCATTTTTTCGGTAATACAGCAACGCGGTAGCTAGGTACATGAAGCACGCGCGTCACCGCTTCCACAATCCATTGTTTTACTTGCAGGTTATCAGCTCCTTTGGCCACCACTAATACACCGCGAATTTCCGGTTTTTTTGTTGTTAGCACAATGGGGGTTTCTTTTTCTCCATCCCGGACAATGACGACTTGTTCGTTTGAAGAATTGTTTTCTATCTTCCTTTTTCCTCCCTCGCGGTCGGTTTCATCGGTCGTTTGCTGCTGGTTAACACGATTTTTTTCTAGCACTTTCGTCTCTGTCGCGTCGACATTGACAACAACCGTTACATCGTCGACACCTTCAATCGCCTCAAGTGCTGTTTTTAACTGTTCTTCGTAACGTTCTTCGTAATCGGCAATGATTTTTGATTTCGCCTCTTGTTTTTGGCCAAATGTTGGATCCGCCTGCTTGTCTACCTGTTCGAATACGGCCTGTTCGTTCTTTGCTGACAAATGGCTCATGATCATAAACACAATGCCAAGTAACAATAATAGAAACACATAAAGTGTCGCTTTCTTTTCTCTATGTTGTTTTTCAAATGGTAACAGCCATCGTTTAATGAATTGGAACATCCCCCCTATTCCCTCCCCTCAATTTGTACGGCGATTTTTTCTTCGTTCACTCCCCATTTTGCTGCGAAAAACGAAGCGATCTCTTTTTTGCGTGCTTCATCATGAGACGATTGATTGAGCGGCTTGGAAGCGTCGATGACAACAGGATGAACTATTTCTTGCTCATTCTGTTCACTTAACGTTACTTCAATGGTTTTAATATCATCAGGAATTTTCAGCTGTTCTTTTTCATTTGTTTGGAACGAAATGTTTTGTACCATCAATCCATAATCCTTCATCAACTCCTCGGCTACTTGTTTTTTCATCTGGACAGCCATTTGTTCTAAAATATATGCACGTTGCGAGGCTTGTATTTCTTTTTTCTTCATTTCAAATTCATTTTTCATCGTCTCTTGTTGATTGCTTCCTTCCATATGAATAGTAGCAAGAAGACGATCGACATCAATCGAAAAAAGCTGCAAAAGAGGGGATAGCATAAGTAGAATTAATATTAACCCGATGACCATTTTTACATATTTTTGAAAATTTGTAGCCGGAAGCAATAAGTCGATAATCATTGCAAATAAAATGAAGATAATAATATTAGTCACCCATTCGATAATAAGCTGCATGTCCTCCCCTCCTCTATCGCACCATCATTGTGATATTTCCTGCGGTAATGATGATGGTTAAACTTAAGAAAAACATGAGGGATACAATCGCCAATGCGGCAAAAATATACGTAATGCTTTTGCTGATAATACTTAAACACGAAATAACTGGACCACCGCCAAGCGGTTGTAATACAGCAGCAGAAAGCTTATAAATAAATGCAATGATGAAAATTTTCAAAGCAGGAAACGCCGCAATAATCAGTAAAATGGCAACACCGACAATGCCCACTGTATTTTTCAGTAACATTGATGCTGTCACGACAGTATCTGTCGCATCAGTAAACATTTTCCCAACAACCGGAACGAAATTACCAGTCACAAACTTGGCTGTCCGTAAAGCAATTCCGTCAGCAACTGCTGATGTCGTTCCTTTGACAGACATAACACCAAGAAAAATGGTTAAGATTACGCCAAGCGTCCCCATCGCTACTTTCGTAAATAAATCGGCAAGTTGTGTCACTTTATAATGTTCACTCATCGTGCTGACGATGCTTAATAAAGCGGCGAGGAATAAAAGAGGTAACGTTACATGTTCAACAACCATGCCCGTTGTATTCATTAAAAACAGGATGATCGGATGGAAAAACGCCGCGGATATGAGCCCCCCGGAAGACGCTAACAACGCCAACAAGAGAGGGATAAGAGCAATCATAAAATGGCTCATGGTTTGAATCGCCTCAAGCGCATAATTCATCGCTAATCGGAAACTGTTTAAAGCGATGATGATCAGTACCATGTAGACAACAGCATAAGCAACTTTACTTACTGATTGTTGTTCAAATGCATTTTGTAGCGACTGCAAAAACATGCTAAAGACAGTAAGTAAAATGAGGGTGCCGAGAAGCTTTCCATTTGTTTGTAATTCATAAAAAATAAACTTCAGAAAAGCAACGAGCCACTCTTTTAACGACAATTCCTTCTCTCCATTTAGAAATTGCACGAATGACCCTTTTTGGCTTTCTGGTAAAAATCCGCCGTATTTTGTCACAATATCATCCCAATATTGCCGAATTTCATCAATCCCAAGCGCGTCAATTTGCTTTTGCATGAGCTGCTCATTCGGGGGAGAAGCTTGTACAATCAGCGGCGATAAAAAAAAGAAACAAGCAAACGCAACAGTATAGACTGAAGCAAATTTTCCTTTCAATCCATCACCCCCTTTAAGCGTTATGTGGAAGGGATTAACCCGATGACTGTTTCGATAATTGCAGTTAAAATCGGAATAGCCATCGCTAAAATTAAAATTTTTCCGCCGAGTTCAATTTTCGAAGCAATCGCTCCTTGACCAGCGTCTTTGGAAATTTGTGCGGCAAATTCAGCGATATAAGCAATCCCAATAATTTTTAAAATCGTTTCGAAATACACCATATTTACTTTTGTATCATTCGCCATTTTTTGTAACATATGAAGAATGTCACTAATTTTATCGACTAAGAAAAGAAAAATGACGCAACCAACGAAAACAGTTAGTAAAAAAGCGACACTCGATTTATGTTCGTTTAATAAAATCACTAAAAATGTTGCGATTAGTCCTAATCCGACAATTTGTAAAATTTCAATCGTGGCTCCCTCCTAACTTTGAAACAAAAATACGTCTTTAATTTTTTGAAACAAATCGCTAACAATGGATGCCACCATAAATAAAATGTAAATAAATCCAAGAAGAGTTACCCATTGGGCGTATTCTTTTTTTCCCATTTGGTCAAGCACCGTATGCAAAAATGCAACAACGATTCCAACCCCAGCAATTTTAAAAATGATATCAACATCAATGCCCATGTTCGCTTTGCCTCCTGTTTACATCAGTAAAATAATGAGCAGTAGCCCCGTCAGTACCCCTAGACTTTTCGCCATTTTTTCATAGCGTGCTTTCTTTTCCAGCGCATCTTGTTCCTCACGTTCAAGATGGACAAGCGCTAATGCAATCTGCTTTTGTTGTGCGATTCGGTCGTATTGCCCTAATGTTTCGCCAAATTGCTTCATAATTTCAAATTCACCCTGTTTTAAAGCCGTTGATTTCCACACCTCTTTTAAGCTTTGTTCCCATGCTTCCTTGACACTCGCTTCTCCCATTTGAAGATTTGCGGCAAACTCGTCAAATAATCGAGATAGCGGCAGGGTAATCTGTTTCGCTATATGAGAAGCTGCCTCCACTAAAGGAGTATGACCATACATAATTTCTGCTTCTAATGATTGAAGAGCAGCTTTTAATTGCCGTAATTGCAGAGGACGCTCGCTTAAAAAGCGTGATGCTTCAAAACCTGTCCACGTTGTTGCCAATAAAATGAGGCACGCTCCAACGAGTTTCATCGCCCCACCCCCATTCGTTCATACAATACCGTTCCTGTTTGATTGAGGATGCGCCGAATCGTTCCCGGACCATGTTCATTCGTTAATTCAATAAACCGTTCAAATACGTTTTGCTCAATAATAGGCCGCAATGTCGGACGTTGGGAAACATCATTCCATTCTCTCCCGTGCACAGTCGTACAGATGCATACTCCTGCATGAACAGCTTCTAAAACCGCCTCGCTATCTTCAGCACGACCGATTTCATCGACAATGATCACATCTGGGCTCATCGAACGAATCATCATCATCATTCCTTCTGCCTTTGGACACGCATCGAGCACATCGACACGGTCTCCTAGATCAAATTGCGGAATTCCTTTAACACACCCAGCAATTTCCGAACGTTCATCAACGATGCTAACTTTCTTGGAAGGAATGTTCCGTTCTGTCACACCTTTGCTCATCATTCGAGCTAAATCACGGAGCAGCGTTGTTTTTCCGGTTTGTGGTGAGCCGATAATCATCGTATTGCACCAGCGGCCATCATAAAGATATGGAAGAAGCGGAGAGGCCACACCTATTTTTTGTTTGGCAATCCGAATATTAAAAGAAGTAACATGACGAATGGCTTTCACATTTCCTCCATCAGTAATGACTTTTCCAGCTAGTCCAACACGATGTCCTCCTTGGATCGTAATAAATCCTCGTTTGAGTTCTTCTTCTATCGCATAAATGGAATATTGACTCAATTTATTTAACAGATGAATGCCATCTTCCGCCGTCACGCGATACGGAAGAAAATGAGCTTTTCCTTTCTCCAGCACTTCTAAAGGCCGTTGAATCCGAACGCGAATCTCTTCTATGTGCTCACACATCGAAGGAGGTAATTGTTGAAGTGTAGACGCTATAGATTTCGGCAACACCTCGAATATCGCTTGCACTTGCTCCTCCTCCTTACTCATTGGACTCGTTCCATATTTATGGAACAGCATGATGAATTATGACTCACTTATAAATCCCAAATAAAATAAGCGCAATCCCAAGGGCAATCCACAATAATTTAGAAAATGAAAGCTCGTCCGTCAACGAGAGAAGACCAATCGTCATCGTGGTGATAAAAATAACCGGACCGATGACAGCTAGCAACGCATTCACAGCCACTGCCTTTTTGACATCGTTAAGCGAAAGCATCACAAGAGCGGCTATCAATTCAATCGTTGCCGACAAAAGGCGTATCCCTGCCATCGTGAGAACGGCTGGTTCAATAATTAATAACCACCGCTTCATAATTTCCTCCTGCATACAAAAAAATGATTAGTACAAACGTATGCAGAAATAATGATTTTCAGAAGCAATTTATGCGGAAAAAATAAAAAGCTCCTTGCTAAAAAGCAAGGAGCTGAAAGGGCTTATTTACGCACGAGATACGTATGTGCCATCCGCTGTATTGATGATTAATGTATCGCCTTCGTTTACAAAGAATGGAACTTGAACGACAAGCCCAGTTTCTAATGTAGCTGGTTTGGAGCCTCCAGAAGCGGTGTCTCCTTTAATGCCAGGCTCTGTTTCAATAACTTTTAGCTCAACAGTGTTTGGAAGCTCGACACCAATCGTTTCGCCTTGGTACATCATAATGAATACTTCCATGTTTTCTTTCAAGAATTTTAATTCATACTCGATTTGTTTGGAAGAAAGCTCAATTTGTTCATATGTTTCAGTGTCCATAAATACATGTTGGTCACCGTTTGCATATAAATATTGCATTTTTCGATTATCAATTTGCGCTCGGTTTACTTTTTCACCAGCGCGGAACGTTTTCTCTTGAATGGCACCTGTACGAAGGTTGCGAAGCTTCGAACGAACGAATGCTGCCCCTTTTCCAGGTTTGACGTGTTGGAACTCGATGACACGCCAAATGTCACCATCCACTTCAATAGTTAAACCGGTACGAAAATCGTTTACTGAAATCATTGACCGATATCCTCCTACTTGCAAATATTATAAAGTGATTAATTCTTTTGGCGAATGAGTCAGCGATTCATTACCATCCTTTGTGACAACAGTGTCGTCTTCAATGCGCACACCGCCAAGCCCTGCTATGTAAATGCCTGGTTCTACCGTCACGACCATTCCCGGTTCTAACACAACGTTGGAACGAGCAGATAATGCCGGTCCTTCATGCACTTCAAGCCCGATTCCGTGACCGGTAGAGTGGCCAAAGTAATCTCCATAGCCTTGCTCGGTGATGTAATCACGGGTAAGCGCATCGGCCTCACGCCCTGTCATTCCCGGTTTGATGCCGGTCATGCCACGCAGCTGAGCTTGAAGCACAATATCGTAAATCTTTTTCAATTCATCACTTATCTCGCCAACCGCCACTGTTCTTGTAATATCAGAACAGTAGCCCTTGTAGTAAGCGCCAAAATCAAGCGTGACGAGTTCGCCTTTTTCAATGACTTTATCGGTTGCCACTCCGTGTGGTAATGCTGAACGATAGCCAGATGCAACGATAATATCAAACGATGACGAAGTTGCCCCCTGTTTTCTCATAAAAAATTCTAATTCGTTCGCAACCTCGATTTCTGTAACACCAGGGCGAATAAAATGAAGAATATGTTGAAACGCTGCATCGGCAATTTCCGCCGCTTCCTTTAATATCTTAATCTCTGACTCGGACTTAATCAAGCGTAACTTTTCGATCACATGGGAAACAGGGACAAGCTCAGCTTGCACGTCTTTTTCGTATGCTTTAAACATAGCGTAAGAAAGATCTTCTTGTTCAAATCCAAGTTTTTGAATGTTGAGACGAGCCACTTGCTTCGCTACTTCTTCTATAATCAGACCTGTATGCTGTACAATTTCATAGCCTTCCACTTGCTTTGAAGCTTGCTCTACATAGCGGAAATCGGTAATAAAAACCGCGTTTGTTTTTCCGATGACTGCCACCCCTGCCGTGCCTGTAAAGCCCGTCATATAGCGACGATTGTATCCGTTTGTAATTAGCATTCCATCGATTCCGTACTCATCAAAATACGCGCGTAGTTTTTCTATTTTTTCCACGTTTCCGCTCTCCCTTCGATCTTTTCTAATAGTGCAAGTATCGCCAGCCGGTAGCCAGTGAAACCGAGACCGACAATTTGTCCAATCGTAACAGGCGCAATGACCGACACATGGCGAAACGGCTCGCGGGCGTGAATATTGGAAATATGTACTTCAATCACAGGGACATTGACACTAGCAATGGCATCCCTAATCGCATAACTATAATGAGTAAACGCACCAGCGTTAAGGACGATACCATCATATTTGCCATCCGCGGCATGAATTTGTTCGATAATCGCTCCCTCATAGTTGCTTTGAAAACAAGTTAGCTCTGCTTTATGCTCCGCTGCAAAAGAAATTAATTGTTGCTCTAGATCGTTTAATGTTTCACTTCCGTAAATCTGCGGCTCACGCTGGCCAAGACGATTTAAATTTGGCCCGTTAATGAGAAGAAAATGCGCCATTTTTGTAACCCCTTTAAGAAAATCGAAAGAATGTTTAAACAATCATATTTTACCATAAAGCACATCTCTTCACTACTCATTTGTTGCT
Organism: Thermaerobacillus caldiproteolyticus; assembly: GCF_015326725.1. Classification (NCBI taxonomy): domain Bacteria; kingdom Bacillati; phylum Bacillota; class Bacilli; order Caryophanales; family Anoxybacillaceae; genus Thermaerobacillus; species Thermaerobacillus caldiproteolyticus. Next base: position 2,031,383 of record NZ_CP064060.1, read on the forward strand.
TGCATTTGCGTTTGACGATTCATTTCTTGCGCTTCAAATGAAATAGAATAACCGATAAATACGCCATACAAAATATATAGGCAAATCGTCGTTACAATCGTATTTCGCTCTAATTCAGAAACCGGCTGTAGGTTAGGAAAAATGGGATTCAATACGTAAAACACAATAAACCATAACGCAACTCCATAGAAAATTCCAGCCCACATGCTTTTCATTTGTTTGAAAAAGGCATAATAAATGAATGCAACTAATATAGATATTAAGCCAATCAAAAAGATGGCGATGTAATTACCAAGCTTCCCATATTTCCAATCGCCAAGTGCCCACGGGTGCAAAATCATGTTCGGACTCAGTTCTGTAAAGTGAAAAAAATACGCTAAATATCCTAATGAGCTCCAAAACACACCACCAACAAATCCAGTGATCATAACTTTCATTAATAATGACATCGGTTGTTCACGTTTATTTTGTTCAAGTTGGTGATGATTATCTTTTGTTTGTTCCATTTGTGCTTGACACCTCCTTTTTTAGTATGACCTGACACACATCAACTCATGAATAAATAAAAAAATCATGACAACATGTCTAGACGTTTCATTTTTTGGAAATGATAATCATAGCATCAACCTAGAGGTTTCCAGCGATTTCTTGTAGAATAGAATCATAAATATAGAAATAGGTTGGTGTAAACGATGGAGAAATTGACAAAACCGATATATGGCGGCCAAGCGGTTGTAGAAGGTGTGATGTTTGCGGGCAAAAAATATTCCGTCACCGCGATTCGCCGAAAAGACCAGACAATCGAATATTTTCACTTGCCTCGTCAAACGAACTCAACCTTATCATTTCTCAAAAAGATTCCGTTTATCCGCGGGATTATTGCGATTTTGGAAGCGAGCGCAAACGGGGCAAAACATTTGCAATTTGCTAGTGAGCGCTACGATCTTGATCCGAAAGACGATCAAGCGCTGACAGAGACGAAGACCGAATCATCCAAGCTGTCTCTTGTTTTTGGTGTAGCCATTGTTGGGGTCTTATCGTTTCTATTCGGAAAGTTTCTTTTTACCGTTATCCCTGTATTCTTGGCTGCATTTACTAAGCCGCTTTTTCCGTCAAAAATAGCACAAATTTTAGTAGAGGGAACATTTAAACTATTATTGCTTCTTGCATACATTTACTTTATTTCTCTTACTCCGCTTGTGAAACGAGTCTTTCAATATCATGGAGCGGAACATAAAGTGATTAACGCGTTCGAAAGTGGTCAGCCGCTCACCGTCGAAAACGTGCAACAGGCATCACGACTTCATTACCGTTGCGGTAGCAGCTTTATTTTATTCACTGTGGTCGTCGGTGTATTCGTTTATATGGCTGTGCCAACGGATCCGCTTTGGCTAAGAGTGGTAGACCGTCTTGCGTTAATTCCAGTTGTGCTCGGTATCTCTTTTGAAGTGTTACAGTTTACAAATAAATTAAGAGATATTCCGATTTTACGTTGGCTTGGATATCCTGGCTTATGGTTACAGCTATTAACGACAAAAGAACCGAGCGATGACCAAGTCGAAGTAGCGATCGCATCTTTTCAAGAGCTACTTCGTTTAGAAGAAAACGGCGAAAGCGAGAGAACAGAGGCGATTCGGTAAAGATTACTTGAAGGAGGTGCACAAATTGCGTCGCCGCACGATCCATCCATTTGCTGCGCTTATTCTTTTTTTAGGAGCTTTTGGCTTTGTGTACGTCCTATGGGAACATCCAGCTACACTGTTTCGGAGAATCCTCTTTATCAGTTTCGCAATAGTCGCCATTTATGCGTTATATCAATTACTTTACAAACGCCGTATGAACAAAGAACACACTTCTTACTTAAAAGCGGTCCATCAATCGAAAAAATTACATCCTGACCATAGACGAAAAACACAACTGAAAGCGAAACGACTATCAAAAAAACGGACAACGACGCATTTGACAGTCATCGAAGGAAAAAAAGGAAAAAAAAAGAATCGAGCCTTATTTTAGCTTGATTCTTTCTTTGTTTAATACGTCCATTTTCTTAAAAATTGTTCGGTTTTCGTTCTTCCATACTCTATTAAACGATCCCTCTCCTCTTTCGTAATCACAAATTCTGTCGAAAGTAGATGCCGAACAGGAAGAAAAACGATATTTTTTTCATGGCGCCGCGAAATATAGCGGGCGTCATGAGCTTCTTTCATTGTCATAAATAACGCCTCGTACAATTCAATCGCGTTTCTAATTTTCTTTTTTGGTCGTTCATTCAGTTTCGCACTAAGTTGAATTCCTAGCACAGGCCTCTTTTTCATTTTCTTTTCTTCATCATCGAATAAAAAAAGAGGAAAATTGCTGAGCACTCCCCCATCGACAACAACATGTTTTCCTCTGCCTGTCTGCAATTTGACTGGTTCAAAAAAATACGGAATGCTCACACTCATTCGTACCGCTTTCGCTACAGAAAACGTGCCTGGATCAATGCCGTATAATGGCAGGTCATCCGGCAAAATGAGAAGGCGCCCATTTGTCACATCCGAAGCAACGATATACAAGCAATCGCTTGGCAAATCAGCAAATGTTTTCACTCCTTGCGCTGCTAACACATCCTCCATCCATTGTTCTAATGCTTGCCCCTTATACAATCCCATTCGCCAATAAAGCAGCAACCATTTCATAAATGAAAACGGTGATACGAGTGTACGCTCATCTAAAAAATGGCGCAGTTCTAATTCATCGATAAGATCGATCATTTGCCGGCTTGTATACCCAGCAGCAATAAGTGCTGCCACAATCGAACCAGCGCTTGTTCCCGCGAGCCTCTTGAACCGAAATCCCTTTGCCTCAATCGCCTCATACGCCCCAATGAGCGCAAATCCTTTCACTCCACCTCCGGAAAACACGATGTCAATCTCCATGTTGCTCTCCCTCCATTACCGTTCTTTTATATGTTTAAGAGGGAAGAGGCAAATTTAGTACGGAAAATAAAAAAGAGTAAGAACCTCTTACTCTTCACTTTGCTCATTTTGTTTTTGAATGTTACGAAGCGCTTGAATACGTTCAGGGTTTTCTTGAAAATATTGCACTAAATCCCCGATGCGATCAATTGCATTCCAGCTTAAATGATGTTCAATTCCTTCTACATCCTGATAAATATTTTCCTCATCAACACCAATGATGCGCATAAATTGCTCAAGCAATTCATGACGATAAACAAGTCGCTTGCCGATTTTCTTTCCCTTCGCCGTTAAAACGAGACCACGATATTTCTCATATACTAAATACTCATCTTTATCCAATTTTTGCACCATCTTTGTAACAGAGGAGGGATGAACGGACAATGCCTCAGCAATATCCGATACTCTGGCATAACCTTTTTCTTCAATTAAGATGTAAATTTGCTCAATATAGTCCTCCATACTTGGTGTCGGCATAACGTCCCCTCCCATATAACCAATACTTATCCAAAAATAGCAATCAGTATTATTATACCATGCTGCATTGAAATAACAAGACAAAGAGTGAATTACGTAAAATATTGTACTTCTGCCCCTGGAAAAAATTGTGCAATATAATGACGCATGGTTATTTCGAGCCGCATGGCATCGTCATCCGGGTAAACGTATTTACCGATTCCGTATCTTCCCCATTTATATTTCCGCTTGTTTTCATCTAAATCGAGCTTCGTTTTTGGATAACGCTTTTGAATGACCGCCTTCGCTGGTTTCGTAAATCGGTGTTGAATCAGTTCAAACGTGACGGTCGACAAATCGATGCCTTTCAATTGATGTGCGAGATGTTGAAACAATTCGAAATATCCTTCTTCCCACCCGTCATGTATATAAATCGGTGCGACAATAAATCCAAGCGGATAGCCGGCGTTAGCCACTTTTCTTGCCGCTTGCAGCCGTGCTTCAAACGATGACGTTCCCGGTTCAAAGTTTTTAATGACATACCGGGAATTGACGCTGAAGCGAAACCGAGTTTTCCCATTATGTTTCGCATCTAACAGATGGTCGACATGCTCATATTTGGTCACAAAGCGAAGCCTTCCATACTCGGTTTCCCCAATAAATTCGATCGTTTTTTTCAACGAATGCGTCAAATGGTCGATACCGACAATATCAGATGTACATGCCGCTTCAAAGCGCGTAATCTCAGGAGCGCGCTCGCTTATATATTTTTGTGCTTGGGCAAAAATATCGTCCAAATTGACATAGACGCGAATGTACGGTTTACTGCCAAGCGTCGTCTGTAAATAACAATAATGGCAATGACCCATGCATCCTGTCGCAAGCGGAATCGCATATTCAGCCGATGGTTTCGATGTATCAAATTTGAGAGTTCGTCTGACACCGACCACAAGCGTTGATTTCGCGTTCCGATATTTTTGCCACTCATTCTCTCCTGGAATGCCGCGCACTTGATTATGCGACGTCGTTTCGCGAATTTCAATATTCATGTTTTCAAATTTCTCTTTCAGCTCCTTTCCGAGCGGATAATGAAGCGCTTCTGGTTCAAAATAAACAAGCTGTGGAATAAACGGTTTCATCACTTCACCTCATTTTCGTTCATGCTTATGGTTTAGTATGAACGAAAAGCCCCAAAATATCGTGACAGATACTCTTCCCTAAATCATTGTAATCTCCCTCTGCATCCCCTACAGACGCACTTTCCCTCACGAATCGTAGCTGGAATTCAATGTGTGATAGAGCATACTTTTATTCGTTCATATTCCATTCACAAAAATTATGTAAGATAATATGCAGAGAAGTTCATTGCATCAGAAAGGAAGTGATGATGAAGAGATGGAAAAACAACTACAGGACAAAGCCGATTTTCGGTCTTTTATTCAGTTGATCAAAACAACTCAACCGTCAAAGGCAGTAATGATCACAGCTATTTTCTTAAGTTTGACGTCCACAATTGTTAGCTTAATTATTCCGATGTTTACCAAAAAATTAGTGGACGGTTTTACATTAGCTACTTTAAACAAAATGACCATCGCACTATTAATTGGAGTTTTTATTGCCCGCATGATTTTCAGCGGCTTCTCGATTTACTTAATCAATTATACAGGGGAAAAATCGTTTCAGGATTAAGGGAGCAGCTTTGGAAAAAACTACTGGTATTGTCAATCCCTTATTACGATCGTCATCGTACTGGCGAAACAGTCAGCCGGGTAACAAACGATACAGCAGTTGTAAAAAGCTTAATTACAGAGCATGTAGCAAATTTCTTCAATGGAGTCATTTCGATTATCGGGGCGATTATTTTACTGTTATACTTAGATTGGAAAATGACACTTATTATGTTTATTTTAATTCCGTTAACAGTGGGAATTTTGCTGCCGTTAGGAAGACAGATGTTTAAAATCTCTAAAAAATTACAGGATGAAACAGCAGGATTTAGCGCTTTGGTAACACAAGTATTGTCAGAAATTCGGCTCGTAAAATCATCGAATGCAGAACCGATCGAATATGAAAAAGGAAAAAAAGGAATCACGAGCTTATTTCTCTACGGATTGAAAGAAGCGAAAGTTCAAGCGATGATTATGCCGCTGATGATGTTCGTCTTGATGGCTCTACTTGTGATCCTTCTTGGTTTTGGCGGATATCGTGTTTCAACAGGAACGATGACCGCGGGTGATTTGGTTGCTTATATTTTATATCTCTTTCAAATGGTCATGCCGCTTACCGCGTTTAGCACATTTTTTACGCAGCTGCAAAAAGCGATGGGAGCAACCCAGCGGATTGTGACCACACTTAGCGAGCCTGAAGAAGACTATCAGTCGGGAAAAGAAGTGAAAAACGTGAACCATCCTATTCATGTGAAGAATTTGAGCTTTGCTTATGAAAATGGGGAAACAGTCTTGAAAAACTTAAACTTTACAATCCATCCCGGAAAGCTTACTGCACTTGTAGGCCCAAGTGGCGCCGGAAAAACTACCTTCTTTTCCCTCTTGGAACGATATTATGAACCGACAGATGGCACGATTACATTAGGGGATGAGCCGCTCCATGCGTTTTCCTTATCCTCATGGCGCCGGCAAATCGGCTACGTGTCCCAGGAAAGCCCGCTTATTGCCGGCACCATCCGTGAGAACATCTGCTACGGATTAGAACGAGAAGTCAGCGAACAAGAATTAAAACAAGCTGCGGATATGGCGTACGCCTCTCCTTTTATTGAAGAATTACCATTAAAATACGATACAGAGGTGGGCGAAAGAGGGATAAAGCTTTCAGGCGGACAACGTCAGCGAATTGCGATTGCGCGGGCTTTATTAAGGAACCCGAGCATTTTGCTGCTCGATGAAGCTACTTCCAATCTGGACAGCCAGTCAGAAATGGCCGTTCAGAAAGCTTTGCAAAATTTAATGAAAGGGCGGACTACGTTAGTAATTGCCCATCGACTATCGACAGTTGTGAACGCCGATCAAATTCTCTTTATGGAAAAAGGAGAAATAACCGGAATCGGCACTCATGAAGAACTGTTCTCCACCCACGCTTTATATCGGAAATTCGCAAATCAGCAATTAATGGTCAGCGAAGAGAAATTCGAAAATGTAGCAAAAGGATGAGAAAAATGGCAAAAATATTGATTGTTGATGATGATGATCATATTCGTGAATTATTAGCGGTACTATTGAAGAAAGAGGGTTTTGAAATCTATGAAGCCGCTGATGGCGCACAAGCCCTCTCTTTGTTTGAAACTGTGAAAGTTGATATGGTTATTCTCGACATTATGATGCCTACTATGGATGGCTGGGAGTTGTGCCGAGAACTGAGACAGTTTGCCGATATCCCTATCCTGATGTTAACCGCAAAAGGTGAAACATCCCAAAAAGTGAAAGGGTTTGAACTTGGAGCTGATGACTATCTGGTCAAGCCGTTTGAGCCGATTGAACTGATTGTCAGAGTGAAAGCTTTACTGAAGCGTTACCGAATAGCAGCTTCACAGACCGTACAAGCAGGAAACTTGAATCTTGATCGTAAAACATACACGATTACCTTCCACGATTCCATTTTGACGATCCCGAAAAAAGAGTTTGAGCTTTTATTTAAGCTGGCAAGCTATCCGGGAAGAACATTATCAAGAGAACAATTAATCGAAGATATTTGGGGATACGATTATGAAGGGGACGAGCGGACAGTCGATGTCCATATTAAACGTTTGCGCGAACGTTTTTCTGACCCCGAGTACGGTTTTAAAATTAATACCGTGCGCGGGCTGGGCTACCGCTTAGAGGTGCAAAAAAAATGAAGAAGTTCACGATCCTACGTGCTATTATATTCAGATTTTCCGCCGCTCTCATTTCTTTAGTCCTTTGCTGGACGGCGGCGTTTTTCATCACCAACTTTTTGTATGCCCAGCTCGGCTATCAACCTTCTGATTATCTTCGGGAACTCGTAAACTTTATACTAGGTCTTTCCATCCTAGGAACAGCGATACGTCTCATTGCGAAGATTGCGCGATGGAGGGAAAAGCAGTTCGAATTTTTCCATTCCATTACAGAGACAATCGAACAAATTGCCAACGGGAATTTCAATGTGAGCTTATCCGTACCCGACTCCGTACCCGACGAGTCACCTAATTTCTTTCGTGAACTCATCGAAAGCATTAACCGAATGGCTAACGAATTGAATGAAATGGAACAAATGCGCCAGGAATTTGTATCAAATGTATCGCATGAAATTCAATCACCGCTTACTTCGATTATCGGTTTTACTCACGCCTTAAAGAATGAAGAGCTTGACCAAGAGCAGCGGCTTCATTATCTCAATATTATTGAAGCCGAAAGCAAGCGACTATCAAAATTAAGCGATAACCTTTTAAAGCTCACTTCTCTTGAATCAAATCATCATCCTTACGAACCAAAGAAGTATCGTCTTGATCAGCAACTGAAAAACATCGTATTAGCCTGCGAACCGCAATGGCTTGAAAAAGAGATGGAGATCGATATTTCGCTTGACAAAACGGAGATTACAGCAGACAAAGACTTGCTCGATCAAGTATGGATGAATCTGCTTCATAACAGCATCAAATTCACGCCCAAAGGCGGATCGATTTCCATCCGGCTTGAGAAAAACGATCAGATCGTAAAAGTGGTGATTTCCGACACAGGCATCGGGATGTCAGAAGAGGAAAAAATGCATATTTTTGAGCGTTTTTATAAAGCGGATCGATCGCGAAACCGCTCAGGTGGCGGAAGCGGCTTAGGCCTTTCAATTGTGAAAAAAATCGTCTCCATGCATCACGGGGAAATTGAAGTGGAATCCGCAAAAGGAAAAGGAACAACCATGATCGTTTCCTTGCCGCTCGGAGAATAATCAAGAAGGAGGATAATTTCCTCCTCCTCTCCCCTCTTCTTCCACATAGAGAGCGATGATTGCTCAGAAAGCCGCCAATACATGATAACCACTCTGAGCAGATACAAATTTCGATATAAAAAAACGAATGAAAATCATTGTTTTCATAGTTACAAAAACTTTTCCATCCATTTTTGAACGATATCTGCTTACAGGGATTGATTAATATTTTTCAAATAATCCTCTTTCGAAAATTTCAATAAATTCACTCCAGCTAACGCGATTAGTACAGCCAGTATAAACCATGGCCAATGATAATCATGCTGAAAATCAACGATAATACCAAATAAAAAAGGTGCAAATACAATCGCGATTTGATTCAAAGTCAATCCAATGCTGACCGTATAGGCAATTTGATTTTCTGAGGCATTTTCAGAAATATAAACAATGTATAAACTGTACCATCCCATGCCGAAGAATCCTAATAAGATGCTTACAATAATCATTAACCATTGTGGAGTATTCTCGTTCAATCCTAAGAGAAAAAAGATAGAAACCACTGTAAGGCAAATACACATAATCAAAGGACGAATTCGATTTCCTTTATACATGTTATCGCTAATCCAAGCAATAACAATTCTTCCGATCATTCCTGATAGTTGAACTAAAGATAAATACATCCCGGCATGAGTGAATGACATGCCAATCTGATTCATAAGAAACGCCATAAAATGAGCAACTAAAATGAACTGAAGAGAAACAAGCGATATTCCCGCTAAAAAGACAGGGGATAATTTTTTATCTTTGATGATTTCATGCCAGCGAACACGCTGTTCTTTGTCTTTCACATGATCTAAGCCTTGTATATCTCGATATAATAAAAGAAACAACAGACCGCTAATAATCGACAAACTAACTGGAAATAAAATAGCTACACTTACATGATACTTGGTAGCTAGCCAAGGAATAATAGCAGAGCCTAATGCCCCTCCAAAAGGAATTCCCACCTGCCTAATTCCCATCGCGATTCCTCGCTCTTGCGCTGTAAACCAGTGAGTAATAAGTTTACTTCCTCCCGGTTGTGACGCGCCGTACCAAACCCCTACAATGATTAAAAGTAAGAATAAAATGTCGAAATTCTTTGCTACTAAGGAACCTCCCATCGTCATTCCAAGCAACACCGCACAAATTCCTAATATCCAGCGCTCCCCGCTTCGATCAATCATTTTTCCAAGAAACATCATCGATAAAATTGGACCGATATTAACCGCTGAAACTAAAGCAGATGCTTGAGTTTCCGAAAAACCGTACACTTCCTTCCAATAGGTAGACAATGGCCCAATTCCTTGCGTGATAAGGGACGCCGCTGCTTGAATCCATGTGGCTAAAAACAACACAAACCAGCGGTAATGACTTCTGTTTTTTTCTAACTGTAACTCTTTCAATTGTTCCAACCTCCAAATACAAAAGAATTGTGCCAGCACAATCCTTTTATCATATTTATTCTATTTTTAACTAAATAGAGACGTTAACCCAGAATCCCCATATAGTCACGAAAGCTTTTTAGGATCTCCTTCACAATCTTGTGTTTACCGCATTCACGGTCATGAAACATGTTCTTTTATCGGGCTTGAAGTCCTTTACTACTCCGATACGTTTAACTCATTCACCTTAACTAGTTAGCTCCGTGATCATCCATTTTATTATTAGTAAAATGTTTGAATACGTGTATTGCCATATTGGATTGATTGTGAAAACTGAGATTCTATCAAATCATAGCACTCGCCATTTATTCGATTGTAAAAATGCCAATCTTCAGACATACGTATTTTCAATATTTCCACTAAGGCGACTACCCTACATTGCCCTTTCGCAGGGGGGCTGTGTCCATTTTGAACTTGACTTAATTGACTAAACTTTAAACAATATCTGCTCAATATCATTCAAAACCATCCCCTCTTTCGTAAAATGAAATCCAATCATTCTCTTTTATATAGTAGTACTAAGCGCTTACCAATTGATAAAACAACACAATCGCACTTGATTCTTTTGTTTTAAAGAAATCTGCATTCAGCAAAAAAGGTTTCGCCACATCAGAAAAAATTCCTTCTATAGATAGCCTTTAAGCCATTAAAAATTCTCGTAGAAAACTATCTAAATGAAGGAACTAATTTCTCAGAATATTTAATGTTATTCAACTAACAATAAAAAAGGAGCTGTCTCATAAGCCATGAGATAGCTCCTTTTCCGAGTAAATAATCCTTTGACTCTTTCGGAATTATGTTAAACTACAGTCCACACTTCAACTGCGCACCGCAGCTTGTGCATGTGTTGCAGCCGCCGATTTCTTCAACCGTACCCTCACGGCAAACCGGACAAATGTTGCCGACTTCAGAGCCGATCGTGACATCTGTTGCCCGCAAATCTTGAATCGTATCAACCAACACAACAGCACGTTTTGTTTCTTGTCCTTTTTCTTCTGGAATTAATTCAAGTTGTTCTTCAAACGTGTTTTCTTCCGCTTTCAACGTTAATACCTGCGCATCGCGGCTGCCGTCTACATAAACCGTACCGCCTTTTGCGCCGCCTCTCCATAGGCGCTCGTACACTTTTTGGACTTGTTCGACTGTATAGCCTCTTGGCGCGTTAACGGTTTTGGAAAGACTTGAATCAACCCAGCGTTGAATGATGCATTGCACATCGGCATGCGCTTCCGGCGATAAATCCATTGCTGTCACGAACCAATGCGGTAAGTTGTTCGGATCCGCTTCTGGATGTTTGTCCAAATATTCTTGAACAATATCCGCTTTTACTTCGATAAACTTGCCAAGACGGCCGCTGCGGTAGTAAGAGAATGAGAAATAAGGCTCTAATCCTGTTGAAACGCCGACCATCGTACCAGTGCTACCCGTCGGAGCCACAGTCAGCAAGTGTGAGTTGCGAATGCCATATTTTAAAATGTCTTGACGAATATCTTCCGGCATCTTTTTCATATAGCCAGTGTTAATAAATGCTTGTCGCAATTTTTGCGTTTCTTCTTCCGTTTCACCAACGAGGAACGGGAAGCTGCCTTTTTCCTTCGCCAGCTCAATCGACGCGCGGTACGCGGTTGTCGCAATCGTTTTAAACACTTCATCGACAAGTTGGTTGCCTTCTTCAGACCCATACTCTTTTTCGCAATAAATCAACAAGTCCGCCAATCCCATGACACCTAAACCGATGCGGCGTTCACCGAGCGCTTGCTTTTTGTTCTCCTCAAGGAAATAAGGGGTTGCGTCAATCACGTTATCTTGCATTCTCACGCCGATTTCCACGGTGCGTTTTAGCTTTTCGTAGTCGACGACTTTCTTTTCTTTGTCGACCATATTCGCTAAATTCACCGCTGCCAAGTTGCACACGGAATACGGCGCGAGTGGTTGTTCCAGTTCTGTTACCCTATCGGCTTTTTATCCGATAGTTCTAACGGTTCATTTCCCGTTAGTTCAGCATACGTTTTCATTAGACATGTCGTCTAATGCTGCGGCCTCGTGGGCACTTAAAAGCTTTTAGATAGTCAGCTTTTAAGTGGTCAGATTTTTTCTGACAGCATTATATTCTTCAACAATAACCCCTGTATCTTCTTATACCTCTTTCACTTCTATTCAGCATTGCAGCTATTTCTTTTGTTGACAGTCCATCCCGATACAGTTGTGCAATCTTCAATTTTTCCTCTTCAGTAATAACAGGCTTATGTTCGCTGCTTTTCATTGGTTGTATTTGATTCCTATTGAGTAGTGTTGTTTAAGTCTATCTTCTGTTTTTTGGATAGTCTGGCCAACATAACATTTTCCATTTATCACATTTCTAATTACATAAATTGAACCTGTCATAACTTTATGAAGAGGTTATTGTTGAAGGTTCAGCTCCTATGCGTTGCCCCTGACTGAGTTTTTAGGCTCAGCCTTCGGTTCAGGTTCCCATCTCAGGGTTCCTGCTTCATTCCGCAGTTTTTAACGTGAGGCAAATCATTCACCACACGGATTTGTCGCAACCACCTTTTGTCCGTACGCTCTTGCGTTCGTCATGTCGTTGGCGTTATCGATAAAGAAAATACCCGGTTCAGCTGAATATGTTGCGCAAATGTTAATGAGCTTCCAAAGCTCTCTTGCACGAATTTTACGGTAGACGCGCACACGATAGCCCATTTTTTCCCATTCACGAACATCGCCGACTTCATGCCATTTCTCGTTATAAATGCGCATTTCTTCTTCCGAGTACGTCTCTACATCCGGGAAGCGCAGTTCGTACTCTTTATCCTCTTCAACGGCTTGCATAAACTCTTTCGTTAAGCAAACGGAAATGTTGGCACCTGTTAAAAAGTCCGGGTTATGTACGCTGTATGTGCCGCCTGCACGCAATTTTTCTTCGGCTTCTTTAATAATTTGTTCGCTGAATCCGCCATAACCCGGTATGTTTTTATAGTTGACAATTCCTTGGTACATCGCACGTTCCTGCTCAGTCAGTGGCGTAAACTTTAATTTATCTTGTGCCGCTTTTTTAATTCCCTCATCTTCCATATTTTCAATTAAATAACGCAAAATGCGCGGATTTTGCATTTTGGAAACGATGAACTCAATAATGTCCGGATGCCAATCAGCAAGCATAATCATTTGTGCGCCACGCAATTTGTTACTCACTCCGTACAAGTGGGCTAGGTCATTTCTGCCTAGCTCTCTAGCTTTCACTAGAGATCGGACTATATCATCAAAGAGAATAAATCTCTTTGTCTCGTGCCCTAAACGAGCGTTACCGCACGTTTAGTCTACTCCTTCCTTAACTGATGTCTTAGGAAGTTTCGATAGTCTCTGAACCTTCATCTCCGTTTCCAGAGATGCTTGGCTGCTGATCGCCCATTGTTACATCCAACTTGTTTTTACACCGTCACGCTTGCCGTTGCCAGCTACGTTGTGGTCAAGTTGGCTTTAGGGTGTCCCAGCAATTCACGAGATTTTACTCCCGCCGTTTGGCGCTAATTAACGGGAGCCACCTTGCTCAACAAGATGGGTAAGCTTGGCAATGTCATCGAGCCATGAGACGGATCCGGACGATTTGCCGTTAACACCGCGCGCTAATGTGTTGCGTGGACGTAATGTCGAACCGTTTGTACCGACGCCACCACCGCGGCTCATAATTTCCATTACTTGTTTGCGATGTTCGGAAATTCCCTCGCGCGAGTCTTTGACAAACGGCATCACATAACAATTAAAATACGTCACTTCCGTACCTGATCCGGCACCGTAAAGCACGCGCCCCGCCGGAACAAAATTCAAATTGACAAGTTCTTGATAAAATTTTTCAAACCATTCTTTTCGTTTTTCTTCTGTTTTTTCGACAGCGGAAAGACCTGTCGCATTCCGTTTCGCGATTTGTTCATAAAAAATTTCAAGCGGCTTATCAATCGTATCGAGTGAGCGGACGACAATGCCTGTTTCTGCTTCTTCTCCTTCTAATACGTTCCGATATTCTTCTTCAACGAGCACTTGTGCTTTTTTACTTTCCCAATCAATATCGACAATAAAGCCGAGTCCGCGGGCTGGAAATTTCGGGTCCTCTTTTACGGTGAGCACAACAAAGTCGCCGACACTTAGCGTCAACTTTTCTGTGTCTTTAAAGGAATAACGGTCTAGCATCACTAAACGGGAAACGCCTTTATGGGTGATATGCATATCCTCAGTAATCGGATGTACTTGTGGAAAAAGGCGAATATCCTCATTCAGCTTTTCAATATTAATACTCATTTTTTCCGAAGACACCACCGTCATTTTCCAATCTCTCCTCTTCTTTCTAGTTCTACATCATATTTCTGCCTGCATATTCTGTCTAGTTTAAGTTACCATATCGTCCTAAAAGAAATCAACAAAAAAACAATATATAGTATGATTTTTTTAATAATACATACTATATATTGTGTTTTAGGTCAATTATTTATCATTTTGTCAAATCAAAAAAACAATAGAAAATGGCGAAAAAAGGAGGGAATCGCCAAAATTCCATCCTTTTTGCCGACAAATGAAACATTTTCAAGGTTGCCGAAAGAGGAGAAAAATGAATGCCGCTTCATACCGCACTTTATCGTCTAAAATTCCATTCGTCGCTTTCATATTTTTTTCTAGCGAGCTCGTTGACGTACTCTATTTCTTCTTCCGATAACACATATGGCTCCAAAATGATGTCAAGCCCCTGCTCGAAGCCTTTATAAAACGCTTCTTTGGCTTCTTCGATCGTTACTTTTCGATCCGTTAATTCATTGATTGCGACTGCTTTATGTTTAAAATTGCGCTGCAGACGCTCTTTCACACGTTCATTTGGATATTTAAACAGACTAAACAATAGCTCCTCATCTAGGTCAAGCAAAATCGAACCGTGCTGTAAAATGACACCCTTTTGTCTTGTTTGCGCACTTCCCGCCACTTTTCTTCCTTCGACAACAAGCTCGTACCAAGATGGAGCATCAAAGCAAACAGCGGAACGCGGATTTTTCAAGTCCGCTTTTTCTTGTTCTGTTTTCGGAACAGCAAAATAGGCGTCCAATCCTAGCAGGCGAAATCCTTCTAAAATACCTTGGGAGATAACGCGATAGGCTTCTGTCACCGTTTTCGGCATGTCAGGATGTTCCTCGGAAACGATGACGCTGTACGTTAATTCTTTGTCGTGAAGAACGCCACGTCCGCCTGTCGGTCTTCTGACAAAACCAAGTCCATGTTTTTTAACCGCATCCATATCAATCTCTTTTTCGACTTTTTGAAAATATCCAATCGACAATGTCGGCGGATTCCAACCGTAAAACCGAATCGTCGGCGGAATTTTTCCTTCGCTATGCCAATCAAGCAGTGCTTCATCAAGCGCCATATTAAACGCTGGAGAACAATAACCAGAGTCAATAAATCGCCATCTTTCTTTTTCCATCTTTCAACCCTTCTTTATCTTTGAATTCGCGCTTACTAGTTTAACAAACAAAACGAATCATGGAAAGAAAAACGCTATCGGGGGTGAATGACAAACAAAAATATAGAAAGAGGATTCTCTTCTTGCTAATAGTAATAAGCTATTACTCTTAAGAAAGAAGGCTCCTCTATGATGAAAGATACTACGTTTCCAAGGAATTTAAAAGAGCTATGGAAAATGCTTTGCTTCTCAAAGATAACGCTTATATAATAGAAGTTGTCGAATGAAGAAAAAGGGGGCTACACTCGTGACAGTACTACTCATTGTCCTCGGTGCGATTATTGTCTATTCCGTCGTGACATATCTCATGCAGCGAAAAATGGTGAAAGCGCTGACGGAAGAGGAGTTTCGTGCTGGTTATCGCAAAGCACAACTAATCGATGTTCGCGAGCCGGATGAATATGCAGCTGGCCATATTTTAGGAGCACGTAATATTCCACTTACGCAATTGCGTCTGCGTATGAAAGAATTACGAAAAGATCAACCGATTTATTTATACTGTCAAAGCGGACTGCGCAGTGGTCGTGCCGCCCAAATGCTTTACCGAAAAGGATATCGCGACCTTTACCATTTAAAAGGCGGCTTTAAACAATGGACAGGGAAAGTGAAGAAAAAATAGAGATTCACCGGGTTATGGTGGATCTCTGATTTTTTAGTTTGTCTTCACAGCACATAAGTTTTTATACTGTTCGGTTTATCGACTGTAAAGCTCGCCATATTCCTCGATAATATTTACAAAAAACGATTCACCCACAATGGGATGAATCGCTTTTTCTATTTTCTACCGTTTTTGATAGCGCAAGATTGGCTTGCGCGCTGCGGTAGTTTCGTCTAACCGTTTGACAACGGTAGTATGTGGTGCTTCTTGAACGATTTCTGGATTTTCTTCGGCTTCTTTAGCGATTTGAATCATCGCATCAATAAAAGCATCTAACGTTTCTTTTGATTCTGTCTCCGTCGGCTCAATCATCATGCACTCTTCGACAATGAGCGGGAAATAAATCGTTGGCGGATGGTAGCCGAAATCTAAGAGCCGCTTTGCAATATCAAGCGTACGCACACCCAATTTCTTTTGCCGTTTGCCGGACAAGACAAACTCGTGTTTGCAATGACGATCATATGGCAAGTCGTAATACTCGGCTAAACGGCGCATCATGTAGTTGGCATTTAATACGGCGTATTCCGTAACCGCTTTCAAGCCGTCCGGACCCATGGAGCGAATATACGTATACGCACGAACGTTAATGCCGAAGTTGCCGTAAAATGGTTTTACGCGACCGATTGCTTGCGGTCTGTCGTAGTCAAGATAGTAGCCATTTTCTCCTTTTGAGACGACCGGTTTTGGTAAAAATGGAATCAAATCCGCTTTGACGCCGACTGGACCAGAACCTGGACCGCCACCGCCGTGAGGACCGGTAAACGTTTTATGAAGGTTCAAATGCACGACGTCAAAGCCCATATCCCCCGGTCTTGCTTTGCTTAATACGGCGTTTAAGTTCGCACCATCATAGTACAGTTTTCCGCCGGCCTCATGAACGATTTGTGCCATTTCTAAAATGTTTTCTTCAAATAAGCCAAGTGTGTTCGGATTCGTTAACATAAGTGCGGCTGTATCTGGGCCGACGACGCGTTTTAAGTCTTCTAAATCGACTAAACCGCTTTCTGTTGATTTCACCGTAATCGTTTCAAAACCTGCCACCGTAGCCGAAGCTGGGTTTGTTCCGTGCGCAGAGTCTGGAACAATGACCTTTGTGCGCTTATAATCGCCGTTTGCTTCGTGATATGCACGAATCATCATTAAGCCAGTCCATTCTCCATGCGCCCCTGCCGCCGGTTGCAATGTTACGGCATCCATGCCGGTAATTTCTTTTAAATGCTCTTGCAGATCATACATTAACTCAAGCGCTCCTTGTACCGTTTCTTCCGGCTGAAGCGGATGAATATGCGCAAATCCAGGCAGGCGGGCGACGTTTTCGTTGATTTTCGGATTGTATTTCATCGTACAAGATCCGAGCGGATAAAAGCCGGAATCGACGCCGTGATTACGCATCGATAACGCGGTGTAATGGCGCATAATATCAAGTTCAGACACTTCCGGAAGTTCTGGTTCTTCCGTACGAATGTAATCGGCTGGAATCACTTTCTCGATGTTCAGTTCAGGAACATCAAGTGCTGGCAAACTATAACCGATACGACCAGGTTTGCTGAGTTCGAAAATAAGTGGTTGATCTTTACGCATGAATATCCCCCAATTCCTTCACAAGCGTGTCAATTTCTTCTTTTGTCCGCAATTCTGTTACCGCAATTAGCATATGGTTTTCCAGCTCCGGATAATCGTGTCCGACATCGTATCCGCCGATAATCCCTTTTTCAAGCAGGCGCTTGTTGACTTCCTTGACAGGCTGATCAAGGCGGACAACGAACTCATTAAAGAACGGTCCCGTAAACGGCACGTCGAAGCCATGTTCAACCAACTGCGCTTTCGCATAATGCGCTTTTTGAATGTTCATCGTTGCCATTTCTTTTACGCCTTTTTTGCCGAGTGCTGTCATTGCAACAGAAGCAGCTAAAGCATTTAACGCTTGGTTGGAGCAAATATTCGATGTGGCTTTATCGCGGCGAATATGTTGTTCACGCGCTTGCAGCGTTAAGACGAAACCGCGGCGTCCTTCTTCATCTGTCGTTTGGCCGACGAGGCGCCCCGGAATCTTTCGCATAAGCGCCGATTTTACGGCAAAGTATCCGCAATGCGGTCCGCCAAATTGCGTTGGAATTCCGAAGACCTGAGCATCACCAACAACGATGTCTGCTCCAAACTTGCCCGGCGGGGTTAATATGCCAAGGGCAAGCGGATTGCTTGCGACAACGAACATGCTTTTTCCTGCATGAGCAATCGGTTCAATGTCTTTTAGCGGTTCAATTTGTCCGAAAAAGTTCGGATACTGGACAATGACACAGGCAACTTGGTCATCCATTTCGGCTTGTAACGCTTCAAGATCAGTCACACCGTTTTGAATTGGAACCTCAATGACTTCAAGCCCCGGTCCTTTCGCGTACGTCTTCACAACGTCGCGATATTCTGGATGAACGGCTTTCGATAGAAGCACTTTTTTCTTTTTCGTATGCGCTGTACTTAACAATGCCGCTTCGGCAAGCGCGGTACCGCCATCGTACATCGAAGAGTTGGCGACATCCATTCCCGTCAATTCACAAATCATCGTTTGGAATTCAAAAATCGCTTGCAATTCCCCTTGTGAAATTTCCGGCTGATACGGTGTATAGGCTGTATAAAATTCCGAACGGGAAATAACATGGTCGACAATGATAGGAATGTAGTGATCGTATACTCCTGCGCCAAGAAACGAAGTATAACGTTTAATGTCGGCATTTTTTGCAGCAAGTGCTGTTAACTCCTTCATTAATTCCGGTTCTGATTTCGCTTTTTTAATATGATAGTCACGATTAAAGCGCACGCTTTCTGGAATATCGGAAAACAGTTCATCTATCGAGTCAACGCCAATTACTTTCAGCATCTCTTGTTTATCTTCTTCCGTCATCGGCAAATAACGATGAAGCATAGCACATTCTCTCCTTTTCCTTTATTTCGCACGCTTATAAAATGGTGTCTCCACCACTTTCGCTTTTAAGCGTCTGCCTCGAATATCAACTTCCACTTCGGTATCAAGAGTTGAAAATTCCGTTTTAATTAATGCTAATCCAATGTTTTTCTTCAATGTCGGCGATTGTGTTCCTGTAGTAATAACACCGATTTCCTCATCTCTGGAAAATACTTGATATCCATGGCGCGGAATGCCTTTGTCGATCATTTCAATGCCAACTAACTTCCGTAGTGTTCCTTCTTCTTTTTGTTTTTTCAATACATCTTTGCCAATAAAATCAACTTCCTTATTCGTTTTGACGGCAAAGCCAAGCCCTGCCTCAATCGGTGTGATGTCTTTAGAAAGTTCTTGACCATAAAGCGGGAGTGTCGCTTCAAAGCGAAGCGTATCGCGCGCACCAAGCCCACACGGAAGGACGCCTTCTTCCTTTCCCGCTTCTAAAATCGCCTCCCAAAGCGTTACTGCATCTCCAGCTCGGCAATAAATTTCAAAACCGTCTTCCCCCGTATATCCAGTTCGGGAAACGAGCGACTTAACACCTTGAAACTCAACGTCATCTCTAAATCCGAAAAACTTGATTTGTGATAAATCAACCTCAGTCAGCTTTTGTAATACTTGTTCCGCAAGCGGTCCTTGCAAAGCAAGCTGAGCAATTTCCGTGGAAATGTTGACAAGCTCGACGTCACCGAATGCGTGCTGGTTAAGCCACTCAAAATCTTTTTCGATATTGGCGGCATTGACGACAAGAAGATAGTAGTCATCTGCTTTTTTATAAATTAATAAATCATCAACCGTCCCGCCGTTTTCGTAACACATGAGGGTATATTGAGCACGGCCCTCTGTTAATTTGGCGACATCGTTCGTCATCACTTTTTGCAAAAAAGCAAAGCTGTCGCTCCCTTTTACTTCAATTTCTCCCATATGGGATACGTCAAACAAGCCGGCTCGTGTACGTACTGCTTCATGTTCTTCTTTAATGCTGGAAAATTGAACGGGCAGCTCCCATCCGCCAAAATCGATCGTCTTTGCACCGTATCGCGCATACACAGAAAACAAAGGTGTGCGTTTTAACATACGTTTTCCTCCTGTCATGAGTCAATAAAAAAGGACAGACTACCCCCATATGCGTTAATGAAGGTCTCTGTCCTGGCACCTGAAAGTTTCCCTATTTCATAATAGGTTTCCTCTTGGGTGGTTCACGAACGTAAACACTCTCCAGAGATGCGTCAAACAAGAGTCTTTTTGCCTGAGAGATTCGCGTCTTCCGCTTGCTCCTTCGGCGCTACATCAACGTAGTCTCTCCCCTTGTTCTCATTCGCCGATATATAATTTTCAAGAAAATGGGTACACTATGTAAAGCATAGCGTAATAATTTTTTTAACTTTCTAATTTATTATTATACTACCATTAATGAGCGGATAAGAGCAACAAAAATATGTGGAAAAAACAAAAAATAAACGAACTTTTTGTTGTTATTTTTATACAATCATTAGTTAATTAATGAACATTTAAATTAATTAAAAATATAATGTTCGTTAATATAAAGGAGATGGGTGACCATGATCGATATAGAATTTGATACATCTTGGAAGAAAGGATTTCTTGAACGAGTTGAGAAAGATGGACCTTGGACAAGCTGGGAGCTATATCAATTGTCTTTAGAAGCAGCAACACATTTAAGCGTTCCCGATTTCGATGGCTTGCAAGCTCCGAAACATTTACCACACCTTACACCACTTCCACATCAACTGGAGGTCGCTAGACAAGTCGTTGAAAAAATGAACGGAAAAGCCATTTTGGCTGATGAAGTCGGGCTTGGAAAGACGATCGAAGCGGGGTTGATTTTGAAAGAATATATGATTCGTGGTCTTGTTAAAAAAGTACTTATTCTTGTGCCTGCCTCTCTCGTATCACAATGGGCGATGGAGCTAAATGAAAAATTCTTTATTCCTGCCGTACAGCAGAAAAAAAGCTACGTATGGGAGCAGTGTGATGTTGTCGTGTCATCCATTGATACAGCGAAAAAGAGTCCGCACCGTGAAATCATTTATCAACAACAATACGATATGGTCATTATTGATGAAGCCCATAAACTGAAAAACAATAAGACAAAAAACTATGAGTTTGTACAAAATTTGAAAAAGAAATTTTGTTTATTGTTGACAGCAACACCAATCCAAAATCGAATCGAAGAAATTTTTAACCTCGTTTCACTATTAAAGCCCGGACATTTAGGAAATGCGGCGTATTTTACAGAAATGTATGGAAAAAAACGGTCATTGCAAACAGATGAGCATTTAAAAGCGCTTGTCAATAAAGTGATGATTCGCAATCGACGTGCTGATACAGGCATCGAATGGTCAAAGCGACACGTTGAGACAGTGATGATTGAGTTTTCCAACGAAGAACGCGAACTATATAACGCCGTCCAAGCTTTGAAATACTATGATACAAAATCGTTAGGTAGTCAATTTTCGCTTATTACGATGCTTCGCGAAGCATGCAGCAGCCGCGAAGCGCTATTTCTCACCCTCAAAAATATGATGGACAAATATGACGGAGATGCTCCTGCCTACTTTCAAGAACTACTAGAAAAAATGAATGCAGTCACCACAAATTCCAAAGCCGAAAAAGCGCTAGAGCTCATTCAAAACATTAATGATAAAGTCATTATTTTTACGGAATATCGCGCAACTCAGCTTTATTTGCAGTGGTTTTTAAAACAGCAGGGCATTTCGTCCGTTCCGTTTCGCGGCGGGTTTAAACGCGGAAAAAAAGACTGGATGAAAGAATTGTTTAAAAGCCGTGCTCAAGTTCTCATCGCTACTGAAGCAGGAGGCGAGGGCATTAACTTGCAATTTTGTCACCATGTCATTAATTATGATTTACCTTGGAATCCAATGCGCCTTGAACAACGGATCGGTCGTGTACACCGATTAGGACAGATGAACGATGTCCATATTTATAATTTTGCCGTTAAGGATACGATCGAGGAACACATGTTAAAACTGCTTTATGAAAAAATTCACTTATTTGAACGAGTCGTTGGCGAATTAGACGATATTTTAGCGAAAATGAATATGAATGATTTTGAAGACTACTTACATGACATTTTCTTCCACTCGCGCAGTGAAGGAGAAATGAAAATTAAAATAGAAAATTTAACAGCCATGATTGATTTTGCCGATCAGCTCGCAAAAGGTGGGGAACATTATGCAGCAACATGAGATTCATCATTTTCTTGAACGATATTTTCAAGCCAATGAATGTGACATCGTCGAAAACGACGAAGGATATATGACCGTTCAACTATCTATTGAGTTGGATAAAGAGCTAATGAACCGTCCATTTTATTGGCACTACATTGAACGAACGGGCGGAACCCCTGCACCGATGAAATTGACGCTCATCACAAAACAAACGGAAAAAACAAGCTCTCTTGATGGAGAACGTCTACACTTCGGTTCGCCACGGTTACATCAAATTTTTCAATCGGCACAAAAACGCGGCAGCTATATTCGCCTATACGAACAAATAACAGCCTCGGGTCAATCATTTGTTCCGCTTCATCCATGGCTTGGATTGAATGTAAAAATTTCGTATCAATGCGACCGAAAGCGAGATCAACTGCTATCGCTCGGAGTTCATTTAATTAGCGGAACCATTGTCGAACAATTTCAAGAACGATTGCAGCAGCTTGTTCTTACTCCCAAAATACCTGATTACTGCTTTACAATCTCCCCGCTCATTAAACCGCAAAGCGGACTGGGGCGTTTAGAGCAATATATCAAACATCGTATTGAACAGGATGATCACGCATGGGCAAAGGAAGCAAAAGAAAGATGGGACGAGGATTTAGCACTTCTCGACCATTTTTATGAGGATATGGAAGAAAAACCGGAATGCTATTACATTGAAAAAGAAGCATTGGAGGAGCAATATAAGCCAAGAATTATTGTTTCCGTCATTAATGGCGGCCTATTTTATCTACAGCCGCGCTCTTAGAGAAAAAGAAGGGATATCTCCGCCAATGGAGATATCCCTTCAAGTTTTATGATTTTCGCCGAAACAACAGGCGAAGCGAAAACGGAATCATCCCGAACCACCGATATAAAAGCGCTGGCTTTTCTTGTTTTCTCTGCACGCGTTTTTTCTTTCTCTCTTCTTTTGGTTGATCCATGTAAGTGACAAATTGTTGGGTGACAAATTTCACATAATCGTTGGTCGACATCGATTGTCACCATCCTCTTTTTTCACTAGTATTTCCATATCATTTTGTTTTCAATCACTGTAACGATTTCATCCACATCCACAATGCGGTCAATTGACTTTCCTGTCGTATCAATGATATGATGCGCTTTCTCATAATAACGTAGGCGCTTTTTTCATAACACCTGAAGCTCTCTCTGATGATGTTGTGTAAGTAACGGACTTATCTCATCGCCGGCAAGCCTTCGCATAAGTTCTTCCCATTCACATGCAAAATGCCTGTTTGTTTTATCCAACCGCAATTGTCTTTGAAGTGACGATACCTCCGCCTCTGTTGTCACAATGATTTTTATCAGACGGCAACCTTCGTAAAAACTTCTCTTTCATACGACAAAATGCCTCACCGTCTTTGGCGAAACTGCGTTTAATCGGTTTTCCAGCGCCCTCTTTAATATATTAACTGGTATGAATGATCTGTATTGTAAACGCCCGAATTATTTTCCATGTCCCCATAAAAAATGCGCTTCACCCATCGTTCCTCATTTTTTTATCAAACATACTATATCCATTGTTGATTTAAACCATTTAATATTTCTCTTTCCATTCGATTAATTCAAGTTCTGGAAGAGAAATAATGCACTCAGCACCATAGTGAATTCCATCATGGGAAGTGGCAAAAATTGTTACTTTCATCTCATGTTCGCTCATCTGCTTCCACTCGTAATTCGCTACTCCATTCGGATACGTCAATGTTCCTCTATTTGACGTATCTGTTGGCCACATCACTGCTAGCTGTCTTTTCACGTCGGTTACCGCCATTTGCATCACGGAATCGACCTCATACGATTGCTGTTCATATTTCGCCATTTCCGTTTCCGTTTTATATAATTCGAGCATACGAACAAAAATGAAAAGAAAAAGAAACGAGACAAGCATCGTGATAGGGAAAATCATTCCTTTTTCATTTTTCATTGTTCCTTCACCTGAATAGGAAAAAATGTTGTAACAAACGCTTCATAACGCTTTCCTTCCGTCGTGGTCATGGCAACGCGGACACCATTATTTGTCGCTTCATATTGCACATTGGAAATCGATTGTAAGACAATTTCGTTTCCGCGGCCATTGACCCGTCTTCGCAAGGATTGTCCGTATTTTTCAAAGCTTACTTGCTCTCCTGCCTGCTTATACAATATTAATGTTGTTCCATTGCATTCCAACTGTCTCGATTCGCGAACTTCATTTTTCAATTGTTGAACAAATAATTGCCATTCCAATCGTTGAGAACTTCCGCGTTCACTTTCTAACCAATGTATATCTAATAAAGACGGAAGGAAAGCAACGACAAGCAAGACGATCGATAACGTCATGATCATCTCGATAAACGTAAAACCTTGATTTCGCTTTTTCATCGTTTGGCATACCCACACCTTTCCATATTGCGACCAACATAATCTTGCCAATGCACACACGCTTTCCGCATGCCTTCCTCTTCGCTATTCCACTGGATGACATAAGTAATTCGACCGTCTGTGACGGTTTTTTCTCCTTGCTCTTCATCTTCTTGCTCACGTAAAGCGGCTTGTAATAATTGTTGCGCTCTACTTTTTAGCACTGTGTTTTCGCGTTCAATCATGATGTGGGTAAAAGACGGCAATAAAAAAGCGGTCACGAAAAGTAAAAGGGCTAATGAGACGAGAGCTTCGATGAACGTAAATCCACTACATTTTTTGGACATAAAACCTCCCTTTTCCTAGTAAAAATACGATTTTGTATCCCCTCGTATTGTTTTTAATGAATACCGTCCCTGCTTTATTCACATTTCCATTCGCTAAAAAAGCGAGAGGCATCTGTAGAGTGGCCAATTCAAAGATCCATTTATCCGGAAGAGATCGCTCGATTAAAACTCGTTGACGCTCACCCATTTCAATGATGTGATAGTGCGCTTGCCCTTGGTCAAAGATGACCTGCACAGCCGTTTTGTGAGCCATTGCATATTGCTGCGCGTACAATATATCTTCCGTCAATTGCTCAATCATATAGTTTTCTCTTTTTACCTCCGCTACCTTTTCGATATGAGGAATGCTGAGAGCGGTGAACACGCTGATGATCATTAATACAAGAAGCATTTCGATGAGGGTAAATCCGTTTTTACGAACCACTTTCACTTACTTCCCCGTTGCTATCGATTTGAATTTTATGACCATTTGGGCATTGATTCGATTTAATATACTTTTCATCGACGAGTTGTTGTAATGTAGGAATCGCATTTTTCTCCATCTCATAGGCCTTGACTTGGGCTTGAACTGTTTTATGAAAAACACATAGTACATCCCAAAATAAAATGCTTTACTGCCTGTCACATTTTCAAAATCCCATCTAACTATACCAATGAAAAACCTGTGACTGAGTCAGTAAAAAATGGGAGGTATTTAAGGTGTTGACAACAAAAACAGCTCTAAAAGTTGCTATCTATGTAAGAAAGTCTAGAGAAGATGAGGAAGGAGCAGAGGAGACTCTATACAATCAGAGGGAAACCTTGATAAGACTTGCTGAGTCAAAAGGATATAATTATGACATTTTCCAAGAGGTAGAATCATCTGTAAAGTGGCATAGACCTGAGTTAACAAAAATGATTGAGGGTATACTACAAGGTAAATACAGCAGAGTTCTTGTTACTCATGTAGACAGATTGAGTAGAGATGAGAGGGACTTAGCAGAGCTGAAAGAAATCTTTACTGAGCATGAGGTAATTATTGAGACTCCTGATAATGTCATTGACTTCTCTGATGAAAACCAAGAGCTCTGGTTTGGATTTACTTCTGTATTATCTGCTTATGAATACAAAAGAATAAGACAAAGATTAATCCAAGGGAAATATAATGCTGTTGCCATTAAAAACAGATGGATTGGCTCTGTTACTCCTTTAGGCTATACATGGGATAAAAATATCAAAAAGCTGATTGTCAATCCTGATGAGGCAAAGATAGTTAGAAAAATGGTTGATTTAGCCTTATTAGGATACTCCTCCAGACAGATTGCTGACAAACTGAATAAATTAGGCTATAGGACTAGAAAGGGAAACCCATTTAGAACAGATAAAGTACTGAGAACCCTACAGAATAGAGTGTATCTTGGAGAGGCAAAATATAACTCCAAAAGACTTAAAAAGACTGCTGTTGCAGAAAACTGTCATGAGCCACTTATGACTGGGGATGAGTTTAACCAAATACAATCTCTGCTTAAATCAAGAAGATCAAAAGAAAATCTTTATTCATTAGGAGTAAAATCCTGTGTTAATAAACTCCTTGTCTGTGGAGTCTGTGGCAAAGGTTTAACTATCCAAAAAAACAATAAGGTAAAAAAATCAGGAAAAGATGCCTCATTTTATCAGATTAGACCTTGTTTACATCATTTAGACTTAGAAACAAAATGCTATAACAAAGGCTGTAAAGTTGACAAAGTAGAAAATGCTGTAAAAGAGGCACTCATTCAATACAAAGGAGAGCTTGAAAAATCCTTAATAAATTTATTAGCCAAAGATACATCTGATATAGAGAAAAGATTTAATGAGACCTTAGAAAGTCTACAGTCAGATTTAGTTAATCAGGAGAAGAAAGAAAAAAGACTGAAAGACCTGTATATTGATGGGGATATAGACAAGGAAGAATATCAAAAAAGGAAAAAGCAGATTGATGATACCATTACAGCCCTACAAAATGAAATTGCTGTTACAAAAAGCAAATTAAAGACATTAGATGCAACAGCTCAAATCAGCAGAGTTAAAAACATCCTTAGTATGATTGATAACTTTGAGGAGATGGAATTAGAGGAGCAAAATGCTACATTAAAGTTACTTATATCCAAAATTGTATTTACAAAGACTCCAGAAACCAATAACCAACCAAAAATAGAAATTCATTGGAGAGAGGCTTTCTAAACCTCTCTTTATTTTATTCACTAAAAAATAAAAAGGAGAAGCATTTACAGCTCCTCCCTTTAGCTTCCTGAAATATTTAGCCTTGCATTATACAGCTCAAGCATCTTCTTTGCCCATATTTCAAAATTAGGCTTTCCATACATAATAACATTTACATTATCCTGAGTTTTAAAAGTGAGCATTTCTTGATTGCCATTCTGTTTTTTAACCTTTTCCATCCTGCTCCCTCTCCTGTCTCCAATGTTATTTACAGAGCTATAGTTAGATAACAGCTTGGCTACTGTGACAGGATAGGTAAAGCATAAAAAAAGAGGCTCATACAGCCTCCCTAATACTCAATCTCCCCAGTCATAAAGGCATGTTTAGCTCTTTGCCACTCCTCAGACCTTATATAATGGATTAAAGCATTTTCTACCATTGTCCTAAAGTTTACAATCCCTAATTTATTTACCTTTGCAATCTCCTTAAATACATCCTTAATGTCATGGTTATAAATAGTAAGGACTACCTCAGACCTAAAGTCCTTATCATCTAGAGGAGTGATCTTTACAGATACATCTTTTTCCTGCATCAGAGCAGCCTCCTCATCAGTAACCACAGTCTCCCTATAGTCATCAGTATTCACAGTAATAAGCACTAGACTAGCTCCATCAGGCAGCTCAATATCCTCTGCCTTACTTGGAGCAGGGATATGGTCTCCATCATCCTCCATGACACTCAGCAATGATCCTAGAGCATCCTCAGCCATTTCTACAGCCTCTGCCAATGTCTCTCCATCAGTAAAGCAGTTTTCTAGGTCAGGAAAGCTGACAACAAAGACTCCATCCTCTTTCTCAATCACAGCATAAAATTTATACACAGCCATTTTGATGACCTCCACAGTCCTTTTTTGGTATATTAATGTATATTATAGCAGACAAAATAAAAAAGTAGGGAGAGCCAACATCATCAGCCCTCCTTTGTATCACCTTTCTTTTTAAGCCATTTTGAATCCAATCCACCTTTATTCATCCCCATCTACTTCCTCTATAACTCCAAAAAATCTCCAGCCTTTGCTTTCTACCCACTCTATTAGCTCATGGATAAAATCATCATGAGGCATCCCTACATCAAAAATAGTTCCATTGATGAGAATATCCATTTTCTTATTTTTCTCCATACTGAGCCCCTTGATAAATATTTATAATAGTCATAATAATCTTACAATGCACAAAAAAATAAAACAGAGAGCTTTAAGCTCCCTGCTGAATAAACTTCTCATATACTTCTTTCCATCTCTGCCCTGTTATTATCATTCCTACAGCAGACCTTGAAACATTATATAACTTTGCAATCTCTATCTGAGTCCTTTGCTGATTGTAATATAGCTCAAGTATCTCTTTTACATCTGCATCTGTCAGTTTACTAGCTCCCTGCTTGCTCTTTCTTATATTGTCTTTATTTATTGCCATAAACATTTTATAAATAGGTCTGTGGAGTCTGCCCTTCACAATCTTTTTAACAGCAGATAAAGTTAATCCATACCTCTTAGCAATCTCTACAGGCTTTTTATAGTCCATATAATAGGCTCTTAGTATGCTGTAAACCTGAGCCTCATTTAAGGACTTTTCCAAGGGCTTTTCCTCTTTCAGCCCTGTAATATAAGCATGTATGTTATTCTGTGACTGAGTGCAATACTCTAAGTTACTGAGCCTGTTATCTGCCTTATTTCCATTAATATGGTTGATTGTCATCCCCTGAGACATCTGCTTTATATACTCATCTGCATCAGCTAAAATCATGATAATATGATGTACATAAACTGTAAAAGTCTTTTTAGTTTCTGCATCTCTTAAAGCATAATATTTGTAGCCATCTTTTGAAACAGATTCTTTCCTTAATCCCAAGCCTGTAGCTTTTTGTATCTGCACAATACCTTGATCCAAGTTATAAAAGCTCTGCTCAAGCTCCATATACTTTTTTACAAGCTCTACCCTATTTCTTAATTCTTCTACAGTCAATCTTCTCATTGTTACAATCTCTCCTTTTCTAATTATTAATTGTTTTTCTGTGACATTTATCAGCTAATAAAAAAGAGAGGCTCAATAACCTCCCTCAGTCCTACTTGTTTGTTGTTGTTTTTCTTGCATTGTCTTGTACTTGGCTAGGCTGTAAAGATACAGTAACAGGCTTATTTATTACAGTTGTTAATTTTACATTATTTAGAGTTTGGTTTGATATTTAGCTCACCTCCTAGTAAGTATCAAATAGCCTGTCTAACATCTCAGGCTCAGTCTCAAGCATATCCATAAAAATGCTGTAAGCCTCTATACTCTCCCTATTAGCTCTGCTGTTAAATCCTTTGAGAATACCTTTAATATTTGGTAAAGATACTCCCCAAGCTATAGGACTGTTTTTTATCTCAGAGGCTGTCATCCCCTTTACATGATGCAGGTACAGAATAGCTCCTATGGTTGCTCCTGAAATCCTACCTACATCAGCTCTAACTAGCTTGTAAGCCTTTTGACTCCATACTGTAGCTTTTTCCCCTGAGACTCTCCATGTATTGAATTTATAGTCTATTGCCATGCTCTCCTGCTCCCCCTCTGCTGTAAATAAAAAAGAGAGAGCCATTTCTAGCCCTCTCATCTAACTTAAACAGTCAAGATATTAATATCTGCTAATCCTGCACTAAAATAGAATTTATGTGAATATCCATTTTTATCAGTAAAAGTAGGATTGTCATTTACTTTTAAAGCTGAATACAATCCCTGCTCCTGTGCAATTTCATTAAAGATAGCTACATAATGAGATAAATCTTTTTTAATGCTCTCAAGTACTTGAGTAATGCTCTCTTTATTCCTGTTATTCACAATCTCCCTAACAGTATCAGTAAGAGTATGAGCCTCTGGATATGCCTCATATTTCAAAACATCATAGTACTCAACTAGCTTCTTGGCAATATGAGCATTTTTTCTCTCACTCACCTTACTTGCCAAGTCATCAATTTTCTTATCCTGTTCCATGAGCTGACTTAGCTGAGCCTCTAGAGCTGTCAAATTTTCAATATAATCCTCAGATAAAATATCAAGCTCATCAATCTGCTTTTGTACATCATTAATCTGCTGTATAAGATTGGCTTTCTTTTCAGCCACAGCCTCTACTTTCTCCTCAAGCTCAGGGAGCATGTCATTTAGCTCCTGCTGTAATGCCTCCAGCTTATTAAATGATGGGAGCATCTGCCTTGCCTGAGCCTCAAAAGCCTCCTTTGTAGCCTCAGTAGTAATACCTAAGCCCATAGCAGTAGTTATAACCTTAAATTTTAATGCAGACAAATCCATTATTATTCCTCCTCATTATTGTAGGTAAGGGAAAGAGGTAGGCAAGGTATTTACCTCCTCAAAAATTCCCTATACTAGATTAGCTGTTACTGTAGGAATTAAAGTATTTTTGAAAGATTTTTGATATAGATTACTCCTTAGTCTCTATTGATAAGAAACTCAGCACCTAGTTTTGTGTCAGGCTCTCCTGCTTTTCTGTATAAAATGAATGGATTTGCTTTTACCATGATTTCCTTACCAATTTTCATCCTGCCATAGATGTACATGCCATTCCATTTTAGAGAGCTGAGCTTCCTTGAAGTTTCCTCCCTAGTTAATCCCATCTTTTCAGCCAAAGCATTAACAGTTAAAGGGATGATTTTGCTGTTATCTCTCTCAGATGGATTGAGGACAAGGTAATTTGTCTCATAGTGGATAAATTTAATAGTCCTGTAAATGAATCCAATGTCAGCAGGTTTGATTGCATCCTGAGCATATACATCCTGTAGGCTATTGATAAAAACCTTTACAGCATTATCAGTTTTTCTTTTGCTGTAATCTCCTCCAATGCCTTTTCTGAAGCAATATTCTTCTGCAATAAAAATAGCCTCATGTTTTTTACCATGAGACTCTACAGTATCAATATAAATCAAGGACAGCCTTTCAAACTCCTTTAGTAGCTTTCTAATTGTTTTAGGGGATTTAATCTTTAAGGCTTGCTGTAGCTCCTTTACAGTCATTGGATGTTTTTCATCAGGATGAGTTTTGAGCATGTTGTCATAGTTGATATATGTCTGCATGACTAGGAAGTAGCCAAGCTCTTTATTATCCAGCACAGATAAGCCTCCCTGAAAAGCATCCATCTCTGTAAATACAAAAGGATTTTTGCTCCTCTCTAGGACTGCCTCTTTCTTTTTCTTCTCCTGATATGACTTTTGTTGCTCAGGAGTCCTATAGTAAGCTATCTCAACCTTTTCCCCTGTTTCTAAATTGACAAATTTATGACTCATTACTTACTCCTCCCTCAGTATTAAGATTTAGTCATTTACTTAGATAGCTGTGGAGGGAGGAATAAAGTAAATCAGATCATTTTTTGCTTTAATTTACCTAAGCAATGAAAAGTACAAGAAAATGTGGGAATAATATGTGAGCATTTTTACCTCAAATAAGGGGAATATGTGAGCATTTTTACCCTTCTACAAAATGGCTCCTTCTCTTGAGGCTCTAAGAATGAGCAATGTTTTGGCAAAGTAGAATCTCTCTTATCTTATAGAGCAAGCTCTACTGAGCTAAAGCTCAGACTACAAAATAAATACCTAAAGTATTAATCTCATATTGTAGCTACAACAAGAGATAAGTATTAGATGTAGTTAATTATGGAGGGAGATAAGCCTTTAGGCTTAGCCCAATGCTTTAGCATTTTATATTCAAGTCTGTAAAGCTGTGAGAATAAACTTTAATAAGCAATATACAGCAATCTAATTAAGTAGGGAGTCATTAACCTTTCTTTCTCATCTGTAGGTAGGGAAAAAGGCATTCCAAAAAGTTATGGCAGGATTGGGGCTCTGCTTTCCTCTGCTGTGGCAGTTCTAATGTGCTCACTACTATGCTCATATGTATCTCTTGTTGTATCTCTCTGTGTAAGTCTGTATCAGGCTATATTAGACTGTATCAGATCAATTTCTCCTGTAACAATCTCATTCACATAATAATTTCATTCACAGGCAGTCTATGGAGGAGTTATCTGCTCCCCTGTAGGCTGTCTTTTTTTGTTTATATACCATCAGCCTGAGTATTTGCCCATTCATTGCCCATCTATTGCCTCCTCCTGAACTGTAAATAGCAGTTAGGCAGTTTAGGCAAAGAGGCTATAGAAGGTATAAGAGGCTGTCTAAAGGCTATCCAAGAAGCTCAGGAAGGCATTGGAGGCTGTTATATTCTGATAGATGCTTATAGATGCTGTTGAACAATCTCTGCAAATCTTGGCTTGGACTTGGATTTTTCAGATAAGGGAAATGTTATACTGTCAAGGTTTTTAACTTTACAAAACCCAAGAAAATCAGAGACTATGCAATGCAAAAAATATTTTTTGGCTGACAGATAATGAGCCTGAGGAGTCAACAAAAAGAGCAGTCCTTTAAAAATACCTTACTCCCTCAGAATAACCTCCTTTCCCTGTCCTTCCTACTGTTAATGAGAAAAGAGGAAGCAGGTAAGAAAAAGAAGACAATAATAAAAAAGAGCAGTCCTGACAGGATTGCCCTCTAGATAATACCCTTCTCTTTGGCTATTGCATATAAGGATGACCTTGTTACCTTTGTAATCTGACATATCTCTTTGACAGTCATCTTATTGTTAGCTCTGTTTGCAAACAACTCTAGAGCATGGATTAGAGCAGGATTTTTATCATGGTACTTCTTAGGCTTAGTCTTATATCTGCCATTAGCTTTGGCAATAGCTATTCCCTCTCTCTGCCTCTCAAGTATCATTTCTCTTTCCCATTCTGATACAGCTAGCAATATATTTCTTATTAACTTGGATGTAGGACTGTCATCAAACATTCCCATATTTAGTACATGGAGTTTTATTCCCTTTTCATTTAACTGATCAATAAGAGCAATGCCCTCTTTAACACTCCTAGCTATTCTGTCCATCTTTGTGATGACAAGAGTATCCCCTGCCTGTAGAATGCTCAGGAGAGCCTGTAAGCCTTCTCTCTTTGTACTTTTGCCTGATGCTTTATCTGTGTATATCTCCTCTGCTCCAGCCTGTTTTAAAGCCTGTATTTGAGCATCTAGATTTTGGTCAGTAGTTGATACTCTTGCATATCCATAAACTTTTGTCATTGTATGTAATCCTCCTGCTATTCTGATTGATTGGCTGTCCTTTCCTAATTTTATAGAATAGATTTTGGACATGTAAAACAGACATTTTAAACACAGATAAATCAAGGATAGCATTTTCTGTCCAAAAAGGTAGGAGAAAATGGACAAAGTGTATTATTTATTGAGGATGTTGAGGCAAAGTTTATCAGCTATGTAAACAGTGGGATACAGGGGGAGCATACCCTTTCAGGAGAAGGGAGAAGGTTGTAAAAAATGCACAAAATAAAAATAACCTAAAATGTAATATTATGCAAAAAATAATAATAGAAATCATCCCATTTCTGCTCTATTGCATATCTGAGTGCTATATATAAACTTATTTTGTTGTAATCTCTCCTTAGGAGTATCTGCATTATAAATAGCCTATAGACAGTAATTAAGGTGTCTGTAGGCTGTCTTTTTATTTCTTTTCTCCTCCAAAAGCATAGATATATCTAGCTGTATGAAGATAATTTAGACTCAAATACAATAAAATTGGATATATTAAGTAACAGAAAAAATTATGAAAAGTCACTCCAAGTTATTTATTAAGAAATATGTACATTGGTTAACTACTGCTTAAGAAAGTAATTAAAATGTTGTATGTGGAGGGATATTTATGGTAGATACTGTTTCAAAAGAAAGACGCAGAGAGATAATGCAATCAGTTCGCTCACAGTCTTCCTTGGAAAACCTAGTTTCCAGAGAACTTTGGAAAAGAGGGATAAGATTTAGAAAAAATGTTAAGTCATTATTTGGAACACCTGATATTGCTATAAAAAAATACAAAATAGTTATTTTTATAGATTCTTGTTTTTGGCATGCTTGTGAATTACATGGTAGAATACCAAAAAGTAATCAAGAATTTTGGAGAAAAAAATTGGAACGCAACAAACAAAGAGATAAAGAGGTGCAAGAATATTATTTAAAAAGGAAGTGGCATATAAAAAGGGTCTGGGAGCATGAAATCAAAAAAAATTTTGACCAAACAGTAAATGACATTATTGATTTTATTGATAAAGCAAAAAATAATTTAAAATTAAACAACAAAAGTGAAAAATGACTTTAATAGTATAGATAGCTGTAAGGATCAGCTTTTAAAAAAGCCCAAGAAACACAACTTAACCCCCTCCTCCCACTCCAGAAAAAACATCAGGTACAACATACAATAATAGCTATAGGGGACTGCTTGTATTGTCAGTATTGAACTTAGTGTGATTGAATTGAGCAAAGCTGTAGACAATAGCTTAATTATTGCTGGACTCATGCTGTAACTCTAACAGTATTCTCATTACTATCCTCTCTACTGTTCCATGAGCTGTGTTACTGTAGCTGGTAGAAATAAAATGGATGCAAAGATATTGCTAAGAATTATTGATGTTATACTATTAAACAATCTGACAACATTGTCAAAGATGGGCTCATAGCATCAATCTTCATTTTTATTAGGTTTAGGTTAAGTTGTCAATCCCCTATATCCTGCCCACTACTCTATAGCAGAGGCAGGAGGTTAGTGTAAATATATATTCTTAAAATTATGTATCAGGTGAGGCAGCAAAGCATTAGCTGGAATACAGCAGATATATTGTAGACATCCTAGTAGACAATAGCTGTAAACACAGAGCAAATCAATCCAACAATAGGCATATAGCAAGTAGACAAGCTGTAGACTAGTTGAGCACATACAAATATAGCATACTAAATAAAAGGATAAATTCTAAGCCAATCCCAATCTTCTGTGGAGATTTCATAATACCTAATCTAATAGGTAAATACAAAAAGCCCCACTTATAACTAAATTAATAGATTACAACAAAACATTAGCCTAAAAATATTGAAGCAATTAACAGAAAATAATATAATGGAAATGATTTCTATAAACAAGGAGGATTGGAATTTGGAATTTAAGAAGAAAGCTGATTTATTTATGTATGCTTTTATGTTTGAGTTGGAACAAACATTGCAAAACAATATTAACAAATTAAAAGAAATAAATTTCCATGCAGATGAGGCAAATGTAGATACTGAGCTTAAATCATTCCTTAAACAATATATAAAAGAAGAATTTAATAGAATACCTGAGGAAAAATGGGGTAGTAATTTGAGTCTTGTTTTCACTGATGGAAGAATAAATCAGAAAGAATCTTTGTCTTATAGTACTTTTAAAAATCTATACATAAGTGAGGTATACCTTCCTAATGAGCTGACAGATAATTTAAAAGAAGCTGTAAGAAAAGAGGGAAGGGTATTTGTTAATCCTGATTTATTACTAGAAATCAGGGAAGATGATACAGAAAATATCACATTTATTCCTATTGAGTTAAAATCTACAAAAGATGATAAAATTCCTGGCTCAAGTGTACAACAAGTAACCCCTAATGAATGGGTATTATTTGTAAAGCACACTGATAAATCAGTCAACATAACAGTAGGACAATATGTTAACTCTATTACACAAACAATGCAGTTTCCTGATAGAAGCCCTAGACCTCAGGTATCATTTAAAACATTATCACAACACAATGTAAAGTACAGAAAAAAAGAAGGTAAAGAGCTGATTTATTTTATTGATAAAGAGTCTATAGCTAAAAAGTCTAAGCTGTTAAAAGATTGGCAAGGTATTTTAGTTGATAGATGGCTTGATGTAATACAAAATGAGAAGATAAAGAAAAATGAAGCTTGGTTTAACAATACCATTAGAAGATATACATTAGACTTTCTTTCTATGTATGAGAAAATGAATGATGCTGAGAAGGCAGAACTTAAATTTAAAATGAAAAAGGCTGTAGACCTCTATAGTCAAATCTCTAATGGCAATAGTGAGGAATAATAAACAGTTGGGAGGATTCTTCACCTCCCTTATTTTTATTCTTGTGTTAATGACAAATACAAAGCTCTTGCAATATGCCATGCTAACACAGGAGGCACAGCATTTCCTACTTGTTTATAAGCAGCAGATGCAGCTGATTTGAAAACAAAATCATCAGGAAAAGACTGTATCCTAGCACATTCTCTAACTGATAACCTTCTCCAATTAGTAAGGTCATTTTCATCACCTAAAGTCCTATAATGACCTTCAATGTTACCATGATGCTCAGCTCTTATTGTCGGTGCTATTTTATCAGCTTGAATTCTCATATTTCCTTGTGTCTTTTTACCTTCATAAAACTTTGCCTTAGAGTAATCTTTTTCTGAATGATTAGGTACACTAGGATCACCTAACTTATCCCATAAATCATCAATAGCCTCTTTTGCAGTTACCCAATTTTCAGGTGAATGAGTTTCTAATGGTAGTTTAGGTACTATATCAATATCTTCTCTAATACCATAAATTATTACCCTCTCTCTATTTTGAGGCACTCCATAATTAGCCGCATGGAAAAGATGGTAATAAACATTATATCCACTATCTTTAAAATCATCTATTATTGTTTTAAGTATTAATCCATTTTCCATCATCATTAGATTTTTTACATTCTCAGCCACAAATGCTTTTGGTCTAACAGCATCAATGACTCTTTTCATTTGTAAGTAAAGTCTACCTCTCTCAACAGTCAGACCTCTTCTTTTACCTGCCAAACTAAAGTCTTGGCATGGAAAACCTCCTAGGACTATATCTGCTTTAGGAAATTCACTATCATCAATATTCTTGATATCCTCACAAATAATATGGTCTCCAAAGTAACTTCTATATGTCTCTACTGCTTGTTTATTAATTTCATTAGCCCAAATAATATCAAAGTTATTTCTGGAATATTCTTTTCCTAAAAAGGTAAACCCACCTTTAAATCCTAAATCTAAACCACCACAACCTGCAAATAATGACAATACAGTAAATCTTGTTGTAGATGTTATTGGTGTATTAATTGTATCAATTCTGTCTGTTAGTTGGTGTTGCTCATTAAATTTTTGAAAATCAAAAATCTCTTCATCAATGATATCTTCCTCTAATTCATCAAAGATTGTTAATTGCTCCACTTCCTCTAATCCTCCAATTCCAATAATTAAAAAAGTTCATGGTATACTAAAAATTAGTATGCTAAAAATTAGTATACTAAAAATAATCATACTTGTCTATTCTTATTTTTAACCCTTTCTGTTTTTTTAAGAATAAAAGAATATAGTCAGTCTCTAGCCCAATTTTGTGGTTTATTTCTAAAATTCCTTTTTGCTCAAGCTCTTTTAGGGCACTTCTAATTGTGCTTATAGACATATTTGACCTTTGTTGTAAGTCTGTTAAAGATGTATTAACATTTCCATTTTCATCAGATATTCCATACATAATCATAAGGATTTTACAAGCCTTTGCCTCTAAGTTAGTTCCCATTTTATAAAAAAGGCTTTTTATATCATTACTAGCCATTTAAATACTCCTTTTTTATAAATTCATATAGGCTTCATTAATTTTAACACTCCAATGGAAAAAATAAAACAAAATAAAAAAGAGATATCTCTCCCCCAATTAATGCCTAAGTATTTCCGATTCCTTTTTACTTTTCATTTTTTTTCTTATCCTGACTAGTGCATTATCAACAGACTTATAACTTACCTCTAGTTCTTTTTCTATATCTTTTGGTGAGTATCCTTTAATATATAAATTGAATACATTTCTTTCCAAAATACTAAGGTTTCTTTTAACCACATTTTGTATTTCTGTTTTTTCTTCTTTCCTAATCAAAATATCCTCTGGTAACATGGCATCCTTATTTATTATAGTATCTAAAATAATAAAATCATCTTCAATTAAATCAAAAAGAAAAACACTATTTGTATGAATAATTTGTTTTTTTTGCATTACTCCCCCTTATTATCTGAAGTATACTTTTTCTTATACACAATTTAGCAAAGGAATCAAATTGTTTATTTTTATGCGGGTCAAACCTTTGTATAGCATAGTATAATCCAATCAAACCTTGCTGAATTAAATCCTCTTTATCTCCATCTTTATAAAAATATTTATTAGCTAGATAATTAATATAAGGCTTATAAATTTCACACACATTTTCAAAATACTCCCAATAACCAATCTTACAAAGTATCACATATTGATTAATATTGTCTGATGTTTGAGAAGAGTTTATGTTTATTGCCATTAAAACCACACCTATTTTTTCTTCATTTTCATACTTATTTCCACAAAAGTATCTAGAATCCTTTGATAAATTAATAAATGATGTCGAAAAAAAAGAGAATCTTAGTACAAAAAAAGAGACCTTTCAGTCTCTTGTAATTTTTCCCTTAGTTTAATAAAGCCCTATTGAATTAGCATACAAATTGCTATAAGACCTTGATATATCTAGAATTTTTCTGCTCTCTCTTCAAATTTTCCCCAATCTGTTTCACTCATATTATCACTAATTCAATTAAAGCCTTAGCCAATCTTTCCACATTTAATTCCCCTACAAAAGTAACTTTCAAATTATTTCATTCCTTTCTGTATGCTTATTTCCACCTGAATATCATATCTCCATATTATTTATTTTACAATGTATTCCAGTATACTGTAATCTACTTGACCATTCCTCTAACCCCTTGTAATATTAAGCATTATAAAAAGGGTGTACTGTATGTATTCCATTTGATAAACGCTTCGCACCCTTTATTATTAATCATGCTGTTATGCTTCGTGACATTCGGAATCGTAATGAGCAATAGAACGGAAATGACCATTAACACGATTAACATCTCTATCAACGTAAATCCTTTTTCGTTCATTCATGATCCCTCCATGTTATAATTCATTCATCGTTTCAAACATCGGTAATAAAATGGCTAAATACATACAAACGACAAGTAATCCAATCAAAGAAAGCAAAATAGGTTGAATGAGACGCATCCACTTTTCGATTCGTTCTTCCATTGCTTGAAAAACAAATTGACTGTAATGAAATAATTCGTTCGCTAATTCTCCGTTTGATTGGCCGTGTCGAATAACGAGCGTTAACTCTTGTTCATAGCAAGGCCGGGAAGCGATAATCGTGTCTAACGGAGTTCCTTTGACAAGCTGTTCCTTCATCCATCTCCCCTCTTCGCGTAGAAATGGTACTTTTTCTTGCCGCTCAAATACTTGCAGCGACTCATAAATAGAAAGACCTCCGTGTAATAAGTGACTGAACTGTAAAGCGAACAAATGCGTATAATAAAGTTTCATGAACGTACGAACAAGCGGAATTTTCATCCATATATTGATTTGCGCCATCGTTGATAATTTTCTGAACCAAGCAAAATAAACGAGAAGAAAAACAAGAATGGTGATACAGACAAAAATAAAAAGAGAAGGGATAAAAGAAACAGTTTGTACAAGTAGACGAGAAATAGAAAAGCGATGGATAGGAAAAGAAGAAGAAAGATGAATAAATTGAGGAAGTAGTACATGTTGAATCATGGTCAACATCATCATCATAAAGCAAAGGAGAAAAAGCGGATAGCTGCTTGCTTTGCGCAGGCGCTGCAAATAAGCAGATTTATGAAGAAGCATACGGCCTGCTTCTGTAATACCTCGAGGAAGGTCACCGTGCTGTTCCGCAAAAAATAAATATCCTATCGCCTCGGTATGAAAATGGAGCGGCTCTAATGATTTATAGAAAGGAAAACCAGAGCGGAGTCGAGAAAGGCAGCGCTGCAGATCATGACGATGAGAAAGCGGTTCTTGAATTTCTAAAAACTCGATTGCTTGAGACAGCGAATAACCTTTGTCAAGAAGGTTGCCGAGTCGTACTAGAAATACTCCTTGTTGTTGTAACGACCAATTTTTCTTAAACATTTTCTTTAATCCCCTCACGCATAAGAAGATGTGGTGATAAAAATCCTAGCGCGATCCCTTTTTTTATTACATCGTCTAACGTTTCATAACGGTATGTCACTTTCTCCCCTCGTGCCGCTTGAATGGCTTTCATTAATGCCTTGCCATACAGCAGCTCATAAATGGCCGCGCGCCGCACTTTTCTTTTGTTTCGACAAAATGGGGAGCAGTTTTCTTGGCAGAGCGGGCACCTTATGTCTACAAGACGCTGCGCTGCAACGGCAAGCAATGTCTGCTCAATGTCTTGCCACGGTATACCGAATTCGCGTAGTCGATAAATCGCTCCAAGTGCATTGTTCGTATGCAAGGTAGATAATACAAGATGACCCGTTAAGGCAGCGCGAACCGTAATTCTCGCTGTTTCTGCGTCGCGAATTTCCCCGACCATAATTACGTCGGGATCATGACGTAAAATCGCTTTTAAGCCAGTCGCATACGTTATTCCTGCTTTTTCGTTGACTTGTACTTGCAAAACGTGGTCGGTTTTCTTTTCAATAGGATCCTCAAGCGTAATGACATTGCGATTCCACTTGTCTTGACATACGCGCAGCAATGTATATAACGTAGTCGTTTTTCCTGAACCAGTCGGCCCTGTAAAAATCATTAATCCATGGGAATGATGGAGAAGGGATAACAATTTTTTTGTTGTGTTTGGAAACAGAGAGAGTTGTGATAAAGGAAGAAAAGAGTCATGAGGGAGAAGACGAATGACGAGACTTTCATCGTAAACTGTCGGCAACGTTGATAACCGCAAGCTAACTATCATGTCATTTTGCTTGATCTCCATTGCACCACTTTGCGGCCGGCGCCGCTCACCAATGTCCATCCCAGCTAAAAATTTAAAATGGGCAACCAATCGCTCACATTTTTCTTTTGTGAGGATTTCCTTTCTGGACAAAACTCCATCCACACGGAATTGAATGACAGCATCTTCCCGTCGCGGCACAACATGAATATCAGATGCTTTCAACACGCTAGCTTCTTTGATTAAACGGTCAGCCAGCTGTTCAATTTCGTTCATTTGCTTGTTTTGTCCCTCCTTTCTGGATAATGATTTCGACATATTTCTTTCATTTTCCTTCTTAAATATCAAAAATTTTTCATCTTTTTGCGCAAAGCCATAAAATTGAACAATTTATGAAATTTTTACGATCGTTACAGTGCCAGTGCTAAAATCGCTGTATTATAATAAATGTAGCAACTATTCGTCTAGGAGTGAGAATTTATGGAACAAACACTAAAAATCACAAGCGTATTGGCTGATTCAACTCGTTATCATATTTATGAATATATCACCAAAAAACATAAAGAAGTATCCGTGCAAGAAATTGCTGAAGCGTTCAACATTCATCCGAACGTCGCCCGTCTTCACTTAGCGAAACTCGAGGATGTGAATATGCTCGTCTCCGAAACACAAAAAACAGGTAAAGGCGGTCGACCAAGTCGCCTTTATCGCCTATCTAACGATGTCATTCAACTTCATTTTCCGTTTCGTGACTACCAATTGCTTTCCAAGATGGCCATTCAAGCGCTGATGAAACTAGGAGAAGCAGGGAAGCAAGCTCTATACGAAACGGGTAAAACCTTTGGAAAAGAATTAATAAAACAACGTCTTGCACACGATCAAATTCCTGAACAGCTTTCATTCTCTGAGAAAATCACGATATTGCAAGAAGCATCGGAAACAGCTGGACTTTATCTGACCTCTGAATACGATGACAATGAAAAAAAATTATATCTTCACATTTTT
Source organism: Thermaerobacillus caldiproteolyticus (assembly GCF_015326725.1). NCBI lineage: Bacteria > Bacillati > Bacillota > Bacilli > Caryophanales > Anoxybacillaceae > Thermaerobacillus > Thermaerobacillus caldiproteolyticus. The sequence goes on from NZ_CP064060.1 coordinate 2,073,157, forward strand.
AACTGCCCATTTAAAGAAATTGCGCTTCAACAGCCGCAAATGGTTTGTCACATGCATCATGCATTTTTACAAGGCATGATCGAAGTTTTATTTGACAAAATCGAGTTGATGGAACTTGAAAATATGATAAGCGGCTGTGATTGCTGTTCGTATCGCGCGATGCTGACAAAGTAAAAAGCAATTATTTACATTGCTATAAAATGTGCATTATAATAAGTAAAGGCAACGATTTGCGCAAAAAGGAGGGATACATAATGGACCGGATGTTCCGTGTCTTAGCGTTCTGGACAGGCATTTTTGCGGTAATGTTTTATCTTGGTCATATGCATACGACTTCGTTAATTTTCTTTGGTCAGACAGTATTTTTCTTGTTGCTTGGCTATTTAAAATTAACGGAAAGAATGTATATTTACATTTTTGGAGCATACTTAACCATTTTCTTCGCTGCGTTTACGTACTGGACAACGTTTATGATGGTCCCAGGAGTGGGAGAGTAACACAAAAAGCGGGGATGATGGGGGGAGTTCCCGCTTTTCACCCACAGAGATTTAAGCCCAACAGAGCTAACGCGCAGCAGGATGGAAGCGCTGTCGTCGAGGTGAAACAAAACAAAAAGCGATGGACAGTTCATCGCTTTTTGTTTTACAAAAAATTCGGTTCTATCCATATGTTCTCCCAATTTATTTTTATCCCTTTTTGTTGCACCATGACTTGAAAGGCAACGCTCATCCCCTCATCGGTAATAAGCGAACGAATCGCGCGGTTTTGACGGCTTCTCTCAGAAAATGGATTCACATCGTGATGGTTCACTAAATAGTGTAATATTCCTGCTGCCAATAAAAAACGGTCTTGTCGCATCGTTGTCACCCATTCCCATCCAGCTCGTTCCCCATACATCCGAAGTGCATTCCACTGAACATGCGCTGTTATATCCATCTCGCCGGGATAAGCAAGCGGATTCGGCACTAATTGGTGTTGATAATACCCGCGCAAACTCCCATGCCGTCTCGCCGGAAGCTGCCATTCCTCATCGCTATATCCGTAATCGACTGTAAACATGACACATGATTCAAACAACGACGCCGTTTCCATAATAAATGATTTCATCGCTAATGGCACTTCAAAGCGCTGTCCATCCACCAAAGAAATGTTCCGCTCGCGTAAATAGCAAAGAATATCCTCATTTTGCAGCGGTTGTTTTTCTTCGATAAGTTGTCCATGATGAAGCGCTACAAATAGCTCGTATAATTGCCCGTTTTCTTTTGTAATCACATGAACTGGAAAAGCATCGAAAAATTCGTTGCTAAAAACTATGCCGGAAAATCGAGAAACATATTGCTGAAACTCGCTGATGTCTTTATATTGAACAACTTTTTCGCTAAAACCCCCAAGCGTTTCCATTTGCTTTTTGCGCTGATATGGACTCGTTTCAATGATGACATATGTTAATGTTTCGTAAGTATCTAAAGATGTTTCTTTCCATTCCTCTAAAACCGCGCGAGCGAATTTACCATCGCCTCCCCCTAACTCACAAATACACGGACGGATCTCCTCTGTTTCCACTAAGCGAATAAACAAGGAGGCGAACAGTTTACCAAATACATTTGAAAGGTGACTGCTTGTGATAAAATCACCGAACCGACCAATTTTGATGCGGTTCCGCATATAATATCCATATTTTTCATCATACAACGTGAACCTCATATAATCCGCATATGACATACGTTGTTGCGGCATTGACCGAATAGCTGTATAAATATCATGGCCCATGACAAATTTCTCCCCTAATCACGTTTTCACTATTGACATAGTAAAAATGTTGTTATATTGTTATGATAGTAGCTTAACTATATCCCCTCCCATTATATGGATAGAACATCCCCCAAAAAACCCTTCTCAATTGAGAAGGGTTTTTTATATATGACTCGCAATGGTTTCTAGAAACTACTATTGCACTTGAGCTTGTCGCCTCTATTTTTCAAGCTGTCCAGCTTCCTTATGCCATAGCTCCAAACTCCGCGTAAACACCATTAGCTCCAAAATCTAACTGCGATACTTCTAGTTTTCTGCATTGTCCAGCTTGGATCGCAACGCTTGTTAAAATAACCTTCTCCGTTTCGTTTCATGCAAATCATTTCTCAATTGGAAAAATATTTTTCTTACGGCGTTGCGCGTTTGGCACTGCTTTTCGTATTGCCTTACTCCGGCAACCAAACAATTTATCCATACAAAACTTGCACAAATCATAATTAAAACATAATGCTCGAGATCACTGGAGGCAAACCAGCCCTCCGGGGTGACAGGGCCCTCTGAACAAGCAGAGAACATTTGCCTGTCGCGATTAGGCGGAACGCCTCCACTTTTCTTTTTTGTACCAATCATCTCCTCACTGGAATCGCAAGCACTTCCGCACTCGAAGAACAGCTGCTTCAAGAGCTGTTTGCGACGACGTCGCTTTTCTTAAAATCCATGTAAAAACGGATTCGAGTCCATTTCCGCTCCGATGGTTGTTTCACGACCATGCCCCGGTAAAACAATGGTTTCTTCCGGTAAACCAAGCAGTTTGTCATGAATGCTACGCATAAGCTGATCGTAATTGCCACCCGGCAAATCCGTGCGACCGATACTGCCCGCAAACAATACATCTCCAGAAAAAATCACTTCCATTTCTCGTAAATAGTAAGAAATACTTCCCGGTGAATGCCCTGGCGTTTCGAGCAGCTCAAACGTAAAATTTCCGATTTTTAGCGTTTGTTCTTGTTTCAAGCATTGTGGCGCATAATTCACTTTAATTTGCTCGCCGATAAAATACGCCGAACCGTTCAGAAGAGGATCCGCAAGCCACTCTTTTTCCTGTTCATGAATATAAATTGGAATTTGCCATTTTTTTTGCACATCGTTAATGGCGCCAATATGGTCAAAATGAGCGTGTGTCAATAAAATTGCCAGCGGCGTCCAACCTTGCTGCTCTATATAGTGAACAAGCTTTTCTCCTTCGCTACCCGGATCAAAAATCACGCATGTACCATCAGAATGAGACAGTATGTAGGCGTTCGTTTGTAATGGTCCGAGCGGAATACGTTCCCACTTCATAAAAATCCCTCCATTTACTCACTTCTCTATAGCCACCATTTTATCCTAATGCTGCCCTTTATGCTACAATGAAATAAAAAAGATAAAGAGGGATACGATGATTACACGATATGCAATTCCGTTTTCGGCAGAACTCACCAACAACAGCAACGTCATTGACCAAGATGAAGAATGGCTTATTGCAACTGAGCCTCCTTCTCACTTACGGACGGACATTGAACGTCTCATCGAAGTGGAAAATACTGAATTTACCGATCTTTTTAATGACTATGGATTCATCTCAGAAGAAGGTCGTGCGTATATTTACCAAAATGCTGTCACTGCCTTTTCGGTTATTGATGGTGACCAAACAGAAATCGAAATGATGATTCTCCAACTCGATGAATATCTCATTGCTAAAGAAAAGAACGAAAAAGAAACGATTTATTTTATCGGTCGCCATCACGAGGAGCTCTTAATGAAAGTAGCGGCTGCCTACAATGTTACAGTCCACATTTTTGACCTCGACAAATCAATAAAAAAAGATTAAAATGGAAAAGAATTCGTTATTTCTACATAGCCGACTTGTGTACTATTTCGCAAAGGGGGTAAATATAATGGGATTAGTGATTATTTTTTCATTAGTAACATTGTTAGCGCTTTACGGAATCGTGCGTTCATTGCGTGAGAAAAATATACTTGGCTTACTTTTCGGATTAGGAGCAGCTGCTGTATTTGGTTGGTTTACAGTCATGACTGTATGGCATCACGGTTTTCCAACTGGTACTCACTAAACAAGAGGCTTAAACAGCCTCTTGTTTTGTTTTTATCGCAATTTTTCTTGCACGCTAGCCAGTTTATCCGCCATATGGCGCTCTTTGTCGCGACGGTCATCAATGCGAATGTTAGTCGCTACGCGCTGTATTCCTCTAGAAAACGGAACTTCGTGAATCGCTTGAATAACTTCAAATAATACCGAAAGCTCTCCTTCAATAATCGTGTTCATTGGTGTAAGCATGAAATCAATTTTCCCATCACGTTTATACGCCTCTAATACTTTTTGTATTTCTGCAACATATTCGCTCACACTAGGGCTAGCGGTGCCAATAGGAATAACAGTAACATCAACGATTGCCATGTTCTCTGCTCCTTTATTTTTTACTTTGATTATAAACTGGTTTTCTTCTTTTCCTCAAGCCATATACAATGCCGCTAGAAAAATACCGAGACTATCTTTGTAGATTTCGGAAAATTGTTCGATGGGTAATGGGTTGACTCCTTCTCCTAATTCAATGGTATATCCTTGTCGCCTCCATGTTTGAATGAACCAATCACGATAACCAGCGTGGCTATCAATATAACGTATTGCTTTATATCCGCTTACGTTTGCAAATTCATTGACTGTTTTTTCTGCTTCGCTCGGCTCGAATCCTTCATATCCCCAATAAATTTCTTTTCCTTGTGTATGGAACGCCAAAATCATCGCAAAATCACTTTCATTTGTCAATGCAGCCATTGCTTTCGTTTCTGGTTCCGTTAATGGGGCAACTCCCGGAAAATCGCGTGGAGCAGGCGCCTTCGGGATTTTACGTGCTTGCTCTACTTCCCATTTAGCCGGAAATTGATTATTCAAATCAATGCCGCGAATGTTTGCCTTCCATTGCGAAAAATCAAGACTTCCGCTGTTTATACGGATCACTTCATCACGGTATGATTCTGCTTCTGGCGGCCCATTCAATACTAAATTGACACCGTCCGGGTTCACCATCGGCACAATCGATAACGTCACTTTTTTATAATAATCGAGCATGCGATGACCGCGTAAGGGCCGCCCGTTTGTTAACGCCAACAAATAATCGTTGACAAACGTCATAATAATCGCAGTTGTAATCCATTCATTGGCATGAAAAGATCCATTGATATGAATATGCGTCGACCCTTGCCCGATTTTTAATTCAATCAAAGGTAATCCTAATACGCTGCTCCCAATCACACGTTTTCTTATGAATGGATAATGATCACATAAACACTCGATATCTTGTTGCAAGGCTGCAAAATCATACTGTCTTTTTCCATTCACAATAGGGGTATCGATTCGCTTTGGAATTTGAAATTGTCCATTCGTAAACGCCGCACCATTCATTCGTTTCAGCGCTTCCACATGTACAGAAGTAAACCGAGCAAGATTCTCTAACGTGTCAATGGTCTCATACCCGGGAATGATAACGACATCCCCTTGCTGAAGCTGTTTCCCGGTTAAGTGGAGATTAGCATCAACGATCAACTCATAAGGAACGGAAAACCATTCGCTATACATGGTCAATGTATCACCAAGACGTGCACGTATATTCAACTGTGTCTCCCCTCTCCGCTGTATCTATCTCCAACATATGAAATGTTCGCGGAGAAAATGAGAGAGAACATAAAAAAACTGGCTTCATAGGTACTACACTTAGCTACCTATACGCCAGTTTTTTCATTAGTTTTACTTCTCGCCCATTGCAGTTTAATCGTTGTAAAAGCGCAACAAATCACCATACACGATTTTGTCCGAGTAATCCAATTCTTGTTTTGCCTTTTCCATATAAGGCTCGCAATGAGACATATCGGTTTTTAATCCTGTCTTTTTGTCATAACAAATGTTGTCTTTATAAATATAGTCCTTTGTAATAAAGCTACCATCGCGCAATACTACAAATTCCATCTTATCTTTCGCGAATAAGTCTTGACCGAAGTGAATATCGTCTTTCGTATCGATACCTAGTAGATGAAGAATAGTTGGCTTAACATCGATTTGTCCTGATACTTTGGAAATGACTTCCGGATGCTTATCCGTTACACCCGGGATATGAATAATAAGCGGTACGCGTTGTAATTGTATATGATCAAACGGCGTAATCTTTTCTTTTCCTAAATATTGTGCCATCGCTTCATTATGGTTTTCAGAAATACCATAATGATCGCCATATAAAATGATAATTGAATTGTCATATAGCCCTTCTTTTTTCAAGCCTTCAATGAACGCTTTCAACGATTCATCCATGTAACGAACCGTCGGGAAATAGCGGTTCACTGTACGGTCATCTGACGTATACTCTGGAATTAATCGGTCCTCTTCCTCAAGTTCAAATGGGAAGTGGTTGGTTAATGTAATAAACTTTGTATAGAACGGTTGCTGCAATGTTTTTAAATACTGCAATGATTGTTCAAAGAAATATTTATCCTTTAAGCCCCAACCAACAGAATTTTCTTCGTTGACATCAAAATCTGTTAAAGAGAAGTAACGGTCGTATCCTAATGATTGATACATAATATCGCGGTTCCAAAAGCTTTTGTTATTGGCATGGAACACAGCTGTATAATACCCATGCTTTTTCAAAATCTCTGGCGTCGCATTATACTCATTAGTTGCGTGTGTAAAAAACACCGCACCACGACCTAGCGGATACAATGAGTTTTCAATCAAAAACTCGGCATCCGATGTCTTTCCTTGCCCGGTTTGATGGTATAAATTATCAAAGTAGTAACTTTGCTTAATAAAGTCGTTTAAAAACGGCGTAATTTCCTGCCCGTTTACTTTGTTATTAATCACAAAACTTTGCAACGACTCCATGGAGACAATAATAACATTGCGATTTTTCGCGATGCCAAACAACTCTTTATTTGGTGCTTTTTCATTAGCGCGAATATAGTTTTCAATATCTGCTAACTCGCTGCTATCCGCCAATGCACGTTGCGCCTTTGACTTCGATTGGAGGACAGCATCATAAACAAGATAGTTATACATTCCAATATTTTTCACTAACATTTTACGGTCAAACGTTCTCGTTAATAATTCCGGTCGCTCTGTTTCAGCAAGACCAAGGTTCAATAAAGCGACTACCACTAATGCTAAGAAATAAGCGTGGCGTTCCTTTTTCGCAATCGGCTCAAATGGAACAAAGGACGGCTTTTTCCATACAAGCCACGTTAAAAATGCAACGTCAACAAACATAAGCAAATCACTAAACTGGAACAACTCAAACACGCTGTTCCCTAAATCCCCCATATTGCTTGTTTGAAACAAGACCGGGAGCGTAATAAAATCATTAAAGAACCGATAAAACATCACGTTGACATACAACAAGACAGTAATTAAAAAGCTCATGATCACGATATAACGATTGCGAGCTTTTTCCTTCATGAATAAAGAAAAACCAAAAACAAAAAGCAAGAAGCTTAACGGATTAATAAATAAAATAAATTCTTGTTTCCATGACTCGATTTCTATATCAAAGCTAGTTTTATAGACAATATATGTTTTCAGCCATAGCAGAACCGTTGCAATGAACAAAAGACGATACTTTTTCAATGTTGCTCGATTCATGGTCTCTCTAACCTCCTTTTTCCAAAAGAGAGCTGACCCATATACACTTTTTTGGTAACATATTGATTTTTTACATAAATTAGGTTTATCTTCAATTAACCAACATCAATCTTAATACTTTTTTTACAAAAAAGCAACCTTTTTTCAAAAGTAGGAAGATAGAATAGTAATTGTCGTAAGCCACCGTCTTGTACATCATTTATAGACGAATCAAAGCAAAAAAGGTTACAAAAAAATAGGGGCAAAATTGTCCCTACTTTACTGTAAAAAAGCGGTTTTTGCTAACCATGCCCCGCCGATGACTCCCGCGTCGTTACCAAGCGTAGCGATCGCAATTGTTGCCCCTTCAGCTACGCGTGGAAAGGCAAAGCGGTCAAAGTATCTGCGAACGCGTTCGACTAAAATATCCCCAGCCTTTGATACACCACCGCCGATAACGATTTTTTCTGGGTTGAGAGCATTCGCTACATTCGCTAACGCTAAGCCGAGGTGAAATGTAACATAATCAACAATTTCCAATGCTAGTTCATCGTTTTCTCTCGCCGCGTCAAAGACGTCTTTGGCAGTCACGGTGCGGAGATGTAACACGCTTTTCTTTTCATCTTTTGCTAACTTCTCTTTGGCGATTCGAACGATTCCCGTCGCTGACGCGATTGTTTCCAAACATCCGGTCTTACCGCAATTACAAGGTGCTCCTCCTTCCGGAACGGAAGTTATATGCCCGATTTCTCCTCCTGCTCCATTGGTACCGCGGATGATTTGACCGTTGGCAATAATACCGCCGCCTACCCCCGTACCAAGCGTAACACAAACTAAATTTTTTGCCCCGTTTCCTGCCCCTTTCCACATCTCACCAATAGCAGCGATATTCGCGTCATTATCAACGACGACCGGAAGTGAAGTTTCCGATTCTAATCGCTCTTTCAGTGGGTAGTTTTTCCATGGTAAATTCACCGTTTGATAGATAACTCCGGTTTCTGTATTAACCGGCCCTGGTGCTCCCATCCCAATACCGATCAACTTATCTTTTGTTTGTCCCCATTCTTCCAACTTTCGCTCAATGGATTTCGCAATATCAGGAACGATATATTTCCCATCTTCGGAATTGTTTGTGTCTATTTCCCATTTATGAATCAATTCCCCATCACTAGTCACGAACGCTATTTTCACTGTTGTTCCACCTAAGTCCACACCAACTAACCATTTTTCCGCCATCTTCTCTCATCCTTTTTTCATTCGTTTTTCGCGTTCCAACTGCGCTTCGTGACGCAAAATGAGAAGCGCCATTTGATAGTCTTTTACATCGACAAGTTGTGACTGATATAATTCTTTTAATTCTTCTTCCATTAATTCTAGATCGGCTAAACGATCTCCAACATAAATAATCGTACCAAACTTTTTTAACAGTTGCTGTACATCGTAAACCGTTTTCATTTTTTCACCTACACTATGTTATCGCATATCTTTTTTCGGTTATGTACACATTATAAATGTATAAAGAAATCGGGATAGCGTCAAGAAATGAAAAACAAACAGGCTATCTCTTTATCATTACGAGATAGCCTGTTTGCTACCGATCAGGGTCACGCGGATGCAGCACGGTCGGTCGACGATTTTTTAGTGGAATCGGTGAACGAATAAGCACATCGCGCATCGCCCGATACGAAAACGGAATAAACGGCCATAGGTAAGGAACATTGAATGACTTCATGCGTGCAAGCATCACAAGCCATAACATAATTCCAATAACATAACCGTAAACACCAAACAGAGCTGTCATAACGAGCAACCCCATTCGCACTAAGCGGTTAGCCAAGCCCATTTCATAGCTTGGTGTCGCAAACGTTCCGATTGTAGCGATAGAAAAATAGAGAATTACTTCGTTGGAAAATAAACCGACCTCAACCGCTACGCCGCCGATCATAAGGGCCGCCACTAATCCTAGCGCAGTTGCCAAAGAAGACGGCGTATGAATCGCTGCCATTCTTAACATGTCAATACCGAGCTCAATCATCAAAATTTGCGCAAATAATGGAATATCTCCCATCTTCGCCTTTGCCAAAAAAGAAAGAGCGGAAGGCAATCGCTCTGGTTCCGTCATCATTAAGTACCAAAGCGGCAGAAGAAAAATAGAAGCCCAAATTGCTAAAAAACGGACGAAACGTAAGTAAGCGCCAACAATTGGTTTATTTCGGTACTCTTCCGCGTGTTGCAAATGATGCCAAAATGTCGTTGGCATAATTAATACGCTTGGCGAGCCGTCCACAATCACTAAGACGTGTCCCTCATATAAATGTGATGCCGCCGTATCGGGGCGCTCCGTATAACGGAAGATTGGATACGGATTCCAATGCCGCCCCGAAATGAATTCTTCCACCGTTTTTTCTCCCATCGGTAAGCCGTCTGTATCGATTTTTAAAATCGCCTCTTTTACACTTTTGACAATTTCAGGATCAGCAATATCCTCAATATAGCAAATGCAAATATCGGTTTTTGAACGACGCCCGACCTGCAAATATTCCATTCGCAATGAACGGTCGCGCACACGCCGCCGTGTTAGTGCTGTATTAAAGACGATCGTCTCGACAAATCCATCACGCGCGCCACGGACAACCCGCTCAATATCCGGCTCCTGCGGCCCCCGAACAGGATAGGTACGGGCATCAATTAAAATGACATAATCGATCCCATCAACAACTAAAGCAGTGGGGCCAGCCAACACCACATCGACAACCCGATCTAAATCGTTTGTTTTTTCTAACTCTACATACGGAACATAGGTTTTAAACAATTTTTCAAGCGGATGGGATGTTAATGTTTCTTCGTCAAGCGAAGCTAAAAATCGCATCAGATAATGCAAAATATCATCTTTGACAAATCCATCAATCATAAATAATGCCATGGAGCGCCCCGCATACTCTACATCTAAATGAATGACATCAAAGCTTTTTCCTGCACCGAGTCGTTCACGTAGGTAAGAGACATTCTCTTGTAAAATCGTTGAAACCGTCCGTCGCGTCGCTTCATTTGCCATCGTCTTTCACCTGCCCTCCACAAAACCGTTTTCTCTTCCATCTTTGACAACGGAAAATAAATTCATACATATTTTTCAAGGCGCGTGCATACATTGGTGAAAAACTTGTCCAAATAGATGGAGGCGCAGTATGAGACGAATATGGCAAATCGGAACGATGATAACAGCATTTTTTCTATTTGTATACATGTTTCCCTTTTCCTTAACACAACCAACAAAAGAAACAATTATCTTCTTCCCTCTTGATCCGACGGTACGATTCACTAAAGCAACAACGAATCTCAAGCTCCAACCCCCAAAACAAAATGGGAAATACCCCCTTCTTTGGATGGTATCTTCCACTTTAGACAGACAAGTATATCTACGTCAAGACATTTCTCTTCTTTTCGCCGACGGGCGCTTAGTCGAAACGTTATCGGAATGGAAACAAAATAGTCAAACATTGCTGCAAAAAAAAGACGTTCGCACAAAAGATAGTCACTTCTTTCAAGCGATTTCGTTTCATTATGGAGAAATTCATAAGGGCAGTACGATTGGAAGCAGTCAGAAAATGAGCGGCGATCAACTATATGTCATCGATTCCCCATATAGTCCATTAACTTCCTTCCGCCGCCCGAGAACATCAGAAGAAAAAGAGTGGCAAAGCGTTTTAACCAAAACGACGAATGAATCTCTTCAATATACGGCCGAAACATTGTTCAATCATTTTTCGATTCAAGAAAAAAACTACTATCATTTATACTTACCAGAGTTAATTGTTTACAATGAACAGCCATTTCCCGACCTTTCTTTCGAAAAGACCCAAGAAATTATCGGAAAACTTTGGGAAGGACTGTATAGAAATTATTTCTTAGGCATTAAACGGGAAGACGGTTCAGTCATCTCTCCGATCGGAAGCACTGTACCGCTCATTTTGCTCAGCAAAGACTATTCACACTTAATTGTTTTAACAGAAACGAAAAACGGGGAAAAAATTCAACTCGTTCAAACGATTTCGTAACTTTTTGATTATCGGAACCCAGCATATAATGCAGCAGCAACAATACATGACGTGAAGAACAGGGAAACCACCTGTTTGTTCCATGCTCGATGACGGGGTAAGTGGACAACGCTCGCTGCTAAAAATCCGCCAATTAATCCGCCGATATGCCCCGCATTATCGATCCCCGGGATCACCAAGCCAAATATTAAATTAATCACAATTAAACTAATGACATTCATTCCGATCGTTTGTAAAAAAAGATAGCGATAGACCGTTCCAAAATAAAGAAGCGCACCAAACAATCCGAAAATCGCGCCCGAAGCTCCAGCGGAAAGAGAAGAGGTAAATAAAAAGCTACCGAGCGTTCCAAAAAACCCCGCGGTTAAATAGATGACAAAAAAGCGCCATGAACCATATAGGCGTTCCACCATCGTTCCTAAATAATAAAGAGCAAACGTATTCATGAACAAATGTAAAAAACCAATATGTAAAAAAATCGGTGTAAAAAAGCGCCACCATTCTCCTTCTTGAATGAGCGGGTTAAACTTCGCTCCATATTCGATTAACACAGCTGGATTGGTGCTGCCACCCTTCCATTCAAGAAGCAAAAACATGAATACTTGCAAGGCAATAAATGCGTATGTAAAAATGGGCCTGCCATATTCAAACAAGCGCTTCTCTCTTTCTTGTTGTTCACTTGTTAACTGCAGCGCTTGGCGTTTTATATGTTCCGCAGCAAGAAACGGGTCCTCATCCCTCTCAAGCGAAGGCAATGTGATCGGTTCTCGAATTTGCTCGCTTATTTGTTGAAGCGAATGCGGTACATTTGCTGAATGAATAAAAACGGTTCGTAAAGCGGCACGAGCATCGCGGGAAAACGGCAACGGTTTTTCAACAAGAAATTCCCAATCATCAACAGGAGGATATGTCGAAATATAAATGTTCAGCACTTGAACTGTTCGCTTCATATATCTCCTTTTTACCTGTTCCGCCACGCGCCACGCATACTCGATATCACGTTTCAGCCAACTGCTCCAATCAATGTCATAGCGAACAATTCGAATGAGCGGGATGTTTTGATGATGAAATGACTCTAACCAAATTTCATTGGGGCCATTTGATACTTTAATGATTCGATATTGTCGCCTTACAAATGAATACACAAGTTGCCAATATAAAAGCTCCATATGTCCATTCAATCTCCCCTACCCCTTTCCTTCGTCAGGTGGTTCCCGCAATAGAACCAGCAGCTCGTTAACATTGTTACATACCGCAACCGGCTGATGAAACGTTGTCGGAGCGTTCTGGCGGGGATTAAAGTAAACGGCTTGCCAGTTTGCTCGCAATGCTCCGACAACATCAAGTTCCCAAGAATCACCAATAAATAACGGCTGATCACAATGCGGTGCGAGTTGTTGTTTTGCGTAAGAAAAAATCGCTCGATCTGGTTTTTTCATTCCTACTTCCTCTGAAATAATGATCGCCTCATCAGAAAAGAATGGGTGGAGGCCAGCATAATACAGTTTTTCCCGCTGAATTCGACCCGTTCCATTGGTAATAACACCAAGCGGAACAGAACGATTACGCAGCCAATGCAATAAAGGGATAAGCCCATCAACTGGAACGGAAAAACGTCCGACCACTTGATCGAAATAATCTTGGAACGCATCAGCCATTTGATGATCTGCTTTTCTATTATATACGCTCATTGTCTCCAAAAAGCGGAGACGCCGATATTCAGTCCTTGTCAAACGTCGACATGCATAATCGTTCCAGTATCGATCACAACATTGCTTAAAGGTGATAAACCAAGAGGAAAAATCGAATTGCTGCCCGAAAAAGGTTGTAAAACAATGATGAATTGCTGCTTGAAACGTCCGTTCGTAATCGATGAGCGTATCATCGAGATCAAAACAAATGAGATCCCATGTATTCATCATTGTACCATAATTATCGGAATACTTGGGAAACAATTGCATTACGAACGAACGGAATGTTCATTGCGAAACGAACAAGCCCCTTTTGTAACAAGCGAATACGGAATATCGAATTAATGACTTGATAACGATAACGATAAAGAAGCAGCCCTGTCACAACGGCTACGATGGAATAAACGAATCGATTCATCCCTGTTTCCTCCTTTTACTTTATCAGTGCTTCTTTATTCTTTTGTCCAATCGTTTTACAAATTATGAAATAGGCCAAGTCTTAACAAGAAAAAAGCCACCGTTAATCGGTGGCATCTATTCATTGAAAAATGGCTTCATAATCTGCTTTGGCACTGTTGCGGAATGAACAAAATTCGCTTGTTCCTCGCCTGCTAACTGAAATTCTATCATTCACGATCGTTAGCACTTCGATATAAAGATCACTTTGTCCATAATTCTTCATCTAATAAGCAGAAACAAGTGAACAAGGAATTGTCATTTTGTAAAATCGCCCTTGTCAACCGAACAAGCCCCAATAGTAATTATCGTTCAATCGGCATCGCGGACAGTGTAAAACGATTGTTCTAAAACTCCCCTTTTGTAATTTTTCTCTTTCACGCACTAAATCTAGCACCAATCTTCCGCTAATATCAGCATGGCTCCAAGCCGGTAACTCTCCCTATGCTCTCCAATCATATAGGCGTACACATTTTGTGCGCCAACTTGAAAATCTTCCCCCAACAAATAGCGAAACCGCAGCGTATCTAAAATCATTCCAGAACCGCTCCCCCTCACTTTTGGTAATCCGGGAAATTTCCACGTAGCATACGTCGCTACAAGGAAAAAGACATCAACCTCTCCGTTACCTGAGAAACAATCGTTCAGGAAATGTACATATTTTTATGAACTAAATCTAAGCGCGTTTCTCCTGGCTTTTGGTTCTCTCTCTCACTGTCATCACCAAATCCAATTTTTTGTCGGGGAAGGAACAAACGACAATCCATAATTTAAACCTATCGACCTTATGCTTGTTCCTTACCTTATATCAAATGAGCACAAGTTCTTCCGTTCCCCTTGATTCAGTAAATCAAAAGCATAACTTGATCCAACAAAACCCGTCCTGATTAACGTAACGCGATTGACACGATTTTCCATCAAGTTCCACCTTTCTTCACTTTAACGCATCCTGCCTACATTGTATCCAACCAAATTCTCTTCCATTTCCACTATCATTTATGGCAACTTCGTGACAAATAGATAAACAATTATTGAACTTAGAATGGACAACCAATTGACAACATCATTATTGATCAAGCGATAGCCTTTTATTCGTACGGTTTTTTGTCCGCAATGTTCCTTTTTCTCTGTCTCTATTCCACATATTTGGCAGCGATATGTCGTTTGCCAAACCGCACCGAACCATGTGTCAAAAAAGCTGCCTAGCAATCCAAAAAAGCTAACTGTGACAACTGGTATATTCGGCCATAAAAACGAGCCTACTACAGCAATAAAAAACGCTCCGGCTAACGCAGCACATGTTCCCAGCATTGTGACTGCCCCAGATGTTCCTGCTTCTACTTTCTCCCATGTCGTCAACAACCGCGGAGGGCGACGACCTAAACTACCGATTTCCGACGCCCACGTGTCCGCATTCGCTGCAGCAATTGAAATGATAAACATATCTAACCAATGTGGAGAAGGAAAATAAATAGAAAGAAGACTAAGCGCCGCAGGAATACTTCCATTGGCTAATACTTGTATATAATCGCGTTGCGCGCCTTTTTCAATTTTTTCAAGCATTTTTGTTTTTCTCTTCTGTTGAAATTGACTCCAACAGCTGGAGCTAACAAAAAATGCCCCTAATATCAACAATCCTTTCCAAGAAAAACCCAATACAACCGCAAGTCCGACGAAGACAGTCGCCACAGCCCCAGAAACTGAAAGAGAACGAATCCACCAACCACCAATCGCTACAGCAATAATAGCTGCAACATATACCCACTCATTCATCACACACAATAACCTCATCATTCGTAATAATTTGTTGTACAGGAATATCATGCGGCTCAGATGGAATATCGTCAATCACTTGGAATGTATACGCTAAAGAAATTGTTGTTTGCGAAAAATGTTGTAAATATCGATCGTAATATCCCCCACCGTAACCGATTCGATAGCCGTTTCTTGAAAAACAAATCCCTGGAACGATCATTACATCGATATCGTCTGCCGCCACCTCCCTGGTCACTGCTGCTATCGGTTCCCATAAATCAAAATAAACCGATTCCAATTGAGAAAACGAACAAATTTCTCGAAACCTCATCGTTTTTGTGACCGGGTCACATTTTGGCACAGCAACCGCTTTTCCAGCTTGCCATGCTTTTTCGATAATTGGTTTTGTATTGACTTCTATTCCTCTTGAAATGGTAATTCCGATGGTAGTTGCGTTTTGCCATAGCGGGAGAGCATATAAATTTCTAGCGATTTCTTTATCATATGCTTGTTTTTGTTCATCAGTTAATTGTTGTAATCGTGCTTTCATTTGCTGGCGTATTGTCTTTTTATCTTCCATAGCTCACACCTTCTTCATGATTAATAAAAAAGCAGCAGGAAATTCGTTCCTACTGCTTACTTCGTCTCACGATGAAGAGTTGCCTTTTTATCTCTTGGGCAATATTTTTTTAGCTCAAGACGATCTGGATTGTTGCGTTTATTTTTTGTCGTAATATAGTTACGTTCGCCGCATTCTGTGCAAGCTAATGTAATGTTTACGCGCATTATTATTCCCTCCAAACTTTGATAAACTTATAATCAGACTTTTCTATGATAGCACTTTTTCGCGGCAATTTCCATATTTAATTTATGCATTTTGATATTGTCGTATTTTGTTTATATAATATGCCATCGTCTCCTTCGCCTTTTGAAAATCAGACGCTTGTGAATAAATCGTAAATGCCGGTTCATCGAGCTTCGGTAAAATAAATGCCCAACTGTCATCGGAGTGATACACTTTAATGCCGCCATCAATATCGATTCTTTTTTCCAACGCTTCTTCAATCAGTTTCCGCATCACTATCCCGCGCGCACTCCAAGAGCATGATACATAATCACACAACCAATGAACATGTGGGAACGAAGCAAGAAGCTCGGATAACGAACGTGTGTCAAATGATAAAAGTTGAAAAAGTTGAATAAAAGCATATAACGCATCATAACAAAAATGAAAGGGGTGGGAAAGGGCAAGCAGCATGTCTCGCCGTTTTCCATTCATTCGCCGTACGTTCCCGTTTAGCTCTCTTGCAATTGTTTCTAATGAAGAAGGGGCATAGTTCGGAATAGGAACGATCATGCCAGATTGAAATAATAACGTCGTCATTGTATACATGCAAAGAAGCTGCATCTCTGTTAAAACATCTCCCTTTTCATCTATAACGGTAAATTGTTCTCCGTTGTTTTGGATAACAAAAGCAAATTTGACGTTCATCGTGCGTACATATTCACGTATAGAATCGATATTCGTATCATGAATCGAGATCATCCCTTCACCGACATGGGAAACTAGTTCTTTTGCAATATGATGAATATGTGCATTGGCAGCAAGAATTACTTTGCAACCATTAAGTGGAACGTAAATATGCTTACACAGCGCTTCTGTATATCGCGAAAAGGCACGTTGATGATACTCACTTTCTCCTAGTTGTTCCACTGGCACGCGACGAAGTTGTTCTTGGGCCAGCGTCATTTCAATATTCCGTTCTTGCTTTCGATCGATTGGATATCCATATTGATCATAAACATCAATATATACTTTTCGCTCCTGTTCGTTTATCGAAATAAAAATCCCCCCATCATATGAAGATTGCGACAGTTGATAGCGGACGATCGGGGCCGTGATGGGATCGAGGCAATCTATCGTGTTAATCCCTGTGGAATGCAATCCTTGAATGATCGATTGCTTTATCATATCGGCAAATGGTTGACCGTCACTAGCTACGATCACCTTACTTTTAAGCGGCAAGGTGCTTCCATAGGCACAAGCCAATTTCGAAGCTGACTCAGGTGAGATTTCGATATTTGCAATACCGCAAATTCCATAATCCGTAAATAAAGACCGACGAATTTGTTTTCCCCAAAAAATAGAAGAATGGACAGTAGCTCCTTCGAAAATCACTTTTTTCGGCCAAATTTTTACGTTAGGTTTTACGCGAACATGCGATTGAACCACACAGCGACTTCCGATGACGGAATCATCTAATAGTTCGACGCTATTCGCCATATACGTCCCGTTAGCGACGATGCTCCCGCGCAGTTCACAGTGTTTCCCAATATATCCATGACTGCAAATAATGCTGCGTTTAATCGACGTATATTCATTTACTTGTACATGTTCCCCAATAACAGAGTACGGTTCCACTTTTACATGTTTTCGAATGACTGCTCCGTCGCCAATAAAAGCGGGCCCTATAATCATAGCTCCGTCTTCAATTTGCACGTGTTCACCGACCCATACATGCGGAAATAATTCTTCTCCTTTCAATGAAACATTTACTTTTTTATTTAATATGTCAATATGCGCCTGACGATATTGTTGAAACGTTCCAATATCGAGCCAATATCCTTTTGCCGCGTAGCCATAGAGCGGCTTTTCATATTGTAATAAGTGCGGAAATACATCACTGCTGAAATCAGACGGAGTATCGGCCTCGATATAGTGTAAAATCTCCGGCTCAAAAATATAAATTCCTGTATTCACAAAATCACTATATACTTCATCCCATCTAGGTTTTTCCAATAACTGTTTTACCCGTCCTGCTTGATCAATAATCATTTCTCCGTAATCGAGAGGCTCACGCTCACGGGACATAAGAATCGTCGCAAGAGCGCCCCGCTGTTGATGGAATTCGAGCGCCTCCGATAAATGAAAATCGGTTAAGGCATCACCGCTGATGACAATAAACGTATCATCAATAAAGCTCGAGGCATTTTTTATACTCCCGGCCGTTCCGAGCGGCTCCTGTTCTTCAAAATAGGAAATATGTACACCGAAACGCCGCCCATCCCCAAAATAGTCTTTAATGCAATCCCTTAAATAATGAATTGTCACCGCAATGTCAGTAATTCCAAAACGCTTAAGCCATTCGATTGTATATTCCATCATTGGTTTTTCGACAAGCGGAACCATCGGCTTTGGCAGATGACACGTGAGCGGGCGCAGGCGCGTTCCTTTCCCTCCTGCCATAATCACACCTTTCATTAACGATTCACTCCTTTTTGACCATTTTCCGTACCAATCACTATTACCATCATATTTTTCAAGACACGATTTTATTTCGCTCTTCATTGTGAGAATGTGTATATTTTTGTATTTATTTGTGAAACAAAGCTGTGATATAGTGAAAAAGGGTGATAATAGATGATGGAATATACGATGATCGCACTCATCGGCATCGCGTTCGTTCTTTTTATTTTTTCTTTTTTTGCTAAAGATCACATGAAAAACATAGAAGAGCAGCTCGATCATTTGACGCTTTCGCTTGCCCAAGAAACGTATCAAATAAAAAAACGATTAAAGGTGCTAGAGGAAGAATTATTAATGAACGAGGAAGAAGTGGTGGAAATTGCCCGCAAATGGCCTGCAAATTCCTTTTCTTCGGAGAAAGAGCGCATACTGGCTCTTTATAAGCAAGGACTTTCTTATGAGCAAATTGCCCGGGAAAGCGGACTCACCTTGGAAGAAGTGAAAATGATATTGCGGGGAATGACTCGATGAATCGAGCGGTAATTCGGGCATTTTCCATCGGACTGTTACTTGCTACGGCGATTATCGGCACCGTTTACTATAGTCAACCGCATACATTGACAAAATCTCAACTCAACTCCGAGCTTAATGATCAAGGGCTCGTCGCAATCCCGAAAAAGGAATATGAACATCTCAAAGAAATGTCTAAGCGATCTAAACAACCTTCCTCTCCATCTCCAGCGATGTCATCACAGTTGAAAACTGTTCATATATACCGGCTCGTCATTAAAAAAGGAGATGTTCCGGCACAATTTGCAAAAGAACTAGAAGCTGCACAGATTATTCCGAGTGCGAAAGCGTTTATGAACTATTTAGAACAGCATCAATTGACACACGAGATTCGCATTGGTACATATGAAGTACGTAGCGATATGAGCTATGAAAACATCGGCAACATCATTACAGGAAAAATAAATTAGGCTGCTTTCTTTTACGAAAGCAGCCTAATTATTAATCGTTCAGCGTATAATGTCTTCCTTTGACAAGATAAAACACATGTTCAGCAAGATTCGTTGCATGATCAGCGATTCGTTCGATATAACGAGCCACTAACGAAAGCTGAGTCATTTGCGAAAGTGCCTCTTTGCTCGTTTGCGTCATTTGCAACAATTCTTTCATCATCTGTCCGTATAAATGGTCCACTTCATCATCCATTTCAGCGAGCTGTCTTGCCAGCGCAACATCTTCCTCATAGTACGATTTTAACCCTAATGACACCATTTCTAGCGCGATATGATGCATACGCACAAGTTTTTCGACATTGATGAGAAATGGCTGATCACCAATACGAATGCTTGCCTTTGCTATATTGACCGCAAAGTCCGCAATTCTCTCGATGTCCGTTGCAATTTTAATCGCGACAATAATTCTTCGTAAATCAATCGCGACCGGCTGTTGCTTGGCAATGAGCAAAATCGCAAAGTCATTGATTTCTTCTTCAAGCACATCTATATCGCTATCGCGCTCAATCATGGCCAATGCTTGATCTGCGTTCTTTGTTTGCAGCGCCTCGAGTGCCTCGCGTAATGCGGTTTCTGTCAAATGACCAATTTCAAGCAATTTTTGTCGCAATGTATGCAAATCATACTGGAATTTTTCGCGCACAATCATCTTTGTCTCCTCTCGCTCGCTTTCTTGACTTAACCAAATCGCCCGGTAATGTAGTCTTCTGTACGCTTGTCAGCCGGATTGGAAAACAGCTGATCCGTGTCGCTACATTCAATGACTTCTCCGTTGAGGAAAAACGCTGTTTTATCAGAAATACGCGCTGCCTGTTGCATATTATGGGTAACGATAATAATGCTGTAACGTTTCTTTAATTCTTGAACGAGCTCTTCAATCTTTAATGTCGAAATTGGATCAAGCGCAGAAGTCGGTTCGTCCATTAAAATCACATCTGGCTCAATGGCGAGACAGCGAGCGATACATAGACGCTGTTGTTGCCCACCTGATAACCCGTAAGCATGATCATGCAGACGGTCTTTCACTTCGTCCCAAATCGCCGCTCCACGTAAACTTTTTTCAACAATTTCATCTAAAATCTTTTTATCGCGAATTCCATGAATACGCGGTCCGTAAGCGACATTGTCATAGATCGATTTCGGAAACGGATTTGGCTTTTGGAAAACCATTCCGACTTGTGTACGCAACTCTTCAACGCGATAGGAAGGATCAAAAATGTTGCGCCCGCGATACGTAATTTCTCCAGATGTTCGAACATTTGGCACTAATTCAATCATCCGGTTTAATGTTTTGATATATGTGGATTTCCCACAACCGGAAGGACCGATAATCGCCATGACTTCATTTTCATAAATATCCAAATTAATATCTTTTAAGGCGTGGTGTTCCCCATACCATAAGTTTAATTGATTCGTACGATAGACAACCGCCTTTTCTGTCCCCACTTCAACAATCTTTTGCGGTTCTACTTTTTCCTTTATAACCGTTAATTCCATAAAACGCCCTCCTTCATCCATGCGAACTAAGAGCACTTTCACACCCGTACAGTTCTGAATAAATCTCTTTACGGCCTGTTATGCGAATTTCTTCACAGTCACCGTTGTTCTAACGTAAAAATGTCAACTATCGAGATGCCAACAACAAATATCAAATAACTGCAAGAACAGTCATTAGGTATACATTTATAGATTACTATGGAACTATTAATAAGGTTTTAAATAAATGTTAAGCTTTTGTAAATGAGCATCTTTCGATTACAGACGAAGAAGAAGCTGTATGTGAAGATCTCTGCATAACCCGTAACATACATTTTCCCTTTGAGCTGAAAATGGAAACGCTTCTGTTCCATTACCATAATCAGTGTAAAGGATAAGCGCGGAACAAAAATGGAATGAAATATATCAGTGAAAGATTTTTCACTATGAAATGATGGCTTGCCAAGTAAGCACGTATCTTGCTTTTTTCATCTTGTACCATCGAAAAGAAACGCAGTCTCTTCTTGCATTTGTTTATGTGATCTAGAAGAACAACTGCCAGAACCTTGTCTCTCAAAACCTTCTTCGATCATTTGAAATGGAACAGGAAAATGCCATTGGATTCTCTATCAACCGTTGACGAACTTCAATAAGCTAGTTAACAAAAAATGATATAAATGAAATACGGCATAAGTTCCGGTTGAAAATCGAACTCATGCCGTACTTAAGCTAGTTCGCGGTTAAACTGTCCTAGTTGTTATTGTTCATTTGATTGTTCAGTCGATAAATTGGAATCGGTTTGCTCGGAATCATGATTCATCCGCTCTTTTTTCAATTCGAAATAAGTATCTAAAATTTTTCTGCCAATTTTGTTGTTAATCGGATAGTGCGGTTCGTGTTGATACGCCCAAGGAACAACGACGGAAAAAGCAATTTCCGGATCATTGTAAGGGGCATAACCTACCAATGTTAAATTATAGGTTTCTGCATTTCTTTTACTTTTTATAGGTCCATCATAAAATGCCTGCGCTGTTCCAGTTTTTCCAGCCGGTTTATATGGGGCATCGGCGAAAAAGGCTGCTGCTGTTCCACCTGTTTCCTGCATCACGCGGCGGAATCCTTCTTGCACTCTCTTAATGTATTCTGTTTTCATGTCAATGCGATTTAATACAACAGGTTCGAACTCGCTAATAACTGGACCTAATTGTTTTTCGTCGTTGCTTGGTTCATGAATTTCTTTGACAATTTGTGGCTTCATCCGATAGCCGCCATTGGCAATCGTCGAGACGTATTGTGCCAGTTGAAGCGGCGTATACATATCATACTGTCCAATCGCAAGGTCCAATAAAAATCCCGGAAGTTTACTTGTTCCTTGAAATCCGATAATTTCATTCGGCAAATCAATCCCAGTTTTCACTCCTAAACCAAACTGGCTGAAATATTTCCGTATCGTCGTAAATGCATCAGGATCAATCGAAAGCGGTGCATGCGGCTGGTACTTGCCGCCGCCGATCGCAATGGCCGTTTTAAACATATAGACGTTCGAGGAACGCTGCAAGGCGGTTAACTCATTAATTGTGCCCATTGTCTGGTATGATTTTTTCACCGGAGTTCCTTTAATATATAACGGCTCGTCTCTAATATACGTATTCGGGTGAAGCACTCCTGTTTGGAATCCAGTTAATACGGTTGCTCCTTTAACGGCAGAGCCCATCGCATAGGCGGATGTCATCGTACCAAGTGCATAATCCCTCAGTTCGACTTTCCCTTGTTCATTTTTTGTAAACATCTTTCCTGCCATCGCTAAAATTTCGCCCGTCTTCGGATTCATCATCACAACAAAAGCGCGATCTAACAATGGTGTTCCACCGCTTCGTTTCGCTGCTTTTAGCTCCTCTTCAATAATTTTTTCGACGCGCTGTTGAAGTTCAATATCAATCGTTAAAACGAGGTCTTTCCCGCGTTGGCCTTCATAAATTTGCTCCGTCGAAATGACGTTCCCTGATTTGTCTACAATGTTTTTGATTTTCGCTTTTTTCCCATGCAACACATCTTCGTATTGCGCCTCGATATAACTTTTGCCGACGCGGTCATTTCGGCTATAGTCGCGCGCTAAAAAATGATCTAGACGTTCGCGCGGCAGCCCTTCATCATCTTTGGTGATGTTACCGAGAACGGAACGAAATGTATTTCCATATACATAATGTCGTTCCCAATCTGTTGTTGTACTTACGCCCGGAAGCTCCTCCAAATGTTCGCTCACTACTGCGTATTCTTTATTGGTTACTCCTTTGTTTTTGACAATTTGCGGTGTTAATGCATAACCGCTATCCAATTCTCGTTTAATGGCAATGACTTCAAGTTCATCTTTTGTAATCTCCTTTAAATCTTCAGGAGTAATTCGCTCCAATGTAAGCTTGTACACTTTTTGGTCGATTTCTTTTTCCGATAATCCTTGTTTTGCAAACTGTTTTCGCTCTTTTTTGCTTACTTTTTTTTCTGCTTTATCCCGTCGCGTTAAAATCCAATAATCTTTCATATCGCGCTCAGTTACCTTCTCGACCGGTTTATCGATATATTTCGCCAATTGACGAGCCACCTTAAGCGTATCTTCAGGAGTCGTCGTTTTCGTGCGCGTATATGTAATCGCATTGAGTGGAACGTTATCGACAATGACTCGATGATAGCGATCATAAATTTTTCCGCGCGGTACAGGAGTGCTGACAATTTCATCCTCCGTCCGCTCTACTTCTTTCCGATATTGTTCACCGTATACAATTTGCACAACGCCTAGGCGCAAAATAAGCGCAGAAAAGAGTAAAAACACAAAGAAAAATAACATATTTAAGCGAAACGGTACTTGCGCTTTTTTCCTTTTCTTCAAGATAAAAACCTCCTATTTCTCCACAGCCCGTTTACTACATTTATTTTTATTTTAAAAGAAACAACGTCATTTTTCTAGAAAATCGACATGGAAAAAGGAGACTCCTACACTGGGGAGCCCCCTTCCTCGTTTGCTAACTTTGGACGAATAAATGATGACTCTGGTTCATTCGCCTTTTTGGCCACGAAATGAATGCGACGAACAAAGAAGTAAATCATCGCATGTCCCGCTCCAAGCAATAGCATTAAAACAGGAAGACTCTTCTCTGTGTCAAAATAGGTAACGGCCACGAAAAAGGAAAGAATCGATACGATGCGGCCGCTATTTAAAAACAACTCGCGAACGACTATATACTCAATCCGCATTTCCGTTGATTTCCAACTTATTCCTATAACATCAAAGGTAAGTGAAGAGTATGGAACTAATAAAATCGGATACGCAATTGCAATCGCTATTGCGTATAATATGAGCCGCATGTATGAAACATCAAAAACAATTAAAAAAATCGCTCCGTATAATAACAAACCACCCCATAAAATCGCTTTTTTTCGATGTTTCCGTTCAATAAAACGAGAAGCAAGATAATAAACAACAAATGAAGTAGCTGAATTGACTAATCCAAACGTTCCGAGCGCTAGTTCGCTTCCCGTCGTAATATAAACTAATACGGAGATGACAAAAACAAACGTTCCTTCTCGCAATCCTTGGAAAAAGTGAGCATTCGTAATGAGTCGCCAATTTTTATTATAGCTTCTTTCTTTTAAAATGCGAAGAAATAAATAATTTCCTTCCGCTCCTCGGCGATGCAAAAAAAAGCTTAAGATGATCGCAACAATGAACAGTCCAAGCGAAATGGAGAAAATAAGCGTATATCCTTTGAATTTGACGAACGAAGAGATAATATAGCCAGCAATTATTGGACCAATCATCCCAGCAACAGAAGATAAAATTCCGAGAAACCCGTTAAAAAAATCACGTGTATCTGGTTCCGTAATTTCAAATGTTAACACATTAAACGCCAGCCAGTAAAATCCGTACCCGATCCCAAGCAATGCCCCAAGCAGCAACAAATAATCGTGTGCTCGATTTCCGACCAGTAACACAGTCACAAAAAAAATCGCTAAAAACGAAACACCGAGACGCAGCACAATAATGCGGTCAATTTTTTTCGCCAATCGACCTGCTACAATGAACGTGATAGGCTGCAATATAACAACTGCTAGATTGTATAACGCTAAATCACGAAATTCTCCTGACTGCTTCCACAAATAGATATTAACGAACGTGTTGGAAAGCGACACGCTCAGCGAGTAAAAGCCGCCAATGAATAACAATAAAAGCAATTCCCGATTCACATGAACATTTCCAATCATTTTTTTTACTATTGCCATTATAAACTCCCCTTTTCATCTAAAGGGTAGTTTGGCAAATTTTCGCCATCCTATACGCTTTCTTATGAAGAAAAGCAGAAATACCAAGGTTACTTAGAAGGACTTGGTGTTTCCGAAAAGAACATTGCACCTCAAAGGAAAAGGTGATTTTGTCATAAGAGAGCTGGACAAAACGACGGAGAAAGGTTATTTCCAGATGCCGCGCCTGCGATGACTCGGTGCAGCGAAGAAGTGGATTCAAGCAGGAGATACGTTGCGAACCGAGCTAGATGCTTCTCCTTAAAAAATTATAAATTCTGATATGCTAAAAAAAGATGGCCTCACTTATGAAGCCATCTTTGATTTCTCATTGATTATTTCGCCGCACTATAGCGTTTTGCCACTTCGTCCCAGTTCACGACATTCCAGAATGCTGCAATGTATTCAGGACGACGGTTTTGATATCTTAAGTAATACGCATGTTCCCAAACGTCTAAGCCAAGAATTGGTGTTTTCCCTTCCATAAGAGGTGAGTCTTGGTTTGGTGTGCTTGTAATTTCAAGCTCGCCGTTATTCACAACAAGCCATGCCCAACCAGAACCGAAACGAGTTGTTGCTGCTTTCGTAAATTCTTCTTTAAATGCTGCAAAGCTACCGAATTTTTTATTGATCGCTTCTGCTAATTCGCCTGTTGGCTCGCCACCGCCATTCGGTGAAAGAATTGTCCAGAAAAGAGAGTGGTTAGCATGTCCGCCACCATTGTTGCGAACTGCTGTACGAATGCTTTCTGGAAGTGCTTCCAAATTGCTGAGCAATTCCTCGATCGTTTTGTTTTGTAAATCTGCATGCCCTTCTAAAGCTGCGTTTAAGTTCGTAACATATGTGTTATGGTGTTTTGTGTGATGGATGTTCATTGTCTCTTTGTCAATGTGTGGCTCAAGTGCGTCATATGCATAAGGTAATTGAGGTAATTCAAATGCCATACAAACTCCTCCTTTATCATCGTTTATGTATTCCGAACGCAAGATAGTATATCCATCTTTGCGTTCGTTTAAAATTAGCTTACCAAAATTGCCACAATGTTTCAATTTATTTGCTTTTTCACTCATAAAAATTAGACTGTCCTAAAAATGATCGGACAGCCATATGAAAGCGTAGAACTCATCATCATAGAGATTTGGATGGACCCTGCAGGATTCGAACCTGCGACCAGACGGTTATGAGCCGTCCGCTCTAACCAGCTGAGCTAAGGGTCCAAGTTACATAAATTATTTTGGTGTTCCATCTGTCCCGCTCTCAGCTTAACTCCAGCTGTGACTCAAGCGGTGTATTAAAGTTGTCCCGATGAAGCCCATTTGAACGAGACCTCTCCTCAAAAAAGGGACATCTCGCCCAATTTCTAGCTGCATTTATCGCTGAAACCGTACCCTTTAGGTATTTCCGATTTTAACATATACAATGGAAAACGGTCAATGAAGTTTATAGAGAAGCTTAACAATTTCCATACACTATATTAACACTTTTCATACATTGGCTTAACAAAAACATAAAAATCATCGAATAAATTGGAAGTAATACCATTACATACATGGCTCAGGAAGCTCAAAGGAGAGTAAAAAATGAAAAAACGAGAACGATCATGGTCAGTCTCATTAAGCTTATTGAGAAGTTTTTTTGTTCTGCAAAGTTCAACGAAAAAGAAAGCAAAAATAAAACGTCCCTACATCTTTTCTCATCTTTCTTTTATAAACAAATTGAATCTGCAAACAATATTAGTGCTGGTCATTATTTTTATTACATGTATATCTTCCGCAATGATTGCTTATGTCGGCTACGAAAAAAACAAACAGATTGTCATTCGAGCAGTAGAGCAACAAATGCAGTTATCGACTGAAGTAATGATCGAAAAAATTTCTATGTTAAAGGCAACGGCTACGAATGAAGAATTTAATAAAAAGTTATCCTATGTGTTAGCATTAAACCAACAGAAATTTAAAGCCCTTCAGTTACAACCGATGCAGTTTACAATTACAAAAGAAAAAGCAATCAAAAAGCTGGCAGGATTTGATAGTCCTTTACCTTCTTTACCTCATTCAGTAATCGATAAAATGTATAGACAAAAACGAGGGATTTTTCACTTTCAAGGACTCACTTTATCTTATGCCTATTCAATGGATCTAAATGGAGAATTATATGTTTTAGCTCTTAAAGAACAAGAGTATTTGCAACCGGTTTTTGACTATGGACGTATAAGTATTCAAATCTCTCTTATTACAATATTTTTTGCAAGTCTCATCGGCTTTTTTATCATTCGTCAAGTTATCAAACCGATTGCTTTTTTAAAACACTCCATGCAACAAGTAGGACAAGGCAATTTACAAACAAGGATACAATTAACTGGTTCAAGTAAAGATATTCAGGCATTGGCTTACGGCTTTAATCAAATGGTTGATAGCCTTACTACTCTAATTGGACATTTGGATGCCAGTTCTAAACATGTAACGCTCTCCTCTGAGACATTGCGTCTCACAGCACACGAGTCGAAGCAAGCTTCTGAACAAATTGCGATAGCAATAAGTGAAGTGGCGATCGGAACAGAGAAACAGGCCAATTCCGCGATTCAAATTTCGCAATTTTTTCATGAAATCGCTAGAGGAATGGAGCAAGCAGCCGTTTCCATGGCAGACGTGGAAGTCTCGACGAACAAAGCCAATCATCAAGCATATATAGGAAATGAATTAGTGGACAAAACCGTGAAACAAATGAATTTAGTGCAAAAAACCGTAGGCGAAACAGCAGAAATAGTATATTTACTCGGTCAAAAATCGAAGCGAATTGATCAAATCGTGAACTTAATCAGTCAAATTGCTAGTCAAACGAACCTGCTTTCTTTAAATGCAGCTATCGAAGCAGCAAGGGCTGGAGAACATGGAAAAGGATTTTCAGTGGTGGCCAACGAAATAAGAAAGCTAGCTGCTCAAAGTGGACAAGCAGCTAAACAAATTCAAAAAATTATTGAAGAAATCCAACATGAAGTGGAACAAACTGTTCAATCGATGGCCCGCGGCGCTGAAGTGTTACAAGGCGGAATCAAAATGGTTCATCAAACAGATACAGCCTTTAAGGATATTGTACAGGCTGTGACAAATGTCTCGAAAGAATCGAAAGAGGTTTCCGCCATTGTCCACCAAGTCAGTGTACAAACGAAACAAATGTCTACGAATATGGAGGAAATAGCTTCGATTTCTCAACAGATTGCCGGAAATATGGAACATGTGGCCGCAATAGCACAGCAGCAAAGTACCTCTATGGATGAGGTTTCGCATGCAGCCCAATCTTTAAACGAATTAGTTAAACAATTAAATGAGGTGCTCCAAACATTTAAAGTCTAAGCGTCATTTCCCTCCTGAGATAGAACATCTTATCTTAGGAGGGTTCTTTCTCTTTGACAATCGATCGACCATATTCAATAGCGATATATGATTTATCATTTTCGCGTGTAGGAGTTTAGTCTTTTTTCTTGAAGTTGAATTATTGAGCTAGACAATATACAATGAGCATGGAGGACAGGGAAGGATGTGTAAGAGATGAATATGTTTATACAGTTATGGAAAAGCTTATATTCTCCAAAGGATATTGCACGATTTCGTTTTCAAAAAATCGGAAAAGCGATTTTATATGTATTCTTGCTGGCGCTCATTTTCACCTTGCCGCTTACCTATCATTTTACAACAAGCTTTCTTGAAGGAATTCGCTATACAAGCTCGTTACTTAAGAACGAAATTCCAGCTTTTACGATTGAGAACGGCGAACTCCATTCTTCAGCGACTCAGCCCATTGTCATCGACGAGCACGGATTGACCATCGTTTTTGATAGCACTGGACAAGTTACGAAAGAAGAAGTCGAGCGTTCTGGCAATGCTATCGGATTGCTGAAACATGAGGCGGTACTCGTCGCGAACAACCAAACACAATATTACAGTTATACGATGTTGCCTGAAATAACATTAACGAATCAAGATGTTCATACGTTTATCGAAACGCTCCAATCATTACTGCCTGTTCTTGTTCCTTTAACGTTTCTCCTTTTGTATCTTTTTACAAGTGCCAGTAAATTTGTCGGTGTTTCCGTTCTTGCCTTCATCGGTCTTATTTTGCGAAGCACACTCGACAAAAAAATTACGTATCGTCATACATGGGTGATGTCCGCTTATGCAGTGACGCTATCAACTGTCTTTTTTGCGATTATGGAAGCGCTGCAAGCTGTTGTTCCGTATGCTCCATTCATTCATTGGTTTGTTTCCATTACCGTGCTATTTTTAGCTATTAAAGAAATTCCCTCAGCAAAAATTCACCGTGAATAAAGATAAGGCCAATAAGCTACAGCCTGTAGCTTATTGGCTTTCTTCAATTAAGCAGCAGCCTTCATTCTTTTTTTGTTTTCCGCTTACTTCCCGCAAAATAATT
Organism: Thermaerobacillus caldiproteolyticus; assembly: GCF_015326725.1. Taxonomy (NCBI): domain Bacteria; kingdom Bacillati; phylum Bacillota; class Bacilli; order Caryophanales; family Anoxybacillaceae; genus Thermaerobacillus; species Thermaerobacillus caldiproteolyticus. The sequence goes on from NZ_CP064060.1 coordinate 2,102,997, forward strand.
TTGTAATAGCATAGAGATAAAGCGGGCGATAATATTAAACAAAAGAACCATGATAATTAAGACGGCCGCTGATTTTGCTGCAATTAACTTTGCATCTGGAACAATCCCTTCCGAATTTAGTTTCCAAATGTGTACGGTAAGGGTTTCAGCAGGGCGAAAAAGATTCAACGGATGTAACTTGCTTGATAAATCAGCAGAAGGATTTAAGAACGGAGTAGTCAAACCTGACGTATAAATCAACGCTGCTGCTTCTCCAAAAATTCTTCCTGCTGCTAAAATCACTCCAGTAATAATTTGTGGTAACGCTGCTGGAATGATGACTCTTACTAGCGTTTGCCATCTCGTCGCCCCTAATCCAAGACTCGCTTCCTTCACACTATGGGGAACATCCAAAATAGCGTTCTCACAAACTCTTGTTAAACTAGGTAAGTTTAAAATGGTGATTGCCAAAGCACCGCCAATTAACGTATATCCCCAACCGGTCAACGTAACAAATACTAAAAGTCCAAACAACCCGACAACGATGGAAGGAAGAGACGCCATCGTTTCAATACATAATCGAATAAAGTTTAACAGTCTCCCCTGTTTGGCATATTCGGCCAAATAAATTCCCGCTCCTAGACCTAATGGAACCGAAATAAGCAATGTAATAACTAGCATGTAAAGGGAGTTAAATAATTGAGGACCGATTCCTCCCCCTGCCTGCGTATTGCTCGGCTTTCCAAAGAGAAAGTTAGGATCCCAAAATCCCCATCCTTTTGAAATAATGGCTGCAATCAAAAATACTAATAAAGCAACGACAAAGATAGCAATCGTATATAAAATTCCCGTCCAAATGGCGTCAACCGTTCTTGCCTTCATCTTAGTTTTCACCTCTTTGCGCAATAACTCGAATCAATAAAATAAACAAAAAGGAAATAAACAGCAAAATCATCGCTAATGTCCATAACGCGTTATTCCAAGCTGTCCCATTTAACGTATTTGACATATCCATCGTTAAAATTCCTGTTAATGTGGCCGTTGGGCTATATAATCCAGAAGGCAATTTTACGGTGTTTCCAATCACCATTTGAACTGCTAACGCCTCGCCAAATGCTCTTGCTAATCCCAATACAATTCCCGTTAAAATTCCTTTTCGAGCTGCTGGAACCATCACTCGACTAATCGCTTGCCATCTTGTTGATCCTAGTCCATACGATGCTTCTAAATAGGCAAATGGAACCCCAGCAATCGCGTCTGAAGCAATACTTGCGATCGTTGGCAAAATCATAATACTTAGCACAATAATGCCCGCAATCAAACTAAATCCTACTCCACCAAACCACTCTCTGAGCAAAGGAACAAGAATCGTCACTCCTAATAATCCATAGACGACAGACGGAATCCCGACAAGCAATTCTAATACGGGTTTTAACACTTTCGACCCCAATTTCGGTGAAATATAATTGACAAAGATCGCTAATGCAATCGCAATAGGAGTGCTCAAAATGACAGCCCCAAGCGACACGAGTGTGGAACCGACAATAAAGATCACCGCTCCATATTTCGGTTCAGAATGATTTGGTTGCCATTGTGTTGAAAACAACATTTCCTTTAAAGAAATGTGACTTTGGGTAAACGATTGAATTCCTTTACTACAAATAAACGCAATAATCGAAAGCGTAATAAACACAATTAACAAACCGCAAAACGTAACAACCGTTCTTCCGATATATTCGCTTTTCCAATAATTGAGCTTTTTTTTCCCCTTCATCATCAAATTCACCACCTCGAAGCTTTCAATGAAGAAGACTGGCTAACGATAGCCAGCCCAACATAAAATTACTCTAATTCAGACATTGGAATATAGCCCATTTCTTTTACCTTCGGAGCAAACTCCTCACTCTTTACATAATCTACAAACCCTTTTACCGCATCTTTCGGTTCGCCCTTTGTGATCATATATTCATAAGACCAGAACGGATATTTTTGTGATTTGATGTTTTCTACCGTTGGCTCGACTCCATCAATTTTTAATGTCGTTAACGCGTTCGCTTTGTCTCCGACTAAATAAGACATCGCTACATAGCTAATCGAACCTGGTGTCGAGTTAATCGCTTGTTCGACTGCACCGTTAGAGTCTTGTACCGTACCAATGCTATCGTTGATTTTCACATCTTTCATTAATGTCTTTTCAAATGTAGCGCGTGTACCAGAGGAGGCAGGTCTATTAATGACATTAATTTTTTCATCGTTCCCGCCAACTTCTTTCCAGTTTGTGATTTTTCCGGAAAAGATGTCTTGAATTTGTTGTACTGTTAAGGAATCTACTTTTACATCTTTATTTACAACTAAGGCGAACGCGATACCCGCTACTTTATTATCCACTAATTCTCCTGCTTTTGTTTTATCTTCTAATTTTTCCGCTGATGGAACATCGGAGTTACCGATTTGTACCGCACCAGCTGCTACTTGGTTTACCCCCGTACCGCTTCCACCACCTTGTACCGTAATAGAAACATCTGGATATTTCCCCATAAACTCATTGGCTGCTTCTTCGGCAAGTGGCTGAAGGGCTGTAGATCCCGCTAATGTAATAGTACCGGAATACGCTTCTTGTTTTGTATCTTTTGTACCGGCATTTTCTTCGTTAGTCTTGTTAGATGTTCCACATCCAGCAAGTGACCCCGTAATGAATAGTGCAGCAATAGCTAATTTTACATTTCTTTTTAGCATCCTTTTACCCTCCATATATTTTTCTTTGCCTCACTACAAGCTCATTGTAGCTGACAATTTTTATGCCTTTATTAAGACAATGTTAATTTTCAGTAAAGACGTTGGTGTTTTTATCTAACGATTGCCTCGCACATAAGACATATTTCGCTCGGACAAGCATACATACTTATAACAAGAACGATTTTGGAGGACAAAAATGAAAAAATTCGTACTCTTTCTTGTCTTATGCTTATGTCTATACGTGGTTTCCCACGATTTAATAAAAGGAACGTTACCGACAACCACTAAAATAAAAACGCTCCACATCCATGAACCGAAATTAAGAGCAAAAATGAACATAAACTATCAAACGGTGACGATCAAAGCAGGAGACACCCTTTTATCTATCGCGGAAAAGCAACAAAATGCTCCCCTTCCCGTTTCCATCGAACAATTAATCAAAGATTTCGAAGCATTGAATCCCGGAACAAAGGCGAATTCGCTACAAATCGGAAAAACGTACAAAATTCCTATATATAAACATTAAGCAGCGAATTTCTTGTCAATCGTCTGCAAACATTGTTAAAATAGTTCAGAAGGTGACATGAACTAGTTTCTTAAAGGAGCGAATGTTTCGTGAATGAAATTATTCATCGTTCAAAAACTCGTCCCGTTCGCGTCGGCAATTTGACTATCGGTGGAAGCAATGAGGTCATTATTCAAAGCATGACAACAACGAAAACACACGATGTCGAGGCGACGGTTGCTGAAATAAAACGGCTAGAAGAAGCGGGCTGCCAAATCGTTCGCGTCGCCTGCCCGGACGAACGAGCAGCTAACGCTATTCCAGAAATAAAAAAACGGATTAACATCCCACTTGTTGTCGATATTCATTTTGATTACAAATTGGCGCTGAAGGCGATTGAAGGCGGAGCTGATAAGATTCGCATCAATCCTGGAAATATCGGCCGCCGTGAAAAAGTTGAGGCGGTGGTTAAAGCGGCAAAAGAGCGCGGGATTCCGATTCGTATCGGCGTCAATGCTGGTTCATTAGAAAAGCGGATTTTAGAAAAATATGGTTATCCTACTGCTGATGGAATGGTCGAAAGCGCCCTACACCATATTAGAATTTTAGAGGAGCTTGATTTCCATGATATTATCGTTTCGTTAAAAGCGTCCGATGTCCGATTGGCGATCGAAGCGTATGAAAAAGCGGCTCGGACATTTGACTATCCGCTTCATCTCGGCATCACTGAATCGGGTACATTGTTTGCCGGAACGGTGAAAAGTGCCGCTGGACTCGGAGCGATTTTAAGCAAGGGGATCGGAAATACAATTCGTGTTTCATTAAGTGCAGATCCAGTTGAAGAAGTAAAGGTGGCAAGAGAGCTGTTAAAAACCTTCGGGCTTGCTTCGAATGCAGCAACACTCATTTCTTGCCCAACGTGCGGACGCATCGAAATTGACTTAATCAGCATCGCCAATGAAATCGAGGAATACATCGCTAAAATTAAAGCACCGATTAAAGTGGCAGTGCTTGGTTGTGCGGTAAATGGTCCGGGAGAAGCACGCGAAGCCGATATCGGCATCGCTGGAGCACGCGGAGAGGGGTTATTGTTCCGCCATGGTAAAATCGTTCGCAAAGTTCCAGAAGAAACGATGGTTGAAGAATTGAAAAAAGAAGTCGATAAGCTCGCAGAAGAATATTTTGCCAAACAAAAAGAAAAGGAATCAAAAAAAGCTTGACGCATGATGCGTCAAGCTTTTTGCATTATCCAGCTTCGGCGGTCAACCAATCAATGTCTTGGCATGAGCTCTGTACAAACAGCCCTAAGGATATGACTGAAACGTCATTTGTTTCAACAGTCGAGGGCCTATCGTTCTTCCTCTTCGGAGTGTAAGCTTTTTTACAGAACGAAGAAAAAACGTTTGCTCACTGCTCCTGAACGGACCGCTTCTGCTTTTCTTATCTAATAATAAAACGGTAAAATAAACAATTTAACAATAATCGATACAATCCCGATACCGATTGCCCAAGCTCCTAACGTTTCGGCACCGCGTCGACGTGCGATAAAGCCGACAATAATCCCTGTTGCTCCTAAAATAATCGGCATCATAAACAGGGAAAGGATAGAAATAACAAGCGCTACCCAACCAATGCCTCTTCCGTTTGCTCCTTCAACATCATCTCTTTCTTCTCTCCGATTGTAATCACGAATCGGATCTGCTACTTCTGTCGCTGTTTCTTCCATGAAATCATGTTCTTGATCTACTCTTCCTACCGATGGCACGTAACTTTCATTGTACGTGCGATTGCGATCATCTACCATGTTGTTCCCTCGCTTTCCTTAAGTAAGGAGCATTTATTAGTATGGAGAGTCATTCGAAAATTATAAATGCGAATGTTTTCATGACAAGGAAAAACACGATGAATATGCTACAATATAGAAGAAGGACATCATCAAAGGAGTGCATAAAGAAGCATGAAAAAACGACTCGGAATCGATATCGACGGAACAGTCACATGTCCAAGTACATTTATCCCTTATTTAAATCAATCCTTTCGAAAAAAGCTGACGCTTCATGATATTACACAATATAACTTAGCTCCCTTATATGATACGACAGAGGAAGAAATGGACAAATGGATGGAAGAACATGAAGCAAGGATTTACGAGCGCGCTCCGCTTGCTGAACATGCGTTAGACGTCATTAACAGCTGGAAGGATCGGTATGAATTATTTTACATCAGCGCGCGAGGAAAGCATTTATTTGATATTACCGAAAAATGGTTTAAAAATAACGGCGTTCATTATCATCATATTGAGTTGGTCGGCTCTCACGATAAAATCGAAGCGGTGAAAACATACAACATCGCTGCTTTTTTTGAGGACAAATATGATAACGCCTGCGATATCGGAGAACAGTGCAATATTCCTGTTATTTTATTTGATACCCCGTATAATCAAGGTCCTCTTCCGAAACAAGTAATCAGAGTGAAGAATTGGATTGAAGCAAAGCAGCATATTGACGCTCTTTTATAATCAACATCAAAGGGATATCTCTTCGTTACGAGATATCCCTTTGACATTCTGGACATTTTCCATATATCTCAAACTTGTGACCAGATACTTCATATCCTTGTAAGCTTTCCATTAACTCATCCATTGGGCAAGTGGCAATTTCTTTCGTCTTCCCGCATTCCATGCAAATAAAATGGTGATGATGATAGACGGTACTACATTTAAAACGAAAATGCTTTTCCCCGGATAATTCTGTCATTTCTAAAATTCCAAGTTCGACAAATAACGATAAATTGCGATAAATCGTATCAAAACTTAATCCCGGGTAATCATCTTTTAACGCATCTAATACATCTTTTGCGGTCAAATATTTGTTCGTATTCGCAAATAGCTGCAACATATCTTCTCGTTTGCCCGTATGCTTAAACCCTTTTTCTTTCATCAATTGAATCGCTTCCGCCACATTCATTTTCTTATCCCCTTTTCCACTTTTTCCATATCATCGTCATAAGTAAAATGAGTACGGCAAGCATCACAATCGTTCCGCCTGGTGCTAAGTCTAATTGATACGATAACAGCAATCCAGCAATAACCGAAAGTTCTCCAAATAAAATGGAATAACCGATCGCTTGTTTAAACCCTTTTGCGATACGAATGCTGGCGGCAACCGGTAACGTCATTAGAGAAGAAACAAGCAAAATGCCGACGATTCTCATTGATGCTGCAATAACTAGTGCGACGAGAATAATAAATACAAAATGAATCAGCTTTGCTCGAATTCCGGAAGCTACCGCATATTCTTCATCGAATGAAAGCAAAAACAACTCTTTATATAATAGTGAAATTGTCACAATGACTACAGCTGTAATCGCCAAAATAATCCATACATCTTGGCGGCTGACCGCGCTCACGCTGCCAAACAAATAGGAAAATAAATCGGTATTAAACCCGTCTGCAAGCGAAATGAAAATGACACTGAGCCCAATCCCTCCTGATAAAATAATCGGAATCGCTAGCTCCTGATAATGTTTGTAGACGGTCCGCAATTTTTCAACTAATAAGGAACCGACAACGGAAAAGGTCATTCCCATGTAAAGTGGGCTCACACCGACAAATGTCCCGACTTTTTTTTGCAGCAATAAACTCGCAGCAATTCCTGCAAGCGTCACGTGGCTAAGCGCATCAGCAATCAGTGATAAACGGCGAACGACGATAAATACTCCTAATAACGGGGCAACAATGCCAATTAGTATCCCTGCAAAAAATGCATTTCGCAAAAACTCATAATGAAACATCGCTTGAATCATTGTCGTTGCTCCTTCATCAATGCTGATGGGAAAGCACATAAAGAGGGTGGCCGTAAAAATGCGACAGCTCCTTCTCCTGCAGTTCAGCAAATTCTTCCGCTTTCCCATGAAAATATAAATGTTTATTTAAACAGGCAACATGGGTCACTTTTTCAGTAATCGTGCCGATATCATGCGTCACTAATAAAAGAGTAATACCAAGGTGACGGTTTAACTCATCAAGCATGGCATAAAAATTTTGCACATGATGAACATCGACACCGACCGTTGGCTCATCTAAAATCAGCAACTCCGGCTTGCTCACAATCGCCCGAGCAATAAAAACGCGTTGTTGTTGACCGCCGGACAGCTCCCCGATATTTTGATGACGGAATTTGCTCATTCCAACCGCTTCAATCGCTTCAAGCACCGCCTGTTTTTCTTTGCTCGTGAAAAAGCGAAATAAGCCAAGCTTCGCCGTTAACCCGCTAGCTACAACTTCATAAACGGTTGCTGGAAATCCCGTGTTAAAACTGTTCGCTTTTTGCGACACAAATCCAATGCGATGCCAATCCTTAAACGAAGAAACCCGCGTGCCGAACAAGTAGATATGGCCTTTTTGCGGCTTTAATAGTCCTAAAATACACTTTAATAACGTTGATTTCCCGGAACCATTCGGACCGACTAATCCGACAAACGCTCCTTTTGGAACGGAAAACGTAATATCCTCTAACACGTTTTCCTTTTCGTAACGGAACGATACGTGTTCAATCTTCAATATATCTTCGCCTTTCATAGCGTTCCCACCTGTTTTTTATGAAATATAAGAATGATTACGATTTATTTACAAATGTAGTATAGCTGAAACGAAGTCATTTGTAAACGACACCGCTCAGTGAATAGCAGATTTACATTTTGCGCCTCTTGCTTCATACGTACTCATGATCGTAATCCATGCTTTCATGGGTAACATTTTGTGACCTCTAATCGTGGTGCAGCTGCCCTTCCCACGCTCCCCGGCTCAAAGATTGCAAAATTACATCTGCTATTTCTTTATAATGATCGAAACAATAATCGTCGCTTTCGTTTCATCTAATTCCTGGACCACCATCAATCGTTTTAAAAGCAATGCAATACGCCATGAATACATTGCTTGCTCTAGTACAAATACAAACTCTGCCCAACTAAAAATAAAAATTCAGAAACACAACAAATTCACCAATAGAAAACGGCAGCTTTTTCGCCAGTAAAATTTCTGTTCCATCTAAAAAAACGCCGTGGTCAATCACTAGACCAGCACCTAGCGCCAATCCACCAAACAAAGTCACTTAAAACCGGCTCTTTTGTGAATGGCTCAAAATGAGGAAAGAAGTCGCTCTACTGCCGCACATGGAATAATCCTAAAAATAGAGGAAAACAAAATAAATTTTCAATTTGTTTATATCTATAGTACATAAATGGAGCATCAATAACACAACAAGATGCCAAGAAATTCAAGAACGACCAAATGGTAATCTAAAATACGTCGGTGAATTGATTCTCGCCAGCACAGCAAGCGAAGCGCCAATAACAATGAACAAAAGGCGATACAGGTGATGTGAATACTTTCCTTTTCATGTTATTTCTGTATCCAAAAAATATCCTTCTTTTTTACTCATCGCTTTATTATAACATAGCACCTCATTTTCTTGCCTCTCATACGATACATAGTAAGGAGGGAGCGAATCATGAATATTTACCAACAAATCATTAATCAAAAAATCAAAACGATTACCCCTGAGGAACTTGTATCGTACAGCCGCGATTACGGTATTTCATTAACAATGGAAGAAGCAAAAAAAATTATTCATATTGCACAAAATCGGCAAATCAATGTGTTCGACCCGCAAGAACGGAAGAAATGGATAAAGGAGCTTGCGAAAATTACGTCTCCGCAAACAGCGAGACAAGCGAATGAGCTGTTTTTAAAGTTCATAAAGAAAAAGTAATCAGAAAAGGGCAAGGTCATCCTAGACGGCTAAAACAATCGTTCCTCAATCGTAAAAGATACTTATTTTTAAAAAGGGCCTTTCACCATGCGTGAAAATGCCCTTTTCTCCCTTTATTGTTCATTCATGATTTTCGTCAGAACTTCCTCGTCAAATGTTTGTTCACGTAACATTGCAATTTCAAACTTATACGGTGGCTTTTTGTTGTTTTTATCTTCCCCAACATACGGCGTTTCTAAAATTTTAGGAATATCAGAAAGCTGCGGATGATGGACGATATAGTTTAACGCTTGAAATCCGATATGACCGAAACCGATATTTTCGTGGCGGTCTTTTCGGCTGCCGCGTGGATTTTTACTGTCATTAATATGAAGAACTTTTAATCGTTCAAGCCCAATGATTTTATCAAATTCTTCCAATACCCCATCAAAGTCTTCGACAATGTTGTATCCAGCATCATGGGTATGACATGTGTCAAAACAAACCGAGAGCTTATCATTGTGCGTCACACCATCGATAATTTTCGCCAGCTCTTCAAAGCGGCTGCCGCACTCCGACCCTTTTCCTGCCATTGTCTCTAAGGCAATTTGGACATTTTGTTCACGCGTTAACACTTCGTTTAACCCTTCAACAATTTTGCGGATTCCAGCTTCGACTCCTGCTCCGACATGGGCACCGGGATGAAGAACGATTTGTTTCGCACCAATGGCCTCTGTTCGCTCAATTTCCGAGCGTAAAAATTGAACACCAAGCTCGAATGTAGCCGGATTTGTCGTATTTCCAATGTTGATAATGTAAGGAGCATGAACGACAATTTCGTCAATGCCATGTTCTTTCATATGAGCAAGTCCAGCTTCGATATTCAGCTCTTCAATTTTTTTTCGTCTCGTATTTTGCGGAGCCCCTGTGTAGATCATGAATGTATTCGCTCCATAAGATACTGCTTCTTCACTGGCACCCAGCAGCATTTTTTTGCCGCTCATTGATACATGCGAGCCAATTTTTAACATTCCCCGTCTCCCTTTCTATCCGGTTCCGCTTTATTTTTTCTTTAAGCGACGCAACCGTTTTTTCTGTTTTTCAATTTCTTCTTTTAGCTTTTTCTTATAACCCGGTTTTACCTTTTTCGTTTTTTTCAACTTGTTGACAAGTTGCTCGAGCTCTTCATCTGTTTTTTCGCGCTTTTTTCGCTGGTTCCATGGCGGAAGCTCAACCCATTCTCTGCGCACAAGATCACGATGAAGAAAATCAATTCCCATTTTCTCCAGTTTCGTTAGCGCATCTTGGTCGGATGGTTCGTAAATGGTGGTGGCAATTCCTGTGTAGCCTGCACGTGCTGTACGTCCAACGCGATGCACATAAAATTCTAAATCGTGCGGCAGTTCATAGTTAATAACGTGGCTCACTCCTTGAATATCAATGCCTCGCGCAGCTAAATCCGTTGCGACAATATATTGAAACTCTAGATCACGAATTTGCTTCATCATTCTTTTCCGCTCTCGTGGCGTTAAATCACCGTGTAAAACTCCGACTTTCAATCCTTTTTCGCTTAGCGCGTCCACTATTTCATCAGCCATTTTTTTCGTATTCGTAAACACAATTGCTAAATACGGATTATACGAAATAAGCATGTCATGCAACAAATTCAATTTATCGCGGTGACGGAGTGGCACAAGAATATGTTCAATCTTTTCCGCTGTGACTTGCTTCGGAGCAACATGAACATATTTTGGGTTTTCCATATACTTTCTCAAAAACGGTTTTAATTTTTCCGGAATTGTTGCTGAAAACACTAACATTTGTAAATCTTTCGGCATTCTTGCAGCAATTTGATCGACATCAACAATAAAGCCCATATCTAACATCATATCTGCCTCATCGACAACGAGCATTGAGGCTGTATGAACAAAAAGCACTTGTTCGCGAATAAAATCATTAATTCTTCCCGGCGTCCCCACAACAATATGCGGCTGCTTTTTCAGCTTTTCCATCGCCTTTTGTTTATCTGTTCCTCCAACAAAGCAACGTGCCACAATTTGATGATCACTTGGACAAAACTTTGTAATTTTTAGTATTTCATGGTAAATTTGTGTGGCAAGCTCTCGCGTCGGAGCGGTGATCACTGCCTGCACTTCCAAACGGTGCGGGTCGATTTTTTCAATAATCGGCAATAAATACGCATGCGTTTTTCCCGTTCCTGTCTGCGATTGACCGATGGCGCTCTCACCGCGAAGGATACTCGGAATGAGCCGCTCTTGAATTTCTGTCGGTTTATAAAAATTGAGTTCTTTAATCGCCTCTATGAGAAAAGGTTGAAATGAAAACCTCTCAAATAATGTTTCCTTCACACGCCCTGCTCCTTTCTATAGACGTTGTCCCCTTCATAACCCGATTTACCATTATAGCTGATTTTCACTATTCGCCGCAACATTAGGCACTTGTCTAAACGAAAAACACTTTTTGTGATGTTCGCATAATGTATGTAAAGAAGCATTGTTTATGCACATTGCCTAGAAAGGAGGAAAAAATGATGATTCGTAGACCCCCAATGTTTCCCCCTACACCGGCTCGTTCATTTCCGTTAATGAACGCATCATTTCCGACCCAGCCTATTCAGCCGCGTCCAGGACTTGGTGGCTTTTTAGCAAGACTATTTTCCCGAGGACAACCAGCCCCTCCTGTTCCTCATGGGTTCATGATGCCAACCCTTCAAAATGCTGCTACTAACGTTGCTGCCAACACCGGAGGAGGTCTTGGCGGCATACTAACAAATGTCCAGAGAATGCTGGGCATTGCCCAAAACGTTGTTCCGATGGTGCAACAATACGGTCCGCTTGTCAAAAATATCCCCGCAATGATGAAAATATGGAAAGAGCTCAAAACAACGAACGAAGAAGAAAACGAAGAAAAAGAAGAAAAACAAGAAAAGAAAAAAAAGACATCCTCATCCGTTAAACGCGATATTCCAACCGCTAAAGCAACTGATCGAGAAAAAACAACAAAAGAACCAAAACCATCTAAGCCAAAACTGTATATTTAGTTCTTCTTTGTATTCTCCTTCTTTCTCCGCTATAATGAAAGAAGGCACTCAAAGTACTCTCTCCGTATAGCGGAGCGAAGGAGGAACAAAAATGGAAGTCATCAAAATTACGCCGCGTGGCTATTGCTACGGGGTTGTCGATGCGATGGTCATTGCAAGAAATGCTGCGTTAGACCCAACATTGCCGAGACCGATCTATATTTTAGGAATGATCGTTCATAATAAACATGTTACCGATGCTTTTTCGGAGGAAGGCATCATTACTCTCGACGGAGAAAACCGCTTAGAAATTCTTGAAAAAATTGATAAAGGAACGGTCATTTTTACCGCTCACGGCGTTTCTCCTGAAGTAAAAAAACGCGCTCGAGAAAAAGGGCTTGTCACTATTGATGCTACATGCCCGGATGTAACAAAAACGCACGACTTAATTCGCGAAAAGCTGGCAAGCGGCTATGAAGTTATTTATATCGGTAAAAAAGGCCATCCGGAACCAGAAGGAGCAGTCGGCATCGATCCAACACGCATTCATCTTGTTGAAACAGTCCATGATGTCGAGCAATTAGCCATTCAGAGCGAAAAAATTATGGTCACCAACCAGACAACGATGAGCCAATGGGACGTTGCTCATATTATGGAAAAAGTAAAAGAAAAATATCCGCACGTCGAAATGCATAAAGAAATTTGCTTGGCAACACAGCTTCGTCAAGAAGCCGTCGCAGAACAAGCAAAAGAAGCGGATGTTACAATCGTCGTCGGCGATCCTAAAAGCAATAACTCGAATCGTCTTGCTCAAGTGTCCGAAGAGATTGCAGGAACAAAAGCTTACCGCGTGGCGGATGTAACAGAAATTGAGATTGACTGGATAAAAAACGCCAAAAAAGTGGCGGTGACTGCTGGTGCTTCGACGCCGACGCCAATTACAAAAGAGGTCATTGCATTTCTTGAGCAGTTTGATCCAAATAATCCAGAGACATGGAAACGTGAACGAAAAGTACCCCTTCACAAAATCTTGCCAAAAGTAAAAACAAAACAGGAAAAATAAGAAAGCAAGAGCCGATATTCTTCGGATAGACAGAATATCGGCTTCTCGTTTTTATAAAAAAGTAAACGGATCCGTATGTACTTGTGAAACATAGACAGTTGTTGCAAATTTTTGTTGAGCGAACTGTTGCTCCAAAAAGCGGGCCACTCCTTGCTTCATCACCTTTTCGACGTTATGTCCCGGATCAACAATATTTAATCCAAGCATCATCGCATCATGGGCAACATGATAGTAAACATCTCCTGTTACATAGACGTCGGCACCGCTGAACTTCGCTTGCGAAATATACTTATTGCCATCTCCGCCAACAACGGCGACTTTATTTACTTTGTCTTGCAAGTTCCCCACTACGCGCACTGCTGGAACATCAAGCGCTTTTTTTACATGCTCGGCAAACTCAGCAAGCGTCATCTCCTCACGTAACCGTCCGAGTCGACCTAATCCAAATGTACGCCCCTTATTTTCTAATGGATAGACATCATAGGCAACTTCTTCATATGGATGAGCTTTGAGCATCGCTGTAACTACCTTTTTTTGCAACGAAGCCGGGAAAATTGTTTCAATGCGTACTTCTTCGACTTTTTCAAGCGTTCCTTTTTCACCGATAAACGGATTCGCCCCTTCTTGCGGCAAAAACGTTCCAATGCCGCGGCTATTAAACGTACAATGACTGTAATTTCCAATATGGCCTGCCCCTGCATTGCCAAGCGCTTCGCGAACCGCATCGGCATGCGTATCCGGTACATAGACAACTAATTTCTTTAGCGCTTCCTCGTACGTAGGAACGAGTACCTCGACTTCTTGTAACCCGAGTGCTTCTGAAAGCCAGTCATTTACTCCGCCTTCAGCAATATCTAAATTTGTATGAGCGGCATAAATGGCAATATCATGCTTCATGCATTTTGCAATGATGCGCCCTTGCGTTTGGTCGGTAATGATATGTTTAACCGGACGATAAAGCGGCGGATGATGGGCGATGATTAGATCGACTTTGTTTTCAATCGCTTCATCAACCACTTCTTCTAATACATCTAATGTAATCATGACGGTATGAATTGGCTTGTTGAGCGTGCCAATCTGTAAGCCGATTCTATCACCTTCCATTGCCAAATGCTTCGGAGCAAATTGTTCAAATAGCTGAATGACCTCATGCCCGTTTGGTATTTTTTTCATCGTAACGCCTCCTCAACAATGCGAATTTTTCGTTCCAACTTTTGTTTTTTCGCCATACTTTCGGCAGTTGTTGCTTTTTCCGTTAATTGCGCTACAATCTGTTTCCAATGGGCGACTTCTTGCTCCCATTTTTTCAAAAATACATCATTTCTCTCTTTCATAAGAAACGGTCCTAATAGTATTTCTGCTTCGATGTTATCATACGGTTTTTTGCCATCGCCTTTTTCTGCTACTAATACTTCGTAAATTCTTCCATCCTCCTCCAAAATGCGTTCGGCGATTAGCTCCCAATCATTGTCCATCAACCACTGACGAACGACGTGGGAACCGATATTTGGCTGTAAAATTAATCGCTTCACTCCGGCTAGTTTTTCTTTTCCAGCTTCTAAAATATTAGCTATCAGTGTCCCTCCCATCCCGGCAATCGTAATACAATCTACTTCCTCTGGCGCAATAACTTCCAGACCATCTCCTTTTCGTACGGAGATGACATCACTTAATCCCGTTTTAGCAACTTGTTGTTTGGCAGATCGAAATGGCCCGTCTGCCACTTCCCCAGCGACTGCCATTGTAATATATCCTTGTAAATAAGCATAACAAGGCAAATACGCATGATCGGAACCGATATCAGCTAACTTCGATTGCGTCGGAATAAAAGAAGCAACCGTCTCTAATCGTTTTGATAAACGTAACTCATTCATCTTTTTCACCACAACTTCATTAGTTCTTTTGTTTATTTTATCACAAACAAAAAATCCCTTCACCTAAGGTGAAAGGACCTTTTGTTATTGTAATTTCGAAAGCCATTTTGCCATTTCATCAGCTTTTTCCGGCGGCACAAGACCTGAAGGCATGTTGCCACGTCCATGTTGAATGACATCTTTAATTTGATCTAACGAAAGCCGTTTGCCCACACCTTTTAACGACGGACCGACGCCACCTTCATAGTTGGCACCATGACAGGCGCTACATGTTTGTTTATAAAACTCTTCCGGGCTCGCTGCAGCCGCTTGCTCCGTTTTTTCTCCACCTTTTTTCTCTTTCGCAAGCTCGTCCATATCGCCGAGACCTTTAAACGAAAGGGCAAGCATAAGACCAATCCCAAAGACCATAATGAGCGCAAATGGGATCAATGGATTTCGATTCATGTTTTTTACCTCCCTTATGTATAACGAGCTCTTTAAAAAAATGTAAACGCTACAAACAATTTTATTTTACTGTAAATTACCGAGAAGGAAAAGCCCTAATTATCATCTTATGGAAAATCGTCACAGAATAAAAGCCAGCTTAGAAAAATAGTGAGGCGCACAGCAATCCAAGTCCAGCAATGCCTGATATCGTGAAATAGAAAAAACGAAAGCGAATCCCGATCACCATCCATAATAGACAATTTAAGAAAATCACCACAGCTACGATAGCTTTTTCTTTCGGAAAATAATAATCACATGCTTGCACGGAAGCAAGGAGCAACAGAAATGCCCCGCTAATAAGCGGAAGATGGATGAGTTTTCGTTCCTTCGCCCACAACCAAACTGCCACCATACATACAATGAAAAAAAGAAACAAAAGGAGCATTTGCAAAACGAATGACAATTCAGTAAAATAAATGACAAGAATACTTATTGGAAACAATAGACAAATCATACTTATGAATAAAAGATGGATAAGATTGAATCGGGAAATATGGGATCTGTTGCTAGCAAGCCCTTCTGTATAAAGGGCCAACAAATAATCGCAATATTGTTTTGGAAGAAGACGAGAGCGCTTCCAATATTCAATTTCTCTTATAATAATTTCGCGTCTTTTTTCATTCATACTCATCGGCCTTTCCTAGAAATAAAAAATAGTTTACTTCTATTGTAAGAAGTAAACTATTCATTGTAAATTAAATTGTTATTCTAAAAAGTCTTTTAATCGCTTGCTGCGGCTTGGATGACGCAATTTCCGAAGCGCCTTTGCTTCGATTTGGCGAATGCGCTCGCGAGTAACACCAAACACTTTTCCTACTTCCTCAAGTGTACGCGTGCGCCCATCATCTAAGCCAAAACGTAAACGAAGCACGTTTTCTTCACGGTCTGTGAGCGTATCTAATACATCTTCCAGCTGTTCTTTTAAGAGTTCATACGCAGCATGTTCAGATGGAGAGGTCGCATCTTGGTCTTCAATAAAATCGCCTAAATGCGAATCGTCTTCTTCACCAATCGGCGTTTCGAGCGACACAGGCTCTTGCGCGATCTTTAAAATTTCGCGCACTTTTTCCGGTGTTAAATCCATCTCTTCGGCAATTTCTTCTGGAGACGGTTCGCGGCCAAGGTCTTGAAGCAGCTGTCTTTGCACGCGAATGAGTTTGTTGATCGTCTCAACCATGTGAACAGGAATGCGAATGGTCCGCGCTTGGTCAGCAATGGCGCGCGTAATCGCTTGACGAATCCACCATGTCGCATACGTACTAAATTTATAGCCTTTACGGTAATCAAATTTTTCAACCGCTTTGATTAAGCCCATGTTTCCTTCTTGAATTAAGTCAAGAAACAACATGCCGCGACCAACATAGCGTTTGGCAATGCTGACAACAAGGCGAAGGTTGGCTTCCGTTAAACGGCGCTTTGCTTCTTCATCGCCTTGTTCAATTCGCTTGGCTAGTTCAATTTCTTCTTCAGCCGATAGTAGCGGAACTCGCCCGATTTCTTTTAAGTACATACGAACCGGATCATTAATTTTGACCCCGGGTGGCACCGTTAAATCGTTTAAATCAAATTCTTCTTCTTTTGTTAAATCGTCTATGTCTGGATCGGTGTCCAAGTCAGATTCACTAATGACATCGATACCTTGCTCAGCTAAGTATTCATAATATTCATCCATTTGATCAGAATCAAGATCAAATCCAGACAATCGCTCGGCAATTTCTTCGTACGTTAAAATGCCGCGCTTTTTTCCCAGTTCTGTTAATTGTTCTTTCGCTTGTTCTAGTGTGACATTAGAGTCAACTTGTTTTGAGCGAGCTGATTTTTCAGCCATTTTGTTACCCCCTTCTAAAGCTTTACAACAACGTCACGAAATTGATAATTGTTTTTTCATTTCAATTATTTCTTTGGCAATGCGGGCAGCTTTCAAAAAGTCTTTTTTCCGTTCTGCCTCGATTTTTTCCTGTTCTTTTTCCTTTAGCATTAACCATTTTGGGTAATTCAACACATGTTTGATATAATCGTTTAACTCTTGAGTAGAGATTTCTTCGTTAATAAGAAGCATCGATAGCTCTGTTACAAGCGGCTTTAAATGATCAGGCACACGCGCAATCAGCAAGCTAACATCCGGCTCGTTTCCTTCCTCGTAAAACGCATATACATACGCAGCAATGGCGCGATGCTCTTCAATGTTGAACTCTCCTTGAATCGCTTGCTGAACAGTCAAGGCAACATCTCGGTTCCGAAGCATATGGGCAAGCAATATTCGTTCAGCGTTTTGAAAAGCAGGAAGAAGTTTTTTAGGCAGCGGTTGTCGCGTTGCTACCCGTTCCCGAGCGTCATCGTTATGTTTGTCTTTCGTTTTTTTATAACGCTCCAATTGCTGCTGCAAAGCAGATAATGAAAGGGAAAATTCGTTTGCTAATTGTCGTAAATAGTAATCTTTTTCAATCGGATTGGTCAATTGGCTAATTTCTTGTAGCACTTCTTCAATGTAGCGGATTTGGTCACTTTCATTCTGTAAATTTTTCCCTCTGCGCAAATACGCCATTTTAAACGCCATAAAGGAGTTGCTCGCTTCAATAACGTCACGTTGAAATCGCTCTGAACCGTACTTTCTTATATATTCATCTGGGTCCAGGCCATCAGGAATTGTAGCAATCTTCACATGACAACCTGTTCCAGACAGGAGTTCCGCTGCGCGAAACGTTGCTTCAATTCCAGCTGTATCACCGTCATAGCAAATGATGACGGATTCGACATTTCGTCGAAGAATGCGCGCTTGATCTTCTGTTAAGGCTGTTCCCATCGTCGCAACGGCATACGCCACTCCAGCTTTTATCGCGGAAACAACATCAGCAAATCCCTCAAATAAAACCGCTTCTTGGCGTTTTCGAATATGTAAGCGCGCTTGGTGAAAGTTATATAAAATTTTTCCTTTATGAAAAATTAACGTTTCGGGACTATTTAAATATTTTGGCTGTCCTTCTCCTAACATTCTTCCAGAAAAAGCGACCGTTTCTCCATGATGGTTATGAATCGGAAACATAATCCGGTTGCGAAACCGGTCAAAATAGCTCCCGTTCTCTTTGCGAATAACGAGCCCTGCCTTTTCCATCAGTTCAAGAGAAAAACCGCGTCCCGTTAAAAACTTTACGGCAAAATCCCATGAATTCGGCGAATAACCGATTTCGAATTGCTCAATAATTTCACGCGTCCATCCGCGTGCTTGCAAATAGTCAAATGCCGCTTGTCCTTCTTTTGTATTTAAAAGCAAATGATGATAAAATTTCTTTAGAAGCTCATGAGCTTCTATCATTTTCTTCGCTTCATTCGCGCCCGTATAGCTTTCGCGTTGATCGTCTAACGCTAAATGAGATAGGTCAATATTTGCTCTTGATGCTAATCGCTTGGCTGCATCAATAAAAGATATTCCTTCTATATCCATGAGAAACGAAAAGACGTTTCCTCCGGCACCGCAACCAAAACAGTGAAAAATTTGCTTTTCAGGAGAAACGGAAAACGACGGCGTTTTTTCCCCATGGAATGGACACAAACCAAAATAGTTACGTCCTTGTTTTTTCAGCTGTACATAGTCACTAATGACATCGACAATATCTACAGAACGACGAATCGCTTCAATCGTTTCTTCGGGAATGCGGTATCCCATATCAACAGCTCCATGTTAATTATTCTCGACCTATACGGAATTTCCTGCGAGTTTCGACAAAATTTTTTCGAAACCTTGTAGAAATACACGACGTTCCTCGTTTGAGAAACGTTTTGCCCCCTTCTGGTATATCCCTTGCCTTCGCTGTTTCGCTTGAAGATAGCGAAGATGAAGAATATTGTCCATTTCCCTTTCTTCATACACTTTTCCTCGCGGCGAAATCACATAGATGCCGCGGTTTACCAGCATGCTCGCCAACCCGATATCTTGGGTCACGACAACATCTCCTTTAACAGCGCGGTTCAAAATATATAAATCGACCGCTTCTTTTTCTGTATCCACGTATACCCATTTCATTTCTTCAGAACGAGAAACATGGTTATACGAAGATACAAACACACTTAGTATATTATATTTACGAGCGAGCCAGAAAATTTCACTTTTTACTGGACAAGCATCTGCATCAACAAAGATTGTTGGTTGCAATCCGTTATGCCTCCTAATATTCTACATCGTTCACAAAAATCCTGCTTTTCCCTCCTATATAAAAAACGAATTTTGTCGAAAAAGATTTTTTTGTTCCCCTTGACAAGTAGCTATAAATAGTTTACTCGCTCTATATGTACTCTAAACCTATTTTGTTCATTTTTATCACAATTTTTTATTATAATACAAATGGTCAGAATATGCTATAGAAAAGTAAAAAAGCACAGTTCACGATATCGTGAATGTGCTACAATTTTCTTTTTTTCATAATAATGTTAGCAGTCTCTTCTACTGCCTTGTTCGTTACATCAATGACATCGCAGCCAATTTTTTTGATGACTTCATCAAAATAATCAAGCTCTTCTTTAATTCGATCCATATTGGCATAAATGGCTTGATCGTTCAATCCAAGCGATTTGAGTCGCTCACGGCGAATGGAAATCAATTTTTCCGGGCTGATTTTCAAGCCGAAACATTTTTGTGGCGATACTTTAAATAGTTGTTCCGGCGGTTCTACTTCCGGTACAATCGGAACGTTGGCGACCTTCAATCGCTTATGAGCTAAGTATTGGGAAAGCGGAGTCTTCGATGTGCGTGAGACACCGACTAGCACAATATCCGCTCGCAAAATGCCGCGAGGGTCACGTCCGTCGTCATATTTCACAGCAAACTCAATCGCCTCGATTTTTTTGAAGTAGTCTTCATCCAACACACGTACTTGTCCCGGCTCATAGCGCGGCGTCATGCCAAACAAATCGCGCATTTTTTCAATGAGCGGTCCGATGATGTCATACGCCTCCACACCTTCACGCGCAGCTTCTTCAATAAGAAATTGACGCATTTCTGGCACAACAAGCGTAAATGCAATAATCCCTTTATTCATTTTTGCAAGGGCGACAACTTCCGCTAATGTTGTTTTATCCTCTACATATGGCACTCGCTTTAATTGGATGAGTGAACTATTAAACTGGCTGGCTGCCGCTTTCACCACTAACTCTGCGGTTTCTCCTCCTGAATCAGAAACGACGTATACGAAACGTTGGCTCATCTCCATCCCCTCTCTACAACAAATCGTCTTTCGCTAGAGAAACGAAAGCTTTCGTCATATTTGTTTTAGTAATTCTCCCAATTACTTCGTAGCCTTTTTCTGTTTTTTTCACGACCGGCATCGCATCAATTTGTTTTTCAATTAGCCTCTCGGCGACATCAATGAGCAAGTCGTCTTTATAACAAACCGTAATATTTGGCATTCTTGTCATAATAATATTCACAGGAATCGTTGTTAACTCTTGTTTGCCGATACTTGCCCGCAACAAATCTTTTCTTGACAGAACGCCAACTAATAGCGACTCGTCATCGACGACAAACAACGTTCCGACATCTTCAAGAAACATTGTCACAATCGCATCATATACGCTGACATTTTCATTGACTACGACCGGAATCGATTGGTAATCGCTGACTTTAATTTTTTTGATCTTGTCAGCAAGAAGTTGAGAACCTGTCTTTCCTGTATAAAAATAGCCGACTCTCGGCCTTGCTTCCAAATAGCCAGCCATAGTTAAAATTGCCAAATCAGGGCGCAATGTCGCTCTTGTTAAGTTCAATTTTTCGGCAATACTTTCACCCGTAATGGGACCATGATCTTTAACAATTTGCAAAATTTGCTCTTGGCGTTTATTTAGTTCTATTGTCGCTCACCACCTTACCAACGCTAATAGGCTATACTCATATGAAAATATTATAACTTAATGAAACGTTTTGCAAAGGAGAAATCGTGAAAATTCATTTTGTTCAAAAAAAATCAAGCCTGTTGCATAAACAGGCTTTGCTCACTGCAAATGATGTTTGAGTTGTTCCATTTGGGTTAAAAAACGTTTCGTTTTTAACATGAGCCCCGAATACTCCTCATAATAGGCGGAAATGACATGGTGCAGCTCTTTTTTTGTTTCATCTTTGACAGAAATTTTCCCTAATCTCGATAGATCGAGGTAATAAAATAGCCGTAATAGTTTCACCGCAGCTGGAGAAAGAGGCAAACGGTGTGGATCTTTCTGTTCACAACGATGGCAAAGAAATCCTCCTTCCTTAATGGAAAAAGAAAATTTCCCTTCCGTTCGCCCGCAAACAGCACATCGATCTAATGTAGGAGGCAATCCCATGACGCTTAACATTTTCATTTCATAAATGTACATTAGAATCTCTAAATCAAGGCCATCGTTCATATACTTTAGTGTTTGAAGAAGCAACTCAAACAAATAAGGATTTCTTCTCTGCTCTTCGGTCACTTTATCGGTCAACTCAACAATGTAAGAGGCGTAGGCGGTTGTAAAAATATTTTCGCGAATCGCTCGCATCGTGTCAACCACTTCACCTTGGTGTAAAACCCCGATTCCACGACTTTTTTGAATTAAATAATGGCCGTATGTAAACGGTTGGGTAACAGCAGAAAGGCGGCTGCTTGGCTTTTTCGCCCCTCGTGCCATTGCAGCCACCTTTCCCCATTCTCTTGTAAACAACGTGACAATTTTGTTGGTTTCTCCGTAATCAATGGTTCGAAGCACAATGGCTTCACATTTTTCAAACAACATTATCACCACCAAGCTGAAAAAGCAGCTTAGAAAATCGGCTGATCCATTTCGCTTACTTCATTTTCTTGTTCATCGCCATTCGGTTGATATTCTCTTTCAAGCTCTTTAAAAAGGAGATATGTGTCGATATTCCCTGTTTGGCTAAACAGCTTCCATGTGAATTCTAGCATCGAACCACACCTTTCCGCCCTTACAGCATAGCTTGTTATTCAATCTATTTATAGGTTGGTCTTGCTACGAAACGTTTATGTTACGTAAAATTTGCTAAATTTAAATTAATATTCATCTTCCCTAAATCCGAAATCGCGCAACTGCGACAGCTTATTTCGCCAATCTTTTTGCACTTTTACCCAAAGTTCTAAAAATACTTTCGAGCCAAGCAACGCTTCAATATCCATACGGGCACGCTGTCCAATTTCCTTTAGCATTCGTCCTTGTTTTCCAATAATAATCCCTTTTTGCGAATCGCGTTCAACAATAATCGTTGCGCCGACATACACGGTCTGGCTATCTTCACGCCGTTCGATCGTATCAACGACAACAGCGATTGAATGCGGAACTTCCTCGCGCGTTAAATGAAGCGCTTTTTCTCGAACCAATTCCGCAATAATAAACCGTTCAGGGTGGTCGGTCACTTGATCAGGCGGATAATATTGCGGTCCTTCCGGCAAATACTTTTTAATTTGTTCGATCAATGTTTCTACGTTGTTTCCTTGGAGCGCTGAAATCGGGACAATTTCAGCAAACGAATACAGCGATTTATAGTGGTCAATAAGCGGCAGCAATTCATCAGGATGAACTTGGTCGATTTTATTGACGACTAAAAAGACAGGTGTTTTTATTTCTTTAAGACGCTCAATAATAAACGCGTCTCCGCGACCGAACCCCTCTTCGGCATTAATCATAAACAAGATTAAATCAACTTCCTTTAGGGCGTTTTGCGCGACTTTCATCATAAAATCGCCCAATTTATGCTTTGGTTTATGAATTCCTGGTGTGTCGATAAAAATGATTTGTGCATCGTCAGTTGTATATACACCTTGAATTTTATTACGCGTCGTTTGTGGTTTATCGCTCATAATGGCGATTTTTTGTCCAATGACGCGATTTAAAAACGTCGATTTTCCAACATTCGGTCTACCGATAATCGAAACAAATCCTGATTTATATCCTTCTCTATTCATGCAAATCCTCCGCTAAAAATGCTTCTGATAGTAGTTCTTTCACAGTTAGTTCAGTTGTATCACCATTTAAATTTGCCAAAACCACCTTCATATCTGGTGGACATAATTCGGAAATGACTTGGCGACATGCCCCACAAGGCAGCACCAGACGATCGGAATCGGCAATCACCGCCAACGCCACGTATTCTCGTTCTCCTTCTGAATAAGCTTTAAACAACGCGGTTCGTTCTGTACAATTGCATACGCTATAGGCAGCGTTTTCAATGTTACAGCCGCGGTATACTTTGCCTTCCCTTGTCAATAAAGTGGCACCGACTTTACATTTTGAGTAAGGAACGTAAATATTCTCATGCTTTTTTGCTTCTTCAATTAGCAAAGGAGTAAAACTCCTTCTTTTTTATTTTACAATAAATTGATGAAAATTTCATCTCTCTTTACAAAAATGTAACAGAAAAATTAGAATTTTCTCATTTCATCACTTATATGATATATGGCAAAAAAATGATGATACCGATTATGACAGAGATCATTGCTCCTACTAAAACAGCGCCAGCAGCAATATCTTTCGCCGCTTTTGCAAGCGGGTGCAGTTCTTGTGTCGTTAAATCAACGACACGTTCTAGCGCCGTATTCACCATTTCTAAACTAATGACCATCCCTATTGTTACCAATAAAATGAGCCATTCCGTTTTTGAAATATTGACAATGAAGGCAGCAACAATGGCGATGAAGGCAAAAAACAAATGAACTTTCATATGCGATTCCTCTTTTATCGCCATCACGATTCCCGTCCACGCATAGACAAAACTTTTCGCTTCGCGTTTCCAACTTCTCATGTTTTATCTTGTTAACCCGTACTGCTCAAGGATTTGTTTTTGTTTTGCAAACATTTCTTTTTCTTCTTCCTCGGTTTCGTGGTCATAGCCCAATAAATGCAAAAAGCCATGAACCGCTAAGAACCCGAGTTCGCGCATGAACGAATGCCCGTATTCTTCCGCTTGCTCTTTAGCTTTCGGGACGGAAATCACAATATCACCAAGCACAGGCGGCAAATCAGCTCCAACAATTTCAACTTCTCCATCACTCATTTCCTCAAGTGCAAAAGAAATAACATCAGTGGGCTGGTCTTTGCCGCGATAGTCGCGATTGATGACGCGAATTTGCTCATTATCAACAAAGGAAATGCTCACTTCTGCCCCCTCAGAAACTTGTTCGATCTCGGCAGCATAATTCAACAACTGTTCGATAATCTTTCGTTGTTCTTCCGTTACTTCGTTTGTTTCGTCAATAAAATCAATGTGTAATTTCATGCTTATTTCACCTTTTCCTTTCGAATGTCTGGATATTCAATTCGCGAATGAAAGACGCCGTTGAGCGTTTCGCAAAGCGATTTAGCGACAAGCTCTAATTCCCTTAATGTAATATCACATTCATTGAATTGATTATCTTGAAGCCGGTCAGCAATAATGCTGCGGACAAGTTTTTCAATTTTCTCTTGTGATGGATTTGCTAGCGACCGGACCGCTGCTTCGACGCTGTCAGCAATGCTAATCACCGCTGCTTCCTTCGTTTGCGGTTTTGGTCCCGGATAACGGAATTCCTCTTCTAATACATAATCCATTTGTTGCGTCGCTTTATGATAAAAGTACTTCAACAGCGTTGTACCGTGATGCTGCTCAGCAATATCAATAATTTCTTTTGGCATTCGGTATTTTTTTAAAATAGCGACCCCATCTGTTACATGGGCAATAATAATATTTTTGCTTAATTGCGGCGATAATTGGTCATGTGGATTTCCGCCGATTTGGTTTTCAATAAAATAGCGCGGACGTTTTGTTTTTCCAATATCATGATAATAACAAGCCACTCGAGCTAACAAGCCGTTCGCCCCAATCGCTTCACACGCTGCTTCGGCTAAATTGGCTACCATAATGCTATGGTGATAAGTACCTGGTGCTTCCGTTAAAATTTTTCGCAGCAATGGGTGGTTAGGGTTCGAAAGTTCAATGAGCTTCATCGATGATAAAATTCCGAAGCTCGCTTCGAAAAATGGCAGCAAGCCGATAGTGAAGATCGCCGAGAAAAATCCTGAAGCAAGCGCCATTAATAAAAACATGCTCATTTCCATCATCGAATAATGGCCATTTTTCATCAATATCATCGCTAACATGACGACAATATTGATAAACGAAACGAAAAAGCCCGCTTGCCAAATTTTTGCTTTGCGCAGCTCTTTTTGTAGAAACAGACTTCCCGCTAAAGCGCTTGTTAACAAGTATACTGCGATGGAAGCGTGAAAGGTGCCGTTCATTCCTTCGTTAAATATCACACTCCCGCAGATCGAATAAATAACGCTCGTCATGATGGCAAGCCGTTCGCTCAATAAAATGCGGGTAAGCATCGTTCCGAACGCAACAGGGACGAGATAGCCGGTTGAAAAGGTGTCGCTTTCCGGAAGTAAACGAATCAGCTCCATAATGATAACAGTAATAGTAAAAATCGTGACATAAATCAATAAATACGTATTCGTTTGTTGACCATCATCGATCCACCGCGTAAAACCATAAATGATAGGAGCTATTAATAATATTACTAAAAGAAGAAGCCCGATAAAAGGCTGGATGGAGTGATCATTTTCCAACAATCCAACAAGCTTGAGCTGATGATAAATTTCGTTCGTAATAAATTGCCCTTCCTCGACAATAATTTGCCCTTGTAAAATTTTTACCGGTTTCACTTCATCCATTGCTTGTCTTCGCTTTTCTTCCGTAGCAGCGCGATCATAAATCACGTTTGGAATAATCGCTTCTTTTGTCAACTTCGTGACAATATCTTTTAAAGACGAGGGAAGCATCACGTATTTCAACTCATTTTGCACGCGCATTTTGGCTTTTTGCAGCTCTTCTTGTGTAATCGGCTCGTTCATAATGGAATGAACAGCTGTCACCGATGCTTCCTTTGCCACCCTTATTTCTTCACTTTTGGCAGTCAATAATCTTATCCACTCATCTTCAGATAAATACGTAAACCATTCTTGCGGCAAACGCTCCTTTAACTTCTTTATTATTTCTGAATCGTTTTTTAACGATCCCGTCTCTTCCTGAATGTCTAAAATCGTTGTAAATAACGATGAAATTAAATCAACACGATTTTCTGCATATTCCTTTTTTAATGTATAAACGTCTGTTACTTTCTCTGCTGCCTCTTTTTTCAGTTTTTCGGTTGTATCTTTATCTTCAATCGTAATCGGCGACCGAATCGTTTCCTTGGAAATATCAAAAGGGCGAATCGAGTATTGTTGCGGTTTCACATGATAATAAAGCACCGTAACCATAAGCAATGCCAAAAACGTCAATAAAATATAACGAATGATGCGCACATGTTTCACATGCTCAAGAAAAAAACGAATCCTCTCCAATGGTTTTCCCTCACTTTGCCTGCTAAAGAAATAGACCCATACAAAAGCACGATGGGTCTTTTCTTTCTTTATATCCCGGCTTGATCATAGGCTTGGATAATTTTCGCGACAAGCGGATGACGAACAACATCTGTCTGTTCCAAAAATACAAATGAAATATCACCGATAGCTGGCAGAATTTCTTTGGCTACCGCTAGCCCTGATTTGACTCCCTTCGGTAAATCGACCTGTGAAATATCGCCGGTAATGACCATTTTGGAACCGAATCCTAATCGTGTTAAAAACATTTTCATTTGTGCTGGTGTTGTATTTTGCGCTTCGTCTAAAATGACAAACGCATCCTCTAAGGTTCGCCCACGCATATACGCAAGCGGCGCAATTTCAATCGTTCCGCGTTCCACTAGGCGTTGCGTATGCTCTGCTCCCAGCACATCATGAAGAGCATCGTAAAGCGGACGCAAATACGGATCGACTTTTTCTTTTAAATCCCCTGGCAAAAATCCCAGACTTTCTCCAGCTTCCACCGCTGGACGTGTCAAAATGATACGCTTGACATGGCCACCTTTTAACGCATTGACGGCCATGACCACAGCCAAATACGTTTTCCCTGTTCCCGCCGGTCCAATTCCAAACACAAGGTCATGTTTTTTAATCGCTGTCACGTATTGACGTTGTCCTAGCGTTTTAACACGAATCGGTTTTCCTTTTGCATTTTTCGTAATCTCTTCTTCATATAGCTCGATGAAATATTCAAGCGTACCGTTTTTCGCCATTTGGATCGCATACATAACATCGCGTTCGCTAATGGCAATGCCTTTGCGAATGACGACTAATAAATGGCGCAATACGTCCTCAACGAGCTGAACGTGCTCTGGACTACCGGAGACGCTCACAAGCTCTCCTCTCGTCACAATGGAAACACCTAACTCTTGCTCCATTCGCCTTAGATGGACATCATGAATGCCAAAAAGTGCAATCGCTTCGTTTGCATTTTCTACTTGTTGGCTAATTGTTACGAACTCTTCTGACATCCTTTAGTCTCCTTGAACAATAGGTTGTGGTATAGCGATATTTTCAATCACTTGATAATGCATCTCTACTCTTACTTTACCATTCTCTTTCGCTTCATGCAAAACTTTTTCCCCTTTAATGGAAGCATCTTCCTCCAATTTCGCTTTTAATTCTTTCCGAGCAATTTCTTTTGCTTTTTGAAGCGCTTCTTCCCACGAATAGTTTCTTGTTACCTCTTCAGTTTCTCGATAAATGACGCGCTCATAAAAGATTGGAAGTTCCCAGCGCCAAAAGCGCAGCGCTTTTTTTTGCTGGTCGATTTTATAATGTGAAAATGGCGGTTTTTTAAATCCCCAGACAGGAATCAAAATGTTTTTTATAGTAATATAATGCTTTTCTACATACTTTCCTGTCAATACATGAAATGATGCTTGTAATGGAAGGACAACGGTAGACTTGTACCATGTTTCGCCAAAAATTTTTCCGCGCGCTGGCACGAGTTTGGTTTGTCCTTCTTTCCCGATAATACCGGATACTAGAATTTGTCCTTTTTTGACATGGTCATGAACGGAAATGACTGGTTGTCCTTCTTCGACAAACATGTCCGTAATCACTGCCTTTTTCTTCGCCACTAAATGTTGCATACCGATTCGTTTCGTCTCTTTCGGCTGCTTTTTTTCAACGACTTGAAAATAAAAAGTTGTGCCTTTTAGCTCTACACCGACCCACGTAATCGTCTCAACACGGTTCGTTAGTTTTCGCTGAATCGTTTCGGGATCGTCAATAAGAAATTGAAATGCTCCTTTTTCTACTCCCATTCGCTGTAATTCCTTCATAATTCGATATTCCGTCTCGGGTTTTGCCCCTTTAATTTGAATGTTCCATACCATGTTGGAAAGCAGGAAAACCATAATGAAAAATAAACTTATTCCTACCATAAACCCGATATTGGAAACCATTTTTTTTAGGAAAAAAGGGAAACCGTTTTTCCCGATAAAATAAAGCTTGCATTCACTATTTCTCACAACAGCGCGCACGTTTGGTATATCTTTCAGGAGAATGAAAAATGTCGTTATATCTTCACTATGCTTTTTCACGTCCCAAACAGTAATACCGTTGCGTAGGCAAGCATTAATGAATCGTTCAGCACCTCTTCCCTGTACTTTGACCCTTACACTGCCTATGAACAAGCTCAACCACTGGTTTTTCATCATTTTTCCTCCCGAAAACATTATTCATCTATATAAATTACTTGGTTAATTTTCCCTTGTAGTAAAATTTCTTCGGGCAAAATTGTTTTAATCACAAACTGCTCTCCGCGAACGAGAAGCTGTCCTTGTTTCAATAGCAACCGCAATTCTTTATCGCTAAACGTGAGCAAGCCGCGATGATTTTCAATATAAATATGTATTTGTCCAATCATCGTAATGCGGGGAAGGTCCATGACAATGTCAGCGGGTAGTTCCAGTTTATTTGTAAGCCAACTTCTCATGCGCTGTCGCCACTTCTTGACCATAAAAAAGAACCCCCTTTCATCTCATACATATGAGAGAAAAGGGGGTTGTAGCACATTTTTACAATACATCACGATAAAAAAAGCTGTCTCATTAAAATGAGACAGCTTTTTATGAAGACAAATGCTGTTGGACAAGCTTGTTGACGAGAGAACCATCTGCTTTGCCCTTTACTTTTGGCATGATCGCTCCCATCACTTTGCCCATATCCGCTTTCGAAGTAGCTCCCACTTCGGCAATCGTCTCTTTCACGATTTGCGTGAGCTCTTCTTCTGTCAATTGCTTTGGCATATATAATTCAACAATTTGAATTTCTGCTTTTGTTTTTTCCACAAGGTCTGAACGACCAGCGTTTTCGAATTCTTGGAGGGAGTCTTTACGCTGTTTCAATTCGCGAGAAAGCACTGTCAGCTCTTCGTCTTCCGATAGTTGACTTTTGCCAAGCTTAATCGCTTCGTTTTGCAATGCTGCTTTCAACATCCGAATGACGGAGAGTTTTTCTTTTTCCTTGTTTTTCATCGCTTGTTTCATATCATCATTTAAACGCTCAAGAAGACCCATAAATACACCCTCTTTTAATGCTTGCGCTTTCTAGCCGCTTCAGACTTTTTCTTACGTCTTACGCTTGGCTTTTCATAAAATTCACGCTTTCTAGCTTCTTGCAATGTGCCTGTTTTTGAAACAGCACGTTTGAAGCGACGAAGAGCGTCTTCAAGCGACTCGTTTTTACGAACGATTGTTTTTGACATCCTACTTCCCTCCCTCCGAACAACACCACTTACATTTATGTTACCAAATGTGTACTTGTCAATTATAATATATGCAATATTGTAGGTCAACTAAAAAACTGTCATTGTCTCTCTTCCTTGTCCATACAATATGGTGAAAGGAGAGAGAACAAGTGATGCAACTATTAATATGGTTTACGGTCTATGTGGGCATTTTCTTGCTTGGTATGTTCATGATGAAATCCGGTCTTTACTCCCTTTCGGCGCAACAGTTAAAACAATGGCTATTACGCTTTACAAAAACCCCGTTGCAAGGATTTTTGACGGGAATAGTGGTTACCGCTTTGCTTCAAAGCAGTTCTGCGGTGATGGTCATTACCGTTGGCCTTGTGACAACCGGTTATTTCACGTTTCGGCAATCGATCGGAATTATTTTAGGCAGCAATATCGGTTCGACAATCACTACGGAAATCATTACACTTGACTTAGGCAAAAGCATTATTCCGATGTTATTGCTTGGCGCGCTTCTCGTCTTTTTTGTCCGCCATCGTTTCACTCTTAGTGTAGGAATGACAATCGTCGGGATTGCTTGTTTGTTTTTTGCGATGGACGGATTTCGTCAACTGGCCGAACCGCTATCTACCTATCCAGTGGTGAATGAATGGTTACGAAAAACAAACGACTCCGCATTACTCGGAATTGGAATCGGTGCTGTTCTTACGTCGATCATTCAGTCAAGTGCGGCAACGATCGGGATTGCCATGAGCTTTCTTGTCGAACAACTATTGACACTGCCAGCTGGCATCGCCATTCTTCTCGGCGCCAATATCGGTACATGTGTCACAGGTCTTTTAGCAAGTATCGGTTCAAGCAGAGAAGCGAAACTCACTGCGTACACTCATTTATGGTTCAATGTTATAGGCGTCACCGCTTTTTATTTTTTCATTGAACCGCTCGCTTCATTTACTAAAACGCTCTCTGCTGCACCTGATGTACAATTGGCCCATGTAAGTGTACTGTTTAATGTAATTTGTTCTGTTGTAGCTTTGCCGTTTACTAATTGGATTGAAAAGGCAATGCTGTTTCTTCATCAAAAAGACGATTAATAATCAGTTGTTGCTGTTTTTCCTTGAACGATAGCGGCACCTGAACTTGTACCAATGCGCGTTGCTCCCGCTTGAATCATCGCTTCGGCACTTTGAAGGTCGCGAACGCCTCCAGACGCTTTTACGCCGATGTTTGGCCCAACAGTTTTCCGCATAAGCGCAACGTCCTCAACCGTTGCGCCACCTGTAGAAAAGCCAGTTGAAGTTTTCACATAGTCTGCACCGGCTTTTACGGCTAATTCACAGGCGCGCACTTTTTCTTCTTCTGTAAGCAAGCATGCTTCGATAATCACTTTAACAAGCGCTTTTCCTTTTGCCGCATCAACAACCGCGCGAATATCGCGCTCAACAAGCTCGTCGTTTCCATCTTTTAACGCGCCAATATTAATGACCATATCGACTTCGGTTGCACCGTTTTCAATCGCATTTTTCGTTTCAAACGCCTTTGTTTCTGGCGTGTTTGCCCCGAGAGGAAAGCCGATAACAGTACATACTTTAACATCCGTTCCCTTTAATAGCTCTGCCGCTGTCGCTACCCACGTTGGATTGACGCAAACGGACGCAAAATTATATTGTTTTGCTTCCTCACACAATTTAACGATTTGCTCTTTTGTTGTATCTGCCTTTAATAATGTATGATCAATCATTTTTGCAATATCGTTTGCCATGTTGACTACATTCTCCTTTCTTATTTGCAGAAGTCTGACCTCTATCATCATATCATTATTTTTTTGCAAAAACTAGTTTAGTTTATCCGGAAAATTGCATGTAAACAAAAACCCAGCCTTCCTAGCTGGGTTACGAGCTTAACTTTATTTGTTGAGGCACATCATCAGCAACAACGCGAACAAATTCACCTTCGTTATACGGGTATCCCGCTTTTGTAATTTTTACTTTCACAAGTTGACCGACCATGTCTTCTGTCGCTGGGAATTTCACTTTCAAGTAGTTGTCTGTATAACCGGCATATAAACCGCTCTCCGGCTCTTCTTTATATCGCTCTTCCGGAATCACCTCGAGCACTTGTCCTTCAAATTGTGACGCGTATTCTTTCGCAAGCTGGTCAGAAAGGGCAATTAAGCGATGAACGCGTTCATTTTTAACTTCTTCATCAACTTGATTTGGCATTCGCGCTGCCGGCGTGCCTGTCCGCTTCGAATACGGAAAGACGTGAAGCTCAGAAAAGCGTTGTTCACGAATAAAGTTGTACGTCTCCATAAATTCCTCTTCTGTCTCTCCCGGGAAACCGACAATGACATCAGACGTAACGGCTAACTCTGGGAATACTTCACGCAACCGCTTTAAGCGTTCGGCAAAAAATTCTGTTGTATATTTGCGGCGCATCCGCTTCAATACTTCGTTAGAGCCAGATTGAAGCGGGATGTGCAAATGACGAACAATTTTATCGGAACGTTTTAATACGTCAATCACTTCGTCCGTAATTTGACTTGCTTCAATCGATGAGATGCGAAGCCGTTTTAAGCCGACAACTTGCTCGTCAATATCGCGAAGCAAGGCGGCAAAATTATAGTCTTTCATATCTGTGCCGTAACCGCCCGTATGAATGCCGGTTAACACAATTTCTTTATACCCTGCATCAACAAGCTGTTGTGCTTGACGAATGACTTCCTTCGGATCGCGTGAACGCATTAATCCGCGCGCCCATGGAATAATACAAAACGTGCAAAAATTGTTGCAGCCTTCTTGAATTTTTAAAGAAGCGCGTGTTCTGTCCGTGAACGCCGGAACATCCAATTCTTCGTATACGCGCGCTTTCATAATATTGCTGACTCCGTTAATCGGCTGACGTTCCCTCTTAAATTGTTCAATGTAGTCAAGAATTTTCGCGCGATCTTGCGTACCGATCACAATATCGACACCAGGAATCGCCATCACTTCAGCTGGAGATGTTTGTGCATAACATCCGGTGACGCAAATGACGGCATCCGGGTTTTTTCGAATCGCACGGCGAATAACTTGACGGCTCTTTTTATCACCTGTATTCGTGACTGTACATGTGTTAATGACATAAACGTCTGCTCGGCTTTCGAACTCTTTTCGTTCGTAGCCGGCTTGTTTAAATAATTGCCAAATTGCTTCTGTTTCGTAATGGTTGACTTTACAACCTAACGTATGAAACGCTACTGTCGGCATGATTGCTTCACCTCACATGAGTTCAAATTCATAGGAAGCCGCTGCAAGTAAATAGAGCGGGGCTGTTTCCGTTCGTAAAATTCTCGGTCCAAGACTGCAAGGAAGAAAACCATTTTCCTTTAATAACACCATTTCTTGTTCAGAAACTCCTCCTTCGGGACCAAAAAGAGCAAGCAGCGACTGTCCCTGTTTCATTTGACGCAGGATGTTTGCTAAAGCCGCATGCTCCCCTTTTTTCGCTTCTTCTTCGTAAGCAACGAGCTTATAATCGACCGTCGCAGCAAATTGGATTAATTCATGTATCGACATCGGCGCATAAATATCGGGAATTCTTGCACGGTGCGATTGTTCTGCCGCTTCTTTGGCGATTTTTCTCCATCGTTCCAGCTTTTTATCCGCCTTTTTCGCATCCCATTTTACAACAGAGCGAGCCGCCGTAAAAGGGATAAACGAGAAAGCGCCAAGCTCTGTTCCTTTTTGAATGACAAGCTCTAGTTTATCCCCTTTCGGCAGCCCTTGAGCAATATAAATTTGAATCGGTAGTTCGGTTTGTTCTTCTATCCATTGTATAATACGGACGATGACGTTCTCATTGGTAATTTGTTCAATTTGACATAGCGCTACTTCGCTATGTTCACTACAGCAAATGAGTCCGTCCCCTTCGTTCATGCGCATGACGCGCACGATATGATGATAATCATCTCCGTCAATGACGATGTGCTCTCTGTTGACAATCTGTTCGTCCGAAACAAAATACCGTTGCAAAGCGACACCTTCTTTTCACACTTTTCTCGCGATAAACGCGACCCAGTCTTCCATCACTAACGTTTCTTCAATGACAAATCCCGCTTTGACAAGACCATCTTTAACCTCCTGTTTCTTCGCTTGGATGATTCCTGACGTAATAAAACATCCGCCTTGTTCTAGGAGGCGATACGCATCGTCAACAAAACGTAAAATAATCTCGGCTAAAATGTTCGCGACAATGACGTTGGCTCTAGTTTCCACGCGATCCAATAAATTATTTTGCGAAACTGTCACGATGTGTTGAACTTTGTTTAACTTGACATTGAGTCTCGCGCTATCGACAGCGATCGGATCTAAGTCGAGCGCTTGAACAGATTTGGCGCCCAGCATCGCAGCAGCAATGCTTAAAATGCCAGAGCCTGTGCCGACATCAATGACATTATCTCCCGGCTTCACACATTTTTCTAACGCTTGAATACACATAACCGTTGTCGGATGTGTTCCGGTGCCAAATGCCATGCCCGGGTCTAATTCAATAATAAGCTCGTCACTCGAGACAGGCTCATACGTCTCCCATGTCGGTACGATCGTAAACTTTTCAGAAATTTTTACCGGGTTGTAGTATTTTTTCCATGCGGTTGCCCATTCTTCTTCGTTTACTTCACTAATTGTAATTTTATTTTTTCCAATATCAATATCATATAGCATTAAATTATTGATCGCTTGTTTAATCTCTTCCACTGTTTCGCCTAAAAAGCTGTTGACAGGCAAGTAGGCTTTAATGATGACTCCTTCCTCCGGGTAGTCGTCAGGATTGAGTTGGTAGATTTCCCCGAAGGAAGTGTCCCGCTCTTTTAGTAAATCAAACGGATCTTCAATGACGACTCCGCCAGCTCCTGCCTCATGCAAAATATTCGAAATCGCTTCTACCGCTTCATGTGTCGTATGGATACTAATTTCTGACCATTTCATAAAATCTACCAACTCGCTCCTTTCTGATTATTCCCCTTTAAACGCTTTTTTGACCTTTTTAAAAAAACTATCTTGCTCTCCCTGATGCATGCTTTGACCACCTAATTCGTCAAATTCACGCAATAATTGCTTTTGTTTTTCCGTTAATCTTGTCGGCGTCACTACACGAACGATAATATGTTGATCTCCATGGCCATACCCGCGTACGTTTGGCACACCTTTTCCCTTTAGACGGAATTTTGTTCCTGTCTGCGTACCAGCAGGAATTTTCAGCTTCACTTTTCCATGAAGGGTCGGCACTTCAATTTCATCCCCAAGCGCAGCTTGTGCAAACGTAAGTGGGATTTCACAATAAATATCATCTCCATCACGTTCGAAAAATTCATGAGGTTCTACGCGGAATACAATGTATAAATCGCCTGGAGGACCGCCGTTGATCCCTGGCTCCCCTTGACCGGCCACTCGCAGCTGTTGACCATCATCGATTCCAGCCGGGATTTTGACATGGATTTTTTTGCGCTTTTTGATGCGACCGCTTCCACCGCATGTCGTACACTTTTCTTTAATGAATTGTCCCGTTCCGCCGCAGTAATGACACGTTCTTCGATTGACGATGCGTCCAAACGGCGTTGTTTGTTCAATGCTGATTTGACCTGTGCCGTGGCAGTGTGAGCACGTTTCTTTTTTCGTCCCCGGTTTCGCCCCAGACCCGTGGCACGTGTCGCACGTTTCTTCTCGCGGAATTTCAATGTCAGTTTCTTTTCCGAATGCCGCTTCTTCAAACGTCAATGTCATCGTATATTGTAAATCGGCTCCAGCACGCGGTGCATTCGGATCACGTCGCCGTCCGCCACCGAAAAATGAGCTGAAGATATCTTCAAAACCGCCGAACCCACTAAAGCCGCCAAAGTCAAAATCATCGCTACTAAAGCCGCCGAACCCTTGATTTGGTTCTGCATGGCCAAACTGATCGTAATGCGCCCGTTTTTGATCATCGCTTAGTACTTCATATGCTTCCTTAATTTCTTTAAATTTTTCCGCTGCATCAGGCGCCTTATTAATATCTGGATGATATTGTTTGGAAAGTTTCCGGTATGCTTTTTTTATTTCCTCTTTGGTTGCGTTCTTGCTAACTCCGAGAACTTCATAATAATCTCGTTTCGCCATCAGCATCCACTCCCGATTCACTCACATGAAGCTAATTGTACCATTCGTTTCTTTTAACATGCAATATTTTTATACTAAGAAAAGCGTAAGCGCCCTGCTTAGCCGCGATGAGCGAATGTTCTTCACCCCATGGAGAGGTGGCTTGTCACCTCACCGGGATTCATGTGCTCCCGAGCGGCTGGGCGCTGAAGTTAAACCATTTTCTCTTTAACATCTATTATTGTTTATCTTTCAAAAAAGTCAAAGCCAAGACAGGCCTGACTTTGACTTTTTCAAATAAGAAGCCATTATTTGTCGTCTTTTACTTCTTCAAATTCTGCATCAACGACATTGTCATCCTTTTTGTTCGCGCCATCTGCTCCGTTATTTTGTTGAGCTTGCGCTTGTTTTGCCGCTTGTTCATATAATTTGATAGATAATTGTTGCACGATTTCTTGGAGAGCATTTTTCTTTGTGCGAATGTCTTCAATATCGTTTTTCTCGAGTGCGGCTTTTAGTGCATCTTTTGCTTCCTGAGCTTTTTTCACTTCGGCCTCATCGACTTTTCCTTCAAGCTCTTTTAATGTTTTTTCCGTTGTGAACACTAGCTGATCAGCTTCATTACGAAGATCTGCCTCTTCTTTCCGCTTTCTGTCCGCTTCAGCGTTTTCCTCTGCTTCTTTAATCATGCGCTGAATTTCTTCTTCAGAAAGACCAGACGAAGATTTGATCGTAATAGATTGCTCTTTATTTGTACCTAAATCTTTTGCACGAACGTGAACGATTCCGTTTGCGTCAATGTCAAATGTTACTTCAATTTGCGGCACACCGCGCGGAGCAGGTGGGATATCCGTTAGTTGGAAGCGACCGAGAGTTTTGTTGTCAGCTGCCATTGGACGTTCCCCTTGTAAGACGTGAATGTCCACTGCTGTTTGGTTATCGGTTGCCGTTGAGAAAATTTGCGATTTACTTGTTGGGATAGTTGTGTTGCGTTCAATTAATTTCGTGAAGACACCACCCATTGTTTCAATACCTAATGAAAGCGGCGTAACGTCAAGAAGAACGACATCTTTTACGTCGCCGGCAATGACGCCGCCTTGAATCGCTGCACCGATGGCAACAACTTCGTCAGGATTAACGCCTTTATGCGGCTCTTTTCCGATTTCTCTCTTAATCGCTTCTTGTACAGCTGGAATGCGCGTTGAACCACCGACAAGAATAACTTTATCGATATCAGCTGGAGTTAATCCCGCATCTTGCAACGCTTGGCGAACAGGACCCATCGTGCGCTCGACAAGATGAGCGGACAACTCTTCGAATTTAGCGCGCGTTAATGTCATTTCTAAGTGTAACGGACCAGTTTCATTAGCGCTGATAAACGGCAAGGAAATTTGCGTTTGTGTGACGCCAGAAAGGTCTTTTTTCGCTTTTTCTGCCGCATCTTTTAGACGTTGCAATGCCATTTTGTCTTTGGATAAGTCAATGCCATGCTCTTTTTTAAATTCTTCGACTAAGTAGTCGATAATGACTTGGTCGAAATCGTCACCGCCAAGATGGTTATCACCGGCAGTCGCTTTTACTTCGAATACACCGTCTCCTAATTCAAGAATCGATACGTCGAATGTACCGCCACCTAAGTCGTAGACAAGAATCGTCTGATCTTCTTCCATTTTATCTAGACCGTAAGCAAGCGCTGCGGCTGTTGGCTCGTTAATAATACGCTCTACCTGTAATCCGGCGATACGTCCTGCGTCTTTTGTTGCTTGACGTTGCGCATCGTTAAAGTAAGCCGGAACGGTAATGACCGCTCTTGTCACTGGCTCGCCTAAATAATCTTCTGCATAAGATTTTAGGTATTGTAAAATGATAGCAGAAATTTCTTGCGGTGTGTATTGTTTTCCTTCGATTTCGACTTTGTAGTCAGTCCCCATATGACGTTTAATAGAAATGATGGTATTTGGGTTTGTGATTGCTTGGCGCTTCGCTACTTCTCCCACTTGGCGCTCACCGTTTTTAAACGCCACGACAGACGGAGTCGTACGGTTACCTTCTGGGTTTGGAATAACTTTCGGCTCGCCGCCTTCTAATACGGCAACGCAAGAGTTTGTCGTACCTAAGTCAATCCCAATAATTTTGCTCATTGACATCACCCTCCTGTACTTATTGACTAACTTTTACCATTGCCGGACGAATCACACGATCTTTTAATTTGTATCCTTTTTGTAACTCTTCGACAACGGTATTCGGTTCGTAGTTGTTATCTTCCACTTGCATCACCGCTTGATGCAAATGTGGATCGAACGGTTTTCCGACCGCCTCGATCGCTTCAACTCCTTCTTTTTTTAGCGCCTCAACTAGCGAGCGATATACCATTTCCATTCCTTGAAGAATAGATTTCGATTTTTCATCCTCCGCTTCGATCTTTAAGGCGCGCTCAAAATTATCTAAAGTAGGTAAAAGATCGGTGATTAAACTTTGAGCACGATATTTTTCCGCCGCTTCAAACTCAAGCCTTGTACGGCGTCGGAAGTTATCAAAATCCGCGTGCAAACGAAGATAACGGTTCTCCATATCTTGAAGTTTTCCTTCAAGCTCGGCAATTTTTTTGTTTGCTTCCGCTAATTCATCTTTTGCTTTTAATTGGTCTTGTTCTTGTTGTTCTTCCGTTTGCCCGTGTTCTTTTTCTTCCTCACTCACTGTTGGATGTTGTTCTTGTTCATATGTAGCCAGTTCTTGTTCTTGCACCATTTCTTGTTGTTCTTTTTCCATCGGTTTCACCTCCCTTAAATAAGTAGGGCTGTATGTATGTAATCGTCACAAGGAAAGGATGGATAGGACAACACCATCCATCCATTATCCAATATGACCAATGCTAATTGTTTTGATACCAATCCGTTAACACGGTGGATAAGTCGGAAGCAACTCGATTTAAAATCGTAATGACTCGGGAGTATTCCATGCGTGTTGGACCAAGAATCGCAATCGTTCCTAGCTGCTCTTCGCCAACTGAGTACGTCGCAGTAATCAGGCTGCAGTTCTCCATGCCACTTAACTGATTTTCGCGTCCAATCGTCACTTGAATGCCTTTTTTGCTATGTTTGCGCAACAAACGGTAAAAATCTTTTTCTTGTTCGATCATCATCATCAGTGAACGAACCTTTTGAATATCGCTAAATTCCGGCTGGATCAACATGTTCGTTTTTCCAGCAAAGAACATTTTCTCTTCTTGAGGCACGTCAAGCGTGTCAGCAATCGTTTTTAGCATGCTATCATAGTTGCGAATATGAGTGCGCAATACGTTGGCCACTTCTTTATAAATTTTATCTTTTAGCTCAATAAGCGGAACCCCTAATAAACGCTCGTTTAAGATGTTCACCATTTTTTCTAAATCGGAAGCGTTCACCGAAGCCGGAACCGTAATAACGCGATTTTCGACATGTCCGGTATCTGTCACAATAATCGCAACAGCTGTTTCCTTATTGAGCGGAATGATTTGGATTCGTTTTAGCTTATTGTCCTTTACTGCTGGTCCAAGGACGATTGACGTATAATTTGTCAAATCAGATAAAATTCGAGCTGATTTTTGGACAATTTTTTCCAATTCATAAATTCGTTCAGCGAAAATAGATTTGATTTTTTTTATGTCTTCTTGTGTCAATCGTTGCGGTGACAATAGGTGATCGACATAATAGCGATAACCTTTTTCCGATGGTACCCGCCCGGATGAAATATGCGTTTTTTCAATATATCCCAACTCTTCTAAATCTGCCATTTCATTCCGAATTGTTGCTGAGCTGAACGAAATCTCTTCTTTTTTTGATAGCGTCCGAGAACCAACAGGCTGCCCAGAACGAATAAAATCATCGATAATTACTTGTAAAATAAGCAATTGGCGATCAGTTAACAACTACCATCACCTCTGTTAGCACTCGGACAAATTGAGTGCTAAATCTATTATTAAAGTATCAAATCTACAGGAGAATGTCAACGTTTAGATTATGCCGATAAACGCTTGAAATACCTCGTTCCCGAGCAATTTGCCGCGATGAGTAAGACGAACGTGAGTTTCCGTTTCTTCTAATAATCCTTTTTGTGTTTCCGTTGCAACCGGTTCAGCAAATACATCATGAAGGGAACGATGAAATTTCTGCGCAAACTGTTGTTTGGACACCCCTTCCGTTTTTCGCAGCCCTAAAAACATTTCCTCTTCCATTTTTTCCTCCAATGTCAACGTATGACTTTCGATATACGGGAAATGGGTTTGTTCAATCAACTGAATATATTTCTTTAACGGCCCGGCGTTGACATTGCGTGTTCCGTTCACATAACTGTGGGCACCGGCACCAATTCCGTAATATTCTTCATTATTCCAATACGTAAGATTATGGCGACTTTCAAAACCAGGACACGCATAATTGCTAATTTCGTATTGCTGATAGCCGTGCATTTCCATCTGTTTCATCGCTTCTTCGTACATTTCTGCTTCCTCTTCTTGACTTGGTAGCAGAAGCTTACCCTTTTTCATTAAATTATAAAATACCGTTTTTGGTTCAACGATCAGTGAATAGGCGGAAATATGTTGAATATCAAGAGAAAATGCCTTTTCCAGCGTATCACGAAACTGCTCCAGCGTTTGCCCCGGAAGGCCGTACATCAAATCAATACTAATATTTGTAAAACCGACTTCCTTTGCCATTTCAATGGTTCGGATCACATCATGCTCACAATGAGTGCGTCCGATAGTTTGTAATAGTTCATCATTAAATGTTTGCACACCGAAGCTGAGACGGTTGACCCCTGCTTCTTTTAGCATCCGCAGTTTTTCTTTCGAAAGTTCATTTGGATTAGCTTCAAACGTGAACTCGACTTCTCCGACAGTAAATGGAAAATACTTATGGATACTGTTGAGAAAAAAATCAAGCTGCTTCATCTCTAATACCGTTGGCGTCCCCCCACCGACAAACAGCGTGTCTAGCTGATCCGTCGGGAAGGCTTCCATCGTATGTTTCATTTCTTTTTCCATCGCCTGCAAATATTCGTCAACGGGTTGTCCTTTGAAAAACACTTTATTAAAATCGCAATAATGACAAATATGTGAGCAGAAAGGGATATGAAAATAGGCTGCTTTTATCAACGTATATCGCTCCTTTTGTATCATAAAAACAAGGCTATCTCATCGAACGAGGAGACAGCCTTGTTACTTTCTTATTTTTTATCATCCATTTTTAGTACGGCCATAAACGCTTCTTGTGGGACTTCGACAGAACCAACTTGTTTCATGCGCTTTTTCCCTTCTTTTTGCTTTTCAAGAAGCTTACGTTTACGAGAAACGTCACCGCCGTAACATTTCGCTAATACGTTTTTGCGTAACGCTTTAATAGTCGAGCGTGCAATAATTTTATTTCCAATCGCTGCCTGAACAGGCACTTCAAATTGTTGACGCGGAATTAAATCTTTTAACTTTTCCACGATTACCTTGCCGCGTTCGTACGCAGAGTCACGGTGAACAATAAAGGAGAGCGCATCGACCTTTTCACCGTTTAGAAGAATGTCCATTTTCACCAGCTTCGAAGGTTTGTAGCCGATTAATTCATAATCAAATGACGCATAGCCTTTTGTGCTTGATTTTAAAATGTCAAAGAAATCGTACACGATCTCAGATAGAGGGATATCGTAAATTAAGCTGACCCGCTTTTCATCTAAATATTGCATGTCAACAAAATTGCCGCGCTTGCTTTGACATAATTCCATGACCGCCCCAACGTAATCGTTCGGCACCATAATTGTTGCTTTGACATATGGTTCTTCGACGCGATCAATTTTTTGCGGGTCTGGCATGTTGGATGGATTGTCGACTTGGACTTCAGTCCCATCGGTTAAATATACTTTATACACAACGCTTGGCGCTGTTGTAATTAAGTCGATGTTAAATTCACGTTCAATGCGCTCTTGAATAATTTCCATGTGCAATAGACCTAAAAAGCCGCATCGGAATCCAAAACCGAGCGCTTGTGACGTTTCTGGTTCAAATTGCAACGCCGCATCGTTGAGCTGCAATTTTTCAAGCGCCTCGCGCAAATCGTTATACCGGGCTGTATCAATTGGGTACATACCACAGAATACCATTGGATTTAACCGTCGGTATCCTGGCAACGGCTCCGTTGCCGGATTTTTCGCATCGGTAATCGTATCCCCGACGCGCGTGTCGCTCACATTTTTAATCGAAGCCGTTAAAAAGCCAACATCCCCAACCGTTAACTCATCGACTAATTTCGGCTTTGGCGTAAATACGCCAACTTCAATGACTTCAAATTCTTTTCCCGTCGCCATCATTTTAATCTTTTGCCCCGGCTTTACCGTTCCTTCGACAACGCGAATGTACGCAACGACACCGCGATACGAATCGTAATATGAGTCAAAAATGAGCGCTTTTAGTGGCGCATCTGGGTCGCCGGTTGGCGCCGGAATTTTTTCGACGATTTGCTCTAAAATTTCGTCAATGCCGATTCCTGCCTTTGCCGAAGCTAGCACCGCTTCCGACGCATCTAAACCGATGACGTCTTCAATTTCTTGACGAACACGCTCCGGCTCCGCGCTCGGTAAATCGATTTTATTAATAACAGGTAAAATTTCTAAGTTATTATCTAACGCTAAATAGACGTTCGCTAACGTTTGCGCCTCGATTCCCTGAGCGGCGTCGACAACGAGAATCGCTCCTTCACAAGCCGCTAGGCTGCGCGATACCTCGTACGTAAAATCGACATGGCCAGGCGTATCAATTAAATGAAAAATGTACTCTTCCCCATTTTTCGCTTTATATTTCAATTGAACAGCATTTAATTTAATCGTAATGCCGCGCTCTCGTTCGAGTTCCATCGAATCTAGCATTTGCTCTTTCATTTCTCGCTGAGAAAGCGCACCTGTTTTTTCCAGGATGCGGTCAGCTAGTGTCGATTTCCCATGGTCGATATGAGCGATAATAGAAAAGTTTCGAATTTTTTCTCGTCTTTTTAATCTTTCTTCACGGTTCATTTTTTTCACTCCTACTGTCATGCCGAGACTACACTAGCTTCGATTATAGCAACACAATCGATAAGATTCAATCATCGAATGAAGAAAAGCGAAGGCGAGCGCTTAACAGCGAAGGAAAATGTTCTTCCGACGAGAAATGTTTGGCGGCCCAATTTCGTCTAAAAGCTGCCCGCGTCCTGTGGGCAGCGGCGAAATGTCGCATCCTAGCTCCCTCAAAGCTAAATGTTCTTCGCCTGAAGGAAGTGCTTGAGAAGATTATTTGGCACAAGAGAACTAGACAAAACAACGGAAAAAGGTTATTTTTCAGACACTGTTCCTGCGATGACTCGTCGCATGTCAGCGAAGAAGTTGATTCAAGCAGCAGATACGTTACGAGCTGAGCTGAACCATTCTCCTCCAAAAGGAAGCAAGATATGAATTCTTATATCACAAAAAAAGTCGGGACTTGCCCGACCTTATTTTCCAAGCAGCTGATTTACCAAAGAAAGAAACTGTTCAATAGAGGAGTGGACAGCGTCTGCTAATCGTTTGCCAAGCTCGGAAAATACATTTAATGTCTTTATATGGTTGAGTTTTTCTTTTTTTTCATCAAACGTTTCTACTTTGACTTTATTCCCCATAATCGAGGCTTCTAATTCTCCTTGTCCACCTTCAGAAAAGTGAAACACCGTCGGCAACGACGGATCGTTGTATCCTTTCATTTTTTGTAATCCTTCACTCGCTTGCTGCATTCCCAGTAAAACACCAAAAAAGAGAAGAGCAACAGCAGCGAAAAACTGAATTGTAAATTTCACCATGACAATTCCGCTCCTTACTGTTTTTGAGACGGTGCAGGTGCTTGAACTTTTTCTGCTTGCCAATAATATTCGCTGAATACATCTGCTAAAGCGGTGGCGGTACGGAATAATTCCTGAAATGTGTTGTCGACACCGCCAATCTCAACAAGAATCGCATTTTCTGATAAATCTTGATTAAATTTCCCGTTCGTTCCTGCTCCTTTTTTCTCAATAACTCCCCGGCTAAGACCAGGATACTTTTTCTGTAATAAACGATGGAGTTCCGTTGCTAACTGCAAGTTTTTCTCGTATTTCGCATTTTCCCCACCAATAATAAAAGCAATGCGGGCATAATCGACTCCGTTAATCGTTACGGTCGTGTATTTTCGTCTTCGTGAGTCACGATGAATATCGATGAAATATTGTAAATCGCGGTTATGTGCCATTGCTTCGACTACCGTTTCTCTCGACATATCATAGGATTGATAATATTTCATTCCTTTTTCCGCTAATTTTTTCTGAATATCGACATTGCTCTCTTCCGCCCCGATACCGCGCTTTTCCATTTCTTCCGCTAGCTTTTGTCCTACTTTTGTGACGTTAACGGTACGGTGGAATGCTAAATCGGGATCGGTTACTCCCTTCAAAGCAGGCAAATAGGATTCATATGTATGTGTCTGATAAATGTACACTACCTTTTTTCCGCCGGTTGTCATTTTTGGTGGCGGCACTGGTTTTTCCTCATTGTCTTTATCTGCCTGATGTAAGCTTTCAAGTGAAGCTTCCCGTTCCGCAAGCATTACTTCAAGCGGCGGTGCCGATTCGTACGGCATGTTCGTATAATCCGTTCCCTCC
The DNA here is from genome assembly GCF_015326725.1 of Thermaerobacillus caldiproteolyticus. Taxonomy (NCBI): domain Bacteria; kingdom Bacillati; phylum Bacillota; class Bacilli; order Caryophanales; family Anoxybacillaceae; genus Thermaerobacillus; species Thermaerobacillus caldiproteolyticus. Next base: position 2,147,817 of record NZ_CP064060.1, read on the forward strand.
CCAGCGACAATAATTTTGCTATCATAGAGCGCAAATCCCGGCAATTCCCCTCCGAGTAAACTGCGAGGGTCGTCTGGATTAATACTTGTTGCCATGCGAAACAATACAGATGAATAATTTGTTTTTTGCTGTTCTTTTGGTAACCCTTGTGAAAAATAATGATTTTCAAAACTAAGTACATGAACGAACATTTCTTCTGGAAAATGGTTCGTTACATTGTTGACGGAAGAAGAAGAAATTCGGTATTCCGGCTTTAACGAAGTCATTAATCCGATCAAAATAAACATCATCATACATCCTAAAACCGCTAATACCATCATTTTTTTTAAGCTCGTCCCATGAACAGTTACAATCATTTGCTGAGAACGAAATCTTTTCATGTTCTCACCCTTTCCAAGCTTGTCTACTAATTTAACGTATGGCCAAGCCGGAAAAGATAGAACAACTTTTTTCTAATGTGTATAAGCGCCGGTATTACCTTGGTCAATTTGCTCATGCAGCGCAGCATTGAGACCGCTTGCTAGCAAATTAGCCATATCTTCAATAAACATATCGACTTCTTTTGGAGTAACCATTAAATTATGGCCAAGCGGCGCGAGCACTTCGTGAATCAGCTTCCGCTTTTCTTCATCGCTTAGCGTCCCAATCATTCCTAAGAACGTAGAGCGCTGTGCTTCTGATGGCATATCCTCCTCAGTCAACGTTTTTCTCTTTCCAAACGTCCATCCCGCCGGCGCAAGGGCACTAGATGGACGATGACCTTCGCGCATTTCCCTCCCGAAGTGCTTTAAGATAAAATCAATCGTATCACTGGTAATAGAGACGGCATCTACCACGGTCGGTATGCCAATAGAAATGACCGGGATTCCTAATGTTTCTTGGCTCAATTCTTTTCGTTTATTTCCCACTCCGGATCCCGGATGAATGCCCGTATCAGAAATTTGAATGGTGGCGTTGACACGCTCAATAGAACGCGCCGCTAATGCATCTATGACAATGACAAAATCCGGCTTTGTTTTTTCTACAACGCCTCGAATAATGTCGCTTGTCTCAATCCCCGTCGTTCCCATGACACCGGGAGCTATCGCGCTGACAGGACGAAATCCCTCTTCGACGCTCTCTGGTTGAAGATGAAATAAATGTCTTGTAATGAGTAAATTTTCAACGGCAAGCGGACCAAGCGCATCCGGGGTAACGTTGTCATTGCCAAGGCCGACAACAAGACAGCTTGCATCTTTATTAATGTTCAATTTTTGTAAAAAAGCATGAAATTCTTTTGCAAACACATCTTGTACCTTTTTTTGCAACTCCGTATCATGTTCGCGAATCCCTTGTGCTTCAATCGTTAAATATTTTCCTGCTTTTTTGCCGATGGATTTCGAACCTTCGTCTGTGACTTCAACATAGGATAACTTAATGCCATCCAGCTCACGATCCTGAATTCTCACCCCTTCAATATGGGATGATGCTTCTCTTTTTTGTTGCAATCGTTCCTCAATGGCTATTTCGTGCGCTTCAATTGCCAAATCGGTTCGTACTGAATACATGCTTAAGTCGACTGAACGATCCATATACTCCTTCCTTTCACACCAAATCATTTATCATCTATTGTCACCGTTTTTTTACCATTTCATTCCTCACGTCTGTCCATTCGTTTAAGTAAAGTATTTTTGCTTGAATAGTCTTGCATAATTGTACTCTGTTTGATAGAATATCATTTGTTCTTGATATGTCTCTATTCATTGAAATGGCAAGACAATGATGTATATGGACAGCTTTACGGAGGTGAAAGACATTGGCAAATATTAAATCAGCGATTAAGCGTGTGAAAACAAGCAACAAACGCCGCGCTCATAACGCTTCTATGAAATCTGCAATGCGCACGGCGATCAAAAAATTCGAAGCGCTTGTTGAGCTAAAAGATGTTGAAAAAGCACAAGAGGCATTTATTATCGCTTCGAAAAAGCTAGACAAAGCGGCAAGCAAAGGGCTTATTCATAAAAACACAGCAAGCCGTCAAAAATCTCGCCTAGCGAAAAAATTAAACAGCATCACGGCGTAACAAGAAAAATGAGGCGGCTTGTATAACCGCCTTCTTCAAACAAACGACCTTTTTTAGGGTCGTTTTCTTTTTGGTTCAACATAAAAAAGCAAAGAGCTTTTACTTACGCTCTTTGCCCCATTTGATCAATAATAGTTCGATGATTAAACGTTTATCCATTCCCCCGCTTTTCATCTGATAATCCGCCTCAGCAATATCGTGAATCATCCGCATGAGTTCTTGTTCGGAAAATAAAGAGGCTTGACTCATCGCCAGTTTGACACGAAACGGATGAACTTTTAACAAAGAAGCGATATGCTGCTGCCCATACCCTTTTGCGGCAAGATCTTTTACTTGATATAAAAGGCGAAACTGGCTTGCAAGCAACGCTAAAATTTTGATTGGTTCTTCGTTGAGTTCAAGCAAATCGTAAAAAACTCGCAGCGCATCAGCCATATCGCGCTGGATGACTTTTTCCACTAACGCAAACACGTTTTGTTCAAGCGTGCGGGAAACAAGTATCTCCACCGTCTCTTTTGTCACTGTTCCCCCTTGTCCAACAAACAGCGCTAGTTTGTCAAGCTCATTTGCCAGCGACATCACATTCGTTCCTGCCAGTTGCAGCAATGTCTCCATAGCTTCTTCATCCATGACTACTCCATGATTTTGCAGTCGCTCCCTCATCCATTCACGCAACTCGTTTTCATTCAATGAGGAGGCAACAAACACTTCTGCATTGTTCAACAACAGCTTTGTTAGTTTTTTTCTCTCATCTAATTTTTCGTACAAGCCGGCAAAAATCACGACAGAAAAAGGTGATGGAGAAGCTATGTACGCTTCTATTTTTTTGAGATTATGCTCAATTTTTTCTTTTCCTTTTTCAGCTGTTAAAAAATAAGGATTTTTTATTAGTACTACCCGCTTTTCTCCAAAAAACGGAAGCGTTTCGGCATCTTCTATCGCTGCTTCTACCGGCGTTTCTTCGCAATCATAGATGGATAAATTAAATTCTCGTTCTTCCTCACTTAAAACGATGCGAATGATTCGTTCATATGTTTCATTTAATAAAAACGACTCTGTTCCATATAATAAGTAGAGGGAAGATAAATGTTGTTTGTTTATTTTTCCCCAAAAGTCAACCACCATGTTTCTCTGCTCCGTTTCTTTTTTTCAACCGTTCATGATGAAAAGATACAACGTTTTCTGCATTTTTACAAGGGAATCGGTTAACGAAAGAAACCGATCCCCCTTTATATAAACGCTGACAAATAAGTCCTAGGACCTTATTTGTCAACGGTTATTTTTATATTTTCCCGCCCGTAACAAAGTATTTGTGTTAACTGTTGTCAACGTAGGAAATGAGCAATGTGATATAGATTTTTTTTTCTTTTTCGCTTATACTAAAAATGATTGCATGAGGAGGGGTAACAAATGAACGAATTCGAAAAAGACGTGCAAAGTAAACGCAACGATGCTGTTGACTCTGCGGTCGGTTTTATGGTTTCATTCGGCTTTTTTGCAACAATGTTTATTATCGCTACATTAGTTAAATTTTTCGGTTCGTAATCGGCTACATACGCACGAAGTAAAAGGGATTGCGGAAGCGCAGTCTCTTTTTCATCACTCTTGATATTATGCTATGGCAGCATAACTGCAAAGGTTCCTCTTTTTTTCGTATATAAAAACCGAATCGCGCCATTTTGGTCGGTCCGCCATATCGTTATGCCGTGTGCCTGCAACCGCTTGATAACATCCGGATGAGGATGGTGATAACGGTTTTGTTTTCCAACAGAGATGAGAGCGATGTCCGGTTGAATGGCTTGTAACAATGGTTCTTTTGTTGAAGTATCGCTCCCGTGATGTCCTACTTTTAAAACGTTGACGCGCAATTGTGGGAACGCTTCCATCAGTTGTTCCTCTCCTTTTTCCTCTAAATCTCCTGTGAACAACCATGATAGCCCCCCAAGTTTTGTATATAAAACAATGGAGTTGTTATTATCATCGGTTTCTTGCGATTGTGTGGACGGATTTAATATATAAAATCGGAAGTCGTTCACATACCAACTATCTCCCCTTTCTACTTCTTTCACCGCGATATGTTTCTCCTTCGCAACATCAACAAGCTCCGCTTGCAGTGAATTTCTCGTTCCCCCTTTTCCAATGACCAGTTGTTTTACTGGTACATCATTCATTATGCTCTTGGCTGCTCCCATATGGTCATAATCTCCGTGAGTAATGAGCAATTTATCGATATGACGAACACCGTTCCCTTTTAAAAACGGAATGACGACATCTTTTCCTACTTCCCATTCGTGTTGACGCATTTGCCACTGCTCTTTTGAAAATGAAAGCATTCCTCCTGTATCGATCAGATACACACCTTTTCGATGCGGCAGCTCTATATATATGCAATCTCCTTGTCCAACGTCTACGATCACCACTTCCCCATAACGATCAATGTATGGAGATACAGCGTGACAGAAAATAGCGATTAACACATATAAAAATCCATCATATCGCTTGTTTTCCAGACGTATAAAAGCTAATACAATTGCGATACCATAGCAAACAAGCAAAAACGGAGATGGTCTTCCAAGAACTATCGAGAGCGGGGCATGAGAGGAGAAAAACGTCACACAATCGTTGGAAATCGTAATCACTCGTTCTAACGCCCATACAAACGGCGAACTAGCTGGCGCGTATACGTAATGTACACCCAGAGACAACAGAGAAAGAGGTAAGATAATAAAGGAATAAAGTGGAACAAACGCGATATTGAGCGGAAAACTGAAAAGGGAAAATTCAAAAAAGTGATATAACAGAAAAGGAAGTGCGCTCACTTGAGCAATGAGGGTCGTGACAATAAGACGTGCTAAGGAGGCAGAAAACTGTAAAATGCAGGGCAAAGATACAATTAACGCAAACGAAACAATGAATGACAATTGAAATCCTGCTTGAAATAACGCATACGGTTGTAAGATAAGCATGGCCATACATGTCAAACAGAGCACATCAAGAGGAGATATCGCTATTTTTTTGTAAGCAGCAAATAAGACAATCATCGCCATGAATGAAGCGCGAATAACAGAAGGTGATGCCCCGGTCATAACTGTATAAACGGGAAGAAGGATAAGGAGAAGAATCGTTGCTGTTTCCCTTGTCGTAAAGCGAATGAGGAAATAAAAGCACGCTCCAACAAGCAAGGTGACATGTGACCCAGAAATAGCTAATAAATGTACTAAGCCAAGCTGTTGATACCCTTCAAGAAGCGAATCATCCATTTGAGACCGTTCACCATACACAAGTGCTTGCACAATTCCGACCGTTGACGCGGGAAAATATTGTTTGATATCATCAAGTCCTTTTTGCCTAATCGAAAGCAATGTTTCATACCACGTGCGTGGTGTATTGCGGCAATGATGAGGAGAAAACGAGTGAGGCTTTAGTAACCAGTGAATATGCTGAAATCGTAAATATTGCTGATAATCAAACGCATACGGATTTCGTGACCGCTGAGGACGTTCCAACGTTCCTTTCACCGAGCATACCATGCCAAGCGTTAACATGGAAAGCTGCTTCTTTTCTTGTTCAGTTTTAATCACGTAAATAAGCTGCACGTTTTCGTGCTGCTTCGTTTTGACAATCGTTTTTAATCGGTCACCATCAATCGTAATCGGTGCGATAAGACGAATAGAAAAATCATTCATTTTTTCGGAAAGAATCGTACGATTGTGACTATCTGTATATATCATATATAAATAAAAGCCAACCGTTGTTATCGCGCATAGAAAAAAGAGCTGTCTCTTCCGAACAAAAAGAAAAAAACTATAAACGGACAAAAGCAAGAAACTAAACAGACTTGGCTGACTATATCCCAGTGCAATGCCTCCTATGGCAGCCACAGCCATGTAAATGAGATTGTCTTTCATCGCTTTTCAATCTCCTTTTATTGCCCCTACTTTTCTGCCAATAAATAGACAAGTAGGGGCCCTTGTTTCTTCATTTTTGTAGAAGTGATAATATTTCAGCATTAAATGGTACTTGCTCGACACGCACATTCGCTTGTTGAAAAAGTTCAAGAGCATACGGATGATTTTTATAATCTTGAGCGTAATATACGGCGCGAATACCACTTTGAATAATCGCTTTACAGCAGTGCAAACATGGAAAATGAGTAACATATATTTCTGCCCCTTCTGTCGGCACTCCGAATTTTGCACACTGAATAATCGCATTCATTTCCGCATGAATCGTGCGGACACAATGATTATCAATGACATAACAGCCTTCATCAATACAATGAGCGCCGCCAGCAATAGAGCCATTATATCCTCCAGCAATAATCCGTTTATCGCGGACGATCGTCGCCCCGACCGCTAATCGCGTGCACGTGCTGCGCAATGCGAGTAAATGACTTTGTGCCATAAAATATTGATCCCATGTAATTCGTTCCATCGTGCTTCTCCCCCATTATCATTACGTATACAACCTTAGTTTAATGACATGCTCTCAGCGCGTCAACGCCGTCACCGAATGATGATTTGCTCTTTCATTTTTTCAAGTGATTTCTCACCAATTCCTGTTACCTTCAACAAGTCTTCGATTTTTCGAAAAGGTCCATGCTCTTCACGGTACGCGATAATCGCTGCCGCTTTTGTCGGCCCGATCCCTTGGAGCTGTTGAATTTCTTCAAGCGAAGCTGTATTAATGTCTATTTTCGTCGTTTCTGAGGACGCTGACGCATTCACTGCTGCCGCCATTGACACATTTTCTTCCCCGCGCGTTGGAACATAGATCATCATTTCATCATGAATTTTCGCTGCTAAATTCACTTTTGCTTGGTCGGCTTCTTTTGTAAATCCTCCCGCCATCGCAATGACATCTTTTATACGAGCAGTTCCTGTCACTTCATATACTCCCGGGCGGACAACCGCTCCTTTCACATCGACAAATACGATGCTCGTCTCTTTTTGTTTTTCTTTATTTTCTTCATATGTTGCTTCCTCTGGTGCATCTATTACATGAGAAAATGCTTGATCTTGTTTCTGCTCGTTGCTCCTCATCAAAATAACGATCGCAACAAGTATAACTGCCATCACAAGCAACCACCGTTTGTCATATTTTTTTATCGTTTGCCACATCAGCAACCATCCTTTCAAAATATGTCATAAACCTTGGCAATTCTTCATACATATCGTTTAAGAGAGGGATATCGGTCATCACAATAAAGGAGGGGGGAGCAAAACGTGAAAATCGGAATGATTGGTACGGGAAATATGGGAAGGATTTTAATTGAAGCGTTTTTGGAGTCGAAAGCAGTAGCAGAAGAAGACCTTTTGATTACGAACCGTACAATCGAAAAAGCTCTCGAGATCCAGCGTAAATTCCAAAAAATACAAGTCACCCCGAACACTGAGGAGCTAGTGCAACAGGCAACCATTGTGTTTCTATGCGTGAAGCCATTGGACATTCACCCCCTTTTAGAACGATTATCTTCGTATTGGACCGAAAAGCATTGTATCGTTTCGATCACAAGCCCGATTACCGTTCAGCAACTTGAGTCGGTCGTTCCATGTCATGTTGCACGTGTCATTCCTAGCATTACCAACCGAGCACTTTCCGGGAGTTCAATGATTACATTTGGAAACCGTTGTGCGGCTCATTATCGAGCATATATTGAGCGTTTATTTCAAAGCATTTCTACACCTTCCTATATTGATGATAAAATTACACGAATAGCTTCGGATATTGCCAGCTGCGGTCCTGCTTTTTTTAGCTACTTGCTTCAGCGTTTTATCGAAGCAGCTGTACAAAAAACAGCGATTACAAGGGAGCAAGCAACAATGCTCGCAAGCGACATGATTATTGGCTTAGGGGAATTATTGAAAAAGAACGTATATACGCTTTCGACACTACAGGAAAAAGTATGCGTGAAAGGCGGAATTACCGGTGAAGGAATTGCGGTATTAGAAGCCGAACTTGGGGAACTGTTTGAACATGTGTTTGAAAAAACGCACGCAAAATTTCACGAAGAAGTAGCGAAAATCCAACAGCAATTTAATCATGAAATTCGCTAAAAAAATGAAAAATCCTGCTTAAATAAAAAAGTTATCCGGATTTTGAACGAATCCGTGTCATGCGGACACGGATTCGTTCAGACATTCGGACAGCTTATTTTTTGGCAACAAAGAAAATTCTCTCCGCCATATCGCTTGGCGGTTCGTCCGTAAAATCGGCTGTTACTTCAAGCACTGTAAACCCAGCAGAGACAAGCCATTGTTTATATTGTTCAACGTCATATGTACGCTGAACATGCACTTCATCGTACCGCTCATATTTTCCGTTTTTTTCACGAACGAAAAACGTTAATTCATGCTCGACGCTATGTTCCTCTTCAAGAGGATAGCATGTCCAAATATAACTAATCTCCTCATCGTTGCTTGTAAATGTTGCATCTTGAAAAATGTGATCCATTTTATAAGTGGAGTGAACGTCAAATAATAATAACCCACCTTCATGTAACAGCTCGTAAATGCGCGAAAAGGTTTGCTGCACTTCCATTTCATGTTGTAAATAGTTCAGTGAATCACAAAAAATCATCGCACAATCAAACGGTGAAAATCCTTCTAATTCCGTCATATTTTGCTGAAAAAATTGCACTGATATATGCTGTTTCTCCGCTTTTGCTTGCGCAACAGCGAGCATGTTTTCTGATAGATCTACACCAGTAACATCGAATCCGTCCTTCGCTAGACGAATCGCTAACTCTCCAGTTCCACATCCAACATCAAGCAAGCGCTTTGTTTTTGTTCGTCCATACATTTTAATTTTGCTCTTTACAAACGCTTGCCACGAGTCATACGGTGCCTCTTTCATTAACTCATCGTACCAATAGGCAAATGATTCATAGGTCATTGTTGTAAATCACTCGCTACATCCTCAAGCGGTGCATCTCCCCACAGACGCTCTAGGTTGTAATAGCTGCGCTCATCTTTATGAAAGACATGAGCGACTACGTCTCCTAAATCGACTAAAATCCACTTCGCCTCGTCAAATCCTTCCAAACGTTTGACAGGAATGTCGTTTTCTTCTGCTTTCTCTTTAATTTCCCGCGCAATAGCTTGTACTTGCTTTTCTGAATTCCCGTGACAAATCATAAAATAATCCGCCACAAGCGAGATGCCTTTCATGTTCAACGCAACGATATCCTCTGCCTTTTTTTCATCTGCAGCTCGAACAGCGACACGTAAAATATCTCGTTCCGTCATTCACGTGGTTCCCCCTTTATAGTCATGATCAGTGAATTGTACGTATGGATCGTATCCGGGTAAATCAATTGATTCTTTTTCAACAAAAACTGAATCGTGTTTTGCAATGCTTTTATAAGCGCTTTATCTAAATCTTGTTGTGCCAATTCGCGCACTTCATCTACCCCCGGAAAAATGCGCCCCGGTTCGATATAATCAGCAACATACACAATTTTTTCAAGCAACGTCATATTCGCACGGCCAGACGTATGGTAGCGAATCGCATTTAAAATCTCTTCGTCTTGAATACCGGCTTCCGTTTTGACTAAGTAAGCTCCAACCGGAGCATGCCAAAGCTCTGTATTATAATAAAGTAAATCGTTTGGCATATTTTGCTCTAAAATGATTCGTTTCATTTCCTCTTTCGGACGAAACTTCGCATAATCGTGAAAAATCGCGGCTAATTCCGCTTTTTTTACATCGGCACCATACCGTTTGGCTAGCTGTATCGCTGTTTCCATCACACCAAGCGTATGTTGGTAACGATGTTCTGTTAATTGTTGTTTTACAATAGCTAACGCTTCATGACGTTCCATAGAGCTTCTTCTCCTCAATATACAATCTCACTTGTTCCGGTACTAAATAACGAATGCTTCTTCCATGTTTCATTCGCTCACGAATGAGCGATGATGAAACAGCAAATTCAGGGATTTCCACTTCAATAAGCGGATATGATGTTTTCAGTGAAAAGCCGGGGCGTTTCACTCCAACAAACGTGACTAATTCAACGAGTCGATCAATATAATACCAATTCGGCAAATATTCCACCATATCTGCACCGATGATAAAATAAAACTCGTTATTGGGGTAAATGGCTTTTAATTGACTCATCGTGTCATACGTATAAGAAGGTCCTTCCCGTTGCAACTCGATCGTTTCGATTTTAAACTGCGGATGATCAGCAATCGCCAGTTGAAGCATATGCAATCGGTCTTCGCTGCATGTCACTTGTTCATGCTGCTTATGAGGAGGGATATGGTTTGGCATAAACCAAATTTCCGATAAGTGCAAGGCGTGTAACACCTCATTTGCCATTAATAAATGACCGTAATGCGGCGGATCAAACGTCCCCCCGAAAATTCCGATTTTCTTCATTTGTTCCCTCCCCTTGTCAGCCAACTGTTCGTTTATTTCGGTAAGATGATTTGTTTGTTCTCCTTTGATTCTTTATACAAGACGATCGTATTGCCGATCGTTTGGACGAGCTCCGCGCTAGCACCAGCAGCAAGCTGTTCAGCCACAACATTTCGATCATCTTCGCAATTTTGCAGCACACTCACTTTAATGAGTTCACGCGCTTCTAACGCATCAACAATTTGCTTGATCATGTTCTCATTAACTCCGCCTTTTCCTACTTGAAAAATCGGCTTCAAATGATGAGCTTTTGCTCGTAAAAAACGTTTTTGCTTACCTGTTAACATTGTTTCCCTCCAAGTGTTGAATAACAATTTGTTTCATCCGTTGAACATTTGGAAAAATCCCTGTCCATTTTTCAAAAGCTAACGCTCCTTGATATACAAACATTCCGACTCCATTTTGTACAATCGCCTTTCTCGTGCGCGCTTCTTGAAGCCATTTCGTTTCTAATGGATTATAAATAATATCGCTCACGACCGTCCCTTCCTTCATATTCGCAAGCGAAATCGGCATCTCATCCACGTGCGGATACAGCCCGACTGATGTTGTGTTAATGAGTATATCATAATCTCCCAAGCGCTCCTCAGCTTCCTGCAACGAGTAAGCGGCGGAAGCAATCGCAACATCGGATTCAGCAATCAGTTCCTGGGCTTTAGAAACAGTACGATTGCAAATGTCAATCCGCTCTGCCCCGCAGTGAACAAGCGTAAAATAAATTCCTCTTGCTGCTCCACCTGCCCCAATGAGCAAAATACGTTTTCCTGCCACTTCTACTTTTACTTCTTCCTGCAATGCGCGCACAAAACCGGGACCGTCTGTATTATAACCGATTAGTCGGCCATTTTCATTCACAATCGTGTTGACCGCTCCGATACGTCGCGCCGTTTCATCTACCTCATCTAAGAACGGAATAACCGCAGTTTTATGTGGGATGGTAACGTTTATTCCCGAAATGCCGAGCGCCTTTATTCCTTTTACCGCTTCTTCTAACTGCTCTCTCTCGACATGGAATGCATGATAGTATGCCTCTATTCCTAGCTGGTGAAACGCATCGTTATGCATAAGCGGTGAGAGCGAATGTTGCACAGGGCACCCAATTAACGCGTATAACTTTCTCATTCTCCTCTTCCCCCAACACGTACTTTGCTTTAAATAAGCGATTTTCTCATGAATACACTAACTCCTTTTGGAACATACGCCTTCACTTGTGCTCCAGGCTCATTACAAGTCACCCATCCAAGTCCAGAAAAGACAATATCTGTTTTTGCTTCTTTAATCGTAAAAGAATGGGCAACTAGCGGCGGAAGCTCATCCATATAGTCTGCGCGCGGCGGCTGCAATAGCTCTCCCCGCTGTTTGGCATAAAGTTCATCGGCCTTTTCTAGCTTTGTTCGATGAATCAATAACTCGTTGGAAAAATAACAAACGAGCGAGCGGCGTCCTCCTTTTATATAGTCTAACCGCGCAAGTCCACCGAAAAATAATGTTTGTTGTTCATTAAGCTGATATACTTTCGGATGAATTTCTCGCTTTGGAGTAATCACTTTTAAATCTTTTTTATCCACAAAATGCGCCATTTGATGGTGATTAATAATCCCTGGTGTATCATAAATGGCCGCACCATCGTCTAACGGAATTTCGATAACATCAAGCGTCGTTCCTGGAAAATACGACGTTGTAATCACGTTTCCTTCACCAGTCACTTCTTGAATGATCCGGTTAATAAACGTCGATTTTCCGACGTTCGTGCAGCCGACCACATACACATCTTTGCCCGAGCGGTAGTGGTCAATCATCTCCATCACTTGACGCATCCCAATTCCTTTGACTGCACTAATTAAACAAACATCAACCGGTTTTAATCCCAAATCCTTCGCGGATTTTCTCATCCAATTAATCAATTTCGGATATTTCACTGATTTAGGAAGCAAGTCAACTTTGTTGCCAACAAGCAAAATCGGATTGTTGCCAGCAAAACGATGCAATCCCGGCAGCCAGCTTCCGTTGAAATCAAAAATATCTACGATTTTGACAATAAGGGCATCTGTTTGACCGATTCCATGTAAAATTTTTAAAAAATCGTCATCGGTTAAAGAGACATCTTGAATCTCATTATAATGTTTTAAACGAAAACAACGTTGACAAATGACTTCCTCTTTTTCCAAAGCAGCTGGAGGAGCATATCCCACTTTTGTTTCGTCTTCTGTTTGAATTTGTACTCCACAACCAATACAGCGAATTACTTCTTGTTCCACCATCATTCCTCCCAGTAAATCATGCCTTTTCGTCGCATTATATTTAAAATTTTCCGTTCCACTTTTCGGTTCAACCGCGTCCATAGCCCGTCAGTTTGGGCAACTGGCACTACTAAAATTGTATGCAAACCAAGACGGTTTCCTCCAAGCACATCAGTTAACAGTTGATCTCCAATGACAACAACTTCCTCTTTTCGCAAATCCATCATATATAATGCCTTTTGAAACCCGCGAGTGAGCGGTTTTCTTGCTTCAAATATAAACGGGATACCGAGCGGTTCAGCAAATGATTGGACGCGGTTTTTGTTATTATTTGATACGATAATCACCTTAATGCCCGCATTTTTCATACTTTGAAACCATTGCGTAAGCTCCGGTGTAGCCGACGGACGATCCCATTCAACAAGCGTATTATCCAAATCGGTAATAATCCCTTTAACTCCTTTTTCTGTTAGCATTTCTGGAGTAATATCAAAAACGCTCTTCGCATATTGACTAGGTAAAAAATAGTTGAGCACGCCCTCTTCACCTTTCTTTTTTCACATTCAGCCTTTAACCATCATACATAATTTTTTATATCGTTTCAAAACAAAGTTTTACAAATATATACAAGACTAAAAAATTTTTCGACAAACTTCTTCTTTTTCACAAACTGTGGATAAGTTTACCCACATTATTCACACATACTATATCTACTTTCCTGTGTTTTATAAACACATTTTCCACATGTTATCCACTAAGCACTGTGGATAACAGAACGATTGTTCTACATGTTTAAACGTGTTACATTAAAGGTAACTTACCATTATATGTATTGATTTCAAATTCTATTCCATCGTTAAAGGAGGTTTCTCGGCATGAAAAATTTATCGGATGAGTTGCTAATTGAATCGTACTATAAAGCAAAAGAGCTCAAGTTAAGCCCTGAATTTATCGAATTGATTAAAAGAGAAATTCTCCGACGTTCATTAGGACATAGAATCAGACTTTCCTCATAAGATACAAATTCGAGCCACAGGGCTCTTTTTTTATTTATTTTAAATAGCCGATTCGTTCCCCAACCTTAATAGCCATCGGAGCCGTGATTCTTGAATCAAGCTCCATACTATCTTTTTCAAATAACAATACGACTGTAGAACCAAACGAAAAATACGCCATTTCTTCTCCTTTAACAAGGTGGTCATTCGGATGGGTTAATTCGATGCTGTTAACAAACATCGCTCCAATTTTCACGATGGCTATATTCCTTCCTCTGGCATTCACTTCCGTAATCATTCGATAATTTTTAGATAATGGCTTTTTTCCATACTTTAACCCAAGCTGATTGACAGGATAGGATTTATGACCAAGCGACCACTGCCGCGTAACGACTCCAGATATTGGGCTATGAATTCGGTGATAATGACTTGGGCTTAAATACAAAATAATAAACAATCCATTTAAATATTTTTCAGCAGCGCTGTCGCTTCCAAGCATTTCTTGAATGGAGTACGTTTTTCCTTTCACGATGATTTCTTTGTTTTCGCTAACTGTACCGATATCTTCAATGACTGCATCAACGGGGCTAATAATGCTGTTGGCTGTTTGATCAATTGGCCTTGCCCCAGCCTTTAGTTTGCGAATAAATAATTGCTGCAGTGTTTCATAATGGTGTAAACTTTTTTCCATCTCTTCTTGGTTAATTTGATAAATTTTAGCATAAGATGGAATGAGAATGGCACTTAACCGCGATTTCGTAAAAAAGGCGATCATTTTTGAAGAAAATGAGTGATTCGTTAATTCAATCATAAAGCGATACAACCATTTTAACAAACAAGTTCCCTCCAATTTATGTCTCAAGTCATCTTTACTACTTTTCATATTATAAATAAAATGATTATAATTGAAGTAGATTTTTTTGTCGCGTTTAGTGCGAAAAAGGAGTGAGGAGAAATGTTTTTATCAGACTATCTCGATCATACACTGAAAAAGTTAAAGGCACATACAGCAAACGTATTGACATTAACCAACCTTTGCCTAGGCGGTTTTTCTGTTTTATTTACGATGAAAGGGCAGTTCAATGTCAGTTTACTACTCATCTTTTTAGCTGCCTTAGCCGATCGATTTGATGGAACAGTCGCAAGAAAATTAAATATTGAATCAGAACTCGGCAAACAATTGGACTCAATGAGTGATATTATATCATTTGGTGTGGCTCCAGCACTATTGATATATCAAAGTTTGTTGCACGAATTTGGCGCTCCCGGTTCATTTTTCACCATTTTATATATTGGATGCGGTGCGTTTCGTTTGGCACGATTTAACATCAGTGAAAACAATGGATATTTTTCGGGACTCCCAATTACAGCTGCCGGAGTACTGCTTACATTAAGTTATTTAACCATTCATTATTTTCCTCCACAATTTTTTATTTTCTTCATCATGATTTTATCGTTTTTAATGGTGGGAACCTTTAAATTGAAAAAAGTATAAAGGGAAACAGGCTGTCCTTTCAAGGCAAAAGGCGATGAAAGGAACAGCCTTTTATTTTTGACTCATACCAAATTCCCTTTTCAATTCCTTGGATTAATTATATGATAAATCTGGATTGATTATAAGAATATAGTAGAAATCAAACACAGCCACAACACCTAACAGCTAATTTTTACAAGTAACGGAGGGATTACATTGGACAAAACATCTATTATTGGAATTATACTTGGCATTATTGCTGTAGGGGTGGGAATGTATTTTAAAGGAGTCAGCCCAAGCGTATTAATTAACCCTGCGGCGATTTTGATTATTCTTGTTGGAACCGCAGCGGCAGTCACGATTGCCTTTCCAACACGCGACATAAAAAAAGTACCTAAACTATTTGGTGTCATCTTTAAAGAGCAAAACATTCCTACGATTGAAGAATTAATTCCAATGTTTGTAGAATGGGCGAATATTGCACGCCGCGAAGGATTATTGGCATTAGAGGCAAAAGTATCGGAAATCGAAGATCCGTTTTTACGCAATGGATTAAACTTGGCGATCGACGGACAAACCCAGGATTTTATCCGCGATGTGATGACCGAAGAGATTGCAGCAATGGAAGAACGCCATCAAGCCAATGCAGCGATTTTTACTCAAGCAGGTACATACGCTCCGACTCTCGGGGTACTTGGAGCGGTTGTTGGTTTAATTGCCGCGTTAGGAAATATGGACAATGTAAGTGAGCTTGGTCATGCGATCAGTGCCGCATTCGTCGCGACATTAATGGGTATTTTTACCGGTTATGTATTGTGGCACCCATTTGCCAATAAGCTCAAACGAAAATCAAAAGAGGAAGTAAAAATACGTCAAGTAATGATTGAGGGAGTGCTTTCGATTTTAGAGGGACAAGCTCCTCGCGCTATCGAGCAAAAGTTAGCTTCGTATCTCCCGGAAAGCGAACGAAAACGAATCATGGAACAGGGAGAGAAACAAGATGAGTAAAAAAAAGAAGCATCATCATGAAGATCATATTGATGAAACATGGCTCATTCCGTATGCGGATTTATTGACGCTTTTGTTGGCGCTGTTTATCGTCCTATTTGCCAGTAGTCAGCTTGATCAGAAAAAATTCGAAGAGATTGCCCGTTCGTTTAATAGTGCCATATCGGGGGGAATCGGTGTTTTTGATTTTCCAAGCCCGATTGAAGAAGAGCAGCCTCAGTCGCAATCGATAAACAAGAAAAAACAGCAACAAAACGAACAACAGCGGCAAGAACAAAAAGAACTGCAAGAAATTCAGGCAAAAATTAATCAATATATTGAAAAGCAACATTTAACCGGCGAATTAAAAACGACGTTGACAGAGGAAGGGTTACTGATTACCATCCTAAATGACATCTTATTTGATTCAGGAAGTGCAGATGTGCGGCCACAGGATCAAAAGTTGGCTAAAGAAATTTCTCGCCTTCTTGTCATGAATCCACCACGCAATATTATTGTCAGTGGACATACGGACAATGTGCCAATTCGCAATTCCAAATTTTCTTCAAACTGGGAATTGAGCGTCATGCGTGCTGTCAATTTTATGAAGCTTTTATTAGAAAACAAACAGCTAGACCCACGCTGGTTTAGCGCAAAAGGATACGGTGAATTTAAGCCTGTAGCTTCCAACGACACAGCAGAAGGACGGATGAAGAATCGCCGTGTCGAAATTTTGATTTTACCAAACAACCAAAGCAAAAATGAGTAAAGAGCTGACGGAGTTCCCGTCAGCTCTTTTTAATTAACAAATTATATAGCAACTGCGCAATACTTCATAAAAGCATGAATGGAACAAGAAAGACTTTATGTAGCTCAGTAGCTAGCCTGCTCTAAACGTTTCTTTGGTGAAACCTTGCAGGAAAGTGACTTACCTCTCCTTTGTTTATCACAACTTAAATGAAAATTTAATCACTCCTGCTTTGATCATCGCTTCCATAATAATAACAAGTGCTGGACCAAGGAAAAGACCGATAAATCCTAGTAGCTGAAAGCCCAAATACACACTGACTAACGCGGCTAAAGGTGTAATGCCTAAATTTGATGAGAAAATTTTTGGCTCAATAATCCGCCGGATAACTGTAATCACGACAAATAAAATAATGAGCCCAATCCCGAGCGTTTCGTTACCGTTTGCGATACTAATGATTCCCCACGGAACAAGAACGGAACCAGTTCCCAAAATCGGTAAAATATCAACAATAACAATGAGAAGTGACAAAATGACAGCGTAGTCTACTTTTAAAAGCAAAAGTCCGCCTAGTGCGAGTAAAAAAGTAATGACACTTAATAAAAATTGCGCTTTGATGAAACCAATTCCCGCTTTACTTAACTGTGTGACAATAAACGTTACTCTCTCTTCCGTACGAGGCGATAAATGCTTTTTGACTCCCGCTTTTAACCTTGGCAAATCTAAACTAATTAAAAACAACGCGACTAAATAAACTAAAAAGTGTATGACAAACTCTGGAACCATCGTAATGTAGTGAATAATCGATTGAGTCAAGTTTGTCGCAAATTCAAGAAGTAAATTTTTAATTGTTT
Source organism: Thermaerobacillus caldiproteolyticus (assembly GCF_015326725.1). Classification (NCBI taxonomy): domain Bacteria; kingdom Bacillati; phylum Bacillota; class Bacilli; order Caryophanales; family Anoxybacillaceae; genus Thermaerobacillus; species Thermaerobacillus caldiproteolyticus. The sequence continues at coordinate 2,165,597 of NZ_CP064060.1, forward strand.
CTACGCTATTTTCTAATGATGAGATAATTTCTTTTGGAATCGAACTGGAATACGATTCCCATGTTTGGATAAAGCGATTGACTACTTCGGTTGTTTCCGCTAAAAAAGATGGCAATTTTTGCGAAAACGTCATAAATTGTTGAACAAGAATGACTACCATAAAGTAAGAAACAAATCCAAACATGATAAGAAATAGGGAGAAAACAGCCGTCACTGCATGAATTCGCTTTAAATGATAGTTTCGCTGCAACTTTTGCACAGCAGGCTCTAATAAAAGCGCAGTAATTAGCGCAAAAATAAGCGGTAAGCTATATGGAACTAAAAATAAACCAATAGCAATAATAACAGCAAGTATGAAAAATTTTTTCACCATTGTCCCTCATTCAACTCATTTCTGCATCATCATCGATCTCTATTAATAAATATAACGAATGAAAAAAAGACAATCAATAAAAAACACGACCTTTTCTAATAGGCCGTGTTTAAAATCTTCCGGTCAATTGGAAGGTGAGAACGACGATACCGAGAACCCATACATATACAGCAAATCCCTTCAATGAATGCTTTTGTAAGTAATTAATCATCCATCGTACAGCTACGTAGCCAAATAATGCGGAAGATATTGCTCCGATAACGAGCGCACTAACGGAGATCGCCTCCACTTTCCCCTCTAATAAATCAAGAGACTGCAATACAATCGCTCCAGCAATTGCCGGGATTGATAACAAAAACGAAAAATAGGCAGCTGTTTCCCGATCGAGCTTGCGAATCAATCCGCCGACAATTGTAAGTCCCGAACGTGAAATTGCTGGAAAAATGGCGGCTGCTTGAAACGTACCGATGACAAGCGCATCCGTATAAGTAATATCATCCATTCGTTTATATCCATTTTTGACGCCATCAGCTAACCACAGAAACATACCGGTAATTAAAAACTCCCATCCAATCGTTACACCCGTTTTCGAGATTTCCTCAAAATAATCTTTGAATAACAGACCTATCACAACGGCAGGAATCGTACCAATAATTAGTAAAAACGTTAATTTACTAAACGGCTTTCGAATAATATAAAGCAATTCCTCTTTATAAATGACAAACACCGCTAACAATGTGCCAATATGAAGCATCGTATCGAGAAACAAGCCTGCTTCATCAAGGCCAAATAAATGTCTTCCTAAATATAAATGACCGGTACTGCTAATGGGTAAAAATTCTGTTAACCCTTGGATCATCCCCAAAATAAATGCTTCAAATTTTGTCATGCTCCCCTCTCCCCATAATCATTTATACCGTGTCTAACAGTTTTATCATATCTTGAAAATCAAATGGCGCTTCACATTTCATGTTTTCCGCAAATGAACTAATCGTTTTCAATGTTGTGACACTTTCAATCGGATGCTTTCCGGATGCGCTTTCCGCTGATAACATCACCGCATTTGTCCCATCTAGCACCGCTTGAAAAATATCGGTCACTTCAGCGCGAGTCGGCCTTTCATGTTCGATCATGGACTGCAACATTTGTGTCGCGGTAATAACATACGTATTAAAGCGATTGCACTCATAAATCATTGCCTTTTGTAACAAAGGTACCCAAGCAAACGGCAACTCCACTCCCAAATCTCCGCGCGCAATCATAATGCCATCCGCTTCGTTGCGAATATCAGTAAAATTTCTTACTGCTTCTAATGTTTCGATTTTCGCAATCACCATAGGACAAGTGCAGCTGAAAGAAGAAATTATATCACGGATGTCACGGACATGATCAGCTTCTCTGACAAACGAACAAGCAATCATTTCGACTTGTTCATCCAGCAAAAATTGCAAATCACGCTTATCTTTCTCCGTTAATGCAGGGATCGATAGCTTTGCACCAGGGAGGTTCACGCTTTTCCTGCTTCCAATGGTTCCGCCTCTGACTACCTCAGTTTCAACATACTGATTGGTAACCCGCCTAGCAACAAGCTCTACTTCCCCATCATTAACTAATATCTTCGTTCCTACTTTTACATCGTTGACTATATTCGGGTAGTCAACACTCGCCTCCTTCTCCGTCCCCATGCATAGAGTCGTCCACAACACAAATGTCTCTCCTTTTTGAAGGACGGCTTTTCCCTCTTTGATTTCTCCGAGACGAATTTTCGGACCTTGTAAATCGCCTAAAATTTTCACTTGCTTTCCAAGCTGCTTGTTGAAAGAACGAACAGTTTCTATCACTTGGCGATGAGCCAAATGATCCCCATGAGACAGGTTCAGACGTACAATCGTCATTCCGTGTTCCATAAGTGCGCGAATCATTTCTGGATTGTTAGTAGCTGGGCCAATCGTACAAATTTGATCAATCGTCATCATTCATCTCCCTCTTTCGTGAAAACTTTTCCTTAGTTTTCACGATTGTTGGCCCTCTCCATTCTTTTACGCACTTCTTTTGCGCCGATAAACATGAAAAGCAATATAAACGATCATAGCGACAACAGCAATGATGATGATAGGCTGTAAATATGGCCGTGCCATTTCATCAATACGTTGCCAATTGCTTCCTAAACGGTCTCCAAGAAAAATAAAGAAAATCGACCAAGGAATGATGGCACATGTGGTATATAGCGTAAATTTCGACCACGGCATTTTGGCGATTCCGGCAGGGATGGAAATCGCATGACGAACAACAGGAATAAAACGGGCTGTAAAAATAACCCCCGAGCCGTACTTCTCAAACCATTCCTCTGATAAACGAAGATGTTTCTCTTTAATCAATAAATATTTCCCATATTTATCAAGAAATGGTCTACCTCCATAATACCCCATCCAATAAAGAAAAAGTTGAGCAATTGTTCCGCCGATTGTTCCGGCAATCACTGCACCGACAAATGAAACTTCTCCACGTGAAACTAAATACCCCGCATAAGCTAATACAATTTCGCTCGGAATGACTTCGATCATTAACGCAAGCGCAATTCCGGGATAACCTAAATCTGCTAAAAAAGCGAAAATATTTTGAATTAGTTCGTGCATCTTTTTCCCTCCTATGTATCAGACAGGCTCCCAATTTAACCATATTCAAAGCAACATTATACTATACTAAGTACATATAAAAAAATAAGTCTGTAGGCTTAATAAAAAGACGTAAACGCCTCAATTCCGCCTAAAAACTGCCTACATTCTGCGGACAAACAGCGAAATGTCACCACCATGACTCCCGTGATCGGCAAATGTTCTTCGCCTGCAAAACAGCTTTCCATCCAGAGCAGCTTAAATCGTTACGTTTTAAGCCATGTTTTGCTCGAGTTTTGCATCAATGCTGATTCAAGAAACAAACGAGTTGGGTGCTTGTGCTAGACAATGTTCATCTCACATAAAAAAGCGGCCGCCTCATCTATGATGAGGATAGCCGCCTTTCCATTACGCGCTTCGTACAACTTCTTCGACATATTGTTTTCCTTTTTCTTCGTTATATTGTCCTTCCCATTTGGAGATGACAACCGCTGCCAAAGAGTTTCCAACTACGTTCACAGCTGTACGAGCCATATCTAAAATCCGGTCAATTCCTGCAATAAATGCTAATCCTTCGATTGGGATTCCGACTGTTCCTAACGTTGCCAATAAGACAACGAATGAAACACCAGGTACTCCAGCGATTCCTTTCGATGTTACCATTAATACTAATAAAAGGGAAATTTGCTGCGTAATCGACATATCAATTCCGTATAATTGTGCGATGAAAATAGCTGCTAACGCTTGGTATAACGTTGAACCATCTAAATTAAACGAATAACCTGTTGGAATAACAAACGACGTAATCGCCTTCGGACATCCGAATCTTTCCATCTTTTCCATGATTTTAGGAAGTACCGTCTCCGAGCTAGCTGTACTATACGCAAGCACAAGCTCATCTTTCAAAATTTTGATGACATGAAAAATATTCACACCCACTAATTTAGCTACAATTCCAAGGACAACAACCACAAAGAAAATCATTGTTCCATAGACTACAAGCACTAGTTTACTTAATGGAACAAGCGATTCAACACCAAATTTAGAAACGGTAACACCAATTAACGCAAACACACCAAATGGTGCAAACTTCATAATTTGATTCGTCACATAAAACATCGCATCTGCAGTGCTTTGGAAAAATTGCAAAACAGGTTTTCCTTTTTCCCCAATCGCTGCAACACCTAATCCAAACATCACAGAGAAGAAAATAATTGCTAACATATCACCGTTCGCGAGCGACTCAACAATATTTTTTGGCACAATATTCACAACGGTTTCGACCATCGAATGATGTTTTACTTCATTCGTTGTGTCCACATAGCTTTGAATATCCGTTTTTTCCAGATTCTTCATATTGACGCCCTCTCCAGGTTGGAAAAGGTTCGCCGCTAATAGACCAACCACAATCGCGAACGTTGTAATAATTTCAAAATAAATGAGTGTTTTTCCACCTAATTTTCCGAGCTTCTTTAAATCCCCAACATTTGCTACGCCAACGATAAGACTTGACACAACAATTGGAATAACAATCATTTTTATCAAACGAAGGAAAATATCTCCAATTGGTTGCAAATATGTCGCTACGGTAGGGTTTCCGTAAAAAATCGCTCCTACAACAATACCAAGAATTAATCCGATAAAAATTTGCCAAGCAAGTCCAATTTTTTTCATTGACTTCCCCCCTTTTTAGACATAAAACGACAAACTTATTTTATCCTCATTAAGGAATTATGTCAAGAATATTCGCATAATATTGTCATTTACTACCATTATTTTTTTATGTCCAAACACGGACAACTTCGCCTTTTCATACATATAAGTAATAGGCGCATGCCTACAACAACATGGGGTGGGGTGAGAAAATGTCTGGCATCTTGTCTGCATTTACGTTCATCATTAAAGAGTTATTGTTTTTAGTGTCATATATTAAAAATAACGCATTTCCCCAACCGCTAAGCGTAAAAGAAGAGGAAAAATACTTACAGCTCATGGCAGAAGGCGATGAAGAGGCTCGCAACATTTTAATTGAACATAATTTACGACTTGTCGCTCATATTGTCAAGAAATTTGAGAATACAGGCGAAGACGTCGAAGACTTAATTTCGATCGGAACCATCGGCCTCATTAAAGCGATTGAAAGCTATTCACAAGGCAAGGGAACAAAACTCGCAACATACGCGGCTCGCTGTATTGAAAATGAAATATTGATGCATTTGCGCTCGTTAAAGAAAACAAAAAAGGACGTCTCCCTTCACGAGCCGATCGGCCAAGATAAGGAAGGAAACGAAATCAGCCTCATTGATGTATTAAAATCCGAGGGAGAAGATGTCATTGATGAAATTCAATTGAACATGGAGATAGAACAAGTCAAAAAATATATTGATGTGCTGGATGAACGAGAAAAAGAAGTGATCATCAGCCGGTTCGGGCTGAATTTGCAACGGGAAAAAACACAGCGGGAAATCGCTAAAGAACTAGGCATTTCAAGAAGCTACGTGTCGCGCATTGAAAAGCGGGCACTCATGAAAATGTTTCATGAATTTTATCGCAACGAAAAGGAGAAACGTCGATAACCATATACTTTCCAAAAGAAGGGAGCAATCATTCTGCGATTGCCCCTTTTTTGTGTGATGCTGTTTCTACGCTGGCGGATTCGCGTTCGTACAGACGATTTATCCAAAACGTACTAAAACATGATAAAATCTGTATACAACCTTTCGATGGTCAAAGCAAGCAGGAAAGATACTGTCTACAGGACAATGGATGGGCTTGTCCTTTTATGTGGATTCTCTATCTGAGTTTCGTTTTTATTTCGGTAGCTTTTTTTCGTTGCATAAATCCGATATCTTTTGCGATTGGTTGAAGTTGTTGCGATGAAAACAGATGACAGAGCACTTCATGATTTGATTCATAAATGTTCTATAAAACATCCTTTCTAACATCGATGTGATTAGAGATAGAAAAAGCATTTGCTTCACTTGATGTCGATGGGGATAAGTCCTTTCCTTAATAAAAGAGTGGAACAGTTGCGACTCTTTTGGTACATTGTTCATGACAGTTTTCCTCTAATGCCCATCTTGTTAAGCTATCCGTTACTTAGTATTAAGAACAGTTGTTAGCTCGTCAATCGCCTGCTGAACATCATCCTGTGTATTGTAAAAATGGGGAGCGATTCGGATTACATCGTTTCTGGCAGAAACAATAATATTTCTCTCTTTCATGATAGATTCTATCTGCCCAGCATTTTCTGCATAAAAAGCAGTCATGGCGCCTCGTTGATCAGCAGATAGCGGACCAACAGCGCGTAATCCTTTTTCTTGTCCATAATCTAATGTGAATTGAGCTAATTGATTTAAATAAGAAGATATATTCTCTACTCCTATCTCAAGAAGCAAACGAATAGCGGCAGTAGCGGCATAAGCGCTGATGAAAGATGGTGTTCCAGTCTCAAATCGACGTGCTCCAGGCGCTTGTGTTAGTTGATGAACATCGAATTTCGAATGATTCTCCTGGCCAAACCATCCTGTTACACGTGGCTTCCATTTCTCTGCAAGCTCGGTTTTCATATATAAGAAGGACATCCCTGGAATACCTAACATGTATTTCCTAGTTCCTGCTGCCAATATGTCAATATCCATTTTCTTTACATCAATGGGAACCTGTCCTGCTGATTGATAAGCATCAACGAATAAAAGAGAACCTTTACGATGAACAATTTCTGCAATAGCTTTAATGTCTTGCTTGAATCCATTGTAATAACAAATATGAGAGATGGATGTGATGAGCGTATCAGACGTTACAAAACGTTCGTAATACTCTATAGGGATAACTCCATGGTGTGAAGGGATAAAACTCACGTTCGCACCAAACTTTTCCTGGGCAAGCCATACATGACCTACGGTTGGAAAATCCATATCTGTAGTAACAATTCTATTTTTCCCTTTTTCAAAAGAAAGAGAAGAAGCAATAGCGGAAAAAATATCAGAGACCGATCCTAATACAGCAATTTCATTCGGATCAGCACCGATTAATTTTGCAAAACCGTTTTTTGCTTTTTCGACTTCTTGGATGGATGGATTCCAATTAACTCCCATCGTAAGTAAACTATTCAGGTACTCTTCCATAGACTCAGAAACAGCTTTGGATATTGCACCTTGTGAACAACTCGCAAGATGGATCTTAGATGCTAAAACCGGAAATAAGGAACGATAATGAGCGTACGGATGATTCAATCCTAGTTCCTCCTTTCGATTCCGCGTAAATCATTTCTCCTGCTTCTCGGTCTCCCTATTATTAACTGGACTCCTCCTTTTAGTTTACTACTATGTTTAAATGACTCTACAAGAGTTATCTAAAACTACGCTATACGATACTACTGAATCATCACTAAATTTTATTCGAATACATCACTGGCGGGTAATAATGAAACCTCTATTCCTTAACATTCCACGCAATAATCCGAAAACCCGGCTTTTATTTCGCCAGTGTTAATCCAATATAAACCGCTGCTCCCCACATCACTAGGGCAGAAATTTTGTTGAGGACCATCATCAAACGTCCAGATTTATCTAGCTCCCCTGTTATTCGGCCTGCCACAGCCAATCCTATGAACCAGACCCAAGAAACCAGAATGCAGGCAAGTGCAAAAGCTGCTTTTTCCCCTCCATTGTATTGAAGTGAACTTGTTCCGATCACCCCAACCGTATCCATGATCGCATGAGGATTCAGCAGCGAGACCGAAGCCGAAAACGCAATTTGTTTGAGAGGAGTAAACGTTTCTTTGGTTATATTTTCGTTGTTGCTATTTTCAGGGTTACTTTTCCAGGTGTTCCATCCCATATATAGCAAAAACACTATCCCGACGCTCAGTAGTATCGTTTTGAGCCAAAACGAACCTAAAATCACAAGAGATACCCCGAAAACAGCAAGGGTGATTAAAAGCGTATCGCATAGTGAAGCAGTAAGAACGACCGGAAGCACATGGATGAAGCGTTTCTGAAGGGCCCCTTGATTAAAAACAAAAACGTTTTGGACGCCAAGAGGAAGAATGAGTCCAAATGCAAGAATCAGTCCGTGAATGAAGGCTTCTATCATTCCAATCCCTCCTATTGCGTGCTATATGAATACAATTATACTTGGATATCGATCGTTGTCTCCAACCAATTGGATGGATTTTATACCAACCAAATTGTATAATCGAAACAAGAATGATAGGGAGGGAAAAAATGAAAATTTTTCTAATAAATGCTTTTACGGATCAACCATTTACAGGAAATCCTGCTGCCGTTTGTGTTTTACCGGAATCAAAGGATGCCGAATGGATGCAAAAGGTAGCGAAGGAGATCAATTTACCAACAACTGCTTTTCTCGAATATACAAATGGCGGATTCAGCTTGCGTTGGTTTACTCCGACTACTGAAATACCGCTCTGTGGGCATGGAACTTTGGCTAGCGCCTACGTTTTATGGGAGATGGGATACATAAAAGCAGAACATCCAGTAAGTTTTAGTACAAAAAGCGGGATACTCACTGCCACTGTAAAGAATGGTTGGATTGAACTTGACTTTCCATCCGCTCCGGATCACGAAATAACTGCCTCGGACAAACTGATTAAAGCATTGGGAGTTGTACCAAAATACGTGGAAAAAAATCAACTTGATTATATCGTCGAAGTCGAGTCAGAGGATATAGTAAAAAATCTCACACCTGATATAGGTTCCATTGCGCAACTCCCGATTCGTGGAGTAATCGTGACAAGCCGGTCAAGTTCTGGAAAGTTTGATTTCATTTCTCGATTTTTTTCTCCCGCACAAGGGATTGTCGAAGACGCAGTTACCGGTTCGGCACATTGCTGTTTGGGACCTTACTGGAAGCGCCGATTAAACAAAGACGAGTTTATTGCCTATCAGGCCTCAGCTAGAGGCGGAATGATAAAGGTCAAAATGTCAAACAATCGTGTCTTATTATCCGGTAAGGCGGTCACAGTTTTGAAAGGTGAGCTTTTTGTTTAATGCCTTACCTTATCTACAGACTCGTTCAAATATATGAATTCAAAAGTTTTTATATTTATATGGGAGAGAATCTTTCATGATCGAAGTAGATTGGAAACCAGACAAATCATCTCCAATCCCCCTCTATATCCAGATCAAAGAATATATAAAAGAAAAGATTGAAACAGGAGAATGGACTGTAGGGATGAAAATCCCTCCCCAACGCACATTGGCCCAATCATTGGGGGTAAACCGCAGCACGGTCGTTGCGGCTTTAGAAGAATTGATCGCAGAGGGATTGCTGGAAGGAAAAAGCGGAAGCGGGACGAAAGTGATTAACAATACATGGTCCTTGATGACTTCTACCCCTCCCCCGGACTGGAACTCCTATGTGCAAGCAGGGAGCCATTACCCCAATTTGCCTACGATACAGGAAATCAACAAAGCAGAGTTTGATCCAGCTATCATCCGGTTGGGAACGGGAGAGCTTTCTCCTGATTTATTTCCACGCGAGATGATGAAACAAGTATTTAAGCGGTTGCCGGACCGCATTGATTCACTTGGCTACGAAGAACCGAAAGGACTACTTTTTCTTAGAGAACAGCTTAGTGGATATTTGAAAACCATCGGGATTGAGGCTTCCCCTTCTTCCATTTTGATTGTGTCAGGAGCTTTGCAAGCATTGCAATTGATTTCATTAGGTCTCTTGCAGCGGGGGGCTACGATTTTTCTGGAAAAACCATCGTACCTGTATTCCCTGCATGTGTTTCAATCTGCCGGGATGCGATTATTCGGACTTCCTTTAGATGAAGATGGAGTTCAAATAAAAACGATTACGGAACAAAAAAAGCGGCAAAATGCTTCGTTACTTTATACGATTCCGTCCTTCCATAATCCAACGGGAATCTTGATGTCCGAAGAAAGACGGAGAGAACTGATTGATGTATGTGAACAGGAGCGGCTACTAATTATTGAAGATGACGTATACCGGGAACTCTGGCTCGATTCACCGCCTCCTCCACCTTTAAAAGCCATCGATAAAAATGGGCTTGTTCTATACCTGGGAAGCATGTCAAAAACATTGAGTCCAGGTTTGAGAATCGGCTGGGTAGTCGGACCGAAGCCTGTCATTGAACGATTGGCGGATATTAAAATGCAAACCGATTACGGATCCAGTTCCTTGTCTCAGTGGGCTGTTGCGGAATGGCTATCAAGCGGGTTCTATCATCAACATTTGGAAGAGGTCAGAAAGGAATTGAAGATTCGCAGAGAGATCATGATCGATTCATTGCAGAGGTATTTTTCCGACATTGCGACCTGGTCTGTTCCCAAGGGCGGTTTTTATATATGGCTACGCTTATTGCCTTCACTCTCCATAAAGGAACTTTTTGAAAAAGCATTAGAGCGAGGAATTCTATTGAACCCGGGAAATGTCTATGATCAACATGCGACCCAGTATCTTCGCCTTTCTTATTCCTATGCTTCTTTAGCTGACTTGGAAAAAGGAATCTTTCGTCTTTCAGAAGTGATTCGACAGCTAATCTCATAACCCTTTATCTCATTAGTTAACTATTTGTCTTCAGCTTGTCGACAAAGCCGACAAGCTGATCTGCCAACAATAACTATTGGAGGGGCTGATACTATATTAGTTGACTACTTCAAATAAAACATTTCCAAAGTTTCCGCCAGGAAGGATAAATCTAAAATGGCCATCGCTAGGTACAGACATATACCAAAGTGGTTCAGAGCTGGAACGACTTACATAAGTGGTTCTACACCAAGAATTAGCAGCTGTCCATAATACAATTTATGCTTGTGTAGCTCCTAAGTTAAGTTCGGTGTAATTTTAATTCGTTTTCCAGCGGCATTACTTAAATAAACGTCATAAACAACCCCATAGTTCCCTAATAACTATCCTGAAAATTCATCATCCTTCTGATGGTGCTGCATAGATGCGGCAGGATGTTTCCCATGAAAAAAACTTTTTCTATAATCTGTGGAATCGCAAAATACAGCATAGGCGGTTAACAGATAAGTCAGTTAAAGAGTAAAAAGAAAATATTTCGTAAAAGCTGTTTGGATCATTTCTAGAACTCTATCGTTTGGGTTTGCTAATGATATGTCCTATTTTATGTGAAACGTTCAACCAAGCGATGTGCGTCTAAGAGTTTATGATCCAAAATTCCAGCTGTTTTGGTGTATTTGAATTTGTGTGTGGTACTAGTGTAAATGAATTTAGCCTCATACTTACTAAAATCCGAGAAAAGATGTCGTCGATGAAACCCAATTGAACATGGAGTTGGAACAAGTCAAAATACATTGACGTATTGGATGAACGGGAAAAAGAAGTGATGATTAGCCGGTTCAGGTTGGATTTGCAGAGAGAAACACATATCGGGAAATCGCCAAAGAGCTGGGCATATTAGGAATCTATGTATCATGCATTGAAAAGCGGGCAATTATAAAAATGTTTCATACTTTTTGCCGAATGAAACAGAGAAGCAGCCATAGCGTCATCAAGCCCCTTGAGATCACGCATAATTGCTTGATTTCAAGGGGCTTCTATTAGTTCTGCCAATCCACTATAATTTTTCCGGTTGTATTCGTTGGTGTCGTATAAACATGATTTGAACCACTTTCCCAAGTGACATTACCTTGGCTGTCTTTTTTAATAAACTTAAACTCAATTGTCTTTCCTTCTGGGACACTGACATCTATATACCATGTAGGATAGGAGTAAACCACTTGATTGAACATTGGACCGATTGCCTTACTAGTGTCCCAGTTGCCGAGCTCATATACGTTGCCAACAATGTATATATTTTGCCCTAGATTGGTAGTCGCGTTATTAACAACAAACCGCACTGACACTTGATCATTTGTTAGTACTTCAAAGTTATCATAAGCCGCACTCGTTTGACCGCTTGATGATTGGACGGTAATATTATATTTTCCTGGTGACACATTTGGTACAGCCACAACGATTTGATTGTTAGACCAAGACACAACATTGGCAGCTGTCGTTCCGAACTTCACAGTGCCCGTATTTGTTCCGAATCCTTCGCCATCAATGGTTACTTGATGACCGACTTGCCCCATCATCGGTCCAACATGACCAATAATTGGCGTGCTTTCTGTTGCACTGTATGCCCATACACCGACTTCCCCCGGTCCTAAGTCAAATGCATTAACTGATCCATTTGAACCGACTTGAATTGTATTTCCGTCTAAAAGACCGCCAAGCTGATCCGTATATGTTCCTGCTGGTAAAGCTGTAAATAAGCCAGTAATCGAGTAATTACTGCTTGAACTACGATTAACGGCAACTAACACAACATCTTTGCCAAATTGTCGCTCATACACATACACATCGCCATTGATCCAACGCTGTTCCGTATCACCATAAGCTAACGCCGGATTGTTTCGTCGGAGAGAAGATAGTTTTTGAATCACTTGATACGCGCGAGTATTTTTATTGAATGAGCTCATCATCTTACGATTGTTGGGATCGCCGTTACCGGTCATGTATTGCTCTGTACCATAGTAAATATTCGGTACGCCACGGGATGTCAATAATACAGCAAGTGCCATATCCACCTTGCGCGGATCTCCTCCGTCAATCATAAACCGATCCATATCATGGTTGTCTATGAATGTTACTTGATCGAGAACCTCGTCATATGCTGATGCCGTATCTTGAATCATTTGATTAAAGCCATACCAATTATCGCTGTTATTGCGCAATACTTGACGAAGCTTTTGTCCGAAACGAAAATCGAGCAAACTCATTCCACTTTCATTGGCAAAGTAATGATTGTTCGCGTCCACTTCATTTTCTGACAAAAACCACTCCCCAAACGTAAAGACAGGACGATAGTTATCAATCTCATCCATCAGAGATTTTTGCCATCCAAACGGCATGTGCTTCACCGCATCCATACGGATACCATCAATCCCCATATCTATCCACATTTTTACTGCATCTTTTAAATACCTATCAATAACAGGGTTCTGATGGTTAAGGTCCGCCAAGTCAAACAGATTTCGATAAATCCCATCCTCTAAGCTGGAAAACGTTGTTCCACCGTTATGGTGAAAATACATGTTGGCATCATTTGTGTAACCGCCAAGCAATGTCCCATTATCGTACAGTCGTCCGTTTTCCATATAAGAAGGATTCGTTTCTGAAGCAGGAGAAGTATGGTTGGGGGCAAAGTCAATAATTACCTTTATTCCTTTTGCATGTGCAGCATCAACTAAACGTTGGAAATCACTGAGGCTACCAAAAAACGGGTTTGGCTTTTTAAAATCGCGCGCCCAATAACCATGATAGGATGTGGAACCGCTTGCATCATTCATCACGGAAAATACATTTTCTACAGGCTGAGAAATCCAGATCGCTGTCACACCCATATCTGTTAAATATCCATCGTTAATTTTATTGATGATACCTTGCCAATCTCCACCACAATACTTGCGTAAATTCGTACATCCTGAGCTAAATAATGCTCCACTCGGATTATTGGATGTATTTCCATCCACAAATCGATCCACTACAATTTGATAGACAACATCTGATGTAAAGTTTACCTTATTAAGATTTCCAGCTGCTTCAACGGTGACTTTCTGCGTATCAGATACTATAAAAATTGCACTAAATACAAATGACATGCTCAAGACTAGCGAAAGCCATCTTCTCATTCAGTTACCCTCCTTCAATAATAGGTCTTAAAGTTGTATAGTGCTAAGAATAACCCTCACCTCCTGCATATAAAAAACCCCGTCATATCCTAAAGATACGCCGGGGTTGTGTTTCCATCCGAACAATGAAAACAAGCATTGCCCTCAAATTGTCACCAATAATATCTTTATTTTTATAATATTCAGTATATTACTCAGTGTCAAGGCATCAATCTATAAATTTCAATAAGAAAAAGAGAGAATCTCGATTATTTGCGATTCCCTCTTTTATGCAAAATTATTTAGCTTCTACACTGACTTCTGCGCTGATAATTAACGCAATTGACGCTGTAATTACAATCCCCATTACTATGGCGAACATCCCTTGTTCCTCCCCTTAGCGTTCTTTGTTTTTATTTTATACGGAGAGGCAGCAAGTTTCGTAGCAAGGTTTTGAACAATTTATGAAATTCAATGGTCAATAGTAAAACTCGCAGCATCATTGGCATTCTCCCATCGGTTAGGTGGAATCTCCCGTCCCCCATAGCCACATTATCATTCGATTTTTCACTGTCATCATTGAAAAAACCTCCTTGCATTAAAATAGTTTGTGCATCGAACATTTACGGTCCATAATTTCTTCTTCAATTTGTTTAACAAGGCGTTCATGTTCGATTTCTTCCCTTGTCTTCTTTCTCCATTGAATGGTTACGGTAATAAAAAACAAGTTAATCGTCATCATTTTTCACCTCCTTCAGTAAAAAAGCCGCAGTGAGAGCATCTCCTGCGGCTTTGGACACAAAAAAGCCACAGGAAGATGAACTATTCTCCCTGCGGCGTTATCTACATATTACAGAACATTATCTCTAAACACGATCAGAAGGTCGAATAGTTCTTATACGTTCACTTGTATCGTTATCTACACTTTTCATCATTGCTGTTAAGATAGTCATTGTTTTCGACCTCCTTCCGAAATCATGTTACAGAGGTAATTATATCCAAATGAAATGTATTTGTAAACATCTTTTCTGTAAAAATAAATCAAAAAACCTATCCTTTCGATATGAAAGGATAGGTTCATTGCTCAAACTCCCGCAGTAAGCGAATATATTTGATTGCTTTTTGGTAAAAGAAAAAAGATCCGGTTAACAAGATCATAATAACGCCGATTAAATACGGTTTCTTTTCTGGTGTAATCGGAAGAAGCGTCCCGATATACAAAAAGACGCTTAATGCGACTAACACCCCTGCATACATTTTATAGTCCGCTGCTTTTTCTTTCCATTGCTTTTGTTGGTAATCCATCGTATCCCCCGCTTTCCACTTTAAATGTAGCATATATATGAAAAAAATGGGGGATGTAATTTTAACCAAGTTTCTATTTTAACGCTTGTTCCAAATCTTCGATCAAATCTTCGACATCTTCAAGCCCAACGGAAATGCGTACTAATCCATCGGTAATTCCTAATTCCTCGCGGCGTTCTTTCGGAATGGAAGCATGCGTCATTTTCGCTGGTAACGAAATTAAGCTTTCAACCGCTCCTAAACTTTCAGCAAGCGTAAAATAGTGTACGCTGTTTAATAGTTGATCCGCTTTTTCCCCGCTTCCGACGTCAAACGATACCATGCCGCCAAACCCGCGCGCCTGTTTTTTCGCAATTTCGTGGTTTGGATGTGTTTCTAGCCCCGGGTAGTACACTTTTTTCACAGCCGGATGATTCACTAAAAACTCGACAATTTTGCGCGTGTTTTCCTCATGTTCTTCCATGCGAACGCCTAATGTTTTTATGCCGCGCATGAGAAGCCATGAATCTTGCGGGCCGAGGATACCGCCGGTTGAGTTTTGAATAAAGTGAAGATTTTCAGCAAGCTCTTGCGAATTCACAACGACAAGGCCTGCAACGACATCGCTGTGACCACCTAAATATTTCGTAGCACTATGGATAACAATATCAGCACCAAGTGCAATCGGTGTCTGCCAGTACGGTGTACTGAACGTATTATCCACAATCGTGAGCAGCCCATGTGCTTTTGCAATCGCAGAAGCGGCTTGAATGTCTGTAATTTTCAATAACGGGTTTGTTGGTGTTTCAATGTAGATGGCTTTCGTGTTCGGTTGAATATGCTTTTCCACGTTTGTCAAATCACTTGTATCAACAAACGTTGATTCAATCCCTAATCGGCGTAACACTTTTGTCATAACACGGTATGTACCGCCATATACATCGTCTGTTAAAATGACATGGTCACCGCTGTTGAATAACATCATGACCGCCGTAATTGCCGCCATCCCGGAACTGAACGCGAATCCGGCGTAACCTTCTTCAAGATCTTTAATCAGCTCTTCTAGCGCATGACGCGTTGGATTTCCGGTACGCGAATATTCAAATCCTTTATGTCCGCCGATACCTTCTTGTTTGTATGTGCTTACTTGATAAATCGGAACAGAGACCGCTCCTGTATGCGGATCACCGGAAATGCCGCCATGAATCAGTTTCGTTTTCTGTCTCATTCTTATATCCCACCTTCATAAATTTTTTTACTTAAATAACGCTCACTGCTGTCTGGGAAGATAACGACAATATTCGTTCCAGGTTTCGCTTTTTCCGCTTCGAGTAACGCCGCATGAAACGCAGCTCCTGAGGAACTACCGACAAGCAATCCTTCTCTTTCCGCAAGCTCTTTCACACGCCCAAAAGCATCTTCATCGCGTATCGTATGAATGGCGTCAAAATAACTCGGATCCATATAGTCTGGCAAAAATTCCATGCCAATCCCCTCTGTTTTATGCGGTCCAGGTTCGCCTCCATTTAAAATGGATCCTTCTGGTTCGACAATGACCGTTTTAATGTTCGGGTTTTTTTCTTTTAAAAACCGTGCCGTTCCCATAAACGTACCGCCCGAACCGGCACCGGCGACAAACACGTCAATGTGCCCGTCTAGGTCGTTCCAAAGTTCAGGACCGAGCGTTTTATAATACGTTCTCGGATTGGCAGGATTAGCGAATTGCTGCGGGCAATACGAGTTCGGAATTTCTTTGACAAGCTCCTGAGCCTTTCTGATCGCTCCCTGCATCCCTTCGCTCGTTGGCGTATGAACGATCGTGGCACCTAATGCTTTCATCAGCTCTTGTTTTTCCAGACTGAATTTTTCTGGAACGCAAAAAATGACGTTAATATTTTTTCCAATCGCTGCAAGTGCTAACCCGATTCCAGTATTCCCGGCCGTTGGTTCAATAATGGTTCCGCCTTCTTTTAACTTTCCCGTTTCTAGCGCATCGCGTAATAACTCTTGTCCTAGGCGGTCTTTAATGCTTCCGCCGGGGTTAAAGTATTCGAGCTTAGCAAACAAACGGACACCATCAGGCAGCGAAAACTGCGTAATTTCCACAACAGGCGTATTCCCTACTAGCTCATGAACATTTTTAAATACTTTCATGATGTCACTCCGTTCTTTCGTTCATGTACATGGCAAGAGGAAGGGATTCCCTTCCTCTTTTGATTAGCCCTGTAACGCTGTTAACATTGATAGTACTAAATTAGAGGAATGGAGGGCAGCTGTGTGCAAAAATTGTTCAAACGAAACATTCGATTCTTTTCCGGCAATGTCAGACAACGCACGGATGATGACAAATGGAACCGCAAACTGTGTACACACTTGGGCAATCGCTGCTGCTTCCATTTCAACGGCGTATAAATCTAGAAATTTACTGCGAACAAACTCGACGCGCGATGGGTCGTTCATAAACGAATCGCCTGTCGCAATTAATCCTTTGACCACTTGAACGTCGGTGAGGTGTTGAGCACTTTGTTCCGCGATTTTCACCAATGTTTCATCCGCTTTGTAACGCGCAGGCATTCCCGGCACTTGACCGTATTCGTAGCCAAAGGCAGTCACATCAACATCATGATGCACCACTTCACTTGAAATGACAATATCTCCTACGTTAAGTGCTGCGGAGAATCCACCTGCGGAACCTGTGTTAATGACATATTGCGGTTGAAAGCGGTCAAGCAAAATCGCCGTCGCCATTGCTGCATTGACTTTACCGATTCCTGACTTTAATAACACCACATCTGCTCCGTGAATGCGGCCTGTCGAAAATTCGCAATTGGCAATCGTCGTTTCCGTTCGGTCTTCCATTTTTTCGCGTAAAATTGTTACCTCTTCTTCCATTGCACCAATGATTGCTATTTTCAATTCTGTCTCCCTCTTTCTCTTACTGTTTTATTGCCTCCATCACCCATACAAACGCGTTATGTTGCGCAAATGTAACGGTAAATCCGTTCGTTTCAAATAGATTGGTGAGTACATCGAGCGTCGTGTAATACTCGCGCTGCAAATCGTCCGCTAAATTATGAAAGCCACGCTTCTTTGCTTCCTCAATCGCACGCTCAAATGCTTGCCGATCGCGAAATGCCGTATCGGCAAACACTATTTTACCACCTTTCGCTAATAGCTTTCCATAGTTGGCAATGGCTTCTCTTTTTTCTTCATCGGTTAAGTGATGGAAGGCATAGGTGCTAACAATCGTATCGATCGGTTCTTGTGGAAGAGGGAATTGTAAAAAATCACCATCCTCAATAGATACATGCTCGCCTAACTTTTCGTATGCTTTTTTGCGCATCGGCGCGGACGGTTCAATTCCATATACTTTTTTGCCTTGTTCGAGCAATTTTTTCGTTAAGTTTCCCGTCCCAACGCCAAATTCTAGGACTACCTTTCCGGCCTTAGTTGCTACTGTATTTAAAATTTCTTCGTAATTAGCAAACACTTCTCGATACTCTTGATCATATCCTTCTACAGATTGATCATAGGAATCTGCCCATGCTTCAAACAAATCAAGAAACTCTCTACCCATGATGTCACACTCCACATTTTTATAATTCCTATAAGTATACTATGAATTTACAAGATAATCTGTTCTCAATGTATCATAAGTTTTCTTTTTCTTCAATCACTATCTCCGCATGATTGTAGAATATGCAGCGAAAATTTGTTACACTTAACGTGGAAAGGAGAATGATCATGAATATTTCTTTCGATCTCATTGAAGATAAAATCGAATTTTTTGAAGCGGATGATTTGCAAACATTAGAGAAAAAAATTAATGAACAAATTGAAAATAATAAGGCGATTTTATTGCACGTTCATCATGTGTCCCATCAAATGCATGTGGCGGAGAACGGACAGAGGTTTTATAGCGCCGTCGTCCATTTTAAGGCGAAAAAATAAAGCGGATTTCTCGTCTGATGAGAAAATCCGCTTTTTTCCCGTAAGCAGGTGGTTTCCGCTTTCCTGCCTAGTTTCGGCTCTCTACTGTTTGAACCAACATCTTTGCTGACATGTACCGGATCATCTCAGGCGCAGCTAGTGACTCTTTCAGCGAAATGCACGTGTTCTTTACCGCATCAGGGAGATCCGTGTCGTGTTGTTTAGCTTCGATGTGTCAGCTTGCTATTCCTTCTGCCTTAGTTGTTGCACTTTCGTTGGTTTCCATCCTTGGTTTTCCACCCACTCGATATACACTTTGTAATATTGGCTTTTATCTTTTGTCGAAATTGTCGCGACCGCTTTATTCGGTCCATTGTTGCCGATAAACCATACAATCATATCAGACTGTGCCAACCCAGTGGCATAACTGACCGCATCGAGCATTTCTTTCCAGTCCACAGAGCTTTCATCAAACGTTGTTACATGCGGTTCGGATTGTGTCGTGCCAACCGGCTGCCACGACGGATTAACAATTTCTTTGAGAATGTTTGATGACGGATCTCCTGCTGTCTCAATCACTTCCTGCTTCTCTTCTGGCTCATCTGTTTCTTCTGTTGTTTCTTCCGTCACTTCTTCCTTTGGCTTCTCTGTTTTTCCGATTTCGACCTCAACGTTTTTCTCATGATCATCATCATTTTTCTTCTTTTCTATTTTTTTATCTGACTGTGTCGCTTGTTCGCTTGGATGATCATCAGCAAAAAGCAATTGCCAGCCAAAAAATAGAATCAATATAAATACGAAAGCAATCGCCATATTTAACATACGATTAATTTTCCGGCGTTTTACTCGCTGTTCAAAACGAGGTCCCATTTCTTTCGCCAACCGCGATCCCTCCCTGTGTTCTTCCAATCGTTCTTATTGTAGCATTGTTATGTCTCCTAATAAACTGTTTCGTCACCGTTTCCGATTTATGTCCTATTGTTTCTGCTGTTCATTAAACTCATATATTCTCTTGACAATGTCATAAAATACATCGTTTGTCACAGCTTGCGAACTTGGACGTTCTAAATCGACGACAACGAGCGCATACTTCGGTGATTCGGCTGGAAAATAGCCAGCAAACCATTTATTTACCAATTCTCCTTCTTGTGGTGTTGTTTTTCCTGTTTGTGCTGTCCCGGATTTGCCGGCGACCGCATACGGAAGAGTTTGAAATCGCCGCCCTGTGCCGCGTTCATCGGTAACGACCTTTCGCAATAATTGTTGCAATTTCATCGCTGTCATTGGAGAAATCGGGTCCTCGTCCGAAAAGCGTTGTTCTGGGAATGAGAATAACGTTGTGCCGTTTTTGTATACAATTTTGCTCACTGCCCTCACTTGCTTTGCTTCTCCGTTTCGCGCGATCGTTGCCATCATATTTGCGACTGAAAGCGGCGACACGCGAACGTTTTTTTGCCCAATCGATGTCTGTGCAACGGCAAGCGGCACGGATTTGTCGCTATTGTCATACCAAATCGTCGCCCTTTTTTCTTCAGGAAATTGCCTAAAGTTCGTCAAATGATAAACATCACCTTGCCAACCAGCGAGCGGAGATAATCCTAGTTTTTGTGCATATTGTTCGATGATATTTGGATCTTGGTCGACTAGCTCTTTTCCTAATGTGGCAAATGTATTATTACAGCTCACTGAAAAGCTCTCTTCAAAGCTGAGCATTCCATATAAATGCTCATTCTCTGGAGTAATTCCGTCAATTTTTTTACTGCAGTCAAAGGTTCTTTCTTTGGAAACAATCCCCTTTTCTATCGCCGCAGCAGCGATAACCGTTTTAAACACCGAACCGGGGATTTGCGGCAATATCATTTGATTTTCTGCCGCATTATTTTTGTATGGATCGCGCGGGTCCATGTCAGGACGGCTCACCATCGCTAACACGCTGTTTGTTTGAATATCAAGTAAAACTACCCCACCTTTTTTTAATTGATGCTGTTGCACAACAGATTCAACAATTTCTTGCAAATCGCGATCGATCGTTGTTTGGACAGAAACAGGATAAAATGGATTGCCAGGGTCGCTATATTTCACATCAATGCCAAATAAAGGCCTGCCTTCTGCATCGACGTGATACAATAGCTTCGTTTCTCCTTCTGGAATTAAAAATTCATCAAATGCTTTTTGTAATCCATGGATCCCTACTTCCGTGTGGGGAGAAAGATGACGGTCTGGGTAGCGAGAGTGCAATAATTGGGCATCTTCGCGAGTAAAGCCGATGAGGTGCTCAGCATACACCTTTTCGATCGGATACTGTTTTTTTACCGCGAGCACGCCCGGAATGTGAAGGCGATTAATCTCCTCCATTTGTGTCTCTGTCAATGCAAACGGCTCTCCTCCGAGTGAAAAAATGAACGGTTCTTTCGCCTGTTGCAGTTTTGAAGCGATGATGCTTGGGGAAATGTCAAGAATCGCTGCCAATTTCTCCATCGGCCAATTCATCGTTTTTAAAAATGGAAAAAGAACAAGTGAAGGAATATATTCATTCGTGAGCGGTTTGCCATTTCGGTCGACAAACGTGCCTCTTCCTGCGTCAATGACCATTTCTTGCGTCCGTTGCGCGACGCTTTCCTCGATTAAATTCACTTTCTTTTTCGAAAACGTTTCTGTGCTTACTAATTGAATTTGAATGAGTCGTCCGATTAATAGAAAGATACAGAGTTGAATGAGTGCCAAAATAACAAACATTCTTTTTTTCCACATAAAAAACACCTCGTCTTCATTTTCGACGAGGTGTTAAATTTTAAAACCTATTTCACGGCAACGATTTTTACAAACATTTCGCCGCCAGGAGTTTGTACCATCACTTCTTCTCCAACTCTTCTGCCGAGAAGTGATTTGGCAATCGGCGAGTCGTTTGAAATTTTTCCTTCAAATGGGTCCGCTTCAGCGCTCCCGACAATCGTATATGTTTCTTCTTCACCATCAGGTAGTTCGATGAACGTAACGGATTTTCCTAATGAGACGACATCTGGGTTTTCCGTATCTTCTTCGATAATTTTAGCATTACGAATCATGTTTTCGAGCGTTTGAATGCGCGCTTCAACGAAAGCTTGCTCGTCTTTCGCTGCATCGTATTCAGAGTTCTCGGAAAGGTCACCAAAACCACGTGCAATTTTAATGCGTTCCACAACTTCCTTCCGCTTAACCGTTTTCAAATACTCAAGCTCTTGTTCCAGCTTCTCTTTCCCTTCTTTTGTCATCGGGTATTCTTTTTCCATTGCCATAACGGTTCACTCCTCTATTTTTATTATCAGAATTTTGTATAATACCGTGTTACCTACTTGCCTCCGCTTTTCCTGACTATGTAGAATACGAACGGGTTTATCCGTTCGTACAAACATGCGGGGAAAGTTTGTTATATTATCTATGTTATGTTATTACAAAAAAGACTTTTGTTCAAGAATTGTGCGAATTTTTGTGACCATTAAATCAATCGCCACATAATTTTGTCCGCCCTCTGGAATGATGATATCGGCATATCGCTTTGTCGGTTCAATAAATTGATTATGCATTGGACGAACGACGGAGACATATTGTTCAATGACCGATTCTAACGTGCGACCTCGTTCATTAATATCACGTAGCAAGCGACGAATGATGCGAATATCGGCATCAGTATCGACATATACCTTAATATCCATTAAATTGCGTAATCGTTCATCTTCTAATACAAGGATTCCTTCTACAATGATGACGTCCTTCGGTTCGACATGAATAACTTTATCCGCTCTTGTGTGGAGCGTATAATCGTAAACCGGCTTTTCAATCGGTTCGTAATTAAGCAATTTTTGAAGGTGCTCAATTAACAAATCGTTGTCAAAGGCAAGCGGGTGATCGTAGTTCGTTTTTAATCGCTCTTCAAATGGAAGATGGCTTTGATCTTTATAATAAAAATCTTGCTCAAGCATTAAAATCGAGTGACCTTTAAAATGCTCATAGATGGCTTTAGCCACGCTTGTTTTCCCCGAACCGGAGCCGCCAGCGACTCCGATAACAACCGGTTTCTTCCCCATCTTAGTTCTCCTTTCTCATCATGTTGTATGGGAAGACTTCGCGATCGACTTTAAATTTAACAATTTGTAATGGATGACGAGCCGCATCAAGCTCGTTTCCGTCCTCATCCCAAATTGTTTCGACCACTTGTGTAAAGTTTTCGATTTCCGGACCGAAAAATTCGACTTCATCGCCCGGTTTAAAGAAGTTCCGCTGTTGCAGTGTGACCATTTTCGTTTCTTTATCGTAATCCAATACAAGCCCGGCAAACTCATACGTTGTCTTTTTGCTATGAACGCCGTACATTTGCTCTTTATATCCCGGAACTCCTTCGAAAAAGGCTGGAGCTGTATCGCGATTGGCACATTTATCGAGTTCTTCTAGCCATTCTTTTCGAATGACAAAATTGTCAGGATCAGCACAGTACGCATCGATCACTTTGCGATAAACACTTACGACTGTCGCTACATAGTGAATCGACTTCATGCGTCCTTCAATTTTTAAACTATCAATACCTAACTCAATCATTTTTGGAATGGATTGAATTAAGTTTAAGTCTTTCGGACTCATTGCAAACGGAGCATCCTTTTCGTCAAATAATGGAATTTCTTTTCCACCGTCCAATTTGTATAAATCGTAGTCCCAGCGGCATGATTGACAGCACCCACCGCGGTTCGAGTCGCGTGCGGTCATATGGTTGCTTAATACGCAGCGGCCGGAGTAGGCAATACACATCGCGCCATGAATGAATGCTTCAATTTCAATGTCCACTTTTTCTTTTATCTCACGAATTTCTTCTGCGCTTGTTTCGCGTGCAAGCACGACTCTCTCAAGCCCTTCTTCTTTCCAAAACTGCACCGCTTTCCAGTTCGTGAGCGACTGCTGCGTACTTAAGTGCACTTCAAGCTTTGGTGCCACACGGCGAGCCGTTTCAATAATGAGCGGATCTGCCACGATAATGCCGTGCACACCAGCTTCTTGAAGTCCTTTTAAATAGTTGTCTAACCCCGGAATATTTTCGTTATGGGCGTAAATATTCGTCGTCACATAAATTTTTGCTCCATATTGATTCGCAAAGCGAACGCCTTCTGCGATTTCTTCTAGTGTAAAGTTATCGGCGTTAGAGCGAAGTCCGTACTCTTGTCCGCCAATAAATACAGCATCCGCGCCATAATGAACCGCCACTTTGAGTTTCTCAAGGTTGCCTGCTGGAGCAAGAAGCTCCGGCTTTTTCGTAATGACGCGCTTTCCGTTAATGATTTCGGAAATGTTGTCATTTTTTAAAAGCATGATGTTCAACCTCCTTTTCATTTTAATACACCGTTTCTTTAAAGAAAAACCCTGTATCTAACGGACGATGTTTTGGCTGAATCGCTTCAATTTCCGCTAGCAGTTGATCTTTTTCTTTTTCATATTGCCCGCGATTTTCTGCACATAGGTCGATGGCGCGACGATATTTTTTCGTCACTTCCGTGATATAGTCCGGCGCGTGAAGTACTCCGTCGATTTTAAAACAGTCAATGCCTGCATCGACCATTTCTGTTAACTCATCAATAATACAAATATCGTTCGGGCTCATAATATGAGTACCGTTTTCGTCTTCAAAAATCGGATATTTGTTGTCACGTTCTTTATCATGCAAAAACATTCCTTTATCGTATTTTCGTCTTTCGATTTCCATCACTTTTCCTTGATATTCAAAGTAGTTGCCGATTAAGGAACGCTTTGATTGGAACATACATGTCATCCCGTGTACTTGTACTTCGATTTCCACTTCGGCATGTTCCTTAATTTCGATAATAGCATCCATGTTTAACTCACGGGCAAGCACGGCGCGTTTGGCCCCTTTGCGCCCCCAATAGTTGCATGCATACCAGTTCGTTGCCGTCGTTTCCGTATTCCAATGCAGTTTCATATGCGGCGCTACTTCGCGCACGGTCATTAATACCGCCGGGTCGCCAAATACAATCGCATCGACCCCTGTATCAGCAAGAAAGCGAACATAATCTCCGAGTTCATCGACTTTGTCGTTATGAAAAATCGCGTTCATGGCTACATATACGTTGATCCCGTATTGCCGAGCGATTTTGACCGCTTCAACGATGTCGTCGCGTCGAAATTCTCCCGCTAGACGCAAACCGTAACGCTGTTCGCCAATGATAATCGCATCTGCGCCTGCGCTCGCCAAGTCATGAATATGAGAAACGCTCGTCGGCGTCACTAACAATTCCGGTTTTTTCATTCTCCTTCACCTCGTTTTCGTGATATCGCGATTCCATCACCAATCGGAAAAATGACCGTTTCGTAATCATCGCGATGTACCAGCCACTCATTATAGCTGCGAATTTTTTTGACTAATTGACGAATCCGTTTATTTTCAATCGGCTCCTCTGTTGCGACAAGCCCTTTAAATAGTACGTTGTCGGTAATAATGACACCACCGTTACTCAAAAGCGGTTCATATATGTTAAAAAAGCGCTGATACTGCCCTTTTGCCGCATCAATAAAAATAGCGTCAAACGGTGCGTGCTTAGCAACTTCCTCATATAAATCAAGTGCATCGCCAAACAGCACGTCAATTTGTTCGTTTGTATTCGTTCGCTCTATATAAAAAAGCGCCCGTTCATACCGCTCTTTATCTCGTTCTATCGTAATAATTTTTGCATTCGGCAACGCTTTAGCCATGCGAATCGCCGAATAGCCGATCGCTGTTCCGATTTCCAAAATCTTCTTCGGCTGGATGAACTTTAATATTTGTAACATCGCTTCAATTCCGGTTAATTCCATAATAGGGATATCGTTTTGTTTCGCATATGCTTCGATCTCCCGAATTTCTTGTTCCCGCTCCGGAATCAGTGTTTCTAAATAACGTCCAACTTCGCTCGACAACAACCGTGCTCCTCCTCGTAAAAATAAGAGTCCCTAAAAGCAGACTCTTATAAACAGGATCATATGGCTTTAGACTTATCCATAACTTTATATATACTATCATAAAAAGAAGTGAAATGCGAAATGTTTTACCCAAAAACCACTCATTTATATCTATATCTATTGTTTTCCAATATGTTTCTCCTTTTCCCGGTTATGTTCCTCTAACGTTTTTGTAAAAATAACTTCCCCCGCCGGAGTAGCAAGAAAATATAAATAGTCGGTTTGAGCTGGTTGAAGCGCCGCTTGGATCGACATTTCGCCGGCATTGGCAATCGGGCCGGGCGGCAATCCTTTATGAATGTACGTATTGTATGGTGAATTTACTTTCAAGTCTTCGTAATAAACTCGTTCTTTATGTTTTCCAAGCGCATAAAGAACAGTCGGGTCGGTCTGAAGAGGCATCCCAACACGCAGACGATTATAAAAAACGCTTGCGATCTTTTTACGTTGAACTTTTTCTGTTGCTTCTTCTTCAATTAACGACGCCATTGTTAACAGGCGATGAGGAGTAAATTCTTTCTCTTTCATTTCCCCCTCATATTTCGCTACTATTTCAGCTGTTTTCGCAATCATCGCTTCAATGATCGTTGAAATCGGCGGTTTTTTCTCTTTAAATGAATATGTTGCCGGGAATAAATATCCTTCGAGCGGATAGCGAATGTTTTGGTTTAAAATGTCTTTTGACAAAACCGTCGGATATTTTTGAATCAACTGTTGAATATATTGACGATCACTTAATTGTTTCATAACATCTTCTTGTTTATATCCTGTCTTTTTAGCAATAATTTCCGCGATTTGTGTCAATTGTTTTCCTTCAGGAATCGTAATTTTTAATTTCATTTTCTCCATTACTTTTCCTGTTTTTAAAGTAGCGATAATGTCTTCAAGTGACATTGCTCGATTTAATTCATATTCTCCCGCTTGAAAATCAGCATGATTTTTAAATTTCACATAATAGCGGAATACAGTCGCACTTTTAATGAGATGTTTTTTTTCTAACGTTGCAGCAATATCATTGACGGAAGACCCAATTGGAATCGATACGTGAACAGCAGTACGATCCTTTGGATTTACTGGTTTTAGAGCCGATTTTATATATAAATAACTTCCTGCTAAGATCGTGATAAAGCCAATCAACATAACGGTGCATACGATGAAAACAACTTTCCTCACAATTTGTACATCTTTTTGGAAAAATTGGTTATATTGCATTGGAATCCTCCCTTCACTCGTGATATTATACTACAAACTTTCGCATTTTTCGCTATCTCTTTGCTTTTTTCCACAAAAAAAGACAGCCCGTTATCGCGGGCCATCTTTTTCACTTCTTTCATCTTAATGATTGCATTCGTGCACAATACACGCCTCTCTGCTTTTCTGAATGTCCGGCAACTCATCCCCTTGTGATACCTCAGGGATAAGGGGGCGCTTCCGCTTGTTTATTCTCCCTCTTCTTCAGCGCAGAAAGTATTCCATACTTCTTCGATCATATCCCATTCTTCTTCTGTTTCAATTGGTTGAAGCTCTCCTTCTTGATCGTCTTCCCCAGGGATAAAAGCCGATACGTGAATTTCTGTTTCTTCTTCATCGTCGTATTCAGCACCGATCGGGTAATAAAATACATACGATTTTCCAAAATCGTCTGATTCAAATGTAAACAATACTTCGCATAGTTGTTCATTGCCATCTTCATCGACAATGGTAATATGTTTATCGCCATGTTCCATTTTCTTTTACCTCCGTTTACTGTTTGCTGTCAAGATAAGATTGTAAAATGACGACAGCTGCCATCTTATCAATAACTTGTTTCCGCTTTTTGCGGCTGACATCGGCAGCGATAAGCATGCGCTCGGCTGCCATTGTCGAAAGACGCTCGTCCCATAAAATGACAGGCAACGAAAATTCGCGCTCCAGTATCTTGGCAAAACGTTGACTCGCTTCGCCACGAGGTCCCACCGTTCCGTTCATGTTTTTCGGAAAACCAAGCACGATCGTATCGACGTTGTACTCCTCGATAATGCCACGGAGCCGGTTCAAGCCAAATTCTCCGTTTTCTTCATCGATTGAAATTGTTTCAAGCCCTTGCGCGGTCCAGCCTAATTCGTCACTGACAGCTACTCCAAGCGTCTTTGTCCCCAAATCCAATCCTAATACGCGCATACGTCAATCCTTTCGTTGCTTCTGTAAATAGAATCTCACTAATTCTTCGATTAATTCATCCCGTTCAATTTTGCGAATTAATGTGCGTGCATCTTTGTGACGAGGGATGTAAGCTGGGTCGCCAGATAGTAAATAGCCAACAATTTGATTAATCGGGTTATACCCTTTCTCTTGCAGAGCCTCGTATACGGTTAACAGCACTTCACGAATATCCGTTTCCACAGGCTCTTCCGAAAAGTTAAATTGCATCGTCTGGTCAAATGAGCTCACCGTTATACACCTCGCTCTCCAATTCACCGAAATCTGGCATCTCCCTATCTTACATCCATTGTACACTATATGACGCAAATTATAAAACGGATTTTACCCATTCTTCAACAAATTGAAGTGCTTCTCCGACTTTATTCGGGTCTTTTCCACCTGCTTGCGCCATGTCGGCACGACCTCCGCCGCCACCGCCACAGCGGGTTGCTACTTCTTTAATGAGTTTGCCAGCATGATACCCTTTTTCGATTAAGTCATTGGTCACACCAGCGATAAGACTTACTTTTTCTCCTTGGACAGATGCTAATACAATTACAGCGGATCCTAATTTTTGCTTTAATTCATCAACCATTGTGCGCAAGTTGTTCATATCGTTGGCATTGACTTTGCTTGCTAGTACATTGACGCCGTTAATTTCTTTCACTTTGTTCACAAGGTTAGCGGCTTCCATATTTCCGAGACGCGCTGCCAATGATTCGTTTTCGCGTTGCAACTCACGGATTTCGTTCATGAGAGCGTCAATGCGTCCAATGATGTCTTTTTGATTCGTTTTTAATTTTTGAGCAACTTCTTGCAGCAGGGCGATTTGCTCGTTCATGAATCGATACGCTGCCTCTCCCGTTACTGCTTCGATTCGGCGTGTACCTGCTCCGATTCCCGATTCGGAGACGATTTTAAACAAGCCGATTGCAGCTGTGTTTGGCACATGGCAACCGCCGCAAAGCTCAAGGCTATAGTCGCCAACTTGGACGACGCGAACAATGTCACCGTACTTTTCACCAAATAGCGCCATCGCTCCCATCGCTTTGGCTTCTTCAAGAGGTTTGTAGAAAATTTCAACCGGAATGCTGCGCCAAATTTTTTCGTTGACAATCGCTTCAATCTGCTCAAGTTCTTCCGGTTTTACTTGACCGAAATGCGAGAAGTCGAAGCGCAACCGTTCCGGCGTAACTAATGAACCTGCTTGGTTGACGTGAACGCCGAGGACATCTTTCAATGCTTGATGTAAAAGATGTGTCGCTGTATGATTCTTAATAATGTTGGCGCGTTTTTCTTCATTGAGATGAGCTGTGTAGATTTCACCTTTTTTGAGCGTTCCTTTTTCGACGACGATATGGTGTAAATGTTGACCATTCGGCGCTTTTTGTACATCTTTCACGTACGCTTTCGTTGCCTCGTTTTCGATCCAGCCTTGGTCGGCAATTTGTCCTCCGCTTTCCGCATAGAACGGTGTGACGTCTAACATAATTTGCGCTTCTTCACCCTCGTTTACTTCCTCAACAAGCTGGCCATTTTTGACGATGACCGTCACTGTCGATTGAGTGCGAAGCTGATCGTAACCAACAAATTTGCTTTCTACTTTAATGTCGCCGAGCACGCCGCCTTGTACTTGCATCGAATCGACATCTTGGCGGGCAGCACGAGCGCGTTCGCGTTGGCGTTCCATTTCTTGTTCGAATCCTTCGTGGTCAATTTCCATTCCTTCTTCCTGCGCATACTCTTCCGTTAATTCGACAGGGAAGCCGTATGTATCATAAAGCCGGAACACGTCTTCTCCGGAAATTATATTGCTTCCGCGCGCTTTTTCTTTTTGAATGACGCTTGCCAAAATAGAAAGACCTTCATGAAGCGTTTCATGGAAACGTTCTTCTTCGTTTTTAATGACTTTCTGAATAAACGCGGCTTTTTCTTTCACTTCCGGATAGTAGTCGACCATAATTTCGCCAACGACTGGAACTAATTCGTACATAAATGGGCGATGAATATTGAGTTGTTTCGCATAACGCACAGCGCGGCGCAACAAGCGGCGCAACACATAACCGCGACCTTCGTTCGACGGAAGTGCCCCATCGCCAATCGCAAATGTAACAGTCCGAATATGATCCGCAATCACTTTAAACGCGACGTCCTTTTCGGTGTCAATCCCATATTTTTCACCAGAAATTTGCTCGGTAGCACGAATGATCGGCATAAATAAGTCAGTATCAAAGTTGGTTGGAACATTTTGCAAAATTGAGCACATCCGCTCTAGCCCCATACCGGTATCAATGTTTTTCTTCGGTAGCGGTGTGTATGTACCATCAGGGTTATGGTTAAATTGTGAGAAAACGAGGTTCCATACTTCTAAATAACGATCGTTTTCTCCGCCTGGATATAGCTCTGGATCGTTCGGGTCGTTGCCAAATTGTTCTCCGCGGTCATAGAAAATTTCTGTGTTCGGTCCACTCGGTCCCTCGCCAATGTCCCAGAAGTTTCCTTCGAGGCGAATAATCCGCTCCTCTGGAAGACCAATTTCTTTGTGCCAAATTTCAAATGCCTCATCATCTTCCGGGTGAATCGTGACCGATAAACGATTTGGATCAAAGCCGATCCATTTGTCGCTTGTTAAAAATTCCCATGCCCAATGAATGGCCTCCCGCTTGAAATAATCACCGATGGAAAAGTTTCCGAGCATTTCGAAAAACGTATGGTGACGTGCTGTTTTTCCGACGTTTTCGATGTCGTTCGTTCGAATCGATTTTTGCGCATTACAAATACGTGGATTATCAGGAATAACACGCCCATCAAAATATTTTTTTAATGTCGCTACACCGCTATTAATCCATAATAGCGATGGATCATCAACTGGAATCAATGAAGCGCTCGGTTCAACAGCATGACCTTTTTCTTTGAAAAAGTCAAGAAACATTTGGCGAACTTGTGCTGACGTAAGCTTCTTCATATCCCTTCCTCCTCGTTATTTATATTTATATAAAAAATAAACTCCCATCCCTATTCAGGGACGAGAGTTGTGCTCGCGGTACCACCCTGTTTATGAACGAAAACCGTTCATCACCTCAACAGCCGTAACGTGGCTGATCCGTCAGGTTTTGCCTGCGCTCAGGATTAGCGTTCTGTTACCCTTCATCTGGAATTTCTTTCAGCCTCGGAAATTCCTCTCTGTGCGCGAGCACGCGCGTTAAGATGGACTGTAACATACTCGATCCGTCATCGCCTTATGTATTTATCTTTTCACTCACAGATTATAGACAAGCTGCCTTTGTTTGTCAACGCGGGCTGAAATGTTCTTTCACATGCAAAATCGCCACTTTTAACACAGCGACAAACGGAACTGCTACAATTAATCCAATGACCCCAGCAATTTCTCCACCAAGAAATAAGGCGAACATAATGACAAGCGGATGCATATGCAAGCTTTTTCCGACAATCAGCGGCGATAAAATATTCCCTTCTAAAAATTGCAATAAAAAAATGATCACTGTCACAATGAGTACCATTTTTAAGGACATGGTCACCGCCAAAATAACCGCTGGAATCGCACCAATAATAGGTCCAAAATAGGGAATAATGTTCGTCGCTCCGATAATGAAGCCGAGCAAAAGCGGATAATCCATTCCGACAAGCCATAAAGCGATGGTGGCAACAATGCCGATAAGAAGACCGACAAATAATTGACCACGAATATAGTTGCCGAGCGATTCATCGACATCTTTTAAAAAAGCGAGACCGGGCGAGCGCCATCGCTTTGGGGTTACATACCAAACTGCCTTTTTAATTTGGTCAATATCTTTTAACATGTAAAAGACAATGAAAGGAATTAAAGCAAACACGACAGCAGAATTTACAAAACGTTTTATTCCGTTCAACACCATTGTTAACACGTTTCCGACTAATTGTTCCGTCTGTGCTAACATCGTTTCTATCCGTGTATGAATTTCCACAGGCCAAGCGGAAGTTTCATTATGAATATGCCTCGTCCAGACTCTATATGTTTCGATGAGCGTTGGTAAACTTTCGCTTAAGTCTTTTAGCTGTTGGATAAACAGAGGCACCCCTTTATAGATACCGTATCCGACCCCGCCAAAAAACAGAAAATAAATCATTAAAATGGCCAGCCAGCGTGGAATTCCTTTTTCATGAATGTATTCAATAATCGGATGTAACAAATACGTAATAAATGCAGCAATGAGAAACGGAATGAGTGCGGTTACAAATAAATCAAGAACAGGCAGCCATACCGCTTTCAGCCGAATGATAAGATAAACAATAATGACCATTAATAAAAATTTTCCTAACCGAATGAACGAGAACCACTGTTGCTCACTCACGCCAACACCCCCTACCCGTTAGTGTAGGAGAATGGGGGCTAATTATACAAAAAAGAGCCAATTCTCGCGAAAAAGTGCGAGAATTGGCAACTACGTTTAAAAAATTGATTTAGTTAGGCGACGACGCATTTTTTTCATCGTACGATTGTTTATCCAGTTATTGCGCTGCGCTAACCGGTAAGCGGCTACCCCCAAACCAACAGCTAAAAGAGAGGTCGTTGTGCGGTTCATGCTCTTTCCCTCCTAAAAATGAATCGTGCGCTCATGTTCGTCAAATAAATCATCTAATGAACTTAACGTCCCATCTTCTTCTACTTGATGGGTATAAATCATGCCTTTGGAAACAGAAAGCTCGATAAAACAATCCCAGCAATAATACTGGTTCACACCGATTTTACCTAAATTTTTACTTTTGCAATTCGGGCATATGAGCACAAAAGGCCACTCTCCTTACATCGTCGTATTTACGATAATAGCCTCTTCTCCAACTGTGAACGGGACGGCATTCACTCGCTTTTTTCCCTCCATCAAATCAGCAAAGAAGCCATCTGTAATCTCATATCCTCCGATTATGCCCAATTGCTCATGAAAATATACGTCTTCCAATAAACCAAGTTTCTTGCCATTAGTAGTGATGACCGGTTTTCCGGCAATTCCTCGCTGACTGTAAAGAGAGTAGCCTGTTTGGAAAGACGCAGTCGGTTGCAGAGCATGAAAATCAGTAATGAACACCCCGTCCACTCCAATCGCTTGAATGGCGCTAAGCGGGATGTAACGATGTCGAGAAAACCATCCTTTGCTTTCGATGATCAGCCCTTGTACTTTCCCCGTATTCGTAAAGCAAATATCGCTTACTTTTCCAATCGTCTTTCCTGTATGCTGCTCGTATACAGGAAGACCTTTCAGATGAGAAAATGTCCGCAAAGATCTCTCCACCTTTCCAGACATTTTTAGCTTGGCTGTTCGTTCATGAAGTCATACGGTGAAACGTTTTCCATCCCGATGTTAGCGTCATCAAGCGGAAGTTCGCCTTCTGCTAGGGGCAGTAGGGATTGCTGTAATTTTTCCGCTAATGTCGTTTGCCGTGCCCCGTCATCGCAGCGGGCAACCCCTAATTGAAAGGCGTCTTCTTCGCCGCATAATATTAAAAATTGTTTGCTTCTTGTCACTGCTGTATAGAGTAAATTTCGTTTTAACATACGGTAATAACTTTTGACGACAGGCAAAATAACAATCGGGAATTCGCTTCCTTGTGATTTATGAATCGAGCAGCAATAGGCATGAGTAATTTGTGATAAATCTTGACGTGAATACGTTACTTCGTTTCCATCAAAGGAAACAACAACTAAATCTTGTTTTTCCGTATTTTCTTTCGCGTAAAAAATCGCGACAATTTCTCCAATGTCACCGTTAAAGACGTTTTCATCCGGCTGATTGACAAGCTGCAATACTTTATCACCGACGCGATATACGACATCACCAACGGAAAGTTCCCGCTTTTTCTCCGATTTTGGATTAAACAAGTCTTGCAATGTTTGGTTGAGGCGGTCAATCCCGGCAGGACCACGGTACATCGGCGCTAACACTTGGATATCTTTCACCGCATATCCTTTTTTGCGCGCATTATCAGCAATTTGCCGAACAACATCAGCAATTTGTCCTGTTTGACAGCGAATGAACGAACGATCGGCTTTCGGTGCGGTAAGATCTGACGGCAGCGTCCCGTTTTTCATTTGGTGTGCTAATTCAATAATCGACGAACCTTCTGCCTGACGATATACTTCTGTGAGACGAACGGTTGGAATAATGCCAGCTTGCAGCAAATCTTTTAATACTTGTCCCGGCCCAACAGACGGTAATTGATCCTCATCGCCGACAAGAATGACTTGAATGCCATCAGGAAGAGATTTAAACAGCTGGTTGGCTAACCACGTATCAACCATTGACATTTCATCGACGATTAACAGCTTCCCGTCAATTGGCTCGTCCTCATCATGAGTAAACCCTTCTACCCCGTTCCAGCCAAGCAAGCGATGAATGGTCACTGCCGGCAACCCAGTCGCTTCACTCATCCGTTTTGCCGCTCTTCCTGTTGGAGCAGCAAGCAAAATCGGAAACGGGTCATCTTTGCTATAATCTTTCGGATCGAGAGAAAGTCCATGCAAATCCGCAAAAATTTCAACAATGCCTTTAATGACGGTCGTTTTTCCTGTTCCAGGTCCGCCTGTCAAAATGAACAGCGGGGAGGCCAGCGCTTTTTGAATTGCCTCCTTTTGTGAAGGGGCATACTGAACAGAGAGACGTTCCTCTAATCTGCCAAGCGCCAGTAAAAATTCCGATTCCGGAAACGTAGTTACCGCCTCCGTTTGTTGCAATAGCCGTTTTATATTGGTTACGATTCCTTTTTCCGCAAAATAAAGCGAGGGAACGTAAAGCTTGCCATCTTCACACATAAGTTTTCCCTCTTCCACAAGCA
Source organism: Thermaerobacillus caldiproteolyticus (assembly GCF_015326725.1). Classification (NCBI taxonomy): domain Bacteria; kingdom Bacillati; phylum Bacillota; class Bacilli; order Caryophanales; family Anoxybacillaceae; genus Thermaerobacillus; species Thermaerobacillus caldiproteolyticus. Next base: position 2,200,456 of record NZ_CP064060.1, read on the forward strand.
TCATTACTGCATGGGAAATGGCCGATTCAGGAATTTTTTCGTCCCGTTTTGCTTCAAGCAGTTGCTTGGCGTTTGTGATCAGCTGCTCCTCCGTTAAATAGACGTGTCCTTCTTGCAAACAATCGTGTTCCAATACAAATAAGCAGGCTGCGCGGATACGGGCAGGGTGATTTCCAGAAATCCCTAGTTGATACCCTAATTCATCCGCTCGTCCAAATCCGATTCCTTCGACATCTTCAACGAGTTGATACGGATTTTGTTGGATAATCGCAAGCGTTTCGTCTTGATACACTTGATAAATTTTCATCGACAGCTGCGGACCAAAACCGAATTGAGAAAGGGCGATCATCGTTTGTTCAAGCCCTTCATGCGCCCGTAAGGAATCGTATAGCTCCTTTGCCTTTTCTTTTGAAAGTCTCGGAACATCGTCTAACACGTGAGGGTCTGCCAAAATCTTTGAGATGGCGTTTTCTCCGAGCGCATCGACAATCGCTTTCGCCGTTTTTTTGCCAATTCCCTTAAATAAATCGCTCGACAAATAATGAATCACGCCTTCCTTGGTGTGCGGAAATTCTTTGCGAAAATGCTCCGCCACATACTGCCGTCCAAATTTCGGATGGTCTTTAAACGCGCCGTAAAAAATATACGTATCATGCTCATTCATGCGAGGGAAATATCCAGTTACAACAACTTCTTGTTCATCACACGCTTCATTCGTTTCTTCGATGCGAACACGAACAACGGAATAAAGATTGTTTTCATTATGAAAAATGGTCACGACATGCGTTCCTTTAATAAACGACTTTTCCCCTAAGGCAAACGATTCTTGTTGTTGCAATGGAATCCCCTACCCTTTTTTATGATTGTTGTAACGTTTTTTCCATCAACTTTTTTCCATGTCCGGCTAACAAGTGATCCGGCTGGATGTCAAGCGCTTTTGTAAACATATCAAGTGCTGTCTTAATATCGTCTTTATACGCATAAGCAACGCCTAAATTATAATACGCATCAGCATGGCGTTCATTTAAAGAAATCGTTCGTTGAAAATAGTTCATCGCTTCATCGACAAATTCCAATTGTGCAAGGCAAAGGCCAAGCTGAAATACCGCTTCCACATCGCGCTCATTAAGTTCTACCGCGCGCTGCAAATACGGAAGGGCCAGACGTGGTTGCTCTAAATACATGAGCGACATCCCAAGCATAAAAAAGACATCGCTATCTTGTAAGCCTTTTTTTATCGCTTGTTCAAACATATCTTTCGCCTGAGCAAATTGCTGGCGGTTGTAATAAACAGAACCGATCCCGTAATAAGCAGTAGCGGCGTTGTCATCTAGCTCCAGCGCTTTTTTGAAAAAATTCAGCGCCTTATCTTCTTCCCCGGCAGCAGCTAATACGTTGCCAAAATTAATATAGCCGATGGGGTCATTTGGATTTTCTTCAATCGCTTCATGAAAACATCTCACGGCTTCCTCATAGTTTCCTTGCTGCATATAGGCAATTCCGGCTTGATTTTTATCTTCCACGCCACGATCACTCCTTAGCTTCATTATAGTACATACGTTCGATAACTTCTATAAAAATTCCTTCATATGGCAGGAAAACCCCAACCCACATTGGAGTTGAGGCTTTTCATTACTACTTATGGAGGGGCGCCTCCGCTCTTTTCTTGTCTAGCTTCGGTGGCTAGCTCTCTTCTGCCAAATCACCTTCGTCCTTGAGGTGGCAAGCACCTCGACGTCTGAAAAACATTTGGTCATCGCAGAGCTAGGATGGCGACATTTCGCCGTTTACCCACAGGACGTGGGAAGTTTTAGTCGAATTTATACTGCCTTCGCTTTTCGGTTTACCCGACGTACCAAAGCTTTTCACCGTTCCGGAACACTTCGTCAATCGTTCCGCCGCCAAGACATTCCTCACCGTTATAAAAGACAACCGCTTGACCTGGTGTGACCGCACGAACAGGTTCGTCAAAAACGACTCTTACCGTGTTCTCATCAATGACATGAACCGTTACTCCTGTGTCTGGCTGGCGATAGCGGAATTTCGCCGTGCATTTGAGCGGTTCGGTTGGAATGCGGCCAGAGACCCAGTTAATGTTTGTTGCAATAATGGAATCGGAATAGAGCAATTCGTTATTGAATCCTTGTGCAACATAAAGAATATTTTCTTTTACATTTTTTCCGACGACAAACCAAGGTTCGCCGCTTCCGCCAATGCCAAGACCATGGCGTTGCCCAATGGTATAATACATTAATCCGTCATGCTTTCCTTTAATTTCGCCATCTAACGTCTGCATTGTTCCAGGTTGAGCCGGTAAGTAGTTGCTTAAAAACTCTTTGAAGTTGCGTTCGCCGATAAAACAAATGCCGGTGCTATCTTTTTTCGTTGCTGTGGCAAGTCCTGCCTCTTTTGCAATTTCCCGTACTTTCGCTTTTTCAATATTGCCGATTGGGAACATGATTTTAGAAAGTTGAGCTTGTCCTAGTTGATTTAAGAAATATGTTTGGTCTTTATTTTGGTCAACGCCGCGCAACATTTTATATTCGCCATCGCGATATTCTACACGTGCATAATGTCCCATCGCTAAATAATCCGCCCCAAGCGACATCGCATGCTCTAAAAAGGCTTTAAATTTAATTTCTTTATTGCACAGTACATCCGGATTCGGTGTTCGGCCCGCTTTATATTCATCTAGGAAATACGTAAATACTTTATCCCAATATTCCTTTTCAAAATTAACTGCATAATATGGAATGCCGATTTGATTACAGACGCGCATGACGTCTTCGTAATCTTCCGTCGCTGTACATACTCCGTTTTCATCGGTGTCGTCCCAGTTTTTCATAAAAATGCCGATGACGTCATATCCTTGCTGCTTTAAAAGCAGCGCTGCGACGGAAGAATCGACGCCTCCCGACATACCGACGACGACGCGAGTATCTTTTGGTGCTTTTTTCACTGATGTCACCTCTCTCCTCAGCGATTTGTAAGTCTCCGAACAATTTGTACGGTTTCATAAGCAGCTTTTTTAACTTGTTCTACCGTATTTCCAAGCCCGAAACTAAAGCGAATGGAAGAGCGAATCCGCTCCGATTCTTTCCCCAACATGGCAACGAGAACGTGAGACGGATCAACTGATCCCGCTGTGCAAGCTGACCCGCTTGAAGCGGCAATCCCAGCTAAATCTAAGTTCACGAGCATTGATTCAACGTTTGTTCCCGGAAACGCGACATTTAATATATGAGGAAGGCATGCGTTCTGGTTGCCGTTGACGAAATACGAAATTCCTGATTCATCGAAAACGGATAGCATCGTTTCTTTTAATTCGCGGTACATCATTTGCTTTTCTGACATCGTTTGTTGCGCGATTTCTACCGCTTTGGCGAGCCCAACAATTCCAGCGACGTTTTCCGTTCCCGCCCGGCGTTTTCGCTCTTGCTCACCGCCATACAGCCGCGGAGACAATTTTACCGTTTCTCGTGCATATAAAAATCCGACCCCTTTTGGACCGTTAATTTTATGAGCAGAAACAGACAATAAATCAATGTGATAATCGTTCACATCAATTGGAACGAGCCCATATGCTTGTACCGCATCCGTATGAAAGTAGGCTTGGTGATCTTTTACGAGCTCACCAATGGCTTTAATCGGTTGTAATACACCGACTTCGTTGTTGCCGAACATGATGGAAACAAGAATTGTCTCATCCCGAAGCGCTGCTTTGACATCATCAAGGGAGACGTTTCCTTGTTCATCCACCGGAAGGTATGTCACATCAAATCCTTGTCGCTCCAAGTAGTGACATGTGTGCAATACCGCATGATGTTCAATAGAGGTTGTAATAATATGGTTTCCTTTGTTACGATTGGCCATTGCCGTTCCAACCAAAGCAAAGTTGTCCGCTTCTGTTCCACCGCTTGTGAAAATAATTTCTGTTTCTTTTGCTCCAATGCTATTAGCGACCACTGCCCTGGCCTCGTCAATCGCCTGACGGCTTTGTCTGCCAAAAAAATGAATACTGGACGGGTTACCAAATACTTCAGTCATAAACGGCACCATTCGCTCCACCACATCGCGATGGGTAGGCGACGTAGCGGCATGATCTAAGTAAATCCGCTCCAACTATGCATTCTCCTTTCATTCGTCAATTAAATATAAAACATATATGCTTCGTCATCGCCGTTGCTATATTTCGCTAAATCTTCAATCGTTGTGCTATCTAGCACTTCCTGCACCGCATCGCGAATGCGAATCCATAGCTCGCGCTTTGCTGGCTCTTCTTCTTCCAATTCTTCAACCGGACTGATTGGCCCTTCAAGAACTCGAATGACATCTCCAGCCGTAATTTTCGCAGGATGATCTGCCAATACATAGCCGCCATACGCCCCGCGAATGCTTTTGACAAGTCCTGCATTCCGCAATGGCGAAACGAGCTGCTCTAAATAATGTTCGGATAAATTATGCGCTTTCGCAATCGATTTTAATGAAATTGGTCGATCACCATATTTTTTGGCAAGTTCAATCATAATTGTTAATCCATATCTACCTTTCGTTGAAATCTTCATTGTATTCCTCCTAACGACTTAGACCGTTCGTTTCTATTTTGATTGGTTTAGTGATGATTCGTTCTGTCATTCGTTGACACTGTGGTAACGAAATTCCAACAACAGAACCGATGGTGATGCAAAAAATGAGTGTGCCTAGCGACACTGGACCACCTAATAGCCAACCAAGCAAAAGGACAAATATTTCCATTATAATTCGAATATGTTGCACTTTCCAGCCGGTTCGCTCCATTAAAGCAAGCATTAAACTGTCGCGCGGACCGGCACCCATGTTTGCGGAAATATAAAAACCCATTCCGTATCCAGTAATGACGATGCCAACAAGCAACATGATCAATTTTGCCCCGAATGTATGTGGCGTATGAAGATACGGAATCATCATATATAAATCAATAAACAGCCCAACAAATATCATATTGAGAAATGCACCGATTTTTGGGAACTGTTTGGAAAGAAGCGCAGAAATCGTTAAAATCATAACGCCGACAATGATGGACCATGTGCCAATCGTGAAGCCAAATTGCCGATATAATCCAATATGAAGCACATCCCACGGCGCACACCCAATGTTGGCTTTAATTGTTAATACAATGCCAAACGACATAATGAGTAGCCCGATAAAATACACGATCCAACGGAACAGTAAAGAAAGGTTATGAGAGTTTTTCATCATTTCGCACAGGAGACCCCTACTCCCATAAGTGGGGGAGGAATGTGCGTCAGAAAAGAGGTAGCTTTAGCTACGTTAATGTTCTGACAAAATCCCCTTGTGTTCCCCCTTTCGTGGTATAATGAAAATATAAGAAAACCGTTGGACAAGGTACTCGTAAAAACTATTTGCCAGCTCAAAGTATGAGGGCGGTTGCAGGAAGTCGTTGCAACCGTAAAACTTTGAGTGTACAGCAAGAATCCGCAATGCTTGGAAATAGAAGTACTGCTTGCGGTGGCTACTTGAGCATGTCTCTTGTAAGTCGGGTAAGTTGTCAACCTGTCCCGATGCAGAGACCAAGACAAGGCAGCAGTACGCTGCACGCACGTTCGTACTGCTGGACACTGGCAAGCTCCCACTTCAAAAAGCGCTCGCTTAAGGGGTGGGTAGTTAACAGGCACGCTCCATGTATAAAAAATAATGAGAAGCCTTTGTCATTATAACATAAAACATATTGCACTTTCATTTCCTCTTACTTTCGTGTTGGCGTTTTAGTTCATTAAGTCTTGCATATACTTTCGCATAATATTTTTCTTCACCGTTTTCTTTTGGGACGTAGTAGTGCGTACCGACAAGTTCGTTCGGCAAATATTGTTGAGCCACCCAGCTATTTGGATAGTCGTGCGGGTATTGATAGCCTTTTCCGTGGCCGAGTATGCTTGCTCCTTTATAATGGGCGTCTTTTAAGTGATCAGGAATGTCACCAATCTTTCCGCTTCGCACATCGCTAATCGCTTCATCAAGCGCCTTATATGCGGAGTTGGATTTAGCGCTCAAGCATAATTCAATCGTCACGACGGAAAGCGGGATTCGTGCTTCCGGAAGACCTAATCGTTCAACTGCTTGAATGGCTGCGGTAACTTTTACACCCATGAGCGGGTTTGCCAAGCCGATATCCTCATAGGCAATGACAAGAAGACGACGGCAAATGGCTGCCAAATCTCCGCCTTCCAACAGCCGCGCCAAATAATAAAGGGCCGCATCGACATCGCTACCGCGAATGCTTTTTTGAAAAGCCGATAATAATGAGTAATAGATATCCCCTTCTTTATCATGGGTAAATCCTTTATTTTCTACACAGTCTAATACAGTTTGCTCATCAACAATTACTTCACCGTTCCGTTCTTCTGAAGCGTACACAACTGATTCCAGCACATTCAATGCGGAACGAGCATCACCGTTTGTCGCCTCGGCAATCAGGGCAAGCAGCGGCTCGGCGATACGAACGGATAGCATCCCTAATCCGCGCTCGCGGTCGCTTAATGCTCGTTGCAATAACTGAAGAATGTCTTCCTTCGTCAGACGTTTTAGTTGTTTAATTTGACCGCATCGGCTTCGGATCGCCGGGTTTACTTCATGAAATGGATTTTCTGTCGTGGCACCGATTAACGTAATGAGCCCGTTTTCGATATTCGGCAACAAATAATCTTGTTGCGCCTTGTTAAAGCGGTGAATTTCATCGATAAATAAAATGACATTTCCCGTCATTCTTGCCTTCGCTACTACTTCTTCCATCTCTTTCTTTCCAGATGTTGTCGCATTCATCGCAAAAAATTCCCGTTCGACCGTGCCGGCGATCGCATAAGCCAACGATGTTTTTCCCACCCCCGGCTCACCATATAAAAGCATAGAAGGAACATAACCATTATGTATCATTTTATATAAGGCGGTATGCGGACCAATGATATGTTGCTGTCCGATTAGTTCATCAATCGTTCGCGGTCTCATCCGCACGGATAGCGGCTCTTGTACAAAAAGCATAGAACATCCCTCATTTCGTTCAAAATCGTGGATGAAAATAGCAAAAGCTCCCTGCCAATGACAGAGAACTTTTATGTTCTGAAATAGTGCTGTATGGCTGCTTTCAATTCTCTTAATAATGGCACTTGCAAACTTTCTAAATAAAGCAATAACGCTTCTACGATAAATTTTCTCGCTTCTTCTTTCTGACTAAATTCTTGTTTTAACATCTCTAACGAACGAATGATATCGCTTTCATTCCTATCCCTTTCTTCAAGTGTCTCCAATATTTCATCAATGCAGTCAATAATTCGCTGTCGTTTTGTTTGCTCATTGGTCTTTTCCACGCCAAGGTAGTCCTGCATGATCTCGATTGTTAGTAAAGGGCTTTCTCTTTCCGTCATGCTTTCCACAATCGCATCAAGGCGACGAAGAAGAAACGGAGCTACTTTTGTCACTTGAAGCTCTTTTTGGTCAATGGCCATATAAAACATATATTCTTTCAACATGCCATTTAATATCGTTGCGCAATCTAACGCAAAATTCTTGACCCGCTCTCCATATATATCTTGAATCGCTTGTCGGTACCAATTGAGCGTTTTAGCCCGAATGAGAAAGACAAGATGATGAACTTCATCATTTACTTTCACTGCTTGTTCTCCCATATGCATCTGTACCAGTTCTTTATGGCGATAGAACTCCTCAATTTGAATCGACAGTTGCTTTTCAAATTTTTCTCTTGGTGATAACGTTTCGTCTTCGTTGACCTCAGCCATCTTTCTAAATAGCTTTTCATAATGATAGCGAAAAATGCACACCGCAATTTCTTCTTTTGATTTAAAATAATTATAAATCGAGCCTTTCGCCATTCCGCTCTGTTCGGCAATTTCCTGCATAGAAGTTGCGTAATACCCCTTTTGCGCAAACAGCTTCGTCGCAGCTTGAATAATCTCTTCTCTTCTGCTCAATGTCTTCTCCTTCCTCGTTTCATTCGTTATCTTTATTATAATGCATTTCGGTTTCAAAATAAATTGGGCCCATGATAATGGAAAAAGGGATGCCTCATCGGCAATGAGGCATCCCTTTATATTTAGTTGCTATTTATGGTTCGTTCCGCTTTTGCTTGGCGAAGAAAGAACAGTTCATACATCACTGGAATGATGATCAGCGTCAATAACGTTGAAGAAGTAAGCCCACCAATAACCGTAATCGCTAGTCCTTTTGAGATTAACGTTCCTGACGCTTTCGTTAGCGCAAGAGGAATGAGAGCGGTCACGGTTGCAAACGCCGTCATTAAAATCGGACGCAAGCGCGTTTTTCCTGCTTCCACGAGTGCTTCACGAATCGTCATCCCTTTTTGTTCACGGTTTTGTCCGATGCGGTCAACAAGGACAATCGCATTCGTTGTGACAATTCCAATTAACATTAACAACCCGATCATGACGCTGATAGACATTGGCTCGTTCGCCATATATAAACCAAGAAGCGAACCAATCGGAACGAAAATGAGCGATGATAAAATGATAAATGGAATTCTTGCTTTTCCAAATGTGATCAACATAGTGATATACACAAGACCGATGGCGACAATCATCGCTAATCCAAGCTCTTGGAACGTTTGGACTGTTTCGTCACTACCGCCGCCGACTTCAAACGAGACGCCTTTTGGCAAGTCGATATCTTTTTTCACACGACTAATGATATCGTTCGTTACTTTTTGAATATCGTCACCAACAATTTGTGCCGATATACGCGCAAATACTTTTCCGTCTAGTTTTTGAATGGATGTATACGTCTCAACTTCTTTGACTGTGGCAAGTTCAGATATAGGAACAAGTCCTTGTTTTGTAAAAATCAACGTATTCTTTAATGCATCAACAGAATCAAGACTCTTATCATACGATAGTTGAACAGTTCGGTCAACGCCGTCGAGCGTCAGCGTTCCGACTTCAACCGGCTTTGTTTCATCGGCAATCGTTCCGAGAATTTGGAAACCAGATACGCCGTAAGCAGCTGCTTTTTCCGGATCAATATTAACAATCACTTGTTTTTGTTTATCAGAGAAATTGTTTGTCACATATTTTAAATCTTTCCGCTTGTTCAAGTAATCTTCTACTTGTTTTGCCGCCTTTTGTAAGGCCGCTAAATCATTGGAGTATAAATCAATATTAATATTGTTGTTTGATGGCGGTCCCCCTGCGTCCAATTCTTGCACCCCGAGCTTCGTACCAGGCGCTTCTTTGTCAGCGATATGTTGCATATTTTTCTCCAGCTTTTTAATAAATGACGCGACATTTACTCCTTCTTTTAAGTTAATGAAATAGCTTGCTTGATTTGGTCGCTTTAAGCCGGTACGGAAGTCGCGGCTTCCAATTCCTGCAGTGACTTCCTTAATTTCTTTTTGCTGATCAAACATTTTTTCGATTTTTAAAGAAACATCATTTGTTTTTTCAAGCGATGTAGATGAAGGCAATTCAATGCTTGCAACAAGCGTTTTTTGCTCTTCGTTCGGTAAGAAGGTGAATCCTAATTTCGGTACGAGCGCAAGCGAACCGCCAAGCAATACAATAGACAACGCTAAGATGATTGCCTTATGGTTTAACGACCAAGCAATGATTCGCCCATAAACGCGTTGCAATGCCCCTTCTTTCTCTTCAGGCGGAACTTTTTTAAATGAAAATTTCGCTAAAATCGGTACGACTGTAACCGCAACGATTAATGACATAAGCAGCGCAAATACAATCGTTAAGGCAAATGGTAAGAAAAACTCCCCGGTAATTCCGCCGACAAAGCCAAGCGGTAAAAAGACAACAACGGTTGTAATCGTGGATGACGTAATCGCCTTTAAAATTTCCTTTGTAGAGTCTTGAACAAGCTCATCCGTTATACCTGTTTTCGATTTGCGGACGCGTCGGAAAATATTTTCAATGACAACGATACTGTCATCAACAACACGTCCAACAGCTACCGCCATTCCCCCAAGGGTCATGACGTTCAACGAAATATCCATTCGATGTAAGAAAATCGATGCAACTAATAGCGAAAGCGGAATCGAAACAATGGCAATAACTGTAGCGCGAACGTTGCGCAAAAACACAAGCACAGCAATAGAAGCAAACAAAGCACCTAATAGTCCTTCGCGAACGAGCGATTCAACCGATTGTTTTATGCCTTCAGCAGAATCAAAACCAATCGCATAATCAAACTCATCTTTGTGGGCATCTAGCACTTTTATGACTTTATCCGCTACTTCGACCGTATTGGCATCTTGCTTTTTCGTAATCGCCATCGAAAGCGATTCATTCAAGTTGTAGCGTGTAATTTCCGGACGATCTGTCACGGTTTCAATTTTAGCAATATCTTTTAACTTTAATGGTGGATGCGAAGGTGTTCCTGACTGAATTGCTCCGCTTTGAAACGATTGGGTCGTTGTTTGAGCGAGTGGTGACGTTAATGTCATGTTTTCCAGAGCCCTAACTGTTTCAAGCTTCTCTTGAATGCGTACAGGAATTTGCAACGTATCCGTGTTGACATTTCCAGCTGGGAAAGAAACGTACTTCTCATTAATTTGGTCCTTAATTTGCGATAAGCTTAGCCCTGCTTGTAACGCCTTTTGTTTATCGACAGTAATTTGAACAACGTCTTCTTTCATTCCGCCGACGGAAACGGAGTTAATGCCATCAATTTTATTTAATTCCGGGATCACGTCTTGTTCTAATAATTTTTGTAAATCAACATCTTTTTTGGCAAACAAAGAAATATTAAAAATCGGGAAAGTTCCAAACGAAAAACGATTTACTTTTGTTTGGACATTGTCCGGAAGCTTTGTATCTTTAATCAATGTGTCAACTTGACGTTCCACTTCATCCATATCGGTATGAAAAGGAAATTCGAGATTAATAATGGCAATGCTCTCAAAGGAAGAGCTTTGCATTTGTTTTAGTCCCTCAAGCGATTTGAACTTTTCTTCAAGCTTGGAAGTCACTTGATTATTAATATCCTCAGGAGACGCTCCTGGATAAGTAACTTCAATCGATAGCTGAGGAAACTCGATGTTCGGTAGTAAATCTACTTTCAAGGAAGAAAATGAATACAATCCCCCCAGAATCAGTAGAAAAGAAATAATGAATACCGCAACTGCATTTTTTAAACTAAACCTTGTTAAAAAATTCATTGTTCAATCCTTTCCTCCCTAAAAATAAAATTTATGTATGACCGATCGGTTGATATTTTTCTAAGCCGACCGGTCGTCATATACAAAATATAGTCGAATAACGAAATTTTTTCAATCAATAACACAATAATAGATTTCTCATCGAAAGCATAAAGAATTTCACTAGTAATCTAAATGTAAATCATTAGCATCTGTATCTTACATTATCATTGAACCCTCCATAATAAACCTAAGTTATATTTTTATCTAAGTCTTAAGACGTATACTGAAGCAAAGGAGAGCGCCTATTCACCTAAAATGTATATTCAATCTGCCGTAGAAGACTTTGTTCATCACCATTGTAACGATCAAAAACATTCGAAAGTGTTTAAAATGAATACTATTTGGAGAAAATGGTAGAAACTCTACGAAATTATGCGCCTTAGGGAGTGACAATATGAAAACAAGACAAGATGCTTGGTCTCATGAAGAAGATTTGTTATTAGCAGAAACGGTATTGCGCTATATTCGTGAAGGTCGTACCCAGCTTGCTGCGTTTGAAGAAGTAGGAGATCAGCTAAATCGAACGGCAGCTGCTTGTGGATTTCGCTGGAACGCAGAAGTTAGAAAACAATACGTTCAAGCAATTGAGCTAGCGAAAAAACAGCGAAAAGAACGAAAGAGAGCATTAGAACAGGCGAAAAAGCTACAGAAAACGGGCGTGATGCAAGCCGCTTCTCTTACAGGAGAAAGCTTGAATTCTCCTCGCCATGCAACAGTTTCCCTTCTGCCTGCACCAAATGCGATTACACTTGAGCAATGTATCGCCTTTTTGCAAACATTACAGACGAGCGATTATCACGCTCAAGCATTGCGGACAGAGAATGAACAGCTGAAAAAAGAAAATGCACAGTTCCGACAGCGTAACCAAGAGTTACAGAAAAAACTCGATCGTCTCCATGAACAACAAGCAACCATTCAAGAAGATTACCAAGCGCTTGTGAAAATTATGGAACGCGCTCGAAAACTCGTATTAGAAGAAGAGCATGGTTCGCAACCAGCCCAGATATTCCGAATGGATAAAAACGGGAATTTAGAACAAATTGCTCATCATTAATCAAGCAAAGCACAAGCGCCCCCATTTCGCCTAAAACCTTTCCACATCCTGTGGGCAAACGGCGAAATGTTGTCATCCCAGTTCCCTCAATGGGCAAATGTCCTTCTCTCTAGACGGCTTGTCCTCTTGAGAGAGAAGATTATTTACCCCAGAGCGATTGGGCATAGCAATTCAAATTTTACTTATTAGAAAAACGTCGCAGGCACATCATCTGCGACGTTTTTTATTCGAGCACTGTTCTTTATTTGTCTAGCACTCTTATGCCAAATGAGCCCTCAAAGCAAAGAACATTTAGCTTCGCGAACGATTTGCACGGCTTCCACTTTTCTTATTTACTCTTCACCAACACGATAAATTTTGATATCTTTTAATAATTCGCGAACGACGTAAGATGCCATAATCAGTCCTGCCACCGATGGTACGAATGCATTAGAAGAAGGGGGCATTTGTGCTTTCCGAATCGCTGATTGGTCATTGCCTACCTCTTTGCGAACATCTTCACGGATAATAATTGGCTTTTCATCGGAGAAGACAACTGGAATCCCCTTGCGAATTCCTTCTTTTCTCAATTTGGTACGAATGACTTTCGCAATCGGATCGGTATGCGTTTTGGAGATATCGGCAATGCGAAAACGGGTAGGATCCATTTTATTGGCCGCTCCCATACTCGAAATAATTGGAATATTGCGTTTTAAGCATTCCTTCATCAAATGAATTTTATACGTAATCGTATCAGAAGCGTCAATGACAAAATCGAGTCCGTAACTAAAGAATTGTTCATACGTCTCTTCTGTATAAAACATTTGCAAAGCAATGACTTCACACTCTGGGTTAATATCCGCAATCCGCTCTTTCATGAGTTCCACTTTCGAGCGACCAATCGTTGAAAGAAGTGCATGAATTTGTCGGTTAATATTCGTAATATCAACATCATCCTTGTCCACAAGAACGAGCCGTCCTACTCCGGATCGCGCTAATGCCTCAACGGCAAAGGAACCAACTCCGCCCACCCCTAAAACGGCGACAGTAGCATTTTTTAGCTTTGCTAATCCTTCTTTTCCAATCGCTAATTCATTGCGTGAGAACTGATGTAGCATGTTCATCCTCCAGTAACAATCTCATCGTTTTTTGATTATTGTACACAACAAAAACCCTATGTAAAGCATTGGCTTTACATAGGGAATTGATAACTCATATGTAAGTCCCAATCGTGCCGTCGATGCCTTCGTTTTGAAACCCGCCCTCAGCAGGTGGGTGCCCTGTTCCAAGGTTTGCACGTCCTCCGGTCCAAGAGGCATGTACGCCGCTTGAAAACCCCGGGCTCCCGTATAACATATTGTTCGGTCAAAACAATAGGTTATACGACGAACACATCAGGACTGCCGGCTTTTGAATGTATGATAGCACACTTTTAAAGCCTTTTCAAGAAGGGAATAGTCGGAAATTACTCATTTTTTTCCAAAACAACCGCTAAATGTAGTTCTTCCAGTTGTTTGTCACTGACTGGACTTGGCGCTTCGGTTAACAAGCAGCTCGCACTGGCCGTTTTTGGAAAGGCAATCGTATCGCGAAGGTTTGAACGACCAGCCAGCAACATAACAAGACGGTCTAGTCCTAACGCGATTCCTCCATGCGGCGGAGTACCATATTCGAACGCCTCCAATAAGAAGCCAAACTGTTCGCGCGCTTCCTCTTCGGTAAATCCTAGCACTTTAAACATTTTTTCTTGCACATCGCGCTCAAAAATGCGAAGTGATCCGCCACCGAGTTCATAGCCGTTTAACACAAGGTCATACGCTTGAGCACGAACTTTGTCCGGCTCTGTTTCTAATCGCGATAAATCCTCACGCACCGGCATCGTAAACGGATGATGTGCCGCGTAGTAACGCCCTTCTTCTTCGTCATACTCTAATAGCGGCCAATCTGTAACCCATAGGAAATTAAATTTCGTTTCATCAATCATCTTTAAGTCTTTGCCAAGTTTTAACCGTAATGCCCCAAGCGCACTAGCGACAACGGTCTTCTTGTCAGCGACAAACAGCAATAAATCCCCTGTTTCTGCCTCCAACGTTTTTATTAAGCCGCTTTGTTCTTCTTCTGTAAAAAACTTCGCAATCGGCCCCTTGAGACCGTCTTCCTCGACTTTGAGCCACGCAAGCCCTTTTGCTCCGTAGCGAGCAACAAATTCCGTTAACGCATCAATATCTTTTCGGGAATACTTGTCCGCCGCTCCTTTTACGTTAATCGCCTTGACTTGTCCACCGTTTTCTACCGCGCTGGCAAATACTTTAAAACCAGAGTCCTTCACTTGTTCAGATACATCGACAAGCTCTAAGCCAAAGCGTGTGTCTGGCTTATCTGAACCGTAGCGGTTCATCGCTTCATCGTAAGACATGCGTGGAAATGGAAGAGCAACATCGACGCCTTTTGCCTCTTTCATAACGCGAGCCATCATACGCTCGACCATTTCCATAATCTCTTCTTGACTCATAAACGATGTTTCAATGTCGACCTGAGTAAACTCCGGCTGGCGGTCAGCGCGCAAATCCTCATCGCGAAAACAGCGAGCAATTTGATAATAGCGTTCCAATCCAGCCACCATCAATAGCTGTTTAAAAATTTGCGGCGATTGCGGAAGAGCGTAAAATTCCCCCTGATGAACGCGGCTTGGCACTAAATAGTCGCGCGCTCCTTCTGGCGTGCTTTTCGTTAAAATCGGCGTTTCTACTTCTAAAAATCCTTCTTCGTCTAAAAAGTCACGAATCGCTTTCGTCACTTGATGTCTTAATTTTAATGTCTGAAACATGACAGGACGACGCAAATCTAAATAACGATACTTTAGACGCACATCTTCCGCCACATCGGTTTGATCAGCAATGACAAACGGCGGTGTTTTTGCTTCGTTAATAATCGTAACGCGCTCTGCTTGGATTTCAATTTTTCCTGTCGGAATGTTCGGATTGATCGTTCCTTCTCCACGAGCAACCACAGTTCCTTCTACGTCAAGCACATATTCGTTGCGCACCGCTTCTGCCACTTTTAACGCTTCTTCGGACACTTCCGGATTTACGACCACCTGAACGATACCAGTTCGGTCACGAAGATCAATGAAAATGAGTCCGCCAAGATCGCGGCGTTTTTGCACCCAACCTTTTAATGTTACTTTTTCCCCAATTGCTTGCTCTGTGATTTCACCACAATAGTACGTCCTTCCAAACATTCATCGGTCCCTCCTATCGTAACCTTTCTTTCAAATATTCGACTAGCGAATGAAGCGGCACTTCTGTTTGCTCGCCTGTGTTCATGTCTTTTACATTAATGACCTTTCTATCCAGCTCATCATCCCCGAGAATGGCTACATATTTTGCTTGTAAGCGATCGGCCGCTTTCAATTGCGCCTTTACTTTTCGGTCTTGATAATCCTTGTCTGCGACAATCCCTGCTTTGCGCAACTGGTTCACAATAATCACAGATTCGTCTTTCGCTTTTTCTCCTAATGCAGCGACGTAGCAATCAATTCCTTTGCCGACTGGCAATGAAATGTTCTCAGCTTCAAGTGCAGCAAGCAGCCGTTCAATACTTAACGCAAAACCAATTCCTGGCGTTTCCGGTCCACCGATTTCCTGTACTAATCGATTGTAGCGACCGCCCCCGCATAATGTTGTAATCGCTCCAAATCCTTCAGCATTGCTCATGATTTCAAAGGTGGTATGATGGTAATAATCAAGCCCGCGAACAAGACGGGAATCGACTTCAAACTCTATTCCCAAATTCGTTAAGTACATTTGTACTTTTTCAAAATAACGCCGAGATTCATCATTTAAATAGTCAAGAATGGATGGAGCCGTCATCATTAATTCATGGTCGCGATCTTTTTTACAGTCTAAAATGCGAAGCGGATTTTTTTCGAGACGAGCTTGACAATCTTCACAAAACTCGCCAATTCGCTGTTTAAAATGGTTGATGAGCGCTTCCCGATGCGCTTTTCGGCTTTCTGCATCCCCAAGGCTATTGATGACAAGCTTTAATTTCTGCAATCCTAGTGATCGATAAATTTCCATTGCTAGCGCAATCACTTCGGCATCGATCGCTGGGTCATGGCTTCCAAGCACCTCGACACCAAATTGGACAAATTGACGGAATCGTCCCGCCTGCGGACGCTCATAGCGAAACATCGGTCCTACGTAATAAAGTTTGATTGGTTGATTCGGATCGCCATACATTTTATTCTCTACAAACGAACGGACGACCGATGCCGTTCCCTCTGGACGAAGAGTGATGCTTCTGCCACCGCGATCCTCAAACGTATACATTTCTTTTTGCACGATATCCGTTGTATCACCTACACTTCGCAAAAACAATTCCGTATGCTCGAAAATCGGTGTGCGAATTTCCTTATAGTTATAACGACGACAAAGGTCTCGTGCAGTTTGTTCAATATATTGCCATTTTTCTGTTTCACCCGGCAGTATATCTTGTGTTCCTCTTGGAATTTGAAACGACATGTGCCAACCTCCCTATGAAAAAATAAAAAGCTCTCTTCCCCTATAAAACATAGGGACGAGAGCGTTGTTCCCGTGGTGCCACCCTAATTGAAGCTGACGTGCTTCCACTTTTCACCGATAACGCCCGGCTTGCGTTCTCTCCTACTAGCGTTCGCGTTCAAAGAGAAACCTACGGAGTGTTCGTTCGTTAAGTCATCATGGAGAAATGCTTTCAGCCTACGGCATTTCCTCTCTGGCCATGTGTACTCTTAACTACTCTTCTCC
The DNA here is from genome assembly GCF_015326725.1 of Thermaerobacillus caldiproteolyticus. NCBI lineage: Bacteria > Bacillati > Bacillota > Bacilli > Caryophanales > Anoxybacillaceae > Thermaerobacillus > Thermaerobacillus caldiproteolyticus. The sequence continues at coordinate 2,217,509 of NZ_CP064060.1, forward strand.
ATCATTGGTTTTCGTATGTAACAATTTTTACTACTTATCTTACGAATGAACACGTATTTTGTCAAGAAGTGAACGCATGTTTATGAACGGGATAATTGTTTTTTTAATTTTTGCACATCTTTTAATGTTAAGCCAAATTCAGACGCTAACTCAAATGCCGTATGGTTCGCTTCCTTTCTCATAAATTCATGGAAGTCGACATGAAATAATTCGCTCGCCTTTCGTTGCGCAAACTCTCCTTTTGCACTGTTTCTCATCATAACATTCCTTCCCTCGTTCAGCCTTATTACCTATCTTTCCCGTTTGCAGAAAAAATAAAAGGATTTTTTCCCCTTTTGTAGAATTCCTATAATCTCTCGGATTTTATCGAAAGGAGGGTGGTTGGTTGTTCCATTTTAAGGCAAAAAAAGCGGTTTATTTGTTTATTGCCGCTATATTTCTACTTTCGATTCACTTTTCCACAGCATGGGCGGAAACAAAAACAGTGATCACACAAGTAGATCGCCTCAATGTGCGGGAAGGACCAGGTACTCATTATCGTGTTAAAAAGATGCTAAACAAGGGAGAAACGTATACGGCCATTGCAGAAACAAACGGTTGGGTACAGTTACAATTAAGTGCGACAGAAACAGGTTGGGTGGCAAAGCAGTACGTATCAGAAGTAAAGCGACGCATGATATCGACCGTCGATCAACTGCGCGTTCGTTCCTCCCCAAATAGCGAAGCAAGCGTCATTGGCTATTTGCAGCGTGGACAATCTGTCGAGGCGATAGAGACAAAAAACGGTTGGACAAAAGTGAAAACGGCGTCGCTTACAGGATGGGTGTCATCCACTTATCTTACAAATGGCAATGAAGAACATGTTCATTCAAGTATTCAGGCTGGTATAGTGACAGCCGATACGTTAAACGTGCGAACTCAGCCGTCCCAACAAGCAAACGTTCTCGGAAAAATAACTCACGGTCAACAAGTTCGCATTATGGCTGAAAATGATCAATGGTATCAAATTACGACCAATAGCGGACTTACCGGATGGGTTTCTCGCGCATACATATCCGTATCTCCTTCTTATGTCAAGGTATTGTACGATGGAGTCAACATCCGCTCAATGCCATCGCTTCAAGCAAAAGTACAAGCAACGGCACATCGTGGACAACAATATCGCATAATAACAAGCATAGAAAATTGGTACAAAATCGAAGTTCCGGGAAAAGGAAGCGGATATATTGCTAGTTGGCTCGTATCAGCTGTTCATCAAAATCCAAAAAATGCGCTGTACAATAAAACGATTGTCATTGATGCCGGTCATGGTGGAAAAGATAGTGGCACGATCGGCAAAAATGGAATAATGGAAAAAATGCTCACGTTAAAAACGGCGCAATTGTTACAGCAACGGTTGAAAGAGGCCGGTGCCAATGTCATTCTCACTCGAACAACCGATAAATACGTATCCTTACCGGATCGCGTGCAAATCGCTCATCGCTATCATGCCGATGCCTTTATCAGCATTCATTATGATAGCTCATCGGATTCGCGGACAAGAGGGATGACGATTTATTATTATGACTCGCTTGCGGATTATCCGCTTGCATTGTCGTTTGCCGGTCCGTTATCTAGCATTACTTCCGTCCCGTATCGCGGGATTCGCTTTGGAGATTTTCACGTCATTCGCGAAACGGACTTGCCATCTGTTTTATTCGAACTCGGGTATATCAGCAATCCCGCTGAAGTCAATATCGTTGCTTCGAACAAATATCAACAGCAAATTACAGAAGCGATCGCTAGCGGCTTAAGGAGTTATTTTCAGTAGCTGACCTTTTTAATTTAAAAAAGAAAAAGCGAGCAACATGTTCGTTACTCGCTTTTTTCCTTACTTTCGACAATGAGTGTCACCGGACCGTCATTCGTCAACTGTACTTCCATCATCGCTCCGAATTGACCGGTTTCCACTTGAATCCCTTTTTTCCGCAACTCATCGTTCAAGGCCTCATAAATCGGCAACGCATGATCCGGCTTTGCCGCTTCCATGAAGTTTGGTCGTCTTCCTTTTCGACAGTCGCCATACAGCGTAAATTGCGATACGGATAAAACCGCGCCTCCGACATCTAATAAGGATAAATTCATTTTGCCGGAATCGTCTTCAAAAATGCGCAAATGAGCGATTTTATCAGCGACAAAGACCGCATCTTCTACTGTATCGCGGTGCGTCACACCGACAAGAAGAACAAGGCCGAATTCAATGCGGCCAACCACTTCCCCGTTGACTGTCACTTTTGCCTCTTTAGCTCGTTGGACAACTACTCTCATATACGTGTTCCTTTCTAATTATTCATGATTCTCTGCACGGAATAAATATCAGGAATTTGCTTAATTCGTTCAACCACTTTTTGCAAGTGACTTACATTTTGAATCGCGATCGTCATATGGATTGTAGCGATTTTATTTCGATGATCCGACCGTCCGGAAACAGCGGAAATATCTGTTTTCGTTTCATTGACCGCTTGTAACACTTCGTTTAATAATCCGCGCCGGTCAAAGCCGGAAATTTCAATTTCCACATTATATTCCCGGTTCGTCTTAGCATTACTTTCCCATTCGACAGAAATTAAGCGATCTTCTGCTTCTTCGGACTGAACATTTGGACAATCGGATCGATGAACAGAAACACCGCGCCCTCTCGTAATAAACCCGATAATTTCATCGCCGGGAACCGGATTACAGCAGCGCGACAAGCGGATGAGTAAATTATCCATCCCTTGTACACGAATGCCATAGTCTCGTTTTTTGACAACCGGCATTTTTGTTTCATGCATCGTTTCTGCTAATTTCTTTTGTTGTTCTTCTAAATCGCGCTGCTTCCGCCACTTGTCTGTTAAGCGGTGGGCGATTTGCGCAGCGGTAATACCATGATAACCGACCGCTGCGTACATATCTTCCTCGTTAGAAAAATTAAATTTTTCTGCAACGCGTTTCACATTTTCTACTGTTAAAATTTCTTTGACATCAAAACCGAGGTTGCGAATTTCTTTTTCAACTAATTCTTTTCCTTTTTCAATATTTTCTTCGCGGCGTTGTTTTTTGAAAAATTGGCGAATTTTATTTTTCGCATGAGACGTTTGTGCGAGTTTTAACCAATCTTGACTTGGACCGTAGGAATGTTTCGATGTTAAAATTTCCACGATGTCGCCTGTTTTTAACTTATAATCAAGCGGAACCATCTTCCCGTTCACTTTTGCGCCAATCGTCTTATTTCCGATTTCGGAGTGAATACGGTATGCGAAATCAATCGGCACCGAGCCGGCTGGCAGCTCAATGACATCGCCTTTCGGTGTAAATACGAACACCATGTCAGAAAATAAATCCATCTTTAACGTTTCCATAAACTCTTCGGCGTTGCTCGCATCGTTTTGCCATTCTAAAATCTCACGAAACCATGATAGCTTTTCCTCGAATGAATTCGGTTTGATCGTTTTTCCTTCTTTATATGCCCAATGGGCAGCGATTCCGAACTCGGCAATTTGATGCATTTCGAATGTACGAATTTGCACTTCAAGAGGCTCGCCTTTTGGACCGATGACGGTCGTATGAAGCGACTGATACATATTTGGTTTCGGCATGGCAATGTAATCTTTAAACCGTCCCGGCATTGGCTTCCAACATGTATGAATAATGCCTAATACCGCATAGCAGTCTTTGATACTGTTGACGATAATGCGAACCGCCAGCAAATCATAAATTTCATTAAATTGTTTATTTTGCAGCACCATTTTGCGATAAATGCTGTAAATATGTTTTGGTCTTCCAGAAATTTCGCCTTTAATCGACACTTCATTTAGCCGTTCGCGCACCTCTTGAATGACTTCTTCTAAATACTGTTCTCGTTCTGCCCGCTTCTTCTTCATTAAGTTGACAATCCGATAATACTGTTGCGGATTTAAATAACGAAGTGCTGTATCTTCCAATTCCCATTTAATTTTCGAGATTCCAAGCCGGTGTGCCAGCGGAGCGAAAATTTCCAACGTTTCATTGGCGATTCTTCGCTGTTTTTCCAGCGGCAAATGTTTTAATGTTCGCATGTTATGAAGACGGTCCGCTAATTTAATTAAAATGACGCGAATATCTTGCGCCATTGCCAAAAACATTTTTCGATGGTTTTCCGCCTGCTGTTCTTCATGTGATTTATATTTAATTTTTCCAAGCTTCGTCACACCGTCAACAAGCATCGCGACTTCATTGCCGAACTCTCGCTCCAAATCTTCTTTTGTCGCGTCCGTATCTTCAACGACATCGTGCAAAAATCCAGCGGCAATCGTCGCCGGGTCCATTTTTAAATCAACTAAAATGCCCGCCACTTGAATCGGATGAATAATATACGGTTCTCCCGACTTGCGATACTGTTCGCGATGAGCGTCGCTTGCAAATTCATATGCTTTTTTTATAAATTCAACATCTTTTTCCGACAAATATCGACTTGCCTGTTCGATGACTTGTTCCGCCGTTAACACCTGTTCATTGGCCATGGGATCACCTTTGCGTGTAATAAAATAACGTATTGATACTATTATCATGAAAAATTTTTCAGATGTAAAGGGTTATAGTGAAACTAATAAGAAAGAGCACCCATTTGAGTGCCCTCTGCGAAAACATCTCTTATGACTATTTTAGCGAAATGACAGACATATGTCGATGGTTAGAATTGCATAAGCGCTAAAATGTCGTATCCTTCCAATTTTTTACGTCCTTCTAAATAGGTGAGCTCGATAAGAAATGCAATCCCTGCAACAACGCCGCCGAGCTGTTCGACAAGTTTAACTGTGGCTTCGATCGTTCCACCTGTCGCAAGTAAATCGTCCGTAATTAATACACGTTGGCCCGGCTTAATGGCATCTTTGTGCATCGTTAACACATCTTTTCCGTATTCTAATCCGTATTCGACACGAACGACTTCGCGCGGAAGCTTTCCTTCTTTGCGCACCGGAGCAAATCCTACACCAAGCGCGTAGGCAACCGGGCAGCCGATAATGAAGCCGCGCGCTTCCGGACCGACGACGATATCAACTTTCTTTTCTCGCGCATATTGCACGATTTGGTCAGTCGCGTACTTATATACTTCTCCCTTATCCATAAGTGTTGTAATATCTTTGAACATGATTCCTGGTTTTGGGAAATCAGGAACGATCGTCACATATTGTTTCAAGTCCATTACACGTTTGCCTCCTCATATGTTCGCGAACCTTTCATCTCGAAAAGGAAACGCTTTAATTGTTGATACGATGAGTATAAAAAGAGTTTTTCCAGCTCGAATTGAGCTTGTTTCAAACGATATGTAGGTGACTCAGTTAAATCGCGTTTAGCCGGCTCATGAACAAGAGAAACCATTCCATCTTTTAGTGTAATAAATTCTAGTTCCAAAAACACTTTTACCATAAAATGAACCGTTTCCTTTGTCCAGCCGCGTGCCCGCGCCAATTCATCGCCATATTTGGCTAAATCAAAAATCCCGCGCTTCCGTAAAAACGCATAAAACCATTTAAAATGGTCGCGCGTGGGCAACGTGCTAAAAAAATGAGTCTCCCTTTGATAGAATAACGCATAAATGCGCGCAGGTAAACTAGAACATAATAAAACTTTCATCATTTCTAGCGATGGCGGTAAGTCTAGCAGTACGACATAGCGATCAGCAATGTGAAGCTGCTCTGCTTCTTTCAGCGAAGAAAGATAGCATATTTCTTCACGATAATCGTGTAACTGTAAAGCTTCTATTGTCTCCTCATGAAAAGCAATAAACAGCCTCTTTTCCCGCGGAAGAGAGGAAAACAGCGGATGTACATGACGCATGCCGCGAATGTCAAACAGTTGACATTCATGTACAGCAACATCACATAGCATCAGTTGCGGTTTACGAATATGGTTCCATTCATTAATGGATAGTTCTCCAACGACGGATACTTTCGCATCAGGAGCAATTTCGTCATACAAATAGCCGTAGCCAAAACCCACGCTTTCAATCGTTGCGCCATCCTGTTCAAATACGGCTTTTACGTGCGACTGATCGGCACCGATGCGGCGAATCGTTTGGATGGAGACATCTTCAATTAAAATGAGCGGCTTCGGATTGTCGACTCCAAATGGCGCGAGCTTTTGCAACTGCTCAGCCGCTGTGAGCGTCAAATCGGATACCGAACATTTAACATCAATGGTCGTCATTGGAATAAAATCATCGTCTGTCAATATGTCGTTCGCTAATGTATTGAGGCGCTGACGCAGCTCATCCACATGCTCAATCGATAACGTCATTCCGGCCGCCATCGGATGCCCGCCGAAGTGCGGTAAAATATCACGACATGCCGATAGCTGAGTGAATATATCAAATCCATGAATGCTTCGCGCAGAGCCCTTCGCAATTCCTTTTTCAGGATCAAGACTAAGGACGATGGTTGGACGATAAAACTGCTCAACAAGCCGCGAAGCGACGATACCGACAACTCCTGGATTCCAACCTTCCTTCGCCACTACAAGCACTTTATGTTCCGAAGGTGGAAATTGTTCGTTGACCATTTGTGCTGCTTCTTCTGCCATTTCCGCCACAAGTCGCTGCCTCTCTCGATTCAGCTCGTCCATTTCCTTCGCTAGCATTCGTGCTTCGTCCTGATCTTCTGTCATCAACAGCCGTACAGCGGGATCGGCTCCCCCTAACCGTCCGACCGCATTAATGCGCGGAGCAATGACAAACCCGATTGTCTCTTCATTTAATTCCTTCGTTTGAATGCCGCACTGTTTCAATAACGCCTGCAACCCGATACGTGTCGTTGCCTGTAACTGCTCTAACCCTTGTGCGACTAATAGACGATTTTCTCCCGTAAGAGAAACGAGATCGGCTATAGTGCCGATAGCGACAACATCGAGTAAATGACGAGGCACATCCCCAAGTAACGCGTGCGCCACCTTGAAGGCGACTCCAACGCCTGCCAGTTCACGAAATGGATATGTACTTCCGGGTTTTTTCGGATGAATAATCGCATACGCATCCGGTAACGTTGGTCCGGGTTCATGGTGATCGGTAATGATTACATCAATTCCAAGCTCGTTCGCTAATGCGACTTCATCAATTGCGGCAATGCCCGTATCGACTGTAATGATTAAAGAAAATCCTTGTTCTTTCGCCCAACAGAACGCTTTTTTATTCGGTCCGTACCCTTCCGTAAAGCGATTCGGAATATAAAAATCAACGATAGCACCGATTTCTTTAAGAGCACTGACCATTACGGTTGTGCTGCTCACACCATCGGCATCGTAATCGCCAAAGACAAGAATGCGCTCATTGCTTTGGACCGCTTGCTGAATACGCGCCACTGCTTGCTCCATTCCATCAAGTAAAAACGGATCATGAAACGGTTGTTTCATCGGAGATAAAAATACCTCTGCTTCTTTTACCGTATCTACCCCTCGATTTACAAGCAATGAAGCAACAAGTGGAGCGATATTTAATTGTTTTGCCAATTCATTGCTTTTATCAACATCAGGATGTTTTACATCCCAGCGAGTTTTCGCGGTTAACATGTCTCCCACCTCAACTCTCCCTATTATACAAAAGGAAAAAAGGGTGGGCAATGAAATCATTCCGTTTTTTCAAATATCCGGTCAATGACTTTACTTCGCTTTTTCTGGATAATATGGATTAATATGTACCATGACATTATGAACGTGAGGCAATGTCAGCAGTTTCTCTTTAACCTTTTTTCCGATTCTATGCCCTTCCTCAACGGTAATCGATGGGTCAACAGCAATTTTTAAATCAACAATAACATAATGGCCATGCTCCCGTGCATGCAGTTCATGAATTTGCTTTACGTCTGGAAACGACAAAACCGCCTCGCGGAGATGGATTGTTTCTTCATCATGCAGCACGTGGTCAAGCGTCGCATGAATGGATTCTTTCCCTAACGTCCACGCCATTTTCAAAACGAGAAGAGAAACGAACAATCCCGCCACCGGGTCAGCATAAACAAGCCACTCCACTCCCCATGCTCCTCCGGCAATCGCCGCTCCGATTCCGATTAGTGCTGCAATCGATGAAAAGACGTCGGAGCGGTGCTCGTAAGCATTCACAATGATAGCGTTACTCTTTACTTTTTTTCCTAACTGATATTTATAACGAAACATCGCTTCCTTCACGATAATTGAAAAGATCACGACATATACTGTAATCATTCCCGGCGGTTCGAGCGGTTGAAAAAACGCTTGAACAGAAGAGCGGCCAATCTCTATCCCCACCATGAACAATAAAACCGCTACAATAATGGCGGCAATCGGTTCGGCCTTGCCATGCCCGTACGGATGATCCTCATCAGGCGGTTGTTTCGCCGCGCGCAATCCAATCCATACTGCAAGCGAGCCAGCGACATCGGATGCCGAGTGTGCTGCATCCGCGATAAGAGCTTTACTATTCCCAACAGTCCCCGCCACCCATTTCACAATCGCTAGCGCTATATTGCCGACAATCCCCACCATTGCTGCAAATTCCGCTTGTTTAAAACGCTCTTCCTTTTTCACTATTCTCTTCCTTTCGTGAAACGTTATTTATCGTTAGTTTATCCGATTTCCCCTTCCTCACTACTAAAAAAGGATGCCCCATTCTTCATGGAGCATCCCTGCCTTTACACTTGCGGTTCTAAATCTTTTTCGGTTCTTTTTTTGACTTTTCCTTTTTTCAATTGTTTTCCTTTCCAAATAATCCATAGTTGCGAAGCAATGCATAAGGAAGAGTAGACACCGGACACTAAACCGACTAATAACGCTAAGTTAAAGTTACGAATTGCCTCGCTTCCGAATATCAACAAGGCAACAACAGTGAAAATGACCGTTAAGACGGTGTTAATCGAACGGGTAAGCGTTTGTTGCAATGCACGGTTCACAATATATTTTAAATCGTCCACTGTTTTGACTTTCCGCTTTTTCATTAGATCCCGAATTCGGTCAAATGTGACGATCGTATCGTTAATCGAATAACCGATGATCGTTAATACCGCGGCAATAAACGTTAAATCAACTTCCAAACGCGTTAAACTGAAAAATGTAATGATAATAAACGCATCATGCAATAAAGCAATAATCGCAGCAAGCGCCATATACATTTCAAAGCGAATCGTGACGTAAATAATGATCCCGATCGATGAAATAAGCACGGCAATAAACGCATTTCTTGCCAATTCTTTACCTACTGTCGGCGATACAGTGCTGACGTTCGGTTCAAATCCATATTGTTGTTTAAAATGACTTTTTAGCTCAGAAATTTCTTTTTTGTTTAAAACACCAATAAAACGAGCAACGCCTATTTGCTTCTTGTTCCCTGACAACACAATGTCCTTTGGCTCAAGATTGAGCTTTTTAAATTCATCCTCTAACTGCTGCACGTTCAATGGCGAATGACTCATCACTTCGACTCGCGTTCCGCTAGCAAAATCAATGCTAGGATTTAATTTCATCGTTAACAGGGCAACAATTCCGAGCACGGTAAGCGCTCCAGAAAGAAGGAAAAACTTTTTGCTATGTTTGACGAAATCGAGACGGTCAAACTTCGTCGGTACTTCCGTATGCTCGTTCGTTTCGGCAATATTTAAGATTTCCGATTTTTTGACACCGAAATAGCCCGGCTTGTTATTAAGAACGCGGCTGTACACTAATAAACTAAGCAATAAACGCGTCCCGTAGACAGCGGTAATAAAGCTTACTAAAATGCTAATAATGAGCGTAGTTGCAAACCCTTTAACAGAGCTTGTCCCATAAATAAATAGCACAACCCCAGCGATAATCGTCGTAATGTTCGCGTCAAAAATCGTCGCAAACGAACCTTTAATTCCCGTGCGATATGCCGACATAATCGACTTGCCGAGCTTGATTTCCTCTTTAATTCGCTCATATGTAATAATGTTCGCATCGACCGCCATTCCAGCCCCCAAAATAAGGGCAGCAATTCCCGGCAATGTTAAAACGCCATTCATCCAATCAAAAATAAGCATAGTTAGATACAAGTAGGCTGATAACGTAATGACAGCGATAACACCTGGTAAGCGATAAAACAAAATCATAAACAAGAAAATTGCAGCAATGCCAACGATTCCAGCAAAAACTGTTTTTTGTAATGCGTTTTCTCCAAACTGTGCACCAACAGATGTGGAGTAAATTTCTTTTAATTCAACTGGCAACGCACCGGCATTTAATAAGTCAGCCAATTGTTTCGCTTCATCAACGGTAAAATTGCCAACGATAGAGACGTCCGTTTGGTCAAACACTTGATTGACTGCTGCGGCGGAAATAAATTTTGGTTTTGCTTTTCCCGCCTCTTTCGCGTAAGAGTCAACCCCGTCCTTAAAATCAAGCCAAATGACTAATAAGTTATTCGGGGCGCCCATCTTGTACACTTTTTCAGTCACTTTCTTAAATTTATCCGCATCTTTCAGCTTAATGGACACACTTGGCTTTCCGTTTTCGTCAAAAGAAAGTTTCGCCCCTCCTTGGACTAAGTCACTGCCATCCATCAATACGTGATCGTGAACATCACGGAACGTCAGTTTCGCCTGAGTAGAAAGAATTTCACGCGCTTTGTTTTGATCTTTTATACCAGCGAGCTGAACGCGAATGCGATTGTTTCCCTCAATTTGAATGTTCGGTTCGCTCACTCCCAGTACGTTCACCCGTTTGTTTAAGGCACTCACTGTACTCACAAGTGCATGTTTGTCAACCTTATCTCCTTTTTTCGCCGGCTTTACTTCATAGAGCACTTCAAAGCCGCCCTGTAAATCAAGCCCTAGTTTCATATTATGTAAAATTCCTTGAATGGTTGTTCCCATTGTTCCACCTAAAAGCAGGAGCAACAGGAAAAACGCAACGATGCGACTTCTTTTTACCATAATAAAAAATCCTCCTTACGACATAAAAGAATCCGGCTAAAAGAGCCAGAGTTCTCTCAATATTCCCATTATGAAACAGTTTCCGAGAGCTGTCAAATGCCAAAACATTATTACAATAATTCTTTCAACGCCACCTCTAAGTCGTTACCGTCTGCCGAACGCTGTTGCTGATACGTTTTCATAGTTAAAAACGCCATATAATCACCGATACGAAGCGACAGAATGTCTTCAACTAGCTCAAATAATTTTTTTTTCTCATTTAATTTTTTCCATTTTTTATAAAATAAACACTCCCAAATTTGTTCGATCTCCACTTGTTCATAGCCAAGCAACCGAAACTCATCGTATTTGCATTCTAACACCGGCATAAGTTGTTCGCGCAACTCTTCTATTTTCTCTTTATCCATGATCGACCCCTTCTCCCCTTTTATTGAACGGCAGTACTTGTCATGCTTGTTCACATGGTATGCATATAGTTAATTGTATAAAAGATTACCGCGTTTGAGAAGGTAGGGAGATGATATGTCTAAATTTTTAAAAGGAACGCTCATATTAATCGTTGCCGGCCTCGTTACAAGAGTTCTTGGATTTGTCAATCGAATTGTTGTGGCACGTGTTATTGGAGGAGAGGGCGTCGGCTTGTACATGATGGCTGTTCCGACGCTCGTATTAGCAATTACGATTACCCAAATGGGGCTTCCTGTGGCGATTTCCAAGCTGGTTGCCGAGGCAGAGGCGGTCGGCGACCAACGGAAAGTAAAGAAAATTCTTGTCGTTTCTTTAGCGACCACCGGGGGGCTAAGCATCATCTTTTTCCCGGCGATGATTTTGCTTGCTCCGACTTTGTCAACAACATTATTCACTGATCCGCGCACGTATTATCCATTATTGGCGATTTCACCAGTTGTTCCTATTGTCGCTATCTCCTCCGTATTGCGTGGTTATTTCCAAGGAAAACAACAAATGAAACCGTACGCATATTCTCAATTGATTGAGCAAATCGTTCGCATCAGTTTAATCGCTGTTTGCACGAAAGCCTTTTTACCATACGGAATTGAGTACGCAGCTGCCGGAGCAATGCTTTCTTCCGTAATCGGGGAATTCGTTTCTCTCGTTTATTTATTGTATATGTTTAAACTGAAAAAGCGAATGAAAGTACGAACGCAGTTTTTTAAACATGTCAAAGCGGGAAAAGAAACATTTGTGAGCTTAATGCGCATCGCGTTACCGACAACCGGGAGCCGCCTCATCGGTTCAATTGCTTGGTTTTTTGAACCAATTGTCGTCGCCAACAGTTTAGCGATTGCCGGAGTCGCTACCTCTCTTGCGACAAAACAATACGGAGAACTCACAGGATATGCACTTCCTTTGCTGATGCTGCCGTCGTTTATTACATATTCGTTATCGACGTCTCTCGTTCCTGCGATTAGCGAAGCGGCTGCCCAACAGCAAATGATTCTTATTGAACATCGAATCCAACAAGCAATGCGTCTTTCCCTCGTTACAGGCGGGCTGTCGGTCATCGTCTTATACGTATTCGCCGATCCACTTATGCAACTCATGTACGGTACAAGCGAGGCATCCATTTTCGTAAAAGTAATGGCGCCGTTTTTCCTATTCTATTACTTTCAAGGTCCATTACAAGCAGTTTTACAAGGTCTTGATCTAGCTAAAGCAGCCATGACGAACAGCCTTATTGGAGCGGTTGTAAAAACAGTATGTATTTTTGCATTAGCGACGCGACCAAGTTTAGGAATTATGGGAGCCGCATTAGCGATCGCCATCGGCACCGTGTTAGTCACACTTCTTCATTTTGCAACGATGGTCAAAGTTGTGTCCTATTCCGTCTATGTCACAGAATATATCAAGGCTTCCATCACAATGCTGATCGCTGGCATCGTCGGCTATATGACGTTCTCCCATTCTTTTGCGACATTTCCGCTCAATGTACGAACGACTGCTGCTATCATCATTACTACCATCGTTTACATGTTGCTTTTAATCATCTTCAAGCTCATTAAACGTGAAGAATTGATGCGAATTCCGTTTCTCCGTGTCTTTTTCCTGATAAAAAAATAATCAAGCCCACTTCTAAACATGTCCTGCGGCGAATATACTTTTGCTAAAAACATCCATAGGACGAGGGGGGAGAAAAAATGACAAGGTTAGGGAAAGCGATTGTCTATGGAATTGTGACGATTTTTTTACTTGCCGCTATCGTCAGTTTCTTTTTATCTTTAATGATGAAATTTACAAGTATCGAAGAGTCGTCATTGACATGGATGATTTTCACAAGCTCCCTTTTATCAATGTTTATTGGAGGATTTGTCGCCGGTGGAAAAGGGAAAGAAAAAGGCTGGCTTATGGGTGGGGCTACGGGTGTACTATTCACAGTGATTGTCCTTTTGTTCCAGTTTTTAGGACTAGAGCAATCATTCTCGCTTAAGCAATGGCTCTACCATCTCGGCTTTTTAGCAGCAGCTATGCTTGGAGGAGTTCTTGGAGTGAACATAACCGCATCACAAAGTTAAATGTAAAAAACAAAGGCTGCTTCTTCAAATGAAGAAGCAGCCTTATTCGTTTACTTATTTTCTGCAACTACTTCACGCACCGCTGAGCGATCGTATGTAAGGCGAGTACCGTCACCAGCACGGATCACGATTTTATCTTCATCAACTGAGTCGATAATGCCGTGCAATCCACCAATCGTGACGATTTTATCCCCTTTCTTTAAGTTCGCCTGCATTTGTTGAATCGCACGCTGGCGTTTTTGCTGCGGACGAAGTAACAGAAAGTAGAAAATCACGAAAAATAAAAGAATTGGTAATAAATTGACTAGCGTTGCCATCGATTTCACCCCTTTCTAAGCAATGGAATTAAAAGTTTTTCGCATTCGGTTTGTTAAACCCATATCGTTCAAAAAACTCTTCGCGGAAGTCGCCAAGACGATCGTCACGAATAGCTTGTCTCACTTGCTCCATCAATTTTATCAGAAAATACACATTATGATAAGAAGTTAAACGAATTCCGAACGTTTCATCACATTTTATTAAATGTCGAATGTACGCACGTGTATAGTTGCGGCATGTGTAACAGTCACAATTTGGATCAAGCGGTGTAAAGTCTCTCGCGTATTGCGCGTTTTTAATAACGACGCGTCCTTCGCTTGTCATGACCGTTCCGTTGCGACCAATGCGTGTCGGCAAGACGCAGTCAAACATATCGATGCCGCGGATCACTCCGTCAATGAGCGAATCCGGAGAACCTACCCCCATTAGATAGCGAGGTTTATTCGCCGGTAAAAGCGGAGTTGTAAATTCTAAAACGCGGTTCATTACTTCTTTTGGTTCACCAACGGACAATCCACCTACGGCATATCCAGGAAAATCAAGCGATACTAAGTCTTGTGCACTTTGTTTTCGAAGATCTTCAAATTCACCGCCTTGAACAATACCAAACAATCCTTGGTCATGCGGGCGTTGATGTGCTTTTAAACAGCGCTCCGCCCAACGGCTCGTCCGCTCCACCGACTGCTTCATATATTCATATGTTGCCGGATATGGCGGGCATTCGTCAAACGCCATCATAATATCCGAACCGAGCGCATTTTGAATCTCCATTGCTTTTTCTGGAGAAAGGAAGAGCTTATCCCCGTTTAAATGATTTCGGAAATACACTCCTTCTTCCTCAATTCTTCGGAATTCGCTTAAACTAAACACTTGAAAGCCGCCGGAATCGGTCAAAATACCGCGATCCCAGTTCATAAACGAATGAAGCCCACCGGCTTCTTTGACAATGTCATGCCCCGGACGAAGCCATAAATGGTACGTATTGCTTAAAATAATCCCTGCGCCCATTTCCTTTAATTCTTCCGGCGACAAAGTTTTCACCGTTGCCAGCGTGCCAACCGGCATAAACATCGGCGTTTCAAAGGAACCGTGTGGAGTATGAATGATCCCAAGCCGTGCTCCGGTTTGCTTACATGTTTTGATTAATTCATATCGAATTGCTGTCAAATGAGTATCTCCTTTCTAAAAAGGTAGGAAAGTAAAAATGCAAATTCTCTATCTTCCCGTCTCTAAATCACAAACATTTCCATACTCGAAAAACATTTGGTTTTGAGAGCGATTTGCGACGCTTTGTCCCCGCTGCGGGAGGATACAATTGTCTATCACTCGGCAGATCACAGGACGTAGCAAGAGCCGAATTGAGCCTCCTTGCTAATCCTCTAACGCCTTTCGGTGGGGAGGCGGCTCACCTCCGCTTCTCTTAAATAATCAACATGGCATCACCAAAACTAAAGAAACGATAGCGTTCTTTTACTGCCTCTTCATAAGCATGCAAGACGTTTTCTCGCCCGGCGAGCGCGCTGACAAGCATAATCAACGTCGATTTTGGCAAATGAAAATTCGTCACCATGCCATCAATCGCCTTGAACTCATAGCCCGGATAAATGAATATGCTCGTCCAGCCGCTTTCAGCGACAAAAGTACCGTTATGTCTTGAAGCAATCGTTTCTAACGTGCGCGTCGTCGTCGTGCCGACAGCAATAATACGTCCGCCTTGCTGTCTCACTTCATTTAACAATCTCGCCGTTCCCTCTGTCATTTGATAAAATTCGGCGTGCATATCATGCTCTTCAACATTTTCGACATTAACAGGGCGGAATGTGCCGAGACCGACATGAAGCGTAATAAACGCGATATGTACTCCTTTGGCACGAATATCGTCAAGAAGCTGTTCGGTAAAGTGAAGTCCTGCGGTCGGTGCCGCCGCTGAGCCCCGTTCGCGAGCATACACAGTTTGATAGCGTTCGCGGTCGTCTAACTGCTCTTTAATGTAAGGCGGGAGCGGCATTTCTCCAAGCGCCTCTAGCACTTCATAAAAAATTCCTTCATATTCAAACTCAAGCACACGCCCCCCATGTTCGAGCGTATCGACACATGTCGCTCTTAACCGCCCGTCACCAAACAAAATCGTCGTTCCTATCTTCACACGTTTCGCAGGCTTCACTAACGTTTCCCAGCGATCACCTTTCACTTGTTTTAATAACAGCACTTCAATGTTTGCCCCTGTATCTTCTTTTTCTCCATAAAGGCGCGCAGGTAATACGCGCGTATCATTTAATACAAGACAATCTCCCTCACGTAAATACGATAAAATCGCACGAAAGGTTTCATGTTTGATCGCGCCCGTTTGTTTATCAAGTACCATCAATCTTGACGCTTCGCGATTCGGAAGCGGTGTTTGCGCAATTAACTCTTCTGGTAAATCAAAATCAAATAAGTCTACTTTCACAGTAGCTCACCTCTTTTTTGCAGTTATGTTCAACGAAACCGACTAAGCACGTAAAAAATGAATGATAACACGACGCTTAACACAATCGACGTGACAACCGGAAAATAAAATGTCGTATTTCCTTTTCGAATAATAATATCTCCAGGAAGTCGACCTAGTTTAATAAACTGCATAAGAAACCCAATGATAATCAATACAACCCCGATCACCATAATTGTTTTTGGAAGGTTATTCATTTTTCTGGAACCTCCATTCCAAAATGCTCATAAGCAAGACTTGTTACGATGCGCCCGCGTGATGTTCGCTGTAAAAAGCCGATTTGCAGCAAATACGGTTCATACACATCCTCGATTGTCTGTGCCTCTTCGCCGATCGTAGCGGCAATCGTGTCGAGCCCAACCGGCCCGCCCATGAATTTTTCCATAATCGCTTTTAATAATTTATGGTCAATATGGTCTAATCCGAGTCGATCGACTTGCAATAGCTCAAGCGCTTCTTGGGCTAACGCAAACGTAATCGTTCCATCGCCGCGCACTTGGGCAAAATCGCGAACGCGCCGCAATAAGCGATTGGCAATGCGCGGTGTTCCTCGCGAACGCCGTGCAATTTCAAATGCCGCCTCTTCTTCGATGCCTACCTCAAGAATATCGGCAGTTCGTTTGACAATTTGCGCCAATTGCGCTGGGGCGTAATATTCCAAACGGCTTAACACGCCAAAGCGATCACGAAGCGGAGCCGATAATGCCCCTGCTCTCGTCGTGGCACCAACGAGTGTAAACGGCGGAAGATCAATGCGAACTGAACGCGCCGTTTGCCCTTTGCCGATAACAATATCTAAACAATAGTCTTCCATCGCCGGATACAGCACCTCTTCTACTGAGCGTTGCAGGCGATGAATTTCGTCAATAAACAACACATCGCCGGGCTCAAGGGAAGTTAAAATCGCCGCTAAATCACCGGGACGCTCAATCGCCGGGCCAGCGGTAGTACGGATGTTACCTCCCATTTCATTAGCAATAATCGTTGCCAGCGTCGTTTTCCCAAGCCCTGGCGGACCGTATAAAAGCACATGGTCAAGTGTTTCCCCGCGCATTTTCGCTGCTTCAATAAATACTTTTAAATTATCTTTTACTCCATCTTGTCCAATATATTCGTGTAAAAATTTCGGGCGGAGACTATATTCAAGTGAAACGTCTTCGCGATGAGCATCACTGGAGA
The DNA here is from genome assembly GCF_015326725.1 of Thermaerobacillus caldiproteolyticus. Lineage (NCBI taxonomy): Bacteria > Bacillati > Bacillota > Bacilli > Caryophanales > Anoxybacillaceae > Thermaerobacillus > Thermaerobacillus caldiproteolyticus. The sequence goes on from NZ_CP064060.1 coordinate 2,234,935, forward strand.
CAAGACGCTCTTCCATTCTCCTCCCCTCCCTATTTTAATAATTTTTGGAGCGCTAGCTTAATATATTGATCGGTGGACAGATTTTCTTTCATTAATGACGGCATCACTTTTTGAATTTCCCGTTCTGCATATCCGAGCACTTTTAACGCCTCAATCGCTTCCTCAAGCGCCGATAATTGCGGAGAAAGCGACTCTTCGTGTGAAGTAAACAAATCTGGAAAAGCGTCTGGAACGACCGATTGCAGCTTACCTTTTAAATCAAGAATCATTTGCCGTGCCGTTTTTTTGCCGACACCCGGAAATTTGCATAAAAACTTTTCATCTTCCTGTTCAATCGCCTCAACAAGCTGCCGCGGTTGCCCAGCCGCTAAAATCGCCAGTCCCCCTTTTGGCCCGATGCCGGAGACTTGCAAAAGTTTCGCAAACAATGTTCGTTCTTCGCGCGTGCGAAATCCGTATAAGGCGATCGCATCTTCCCGCACATATTGATATGTATAGACCGTCACGATTGTATCATGACTTTTGTGAAACGAAAACGGATTTGGAGTGAAAATTTGATACCCTACTCCATTGCTTTCAACAACAATATATTCAGGACAAACATAATCGATATATCCACGGATAAACTCAATCAAGACCGTACTCCTCTCCTTTTTCTCACTGCTTTTCATTGTACCATACAATGAGAAAAAAGCGAATGTATATTCCTCTTTGTCCAAAACAAAAAGACCTATCGTAGCGATAAGTCTTTTTACGGCATCAGCGCAAAATGCCGGTATGTTTCAATAATATCTTTATACTGCGATTTCGAAATGACGCGAATCCCTTTTTTTAATTGTTCATGTTGCCGGCTTTCTAACTTTTTGATGTCAATTTGGAAAAACGATTGAATGACGCGCGATGATTTATTGGGCTTTCCTTCAAAAATGGACAGCGTTCCGTTTTTCGTCAGCCCAAAATACCCATTCGCTTTTAAAAGAGGCGAAATGTCATTGATCGTTTTTTGAAAGACAATTTGCTCGTCATCCATATCGACAAGCTGCCATCCTTCATATTTTTTCCATATATCTTTCATAGAGACAACTGTTTCTTCTCTAATTTCTTCACTGACTTCCCCATCTAAATACATTCGTTCTAAAATTACATTCATTTTCACGGGGGACGGCTCCGCGAAAACATTTGATGTGGAAAGCAGCCATACGATCATCGCCATAACATAAATGGAATGAACTCGCACCATCTCTTCCCCTCTTTCAAGGTAAAAATAAAATCTACTTCTATTTTCACCAATAAAAGAGGTTTTATCCATTCCCTTCTAATCTTTTCAGTCACTTTTCGCTTAATTTCTCCATAGCTAAGCGCTCCCAATCAAAGAAACTTAAGCCATCCGTGCTCAACATCAAATTTAAACTTCTTTACATGTGTACAAGGATTTTACTTTGGAGAAAGATCCCCTTCTTCTACACAGTAATTAAATAGGGAGCGCAAATACTGTTGATGTATGTTTCTTTTCTGCCTTTGTTTTTTAGATACATCATATACGCTTTAATATGTGATGACTTGACCTCTTCAACTTCTTCAAATTGCCACTCGTTCTGTAGATACTTAATAAATGCCTTATTATTGTTTTTATCGTTTGCCCTGTATAATTCTTGACTTGGATGTAATAAAGAAATTCCTGCAACACCTCATGTAAAAGCATAAAAAATCCATCCTTTGCATAAAAAGTCAATTTCTTATGCATTGGATGGATATCGTAACGCGGGATGATGATTTTTAGAATGTATGTCATCATCCATCAGATTTTTTGGATGTTTTAAGCGGAAATAAGGACATAACACGTTGATATATCAACAATCATTACTCAATCCCTGACTCATCTAAATTATGATATACTTCCTGCACGTCATCGTCGTCTTCAAGCGTGTCGATGAGTTTGAGCATTTTCGTTAAATCGTCGCCGGTTAGCGTCGTGTATGTTTGCGGAATCATGGTAATTTCCGCACTCACAAATGTAAAACCGTTCGCTTCCAGCTGATTTTTGACGTCTTCGAACGTTTCTGGCGCTGTATAAATTTCAAATGAGTCCTCAGTTGTTTCCATTTCTTCCGCGCCTGCTTCGATCGCTTGAAGAAGCATTTCGTCTTCATCAATGTCAAGTCCTTCTCTCGCGATGACAAGCAATCCTTTTCGGTCGAACAAGTAGGATACGCAGCCTGTTTCACCTAGGTTGCCGCCGTTTTTCGAAAACGCTACACGCACGTTAGAGGCAGTCCGATTTTTATTATCAGTTAAGCAGACAACCATGACTGCAACGCCACCCGGACCATATCCTTCATAGCGAATCTCTTCATAGTTCGTATTGTCTTGATTTCCTGTTGCTTTTTTTATAGCGCGCTCAATGTTTTCATTCGGCATATTGGCCGCTTTCGCTTTTTCGATGACAAGGCGTAAGCTCGGATTAGTGCTCGGGTCACCTCCGCCCATTTTTGCAGCGACATAAATCTCTTTCGCTAACTTCATAAACAGTTTTCCGCGCTTTGCATCTTGCGCATTTTTTCGGCGTTGAATATTCTTCCACTTAGAATGTCCAGCCATTCTAAATTTCTCCTCTCATCACACGAAATTTCCGATATTACTATACCAAAAAAACACGAAACGGTAAAATTTCATCAAGAAGGGATGCCCTATAACAAGTGGCATCCCTTATATGATTTTATCGATGGTTAGCTGGACGCTCAATAATTTGCCCGTTATAGAAAATTGTTTTTAAATCCCGTTCAATTTCTTCAGACGGACGTCCATAGCGAATGTTATTATCAATCACCCGAACGCGATTGTACATGCTTGGATTTGACACAACGCGCACATGTTTTCCCTTTGTATATGGCGCAATCGCTTTGGACACTAATCGTTCAACACGATTCGTGTCTTTTTCGTTCGTTGTAATGGCGACTAACACATGGTCGTTATAGACAAGGGCACGCGCATCCCCAACTTCCTTTACCGTAGCAGCGCGGCGAGCTACTGTTTCTGCTAGTCGTCCATCATAATGTTTATAATACGATGGATGCGTTTTCGCGTTCATTGAGTTTAAATGTCCATGATAATTTCGGTCTGCATCACCGAAATCATCATCAAGCGGAAGAGCTGGTGTTTCTGTATCAAATCCAGTGAGACCTGGAATACGCGTGCGGTTGTTATCCGTACCTAGAAAATCCGTTATTGGGCCGCTTTGACCATTCAATATATAAGCATTATCATAATTTTCACGGTTCGTTCCGTAACGACCGTAGCGATATTGATCGTTTAAGCGGTCAGTGGAATAATACCCGATCGGGCGGGTCGTATCGTTATATCGCGTATTGTCATTGTCTGCATAATTTGCACACGCAGCGAGTCCTCCGGCAAGGCAAACCATCCCAATTGCTGTCATTACTCTTCTCAACGGAAAAAACCCCCCTTATTTGCCTTCGAACGAGGTCAAAGAAACTTCCTTTGACCTATCCTTAGCTTGGCAAATAAGCGGGGATTTTATCGCTGTTAGTTAGCGGTAAGACTAGAATTTTGGCGGCGCAATCGCTAATTGACGTTTATGATGAGAGCGGTTATGTAGGCGTTCAATAATTTGTCGGTCCTTTTCAGGGATTTCTTCGCCTTTTAAATATTTATCGATCATCTCATATGTTGTTCCCATTTCACTCTCATCTGTTTGTCCTTCCCATAATCCTGCGCTTGGCGCTTTCGTAATAATTTCTTCAGGAACGCCAAGAATGCGTGCCATTTCGCGAACTTCTCCTTTAGTAAAATGAACGAGCGGCACTAAATCGACTCCGCCATCACCATATTTTGTAAAATATCCTGTATGCCACTCCGCCGCATTGTCGGTTCCGACAACGATGTAACCATAATTATTGGCAACAGCATACAATGTTGTCATTCTTAAGCGTGCTCGCGTATTCGCATCACCTAACCGTGCTGCTTCTTCGTTCCACTCGCCTTTTTCTTTTAACTGCTTTTCAATTTCGCGAAATAACGTTTGATGCGTTTCCGTTAAATCAATGACAAAATGCTTAATTCCGCAACTTTCAACAACTTTTAAGGCATCTTCCTTATCTTTCGGATTGCTTTTACACGGCATAATTAATCCTAACGAGTTGTCAGGAAATGCTCGCTTAATGAGATGAGCTACAACTGCGGAATCGATTCCGCCACTAATTCCGACAATCGCGCCGTTAAGCCCTGCATTTGCCACTTGTTCACGAAGCCATTCAATCAGTTTTTGAATTTTCTCTTCCATCATTCGACTTCCTTTCACGAAAAATGACATATACGTTATCTTATCATATGAACGATTTTTTGGACAAACTGTTTACGTTCATGAAAATAGGGAATCGTCCACAGCCTGTTGTTTTGTAAAATAATTCGCCATTCACGCATAATATCTGCAGGAAAAAGAAGTGCATGCAAAAACCATGGCTTTGTTAACCATAAGGAAAACGGCGGAAATTCCTGCAAACGATCCATTGACCATTGTAAATGCGGTAAAATGCGACTCGCGTACTGCAAATAATCAATACTTGACGGCGCAATAACAATTAAATCATAGTCAATTAAGTATACCGTTCCTTCCTCTGTCCGTAAAAAATTGTGGGACGCAACATCTCCGTGGATAATGGTCACCGCTTCTTCTGCTAAAGAAGGAGCAAATCGCGAAAAAGAATGCAGGAAATATTGGGCGCATTCAAGAATAAAAGCAAGCTCTTCCTTGTCCATCACTCGTTCGATGAACGGCAAATGAGAATAGAAATAATGATAACGCTGCCACCATTTCTCGTACAAATGATAATGAGGAAGCGTAGCTCGAAAAAACGGAATGTTGACTAATTGCTCAGTAAACGTATGATACTTCATCAATAAAGTCAGACCGTCACGAATATCACTTTCATAAGTGAACGATAATCGTTTCACATGGGGAATGTAGGTTTGTAATATCCAGTACGCTTGTTGAAACGTAAAAATTCCGTTCTGAAATGTCGTCGTTCGTATCGAGGGAGCGTTGGAAAACCCCGCTTGATTTAATGAATGAAGAAATAACAGCTGCCGAGCCGCTTCTGAAAATGTTTGATATCCCTTTAATATCCACTTCCCTTCATCCGTATGAACGAGCCATACTCGCGGCTTTAAAACAGTAAGTTTCTCGAGATGCAACCCATATTCCGCCTCAAGAAGAAAAGAGAGACGATCAATGGTATCGTCTCTCCCGTTTCTATTAGTCATGTTCGCTGCTCTCTCCATATTCGGGCATCATAAATAATTGCTGTGGAGCTGGCGGAAAATACGGTTGCCCCGGCGCTTGTGTAACGGGATATATAGATGGTTGCTGTTGTGTTGGATAAACAGGAAACGGTTGTACCGGATATGTTGGGACAGGATAATGAGATGGAGCAGCCGGCATATACGGCCCTTGATAAGCTGGCGGATACCATCCATACCCAGGCATAATCGGTGTAACAGGTACGCACGGTGTTGTTGGATAAGGCAACGGTACAGGACTCTGTACTTGTGGCGGTACATTTTCTTTTGTCTCTGGGCTTATATTCGATGCTGCTACATTGGGCATCGGTGATATATTCGGTGATATATTTGGTGATATATTGGGTGCTGCTACATTAGGCATTGGTGGTACGAACTCCGACGATTCACTGCTGCTTTCATGAATACCCGGAAACTGATGTGAACTGCTTTCCATCAATCCCGGCATCGGCGGCTGTGGATACGGCGGATATCCTCCTATTGGTGAGATTGGCGAATAATAAAATCCGTGCCCCGGTAAAACAGGAGTAACCGGAACGCATGGTGGTTCTTGCAATTGAACATTCGGCTGTACCGGTATCCCATATTGCGGTGACGTTTGTTGCGGCATTACCGGAACATAAGGAATTTTTGGCAACTCCGGCGGCTGTTCATGATCTATATCTTTTTCTTTTTCTGCTTTTATTTCCGCCGGACTTTCGAATTCTGTATCATGCTTCATAATGCCTGGTAAAATATTTGCTGGCTTTGGCGGAAGGGGCGGCAAATTCGGTATGACATTCGAAAAATTGACATTTGCTTGAGGAGATACTGGTGGAATCGTATGCGTGAGCGGTGATACATTCACTATTTTTTCCAAATCTTTTTGAGGTTCTTTATTCGTTTCTAATGGTTTTGGCGCTTCATTAGTGATTTTCGATGGACTTTCATTGACGACTTTGTTCTCCTTTGGTATCTCGTTGATATTTTCTTTTGGTACTTTGTTCACTGCTTCTTTTGGCGTTTCTTTCGGTTCCTCGTTTATTACTGATTTTGGTGTCTCTTTGATGTTTTCTTTCGGTATCTTATTCACTGCTTCTTTCGGCGTTTCTTTTACATTTTCTTTTGATGTTACTTGGGTTGGCGGATTGACGTTAATATTCGGAGAGACCTCCGCTTCGATGTCAAACGAAACAAATGGTTTCACATTGGCATATGGATGTTCTATATTCGGCACTTCTTTCTTCGGAGCGATATTAATTTTTGTCTCTTTCTTTTGCATTTCTTTTTTGACAGGGACTCCTGCTGTCGGCACTTTAATTTTCATCCCCGGCATAATCATATCCGGATTGCTTAAATGACCGTTCATTTTCTTCAATTGTTCAAAGTCGACCCCATATTTTTGCGCAATCTTCCAAAGCGTGTCGCCTTTTTGCACGATATGGATTTTCACTCCGTTCCCCTCCTACACCCAAACTCTTTGCATTGTATTTCAGCTTCAGCTTGTTGTCACCATGATCCTTCAACACAACTTATGAACGAAACGATGATTTTATGATAAAAAATTAACAAGGCTTGATGGAAATGCTCCATCAGACCTTGTTTTACTTTAACTCCTTAAAGCGAAGCATAGGGTAAGAGAAATTCATGAAATCCATTCTCTTGCTTGGAGAACATTTGGCTTTGAGAGCGATTCGTAGCACTTCCGCTTTTCTTATGCATGGGCTAACATTCGTTCAAGCGCTTGAACGGCATCTTTGGCGATGGAAGATGGAACGGTAATTTGGTTGACGATTTTGCCTTGTTCTAATGATTCTAACGCCCAAAGTAAATGCGGCAAATCGATGCGATTCATCGTTAGACATGGACACATATAAGGATTTAACGAAATGATCTCTTTGTCTGGATGTTGTTGAATGAGCCGGTTGACTAAATTCATTTCTGTTCCGATCGCCCATTTGCTTCCCGCTGGTGCGTTTCGAATTGTTTCAATAATATATTTCGTAGAACCTGCGTAATCCGACTGCTGAACAACCTCCCAGCTGCATTCCGGATGAACGATAATGTTCATATCTGGCTTTGTTTGGCGAATGTATTCAATATTTTTAATAGTGAAATTTTCATGAACAGAGCAATGCCCTTTCCAAAGAATCACCTTGATTCGTTTCACATCTCCTTTATATTCAAGTGAGTCGGTGAGCGGATTCCACACAGCCATTTCATCGAGACCGATTCCTAGCTTATACGCAGTGTTTCTTCCTAAATGTTGATCCGGCAAGAAAAAGATCCTCTCTTTTTGCGTCAATGCCCAAGCAACCATTTTTTCTGCATTGGACGATGTAACAGTGGCTCCGCCATGACACCCGACAAACGCTTTAATAGCCGCTGTTGAGTTTACGTATGTTAATGGCAAAATCGTATCCCCAAATAGCTCCTGCAAAATCGGCCATGCCCGCTCGACTTGTGCCAAATCCGCCATATCGGCCATCGAACAGCCTGCTCGCATATCAGGTAAAATCACCTTTTGATGATCCCCTGTTAATATATCCGCTGTTTCTGCCATAAAATGAACACCGCAAAATACAATATATTCCGCTCTATCGTTTTTCGCTGCGACTTGTGCAAGCTGCAATGAATCTCCGGTCGCATCGGCAAATTGAATGACCTCATCCTTTTGATAATGATGTCCCGGAATAAACAACCGTTCTCCAAATTTTTCTTTAATGGCACGGACACGCGCTTCCATTTCCTCGACACTCATCGTTTTATAGTCTTGTGGCATGTCATCATGCTGTTTCATCATTTCTAACACATTCATCGTTTCTCTCCCCCTATTTCCATCCTTCAATATTAAAGCTAATATCTAATGCTTTCGCTGAATGGGTTAATATTCCTAACGAAATATAATCAACACCCGTATTTCCGTATTGCGCAAGATTTTCTAACGTAATTCCTCCAGACGCTTCCGTAATAATCTGTTTAGGAACAAGCTGGACAAACTCACACACTTCCTCTGGAGTACGATTATCAAACATAATCACATCTACGCCCGCTTCAACCGCTTCTAGCACTTGTTCTTTCGTTTCTGTTTCCACTTCAATTTTGATCATATGGCCAAGCTTGCCGCGAACGGCTTCTACCGCTTTTGTAATCGAGCCGCAAAAGGCAATATGATTATCTTTAATCATCACTCCATCATACAGACCGAAGCGATGATTATAGCCGCCTCCACATGTGACTGCATATTTTTCTAACATTCGTAACCCTGGCGTTGTTTTTCTTGTATCGCAAATGCGTGTGTGTGCGCTATTTAAAGTCGTAACAGCGCGATGGGTTAATGTTGCGATTCCGCTCATTCGCTGTAATAAGTTTAAAATGACACGCTCGCCGGTTAGTAATGGTGCAATCGGACCAGAAACCGTAGCGATGAGTTCTCCTTTTTTCACCTGTTCGCCGTCCTTCTTGTGCAAAGTGATTTCTATCTCCCGGTCTAACAGATGATAGCCTGTTGCGATGATGTCCGTTCCGGCTAAAACTCCTTCCTCTTTCGCCAGAAACTCCCCTGTTGCTCGTTTTTTGTTCGGAAAAATCGTTTCGCTTGTCACATCACGATCACCGATATCTTCTAGAAAAAATTGCTGCAACATTTGCTGTAATTTCATCGTATTCATCATTTTTCCCCCCACACTTTGGCCATAAGTTCCTGTTTTACCCGCAAAATGCGCCGTTGTTGCCAATTTTCATCTGCATGTGGATAATCATGCCGATAATGCCCTCCGCGGCTTTCTGTTCGCTGCAACGCAGAAGTTGTGATTAACCATCCTGTAATGAGCATATGGATGATCGTGATTTCTTCTAACTTGAAGTCGTCGACATTTGTGTTGACGAAATCGGGAATTGAAAATTGCTCAAACCATTGTTTTGCATATGTTAAACGTTGTTCGTCTCTGACGATTCCGACATAGTGCATCATGATTGTTTGAATTTGCTGTTTCGTTGGCAGTAATTTTCTGCTTTTTTTCACAAATCGATTTTCCAGATGCTCGTATGTGATCGTATTTTGCTCATGCTGCCGTAACGTTTCTGCTACCCGTGCGCCAAAGACGATTCCTTCAAGCAGCGAGTTGCTCGCTAAACGGTTCGCACCGTGAACTCCTGTACAAGCCGCTTCCCCTACTGCATACAAGCCCGGTATAGACGTTTGCCCGCGACTATCAACTTGAATGCCGCCCATGAGAAAATGGGCTCCCGGTACCACAGGAAGCTTTCCTGTCTCAATGTTGATTCCATAAGATTTGCATAGCTTCGTAATGGCCGGAAATCGCTCCGGAAAATTAGCGATCTTAGAAATGTCTAAATATACGCGATTTCCTTTGATGATCTCCCCATGAATCGTTCTGGCAACAATATCGCGAGGAGCTAAATCCTGTTGCGGATGGACATGTTCCATCAGTCTTGTTCCATCTTCGGTGACTAGCACCGCTCCTTCCCCGCGCACCGCTTCTGAAATAAGGCCGACCGCTTTTCCGTCAACAAAAAGCATCGTTGGATGAAATTGAATAAACTCCATATCCGTAATAACCGCACCTGCGCGATAGGCTAAAGCAATGCCGTCACCAGTAACGGTCGAAGCGTTCGAAGAAAATTCGTACATCCCCGTACATCCCCCCGTCGAAAGAACGACGGCACTCGCGTAATGAGCCGCTATAATCCCAGAGTGATTTTTCGTTTTTACTCCGATACAGCGGCCGTTATGAACAAGTAACTCAATGACACATTCGTCTTCAATGATCGTCACGTTCCCGCGCAGCTGCTCCAACAGAAACGAAACAAGCGCTCGCCCTGTTTGGTCGCCTCCTGCATGCAAAATTCTTCTGTGTCGATGTGCCCCTTCGTTTCCAAGATGAAATCGTCCATCTTTATCAGTGTCGAATTGTAAGCCAGCAGCAATCAGTTCGCGAATCCGTTTCGGACCTTCTTTAACGAGCGTCTCAACTGCTCGCTCGTCGTTATGGTAACCACCCGCGATCATCGTATCTTCATAATGAAACCGCCAGTCATCTTGCTTGGAAAAAGCCGCGGCCACTCCCCCTTGAGCCAACCACGAGTTACTTTCTTCCTTTTTGGATTTTGTGAAAATTATCACATTTCGATATTCATGTAAGTGCCATGCAGTCACTAAAGCGGCTATACCGCTTCCGACAATAATGACATGTTCTTTCGGCATACAGGTGCCTCCTATTTTTTAACTGTCTTGACACCTATATTGACATATATTTAAACTGATGACAAGAGTTTTCTTAATCATTTTAAAAAGGAATGATTTTGATGATTTATTTCGATTACGCCGCAACAACACCAATGAGCAAAGAAGCGCTGCACGCTTATACCGAAGCAGCAACATCCTACTTTGGCAATTCGAGCAGCTTACACGATATTGGCAGCGCCGCGAATCGCTTGTTAGGCATTTGCCGAAAAGAACTCGCGGCACTCATTCATGGTGACGAGCGTGGAATTTATTTTACAAGCGGGGGTACCGAGTCCAACATTCTCGCCGTTCATTCGATCATTCAAGCACATCGTCATAAAGGGAACCATCTTATTACAACCGCGACTGAGCATGCCTCGTTGTATCATTTGTTCCAACAGCTAGAAACAGAAGGATATGACGTAACGTATTTACCGGTTGACCGGTTTGGACTGATCGATATCGAGGAACTCGAACATGCGATTACCCCAAGAACAATTTTCGCCTCAATTCATCATGCTAATCCCGAAATCGGAACCGTTCAGCCAATTCAAGAAATCGGAAAACGATTGCGCCAACATGGGGTCATCTTTCATAGCGATTGCGTCCAAACCTTTGGTAAAATACATGTAGATGTCCAAGCAATGTGTATCGACAGTCTTTCGATTTCTGCTCATAAAATTTACGGTCCAAAAGGAGTCGGAGCCGTTTACATCGATCCGCGCATAAAATGGAATGCTTGCTTTCCAAACGCCACGCACGAATACGGCTTTCGCCCGGGAACGGTCAATGTTCCGGGAATCGCATCGTTCGTCACAGCGGCGCAACATATTTGTGCCGATCTCATCAACGAACAAACAAGGCTCGAACAATTGCGGCAATACTTTATTTCTCTGATTCATGAAAAAAGATTGCCCATTACAATCGAAGGGCATCCAGAAGCCCATTTACCGAATATTATCGGTCTTTCTGTCCAAGGAATCGAAGGACAATATACGATGTTGGAGTGCAACCGCCATGGCATTGCAATTTCTACCGGAAGTGCTTGCCAAATAGGAAAACAGGCACCTTCTCGAACAATGTTGGCGATTGGAAAAGAAAAAGAAGAAGCAAAGCAGTTTGTGCGCATTTCCTTTGGAAGATTCACAACTGTTGCGGAAATCGATCGACTTGTGGCCGTACTAGAAGAGATTTGTCAACATAGAAAGGGGTAGAAACGATTGAAAGAGGAGAAGAAAATTTTAGGAGAACAGCGGCGCAAGCTCATTTTGCAGTGGCTCAAAGAAAGTGAACAGCCATTAACAGGAGCGGAATTGGCAGCGAAAACAAATGTCAGCCGTCAAGTGATTGTGCAGGACATTTCGTTGTTGAAAGCGCGTAATGAGCCGATTATTGCGACAAGCCAAGGCTATTTATACCTTCCAACCAACGTCCCACACGAAACATATACTCGTGTCGTTGCTTGCTATCATGCTCCGGAACAGACAAAAGAAGAGTTGCAGCTTATTGTCGATCACGGCGTTACCGTCAAAGATGTGAAAATCGAACATCCCGTTTACGGTGATTTAACCGCTTCCGTCATGGTCAGCAACCGTCTGGAAGTGGAACAATTCATTCAAAAAATTGAGGAAACAAATTCCTCTTACTTATTACAGCTTACCGACGGTACCCACCTTCATACGCTGGAAGCGGACTCCATCGCCAAGCTCGACGCGGCCTGCCTTGCCCTCAAAAAGGCTGGGTTTCTGATTGAATCATGAAACGAAGTCCCTTACATTTATAGTAAGGGACTTATTTGTTAAACCAATGGAAAGGAGAACGAAATGGGATACATTGAAGAACTTCGCTCCCTTGTCGGACATCGGCCATTAATCTTAGTCGGTTCATTGGTGATTATCAAAAATAAAAACGGTGAAATATTGTTACAACAACGAAAACATCCGCATGGCTTCTGGGGACTTCCGGGTGGATTGATGGAATTGGGGGAATCCACAGAAGAAACGGCACGGCGTGAAGTGTTAGAAGAAACTGGGCTGACAATAGGAAAATGCAAAATGATCGATGTTATTTCAGGAGCTAATAACTACGTGAAGGCAGCCAATGGAGACGAATTCTATATGGTCACCATAGTGTACGAAACGAACGAATTTCTCGGAGATCTGCACATGGACCCTAACGAATCATTGGATCTTCGCTTTTTTCATGTCGAGCAACTCCCAAAACAAATGGTACAGAGCCATCAGCGCATTTTATACAAACATGTAAAAACATCCCCGCAGCCGTGATTATTTTCACAGCCGGGGATTTCCTTTCATCTGAAGCTATGACCGATTTTGTACCCACGATAAAAACTATCTTTACACATCCATGTTTCGCTGTTCACCTTTTTGGCAAAACAAACAGCACTTTGATTTCAAAGATGTTTGCCGTTTATGAACGTTTTTAAACAATATAGTATGGATAACTCCCTAACACTTGAACGGTGCAGTCAAGTGCTTCGAGTTCAGCAATCGCTCCGGGGATGAGTACGTCGTCCATTTTTTGATCAATGTCAATGATAAAGAAGTAGTTGCCTAATCCGGTTTTAGCGGGACGGGATTCGATTTTTGTTAGGTTTAATTTTCGCCATGCAAACGCAGACAGCACTTGATGAAGAGCTCCAGCTTGGTCTTTCGGAAGCGTGATCATCAAAGTCGTTTTATCACCAGCATATAGCGGCGAATCAATCGTTAACTCCTCATTTTGTCTACGGACAATAATAAATCGTGTATGGTTATAATCGTAATCGTGAATATTTTCACGAACAATCGTCAAGCCGTATTCTTCCGCCGCTAGCCGATTGGCAATCGCGGCGATATGAAGGTGAGGGTGTTCACTAACAAACTTAGCGGCCGCACTTGTTGATGTCATATACACATACTTCGCTTTTTTAAAATGGGTATGTAAAAATTTATGGCATTGCGCAATAGCATGAGAATGTGAATAAATTTCTTGCACGTCTTTCCAACCGTTCACATGATAAGGGTGCACCATTAAATGTTGTTGAATCGGGGCGATAATTTCCCCGACAATCGGCAATGATTGCTCATGAATAAGGTAGTCGATCGTTAAATTGACTGAGCCTTCCAGCGCATTCTCAAGCGGTACCACCCCTAATTCCACTTTCCCATGACTCACAGCATCAATACATTCGGGAATCGTATCGTACGAAATTTTTTCTGCCTGTGGAAACATCGTTGTGACTGCTAAATCGGTAAATGTTGCTTTCGGTCCTAAATAACCAATTTTCATCATTTGCCTCTCCCTTAACTTAGTACGCCCCTGAACCAACGATTTCTACCTTTTCGACGAATTCTAGACAGCGCAATTTTGCTAGTAGGTCGTCAATGTCCTCTTGCATATCGCTTGTGCTAATGGACAAAGTTACATTCGCGCGGCCTTGAAGCGGAATCGTTTGATGAATGGTTAACACGTTGCATCCAGCCCCCGCGACAATAGCAAGCAGCTTCGACAACGTACCGGAACGGTCTTCCAAATGGAAAAATAACGTCACAATGCTTTCTTTAACAACTGCTTGAAAGGGAAATACCGCATCGCGATATTTGTAAAACACGCTGCGGCTTACATCCACTCTTTGCACTGCTTCGGCAACGGAATCAACTTTTTTTCGTTCTAACAATTCTTTTGCCTGTAATACTTTTCGCATCGCTTCTGGCAATACGTCTTCCCGCACTAAATAAAATTTTTTATCCAACAGACCGCGTCCCCTCCCCGCTGAATTAATCGATAAATTCAAATTCATAGTCCAACAATTTGACAATATCGCCGTCTTTTGCCCCGCGTTCCCGCAACGCATCATCGACTCCCATCGCCCGCAATTGCCGTGCAAAACGACGAATGGATTCTTCTCTTGAAAAATCGGTCATCTTAAACAATTTTTCGACCTTTTCTCCCGACACGATAAACGTTCCATCACTATCACGCGTGATTGTAAACGCTGGCGCTTCTTTTTCCAGTTTATACACCACGCGCTGCACAGCTGGTTCTTCCACCTCATGAAGCGGAAACTCCGGCGTTGTCTCAAGAAGATCAGCAATGGCAAACAACAAATCACGCAGTCCTTGTCTTGTAATGGCAGAAATCGGGAAAATCGGTACGTATTCTTGCAGTTTTTCTTTAAAAGCCTTTAAATTTTCTTCGGCATTTGGCATGTCCATCTTGTTGGCGACAATAATTTGCGGCCGCTCTGTTAAACGCAAATTATATTGCTTTAGTTCCTCGTTAATCACTAAATAGTCTTCATACGGATCGCGTCCTTCGATCGCCGCCATATCAATAACGTGAACAATGACACGTGTTCGCTCAATATGACGCAAAAATTGGTGACCAAGCCCAACACCTTGGTGAGCTCCTTCGATTAGTCCCGGTAAATCGGCCATGACAAAGCTGCGGCCATCTTCCGTTTCAACGACCCCTAAATTAGGAACGAGCGTCGTAAAATGATAATCCGCAATTTTTGGCTTCGCTGCGGAAACGACAGAAAGAAGCGTTGATTTTCCGACGCTTGGAAAACCAACTAACCCGACATCAGCTAGCAGCTTTAATTCAAGAATGACATAACGTTCTTCTCCCGGTTCCCCATTTTCGGCAATTTCCGGAGCCGGATTGGCCGGTGTCGCAAACCTTGTATTTCCACGTCCACCACGGCCTCCCTTAGCAACGACAAAACGCTGGCCGTTTTCTGTCAAATCGGCAATGACTTGTTTCGTTTCGTCATCAATAACGACGGTTCCCGGAGGAACTTTGACAATTAAATCTTCGGCATTTCTTCCATGCTGATTTTTCGACATCCCATTTTCGCCTTTTGCCGCTTTAAAATGGCGCTGGTAGCGAAAATCCATCAGCGTCCGTAACCCTTCATCGACGACAAATACAACATCGCCGCCTTTTCCACCATCACCGCCGGCTGGACCGCCTTTTGGCACATATTTTTCGCGGCGGAACGCCACCATTCCGTTTCCGCCGTCGCCACCTTTGACATAAATTTTTACTTGATCGACAAACATGCTTTTTCCTCCGATCTATTCTTGATGCTTACAAGTCAATCTTTATGAGCACGGTCATTTCTTCATTATGTATATGAAAATGATCAATATGAATCGCGATTCCTTTTTTATGCTCTTCAAGCCATTCCTTAACTGCGTTCATATTCTTTATTGTTCCATTGTAATCAAAAAACAATCTGATTTCTCTCTTGGCAACTTCAATAGAAATCTCTAAATAATTTTCCCTATTTATATCCGCTTGTTGCTCAATAACAGCAAAAAACGAGCGGCACCATTGTGTTAACTCCGCATCATGGGAGGATAAATCACATTCATCCCCGATCACTTCGTATTCTAGTACAACACATCGCGCTTCCCAATTGTATGTCATTAGCATCTCAGCAAAGCGCGCTGCTTTTAAATTTGTTAGTTTCGTTTCATGTTGCATATCACGAACGATTTCTTCAATAATGTCATTGACCCGTTCGACCTTGTTGAGTGCCAAATTCCCTTTAATGAGCTGAATTTTATTTAACCAATCATGTCGGGAATGGCGTAGCACATCCAATATACTCCATTGTTTCTCCATGTGTGGCGCCCCTACTCATTCGTTTTTAGCAAAATTATACCAAATGATAAATAAAACGGCTAGTAAAGAAGAGCGGAGGAGAGTATCTAATGCCGTAAAGAAATGTTCTTCTGACCGAGAAGTGCTTGCATTTTAAGAAAAGAAGAGGCGGGCCAGTTTTGCTTAAAAGCTGTTCACGTCCTGTGGGCGGCGGAAAAATGCGCCTTCCTAGCTTCCTCGAATTCAGCTGAAATGTTTCCCGCCTCGAGAAGAAGGTTATCGGGCAAAAGAAAGCTGGCTGCTGAAGTGCTGAAGCTAGACAAAAAGAAAACCCTAACCAAAAGGTTAGAGTTTCCCAACGCTCACTTATGCTTCTTGTGTGACAGGATAAACGCTCACTTTTTTGCGGTCACGGCCAAGACGTTCAAAGCGAACGATACCGTCGACTTTCGCATAAAGTGTGTCATCGCCACCACGACCAACGTTTACACCTGGGTAAATTTTTGTACCACGTTGACGGTAAAGGATGGAACCGCCTGTGACGAATTGACCGTCAGCGCGTTTTGCGCCAAGGCGTTTCGCGATAGAATCACGACCGTTTTTTGTAGAACCTACACCTTTTTTCGATGCGAAAAATTGAAGATCAAGTCTTAACATGTATGTCACCTCCTGTTATCGTTGAATAATGCGAATATATTTCCCGTAATCTCTCTCAATCGTTTGTAAAGAAACGAGCATCGCTTCAAGGAGAAGCTGGACTTTTTCTTCGATTGCCGGGTCTTCAATAACAGGAAGCTCGCAACGAAGATAGCCGCCTTCCTCCCCTTGCATGATACGCGGTTGAACGTTCGCCAGCGCAATGATGGAATTCACCGCGCCAAACGAAACGGCCGATGCTCCAGCACAAACGATATCTTGTCCACGTTCCGCGAAATTCGCGTGACCTTTCATCGTAAACGCTTGGATTTTTCCTTCGTCTGTGCGTTCAATTTCTACCTTTATCATCGCTAGTGTCTTACGCGTTAATTTTTTCGATGACTACTTTTGTGTAAGGTTGACGGTGACCTTGTTTACGACGATAGTTCTTTTTCGGCTTATATTTGAAAACGATGATCTTCTTTTGACGACCATGTTTTTGCACTTTCGCCGTTACCGTTGCCCCTTCGACCGTAGGATTGCCAACTTTTACAGTCTCGCCACCTACAAATAACACTTTGTCGAATGTCACGGTTTCGCCTTCTGCTACGTCGATTTTTTCGATGTAAATTTCTTGACCTTCTTGAACTTTAATTTGTTTACCGCCAGTTTCAATAATTGCGTACATCATTGCACCTCCTAACATAGACTCAGACTCGCCAGCAACGAGGCGTTTCGCGATTGCGAAAGCTTGGAACCTGCGCTGAGCGGTTGTAGTACGGGTGCTGCAAAGACGAACCTTTGCACCGCCTTTTGTCCGTTTAGCTGAACGGTACAAAATTTTCTACAACACGAGAAATAGTACCATAACTAAACGAGAGCTGTCAATATGTTTGACTGCTCTCATTGACATTGATATTATAAAATTTTCCTATATATTAGCCAACCGGCTCATATATTATATATAAGGTTTCCTACCTGTTCGTCGGTTTGCCGTTCGGTAAAAAAAGCATGAAGAAGTTCATTTTCATCAAGGGTCGCTTGCTTTTTGTTATTTTTCACAACGACAATCGAATGTTTTTGACCGCGATAAAATTTTTGCAGCACATGTAGAATCGGTTCTGTTTCGTCAACGGTAATCGGCTGCAATTTCATATAGTCACCTCTTTTTCCATAATAGCGCTCAAGTAAAAAGCGCATGACAACATAGTGACGATGACGCCATTCCTTCCATAAAGAGACCATGAGAAAGAGAACAATAACCCAGAGATCGAGTTGGGACGGTTCAATAAAAACAATTGCTATTACCAAAATAGCCAGTACCCCAAACGAACAAAAAACCATTTTTTCATGCGCTTCACTAAATGGAAGATGGCGTGCCAATGCAAGAAACAATAGCTTCCCACCATCCAATGGCCAAATCGGTAATAAATTGATGAGAAGTACGGCGATGTTATCATGGACAAACATCCTCCATCCCTCGGTTGTGATCATGCCGCTTTTCCATAGAAGAAAGGCAGCTCCTAAAAGCCAAATATGCTGTACCGGGCCGGCAAGAGTGACAACCAACTCTTCGTGAAACGGACGATTCCCGTGCTCTTCCACTTCGGCAACACCGCCAAACGGTAACAACAATATTTGTTTCAGGCGCCATGAAAAAAAAAGAGCGGCAACAGCGTGACCGAGCTCATGAATAAAGACAATGAAAAATAGCAGAAACAATTGTTGAAAATGGGCAGTCACAACGGCAATTCCGCTCATGAGCCATAGCAGCGGATGAATATGGATTTTTGTCAGTACCGATACATACTTATTCAAAGGAAATCACCTGAATTGGATCAATAAAGTGATCCCCTTTTTTAATCGCAAAGTAAAATACCCCTTTTGTATTGTCGGCATTATTCATCGCTGTTCCGACTTCTTTCCCCGTTTCCACGAAATCATAGAGTTTCACGGCAATCTTTCCTAAGTTGCCGTACCATGATTCGCTTCCGTCAGCATGCTGAATAATGACGGTTTTGCCGATCTTGTCTTTTGTTCCGGCAAAAACCACAATGCCTTCGTTCATTGCTTCAACCTTTGCGTTACTTGTCGTTTCCACCATAACCCCCTGACCGTTTTTTTGGAAGTTTTCAAGCACACGTCCTAAAGCAGGAATCGCATACTGTTTCGTTTTTGAGGCGTTTGTGTCTTTTTTTTCCGTTGGAAATAATGCCAGCGGCTCCCCGAATTGTTTTTCATACCAATGGGACACAGCAGCAAATTGAAATTCTTGTTCCATCGTCTTTTTAACAAAATCTCTTGCCGGTTCTAGCGTTGTTGATGGATGTTTAAATAAAATTGCCGTCACTAATACAAGACAAACAGAGAAAAGCGTTTTGAAAAGAAATACTTCTTTTCGAAACAGAGGGTGCTTTTCATCCAACGAGTAACGGTCATATGTAATGACCGGTTGTCCGTATCGCTCTTCATCCGTTACATCAAATAGGGCTTGTCGTGGTGCTTCATAATGATTCTGCCGATCCCGTCTTCGTTTTTCGATTCGCTTGCGAATCTCTCGAGCACGCTTATTCATCCATCTCTCACCATTCCCTTACAACGTAGTTTGTACTAGTTTATTAGACAACCTATGAATATATGATAAAAACCCCTACTAACCTAGTTAGCAGGGGTTAACGCACACTAAAAAGTTTTTTAATTTTTGCAAAGAGGCCTTTTTGTTCCTCTTCTAATGGTTGTAACGGTACAGATTCACCAAGAATTCTTCTGGCGATATTGCGATAAGAGATGGAGGCTCTGCTGCTCGGGTCCAGGACGATCGGCTCCCCGTTATTGGACGCTTTAATGACATTTTCATCATCGGCAATAATTCCCAATAAATCAATCGATAAGTGCATGACAATTTCGTCAATATCGAGCATATCTCCGTTTTTCACCATATGACCGCGGATCCGATTAATCACCAAGCGAGGCGGCTTAATATGTTCCTCTTTTTCTAGTAAACCAATAATTCGATCAGCATCACGCACCGCTGACACTTCCGGCGTTGTCACGACAATTGCTGCATCCGCTCCCGCCACAGCATTTTTATAGCCCTGCTCAATTCCAGCTGGGCAATCAATCAGCACATAATCATAATCTTGTTTCAGCTCTTCAACCAAACGTTTCATTTGTTCCGGCGTGACCGCTGTTTTATCGCTTGTTTGCGCTGCCGGCAATAAATAAAGTTGGTCGTCAAAACGCTTATCTTTCACTAGCGCTTTTTGAATGGTGCAGCGACCTTCTACGACATCAACCAAGTCGTAAATGATACGATTCTCAAGCCCCATGACAACATCAAGATTGCGTAAGCCAATGTCCGTATCAACAAGGCAGACACGCTTTCCTAACAACGCAAGCGCTGTTCCTACGTTAGCGGTCGTTGTCGTTTTTCCGACGCCGCCTTTTCCTGATGTAATGACGATAGCTTCTCCCACTGCTACATTCTCCTTTCTAACCGTGACAAATTCGGTCGTAGATGCGTAAGTAACTGCAAGCGGTCAACGACAATTTGGTTATCATCATCAATATACGCACATTCCATCTCATTCCGCTCATCTGTTTTATAATCGGGAGCACGGCTCATCACGTCGCTAATTCTTAACT
Organism: Thermaerobacillus caldiproteolyticus; assembly: GCF_015326725.1. NCBI lineage: Bacteria > Bacillati > Bacillota > Bacilli > Caryophanales > Anoxybacillaceae > Thermaerobacillus > Thermaerobacillus caldiproteolyticus. The sequence continues at coordinate 2,255,372 of NZ_CP064060.1, forward strand.
GCATCGGCTTCATAATCGAGGCTGCGATGACCGCATCCTTATTTCCATAATACCCCGCATGGGCAATTCCCCGTAATGCACCGAGAATGAAAATGTTTCCCCCGGCAATAACCGTTCCTCCAGGATTCACATCACCAATTAATAAAAGATCGCCTTGCACATGCAACACTTGACCTGAACGAACAATTTTAGACACTGACACAATTTCGGTTTTCCGTTTCCATTGAAGCGCTTCCTCTTTCGTGATGACATTGCTGTCAATGGATTGAACGACTAAATTGTTTTTCCCTCGAATTAACGCGCGAAGCTCTTCTTCCTGTTTCGGTGTTAAGTAACGATTTCCAACTTTGAGATGAACAGAAACGAGCGGACCGTCTGATTCCTTCGGTTCATTCACCGTTAACTTTTCTTCCAATTCGGCAATTAAGTCATCATAGGAACACGTATCATCGAGATGTAACGTCAGCCCATCTTTCGTTCCCTTAATCGTTACATATGATTGTTTTTGCCTATTCACAACGTTCACCTCAACGAATAATTCTACAAACCCCGTCCGTTTTCCTTTTTCATTCTTCCCGCTCGCGACGTCCGATTTTTACTAACCACTGCTTTAATGGGTAAGAACATAAAATAATAAATATAACATTTAACACCAGCGTCGGCAGCAGGCGATGTGAATAAAAATCGTGAAAAGACATGTTGGTTTTTCCAATAAGCAACTGAATTCCGTACACATAAAACTCAAGAACAGAGACAGCCATCATACTAAGAAAACAAGTAATAAAAAGATGATTATGAAATATTTTCATCGCTTTTGCCATCATATAAGCAATAAGGGTAAATGAAAACATATATATACCGAGAACTTCTGTATAGACGATGTCATATAACATGCCAAAAATCAACCCATATACCATTCCATGCGTTTGCGTGACATAAACAGTCAGGAAAATAAGGAAAATAAGTAAAAAGCGAGGCACAAATACATACTGCTGGTACAACTCATCTTTTGGCCAAAGATCAATAAAAATGCTTTCGCTCATAAAAAATACTGTTGCAAGAAAAGGAAGAAAGAGTTTTTTCACTTTGCTTCCTCCTTTTCTTGTAACGTCTCATCAATTTTTCGTTTCACAATAATGACATCGTCAATATCATAAAGATTGGCAGCCGGCTTCACATAGACCATTTTTGTTAACCCGTACTGATCTGGTACAACCTCCATGACTTCCCCAATAGGTAACCCTTTTGGGAAAATACCGCCAAGACCAGACGTTACGACGAGTTGCTTTTTCTCAATTTTGGCATCAAACGGAATTTCCTTTAAAAGCAATGCCTTCCGCTTTTCATCGTATCCTTCAATTAATCCAAATACATTTTCTTTGCCTTGCACATAAGCGGAAATGCGATTTTTTTGGTCGAGTGCGCTCAATAACTGAACAGTTGATGTAAATTGAGAAGCATGTTGCACTTTCCCGACCAATCCCTCTGGCGTAATGACCGCCATGTCTTTTTTAACGCCGTTTTGTTCTCCTTTATTGACAATGATAATTTCTTGCCAACGATCCGGATTTCGTCCGATCACCGTTGCTTGAATCGGTACAAAATCACGCAAACTTTCCCTTTTCTTCAAAATCGCCCGAAGCTCAGCATTTTCTTTTTTTAACGTTTGAAGCTGTGCCTCTAAGGTTACATATTCATCAAGACGTTCTTTGAGTAACTTGTTTTCTTTGTATGTATTTTTGATGTCTTGAATATTCTCAAAGAAGCCCGCAACAAGTTGTGCGGGCTTATGAAAGATAAGCTGTACAAAACCAGTTGTATCTTTAATAAACTGTTCTGGCCATGTGAGCTCTGTCCGTTCTTTTAAGGAAAAACCAATCAATGCCACGAGAAAAATGATGCTGACGAGTAACAAAATTAATCGCTTATTCAAAAAGAACTGTGGCATGATGTCGACACCCTCTTACCATTAGCGATGGTCTCTCGCCTTGTTTTTAAACAAATGAATATGGTCTAATGCTTTACCTGTGCCGATCGCCACGCAGTCAAGCGGGTTTTCCGCAACAATCACAGGCATGTCCGTTTCTTTACTGATGACTTTATCGAGATTGCGCAAGAGCGCGCCGCCACCTGTTAAGACAATGCCGCGATCCATAATGTCCGCCGCTAATTCCGGTGGCGTTTTTTCTAAGGTATTTTTCACGGAATCCACGATCGCATAGACGGTGTCACGTAACGCTTCGGCAATTTCTTCTGCACTAATTTCAATCGTTTTTGGCAGCCCCGTTAATAAGTCGCGGCCACGAATTTCCATTGTACCAATTCCTTCAGGGTCTCCAGCAGAACCGATTTCGACTTTGATTGCTTCAGCTGTACGCTCCCCAATCATTAAGTTATACGTTTTGCGAATGTATTGAATAATCGATTCATCCATTTCGTCGCCAGCAATGCGAATTGACTGGCTTGTAACGATGCCGCCAAGAGAAATGACCGCAACTTCTGTCGTACCGCCACCGATATCGACAACCATGCTCCCTGTTGGCTCCCATACAGGCAAGTTGGCACCAATCGCTGCCGCAAACGGCTCTTCAATCGTATACGCATCGCGTGCACCAGCTTGACGTGTGGCATCGATGACCGCACGCTCTTCTACTGCTGTAATGCCATACGGTACGCATACCATCACATATGGCTTACCAGCAAACAATCCTTTGTTTTTCGTTGCTTGATTAATGTAGTATTTCATCATAATCGCAGTTGTTTCATAATCAGCAATGACGCCATCTTTCATTGGGCGTAACGCAACTACATTTCCCGGTGTCCGCCCAATCATATTTTTCGCTTCATTTCCAACTGCAACAATTTGTTTCGTATCTTTTTGCAAAGCAACTACTGATGGTTCTCTGACAACAATTCCTTTTCCTTTCACATATACAAGAGTATTGGCCGTTCCTAAATCGATTCCAAGATCTCTTGTCCCCAATCCAAACATAGTCCGTATCTTCCTTTCTGAAACGAATACTTTTTTATAAAAATTCGCTAATTTTGTCGATTTTTCATATGTTTTTGTACAGCACCGCCCTAAGAAAAGGCTATGAAAAACTCATAACTGTTATTATAACTTATTCGACAAAAAAAGAGAACTACTACATATATCCTTTTTCTTTCAAACTGATAAATTTTTGATCACCGATAATGAGATGGTCTAACACTTCGATTCCGATCATTCGACCGCATTCGACGAGTCGTTTCGTAACTTCGAGATCTTCGCGGCTCGGGGTCGGATCACCTGAAGGATGATTGTGAGCGCAAATGATAGAGGCAGCAGATCGCTTAATCGCTTCTTTAAACACTTCACGCGGGTGAACAATAGAGGCGTTTAAACTACCGATAAACACCGTTTTACGATGAATAACTTGATTTTTCGTATTTAAATAAATAGCAACAAAATGTTCTTGAGACAAAAAACGCATGTCGTTCATCACATATTTTGCCCCATCTTCGGGAGAACGAATCACATATCGTCCATGGTAACTAAGGCGACTAATGCGCCGTCCCAATTCAAGCGCCGCTAAAATTTGGATCGCTTTGGCTGTACCGATCCCTTTTAAACTTGTCATTTCTTCAATCGTTGCATCTTTTAGCTGCCGTAATCCTTCAAAATGATGAAGCAGACGATGAGCAAGCTGCAACGCTGATTCCTCTTTTGTTCCTGTCCGCAATAAAATTGCAAGCAGCTCATGGTCCGCTAAACTTTCTGGTCCATTCATAACGAGACGTTCACGCGGACGGGACTCTTTTGGCACATCTCGAATCATTAACGACATCGTTTTCAGAATGAATACCCCCTTTTTGGCTTTGGCACTTTTCAACAGCCAGCTTGCAGACGAAATTCCTTTTCAAAAGCATGCTTTTTTCCAGACAACTTAAGACAACAAATCCTTATGATCTTTTACCAACCAAGTCGCTTTAGTTCACGAACAGTACGCGATAACGGTAAGCCGACGACGGAAAAGTAGTCTCCCTCAATTCGTTTGACAAATAGTGCCGCTTGTCCTTGGATGCCGTATGCACCCGCTTTATCCATTGGTTCGCCAGTGGCAATGTACGCGGAAATGTCCTCCTCCGTTAAGTCCCAAAAGGTTACTGCTGTCCGTTCAACAAACACTGTTTCCTGGTCCGGTGTGACAATGGCTACTCCTGTTAGCACCTCGTGAGTATTTCCAGATAAGAGGCATAACATATTGGCTGCTTCTTGTTTCGTTTTCGGCTTTCCTAAAATGTGTCCGTTGTAAACAACGACTGTATCCGCACCAATGACGTATGCGTCAGGATTAGTACTAGCCACTGCTTTTGCTTTTTGATAAGCAAGCGATTGAACGATTTGTTCAGGGGATTCGTCTTCTTGAAATTGTTCATCAATATGACTAGGGAGGATTTCAAAGCAGAGGTTCGCCATTTCAAGCAGTTGTTTGCGACGAGGAGAACTAGAAGCTAATAGTAATCGTTTCATTGACATCACCCTTTGCAATTCGTTTCAAATTGGAAGATACAATTGTATCGTACCAAATCTCACGTTTAGACACAATTTTTAAATGCGACAAAATTCTCCAAAAAAAAAGAAGCTAAATTCGCTTCTTCACGAGGTTAATGAAATATAATCGTTTAATGCTTCAAGAAGTTCTTGTTGGGCTTTCCACAGCAATGCATCATCCTCTTCTTCTTGATAAGCGTCCAATGATAAATAAGCATTTTTTAAGTGTCGAACGTATTGCTTGGTCTGATTATTTGAAGGTGATTGTGATTCAAATTGCTTATACGCATTTTTTAAAGATGCCCACTCATTTGGTTTTACTTCTCCTTTTCCTAACAAGCGAGCAGATAAGACAGCAACTTTTTCATATAAAGATTCGCTAGCGGTTAGGAAATCTTGGAGTTGCCGATCATTAACGGTCCCTAAAGATAGTAATTTCATATACGTACTTTGTCCTTTTTGCTTGTACCAATCATTTAGTGGCTGCAGCGTTTCCTTATCGGCACCCACCGCGATGAATAATGATATCGGCTGTTGGCCAACCGCCACTACAATCGGAATTCCGGAATTCTGCAATTGTTTTGCATAAGTTTTTGCTGCTTTCTCATCGCTAAATACACCTGCTTGAATGACACTGACGGTAAACGCTGACTCTGTGTTTCCTTCAGCGGCTGAAGACGGGGGAACATTTGCTGTTTTCGACGACGATGCTGGCGAAATCGCCGAAAGCGAGCGGTCCTTCTGAAGAGACATAGGCTCTTTTTTCTCCGGAATGACATTGAGAACAATAAAGCCGAAGCTTGTCCCAATGATCACAGCCATAAAAATCGAAAAAACGGCGGATTTCACGCGCGTTTTTATCATCCTGTTCACCTTCGGCCGCTTCTTTGATGGCGTTGTTTCGGATGGAAACGAAACGAGCGGCGGAGCTTCCAAGGCGAGCGGTTCTTCTTCCTTCGCCGCACTTATTTCCGCTTCTATATACGTTGATGTTTCTGTTGTAAACGGCCGTTCTTTACCGTTAATTTTAATCGAAATCTCTTTTCCTTGCTTGTCCATCTTTTCATCATCCCCGTTTCCTTCGTTCTCCGTTCATCCTATCATAAAGAAAGAAAAAAAGAACAAGACATTTGTCGTCTTGTTCTCGAAGGTTTTCGTCAAATTTCGCTCCTTATTGATCGCGAATTTCTTTCACTGACAAGGCATCAATAGGCACTTCAGGAGACTGTTCAGAGTACGTACAAAGTTGTTTCGTTTCTCCTTTTAAACAAACAGAATATTCTAGGTTACCGTCTTCGCGTTTTTTTACTAACACATACGATGAATTATTCTCAGGTGATAACACATTTCCTGTGAACGGGTCTTGCATAGGTTCGAGCATGCCGTCCTCCACAAGTTGCTTGTACGTTAATGTTTCCGACGAGCGGGGAGAAAGAAACTCGACTTTTTCTGCGCCGACATGGAGACGAGCTGCTTCATATAGCGCGTAAGCATTGGAAACAAACGCTTGCTCTCTTGACTTTTCAATGATGTGAAGGACAGCGATCACTGCAATAAGGGAAACCACCCCGAAAATGACAATGACCGCTAATAGTTCAATGAGCGTCATCCCTCTATTTGTGCGCAACAGCATGCGATCCCTCTCCGTTTCAATGTTACCGCCCCGGTGACATTTCTTCTTTTGGCGAGTCATTCGGGGTGATTTCTGTTAACGGGTTCCGCTTCTCGCTCGGCGGAGGAACGTCAAGCGGCGGCAGTTCATTTTGTAAATGGGCTAAACCCGGATGATAAAACGCGCTAATCGTGAGTGAATAGGTTAATGGCTTGACTTCTGTATCGATCGATGTCAATTCTGGGTTCCCGGTAAATGACAGCGATTCAACAGAAACGATACGCGGCAATTCCTCTAACGTTTGTAAAAATCGTTCTAACTGATAGTACGACGGTGACTGGACCGTTAGTTGAACAGAAATTTTTTTAAGACCGCTTGGCAATGAGAGAGATGACTCACTCGATGATGTCGACGACTTCGTTTCTTTTTGATCATTCGTTTCGTTCGTTGTTGATGATTGTTCAGACGAATTGATTTCGGCTTCCTCATTAAATGTCATGTTCGAAATGAAGCTGTCCGAAATGACTTCTGCTTTCTCTAAATCAAGCAAAAGCTGTTCGACAAGCGGTTTGACTGGTACCTTTTTTTCTAGTTCAACGACACTTTCGGTGTTTTGTGTTTGTTGTTGACTGACTTGAGCTTTTGTCGCTGCTAATAGCTGTTTCTCACTATCAACGGTCGCGCTTAGCTCATCCATCCGGTTATAAAGCGGCTTGAGTGTATAAACATAAAGAACGGCAAAAAAAGCAGCGATGACAATAAGAAAAGTGAAAAGGAAAACGAGTTGGCGTTTGGAAAAACGGACGGTCATTGTTTCTTCTCCTTTTCTTCTTTTAAAGCGTTTTTGTTCACGTGCAATTCATATTGAGCGATATAGCGCGGCAATATATGTTCTATGTTTTCCTCGTCTTTTTCCTCATCGCTTTTTTCTTCCGCAGTCGTAAGGCTTTTCAATTGTACATCAGCCACAAAATCAGCATCGGATAACCTTTTTAAATAATATGCCGCTTCTTCGCTCGTATCAAACTGTACGGTGACGCTTACCGTTCCGTTTTCTGCATAGGAAAAATTCATGATAAAGCCTCTTTCCGGCAAAAGCTTTGTCATACTGCGAAGAAGAAGAACCGTTTTCATCGGGTATTGTTCAGCCCATTTGACCGTTTTTTCTAACTCTTGCACTTCTTTCAACGATTGAGCGTTCGCTAATTTTTCTTGTTGAACTGCCTGTAACGCACGGATTTTCTTTAACTCTTGTGTGAGCGAATGAATGGTCGTTTCCGTTTTTTGCACCGACATGTAAAAAACAAAAGCCATTGCCCCAGCAAACAGCAATACAATCGCTATGCTAACAAGGAAAACAACATTTTTCGGCTCTTTTTTTGGCAGTAAGTTAATGTCGACGAACATGATGAATTCCCTCTTTTAGTCCTAGTCCCCATGCTAAATGGTAGCGCGAATCAATGACGCTTGCTATTTTGTCGGAAAGGCGTTCAATCGGGACATCAAACCGTTCTTGCATCGATTGATAAATCGATGACAAATGAGGATGATCTCCCGTTAACAGCACGCGCGTAATTTGTTCATTTCCTTGATGAATAGAAAAGCGATAAAAGCTCATCATCCGCTCGATTTCTTTATAAACGTCTTCAAATGGTTGAAGCAGTTCTTCAAGCTGTTTCATGTCATGCTGCTCTCTCTGCCATTCCATCAAAAGGTGGCGCATAAAAACAGGTTTATGTTGATAAAATGCGCTCACATTCACCGCTGATACATCCATCTGTACGAGCAATAAGTGATCATCTTTTTTCACTTGGTCAGCCGCATAATATAAACGATATAAGCATAACGGCGACACGTCAGCAGCAATTGGACGCAGCTTTACCTCATCCAATACATCAGCATAGCTCATCACGGCTTGTTCCGGAGCAGCAAACAATAAGATCGTCAACTTCTCCTCCGTTTTTTCTAAAATGACGTAATCAAAAACGGCATCTTCAAACGGCAAATGAATCGTCGCTCCTAATTCCATAAACAAGTACCCGCGAATCTCGTCTTCTTCTAAATCGTTTGGAAGCGGAATTTGCCGAATGACAACAACCGAGTCAGGAACAATAAAACGAACTCGACGATGCTTCAACTTCCATTCACTTACACATTCTTCTAAAATAATTTCAAGTGTTTCGCGATCAAGGATTTTCCCATCATGAATAACTCCGCTCGGCAACTCCCGCTCTCCGTATTTATGAATCGAAAACGGGTCATGAGGCTTGACCTCGATATAGCGAATCACATGGTCTTTCATCACAAGATTGGCTATTTTATGTCGCGGTTTTACAATATTGAGCATATTCAGTTCCCCTCGTACTAAAACAAGATAAATTGCTTATACCACTCTATCAGCGCTTGTCCGAAAAAATAAGTGGTTAACGTTCCCAATACAATGTAAGGGGCAAACGGCATCGGCTCTCCGCGGCGAACACTGCCAAACGCCATGCCGACAAGTCCAAAAATCGTTCCGTAAAGCGTCGAAAGAAAGAAAGAAAGCAATACCATCTTCCACCCTAACACGAAGCCGAGAAGCGCAAACAATTTAATATCTCCGCCGCCCATGCCGCCTTTACTAATGACGGCAATAAGCAGCAAAAGAGAAAAACCGACACCTGCACCAACGAGCGAATCCCACCATGGTGACAGAGGAACAAATATTCGTTCTGGAATCAATATGGCAGCAAAAGCGAGTAACACCCGATCAGGAATGACCATATAGCGAAGATCAGAAACAACGATAATCATCAATAACGAAATGAGCGTCCAACTAACGATCAATTCTTTTGACCATCCCACCACGAGCGGCGAAATCGTAAAAAGAATCGCGGTCGAAAGCTCAACAAACGGATAAAGCGGCGAAATACGCACACCGCACCCGCGACACTTCCCGCCTTGAATGACATAAGAAACGACAGGAATTAACTCCCACGCTGTCAGCGTACGCTGACAGCGCGGGCAATGCGAACGAGGCTTGACAATCGACTCTCCTTTTGGAACGCGCAAACCGACGACATTAAAGAAAGAGCCGAGAAAGAGGGCATATAAAGCAACAATCAAATACATAATTGCCTATCTATCACCCTTAACTTGTTGGGTCTAAATTAACATCGTCTCTAGTAATTTTATCTCGATTGTCCGTATTGATATAATATCCCCCGTTCGATGCTTTCAATCTAATTTGATAATACGCAGGTGTAGTAGTAGTATTACCATTTGATGTAGTTGTGGATGCTGGCACAAACGTTACAGTTGAATCATTCGGATCATAATTTCCTTTATTTCCTGGAGACTTTGGAATAGATTCGAGAAAACCTCCTTGAACTAACTCGTTTAATGTCCAAGAGTTTTTACCAGACGTATCCTGTGTCTTTGCCAATCGGGCTGCGTTAATAATTTGTTCCGCGTTCGCGATATGTGCATCTTTTTTCGAATTATCAATGATAGCACCAATAGTAGGAATCGCAATCGCCGCGATAATTCCTAAAATGACAATGACCGCAAGCAATTCAATCAATGTGAGTCCCCGTTCGTTTTTCAACAAGCGCTTTAACATAATTTCCTCTCCTTTTTCCTATATTTATAAGTCTTTTTATCTATTATTTTACAATATTTTTCATTTTTTTGAAAATAAATTCTTAATATCATTGCTGAATATGATTAAAAATATCATACATTGGAACGATGATAGACGTTACGATCGTTCCAACAACACCGGCCAAAAGAACGATCATGAACGGTTCGATGAGCGACTTAAGGCGATCGGTGCCCGTTTCGACTTCCGCTTCGTAAAAGTCGGCGACTTTGGCAAGCATCGCATCAAGCGATCCCGTTTCTTCTCCGATTGCAATCATTTGCGTGACAAGCGGCGGAAACGCCCAATGCCGTTTCATCGGTTCGGTGAGCGATTGTCCGTGCTCGAGTGCATCGCGCGCTTGTTTCATCACCTTGGCGATGACTTCGTTTTCGACGACGTTTTCGACGATCGACAGCGCCTGTAAAATCGGCACGGAGCTTGAAAATAACGAGCTTAATGTTCTCGTCATCCGCGCCAGCACCGCCTTTTGCAGCAATTTCCCGAAAATCGGAATGCGCAACATCATATAGTCGATGTAATATTTCGTTTGTTTTTGCTTTTTCATAATCGAAAATAGGGCATACGTTCCGACAAGCATGATTACAACAAGCCACCAATATCGTTGCATGATCTCGCTTGCTCGGAGAACGAATTTCGTGATCGCCGGCAATTCCGCATGAAAGTCAGCAAACATTTGTACAAAGGTCGGAACGACGCCAATGAGCAAGAAGATGACGACAGCTATGGCAATGACGGCGACAGCGATCGGATAGGCAAGCGCAGAGACGATCTTTTGCCGTGTGCGATGAATTTTTTCAAAATGATCGGCTAGTCTTTCGAGCGTTTCATCCATGTTTCCCGCCGCTTCCCCAGCTTTCATCATGTTGACGAACATCGGGGGAAACACGCGCGGATGTTTTGCGCTTGCGGCGGATAATGGATTTCCCGCACGCAACTCTTCTTCGACATCGAAAAGCGCTTTTTTGAGCGCCTTGCTTTCCGTCTGACTCGCCAAAATACGCGTTGAATCGACAACGGACACGCCGGCCTTTAACAATGTCGCAAACTGGCGCAAATAAATGACGAAATCTTGTAATTTTACGGTGTTGCCAAACGTAATTTCTTTGTTTAGCAGCGTCTCTGGCACCTCATGAATGTCGAGCACTTTAATGCCTTTTTGCCGCAATTTGAGAATCGCTTCCCGCTTCGATGTGCTTGTGACCGTTCCTGTTTGTCTTCGACCTTTTATATTGCGGCCTTCGTATTTAAATTGCGGCATATCAGTCCACCCGCTCCTGAGTGAGATAAGGCATAGCGGCTTCTTTCGCAATAAGCCCGGCTTGTACTAGCTCTTTAATGCTTGTTGTTAACGTATGCATCCCAAGTGCGCGGCTCGTTTGCATGACATTGATAATTTGGTGAATTTTTTCGTTTCGAATTAAGTTCGCCACCGCCGCGTTATTCAACAAAATTTCTGTGGCTGCGACCCGCCCTGTTTTTTGCGCGTTCGGAAACAGACGTTGCGAAATAATCGCCACTAACACCGACGCTAATTGAATACGAATTTGCGATTGTTGGGCGGGCGGAAACACGTCGATAATCCGGTCAATCGTCGCTGGGGCGCTTGCCGTGTGCAACGTTCCAAGAACAAGATGCCCTGTTTCCGCCGCCGTAATCGCTGTATGAATCGTCTCCAAATCGCGCATTTCTCCAACTAAAATGACATCCGGGTCTTGCCGTAACGCGGCGCGCAAACCGTTGGCAAAATTGTTCGTATCAAAGCCGACCTCGCGTTGGTCAATAATGCATTGGCCGTGTTTATGCAAATATTCAATCGGATCTTCAAGCGTAATAATATGTTTGCGCATCGTTTTGTTCATATAGTCGATCATCGCCGCAAGCGTTGTCGATTTCCCGCTTCCCGTCGGACCTGTCACAAGCACAAGTCCTTGTGGCTTTTCGGCAATCCTCTTTAACACTTCTGGCAGGCGCAGCTCTTCAATCGTCGGGATCATTGTCGGCACAACGCGAATGGCGAGCGAAATACAGGAACGCTGCTTATACACGTTTATGCGGAAACGGGACACACCGGGAATGCCGTATGAAAAGTCATGCTCCCCTTTTTCTTGAAATTCCTTCCACAACCTATCAGGCATAACCGATCTTGCCATCGCTTCCGTATCTTCCGGCCGTAATGCATCTTGACCGTATTTTTTGAGTTCGCCGTTAATACGCATAATCGGCGGTACGCCAACCGTTACATGGACGTCGGAAGCTTTGTGTTCAAATGCTGCGCGTAAAAGCTGGTCTAATCTTTGTTTCATGGCCCTCACCTTTAGCTTAAAATCGCCACTTTCAGCACTTCTTCTAATGTCGTAATCCCTTGCTTTACCTTTAATAAGCCATCATCAATTAAAAAGATCATTTTATTTTTGATCGCTAACTCACGCAACTTCGAAAACGGTTCGTGATTTAAAATGACGCGCCGCATTTCGTCCGTCATCACAAGCAATTCGTGAAGAGCAATTCTCCCTTTATAGCCTGTCATATTGCATGTTGGGCAACCGCGCCCGCGAACTAATTTTTCGATTTTCATACCGCGCCGGGCGAAAATTTCGATTTCTCGTTTCGTCGGTTCTTGTTCTTGTTGACAATCGCGGCAGACGCGGCGAACAAGCCGCTGCGAAACAACCCCCGTTAATGACGTTGCAACAAGAAACGGCTCGATTCCCATATCTATGAGGCGCGTAATCGTGCTTAATGCATCATTCGTATGTAGCGTGCTTAATACTAAATGCCCTGTCAGAGACGCGCGAATTGCCACTTCCGCCGTTTCCCGGTCGCGAATTTCCCCGACCATAATGATGTTCGGATCTTGGCGCAAAATCGAGCGCAACCCTTGCGCAAACGTTAACCCGACGTTCGGATTGACTTGAATCTGGTTAACTCCCTCTAGTTGATACTCGACCGGGTCTTCAATTGTAATAATATTCACTTCTTCGCTATTTAAACGGTTTAACGCGGCATACAGTGTCGACGATTTTCCAGAGCCAGTTGGTCCGGTAATTAATACAATTCCCGTTGGCTTTTCAATGAGTTCAATAAATCGCTGCAAATTTAATTTATTAAATCCCAATTTGTGAATATCATTAAGCGCTGCTCCTAAATCTAAGACACGCATCACAATTTTTTCCCCGTATACCGTCGGCAACGTCGAAACACGCAAATCAACCGGATGGAAGTCTATATTCATTTTAATCCGACCATCTTGCGGAATGCGATGTTCAGTTATATCCATATTTGCTAAAATTTTAATTCTCGCTGTTAATACACTTTGCATATGCTTGGGCAGCGCGCGGTCTGTACGCAACACGCCGTCAATGCGATAACGAACCAACACTTTCGTTTCTTGCGGATCAATATGAATGTCGCTCGCCCGTTGCTCGACTGCCAATTGTAAAATTTGGTTGACAAGTCGAACAATCGGTGAATCTTCTTCGGTCACTCGTTCTTCTTCCACCGTCTCAGGCGTCGGAGTCATGCGTAAAAAATCTTCCATCGACTCGTCGATGTCATAATATTTATTAATCGCCCGCAAAATATCATCTTTCGAGGCGATGGCAGTTTCAATATGAAACCCTGTCGAAAGACGTAAATCGTCGATCACAAAAAAATCCATCGGATCTGCCATCGCGACAAGCAAACGATCCCCTTCCGCTTTTAACGGCATGACCATATGACGCTTGGCAAATTCTTTTGGAACAAGATTCGTCAATTTCGGGTCAATCGGATAACGATATAGACTGACATGCGGAATTCCTAATTGAAATTCCAGCACTTCAATTAATTGTTGTTCCGTAATATATCCGCGCTGCAAGAGCGCATCTCCCAGCTTTTGTCCGGGAGCTTTTTCTCGTAACGCCTCTTGCAGCTGCTCTTCTGTAATCAGTCCAGCCTCGACTAATAAATCACCCAATCGCTTTCGTTCTTGTTTTTTCATCATGATCATCCCTACTTTTCGTACTGATCAAGATTGGAAGGTGTTGGCGGTACCGCTGTGGTAGTCTCGGTCTCACTTTGTTGGCTGCTTTGTTCTGATGGAGGCTGTTCCTCGTTTGTGCCAGAGGTCGGAGTTGTTGCGTTATTTGATGTATCAATCCCAAGCTTTAATCCGCGAACCTCAATAGCAGGCACCGGCGGATAAAAATCTTCCGCCACTACTTCCGTTTTGAGCAGATGATGGTTTTCGTCATAGATTTCTTTTTTTACTTTTGCAAGCATGCCTTGTTTGCCTTCTTGTTTTACCCGCCGTTCATTTGGCTGTAACAGCGAACTATATTGCACAATCGTTTTTGGAGAAAAGTATTCAATTCCGTCAACACTCACTACATATTTATGAATCAATGGAAGCCCCGTTAGCGTGACGCTGAAGCCGTTATTAACGGCCTTCAACTGCAATGTATAAGTACTTGTGTTCGGATTGTAAAAGCAAAAATCGCGCTTGTCTTGGTCTACTCTTGCTTCATAGCCGAGTCGGATGCCATCCGGCAACTCACGGCTCGTATGACGCTCAAGTACCGTAAAATTCGTCGGCAAAACCGCTTCGTACACAGCCGAAGCAATAAGGCTCATTGCTTCGGAAGAAAGCGGTTCATTTGTTTGGCGGAAATAAGCCGATAGCGAAAAAACACTTTTCCCTTTCAGTTCAATCGTTGGATGATTCGACACCCATGCGATGATCTCCGCGCGGCTTTCCCCTAAATTTTCTATTGTCGCCGCACTAATTGGTTGTTCTGTCGGCTGACTGACAACGTAGTTGGCTAAATCAATCGACTGTTTCCCCACCAAGTTGGCAGCCATTGCTGTCATATCTTGTTTTAATTTTTCGAGATTAATAGAAGAGAATATTGATGGGGGAAGCATTTCTTTGAGACGTTTTATGAGCGCCGGTTCATCCAATTGAACAATGAGCAACGAGCGCTGCCCATTAACGGCTTGTTTGACGCTTCGTTCGACTTGAAAGGTAAACAGTTGTGCAGGAATCGTCTCTTTGTTTTCCTGATAGATTAATTGTATGGCTGCTGACTCTTTCCATTGGTTCACCTTTTCTTGAACAACATGAACTGCTTCGCCGTTTGATTGCTTTGATACAGAAACGGTGCCAATCATTGTTCCTTCAGCAAAGCGGTTCGGCTCCTCGAAAAATGATTGATAAGCAAAGGCGCCGATTTGTGAGAAACTAATAAGATAGACGGTGCAAATGATAATGACAACGAACAATTTTACCGCAGCTGCTTGCCTCACAAGCAAAAGCCCCCTTTGCCTACGCCTCAACGTTCATCGATACATCGACAATGACGCTCGGCCCTTCCTCTTGTGCTTTTGTAATATGTTCCACTGTTAAAATTGTCCCTGCTTCAATCAATACATTGCCATTTTGGTCAAGAATATCTTTTGTCACTCGTTTTCCTTGCAATAGTTCAATTTGCTTTTTTCGCAAAGCTTGCAATGCTTCGTCGTCTTCCGCTTCTTCTTCGATGGTTGCCATGTCCGAAAGCCGCTCGCGATGTTCGATATCGACAGAAACCGCTGTCTCCTCTTTCCCTTTTTCCGGAATATCATCCTCTTGTTCGTCTTCTTTTTGAGTGAGCGCACTTGCTTCATCGAGCAAAGATGAAGAAGCATTTTCATTGACAATGAGAATATCTTTTCCATATGTCAGCACAAATTCAGATGATAACACAACTTGGCGTCCATTCGTATGTAACTCAATTCCTATAATTTCTCCTGTTTCCTCATCCACAAAAAACTCGGTCACTTCGCCAAGCAACTGCCCTTTTCTTGTCATCGCTTTTGTATTTTTAATACGAATTTGTTTGTTGACCAATTGATTGGCAATCGGGATTTCAGCTAAGTCGATCACAGCGTTTTCACTTTCGACCGTTACAGCAAATTCCCCGATTCCGACAACTTTTTTAAAAGGAATCGCTTTTAAACTTAATTGAGCATCTTCTTGTTCAATGGTTAAAAAGTCAATCGAACCTTTTTCCGGGTTAATGACTAATGTGTTCACTTTTCCAATTTGCACTCCGTCAGAAATACTAATAATCGGAAGTCCTACAATTTGCGCACTATTTTTCATACTTTCACCACACCTGTCTGTTATGATTTCATCAATGTATGATGAAGAAACTGGATTTCTTTTAATAGAATCGGATAATGAGCGAACTTTTCTTGCAAATGAGCAAGCCATGAAGCAAGTTTGTCATGATCTTTTTCTAAAAGATAATGCTCGATTAACAAACGCGCAAACGCATAATAATCATCATCAGGTAAATGAGCGTGGAGACATTGATGGATACAGCGTTCATACTCCGCCTTTTCAAGATGCTTTCGGCTCAACTGAAGCTCAGTAATGACCGTATGTAACAATTGCTTTTGAAGTGGTGACTTATTACCAGCAGCGGTATGTTGAACAATCTCGATGTCGGGAAGCGCTTCAACAGCCATTACCTCTTCCGCCTGCTCGTCGACAGGATGCCATTCAGAAAGCCATTCATCGTTCGGTAATGGCTCCATCATTTCCTTTTCTGGAAAAGCTTTATCCTCGATTTCGTCTACTTCCAATAAAGATGCCGCTTCTGCTTCAACAAAAAACGGCTCCTCTCCAGCAAATGAATCATGTTTCTCCTGCTTTGTTTCATCTTTGACGATGTCATCCAACAACTCAAAACGATGTTCAAGAAATTGAATGTCATCATCATTTTCTAGTAATTCTGCATTCGTCTCATCGTTAGATAGAAGAGGCTCTTTTAAAATTTCTTCTTTTTCTAACGGCTCGATCGATGGCTGCTCTTCAACCGGGACCATTGACTCAGTCGGTAAAATGACATCATCATGTCTGGGAACAACTTCCTGCTCTTCAGCTGCTGCGTTCGTTTCGTTTTGTACATGAAATAAAAAAGGATCATAGTCATCTTCGTCCTCTTCTTCCTTCGCAGCCGCGTAAAGAACATGGCCAAGTTGACGATCGAGCAAATACGTCATTGCCATTGCGAGCAGCAATAAAAGCAGTCCAAGCTGCCAAAGTGGAAAAACTGATTTCGCCATCACTGCAAGTAGTGATAACAATAACGAAACCACAAGTGCAACGATTTTCCCACGCCGGCTCAGCCCAAGGGGCAACATGAATAAAAAAGGAATGACAGTCATAAGAGCAACAAGCGTAAATAAAACCGGCTTCAATGTTTCACCCCGTTTCCCGACACAATATCAGACAAATTTCCTAAAAATAAAACAATACTTGACTCTAACATATTGTATAATAAAGTTATCTATTTTGAAAGAAGGGTATGCGAAATGGAGCGGAAGAAATTTTTTGCACTCCATGCTTCAACCGGATTTACATTGATCGAAATATTAGCGTCTATTGTTATTTTGTCCGCTGTTGCAATAGGAATGTTTTCCTTTTTTACGAACGCGATGAAATACACGACATACAACCAAGGGAAAACAGTCGCCATCAACATCGCCCGCGGTATATTAGCATATATGGAACACCGCGATTTTACGGCATTGAAGCAATATGTCGACGAACAAATACATAACACAGACGAACCGTTTGCGCGAATTGACGCCTCCCACTGCAGCTCATCATTGTTTGAGAACCAACAAGTTTGCGAGGCGCTCCTTCGGCCGACCATTAATAATGTTACCTACGACGAAAAGCGCGTTCACTTATTCCTCGTTCCTTATAACGATACCGAAACATGGAATAAATTACGGAATTCTCCCCCGCCGGAATTTCCATCATCTCTGAAACAAAAAATCAAAGGAGAAAGTATCAAAAATACAGATCCAAACTTACAAAACTACTTGCTTAAAATCTATGTTATCGTCCGCTGGGGAGATAAAGAGGAGGACGCGGAATGGCTGGAAGGTGTGATCGCAAATGAAACAATTCGTTAATAACGAGAAAGGAATCTCGCTCGTCGAACTATTAGCGGCGATTACTATTTCTTCTTTCATACTCGCTTCGATCTACGGCGTGTTTCTAAGCGGCATAAATGCGTATAAGCGAATCGGCATTGAAAATCAGCTGCGCAGCGAGGCGGATTATGTGGTCGCAACAATCATGAATAGGCTTTATCAATTTTCGCCGGATGGGATTGATATGGAAGGAACGACGAATGAACGAATTCAGTTTATCAAAAACAAACAAAAAGTCATTAACCCATCTGTTGGACTTGTCGAAGAAAAAGAGACAGCTACTGAAACATTGTCTATTGAATTACAAAACGATGCGGTATTCATTAACGATGAAAAATTAAACTCAGATCACTTAAAAATTCTTTCTAATCAATCGAAACTTTCGTACAGCTGCGTTAGACAAGAAGGCAGCGTTTGTCAAAGCGGGATTGTCACGTTCATGCTCACCGTCCAAGACCGTGACCATGAAACACCAAGTGACTTCCTGTATATAAAACCATTTACATTAAAAACGGAATTCGGATTTTAAAGGAAGTGGACTCATGAATGATAAAGGATATAGTTTAGTAGTCACCTTGCTGATTATCACGATTTTTTTCATTCTCGGCTTGACTATTTTATCCGCCTCCATTTATCAGGCAAAATTCACTGAAGTGCGCGTGCAGGACGTCGAATCGCTTCATGAAGCGACGCAAGCGATTGAAGAAACGATTGCGGAAATGAAAGTTGAAATAGAGAAGCTAGAGCTGTCAACTCCCCTCCAGCTCGATGCGGACTTGGCCACATTTCTCCCAGCCTTACAAGAAAAATATAAAATAACGATTCAAGATATAACGAATGATAAGCAAATCAACCGTACAAAGCTATTTACACGCGTCTACATCATTTCGAAATCATCCGGTGCAAAAACCGTCTCGCGGCAAGTCATTTTAACCAATACACCAAGCTTTTTAAAATACGCTATCGGCTCAAACGAGGATGTTACATTAAATGGCGGAGCATATATTGACGGAAATATTTATGCAGGAAAGGATTTTTATGTCACAAATGTTGCTAATTACATTGACAACTCACAAAAATATATCGAACAAACCTCGTTTCCAACAACAAGTGAAACGAGTATATTGTTTGTGAACGGTAGCCATTACTCTTGTGACAACAAGAATGGGGCAGATGCTTGCTACGATATTAGGAACAATCGCTTTGAACGTGTTTTATCGAACTATTCAAACGATGTCCATTTTCAATCTCAAGGACCTTCCGTACAAAAAGAGCAAGACGAATTTATCGATGTCGATTTTGATTGGACATTCAAAGACAAACTTCTGAATGCGGCAGGGATTGAAACGTTTAGTCAACAGTATGAAGCAAACATTGATAAAAGTAGCGAGCAACTACTCAATGAGTTTAAAAAACAATTTACTATTTTCGATAATGCCCATTCTCTTGAAAGTGGCTTATCAGAAACATCAAATCAATCCATCCTTCTTGAGTCCAATGAGCTTCCATCATTTTTTATTGATAGTGGAGAGATTAACTTAAAAGACAAATGGCTTGTTGTGAACGGTGATTTATTTTTAGGAAATAGCGTAAACAAACCAGTGAAAGTGCGAGGAAATATTCTCGTTTTTGGCAATCTAACCATTAGCGGAAATGTACAACTTGATTCAACCATTTACGTTCTTAATCGTACGTTTATTTACAACGCGAACATTTCTGGTTGGGACGACAAACAAGTTGTTTTGTTATCAAAAGGACCTCTAGAAATCGCTCGTATCAATGAGTTTAATAACTCTTTTTCATTTGATAAATCAAATCTCAAAGGATATTTTTATACAGATAGCAACGCCGTTCTTTACACAGTAGGGTCTTACATTAATATTAAAGGTGGATTGTTTGCCCGCGGAAACGAAAACGAAACAGTTACGGATGCGGATACATCCGGTCTTGTTATTAACACATATCGCGGTTCAGCGACAAAACAAAATGGCACGATTTCATTCACTCCTCCTTCATCGTTAGACAAAAAAGAACAAGCTCGTTTTGTCATTCGCCATGATAAATCTGTGTTTATCGACCGTGGCTTAGGACTTCCATTTGTAAAAAAACTAGATGTCATCGTTGATAAGCTCACAGTGAAATAAAAACGACATAGGGTGTGCCCTATGTCGTTTTATTACCATCTATTCTTTCCATTTTCACCGTCCGAAGATGTTTTTTCTTGAACGATGACCATCATCGAATCACCAATGTCCTGACCGAGCGGGTTTTTTTCGTCAGCGACTGCGGTAATCGTCGCATATCCGATATCTTTGGCAACAATATACCATTTTCCATTCTGCGAACGCACTTCAACATATTCCGGAGCGCTAGATTGAACAGACTTAATTTTTTGGTTTGTCGCGTTGCTTGGGATAAATGTGATTTTTGAGTTAATTTCTATTTGCTCTCCTACTGTAACATACAAAATCGGCTGTTTGAATTGAATTGCTTCAAGCGGGATTACTGGATCGATAACCGTTATTCTCGCTGTAGCTGTGACATTGCTGCCGTCTTGCGCTTTAACAGTAATATCGACTACACCTGGATGAACAGCAACCACTTGGCCTTCGTTGACCGTTGCTACGTTCGGATCGCTTGAAGTCCATTGAAGTGATTGGTCCGTTGCGTCATTCGGTACAATCGTTACCGGAATCGTTTGGGTGGCTCCCACATTCATCGTTGATTGATACGTTCCTAATTGTAATTGGCTAATCAATTTTTTATAGGTTAAAGATACAGTGGCAATGCCGTCTCCTTTTGTAAAACCGCCTTTTGATTTGACGGAAATAACAGAATATCCATCGAAGGTAATCGGTATTTCATAAGGATCATTTAACGGTTTCCAACTTGCATCTTGTTTGGCATTTTCCACTCGATATTCATACGATACCCCTTCCCCTGCCACTAAGCCGACTACACGCACTTTTGTCGGTTCTGTGACAACGGAGCCACTCGCCACTTCTTGACCGTTCTCTTTAAAAATTTTCAATCGAGGGGCTAGGTTTAATTCAACGATTTCATCATTTTTGTACGTAACGATGATGACAAGGTCACTGCTATTTGGCTTAAATTCCATCGATTTGATTGGTAACATCAACAGACCATAGTCGTTCGGATGTTTTGTTGTCGCAAGCAAATTAGTAGATGCAGCTAACGATTGCCACTTTGAAACAAGCCCGCGACTATCTCCTTCATAATAAATGTCAGGAAATTCTAATAGCCGCACTTTCATGCTGATGAATTGCGGGGCTACCGGCAATGTTGAAGTACGCGCACCATATTTACTATCTGTAAACGAAACAGTTGCGATTGGCAATTGCACCCCTTCCATCGCCCAGTTCGCTTGCAACGTTAAACTAGCTGTAAGATTGGCGCTATTTAATTTTGTATAATCAATATTGGTGTTTGGAAAATCGATTTCGGCATACGTTACATCATTATTGCTATAAACATTCACATTGGGTGAAGGAACAACGGTAATTCCTTCAGGAAGAGGCTGAATAATTTTAATATTGCTCAAGTTACCCGTCACACCGCTTCCCACATATCCAACGGCGGTTAATGAATATTGGGCGGTAAACCGATTGGAGTCGCTGTTATTGTTTCCGTATTTGATTAAGTCACTAACATTTCTTGAAATTCCTTGTAAACGAACATTGCCTGTAAATGAAGGGGGAACTTCATCTTTCACGACTACCGTCACCGATTTTGTCTTTGCTGGCTGCAGCACTCCATACACATCACGATACGTTAGTTCCAAATTAAATGTATATGTTCCTTTTTCTTTAAATAAGACCGGAATCGAAATATTAACGGGTGGCGGTGCCGGCTGCCCGACTTTATAACTGATGTTAAAGGTTATATATGCATTTTCTTTCGCATCGTCAAGCCAAACGTTTTCGTTTTCCACAATCTGTACTTTTCCGTTAAACGCTTTTAACGGAATTTTTACCGTTCCGCTTAATACCGGGTCGGTTGCTAGTCTCGAAAATTGTTGGAAAATCTCCGTTAAGTTTTGAGCTGTTCCTTGCTTCGCTTGCCCGCCTGTTGTCGATGATAGCTTCTCTAAATAATCCATATCGACGTCTTTATTGTCACCAAAGCCAATGGAATAAAGCGTAATATTGTTCATTCCAAGATCTTTTGCCACATTAATTCCATGAGTACGGATTATTTCTTCGAAATTTTTGTAAGTTGTATAACTACGGTATGTGGCTGTTTGCTTACCACTTGGATAATAAATAGTTCGATCCGCTGTTCTTCCATCAGAGTATAGTACATATTCGACATCTAAATCTTCTGTTACTTGTTTGCATTTTTTCCACGGCCATATTCCTTCACAAACTTCATACGTAACCGGCTCTTTCGCTTTAGAAACCGTTGGCACCCCATCCGTTAAAAAGATAATATATTTTTTGCGGGTCGGATCGTTGAAAAACGATTGAGCTTGCTGCAAAGCTTGCTTGTAGTTAGTTCCACCATTTGCAACGAGGCTATTAGCCGTTTGTAAAATCTTATCTAAATGCTGTTTGACATCATACGTTCCACTAGGGAACGGAACGACTTTATTGTATTGAACATCACTAGAAAAAGGAACAAGGGCAAATCGGTCACTAGGATTCGCATTGGCCTTGAAATAGTCTACGGCTGAGCTGAGCGCTTGTTTGGCACTTTGAAATTTCATCGGATTTGTTCCTAATTCATCCATCGATCCTGACACGTCAAAAACAAAGACAACATCAATAGGCGGACGGACAATGCTGGTAATTTTTCCTTGGGGGGTTAACGTCACGTCTAACCTTCCTTGAGCGTCTTCATTTGCCGGCTTAGCGTATTCATTTTGTGAAGGTGTTACATCAAAGTCTAAGGAAGCGTTATCCGAACTACTTCCTAAAACCGTATTTCCATTGCTAAAAAACAAACTAAAGAGAATAATGACGAAACCAAAGAACATGAAAGCGTTTTTTCTCTGTATCACTCACTCCTCCCCCCTTCAAAAGTACTATTTTTCTTTCATTATACCAACAATTGTTCCTACATAAATATTATTTTTTCAAGAATTTTCTCACTTCAGAAATAAAATAGAGCGAACCTGTTACTAAAAAGAGGTCAGTATCCTTATAGTTGATCTGTTTCTCTTTTATCCATCGCTGCCAATTATCTTCACACGCTTTTGCCTTATGTTCGCATAAGGCAGCTAATTGTTCAGCGGTTGCTGCTCTTGGAAAAGGAAAAGAAGTAAATGTGATCGTCTCAGCGATATCAGCAAGCGGTTGAACCATCTTTTCAAGCGGCTTATCGGATAAGGCCGCAAACAATACGTGAACATCTTTGTCAGGATAGTGCGTTTGTACCGTGTCAATAACACTACGAATGCCTGCTTCGTTATGTGCACCGTCAATGATGATAAGCGGATTATCGGACAATGCTTCAAAACGGCCGATCCATTTGGCTTTTCCCACTCCATCACGAATGTGTTCTTCCTCAATGATAAATGAATAATACGTCCGCAAATAATCGGCTGCCATGACTGCGAGCGCGGCATTTTTTACTTGATGAGTCCCGAACATTGTTGTCGTTATATCACGGTATAGTGCAAATGGTGTTTCAACCGAAAAGCGTTCCCCTGTTTCTGTTGCTGAGTGATTGGTGAGGATAAAATCTCTTCCAATGACATACGTTTTTGCTTTGAGAGAGTTTGCTTTTTCCGAAACAACTTGCAATGCTT
This sequence comes from Thermaerobacillus caldiproteolyticus, assembly GCF_015326725.1. Lineage (NCBI taxonomy): Bacteria > Bacillati > Bacillota > Bacilli > Caryophanales > Anoxybacillaceae > Thermaerobacillus > Thermaerobacillus caldiproteolyticus. The sequence goes on from NZ_CP064060.1 coordinate 2,278,899, forward strand.
CCGATTGCTCAATACCAGTAATGACGGGAACACCTGATTTAACAATTCCGGCTTTTTCAAAAGCGATGCTCTCAAGCGTATCTCCTAAAATGTTCATATGGTCATAGCCGATGTTTGTAATGATCGAAAGGATTGGATACACGACATTTGTCGAATCAAAACGGCCGCCGAGACCTGTTTCGATGATGACCATGTCTTGAATATTCATTTTCCCAAAATAGTAAAACATCATCGCAGTAATGACTTCAAATTCGGTCGGCGCACCAAGCTCTGTCTTTTCAAGTTCTTCAGCAAGCGGCTTGATGATTTGCACAAGTTCGACAATCTCTTCATCGCGAATCGGCTTGCCGTTCACGCTGATCCGTTCATTGAATTGTTCCACATATGGTGATGTGAACGTGCCGACGGAATAACCCGCCTCTTGCAAAATATGGCGCAAATAGCAAACGGTTGATCCCTTGCCGTTCGTTCCGGCAATGTGAACCGCCTTCACGCGGCGCTCTGGATGTCCTAGTTGCTCCATGAACCATTCCATCCGTTTTAATCCCGGTTTGATTCCTAACGGTAATCGATCGTGAATCCAATCGATGGCCTCTTTATATGTGTGAACCATTTCACATCTCCCCTGTCAACGTAGTAAAAAGACGAATCCAAGAAAGCGGATTCGTCTTCATGATAAATGATGAATAAGACGATTGTCTATTTTTTTAATTCGGCAATGCGCGCACGGACTGCCTCACGTTTTTCAAGATAATCTTTTTCTTTTTTTCGTTCTTCCTCGACAACGTGAGCCGGTGCTTTCGCAAGAAATCCTTCGTTGCTGAGTTTCTTTTGAACGCGCTCGACCTCTTTATCAAGCTTTTCAAGTTCTTTTTCGAGACGCTTGATTTCTTCTTCAATGTTAATTAATCCTTCAAGCGGTAAGCTTAATTCAGCGCCAGTTACCACTGCGGTCATCGCTTTTTCCGTCGCCGGAATATCAGTGCCAATGACTAATTCGCTCGGGTTGCAGAATCGTTCGAGATAAGCACGGTTTTTCTTCAGCGTTGCTTCAATGCTCGCATCTTTCGCTTTAATATGCAGCGTAATCGGCTTACTTAATGGCGTATTCACTTCTGCACGAATATTGCGCACAGAACGAATGATGTCCACGAGCAGGCGCATTTCCTCTGCCGCTTCGTTGTCCGTTAATTCCGGACGAACTTCTGGCCATTTCGCTACCGTAATGGATTTGCCTTTATGCGGCAAATGCTGCCAAATTTCCTCGGTAATGAACGGCATAAATGGATGTAATAGACGCATTGTATTGTCAAGTACATACGCCAGAACAGAGCGAGTCGTTTTCTTCGCTGCTTCGTCATCACCGTATAACGGCAACTTCGCCATTTCAATATACCAATCGCATAAGTCATCCCAAATGAAGTTGTAAAGCGCTCGACCAACTTCGCCAAATTCATATTTTTCCGCCAGCTTCGTTACCGTTTCAATCGTTTCGTTGAGACGCGTTAAAATCCATTTATCCGCAACCGATTTTTCGCCTGTTAAATCAATTTCATCATATGTTAGACCGCCCATGTTCATCAACGCAAAGCGGGAAGCGTTCCAAATTTTGTTCGCAAAATTCCATGTTGCTTCTACTTTTTCTGTGCTGAAGCGCAAATCTTGACCAGGTGAGCTTCCAGTTGCCAAGAAGTAGCGAAGCGAGTCAGCGCCGTATTGGTCGATCACATCCATCGGGTCGACACCGTTGCCGAGCGATTTGCTCATCTTCCGTCCTTGCGCATCGCGTACTAATCCGTGGATTAATACATCTTTAAATGGGCGTGTTCCTGTAAACTCAAGACCTTGGAAAATCATTCGCGATACCCAGAAGAAAATGATATCGTATCCTGTTACGAGTACATCGGTTGGATAATAACGTTTGTAGTCCTCAGATTCCGTATTCGGCCAGCCCATTGTTGAAAATGGCCATAATGCGGAGCTAAACCATGTATCCAATACGTCTGGGTCTTGTTCCCAATTTTCGATATCCGCAGGCGGCTCATGGTCCACATAAATTTCTCCAGTTTCTTTATGATACCAAGCCGGAATGCGGTGTCCCCACCATAGCTGACGAGAAATACACCAATCGCGAATGTTTTCTAGCCAGTGTAAATACGTTTTCTCAAAACGTTCTGGCACGAAGTTGATTTTTCCGTCTGTTTTTTGTAGCTCAATCGCCGCTTCCGCTAACGGTTTCATTTTCACGAACCATTGTGTAGAAAGATACGGCTCAACAACGGCACCGCTTCGCTCACTGTGACCAACAGAATGCATATGTTCTTCAATTTTGAAAAGAACTCCTTGTTCTTGAAGGTCTTTGACGATTTGCTTACGGCATTCAAAACGATCAAGTCCTTGATATTGCATCGCATTTTCGTTCATCGTACCGTCTTCGTTCATAACGAGAATGCGTGGTAAGTTATGACGGTTCCCGATTTCAAAGTCGTTCGGGTCATGCGCTGGCGTAATTTTCACTGCTCCGGAACCGAATTCCATATCGACATACTCGTCGCCGATGATTGGAATTTCACGACCAGTAATCGGTAAAATCACCGTTTTGCCGATTAAGTGCTTATAGCGCTCATCTTCTGGATGCACAGCTACCGCTGTATCACCGAGCATCGTTTCTGGACGTGTTGTCGCTACCTCAATGTAGCCAGAGCCGTCAGCGAGCGGATAACGCATATGATAAAGCGCACCTTGTACATCTTTATAGATGACCTCAATATCTGACAGCGCTGTTTTTGTTACCGGGTCCCAGTTAATAATGTATTCGCCGCGGTAAATTAAGCCTTTTTTGTACAACGATACAAATACTTCGCGAACCGCTTTGGACAGCCCTTCGTCCAACGTAAAACGTTCGCGCGTATAATCTAATCCAAGCCCTAATTTCGCCCATTGCTCACGAATGTGACCGGCGTATTCTTCTTTCCATTTCCACGTTTCTTCAACAAATTTTTCACGTCCTAAATCATGGCGGGAAAGCCCTTGGTGACGAAGCTTTTCTTCTACTTTTGCTTGCGTCGCAATACCGGCATGGTCCATTCCTGGAAGCCATAGAACGTCATAGCCTTGCATCCGTTTCATGCGCGTAATAATATCTTGCAACGTTGTATCCCACGCATGACCTAAATGCAATTTTCCTGTGACGTTTGGCGGTGGAATGACAATAGTAAACGGCTGTTTATCGCTGTCACCTGTTGCTTCAAAAAATTTGCCTTCCAGCCACCATTGATAGCGGTTTGTTTCGACAGCTTTATGGTCGTACTTTGTCGACATTGTAATCTCTTTTGTCTCCATCTTGTTTTCCCTCCTATCGTAAAAATAAAAAACTCCCTTCATCCGAAAAGGACGAAAGGAGTAACTTTCGCGGTACCACCTTTTTTCTTAAGCAAGTAGGCACACTTTTCCCCTTGCTTAAGCACTTCATCGCAATAACGGCTGTAACCGGCTTCTTCTACTAAGCAATGCCGTTCAAAGAAGCAGCTCAAGGGCGACCTTCCAACGATAACCGACCTAAGAAATCTCGCAGCTACTGATTTCTCTCTCTGAAGGCGTTATTCGTTGTACTCTTCCCTATCTTCGCTTTTTCACGTTTCTGTTTATTATACTACCGAAAAACCAAATTCATCGTCAATCATCTTTTCCAAGTTTTTATTTATTTATTCTCATTTCGCTTTTTGGTGACAAAAAAATCACATTATCCTCATTATTTCATAATGTATTAGTAGCACACTGTTAGGAGAGATGATGGATGAAGAATTTTAACCGGTTTTCGTGGCCTCCGTGGCTTCGTCAAGTTCGTATCGTTTGCGTACAAGTCATTATTCCGATTACGATTTTCCAAGGGATTCGCACCATTTTTTTTCCGACGCCAATTGACGTTATTTTATTAGCGATTTTTGTACTCATTGCCGTGGCCTTGCATCTTGAATGGATTTAAATTACAAAGAAACTTCCGATTGTTCTTCCGCTTGTTTGGCTTCTTTTATTTGTATAAGACGCATAACGATATATTCGATATTTTTCATTGCCCAATATCGTCGGTGTAATCGGGAAACATAGTCGCGCTCGCTTCTTTCTTTTTGCCGCTCGGTGGCATATTGGAAAACAAAACGATACATGCTATCCGGCTGAGCTAAATGACTGAAAAAAAAGGCTTGCTCCTCATCAAGAATGGATAATTGTTGCTCATATTCTACAACCCCATCTATCCACTCGTCACCGATCGGATGAGACGTTCGGACATGATGATATAAAGATGTAAATAAATCGGCAAGTGGCGATGCCCAACAGGCGCGCTCCCAACTAAGGAAATACCGATTTCCTTTTTCATCGTGTACGTAATGTGATAATGAAGCATTCCCATGAATAAAGACCATTCTCCACTTTTTTGTTTCTTTTATTTTCTCGTACCATTTTTCTAACTGCGTTTCGGCAAACCAATACGCTTGCATCGTTTCATGAAAATACGTACAAACCTGTAATTGAAACGGAGACATATACCATTCATGTTCACATTGTTCGACATATGATTGTAAAAAGGTCCGCTGCTTTTCCCACTCGCTTTTCCGTGCTTCATAATAATGGGTAATTTCCTCTTCTTTTACATCGACTTCTTTTAGTGACTGTCGATGCAGGTAAGCAAGATCTCGAAAAAAGGAGCGTATCCGCTCTCCTCTCTCTGGGTTTGTTCCTTGAGTGATCCACGGCATTAAGTAATAGTATTGCCCTTGATAAAAAACAAACGGAGTTCCTTGTCTTGACAAATAGAGAGGAACTGATTGTTTTGTATAGAGAGAATAGGCTTGCTGAACGGTTTGTATCTGCCTATCATGCTTTATTTCTTTCAGCGCAAATACGCCGACGTTCGTATAGACTTTTTTCACTTTTCCAACATGATCTATCCGATGTGCTTGTAGACCGTACTGTTGCAAAATGGGGCGATATAATTCAAGAAGTTCACGATTCAACAAAAAGCCCCCCTTCTCCACATAAAAAGAAGTGAGGAAGCATTCTTCACTCACCGTTATGCGCGGCTGCCCGCCGGCACCGGGATATATAACAGTTGTCCTTCATGAATATCCGTTCCGTAATCGAGATGATTGGCACGAAGCAGATGTTGCACAGTGACATCATAGCGCTCAGCGATCTTGTCCAATGAATCCCCTTGCTGAACGATACAAATTTTGACTCTTGAAAAATCCTCTCCTTGTCCCTTCTCAAATAATTTCGTTAAATAAAGGGCGTTTTCATTTTTTGATTTTGAATACTCCTTCACTTTTTTATCAGCCGACTCTTCCTCGTTTTCATCTCTATTTTCTATTTGCTTAATTGCTCCGATCGATACTTTTGTTTCTTCCTTCTCTTGAACGGTGTCAATCTCCTCAGCAATTGTCTTAAGCTGTTCTTTATCCTCGTTTCGATTCAGCACCTCGCTCTCTTTCTGTACAAGCTCAGTTTGAGCTGCACTGATCGGAGAAGCCTCTTCATTTTTCTCTTCTTCTAGGCTTTCGTCATATACTTCACGTTCTTCAAACTGCTCCGTCTCTTCCTCGTAAGCTTCTTTACGTGCTACCACCTCAAACGGTTCAAACAATGGCTCTTCTTCCTCTTCCTCGTATTGTATGGACTCGTTGCGCGTCTCTTCGCCAATGCCGCTAATCGAAATATCAGCTGTCAATACGAGCTGACCATTTTCACCTAAGTCGTAATCAAATGATTCGACTGTAACATAGACATCCTCTAAATTTTGAATGCGATTTTTCGGAATGGTAATATCGACAGGAAAACGATGAAATAATTCACTAATCCCATCCTCACGCGTCGTTACACGTTGTACAAAGCGATGTGCGCTAAAATCGAACAGTTCTGAGTCGCTTTCTTCTTCCTCAGTCATTCGATATTCTCCGCTTAATTCTAACGCTCCGCGAATTGTAATATAATGCTCATATTCATCAACTGAAATCACTGGATCAAGAGCAATCGAAATCAATTCAGAGACTTCCTGTCCCTTTTTAAACCAGATCGATTCCTCGAGGGAAAAACGCAAATATGATTGGTCCAACCGCAACTCCTCCTTCCATGTCTTTCGCCCGCAAATTTCTATGACATTATCAATTGTATGAGTGACGGTCGGGAGATATGAATAAAAAATGGGGCTGCCCCAAAAATAATGGGACAGCCCTACACTATCTTTCTATCGTGCCTTATTGAACCTATTGCGCTCCTCTTAGTTTAGCAAACGCTCTTTCCGCTGCAACAATTGTTTTTTCAATATCTTCATCCGTATGTTCCGTTGATAAGAACATGCCCTCAAATTGCGAAGGTGGAAGGAAAATGCCTTGTTCCGCCATTTCGCGATAATACGCGGCAAACATCTCTAAATCGGATGTTTTCGCCTTTTCATAGTTTACAACTTTTTCGTTTGTAAAGAAAAAGCCAATCATCGAGCCAGCGCGATTAATAGTATGAGGAATTTCGTATTTTGTCGCCGCTTGTCTCAAGCCTTCCTCCAGACGATCTGCTTTTTTCTTAAATTGCTCATACGTCTCCGGAGTGAGTTGAATTAACGTTTCATATCCGGCCGTCATCGCTAACGGATTGCCGGATAATGTCCCTGCTTGATAAATTGGTCCGCTTGGGGCGACTCGTTCCATAATTTCGGCTTTACCGCCGTAGGCTCCAACAGGAAGACCGCCACCAATGACTTTTCCAAGGCACGTCAGATCTGGTTCAATGCCGAAATATCCTTGCGCACAATGGTAATCCACACGGAATCCTGTCATCACTTCATCAAAAATTAAGAGCGCTCCGTATTGTTTCGTCACGTCTCGTAATCCTTGCAAAAAGCCCGGCTCTGGTGGAACGACCCCCATGTTCCCAGCGACTGGTTCGACAATGACTGCGGCAATATCTTCGCCAAATCGCTCAAACGCATATTTGACGCTTTCAAGGTCGTTGTAAGGAACAGTAATCGTGTTTTGAGCTACCGATTCCGGAACCCCCGGACTGTCAGGTAAACCAAGAGTGGCCACTCCTGAACCTGCTTTAATTAACAACGAATCGCCATGACCATGATAACAGCCTTCAAATTTTACAATTTTATTGCGCCCTGTATAGCCGCGCGCTAATCGAAGCGCGCTCATTGTCGCCTCCGTTCCCGAGTTCACCATTCGGACAATTTCAATCGACGGCACGCGTTCAATGACAAGCTTCGCTAACTCATTTTCGATTAGCGTTGGTGCACCAAAGCTCGTTCCGTTTTCTGCTACTTTTTTTAACGCTTCAACGACACGAGGGTTCGCATGTCCTAAAATCAGCGGCCCCCATGACAACACATAGTCAATATATTCGTTTCCGTCAACATCATAAATTTTCGAACCTTGGCCGCGCTCCATAAAGATCGGCGTCATGTTGACCGATTTAAACGCCCGGACAGGGCTATTTACGCCGCCCGGCAACAATTGAACAGCTTCCTGATACGCCTCTTTTGAACGTTCGTAACTTCGCATGTTCGCTCCCCTTTCTATTCGTTTAACCAACGAGCTACATCTTTCGCAAAGTACGTTAAAATTAAGTCGGCTCCCGCCCGTTTCATGCCGATTAACATTTCCATAACAATTTCTTTTTCATTGATCCATCCGTTTTGCGCTGCCGCTTTCACCATCGAATACTCGCCACTTACATTGTAAGCAACAATCGGAAGATGGAAATGGTTTTTCATATCGCGGATGATATCCAAATAAGCGAGCGCCGGTTTCACCATTAAAAAGTCGGCTCCTTCGCGCACATCGGATTCCGCTTCGCGAAATGCTTCAAGACGGTTGGCCGGATCCATTTGGTACGTTTTCCGATCACCAAACTGTGGAGCGCTATCAGCCGCATCGCGGAATGGTCCATAAAAAGCAGAAGCATATTTAACTGCATACGACATAATCGGCACATGAGTGAATCCGGCTTCGTCTAATCCTTGACGAATCGCCGCAACAAAGCCATCCATCATGTTTGAAGGAGCGATGATATCTGCTCCTGCTTTCGCTTGGCTGACCGCTGTTTTTACAAGCAGCTCAAGCGATGAGTCATTTACAACTTGCTCGTTTTCGATAACGCCGCAATGGCCGTGGCTTGTATATTCACATAGACATGTATCGGCAATCACCACTAGCTCCGGATAGTGTGCTTTGATTTGCCGAATCGCCTGTTGCACAATTCCATGCTCACAGTATGCTTGCGAACCGACTTCATCTTTTTCTGCCGGCACACCGAACACGATGACGGATTTAATGCCTAACTCGACGACTTCAGCGATTTCATCATTGAGATGATCGAGTGAAAGCTGGTATACTCCCGGCATGGACCGCACTTCTTGTTTCGTTTCTTTTCCTTCGACAACAAAAATCGGATAAATGAGATCCTCGACATGAAGATGCGTTTCTCTCACCATTGCTCGTAAATTCGCTGTTTGCCGCAACCGACGATGACGATCAAAGTGTAATGAATTCATTTTGTCTTCCCCCTATGATTCGTTTTAGGAAAAATAAGTCCCCATCTCTTTTATCATATCATCAATCGTGTAACGCTCTGGACAAATATGCACACGTAATCCCGCTTTCTCGGCTGCCTGTTTCGTCACCGGACCAATGCAAGCAATGACACACTGCTCAAGGAGCGGAACCCAGTCCACTTCGTCCAGCATGCGCATAAAGCTTTGAACAGTCGATGAGCTCGTAAACGTAATGACATCAATCGCTCGCTTCTGCAACAAATCGATAAGCTGTTCCTTTCCGCTTTCATTAATTTTCGTTTCATAAACAACGAGGTCAGTGACGGTTGCTCCTATCCGAATGAGTGCTTCTTTTAATGTGGGACGCGCCAAATTCCCTTTCACGAGCAAAATGCGTTCGTTCGGCTGGATGATCGGCTTTAATGCTTCGACTAATCCTTCAGCGACAAACTCATCCGGCACAATATCAGGCTGAATGCCATGCTTTTCTAAAGCCGTCGCCGTTTTTTTTCCGACAACTGCCACTTTCGGAAGCTTCATGCCCGGTTTGATAAGCGGAAAGAAAAAGCGCACGCCGTTAGCGCTTGTGAAAATGAGCCAATCGTAACGATACAGCTCACGGATGCACTGCCCAATCTGTTCGTTATGTTCAGAAGCGGAAAAGGAGATAAGCGGAATTTCAATCGGAATGGCCCCGACTTGTCTAAGCTTGTCTGAAAAAGCTTGCGCCTGCTCCTTTCCTCTTGTCACAAGAACGGTTTTTCCACGTAACGGGTGGAACTTCATTGCGTCTCGAGCTCCTCTTTCAAACGGTCAATCAGCGTTTTCGCGCCGCGCTGGATAAGCAGATCTGCCGCTTTTGTCCCCACCTCTTCCGGGTTCGCTCCGGCAACGACTTCTTTGTACAGCTCTTTACCGTCTGGAGACGCAACGAGCGCAGTTAATACGATCTCTTTTTGCTCGTTCATATAAGCATATCCGGCAATCGGAACTTGGCAGCCCCCCTCCATTCGATGTAAAAAGGCGCGCTCTGCTTTCACCGCCCGCTCCGTTTCCACATCATTCAATTTCCGTAACCATTGTAATAACTCTGTATCGTTTTCACGGCATTCCACCGCCAGCGCTCCTTGACCGACGGCTGGAAGACAAACATCAATCGGCAAATAGTCGGTGATGACATCTCTTGCCCATCCCATTCGCACTAATCCGGCTGCTGCCAAAATAATGGCATCATAGTCTTCATTTTGTAGTTTTGCTAGACGCGTATCAATATTGCCACGAATCCATTTGATTTCAAGGTCTGGCCGTTTCGAAAGAAGCTGCGCGGAACGACGCAAACTGCTTGTCCCAATCACCGCACCGCTCGGCAAGTCAAAAAAAGAAACATGATCTTTACTAATGATGACATCGCGATGATCTTCTCTGACAGGCACACACCCGATCATTAATCCGTCCGGCAACACAGCCGGCATATCTTTCATACTATGTACAGCAATATCAATATCGCCGCGCAGCATCGCTTGTTCAATTTCTTTGACAAATAACCCTTTGCCTCCGACTTTCGATAAAGTTACATGTAAAATTTCGTCCCCTTTTGTGACGATTTCTTTCACTTCAAATTCAAACGGCGCTCCTAACTGTTTTAATTTTGAAATCACCCAATTTGTCTGTGTTAGTGCGAGCTTACTGCGCCGTGAACCGACAATAATTTTTCGCATTTTCTATTCCTCCACTACGAGTACCAAAAATGAAACTTTGATAAACTGCCGAATAAGAAAAAGTTGACTAATAGAAATAAAAAAGAGCCAATGTTCCAAATTGCGATTGCCTTTCCTTGCACTTGTTGAACGACACGCTTGTAAAAGTAAATGCTGTAAACCGCGAGAACCGAAAAAGACCCTAATACTTTGGCATCATACCAGTGAAAATGGTCAATTTTAATGTACGCCCAAATAACCCCAAGAATCAGCCCTAATAACAACATAGGCAATCCAATGAGATTTAAAACGTATGACATGTAATCTAATTTCGTTAAATCAGTCATTCGTAATAACCGTTTCCCCCATTTTTTTTGTTTCAATAAATTGTATTGAATAATATATAAAATGGAAAAAACAAACGAAAGGGAAAACGCCCCATACGCTAAAATCGTCATCGTAATATGAATCATGAGCAGTTCAGAAATTAATTTTTCCGCCGCGGCCGCTGACTGGTGATGGCTCGGGGCGAACGTATGAACCGCTAAAATAAAAAAGGCTAATACATTCGTAAAAAATACGATAAAATCAACGCGCAGCACCCGATTGATCACAAGCGACAACGTAATCAATACCCATGCATAAAAATAGAGTCCTTCCGACATCGTTAAAATTGGAAATCGTCCTGTTTCAACAATGCGGAACATGAAAAAAAATGTTTGAAAAATCCAGACAATAGAAAGCAACCAGAAGGCAATGCGGTTCGCCTTCCGGTTATGATGCAGAAAATCTATAAAATACAGCAACACAGACATTGCATACAAAATTACCGACAGCTCATACAATCGTGTCATACTCATCTCTAACATTCGTCAAAATCCTCTCTTATGACTGTAGAGATGGCGCAATCGAGCGTTCACCATCGCCTTTTGCTTGCTTTTGCGCTTGTACGGCCTGTTCAATGTTAAAAATCTTCGTAAACAATCGGAGCGCCTCTTCCGCATTTGGCTCTGCCGCTAATTCCTTCGCACGCAAAATCGGATCGCGCAACAATTGATTGATAATGCTTTTTGTATGCTTATTCAACACTTTCCGATCGCGCTCTGATAAATGCGGGAGCTTCCGTTCAATGCTTTGCATAGTCTCCGCTTGAATCGCTAATGCTTTTTCACGAAGTGCAGCAATAACAGGAACGACGCCAAGCGTATGAAGCCATTGTTGAAATTCAACAAGCTCTTCCTCAATCATCATTTCAATTTGCTCGGCTGCTTTTTTCCGCTCCGCTAAATTCGCCTGAACGATTCCTTCTAAGTCGTCAATATCATACAAAAAGACGCTTTCAAGTTCCGCTAACGCCGGATCTAAATCGCGCGGAACGGCAATATCGACCATAAACAGCGGACGGCCTTTCCGCATTTTTTCAACGTGAACCATCAGGTCTTTTGTAATGACATAATCTTTTGCACCGGTCGAACTGATTAAAATATCTGCCTCGATAAGAGCGCATTGCAACTCACAAAGCGACTTTGCCTCTCCGAGAAATTTCTCTGCTAACCGTTGCGCCTTCTCAAACGTACGGTTGATGACCGTTACTTTTTTCACGCCGCTTCCGTAAAGGTTTTGTACGGCCAATTCGCCCATTTTCCCTGCACCTAAAATGAGGACGTGTTTTGTCGATAAGTCTCCAAAAATCTTTTTTGCCAACTCAACGGCGGCGTAGCTTACCGAAACCGCATTAGATCCGATTTCCGTCTCTGAATGAACGCGTTTCGCAAGCGTAACCGCTTGTTTAAATAGCTGTTTAAACACCGTTCCAATCGTCTGTTCTTGTTGGGCAAGAAGGTAGCTTGAACGCACTTGTCCTAAAATCTGCGTCTCCCCTAAAATCATCGAATCGAGCCCACAGGCGACGCGAAATAAATGCTCGACTGCCGCCTCGTTTTCTAAAACTTTTAAGTATGGAGTCAACTCTTCTTTTTCCAGTTGAAACCAATCAGCTAAAAACGATTTTATATAATAACGCCCAGTATGCAACTGGTCGACAACAGCGTAAATTTCCGTGCGATTACATGTAGAAACAATGACATTTTCTAAAATGCTTTTTTGTTGTTGTAACATCTTCATTGCTTCGACCAGTTCCGATTCGTTAAACGTCAGTTTTTCACGAATTTCGACAGGGGCCGTTTTATAGTTTACGCCAACGACAATAATATGCACTTTCTCTTATACCCCCCTCAATCAAAAGTGCTAGCTATCTCATTTTATTATAGCATGTATATCTCACTTTGACCGAAAAAAATGTGAACACAATTTGAAAGCGTATGATAAACTTTTATACAGTACAATCTCCACATTCACCTTAACAAAAAAATCGACATTCAGCAAACAACGCTCACTGGAAAACAAGGAGGAACCGATGAAAAAGCAAGGAATTTTCACTGGAATTACGCTCATTGGATTAGGCGCTTATTTTTTAATAAATCAGCTCCAGCTTCCGTTGTTGAGCGCCTTTCAAGGATGGCCAACCCTTTTCGTCATTTTCGGCATCGCCCTGCTTGGACAAGCGTATTCTGCGCGTGAATACCAGCACATTTTTCCAGGAACGATTTTGTTCGGCTTTGGCCTTCATTTTCTTCTCATTCAATTGTCAAAACGTTGGCCGAATAACGTCGGAATGTTTTTCTTTATCATCGCTGTAGCGTTTTTACTAAGTTCGCGAAAAATGAAATCAGGGTTCATACAAAGCTTATTCTTTTTTGCCCTCGCATGCATTATTTTGTTTTCTGAGCGATGGAGCCGCTTGTTTCATGTTGTTGAAAATGGCATTACGTTTCTTTGGAATTTTTGGCCGATTGGCTTAATTATTTCTGGCATATACATATTATTGATAAAAAGGAAATAATTCATACAAAAACACCAGCCACTTTCATGAGCTGGTGTTTTTCCGGCTTAGATAAAGCGCTGCAATACGGCCCACGCCTCGTCTTTTCCTTGACCGGTTTCAGCTGAAAAGAGAACAAGTTCATCTCCATCAACGATATTCAGCGTTTCACGAACAACCTTCAAGTGTTTTTGCCATTTTCCTTTCGGAATTTTATCCGCTTTCGTCGCGATAATGATGGCCGGAATGTCATAATGCTTTAAAAACTCGTACATCATCACATCATCTTTTGTTGGTGAATGACGTAAATCGACAATGAGAATGACCGCACGCAATTGCTCTCTTGTCGTCAAATACGTTTCAATCATTTTCCCCCATGCTTCTCGCTCTTGTTTGGACACTTTCGCGAAACCGTAACCGGGAACATCGACAAAATAGAGCGATTCATTAATGAGATAAAAGTTCAATGTTTGTGTTTTCCCTGGCTTTGAGGACGTGCGTGCTAAGTTCTTTCGGTTAATCATTTTGTTAATAAATGAAGATTTCCCTACATTAGAGCGCCCCGCTAGCGCAAATTCAGGCAATGTGCTATCTGGATATTGCTCTGGTTTAACGGCGCTAATGACCATTTCTGCATGCGTTACCTTCATTGTTTCTCCCCTACCAATGCATGTTGTAGTACTTCGTCTAAATGGGATACAAGAACAAATTCCAAATCTTTTTTCACGATTTCCGGAATATCTTCCAAATCTTTTTCATTTTCCTTTGGCAAAATGACTTTTTTCAGTCCGGCGCGATGGGCGCTTAACGTCTTTTCTTTTAATCCGCCGATCGGCAGCACGCGACCACGCAGCGTAATTTCTCCGGTCATGCCGACAAATCGGCTTACTGGTTGCCCTGTTAACGCGGAAATTAGCGCTGTGGCGATCGTAATGCCGGCAGATGGCCCATCTTTTGGCACAGCTCCTTCTGGAACGTGAATATGGATATCATATTTTTCGTAAAAATCAGGGTCAATTCCAAGTTCTTTCGCACGGGAACGAACATAACTAAACGCTGCTTGGGCTGATTCTTTCATCACGTCGCCTAATTTACCCGTTAACACTAATTTTCCTTTTCCCGGCGATAGCGAAACCTCAATGGATAAGGTGTCACCGCCAAACGGCGTATACGCCAGCCCTGTCGCAACTCCGACTTGATCCTCCAACTCAGCTTGACCGTAACGATATTTTCGCTTTCCTAAAAAGTCTTCCAAGTTTTTGTCGGTCACAATGACACGTTTTCTTTCTTCCGATACAATAAGGCGCGCAGCTTTCCGACAAATTGCTGCCAGCTGCCGCTCTAACTCGCGCACACCGGCTTCCCGCGTATAATAGCGAATGATGTGCAATATCGCTTCATCGCGCATTTGTAAGCCCGATTTTCTCAATCCATGTTCCTTCATTTGTTTCGGAAGAAGATGTTGTTTGGCAATATGCAGCTTTTCCACTTCCGTGTAACCCGGAATCGTAATAATCTCCATTCGGTCCAGGAGCGGTTGTGGAATCGTCGCTAAGTTGTTAGCCGTTGCGATAAACATCACTTTCGATAAATCATACGGCTCTTCAATATAATGGTCGCTAAATGCATGATTTTGCTCAGGATCTAGCACTTCAAGAAGCGCAGCTGACGGATCCCCGCGAAAATCGCTTGACATTTTATCAATTTCATCAAGCAAAAATACAGGATTAATCGTTCCTGCTTTTTTCATTCCCTGAATGATTCGCCCCGGCATCGCCCCCACATAGGTACGGCGATGTCCGCGTATTTCCGATTCATCGCGAACCCCTCCTAGGGAAATGCGGACAAAATGGCGATTCAGAGACTTGGCGATCGAACGAGCGAGCGATGTTTTTCCTACTCCCGGTGGTCCAGCTAAGCAAAGAATCGGTCCTTTTAACGATTTCGTTAATTGCTGTACCGATAAATATTCAAGCACCCGTTCTTTTACCTTTTCAAGACCGTAATGCTCTTCGTGTAAAATCGTTTCCGCCCGTTTTATATCGTGAATGTCTTCTGTTTGCTTCGTCCATGGAAGAGCAAGAAGCCAATCAAGATAGTTGCGAATAACGGCACTTTCAGCGGAAGTCGCCGGAATCTTTTCATATCGTTCTAACTCTTTTAAGGCAGTTTCTCTGACATGATTGGGCATGCCAGCTGCTTCGATTTTCTCTTTGAGCGCTTCGACTTCCCCTGTTTTTCCTTCCTTTTCACCTAACTCTTTTTGAATCGCCTTCATTTGTTCGCGTAAATAATATTCTTTTTGTGTCCGCTCCATCGATTGTTTCACGCGCATACTAATTTTTTTCTCGAGCTGCAACACTTCTTTTTCGTTATGAAGAATTCGAATAATTTTATGAACGCGTTCTTTTATGTCCACCGTTTCCAAGATGTCTTGCTTTTCTTCGAGTTTCAGCGGCAGATGCGAAGCGATAATATCCGCCATTCGTCCCGGCTCATCAATGTCGGCAATCGAAGCATAAATATCTGCCGATAATTTTTTGGATAAGTTTATGTATTGTTCAAAATACTCTAGCATCGTTCGCTTTAATGCTTCATCTTCTAAATCTTTTGCCGCTCGATCAACAAACTTTTCCACCTTTACAATAAAACATGGCTCTTCACTGACCGTAGCGACAATTTTCGCACGGACAATTCCTTCGACTAAAACGCGAAACGTTCCATTCGGCAGTTTGAGCAATTGTTTCACGCGAGCCAATGTCCCCATTTCATACATATCGTCAATGCTTGGTTCGTCAATGGAAACATCTTTTTGTGATATAAGCAAAATCGTATGATCCTCCACCATCGCTTTTTCCAATGCTTGAACCGATTTTTCACGACCGACATCCAAATGTAACACCATCGTCGGAAAAACAAGTAAGCCACGCAATGGAAGGAGGGGTACGATGATTTCTTTCTTTCTCGCCATGGCGAACACCTCCAACTCACTTCTATTCGTCTATTGTATAGCACAGCAGTATGTTTGTAAAATTGTATGCAAGCCGAAAAGCTGTGGCGGTGAAAATAGCACTCGAAGCCAAATGTTCGTCGTTCTTGCTTCTCACGAGGATGAATGTTATTTGGCACAAAAAAGCTGGCCCCCGAACTAGGCAATCACAAAAAAGCAAAGGGGAACACTTCTCTTTTGAAGTAAAATGTTCCTCATCCTCACTTTACAAGATGAAGATAAGATGATTTCACGAAAGAAAGCCAGCACGGAAGGGACAAACCAAAAGACAGCAGGCAGCTCTATATAACTTTCACATTGCATTTTCATTTTACAAAGAAAAGCCGACTTCGACATCACGGTTTGCCAAGTCGAAGTCGAGCAAGTATCTGCTTACACTGATTTCGTTTCTGAATGGTTCGACGTCGCAGGAACGACCTTATTTTGCTTATCATCTTTTTTAAAGACAATAGAAAATACTTCCTCTAAATGATGAACTGGAATAATCTCAATTCCTTCGATTTCCCGTAAAATCGACTGCATATTGTCAAACGGAATAATGACTTTTTTCGCTCCCGCTTGTTTCGCCGCTTTCACTTTTGGAAAAATCCCACCGACGGGTTTGACGTGACCATGGATGCTAATTTCCCCAGTCATCGCAATCGTTCGGTCAACCGATAGACCGTAGATGGCGGAGTAAATCCCAGTCGCCATCGCAATTCCGGCTGATGGTCCGTCGATCGGAATTCCTCCAGGAAAATTGACATGAATGTCGTAATGATCAGCCGGAACACCCATCGCCCGCAAAACGGTAATGACATTTTCGATTGATCCTTTCGCCATGCTTTTTCGACGAATTGATTTTTCTCGTCCGCCAATGCTTTCTTCTTCCACAATGCCGGTAATGTTAATCGTTCCTTTTTCTTTCGTCGGCAATGCTGTTACTTCAATTTCTAACAGCGCCCCCATATTCGGACCGTACACCGCTAATCCGTTGACTAATCCAACCATCGATGTATCGGCAATTTTCTTTTCATATCTCGGTGATAGTTGGCTAGAGTGAATGACCCACTCAATATCTTTATCAAGAATCATTTCACGTTTTTCTGAAATGGCGATTCCGGCAGCGATTTGCATCATATTCACTGCTTCGCGACCATTTCGGGCATAAGAGGCAAGGATACGAATGCCATTTTCGGACACGTTTAAGCGAATTTTCTCCGCCGCTTTTCGCGCGATAAGCGCAATTTCATCTTGGTCAAGCTCGCGGAAAAACACTTCTAGACAACGCGAGCGAATCGCTGGCGGTATTTCGTTTGGCGTTCTTGTCGTTGCCCCGACGAGTCGGAAATCCGCCGGCAAGCCATTTTGAAAAATATCGTGAATATGGGTTGGGATTTGTGGATTTTCTTCACTGTAATACGCACTTTCAAAAAACACTTTCCGGTCTTCGAGCACCTTTAGCAATTTATTCATTTGAATCGGATGGAGCTCACCGATTTCATCAATAAATAAAATGCCGCCATGGGCATGTGTGACTGCTCCTTGTTTTGGTTGCGGAATTCCAGCTTGTCCCATCGCGCCTGCTCCTTGGTAAATCGGATCGTGAACAGAACCGATTAACGGGTCGGCAATACCACGTTCATCAAATCGTGCCGTCGTCGCATCTAATTCTACAAAGACCGCGTTCTTTTTAAAAGGGGAAAGTGGATTTTTTTTCGCTTCTTCCAGCACAAGACGTGCAGCTGCAGTTTTCCCGACCCCCGGCGGTCCGTAAATAATGACATGTTGCGGGTTTGGACCGCATAGTGCTGCCTTTAATGCTTTAATGCCATCCTCTTGTCCGACAATGTCTTCAAAGCTCTTTGGTCTCACTTTTTCTGCAAGCGGCTCTGTTAACGAAATCGAACGTAATTTCCGCAGTTGTTCCATTTCTTTTCGCGATTCTTTATCAATGGAAACCTTTTGGGTTCGTTGATTTCTTAATAAATTCCAAAAATAGATACCAATGACAACCCCGAAAAATAGTTGTACCAATAAAGCAACGTTCGTCCAATTCATTAGCCAAAATCCTCCTGCCCTCTAAGTTATGTAGTATGTATAGTATCTCCGCCTTCGGGCAGGAATAAACAAAAAAGAGACTGCCTTCTTTTGTTAAGGCAGCCTCCTTTAGTGCTAAGCGGATGTTTTTCTTTCTTGTTCAACGACCGTACCGTCATGACGAATGAGCTTTGGCGGCATATTTCCACGCACCGTTTCCGCCGTAATGACACACTTTTGCACATCCTCGCGGGAAGGGAGTTCAAACATGACATCAAGCATAATCCCTTCGATAATGGAGCGAAGACCACGTGCGCCCGTTTTGCGTTCGATCGCTTTTTTCGCGATTTCTCGTAGCGCTTCCTCTTCAAATTCAAGCTCCACTTCATCTAGTTCCAACATTTTTTGATATTGTTTTACAATAGCGTTTTTCGGCTTTGTTAAAATGTCCACTAATGCTTGTTCATCAAGCGGTTCTAGACTCGTAATCACCGGCAAGCGCCCAACAAATTCTGGGATTAATCCAAATTTTAATAAATCTTCCGGTAACACTTTTGACAACAAGCTTTTTTCGTCGATATTCTCTTGCTGAATGTCAGTTCCAAAACCGATCACTTTTTTACCTAAGCGACGTTTAATAATTGGTTCAATGCCATCAAACGCTCCACCGCAAATAAATAAAATGTTCGTTGTATCGATTTGAATAAACTCTTGATGCGGATGTTTGCGCCCCCCTTGTGGTGGAACGCTTGCAATGGTTCCTTCTAAAATTTTTAACAGCGCCTGTTGTACTCCTTCTCCGGATACGTCACGCGTAATCGATGGGTTTTCAGATTTGCGGGCAATTTTATCAATTTCGTCAATGTAAATAATTCCTTTTTCTGCCTTTTCCACATCGTAGTCGGCCGCTTGAATAAGTTTTAAAAGAATATTTTCAACGTCTTCCCCGACATATCCCGCTTCGGTTAACGATGTTGCATCGGCAATCGCAAATGGAACGTTTAAAATACGCGCCAATGTTTGTGCGAGTAACGTTTTTCCGCTTCCTGTTGGCCCAATCATTAAAATATTGCTTTTCGATAATTCTACATCGTCAATTTTGCTGTTCGAGTTAATGCGTTTGTAGTGGTTATACACAGCAACCGCTAACGACTTTTTCGCTTCGTCCTGTCCGATGACGTATTCATCTAAAATTTCGCGAATCTCTTTTGGCTTTGGAACATCTTTGAATTCGATTTCCTCTTCGTTTCCTAATTCTTCCTCCACAATTTCTGTACATAGTTCAATACATTCATCGCATATGTATACACCAGGACCAGCAACAAGTTTGCGGACTTGATCCTGTGTTTTTCCGCAGAAAGAACACTTTAACTGTCCTTTCTCGTCATTAAATTTAAACATACTTTCACCCCTTGTTATCAAAATCACGCAATCGTATGTACTTTATTTAACCTTTCCACAAAACGTTAATTGTAAAACTTATGTACTCGTCATTTTATCATAAACCATCACAAAAACGCTAATAAAAAAATTGGAATGTATTAGAAAAGTTAGAAAATTTAAAATCATATACTGTAATTGTATGAAAGAACAAGGCACGAACGATTTCGCGCCTTGTTCCTTATTTATTATTATGCAACAGCTTTGCTATGTTCCACAAGAAAATCTGCTACTTTTTGGAATTTTAAATTTTCTTTGACGCCTTCCGTGCTGCCGAGTAGCTGTTTGAGGCGGTCGACAGATAAATTATAAGCTTCTGCCATTTTTTCAAGTTCTGCATTTACTTCTTCATCTGTCACGTCAATGTTTTCCGCTTTTGCAATTGCTTCTAATGTCAAGGAAATGCGGACACGCTTTTCAGCATCTTCTTTCATTTGCTCACGCAGCGCCGCTTCATCTTGACCGGAGAATTGATAGTAAAGTTCAAGGTTCAAGCCTTGCATTTGCAAACGTTGTTCAAATTCGCGTAACATGCGGTCTGTTTCATTTTTAATCATAGCTTCTGGGATGTCGATTTCTGCGTTTTCTGCCGCTTTTTCGACGACAGCGTCACGAAGAGCTGCTTCTGCTTCATTCTTTTTCGCTTCTTCTAATCTTTTTTGAATTTTTTCTTTCAGCTGCTCTAGCGTTTCGACTTCATCATCAACATCTTTTGCGAATTCGTCATCAAGTGCTGGAAGCTGTTTTGTTTTCACTTCATGCACTTTTACTTTGAATGTCGCTGGTTTGCCAGCTAATTCTTTGGCATGATATTCTTCTGGGAATGTCACTTCAACGTCTTTTTCCGCTCCGGCTTCTAAACCAATTAATTGGTCTTCAAAACCAGGAATAAATGTGCCAGAACCGATTTCAAGAGAATAGTTTTCCGATTTTCCGCCTTCGAATGGCTCTCCGTCAACAAATCCTTCAAAATCGATAACGGCTGTATCACCGTTTTCGATCTTCCCGTCTTCTTTGACGACAAGTTCCGCATAATTTTCTTGAAGACGTTTTAATTCGTTTTCAACATCTTCGTCCGTAACAGTTGCATCCACTTTTTCAACTTCAAGCTCTTTATATTGACCTAATTTCACTTCTGGTTTTACTGTTACTTTCGCTGTGAAAATAAGGCTTTTTCCTTTTTCCATTTGCTCGATATCAATATGTGGATAATCAACAGGCTCAATACCTGCTTCTTCTACTGCCTTCGCATACGCTTCTGGCAATAAAATGTCAAGCGCATCTTGATATAACGCTTCCACACCAAAGCGTTTTTCAAATAGAGCACGAGGCACTTTTCCTTTGCGGAACCCTGGAAGACTAACGTTTTTTACTACTTTTTTAAATGCGGCATCCAGCCCTTGATTGACTTTTTCGGCATCTACTTCTACAGTAAGAACGCCTTCGTTCCCTTCTAGTTTTTCCCATTTTACTGACATATTGTTCCCTCCAACAAAAAATCATTCATGAATAAGATCATGAATACATGTTCATGATCTTTATATCCTATCATGTATGTAGATAAAATAGTAAAAACATATGCGTAATACAACCATTATATTATAACATACAACAACGATGTTTCAATATAAACTGCCTATTTAAGATAAGAAATTTCTTCTATTTCATAGAGTTTCTTGCAAAGCGGCTTTATATCTTCAAGACTTACATGATAGAGCTGAGCGATTTCTTCGATAGGTATCGATACTCCTTGAAACTGGCAAGCGACTGTATGAACCGCTGCCGCCCATTGCTTACAGGATGTCTGTGTAGGAGAAAATGGGTAAAGAATGTATACGTAGCGAAGCCAAATATGCGCAGCAATTTCATATAAACTTGGATTCTCGCTTGCTAAATGGTGTTCGAGCAGTTGTAATACATCCGCAGCAAAATGAGTCTCTATCGATTCATCGAGCATGGCTGGTATGACTGTCATCGTGTCGCCAAATTTTTTTATCGTCACTGTATCTCTCACCTGTTTTAATGTAAGCAAACGCAAAATCATCGTTTTGGTTATCGGATTATAACTTTCATCAGTTAAATATTGTGTCAAAACCGGAAGAATCGGAGTAATATCTTCATTTTCAAGCTGCTCGATGACTTTCATATGATCAGCGGCATTTTCTGACTCGGTTAATAGGCGAATATCCTCATTGTCTGAAAACGGCAATGGGTGTTCGCTCATTTTTTGGCTCAAGTGAAGCAAACGGGTGAAATGTTCGCGAACGGAAGAAGGAAGAGCGCGCTTTTGCAAAGCCGCTTGAACCGTTTCCTCTACTTGTTCATATTGTTGTAAATGGATTAAAATCGACAAATATATTTGCAAAAGCTGTATATCGTCTCCCCTTCCATCTTGAAGCATCAATTGACAACGCTGTTTTGCTTCTTCTAGCTCCCCCAATTCAAATAAACAAACGACGATACTAAGCTCCACTTCTGGATCGTTCGGTTCGATGTCATCCGCTTCATAGAAAAAGCGAAGCGCCTCCCGATACTGTTTTGCTTGTAACGCCTCTATTCCTCTTTCAAGTAACCGTTCTCGTAATTTTGGAAATTGAATAATATTTCCTTTGTTCTTTTTCATATTCATTCACCGCAATCCAATTTGCTTATCAGTGTATCAAGATTTCATGAAGGATACAAGTGGAAATAAAAAAGCTAACTCCGAAGCAGAGTCAGCTTTTGTCAAAAGTTACGAAACAGGATGATGCTTTTTCTCATATTCGATAATATATGGTTCATACACAAATGTTAAATCAATTTCATCCCAACCTTTCAGCATCAGCTGTTTTCGGTACGGGTCGATGTCAAACGTCCGATCAAATCCGGTTCCATCATATACGCGCTGCTCTTCAAGTGAGATCGTTAATTCGTAATCAGCGCGCACACTTTCTTGTAAAAGGTACTCGACGTCTTGTTTCGCTAATCGAATTGGCAATAGTCCATTTTTCAAACAGTTGTTATAAAAAATGTCGGCAAACGATGGCGCTATAACCGCCTTGAACCCGTAATCTTGTAATGCCCATGGGGCGTGTTCCCGAGATGAGCCACAGCCGAAATTTTCGTTTGCCACAAGAATTGTCGCACCTTGGTTCTCCGGACGGTTCAGTTCAAAATCAGGATTGAGCGTATGCTCGTTAATATACCGCCAGTCATAAAATAAGAATTTTCCGAATCCTGTACGCTCAATTCGTTTTAAAAATTGCTTTGGAATAATTTGATCTGTATCAACATTGGCACGATCGAGTCCAGCTACTTTTCCTTTATGGATTGTAAATGGTTGCATTCGTCTCTTTCCCCCTTAACGAACCGGCTCTGTTTGCAGTTTTCGAACATCAACAAATCGGCCATAAATCGCAGCAGCGGCAGCCATCACTGGGCTGACTAAGTGCGTTCTCGCCCCTTTTCCTTGTCTTCCTTCAAAATTGCGGTTGGATGTTGAAGCACATCGTTCTCCTTCCGGCACGACATCCGGGTTCATACTTAGACACATGCTGCAACCGGAATCGCGCCATTCAAATCCAGCATCGATAAAGATCTGGGCCAAACCTTCCTCTTCTGCTTTTCGCTTTACCTGTTGCGATCCTGGTACAACAAGCGCCCGTACACCTGGCGCCACCTTTTTTCCTTGCACAATTTGCGCGGCTGCACGTAAATCACTAATGCGCGAATTCGTACAGGAGCCGATAAAGACGTGTTGAATAGGGATTTCCGTCATCGGTGTTCCCGGTTCAAGCTCCATGTATCGTAAAGCAAGTTGCGCAGCCTTTCGTTCCGTCTCTGTCGCAAAATCTTCCGGGTACGGTACGGTTCCATCAATCGCTATGCTCATTCCTGGAGTCGTTCCCCACGTGACCATCGGAGCGATCGCAGCAGCATCGATTTCAATTGTTTTATCATATGTCGCTCCCTCGTCTGTCGCAAGTTGCCGCCAGCGCTCTACCGCTTTCTCAAACTCTTCTCCCTTCGGAGCATATTTTCGTCCTCGTAAATATTCAAACGTCGTTTCATCAGGGCTCACTAATCCTGCGCGCGCTCCTGCTTCAATCGCCATATTACAAATGGTCATGCGCTCTTCCATTGACATGTTGCGTATGACATCACCGGTAAATTCAATAATGTAACCCGTTCCAACGTCAACTCCATACCGATGAATAATCGCTAAAATGACATCTTTCGCCGTGACTCCTTCTTCTAACCGGCCGTTGACACGAATTTGCAATGTCTTCGGACGATGTTGCCATAGCGTTTGGGTCGCTAGCACATGTTCGACCTCACTCGTCCCGATTCCGAACGCAAGCGCGCCAAACGCCCCGTGTGTCGATGTATGACTGTCTCCGCAAACGATTGTTTTCCCCGGCTGCGTCAATCCTAATTCAGGCCCGATGACATGAACGATTCCTTGTTCGGAACTGTATAAATCGGCAAGCGCGATGGAAAACTCGCGACAGTTTCGTTCTAACGCTGTCATCTGGTTTCTCGCTACTTCATCTTCAATAACAAAGCGATTGACCGTCGGAACATTGTGGTCCATCGTCGCAAAGGTTAAATCAGGGCGGCGCACTTTCCGCCCTTTTTGCCGCAATCCTTCAAACGCTTGCGGAGAGGTGACTTCATGGACTAAATGCAAATCGATATATAGTAAATCCGGTTTTCCTTCTTCACGATAAACAACATGATTTTCCCAAATTTTTTCAATAATTGTTTTCGGTTTCACTCGTTCCACCTCTCTTACCAGAAATGTATGCTCATTATTTCACAACTAGCAATGATATAGCGGCGCACATGCTCTTGGCATGCGCAAGTATTAGGCATAGACAGCCATAATATTCAAAATTGCCCCATCATCAAGAATGGTCGCTTTAATTTCGTTAACCATTTCTTTCGTCGAAACGATGCGCTGGCCATTTCGCGCTACATCCGCTGTGCGATATCCTGATGTCAGCACTTGTTGAACCGCCTTCTCGATCGCTTTTGCTTCCTCATGCAGGCCAAAAGATAGGCGAAGCATCATCGCACTTGACAAGATCATTGCAATCGGATTCGCTTTATTTTGTCCAGCAATGTCAGGAGCAGATCCATGAATCGGTTCATATAAGCTCGGGCCGGATGTCGACAAGCTTGCTGACGGTAGCATGCCAAGGGAGCCGGCTAACATGGATGCCTCATCGCTCAAGATGTCGCCAAACATGTTTTCCGTCACAAGCACATCAAACTGTTTGGGATTACGAATAAGCTGCATCGCCGCATTATCGACAAGCATATGCTCTAACTTGACATCTGGAAAATCGCGGGCAACTTCCTCAGCGATTTCGCGCCACATTCGACTTGATTCAAGCACATTCGCTTTATCGACAGACGTCACTTTTTTTCGTCTTTTTCTCGCAAGTTCAAATGCGGTTGTCACAATTCGCTTGATCTCTTCACGTTTATAAAGAAGCGTATCCACCACTGTTTCTTCACCGTCTTCAACATGGCGACCGCTCGGTTTTCCAAAATACAATCCACCTGTTAGTTCCCTTACAATTAACAAGTCAACATCTTGAATGACCTCTGCTTTTAAAGGAGAAGAATCAATTAAGCTATCATAAAACTTCACTGGGCGTAAATTTGCGAACAAATTCATCTCTTTCCGAATTGCCAACAATCCCTTTTCTGGACGCAAATGCGGAGGATTTTGATCCCATTTTGGACCACCAACAGCTCCAAGAAGTACCGCATCGCTTTGTCGACACATCGCAAGCGTTTCGTCTGGCAACGGCGTTCCTTTTTGATCGATCGCTTCACCGCCAATGAGTCCGTAAACCAATTCAAATTGGTGATGAAATCTCGTGGCAACTGCTTGTAAAATTTCCACAGCTCCCTTTGTTACCTCTTTTCCAATTCCGTCTCCCGGTAATACGGCAATCCGATAATTTCCCATTTTGCTCCCCCTCCGTTATTTCATTGCTACTTTTGGATTTTCTACACGCATTTTCTCAATCATGAAAACGCGATTGACGGCATTAATGTACGCTTTCGCTGAGGCTTCCAGTACGTCTTGCGCAGTACCTCGACCGCTTGTTTCAATGTCATTGACACGCACTTTGACAAACACTTGCGCAAGCGCATCCCTTCCACTGCTGACTGATTCGATTCGATAGTCCAATAGTATAACGGACGTCTTAAAGCATCGCTCTAATGTGTTATACAACGCTTCGACGCTTCCTGCTCCCGTCGCTGCTTCTTGTATTTCGTTTTCTTGTCCGTCTTTCAATACAACAACAGCGGTTGGAATTTGGTTGGTCCCGTATTGGACTTGAATGGAAGAAAGTTGATAAAACTCTTTGAAATGATCAAATTTTTCTTCAAAAATCAGTGCGACTAAATCATCGTCCGTAATGTCTTTTTTCTTATCTGCTAATCCTTTAAAGCGAACGAATAATTTGTTAATTTCGTCCTCAGACAATGTATATCCAAGCTCTTCCACACGATTTCGCAATGCATGGCGGCCAGAATGTTTTCCTAACACCATCGAGTTCGATTGAACACCGACAAGCTCCGGCGAAATGATTTCGTATGTCGTTTTTTCTTTTAATACGCCATCTTGGTGAATCCCCGATTCATGAGCGAAGGCGTTTTTGCCGACGATCGCTTTGTTCGCCGGAATTACCATTCCTGTCAATTTGCTGACCAAATTGCTTGTTCGTTTAATTTCTTGAAGGTTGAGACGCGTTGCGGCTTGATAATAATCTTTGCGAATATATAACGCGACTGCTACTTCTTCTAATGCAGCGTTCCCTGCTCGCTCACCGATTCCGTTAATCGTTCCTTCGACTTGGGTTGCGCCATGTTCAATCGCCGCTAATGAGTTCGCTACTGCCATTCCTAAATCGTCATGGCAATGAGCAGAAAGAGATACTTTTTCAATATTCGGAATATTGTTGGTTAAAAAGGCGAAAATTTCCCCATATTCTTTCGGGGTAATATACCCCACTGTATCAGGAATGTTAATCACATTCGCTCCTGCTTTAATCACTTCCGAAATAATTTTCACTAGAAATGGAAGTTCGCTGCGACAAGCATCTTCCGCAGACCATTGAACAATCGGAAAATAACGTTTTGCATACTTCACTGTAGCTACTGCTGTATCAATGACTTGTTCTGGTGTCATGCGCAATTTATGGAACATATGAATCGGGGATGTTGCAATAAACAGGTGAAGACGTGGTTCTGCTCCGCCTTTTAACGCTTCCCATGCAGCATCGATGTCGCTCTGTACCGAGCGAGAAAGCCCGGTAACAGAGCATGTTCTGATCGTTTCCGCGATTTGTTTTACCGCTTGAAAATCACCTTTTGAAGCAGCTGGAAATCCCGCTTCAATAATGTCAACTCCGAGACGTTCGAGCTGACGAGCAATCTCCAATTTTTCTTGTAAATTCAAATTCACTCCGGCTGATTGTTCACCATCACGCAATGTTGTATCAAAAATGTTAATTTTTCGCACTCGAAACCACCACGTCTTTCTGTTTTGCCTTTACAAACGGCATCATGCTTCGCAACTGGCGACCGACAATTTCAATGAGGTGCTCTGTTTCACGTCTGTTAATCGCATTAAATTCTGGACGGTTCGCTTGATTTTCTAAAATCCATCCTTTCGCAAACTTGCCGGTTTGAATATCATGAAGCACTTGTTTCATCTCTGCTTTGACAGAATCATTAATGACGCGCGGTCCAGAGATGAAATCACCCCATTGTGCCGTATCAGAAATCGAATGACGCATCCAAGAAAGACCGCCTTCGTACATCAGGTCTACGATCAATTTCATCTCATGCAAACATTCAAAATAAGCGACTTCTGGTTGATAGCCTGCTTCTACGAGCGTTTCAAATCCCGCTTTAATCAGCGATGTTAATCCACCGCATAATACCGCTTGCTCACCGAATAAATCTGTTTCTGTCTCTTCTTTAAACGTCGTTTCTAGCACTCCAGCTCTTGTTGCACCGATCGCTTTTGCGTAAGCAAGCGCCGTTTCTCTTGCTTCTCCTGTTACATCCTGATAGACAGCAATTAATGCTGGTACACCAGCTCCTTCTGTATAAGTGCGGCGAACTAAATGTCCCGGGCCTTTCGGAGCGACTAGAAACACATCGACATGATCCGGTGGAACAATTTGATTGAAATGAATATTAAACCCGTGAGCAAATACTAGTGCATTTCCCGGCTGTAACTCCTGCTCAATTTCTTCTTTGTATACGTCTGGTTGTTTTTCATCCGGAAGCAATACCATCACAATATCGGCTTCTCTTGTTGCTTCACGAACGGTCCGAACTTGAAATCCATCCTTTTCTGCTTGTTCCCATGATTTTCCTCGGCGAAGCCCAACGATAACATTTACTCCGCTGTCACGAAGATTCTGAGCATGAGCATGGCCTTGAGAACCATATCCAATAATCGCAACTGTTTTGGTCTGTAAATATTTTTCGTTTGCATCTCCGCTATAATAGACTTTTGCCATAGTAAATCCTCTCCTTTTATTTGTTAAATTTAAATGATGAAAGCTGTTTTATAGGATGCGGCTGTTTTTTGTGAGCCGCGTGTAAACGCGGTTGTTCCTGTTCGTGCTACTTCTTTAATTCCATAAGGTTTTAATAAATCAATGAGAGCTTCTACTTTTTCCGGTTCGCCTGTAACTTGAACAACAAGACTGTCTCGGCTCACATCGACAATTGAGGCGCGGAACGGTTCAATGAGCGTATAAATTTCTTGGCGCAAGGCCGGCGTGACAGAAACTTTAATGAGCGCCAATTCCCTAGCCACAATCGCTTGATCGGTAATATCATTCACTTTCAGCACATCAATCTGCTTGTTTAATTGTTTGGTAATTT
Organism: Thermaerobacillus caldiproteolyticus; assembly: GCF_015326725.1. Lineage (NCBI taxonomy): Bacteria > Bacillati > Bacillota > Bacilli > Caryophanales > Anoxybacillaceae > Thermaerobacillus > Thermaerobacillus caldiproteolyticus. Next base: position 2,307,401 of record NZ_CP064060.1, read on the forward strand.
GCTCTGCTGTACGCTCATCTTCTACATTCACGACAAATGTCATCCGTGAAACCCCTTCTGTTTCTGTATGCCCAACGGTAATACTTTCAATGTTGTAATGGCGTTTTGTAAATAGTCCAGTAATGCGATTCAGTACGCCGGGACGATTATTCACCGTCATTGTAATGATTCGTCGCATGGTTTCACCCCCACCATTTCATGCAATCCTTTTCCTGGTGCGACCATCGGGTACACATTTTCATCAGCTGTGACGTGAAAATCTAACAGTACAGGTTCATCAAGCGAAAATGCTTGTTTTAATATTTCACAGGCCTCTGCTTCTGTTTTTGCACGAAATCCTTTCATGTTGTAAGCCTCTGCCAGCTTGACAAAATCCGGCTGGTTTGGAATGAGTGAGTGAGAATACCGTTTTTCATAAAAGATTTCCTGCCATTGACGAACCATGCCGAGCGACTGATTATTAACGATGATCACTTTAATCGGTAAGTTCAATTCCCGAATGACGGACAACTCTTGTAACGTCATTTGAAATCCGCCGTCACCGACAATCGAAATGACCGTAGCGTTTTTGTCTGCTAATTGAGCGCCGATCGCTGCCGGAAGACCGAATCCCATTGTTCCAAGTCCACCGGAAGTCACCCAGCGATGCGGCTTATTGAACTTATAATATTGCGCCGCCCACATTTGATGTTGTCCAACATCGGTTGTAATAATCGCTTCCCCATTCGTAAATTCGTAAATCATTTCGATCAACTTTTGTGGTTTGATTGTTTGCACATCATTTTTGTAATAAAGCGGAAATTGTTTTTTCCATTCATTTAGCTGAGCGAGCCAAGCCGTTGTATCCGCCGGTTTTCCTTCTTGATGAATCAATTCTTTTAACGCTTCTTTCGCATCGCTGACAATCGGAATTTTCGTCGGAACGTTTTTGCCAATTTCTGCTGGGTCGATGTCAATATGGGCGACAGTCGCGTTTGGAGCAAAATATTTTAAGTTTCCAGTCACGCGATCATCAAAGCGTGCGCCGATATTAATGAGCAAATCACATTCGTATAGAGCCATATTCGCGGTATATGTGCCGTGCATGCCTGCCATTCCCAGAAACAATGGATGGTCAGCCGGAAATCCTCCTAATCCTAACAACGTATGAATGACTGGAATATGCTGTTGTTCTGCGTACTGTTGCAACTCTTTCGAAGCGTTGGCATGCAGAACACCTGCTCCTGCTAAAATGACTGGCTTTTTCGCTTGGCTAACCGCTTCGACTAACTTGCGAATTTGCAAGTGATTCGGATGAATCGTCGGCTGATATCCCGGCAAATGAATCTCTTGCTCGTAATCAAATTCCCCTTCCATCGTTGTCATGTCTTTTGGAATATCGATTAACACAGGACCTGGCCTGCCAGTTGTGGCAATATGAAACGCTTCTTTAATGATTTTTGGCAACTCTTGAATATCACGGACTTGATAGTTGTGTTTCGTAATCGGCATCGTAATGCCAACGACATCCGCTTCTTGAAAGGCATCGGAGCCGATGACATTGGAAGCAACTTGCCCGGTAAAAACGACAAGTGGTAACGAATCAATCATCGCATCCGTTAATCCTGTCACAATGTTTGTGGCTCCGGGACCCGATGTGGCAATAACCACTCCCGGTTTTCCAGAGATACGCGCATATCCTTCCGCAGCATGAATCGCTCCTTGCTCATGACGCGTTAATACATGAAATACCCCAGAACTATACAGTTTGTCATAAATCGGTAATACTGCCCCGCCGGGATACCCAAAAATCACTTCCACGTTTTCGGCCTTTAATGCCTCAATCAGCATTAATGCTCCGCTCATTTTTGTCTTTTGCGCCCGTTTTTCCTCTACTTTCATATTTGCCATGCTTCATCCTTCCTCCCCATTTTCTAAAAACCATTAAAAAAACCTTTTCGCCCCATCATGACCTTGTCAGGTCAAAGGGGCGAAAAGGTTTCCTTTCCGCGGTACCACCCTTCTTCGTGGCCGTATGACCACCTCATGAGCGTCCGCTGAACAAGCGGCCGCTCTTTTTAATAACGAGTGAAGTGTGTTTCACCCGGCCAACTCTACTAGTTTTGTTACGTTCAAGTTGGCACTCGGAGGTGAGTTCATCAAACGGAGGCATCACCGGTTTTCAGCTCCCCCGGCTCTCTGTAGATACCCTTGCCGCTGACTACTTATCCTCTTCAACGCTTTTTCCTTCTATATTTGTCATGGTGCATTATCCAACGTTTGCATTCGGTTGATATACTTTAACTCCTTCAGAAACGACGCGCTGTCTGAACGCTTCAAGCAATCGCTTCGTATGCTGTCCGGGTACTCCATCGCCAATGACGCGACCGTCAACTTTCACAACCGCAATCACTTCAGCTGCTGTTCCTGTTAGAAAGACTTCGTCCGCCGTATACACATCATGGCGAGTAAACGGCTCTTCTTTAACAACATAGCCAAGCTCACGGGCAATATCTATAATCGCATCACGTGTAATTCCTTCAAGAGCCCCAACGTATCCAGGCGGCGTATAAAGAACACCATTCTTGACGATAAACACATTGTCACCCGATCCTTCTGCCACATATCCTTGATCATTTAACATTAACGCCTCGCTCACATTTGCCAAATGTGCCTCAATTCTTACAAGGATGTTATTTAAATAGTTCAGCGATTTGACTTTTGGACTGAGAACGTCTGAACGGTTTCTTCTTGTTGGTACTGTCACCACTTCAATCCCTGTTTCATATAAATGTTTTGGGAAGATTGCCAATGGCTCGACAATGACAACAACTTGAGGTTTCTGACATTTGTACGGATCAAGTCCTAAATCACCGATACCTCTTGAGATAACAACGCGAATATATGCGTCTTGAAACTGATTTTTTTGAACAGCTTGAACAATGATGTCCGTCATCTCTTCTTTTGAGTAAGGAATTGTTAATAAAATTGATTTAGCGGAATTATAAAGGCGGTCAATATGTTCTTGCAGACGAAAAACATTGCCGCTATAGACACGAATTCCTTCGAACACTCCATCTCCATACAAAAAACCATGATCATATACAGAAATTTTGGCGTTTTCTTTTGTGACAAATTCACCGTTTAAAAAAATCCATTGTTCACTCAACGTTTTTCCCCTCTTCCCTTGCTAAGTGAGCCCTCTTTGTGGGTGTACTGTTTTTATTCTTTTGATTTATTTGAAAATTATAATAATCCCAAAACAAAGGAGAGTCAATACTATTTTTTGAATATTTAGATTCGTTAGACTATTTGTATACGCTTACATTACGATGAAATCAAGGGATGAGCTAGCGAGAAAATTTTTTATGAAAAGGGGAAGCAACATTAAAAGATCTAATAAAAAGCCTTTCTTTCCTAAGTAAGGAAAGAAAGGCTTTAAGCGTCCCAGGAGAGATTCGAACTCCCGACCGACGGCTTAGAAGGCCGCTGCTCTATCCAGCTGAGCTACTGGGACATGATATTCAATGTACGAAGTAGTCTCACCGCATTTCGTCCCGCTTCCTCTCAGAAAGATGATTCAAGAAGCAGTTTAAGCGGTACGATGTAGCTATCTCTCAGGGAGGGGATTCGATCGTGCTTTATCCAGATGAGTTACTACGACGTTCCAAAGACATTTTTTATTATAGGGGAGCATCTCTATAAAGTCAAGATATAAAAAGGAGCGAGAGGTCATTTCTCGCTCAAAATGTGAATGATTTTGTTAAGGATGATACTTCTTGTCCATTGATGTCGTAAAATTGCACCGTTGCCTGTCCGTTGTCCATTTGCAACAAAGCATATGTTTTTTCTTTTCTCATCCGCGGCAGGGCAATGCTCCCAGGGTTAATGAAGAGAATATCATGAATCATCTCTGCCCCTGCAATATGGGAATGCCCAAAACAAACAACTTTTGCTCCCGTTTCTTGAGCACGATAATATAGGTTCATAAGCGTCATTTTTACATTATAAAGATGACCATGCGTAATAAAAAAGCGAACTCCTTGAATCTCTTCTATGCGTTCTTTTGGAAATTCGGTGGTAAAATCACAATTACCTCGAACATACAAAAAACTTTCCAATTCTGCGCAATCTGCTGGTAGTTCGGAATCACCACAATGAATCAATGCGTCTACTTCGTTATGATATCGTTGTTTGATTTCGATTAACTCTTTGGTCAATCCATGGCTATCGCTTGCAATGAGCACTTTCATTTCTCTTTACTCCCCGTTATTGATAATTTCATTCCACTGCTTTTCTAGTTTAGCTAGAGCATTGGCGCGATGGCTAATTTCGTTCTTTTCTTCCTTTGTCAATTCCGCCATCGTTTTTCCTTTTTGCGGAACATAAAAAATTGGATCGTATCCAAATCCATTTTCTCCTCTTGGCTCTTCTGTAATATATCCTTCACACGTTCCCTCAACTACGACAGTGCGACGGTGAGGCATGGCTACAGCTAGCGCACAATGGAAGCGAGCCGTTCTCTTTTCCAACGGAACTTCTTTGAGCTCCTCTAATACTTTGGCAATGTTGGCTTGATCATCTTTTTCCTCGCCAGCATAGCGTGCCGAATACACCCCAGGTCTTCCGCCAAGCGCATCAATCGATAATCCAGAATCATCCGCAATGACCATTGTATGAAAATACTCTGCCATCGTTTCCGCTTTTAATATCGCGTTTTCGGCGAATGTATGTCCCGTTTCTTCCACATCCGGACAATGAGGAAAATCTAATAAAGATTTTACCTCAACTCCTTTTTTCGCAAGTAATGTTTGAAATTCCTTTGCTTTTCCCGCATTTTTCGTCGCAATAATGACTTCTTTCATGCTTCTTTCACTCTCTCCTCTGTGCTCATTTTGGCACCAATTTGTTCTGCTAATGATCCCAATATTTCCTTTTGAATATCGATAAGTTGTCGAATTCCTAGTTCTGCTGTCTCTAATAGCTCGTTTAATTGCTCGCGTGAAAACGTTGCTTCTTCTCCTGTTCCTTGAATTTCAACAAAATGGCCTGCCCCCGTCATGACGACGTTCATATCTACTTCTGCTTGCGAATCTTCAGCATAATTTAAATCAAGAATGACACCGTGTTGCGGATCGATTCCCACTGATGTAGCAGCAAGAAAATCGGTAACAGGAATCTCCGCCAATCGTTTTTCTTCTACCAATTTTGCAAACGCTAGTACCATCGCAACAAATGCTCCCGTAATCGACGCTGTACGCGTACCACCATCCGCTTGAATAACATCACAATCAATCCAGATCGTCTTCTCTCCAAGTTTTTCTAAATCTACGACAGAACGAAGCGCCCTACCAATAAGACGCTGAATTTCCATCGTGCGTCCAGAAACTTTCCCTTTGCTTGATTCACGTACATTTCGTTGCTCTGTGGCACGTGGTAACATCGCATATTCGGCAGTAATCCATCCTTTTCCCCCACCACGCATAAATGGCGGCACTTTATCATCAATGCTCGCCGTACAAATGACCTTTGTATCCCCAACCGTAATAAACACAGAGCCTTCTGCATGTTTAATAAAATGCGTTTCAATATGTACTGGCCGCAGCTGTTTGTTTTCTCTTCCATCGACTCTCATGAAAAAGCCCCCTTAATGAAGTGCACAATATAAATAGAAAGAGGTGGCGTGATAGCCTACCTCTTTTTATATCATAGTATAGCATTAAAAACTACCTGTATTCACATTTTCTGGTCTTGTCACCGGCTCGGAAAGTGCTTTTCCGTCTTCTTTCACAAGATTCGCTTTGCCGTTGACGGTAACCGCCACACTTTCAACACCTTTTTGTTCAGTGAGTGAAAGAACAAGTGAATTTAAAACATGATCGGAAATGACATTTTTCTTATTGCTTCCGTAAATGGCATCGTTAAAGTTCAACGTAACTTTCCCGTCTTCGTATTTTGGCTTTCCTACTAACTGTACATCCGGTTGAAAATCGCTCACAAGTCCATCTCCATAACTCGGCCCCTTAATCAACTCATTGACAACAGCGACAATATCATCTTTTTCTTTATTCGAAACGCGCCGTGTAACCGGCACATAGTAAGTATGTTCCCCTTGTTGCGCCAAAAAATAGACTGTAACCGGGTGAGTATTCGTAATGTCGACAACTCCGCTTGTATCCATGTTAATTCCATCTTCACGGCTTACGCCATCTTGAATCGGCGTTTTATTCACTGGCATGACGGTTTGGTCATAACCATTAATGCGAATTTTTACTTTCTTAACATTATCGAATTGCGTTAATGTCCATGTAATGGCTTGCAAAATTTTCTTTTCATCTTCCGGTTTATAATTAGCAAACTCCGGGGAAAAATCAGCAATAATGGTCCCATCTTTTTCAAGCTTGACTCCCAGTACTCGCGTATCCGCCGGCAGTACGGCTCGGAACCCGTTCGGTAATAGTTCAGAAACAGGTCCGCCTTCGACCAAATATTCTAACGCTTGTTTTGCAACGGCATCTGTTTTCGGTAACTCAAGTGTTTGTGGAACAACGAAGCCGTTTTTATCAATTAAATACAGCTCTCGTTTGACAGTCTCGGTCGCTTTTTGTTCTTCTTTTACCTCCCCTGTGCGGTCTCCCTGTTTTCCAGTTGATTGCTGCAGCGATTTTCCGTCTTCTAAATAGCTGACATCCTGTGGTGGGTCAATCTCTTTCACTGCCTTATCTTTTCCAAACAATCCGCAGCCGCTAAGCAATATCGCTGAAGTAATTACAGATGCTGCAAGTTTTAACGTTCGGCGATTGAACATGGCCTTTCCCTCCTACTTATGGTTTGTACTACTATGTATACGAGCCTTTTAGAAAAATAGAATAAAAAAATCCTTCAGCTAAATTGCTGAAGGATTTTTTTACAGTTCGATCGTTTTGACATTTTCGATTGGTTTTCTAAACCATTTTGAAGCAATTTTTTGAAACAATTCTTTTGGCCCTGTTGTTAAGAAGAGATGCTCGTTATATCGCTTTCCTGTATGCAGCAAATGACTATGGTGCAAAATCGCGCTTACCTCGCGGGCCGTTTCATCACCGGAACAAATTAATTTGACCTTTTTTCCCATGTACTCTTTAATTAATGGACTTAATAATGGGTAGTGAGTACATCCTAAAATAAGAACATCAATGTCGCTTGATTTTAAAGGTTCAAGCGATTCGGCAACAATTTCTTTTGCCTCGTCCCCTTCGAAATTTCCGCTCTCTACAAGCGGAACAAATTTCGGACAAGCTAAACTTTCAACATGAACTCGATTGTTGATAGATTTGAGCGCTTTTTCGTATGCACCGCTTTTCACTGTACCAATCGTACCAATAACACCGATATGCTCGTTTTTCGTCATTTTTAATGCTGCCCGCGCTCCCGGATGCACCACACCTAACACAGGAATATTCAATTGTTCACGAATCTCTTCTAACACAACGGCCGTAGCCGTATTACAAGCGATAACGAGCATTTTGATGTCGTATTGTAATAAATAATTCGTCATTTCCCATGTAAATTGACGAATCTCTTCTTCTGGACGCGGACCATATGGACAACGTGCTGTGTCTCCTAGATAAACAATTTGTTCCTTTGGCAACTGCCGCATAATTTCTTTTGCGACAGTAAGTCCTCCAACTCCTGAATCAATAACACCAATTGGTCTTTCCAAGTGATCGCCTCATTCTTTCTTCATTTCTTGATGTAATTTTTTTAAGCTTTTTTCTAAAAAGACAATCTCTTCTTCTGAAAAACTTTCCAGTACTTGTGCTAAATCATGTTGTCGCTTTTTAATGACTTCTTCAATAATTCGTTCACCTTCTTCAAGAAGATGAATTCGCACCACCCGTCGATCATGTTTGTCTCTGACTCTTGCTACTAATCCATTTTTCTCCATTCGATCCACTAAGTCAGTTGTTGTACTGCATGCCAAATACATTTTGTTCGATAATTCACCGACAGTCAAGTCCCCTTCTTCTAACAGCCACTGTAAGGCAACAAATTGAGGGGAGTAATCGGATATTGCGTTAGAATCTCTCGTCCTCTCTGCTTTAACTCTGCAGCGATAAAACGCAGCAATTTTTCAACTCTACAACAGCAGCTTTTCGCCCAAATTGGGATGACATACGATCTCCCCTATAACCGCGCACGCATTTATTATTGTTTACTTTTTTTTATGAAAATGCAAGCAACATGCACTATCTTCATTTTACTACACTTTGCTGCATAATCAATGACAAGAGAGCAAGCTCCAAGTGTTCTCCTCTCTAGAGAGAAGGTTAGAGAACTGACCGCAGAGCCAGACCAAACGACAGAGCGAAGCGATTTTCCAGATACTGCGCCTGCAATGCCTCGGCCCATGTCAGCGAAGAAGTTGATTCAAGCAGTTGACACGTTGGCAACTGAGCTAAACTGTTCTTCTCAAAAAAGAAAGATATACATTCTGATATGACAAAAAGCAAAGACCCGATGGCCTTTATCTGCGCATACATGGAGCGTAACATTTCAGCCTTCTACTCCCCTGCATAAGTAGATCACTAACTATTTAACTTTAATGAAATCATTGACAAATTAAAACATGCCTTCATTCATTAACAAAATTTTTGCGGCTTGATCAGTTAACAATAATAAACCGGCTACCTTAAAAGTAAGGTTAGCCGGCATTTCCTATAGTTCAAGTTCCCCCATTCGAAGCAATTCAATGACCGCTTGTGAGCGCCCCTTCACTCCGAGCTTTTGCATTGCGTTCGAAATGTGGTTACGAACTGTTTTTTCACTAATAAACAGTTCACTTGCAATCTCTTTCGTTGTTTTATCTTGAACTAATAATTCAAACACTTCTCTTTCTCTTTTTGTGAGTAACGGCTTTGATTGAAATGATTTCTCCTTCAATTATTGTAACCCTCCTTGCTTTAGCCAGACCTGAACAACCGGATGGGTATTATTCACCATATAATATGTAAAACGGAGGGTTACGGTGACAGCAATTCGCTTATCTACTAGAAAAATAGGTACTTTATCTAAAAAAACGAAACGACTTGTGACTGCTGTAATCGTTGTCTCATCTCTTCATTCCATGGAACACTTCTTCCCGTTCTTTTGTTAATTTGCACAAGCGCTCCTCGACCGACAAACACAATCTCTTTGTTGTCTCTTTTCGCCATATAATGAAAATCGACCGATGAACGACCGATTTGGTGCACTTTCACGTATACGTAAAGCTCATCATTAAAAAAGACTTGCTGTAAAAAGTCGCACTTTAGATCAGCGACTACTGGAATTTCTTCCGATTGTGCACTTGTCCATTGCCCCATAAAACCGATACGTTTTAAAAATTCAGTTCGCACCTCTTCAAAATAAATAAATGGGACTGTATTGTTTAAATGACCAAACATATCTGTTTCGCAAAAGCGCACTTTGATACGATGAAAAAAGGTAAAGGATTGCTGCCATTCTTCCATGTTACCAATATAATCAATGTTCTTCATTGAATTCCCCCTAACAAAAATCCTCTTCATGGGAGCCCATGAAGAGGATCAGTAGTTATACCTCGTCGCTTCCGAAAAAGTTGCGGAACATTTGGATCGTTGCTTCACGGTTTAATGCGGCAATTGATGTCGTTAATGGAATGCCTTTTGGACAAGATTGGACGCAGTTTTGCGAATTACCGCAGTTCGCAAGACCACCATCTCCCATAATGGCTTGTAACCGTTCCGCCTTATGCATCGCTCCTGTTGGATGAGCATTGAACAACCGTACCTGAGAAAGCGGTGCTGGACCGATAAAGTTCGATTTGCTGTTGACATTCGGGCATGCTTCCAAACAAACTCCGCATGTCATACATTTAGAGAGTTCATACGCCCATTGTCGTTTCCGTTCCGGCATGCGTGGACCAGGACCTAAATCGTACGTTCCGTCAATCGGAATCCATGCTTTCACTTTCTTCAATGAATCAAACATACGGCTGCGGTCCACTTGAAGGTCGCGAATTACCGGAAATGTCCGCATTGGCTCTAGACGAATCGGCTGTTCTAATTTATCGATAAGGGCTGTACAGGATTGGCGTGGTTTCCCGTTAATGACCATCGAACAAGCTCCGCAGACTTCTTCTAGGCAGTTCATGTCCCAAGTAACCGGGGTCGTTTTTTCTCCTTTAGCATTTACCGGATTGCGACGAATTTCCATAAGCGCAGAAATGATGTTCATGTTCGGACGATACGGAATTTCGAATTCCTCTTCGTATGGCGCAGAATCAGGACGATCTTGTCGAGTGATAATGAGGCGAATCGTTTTTTTCTCGCTCATGATTATTTCACTTCCTCTTTCTTTTTCGTATAGTCGCGTTTGCGTGGCTTAATTAACGACGTATCTACATCCTCGTAATGGAATGCCGGCCCATCTGGTGTAAAACGAGCCATCGTTGTTTTGAGCCACTCTTCGTCATTGCGCTCTGGAAATTCTGGTTTATAGTGAGCACCACGGCTCTCATTGCGGTTGTAAGCCCCTAACGTAATGACACGTGCCAATTGCAGCATGTTGTATAACTGACGAGTGAAAGATGCCCCTTGGTTGCTCCATTTTGCAGTGTCGTTAATGTTAATATTTTTATAACGCTCCAGCAACTCTTGAATTTTTTCGTCTGTTTTCAAAAGCTTGTCATTATAGCGAACAATGGTGACGTTATCAGTCATCCACTCGCCAAGTTCTTTATGAAGAACGTAGGCATTTTCTGTTCCATCCATTGACATAATATTGTCCCATTTTTCTTCCTCTTGTTTCAAATAGCGGTCGTATAATGAAGATGGCATCGCATCGGACGACTTTTCTAATCCACGAATGTATTCTACCGCTTTTGGACCCGCGACCATACCGCCGTAAATCGCAGACAACAATGAGTTTGCACCTAAACGGTTCGCTCCGTGCATCGAGTAATCACATTCTCCGGCAGCAAACAAGCCTTTAATATTGGTCATTTGATCGTAGTCGACCCATAAGCCTCCCATTGAGTAGTGAACAGCAGGGAAAATTTTCATCGGGACTTTTCGTGGGTCTTCGCCCATGAATTTCTCATAAATCTCGATAATTCCACCAAGCTTCACGTCCAATTCTTTTGGATCTTTATGGGAAAGATCCAAATACACCATGTTTTCTCCATTAATGCCAAGCTTTAAATCTACGCACACATGGAAGATTTCCCTTGTAGCAATATCGCGAGGCACTAAATTTCCATAAGCTGGGTATTTCTCTTCCAAGAAATACCACGGTTTACCATCTTTATATGTCCATACTCGTCCACCTTCACCGCGAGCCGATTCGCTCATGAGGCGTAATTTATCATCCCCCGGAATGGCAGTTGGGTGGATTTGGATAAATTCACCATTCGCATAGTAAGCGCCTTGTTGATAAACAATCGAAGCTGCTGAGCCTGTATTAATAATTGAGTTTGTCGATTTTCCGAAAATGATTCCAGGTCCGCCTGTGGCCATAATGACCGCATCTGCAGGAAACGCTTTAATTTCCATTGTCGTTAAGTTTTGTGCGACGATTCCGCGACAAATTTGTTCATCATCTAATACAGCAGATAAAAATTCCCATCCCTCGTATTTAGTGACAAGTCCGGCTACTTCGTGGCGGCGCACTTGCTCATCGAGCGCATAAAGCAGCTGTTGCCCTGTCGTTGCTCCCGCATATGCAGTACGGTGATGCTGCGTTCCACCGAAGCGTCGGAAATCCAATAATCCTTCAGGCGTACGGTTAAACATGACTCCCATGCGATCCAACATGTAAATAATGCTTGGAGCCGCTTCACACATTGCCTTCACCGGTGGCTGATTCGCTAAAAAGTCACCGCCGTATACAGTGTCATCGAAGTGCTCCCATGGAGAGTCCCCTTCGCCTTTTGTATTAACTGCACCGTTAATCCCACCTTGAGCGCAAACAGAGTGAGATCGCTTTACTGGCACAAGCGAAAACAGCTCAACTGGCACACCCGCTTCCGCGATTTTAATGGTTGCCATTAGTCCGGCTAAACCGCCACCAACTACTATGATTTTTCCTTTTTTCATCGTGACTCACTCCCTAAAAGATTGCTAGTTGTGGATTAAGCGAATGCTAAAATGGCACGAATGCCAACGATGGAAAGCGCAACAAAAATCACCATTGTCACATATGTAAATACTTGTTGTGAGCGAGGACTCACTGTCAATCCCCAGCTTACACAGAAAGACCATAAACCGTTTGCGAAGTGGAATACTGTCGAAATAATCCCTACGATATAAAAAGCAAGCATGAATGGATTATCAACAATATTCGCCATCATTTCATAATTGACTTCTGCTCCAAACGCAGCTTGTACACGCGTCTCCCATACGTGCCACGTGACAAAAATAAGAGTAATAATCCCTGTTAGTCGTTGCAGCATAAACATCCAGTTGCGGAAATAACCATAGCGACTGACATTGTTTTTTGCCGTAAAAGCAATATAAAGACCATAAATCGCATGGAACAATAACGGAAGAAAAATAACAAATATTTCTAAAAAATAACGAAACGGCAAATTCTCCATAAAACCCGCCGCGCGATTAAAGGCATCCGGTCCTTTTGTCGCAAAATGGTTCACTACTAAATGTTGTACTAAAAAAATTCCAACTGGAATGACCCCTAACAGTGAATGGAGTCGACGGTAAAAAAACTCGCGATTTCCTGCCATATATAAACCCCCTTTAGATAGTGACAATGAAAATAGTGCATTCCCCATCCACGAAATCTAGAACTTCATGATTAATAGAACTGTAAATGCTTCCATTTCCATTAATCATGCGTCACATTCATTGTACTCCCACAATGTAGAAGCGTCAAGAAAACGAGTTCATAAAATGTTCAATCATTCGAAAATTACAACAATATTTTTTTATAAAATTACTATTCCCAAAGTAAGAAATATGATGCACGTTTTTCCCCATTTAGCTATAATGTTGGTTAGAAAGAGGGGAAGTATGTGAAACAATTACCGTTAGAAAAGCAATATGAATCGTTGCAACATCTTCATATTTCTGGGTTCGGTTATGAACTGATTCGCGAAGTTCTTCTTCCTGATTTGTTAGGAAAAGAGACTCCTAATATTTTATATTGGGCTGGAAAAAACTTGGCACGCCGCTATCCACTAGAAACATTCGATGACGTGATGTCGTTTTTTGACAAAGCTGGATGGGGAACGCTAACCGTTATAAATGAACGCAACGATGAACTTGAAATTGAGTTAACCGGAGAGCTTGTGACGACACGATTGGCGCTCAACGAAGAATGCACGTTTCAATTAGAAGCCGGTTTTCTTGCTCAGCAAATCGAACAGCAAAAACACTGTGTTGCTGAAGCATACGAACAACCAAAAAAGCGAACAAAAAAAGTTGTGTTTACGGTGAAATGGGACCGTAAAGACGAAGTGATGAAATAAGAAGCCTGCAACATGCAAGCTTCTTATTTCATTTCTCTTTATTTATGAACGGATTGGTACCTTTTCTTCATCGAGTTGAAACGCTTCGTGTAACGCTTCCACTGCTGAAACCATGTTTGCTTCCTCAACCACCGTTGAAATTTTAATTTCCGATGTGCTTACCATTTTAATCTCAATTCCGCGCTCTGCTAATATTTGAAACATTTGCGCAGCCACTCCCGGATTGGAAATCATGCCGGACCCAACGATAGAGACTTTCGCTAAGTTGCTTTCATACTCGACTTTCGCTCCTTCCAGCGATTGTAATACTTGTAATGTTTCCTTTAAATCTTCTGTTCGAATTGAAAACGAAACAGACGTTGTCTCAGCACTTGTCACGCTTTGAATAATGATATCGACATTAATTCCACGGTTCGCTAATGCGGTAAAAATCGTTGGTAGTGTATGTAATCCGCTTGCGAGCCCTTGAACAGTAACTCTTGTAACTTGATCTTCAAATGCGATACCTCTCACGATTAAATGTTGTTCCATTGAAACTTCCTCCTTTACAATCGTGCCTCTCTCATTTTCCATACTCGAACGCACTTCTAGCGGCACTTGATAGTTTTTCGCAAATTCAACGGCGCGTGGATGCAATACCCCGGCTCCCAAATTCGCTAACTCAAGCATTTCGTCGTATGAAATCGCTTGGAGTTTTCTTGCTGTTTTCACATAGCGCGGGTCGGTCGTAAATACGCCGGTCACATCGGTATAAATGTCGCATTTTTCCGCTTGTAACGCCGCTGCCAACGCGACCGCCGTTGTATCGGAACCACCGCGTCCGAGCGTCGTAATTTCTCCATTTTCTGTTACCCCTTGAAAACCTGCAACAATGACAATCGCCTCTTCCTCAAGATGGCGACGAATACGCGCTGTATCAATATTGATAATGCGCGCATTGCCATGAATCGCTTCCGTAGTTATCCCTGCTTGCCATCCAGTCAAGGAAATGGCTTTATATCCTTTTTCATGCAATGCCATCGCTAAAAGTGCGATGCTCACCTGTTCTCCTGTCGAAAGAAGCATATCCATTTCTCGTTTGCTTGGCTGCTTGGAAATTTGTTTTGCCAACTGAGCAAGCTCATCCGTCGTTTTTCCCATTGCAGACACAACAACAACAACTTGATTCCCATTTTTTGCTTCTTCTACTACTCGATTCGCTACGTTTTGAATACGTTCAATTGAACCGACTGATGTTCCACCAAACTTTTGAACAATGATAGCCATTCTCCTCATCCTTTATCCTGAAATAATTCGGTATAGAAATAAAAAACAGCAATGAGAGGTCTCATTGCTGTGCATAACGAAAAAATACGTTCGCTTTACACAGTGAGATAGCTCTCCAAGATGAATCATCTTGACAGTCCTACATTTCTTAAACGCAGGACCAGCGAAAAAAGCAATGAGACTTTTTTCGCTTCGGCGACGCTCCCCTTTCAACATTCGTCTTCGGAACTCATTTTCCTCAGAATGCCTACTCTTGAAGTTCGCACCTCTATCTTCACTTCAGCGCTCGGAAGTGTATGAATATGCAATTTAGGGAAATCATATCAAACTTTTATTTCGTTGACAATATTATTCTCGCAATTTCTCATAAATTTTTTTGGCTACCGCCAGTGGAATGTTCGCTTTCTGTAATTCTTCCACCGTTGCTTCTTTCATGTTTTTGATGGAGCCAAAATGTTTCAATAACGCTTTCTTGCGTTTTTCACCGACGCCCGGAATATCATCCAGCACCGATTGAAACAGCGATTTTCCCCGCATTTGGCGATGGAACGCAATCGCAAAACGATGGACCTCATCTTGAATGCGCTGCAATAAATAAAATTCTTGGCTGTTTCGCTCTAATGAAACGATTTGCGGTGGATCGCCCATAATCAATTCAGATGTGCGATGTTTTTCGTCTTTCACAAGACCGGCAAGCGGAATATCGAGCCCTAATTCGTTTTCAAGCACGTCACGCACAGCGGCTAAATGCCCCTTTCCCCCATCGATAATAATAAGGTCGGGAAGCGGCAATTGCTCTTTTAGCACACGCGTATAGCGTCTCCTTACGACCTCGCGCATCGACTCGTAATCATCAGGGCCTTCGACCGTCTTAATTTTATATTTGCGATATTCTTTTTTCTCCGGCTTGCCGTCAATAAAGACGATCATCGCGGAAACAGGATCCGCTCCGTGAATATTTGAGTTATCAAATGCTTCAATGCGGTGCGGCGTCGGAATTCCAAGCGTTTTTCCTAAGTTTTCAACCGCTTTAATCGTCCGTTCCTCATCACGCTCAATTAAATAAAATTTTTCTTTTAACGCGATTGCCGCGTTTTTGCATGCTAAATCAATAAGTTCTTTTTTCTTTCCCTTTTTTGGCTGAACAACCGTTACCTCTAGCAGCTTCTCCGCTAATTCACCGTCAATATCCATAGGTATGATGACTTCTTTCGGTTTGAAGTGATTCGCTTTTGTATAAAATTGCCCTAAAAATGTTAACAGTTCTTCATCCGGGTCTTGATACATTGGAAACATCGAAACGTCGCGTTCAATTAGCTTTCCTTGACGAATGAAAAACACCTGAACGCACATCCACCCTTTGTCATAGGCATAACCGAATACATCGCGGTCGACGAAATCGTTCAACGTCATCGTTTGTTTTTCCATTGTTGCTTCAATATGAGCGATTTGGTCACGATATTCTTTAGCCCGTTCAAATTCAAGCGCTTCGGCCGCTTTCATCATTTTTTCCGCTAGCTCTTTTTTCACTTCTTTATATCCGCCGTTTAAAAATCGCACGATTTGTTCGACGATCTCTTTATTTTGTTGTTCGGAAACAGGATGCACGCACGGCGCTAAACATTGTCCCATATGATAATACAGACAAACTCGGTTTGGCAGCGTCGAACATTTCCGAAGCGGATAAATACGGTCAAGCAGTTTTTTTGTTTCATTCGCCGCTTGCACGTTCGGGTATGGGCCGAAATATCTTCCGTGATCTTTTTTTACTTTTCTTGTAATGATGAGGCGAGGATGCTCCTCTGCCGTAATTTTTATAAACGGATAACTTTTGTCATCCTTTAGCATGACATTATATTTAGGGTCATATTTCTTAATCAAGTTCATTTCTAAAATAAGCGCTTCGACATTGGAGGATGTGACAATATATTCAAAATCGGCAATTTCATTGACGAGCCGCAGCGTTTTTCCATCATGAGTCCCCGTAAAGTACGAACGCACCCGATTTTTTAGTACTTTTGCTTTTCCTACATAAATGACCGTACCATTTTTATCTTTCATTAAATAACAGCCCGGTTGTTCCGGAAGTACGGCTAATTTTTCTTTTAAGTGATCATGCATCATAATCACTCCATTATTTTAATCTATCCATTCATATAAGGTGATGTTCCCATATACCGGATCCGCCAGTGTACTTGAATGATACGTTTTCACTTTGCGCAAATGTCCGGCAAGAGAAATTCCTTGCGCTCGAAATCCTTTTATGACATGATCTGTCATATAAATTTTAACATGTTGATAGTTCTCCTTGTCCTGTAAAAAAAATGAAAAATGTAACACTTGCTTATGGGGAAAATCAACGTGAAGATATTGTAACACCCTCGTTTCTTCCCACGTATACAACACGAAACGTTCATTGCTGTTTTGTAAATCATACGCCAACTGATACGTTGCTGGCAAGCGCGATGCTTGTTCTCGCACATTGAACGCTCCGACGATGAGTTGAGCGGTCAAAATCATCACCGCTAACACCAGCCGATTAGCAGATACTGTTTTATTAAAATAACGCGCCCATCCGTAAAACAAAAGAAGATGAATGAGCGGAACAATGTGGCGGGGCTTGTCAATGTTTTGGGCTAATAATGCCCAAAGAAAATAAGCGAAGCCGGAAAAAACAAGCCAGCGTGAAAACATAAATGAGCGGGATTGGCGAGCACATATCAGCATAACGATATATAACAAAAGCAACAACACTGTTTTACTCGCTACACCTATCCAAATGATATTATAAAATATAAATTGGATGATTCTCTGAAAAAATGATTGCTCATCGCTCGTAGCTGCACCGCCCCATTCATGAAAATGACCATTCGTAAACGAAAAAGCAAGCTTCAAAAAGGATTTGAAGCTTCCTTCCGTGGCAGCAACCGCCGTCACCCAAATAAGTTGAAAGAGAAAAAAGGCAAGCAAAAAGAAAAGAATTCTCCTCACGTTTCGATTCCGTTTCCAATCTTCATACCATAAAAATGCGATGGCAACTCCAAAAGGAGCGTATGAAAGGCGAATTCCCATTAATAGGCTAAAAAAGCCTAAGGGAAGAAGTTGCGTCCACCACGCGGTATTCTCTCTTGCTCTCTCTATCGCCCACCAATACCACCATAAAACCGCTAATGCTGCTCCTTCTGACATTGGCTCGTCAGCAATGACCATCACATAACTTGCCGATTGAATGAGCGCAATGATGAGCAATGTTATTTTGGTTGAGTGATTCTTTTTAAGAAGGAAAAACATTGGGATCGTTGCTGATAACAAGGCAAGCACATTAAACACAGATAAGGCTTTCGCAGGATTATCAATGAACGCGTGAACAAACATACCGCCAAGAATGAAATACGGATACCCCGGAAAATGCGGTTGCATTGCCAATAAATCATAGCGGTCTAACGCAAGTACGAAATCAACTTGATCCCATGTGGCAGCATAAGAGCTTGCATAACGAATCTCAACATAAAATACGATAAATAAGATGAACAAACTAAAATATGACACAAATCGATTATTTCCCAGAAAATGTTTTACCATGTTCCTCACCTTTACAAATGAAAAAGCACAAGACAACAGCGTCTTGTACTTTTTACACAACATTTTTTGTTTTTGGTCCAAGCGCTTGAGCGTCCGCTTCTTTTTGCTCCGCGTTTCTTGTTTCTTTCGCATGTCGACTGGTGACTAATAAATAAATAACGACAAAGTAACCGACGTAAGCAATGACCTCTTCTAATGACGGCATCGCCGAATACCCGAACAGCGCTTTTAAAAATACACCGACATTTCCTGAGAAAATCGGCGCAACTCCGTGGTCACGAAGATAGTGTTCATAGTCAATCGGATGTTCAGGTAACAGCCATGTCAAATCGTATACATGCGGCATAACGCTGCCGATGATGTTTAAATCTTGAAGCATGGAAATTCCTTGAACTAACAGCCCTGCAGCAATCAAAATAATGAACGCACCTGTCACCTTAAAAAATGTTTTGAGCGGTACGCGCATTGTACCTTTGAAGAAGAAGTAACTGACAACTGCGGCAATCATAATGCCTGTTGCCGCTCCCCAGCCTTGCATCGCTGCTCCAAGGTTTCCATGCGTGATGGCAGCAAAGAAAAATACTGTTTCCACACCTTCACGAAGCACGACTAAAAACGAATGAATCACCATGCCGACGACATTCCCTGTCGTAATAAATCTATCCATCTTTCCTTCGACACTTTTTTTCATGTCGCGACTATGCTCTGCCATCCAAAAGACCATTTGCGTTAACAAAATCACAGAAATAAACATAATCGCGATTTTTAAATACGTTTCGCTTCCCATGACCGCAAACCCTGTAAAAACGACCTGGAAGAGCAGCGCAACACCAGCGCTCGCTAAAACAGCCAATCCAGCCCCTAGCCATACATATTTCGTATATTCTTTATGATTGACACGCTTTAAATAAGACGTAATAATTCCAACAATAAGCAGAGCCTCTAACGCTTCACGAAACGTAATTAACAGCGCTTGAACTTCCATGCGATGATCCCCTTTCCTCCCGAACGATTATGTTCGTCTTCGCCGTAGCGAATAAATGACCACTCCACCAATGACAACAATGAGAACAACAAGCGGAATCCAGTTTTTCAGCTTCGATAAATCGGTCCAGTCTTTTTGCTGCACTGCTTCCGACTTTTCCGTCGCACTTTCAGAAAAATGTCCGACTTTTAAACTTTTTAATCCAAATTGTTTTTGTAAGGATGTTAAAATGATGTCTTCGCTTTTCTTAAATTGGTCGATATTCGATTGTTTTTGGCCGACACCAAACAATCCAGGATTTCCTAATGATTGCAATGCTTTGTCGAACTCGTCTCTCATTTGTTTGTCAAGCGCCGCATCTTTCGCTTGCACGATCGGAGACAGTGCTTCGTATGTAGCAAATGCTTTCGCTAACAGACGCTTGCTTGTATCGTATTGGTCAAAATTTTTCTCGATGTTTTCCAAACGCCGCGCGATATTTAAAACGAGGATTTTTCTCATATCTTTCAATACGGTTTCTTTCTCTTTCGCTTTGATCGCTGCTAACACAGCCTTCGATGGCTCTGTTCCCATATGCATATCTATTTCTTCTTTCACTGTTTCAAAAATCTCTTTTGCCTCAGCAAAATTAGGTGGTTGTTGATTCAATTTTTCAGCCATTTGCTTATATACTTCCGCGACTTTCTCTTCGTTTGGGTCACCATATGAATAAGCAAACGCAATCGATGATGTATGATTGAAAATGAATATCAATAATAAACAAAAAAATAAATACAATCGCTTCATCTCTAAGTTTCCTCCTACACGATTAATGATAATCATTATCATCTTATGTGTCAATAAAAAAGATTACAGAAATTCCCTTTACTTTTTTAAAAAGTAAAAGGAGAACATCATTCGTTATGAACAATTTTTTGTTTCATCGGTCGGAAGTAAGTGAGCATTCAGATCAATTTGTACCTTTTCTACGGGTCTCCTCATTTCTTTCCAAATCGCTGGAAGAACGGCGGTAAGATAGGCGCGAAATTTAATAAACGATTTCCCTGTTGTTCGCACTTGATAGCGGATCGGTACTTCTTTGACACGAAACCCTTTGCGAACTAAATTTAGTGTCAGCACTTGCGCATAATTGTAATCGTGAATAATTTCTGCATGTTCCATCGCTTGACGGGAAAACGCACGCATTCCTGATTGTCCATCATAAATCCATGTTCGCAGCAACACCGATTGCAATAGCGTAAAGCAATAATTGCCGAGGCGGCGATGTAACTTCATCCCCTGAATCGTTCCAAGAAAGCGAGCCCCCATCGTATAGTCTGCCTCTCCATTAAAAATGGGGGCAAGTAAATCAGGAATTTGGTCAGCTGGATATTCGTTATCAGCATCAATCATCACACCGATATCCGCTCCGAGACGTATGCATTCTTTCAATCCTTGGCGCACCGCTGCCCCAAGCCCGTAATTTTGGCCCATTTTGTAAATATAATCTGCTCCTGCCGCTTGTGCGACCGCCGCCGTTTCGTCGGTTGAGCCGTCATCGATGACTAAGACGTTCACTTCGACCAATGGATGAAACTGGCGAGGGATTTTTCTAATGACCTCACCGATGGACTGTTCTTCATTGTACGCGGGTAAAAACACGATCACTTTTTGTTTCTTCATGCTGTTCCCTCTTTCGAATCGCTTCGATTAATACCGGGCCACGACTATGACTCGGATAAGGAGCTCCTAACAAATACGCAATGGTTGGCGCTAGCGATACGAGACTTTGTTTTTCATCAATTCGCTTTCCTCGTTCAATAGCTGGTCCATACATAAAAAATGGCACATATCGTTCCCCTTCATCAAGATGGCCGTGTCCGCCAATGCCATCAGCTTGTCCATGATCCGCACAGATGATGAGCGTCGCGTTTTTCAATTTTCCTTGCTCTTCAAGCCATTCTACATACTCTTGAATTAATGCATCAGCTTCTTCGATTTTTTGAATGTATTCATCGTACAAGACCCCGCGGCTATGACCCGTTTGGTCTGTCGCAATCAACTGCACGACGAACAAATCGGGATCTTGCTCCTTCATAATGAGTTTCGCGCGCTCGATAATGTTTCGGTCGGCAACATCGTTATGCATGACCGCCGTTACTGTTTCAACATCATCACCCAGCGAATCGACAAGGTGGGCAATGCCTAACAGTCGACCGGTTTTCCCGACTTTTCGTAACGAATCAAAAATGCTTTCGACCTTGATCCCGAGTTTCCATACCATATTGGACTTGATGCCATGTTCAAATGGATATGTTCCTGTAAACATCGATGTAAAACAAACGACCGTACGAGCTGGATATACCGTTTCCATTTGCGTAAACTCCGTCCCATTTTTACGTAACGATTTTAAAAATGGCGCGTTCGCTTGCTCAAAACGGTCTTTCCGCATTCCGTCAATGACAATCACAATGACCTTATCATTTAATGCGCGTGCAGGGATATCGACATTGTTCGTATACGTCGGAATCACGTTTGGCTTCCAGTCAAATAGCTGCTTATGTAAAACAAACGAAAACAAGAAGACGCCTGTATAATACATCACAAAACTAGCGATATTCAGCGTTTGCCATCCGCCTTCGATCTGCTCATACGCATATTGCCATATCGACAATAAAAGCAAAAACTTCGGAAGTTGCTCTTGCGCGTTTCCGCTTGTCGAATCGCTATTTTTCAATACCAACTTCCAAAAGCGGGTGAAGTTCCACCATGTTGTCCCGATGCGCAAATGGTAATAAAGCGTTCCCCAAAAAAACACGGTAAAGAAAAAATACAAACCAATCGCTAAAGCGATTAATGAAAGGTCAGCAAACCGCCAAATGATTAAAAAGCCCACATATGGAATCCATAGATAATTCCGCAAAAATAACGGATAATCGTATATATAATAGATAACAAGAAGCGGCAACATCAATAGAAAACTAGACAAAAGCTGCTTGACATTCTCAACATTTCCGAGATCAGTCAAATGATAAAGCACCATCGTGCCTATAACAAAAATGGGGGTAAATGGTTTCCCTTCATTTAACAAGTTCCAGCATCTTGCTGCTACTTTTTCAACTTTTGATGCTTTTTTCATACTCCCTCACTTCCTTCTTCAACAATGAACGAACAAGCTGAACCTCTTTTGGAGATGCAACAAAAACTACAAGCCCAATAATATAAGAAAATGCAAACTTAAACGCATGAGTAACAATGGCCGCCATGTATGCTTTATCCCATAACGGCACAATTCTCGTTATCGCAAATGCCATCACTGCTTCATACGTAGCTAGACCGCCCGGGGCGATTTGAAACACTTGACCGGATACCGTTACGCTATTTACCCATACGGACTCAAAGATTGATAATGATAATCCCAGCATATTGGCCATCTCATATATCACAATCGCTTCACAAATCCAACTGAAAGCAATGAAGCTTACAATATATACTCCACGCCGCCCTACTAATGCATCCAGAAACATGTGCATATGCTTACGAATAAATTTGACATTCCATTTTCGCAACAAAACAGCAACGATCATGACCGTCCCAGTAATGCCAAGAAAGATAAACATGCTTGTCCTGATCGGGAATCGATTCAAATACATGTACATCCCACATGCCGAAAAAAGACATAACACAAGCATATCCATTATCCGCATAACGGCAACAGAATGAATAGATTCATCGACTGATACTCCCCTCTGCTTCGCTAAAACAGCAACACGAGCAATATCCCCTATTTTCATTGGTGCAAGATGATTGATAAGTAAACTCATAAATAATCCTTTTAAATAAACAGTGAGAGAAATGTCTTTTCCAACATACGATTTCCACACTAGTGCCCGCAGCCAAAAGGAAACACCGTATACAACAAACATCACTGTCAACTTGTCCGGCGCCGTTAGCAGCAGGTGAAAATGGTCAAGGAGCTTACTCCCCTCAAAATAGTGATACGTCAGCCATAAAAACGTAACGACAAGTCCGATCCCTATAAGCCTTATGGTGATTTTTCCATACTTATACTTCATAGTTTTTTGCCCACGCAATCGTTTTGGCCAGCCCCTCCTCAAATGAAACGGTCGGCTTATATCCAAAGGCTTGTTGCGCCTTTGTAATGTCAGCCCATGTCGCTTTCACATCACCAACCCGTTCAGGGGCATATCGCACTTTCATCGTTGGAAAATGCTTTTGTAAATGATGCAACAATTCTTCCATAGTAACCGGACGCCCTGAGCCTAAATTAAACACATCGTTTCCCCCGCGTCTATGTAGCGCCGCCACCATTCCATTCACGATATCGTCGACAAACGTGTAGTCTCTGGCGGTTTTAGTTCCGTACACTACAATCTCTTCTCCGTTTAATAATCGGCGAATAAACTTACTGATTGCCATATCAGGACGTCCCCACGGACCATAAACGGTAAAATAGCGGAAAATCGTTAATTGATATCCGAACAAATTGGCGTACGCATAACAAAAAGACTCTGCCCCATATTTCGCCGCCGCATACGGAGAAATGACATTTCCCGTTGCCATTTCTTCTTTGAGAGGCATGTTTCCTTGATCGCCGTAGACGGAAGATGAAGAAGCAAACAGTACATGGCTGGCACCAGCTTTTCCTGCCGCATTTACTACGTTAATTGTCGCTTTAATATCGTAATCAACATACTCAAGCGGTTGAAGCAGCGAATTCGGAACGCCGGGCAAAGCAGCTAAATGGTAAACACAATCAGGTTGATAACGGCGAAACAAAGCTTCTGTTTTTTCGCCATCAAGCAGGTCAATTTCATAGACCGGGACACTACTACTACCCGTGAGTTCACGAAACTGTTGGCGCTTGCGTTCAGTAGAGTAGTAGGGATGGAAGTTATCAATGACAATGACGTCGTGTTGCAGCGAGAGCAATTTAGCTGCAAGATGGCTGCCGATAAATCCTGCTCCACCTGTAATGAAGATTTTCAATCGATTCACCTCAAGTTTATCGTTCATTCCTACTAGCATATTATCATAAGAAAATAAGAAAACAGAAACACCAAAATCTGTTTTTGAGAGATAAAGGCAAAAAGGGGCTTACCCAAAATCCGGAAACAGCCCTATGAATCACCGTATCATCCCTTTTGGAATCGCCCTTTTCTCGATGCCGCCATTATTTCGCTTTTTTCACAATGGTTTGTAATATCGTTCTTCATTAAGAAAGAACATTTTCCTCCTCTTCTTTGTTCTTCGCCTTTACTGCTTCTATGTTTGTGCTTGGTCATAAAGTGTTGTGTATGCTTGCTTATCTAGTCATCATTTATCATTCGTACCATGTTAAAAGCGCTGTCACAGCTGATTCATCTTTGCCCAAATTCTTCATAACTTATGTAATGCAGCTTTGGCTAAACCACATGCAAACACATGATTGATTGTTTTGAAATTAAATTGTCTTTACACCGATTTGCAAATCAAACTAGTACGCTTCCTCCGCTGCCTGTTTTTTCATATATGGGTAAACAGATTGATAGAATGCCTCCTGTCCTTCTGCTTGTTCGACTTTCGCTTCTTTTTCATCTCTTCTTTTGCCACATTGACTTGCCTTTGCCGCATCACCGTTTAAAAACGCTCTCGTCACTAAATAAAATGTTTTTATTATGTTTTCTACTTGGTTGCTAAGCAGAAGCGCTAATTTATGATCTTTTCTACGACATTTCAACTTCAGTGAATTCCTCTTCCGTCGTGTTTACTAGATTTTTGCTGTAAGCAGCATCACGCCATGTTTTTCCGCCGCTGGCTGTAAAATTTCTTTCTTCTTTATTTATCCATTTTCTTCGATTTTGGCAGACTTATGTTTACTGGTTGTATAAAATACTTTTTGCATTAATTTATCAAAAATTCGTTTCACCACCATAGCGGAAGCGAACCGTCTTTTCCCGCTGCTAATGATGTAGTGATATATTGTCTTAAAATTCTTCGCCTCGCTTCTATACAAGCACGTGTAAATTGGTGTCATACAAGTTGAATGCCTTGATCAAAATCGACTTTTGGACTATCTTTTGCTTTTTCTAATTCCATAGCTGCTTGTTGGAATACGTCCCGTAATGATCTTCTTCTGCTTCTTTTCCCCTGTTTCTGCTGATTTTCCTTCTTTTTGTTCAAAAGCAACTTGTTGTTTTCTTTGCCGCTGCTTCCCCATTATTGGAGCACGCGCCCCGATCATGCAAACGCAGTAAAAACAGCGATCATCTTTCACTTAACTAACTATGGAGTTCCCCTAGATACCTTTTCGATAACGATTTTCATTAACATAAGCTGATTATAATAGAGAATGATTATTAACATCAATAAGCTTTTTGTAAAATAAAAATGACCCGCCGGATTTATCGGCAGGTTCTGCTTTTGTTTACACTTTAATAAATGAAGGGAAAAATTCATTTCCGATAATTTCTCCTTGTACGCTGCTTTCCTTTGACTTACTGTTACTCAATGGCAAAAGCGGAAATAACAATTCAGCAACACGGTATGCTTCTTCTAAATGTGGATAGCCAGATAAGATAAAATGATGAATCCCTAATTGTCGGTATTCTAGCAGACGTTTTGCCACAGTTTCCGGATCCCCCACTAAAGCCGTTCCTGCTCCTCCTCTTACAAGACCGACCCCTGCCCATAAGTTAGGGCTAATTTCCAAAGACTCTCTGCTTCCGTTATGCAGTTGTCTCATTCTCTGCTGTCCTATGGAGTCATAGCGGGAAAATACTCGCTGCGCCTCTTGAATCGTTTTCTCATCCACATATTGAATCAGCCGTTCGGCAGCGTCCCATGCTTCCCTTTCCGTTTCACGAACAATGATATGAAGCCGTATTCCAAATTCGACCGTTCTCCCTTGCTTCTCGGCCAGTCTTCTCACTTCTGAAATCTTCTTTTCTACCTGCTCTGGTGGTTCCCCCCAAGTTAAATATACGTCCGCATGTTTTGCTGCTACGAGTTGCCCCGCCGAAGACGAGCCGCCAAAATAAATCGGAGGATACGGCTTTTGCACAGGAGGAAATAGAAGTTTTCCGCCTTTCACTTTTAGATGTTTCCCTTCAAATGTCACTTCTTCACCGTTCAGCAGCCCTTTCCAAATCGTAAGGAATTCATCTGTTGCTTCATAACGTTCATCATGGCTTAAAAACAGGCCGTCCCCACCGAGCTCTACAGGGTCTCCGCCAGCTACTACATTGATCAGCAGTCGTCCCCCGGAAATTCTATCAAGCGTTGAAGCCATTCTTGCGGCCAAGGTAGGAGACATCAAACCAGGGCGAACAGCTACAAGAAACTTTAATTGTTCTGTTTCCGTCGCAAGTGCTGCCGCTAACAACCACGGATCTTCGCATGATTTTCCAGTAGGAATCAATACTCCTTTATATCCAAGTCGATCCGCAGCTTGTGCAATTTGGCGAAAGTAGCTATACTCAGCTGAACGTCCTCCTTTTGTCGTTCCGAGATATCGCCCATCCCCATGAGAAGGAATAAACCATAAAATTTCCATTCTCCTTACCCCTTTCTATTTATTTAAATAGTCGGTTCCTTTCTTTCGATGGCTTTCAACAAACTTTCAACTCTTTCTTCCAGCTCTCTATCTAAAAATACATCTCCTTTCTCATTTCGCTGAATATTCGTATCTAAAATAAATACTCCGTGCAAAATCTCCTTCGCTCCCATTATGGAAAAAATCGGTTTAAGAGCATATTCAATGGATAAAAGATGGGCGATCGTTCCCCCCGTTACGACTGGGGCAATCACCTTACCCGCGAAAATCTTTTCTGGTAACAAGTCGAGAAAAGCTTTTAAAATTCCTGTATAGCTTCCCTTGTAGACGGGACTTAACACAATTACGGCATCTGCATGGCGAATCAACTCATGGGTATGGGTAATCGCCTTGCTATTAAAGTTGCCATATAACAAGTCCTCCGCTGGCAATTCACGTACATCAATCAAAGAGGTACGATGATTTCTCTCTATTAACTCCTTTTGTAATTGGTTCGTAATGGAAGCTGTTTTAGAATTTTTAGATGGACTCCCAGAAATCAATACAATATTGGCCATACTTATTTCCTCTCCTTTGTATGAAATCTATGTCCATAAACGCCGGCCTCTCGTCTTTACGTACGTTCTTATATGCTCCCTTTATACGTATCCTGCCAACGAAGCAATCGTTTTTCTAATAATCGGACAAACGAATCTGTCAGTTTTCCAACCGCTGCGAAAATGATAATGCCGACAAAGACAATATCGGTATTACTAAACTGCCTTGCATCCATCATCATATAACCGATTCCTTCTGTTGACCCCATCAGTTCAGCAACAACTAGCGCTAGCCACGCAGCCCCAAGGGATAAACGAATCCCTAATAAAATATTGGGAAGAGCAGAAGGTAAAATGAGCAGCTTGATTTTCTTCCATTGGCTGAAATGAAGAATGCGCGCTACATCAAACAGCTTTGCATCGACGCCGCGTATGCCAAGAAATGTATTTACATAAATCGGAAAGAACGCTCCTTTGGCAATGAGTAAAATTTTAGACGCTTCTCCAAACCCGAACCATAAGATAAAAAGCGGTGCCACGGCAAGATGAGGAATCGTCCTCAACATTTGTAGAGTCGAGTCTAATACTCCTTCCGTTTTCGTTGAAAAACCTACGGCGATACCTGCAACAATACCGAGACCAGCTCCCAATAAAAATCCTGCTGCTGCACGAAATACGCTAATTTTCAAATGGGTAGCCAGTTCTCCTGAAACTGCCAGATGGTAAAACGCTTGAACAATGTCCAATGGAGTCGGCAATACCGTTTTGGAGACTGTACCAAGCATCCCCGTAAGCTGCCATCCAACAAGTAGAAGGAGCGGCAAAATTGCATGTGTAGCCCCTTTTTTTAAACTTTTCTTCCATCTGTCGTCTTTAAAAATAAAAATTCGCCCTACCCGCTCCTTTCGTACAAGGAGTTGTCTAGCGGTCATGGTCGTTTTATCCATTATTTTCCTCACCTTCCTTCTTCAGTTCTTGCAATGCTTTTTTAATAAATTGGTTATCGACTACTTTACTTGTATCAATCTTCGTTTTAATGATTTTTTGCGAATATTGAAAATCGGCCGTTTTCTGTTGAGCTTTGATAATGTCATCAGTAATAGGCTCATTTAATGCTGGATTGTTGCGCAACGCTTGCGCAACGACTTCCTTATCCAATTTCTTCGCTTCCGCATAAATAGAAACCGCTTCGTCAAAATGCTCATTCTGCCAACGTCGTGCTTTCTCGTACACTTTTAAAAATTGAACCGTTAAATCAGGATGTTCCTTTGTAAACCCGGATCGTGCGATCACAAACCCCGGCGAATAAACATGAAGAGTCTCTCCGTCTGCCAGCACCTTCGCTTTGTTTTTAATTGTTTCATAGGAGATATACGGCTCCCAAATCGCCCAAGCGTCCACTTTGCGAGTTTCAAAGGCTGCTTGGGCTTCATCTGGTTGCAGCTGAATCATTTCCACATCGGATGCCTTCAATCCGGCATGCTGAAGTGCTTCATATAAAAAATTAAATCCGCTGCTGCCTTTGGCAACGGCAATCTTTTTTCCTTTTAAATCCTTCAAATCCTTGATTTTGCTTCCTTTTGGAATGAGGATAGCATCTCCTTTTAGCCCGTCGGAGCTTTTGCTGATTTCTTTAAAATCAATGTTTGCCGCTTGAGCAGAAATAACGGGAGAATTCCCCACAGCGCCAAAATCGAGATTATTCGAAGCCATTGCTTCAAAATGTGGAGGTCCACTTTGAAACTCGGTCCACTTGACTTTCACGCCTTCTTTTTCAAATTCTTTTTCAAACCATCCTTTTTCTTTTGCTAATAAAAGTGGACCGAGGCTTTGTTGAATTCCTATTCGAATCGTGACATTTTCTGTTTTCTTCTTCGATCCAGTAGCAACATTTTCACTGCTACATCCGAAAACAAATGAAATAAGCCCGATCATCAACAGAAAAGCCATTCTTTTTCTCACCTTGAAACTTCCCCCTCTATATTAGATTCCAAGTCCCTCCATCAAAGGAGGAGCTTCTATGGTTTCGAACTCTTTCAACACGTTTTGTCTCATTTCTTGAAAAGACGGATGAGCCCGTTGTCTCGGAAACGGTAAATGGATAGGAATGATTCTGCTGATCCGCCCTGGTTTTGCCTTCATGATGACTACTCGACTCCCTAGATAAACAGCTTCATCCAAATCATGAGTCACTAAAATCATCGTTATGCGCTTGTTCCTCCATACTTCCAAAAGAACATCCTGCAAATGTTTTCTTGTAAACGCATCAAGTGCACTAAAAGGTTCATCTAGTAACAATATTTTTGGTTCTCGCAACAGCGCTCTAGCAATCGAGACTCGCTGTGACATTCCTCCCGACAATTCCTTTGGATAGGCTTTCTCAAACCCTTTCAGCCGGACAATATCAATCAATTCATCTACCTTTTTGCGAATTTCCCGATCTCTCAGCGATAAATTTGCAGCAATATTTTCTTCGACGGTCAACCACGGGAATAGGCGATGTTCTTGGAAAATAAATCCTTGATTCGTTCCCGGTCCTTGAATAGGAACGCCATTCATTTCCACGATCCCGTTGTAATCCGCATCAAGTCCAGCAATGATTTTTAGCAAGGTGCTTTTTCCGCAGCCACTTGGACCAATGACAGTGACAAATTCTCCATCGGCAATCTCTAAATGGATATCCTGAAGAGCATGAACCGTCGTCTGTCCTTTTCGGAAAGACTTATCTCTTATATGAATCTGTACACCCAAAAGCGATCCCTCCTTATCATCCTTGTGATTGGTTTCAATCCTTTACTATCTACATTCTTGATGCGAAGTAAATTTTATTTATTATTCCGATAGGAAAACTATGTTTAATAGAAAGAAAAAAAGTCTTTGATGCATGAAACATCTCATGTCATCAAAGACCTTCGGTATGTCCGATCAGCCCGCTAACTTTATACAAACTTTTCCTATCGGTTTTATTGTATACAAATATAAATGATTTTTGTTAGTCAGTCAACGTTTTTTTACATTTATTCTCAAATTATCCATCCTTACTTCTATCTATAATCTAGAGAGAAACTTTTTTGTAAATGAGAGGAGAGCTCGTCTCATAACTTATGAAACCGCCAATAAATGTAAGATGTAAAAAAGAGGCTCAGACGATTGTCCGAACCTCTTTTAACTCCATCGATTACACATGTTTTTCTAACAATTGTACAAGCGCTTCTTTTGGCTGGTATCCGACTACTTTATCTACAACTTCGCCGTTTTTGAAAACGTACAAAGTCGGAATGCTCATTACGCCGTATTTTGCTGCAGTTTCTTGGTTTTCATCGACGTTCACTTTCACTATTTTTACTTTGTCTCCCATTTCTTGATCTACTTCTTCTAAAACAGGTGCGATCATTCGGCAAGGTCCGCACCAAGGAGCCCAAAAGTCGACTACTACAACTCCCTCGCCTGTTTCTGTCGCAAATGTTTGATCAGTCGCATTTACAATTGCCATTATCCATTCCTCCTATTCATAACTTCATAACTATGTGCATGTAAACAAAGTATATCATTTAATCGATGCAGGTGCTAACTTTTTGCTTCACTTCTAATATTCGCTTTCACAAGATAATTATGCTTAAGAAAAAAACGGGCTTCTCACCCGTTTTGAAAATCGTTATGAACGCACTTTCAGCTTTTTAAACTCTTCCGTTAAAAGCGGTACAACTTCGAATAAATCGCCGACAATGCCGTAATCCGCCACTTTGAAAATGTTTGCTTCAGGGTCTTTGTTAATGGCGACAATGACTTTGGAGTTGGACATACCGGCTAAGTGTTGAATCGCTCCGGAAATGCCGCACGCGATATAAAGATCAGGAGTAACCACTTTTCCAGTTTGGCCAATTTGCAATGAGTAGTCGCAATAGCCAGCATCGCACGCACCGCGTGACGCCCCAACGGCGCCTCCTAACACTTCGGCTAATTCTTGAAGCGGTTTAAATCCATCCGCGCTTTTCACGCCGCGACCGCCAGCGACGATGACTTTCGCTTCCGATAAGTCGACACCTTCAGCTGTTTTACGGACAACTTCTTTAACAATTGTACGCAGGTCTTTAATATTAGCGGATAGGTTCGTGACATTCCCTGAACGTGCTTCATCCCGCTCAAGCACTGGAATATTGTTTGGACGAACGGTAACAAAAATTACACCATCGGTGACGATTTTCTTTTCAAACGCTTTTCCAGAGTAAATCGGACGCGTAAACACTAAGTTTCCGCCCGCTTCTTCTACAGCAACGACGTCGGAAACAAGACCGGAGTTTAATTTTGTCGCTAATTTTGGCGCTAAATCTTTTCCTAACGCAGTATGACCAAAGACAATTCCTTCCGGTTTTTCCGAATCGATAACTGCCATGAGCGCTTGGCCATAGCCATCGGAAGTGTAATGATTCAATTTCTCATTTTCAACAGTGACGACGCGGTCTGCTCCGTAATAAATAAGCTCATTGGCATATGACTGAGCGCTCTCTCCGAGCAATACAGCCACGACTTCTCCGCCTTGAGCGATCGTTTTCGCGGCAGCAATCGCTTCAAATGAAACGTTTCTTAATGATCCGTCACGAATTTCTGCTAATGTTATTACTTTTCGACTCATGTTCCATCCCCCTGTTTGCTAAAATAAACGATTGCGATTCTTCACATCATTAAACGACTTTCGCTTCTGTGCGTAACAGCGTGACAAGCTCCTTTACTTGATCCGCCAGCTCGCCTTGAAGAATTTTTCCTGCCTCTTTTTTCGGCGGCAAGAAAATTTCGATTGTTTTTGTTTTCGCTTCTACATCATCTTCTTCTAAGTCCAAGTCATCTAACTCTAATTCTTCGAGCGGCTTCTTTTTCGCTTTCATAATTCCTGGCAAAGAAGGATAGCGCGGTTCATTTAACCCTTGTTGCGCTGTCACCAGCAATGGAAGCGATGCTTCAATGATTTCTTCGTCTCCTTCAACATCGCGAACGATCGTTACTTTTCCACCATCAATGTCAAGCTTCGTAATCGTCGTCACGTAAGAAATGCCAAGCAATTCAGCGACGCGCGGGCCAACTTGTCCTGAGCCGCCGTCAATCGCCACATTTCCAGCTAAAATTAAATCTGGCTGCTTATCTTTTAAATATTCGGCAATAATTTTTGCAGTGGTATATTGATCTTGTTCTTCTACATCATCTTCGACGTTGATTAACACTGCTTTATCGCATCCCATCGCCAATGCAGTACGCAATTCTTTTTCCGCGTCCTCATTTCCTACGGTAATCACGGTAATTTCTCCGCCATGCTTGTCGCGAACTTGAATCGCCTCTTCAATCGCGTATTCATCATACGGATTAATAATAAACTCAGCACCATCTTCATTCACTTTGCCGTTCGCAATGACAATTTTCTCTTCTGTGTCAAACGTGCGCTTCATTAAGACAAAAATGTTCATGAAAGCCCCTCCTTATGTTTATGAAACATTTATTCAGTTTTAAATATTCTGTAAATTTAAGTTGCTATTTTCCTTGAAATTGCGGAGATCGCTTTTCGATAAATGCTTGTACGCCTTCCTTTGCATCTTCGGATGTAAACACGTTTCCGAACAGCTCTGCTTCATAGCGGACCGCTTCATGAAATGATTTTTCCTTCGCGGCGTTTAAAAGTTGAAGCGTAGCGCGAATGGAAATCGGGCTTTTTTGCGCGATTTTGTTTGCTAATGTTTTCGCTTCCTCCAGCAGCTGTTCTTCTGGTACCGCCCGGTTCGCCAGACCCCATTGAACCGCTTCTGTGCCGGTAATCGGTTCACTTGTCCACATCATTTCTGCCGCTTTTCCGAAACCAACGTAACGGGGTAATCGCTGTGTTCCAGCAAATCCCGGAATAATGCCCAGCTGCAATTCCGGCAATCCGAGTTTGGCGTTTTCTGCAACTATACGAATATGGCAACTCATCGCCAGCTCCAATCCCCCACCTAATGCAGCTCCGTGGATGGCGGCAATGATCGGTTTTGGAAATTGCTCTATCTGCTCCATGACTTGTTGACCTGCACGTGCCAACTTCGCTGCCTGCTCTCTTGAGCTAACAGCTGTAAATTCTTTAATATCGGCACCAGCGGAGAAAAATCTCCCTTCTCCATGAAGAAGAATGACCCGAACTTTGTCATCGGTCTCTAATTGTTCTAACAGCATTGAAAGCTCTTTCAAAACAGCGGACGATAATGCGTTAGCCGGAGGGTGCAAAAGAGAAACAGTCGCGACAAATCCCTCCGTATTCGTTTTGAAAAACTCCATGTTCTCCCTCTCCCCTTTGTCATTTTCTTGGATTCAAGAGGCGGAGCAGCCTCTTGTCAACAGCTCGTGAACAGGTTTGGCTAAAGCCACTAAATCGTATTTTTGCTCATTCATCACCCATGTCGTTACCGTTTCATCAATCGTACCGAAAATCATTTGTCTTGCAAGGCGAACATCTAAATCTTTGCGAAACTCTCCTTTTTCGATTCCTTCTTTGACAATCTGATCGACAACGCGTAAATAGCCTTTTAGCACTTCGTTAATTCGTAGACGCAATTCTTTATTTGATTGACGCAATTCAAGTTGAGTAACGATCGCTAAGTGACGATCAGCAGATAATAGTTGAAAATGTTTTTCTACTAACACATATAACTTCTGTGAAGGACTCGAAATTCCTTCTATTTCTTGCCCAATTTTCTCAATAAATGAGCCCATTTTTTCACGAAAAAGCGAAACGAGAATATCTTCTTTATTTTTAAAGTATAAATAAATCGTTCCGTCTGCGACCCCCGCTTGTTTTGCAATTTTGGATACTTGTGCTTGGTGGTAGCCGTTTTCGGCAATGACAACTACTGCTGCTTCGATGATTTGTTTAAATTTCGGTTTGTCTCTTTTCAACACTCATTCTCCTTTTTAAAATATGAATGAATAATCATTCATATTTCTATTTTAAAAACTATCTGTTAATTTTGTCAAGATAAAGTTTTACAAAAGAAAGAGCCTTTTCCGTTGGCAGGCCCTTTTACCCTTTTTTGTTTTCCTCTTCCACTAACACCCGGCGTAAAATTTTCCCGACCGCTGTTTTTGGAAGCTCTTTACGGAACTCATAGATACGCGGCACTTTATAGGCTGCCAATCGACTTCTCATAAATTCGTCCAACTCTTCTTCGGTACACTGTTCTCCTTCTTTGAGCACGATAACCGCCTTCACTGTTTCGCCTCGATATTCGTGCGGAACGCCAACAACGACCGCTTCTTTCACTTTTGGATGCTCATATAATACTTCTTCGACCTCGCGCGGATAAATATTATATCCGCTAGCAATAATTATATCTTTCTTGCGGTCGACGATGAAGAAATATCCACGTTCATCCATATATCCTACATCCCCTGTATATAGCCAGCCGTCGCGCAATACACTTTCCGTCTCAAATGGCTGGTTCCAATATCCTTTCATCACTTGTGGACCACGAATAATAAGTTCACCAATTTCGTTCACCTTCGCTTCTTGTCCAGTTTCTAGCGAGATAATCTTTGCCTCCGTATCCGGCCACGGAACGCCAATGCTTCCTTTTATCCGTTCACCGTCCCATAAAAAATTCGCATGGGTAACAGGGGATGCTTCAGTTAAACCGTATCCTTCAATGAGCTTTCCTCCGGTTATTTGTTCAAATTTCTCCTGCACCTCTACCGGCAGCGGAGCCGAACCGCTAATGCATGCTTTGATGGACGACAAATCATAACGGGATAAGTTTGGATGATTTAATAGTGCGATATACATCGTCGGTGCTCCGGGGAACAACGTCGGTTTTTGCTTTTCGATCGTTTTTAGCGTCATTTCGACATCAAATTTCGGGAGGAGAATCATTTTATACGCTCGCATGATCGCTAAATTCATAATCGTCGTCATGCCGTACACGTGAAAAAATGGCAATACTCCTAAAATCGCTTCATTCCCTTTTTCGCAGCGGTACATCCAATGAACGCACATCAACGTGTTCGCAATTAAATTGCGATGGGTAAGCATCGCTGCTTTCGGAAACCCTGTCGTGCCACCCGTATATTGCAGCAATGCAACATCTTCAACTGGGTCGACCTCAACATTGATTTCGTTTGGGCTCGTTCGGGCAACAATATTGGAAAAGAGATGCTGGTCGTCACGCTCTTCGATTTGCACCGCAACCGGCTGCTGCCTTTTTTGCACAAATGGATAGAGCCATTTTTTCAGTGGCGGTAAATAATCTTTGATGCTCGTAATAATGATGTGCTTAACGTTCGTGTGTCCTTTTACTTTGACCGCCTTTGGATAAAGTATATCCAATGTAATTAACACCGTTGCTCCGCTATCGTTAAGTTGGTATTCAAGCTCGCGTTCCGTATAAAGCGGGTTCGTTTGTACGACGATTCCTCCAGCGAACAGCACCCCGTAATAGCTGATGACTGACTGCGGACAGTTTGGGAGCATAATCGAGACACGATCTCCTTTATTTAGTCCGATGTTCACGAGATAGTTTGCGAAAGCTA
This sequence comes from Thermaerobacillus caldiproteolyticus, assembly GCF_015326725.1. Classification (NCBI taxonomy): domain Bacteria; kingdom Bacillati; phylum Bacillota; class Bacilli; order Caryophanales; family Anoxybacillaceae; genus Thermaerobacillus; species Thermaerobacillus caldiproteolyticus. Next base: position 2,343,304 of record NZ_CP064060.1, read on the forward strand.
ACGACTGTTCGTACACCTCTTGAAAAGTTAACGTTTTTCCAAGAAAATAAATCGCTTCTTTTTGCCCAAATTGCGCTGCCGTTTCCCTTAAATAGTCCGGTAGCGTTTTTGCCGGATAGTCAAGATGTGGCGAAATTTGCGGCGGGTAATAAGCGAGCCACGGTTTTTCCATCATATCCCCTCCGTGTTTGATTATTCAGACGATTCATTTTTATTTTATTATACTTTTCGAAATTTTACATCATAAAAAAAATAAGCGCCTACTATTGCTGTTGTAGGACGCTTATTGTTTTCTTATTAAGCAAAAAATAATAAGTAAACAATGCCGATGACAAGAAAGACACCACATAAAACAAATAATACCTTCGCTAATGTCTCCATCTCTCTTTTACTCCCCGTATTCGTTCTAATGAATTCCTTCACCAATCACAAATGATAAGCCGATCGAAATGACCATAGAAATCAAGCCGACCGCACGATTATCCTTGGCAATCTCCTCGTCAATATTAAATTTTGGCGTTAAAAATTCATAAATAAAATAGGCGATAAGCAATAAAATAAACCCGTACACACCCCAACCGATCATCGCAAGCAGTGAATCATGATGATGAAGTGCATATCGAAAAATATTAGCGATACCAAAAATTTTTCCACCCGTTGCCATGGCAACAGCCACGTTTCCATTTTGAATCTCATCCCAATTTTTATATTTGGTGACGAGCTCAAAAATCGCTAAAAACACAACCATACATAGGACAGCTACACTAAAATTTGCTGCAATTTTCACTACTTCATTTTCCCAAAAGGAGTTCATCGTCTTCGCCCCTTATTATTTCAATTCCACAATCGTAACACCCGTTCCTCCTTCAGTTGCCTCGCCAAAGCGAATGTTTTTGACGGAACGGTGTTTTTTCAAAAATTCTTGTACTCCTTTTCGCAACGCTCCTGTGCCTTTTCCGTGAATAATCGAAACGCGCGGATAACCAGCTAAAAGCGCATCATCAATATATTTTTCGAGGCGGACAATCGCATCCTCATACCGTTCCCCGCGCAAATCAAGCTCAAGCCCAACATGATAGTCCTTTCCTTTGACAGTTGCTAGCGGCTTCGTTTCTGTCGGTTTCGAGCTGCCGATATACTCCAGCTCGCGCTCTTTAATTTTCATTTTTAAAATGCCGAGCTGCACTTGCCATTCATCGTCAGATACTTTTTCAAGCAAGTAACCTTTCTGATTTAAATGAACGACTTTCACTTCGTCACCAGGACGAAATTCATGATGCGTCCGCTTCGCCGCTTTCACTTTTTTCTTCGAATCGAACGTTGGTACTGCTTCTTCTAACCGTTTTTTCGCAGCAATCAGCTCGTGCTCCTTAATTTCCGCCTGCTTTTCTTTCTGCATTTGCCGAAGCTCACGAATGATGTGTTCCGCCTCTTGTTGAGATGATTTGACGATATCGGCGGCTCTTCGTTTCGCTTCTTCAATAAGTTCATCTCGTTTTTCGTTTAATTCCTCAAGCTTCTCTTCCCACTCGTTGCGAAGCCGCTCCGCTTCTTTCCGTGCGTCTTCAGCCTGTTTCCATTCTTCTTCCGCACGCTTTTTACTATGCTCAAGGGAGGCAATCATATTTTCGACTTTGTTGCTTTCTGCGCTGATATGGGATTTCGCCCGTTCAATGATGCGCTCGTCAAGGCCGAGACGTTTTGATATTTCAAACGCGTTACTCCGCCCTGGAACACCGATTAATAATTTATACGTCGGACTTAATGTTTCGATGTCAAATTCAACGCTCGCATTGATGACGCCGCGTCGATTATACCCGTACGCTTTTAACTCCGGATAATGCGTCGTCGCGACAACGCGCGCTCCGCGTTGATGTACTTCGTCCAAAATGGCAATTGCCAGCGCTGCCCCTTCCTGAGGATCTGTCCCTGCTCCTAATTCGTCAAACAGCACAAGGCTGTCGCTATCAATGTTGCGCAAAATATCGACAATGTTGACCATATGGGACGAAAACGTACTCAAACTTTGTTCAATTGATTGTTCGTCGCCAATGTCGGCATAAACGGAGCGGAACACCGCTAATTCCGAACCGTCCAACGCCGGAATAAAGAGACCTGCTTGCGCCATAAGCGTCAACAGCCCGATCGTTTTTAACGTGACTGTTTTTCCCCCTGTATTCGGACCAGTAATGAGCATCGTTGTGTAATCTTTACCAAGTTCAATATCATTTGGAACGACGACATTCGGATCAATGAGAGGGTGGCGCGCCTTTAACAGGCGAATATAGCCGTGATCGTTCATCAATGGCTTTGTTGCCTTTATTTTCTTTGCGTATTTCGCTTTGGCAAACAAGAAATCGAGTTCGGCTAATATGTTTACGTTCTCTAACAGAGCATCTGCTTGTTCAGCAACTTTTCCCGTTAACTCCATTAAAATTCGCTCAATTTCCTGTTTTTCTTTGACGCGAGCTTCTTGAAGCTGGTTGTTCAAATCGACGACGACTTGCGGCTCAATGAATAACGTCGCTCCGGAAGACGATTGGTCATGAACAATGCCGCCATAAGCGCTGCGATACTCTTGTTTTACCGGGATAACATAACGATCATTGCGAATGGTAATAATCGCGTCCGATAACATTTTTTGCGCCGATGAAGAACGAATCATATTTTCCAATTTTTCGCGAACTCTCGCTTCTGTATTTCGCAGCTGCTGACGAATCGACCGTAAACGCTCGCTGGCATTATCCAGCACTTCACCGTGATCATCGATGCATTTTTTAATTGCTTGCTCGATCTCGGACAACGAAACGAGCCCGGCTGCATATTGCGATAAATGGGAAAACGATGACGAATCCTCCGCGAGCGAATCAATAAATGTTTTCATTTGTCTAGCTGCATACAAGGTACTTGCAATATCGAGCAATTCCTGAGGGCTTAATGTTCCGCCGATACTTGCTCGCTTCACGCTTGACCGTATATCAACAATTCCGTCGAGCGGAACATGCCCGCGCAGACGTAGAGAAGCGACTGCTTCATCGGTTTGCTCCTGCCATTGAACAACTTCATCAAAGTCAGAAGATGGAAATAGCCGCTCTACCTTTTCCTTTCCTAATGACGAAGATACATGTTCTAGCAATTGGGCTTTCACTTTGTCAAACTCTAACACTTTGAAAACTCGTGTATGCACAGATGAAAAACCTCCATGTTTACTATTTTTCGTCATGTCGCCGTAAAAATTGGCGCAGTTCTTCCAACGTCCACGTATTGATCACCGCATCTTTACGAATCCATCCTTTCCGAGCTGCTGCCACGCCCACTTTCATATCCTCTAGCATGTCCAAATGATGGGCATCCGTGTTAATGGCAATTTTGACGCCAGCCTCTTGTGCTTTTTTTAAGTACGAATAGGCTAAATCAAGCCGATGCGGGTTGGCGTTTAATTCAAGCGCTGTATTTGTTTCCCGCGCAAGCTCAATAAGCATATCTATATCTACATCGTAACCATCACGCCGCCCAATTAACCGACCTGTCGGGTGGGCAATGAGATCGACATGATGATTGTTCAATGCCGCTTTTAACCGTGCCATAATCACATCACGCGGCTGGGAAAATCCCGAATGAATCGCGGCAATCACAAAATCCAGTTCCTGAAGCACTTCATCATCATAATCGAGCGTTCCATCAGGCAGAATGTCCATTTCAACGCCGGATAAAATGGTAAAATCATCGTATTTCGCATTTAACCGTTCGATTTCTTCACGTTGTCGTTTTAATCGTTCGACTGTCAAGCCGTTCGCTACTTTCAAAAACTGTGAATGATCGGTAATCGCCATATATCGATATCCTTTTTTGCGGCACGCTTCCGCCATTTCCTCAATGGAGCACGCGCCATCGCTCCAAGCGGAATGCATATGCAAATCCCCTTGAATATCGGAAAAATGAATAAGAGGATAGTCTTCCTGATACCGATCCACTTCACTTCCATCTTCGCGCAATTCTGGCGGAATGAACGGCAATCGAAAATGGGCAAAAAACTCTTTTTCATCCGCAAACGTGATTATTTCGCCTGTTTCTGTGTTCTCGACACCATATTCACTAATTTTTTCCCCGCGCTCTTTCGCCAGTTGCCGCATCCGCACATTATGTTCTTTAGAACCTGTAAAATGATGCAAAGTAGTCGCAAATTGTTCCGGGGTCACTAAGCGAAAATCGACAGCGATCTCATATTCATAGCGAAGCTGTAACGATACTTTTGTGTCGCCACTGGCGATGACAGCAGAAACATTGGCTAACGCAACCAATTGTTCACGTACCCGCTGCGGCTCATTGGTCGCAATGATAAAATCTAAATCTTTCACAGTTTCCTTCATGCGCCGCAGGCTTCCGGCACGGGAAAAGCGAATCACTCCACTCATGTTCCCCAGCTGCTGTTCAATTTCCTCAGCAATCGGCAGCACTAAAGCAAGCGGCAAGCGCTCCGGACGAGAACCCATCTCTTCAATTGCAGCTAAAATCTTTTCTTCGGTTTTCTTTCCGAATCCTGCAAGCGCCTGCACTTTCTGTTCCAAACAAGCAGCCTTTAAAGAAGCGACATCAACAACTCCAAGCTCTTGATATAGCTTGGCAATCTTTTTGCCGCCAAGTCCGGGAATTTTTAAAAGCGAAAATAAACCAGACGGAATCTCGTTTTGTAACTCCTCAAGCACCATTGATCTCCCTGTTTCGAGAAATTCTTTAATGACGGCAGATGTCCCTTTTCCTATTCCCGGAATTTTTGTGAAATCTTCAATTTCTGCTAAACTGCGTTCATCGGTCTCTAACGCGTTCGCCGCCTTGCGAAACGCAGCAATTTTAAACGGATTTTCTCCTTTGATTTCCATATATAACGCAATCGTTTCCAATAGCTGAATCACATCTTTTTTATTGGCTAGCATGACAAACACCACCTATACGTACGATCCACTATGAAAAATGATACAAGTTTTTCGTGAAAAAGTACAAAAAAACTTCCCTATCGGATAGAGAAGTCGCTATGCCATATAATGAATCCACATTTGTTTCAGCATGTCAGATAAAAATGGAGTATGCTTGACAATGACAGTGGCCATAAACGAATGTTGAATCTGGGCCTGCAAACTTTGAATCGGAATGAGGGCACCGACATATAAGAAAAGAAATACGATTAAGTACACCTCAACAAACCCTAACGCACCGCCAGCCCAACGATTCACGCTTCGCAACAGCGGCAATTGTGCGACGAAATCAAGCATAGAACCAATAATTTGCATAATAATTTTCGTCGCAAAAAATAAAATCGCAAACGCCATCGCTCGATAGTAAGCTTCGTCAAGATGCGCGCTTTCAAATAACATTTTGACCGTCTCCGGATCGCCGAACGAAGGATACGGAATCCATAATCGAAGCGTCGGTGCAAATTTTTCGTAGTTCATATAGGCAACGACAAATGCGATGATAAATCCTGTCATATGAATAAACTGCAAAATAAATCCGCGTTTTAAGCCAATCATAAATCCCATTAAAAGGATGAAAAGCAATACTAAATCAACCATTCAGTCACTCATCCTTTTCTTTTTTCATTTGCTGTAAAAGTCGATCGTAGTCCTCTTTTAATTTTATGTATTCATGAACGACATTGACAGCCGTTAATACCGCCAGTTTATTAATATCTAATGTCGGGTTTTTCGCGCTAATTTCTCGCATTTTATCATCGACAATCGACGCCACTAACCGAATATGGCTAGAGCTTTCCGTGCCAACAATCGCATATTGCTGTCCATATATGTCGACCGTAATCCGCGTTTTTTGTTGCTCTGCCAAATTATTTCCCCCATTCGTAAAAATCCTAATGTTTATCATACCATGAATGCTGGTATAATGAAAAGACGTGACCTTTCCCCTTCCGGTGGATGAATCTTTAATAGGAGATGAGGAATTTGGCCAATCACGTCATAAAAGCAACGAAAATGATGATCGATGAAATGAGGCAGCATTATGCTTCTTATATAACAGATCACCTTCCAACGGGCGCTTTATTTGTTGCCAAACTAGCAGGTTGCACGATTACTGCGTATCGCTCGGGAAAAGTGCTGTTTCAAGGAAAAGAGGCAGAACGAGAAGCAGCACGGTGGACAAATGAATCGGTAAAAGAGTCAGTACCTGTTCAACAACCGCACTGGACAGCTGTATCGGCGATCGGATCGGATGAAGTCGGAACAGGAGATTATTTCGGACCAATCGTCGTCGTCGCTGCTTATGTCGCAAAAGAAAACATTGAAACTATCAAAAACATGGGAGTGAAAGATTCGAAATTGTTAACGGATGAAGCAATTCGCCGGCTTGCTCCTTCGCTCATGAAAGCCATCCCGTATTGCTCCGTCGTTCTTTCGAATCCAACGTACAACGAATGGCAAGCAAGCGGAATGCCGCAAACCAAAATGAAAGCATTGTTACATAATGAAGCAATTCGAAAGCTCGTTCAACAGCTCGCACCGCTTGAACCGGAAGCAATTTTAATTGACCAATTTATTGAACGTGATTTATATTTCCGATATTTAGAAGGAGAAAAAGAGGTTATCTGCGAACGAGTATATTGTTATCCAAAAGCAGAAACGATTCATGTCGCCGTCGCCGCTGCTTCGATGATCGCTCGCTATGTATTTTTGAATGAAATGGAACAATTAAGCAAGCAGGTAGGCATGGAGCTTCCAAAAGGAGCAGGGGAGCAAGTCGACCAAGTGGCGGCGAAGTTAATGGAAACGCACGGACTTTCTGTACTTGATACATGCGCCAAACTTCACTTCGCCAATACAGACAAAGCGAGACGTATCGCCCATATATAAAAAAGCGTAAGCGTCCTTCCTATTGGCAACAAGCGCTAGAGATTCACCGAAAAGGTCCCATTCGTCTCTTGTCACGTCCTGTGGCCCGCCGAATGCCGGACATTGTGCCCTTCATCAATAGTTTGAGTCGAAGCTATCTCAAGACGATAGTACGTGAAGCTAGGCACAATGTTTGCTTTCTTACCTTTTCAAAAAAGCACCGTACAAAACGTTGTTGTTTTGTACGGTGCTTTTGCTTTATGAACCATAATTTTCGATCGCTTCGATCACTTTTTCCGCTGTGCTTCTGCTTGACTGCGGATTTTGTCCCGTTACTAAATTCCCATCACGAACAGAGAAATCTGTCCATTTTTCTCCAGAAACAAAATTAGCTCCTCTTAAGCGCAAAGTAGATTCAAGCAAAAATGGCATATACTTATCTAATTGCACTTCTCTTTCTTCTTCGTCAGTAAACGCGGTTACGGTTTTTCCTTTTACTAACGGAGTTCCGTCCTTATATGTTACATTAACAAGACCCGATGGCCCGTGGCACACGGCACCAATGACTCTGCCGTCCTCTGCAAATTGCTGCAATACATATTGGAGTGTTTCATTATCTGGGAAATCAAACATCGTCCCGTGGCCACCCGGAAGGAAAATGGCATCAAATCCAGCTGCATCCTCCTTGCTTAAACGAGCTGTGCTTTTCAACTCTTCTTCCGCTTTTGCCCATTCAGGTTTCTTTTCATTTATACTGCGGGGATCAAGAGGCACCTCTCCTCCTTGAATACTTGCTACCTTGACATCATATCCTTTTTCCTTAAAGACAAGATAAGGAACCGCAAATTCCTCAAGCCAAAGCCCCGTTTTATGATCATCTGTAATCGTCGTATGATTTGTAACAACCATTAAAATACGCTTCGTATTCGCCATTGTCATCCCTCCCTGTTTATGTAAGTTACTGATATCATATACTACCTTTTTCTGAAACTCCAAAAATATGCTTATGTATGACAAAATAAAAAATTTTTTCGGAAACGTCATTCTTATTGTGTAACCAACGAGCAAAATCAGTTCTTACGTTCTTTAGTTATTAAGAATGTTTGTATCTATTGATTGAGATATAGAGTCCTTGAATATGGTCGTGCTCCTTCACTGACAAATTAATTCCTATGTATTCCTTTAACTAGGTTGTTTCGTAAAAAAGAGAGCTTCGATTCCTGTTTCATAGGATCGGTGGGTATTCCTTTCTCACTAATCATTCTTTACATATTCATTCTTTGAAGATACAACTCATGTATTGTTTCTGAAGAATTCCTCATTTTTTCTGCCTTCATGGAACAAGCGCTTATGAATAGAAGTGACATCATGGGATTGGTGCTCTTTTCATTTTATATATATTCTCTCTAATGAGGATGCCCAAAAGCTTTTACTTTTGGGCATCCACTTTTCACGTTACATCACTGTTTCATAAACGGCCACCAATTGGCGTTTCCAAACGTTTTTACCATAACAGGAACGAATAATGGCAAAACGACAAGCGCATACAAGACTAATCCGGTTAATACAATGGTTGCAATTTCCAAAAGCGATAACACTCCAGACGGATACATCGCCGCAAACGTTCCACCTAAAATGACAGCGGCGGAAATAATGACCGTTCCCATGTTGCGCATCGCCAAAAGCATTGCCTCTTGTACCGGTTTGTCTCTATATTCGTTAAAGCGATCCATAAGGAAAATGCTATAGTCAATACCCAAGGCGATTAAAATAACAAACGCGAAGAACGGAACCGCCCAGTTAATGCCATCATAACCTAGCCATTGTACAAAAATAAGCTCGGTTACCGCCATGGAGGTGTAATACGTTAAAATAAGCGATAAAATTAAATAGATCGGCATAACAAATGAACGAAGCAATGCAATTAAAATCAAAGCAATTCCAATTAACATCAAAACAACAGTACGAGAATAGTCTTTTGCCGAAATCGCATGCAAATCGGAATAAATGCTTGTCACACCACCGACAGCTACTTTCGCATTCTCCAGTTTCGTCTCTTTGACTGCACGCTCTATGGCTTGCTTAATATCATCAATTTGGTTCATCGCTGCTGTCGAATACGGATTTTTCTTGAACACGACATCAAATGTTACGACTTTCCCATCTTTAGACATATATACCTCTTTTGCTTGGGCAAACTCTTTGCTGTCAAGCACTTGTTTCGGCATATACCACCCGGTCATTTCCTCATCCGGCGAAGAGGAAAGCTCAGACAAATAATTTTCGGCAGAACCAAGACCATTTGCTACTTGACGGAGCCCATCCGCGCTTTTATCGAGTCCCGTAATTAGCTGATTCATTTGCCCGTCAAGTTGGGAAAATCCATTTAACAGCTGTTCCTGGCCAGCGTTGAGTTGACTTAATCCATTTGACAACTGCGGCAATTGGTGGATAATTTGCTGTTGGCCATCCGCCGCTTTTTCCATGCCTTGCTGCAGTTTTTCAAGACCGTTAATCAGCTTCGTCATGCCATCGATCAGTGCTTTTTGTCCGGCAATCAATTGGGCAAACGAGCCATTTGCTTGACGAACGCCATCGCTTACTTGACGAAGGGCATCGTTAACTTGTTGAAATCCAACCGCCATTTGTTTCGATTGTTGCGTTAGTTGGAAGGCCGCCATTTTCACTTGTTGATACTCACGGTCTTGCTGCAATTCTTGGTGATTTTGTTCAATATGATTCAACGATTCGTTCATCGCTGATAGTTGTTGCGATAATGCGTTGACCCCTGTTTCCATATTCTCGTATTGTTCAAGAAGCGAAGATAAGCTAGAACCTGCCGTTTCGTACCCTTGCAACAATTGTTGCGCACCGGCTAACAGTTTCTTGGCATTGGTGTGAATGTCCTCTAATCCTTTCTTGATGTCACCCGCCCCCATAGAGCCATTGCGAATGCCTTGTTCAATTTGCGAAAGTCCCTTTTGCAGATCGCCAACCCCTGACTTTAATTCGTTCGTTCCTGATACAAGCACCTGAATACCGCTTGTGGCTTGCTTTAGTTTCGGCGCCGAAGCGGAAAGTTGCTCGCTTGCTTTGTTCAATCCGGAACTAATTTGTTCAATTCCTTTATTTCCTTGCCCGAGACCTTCTTTTAAGCTTTTCGCTTGTTCCGTCACAAATAATTGTTGAATTGGCTCTCCTGTTGGTCTTGTGACTGAGCGCACTTTGTCAACTCCGTCGACCTTTTCAACTTCGCGGCTCACTTTTTCAATGAGCGCAAAATATTCAGGCTCATTCATGTTTTCATCATTTTTCATGACAATTTGTGTCGGCATCGCTTCGCCTGGATTAAAACTTTTGGCAATAATGTTAAATGCTTTTACCGATGCATAGTCATCACCGATTTCCTCAAGGGAGTTAAACGATAAATCCCCATCATATGTCAACAAAACAGGAAGAGAAATAACCGCCACAATCAATAAGGCAGCAAGCGGTCTTGCAAACGAAAAGCGTCCGGCAAAATCCCATAGTTTACTTTGTTTATGCTCCAGCTTCCCTTTGGCCGGCCAAAATAATTTTGGACCAAGCACTGCCATAAAGAATGGCACGAGTGTCATGAGCGCCACAAGTAAAATCGCCACCCCTACCGCTACCGCGGCAGCCGACTGATACAATTTAAACGTCGATAACCCAATGGCCGCGAACCCGATCATCACCGCAAATCCGCTAAATAACACCGTTTTTCCAGCGGTACGATACGTCGCGACAATCGCGTCGGTTCGACTTTCGTGTTGCGATAATTCTTCTTTAAACCGGCTCAGCAACAAAATACAATAATCGGTCCCAATCCCGAACAACACCGCGACTAAAAATGTCTGCGTAAACGTGGACAGCGGAAAGTTCACATTGTCGACTAAAAACGCAACGAGCGATTGGGAAGCCAAATACGTCATCCCGACGGTGAGAAGCGGAACAAATGGAGCGACAAACGAGCGAAACACCACAAAAAGCACGACTAAAATGAACACAACCGTAATACCTTCTGTTTTCTTTAATCCTGCTTGTGAGCTAGCCACAACATCTTCATCAATCATCCAACTGCTTGTGTAATAATGGTCTAATGAAATATCATCGATCGCCTTGTAAAGGGCGCTGCTCATTTCTTTCGCACTTCGTCCATTTCGCTCCATGTGAATTGATGTTAATATCGTCGTTCCGTCTTTCGAAACAAGTTCATCCTTCAATTCTTTTTCTTTGACAGGAGAAACAATCTCCGTAATCCCTAACTTTCCTTTGTTGTTTTCAAGCTCTCGAATCGCTTTTTCGGCTTCCTTCCAATCTTTATCATCCAAGCGACCGTCGCGATGAAACACGAGCGCAACGGTAACTTCGTTGCCTTTCTGTTCTTTTTTCTGCACGTCATATAAAATTTCGGTTGCCAACGAGGAAGAATATCCTTTTGGAACGGTAATTTGTCCCTTTTCACGGACAAGCTCCGCCATATTCGGCGCTGTCATCATCAACACAACAACACTAGCGACCCATGCAAGCAAAACGAACCATTTTCCTTTCACGATGGCCCTCATTGTGTTTCCTCCAACTCTTGTAAAATTCTTGCTAGTTTTTCATACGTTTGAATAAATGATTCAATTTCTTGTTCCGAAAATTTCATTATGAGCGATTCGACTAATTTATGAATTTTTTCTTCTGTTTTTACGAACCATTCGTTTCCTTTTTCGGTTAGCGTTAAATAGACGACACGCCTGTCGTTTTCATCGCGCGTTCGTTGAATCAGTCCTTTATCAACAAGACGGTTCATCATCGCTGTGATCGCACTTTTGTTTACGCCAAACACCGATGCTAATTCTGTTGAAGTGCATGTTTCCCGTTTCTTCACGTAACGTAAAAGATAATACTGGTCGTTTGTCATATCTTCGTCGATTTCACACTTCACTAATGCTGCCGCTTTTTTCGTCACCAAAAACGAAACAGAAAGATACCGCTCAATGAGCTCATTAATTTTTTCCCTTTGCAAAATCTCACCTCTTCCACAAAAATAGTTCAACTATTTAACTATTAAACAATTTAACTATGTAGATGGAAAAAGTCAACGGAAAAGATTTTTATTTACAAAATAACGGTATAACAATGAAAAAGTGAGACGATGAAGAATAAAATAAGAACTAGCAAACACACATTCGTACCAAGACTATCTTCAATGGGAAGGACACTGGAAACTGATCGACGGCATCCCTTACAACATGAGTCCCTCCCAACTTGGGAGCATCAATTTGCTGTAGGGGAATTATCATTTTTGTTGCGTTCTTATTTTCTGAATAAAAATTGCTATGCAGCGATCGCTCCCTTTGATGTCCGATTTGCGCTAGACGATGATTACGAACATGCAACCAATGTCGTTCATTATCATTTGTCATAAACACCAATTAACCCAAAATGGATGTTTAGGCGCTCGGGTGCTCATTGTGGAGGTACTATCATCGTCCGCCGTCCTAAAAGATCGAAATGAAAAATTTAAACTATATAAATTCAGTTTGAAATTCCGACATGTTTAACCAATGCCTATTCTTGTCTATACTGCTCCTAAACAGATGAATCAAAGGAGCGGATGAATGATGAAGAAAAAAGGATTACAAATTACGAACAATCATGGTTGGACCATCGAACGTCTTCAAGAACAGGAACGCAGAATGAAAAATGCGAACATGGCGAAACGAATGGCGGTGATTCGTCTGATTATGCAAGGCTATTTGGGAATCCAAGTCGCTGAGCTGTTGAACATCCATCGTGAAACCGTTTCGATTTACGTTCAAAAGTTTAATCAAGGTGGCATGGATGCGCTATTAGAACGCCATTATGCTCCCGGTAGAAAGCCGTATCTGTCTCCAGACGAAGAACGCGAATTAAGAAAGATGTTGGAAGAAAGCACCCCTGCCAATGAAGGATATGGCATCGAAACCAGCTGGAATACACGAATCATTCAACATGTGTTAGAAGAGAAATTTTCTGTCACCATGTCTCGCGGTGGGATTTGTGATATGCTCCATCGATGGGGATTTCGCTATACACACCCTACGTATACCCTCAAACGGGCGAATCCTCAAAAACAAAAAGAGTTTCAACAAGAAATGGAACTCATAAAAAAAACTTGTCCGACAACACAGTCATAATCTATGAAGATGAAAGTCATATTCGCGACTACCAAGCTCTTCGTACCACATGGAGTGTCAAAGGGCGTCAAAAACAAATCCCTACGTATGGACACCACGCGACGGTTAGCTTATTAGGCGGTGTGAATATCGAAACGGGTGAATTTCTCGGTATGGAAACGGACCAATGTAATGCACAGGCTTTTCTGCAGTTTCTCCAATACACATTGGACCAGTATCCAGATCAACATGTCGTGATGGTCTTGGATAACGCAAAAATTCATCATGCCAAAGTTCTTCAGCCTTTTTTACAGGAGCACGAAGAACAGTTAACTTTTGTATTCTTACCCCCTTATTCGCCGAATTTAAATTTAGTTGAACGAATTTGGGGTTGGCTGAAAGAGAGTGTCATTGCCAATCGGTTTCATCCCAATCGAAAAGAGTTGCGAGAATCGATTGTTTCGTTCTTAGAGTACCTTTCTGAATTTCCAGAAAAAGTGCTCCAACGCATCGGACAGGTGGTTATGTCGGAAAATTAATCTGAATCTATATATATGTGCACTTCGATGCTCAAGAATACTGAATTGCAGATCCCATTTATCGGACGATAGAAGCGTTCAAACTAGAGAACGGATTTTTCAAAAAAAGAGAAACGTTTGGCATAGGACAACAACTAACGTGTCTTTTGTTTTTCCTGATTTCACGTTCGAAGCGAATTCGATATTTTTTCAAACATAAAAAAGGATGTCGCCATATCATCTCGGTCGGCATCCTTTCATGGTTATAATTACTTTTCCCATATCACGCGGCAATATCGCGTTTCCGAAAAATGAGCCAAGTGAAACTACTAAATACAATAAAATAAACAAATAGCATTAGGATGGAAAATGACATCGTCATTCCTTTCACAAGCGGAACTCCATCAATGTATCGTAGCAAATCGGTATTAGCAAATAACAAATATTTCGCCCATTTAAATTTCATCGCCAGCAACGCTGTCACTTCCGTACCGACAAACATAAGAAAAATCGCCAAACCAATCGCAAGAGAACTGTTGCGGAATATTGCGGATATCATAAAGGCAAACGTTGTCATCATCACAAGGGTGGCACAATTTAACCCATATACACGTATAACATGGAACAACATATTTGTTTCAACGACGTTTCCATTTTGATACGCTAGATATGGCGTACGAATATGGTCGATTCCAAAAACAATGGCACTGATGATAGACGAAAACATCAGTAACAACAGCAGCATGCAGAAAGCAAATAAAAGAGTCGCTGCATACTTTGACAGTAAAATTTTTGAACGGCTTGCCGGACGAATTAACAGCAGCTTAATCGTCCCCCATGAAAATTCACTGGCAATACTTCCCGCGGCAACAATAATCGTAAATAGAGTAATGAGCTGAATCATATCCGCTGAATTAACCATATATCCCCAAAACGAATTGGAAGGAACCGGCCTTATATCATGTTCAAGGCGATATTCATTAATTTTCAACTGCTGTTCTAAGTGGTTTTTATACATCTTAGGTAGTTTTTCGTCTGAAAGCTGCTCCTTAAGTGTTTGAATCTCCGAGGCAACTCCCGCCTTCCAATTTTGCTGTTCTTTATGTGTTGCTTTTGTAATCAATGCTCCTGCCAATGTCGCCAAAGCAAGCAGCCCGATCATAAACCATGTGCTTATTCTCCTATAAATTTTCATATTTTCGTTTTGAATCAATGAGATGATACTAGGCAATTTCGTTTCCTCCCGTCATTTCTAAAAATCTTTCTTCTAACGATTTCGTCATCGTTTGAATACCATACACTTTTATATGTTCAGACACTAACATCGCATTTAAGCGAGGAATTTCCTCATAATCTATGGAAACTTCAATTCCCTGATTAGTAGGTTTCATGTTGATACTAGAATATGCCCTTTTAATAATGCTTAACGCTTGCTCCACGGGCTCAACCGTAATCAGCACCTTTTGAGCTTGCTTCGACAGCTCTTGAACCGATTCGATTCCTACTAATCTTCCATGTTGAATAATAGCAAACCGATCGCACATCATTTCCATTTCCGAGAGAAGATGACTCGAAACAATCACCGCTAATCCTTCCTGTTTTGCCAGCTTACGCAAATAGTCGCGTATTTCGCGAATGCCAGCAGGATCAAGTCCATTCGTCGGCTCATCTAAAATAAGTAAGGAAGGTTTATGCAGCAAAGCTTGCGCTAATCCTAATCGCTGTCTCATTCCAAGCGAGTACGTTTTCACTTTGTCATGAATTCGTTTTTCCAAGCCGACCAGCTTGACAACCTCATCGATTCGCTCCTTTGTTACTCCTTTTGCCATTCGCGCATAGTGCAGTAAATTTTGATAACCCGTTAAAAATTTATACATCTCCGGATTTTCCACAATGGCTCCAACATGTTGTATCGCTTTTTCAAAGTCTTTTTTAATACTGATTCCATTAATCAGCACTTCACCGCTAGTCATTCCCATCAGTCCTACAATCATGCGAATCGTTGTCGTTTTTCCCGCCCCGTTTGGTCCGAGAAAACCAAACACTTCTCCGGCAAATACTTCCAATGATAAATCGTGAATAATTGTTTTCTTTCCAATATCTTTCCTTACATTCTTTAGTTGTAGCAGCGGTTTCATTGTTTTTCTTCTCCTTCGTAAATTTTTTTAAGCCAGCCAGCGACACTGCAACGACTCTTTTCTCTTAATTCGTCCACGAAAGCTCGTTCCACCACTTTTCCGTCACGAAGAAAAATGACTTCATCTAACAAGCTCTCCACCTCATCGACTTCATGCGTGGTCATAACAATAGTCTGTTTTTCTAAATCAACAAACGATATCAATCCCTTAATAATCAATTCACGAACCATCGGATCCAGTCCCGATAACGGTTCATCCATAAGCAAAACCGGTACTTCTCTTGCCAAAGCAAAGGCGATTTTCGCTCGACCGCGACCTCCTTTTGACAAATGTTTTAGTTTTTTTACCGGTTCTATTTGCATAAAGTCCAGTATGTCACGTGCTTTTTCCATATTGAAATCCATAAATTGAGAAGCGTAAAACTCCAGCATATCTTGAACGGTAAATCCGTCATAGTAAGCATCCAGTTCTGATAAATATGCGACATTTCTACCTATTCTTCTTGTCACCTCATGTCCGTCAACGAAGACTTTCCCGTTCGTCGGAAACACCAATCCAGCAATTAACTTTAAAAAGGTCGATTTTCCGCTTCCGTTCGCTCCAAGTACCCCAATGATTTTCCCTTTTTCCATGCTCAACGATATATCGTCTAACGCGACGACATTGCCGTACTTTTTCGTCACATTTTTCAATTGAATCATTGTTTATACCCCCTCTCCCTGACTGAAGTCTTTTAACGAAGCAACAATTTCATCAATCGTAAACCCTAATTCTTTCATATTTCGCACAAAATCTGACATAATTTCTTGTTTCAGTTGCTCTCTCAATCGTTTGATCACTTCCTCATTTTCCGTCACAAACGTTCCTTGGCCGCGCCGCGTTTCCACAATTCCCATCCTTTCCAGTTCACTGTACGTGCGCTGTATCGTATTCGGATTCACACCTGTTTGCACCGCCATTTCCCTCACCGACGGCAGCTTGTCTCCCGATTTCCATTCGTTTCGTACAATTTTTTTGTTAACTTTCTCCATTATTTGCATATATATCGGTTTCGTTGCATCGAACTCCTCGGTCATCACGCTTACACCTCAACTTTTCTGTCAATTAACCAAGCAGATAAAAGAAATAGCCCAATAGCGATACACGCATAGTAAACAAGTACACCGAGTGGAAAATGTTCTGTTTTTTCCAATATCACATGTTTTCCATTCATCACCATGGTGTTGATAAATTCAATGTCGAAATACCCCCATTTTGTTAATCGATCATATAAAGCAGTTTTTCCAAACCAATTCTCTAACCACGCAAACAAAACAATGATAATAGAAGTCATTATAATACCCAGCTTTGGTGCAAACTGTTTGCATAAGCGGTACACCGTCCAACAAAATACCAACCAAATTGCGATACAAATGGAAAGAAAAACAATATTTCCCGCAACAATCAGTCCGCTATTTAGTACAAGCATAGAATCCCATGTTTCCTTCGCTATATACGAGCCTCGTAATTGCACAAACCCTACGTATGCAAATATTCCAGCAACAAGAAAAGAAACTAGGAATCCCACTACGCCAACGAATAGCTTTGCACCTAATAAGCGAAAAGCTGATTGCGAAGTGTGCAGCCATAAATGTAAGTGTCTTGACTCTATTTGTAAACTGACAAACATAAAGAAAGCTACATAAAAAACATGAAAAGCTACAATCACTATAGATGGAACAAACAGAATTCCCGGATCACCATACTTTAGCGAAAATGCATATGCAATCAAATTACTAATCACAACAAACCCAACACTTCCGAAAATACACAGTCTGGAAATACGAAATTCCTTTTTTAAAAGACCAACCCACGGATTCATGCTGTATCCCCCTAATATTAGTGAATTAGTGTTCTAGTCACATAGTACACTAATATTCAAAAAATGTAAATACATCTTTTTCCTTTTTTCATACACAAAAACGATCAAAAATCGTCGTATGCTTAAACAAAGAAAACAAGGCAAATAAAAAAGATGCCGTAAAATCGTGCTAGATCGATATTCAACGCTATTCCACATCTCGAAATATCTCGCTACTGTGTCCATACTCCTGATAACAGAATCAAATGCTACTCCTACTCCATGATCGTTTCGGCATAAACGTTTCCTTCTTCTAACACGTTTTGACGAACAGTTTGATGATGCGGGTCAACGATCTAACACTCCATTGTCCCCTATAATAAATATCTGAAATCTGTCTTATAAGTAGGCGGACTGGCTACTTCTATCGCGACAATCGGAAGCTCTTTGTATCCGTCAATAACCTTCACCGGCCGTTCACAATCAACTGCTGCATCGGGCTGGACAAACTCGTTCATCATTTCCCTATTATGTTCTAGCTTCACGGACCCTTGCATGTACTTTTTCTTTAATTAGTAAAACGATTTGGTGTTCTAACACGGGGAACGGAGACATATTCACCGCTTCATACATACACGTCACCCCTTGCCAATGGTTTTGTTTCCTCCATGATTTTCCGTATTTTGAATGACATAAATTTCGATCGTTTATTTACCGGTAAAGAAGTGCAAAAACACTAACAGCTTATTAGTACGCGGAATATCAATAATGCGATATACTTTCCAGATCCTCTTTTTTGTACTCATACATCCACTCTCACTTTCTATCTCCTTTCTATAAAACGTAACGCACAGCATAAAAGCAGCCCCCACGTTATGCTTCCGCATAAAATGGGGGCTTACTTTTATCCGCGCAATGTCGCGCCGAATTGTTTTTCAACTGCTTTGATGACTTGTTCGTGTACGGCTGTCACTTCTTCGTCTGTCAATGTGCGTTCTGGGTCGAAGTAACGGAGGGAGAAGGCAATGGACTTTTTGCCATCAGGTAGACGGTCGCCTTTGTACACGTCGAAAATCGTTACTTCTTTCAGCAATTCGCCGCCTGCTTCGATGATTGCTTGTTGAATATCCCCTGCAATCACTTGCTCATCAACAACAAGAGCAATATCACGTGTGATCGATGGGAAGCGTGGAATTAGCGAGTAGCGAATGTCCTCCACTTCTGCGTTCAACAAGTCGGTCAAGGCTAATTCAAAAACGTACGTTTCTTTTACATCATAGTCTTTTTGCACGCGTGGATGCAATTGACCGACAAAGCCGATTACGTTCCCGTCAAGCAAAATATCTGCCGTGCGTCCCGGATGCATATGCTCGCGTTTTGCTTGCTTATATTCAATGCGTTGTTCTAAGCCAAGCAGATGGAATAATCCATCAAGAATTCCTTTGACGACATAAAAATCAACCGCTTTTTTCTCCCCTTGCCATAGGTTTGCGTGCCATAAGCCAGTGATCGCTCCAGCTAAACGTTCTTTTTCTTCTGGAAGTTCATGTGCATCTTTTGTTAAATACACCGCACCTGTTTCGTACACTGCAACGTTTTCCACTTGACGCGCACGGTTATAGCTGACAACTTCGAGCAAATGCGGCAGTAAGCTTTGACGAAGAACACTGCGCTCTTCGCTCATCGGAAGCGCCAAGCGAATCGGTTTTGCTGTTTCTAAAGCGAACATCGTCGCTTTTGCTTCACTTGTTAAGGAGTACGTAATCGCTTGGAATAGACCGACATCTTCTAAATAACGGCGCACTTTGCGGCGTTTTGCTTGATACGACGTCAGTTTTCCCGGCTTGGATTCCGCAATCGGCAACGTTGCCGGCAAGCGGTCATAGCCATACAATCTCGCTACTTCTTCGATAATATCTTCTTCAATAGAAATATCGCGACGACGTGATGGAACGGTAATCGTAAATATTTCGTTATCTTCGGTAAAGGCGAATTGTAAGTTTGTTAAAATCGTTGCGACTTCCTCTTTTGTAATGTTCGTGCCAAGCACTCGATTGATGCGGTCAAGTGTAATGGTAACCGTCACTTTTTCTTGCTTGAGCGTATTCACTTCGACGACGCCACCAACCACCTCTCCGCCAGCATACTCGACCATTAACGCAGCCGCGCGGTCTAACGCCTCCTTTGTACGCGCCGGATCAATGCCTTTTTCAAAACGCGTGCTTGCTTCACTGCGCAAGCCGTGGTCTTTGGACGCTTTTCGAATCGTCGCGCTTGTAAAATAAGCGGACTCAATAAACACGGTCGTTGTGTCGTTTTGTACTTCGGAATTGGCTCCACCCATGACACCGGCAAGCGCGACAGGCTCTGTTCCGTTTGTAATGACGAGATGGTCTTCCGTTAACGTTCGTTCCGTATCATCCAGTGTAATGATGGTTTCACCTGCTTTGGCACGGCGCACTAAAATCTCTTTGGAGCCGAGACGGTCATAATCGAACGCATGAAGCGGTTGGCCGTACTCAAGCAAAATATAGTTCGTAATATCAACGACATTGTTATGCGGGCGAATGCCGGCTGCCATTAAGCGTGTTTGCATCCAAAGCGGTGATGGTCCGATTTTTACATTTTTCACAATGCGTCCTGCGTATAACGGATTGTCTTCCGTCGCTTCGACGCGCACGGATATATAATCATGAACGTTTTCATCATTTTCGTGAAGCTCGATGGTTGGCAGCTTCACATCCCGGCCTAAAATCGCCGCCACTTCATAGGCAACACCGATCATGCTTAAGCAATCAGCGCGGTTTGGTGTCAAGCCAAGCTCTAATACTTCATCGTCTAAGTTTAATAGCTCTAATGCATCCGCGCCAACGGGAGCATCGCTTGGAAAGACGAAAATTCCGTCTGCATATTCTTTCGGAACAAGTTTTGATTCAACGCCAAGTTCCTGAAGCGAACAAATCATCCCATTCGATTCTTCGCCGCGC
The DNA here is from genome assembly GCF_015326725.1 of Thermaerobacillus caldiproteolyticus. Lineage (NCBI taxonomy): Bacteria > Bacillati > Bacillota > Bacilli > Caryophanales > Anoxybacillaceae > Thermaerobacillus > Thermaerobacillus caldiproteolyticus. The sequence goes on from NZ_CP064060.1 coordinate 2,363,793, forward strand.
AATTTTGCCCGCTTAATTTTGAAGTTGCCTGGCAATACTGCTCCGACTTTGGCAACGGCGACTTTTTGTCCTTTTGCGACATTCGGGGCACCGCAAATAATTTGTACTGGTTCTCCTTCGCCGATATCGACGAGGCATTTGCTTAATTTATCGGCATTGGGATGCTGCTCGCGTTCAAGCACATGTCCAACGACAACCCCTTTTGCCCCTTTATTTAATACTTCTACACTTTCCACTTCAATGCCGCTTTTTGTAATTCGATCAGCTAATTCTTTTACGGTGATTCCCGTTAAATCAACATATTCTTGTAACCATTTATATGAAACAAACATCGTTTAACCCTCCCTTTTACACACGATGAAATTGTTGCAAGAAACGGATATCATTTTGATAGAAATGGCGAATGTCGTCAATGCCGTATTTCAACATGGCGATGCGCTCCGGTCCCATTCCAAACGCAAAGCCCGTGTATTTTTTCGAGTCAAAGCCTGCCATTTCAAGAACGTTAGGATGAACCATACCCGCACCTAAAATTTCAATCCAGCCTGTTCCTTTACATACATTACAGCCATGCCCGCCACAATTGAAACAAGAAACGTCTACCTCTACAGATGGCTCAGTGAATGGGAAAAAGCTTGGACGGAAGCGAATGTCACGGTCTTCCCCGAACATTTTGCGGGCAAACTCGCGAAGCGTTCCTTTTAAATCGCTCATGCGAATGTTTTCATCGACAACAAGCCCCTCAATTTGTGTAAATTGATGAGAGTGCGTCGCATCGTCGTTGTCGCGGCGATACACTTTTCCCGGACAAATAATTTTGACTGGACCGCGTCCTTGATGCTTTTCCATCGTGCGCGCTTGCACTGGTGACGTATGGGTACGAAGCAAAATTTCTTCGGTAATATAGAACGAATCTTGCATATCGCGCGCCGGATGGCCTTTTGGCAAGTTCAACGCTTCAAAATTGTAATAGTCTTTCTCGACTTCCGGTCCCTCGGCAATCGTATAGCCCATGCCGATAAATAAGTCTTCGATTTCTTCAATGACCCGTGTAAGCGGGTGATGATTCCCCAGTTTCACAGGACGTCCTGGAAGTGTTACGTCAATCGCCTCGGAAGCTAATTTTTTCTCAACTTCTTCTTGTTCTAATTTCGCTTGTTTTTCTTCTAATGCAGATTGGATTGCTTCGCGCACTTCATTCACTAGCGCTCCCATAATCGGACGCTCTTCCGGAGATAATTTTCCCATGCCACGAAGCACTTCCGTAATCGGCCCTTTTTTGCCAAGATAAGCGACTCGAACGTCATTAAGCGCTTTTAAATCGCTTGCTGCTATGATTTTCTCAAGCGCTTCTTGTTGAAGTTGTTGTAATCGTTCTTTCATGTGCTACTCCTCCTTTTTTCAAATAAAAAACTCGCCCCTCAAACAAGGGACGAGTGAAATCGCGGTACCACCCTTCTTAACAGCGCAAAAAAGCACTGTTCACTTCATTGGGATAACGGACGTTGCCGGAACACCTTTACATTCTACTGCTGTAGAATGGTCCAAGTGTCAACTCCAGAGGTGAATTCACTTGCTTCTACCATAAAAACGCTCCCAGTCTACGGCGTTTTCTCCCTGGATGGCGAGTGGCAAGCTACTCTTCTCTATCATCGTTGTTTTCCTTATTTCGCTATTTTTATATTATAGGCAAACAAAAGGAGCGTTGCAACCTCTATCTGTGCAAATAGTCTTATCTCATCGCCGCACTTCCACCATATCAGCTGTTCGATTAAACGAACCAAAAGCCGCTCTAGTATTTTATCTTGGCGAGATTGTCCTTCTTTGAGGCTGGCAACGTCCCACTTTAACACTGCAACATCTTCTTTTACTTGTTTCATGTATTCTTACAATTGAACAGTGTCTATCTTCATTGTTTCATATGCGTGTTTTGTACGTCGAAATGTTCAATAATCAGGCTTCATTTCATCCATACCGGTCGTTTTTTAGGCTATCCGCGCAAATAATAAAGCAAAATTCCCGTGGCAACGGCAACATTCAATGACTCGGATTTACCGTAAATCGGGATATATAAATTTTTCGTAGTCATCTGAAGCAGTTCTTTGTTGACACCGCTGCCTTCATTTCCGACAAGAAGGGCAAACGGCTCGTTCGGCTTCACTTGTTTATAATCTTCTCCGTTTTCTAACGCTGTACCGTAAATACGGACTTGCTGCTCTTTTAATGTATGTATCCACTCACGAAGGTTTCCGCGAATAATCGGAAGGTGGAACAGCGAGCCTTGTGTGGCGCGAATGACTTTCGGATTGTACAAGTCAACACAACCTTCTCCGAGAATAACGGCATCTATCCCTGCCGCATCGGCAGTACGAATCATTGTCCCGACATTTCCAGGGTCTTGCACCGCATCGATCAATAACACATTCGCCTTTCCCCAATCGATTTGTTCATATGTAAATTGTTTGCACACAGCAGCGATTCCTTGTGGCGTTTCTGTATCGCTAATTGTCTTCATAATTTCCTCTGTTACTATCGTAATCGGGAGGTTATCCACATCCCAATTTAGCGGAATTTCTTTTTTCTCCTCTAAAATGATTTCCACCATGTGAATACCGCTTTTTAACGCTTCCTCGACTAAATGAAACCCTTCAATGATAAACAAGCCGGTTTTTTCCCGTTCTTTCTTTGTTAATAGCTTTTTCCACTGTTTAACTTGTGGATTTTTTGTTGATTCAATTCGTTTCAAATCGAATTCTCCTTTGCTTTTTACGTGTCTGTATACATAATAAACGAAAATCGAGCAAAAAATAAACGTGTAATACATAATTAGCGAGGTGAATCAGATGGACTTAAATTTGCGCCATGCAATTATGCAAAATGTAGCCAACAACACAAAAGAACAATTAGAAGATACGATTGTCGACGCGATCCAACAAGGAGAGGAAAAATATTTGCCAGGTCTCGGCGTTTTCTTTGAAGCAATTTGGAATCATTCGACTGAACAGCAAAAAGAGATGATGCTTGCCACACTAGAGCAAGCCGTGAAGAAATAGCCGCCGCAAAATGCGGTGGCTTTTTGTTTTGATGAAGAAAAAAGGGTGATTTGATGCTATAGGTCCCTTCTTTCCCGCTTTTTTACTAAACACAGCATCATCAAACAATTGAAGTAATGATTAAGTAAAATGGCAGGATGATTGAATTCTAAGGAATTATCAAGACAAGGCAAACACTCCTGACAAAGCAAAGAGCTATATGGTGCTTTCTTTTCACGTTTTTTATATTCATGGACCTCTCTTTTAATGTCAATATGTTTCTCAGCCGTGAGAATAGATGTTTTCTTCCTGCTATTCCATTCAATCACCGCTTGCAATTGAGCATTCTGCTGCAAAAGCGATCCACCTATCGAAGCTCTACCAGAGGTTTCGAGTATATCATCTTCGGTTAATCTCTGACCTTTTTTCTGTCCTGCCATCAGCACTCGCGATTTTATAGTTTAGTTCAATGTACTGACAGAATCAATATCAATACAATCTGTTGCTCTTCCCGATTACCAGTTTGTGTTTCCTTTACTCCTTCGTATCAATTCCCCCGCCAGTGAAAGCAATGAGTTTTTGCGAACATCCGACTAATAAAACAAACATCAAAGTCACAAACGCCTTTTTGCCATTTCTTTTACTCTCCAACAGCTTTTTTTTAATAATTTTGATTTTACCTTCTTACTCCATAACGCCTCTGCGTCATTCGTTTCCTAATAGCGACAATCCTATCATCTTTCCTTTATAGCCATTACTCGAATACGCTTATAATCAGCGATCCACGTTCCTTCTTTACATAAATATGGTCTTAACCTATCTTTAAGATCTTCGTAAAGTAAAATCTTTTCAGATGAATCCATTCCGGTAAAAAAATCACCAGCAAAACTGTCCAGCCAGTAATTTAACCCCTTATCTTGATCAGGTAGGGGAGTGGGACGGTCGAAATGACTAGCATAGAGAACACGAAATCCATGTTTTTCAAGCAAACTGCTATACTCCCCTATACTTGGAAAATACCAAGGATTTCTTTCTGTTGCATCAATCCCATAATTTTGAAATAAAACATCTGCTATCGCCTGAACAACCGTCTCTACGTTTCCTTTTCCTCCAAACTCAGCGACAAATCTTCCGCCTACACGTAATGCCAACGCTATCGATTCCACTGCTTTTGCTGCTTGTTTCATCCAGTGCAAAGCGGCATTGGAGAATACAGCATCATACTCTTCATTTGTGCGAAATGATTCACCATTGTCAATCACAAATTGAATGTTTTTATATTTTATCCGAGCTTTTTCAATCATTTCCGAGGATAAGTCCATTCCGATAACAGTGGCACCTGACTTTGAAATTTCATAAGCAAGATCTCCTGTACCGCAGCCTAAATCAAGAATTTTCTCCCCTTTTTTTGGATTGAGCAGCTCAATAAGGTCTTTTCCTAAATCGGATACAAAAGATAATTTTTCATCATATACATCAGCATTCCACACATTGTAAGAAACCACCTGTCCTCTTCTCCCCTCAGATTAAAATAATCTACACAAAAAAATTTAGAATATTCATTCTTTGTGTTGATTATAGCAAAAATTAATAATGACAAAAAGAAAAAGCCGGCATCTATTACCGGCTTTTTCTTTACTCATCAAATGTAATTTCCTTCACTTTTTTCTCATCCAAACGTTTAATCACTTCAACAAGAAGTTTCACCGTATTTTCATAATCTTCGCGGTGAAGTATGGCTGCATGTGAGTGGATGTAGCGCGTTGGAATTGCGATCGTTAACGATGGAACGCCGCTTGCAGTCATATGAATCGCCCCGGCGTCTGTACCACCACCCGGCATCGTGTCAAAATGGTATGGAATATTTAGTTCTTCTGCTACCTCAATGACAAATTCGCGCAATCCTCGATGTGACACAAGCGTCGCATCGTATAACACGATGTGAGGACCAGCTCCGAGCTTGCCCATTGCTTCCTTCTCAGAAACTCCAGGCATGTCCCCGGCAACACCGACATCGACAGCAAACGCAATATCCGGCTGGATGAAGTTTGCCGATGTTTTCGCACCGCGTAAACCGACTTCTTCTTGTACTGTACCGACACCGTATACAACGTTCGGATGCTCGACATCTTTTAATTGTTTTAATACATCGATTGCAATTGCGCAACCAATGCGGTTATCCCATGCTTTGGCGAGGAGCATTTTTTCGTTATTCATGACGGTAAATTCGAAATACGGAACGATCGAATCCCCCGGGCGCACACCCCATTCCATTGCTTCATCACGACTTGAAGCGCCAATATCGATAAACATATCCTTGATTTCAACCGGTTTTTTGCGCGCTTCCGGCGGTAAAATATGCGGTGGCTTAGAGCCAATGACCCCCGTAATGTCGCCTTTTCTCGTCATGATTGTAACACGTTGGGCGAGCATCACTTGTCCCCACCAACCGCCTAACGGTTGAAAGCGGATAAATCCTTTTTCATCAATTTGTGTGACCATAAAACCGACTTCGTCTAAATGGCCAGCAACCATAATTTTCGGTCCATCTGCTTTTCCTTTCTTCTTCGCCACTAAACTGCCAAGACCGTCTGTCGTCACTTCATCAGCATAAGGCGTTATGTATTTTTTCATTACCTCGCGCACTTCGCGTTCATTGCCCGGCACACCTTTTGCGTCAGTGAGGTCTTTTAACATCGTTAATGTTTCATCTAGTCTCGCCATCATTAAACCCCTTTCATTCGTTTTCCACATTCATTATATCCAAAACGCGCAAAAATGTACAAAATTTGTTAATAATTCTGATTTTGCCGCTCATGATTGACTTCATTTTTGTGAATGTATGCTTGCTCGATTTGTTCAGATGTAAATCCTAATTGCGTCCCAAGCTGTAAATACGTTGTGAATAAACGTTTATAGGACTCTAGTGATTTCGCCTTATTAAATTCATTTGCCGCTTGAAAAACGCGCAAAAACTGTTCCACAAGTGAATAGCGTTCGTCTTCATCTTCTTCCACAGTATGAATAAAATTACATTCGATTCCAAGCGACAAAATAAAATGCAGCCCATCCACATATTCCTCGAGCACTTTTTCCATAGGAGCCGCAGGTTTGACACTCCAGAACTTAAAGCATCTCGTTTCATTGGCAAGTTCACCAATTTCCACAAGAAGGGCCAATATCTTTTTCTCGACTAAGTTTTCCTCTTGCAACCCATGTTGTGTCTCAATGCGCTTATCTAATTGTCGTTGCAGTGAGTAAAGTTTTTGCAAGTCCATGTTTCTCTCCCCCATTACTGATAGAAAATAAAATAGACAATAACATCAAGAAAAGCAAGTAGAGGCAATCCATAGCGAAACAAGCGATGTTTCGTTTTATGATGAAACAGATGCATGCCAATCGTTGTCCCAATCGCACCGCCAATGAGCGAAACGCACCAAATCGTGCTTTCGGCGATGCGCCATTTTCTTTTTCTCGCTTTTTGCTTGTCAATGGCCATGATAAAACATCCGAGAATATTGATAAAAAACATGTATAAAGTCATGATCTTCCCTACCTTACAAAAAATGACCATCCCCACAACCGAGAATGGCCATCTGTCTAGCTTCAGCGACTAGCAGCTTGAGGGCAAATCACTTTCTCCCTTGAGATGACAAGCACCTCTGCGGGCAAAAAGCATTACCCTCACACTTAAACAGGTCGCCTCCGCTTTTATCATTCGTTTATTTATTATTTATTATTTATTTAAGTTCGCTTTTGCAAGGTCTGCTAGTTGTGCGAATGCAGCTGCATCGTTCACCGCTAAGTCCGCCAACATTTTACGGTTTACTTCCACACCCGCTAATTTTAAACCATGCATAAAGCGGCTGTAAGAAAGACCATGCATACGAGCTGCTGCGTTAATACGCGTAATCCAAAGTTTGCGGAAGTCGCGTTTTCTTTGACGACGGTCGCGGTACGCGTACATCAAAGATTTCATTACTTGTTGGTTTGCAACTCTATATAAACGATGTTTAGAACCGAAATAGCCTTTTGCAAGTTTAAGAATTTTTTTGCGACGTCTGCGCGTTACTGTTCCACCTTTTACACGTGGCATGTGTATTCCCTCCTACGATTTATGTTTCGTTTCTGAAATTATTTTAAGTTATCAAGCATTTGACGAATGCGTTTGAAATCACCAGAAGATACTAATGTCGCTTTGCGAAGTTTACGTTTTTGTTTTTGCGTTTTGTTTGCGAATAAGTGGCTAGTAAACGCATGAGAACGTTTTAGCTTACCAGTACCAGTTTTTTTGAAACGCTTAGCAGAGCCTCGATGAGTTTTCATTTTTGGCATAGGGTGTTCCTCCTCGTTCGATTATTTATCGTTTTTCGGTGCTAGTACTAAAAACATGCTGCGACCGTCCATTTTCGGTGCAGACTCAACGATGCTAATATCAGCACACGCTTCAGAAAAGCGATCTAATACACGTTGACCGATTTCTTTATGCGTAATCGCCCGTCCTTTAAAACGAATCGTCGCTTTTACTTTATCGCCTTTTTCAAGGAACTTGCGCGCATTGCGGAGCTTCGTGTTAAAGTCGTGCTCCTCAATCGTTGGACTCAAGCGCACTTCTTTCACATTAATAACTTTTTGCTTTTTGCGCGCTTCTTTTTCCTTCTTTTGTTGCTCGAAGCGGAACTTACCGTAATCCATAATGCGGCATACCGGCGGTTTCGCGTTCGGAGCCACCATCACTAAATCCAGATTCATTCTTGCGGCAATTTCGAGCGCCTCTTGTTTCGATTTGATTCCTAGTTGTTCACCGTTTGGATCAATTAAGCGGACTTCGCGTGCACGAATGTTTTCGTTAATGATAAAATCTTTGCTAATAACTAGCCACCTCCAAGGTTTATTCACGAATCACTTGTTTGCTTATTGCACCCCTCTGTTACAGTTTTTTCTAATAAAAAAGTGTGAGTGCATATGACACCCACACTGATTACGATCAAATACATGCGCAAACCGTAACAACCTGTTAACAGCTAGTAGCGTCAATCAGGTGAGAAGCGGGTGCTTCTGCTTTTGTCACAAACAAGTATTCTATTCACCTTAGATACTTTATCACAACGAAAACAATATGTCAAGGATTATTCCTTGTTTATAAACAACGCCTTTAATTATAATCAATTGTATCAAATTTTGCAATAAAAATTTTGAAAAAAAAAGCCGCGGAATACTTCCCCGCGGGCTTCAAAGTTATCGACGCACTTCGGCTTTGAGCGCATCGATAAAGGCATCCAGCGCCATTGTGTCGCTCTTTTGCTCCCCGTATTTACGGACGTTTACGGCGTTTTCTCTCATTTCGTTATCTCCAACCACAAGCATATAAGGGATTTTTTGAATTTGTGCCTCACGAATTTTGTAGCCGATTTTCTCATCCCGCTCATCCACTTCGACACGGAATCCTTGGGATTGAAGCTTCTGTTTGACTTCGTAAGCGTAATCGAGATGGGCTGCCGGCGAAACCGGAATGACTTCCACTTGTACCGGAGCAAGCCAAGTTGGGAATGCCCCTTTGTACTCCTCGATTAAAAAGGCGACGAAGCGTTCCATTGTTGAAACAACACCGCGGTGGATGACAACTGGACGATGCGGTTTGCCGTCTTCGCCAATATAAGTTAAATCAAAACGCTCCGGCAATAAGAAGTCGAGTTGAACCGTTGATAGTGTTTCATCTTTGCCAAGCGCTGTGCGTACTTGCACGTCTAATTTCGGGCCGTAGAACGCCGCTTCTCCTTCCGCTTCATAGTACTCCAGTCCAAGTTCGTCCATCGCCTCTCTTAACATGCTTTGCGCTTTTTCCCACATCGCATCATCATCATAATATTTTTCTTTATCATGTGGATCGCGGTAAGAAAGACGGAACGAATAATCATCCAAGCCGAAGTCTTTGTAAACTTCAAGGATTAAGTTGACGACGCGCTTAAATTCGTCTTTAATTTGGTCAGGACGCACGAAAATATGAGCGTCATTAAGCGTCATACCGCGGACACGCTGAAGTCCTGTAAGTGCTCCCGACATTTCATATCGATGCATCGTTCCGAGTTCGGCAATGCGAATCGGCAATTCCCGATAGCTATGAATTTTATTTTTATAAATCATCATGTGGTGCGGACAGTTCATCGGACGTAGTACAAGTTGCTCATTGTCCATTTCCATCGGCGGGAACATGCCGTCTTTATAATGGTCCCAGTGACCGGATGTTTTATATAGATCGACGCTGCCAAGCACCGGAGTATATACATGCTGGTAGCCTAATTCGATTTCTTTATCGACAATGTATCGTTCAATAATACGGCGAATCGTCGCACCTTTCGGTAACCAAAGCGGTAGGCCTTGTCCGACTTTTTGTGATGTTGTAAACAACTCAAGTTCTTTGCCTAACTTGCGATGGTCGCGTTCCTTTGCTTCTTGTAAAAGACGAAGATGTTCTTCAAGATCCTCTTTTTTGAAGAACGCTGTTCCGTAAATGCGCTGCAGCATTTTATTTTTGCTGTCGCCGCGCCAGTAAGCACCGGAAATGTTTAACAGCTTAAATTCTTTAATTTTTCCCGTTGATGGAACGTGAACACCGCGGCAAAGATCGAAAAATTCTCCTTGCTCATAAATCGAAATAATTTCTCCTTCTGGAATATCGTTAATAAGCTCAAGCTTTAAGTTATCGCCGATTTCTTGATAGAGGCGAATCGCTTCTTCACGGCTTACTTCTTTCCGAACGATTTCCAAGTTTTCTTTAGCAATTTTTCGCATTTCTTTTTCAATTTTTGGAAGATCTTCTGGCGTCAGCGACTCTTCCATATCAATGTCATAGTAAAAGCCGTTTTCAATGACTGGTCCAACACCAAGCTTCACATTTTTGTACAGCCGTTTAATCGCTTGTGCCATAAGGTGAGCAGTACTATGGCGTAAAATCTCAAGCGCCTCTGGCATATCTTGCGTAATGATCGAAATCGTACCGTCTTCATAGATCGGTATGCGCAAATCAATAAATCGGTCATTTAATTTTCCGGCAATCGCTTTTTTCTTTAAACCAGGACTAATCGATGCCGCGATGTCTTCTGTCGTCGTTCCTTTTGGAAACTCCTTTACGGCACCATCAGGAAATGTAATGCGAATCACGTCTGACATACCCTTCACTCCTCCTTCATTGATAAGAAAAGCGCAAGCGCCCCAATTTCGCCTAAAAACTGCCCACGTCTTGTGGACAAACGGCAAAATGTCACCATCCCAGCTTCCGCAATGGGCAAATGTTCTTCATCCGCTAGACGGCTTGTCGCCCTGAGAGGACTGGCTTGCCCCCGAAGACTTGGGCGCTGGTGCTAGGTAGCGATTTAAATGTTATCCATTTTTTAATTATTAAATAAAAAAACTCATCCCTCAACTAAGGGACGAGTTTGTTTCGTGGTTCCACCCTTCTTCCCACCGCAGACAGAAAAAGGCACTTTTTGCCTAAAGCGATGGCTCGAATGGCATAACGGCGCTTCCCGTCAGCAATTACTAGATGAAAGCCCATCGTTCACTGCTGAAGTTTAGAGGTGGTAAGTGCATTTTTCGTGTTAGGAAGGTTCCAGCCGCTGCCTTCCCTCTCTGGGAACCGTAAAAATACACCCGTGTCCTCATCATCACTTTTTTCATTATTTCCATCTTTCACAACTTATGTACGTAATTATAGAACGAGAAAAAACAAAAATCAAGTCATTCCTTGTCCATTTTTGCCAAACTCAACGGGGTGACATAATTGAATGCGCTCTTGAAATACATTTTGAATCGTTTGCACCATTCCATCATCTTCATGCGTCGTGTATAAATAAATGTTTTGCGGCGCGATGGAGACGAGCGGAGCCAACACGGAAGAATCAACATACATCGGCTGACTGATGATAAGATTTCGATCAATCAGCTGTTTTAACTGGCTTAATGTAATTTTTTGGAATTTTTCATCATAAAAAACAAAACCTGGCGGTTGATGCACAAGATGAATCGCTGATAGCTTTGACTGGCGCGATTGTACGCAATCGCGCAGCATTTGAACAAAGTTTTGATATTCTTGTTCTAGCTTATATTCGTCAATCGCAAGTTCGACATAATGCTGGAGCCGTTCGATATACAGTTTTAAGCGAAATTTGACAAACGACTCAAACGAAAAGGAAAGGTCATCTTTTAAAAATAACAACAGCGCTTCTTCAATTAACGTTTCACGCGGGATGACACGTTCGTGGTCATACCGATAATCGTAACGTTCCCCGTCAATAAACGAATGAGCAAGCTGCAAAATTTGTTGTTGCTCCTCTTCATCTTTGAAATAAAACGTGCCTGAAATAATCGATAATAAGAGCCGATCCTCGATAAAGCGAAGAATAAATTGAGTAATTGACGGAATGAGAAAGCGAGAAATGCTCTCGCGAAGGTTCTGCTGTATGTAAATCGTCACGCGCGAATCACCGGTGTACGCTAATTGAAAGAGCCTATTTTTTTCATGTTGCTGTTTCTGTTTCAAGACATGAAATAGTTTTTCAGCATCGTTCGCTTGTTCGAAATAAATTTCAATCAACGTTGTCCCCCCTTATGAGTGAATGCTTGTTCTATATATATGGGAGGACAAACTCATTTAGAATCAGAAAAAGCAAAAGGCTAAGGCACAAGAAAAAGGATATTTCACTGTACATGAAATATCCTAGTCAAGGCGACGATTTCTCCCTTTAATTTCAACTGGCTGGGCTAAGTAGCGAATGCGTTCCATAATGCGTGCTGCCTTCATTTGCTCTTCTTCCCCGCGCTGGGAATATGTTAAATGATGGGCAAGCTGTTGCAAGTCAAAATTCGATGTAAAAAAGGTCGGCAAGTTTTCTAGCATACGGTATTGTAAAATTGGACCTAACAGATCGTCGCGCACCCAACTGGACATCGACTCAGCTCCAATATCATCTAACATTAAAATGGGGACTTTTTTGACATATTCCAGCTTTTCTTGAATCGTTTGATCTTGTAGCGAACTTTTTAGCTCACGGAAAAATTCCGGTACGTATACGATGAGAGAAGAGATGTTTTTTTTCGCAAGAGCGTTGGCAATCGCTCCGAGAATGTATGTTTTGCCTACGCCAAATGAGCCGTATAAATACAGTCCTTTCACCTTTTTCCCCGGCTCGTAATGGGAAACAAATTGTTCGGCCAGCTCGATTGCTTTCATTCGTCCTTCATCAGCAAGGTCAATGTCTGATAGCGATGCCTGTAAAATTTCGCGCGGAACAAATAGGCTTTGAATGAGTGATTCTTGCCGTTTTCGCTCGTCGTATTTGACTTTCGTTGGGCAACGGTCGTACTGAACGTCAATCGAATTTCCTTGTAACACAAGATGAGGGTGGTAGCCTTTTAATAGATTTTTACATTGTTCCAAACTTGGGCACTGCTCACAGTTTTTACTTTGTTGGATAAATTCGTATAGCTTCATTAAGCTTCGATCAATCATTTCTTTTGTTACTTCGCCTTCATGCTCATGCAAAAACGCCCGTACCTCTCGATGAGAGAGAATTTCGTTTTTTAGTTGCTCATATCGTTGTTGAAAATCTTTACGGTGAAGCAGGCGATTCAATATTTGATTCATTCGTTCCATTATTCCACATCCCACTACTCATTGCGATATTTTTTTAATCGTTCTTCTAATTCGCGGCGTTTTTCTTCTACATCGACGGCTTGTTCTTCTGTTGTCTCGCTTCCGTTTTGACTATAATCCATGTTCAGCCAATCAGGCAACATTTCTTTGCGAACGACTTTTTTGCTCGTTTTTTTCTCTTTTTCGTTCGCCCAGCTTTGATATTTCTTCGCCTCCCGTTTGGCCAACTCCATCGCTTCTTTGACGGTGCGAATTTTTTTTCGCGCCCAATGGCTCGCAATTTTTTCTACATAAGCTTTCGATAGTTTCATATCTGTGCGCAACATGACGTAATAAATCAGGACGTTGACGACACCGGGAAGCAATTTTTGTTGGAACATAATGTCTTCAATGAGTTGTAAGTCGCTCATAGAAGGCTCCGCACCGCCGGAAATGTCAATCAACAGCTGACGTGGGGAAATGGTTTCTAGCTGTTTGATGAGCTGCTCTTCTTTCGTTTTGGGCTCTACATCGGTCATCGTCCGATATGGCAATGGCTGAACGCGTGCGCTTAAGCTGGGCAACGATTCTCCGCGCTCAAACTGATACCAGTCGCGTGCGGCTTTTCGCAAAGCATCAATATCAATATGCCAAGAAGGATCAATGACGTTCATGACGAGCTTTTGCATATCGAGTGGCCCAATTCCGTACAAAAACGCTAACTTTTTAATCGCTTCCCTCACCTTGGTCGTAATCGCTCGTTTGGGAACGATATGAGTCGACAGTCCCGCAAAAAATAACTCAAAATCAAAGATCTCATCATCGAGCGTGTAATGCTCTTCGCTTCGTCCGATATATTCGTATCCATCCGATACACGTAAATCGTTTTTTGTCTCATCGTTCATGACCGCGACCATTTGCTCAGGATGAACGGAATAAAAGATGTCGTTAAATGATCGAGTAACGGGAGAAAATTTCGTTCGGTCGATAGATGGGGTAGAAAAAAATTGCTTTAATTTATGAAATTTAGTTTTACCAATACGATTATAGAGGAAAACGTTCAGAACGCCATCGGTGAAAAACTGCTCCGGTGTCAGCGGTGGTTGCAGTTCGTAAATGAACTGTTTTGGGTCTTGTTCATGATTGACATATGTTTTTAATAGTCCAATTCCTTCCAGCTTGAGACGTTCATCGTAAATATCCTTCAAGCTGCATTGCATAATCGCCATAAGACTATGGTGAGTCGTTTCTTCTCCCCAAAGCTGCTGTTCTAATTCGCTCCATAATGTCATGTATAAACTAAACGCCCGATGTCCAATTAACGGTTGATATAATAACGTGATGACTTTTCGATCAAAATCGTGCAAAATTCCGTTGCTTCGCACAGTGTAACGGTCAACCGGAATTAACTCCTTCCAATGATGTTCCATGCTCTCGACCTTCCTCAATAGACTAAAAAAGGGCTTGTCTGTATTATGTAAGCCCTTGTTAGCGCTGTTCCTTTTTAATGAGTTCTTTCAGCTCTTCAATAAACACATTTAAATCTTTAAACTGGCGATAGACGGAAGCAAACCGGACATAAGCGACCTCGTCCACTTTCGATAACCGCTCCATGACCATTTCGCCGATTGTTTCGCTCTTTACTTCTGCCACTCCCCGGTTTCGCAATTCTTTTTCGATGTCTTGAGTGATTTGTTCCAGCTGTTCTAAAGCAACCGGACGTTTTTCACATGCTTTAATTAAGCCGCGCAATATTTTTTCACGACTAAATTCTTCTCGTGTTCCTTCTTTTTTGACAACGATGAGCGGCATCTCTTCGACTTTTTCAAACGTCGTAAAGCGATAGTGACATTGTTCGCATTCCCGTCTACGACGAATCGAACGTCCTTCATCGACCGGGCGCGAATCAAGGACTCTTGTGCCATGATGGTGGCATGATGGACATTTCATATAACCAGCTCCGTTTTTATTCTTACTTTTATCATAGCGAAACAGCCGACAGTGGACAAGTCGTTTCCTCATCCGTTGATTCCTGAACCGATATAATGGAGACGTTGATCGAGTTTTCGATATAGATCGACAACGACCCGACGGCTCCAACCAAAATCAAATGGCAATAATTTCGTTTCCGTTGTCACAGAAAAATCGATCGCTGTTTCAAATGGACGAACAGAAATGACAGTAATGACAATGAACGCCTTTTTTCCACGACGAGTGGTCGCGCTTAATTCTCCACGTTCATCTGAGACGGATAACAATTCATAATCTGGCGAAGACTCGATAAGTTCTTTAATGGTCTTTATGGCGCTTGCATTTGTTGTTTTATAATACCGGCTGCGCAACTGCTCGTCTTCATGGTTTTCCCGCGTTTCACAATGATTCGTTAACACATATTTTAACTTGTTCCAAACGCTCATTTTCCTTGCCGCCCCTTGTTACCATACTACTTTTATCATACCACTGCTCCCGTATATATGTACAATGCGAAAAAAAGAGGTGCAACATCGACACCTCTTTTTGTTTCCATTATGATTTATAAAGCTTTTGCTTTTTTGATTTCGATTGGACCCATACCGCGTGGAAGTTCAATTGTTTCACGCGTTTGTGCTCCTAATGCTTCAGCGATATAATCAGCTGCAATTGTCGGATCTAAATGACCACATGTGTAAACATCAATGCTTGCATACCCATGTTCTGGGAAACTGTGAATCGTTAAGTGAGATTCGGAAATGATGACGACACCGCTTACTCCTTGCGGCGCAAACTTGTGGAATGCTACTTCACGAATTTCTGCACCTGATTTTAATGCTGCATCAACGAATGTTTTTTCAATGAATTCAATATCGTTCAACTTATCAAAATCGCATCCCCATAATTCAGAGATAACGTGACGACCCATTGTATCCATACTAATAATCCCCCTTTAACAAATTTTCAAAAAATAAACATGAATTTCTTTTGCATAATGGCATGTATAACTACCACGGGGGAAAGTTAGTCCAAAGAGGTCCTAACCCTTTAAGTAGTCACATTACCGTTGCGTTTAAGAAGTTCACGAGACATAGTATACTTTGTTTATTTTTTTTTTGCAATACAATTTTTTAATTTTTTGTTAAAGGGATGTTGTTTGTTATTTTTTCTTTCTTTTACTCCATCATAAAAACGCTTCAGAAACAGAAAAAGCGCCGATGATCACCATCAGCGCTGCGTTGTTTCTCAAGCATTAACTTGTACCATTTCCATCATTTTGCTTGCCACTAAGCTCGTTAAATCAACTACGCGGCATGAATAGCCCCATTCATTATCATACCAAGCTAATACTTTAATTTTTCGTCCTTCCATGACCATCGTTGATAATCCATCAATAATTGCTGAATGCGGGTTCGTATTAAAATCGATCGAGACAAGCGGTTCCGTTGTAAAATCAAGGATTCCTTTTAGCGATCCATTAGCGGCACGAATGAACGCTTCATTCACTTCCTCCACCGTTACCTCTTTCTTAACGTCGACAACTAGATCAACTAACGACACATTTGGCGTTGGAACGCGAAGCGCCATGCCGTGCAATTTTCCTTTTAAATGCGGCAATACTAACGATAACGCTTTCGCTGCACCTGTTGTTGTTGGAATAATCGATTGGGCGCAAGAGCGGGCACGACGCAAATCTTTATGCGGGTTATCGATATTTTTCTGATCGTTTGTATACGCATGAACGGTTGTCATGAGCCCGTTTTCGATTCCAAATGCTTCATCAAGCACTTTTACTACCGGAGCGAGGCAGTTCGTTGTACAAGAGGCGTTGGAAATAATGAAATGCTGTTCAACATCAAGCATATGTTCATTGACGCCCATCACAATCGTCACATCTTCGTTTTTTCCAGGAGCGGTTAAAATCACGCGCTTGGCCCCCGCTTCTAAGTGAAAGTTCGCTTTTTCTCTCGAGTTAAATTTTCCTGTCGCTTCGATAACAATATCAATACCGAGTTCTCTCCATGGAAGCTCTTTCGGATCGCGCGAGCTTAACAACTTTACTTTTTTTCCATTTACAAGAAGTCCATCTTCTAGCGTAATGACTTCCCCCGAAAATTTTCCGTGATTGGAATCATATTTTATTAAATGAGCCAACGTTTCAGCTGGGTAACTTGCATTAATGGCAACGATATCTAAGTTTTTTGCGTCGATGGCATTTCGAAACACCATTCTCCCGATTCGTCCAAACCCATTAATCGCTATTTTTGCTTTCATTAGCTTTCTCCCCTCATATATATGTTATACTAATAAACAGCATTTTGTATAAATAGTATAACATATTTTAAGGATTTGTGGAGGTAAAATAACATAAAAATAATAAAAAAGACGTCCTAATTTTATAGGACGTCCCACTTTGTTAAAATTTGTAGCAACTGTTGTTTTGTTTCTTCAATCGTTCCATTATTATCAATTACCGCATCAGCTTTTTTCACTTTTTCGTGTAACGGCATTTGCGCCTGTATTCTTGCGAGCGCCTCGTCCTGAGAAAAGCCGTTACGCTTCATGAGGCGCTCAAGCTGAATATGTTCATCGACATACACGACGATAATTTTATCGACAAAATGGGTGAGTCCGCTTTCAAATAAAAGCGGGATATCAAGGACTATCGTCTTCTCGCCACGGTGGATATACTCCTCCTTTTTGGCGAGCATATGTTGACGAACAGCCGGATGAACAATCGCGTTCAGCTTTTTTCGTTTTTCTTCATCATGAAAAACGATCGCTCCGAGCTTCGCACGATTGATCTCTCCGTTTTCCTGTAAAATCTCCCGGCCAAACACCTCAATAATGTTCTTATACGCTTCTTTACCAATTTCAACGACTTCGCGGGCCACTTGGTCAGCGTCGATCACAGGGATCCCCAGTTCCCGCATCATCCGTGTAATCGTGCTTTTGCCGCTCGCAATACCACCTGTTAAACCAATCGTTAATGACATTCTCCTGATTACTAAAATCTACTTATCGCGATCGAACCAGCAAAACTGCTTGCCGCCCGGATTCTCACTGTATTCCATCTGGAAGGGAATCTCTTGGTCATTCACCTGCTGTGAATGACGACCCGTGGTGCGCTGTTAGCGACGGCTAATGCACCTTTCCTTCCATCAGCCAGTACATGACAACGATTTTAGTAACCAGATCCACACCTCCTTCACTTGAATTTGATACAGGAGATATTTAAGTATTTTTATAGATTTTATACCTATCCCTATGCATTCACCTTATTGCTGACACCGCTCGCAATAATGCGTGCCGCGGCCGCTGACGACAATTTTTTGAATCGGATGCCCGCATTGTTGGCATGGCTCCCCTTTACGTCCGTATACAAATAATTGCAGTTGAAACATCCCGGTTTCTCCTTGTGTATTCACGTACGATCGTACAGTGCTGCCGCCTTTTTCGACCGCCTCTTGCAGCGTAGCAACGATTTCATGATGCAGGCGCTCGATTTCCTCCGTCGTTAAGGAAGAAGCGGGACGTTCCGGATGAATGCGCGCGCGAAACAATGCCTCATCAACGTAAATATTGCCAAGCCCCACGACAACTGCTTGATCAAGAAGCACAGTTTTGATTTTTCGATTTGTTTTTTGGAGTTTGTCGGCAAGAACACCCGGAGTGAATGATTGAGAAAACGGTTCAGGTCCAAGATTCAACAACGGAGATTGTTGCTCTTCTTCCCCTTTTTTGAATACGTGCATGGTGCCAAACTTCCGCACATCGCGATAACGCAATTCCGTTCCATCGGTAAACTGGAAAATAACATGCGTATGCGGATCGAGCGGTACCTCCGTTGTTTGCAGGAGGTAACGCCCTTCCATGCGCAAATGGGATACAAGAACATGTTCATCAAAAAAGAATTTCAGGAACTTTCCGCGCCGTCCAATTTGTTGAATCGTCTGCCCTTTTAATATCTCAATAAACTGTGTTACATTGCTAGGATGTTTAATGATGTTCGGCCAAAATACTTTTACGTCTTGAATCGTTTTTCCGACGGTTAATGGAATGAGCGTTCGTCTGATCGTTTCGACTTCTGGTAATTCTGGCACTATCATCACTCCCTTTACTTTGCGTCATACCATGTTGGTCCGAAATGATAATCGACTTTGAGCGGTACATTTAATTCGATCGCATGTTCCATCACTTCAGGGACAATTTGCTTCAATCGTTCCACTTCCGCTTTCGGAGCTTCTAAAATCAATTCATCGTGAACTTGCAGCAAAATGCGCGCCTGCAGCTGTTCCTTTTCCAATCGGTTCGCTAAATCGATCATCGCTTTTTTGATAATGTCGGCTGCACTCCCTTGAATCGGCGTATTCATCGCCGTTCGCTCCGCAAAGCTGCGCAAATTAAAGTTGCGGCTCGTAATGTCAGGAAGATAGCGACGACGGTGTAATAATGTTGTCACATATCCTTTTTGTTTTGCCTGCTGCACAATATCTTCCATATATTGTTTGACGCCTGGAAAGCTAGCAAAATACCGTTCAATAAATTGCGCCGCTTCTTTTCGGGAAATATTTAAGTTTTGTGACAAACCGTAATCACTAATTCCGTATACAATGCCGAAATTAACCGCTTTTGCTTGGCGGCGCATTTGCGGCGTTACTTCTTCTTCTTTTACATGAAAAATATCCATCGCCGTTTTCGTATGAATATCTAAATCATGACGGAATGCTTCGATTAAATTTTCATCATTGGCAATGTGGGCAAGAACGCGCAATTCAATTTGCGAATAGTCAGCAGCGAAAATGACCCAATCCGGCTCGGACGGCACAAACGCTTGACGGATTTTTCTTCCCTCTTCTAAGCGAATCGGGATGTTTTGTAGGTTCGGTTCGGTCGAGCTTAATCTTCCTGTTTGTGTTAACGCCTGATTGAAAATCGTATGCACTTTATTCGTGTCAGCATGAACGACTTTCAGCAATCCTTCGATATACGTAGATTGAATTTTTCCTAATTGACGGTAGTGTAAAATTTTCTCAACGATTTCGTGATAAGAAGCGAGCTTTTCTAGTACATCCGCCGATGTTGAATAGCCTGTTTTGGTCTTTTTGATAACCGGCAACTGCAATTTTTCAAACAAAATAACTCCTAATTGTTTTGGGGAGTTAATATTAAATTCTTGTCCAGCAAGTTCATAGATTTCCTGTTCAATGGTTTTCAGCTGCTCGCTTAACTCCTCTCCCATTTCCTGTAATCGTTTGACATCGATTTTGACGCCGGTAAATTCCATTTCCGCTAGAATGAGCGTTAACGGCAATTCTAATTCAGTAAAAAGGGAGTATTGCTCATTTTTTTGTAAGTCTTGAATGAATTCGTTTTTTAAAGCGCGAATGGCAGCTGCTTTCCGGACAAGATGTTCAGCAAGAACCGTTTCATCCGGTACTTTTTGTTTGGCTCCTTTTCCGTATACCGCTTCATCCGTTTGTACGTCCGTATATTGTTTTGTTTTCGCAATGGATGCAATATCTTCCGTTGACTGCGACGGGTTCAAAATATAAGAAGCGATTAATAAATCAAAATCAATTCCCTGTAGATGAACTCCTTGCCATTTTAAAGCGACAATCGCTCTTTTGGCGTCAAAGACGCTTTTTTTCTTTGTCTCATCTTCCAACCAATGTTTGAAGAGAGAAGATGATAACGCAACATCAGTCGGTATAAAAAAGTTTCCCCTCTCATTGGCAATGGCAAATCCGAGAATCGGAGCTTTATGATAATTGGTTTCAAGTACTTCAACAATAAGTGCCGCTTCATTTGTTAAGATAGAGTCGGTCACATCCTTGACGATAATATAGTCAATAGACGATAGTTCCGTTGTGTCTTCAACGTCCTCTTGTTGAGCGATTTTTCCTAGTAACGAGTTAAACCCCAGCTCTTTAAATAAGGCAATCACTTTGTCGAGATTGTACCCGTGATATTCCGTATCTTCAATCGTGATCTCAAGCGGGGCATCGCGCAAAATCGTGGCTAATTCCTTGCTCATTAGCGCGAGGTCGCGATGTTCTGCAAGATTTTCTTTTAACTTTTTCCCACTCACTTGTTCAAGTGATTCAAGAAGATGTTCCACTGTCCCGAATTCTTTTAAAAGCTTTAGCGCCGTTTTTTCTCCAACGCCCGGCACCCCCGGAATGTTGTCTGATGTATCGCCCATTAATCCTTTTAAATCAATAATTTGCTTTGGGGTAAGCCCATATTTTTCTTCAATCAAACACGGTGTATACGACTCGACATCGGTAATTCCTTTTCGAGTAATGTCAACGGTAACATGTTCGGAAGCAAGTTGCGTTAAATCGCGGTCCCCAGAAATGACCTTTACTTCAAATCCTTCTTTTTCCGCCTGTGTGCATAATGTACCGATAATATCGTCTGCTTCGTAGTTCTCGAGTTCATACGAACGGATTTGGTAAGCATCCAGCAACTCGCGCAATAGCGGGAGCTGTTCCGATAATTCCGGCGGTGTTTTTTGCCGGCCCCCTTTATACTCTTCGAACGTCTTGTGACGAAACGTCGTTTTACCTGCATCAAACGCCACCAGCATATGCGTCGGTTGTTCTTCCTCTAAAATTTTCATTAACATCATCGTAAAGCCATAAATCGCGTTCGTATGGATTCCTTTTTCATTATGTAAAAGCGGCAGCGCAAAAAAAGCGCGGTAAGCAATGCTGTTTCCGTCGATTAGTACGAGTTTCTTTTTCAAACATGTCCCCTCCTAAAAACATCTTGTCTCTATTGTAACATGATTAGCATGATAAATAAAAAAAGACGAGAACATTTTTTCGTTCTCGTCTCTCTCAAGGGTTGGCTCCTTGGATGAAGGGGTTTTCACTACTGATCGTAACAAATGTTTATGAATCGGAAGTAAAGCCGTTGTTAATGTTTTGTAAATCTATTGCTCTTTCGGAAAATGAACTGTAAATGTCGTTCCTTTTCCAACTTGGCTTTTGACCGTAATATAGCCGTGATGTGCCTCAACTAAGTGTTTTACAATCGCCAGCCCCAATCCTGTCCCGCCAGAATTTCGGCTTCTGGCTTTATCAACGCGATAAAATCGTTCAAAAATGCGGGGGATTTCCTTTTCATCAATACCGATTCCTGTATCTTTCACGTGAATGAGCACTTCTTCATTTTGATCTTCAACGCTTACTTCTACACGTCCCCCCTGAGGTGTGTACGTAAGGGCATTTGTAATTAAATTAATCAACACTTGCTTTAGGCGGTTACTATCTCCATTGATATATATCGGTTGTGAGACATTGAGCTGTAAATCAATGTCTTTTTCCGCCGCTTTTCCATGAAACATCATAATTACTTCTTTAAGAAGTTGGAAAAGATTGATCGTTTCCATCTGCAATTGAAACCCTTGCTGTTCAATTTTTGATAAATCAAGTAAATCTTGGATTAAACTCTGGAGGCGTTCGCTTTCTTTCAAGATAATGGATAAAAAGTGTTCAAGTGCCCGCTCGTCTTTCATTGCCCCGTCCAGTAGTGTTTCGGCGAATCCTTTAATCGACGTAATCGGCGTTTTTAGCTCGTGCGATACGTTTGCGACAAAATCTTTGCGCATTTGTTCAAGTTTTTTCAGCTCCGTAATGTCATGAAAAACGAGAACAATTCCTTTCCATTCGTCGTTTGTTCCAATGATCGGCGCACCGTATACTTCAAAATGTTTTCGTTCAATATCAACCGTCAGTACAAGCTGTTTTCGTACTTTCACTTCTTTCATAAAAATTTCGTCAACAATCTTGACGATTTCTTTATGAGCGAAGGCTTCATTATACAATCGGTATAAATACTCTTCCGGGCGAATATGGAAAATTTCTTTATACGTGCGGTTTACCAAATTAATATAGCCGCGACTGTCGATGAGAATTAGACCGCTTCCTACGTTTTCGATTAACGTATGTAAACGGTCCGTTTGCATTTCTTGCACTTTGCTCATCTCTTGCAAATTGCGGGCCAAAATATTAATAGAATGGCTGAGCATCCCTGTTTCGTCGCTGCGCGTTTCATATACTCGCGCTTTGTAGTTTCCTCTCGCTAATTCGAAGGCGACTTTCGTTGCTGCTTCAATTGGCTTCATATATTGGTCAGCAATTTTTAATCCTAACAAAATAATGACAATTAAAGCCGTTCCTAAACTGCTAATTAATACTCCCCAAATTTGTTGATTGACCTTTTTCAGCGAATTCACCGGGGAGCTTAAAATAACGTATCCTGCCTCTTGACCATTTTTCGAAAAAGGAACGATGTAATAATAGACATCATGCTTTTCTTCAATGATGGAAAGCTCTTTGGTTTTTTTGCTATGCAAAATGTCCCGTACAATTTTTTCATGGTCATCATCGCTAATATGAGCAATACGCCCCGTATCCAATAACGTCCGCTCCCGATTATCTAACACGGTAATGCGCGACGACAGCGTTTCACTCATCTCCTTTAATTGCGGGCGAATCATGTCAATCGTTTCATGTTCAAGTAAAAGAGCGATGATTTTTGCCTCTTTTTCGACTCGTTTATTCATCGCCTCTAAATAAAAATCTTTAAACAGCTGGCCGAGCAATAAACCGAGGCAAATCAATACCGAGACAATGAGCGAAACAAGCGCAAACAATAGTCTGGAACGGAAACTAGTCATTCCGTTTCGGCTCCTCAAGCTTATACCCTAGTCCTCTTACCGTTTTAATGTATAATGGCTTTTTCGTATCGTGCTCGATTTTCTCACGCAAATGGCTAATATGAACGTCGACAATGCGGGTATCTCCAGCAAAATCATAGTTCCAAACTGCGCTTAACAGTTGATCTCTCGTTAAAACACGACCTTTATTTTTTGCTAAATACACGAGAAGCTCGAATTCTTTCGGTGTGAGCTCTAAGCGATTACGCTGAAAGTAAGCCTCATAATAATCAGGGAAGATTTCTAAATCACCAATCGAAATTTTATCGCTTTCTTCTTTTTCTTCGCGTTCACTTGATAGCTGTGTGCGCCGCAAAATTGCCTTAATACGAGCCAATACTTCGCGAGGGCTAAACGGTTTTGTCATATAATCATCGGCACCCAGCTCTAAGCCAAGCACTTTATCAAATTCATCATCCTTCGCCGTCAGCATTAAAATGGGAATCATTACTTTTTGCTGTCTTAGTTGTTTACATACCTCAACTCCATCTAGCTTTGGTAACATAAGATCGAGAATGATTAAATTCGGCTGCTCGCTAAGCGCTTTTTCCATCGCTTCTTCTCCGTCATTCGCCGTAATCACCTCAAATCCGGCTTGCTCTAAGTTGTACTGCAAAAGCGTTACAATCGATTGTTCATCATCAACAACTAACACTTTTTTGCTCATAGACTCCTCCATCATTGTAGGATAGATGTTTATCTTTATCATACCATAAAACATAAAAAGAAAAGAAACCGCCTTATGATAAGGTGGTTTCTCACTCTAAAAATTTTCTAGTACTCGACTATCCCACGCCGATAACACATACGGTGGACAAACTGACAACGTGCCTTCCAATACTTTTTCTTTTTCATCTCGCAACGCTTGAACGTCAATATCAATGCAATGGTTTTCTTCATTTACATGCTTCACTTCAAATAAAAACTGCAATTGCTCGTAATGATAAACTGGTTTTAAAAAATGGATCTCTTGTTTCGTGATATGACTTCCCGGACCCGGCAAATATTTCGAAATAGCAGATGTGATCATTCCCGTTAACATAATGGCTGGAACAATCGGCTTTTTCAGCGGTGTTTGTGAAGCATAATCGTGCTGAATGTATAAAGGGTTTGCATCATCTGTCAATCCGAGATAAAGCAATAAATCTTTATCTTCAATTTTAGCGTTAATTACAAGCTTTTCCCCGACCGTGATTTCTGATATATTTCTCCCTAGTTTACGCTTTTTTAGCAATGCTAACACCCCTTTGTTTAGAAAACGTTTTCATTTTTATGTGGAAAAAATTCGGGGAATCACCCCCGAATTTTTTGTTGTTCTTTAGTTATTCTAATACTTTCATTACATTTTTAACAGATTCAACAGACTTAGCGAGAGCAGTCTTTTCCTCATCTGTTAATTCAAGCTCAATAACTTTTTCAATACCATTGCCACCTAAGATAGTTGGTACACCTAAATAAATGCCTTCGTAGCCGTACTCACCTTCAAGGTAAGCAATCGCTGGAAGAATACGGCGTTGGTCTTTAATAATCGCTTCAACCATTTCGACAAGAGAAGCAGCCGGAGCGTAATAAGCACTACCGTTTCCTAACAGATTGACGATTTCTCCGCCGCCTTTGCGCGTGCGCTCCACAATTGCATCAAGGCGCTCTTTTGGAATTAACGTTTCAAGCGGGATACCGCCTGCATAAGAATAACGAACGAGGGGTACCATATCATCGCCATGTCCGCCTAATACGAATCCAGTAATATCTTTTACGGAAAGATTTAATTCTTGAGCTACAAATGTGCGGAACCGCGCTGTATCAAGCACACCGGATTGGCCGATAACTCGGTTTTTCGGGAATCCAGATTCTTTATACACCGTATATGTCATCGCATCGACTGGGTTTGTAAGCACGATAATATAGCAGTTTGGTGAATATTTGACGATTTCTTTCGTAACAGCTTTCATAATTTTTTGGTTCGTTGTTACTAAATCGTCTCGACTCATACCTGGTTTGCGTGCAATACCTGCCGTAATGACAACGATGTCGGAATCGGCCGTATCGGCGTAGTCCGAAGTACCGATGATGTTGGCATCAAAGCCTAAAACAGGACTTGATTCAAGCATGTCTAACGCTTTTCCCTTCGTTGGATTTTCCAACTGCGGGATATCTACAAGCACAACATCACCTAATTCTTTTTGCGCTAAAAGAAATGCGGTTGTTGCTCCTGTAAATCCTGCTCCAATGACTGAAATTTTTTTCCGTTTCATTGCCATGTTTCTCATCCTCTCTCCATTATTCTCCCATATTGCGAATTAATGCATCGGCAAATTCAGAACATTTCACTTCCGTTGCTCCTTCCATGAGACGAGCAAAATCGTAGGTAACAACTTTTGAAGCAATTGTTTTTTCCATAGCATCAATAATGAGTTTCGCTGCTTCGTTCCAACCGAGATGCTCAAACATCATTACACCTGATAAGATAACAGATGATGGATTCACTTTATCCAATCCCGCATATTTCGGAGCTGTACCGTGAGTCGCTTCGAAAATCGCATGTCCTGTTTCATAGTTAATGTTCGCACCAGGTGCAATTCCGATGCCACCGACTTGAGCAGCTAAGGCATCAGAGATGTAGTCACCGTTTAAGTTCATCGTCGCAACGACATCAAATTCGCGCGGACGCGTTAAAATTTGTTGCAAGAAAATATCCGCAATCGCATCTTTAATGATGATTTTTCCAGCAGCTTCTGCCTCTGCTTGCGCTTTGTTGGCTGCTTCTTTTCCTTCAGCTTCAACGATACGGTCATATTCTGCCCATGTGAATACTTTATCTCCAAATTCTTCCTCAGCCAACTCGTAACCCCAGTTTTTAAAAGCTCCTTCCGTAAATTTCATAATATTTCCTTTATGAACAAGGGTGACGGATTTTCGTCCATGCTCGATCGCATAGTTAATCGCCGCACGCACTAATCGTTTTGTTCCTTCTTCCGAAATTGGTTTAATGCCGATCCCTGATGTTTCAGGGAAACGAATTTTGCGAACGCCCATTTCGTTTTGTAAAAACTCAATGACTTTTTTCACTTCTGGTGTTCCTTTGGCATATTCTATTCCTGCATAGATATCTTCCGTATTTTCGCGGAAAATAACCATATCCGTATCTTCAGGGCGCTTCACTGGCGAAGGCACCCCTTTAAAGTAGCGAACAGGGCGTAAGCAAACGAATAGATCCAACTCTTGGCGAAGAGCAACATTCAATGAACGAATGCCACCACCAACTGGAGTTGTCAATGGCCCTTTAATGGCAATTATGTATTCACGAATAACATCCAACGTTTCTTGCGGTAACCATTCTCCTGTAAGATTATACGCTTTTTCCCCAGCAAGCACTTCTTTCCAGACAATTTTCTTTTCGCCTTTGTATGCTTTTTCTACAGCGGCTTCTAAAACGCGGGAAGCTGCCGCCCAAATATCAGGGCCTGTCCCATCTCCTTCAATAAATGGAATGATTGGATTATTTGGTACGTTTAACACACCATTTGTTACTGTAATTTTTTCTCCTTGAACCACTGTCACAACCTCCAATTTATTTGATAATAAAGGTGAGAACATGCAAACATCTTCTCACCCTTTATGCCACAAATTTCAATCTCTATGCTCGATTGGCACATATGATCGCTTCGCTGGACCAGTATATTCAGCGCGCGGCCGGATGAGACGGTTGTTCTCATATTGCTCTAGAATATGCGCAAGCCATCCTGACATACGGCTTACTGCGAAAATTGGTGTAAACAAATCATGATCAATTCCTAAACAATGGTAAACAGACGCAGAGTAAAAATCAACGTTTGGTGGCAATGATTTTGTTGATGTGACAATGTCTTCAATCTTTGCTGACATTTCATACCAATGCGGCTCACCAACAAGTTTTGTGAGCTTCTCTGACATTTTTTTTAAATGTTTTGCTCGTGGATCGCCTAGTCGATAGACACGATGACCAAATCCCATAATCTTTTCTTTGTTTTCAAACTTTTTATGAATATATGATTGGACATTGTCGACACTGCCAATTTCTGTAAGCATTTTCATAACGGCCTCGTTCGCTCCTCCATGAAGAGGCCCTTTTAACGCGCCAATCGCTGCTGTAATGCCCGAATAAATATCCGATAATGTCGCAACACAGACGCGTGCTGTAAATGTCGAAGCATTTAATTCATGGTCTGCATGCAATATAAGCGCTTTATCAAATGCTTCTACCGCAATTTCGTTCGGCTCTTCCCCTGTCAACATGTAAAGAAAGTTCGCTGCAAATCCTAAATCTTCGCGAGGTTCAACCGGTTCTAGTCCTTTACGAATGCGAGAGAATGCTGTCACAATTGTCGGGATTTTCGCTTGCAAACGGATCGCTTTTCGGTAGTTCGCATCCGCATCTATCACATCCGCTTCTTCGTCATATAATCCCAACATAGACACCGCTGTTCGTAACGCCGCCATCGGATGTACATTTTCAATTGGATACACTTTAAAATGATCGATTATTTCTTTGGGAATTGAGGCATTTTCCGCCAATTGCCGCTTTAATTCTTCCAACTGTGCTTTTGTTGGAAGCTCGCGATGCCAAAGCAAATAGACGACTTCTTCAAACGTCGCGTTCTCTGCTAAATCATCAATATCATAGCCGGCATACGTTAATGTGTCGTCAATGATCGAGCTGATGCTGGACGTCGTTGCGACAACCCCTTCTAGACCGCGTGTTACTGTCATAACCATCTCTCCTTTTCTCTAAAGATTCCCCTTCTCCCATTTGCGTTTCACGATATGAGAGCGAGCGCTTGCTCGAAATGAATGAATAAAACCCCAAAAGAAAATGCTTACATTTTATATTGCATTCATATTGTCACCAACTGAAGCGTTGGTGACAATATGAATGCATCATCAATCCTTCTGTTTTCTGAAAGTAAAAGGGCTTATGTCTATATTATAAACAATTATCTGACTTTTGTGAATCAAAACAACTCAATCTTTCTTAAATATTATTACACAAAAATGATTTTTATAAATATTCTATCACTTTCATAACCATATAGGCAATCCCTGCTCCGATTAACGGCCCAACTGCAACGCCGTGAAATACAGAAACAGCAATAATCGTACCAAATACGAGAGCCGCTGTCATATGTGGGTCCGTTGCTAGTAGCGTTACTCCTCCTTTCGCAATTAATGCCACAAAAATACCAGATAAAAGGGCGATCCAAGCAGAAAACGATTGAAGTGACTCCCCTAGTTGTTTAAATCCAATTTCTCCAGTGGCAATTGGTGCTAATACTGCGATAGTAATGACTGTTACTCCCCATTGAATCCCTTTAGCGTGAACCGTGGGCAACAGCTTGTCTTCTAGACCGATCAATTTTACAATCAATAAAATGGAAACAGCTACAATTAATGACTGATTTTTCGCAATAATACCTGTCACCAACAAAATAAGCAAAAATAAAATTGGCTGATTCAATGATTTTCCTTCCTTTCTATATATGTAGTTTTACTTCCATGAAACCTTCCTCTTTACGATCACGTATATAAACTTGTAATATATAGTTATGGAAAAAATATGGAGGTGGCATATTGTCCAAACATCATTTACATAGCGCCCTTCGTTTTCTTTTTGTCATTGCTGTTGTTACGCTTGGCGCACTGAGCATTTATTATGTATCAACCGTTACCTATCCGTTTATTATCGCTTTTTTCATTGCTTTTATGATTAACCCTTTTGTTAACTATTTGGAACAAAAAGCGAAAATGCCGCGCGCATTGGCTGTTGTTATTGTGCTGATTCTTTTATTTGCGATCTTGGCAGGGCTAGTAACGCTATTAATTGCGGAAATCGTCTCAGGTACTCAATATTTAGCGGACGTTGTGCCTGGACATTTTCAAAAGTTAGTCATGTATATCGAGGACTTTTTTGCCCGCCAGATTATTCCAATTTATAATGATTTAGCGGTTTTATTTAAAAATTTAGATGCAAATCAACAAGGTACGATCATGAGCAACATTCAATCGGTTGGTACAAAAATTGCTACAACGGTCGGACAATTTATTCAAGATGTGCTACAAAACATTCCGAAGCTGCTTGGCTGGCTGCCGAATGCGGCAACAGTCATTATCTTTTCGCTACTGGCAACATTTTTCATCAGCAAAGATTGGTATCGGCTCAGCAGAGCGGTGCAAAAAGTGTTGCCTCACAAAGTACGGACAAGCGGACGGACAGTGTTTATTAACTTAAAAAAAGCGTTATTTGGTTTTATTAAAGCACAAGTAACGCTCATTTCGATTACAACTGTGATTGTACTAATCGGACTATTGATTCTCCGCGTCGATTATGCCATTACGATTGCGCTGATTATTGGCCTTGTTGACATTTTACCATACTTAGGAACAGGAATCGTGTTTGTGCCTTGGATTATTTACGCTGCCGTCAGCGGAAATGTCCCATTTGCCATCGGATTAGGAATTTTGTATATTATTGTATTAGTCCAACGGCAAATTATGGAGCCAAAAGTACTCTCATCCTCGATTGGTCTTGATCCGCTGGCAACATTAATTGCTTTATTCGTTGGATTTAAGCTTATTGGATTTCTCGGCTTGATTGCCGGACCGGTATTGCTTGTCATTATTCGGACATTGCATAGCGCGAACGTCTTTCAAGATATTTGGAATTTTATTATCGGGAAACCGACAACATAAAAGAGCCTTCCGTAACGGGAAAGCTCTTATCTTTTTATATAGAAAAATGTTTTGGTGGTAAAAGAGGACTTTAGCCAGCGAACAAGAAACGGTTTGATAAATTTACGAGTAACTGGAAGAAGCAATATGAATCCTACAATATCTGTAAAAAATCCCGGCGTTAATAAAAGAACACCGCCTATAAAAATGCAAATGCCATCCAACACCGCTTCACTCGGGAGACGCCCGCGCATCAGCTCGTTTTTCGCTTCCTCAATGACCGTTACGCCTTGTCGTTTCGCAAGCCATGTTCCTATAATGCCGGTGGCAAAAATAAGCGCTACTGTCGGCCATACGCCGATCGTTTGACCAGAAAGAAGAAATAAGAAAATTTCCAATGCCGGAACAATAATAAACAATGTTATCAACAATTTCATGCTGCCTCTTCCTTCCTGAAAAAGAATAAAAACAGAGAGGATTCTCTCTGTTTTTATTATACCTTATAATACGCTCGCATGTCCTTGATAAATAGCGCCAAATCCAGCATCGACGGTAATCTCTTGTCCATCTCTTAAAATCGAAGTAGCGTTTGGCACTCCGACGATTACCGGGATACCGAGACTTAAGCCAACTACCGCCGCATGGCTTGTTAAACCGCCTTCTTCTGTAATAATCGCCACTGCCTTTTCCAGTGCTTTCATCATATCTGCATCGGTGCTGTTGGTAACAAGAATCCCACCTTCTGTCATCTTGCTAAGCGCTTCGTCAGCTGTTTTCGCAGTGATGACTTTCCCGAAAGCAGATTTGCGGCCAATCCCTTGCCCTTTGGCGATGATGTCACCGATGACATGAACTTTCATCAAGTTCGTTGAACCCGTTTCTCCAACTGGAACGCCAGCCGTAATGACCACCAAGTCGCCATGTTTGACAATTCCTGATTTCACTGCTGCTTCTACAGCAATATCAAGCATTTCATCAGTCGTGTTCACTTGCGGAGCGACTTGCGGATATACTCCCCATGCAAGCGCCAATTTTCGAGATACGGAATCGCTAGAAGTAACCGCCACAATCGGTGCTTTCGGACGATACTTAGAAATCATTTGCGCCGTCTGTCCGCTTACCGTCGGAGTCACAATCGCAGCAACATCAAGATTTAACGCTGTATGTGCAACGGATTGACCGATCGCATCAGTAATCGTCGTTCCGCTTTGTTTTGTACGTTGTGCCAATAAATCTCGATATTGTAATGCTTGCTCTGTGCGCGAAGCAATTTGATGCATCGTTTTTACTGCTTCAACAGGATAAAGCCCCGCTGCGGTTTCTCCTGATAACATAATCGCATCGGTACCGTCAAAAATAGCATTTGCCACATCGCTCGCTTCTGCCCGCGTCGGCCGTGGATTGCGTTGCATCGAATCCAACATTTGCGTCGCGGTAATTACAGGCTTACCGAGCGCATTGCATTTTTTGATGAGTTCCTTTTGCACAAGCGGCACTTCTTCCGCCGGGATTTCCACTCCTAAATCACCGCGCGCCACCATAAGTCCGTCCGCTACTTCAAGAATTTCATCAATATTGTCGACGCCTTCTTGGTTCTCGATTTTTGGAATGATTTTAATATCAAGTGCATCGTTTGCCTCTAACAGCTCACGAATTTCTAATACATCCGAGGCACGGCGCACAAACGAAGCAGCGATAAAATCAATGCCTTGTTCAATTCCGAATAAAATGTCTTGACGGTCTTTTTCCGTAATCCCCGGTAAATTGACACGGACACCCGGTACGTTTACCCCTTTTTTATTTTTCAATACACCGCCATTAAGAACTTTTGTCGTAATTTCGCGCGCTTGTTTATTGACAGATAACACTTCTAGTCCGATTAACCCATCATCAAGAAGGATTTTGGCACCAGGAGTTACATCATCAATAAGTCCTTCATACGTAACAGAAATTCGTTCTGGTGTACCAAGCACTTCATCCATGGAAATGATGAGTTGTGATCCCTCTTGTAGTTCAATAGCCCCATTTTCCATGTTATGTGTACGAATTTCCGGACCTTTTGTATCTAAAAGAATCGCTACCGTTTTCCCTGTTCTTTTCGCCGCCTCACGAATATTTTGGATACGTTGACCGTGCTCTGCATAATCGCCGTGGGAAAAATTCAAACGCGCTACATTCATTCCCGCTTCGATCAACTCGACAAGCTTCTCCACACTTTCACTTGCCGGACCAATCGTACAAACGATTTTTGTTTTCCGCATATGTTCTATTCTTCCTTTCATTCATATATATGGTAACGATACCATGTTTTAAATCGAAAGTTCTTTCGATAATTGATACATTTTTTGGTCAACCGTATGCGTTTGTGATAAAGCTTCAATAATGTCGTGATCGACGAGGCGGTTATTTTGAATACCGACACAGCGTCCACCTTTTCCTTCAAGCAACAACTCAACTGCACGAGCGCCTAAACGACTTGCTAAAACACGGTCAAATGCCGTTGGTGAACCACCTCGTTGCACGTGTCCTAATACAGTTACACGCGTTTCGAATCCGGTCGCTTCTTGAATTTGGTTTCCGAATTCAACTCCGCTTCCGACACCTTCAGCAACGATGATAATACTATGCTTTTTACCACGCTCATGTCCTCGTTTTAAACGAGCGATGATATCATCCATATCATAGTCCGCTTCCGGAATTAAAATTGTTTCTGCACCACCAGCAAGACCTGCCCAAAGTGCGATATCTCCAGCATGACGTCCCATGACTTCAATCACATATGTACGCTCATGAGAAGTAGCGGTATCACGAATTTTGTCGATCGCATCAATAACGGTATTTAATGCCGTATCAAAGCCGATCGTAAAATCAGTCCCCGGAATGTCATTATCAATCGTTCCTGGCACCCCAACACATGGATACCCGTGCTCTGTTAATTTTTTCGCCCCTTGATAAGAGCCGTCTCCACCGATAACGACCAACCCTTCGATTCCATGCTT
The DNA here is from genome assembly GCF_015326725.1 of Thermaerobacillus caldiproteolyticus. Taxonomy (NCBI): domain Bacteria; kingdom Bacillati; phylum Bacillota; class Bacilli; order Caryophanales; family Anoxybacillaceae; genus Thermaerobacillus; species Thermaerobacillus caldiproteolyticus. The sequence goes on from NZ_CP064060.1 coordinate 2,396,859, forward strand.
TTTCAATTGTTCAATACCTTTTAGCTGCCCTTCTAACGTTTTAAATTCCGGGCAACGTGCCGTGTATAACATCGTGCCGCCGCGATGAATAATGTCCCCAACATCGCCTACCTCAAGTTTTTTAATGTGTCCTGCAATCAGTCCTGCATAGCCATGATACACACCGAATACTTCTACTCCGTGGTAAATGGCTTTGCGCACAACAGCCCGAATCGCTGCGTTCATTCCTGGTGAGTCGCCGCCACTCGTTAATACACCAATTCTTTTCACGTTATTCACCTCGTTCATCATTTGTTCTCTCCACAAAAGTCCGACCTCATACCTCTTAAAAACTCATCAACATTCTATAAAATAACACGAAGCATAGTAGAACACAATAGAGAAACCGTTCTTTTGCAACTTTAAAATGAACTTTTCACACAAATGTTAAAATAAATTTTTCAATAATAACAAAGCTGTCCCATTGATGAGACAGCCTCATGATTATTTTATCCCAAGATAATCTCGAGAAAACCTAAATTGACCAATTTGCTTAAATTTTTCGTATCGGTGCTGCACAAGCTCTGGCCCATTTAATTGTAGCAGTTGTTTCAGCGATTGTTTGAGCACTTTGTCAATTTCTTTTGCTTGTTCGTCAACATTTCGATGTGCTCCGCCGCGAACTTCTGGAATAATTTCATCAATGACTCCGAGTTCTTTTAAATCTGACGCGGTAATTTTCATTGTTTCGGCTGCCCGTTGCGCAAGAGAAGCATCTTTCCACAGAATCGCTGCCGCACCTTCTGGCGAGATGACGGAGTACGTCGAGTTTTCAAGCATATGAATATAGTTGCCGACACCAAGGGCTAATGCACCACCGCTTCCCCCTTCACCGATGACAATGCACACAATCGGCACTGTAAATCCTGCCATTTCAAATAAGTTTCTAGCGATCGCTTCACTTTGTCCTCGTTCTTCTGCTGCTTTTCCTGGGTAGGCTCCTTTTGTATCAATAAAACAAATGATCGGCCGTTGAAACTTTTCCGCTTGCTTCATGAGACGCAACGCTTTCCGATAGCCCTCTGGATGCGGCATTCCGAAGTTGCGGCGTATATTTTCTTTCGTATCTTTGCCGCGCTGATGGCCGATGACCGTAACTGGAAGCCCATGGTATTTCGCAATCCCGCCAACGATCGCTTCATCGTCGCCAAAGCAACGGTCGCCGTGGCATTCTAAAAAATTCGTAAACAGCCGCTCAATGTAATCGAGTGTTGTCGGACGATTCGGATGGCGTGCAATTTGCACACGATCCCATGGCGTTAAGTTCGCGTATGTTTCGTTTTCGAGCTTTTCCAATCGTGTCTCTAATTTTTCGATTTCTGCCGAAAGGTCTACATCGGCATTTTTCATAAATTCCTTGAGCTCGCTAATTTTTTTTCGCAATTCTATCAACGGCTTTTCAAATTCTAATTCTCCCACCATTCGCCGTCACCTCCCCTTTGGTGAATGTCAAGAACATTCGTTAATGTTTCTTTTAACTCATGCCGGTGAATGACCGCGTCAAGTTGCCCGTGTTTCAATAAAAATTCAGCGGTTTGGAAGTCTTCCGGTAACTCTTCTCGCACCGTTTGTTCGATGACGCGACGACCGGCGAAACCTATGAGCGCTCCCGGCTCCGCGAAGTTATAGTCACCTAAAGAAGCAAAGCTCGCAGATACACCGCCTGTTGTCGGATGGGTCATCACAGAAATAATGAGTCCGCCTTCATCACTAAACAGCTTCAGCGCTGCGCTCGTTTTTGCCATTTGCATAAGGCTTAATACCCCTTCTTGCATGCGTGCTCCGCCAGAAGCGGTAAAAATAATAAAAGGCACGCGAAGCTCCATTGCCTTTTCAATGGCGCGCGTAATTTTCTCACCAACAACAGAACCCATACTTCCCATGCGAAACGCTGAATCCATGACCGCGATGACAAGCCGATGCCCATTCATCGTTCCTTCGCCCGTAATGACCGCTTCATTTAATTTTGATTTGCGGCGATCGGCTTCCAGCTTTTCTAGATAATCAGGAAATTGTAACGGATTCTCGGAAATCATATCGGCATCGTACTCTTGAAAACTTCCCTCATCTAATAAACTAGCGATCCGTTCGTGGGACGGCATCGGGTGATGATAGCCGCAGCTCATACAAACACGTAAATTTTTGACAAGTTCTTTCGTATACATAATTTTTTTGCACTTTGGACATTTTGTCATAATTCCTTCAGGAACTTCTTGTTTGACATGTTCAGAAGGAATTGAAGCGTATTTTTTCTTTTTCGTAAACAACTCTTTCAGCAAGAGGTGCCCCTCCTTCGCTAGTTGATTTACCACTACTGTATATGAAATGGACAACATTTTTTGTAAAAACGTGTCATGGCTGTTTCGACAATGGCATGACGACATGTTCAGTGAATAGATCAAGGATCGCTGATATATCTTGTGTTTCGAACGCATGTCCCATATTTTCATAAAAGGTAATAGGCAGCGAAATGGCATCATAGTTTGAGGTAAAAAAGTCATTAAGCACACGCCAAATCCGCTCAAGTAAATAATTCTCTCCTGCCTCGGTCACCCATTTCAAAAAGCGCTCGTAATTAATCGTTTTTTGTCGAATCATTTTTTTCAGCTCATCAAGCTTTGTTTGGCTACGGCGCTTGCAGGCTAATTGTAAACAAAGTTGTTCCAGTAGCACCTTCGTTTCTACTAAATCTGTTTTTGCTTTTTCCTCTTGCAAAATAAACGTTCCTAACAGGTCAATGAGCTGATGCTCGCCGAATTCTTTCATGTACGTGCCTTCACCGCGCCGCGTTTCAATAATACCAAGAAATTCAAGGGCGCGTAATGCTTCTCGCACTGAAGAGCGCCCCACTTTTAACCGTTCTGATAACTCGCGTTCAGAAGGAATTTTATCACCTGCAACAAGCCCATCTTCTTGGATAATTCGGTGAATTTGTTGCAACGTCTCGACGTAGACTTTTGAAGTCATCTTTTTTGCTCCCACTCGCCTCACTTAATTGCAGCCATTTGTCTCGTTTTGCTAGCTACTTCTTCAGGATCGATGTGAATGCGCGCTACCCCTGTGTCAATCGCCGCTTTTGCCACAGCTGCGGCAACAGCTGGAGCGACACGCGGATCGAACGGCGCAGGAATAACATAGTTTGGCTGCAATTCGTTCTCCGTAATTAACGAAGCGATTGCTTCGACTGCAGCGATTTTCATCTCTTCGTTAATTTGCTTTGCTCGCACGTCTAAAGCACCGCGAAAAATTCCTGGAAACGCCAGAACGTTGTTCACTTGGTTTGGATAATCGGATCGACCGGTACCAATAACAGCAGCTCCTGCCTCTATCGCTTCTTCTGGCATAATTTCCGGCACAGGGTTCGCCATCGCAAAAATAATTGGTTGATCGTTCATCATTCGAATCATTTCTTTTGTTAACGCTCCGGCCACGGAAACGCCGATAAAGACGTCCGCTCCTTTGATGACCTCTTGTAAAGGTCCTTCAATTTTTTCAGGGTTTGTCACTTTTGCTACTTCTTCTTTCATCCGATTCATACCATACGGACGCCCTTCAAAAATTGCTCCCTTTGAATCGCACATAATGATATGACGAACACCGTAGCGATAAAGAAGTTTAATAATCGCAATTCCTGCTGCACCAGCACCATTAATAACGACCTTAATGTCTTTCAGCTGTTTTTTTACAATTTTTAACGCATTAAGAAGCCCAGCGACCGTAACAATCGCTGTTCCATGCTGATCATCATGGAAGACTGGAATTTGTAACTCTTTTTTCAACCGTTCTTCAATGAGAAAGCAATTCGGCGCTGCAATATCTTCTAAGTTAATCCCGCCAAATGTCGGTTCTAACCATTTTACCGTTTGAACAATATGATCAACATCAGTTGTATTCAAGCAAATTGGGAACGCATCGACTCCTGCAAAGCATTTGAATAACGCCGCTTTTCCTTCCATCACCGGCAAAGCAGCTTCAGGTCCAATATTTCCAAGCCCTAATACAGCTGTTCCATCCGTCACCACCGCCACGCTATTTCCTTTCATCGTGTAGTCATAGACATGATCGCGGTTTTGGGAAATTTCCTTACAAGGCTCTGCCACGCCCGGTGAATAGGCTAAGCTCAGTTGTTCAGCGTTCGTAATCGGAAATTTTGCTTTTACTTCTAGTTTTCCTTGATGTGTTCTGTGAATATGTAACGCTTCCTCACGTAAAGACAACATGACTCACTCCTTACCATACGGTCAAACAAGACTGGTCTGACCACCTAATGTTTATACAATATAACAAAATGCACGAATAGTAAAGAAATATTATTTTAGTACAACATATTCGTTGCCTAGTAGTTCTTTCAGCTCGGTTACACATTCAGCAGTAGCATCGACTCCGTATTCCTCTGAAAGTTTTACGGTTTTCCGTTCTTTTTCGTAATAAAGGAATACAGGGACCTCTCCTCGATGTTTTTGTAAAATGTTTTTTAGTTTCGATAACTTCCCTGTTGCCATATGATCTGGACAAATTTTCACATAAAGTGCGTGTAGCTTGTCGATTGGGATAACCTTTTTAATAACCAATTGCACTTTGGTTCTGCGAACATCTACTTTTCCTTCTAACACTACTACGCTGTTTTTTTGTAGAAAAGAAAAATAGCGACGATACACATCAGGAAAGGCGACAGCTTCCATCTCACCACTTTCATCGCTAATGGTCAAAAATGCCATTTCTTCTCCCTTTTTCGTCCGTGTTTTCCGCTCGCGTAAAAGATAAGCACCGACGCGAACAGCCTGCTCAACTCTTCCTTTTCCTACATGAGCGATCGGCCGCGTCCCGACTGCTTGAATGCGCTGTCTATATAACGTTACCGGGTGAGGGGAGACATAAACACCGAGCAACTCCTTTTCATGTGATAGCTTTTCATCAACAGAAAGAGGGGACGTTTCCACATATTTTGGTTTAAACGACCATTCGTTCGCAAATAAATCGCTATCTGCATCCGTATACGGTCCCATTAATTCTGCATGTTCAAGCGCAATATCTATACTCGCTAGTAAAGAAGCACGCTCAACGCCAAATTCATCGAAACATCCGGCTAAAATAAAAGATTCTATCGTTTTCCGATTGATCGCTTTTCCCCATAGACGGGTACAAAAATCAAAGAAATCGGTAAACGGCCGTTTTTTCCGTTCTTGCACAATTGCTTTTACCGCTGCCGTGCCGATATGTTTAATGGAAGCAAGGCTATAGCGAATTCCCCCTTTTTCTATGGAAAAGGAGTAATTACTTTGATTTACAGAAGGTGGAAACAATGATATCCCTTTTTGTCTCATTTCGCAAATATAAGCAGCGATTTTTTCCTCATCACCAATGACGCTTGTCAATAACGCTGCATAAAAGTATAACGGATAATGTGCTTTTAAATAAGCGAGCTGATAGGCAATCATGCTATAAGCAACGGCATGGCTTCGGTTAAAACCGTAGTTGGCAAATCGTACAATTAAGTCGTATACTTTATCGGCTACCGCTTCGCCATATCCGTTTTCGATACATCCTTTCACAAAGTGCTCTCTTTCTTGGTCAAGAATGTCTTTTTTCTTCTTGCCCACGGCTCGGCGAAGCAAATCCGCTTGTCCGAGCGAGAAACCCGCGATTTTTGCAGCAATTTGCATAATTTGTTCCTGATAAATTAATACACCGTATGTGGACTGTAATATCGGTTCCAAGTCAGAGTGAAGGTAGGTAACGGTTTCATGCCCATGTTTCCGCCTAATATATACGGGAATATAATCAATTGGTCCCGGACGGTATAAAGCATTGACAGCGACAATGTCTTCAAATTGAGACGGCTTTAGCTGTTTTAAAACGGTTTTCATCCCCTCTGATTCGAGCTGAAAAATCCCGCTTGTATCTCCTTCACTTAATAGCGCGTACGTTTTAGCATCATCAAACGGAATGGTTTGTAAGTCGACCGTGCTTCCTGTATGGCGATGAATGAGAGCACATATATTCCCGATAAATGTTAGTGTACGCAATCCGAGAAAATCCATTTTTAATAATCCTAGTTGTTCTAACACATCCATCGGATATTGCGTGACATAGATGTCGTCATGCCCTTGCTGCAGCGGCACGATGTCGGAAAGCGGCTGTTCACTGATGACAACTCCTGCCGCATGGATCGATGTATGGCGCGGTAGACCTTCTAATTTCAAAGCGGTTTCAAACCATTCTTGCATTGTTGGTGACGAACTCACCGCTTGCCGAAAAGACAGCGATTGCTCGTATGCTTCTTGAAGGGTCACGCCTAATTTAGCGGGAATTTGCCTTACCAGCTGATCGATTTCTGCTGTCGTTGCCCCCATGACCCTTCCGACATCGCGAAGTGCCGCTCTTGCTCCGAATGTACCAAACGTAATAATTTGCGCGACATGTTGTTTTCCATACTTATTGGCCACATATTGAATGACTTCATCGCGGCGTTCATCCGGAAAATCAATATCAATATCGGGCATTGACACGCGCTCCGGATTTAAAAATCGTTCAAACAATAAGCCGTGTTCGAGAGGGTCCACGTTTGTAATATAAAGAACGTATGCCACTAGAGAGCCTGCCGCCGATCCGCGCCCAGGTCCCGTCAAAATTCCTCGCTTCCTTGCAAACTTCATAAAATCCCAAACGATTAAAAAATAGTCGCTAAACTTCATTTGCTGAATAATCTCCAACTCATAGTTCAAGCGCGCTATATACTCCGAAGAAGGGGACAAAACACGTTCATGCAGTCCTTGAAAACAAAGATCGCGCAAATAGCCATCAGCTGATTGATTTGTCGGTACCGGATATTTTGGCAGCATGCGATTTCCCAGTTCAATATCGACATGGCATTGTCGTGCGATTTTTACAGTATTTTCAATCGCCTCTGGTATATCAGAAAACAGCTCGATCATTTCATTAGTTGATTTTAAATAGTATTCGCTATTCGGTAATCGTCTCCTTCCTTCGTCTTGAAGTTTTACCCCTTGTTTCATCGCAAGTAAGCAATCATGAACGAAGGCATCTTCTTTTTCGATATAATGAACATCGTTCGTGGCGACAAGCGGCGTATTCGTTTCTTCACTCAGACGGATGAGTTCGCCTTGCCATTCACCATCCTCTTGTAATCCGTGGCGCTGAATCGCTATGTAAAAAGCATCATCACCAAATATACGCTTATATCGCATCACGATCTCAAGCGCCTTCTTCTTCTGATGGCGACGCAGCAATCTTTCAATATAACCGTCTTTTCCGGGAGTGAGCGCGATTATCCCATCATGATAACGCTCCAGCCATTTTTCGGGGATTCCGTTCACTGTTTTTGTTTGAATCGTACTACTGATTTTGAGTAAATGACGATAGCCAATTTCGTTTTTCGCTAATAGCACAAGCGGATATGTCTCTTCTTCCATCTGTATACGCGCGATCATACCAATAATCGGATTTATTCCGTATTTTTTACATTCTTGATAAAAGGGAATGGCTCCATATAACACATCTTCATCGGTTAAGGCGAGTGCCTGAAATCCTAATTCGCTCGCTCTTTTCACTAAATCGGGAATTTTAGCCGTACTATTTAGCAAACTATAACCGCTCCGAACATGAAGGTGAACAAACGACAACGCACTCCCTCCTTTTTCCTTCATTATAGTCGACGAAACTTTGAAAACGCAAAACATACTCCTGATCGATTGTCCATATACATAGTAAAAGAAAGGACTGAGGCGACAATGAGTATGAAATTAGCGTTTTTACCGGCTTTTATTCAAAGTTACTTTATCGCGTTAGGCGTGCTGTTCGGCGGCGCTTTGATCGGAGGATTAGGAGCATTTTTAACAGGTGAGCAGCCATTAACAGCGATGTATCGGTTTGCAGGCGACTTAAAAATTTGGGCCGTCGTAGCTGCAATCGGCGGGACGTTTGATACGTTTTATAGCGTTGAACGCGGCTTATTTTTAGGAGAAACTCGTGATATCATTAAGCAATTTCTTCTCATTCTTTCGGCGATGGGTGGCGCGCAAACAGGCGTAACGATCGTAAATTGGTTAACACAGGAGCATATTTCCCCATGAGAATTCCCCCTTATTACCGCCTGCCCACATGGCAACGCTTTTTTGCCGGAGTAGCGGTTGGTGCGATCATTAGTTGGTTTGTATTTTTACATCTATTTGGCGTTTTACAAGAAGAACATGTGCGCACAATCGCTGAATTAAATGATCAAATCGCCGATTTAAAAAACGATATTCGTATTTGGCAAGAAGACTACATTAAGCTGAATAAAATCAACAAAAAAAAATTAACAGTACAGGAAATTCACATTCGTCTTATCAACGCAGAGCAATACAAGCTGGATTCTTACACGACCTTTCGCATTCAAGAAAGCGTCAAAGAAGACATTTCCCATCTTATTGCCAAAGATATTGAAACGGTCTATAAAAGTAAAGAACTATTGACAAAAGCGATTGAAAATAAAACATATAGGATTAATGAACAGACATACAGGCTCGAAATCCAAGAACTTTTTTTATTTACCACCTTGTCGATTGAATTAAGATTAAAACCGGTCAATTCATAAAGCAATGTCCCGAACACAATAGCGTCGGGACATTGTTATTTCAGGAACGACAAATCGCTTCTAAGTCAGCAATGACACGATCAGCATCTTCCCATGAATAAATGGAAGCGCCTGCGGCTAACGGGTGACCCCCGCCTTTATATTTTTTCGCTACTTCATTGACAATCGGTCCTTTTGAACGGAAGCGAACGCGAATTTCCTTTTCTTCTTCAATGAAAAAGACCCACGCAGTAATTCCCTCAATATTACCGAGGAGGCTGACAAGCTGGGATGCTTCCGAAGGAGTTACGTTATACTCGCATAGCAATTCTTTCGTCATCTTTACTGACGCCACACCAGATGAAGAAAGTTGAAAATTTTGTAACACATAGCCGCTTAAATGAGCGACATTAACCTTTGTCCGATATAATCCATCATACAGCTCAGTTAATGAAAAGCCATACTCAATGAGTTCACTGGCATATTGAAATGTTTTTTGGCTCGTTCTTGGAAAAAGAAAGCGGCCTGTATCACCGACAATTCCCGCATAAATGAGGCGTGCCGCTTCTTTTGTCATCACCAGTCCCTTATCTTTGCCTGCCAAATAAAACTCGTAAATCATTTCGCTTGTGGAGCTGGCGTTTGTATCGACCCATAAAAGATCGCCGTACGGATCTTCGTTCGGATGGTGGTCGATTTTAATCAGCTTTTTCCCTAGTCGGTAGCGGCCGTCACAAATTCGCTCTTGATTGGCCGTATCACAAACGATAACAAGCGCATTTTCGTATACGTCGTCATCGATTTTGTCTAACCGTCGTAAAAACTGGAGCGACTCTTCTTCTTTCCCCACTGTATAAATCGCTTTTTCAGGAAAAGAAGCTTTTAAAATTTCGGCCAATCCCCCTTGAGAACCATACGCATCTGGATCTGGACGTACATGTCGATGAATAATAATGGTATCAAACTGTCGAATCGTCTCTAAAATTTGCAATGCTTTCTCGTTCATATAAGTTCTCCTCTTTTTGCGATTGTTTTCTTTCATTATAAGTGAAAAATAGAATTCGTTGCTAGAATTCTTCCTCATTTCTATGTACAATGGGATTAAGACGAAAGATGGAGGTTCACCTATGCCTGTATTTGTTATTTTGATTATATTTTCGCTTTCGTTTTATGCGTACTATAAAATCAAATACTTTCGGAGCCATCGCCCGGTAGAACGCCGCTGGATTGCCGCTAAATCAAGCATGGCACTTGGCTCGTTTGTCTTTTTCTTCGGCATCAATCAGTTTTTTCTTCATTCATCGATGATCTCTTTCATTGTTGGAGTCATTTTCTTGCTTATTGGTGGCGGAAGTGTATGGGCTGGTTATCGCGCCTACAAGCATTACTTGCCTCTTGTCATCGAAGAAGCAAAGCAAATGGCAAGAAACGGGGCCTAAATCCCCGTTTTCTTTTTAGCGATCAATTAACTGGCACATCATCAGCGCTTTGCCGACAACGGTCCCCTCATTGTATACTTCGACGTCAACTTTTCCAAATTTCCGCCCGACTTCTAGCAGCTTCGCTTTGATGTCAATTGTGCTTTCAATTTGCACCGGCTTAATAAAATAAATCGTAATATTTTCTATCACTAAATCGCCGCGCTTATAAAAACGTAATGCTCGCGTCGCTGCTTCTGTCACGATCGTCGTAAACACTCCATACGATAACGTTCCTAAATAGTTCGTCATTTGCGGCGTAATCGTACAACGAAAGACGTTTTCTGCTTTTTGATCGCTGTCAGACTCGCGAAATTGGCTTGTAATAATATCGTCAATCGTTTCTCCAACTTGCGGCTGACGCTGAACCATTTGTAACGCTTTTAATACATCCTGGCGGCTAATAATTCCTTGTAAGCGATTATGTTCATCGATCACAGGCAATAGTTCAATCCCTTCCCATACCATCATGTGAGAAGCAGAAGCCACCGACATTTTTCCGTTCACCGTGATCGGATGTTTTGTCATGACTTTTTCAATCAGCAGCTCACGGTCACAATCAAGCACATCTTTCGCTGTCACCATTCCTTGTACTTTCAATTGGGAATCGACAACCGGAAAGCGGCTATGCTTTGTTTCACGATTGAGCTGATACCACTTCTCGACCTTGTCCGTCGTTTCTAAATAGATCGTTTTCTCCAGCGGGATTAAAATGTCCTCGACAAGAACGATTTCTTTTTTTATCAATTGGTCGTAAATGGCACGGTTAATCATTGTTGCAACGGTAAATGTATCATAACTCGTCGAAATAATCGGGAGCTGCAATTCATCGGCTAATCTTTTCACATACTCATCTGTATCAAAACCGCCGGTAATTAACACGGCTGCTCCCGCTTCTAAAGCAAGCTGGTGCGCTTTCGTCCGGTTCCCGACAATTAACAAATCGCCCGCTCCGGTGTAGCGCATCATTGCCTCCAGCTTCATCGCGCCAATGACAAAACGGTTGAGCGTCTTATGTAATCCTTCTCGTCCCCCTAATACTTGCCCATCAACAATATTGACGACTTCCGCATATGTCAGCTTTTCAATATTCTCTTTCTTTTTCCGCTCAATCCGAATCGTTCCAACACGCTCAATCGTGCTTACATACCCTTTATTTTCCGCATCTTTAATCGCGCGATAAGCCGTGCCTTCACTTACCCCCATTTCCTTGGCAATTTGCCGAACGGAAATTTTCTCTCCAACCGGAAGACTGTCAATATATTGTAAAATTTGTTCATGTTTTGTCGCCAAATTTCTTCACCCTTTACAAGATGTCCTATTTTCATTATACGGGGGAACGGCGCTTGATTCAACGAAGCTAGCGAGTGTCGATTTTTTCAACAAAAAAGGAGCGCCTCATTGTTTGTGAGACGTCTCCTTTTTTACATGTTACAACTCAATGCTTTCTCCCGGCTGCAACACTTTACCGACTCCATCTTTTAGCATTCCCACAAATCGGTGTGGATCTTGTTCAATAAGCGGGAACGTATTGTAATGAATCGGAACAACGGTTTTAGCGCGAAGCCATTCAGCAGCCAACGCAGCATCTTCTGGTCCCATCGTAAAGTTGTCCCCAATCGGTAAAAAGGCCACATCAATGTCGTTGCGCTCGCCAATGAGCTTCATATCCGAAAACAATCCCGTATCTCCTGCATGATAAATCGTTTTTCCTTCAGCAGAAAATAAAATTCCGCACGGCATTCCTGTATAAATGATTTGCTTGTTCTCATCAATATAGCTTGAGCCGTGGAACGCTTGTGTCAATTTCACCTTTCCAAAATCAAATTGGTGTGATCCACCAATATGCATTGGATGAGCGTTTACCCCTTGCCAGCTTAGATAGGTCGCCAATTCAAACGGTGCCACGACAAGCGCCTGATTTCTTAAAGCAAGCTGAACAGTATCACCGACGTGATCACTATGTCCATGTGTAAGTAAAATAGCATCGACTTTCACTTCATCCGCCTTTAAATCTGTTGCTTCATTTCCTGTAATAAACGGGTCAATGAAAATCGTTTTCCCGCTTGTTTCAATTTTTACAACGGAATGTCCATGATACGTTAATTTCAACGCTATCTTCTCCTTTCTTGCGAACGTTTCCGCCTTACTTATTCGTGATTCATTGCTAATTTCCTTCTTTAGAGTAAATCATCGTTTACATCTTGCTCTATTATTGATACTCTCAAAATGTAGAAAGGAAGTGAACAAAATGAATCAAAGACTTCAATCTTTTTCACAATGGCTACAAGAACAAAATATTTCGTTTGCGTTGATTACGTCAACACCCAATGTCTTTTATTTAAGCGGATTTTATAGCGATCCTCATGAACGGTTGCTGGCGTTACTAGTGTTTCCGAACAGTGAACCGATGTTAGTTTGTCCGCAAATGGAAGTATCTCAAGCTAAACGAGCAGGTTGGCAATATGACACGCTCGGCTATAGCGATACGGACAATCCGTGGGAGCTTATCTATAAAAACATCAACGCAAGACAAGTCGTTCCCGAGCAAATTGCCATTGAAAAAAGCCATCTCTCTCTCGAACGGTACGAACAGTTACATACGTATTTTCCGGTGCGCTCGTTCCTCAACGCGGAAGAAAAACTGCGGGAATTACGCATGATCAAAGATGAAAAAGAAATTGTCATTTTGCGTCAAGCCGCTGAGCTTGCCGATTTTGGCGTCGACGTCGGAATTAAAGCACTGGCTGAAGGAAAAACGGAATTAGATATCATCGCCACGATTGAATACGAACTGAAGAAAAAAGGCGTGCGCGAAATGTCGTTTGCAACAATGGTGTTAACCGGTCAAAAAACGGCCGATCCTCACGGTGTACCGGGTTTAGCGACCGTTCAACACGGAGATTTTGTATTATTTGATTTAGGTGTTGTCCTTGACGGATATTGCTCTGACATTACAAGAACGGTCGTAGTGGGAAAAGCGACAGACGAACAAAAAACCATTTACGAAACGGTCTTAAAAGCACAGCTTGCAGCCATTCACGCTTCCAGACCGGGGACAGAAATCGGATCGATCGACAAAGCGGCAAGAGCAATCATCGAGCAAGCCGGATATGGGGCATATTTTACCCACCGCGTCGGGCATGGATTAGGAATTGATGTTCATGAATATCCGTCGATGAATGCCACAAACACAATGCCATTGCAACGCGGTATGGTATTTACGATTGAACCGGGTATTTATGTTCCTTCCATTGGCGGAGTTCGAATCGAAGATGATGTGTTCATTACTGATGATGGAGTCGAAACGTTAACAAGCTATCCAAAAGAATTGCTCACAATATAACGATAAAACGAGCGGCGTTTTCCAAAGCTCAAGCTAAGACGCCGCTCGTTTCTTTCATCATCAACTGCCACGAAGACTCCCGCTTCCAACAACGTATTCAACTTTGTTCTAATAATGTTTTCGTATCTTGAAACGTCAAGCCATGTGCCTTTGCCACCGCCTCATAGGTGACGTAACCGTTTAATGTATTAATTCCCTTTAATAAAGCCGGATTATCTAGACACGCTTGCCGATATCCTTTGTTAGCGATTTGTAACGCGTATGGCACCGTAACATTCGTCAACGCAAAGGTAGACGTACGCGGCACGGCTCCCGGCATATTCGCAACCGCATAATGAACAACCCCATGTTTAATATAAATCGGATCATCGTGTGTTGTGACGCGATCCGTCGTTTCAAAAATTCCTCCTTGGTCAATCGCAATATCCACAACAACCGACCCCGGCGTCATCGATTTAATCATTTCTTCCGTCACGAGTTTTGGTGCCTTCGCTCCCGGAATGAGAACCGCTCCGATCACTAAATCGGAATCTTTGACAGACTCGGCGATATTATACGTATTTGACATTAATGTCGTCACATGATCCCCAAATAAATCATCGAGCTGGCGGAGCCGATCCGGATTGACGTCAATAATCGTCACTTCCGCTCCCAGACCAACAGCCTTTTTCGCCGCATTCGTTCCAGCCACTCCGCCACCGATAATGGTGACTTTTCCGCGTCTTACTCCCGGCACGCTCCCTAACAAAATCCCTTTTCCACCGTGCGGCTTTTCTAAAAATTGCGCACCAACTTGTACCGACATTCGACCCGCTACTTCGCTCATCGGGGTCAGTAGAGGCAAGGAACCATTAGCTAATTGCACTGTCTCATAAGCGATGGCGACAACTTTTTTGTCGATGAGCGCTTTTGTCAATTCCAGTTCTGGTGCCAAATGCAAATACGTAAATAAAATCAATCCTTCACGAAAATATCCGTACTCCTCTGGAAGCGGCTCTTTTACTTTCATCACCATATCCATCGACCAAGCTTCTTCTGCTGTATCAACGATGGCTGCCCCAGCTTTCACATATTCCTCATCAGAAAATCCAGATCCACTCCCTGCTCCTTTTTCAATATACACGTCGTGCCCCGCTTTGACTAACGTCATCACGCCGGCTGGGGTAATAGCAACACGGTTTTCATTATTTTTTATTTCTTTTGGAATACCGATTTTCATGATAAAATTCCTCCTAAATTATTTGCTTACTATAACATATCCGTTTATCGGTAAAGCGTGATACTAGCTATTTACTTATCTTTCTCCCATATCCATGTAAATAAACGATGATGAGAATCCATCCATCTTACATCAAGAAACTTTACATTGTTATAACCTGTCTTTTCTAAAGAATGAACCATTTCTTCAACTTTGACATCGTGACGAAGATGAAGTTGATGAAAAAGAAGCGATAATTCACGTTTTGCCTGTTTTTCGTCTAAACTATAGCCGTTTTTTTCGCATTGATACGTATCAGGAGAATAATACTCACATTGCACAGTTTCATGTTCTGACACTAACTTAATTTTAAATAGATTTCCCTGCTGAAATTCAGCTGCACACACTACTGGCAGATGTATCAGCAACATTAAGAATGCGACAATCATACTTTTTTTCATAAAAAAATCACCTCATTACGTTAGAATGAGATGATTTTTGGAAAAATATTCACATTAACGATAACGATGTATGACATCGAGTCCCCCTGTGACTTCAATGACCGTCCCTGTAATCATATCCGAGTTTTCCTCGCATAAAAACGCCACAACTCGCGCAATGTCTTCCCCTGTCCCTGATCGACCAATGGGGGTCATATCGTCCTTGATTTTTCGTGAATCGGCAATCGTCGCTTCCTTCATATCGCCTACAATATTTCCAGGGCAAATCATATTTGCAGTAATGCCATATTCAGCTTCTTCCACCGCGATCGTTTTTGTTAACGATACAAGTCCGACTTTGGCAGCACCGAACGCAGAACGATGCAGCCATCCCGGAGCGCTTGCTGCTCCTTGGAACCCGTATGTAATAATGCGGCCAAACCGCTGCTTGCGCATAATGGGAATCGTTTTTTTAAATAAATGAAAAACCGCACTTAAATTCCCTTCGATCATTTCATACCATTCGTCTTCATCATAGTCAGCTAATTTTTTTCTTTCAAAAATATACGGTCCTGCGTTATTAATTAAAAAATCAATGCGCCCAAACCTTTCGAACGCCTGATCAACAAGACGATACAAATCATCTTTTCTTGTGACATCTCCTTTTACAAACTGAAGCCGTTCTGAAAGATGCGCATATTTCTCTTGCAATGATTTTACAGCCGTTTCATCACTTCGATAGTTCACTGTCACCGAATAGCCTTTTTCAAGCAACATTTCTGTCACTTTTCTCCCTAGTCCTTTCGCTCCGGCCGTTATGAGGGCATGTCGCACAGTTATTCCTCCCCATAAACAGTGTTTAATTTTACTTTACTATAAAATCGCTAAGAAAAACATCTATGATACTTCCCCCGCGCTAAAAATAAAAGCGCCATCATATATGCGATAAAGTCTAATGCCCTTCGTTTCCTCCTACAAACTGAAAAACAACAAGAAAGAAAAAGAAGCTCTGCCTAAACATGATGTCAAAAAAATGCTAGTACTTTCAAGCGGTTAGAACAAAATTGAGATTTGTCACTCTTTTGTACCTATATGGCATCTAGGCATCGTTCAATAAATCGTTTCCTTTTCTCTTTATGCTTTTTCTTATAAAAAATCATCATGACGTGTATACGCCATGATGATGCGTTGATTATTCGCCGATTTCACGTTTTGGATGATAATAAGCTTCCTCTTGTTCAATAACACCGCTATGATACGCATCCGTAATTTGCTCACTAATCGTCTGTACGGCTTCTTCATCGTAATACAATGTTTTTTTATCGTTCTTTTCCATCGCTGCCCCCCCTTTTCATAAAAATGTCATGACAACGTTAGTCTCCCTTCTTTTTCCTATGATATACTGTTATTAGAAATGACATTTCTATCCAAAAGGGAGTGGGGAAAATGGCGATGACGTATAAAACGATTGTTGTAGCGATAGACGGGTCGAAAGAGGCAGAATGGGCGTTTAAAAAAGCGATTCAAATCGCGAAACGAAATGATGCAAAGCTCATTCTTTCTCATATTATTGACGTTCGAAGCTTTGCAATAGTGGATGGATATGATCTCACAGTAACAGAACGTGCTGAGAAATATGCAAAAGAGCTATTGGATAATTATCAAAAACAAGCGATTAAAGCAGGATTGAAAGACGTAACAATCGACATTGAATTTGGCTCGCCGAAAGTAAAAATCGCTAAAGAAGTTGCTCCTAAATATCAGGCTGATTTAATTATTTGCGGAGCAACAGGATTAAATGCCGTTGAGCGCCTGTTAATTGGAAGCGTTTCCGAACACATTACACGCTATGCGAAATGTGATGTCCTTGTCGTACGTACAGAAAAAGAAGGGGAATAGAATCATAGATTAAGAAAAAACAGGGCTGACCCATTCTTGGAGTCAACCCTGTTTGGCACTCAACACTGTATGCAGATCGTTCCCTTTTATAAACATTGTTTTGCCTTTTTTATTGCCTGACGCACTTCATCAAAACCGGTTCCACCTGCGCTATTGCGGCGGTTGACCGCTGTATATGGATTCAGCACTTCATAAATATCCTCTTCAAACAACTCGGACGCTTCTTTATATACAGAGAGCGGTAAATCCGCTAAAAACATTCCTTTTTCAATGCATGCTAACACTAACTTACCAACAATTTCATGCGCTTTGCGGAATGGCACCCCTTTGTTGGCCAAGTAGTCCGCAAGCTCGGTCGCATTCGAGAAATCTTGTTTCGTTGCTTTTTCCATGACGTTCATATTCACTTTCATCGTCGCGATCATGCCAGCAAAAATTTTTAAAGAACCCGTCACTGTTTTAACCGTATCGAACATACCTTCTTTATCTTCTTGCATGTCTTTGTTATAAGCAAGCGGCGTTCCTTTCATCACCGTTAATAAGCCAAATAAATTTCCGTACACTCTTCCCGTTTTTCCGCGAATCAATTCCGCCATATCTGGATTTTTCTTTTGCGGCATAATACTGCTTCCCGTCGCGAATGCATCATCTAATTCAATGAATTGAAACTCCTGACTTGACCAAAGAATCAGCTCCTCACAAAAACGTGACAAGTGCATCATTAACATGGCGCTGTTGCTTAAAAATTCAATGATAAAATCGCGGTCACTCACCGCATCAATACTATTTTCATAGATTCCTTCAAAACCGAGAAGCTCTGCCGTTAAATGGCGGTCAATTGGAAATGTCGTACCTGCCAACGCTCCTGCGCCGAGCGGCGACTTGTTAATCCGCTTCAATGACTCTGCAAAACGTTCGCGATCGCGTTCCAACATCCAAAAATACGCCATTAAATGATGCGCAAAGGAAACAGGCTGCGCCCGCTGCAAATGCGTATAGCCAGGAATCAATGTTTCGACATGCGCTTCTGCTTTTTCAACAAGCACCTTCTGCAATTCTTTAATAAGTTCGATGATTTCATTGACTCTCTTGCGCAAATATAGATGCATGTCGGTCGCGACTTGATCGTTCCGGCTTCTTCCTGTATGCAATTTGCCGCCGACCGGACCGATTTCGTCGATAAGCATTTTCTCAATATTTAAATGAATATCCTCATACGCAACGGAAAACTCAAGCTGCTGTTTTTTTGCTTTCTCTAAAAGAGTGAGCAATCCTGCTTTAATTTTCTCGACATCCTCTTTGGGCAAAATCCCGCATTTTCCAAGCATCGTGACATGGGCGATACTGCCTTCAATATCTTCTTCGACTAACTCTTGGTCAAACGGGATCGAGGCGCCGAACTCATCGACCCACTCTTCCGCTGTTTTTGTAAACCGTCCGCCCCAAAGTTTTTTCACACGCCCACCTTCTTTTGATTGTTAACGATGCTGTATACTTTTGTAGGCAAGCCGAATAGAGAAATAAAGCCGACCGCTGCTTGATGGTCAAATTGGTCTTCGGATGTATATGTCGCCAGTTTTTCATCATATAATGAGAATTCCGATTTACGTCCTTCAATGATCGCATGACCTTTAAACAATTTCACGCGCACAACTCCGGTGACATTTTTTTGCGTTTCTTTTAAGAAGGCTGCTAGCGCGTCTTTTAACGGCGAAAACCATAGACCGTTGTAGATGACTTCCGCTAATTTTTGCTCGATAAGCGGCTTAAAATGAGCAACTTCTTTCACAAGTGTTAGATCTTCTAATTCTTTATGTGCTTTAATTAACGTAATCGCTCCTGGGCACTCGTACACTTCACGTGATTTAATGCCGACAAGACGGTTTTCCACATGGTCGATGCGTCCAACTCCATGTTTTCCGGCAATTGCGTTTAATTCAAGGATTAATTGAGCAAGCGAATATTCTTTTCCGTTTAATGTTTTTGGAACACCTTGTTCAAACCCGATTTCAATGATTTCCGGTACATTAGGTGTATTCTCAAGCGCCGCTGTTAATTCATACGCTTCCTCTGGCGGAGCTGCCCACGGATCTTCTAAAATGCCGCACTCGTTACTTCTGCCCCATAAGTTTTGGTCAATCGAAAACGGGCTGTCTAAATCAATCGGAATCGGAATGTTATGTTTTTTGGCATATTCAATTTCTTCTTCGCGCGACCAGCTCCATTCACGTACTGGCGCCACTACTTCTAAATTCGGATTTAATGCTTTAATCGACACTTCAAAACGAACTTGGTCGTTTCCTTTTCCTGTGCAGCCGTGCGCAACCGCTACGGCTCCTTCCAACTCAGCAATCTCGACTAATTTTTTCGCGATTAGCGGACGAGACAATGCCGAAACAAGCGGATACTTTCCTTCATAAAGAGTATGGGCCTGCAATGCGACAAGCGCATATTCATTCGCAAACTCCTCTTTTGCATCAATGACATACGATTTTACCGCTCCCACTTTTAGTGCTTTTTCTTTAATAAAATCAAGATCTTTTCCTTCACCGACATCAAGGCAGCACGCAACTACGTCATAGCCTCGCTCTTGAAGCCACTTAATTGCGACCGATGTATCTAAACCACCAGAATAGGCTAATACAATTTTCGGATTTGCCATATTGGTTCCCCTTCCCTCACACATAAATATACTTTTATATAAATAATTATTCATTTTATATAGTATCACTTTATCAGCTTTTGCTGATTTTTTCAATAGTTATTCATAAAAAAGTATAAAAATACTGACATAAATCCGTTGGTTCTTTTTCATCCTTTTTTGTACAATAAAGACAGGGGAAAGTGAGGGAGAGACATGGAACAGTATTTTATTTACGACGAGCGACTTGGCATCCCATTACCAAAACTTGAGAAAGAATGGGAAGACTATAGTGAAGCAGAACAACACGTGATTTTACTTCAGTGGGAAAAGATTCGAGGGACCATCCCTGACCGAATTGTGGAACTCGAACTAATCATCAATCAAAAACAGGAAGAACTGGGCGAAGAAAACAATTTCGCTCGTTCATGTGCATTAAATTCAGAGATTGCGGAGTTAGCTTCCATTATTAATGATTTGTGGATTTGGTATCGGATGAATCAAACCGTTTCGGTGCGAATTCATCAATAATTTCAACAAGTGGCTTTAAAAAAAGCCGCTTGTTGAAATTATAAATCCTTTCTAATCTCACGAATGACATGACCAAGCTCCGGTAAAATCAATTTTGTCATTGCAAGTCTGACCGCACCTGTTGAGCCTGGAGTGGAAAATATCGCCGTATCATTCGCTACTCCGGCAATCGCGCGCGACAATATTGCCGACGATCCGATGTCTTCCGTATAGCTCAGCATGCGAAACAGTTCACCAAAACCGATGATTTCTTTTTCAATGATTTCTTTCACGGTTTCAATCGTCACATCTCGTTTCGCGATTCCGGTTCCTCCGTTCGTTAACACAACGTCAATGTTTGCATCTTCACACCCGCTCCAAATCGCCTGGCGAATTTCTTTTTTTTCATCTTTGACAATTTCATAGTCTACAACCTCATGACCTGCTTCTTTCAATAATTCGATCATAAATTTTCCGCTTTTATCCGTTTCAAATGTTCGCGTATCGCTCACCGTAATCACTTTACATCGAATGACGCGCGGCGCTTCCTTTTTGTGTTCTTCAACGCTCATCTGTCTTCCACCTTTCTCTCATTGTTTCTTTTTAGTATATAAAAAAGCTGGATATGAAACCATATCCAGCTTTTGTCGTTACGCTATATTCGCCAATCTCACCACATCGCGAGCAATCATCACTTCTTCATTTGTCGGAATAACAAGCACCTTAACTGGCGAATGCGGATAGCTAATGAACGCTTCTTTGCCGCTTACTTTATTCAACGCTGGGTCCCAGTATACACCCATGAATTCAAGCCCGCGCAATACTTTTGCCCGCACGACTTCGCTGTTTTCACCGATTCCAGCTGTGAAAATAATCGCGTCAACACCGCACATGCGCGCTGCATACGAACCAATGTATTTATGGATGCGGTTAGCAAAGACTTCTAGCGCTAACTCGGCACGCTCGTTTCCTTCTGCGACAGCTTTTTCAATATCGCGCAAGTCACTAGAGAAACCAGAAATACCGAGCATTCCGCTTTTCTTATTTAACACTTCAATGACTTCTTCCGCTGTTTTCCCCGTTTTCTCCATAATGTATGGAATTAATGCCGGGTCAATGTTACCGGAACGCGTTCCCATAGCTACTCCAGCAAGCGGTGTAAAGCCCATGGACGTATCAATCGATTTTCCGCCTTCTACCGCAGCGATACTTGCACCGTTTCCTAGATGGCAAGAAATTAAGCGTAACTGCTCAATCGGGCGCCCAAGCAATTCCGCCGCACGTTGCGTCACATATTTATGGGACGTTCCATGGAATCCGTATTTACGAATTCCGAATTTTGTATAGTACTCATACGGAAGGCTGTATAAAAATGATTGCTCTGGCATCGTTTGGTGGAATGCAGTATCAAACACAGCGACAGCCGGTACATTTGGTAAAACCTCTCTAAACGCTTTAATGCCGACAATATTCGCTGGGTTATGCAACGGAGCGAGCTCTGATAACTCTTCAATATCTTTTAACACCTCATCTGTGATGAGAACCGAGTCGCTAAATCTTTCGCCACCGTGAACAACGCGATGGCCGATTCCGTCGATTTCCTCAAATGATTGAATAATGCCAAAAGTAGTTAATTTATCAAGCAGCAATTTTACAGCAACAGCATGGTCAGGAATCGAGATGACTTCTTGAACTTTTTCGCCGTTTACCGTAATATTGAAAATCGCATCTTCAAAGCCAATCCGCTCCACTAACCCTTTGGTTAACACCGTTTCACTCGGCATTTCAAACAGTTGAAATTTCAAAGATGAACTACCGGCGTTAATGGCCATAATTTTTGACATATTTCGAAACAGCTCCTTTAATGCTACATGGCAAGTATTGTTATTCTTATTGTGCTCGATTCAAAGCAATTTCAATATACCTTTTTCATTTTATGCCTGTTTCCCCCACGTTTTCAAGAACATTATCACTATGTAACCGTTTGCATTTTATATGTTTTTATATTTCGAAAATACAAAAAATGGTTCCCGCTTCCATCGGGAACCATCTGTTCATTCATGTTTTTCTGTCGCAAACCACTCATCGATTTTTCGCATCATCACCTGCATGGCTTGTTTATTCGAGAATCTTGGCAGCTCAGCAAGCAACGCTTTTTTCGGCGCTTTTACGTTTGCGCCTTTCTTTTGTAAAATAAAAATGCTTTTCGCCGCTTGTTCGTTTTTAAACATCGACATCGGCAACTGCAATAGTCCTTGAATGACCGCTTGCTCTTTTAAAAAGGCATGCAGCTGCGCCGATTGATCGCTTGAAAATAAAGAGTTTGGAATTAGGAAAAACAGATAGCCTCCTTCTTTTGTATAATATAAGCTTTGTTCGATAAATAAATGGTGCGCATAGGAATGGCCATTCTCCGCTTTTAATACAAAACGAGACGCGTTTGCATCGTTCGGGTAATAGCCGACCGGTAAATCGCAAATGACAACATCCGCACGCTCGACAAACAGCGGCTGTAAACTGTCTTGATTAAACAGTTGGATCGGTTGTTTTTGCAAATTGGCGTTCACATAAGCGAGTCTGATTAATAAATCATCGACATCGGCTCCATAACTTTTCACTTGTTTTCCCGGCAAATGGTTGAGTACGGTCGTCAATAAATTGGCCGTACCAACGGCAGGGTCAAGAATCGTTAACGCAAGATATTTTCCAGTGAATTTGCTGACTATATAACTCATGAACAGACCTACCGCATCCGGAGTCATTTGATGGTGCGGTTGCGTATGTTCTTTCATTCCTTTTAACACAGTGAGTTGAAATGCTTTGCGAATCTCTTCGTTTGTAAAGCGATCGAGTTGAATTTCTTTATACTCTTTCTTCAATCTTTTAGCATTGAGTTCACTTACTTCTTCCTGCAGCACGTCCCCGTGAAAGACGTTCTCTCCTGTTTCAGCAACTGCCTCTAAATATGTACATTGTAACTCTTCTTGCAAAATTGTTGCCGTCTCATCAAACAGTGTGAATAATCGTTCAACTGGAGTAGTCATTTTTTCTCCACCTTTCTGATGGGTGTCCAATGTCTTATTGTATGAATAACGACGCGGTTATGGCAAGTGTTTTCTTGCACTGTTTCGTAAGCAAAAGGACTGGCCAACGGCGTAAAACGCTTCCCTCACGGAAAAAGACCTCGAACAAGTCGAGGCCTCTTTCATTCTGTTCCATACTTATTTTGCTGCTTTTGCCGCTTCAATTGCTGCTTCGTAGTTTGGATGGTTCGTTACTTCCGGCACATACTCAACATATGTTACTTTATCATTGCTGTCAACAACAAAAATCGCACGCGCTAATAAGCGTAACTCTTTAATTAACACTCCATACGCTTGCCCAAACGACACGTCGCGATGATCGGAAAGCGTTTGGACATTCTCAATGCCGTTTGCTCCGCACCAACGTTTTTGAGCAAATGGCAAGTCGACGCTAATCGTTAACACTTTCACGTTGTCCAATTTCGCTGCTTCTTCGTTAAAACGGCGCGTTTGCGCATCGCATACTCCTGTATCAAGTGATGGAACGACACTAATAAGGCGAACATGCCCTTTTGTATCCGCAAGCGTTACTTCTGATAAATCGTTCGCTAACACTTTGAAGTCTGGCGCTTGATCGCCAACTTTGACTTCATTTCCAACTAATGTCACTGGATTACCTTTAAATGTTACATTAACCATTGAAAATTTTCCTCCCGAAAAGTTATGTACAAAGTCATCATAACGGGAATACAAAAAAATTTCAATGATTTTGACTTATAGGACAATTAAACCCCTAAATCTCCAAGTCCTGTTTCGGTATTGTTCCAGTCGTCGGATGTTGTGATTCATTTTTATTTTTCTTTAGCATAGTTTGAATTTTTTCGATTACTTGCGGAGCGAAATCAAGAAGTTTTTCATATAAATGCGTGCTTTCATCAAGATGAAGAAGCTTCACTCCTGAAGAGTTCACAACTAAAAACGCAATCGGCGTAATGGACACACCGCCACCGCTCCCACCACCAAATGGATGTTCTTCTTTTGTTGGTTGAGCGGTTCCGGGTTGCTTTTCCACCCCATTTGTTTTCTCATCAAGCATAAATTCGCTTCCGCCTGCCGCGAACCCAAAGCCTACTTTGGAGACGGTTAAAATAACGCTACCGTCTGGTGTTTCGACAGGGTCACCGATAATCGTATTGACATCAATCATTTGTTTCAAGTTTTCCATCGCCGTCGTCATAAGTCCTTGGATTGGATGATTGCTCATAATACACTCCTCCTAGTAGCTTTCGTTTGCTTGTTGAGTGGCAAACGATTTGATCTCCGACAAATGGTTGCCACGCCAATACTTCACAATCCGTATTCCTGCTAATATAGTATGCCCGACTCGAAAATGAATCATACATACAAATTTTGTTTCAGAAACAGTTTGTTGAAAACAAGGAGTGATCATAAGAACAGGCATCGTTTTTAATTTCATATATTTGCTGAAAAGAGCAACAATACTGTATTTCAGCGACCATCCTAATCCAGCTGCCATTCCTGTATAAGCAGCATCCCCTGTTCCAATTTTACTTTGCCACTCAAACTTCGTGATTGAAACACGTGCAAAAAACTTTTTTACAATTTCGTTCAAACGGACAACATGCCGCGCGAAGTTTTTTGTTTTTTCGAAAGTATCAATGATATCTTTCAGAGTATATTTGCTTCGTTTCGATGGACTTTCGGAAAGATTTTTTACCGTTTCTTTATGAGTAATGATAATGCTAGGCGATTGCTTGTCTACCTTAATAACCGGAACGTGAATTGTATAGCGAATAAGACCAAATAATGTTTTTATCGTAATCCGACATTCATCATCATCTTGCGCATGTTGAAAAAAAATCGTAACCGATAATTTCATAATAGAAAGTAATAAAAGCAATAAGAAAAGAACGACAATGATGATGCAAGCTATTTTCAACATTAGCACTCCCTTCATCATACCATTGTCACCACATGCACAAAAAAATAAACCTGTCATACAGACAGGTTTACTCGTGAACAACAATTGTATCGGCGATTTGGTCGTGAAGGCCTTTCTTTTTTTCGGAAAAGGCTACAAATAAAAAGCCAATAAATAAAATGGTTTTGGAAATAAACTTTCCGACTACCTCACGAAATAGCACCGTCGACCATGTTAAAGATTGGTGATTGATGTCAATGACTTTTAAGCCAAATACCATTTTTCCTAATGTTTGTTGAAAGTATTTTGTCATTAACACAAAATATGCATAAAACACCACTGTTGTCGTAATCGTAATCGGAGCAAACATGCTCGTTTGATCAACGGACAGATCGAAAAAGCGAAAGAGCGGATACACAATTAAGCGATTGATGCTCCCCACAACAAGCAAATCAAGTAAATAGGCCCAAAATCGCATCCAAAATCCAGCATAACGATTGGTCACCGTCGTGGGAGGAAGGACCTCTTCTGTCGTAGCTGTATATACATTTTCTCCCATCACACATGTTCACTTCCTTTACTCTGCATATAAATACATTAAACGAGGCGAAGTTGGTTTGGAAAATACATTTTTTAATTGAGTAATTTCTTGACTCGCTGTCGATAACCGCTGCATGCTCATCTGGAATAAAGAACTAAACGGAAGCTCATTCGTGTACGTAACGACTTGAGCTCCTTCCAAATGATGATCTTTTTTCATTGCAGCAATCGTGTCATCTAAATATCCAAACTCATCAATCAGTTTTAATTGTTTTGCTTGACGCCCGTCATAAATACGTCCATCAGCAATTTTGCGAACTTCGCTTTCTGGAATATGTCTTCCTTCCGAAATTACTTTCACAAATCCATCATACGAATTGCGAATGAGTGACTGTAAAATGTTCCGTTCTTCTTCTGTCATTTTCCGGGAAGGACTCATAATGTCCTTATAAGGACCGCTTTTTACCGTTACAAACTCCACTCCGTACTTTTTAGCAAGCCCTTCATAATTAATATTTTGCATAATAACTCCCAATGAGCCTGTAATGGTTTCAGGACTTGCAAAAATTTTATCGGCCATCGTTGATATATAATACCCTCCTGAGGCCGCCATTGCGCCCATGGATACGTAAATCGGTTTTTTTGTTTCTTTCTTTAATTTTACAAATTGGTCATGAATTTCAGCGCTTTCTACCACACCGCCACCCGGCGAGTTTACACGCAATACAATTGCTTTAACCGTATCATCATTTTTGGCTTGCTCGATCATTTTCAAAAATGCGCGATGGTCGTAGCCGGCAGCCGTGAATAAAGATTCTGTATCTTCGCCTTCTTGAATGACACCGTTCACCTCAAGTACAACAATTTTTTTCAATTCATCCCCATCCTCAAGTACTTCCTCACTAAAATCTTGATCGGCCAGGGAGAGCCACTCTTCTGACCACTTCCCTACATCTCCAGCAATCATTGATGTGACGACATGAACTAATGCTGAAATAATAAATAATGCCGCCGCAATGGCTAACGCAATCCAGCGTTTTCGATTCATCATTCTTCCTCCTAAAACAACACGATTTATTTTAGATTTATTCCAATAATGGTACAATATATGTATGATTCATTTATTTTACCATAATTATGAGTTCACTAAAACTATGATAAATGGAGGTTTCCAACATGCCAGAGCGCCGCAATCACCTTTATTTTTTTTATAAGCACGATGAACAACTCATAGAACAAGTCAAACCGCTTATGGAATTAGCCCAACAATCCGGGTTTGTCGTAGTTGGCGATTACCGCAATGCCAATATCATTGTCAGCATTGGCGACGATGGTTCGTTTCTTCAAGCTGTAAGACAAACGGGATTTCGAAATGATTGCCTATACGTGGGCATTTCTACGCTTCCATCACACGCACGCGGCTTTTATTGCGACTTTCATATTGACGATGTCAACCATATGGTTCAATCGATGAAAAACGAACAAATTGAAGTAAGAAGATATCCGATCATTCAAGCGACCATCGATGATACGGCTTCGTTTTTTTGCTTAAATGAGTGCTCGATTCGCTCTGGAATTATTAAAACGTTTGTAATGGATGTATTTATTGACGATCTTCATTTCGAAACATTTCGTGGGGACGGAATGATTGTAGCGACTCCAACAGGAAGCACAGCTTATAATAAATCCGTTAACGGGGCGGTAGTAGATCCTCTTCTTCCTTGCATTCAAGTGAGTGAATTGGCTTCGTTGAATAACAATCGCTATCGGACATTAGGGTCTTCGTTCATTTTAAGCGGGGAACGAAAATTGACCTTAAAAATCTCTCCGGAAGGAAATCATTATCCGATTATCGGAATGGACAACGAAGCCCTCAGTATTCAACATATCGAAAAAATTGATATTGTCTTAAGCGATCGCGTGATTAAGACGGTAAGATTAAAAGATAACTCGTTCTGGGAAAAAGTAAAGCGGACGTTTTTATAAGAAAGAGGAAGCCGCACAATTTCACCATCCTATCTCCCTGAAACCGACTCTAGATGCTTCCTGCTTCGAGGGAGAAGGGGATTGAGGACAAGAAACAAAACGACAGAGGAAGGCTATTTTCCAGACGGCGTTGCCAGCCGGACAAGACCACGAAAAAGGGCTGTCCCTCCAAAACAAAGGGAAAGCCCTTTTTAAATACTATACGACTGCATATGATAAAACGTTTATAGGACAGCTCTCTTTTATATGCTTATTTCTGTTGGGCAAGACGCATTTCTCGTTCGCGCAATTCGACGCGTCGAATTTTTCCAGATGTCGTTTTTGGTAATTCATCAACAAATTCGATTTTGCGTGGATATTTATACGGAGCAGTGAGTTGTTTGACATGCTCTTGTAACGCTGGGATGAGCGCTGGATCATTCGTGTCAACCCCTTCGCGAAGCACGATGAACGCTTTTACGACATGACCGCGCACTTCATCCGGACTTGCCACAACAGCACATTCTTTGACGGCCGGATGTTTGACGAGCGCATCTTCAACCTCAAACGGTCCAATCGTATAGCCAGAACTGATGATGATATCATCACCACGCCCTTCAAACCAAAAATATCCATCTTCATCTTTTTTCGCTTTATCTCCTGTAATGTAGTAGTTCCCACGAAATTGCATCGCTGTCCGTTCAGGGTCTTTATAGTAATATTTAAACAAGGCCGGTGTTTCGATATGGACGGCAATATCTCCTACTTCTCCCTCCTTGCAAGGTTCACCGTTTTCGTTGATGATTTCAACATGATTGCCAGGAGTCGGTTTCCCCATCGAACCCGGTTTGATTTTCATCCCTTTCATAACGCCAACAAGCAAGGTATTTTCTGTTTGCCCATATCCGTCTCGCACTTGAATATTGAAATATTTTTCAAATGTATCAATGACTTCTCGGTTCAATGGTTCCCCCGCAGATACGGCACTATGTAAATGCGGCAATTGATAGTTTCTGAGCGTTGTCACTTTCGCCATTAAGCGGTATTCCGTCGGCGTACAACAAAGAACATTCACTTCATATTTACTTAAAAGCTGAAAATATTTTTCCGGATCAAAACGGCCATGGTAGACCAATCCTGTTGCTCCTGAACCGAGCGTTGATAAAAATGGACTCCAAATCCATTTTTGCCATCCCGGACCCGCAGTTGCCCATACAAGGTTATTTTCTTCAATGCAAAGCCAATTTTTTGCTGCTGTACGTAAATGAGCATACGCCCATCCATGCGTATGAACGACTCCTTTTGGATTTCCCGTCGTTCCTGATGTGTACGATAAAAATGCCATATCGTCGCGAGAAGTATCAGCAGCAACGAGTTCGGCGCTTTCACGTTCAATTGCTTTTGTTAAGTTAAGCCATCCATCTACCTCTCGCTGTCCAATAAGCCATTTGACGATGTGATGAATATTTTCAATCGGGTTAAACTGCTCGACATATTGCTCATACGCAATGATCGCTTTTACTTCTCCATGCGAAATACGATACTGTAAATCTTTTGTTCTTAACATCTCCGAGCTTGGAATGACAACGAGGCCCGCTTTTAAAGCGGCTAAATATACTTCATACGCTTCAATTAAGCGCGGCACCATAATGAGTACCTTATCCCCTTTTTGCAAACCACAGGAAAGTAAAGCGTTTCCAATTTTATTCGCATTTCTCATAAGCTCGGCATATGTAATTTCCCTCGTTTCCCCCTGTTCGTTCTCCCA
The DNA here is from genome assembly GCF_015326725.1 of Thermaerobacillus caldiproteolyticus. Classification (NCBI taxonomy): domain Bacteria; kingdom Bacillati; phylum Bacillota; class Bacilli; order Caryophanales; family Anoxybacillaceae; genus Thermaerobacillus; species Thermaerobacillus caldiproteolyticus. The sequence goes on from NZ_CP064060.1 coordinate 2,426,223, forward strand.
CTTTAGCGCAATTTTGTTTGGAGTACCTTGTGCGTATTTTTCAATTTCAGAAGTTAAATTATAGCGTTCAGGAGCGATTAAATCTTCCCGTTTCATATTTCCCCATCCCCTTGCATCAAGTTTTCTTTAATCAATTATACGAAATTATCTTAATATTTTGTATATTTTTTTAAAATAATAAAGGCGGGATTACCCCGCCCTGTAGCCATAATATTCAATTAAAATTGAGAACCGCCTAATTGTTGTTGCGCGATAGCAACAAGACGTTTTGTGATTTCTCCACCAACAGAACCGTTTGCGCGTGAAGTAGTTTCAGCACCTAATTTTACGCCGAATTCTTGGGCGATTTCGTATTTCAATTGCTCAAGAGCTTGTTGTGCTCCAGGAACTAGCAATTGATTAGAGTTGTTATTGCGTGCCATGTGTCTTCACCTCCTTGTACCTATAGAGTGTGTGAAAACACATGGAATCATGCATTGATCATTTTGGTAAATTTTGAGATTTAGAATAGTTGCTCGAATTCATCCACCGTGGCAAATTGTTCATCAATCACTAATGTTTCCGTATTAGCAATCGCTTCCTCTACTAATGGAGTTAAATCGATAAAACTTTCATAATGAATCACTTTTTCTTTCTTCGGCTTCGTTTTTGGAGCACTCGGTGTAAAAATGGTACAGCAATCTTCGTATGGAAGAATCGAAATATCATGAGTGTCAATATCTTTCGCGATTTTAATAATTTCTGTTTTGTCCATCGAAACAAGCGGGCGAAGAATCGGTGTTGTTGTTACATCGTTAATGACCGTCATGCTTTCCAGCGTTTGACTGGCAACTTGTCCAAGGCTTTCTCCTGTCACAATGGCAAGTCCATTATATTTTTGACGCAATGCATCCGTAATTTTTAACATCATTCTTCGAGATGAGATTAACGAGTACCCATCCGGCACTTGCTTATGAATCTCTTGCTGGATGTCTGTAAACGGAACAATATGGAGTTTGATTTTTCCACCGAACTTCGTTAGTTTTTTCACTAAATCAATCACCTTTTGTTTAGCGCGTTCGCTCGTAAACGGTGGACTGAAAAAGTGCACTGCTTCAATTTTCAAGCCGCGTTTCATCGCTAAATATCCCGCTACAGGGCTGTCGATTCCTCCGGACAGCATGAGCATTGCCTTTCCGCTCGTTCCAACCGGAAGCCCGCCCGCTCCTGGAATATCGCGGCACGTTACGTATGTTCCATCTTTTCGCACTTCGACCCGAACATTAATATCTGGCTCATGCACATTTACCGTTAAACTGTCTGTATTTCGTAAAATGTAACTGCCAATTTCATAATTGAGTTCATTGCTGCTAAACGGAAATTGCTTATCTGCCCGCTTGGCACTCACTTTAAACGTTTTTCCTTTATGCGGCAATTGCTCTACAGCCGCCAATGCCGTTGCCTTGATTTGTTCAAGGTCATTTTCGCATTTCATCGCCAAGCTAAACGAATGAATTCCAAATACCGTTTTTAACTGTTCAATAATATCTTCATGCGGTTCCCCATTCAGTAAAATATACATCCGGTCACGCATCGACTCAATCTTTATATTGGGGAATCGCTTTAATTTTCTTTTAATATTTCGTTTTAGATGAACAACGAAATGATTACGGTTTCGTCCTTTTGTGGTCATTTCTCCATAACGAATTAAAATGCGATCATACTTCATCTCTCTTACCTCGTTACCTCTTGTAATTTTTGAATGGCCTCTTTCATAGCCCGAATGGCAATTGGAATTTCTTCCAATGTATTTTCAAATGATAAACTAACGCGGACGGCGCTTTCGGCTCGTTTTTGGTCCGCCCCCATCGCCAATAGCGTTTTGCTTGGTGCTTTCTTTTTCGACGAACAAGCAGAAGTTGTCGAAACAAAAATGTCTTGTTTAGCCAGTTCATGAACAAACACTTCAGATTTTAAACCATTTAATGAAAAATTAATAATATGCGGTGCAGAGTGCTCGAGGGGCGTATTTACCTGAATATCTGGGATTGCTTGCAGCTCCCGAATCCATGTTTTCTTGACATCCCATAAATAAGCAATACGCTCCCTATATTTTTCTAAAGACATCCGTAACGCTTTTGCCATTGCCACAATCGCCGCTACGTTTTCTGTGCCGGAACGTCGTTGCATTTCTTGACCTCCTCCTGCTAAAAGCGGAGAAAGCCGAACACCGTCACGAACATATAAAATGCCTGCTCCACGCAAACCATGAAACTTATGAGCGGACATCGTACATAAGTCAATATGCGCTTTATGAAACTGGAGCGGAACTTTCCCTATACCTTGGACATGATCGACGTGAAAAAGGATTTTCGGATATTGTGTTAACAATTGACCAATTTCCTCAATCGGTTGAATCGAGCCAATTTCGTTATTTACATGCATAATCGAAACGAGAATCGTATCATCACGAATTGTTTTCACTAATTCATCGATGTTCACCCGTCCTGTCTTATCGACGGACAAGTAGCTTACATCAAACCCTAGCTCTTCTAATTGGCGACACGGTTCCGCTATCGATGGATGCTCAATCGCCGTTGTAATAATATGATTACCGCGATGGCGATACGTAAGTGCAACCCCTTTAATCGCAAAATTGTTCGCTTCCGTTCCCCCGGAAGTAAAAATGATTTCACTCGGTTTTACTCCTAACGATTTCGCTATTTGTTCCCTTGATTGCGTCAACAACTGTTCCGCTTTCATTCCTAGTTCATGGAGAGAAGACGGATTGCCAAAGTATTTCGTTGCAACCGTCACAAACGAGTCAACTACTTCCGGAAACGGTTTTGTCGTTGCGCTATTATCTAAATAAATCATGACCTACAGCCTCCGATTGTCCATGCTCACATAAACAGGTAGTCCGTTTTTTATAATATAAAATAAAATCGCTTTATCGCAACAAAAACATACCATTTACATTATTCACGAAAAAACCGATAAATATCTATCTGGATAGATATTTATCGGTTGCCTTTTTCACTTAGCTGTTTCGACTCGTCCTTTTCCAACAATTGTTGAATTCGTTGCAGCGCACCTGGTTCAACTTTTTCGACAGTCGCTACCGCTTGTTCTAGCGCTAGCTCGTAATCGTAGTTACGGAATGATAACTCAGCTTCCTCAAGCCCTTCCTTGACTGACGAATAGCGACGACGATAACGGTTTCCATATTGGATGACCTTCTCGACTAGCTCCGCTTGTTCAATCATTTCGGTCGTTCGCTCATACACCCGTTGCACAAAAACAGCAGCCTCATCTAATGCTTGATTTACGGCTTCCATATTTAATGGCTTTTCATCAAGGCGAAGCGTGACACGCATCAGCAAATTTTTCGCTTCATCTAGCTGTAATTTGTATGCTTCCGGCAATCCCGGCAACCGGCTTTTTTTCACTAAACGAATGGCTTCAGATAGCTTCTTTTTCATATCACTTAATTTTTCGCGCGCAATTAATTCATCTTTTCGCAACGTTTGCAGCATGTCGCGAAATTGCTCATGCTCTTCTTTCATCATTTTTATTTGTGCCACTAATTGTTCAAGCTCTTCTTTTAAAATCGAATGGGCTGTTTGTTCTTCGATCATGCGAGCTTGAATGAGCGAAAAGCGTTTTACTAATTGATGAATTTGTTTTTCAATGCTGCGATATTTTTCGAGGTCTTGAGCAGACAAGCGATAGCTTTGTTGCACAAATAAAGTCTCTTCACTCGTTTCTTTCGCTTCTTCACTCAACTGATATAGCTGTTCCTTAATTTTTCCAACTTCTTCCTTGACATATTGATGGGCGATGACTTCCTTTTCTAATAAGTCGTATAATGTGTCAATCTCTTCTTTGATCTCTCCAATGGCTTGTTTCGCTTCCTCCACGCGGAGATCGTGAATCATTTCGATGTACTGTTGTAGTTTTTCTTGCTTTTCTGCGACTTCTTGCTCGATCTGGAGATGATCAAGAATATACCCTGATTCATTCATTTCCTTATAACCATCTAAAAGCTCTGCAAGTTGAGCAGGAATCGTCGTTTGACATTCGTTAAATAGCTCAGGAATGTCATGAAGCATTTGTGAGAACACGCTTAGTTCTTGCTTTAAGGATAGAACAACTTCTCTCGCTGCTAAATAATTCCCGGAATTCGTTAAATCTTCAAATCGTTGAAACTCGCTATGAATCTCGTCAAGTTTTTCGTTTAATTTTACTTCTGCATCTCCAAATGTATGGCGATAGGCTAGCAATGTCTTTTTCGCGTTTCGATATATTTGTTTGAGCTCTTCGATTTCGGTACGATTTTGCTCCTCGCTTCCAACCAATTCCTCTAGTTCGTGAAGAATCGTTTGAATATCTTCTTCGATTTTGCGAAGCGTATGCTCGATCTCTCTTAGCAACGCCTTTGCCTTTTGATAACGGTATTTATCAAGGAGTTCTTCTGTATCAAATAATTTTTCTTCCACCATCGGAAGTTGTGTAGCGACAATTTCATCCCATTGGTGGCGCCAGCGCTCAAATAACTGTTCGGTTTCTCCTGTCATATTGAGCCGTTTGACTTTGGAGAGCTCGTCGGTAATCGGCCGATTCATGATGGCAATTTTCCACGCTTCAAGTCGGTCAATTTCTTGATACAATCTCTTCCGATAAATGTAATTATATATCATTACTCCACACATAAGGAGTAGAATCATTACTGCGATTTCCATAAGTAGCCCCCTTGCACCCGAGTTAGTCAAAGAAATAAAATGACAGTTTATCGAGAAGGCAAAAACATCTTGATAATGTTTTTTCAATGTTTTTATGATACCATGTTAACGACATTTTTTGAGCAAAATTTTTAATTTTTTTTACAGAAATCCTCATTTTTTTCATCGTACGCCGAAGAAAGGAGTGATTGCTTTGCGAGACGGACATGTTCATACGCCGTTTTGTCCGCATGGAAGCACTGATTCGTTCGAACAGTATATTGAACGTGCAATTCATTTAGGGTATAAGGAAATTTCGTTCACCGAGCACGCCCCGCTACCTCTGACTTTTTCTGATCCGACCCCACACCAAGATAGCGCAATGAAGCTTGAACATATGGATAAATATATATCGACACTCCGTGAGCTAAAAAAGCAATATAAAGCGGATATTACCATCCATATCGGGTTAGAAGTTGATTTTATTGTCGGATACGAAGAAGAGACGGCGCGATTTCTTGAGGAAGTCGGCCCTGAATTAGATGATAGCATTTTATCTGTTCATTTTCTTTCATGCGGTAAGCAATTTTTTTGTTTAGATTATAGCCCCAACATGTTTGCAGCAATGGTTGACGCATTTGGCTCCATCACAAAAGTGTACGAAGCGTATTACGAAACCGTGTTACAGTCGATTCGCGCCGACCTCGGTCGATATAAACCGAAACGCATCGGCCATATGACACTCGTTCGTAAGTTTCAAAAGCAATTTCCTTGTGCTAAGGAAATGACCAACCATATTTTACACATTCTTGATGAAATCGAAAAGCGAGGTTATGAGCTAGACTATAACGGTGCCGGTGTCCACAAACCTCTTTGCTTACAACCTTATCCTCCAGATTGGGTCATTTATGAAGCAATGAAGCGCAACATACGTATCGTTTACGGATCAGATGCACATTGTGCGAACGATTTACATCAAGGAATCGAGGCAATGGTGAAAGAAGCACTTTTTATTTGACAATCCATTGCCACTCCTCATACAATAAGCGCATATGTAAACAGGGAGGCGATACTTTTGTTTCACGTTACTGCCTATAACGGAACAAAGGAAGAAAATTACGAATTAGTGATTAAACAGCTAAAATCGTTAATCGAAGGAGAACCGAATGCGATTGCCAACTTAGCAAACGCTTCTGCCCTATTAAATCAATTTTTAGAAAAAGTTAATTGGGTCGGCTTTTATTTAACAGAAGGAGATGAGCTCGTACTAGGTCCATTTCAAGGACTGCCGGCTTGTGTACGAATTCCGTTCGGTAAGGGTGTGTGTGGAACCGCAGCCAAAAACAAAAAAACCGAGCGCGTTGCTGACGTTCATCTTTTCCCTGGGCATATTGCATGCGATGCCGCATCCCAATCTGAAATTGTTGTACCAATGATTAAAAACGGCGAAGTGATTGGAGTACTAGATATTGACAGCCCTGTGAAAAATCGTTTTGATGAAGTGGACCAATATTATTTAGAAAAATTCGTCGAAACACTTGTCGCCTCATTATAATTATAATAATGAGACAGAGACGTGAAGAAAGGAATCCAAGCGAAACGGATTCCTTTTTATGCTTTATATTGATGATGATAGTCTTTTACAAACACACAATTTTTTCCCGTTCTTTTCGCCATATATAGCGCCTCATCCGCACGTTTAAACAATTCACTGGCTTCCTCTAGCCGATTTTTTTTCCAATACGAAACGCCACAGGAAATCGTTACAGGAGGACTCGTTTCTTGTCTCACTTTTGCCGCGAGACGATTCGCAATTGAAATTCCTGTGGTCAGCCCTACTTTTGGCAAATAAATCGCCAGCTCTTCGCCGCCCCAACGAGCGCCGATGTCGCTGTCGCGAACATTTTCTTTAATGATGTTGGCTACTTGAACGATTACAGCATCACCTGTTTGATGTCCATATGTATCATTAATCTCTTTAAAATTGTCGATGTCAATTAAAATGAACGTACCGAACGCATCTCGGTGCATCGATTTTTTTATTTGCTCGTCTAAATAATGACGCGAATATAACTTTGTCAAATAATCTGTAATGACGAGTCTCTCTAATTCCTCGCGCAGCATCGCATTTGTAAACGCAAGAGTAGAGTGATGAATTAATGACTGCAATAATTTAAACATTTCAAATGTAAAATGGTAAGGCTGGCGATGCAAAACGACAGCAAAACCTTTTAGCTCTCCGTGCTGCACCATCGGAACAGCCATTAACGACCGAAATGCTGGAATGGATGGAGATGTATGAATTTTGGCATCTCCCAAAAATACCATATCCCGTTCTGTTTGGATTCGCTTCGCAACGAATTCAATATACTTTTTCGATTGGCGGGATTGAAAGAACGGTGTGCTTCCGGGCAACAGTTTCTTTTTCGCACCTTGAAAGAGGAAAAAGCCGACTTCTTCAGCACAAAATGATTGTTTAATTTGCTGTACCATAAATTGCAACGCATCTTGCAGGCGCAAATTCGCATTGAGACGGTGCATTGTTTCGTTGATGAGCTGCAAATCAGCGACGAGCCTACGCGATTGTTCGTATAGTTGGGCATTTTCTAGTGCGCTTCCCGCTGTATTTGCCAATAAAGAAATAAAATTCACTTCACTTTTTGGAAACTCCATAATATAGGGAGCAATAATTTCAAGCACACCATAAACGCCTTGTGCTCCTTTAATGGGTGCATACAAAATCGAACGACGGAGTTGAATGGAGTCCTTTAACTGAATTTTTCCCGTCAGAAATGCTTGCATTGCTGCCATATTCTCATCGTTTTCTTCAAAAGCGAGCGGCTTGATTGGCAAATGCTCGTGATATTGGTTGTCATGTGACAAAAATAAATAATATGTAAATGACGGATACACTTGCTTCAATGTATAAATAATTTCTTCTAACACATCGTCGATTTTCATTGATGAGTGAATTTTTGCAGTAAAATGATGGAGCCGCTCATATCGTTTTTCTTCACTAAGACCTCGTGAAATCTTTCTCATTTTGCTGAATAGCTGTGAAAAATCCTTCTCTATTTTTTCAAGAAACGATTCGCTAAAATATTGATGCTTCTCATACACCAATTGCAAAATTCCAATAAACTCTTCAGGAAGATAGAGGAGCATTCGCGCGGTTGTGTACGGTCCATCTTCATCAATGTACAGTGGTTGTTTCGTCTCGTCCATCATTGATACGAGATAATCTGGTGGAACGTGATGAAAATGTCCTTCTTCATTCGTCGTCACTTCGGGATAAAGTAGCTTCTTCAACGGATCAAACAGAAAAAAGGTTGCTTCCTTAATCATGAGTTCTTGCTTTAACAAAAAAAGCAGTCCCATCATGACTTTTGAGAAATCATCGTAATCATCATACGCTAAGAACCAATCGAAAAACTTTTTCTTAAAGGATATATATACCTTTTCCTCCTGTGTCTTCATGGCCCGCTTCACCCACACCTATATTTCTTATATATGGAAAGATAAATAAAAATTTTTCAAAAAATTACATCTTTTATTATATCATATTATTTTGAAGCAGTGTAAATAAATATTGACTTTAGTCTATAAAAATCATATAATAGCCTTTGTGTAAAATATAGCAGCCTTAGTGATCACCTTTATGGACTCATTTTGTTCCTCTTTTTAAGAGGTGTATCGTGTAACTCTTAGCTGCTAGAGCGAGGATACATGAAAACAAAATGGCCATAATTGTTGATGCACGTCTGCTTTTATTTTACCTGAAATAAAAGCAAAAGGAGGAGCATTGAATGGCTCGTTATACAGGTCCAATGTGGAAACTTTCTCGCCGCCTTGGGATCTCTTTAAGCGGCACAGGTAAAGAGTTACAAAAACGCCCTTACCCACCAGGTCAGCATGGTCCAGGTCAACGCAAAAAACTTTCTGAGTACGGTTTACAATTACAAGAAAAACAAAAACTTCGTCATATGTACGGTGTGAACGAACGTCAATTCCGTAACACGTTCGAGGCAGCTGGCAAAATGCCTGGTAAACACGGGGAAAACTTCTTAATTCTTCTTGAATCTCGCTTAGATAACCTTGTTTACCGTTTAGGCTTTGCGCGCACTCGCCGTCAAGCTCGTCAGCTTGTTAACCATGGTCACATTTTAGTCGATGGAAACCGCGTAGATATTCCATCTTATCGCGTAAAACCTGGTCAAACGATTTCTGTTCGCGAAAAATCTCGCAACCTTCAAGTAATTAAAGAAGCGCTTGAAGCAAACAATTTCGTACCTGACTATTTAACGCTTGATGCTGACAAATTGGAAGGCACGTATACTCGTTTACCTGAACGTTCCGAGTTACCAGCTGAAATTAACGAGGCATTAATCGTTGAGTTCTACTCTCGTTAATGCCTATCATCCCTCTGGACATTATTCCAGAGGGATTGTTTTTTTCATAGGAAAGCACAGGCTCTCTATTAAGTGCAACGGGCAAGTGCTTTTCCCCTGCCGAGGAGACTGAGAAGCAAAATATCCATTTTGATATAATCAAAAAGGGCTCCTTAAAAAAGAGCCCCATTATTTATAGCGAATTAAATAATATTTTTTCTTTCCGCGACGAATCACAGTAAATCGTCCTTCAATACGGTCTTCCTTCGTTAACACTTTATTTACATCCTGCACTCGCTCACCGTTGACATAAATCGCCCCATTTGTGACATCCTCACGCGCTTGGCGTTTGGACGGAACAATCTTGCTTGCCACAAGCAACTCTACTAAGGCGACTTCTTCACCTTCATATTCAAAAGAAGGAACATCTTTAAAGCCTTGCTCGATCTCATCGGCAGTTAACGTAGAAATGCTGCCGCTAAAGAGCGCCTCAGAAATTTTGATTGCTTGCTTCAACGCTTCTTCGCCATGAACGAGTTTCGTCATTTCTTCCGCCAAGGCTTTTTGTGCCGCTCTTTTTTCCGGCGCTTCTTGCAATTCTTTTTCAAGCTGTTCGATCTCTTCTTTTGATAGGAATGTAAAATATTTTAAGTATTTAATGACATCACGGTCATCGGTATTAATCCAAAATTGATAAAACTCATACGGAGATGTTTTTTCTTTATCGAGCCAAACCGCTCCGCCTTCTGTTTTCCCAAATTTCGTTCCATCCGCTTTTGTAACAAGCGGAACTGTGAGTCCAAACGCTTTCGCCTCTTCTTCAGTTTTTCCAATAAGCTCCAATCCCGCCGTAATATTCCCCCACTGATCGCTGCCGCCGATTTGCAACCGGCAGTTTTCGTTTTGATACAGCTTTAGAAAATCAAGGGATTGCAAAATCATATAGCTGAACTCAGTGAAGGAAATCCCCGTTTCAATGCGCGATTGAACGGATTCTTTTGCCAGCATGTAGTTAATACCAAAATGTTTGCCGACATCGCGCAAAAACGAAATAACATCAAGAGAGCCGATCCAGTCATAATTGTTGGCAATTTTCGCCGGATTGTCCGCCGCCTCAAAATCTAAAAAGCGAGACAATTGTTCTTTAATTCTTTCACTCCACTGCACGACGACTTCTTTCGCATTCAGCGTGCGCTCGCTTTTTTTACCGCTCGGGTCACCAATGAGCCCTGTCGCTCCTCCAACAAGTGCAATAGGCTGATGACCCGCTAATTGGAATCTTCGTAACGTCAAGATCGGCAACAAATGGCCGATATGCAGGCTATCGGCTGTTGGATCAAATCCGGAATATAACGTTACTTTTTCCTCTGATAATAATTTGCGAAGCCCTTCTTCATCAGTCACTTGGTTAATAAGGCCACGCCACTGTAAATCTTGCAATAAATCCATCTCTTTCACCTCTTTTTGCAAAAATAAAAAACCCGCCCCTAATAAAACGAAGGGACGAGTTAACATCGCGGTACCACCCTACTTAGAAAGCATAACGCTTTCTCACTTCATTCCGATAACGGCATTCACCGTCTTTTGCTACTTGGACGCTCCGTTCGCAAAAGATGCTCGAGGAGGTAATTCATGCTTATCTTTGTGCTAGTTCGCACCAACCACTAGCTCTCTGAAAACAGGGAGATAAACACTACTCAATCCTGTCATCGCTTTGATGATATGTTTTTTGATATACATGTTTTTATCATAATCAAGAGGGATTGTCAAATCAACTCAGAAAAAATGACAAAAAACCATAATATTAGACATTGGATATGATATAATAAAACTACTTTTTAAGCACCGATATATTTTCATAATGTTCTGTCATTTTTATTTTATTCTTATGGAGAGGATGCCTATGGAGCAAGAGAAACAAACGTTCTCCCTTCAAAAAACGCTGCGCTATTTACGCATTACGTATGAAATCGGTTGGAATCTTTTTCTTATCTTTATCATTTTACTTATTTGCGCTATTTGTTTTGCATTTGGTGTCGGTGCTGGGTATTTTGCTTCTTTAGTTAAAGATATGCCAATTCCTTCGTACAAAGAAATGAAACAAGATATTTATAACTATGAAGAAACGACCCATATTTATTTTGCCAATCGCGTCTATCTCGGGAGTTTTCGCACCGATTTAGAGAGGGAAGAAGTGCATTTACAGGATGTCTCCCCTTACGTAATCAAAGCGATTATTGCCACAGAAGATGAGTATTTTTATGAACATCGTGGAGTTGTACCAAAAGCGATAATCCGCGCTTTATTTCAGGAAGCCACCAATTCTTCTACACGCACAGGTGGAAGCACATTAACACAACAGCTTGTCAAAAATCAAATTTTAACAAATGAAGTATCATTTGAAAGAAAAGCGAAAGAAATCTTGATCGCCCTTCGTCTCGAAAAGTTTTTCCGTAAAGACGAAATTTTAGAAGCGTATTTAAACGTCGTTCCCTTTGGCAGAAACTCGTCCGGCCGCAACATTGCCGGCATCCAAGCAGCCGCGCAGGGCGTTTTTGGAGTTGATGCCAAAGATTTAAACCTTGCTCAAGCGGCATTTTTAGCTGGTCTTCCACAAAGTCCCTTTGGATATACACCATTCACAAGTGATGGAAAAGTCAAAGACGATCTTTCCCCTGCGTTAAACCGGATGAAAACCGTTTTGAACCGAATGAAACGGGCGGGATATATTTCTGACAAGCAATATGAAGAAGCTCTACAGTATAATGTTGCTGAACATTTTGCACCACCGAAGCCATCACCGTTCGAAAAATATCCATGGCTGACAATGGAAATTGAACAGCGCGCCAAAGAAATTTTAGCTGATGTTTTAGCAAAAAAAGACGGCTATGAGAAAAAACAATTACTCGAAAACACTTCGCTCTATCACAAATATCTCGCGAGAGCGGAAAAACAGCTTCGACAGAATGGGTATGAAATTTATACAACGATTGATAAGGATATTTACGATCACATGCAAGCTGTTGTCGCTAAATACCCGTATTTTGGTAATGATATCATCAAATATGTAAAAGATGAGAAAACAGGAAAAACCATTGCAAAAGCTGAGCCGGTTGAAGTCGGGGCAATGCTTATTGAAAATAAAACTGGACGAATCATTAGCTTTGTTGGCGGAAGGGATTATCACCGACAACAGTTAAATCACGCAACACAGGCATATCGCTCAAACGGTTCAACAATGAAACCGCTTTTAGTCTATGCTCCAGCTATGGAGATGGGAGTAATTCAACCAGGCTCTGTCATTCCTGACGTTGAGCTATATGTAAAAACGGCAAGCGGCACCTACAGTCCAAAAAACGCTGATCGGCAAACACATGGATTGGTATCTGCTCGGCGTGCTCTGCAATACTCATATAATATTCCAGCCGTGCGCACATATATGAAAATCATCAATCAACACCCGATAACATATTTAGAAAAAATGGGCTTTACAAGCTTAACAAAAACGGATGCAACGAACTTATCGATGGCGCTCGGCGCTTTAACCAAAGGAGTGACTGTGGAAGAAAACGTTAACGCATATGCAACATTCGGAAACTACGGAACGTTTGTCGATGCTTATTTAATTGAAAAAATTGTTTCAAAAGATGGACAAGTCGTCTATGAACATAAAAGCAATCCTGTCCCTGTCTTTTCTCCGCAAACATCGTACTTAACGATCGACATGATGCGGGATGTAATTCGCCAAGGAACAGCAGCATCCCTCCCATATTACTTAAAGTTTCAAGCTGATTGGGCTGGAAAGACAGGAACCGGACAAGATAATAAAGATGCCTGGTTTGTCGCGACAAATCCGAATGTCACATTCGGTGTTTGGATGGGATATGATACGCCAGCACCGTTACAGCTCAAATATAAAGGGCTATCCTATAGCAAACGAAATTTATTGTTATGGGCACAACTGATGAACGCTGCTTATGACGTAAAGCCGGATTTAATCGCGCCGAAAAAACGGTTCAATATGCCGGGTGGAATTGTCCGACGCGCGTATTGTACAATTTCCGGACTTGTTCCGTCCGGCTTATGTGCCAAAGCAGGGTTAGTGAGCTATGACTTGTACAATACAAAATTCACACCGAAGAATGGAGAAACCTATTTAACAGAAGGGATTTTTGTTGAAGTAAACGGAAAACGGTATGCGGCACTCGACACCACCCCACGTGAATTTACAACTAGAGGGGTAATGTTGGATGAACGATTGTTAAGCCAGTTAGGAATCAGTCACGTACGCGATGTAACAAAGCTCCTTCCAAAATCAGGTCAATGGGCAACGACGCTGTTTGCTGGCCAACTACCTGAAAACGGAAAGAATCCAAGCCCGCTCACCATTCATCTAATAAATGGAGCTATCCGTTGGTCTTCCCACTACGAAAATGATGTCATTGGCTACCGCGTATATCGATCGGAACGGGAAGGGGCACCATTTCGCATTGTAGCAACGATTAAAGCTGGGCAACCATTATCGTTTTCCATCCGTTCCGCAAGCGGCGTATATTATGTGACAGCTGTTGATATTGCAGGAAAAGAATCATCGCGCTCCAACATCATTCAGCTATCTGAACCGAAGTCATCAACTTCGAATCCAAGCAAGCCGGAATCATCAAGTCCAACTAAGCCGTCTGAAGAAACAAATTCAGGCAACGCTCCCCCTCCTACAGAATCGTCACAATAATAGATACCCCCTCGATCAACTATCGAGGGGGTATCATTTTAGTCTTCCATTGTTGACAAATCTCCTGTCGGTAAATTCAATTCCCATGCTTTCAAGACACGGCGCATAATTTTTCCGCTGCGCGTTTTTGGAAGCTTATCACGAAACTCAATTTCGCGCGGCGCTGCGTGAGCGGCCAACCCTTTTTTCACAAATTCACGAATATCTTCAATCAATTCTTCAGAAGGCTCATATCCATCACGGAGCGAAATAAACGCTTTAATAATTTCACCACGAACCGGATCTGGTTTTCCAATGACTCCAGCTTCCGCTACGGCTGGATGTTCGACAAGCTTACTTTCGACTTCAAACGGGCCCACACGCTCACCAGATGTATTAATGACATCATCAACGCGTCCTTGGAACCAAAAATATCCATCTTCATCCATGTACGCGGAATCTCCGGAAACATACCAATCACCAATGAAATAGGATTCATATTTCTGTGGATTGTTCCAAATCTTCTTCATCATCGATGGCCAACCCTTTTTAATCGCCAAGTTCCCCATGCGATATGGCGGCAGCTCATTTCCTTGGTCGTCAATAATTGCTGCCTTCACCCCCGGAATCGGTTTTCCCATTGATCCCGGTTTAATTTCCATGCATGGATAGTTACAAATGAGATGCGCTCCTGTTTCGGTCATCCACCACGTATCGTGAATGCGACGCTGGAACACTTTCATTCCCCAACGGATGACTTCCGGGTTTAATGGCTCCCCGACGCTTAACACGTGACGAAGCGAGCTTAAATCAAATTTTTTCACCACTTCATCGCCTGCGCCCATCAACATACGAAATGCAGTTGGCGCGCTATACCAAACGGTAACACCATAGTCTTCAATCGTTTTATACCATGCTTCCGGACTAAAGCGTCCACCGACAACAACGTTAGATGCCCCGCAAAGCCATGGACCAAAAATACCGTACGAAGTTCCTGTTACCCATCCCGGATCAGCTGTACACCAATATACGTCATCCTCTTTTAAATCAAGCACCCATTTAGCTGTTTGATAATGTTGAATCATCGCGTTATGAACGTGCAAAACCCCTTTTGGTTTTCCCGTCGATCCTGATGTATAATGTAAGATGAGCCCATCTTGCCTGTCGACCCATTCAATATCAAAATGCTTGCTTGCTTCGTTCATTCGTTTCTTTAAGTCGATATACGGACCTTCCTCAACAATGTCATCACCGACTAACAGAACATATTTTAACGCAGGTAGATCATTCACCGGAACGCGCGGGAGAAGCTCTGGAGTCGTCACGATCACTTTTGCTTCGCTATCCTCTAGCCGATCGCGCACCGCTCCTTCCATAAAAGCTTCAAATAATGGCCCAGCAATGGCTCCAACTTTAATCGTTCCAAGCATAGCAAAATATAATTCTGGAGAGCGCGGCATAAAAATAAACACTCGGTCTCCTTTTTCGACATCAGCCACTTGCTTTAAGACGTTCGCGACTTTATTCGACCATTCTTTCATTTCTTTAAAGGTATATTTTTCTTCCCTTGACGCATCACGATAATAAAGAGCCACTTTATTTTTACGGAATGTTTCCGCATGGCGGTCAATCGCTTCGTACGCCATATTCACTCGACCGGTTTCCGACCATGAAAACTGCTTTTCTACTTCTGACCAGTCGAAGTTTTGGTAGGTTTCTTCATAGTTTTTTAAATTGTAATCCCCTTGTATGACTGGCAGTGTTTCAACTTTCATTCCCCAATTCCCCCTTATGTAAGTGGTTACATTCCCATTATAGTATACCTTATTTAAATTCTCAATTTTTTAAAAATTTTTATTCCCATTACTTGATAGAGAATTTTTTTGAAAACGCTTTATAAACTATATTTTCATGTATAATAAAAAGAAAACAAACACTCAGGTGGTGACTGAATGGAACATAAAAAAACATATAATGCAAAAGAATTAAAAACACCAAAAGGGACTTTAATTATCGAAGGACCTTTGCCTGCTAAAAATCTAGCGAGTTACGAATTCCATCATGATTTAACCGCCTTTCGTCAGCCACAACAGCAGCATAAAGCCTTGATTGAAATCGCCCAATTACCTGAAGGAAGAATTATTATCGCGCGTCATGATCAAACGATTGTTGGCTACGTTACATTTCTCTATCCAGATCCGCTTGAGCGTTGGTCAGAAGGAAAGATGGAAAATTTAATTGAATTGGGAGCAATTGAAGTGATTCCTGAGTTTCGCGGCTATGGAGTTGGCAAAAATCTTTTAATCGTCTCCATGATGGATGATGCGATGGAAGACTATATTATCATTACGACGGAATATTATTGGCATTGGGATTTAAAACGAACCGGATTAAATGTATGGGAATATCGCAAAGTAATGGAAAAGATGATGAATGCCGGCGGGCTCGTTTGGTACGCGACGGATGATCCAGAAATTTGCTCTCATCCTGCGAATTGCTTGATGGCTCGTATCGGTAAGCGGGTCGATCAAGCATCAATTCAAAAATTTGATCAGCTTCGTTTTATGAACCGATTTATGTATTAAGCAGTCGTCTAGACAACAAATGGGGAGGAGAATATATGATTGTTGAACAAATTATGAAAACGGATGTGATTACGCTTCATCCGAACCACCGAATTATCGACGCTATCCAATTAGTCAAACAGCACCATATTCGACATATTCCGATTGTCAATGATGAAAACCATGTCATTGGTATCATCACAGACCGCGATATTCGTGATGCCAGTCCATCCATTTTTCAAGCAAACGAATATATAGAAGACTTGCAAAAACCGATTAGCACGATTATGAAAACGGATGTGATCACCGGACACCCGCTTGACTTCGTCGAAGAAATCGCCGCTTTGTTTTATGAATATCGCATTAGCTGCTTACCGATTGTCAAAGACGAAAAGCTCGTCGGCATCATCACGGAAACGGACTTACTGCATACGTTCGTGCAACTCACTGGTGCTCATCAGCCCAGTTCGCAAATCGAAGTAAAAGTACCGAACCTAAGTGGCATGCTAAGTAAAGTAGCAGCCATTTTTAGTCAAAGAAATATCAATATTTCCAGTGTTCTTGTCTATCCGGACAAAGATGAGCATTATAAAATTCTTGTCTTCCGCGCGCAAACGATGAATCCAACCGGGATAATTGCCGATTTAAAAAACGCTGGCTATACGGTATTGTGGCCAAATTTACCGGGGGTTTCATCATGAAAAAAGACTGTGTGTTTGTATACTCAGACGATTTTCAAAACTATAAATTTCATGATGAGCATCCGTTTAATCAGCTTCGCGTCAAACTCACTTATGACTTGTTGCGAACGATGAACGCTTTAAGAGATGAACAAATTGTCGCTCCAAGAATGGCCACCGACGAAGAACTTGCACTCATCCATGATCGCGATTATATTGAAGCGGTAAAAGCAGCAGGGCAAGGACGTCTATCAGCAGACATTGCCTTAAACTATGGACTAGGAACAGAAGACACCCCAATTTTTCCAAACATGCACGAAGCAAGCGCACTGTTAGTCGGCAGTACATTAACAGCGGTCGATTATGTGTTATCTGGAAAAGCGAAACATGCATTAAGTTTAGGAGGCGGGCTTCATCACGGTTTTCGCGGCAAAGCCTCAGGCTTTTGCATCTACAACGACAGCGCTGTGGCAATTAAATATATACAGGAAAAATATCAACTTCGCGTATTATACGTGGACACCGATGCTCATCATGGGGACGGAGTGCAATGGTCCTTTTACGACGATCCGGATGTTTGTACGTTTTCGATTCATGAAACAGGTCGCTACTTATTTCCTGGAACAGGAAACGTCAATGAGCGCGGTCAAGGAAAAGGATACGGTTATTCGTTTAACATTCCTGTTGATGCGTTTACAGAAGATGAATCTTGGCTTGATGCCTATAGGCAAGCACTTCGAGAAATTGCTGATTTTTTTAAGCCGGACATCATTGTCACGCAAAATGGTGCAGATGCTCATTATTATGATCCGTTGACTCATTTATCGGTAACGATGAAAACATACAGAGAAATTCCGAAATTAGCTCATCAAATTGCCCACGAATATTGTGACGGTCGTTGGATTGCCGTCGGCGGAGGAGGATACGATATTTGGCGAGTCGTTCCGCGCGCTTGGGCACTTATCTGGCTCGAAATGACAGAACAATCAAATATTTCAGGTAATCTCCCGAAAGCATGGCTAGACAAATGGCAGGCACTCTCTCCTGTTCAGTTGCCACTTGAGTGGGATGACCCAGAGCATTTATATTCTCCGATCCCGCGCAAAGCAGAAATTACGGAAAAAAATGCACAAACGGTAGAAAAAGCGCTATATCCGATTCGTAATCATCGTTCAAACATAAAACAAAGCCTATGAATTCACTCATAGGCTTTGTACACCTTTTCTCTTCACTTTGTAGACTCTCGATACTCAATGCGATGCGGCAAGACAACAATATGGTTTTCGACATTCTCTTTATTCATATATTTTGTTAAAAGACGCATCGCTACCGCACCGATGTCATACATTGGCTGTACGACCGTCGTTAAACGCGGACGCACCATCGTCGCGAGCCTTGTATTGTCAAAGCCAACGACTTCAAGTTGTTCCGGAATGCTTATACCATGGTCTTGTGCACTATGAATTACGCCAAGCGCCATCTCATCCGTTCCGGCAAATACCGCCGTCGGTCGTTCCGCTAATTCCGCCATTTTTTCGTATGCTTCAATGCCGGAATCATAGGAATAATCTCCTTCGATAATGAGAGCTTCATCATATGGCAATCCGCGCGTCTCTAATGCGCGGCGATAACCCGCCAATTTCTTTTGATTAATCGGATCATCTGCTGGTCCGGTTACATAAGCAATTCGCTTATTTCCTTTTTCCAGCAAGTACGTGACCGCGTCAAATGCAGCTTGTTCATAGTCGATATTAACGGATGGAATCGTATTATTCGGCTCAATCGTTGCCGCTAATACAATCGGAACAGGAGACTTTTGAAACTCATTCACATGCTCCTCGGTAATGTTTCCACCCATAAATACGATGCCGTCGACCTGTTTTGCAAGCATCGTGTTCAGCAGATGAAGTTCCTTCTCTTTATTTTGGTCGGAGTTGCTTAAAATAATATTGTATTTATACATGGTAGCGACATCTTCAATCCCGCGCGCCAATTCCGCGAAAAAAATACTTGAAATGTCAGGAATAATCACACCGACCGTTGTCGTTTTTTTGCTTGCAAGTCCCCTTGCGACTGCATTTGGTCGATATCCCAAACGCTCAATTGCTTCTAACACCTTTTTTCTCGTTGATGGCTTTACATTTGGATTTCCATTTACAACACGCGATACTGTCGCCATTGATACGTTTGCCTCTCGCGCTACATCGTAAATCGTAACGTTCATTCGTTCCACTCCTTTTCTTCATGAATAATCTATTCTTTCTCCCATAACCACTAATGTTGCCTATTTACGTAGAAATATCATACGATACATTATGGGGCAATCGCAACGGATTGACAAATATTTTGCAAATGTTTTCAATATCGACGATACGGAGGGGAGAAAAACACTGTTCTATTTCCCCTATTACCTATGTATATAATTTCCCATTCTATGCTTGATGATGACTATTGGGGGAGTGTTGTATCCGAATTTACCTTAATTGATGAGCTGAACGCAACAGCACTAGATGGTATTGAAGACTTTTCCCATTTAGAAAGTATTTTTTATTTCGACAAAGTTTCCGATGAAAAGATTCAATATGGAACAAAACATCCACAAAATAATCAACAATATCCGAAAGTAGGGATTTTTGCGCAACGAGGGAAAAATAGACCGAACAAACTAGGGGCAACAAGCGTTGAGTTCATCAAACGTAACGGTAAGACATTGATTGTCAAAGGGGTGGACGACATCGACGGAACACCCGTCACTGATATTAAACCGGTCATGCGCAAGTTTCTTCCACTGACTGGCGTAAAACAACCGTTGTAGTCGGTAGACGTAATGAAAGATTATTGGAAATAATAGCTCGCCTCTTCAATTTTGAAGGGCGAGCCATCTTGATTTATGCATTGACCATTTGTCGCTGGAATGATTTTAGCTCTTCCATAAATTCATTGAACTGATCAATATCCATTTGCTGCGCAGAGTCAGATAACGCCACCGCAGGGTCTGGATGAACTTCCGCCATGACACCGTCAGCTCCGATCGCTAATGCAGCTTTCGCGCAAGGAAGCAATAAATCACGTCGTCCTGTCGAATGCGTGACGTCAACAAATACAGGTAAATGTGTCTCTTTCTTTAAGATCGGCACAGCAGAAATATCAAGCGTATTTCTCGTTGCGCGTTCGTACGTGCGAATGCCCCGCTCACAAAGAATGATTTGACCGTTTCCTTGCGACATAATATACTCAGCAGCATTAATGAACTCTTCGATCGTTGCTGCTAAACCACGTTTTAATAACACCGGCTTATTGACCTGGCCGGCTGCTTTCAGCAGTTCAAAGTTTTGCATATTCCGCGCGCCAATTTGGATGACATCAATATAATCTAATGCAACCTCAATATCGGCTGGAGTGACGATTTCGCTAATGACTGCTAAATCGTACTCGTCCGCGATTCGTTTTAAAATTTTTAGCCCTTCGACTCCTAGTCCTTGGAAGTCGTATGGCGATGTTCTCGGCTTGTATGCGCCGCCGCGCAACAGTTTTAATCCTTGCTTTTTGACGGCTTCCGCGACCGCAGCGACTTGCTCATAACTTTCTACCGCGCACGGTCCCATAACAAAGTATTGGTTGCCGTCACCGATTTTTTCACCTTTGACCTCAACAATTGTATTTTCTGGTTTTTTCTTACGCGAAACAAGCAGTGCTTTTCGATGATCCTCTTGCTGCAATTCTAAACCAGCTTTAAAAATTTCTTTAAAAATATGCTTCAACGTTGCCGTTTCAAACGGCCCATCGTTATGTTCAAGGATTAAATCAAGCATTTTTCGCTCGCGGACTGGATCATAGCGATATGTCCCTTGCGTTTCCTTAATTTTTCCAATTTCCTGAACGAGTCTTCCCCGTTCATTAATCAGTTGCAAAATTTGAAGATTGAGCTCGTCTACTCTCGCACGCAACTCGTCTAATCTTTCGTTGCTCATGCCTTCTCATCCTTTCCTCATTTGTAAAAATGTGATACATTTCTAGTAATTAGACATTATTATAATGGAAATGGGAGCAGTTGTCATCCATAAATCACTTTATTTATTAAACGCTTTTAAGCAATAAAGTATTTTATGAGATTTTATCCAAGAAGGTGATTCACTCGTGAACAAAGAAACACCGATTTTCGCCTTAGATATCGGAACTCGTTCTGTCGTTGGCATTATGCTCCAACAAATGAACGACCATTATACAATTTTAGATCTCGTCATAAAAGAACACCATGAACGCGCGATGCTAGATGGACAAATTCACGACGTATTAGCTGTCGCCAGCGTCATGAAAGACATCAAAGAAACACTCGAACAAAAATACGGTCCGTTAAAACGTGTATCCGTTGCCGCAGCAGGAAGAGCACTAAAAACAGAACGGGCAGAAGCAACACTTCTCATCGCTGGAAAACCGATGATGACAAAGGAAGATGTGAAGCACTTAGAATTGAGTGCTGTTCAACAAGCGCAAATCAAATTGGCTTCCCAACAACAAGAACAAAGCCATCACTACTATTGCGTCGGCTACTCTGTTGTCAATTATAAAATCGACGGCCAAGAAATCGGCAGTTTAATTGATCAACAGGGGACAGAGGCAACTGTTGAAGTCATTGCGACCTTTTTACCGAAGCTTGTCGTCGAATCGCTGCTTGCGGCACTGCAGCGCGCTGGTCTTGAAATGGAAGCATTGACTCTCGAACCTATTGCGGCGATTAATGTGCTGATCCCACCGACAATGCGCCGATTAAATGTGGCTCTTGTCGATATTGGGGCAGGCACTTCCGATATTGCCATTACTGATCTTGGCACCGTCATCGCTTACGGAATGGTACCCATTGCTGGCGACGAAATCACTGAAGCAATTTCTGATCATTATTTGCTTGATTTTCCACTGGCAGAAAAAGCAAAACGGGAGCTCTCCGCGAATGAAACTGTCACAATCACCGATATTTTAGGGTTTGAAACGGAAGTGTCCCGAGATGAAATGATCGCATCCATTTCCGATGCGATTGATCGGCTGGCGCATGCCATCAGCGAAGAAATTTTATTGCTAAACAGCGGAAAACCGCCAAAAGCGGTCATGTTAGTCGGCGGCGGTAGCTTAACACCTGAGTTGCCAAAACGGCTTGCCGAAAAGCTTCAGCTTCCAGAAAATCGCGTGGCAATTCGCGGCATTGATGCCATTCAAAAGCTTGAGCTAACTCCAAAAATCGCTGAACGCGGACCTGAACTGGTAACGCCAATCGGTATTGCCATTGCATCTAAACAAAATCCTGTTCAGTATATGACAGTATCCGTCAATGACCAATTACTACGTTTGTTTGATATGAAAGCATTGACCGTCGGTGATTGCCTTCTTGCTGCTGGCATTCCGTTTCAGAAATTATACGGAAAACCGGGTATGGCGCTTGTCGTCACTGTCAATGGACAAACAGTAACAATCCCCGGAACATATGGAGAACCACCGCTCATCGTAAAAAACGGAGTTATCTCCTCGTTAGACGAGCAAGTTCACGACGGAGATAAGATCGTCGTCGAAAAAGGAAAAGACGGCGTTCCGGCTACTGTTCAATTACGAGATCTAATCGATGAACTGCCTTGTAAGAACGTCACCATTAACGGTGAACGTTACAAAGTAAAAGCAACAGTGTATCGAAACGGGCAAGCTGTTTCTCTCGACAACAGCGTCAACGATCGCGATGTCATCGTTGTCAAAATGCCGGAAACGATTGAAGAGTTACTAATAGAACTTCATCTTGTTGAGTGGATTCAAAAGATAAAACCGTTCACGGTCAACATCAACGGTTCATCCGTTGAGCTTAAACAATTTTCCGGGAAAATATACAAGAATAATATGGAAACAAAGCTTCATTCCAATTTTGAAGATGGAGATATCATTGAAATCGAGAATGGAACGGACCCGACCGTCATCGAACTGGCAACAGCGAAGAACATCCAGCTCCACTACTCCATTCCGATTACTTTTCATGGCAAGCCGCTTACATTGTCGAAGCGAATCGTTGAGGTTTACAAAGAGGGACAGCTTCTCGATGAAACAGATGTCATCGAAAACGGATCAAGCCTTGAACTTATCGAAAAGAAGCGTGAGCCTTTTATCTTCCAAGATGTATTTAACTACGTACAAATCGATATTCCTTCATCCGCTTCCAAGACATTTACGTTGTTGAAAAACGGCGAACCTGTCACGTTTTATGATCCCATTGCACCAGGGGATGAATTACAAATCGTGTGGGAGGCAACAAGTGCGGAGATGAAATAAAAAGAGATTGGCTTACATGTTAACATGGAGAAACTTGCCTTGAAGATGAAAAAACAAAATTTATTTTATAGCCTAATCGTTTAAGAAGATGATTCATTCTTTCTTCTAATCATCATATAACCTGTATTCATATGAGATTGTATACTGTTCCCTATTCAAACAGGCGTCCCATACCGGACGCCTGTTATTCGTTCGCGACTTGTTTTTTCAGCGTATCATACGTGATGTTCCAATGAGACGTATGCCACACCACAGAACCATTCTCGAATAAGAGAGCTTGTGGAGACTCATGCTTGACCCCAAACGTTTCCGCAATGTAGTTGGAAAGCGGGCGCGCTTCTTGCACGAATAAATAATATGTATCCATATCAGGATAGTCTTCCACAAATTTTTCATATTCGCGAAAAGCTGCTTGACTAATTGGGCATGTGAGGCTATGCTTCACGAATAAAAACCGTTTCCCCTGCTCGATTACTTGTTGAAATTGCTCCATCGTCTCCAGTTTCTGCTTTCCCACTTGGCTCACTCCTCTTCATTAGGCTTTTGTAATTTTTTCTCGGCATCGTTGAAGGCAGCTTCTGCTTCTTTCAACAGTATTTCAATATTTTCTTTACTGTCCTCCTTCGATTGAATAGGAATCGGAATCGATGTCACTTCCGAAAGAGCAGATTCAGATGGGGACGCAGACTTATCATCCTTTTCGGATTTCAGGTCAGTGTCATTTGTGAAAGATCTGCTTGAGTACGCAGACTCATCCTTCTTTCCGATTGGCACAAACTGTCCGACTTCTTTCGCTTTTTCCTTCGCGATTTCTAACCATTCAGCTGCGGTCGTTTTGATTTGCTCAAGATTTTCTGTTTGATTCATATCCTCAAGCAATTTTTTTCCTCTCTTGCTTGTTAAAAATACGGCCGTGGCTGCACCAACAACGCCACCAACAATCGCTCCCAACAAAAATCCTCCATTATTTTTTGCCATGTGGTTGTGCCTCCTTCATATTCTTTTGCTTTCTCTCTTTCCATTTTTCCCATATTTCCAGAAAAGCATTTCCCCATTGCATCACTTTTACAACTTTTTCTTGATGAGTTTCTACTTGTTTCGTGACCGATGTCGAAATTTGTTGCAACGATTGATTAAATGATTGAACGGTAGAGCTGACATCGCTCACGGCACGCACGATCGAATTAAGCCCTTCGACTTTTCGCTGCACATCGTCGGCCAGCATATTCGTTTTTTTCAACAATTGCGTCGTTTCCGATGTAATGCCCTGCACTTGCTTTTCGAGACTATCGATGGTCGCTGTTAAACGTCGAATCGTCTCTTGAAGCACAGTAAGCGTCTTCGCAATATAGACAACTAACAGAAAAAACGATATTGCAATGAGTGCTACACTTAAGTATAAAATAATTTTCACTGCTTTACCTCCTTGTTTGCAACAGGCTTATCTCTTTTACCCGACATTTTGTCTTTAAAACAGTTCGCCTTTTTATCGACAAATTCCTGCAAGAACATTTATTCAACAAATCGAGCCAAATCGGTTACAATAATTATTGTACATATTGATAAATTGGAGGCGTCATTGAATGAAAGATCCACGTATTGAGCAATTGGCGAAAACGTTAATTCACTATTCCGTTCGCCTACAAAAAGGAGAAAAAGTATTAATCGAAAACTTCGGATTGCAGCGTGAGCTCGTCATCGCTCTCGTCCGCGAGGCATACGCAGCTGGAGGATATCCGTTCGTATTATTAAAAGATCACCAAGTCGATCGCGCGCTTCTTCTTGGCGCCCAGGAAGAACAATTCGAGATGATGGCGGAATTTGAAGCGAACGTCATGAAAAATATGGACGCGTATATCGGCTTGCGCGCTGGCGATAACATTAACGAATTTGCCGATGTCCCAGATGATAAAATGAAAATTCACGGCAAAACAATCATGCAAAAAGTGCACCGCGAAATTCGCGTGCCGAAAACGAAATGGGTTGTACTTCGCTATCCAAATCCATCGATGGCGCAGCTCGCGAAAATGAGCACCGAAGCATTTGAAGATTTTTATTTTAACGTATGTAACCTTGACTACAGCAAAATGGACAAAGCAATGGACGCGCTTGTCGCCTTAATGGAAAAAACCGATAAGGTACGGATTACCGGTCCGGGAACAGATTTAACGTTCTCGATTAAAGGGATTCCGGCAATTAAATGTTCAGGACAAATGAACATTCCAGACGGCGAAGTATACACCGCTCCTGTTCGCGATTCCGTCAACGGAACGATTACGTTCAACACACCATCTCCATACCAAGGCTTTACATTTGAAAATGTAAAGCTAACGTTTAAAGACGGCAAAATTGTTGAAGCGACGGCAAACGATACGGAGCGCATTAACAAAATTTTCGACACAGACGAAGGAGCACGCTACATCGGCGAATTTGCCATCGGAGTGAATCCATACATTCAACATCCAATGCAAGATATTTTGTTCGACGAAAAAATCGACGGCAGCTTCCATTTTACACCGGGCCAATGTTACGATGAAGCCTACAACGGCAACCATTCCAACATCCATTGGGATATGGTCATGATCCAGCGCCCTGAATACGGCGGCGGTGAAATTTACTTTGACGACGTGCTTATCCGCAAAGACGGCCGCTTCGTCATTCCAGAGCTGGAGCCGTTAAACCCGGAAAACTTAAAATAAACGTTAAGATGAACGAGTCGGCAAGAAATTTGTCGGCTCGTTTTCTTTTGGGCGGACTGTACATACTTAAAACAAAGCTACCAAAACGACAGGAAAGTGAAGCCGTTTGGAATGGTGAGAGTTGTGCTTTTCTTAACCTTTCAACGTGCTACGCTCCCACTACATACTACTTCTTTTATGCAAGCTGGACAACAAAGAACTATTGAGAGCGCTCAATATAAACAAAAGTCAGGCCGCCAAAGGAATGGCCGTTTCACTTCATAGTGCGCTAAAGAACGATTTAAAATTTTTTGTTCACGAAGAAAAAAAGGTTTGAAAATAAAGCGGGATGACAAAAAATTTACATTAAATGATGGGACAGTGGCCATTTATCGAATCCATTTCCATTCCGCTTATGTACTCGGATTTCAGATTATCCTTTGGGTATTACCAAAGCATTACACCAAATCATCTTATTAAAATTGCGGAATCAGCTTTACCAAAATCAACAATAAATGCAAAAGGTGAGGTAAATCAACCTTAAATGCGGCAACAAAGGAAATTGGCTTCACATTCTCTGTCACCAATTTCACAAATAGCATATCTCCTGTTAGTAAATTGTGCGTATTCATCACGATAGCATTCGACACAATTCTTCACCGGACGGCGGTAATCTAAATTTCTGCCATTTTTGTTATTGCTCTCTTTTTGATAGAAGACAGGCGCATTGTCTGTATTAATGTCTTATTCCGCTCTTAGACCAACATTCAATTCGAGATCCCATAAAAATTCGATCATTACCTCTTTTTTCCCACATGCTTTTTGTGATATAGCGAAACGCCAATATTTTTCTTATTTCTTTTTTCCTCTTTAGATCATAAAGAAAACTAGACAACCACTAAATGCCCTAACAGAGAAATGAATAATACGTTAATAGCACTAATCACGAATATTCTTACATATCCCGCCTTTTAAAAAATAGAATATTCGTAAAAAATTCCGCATGATTATCGTTTCATCAAGTAGAAATGACGGAGCTACATAAAGAAAAAATGAGACAGGTACTTTCCTGCCTCATTTTTATGAATGTACCGTCTGCTCGTACGCCTCTTGGAATTTTTGGATGTCTCCTGCTCCCATAAAGATAAGTACAGCATGTTGATGTTGCTTTAATACGGATGTATCGTTTTCTTGAATTAAACGCGCGTTAGGAATTTTCGCTTGCAGGTCTTGAATCGAGAGTTTGCCGTAATGTTCGCGCGCAGAGCCAAAAATGTCGCATAAATAGACTTGATCCGCCCTTTGCAAGCTTGCAGCAAATTCATGTAAAAACGCCTGGGTTCTTGTATACGTATGCGGTTGGAAAATCGCTACAATTTCTCGATCCGGATATTTTTGTTTTGCCGCGTCAATCGTCGCGACAATTTCGGTCGGATGGTGGGCATAATCATCAATCAAAATTTGATCACCAAGTTGCTTTTCGCTAAAGCGGCGCTTGACTCCTTGGAACGTTTTTAATCGTTCTTGAATAATGTGAACATCAATCTCCTCATAATGGCAAAGCGCAATCACTGCAAGCGCATTTAACACATTATGGTCACCGTGGCGCGGAATTTCGAACGATGCAAAAAACGTATTGCGAACAAATACATCAAACGATGTGCCTTCCGTTGTTTTGACGATATTGCGCGCCTGAAAATCGTTATCTTCCCCGAATCCATAAAACAATACTGGCACTTTTGCTTGAATTTTTTGCAAGTGCTCGTCATCTCCACAAGCGATAATTCCTTTTTTCACTTGTAAAGCCATTTCTTGAAACGCTTGAAAGACGTCGTCAATATCAGCAAAATAATCAGGATGGTCAAAATCAATATTCGTCATAATTGCATAGTCTGGGGAATACGCCAAGAAATGGCGGCGATATTCACACGCCTCAAACACAAAATATTTGCTTTCTTCTATTCCTTTTCCAGATCCATCACCAATTAAATAAGAAGTTGGGTACGCTCCTTGCATGACGTGAGCTAATAACCCTGTTGTCGATGTTTTTCCATGCGCCCCTGTGACCGCAATACTTGTGAACTTTTGTAAAAATTCTCCTAAAAAGCGGTGATAACGAATGACGGGAACGTCTAATTCGTATGCCGCTTGAATTTCTTCATGCGTGTCAGGGAAGGCGTTTCCGGCGATGACCGTATAGCCTGGTTTAATGTTTTCTTTGTTAAATGGCAAAATCGGAATTCCCCGCTCCTCTAATGCCTTCTGAGTAAAAAAACGCTTTTCTACATCCGAACCTTGAACCGTATAATTCATATCATGAAGAACTTGCGCTAAAGCGCTCATTCCCGTTCCTTTAATGCCAACGAAATGGTAAACTGTCATATCGAAGAACCTCCAACAATCGTCTATCTGTAAGACAGTATATGACGTTCATGTAGATTTGCCATTTGCCTTGATTTATGCTCCTTTGAGTGCATTATGTATACTCACATTTCATCATTATAACACTATTTTAAAGGAAAGACTATGAGAAAAAGAAAACTGATAGAAGCCTCTCCCCTATCAGTTTTCCCTGTAAATCGATGCGGTATCGCTCGTTAGTCGACTTTTTCTAAACGTGGGTTCGGGCGATATCTTCGTCCTGCTTTCGCTTGATGTTTTCCGTTCAATAAAACATTGTCACCCGTAAACCCAATATTAATCTTCAACAGGCTGCTGCCGACACCATACATATCAACCGGCACTCCTTGTTTTTCAAACTCGATGATCCGTTGTTCGTTAAACCCGCCGCTTACCATAATTTTTACGTGATGAAAGCCTTCGCGGTCAAGGGCTTCACGCAGCGCGAAAATTAATGGCGGATTGACACCGCGCGGGTCAAATGTACCAAGTACTTCCGGATGACGAATAAAATATTGGTCAATCATTGTTCGCGATGTATCGACACGGACGCCTTTTAATTTATCTCCAAATTCCCGTGCCACGCGAAGCGCATCGGTAATACAGTCATTGTTGTAATCGACAAGCACAATTAAATCGTCTTCTGGGTATTTTGCATGGTA
The DNA here is from genome assembly GCF_015326725.1 of Thermaerobacillus caldiproteolyticus. Classification (NCBI taxonomy): domain Bacteria; kingdom Bacillati; phylum Bacillota; class Bacilli; order Caryophanales; family Anoxybacillaceae; genus Thermaerobacillus; species Thermaerobacillus caldiproteolyticus. The sequence continues at coordinate 2,455,309 of NZ_CP064060.1, forward strand.
CGCTTTTGCTGCAGCAACAACGTCACCATCAAACAATTGGATTAATGCATGCGGCATCGTTCCCATTCCTTGCTTGCCCCACCATTCATTCATCGCGTGAGTCGCCTGCGCTGTAGAGCCGCCAATAAAAGCAGCATAGCCATCTCCAGCCTGCTGAGTGTAATGATCATCGCGATCGCCCATGAAAATAATCGGCTTTTGTACACCCGATAATGCCGCGGCTTTTACAACGTTATAGACGTTTGTCGCCACCGATGTTCGCCGCGCTAAAATGCCGTCAATAATTCCCTCTAAGTAGCCGAAGTTTTGGTACGGCCCCGTAATCGTCAGCACCGTTTCAAACGGGCTGATTTTATCGCCGTCTTTCAACGAGTAAATTTCCAATTTTTCCGGCTCATCAGCAAATGTTTTCACGAGCGCAATAACTTCATCTGTTCCGCATAATACGGCATGTTCTTTTTGGAAAAACTGCATCGTTACAATGTTATTCGGGCAAAATTCACGTACAATTTCACGCGTTTTTAAAAAGTAAACAGCGGAAAACCAGCCATCACGTATCCGCTCATCGAATTTAAATGTTTTATTCGTTAATCGCTTAATTTTTCCTTGCAATTTTAACTCGATTTCTTTCATTGTCGCTCCCTCGCCTAGGTCTGAATGTGATTTCTTTACCATCTTTTCTATCATATCATACTATTTTCCTGCAAATTCGCCAATTCCTCTTCCGTAATGAGCACATCACGCGGCTTGCTTCCACGCGCTTCGGAAATAATTCCTTGCTCTTCCATCATCTCAATCAATCGAGCGGCACGATTGTACCCGATACGAAAGCGGCGCTGCAAACTCGAAGTCGAAGCTCCTCCTTGTTGAACGACAAATTCGCACGCCTCATAAAACAGTTCATCTCCTTCAGCTGACACCGTGCTTTGTTTCAAAAAATCTTCTTGTTCGAATAAGTAAGAAGGAGACATTTGCGCTTTCACATGGGCGACAACGCGTTCAATTTCTTCATCAGACACAAAATTTCCTTGTACGCGCACCGTTTTCGATGTTCCGTTTTCCAAGAACAGCATGTCACCACGCCCTAATAATTTTTCCGCTCCGTTTGTATCGATGATCGTCCGCGAATCAATTTGCGATGAAACAGAAAATGCGATTCTTGTTGGAATGTTCGCTTTAATCAGTCCGGTAATGACATCGACGGATGGACGCTGTGTCGCAACGATTAAATGAATACCGCACGCTCTCGCCTTTTGCGCGATACGACAAATTGCTTCCTCTACATCCCCCGGGGCTACCATCATTAAATCTGCCAACTCATCAATGATAATGACGATATACGGCAAATGGTGCTCTGGAGTTTGTTCTTTTTTAACAAGTTCATTGTATTTTTGAATGTCTCTTACCCCAGCATGAGCGAATAGCTCATAGCGGCGCTCCATCTCTTCGACTGCCCATTTTAACGCTCCTGTCGCCGCCTTGACATCGGTAATGACAGGGCTGACAAGATGCGGAATATGGTTATAAGGAGCAAGCTCGACCATTTTCGGGTCAATTAATAATAATTTTACTTCATGTGGAGCGGCTTTATAAAGCAAGCTAACGAGCATAGCATTAATGCAGACGCTTTTTCCTGAGCCAGTCGCCCCGGCGATTAATCCGTGAGGCATTTTCTTTAAATCGGTCACGACCGGCGCTCCCGATATATCCAGCCCAAGCGCTACCGTTAACGGAGAGGCGCTTGTCCGAAACGTTTCACTTTGTAAAATTTCGCGAATGAACACAGGGCGGCTTTGTACATTCGGTACTTCAATCCCAATTGTGCTTTTTCCGGGAATCGGTGCCTCAATGCGAATATCCTTCGCCGCTAGACTGAGCTTAATATCATCAGCTAAACTCGTAATTTTATTGACTTTTACACCCGGAGCCGGCTGTACCTCAAACCGTGTCACCGTCGGACCTTGGGTCAAATGTACGACTTTCGCGCCGATATTGAAACTTTGGAACGTCTTGTCTAATCGCTCACGCTGCTCGTTAAGCCATTGTTCATCATGCCCCTTTTTTTCCAATGGCGGTTGCAATAAAGAAAGCGGCGGAAAGTGATAACTGTTTGTCGTTTCTTCTTTTTTCTTTGCTTCTTCCCACTTTTTCCGGTCTTGTTTTAACATAATGACATTATAAGGAATACGGGAGCGAGCGGATTTGACAGGAGCAGATTCCCCGGTTGTTCGAAGCGGCTCGTCCTTGTTTTCGGAAACAGATTCTGCCGTTTCTTCTTCTTTATGCTCCTCGCTCGCTTCGACTTCAGAAAACGCGCTCTTTTCGCTTTCTTCTGTCAATTGCTCATTCGTTTCTTGTGTGACATGTTCATCGATACTTTTGTCGATTTGCGATTTCGTTTCTTCTCCTGTTGCAAGTTGGTCAACAGCTTCAAGTGTCTCTAATTCGTTGTCATCTTGTTTAAGAAGTTGGGGCTCGCTTCGTTCATCGTCTATTCCTTTATGTTCAATCGTTGTCGGCAATAGCTCAAACTCAATTGTTTCGCTTGTCTTCGTTGGTTTTTTATATCCATAAATCGGCGATGGAACTTCTGAAGGGCGAAATCGTCGTTTTTCCGTTTCCCCCGTTGATTCCCTATGGCGTTCTCTGCTCTCACCAACCGCTCGCTGCCTTTCACGAATAAGACGGTGAGAATGTTCCCCCCTCTTTTCCATTTCCGACAAAGCCGAGCTGTTTGGCCGGCGCACCGATGCCGGCTCATCAGGAATGAGCGGAAAACGAAAATTCCCTTTTGGGTATTGATAGGTGACTTTCACATCTAAATGTGATGAAGCAGGTTCAGCTTGCTTAACTTCTTCATAAGAAAATCGTTGTTCCTCTTCCTCTCCCTGTAATAAATAGCGAACCAATCGCCTCAACCATTTCATAGTAAAATCACTCTTTCTCTCCTCTTTTCCACTTAATTTTATCAGTTCCGGAAAAAAAGTCACTAGATTGTGCTCTAGTGACCGTCGCAAACATTTTATCGGGTAAATGGTTGCCCGACTTCATACTCATCCGATAACACAAGAATCCCTTTTTCTTGCGGTGCGTTTGGCAAATCGAGCTCTCGCGCCGAACAAATCATTCCGTAGGAAGGAACACCGCGCAATTCCGCTTCTTGAATAACAAGACCGCTCGGCATCACCGCTCCAACTTTCGCAACAACTACTTTTTGTCCCGCTTCGACATTTGGAGCACCGCACACAATTTGTAACACTTCCGTTCCAACATCGACTTGGCATACGCTGAGCTTATCGGCGTTCGGATGTTTTTGTTTTTCCTTTACATAGCCGACGACAAACTTTGGTGAAAAGTCGGCTTCGATTTTTTCGTTCCAACCGTTTTTCTGTAAAATATCGTTAATCACAGAAACAAGTTCCTCGTTGAGTTCTACAGTACCGTTTCCTGTGAACGCATAGTAATCTGAAGCGTTAAAAATGTTATATCCTACTGTTTCTCCAGTCGCTTCATCGAAAATGCGAGCCACATCTCCTTTTTTCTCAAACGCACGGCTTTCTGAATTAATTGGTTTCAACGAAATGAGCAGTACATCGCCAATTCCCTCTTGATTGTAAAATACGTTCATCGTTTCCCTTCCTTTCTAAAAAAGTATGTGCAGAAACCATCTCAATTGTTCATTTTTGTCATGACCGTAGAAAGCTGAACGAAGTGATTATTTCTTTATATTCAGCAGTCAAATCTTTAAAATTGCCTAACATTTCAGATGAAAAAGCACGTCTTCGCTTTTCTCATTGTTTGCGATAATTTTTCCCTAATATAAAAATCGGTTCAAGTTCACCGTTTTCGTACAAAAACGATAGTGCCGTAATCGGCACACGACCGCTTGCGAAAAAGCTCATTGTCATCTGGGCAAGCACATCATAGCCCACTTCGTTTTGAATATCAGCGATGATAAGGACATCTTGATGCGGCACAGCAAGCGCCATTGTTCCTTTGATGTTTTTTGCAAATTTCGCTAAAAACGGCTCATTTAAAATGCGGCTGGCGTCATAGCCATCATTCGTGTTGACAAAATAAAAGGTATTTCCAGCCACCGTATCTTCTTTTACCTTGACCTCTAAAGAACGGACATTAAAGCGGGCGATTTCCTTAATTCGTTCCACGTCCCAATGTTCCTGTTCCACTAATTTTTCGTCAATCAATCGGTACGTATTGCCCAAGTCAAGCGCATAGTAAATGCGGGTCTCCGCGGTATGTTCATCATAAATAAGCGGAATTCCATCGCTTGTTTTGGTCGGAAACGATGTCGAGCGAATGACGGGATAAATATCTTTTTCTTTGCCTGACAACGTATGGTGCTCATGCATCGTATGTAGCGCTTGCTCGATGTAATATACAATTTCGTTAATCGCCTCGTCTTTTTGTTCTTCCCATTTTGCAATAATACCAGGAAGAGAGATTGTAACACCTTTTTTCGTTTCTTTATTCTCAATGCGGAGCGTGTCTTTTTTACTGTCAAAACGAAACGCCCAGTCGTCGCGAGCAAGTTTTTTTTTAATTTCTTCATACATTCGTTTGCTGTTCATTTTCATCATTGTTCCCTACTTTCTCCGACATCCTTCGCGACCGCTGTCCAAATGTGCTGTCTTGAATCAAATCACGCCACTTCTTCATTTATGAACGGCCTAATCCGCGAATAAATTGCTCCACTTCTTCTTTTGTCTTCCGATCTTTGCTGACAAAGCGGCCAAGTTCTTTGCCGTTTTCATAAGCAACAAAACTTGGAATGCCAAAAATGTTTTCTTCTTGACAAACCTCTAGCAACTTATCGCGGTCAACGTAATAAAATTCGTAATCAGAAAATGCTTGTTCAATTTCCGGCAAAAATGGTTGAATAAATCGGCAATCCGGGCACCAATCAGCCGAAAAAACGAAAATCGCTTTCTTTGTATCTTTCACTTCTTTATATTGTACAGCGGTTTCGATCGTTTTCATGCGCCTATCTCCTTTCTTTCTTATCATAACGTGAATTGTCCGTTTTGACAAAAAAATTCGTATTGACCAGCTAACAGCTTCGTGATATGGATGAACATGTCTGTGCGATCGACGTAACCATTTGTAAAAATACCGATCGCTCCTTCTTTTTGGCGAATGTTTCTTTTTCCTGTATATTCGTCCATCACATCACCAAGCTCTCTGCCGCTCATGACTTCTGCAGCCACTTCAGATGGTAACGGAATGCGCGCACCGCCAGCGGAAATAACAGCACCGTTTCGATCGACAAGCGCTCCCCAATTGCACAACCACAATCCGTCCTTCGTTTCAGTAACACCGCCTTCAAGCCCAATGCCTATGTCTGCCTGTTCTTTCGCTAACGCATTTTTCGCTCTGTTGATTGCTCCTAGGCGCGTTTCTTCATCGGAAAACGGTTGCGACGCGACATCAGAAGATACAGATATCGGCATGAATACATAGCATTCATGGGAAAATACTGCTTTTACTGCCGCGACTTTTGCCGGGTTCGTTGTACCAATCGCGATTTTTTTCATCGCTTGTCACTCCTTTTCACGGAAAAAGAGAAGCCTTGTTGTGGGCAAGACTTCTCCGTTTTCTTAACTATTTTGACGGATGGCTTCCACCGTTGCTTTGTCACATTTTTTCACAAGCTCGATTAACAATTGTTTCGCCGCTGCGTAATCATCGACGTGAATGATGGAAGCATGTGTATGAATATAACGTGAACAAATGCCGATGACTGCGGAAGGAACACCGCTGTTGGCAATATGTACTCGTCCGGCATCCGTACCGCCGCCCGGTGAAACAAAATATTGATATGGGATGTTATTCGTCTCCGCTGTATCTAATACAAACTCGCGCATGCCGCGGTGTGTCACCATTGAACGGTCGTAAATGCGGACAAGCGCTCCTTTACCAAGATGACCAAATTCTTTTTTGTCACCTGTCATATCGTTCGCCGGACTGGCATCTAACGCAAAAAAGATATCCGGCTGAATCATAGCGGCTGCTGTTTGCGCTCCTCGTAACCCTACTTCTTCCTGAACGGTCGCTCCTGAATATAACACGTTTGGCAATGTCTCGTCTTTTAATTCTTTTAATAGCTCGATCGCCAATCCGCAGCCGTAACGATTGTCCCACGCTTTAGCAAGAATTTTTTTCGGATTTGCCATCGGCGTAAACGGGCAAATCGGTACAATTTGCTGCCCCGGCTTAATGCCCATTTTTTTCGCATCTTCCCGATCATCTGCACCGACATCAATGAGCATATTTTTCATTTCCATCGGCTTGTTCCGCTGTTCTTCTTGAAGCAAATGCGGCGGAACCGAGCCGATAACGCCGATGACAGGGCCATTGTCTGTAATAATTTGTACGCGCTGAGCGAGCAAGACTTGACTCCACCATCCACCGAGAGGTTGGAAGCGAATCATGCCGTTATCGGTAATCGCCGTCACCATGAAGCCGACTTCGTCCATATGTCCCGCCACCATAACAGTCGGACCGTTTTCATCGCCGCGCTTCACACCAAAAATGCTGCCAAGCCGATCTTGTACAACTTCATCAGCATATTGTTCTAATTCTTTCCTCATAAAACGCCGCACCGCATGCTCATTGCCCGGCGCTCCCGGCAACTCGGTTAATGTTTTAAATAACTGAAGTGTTTCCTCATTCATGTTCTCTAACCCCTTTTCCGTATCCATTTTTATTTTAACGAACGACTGAATTGTTTTCCACTTTTCTTACATTGTTTTGAAAAATGAGATATACTAAACGATAGACTATAGTAGCGGAGGTTTAAAAATGAGTTGGAAAAACTTTTTCGCTGGTGTTACGGTTGGTTTCGCTGCTGCGTACGTTGTCAAAACACTACTGAATAAGCAAATGATTTCATCGGAAAAAGCACTATCATTAGCCAAAACGGCGTTTCAGCAATATGCCCCGATCAGCGGTTCGTGGATTCAAACAAAGCCGGAACCATACAAAAAAAACAATATCGTTTATACCGTATATAAAGGCGGCGTTTGCCGCGGTGACGAACAACACGAGTTTCTCATCGACGCGTATACAGGAACAATTATCGAAACGCGCCCAATCTGAAAGCTAAATGATCCGTATGGGCGCTCCTATTATAGAAGGCGCCCTGTTTTTATTGCTAGCGGTTTCGTTGAAGACTCGTTATGATTTCGCCGCTTTCGCCCCATTTTAATGCCCGATAATACGCGTCATGGTAAAAAGTAAACCATGCTTGTTGTTCAATCGCGTACGATATCCATTTTTGTTTTTCAAAAATGGATGTCATCGGGTAATCGTCATACGCCATTACCCATAAGATGTTTTGATGGGCGTGCGTCGGCAGCAAATCTGCCAAGTGGATGAGCGTTTCTCCTCCTGATTCAATGAGTACAAGCGAGTGCCCTTCGCTATGGCCGCCCGTATGAACCATTTTTATGCCGCTTGCGACTTCTATTTCCTTTTCAAATGTAACCACTTGATCGACGACCGCTTCCCAATTTTCTTTCCAATATGTATTGCGCGAGCGAATATTGGGCTGTCTCATTTCATTCCATTCGAGTTGAGATGTAACAATTTGTGCGCGCGGAAATGCGGAAACAAGCCGTTCCCCTTCCCATTTCGTCAAGCCGCATGCATGATCAAAATGCATATGAGTCATCAATACGATATCAATATCGTTCGTTGTTAAACCGAGTTGGCCGAGAGATTGCTCGATATTGGATTCCTCGGTAACCCCAAAGTTGCGCTTTTGCTTATCTGTCAATTTCCCATTGCCAATTCCTGATTCAATTAATACGTTTTTTCCATCCACTTGCACAAGAAGCGGATCAGTACGCAATTCAATTTGATTATTGTCATTGCACGGATATTTTTTCGACCAAAGCGGCTTCGGCACAACACCGAACATTGCGCCTCCGTCTAAATGCGTCACCCCTCCGTTTAACCATGTAATCGTCACATCTCCAATTTTTAATTGTTCCACTTCCCATCACCTCATTATTTAGTGTACCATTCCACGAATGTTTCGAAAATAAAAATAGAGGCTGTCTCATCTATGGAGAGACAGCCTCATTGTTTTCACATCGTTTTTTAGACGGGTATTTCACTTCGCAGCGATAAATGCGATTCCCTTTGGCGGCAAACTTTTCTTCATACTCCGTCATAATATTTCCAACAAAATCACTATGATGAAGGTCTAAACTAACATATGTTAACACTAATCCATATTGTGAGAAACTCACGAGCGAATATTCAAACAACCCTTGATTATCGGTTTTAAAGTGAATTTCCCCTTCATCGACTAATACTTGCTCATATAGCTCAAGGAATGCTTGATACGTTAAACGCCGCTTTTCATGCCGCTTCTTTGGCCACGGATCTGAGAAATTTAAATAAATGCGCTCTACTTCCCCTTGCGCAAAAAAATTCGGCAAATCTTTGGCGTTCACATTTAATAAACGCAAATTCGGCAATTCGTTTTCAATGAGCTTATCTAATGCCGAAACAATGACACTTTCGTACAGCTCAATTCCAATATAATTGATATGTGGATTTGCTTTTGCCATCCCAGTAATAAACTGGCCTTTTCCCGTTCCAATTTCTATATGAATAGGATGATTATTTCCAAATACTTCGTTCCATTTTCCCTTATATTGCTCTGGATTTGGAATAACATAATTCGGGTAAGCGGCAATTTTATCTTTTGCCCAAGGTTTGTTACGTAAACGCATACAGACACCTCTGTTTCTTTGTTTGTCGTTGTCAACGATATCATGAATAGCGGCAAAAGCGCAAGATAGCAAAATAAAAAACAGCCGTATTCACGACTGCGAGAAAGTGGTATAAATTTTTCGTCACAAGCGCACATTAATCAATAAACACAGACCTTTTCACAAAAAGGATGGTGGTTGTGTATGCCACTCAATCATAAGCATCAAATGGTGATATTAAAAGATATTTTATCTAATCATCAAACCGATTGTTGCGGCACCGTTTCCGAATGTGAACAAATCGAACGCCTTGTCAGATCATTGTTGGGAAATGAACAAGTCGGTGCACATGTAAAAAGCGTTTTGCCGGACATTTATGCCTATGGACAAAACGGAAAATATAGCACTGACTTAGATTCCCATATTCTCTCTCACCAACAACAATTATCTGAATGGGTCAATCAGCTTACGTAAAGGACAAAATGTCCTCGAGGAAATGCAATGACTGTTGCATTTCCTTTTTTACATTCTTCTCTTTTTGCCAAGCAAGCGAATATAACGTTTGTGCCACTACATACCATTTCATTCGAAAACGTAAATCGTCTGTCAATTCAAGCCCGTAAAGCTGAAGCCAACCTTCCCACTTGTCTTCAGGGATGTAAGAATATAACAACATGCCGATGTCAATCGCCGGATCGGCGATCATCGCTCCATCCCAGTCAATTAAATACAACCTTCCATCTTCGGAAAGTAACCAATTGTTATGATTAATGTCACAATGACAAACAACAAACTCCTCGTTTTGAATCGAAGGTAAATTTTGTTCGAGCCACACCAATGCTTGTTTGACAATGGGCTCATCGAACGAATGACGAGACATTCGCTCTTTTAGTTTATCGACCATCACCTCTGGAAGTAGTGGGGTCTTTCCTAACCGTTTGAGCATCGCCACTAAGTCTTGGGAACGATGAATTTTTCGCAATAAACTTGCGACTTGTTCACTTCCCATGTCATGCGGTTTTAATTCTCTTCCATTCAGCCACTGTTGAGCTGTAATGACATCGCCATTTTCCATCCGCTTCGTCCAGACAAGCTTTGGGACGATTCCCTCTGCTGACAAAACGGCAAGAAACGGCGAAGAATTGCGTTTTAAAAACAGCTTTCGTCCCTCATATTGCGCAAAATATGCATCTCCAGTAGCCCCGCCAGCAGGAGTGATTTCCCACTCCTTTCCTAGTAACTGTTCCAAAGCAAGTTCACCTTCAACTTATAAAAAATAAAAGACAGCAATCACCTGATTTCTTGTTTTCAGACAATAGCTGTCTTACTAGATTTTATATGCGATTTGCTTTTCTCGTCAAGTAAAAGTCCTACGATCCTGTTTTAACAAGGACAAATGTCGCAATTCCATCGATCTCCATTTCCTTTTGAACAGAAAACAATGGATCAATGCCGCTGCGTTTTCCGTCACATACGACATGCCATTCATCTTCGTCCGGCAGGAACACACGCTCCTTCGTTTCTTGATTATGATGAATTACGATAATATCGCTCCATCGTCCATATGCTTGCACATGATGAAGTTGATAAGCAATGATGGAGGGAGGCATCGGCTCTAAAAACAGAAGGTGAGTACGGATCTCAGCAGCAGTTGCCAATCGGAAGGCGCGATGCTCATTCCGCAATCGGATCAATCCTTGAATGTAGCGAACATCCTCTTCATGCTCGCTTTTTCGCTTCCAATCCAGCTGATTAATCTCATCTGGGGCATTATAGCTATTTTCGATCCCCTGTTTTGTCCGATAAAATTCTTGTCCGCTATGCAAAAACGGAATTCCCTGCGATAACAGGACCATTGCAGTCGCTAGTTTTTGTCGTTTTTTTCTCACCGCTTCGCTTTCGTGACCATTCGCTATCATCATTTTGTCCCAAAACGTATGGTTGTCGTGCGACTCCACATAATTAATCGTTTGTGTTGGAGCGAAAAACAATCCTTGACCTGTTCCAGTACGCACACTTCCGGCAATCATCTCTTTTATTCTCTCCCGATACGCGCAATTGCCAAGGACAAAACCTTGATCCGCAACGGAAAACGCACTGCCTTTTACGCTATCGCGAAATCGATCATTAAAGTAAGCAATGTCTGGAAGTTTGTCAGCGTTTTGCAACGTTGCCTTTTGTTCAGAAGGAAGCGGGGTTGGTAAATCCCAGCCTTCTCCTAATAAAAGGGCAGACGGGTCAATCGAATGGACGACGCTGCAAATTTCTTTCATCGTTTCGATATCTAGAATCCCCATTAAATCAAAGCGAAATCCATCAACATGATATTCTTCCATCCAAAACCGTATGGAATCGACAATAAATTTCCGCACCATCTTTCGCTCTGAGGCAATATCGTTTCCGACACCTGTTCCATTTGATGGAAAACCGTGTTCATCATGCCGAAAATAATAACCGGGAACAATTTTTTCAAACGACGATTGTTCACGAATATATACATGATTATAGACGACGTCCATAATGACACGAATTCCGTTTTCTTGCAGCGTTCGGATCGCTTTTTTTAGTTCGTAAATCCGAGCGTACGGATCAGCAGGGTCAGTTGCATAGCTTCCTTCAGGAACGTTGTAATGAAGAGGATTATATCCCCAATTATATTGTTGATTTGGCTGACCTTCGTCCACTCCGGCAAAGTCATTGAACGGAAGCAGTTCCACATGAGTAATCCCGAGTTCTTTTATATACGAAAGACCTGTAACAGTATTGTTTGGCCCCGTTGTTCCGAGCTCGGTCAAGCCTAAATACATTCCTTTATGGACAATACCGCTATCGGGATGAATCGTAAAATCGCGAATATGGGCCTCGTAAATGATCGCATCAGTCGGCGACAATAACGGTGGCAACGAAGGCTTAGGGGTATGAGTCTTTGTTAAATCGACAATTACTCCGTATTCCCCGTTCATCGAAACAGCGACCGCATACGGATCGACTGCTTCACGCCAAACAAGGTTTACACACACTAAATAATTGTAATGCATTCCTTCTATATCGCGAAAAACAGTAACGGTCCACACTCCTTTTTCCGTGCGTTCAAGCGGAATATGTTCTTCCTTTCCCGTCTTTGGTTCAAGCAGTTTTAACTTTACTTCTGTTGCTGTCGGTGCCCATAGCTTAAAGGTCGTTTGTTGTCGTGTATAGATGACTCCAAGATCATTTCCATTGTAAAAAAATTGTTCATCAAACTCTTTCGTTCGGATGACAGCACCAATTTGTAGGTCGGTAAATGCTCCGTATTCATCATAAATGAGATAATGTTGTCCGATTTCGATCGGAACATCAATGCGACATTCATATTTCATCCTCGTCGATAAATCTGTCTCTTTATGAATGCGCAAAGCACACCGTTCGTGATTCGGGTTTTCAATCGTAAACGCTTTCAACTTTCCTTGATGATACGATTTGGGCACTAAAATCGTAATCGTGTTCATCCTATCTATATACGCTTCGAATGTTCGATGTACGTTAAGCAAAATTTTCACCTCCTAGACTCACATCGTGCTCTAGCTAAACCGACAACAAACACCTGAATTATGATTACCGAAAAAGGGGAATATCCAAGTCGATGGAGACGAAATCACGGATTCGCTATGAATAAAAGCAGGAATTATTCCAACGTTATCCCTCTTTAACTTAAAGGAAGAAGCAATATTAAAATTGCCGCCCCGTCTTCATTCATTTCTCACAACTCTATTTCCTCGGAAAACCGCCTTCCCGTCCTTCATCGATGGAAAAGGTGTGATTGCTCACACCTTTTCCTCCTCTTCGTGCCACTCGACACGCTCATAATAATGACTATAACAATGACGCAACAAATATGACGCAGCCTTTAATTGCACATGCTTTAATGGTGCGGTTAAATTTCTTAGCGAGGAGAACCATTGTTCATAGTGGCGCTTGTCAATCAATTGAACATCGCTTGGCGCATAACGGTAATCAATATACCCATAACGATTGAGGATAACTTTTTTAATTGGCAACTCAATCTGATGCCGTTCATATATACTTCTCACAATTTTCTCCATTCGTTGTAATCCCATTAATGGATTAAGCATTCGCTTTTCTCCTCTATTCGTTACTTCTGTCCAGAAGCGCTCAGGAGAACCGATGATAATGTTATCTTTTTCTCCCTCAGCAAATGTCATGCACCACGTCATCGTCGGACTTAATAAAATGATTTCTCCCTCGACAGGAGCATTTTTCACCAAAAATACAGGCTTATATAAACATAAATACGTATCTGGAAAGCGTTGTAGAAAATATTGGAGCGGCTCCTCGTAATAAAATTTTTTGTCAACAATCGACTCATGCTTTAAGGTGGAACTCGCCCATTTCATTTGCAGCTGAAACACTTTTTCTAAAAATAATATTTTTAACTCATCGAGCGTTCTCGGCTCTGTTGTAAATGACAAAAATAATTCTTCCTCTTGATCCTGTTCCTTCTCAATCGACTCCTCTTTTTCTTCCGGTGAACGCCGTTGGAACCAATTTTTCATTCTCTCAAAAAATGATGGTTTTTCTTCAATCCAATCCCACGTTGAATCAGGTAAGGAAGGAGTGTAATGATTGACCTCCCCTCTTTCCCACGCTTCTTTTACGTTCTTCCAATGTTTTTTCTTTAACCGAATAAACTCGCTAGCATAGCGATATACATCCGTTTCATATCTAGAAATATAATCTTGAAGCTTGATTAATTGTCCCACACAAGCAACCCCCGATGAACTTTTTACTACTTTTTATAATAAAACAGCAACAAAAAACGGGCAAAGTAAAGCAGCAAAAACCGCGCTTAATGTCATCGCAATTGAGCTAATCGCTGCCTCTTCTTTTCCTATTTCCAATGCTTTCACCGTACCGATTCCATGCGAAGCGCTCCCTAATCCGATTCCGACACCAAGCGGATGTGTAATGTTGAACATGCGTAGCAACGAAGGACCAAAAATCGCTCCAAATATCCCCGCAATCATCACATATACCGCCGCTAATGTTGGAATGCCGCCAATCGCTTTCGCAATATCCATCGCTACTGGCGAAGTAACCGATTTTGGAAGAAGGGATAAAAAGAGCTTTTGATTAAGGTGGAAAACATATGCAAACAATGCACCGCTTAATATGCCGACTACTGTTCCTGCCAAAACGGCTTGAACAACAGGCCAAAAAAATCGTTTCAAAGTTTGGCGATATTGATAGAGGGGAAACGCGAGTGCCACAACCGCTGGTCCAAGCAATCCACCAATCCATTTTCCCCCTTCCATGTATACTTCATACGGAAGATGAACTGTCAAAAGAATGACTACAATTATCAATGTTGTCGTTACAATCGGCGAAAGAAGGGGAGTATAAAAACGGGCATATACTTTTTTCATCATATAATAAATGACAACTGTTACGAAAATAAACAACAGCGCATTTCCCATTATCCTTCCATCCCCCTTGACACTTTATTGCCTAATGGAGAAGCTGTTTCTTTTCTCGCCCTCCATTGCCCAATCGCTCCTGACAATACCATTACGATTATCGTACTGACGATGACATCAACAATAGACAGCACCCCTTGTCCTTGAAATAACGAAATATACTCAATAACGCCGACAGTAGCCGGTACAAATAACAACGGCAAATGGGCTAATAAAAACTTTCCTCCTTGTCCAAGCCATTCTTCTTTTATAATGTTGGTGATAAGAAGAAGAAACAATAGTATCATTCCAATAATGCTGCCGGGAATCAGAAGATGAAACAAGTGTTGTATCCATGTGCCGATAAGATAAAACCCGTATAAACCAGCAATTTGCAAGATAACAACAATAGCTCGTTTCATCATCTTTCTCCTTTCTCATCTAAAAGAGGAAACAAAGCAATTGCTTCGTACTTCGGCGTTCGGTCTAAGTGCGTTTGATAAAGAACAACATGCCGAACCTCAAAACTCCCTCGGCTTTCCCCCATCTTTCTCATCTCCTCTAAACGAAACTCATCGTCTCCTCTCCATTTGCGCGCAACGGTAATATGTGGAGTAAATGGTCGTTTGTCTAGCGAAAAACCAATTTCAACACATGCCGTATATACATCGCGTTGCAGCACCATTAACTTCTCCTCTTTTTCTACCCCTTGCCATAAAATGCGGGGCGCAATGGGATTTCCAAATGTCCTGAGCGTTGCAAGCGATAGCGTAAACGGGGCATGCGTATTGGCTACTTTGCATATTGCCTCACGAACCGCTTCTAGCTGCTTGGGCGAAACGGCTCCTAAAAAGGCTAATGTAATATGATAATCTTCCTGATGTACCCATGTACGAAACGGAAAATGTAATGCGACCGTCTTTTGCCATTTGGCTAGCTGTTCCTTGACCTCACTCGTTAAAGGTACAGCCAGAAAATAATGCGTGTTTCCCATACGTCTCCTTCTCTCTAAGATAATTTCCTCAATTTTATCAAATTTTCTCCTATGAAAAAAGGACATCTCTTTACGAGACATCCGGTACATTTCTTCGTTCTTTCATCATCATCATGCCTAATATGACCAAGCCGATAAACGTTAACACGCTAAAGAATAAATAGACGTATCCAATATGATAATAGTCAAGAATATAACCGCCTGCAAACGTACAAAACCAGCTTCCTAATCCATTTCCAACAGCAGAATATAGTGAAACCGCTGTTACCCTGACGTGATCGGGAGCAAGCTCACGCACATATTGTAACGCAGCCGGAATGAACAAACCAACAGAAAATCCTTGAACAATCGTTGTCATATACACAAGAGTAAGAGATGGTTCAAAAAAATAAAACATCCAGCGTAACGCAGAAATCGTGGCAGCAAAAATTAAAATCGCTACTGTTCCATAACGGCGAATGAGGCCATCGGTGATTTTCATAAACGGCGCCTCGCTTCCCGCCGCAAGTAAAAATGCGAATCCGATTCCTGTCAATGTTCCTCCGATTTCCTTTATAAACACACCAAAATAAAAATTGTTGGCATAAATCGGACCGAATACAAGAAACGTCGTCACTAAAAATAAAACAAATCTCGGAATTCGAAACAACTGTACCATTCCGCGGCCAATTTCCACTTTCATCGCTTGGCTCTCGCGCGGTAATCTCCAAGCAAGCATAGCAGACAATAATAAGATGAAAGCAAATATATAGAAAATCGCAACAAGTGAAAACCGATCTGACAACCAACCTCCTATAAGGACAGCCAGCGCAAATCCAATTGAACCCCATAAACGAATCGAACCGTAGCTTCCTTCTATTTTTTGCACATAATTTAATGTAATACTGTCAGAAATCGGAACGATCGCGCTTTGCGTAAACGCTAACAAAGCCGCCACAATAAGAAGCCAACCATACTGATGAACAGAAGAATAGAGAAAACCAATCAAAGCGGTACTGAGTAAGGAAATTACTAACACAGCAACCGGTTTGCGCGTATAATCGCTAATCATTCCCCAAACAGGCTGTACAAAAATCATCACAATTGGGCTAATCGACATGATTGCACCGATTTCCGTCCCTGAAAGTCCAACATCTTCTTGCAAATACACGGACAAAAGCGGAAACAGCGATCCAAATCCAAAAAATATTAAAAAATAAAATAATTGAAAAGTTGTTTTGTTCGATGATTCCCCTCGTTTTAATGCTACCTCCATGTTGCTCTGCATCCCTTCATTCTCAGAAAAAGCACCGCTCTACATGGAGCGGTACTCATCACTTTTTTTCTTTATCATAACATATTTTAGGAACTTTTTCACTTCGCTAGTTCATAAATCGCCTGCGCATAAATCGCCGTGGCTTTTAGCAAATCATCAATGATAATATATTCATCTTTTTGATGCGCTACATCTTGTCTTCCTGGGAAAAGTGGTCCAAATGCCACTCCAGCCTGAAGCGAGCGAGCGTACGTGCCCCCTCCGATCGAAAGGAGTGTAGCTTGTTCTCCCGTTTGTTCCTCGTACACCCGCTGCAGTGTTTGAACAAGAACATGATTTTGGTCAACGTGATGCGGCTTTGAATCACTAAAGTTTTCAAGCGCAAATCCGTGTTCTGCCGCCAACTGTTCCATCGTGCGCTTCGTCTTTTCGATATCATTTGTGACTGGATAACGTAAGTTAATGCCGATTTTTCCACCTGACTCTTGATTATAAGCCAGAATCCCGACATTGACGGTTAAATCACCTGTAATGTCATCTGAATATGAAATTCCAATCGTTTTGCCGCGAGAATCACCGACAAAATATTCATTGAGAAAGCGAATAAATGATTGGGCATGTTTATCGAGCGACATTTTCGCTAAAAAGCTCACGAGCAATAGCCCTGCATTTTTCCCGTTATCCGGTTCCATCGCATGGGCAGAAACTCCCTTAAGCTGGAGCGTTACCGTATGCTCATTCAATAAAACGTTTCCGTTTAAACCAGTTTCATCGAGAAATTGACGAAAACGTTGCTCAATCTCAGCGCCACGTTCCCCTTCCACCAACAACACTGCCTCTGCAAAATCAGGTACCATATTATATCGTCTTCCGGCGCTTAATGATTGAAGCTGAATTTCTCCACCTTCGTTCGTTGCGGTCAGTTTTTGCTGCAAATCAACATCTACAATTCCTTTTTCCGCATAAATAATCGGAAAATCAGCATCTGGTGCAAATCCCATCGTTGGCATTTCTTCATGCTTAAAATAATGATCAACACAGCGCCACTTGCTTTCTTCATCAGTGCCAATAATCATACGCACTCGCTTACTCAATGGCAAGTTAAGCTCTTTAACAATTTTCATCGCGTAAAATGCTGCCATCGTTGGCCCTTTATCGTCAATCGCACCACGAGCATATATTTTTCCATCCCGAATTTCAGCCGCAAACGGATCGCTCGTCCATCCATCTCCTGGGGGAACAACGTCAACATGGCATAAAACGCCGATCAGTTCATCTCCTTGCCCCATTTCTAGATGCCCTGCTAAGCCATCGACATTTTTGGCAATGAATCCTTCTTCTTGCCCGCGTTTCAGCAAAAATTGCAACGCTTCATACACTCCTTGTCCAAGCGGTGCTTCTGCTGTCGCACGTTCTTCATCGAGCACGCTCGGAATGCGCAACAATGTTTGGGTATCACGAATCAAATCATCTTTTCGTTTTTCCACTTCTTCCATCCAGTTGACTTTCATCATAAACCCCTTCCTCTTTTTCAATTCCCTTCCTCGCCAACGTATCATAAAACAATAAAAAAAGTCAAAGCTTGGTAAAAAGTTTTCGTTGCTTTTTCTTTCATTACAATAACATTAAGGGAATATAAAAAGATATTTAAATATTTTGTGAATATCAGCAAATAGGTAGCATTTTTCTCTTATATTCGTGTACAATATACAATAGACAGAAGAAACAGACATCTAGAAATAATCTCTCATCTTAGAAGCAGCAATGTTGTGCCATGCGAATTAAGTAATGATAGGGAGTGGTCTCTTGAAACCTTCAACTCATCGCATGCTAACGCGTATTAAATCTGTCTACATGTTCATTAACGAGAGAGGGACTGTCACAACCCAGGAACTCGTCGATGAATTTGGTATCACTCCAAGAACCATTCAGCGTGATTTAAACGTGTTAGCGTACAACGACCTAGTTCGCAGCCCTAGCAAAGGCAAATGGACGACGACCAATAAGAAGGTGAGAATGTCCTCTTAGCTGGTATGAGAGAGAGAAAGGTGAGAGGTTATTGAAACAAACATGGTTAGCCTCAATACTCCATAAAAAAGCAGATTATAAGCATTTGATATAAAAAGGAACCTTTTTTGGAAAGGTTCCCTTTTTTTGTTAATATGTTTGTGGTTGCTTTAACATATCAATTTCTTCTTCCGTCAATTCGCGATATTCACCGGGCTCTAGGGACGGATCAAGGGAAAGCGGCCCCATTTGAATCCGTTTTAAGTATACAACACGTTTTCCCACCGCTTGAAACATTCGCTTCACTTGATGAAACTTTCCTTCTGTAATCGTGACTTCCACATCCGAACGAAGTCCCGCTTTTAAAATAACTAATTCAGCTGGTTTCGTCTCATACCCGTCATCAAGAACGATCCCTCGACGAAATGCAGCTACGTCTTCCTCTGTCACTTCCCCGTCAATGACAGCAAAATACGTTTTCGGCACATGTTTTTTCGGCGACAGCAGCTGATGTGCCAGTTGCCCGTCATTTGTTAACAACAATAAGCCTTCCGTATCTTTATCTAAGCGTCCCACAGGAAACGGCGCAAACACCCGATCCTCTTCCTCCAACAAATCCACTACCGTTTCTTCCACCATATCCTCCGTCGCTGAAATCACTCCCGGCGGTTTATTCATCATTAAATAAATAAACTCTTTATACTCCACCTCTTCGCCCCATACCGTAACGACTTGCTCTTTCGGATTCACTTGTGTCTTCGGATCTTTCACGATTATGTCATCAACTTTAACAACTCCTGATTTCAATAATTTTTTTACTTCTTTACGCGTCCCATATCCCATATTTGCCAAAAGCTTATCAATTCGCAGACTCAATGATTCTTCCATCCTCTCATAAAATTTTTTCCTTGTTAGGCATTCGTCTAATCCGCTTTTATCCCTATGGCATACACTACTTAAGAAAAAACAGAAAGGAGCTTTGCAGATGACAGACTATCGTCAACAACCAAGTCCTTCCCAATATCCCGGAGGGGTTCCAGGCTATCCTGGCGGTACCCCTGGCGGCTATCCTGGTGGTACTCCTGGTTATCCATCCTATCCAGGAAACCTCGAACAGCGCTTAAACCGCATCGAAAGAACACTTGAGCGTCATACGGAGCGCTTAAATCGCTTAAATCAACGCTTGCAGCGAGTAGAACGTCAACTTGGTCTTCCGTACACAGGCGGCAGCTTTTAATGTGCAAAGAAGGCTGTTACGAAACAGCCTTCTTTGCTTTTTTTCGTTGTAAAAACGCGAAGCGATTTCCAAACAAAGATGTAAGCAGCCCTGAGCGTTCGCTAATAAAGAAATAAACTCCCGCTCCAATGAGCGCACCCACCACTACGATGACCATCGAATCAAATCTTCCACCTTTATAATGCAACAACGCTTCTAATAAAGGTAACGCAAGTGCAACGAAAATAGACATAATCGTTGTAAAAATACCGATTAACACCGTTCGCCGAAACACAAATCCGTATCGATAATTGGTGTATTTTTTAATAATCCATAAATTAAACAGAACGGAAACAAAATAGCCCAATGTCGTCGCTAAAACCGCTCCAATTGTCGCAAACTTTGTAATAAGGAACGTGTTTAGCAAAAGCTTTATCAATAACCCAAGCGTCAAGCTAATGACAGTAAAGCGCTGCTGGTTGATTCCTTGCAATACCGCCGCTGTGACAGAAAACATGGCAAATAAAATTGCCGTCGGCGCATACCAGCGCAGCACCTGCTCGCCGAGCGGATCATAGCTGTAAAACGCCGCATACACCGGCTCTGCCAAGATTGCCATTCCTACCACCGCAGGCACTGTTAAAAACATGACAACTTGGAATGTTTGGTTCAAATATTTCCGCAACGATTTCCGGTCGTCGGCAACATACGCTTTCGTAATCGTTGGAATGAGTGTTAGCCCAAATGATGTCGCAAGCGTCACCGGAATAATGACAAGTTTTTGCGCCCATAAATTAAAAATGGAATACGCTTCTTCGGAAATTTTCGCAAGCCCTATGCTCGCCATCGCCCGGTTAAACGTAAACTGGTCAATGAGCTGATAAAGCGGAGTAGCTAGCCCTACAAACACAAATGGAGCTGCGTACATGATTAATTCCTTATACATCTCTTTTAAAGGAGGATGAAGCTGTCCGCGATCTTGCGCCAGCAGCTCGTTTAGATGTGCTTTCCGTTTCCACCAATACCAAATTAAGACCGCAAGTCCTCCCAAAGCGCCAACAAATGCCGCAAATGTAGCTAAACTAATTGCCGTCACTAGCGATCCGTGCATCACACGCAGCACAATATAACAGCTGGCAAGCAAAAAAATAATGCGGACAAGCTGTTCAACGACTTGCGATAAAGCAGTCGGGCCCATCGATTCATGACCTTGGAAAAAGCCGCGTATTAAACTCATCACAGGCACAATGATAAGAGCGAAACTAACTGCGCGAATAACAGTGACAACATCGTGAACGGAATTCCCTTTCACTTGCTCCTCAATCACGAATGGTGCAATCCAAGGAGCGATCATATAGAGAACAATACACGCTACGATACCCGTTATCGTCATTAATAATAGTCCGGAACGGAATAACCGATAGCCGGTGCGATACTCCCCTAATGCGTTATATTTCGACACAAATTTCGAAACAGCAAGCGGCACCCCCGCCGTAGCAAGGCTAATAAAAATTTGGTAAGGCACGTATCCATACGAATAAAGTGCTCCACCTCGCTCTCCAACGAGCGGATGAAACGGAATTACATACACTAACCCGAGAATGCGCGACAACATTACACCTAACGTCAAAATAAACGTTCCACGCAGCAATTTTGAAGATGACATAATATCCCTTCCCTAGTATGACAGCTTTTAAAACGATAACTACTGTATTTTATCATAATCGTTATCTAGTCGAGAAATTTTCTTCTCTTGACTATAATAGAGAAAGAAAGGCTGGTGAAGCAAGTGACATATGATGTTATTGTTATCGGCGGCGGCCCGTCTGGATTAATGGCAGGGATTGCCGCAGCAGAGCAAGGAGCAAAGGTGCTTCTCGTCGATAAAGGAGACAAGCTTGGGCGCAAACTCGCCATTTCCGGGGGTGGACGGTGCAATGTGACAAATCGTTTGCCTGTCGACGAAATCATCAAACATATTCCCGGAAACGGCCGGTTTTTATACAGCGCGTTTTCTGTGTTTAACAATGAGGACATTATTCGCTTTTTTGAACGTCTTGGCATTCGTTTAAAAGAAGAGGACCACGGTCGGATGTTTCCTGTAACGGATAACGCGCAGTCGGTAGTAAACGCGCTTATCAATCAACTAAAAAAATTAAACGTAGACATTCGAGTGAACACACCGGTGGCAGACGTCGAATACGAAAATGGAAAAACCGTTGGCATTACGTTAAAAACAGGAGAATTTATTTCTGCCAAATGTGTCGTCGTGGCTGTTGGCGGCAAATCCGTTCCACAGACAGGCTCAACCGGGGACGGCTACGCCTGGGCAGAAAAAGCAGGACATACTGTAACAGAGTTATTTCCAACTGAAGTTCCTATTACATCAAAAGAACCGTTTATTCAACAAAGAACATTACAAGGTCTTTCGCTCCGAGATGTGGCGTTAAGCGTGTTAGATCCGAAAGGGAAACCAATCATTACTCATCGGATGGATATGATTTTTACTCATTTCGGCATTTCTGGTCCTGCAGCACTTCGTTGCAGCCAATTTGTCGTGAAGGCGTTAAAAAAATATCAAACTGGCTACGTCACAATGAGTATTGATGCCATACCCGACAAAAACGCTGAAGAAATATTTCAGTCCATCGTAAGCAGGCTCAAAGCCGAGCCAAAAAAAGCGGTAAAAAATGTTGTAAAAGGGATTCTACCAGAGCGGTATTTGCTATTTTTGTTAGAGAAAAACGAAATCGACCCGCAAACACTGGCAGGTACGCTGTCACACGAAAAGGTGCGCTTATTCGTACGCGACTGCAAGCAATTTCAATTCCACGTGCATGGCACATTGCCAATTGAAAAAGCATTCGTCACCGGTGGCGGCGTGTCTGTAAAAGAAATTCATCCGAAAGAAATGTCATCCAAATTGATGGAGGGGCTTTATTTTTGTGGAGAAATTTTAGACATTCACGGCTACACTGGTGGGTATAACATCACTGCCGCCCTCGTCACTGGAAGACTTGCCGGAATGAACGCAGCCAAACATGCGCTAACGAACAGGGCCTAACCGTATTTCGGTTAGGCTCGATAAATGACCATTGCCGAAAAGCAATAAATTTGCTCCCCCTCTGATTCCATCAACGCCACTTCGTATTTAATATCAATCAGCTGTCCCTCTTTTAACCCTGCCAAAAATGCATTCACCGCGCGTTCCAAATCTTTTTCATGCTCTTCATCGAATACTTTCACTTTGTACATTGCCCACTCCTCCTCTACCCGAAGCAAGACATATGGTTTGATTTAATTTTTTTCAATCATCTCCCTTAATACTTGTTCATTTAATCCTTTTTGACAAAAATGAAAAGAAATCTCCTTTATTCGTTTCACACGATCAATAACTTGCCCAAGATGATAAGCGGTGTGTTCGACAAGATGATATAAGCGATGTACATCGATTTTCCTATGATGAAAATTGGCAATACATGCGATCATTTCATCTTGCCATTCATCGAATGTTTTTTGAACATATTCACATAATTTATCCGATGTCCAATCAAAATCCGGAAAATATTCTTCGATCCCTTTTGAAAATGTGATTGTCAGATTTTTCGACTGTAACGTATTTCTTCGAATATGTTCACATATATGAAGAACAATTCCCCCTATGGCATTCATCCCTTCCGCTTCACGCATCCAAAGTTCCTCTCTGCTCAAAACTTGAAGAGCCTGCAATAGCTTGGGTAAATAATGTTCATACATACGATGAAGAGAGATTTTTAAAAACAATAATAAAGCATCATTCTTTTCCATTTTTATCCCCCTATTAAAAATCTTTTTCCTCTCTCTCCAAAACTCCTTTATAGATTTAATAAAAAATAAAAATCAATGAAGTTAATAAGCCGAAATAGACAACGTATACTACAATATTGTTTCAAAAGAACAATCATCGAGAGGCGATTTCTTCCAAACTTCACTTTCTTTTTACTAATTCGGTACATCAGGAAGCTGCCATATAACCTTCATATGTATAAACAGGCCGTTAATTTATATAAAAAAGACGGTTTAGAGAATCTACAATCACTTCAATTTAGGAAGTTTTTCAATTCTTAGAGTCTGAAATCCCAGTTCTCAAGCGTATTTAAGCCTTTTCCTCTTCATTAATATGATGAACCTTAGCTCGGTTTCATGTATGTATGAAGAAATAACTAATGCCATTCAGAGTAATAGAAACGTGTTATTTAGCAAACAATAATTCGAACCAAAGACTATCAATCAATTGCATAAATCTTAGACATTCTTGAACGAATGGAAACAGATTGACTTGGGCTGAAACTTTTCCTTCACAGTACCCTACATCATCCACACAGATGGAAACAACAAAAAAAGAGGGATAGTATGACAATTCAAGAGATGCGTATATCCCATTTTCATTCAATTCCGTTACCTCCGCAACAAGCAAAGCTAGCACAATGACAAGAGGCAAAATAGACAAAGCAAAAGAAAGAGAATTTGCGAGGAAGAGAGAAAGAATGGATAGTAAAACCAGATAAAACGCTTTCTTTCAAAAATGATTTCGATTTCATATGGAGTGGTCCTCTTTTGTCATGCAAGCATGCAACTTTTTGAACCAAATTCTCCATCTTGCTTACTAATCTGGAAATGGCTTCGTATGAGCCATTTATGACAATTCTGTTTTAAACTATCTCCCCTGACATCATTGATCACAAACAAAACATCAGTGGAGGAAAAAAATCCCCCACTGATGAGATACCACTTTATTTCACCCCTACCGCATCAAAGGCCTGCTTCACAGAAGCGACTTCCTGGCTTGTCGAACCGTACAAGTCAGTGGCTGATTGAACAGCGGCAGCACGAAGTTGGCTAAAGTTGGACGTTGGTGTTAAATATTGCGTTAATGCACGATAGAAAATTTTCCCCAATTTATCGCGTCCGATTCCGACAACACTCACACCGTAATGCGTACCGCCTTGGCTAAGCAAATAAGCGGCTTTGTTGATAATTCCGCTATTGATATGAACCCCGCCATTATCTTGCGTGCCTGTATAGCGCTTTGAATAGTGATCTGGATCACCATACTTTGCCGGATCGGACATCGAACGGAGCGAATCCCCTGAAATACCAGGTGTATACACATCCTCTCCAATTTCCCAATCTGGATTTTTGTTAGCGTAAAATTCGACTAACGTTCCAAAAATATCAGATATTGCCTCATTAATTGCACCAGATTCGTTTTGATAAATGAGTCCGGCTGTATAATCGGTTACCGCATGCGTTAACTCATGTGCGACCACATCAATACCACCAGAAAGTGGAATAAATGTTTGACCATCACCATCGCCATACACCATTTGCGAACCGTTCCAAAATGCGTTATTATAGCCTTGGCTATAATGAACGGATGATCTAATAGCTGCATTATTTCCGTCGTAACTGAGACGGTTATGAACATTTTTATAGTAGTCATATGTCACACCAGCGTAATAATGAGCATCAACCGCTGGAGCATCATAGCTCGCAAAAAATTGGTTATCTGCATCTGCCCATAAGCTTCCCGGCAATGTCGTACGGTATTTCGCATCATATGTGAAAATCCCATTTCCACGCGTATTATCTTGTAAATAGTAGTACGTAGAGTAGGTTGTATTAATATTTTTTTGATCACCAAGTACTCCTCTTCCCACTCCGACAGTTGATGTTCCTGTTATCGACTTCACATCACCTGGTTTTGCGGCGTCAAGTTGGTTAAATTTATTTAAAATTTTTCCGTCTACGGCATCAATGATATACAGCCAGTTTCCTGGTTCAGGAGTTAAAAAGTTTAAATTGACAACGTACGCTAAAGAAGCCTCGTCCCCATTGACATAAACAACAAACTCGGTGTCTTTTCCCTGTTCATATTCCGGTACTTCCTTTGTTACATTTGCCACTAAATCTTTTTCAGCAATGTCACGCGCTTGTTTCTCACTCAATTTCTTCCCGCTTTTTAAGGATCCTTTCGTGTCCAAATTCGGAATCAGTGTCCCTGATAGCGCCGTCAGCGTGCCATCTTTCACGTGCGCAGTTACTACTGCTCCAAACACAGGAATCCCTTTATACGTTTGTTGGAAGCGCATAAACGTAAAACCAAGGTTATCATTTTTCTTTTCTTTCAATTGTAGATTATCTTTAGCGTTTTCATGAAATTTAAACTTGTTTTCGTTTTTTTCAACATATTGATAGACGAGTTCTTCTGGGGATGTGCCATTCACTTTCAGCAGATCACCGGAGATGAATTGAGGGGTTTGAAATTGTTGGTTCCATGTAACGTGTTCCGTTGAAGCCAGCGCATTGTAAGGTAAAAATACTTGGGCCGCTAGTCCTGCTGCAAGACCAAACGATGCTAATTTCATTTTCCTTTTCATTTTTCATCCTCCTTTATTCTTTGTATTTAGAATATTAACACAATATTTACAGTATTTGTATTGGGAAAAATAGAGTCTGATATAGTTGATAATTCCCTACGTTTTTTTCACATTTTCCTATGCATGAAAAAAGACAGCTAGAAAACTAGCTGTCTTTTTGCTTATTCCTCTTCAAATAATCGTTGCTGGTGGATGTTCATCTTTCGCTGCAATGATGATGGTTGGAGGCGGATGTTCGTCTTTTGCCACATATTTTGGTTCTTGGTCACTACCAATGAGAACAAGTAAACTCATAATACCAAACGTCATGATTCCTAATAAAAGCTTTTTCAAAAAAATCCCTCCTAAATATTTATCATATTTTTTAGAAATTGATAACTCATTTTATAGAATTTGCTTGCTAGTTTATACTTATGACGTTTCTCGTAATAGATTGCCAAGTATTCAGCGTATTGTGCAACATCTTCATATTTTTTAAACCTTTGAAAATAAGGGAGCACTCGATCTTTCATAAATGTTTCAAATTCATTTTCCGAAATATCTTCTGATAGTAAATATTGATAAACTGTGAAATGAAGATAATATTCATAATACGTTGTCATCCCATCTTTTTCCCTCTTGAGAAGCTGCAAACTTTCCTCTACATTGGCTAATGCTTTTTTATAGTTTTTGGAAACATAATATTCTTTGATGAGAGAAAACAACGTAATAAATCTAGCTTGTAATGAAGAGTTTCGC
The DNA here is from genome assembly GCF_015326725.1 of Thermaerobacillus caldiproteolyticus. Taxonomy (NCBI): domain Bacteria; kingdom Bacillati; phylum Bacillota; class Bacilli; order Caryophanales; family Anoxybacillaceae; genus Thermaerobacillus; species Thermaerobacillus caldiproteolyticus. The sequence continues at coordinate 2,482,132 of NZ_CP064060.1, forward strand.
TTATACAGCAAACTCTTCTTATAATGCTGAATGGCTTCATAATGCTCATGTTTCATTGACATTAAGTAGCCTAGGTTATGCTCAATCGTACCTAATAATTCGGTATCATTAATGATTTGGGCAATTTTATGGGCCAATGAATAGCATTCGATCGCTTGATCTACTTCTCCGTACCTTCTGTAACAAATACCAAGTAAAATATGGCATTCAGCGCTTCGCTTTAAATCGTATTCGGATTGGTAAATCGCTAAAGCATGCTGCGCATAGTTAATACAGCCTAATATTCTCCAGAGCCGGCTATAAACAAGCGCTAGTAAATAATGCAAATCAGCTTCTTCCCATTTTTCAAATGATTGGCTTCGAAATCGCTGCTCCGCCTTTTTATAATATTCCAAAGCATCTTCATATTTTTCCTTGCAATAGTAAAGTAGACCTAAAAATTTATAATAATAATATTTCATCACATCATCAAAGGTGTCATACAATTCCCTTAATTTGATCAACAATGCTTCGACAGTATGAATATCTTTTAATAACAAGTGATAGCGCATTTCAAACAACAGAAAGTAAGCGATGGATTCCGCTCCCTGAACGTCATCGAAAGTTCGTTTGATTTCCTCGTACATCCGGGCTGCTTCCTGTCGGTTTTTATCCGTAATCGTTTTGTACCATAATAACAATTTACTTGTTAATTCATCTTGTCTATTTTTCAGGATATTGTTGATTCCCAACCGTTGACAAAGGAGGCGAAGCACTTCTTCACTTGGAACCACTTGATTGTTTTCAATTTTTGATAAATATGATACGGAAATAATTCCGTCAGCCACTTCCTCTTGCGTTAACTTATGTTTGATACGGGAAAATTTTAAGCGATCACCAATCTTCAAATAATACCTACTCCTTCTTAATTTTTTACTAATATAAATTTACTAAAAATTATACACATTTCCTCCTCCAAAAGGAACTACTCATTTGGGCTATAGGAATAGAAATGTCTGAAGACCGTATCGCTTATATGACTATTATATAGTCTGCTTTCCGTTGTATTATTGGGAAAATTGGCATAAATTCCAATCACTTATTCAATGTGAAATGACCCAACTTGGGAAAATTTTTTATCGGTCAACGCAAAAAAACCTTCATCGAATCGATGAAGGTTACTCTATTTTATCTCGGTTGATAAGCTAAAATTTGTTTCACAAATTCACGGGAATCTTCTAAATGGCTTTCGATAATCGCCTGCACAATGGCGATGTTGAGATTTTTGTTATCATGGAACATAACGATTCATCAATGACATCTTCTGAAGTAAATCGAACGCATCACGGCTTGATTGGGGAATGCCTAGCAATATGCATGCAATATCAATAATTATCAATAATTGCCTCACAGGCACGTTGAATATTTAATAATGATAGAATCTTGCTCCGTATAATTGTTAGCATATTCCTCTTTAATCCGTTTAATGCAACGCTCAATGACATTTGCATGTTTATGATCGTATCCACTCTCCGTCAAGATTTCACAGCGTTCTTCGTTTATCTTTGGGTACTTTTCATCTTAAATTGATCTTTCTTTACATCGTTGATACAGTTCCATAAAAAATAATTTGTACTTGCAATACGGTTGATGCCAGAGAAATCAACATCACGGTGAAGCAATGAGGCTAATTGTTATGCTAACAGTAGTTCAAGCTATTTCCATTGTCATAGGCAATGTCCATCTCGCTTTGTCATTGCACTTTCCCTTTTGATTATGAACCAAGCAAGTAATAAGCGTAGGGACTTTCTCGACTAAAACCCATCGTAATGAGTCGCTGTTCCTGTTCTGTTAATGCCAAAGCTGTCACGCCTTTGAAACAGTCTCTCCGTCCCACGCCAGCATACCACCGACCATATTGCGGACTTTGTATCCCATGTCTTGTAAGTAGCGGCAGACGTTTTCACTGCGGGCGCCGGAACGACAGATAAAGATGTATTCTTCGTCTTTGTTAAACTCGTCTAAACGATGGGGAATATCGCCCATTTTAATATGCTTTGCTCCCGGAATCATCCCGAATGCAACTTCCTCGTCTTCGCGCACATCAACTAAGTTCAGTTTTTCACCGCACTCCAGTTTTTCTTTCAATTCTTCCGCCGTAATTTCTTTAATCCCTTCCATCGTCAAATCCCCTTTCAATTTATGGCCCCTCACAGAAAAAGTGAGGGGCTTAATTTTAATTTGCGACAATATTCACTAATTTACCAGGTACGGTAATCACTTTTCGCACTGTTTTTCCTTCGATTTGTTCTTTAATTTTCGTATCTTCCATTGCGAGTTGTTCTAGCTGTTCTTTGGAAGCATCCGCCGGTACATGCAATTTCGCACGCACTTTGCCGTTTATTTGGACAACAATCTCCACTTCGTCTTCTACTAATTTTGCTTCATCGTACGCTGGCCATGATTCGTATGCGATCGTACTGTTATGACCAAGTTTTTCCCATAATTCTTCAGCAATATGCGGGCAAACCGGTGATAACAATTTCACGAATCCTTCCATATACGCTTTTGGCAATACCGGTGCTTTGTACGCCTCGTTAATGAATACCATTAACTGAGAAATTGCTGTATTAAAGCGAAGTGCTTCATAATCTTCCGTTACTTTTTTCACTGTTTGATGGTACACACGTTCAAGCGTATCTGTTTCAGGATTGTCGACGATGTTCGGATTTAACTCGCCATTTTCTTCGACAAACAAGCGCCAGACGCGGTCTAAGAAGCGACGTGCTCCATCCAATCCTTTTGTCGACCATGCGATCGATGCTTCAAGCGGCCCCATAAACATTTCATAAAGACGCAACGTGTCAGCACCGTGGCTTTCAATAATGTCATCCGGATTGACGACATTGCCTTTCGATTTGCTCATTTTTTCATTGTTTTCGCCAAGAATCATACCTTGGTTAAAGAGTTTTTGGAATGGCTCTTTTGTTGGTACAACGCCGATGTCATATAAGAATTTATGCCAGAAGCGCGCGTATAACAAGTGAAGAACGGCATGTTCGGCGCCGCCGATGTACACATCAACCGGAAGCCATTTTTTTAATTTTTCAGGGTCGGCTAGCTGGTCAGGATTGTGCGGATCAATGTAGCGCAAATAATACCAGCAGCTTCCTGCCCATTGCGGCATCGTATTTGTTTCACGACGGCCTTTTCTGCCCGTCTTCGGATCGACGACATTGACCCAATCCTCAATATTCGCAAGCGGTGACTCCCCTGTGCCTGACGGTTTAATTTGATCGGTTTTTGGAAGCATAAGCGGAAGTTCTTCTTCAGGAACAGGTGTCATCGTGCCGTCTTCCCAATGAATAATCGGAATTGGCTCGCCCCAGTAACGTTGACGGCTGAATAACCAGTCGCGAAGACGATATGATACTTTCTTTTCTCCTTTTCCATTTGCCTCCAACCATTCAATCATTTTTTGAATCGCTTCTTCTTTATTGAGACCGTTTAAAAAGTCGGAGTTAATATGCTCGCCATCGCCTGTGTATGCTTCTTTCGAAATATCGCCTCCAGCGACAACTTCTTTGATTGGCAAATTGAATTTTTTCGCAAACTCATAGTCACGCTCATCGTGGGCTGGTACCGCCATAATTGCACCTGTACCGTAGCTCATTAAAACATAATCGGCAATCCAAATTGGCAGCTTCTCCCCATTTACAGGGTTAATCGCATACGCTCCCGTGAAAACCCCTGTTTTTTCTTTCGCTAAATCTGTCCGCTCAAGGTCACTTTTGCTTTTAATTTGGTCTAAATACGCCTCCACTGCTGCCTTTTGCTCCGGTGTCGTAATTTTTTCGACAAGCGGATGCTCAGGAGCTAACACTGTATACGTTGCACCAAACAATGTATCTGGACGAGTCGTAAAGACAGTAAATGTTTCATTATGACCATCGACTTCAAAATGAATGTGCGCTCCTTCTGAACGGCCGATCCAGTTGCGCTGCATTTCTTTAATACTTTCCGGCCAGTCAAGCTCCTCTAAATCTTCAAGCAAACGGTCAGCATATGCCGTAATGCGAAGCATCCACTGTTTCATCGGCTTCCGAATGACCGGATGGCCGCCGCGTTCACTTTTTCCGTCAATAACTTCCTCGTTCGCCAACACTGTTCCTAACGCCGGGCACCAGTTGACAGGCACTTCATCCATGTAAGCTAAACCTTTTTCATACAATTTTAAGAAAATCCATTGCGTCCATTTGTAATAATTCGGATCAGTCGTATTGACTTCACGATCCCAATCGTACGAAAATCCTAATGCTTTAATTTGCCGACGAAAGTTATTAATGTTTTTCTCCGTAAATTCCGCGGGATCGTTACCTGTGTCTAGTGCATATTGCTCAGCCGGCAAACCAAACGCGTCCCATCCCATCGGATGAAGCACGTTGTAACCTTGCATTCGCTTCATGCGCGCTAAAATATCCGTCGCCGTATAGCCTTCTGGGTGGCCAACGTGGAGACCGGCACCAGATGGATACGGGAACATATCAAGCACATAAAATTTTCGCTTATCGTCATTGTCTATTGTCTTAAACGTTTTATTTTTTTCCCAATATGTTTGCCACTTCTTTTCGATTTCACGATGGTTAAAACTCATCTTGTTTCCTCCTATCTATCTCTTTCTTATTTGACCATTGTTAACAAAAAGGCGATGGAAAAAACCTCCCGCCCCTGAAAAAGGGACGAGAGGTTGAATTTCCCGCGGTACCACCCTTATTAGCACGCAATAAGCGTGCTCGCTTCAATCGTTAACGCAGATTCACGGCGAACATTACTAGGCTACAGAAGCTGTTTATGTTCGCAACTCCAAGGCGAGTTCGTGAACAAACTTCGGTTGACTTGCACCGACCGTCAACTCTCTGCAGTCCGTTTTGTCCACTACTACTCCTTTTCACCGTTATTTTCCAATATTTTTATATCTAATATTTTAAAAAATTTGTCGCCTCGTTGCAAGTGGGGGGAGAGAAAAATCATTTTTTGTCAAAACTAATATGCTTGTTTTGCCTGTTATTAATATTCATCAATACTAGCTCGTTAGTTTATTATTTATAGTAAGAAATAAATTAGCTATTCGATTTTCGTCCACATTTCTTCTGGATTTAATTCATAAATGCCGTTTTCACGATACATATAGTTATTGATGATAAATTCGCGGCGAATGGTCGCATAATCATCATGAAATTTTTTAATGTACTCATTTAATTCTTTCTCTTCGTATTTTTTCCCCTTTTGTAATCCTTTTAACATATGCTCCAGCACGATAAGCTTTTTCTTTCGTTGAGCTGGGATATTTTTCAAACGCCCGTCAGTTGTAAAAAAGTTTTCAATCACTTTTTGCCGTTCTGCCATCACATCTGTCATGTCTTTTTTCACCTCATCTTGTTCAGCCAAATTTATTAATGATTTCGCATAATGCTTGATCACGGATCCATTGAGATAAAAATAAATCGTATTCCCGTCGCGCCGTTCGTAAACAGCATTGACTTCACGCAATCTTTTAAGATGATGTGTAATTGTCGCTGGAGTAAGACCAAGTTTTCCTGCAATCGCCTGACCGTGCAGCGGACCTTCAGAAAGCATTTTCATAATGCGAAGACGCGTTGGATCTCCGATCGTTTTATAAAAGATCACTAACCGATTGAGCTGCATAACCCCACCTCGATATTAGATAATCATCTAATTAGATATTTATCTAATTTCGGTTCATTTGTCAATAAAAAACACACCCGGTTGACCCGAGTGTGTTTAGCCCATCGTAACTGTTTGTTTTTCTTTGTTTACACATTTGTTCAATTTTCGATCATATAAAAGAGTGGTTATAAATGAAAGAGAAGAAAAGATGATGAGTGCAACAAACAATGGCTTTATGCCAGCGGTGTCAACGATAAAGCCACCGAGAACAGGGCCGACCATTCTTCCGGCGGTCGCTGTGCTGTTGACAAACCCTTGGTAAAAGCCCTCTTTCCCTTCCGGTGCTAAGCGGTTTGCTACTGTCGGAATCGCCGGCCATACAAGCATTTCGGCAATCGTCAATACAATCATGGCCAAAACGAAGTCGAAAAATGACGTTGCTTTCAGCAAAATGGAAAAGGAAACGATGAAAATGGCAAAGCCAATAAGCATTTGCCTCTTTACTTTCTGCATCCAGCGCTGAACAATCGCCGATAACAGCGGCTGGGCAAGAACAATAAGCGCTCCGTTAATCGTCCAAAGGAGGCTGTACTGCTTGAGCGTCATGGTCAACTCCTGCGTATACGTCGCAATCGTTGTCGACCATTGCACATAGCTTACCCAACATAAAAAATACCCGACGCATAGCGTCACCAGCGCATTCCAGCTTGCGCGACTTCCAATAGAAGCTGTTCCTGGCCTTTCGTTTTGCTTTTCAATTCTCTTGGCAACGCGGACGTTTTTTAAACCGATCGATATCATTAAGAAAAAACCAACATATAACAGTGCATTCGCTATAAAAATGAACGCAAACGAATAAGACGCAACAAGCCCTCCAAGCGCGGAACCGATGGCGACGCCGATGTTTTGCGCGACATATAAAGCATTAAACGCGCGCCTTCCCCCCTCCGGCCAAATCGCACCTGCATAAGCATAGGCAACAGGGAATACAATACCAGTTCCAAAGCCAATAATCGCTAAAAAGATAGCATAGTGAGGCCACCCATGAAAAAAGACAAGCCCGATTAATGCTGTTAATGTGATTACAATTCCGAGCATAATCGACTTGAAGCCGCCGATTTTATCGAACCACATTCCACCGACTAAATTGCCAACCACGCTTGCCCCTGAATTTATCATTAACACAATCCCGGCAATAGACAGCGATTTTCCAAGATGCTCATGAACGTAGATGGCATTCATTGGCCATAAAAAAGAGGCCCCTGTTACATTCATGGCCATTCCAATAATCAATATATAAAGAGCACGGGGCATACAAAATTCCTCCTAGAAATATTTCGAGTTTCAAAATCATTGTATTCATTTTTGCCAGTGAACGCAATGAAAAAAGGAGACGATTTCCATACCATTTCTCCTATACTTTATTGTAAAAATAGGGCTGTCCCCTTTACTAGGTCAGCCCCTAAAAATTAATATGGTTACTCTTCCACATGCTGCTTTGATTTTTGTGGCTGTCCGCCTGTTTGCTGGTACGCCTTTTTGGCTTGTTTAACAGGGGCAAAATCATTGCCTAACTCGATATCGTTATTATTTATGCTATTTCTTTTTTTTTGCTCTGGATTGTTTTGCTTGGAACGCTTTTTCATGACTGTCCTCCCTAATGATCTAACAAAATCATTTCATTTTGCAGTTGCTCTAATTGCAAGCGCATGCGATGCAATTGTTCGCGCTGCTGAGCGTTGCAGCTTAACGCCAAATGAGCTAAGTCGTTCACCGTATCTTCCAACATTTGTTGCGCCTTTGTATATTCTGTGTCATTATAGTGCTCTTGTTTTTTTGCTTCGGTATATTGGTCCTTTACATAGCGAATGACGTCTTCACAACGTTGTAAAAACTCATCGACTGACTGCCGCGTCGCCATATTCTTTCCCTCCAACGAAAAAAATGGTCTTTCTCACGATTAATGTGCACATTTCTTTTTGCGGTTATGACGTTAATGATTGGCAAATATCGATTTTTCTTATGAATCATGTTACAATGCTAAAATGATACGATTTGCAAGCTAAGGGAGGGGCCTGTGGTGAAACAGTCCAATCCATTTCCATATGCGAATGACAATAAACGTTATCACACATGGAATTATCATTTACGGCAAACATTTGGTCATAAAGTATTTAAAGTGGCGCTAGATGGTGGATTTGATTGTCCGAACCGCGACGGTACGGTTGCTTACGGCGGTTGCACGTTTTGCAGCGCTGCCGGTTCCGGCGATTTTGCCGGCAATCGCGCTGATGATTTAGTGACACAGTTCAATGCAATTAAAGAAAAAATGCACGCTAAATGGAAAGACGGAAAATATTTAGCATATTTCCAAGCGTTCACGAACACGCACGCTCCGGTTGAGGTGTTGCGCGAGAAATATGAAACAGTCTTAAACCTTGAAGGCGTTGTCGGCTTGTCGATCGCTACCCGACCTGACTGCCTTCCAGATGATGTCGTTGAATATTTAGCAGAATTGAATGAACGGACGTATTTATGGGTCGAACTCGGACTACAAACTGTACACGAGCGAACAGCGTTATTAATTAACCGCGCCCATGATTTTGAATGTTATGTCGAAGGAGTGAATAAACTTCGCAAACATGGGATTCGCGTTTGTTCGCACATCATCAACGGCCTGCCTCTTGAGGACTATGATATGATGATGGAAACGGCAAGGACAGTCGCCAATCTTGACGTACAAGGGATTAAAATTCATTTACTGCATTTGCTAAAAGGAACGCCAATGGTAAAGCAATATGAAAAAGGAATGCTTAAATTTTTATCGTTCGACGAATATGTCAACCTCGTATGCGATCAACTAGAAATTCTTCCGCCGGAAATGATCGTCCACCGCATTACAGGAGATGGTCCAATCGATTTAATGATCGGACCAATGTGGAGCGTTAATAAATGGGAAGTGTTAAATGCTATTGATGCCGAACTAGAGCGTCGCAACAGCTATCAAGGAAAATATTACAAAAAAGAAGTGGTCAAACAATGAAATTAATCCGCATTCTTCCGTTTGCTCACGCGCTGATGGATATCGCAGTACAAGAAGGTGATATTGCCGTTGATGCAACGGTCGGAAACGGTCATGATACGCTTTATTTAGCAAGACGAGTTGGAACAACAGGGCGCGTGTTTGGGTTTGACATTCAAGCACAAGCGATTGAAAATACGACAGCCCGGTTAAAAGAACATGGTGTTCTCGACCAAGTCACGCTGTTTCAGGCTAGTCATGACGAACTCATCCATCAAATCCCAGCTGCCTACCATGGCCGTATTACCGGGGCGATATTTAATCTCGGCTATTTGCCGGGTGGTGATAAACACGTCGTCACAAAGCCCGATTCGACAATCCGGGCCATTGAACAGCTGTTAGACATCATGGCTCCTGAAGGGATCATTGTTCTTGTTATTTATCATGGACATCCAGAGGGAGCCATAGAACGCGATGCGTTGCTTAAGTATGTACAAACTCTCGAGCAACAGCGAGCGCATGTCTTACGTTACGAGTTTATCAATCAAATCAATCATCCACCATTTATTATTGCCATTGAAAAAAGATAAATGAGGCCGTCTCTTACATGGAGACAGCCTCATTTATTTTGCAATAAGAGGGGACATTTTTTGCCACATTCGATACGCTTTTCCGTTCCAATAAAAGAACCGCGAAACCATTCCTCCATATTGAACGAGCTGTTTAGCAAGTCGTTCAATCTCTTTCTGCTTTTTTACTTTTTCGTCAGATAAATATAACCCTAATAATCCGCGATGAATGAGACGATGGAACGACCCGTGCGGCAATTTGCCCACATGGCGATCCGCTTCTTCAATAAAATGACATAACCGTTCGATTAACATCGATTGATTTGGATAGTAAAAACAAAAGTTTAAGTCCCCACCTAAGCGATCCTCTTCTTGATCAATGAAATAATCAAGCAAAATATGTAACCCTTGAATGTATGGAAAATATCCGTTGCGCACTTGTCTTGCCATTTCTTCATTAAACGTTTCGGTAAAGGCATAGGCCACTAAACAAAAAATGCCTAACGTTGAACCGGAACATGCGGAAAACTCGTACCATTCCATTGGTGGAAGTTCATTTTTATATTGCTTAAACCATTGCTCAAGACGGGGTACGCGCTCATCGATTCGCACATGCTTATGGACTTGCAAATCGCAGTAATACCCTGCTAACTCCTGTAAAAATGGAACAATTTTTTCATAATGCTTCACCTGTTTAAGCACACCTTGGCATGTTCGAACAAGCTCGTGAAGATAGCCGCCATCGTCTTGTTCATTACGATGGCGATAATAATTAGAAACATCAGCATCGATAGACAATGCATCAGGCATCGACTCATGCAAGGCACGAAAATCAAGAGGGTCAAGCGATGTGCTTCGGTCGCATAAATTATCAAGGTAGTCGCTAATCGTCTGATAAGCCACGATAAAGCGAATGCATGCTTCCATATTCGCTTCCGCCAGCAGTGCCAAAATCGCTCCGCCTTCACAGTGAAATGTTTTTGTTTGAATGCTGGCTAATGCCTGTTTTCGTAATTCTGGATCCGGAATGGAATCGGCTTTTTGCTTCCAATAAGCTAATTCACGATGTACAGAAGGAAACACATCGCGATATACTTTTTTCATTAAACTAACAGGATGTGTAGGAATTTTCAACAAGCTCACCTCAGCTACATTTGTTACAACAAGCTTTACATTGTTCATCGATGCAGTTGACATTGCGTATCTAAAAATGTCTTGGCATATAAAAAGACATCGTCACGTTCTGGTTCGTTAAAGATTTCATGATATAATTTATTCCATTCTTTATATACTTTTTCTGATATTAGCAATTTGGCAAACCATTCTTTTACAGCCACTTTATCAACAATTTTATCGTCTCCGCCTTGCATGAGCAATAGTGGAATATCCGGGAATTTGTCAATATTGCGATAAGCCAATTGCATTGCTTTAATCAGTTCCCGATACCAACGAACAGATACTTTTGTAAAGTAAAGGGTATCGTTTTTATCCGTTTCATGCACTTCTGTATTTCTTGTTGCCATTTCAACAGACAGTCCCGAGTCAAACAGCATGGAAGGCATGACATAATTGAGCACTCTTGACAACAAATCAAGCCCTTTAGATGGGTACGTGACAAGTCCTAAGCATGGTGAAGAAAGAATAACCCCTTTAATCGGAAGACGCTTTTCCTGTAATGTACGAATGACGACAAGTCCCCCCATACTATGCCCAAGCAGAAAAATCGGCAAATGAAATTCCTTCGCCGCTTCCACCCAATCAGCTACTTCATTAATATATTCATCAAAAGATTGAATATGTCCGCGCTTTCTTCTTGTCGTCGTCCCCTGTCCCGGCAAATCTCCTGCTACGACGTGATAGCCGTTTTCACACCATTTTTTAATTAGCCATTGATAACGGCCGTGATGTTCTGCTGCCCCATGAACGAGGACAATCGTTCCTTTGGCTTGATCCGCTTCCCATTTCCACATAAACATCCCTCCATTTACGAATCGTTAAAACATTTGTACAATGAGCATACAAGCAAATTTATAACGAAAGGAACGAAAGCGAATGATTTATCCTTACAAAGGGAAATTTCCGAAAATTGCTGAATCCGCGTTTATCGCTGATTATGTGACGATTACCGGCGATGTCGTCATCGGCGAAGAAACAAGCATTTGGTTTAACACCGTCATTCGCGGTGATGTCGCCCCAACCATTATTGGCAACCGCGTCAATATTCAAGATAACTCTATTTTACATCAAAGTCCAAACAATCCGCTTATTATTGAAGATGATGTCACCATCGGTCACCAAGTGATTTTACATAGTTCCATTATTCGAAAAAACGCATTAATCGGAATGGGATCAATTATTTTAGATGGCGCTGAAATTGGAGAAGGGGCATTTATCGGCGCAGGAAGCCTTGTCCCACAGGGAAAAAAGATTCCTCCTCACACCCTTGCATTCGGCCGCCCCGCTAAAATCATTCGTGAATTAACAGAAGAAGATATACGCGAAATGGAACGAATTCGCCGCGAATATGTCGAAAAGGGTCAATATTATAAATCATTACAACAGCGGTAATCGATCACATGCAAATTATTGGACGATAGAATTGAACAATATGTTATGTTATGATAGTCATTGGAATTTAGAAAATAAGGAGTAAAAGCATGTCGTCTATTGCCTTTTTTCTTTTTATTTTAATCGCTCTTTGCATGGCTATCTACTTACTTAAATCATTATGGAAAACAGCGCTCGTATTCTTTTGTCTATTTTTCCTTGCCATTCCGTTATTCCGTCACCAGGAAATGCAAACGGTCATTGAGAAATTCAAACAATCTAATCTAGCAAAAGAAGAAGCAGCCGTGCGAAAAGTGATTTCTTCGTTTGTCCATGAAGAAATCAAGCCGCTTGTACTGCTGGATGTCCCTCTTGTTCGTCAGCTCCCTGAATTACCGCGCGGCTGTGAGGTGACGAGTTTGGCAATGCTTCTTCAAGATGCAGGGGTTCAAGTGGATAAAATGACGCTCGCCAAACAAATTAAAAAGGACCCGACACCGTTTCAACGCCGCAATGGAAAAGTGTATTTTGGAAATCCCAATGACGGCTTTGTTGGGGATATGTACTCGCTCACAAAACCGGGATTAGGCGTTTACCATAAACCGATTCAACAGCTGGCGGAAACCTATTTGCCGAACCAAATCATTGATTTAACGGGAAGCGACTTCAGTGAATTGCAAAAATATCTCTCGAAAGGTTCGCCGATTTGGATTATTACAAATAGCACCTTTAAAAAACTCCCGGCATCAGCATTTCGCGAGTGGGACACCCCAAGCGGACCGATTCAAATTACGTATTACGAGCATTCTGTCGTCATCACAGGATATGATCAAGACTATATTTATTTTAATGATCCCCTCTCTGGCGAAAAAAATAAAAAAGCACCCAAAGCGGAATTTTTAGAAGCTTGGGTGCAAATGGGAAGACAAGCAATCACGTATCAATCGAATTAGATTGATAGTGGTTGTTTGTCTTTTTTATATAAATGGGAAAAATCGTATTTTTTTTCGACATATACTTGATGCCAAACCATGAATGCAAGCACCGTCCAAATTTTGCGGCTATGATCTGCTTTATTGCTGCAATGCTCATCAAGCAAACGATATAATACGTCTTTGTTCAATAAATGATCAGTTGCGCTCTCTTTGATAATATTCTTCGCCCAGTCATACATTTCATTTTTTAACCAATGGCGAATCGGGACTGGAAATCCAAGTTTTTTGCGGTGTAGCACATGATCAGGAACAATGCCTTCTGCCGCTTTGCGCAAAATGTATTTCGTTGTGTTATTCGCGGTTTTCATTTCCGGCGCAATCTTTGCCGCCACTTCAAATACCGCTTTATCTAAAAACGGCACGCGCAATTCTAAAGAATGAGCCATTGTCATTTTATCTGCTTTTAATAAAATATCACCGCGCAACCATGTATGAATATCAATATATTGCATGCGGTTTACTGGAGGATAGTGCGTCGTTTCGTTATAAAGCGGCGCAGTAATATTTGTATACTCTAAACCGCTTTTATATCCTTTTAACAGCTCTTGTTTTTCTTCTTCGCTATACATTTTGGCGTTGCCGATGTAGCGTTCTTCCATTGGCGTGATTCCGCGTTCGATAAAGCTTTTTCCTTTCACTCCTTCTGGAAGCATGCGAGCAATCACACTTAATGCCGATTTCACCGCGTTCGGCATCCGTTCGAATACTTCTAACGATTGCGGCTCGCGATAAATGTTATAACCACCGAACAGCTCGTCCGCCCCTTCACCTGAAAGGACAACGGTCACATGCTTTCGTGCCTCACGGGCAACGAAATAAAGCGGTACTGCTGCTGGATCGGCAAGCGGATCATCCATATGCCACATAATTTTTGGAAATTCATCCATATACTCTTGCGGCGAGATGACATAGCTAATATTCTCGACACCGAGTTTTTCCGCTGTTTCTTTTGCGACGTCAATTTCGCTGAAACCTTCCCGTTCAAAACCGACAGAGAATGTCTTAATGTTCGGATGGAATTGTTTCGCAATGGAAGCAATGAGCGAGGAGTCAATTCCTCCTGATAAAAATGAGCCGACCGGCACATCGCTGCGCATATGCACTTTGACAGAATCAAACAGCACCTCGCGAATTTGTTTGACAAGCTCCTCTTCAGATTGAAAAACCGGCTGGAACCGTGCTTTCCAATAACGATGAATTGTTAATTTCTCGCCAACTTTCTTTTTAATGTAATGGCCTGGCTCCAGCTTTTTAATGCCGACAGACATCGTCATTGGCTCAGGCACATATTGAAACGTTAAGTAATGTTGTAGCGCCTCATAATCTAATAAATCATTTTCGAGCGCATGTAAAATGCTTTTCTTCTCAGAAGCAAAAAACGTCCGCCCATCTTGTTCCATATAGAAAAACGGTTTAATGCCAAACGGGTCACGCGCAGCAAAGATCGTTTTCTCCTCTTTATCCCAAATGATAAAAGCAAACATGCCGCGAAGTTTCTCGACCGCTTTTTCTTTTTCATGACTATATAGCGCAACAATTACTTCTGTATCGGAATGTGTGGCAAATTCGTATCCCTTTGCAAGCAACTCTTCGCGCAGTTCAATGTAGTTATAAATCTCTCCATTAAAAATAATCCAATATCGTTCATTTTCGTACGATAACGGTTGATGCCCCGCTTCCAAATCGATAATGCTTAACCGACGAAACCCAAAATTGACATAATCATCGAAAAAATACCCATCATCGTCTGGACCGCGGTGTGTAATCATATCGTTCATTTCTTCAAATGTTTTTTTCCATTGTTCGTCCATTGTTTTTGGATGGTCATGAATGCAACCAATAAACCCGCACATGTTGTTATTCACCTACTTCTTCATATTCAACTCGTAGATTATACCACATATTTGGACAGTTGAACTATTACATTTAGTTTACCCGATGGAAACAGATTCGTAACAAAGTTTTTTTCTAATAAGTCGCAAAAAAGGCTCTTTTTGTTGCACACATATTTGTTTCGCAAAAAAAGAGAGCTACATATGATAATGTAACTCTCTTTTTTTCATTCATTGCTTAGCTGCTAATGCAAGGGCTTGTTCTTTCAATGCTTCAGCTTTGTCGGTACGCTCCCATGGAAGATCAATATCCGTGCGACCGAAATGACCGTAAGCCGCTGTTTGTTTATAAATCGGGCGGCGCAAATCTAACATTTTAATAATGCCGGCAGGGCGAAGATCAAAATTGTTGCGTACTACTTCAATTAAGATGTCTTCCGATACTTTGCCCGTACCGAATGTATCGATAGAGATGGAAACAGGTTTTGCTACCCCAATCGCATACGCTAATTGCACTTCGCATTTATCAGCAAGCCCAGCTGCGACAATGTTTTTTGCCACATAGCGCGCCGCATACGCAGCAGAACGGTCTACTTTTGTAGGGTCTTTACCAGAGAAGGCACCGCCGCCGTGACGAGCGTAACCACCGTACGTGTCAACGATGATTTTCCGTCCCGTTAATCCAGCGTCACCTTGAGGTCCGCCAATGACAAAGCGACCAGTTGGGTTAATGAAGTATTTTGTGTTTTCGTCGATTAGTTCAGCTGGTACAACTGGTTTAATCACATGTTCTTTAATGTTGCGCTCAATTTGCTCTTGAGTAATTTCTGGATGATGCTGCGTAGATACGACAATTGTATCCACACGAACAGGTTTTCCATTTTCATCGTATTCTACTGTTACTTGTGTTTTTCCATCTGGACGTAAGTAAGGTAAAATGTCTTCCTTACGAACTTCTGCTAAACGGCGTGCCAATCTATGAGCTAATGAAATCGGAAGCGGCATTAACTCTTTCGTTTCATTGCACGCAAATCCGAACATTAATCCTTGGTCCCCAGCACCGATTGCTTCAATTTCCTCGTCAGTCATCTGACCTTCGCGTGCTTCTAACGCTTTATCTACGCCCATTGCGATATCAGGAGACTGCTCGTCAATCGACGTTAATACAGCGCACGTATCAGCGTCAAATCCGAATTTAGCGCGAGTGTAACCGATTTCCCGAATCGTGTCACGAACGATTTTTGGAATATCCACATACGTAGATGTTGTAATCTCACCGCTGACTAACACTAATCCCGTCGTTACACTCGTTTCGCAAGCAACGCGAGCATTTGGGTCTTTTGCTAAAATCGCATCTAAAATCGCATCAGAAATTTGGTCACAAATTTTATCAGGATGCCCTTCTGTTACAGATTCAGAAGTAAACAAACGGCGTTTTGTTGACATTTCGTCAATTTCCTCCTCTTTTCTGTTGTGAGCTTTTAGAACACACAGTTGCATTCTACGCATTACGTAGATGATACGGTACTCATTCCCTACTTAGTATAATTCAATTTTGTGATTTATAGCCAAACAAGGGGCATATAAAAAACCTTTCCTTCAACTTCGAGGAAAGGTGATTGCTCTTATATCGCGCCTTTCACTCTTATCGTTCAAGGGCTTTCCCTTGCCACAGGTTAGCACCATTTCACATGTTCCATTGTTGTGACGGTTGCTGGGTTTCATCGGGCCTGTCCCTCCACCAACTCGGGATAAGAGTATCCGTTCAATGACTTATCATATCGTAACTAGATAAAGAAAGTCAATAAATTTTTATATAAAGTTTTTATCAAAAAAATGGGGAAAATAAATAAAAAGAAATTATGATAAATAGTATGGACTAATAATATAAATGTGTTATACTATTTCCAAGAATATTAAATTCACAAAAAGGCAGGTTTTGTACATGAACACTGTTGACGTGACAAATAAATTGGCTGTATTGTTACAACAACCAAACGTACTTAAAAATCTATCCGTACCGCAATTAGTTGAAAAGGTTCTCAAGCGAAAAGAAGGAATGTTAACACTAACGGGTGCTGTTGCGACAACAACAGGAAAATATACAGGACGTTCGCCAAAAGATAAATATATCGTCGAAGAAGCATCAACAAAGGCAAAAATTGATTGGGGAACTGTCAATCAGCCGATTTCTGAGGAAACGTTTGAAAAATTATATAACAAAGTTATCGACTATCTAATGGAAAAAGATGAAGTATTTGTATTCAAAGGGTTTGCTGGAGCCGATCCGAAATACCGCCTACCGATTCAAGTGGTTAACGAATTTGCTTGGCATAATTTGTTTGCTCATCAATTATTCATTCGCCCGACACAGGAAGAACTACAAACACATGAAGCTGAATTCACTGTCATTTCCGCGCCGAATTTTAAAGCGGATCCTGCTGTGGATGGAACGAAATCGGAAACTTTTATTATCATTTCATTTGAGCGCCGGACAGTATTAATCGGCGGGACTGAATATGCTGGAGAAATGAAAAAATCGATTTTCTCGGTTATGAATTATCTTCTCCCAGAACAAGGAATTTTACCGATGCATTGCTCAGCTAATGTCGGACAAGAAGGCGATGTCGCTTTATTTTTTGGTCTTTCCGGCACCGGGAAAACAACACTTTCCGCTGATCCAAAACGCCGTCTCATCGGAGACGATGAACATGGTTGGTCAAATCGCGGCATCTTTAATATCGAAGGCGGCTGCTATGCGAAATGCATTAACTTATCGCGGGAAAAAGAGCCACAAATTTTTGATGCCATCCGATTTGGCTCAGTATTAGAAAACGTCATTGTTGACGAACAGACTCGCATTCCTAACTATGAGGATGCTACATTGACGGAAAACACACGTGCAGCTTACCCAATTCAAGCGATTGATAACATCGTTGACCCGAGCATCGCCGGTCACCCAACAACAATTATTTTCTTAACCGCTGACGCCTTTGGTGTCTTGCCGCCGATTAGCAAATTAACGCGAGAGCAAGCAATGTATCATTTCCTAAGCGGCTATACAAGCAAATTAGCAGGCACAGAACGCGGAATTACATCTCCGCAAGCGACATTCTCCACTTGCTTTGGCGCACCATTTTTGCCGCTCCCGGCCACTCGCTATGCAGAGATGCTCGGTAAAAAAATTGCTGAACATAACGTGCAAGTATTTCTAGTGAACACCGGATGGACAGGAGGAGAATATGGGGTTGGTAGCCGCATGAAACTTCAATATACGCGCGCGATGGTGCAAGCTGCTGTCGAAGGAGAATTAGCAAACGTAGAAACAATGAAAGACCCAATTTTCGGCTTAGAAATCCCAGCGCACGTTCCAGGCGTACCAGATGAAGTATTGCATCCACAAAACACATGGGCTGATAAGCAAGCATATGAACAAAAAGCAAAGGAACTTGCCGAAAAGTTCCGGGAAAACTTTAAAAAGTTCAAACACATCGATCCGGAAATTGAAAAACTCGGTGGCCCAATCATTTAAAGACACAAGGGATATCTTCTTTTGAAAGAAGATATCCCTTGTTATTTATATGCTAGTTAATCGAATGTAATGAAATCAATTCATACGTAATCACGGTACGATGATCGGCTAGCTCGATTTTTTTCACCACCGCTTGTCCGCTTGCTTCACTTTGAAGTGTCCGCTTTACCTCAATCGGAATGTCCAATGGATAAATGCGGTATCCTTCTTTTTCAAGAATAAACAAATTGTCTTCGATTCGCTTTTCGTTTCCTTTTGTCACAATGAGCGTTTGAAACTCTAACGGCATGCCCATGAAAATGCACCCCTTTTCTTCCCTTCTTCTCTTTCCATAGTATCACGAACGCGACTGTTGTTTCATCCATTCCGTTAATCGTCGAACCGTTTCACGGTTATGTTGCGGCGGAAAATAATGTGTAAACTTCGGAAAATACCACGTCGTCACTTGCTTGTTCATCTCTTTTAATCGCCGCTCTAGCCGATATGCATGTTCAATCGATACATTTTCATCTTTTTCCCCGTGAATGATTAAAACTGGGGCGTGAATCCGCTCGACTTCATAAAGTGGAGTACGCCATTTATATCGTTCCGGATATTTAGAAGGCGTCCCCCCTATGACCCGTTTCATCATTCTGCGCAAATCCGGTCGCTCCCAATACGTTAATTCTACATCGGAAACCCCACCCCAAACAACAACAGAGCAAACACGCGGCTCAAGAATCGCCGTATGAAGTGCCATTGCTCCACCGCGTGAAAAGCCAAATACATGAATCCGTTCATGATGGACCTTTGGATGGGCTTCTAAAATGCGGAAGGCTGCTAACGCATCATAACGGTCTTCACCAGCGAAGTCTTCATTCCCTTCGCCCCCTTGATTACCTCGGTAAAACGGAGCCATTACGACAAATCCTTCCGCAGCAAACTGAGTAATTCGTGACAGGCGCACCTTACCGACATTTTTAATACCGCCGCGTAAATAAAGAAAGCCATCATACACACCAGCCGCTTTTGGCTCGGCTAAAAACCCCTTTATTTTTAATCCTTGGCACATATACGTGACAAGAGACACGTCAATATGCGGGTTCGGCGATGGGAAGCGATGCTTTTCGATTATTTGTCCATCCATATCTCTCTTCCTTTCTAGGCATTCACACATTTTTGTCACATGCATACGATAAGATAGATTTTCATTCCACCATAAGGAGGTCCGTACCGGTGAAAAAATGGTTTCGAATCGCTATGATGTCTCTTCTTATCGTTTTTCTTATCATTCCAATAACCGCTTGTACCCAGCAAGAAAAGAAAACGGTGAAAACTGTACGTGTTGCTGAAGTGACTCGCTCCATTTTTTATGCTCCACAATATGTTGCACTATCAAAAGGATTTTTTAAAAAGGAAGGGTTAAACATCGAATTAACAACGACATGGGGCGGAGATAAAACAATGACGACCCTTCTTTCCGACGGAGCAGACATCGCTTTAGTCGGCTCGGAAACATCGATTTATGTCTACAGTCAAGGGACAAATGACCCCGTTATTAATTTCGCCCAATTAACTCAAACAGATGGAACGTTCCTTGTCTCCCGTAAAAAAATCGACAACTTTTCATGGGATCAACTCAAAGGAAGTACGTTCCTCGGTCAGCGCAAAGGCGGTATGCCGCAAATGGTCGGTGAATTCGTACTGAAACAACACAGCATTGATCCGCATAAAGATTTACATTTAATTCAAAATGTTGATTTTGCTAATATCGCGAACGCGTTCGCGAGCGGCACAGGTGACTACGTTCAATTATTTGAACCAACAGCGAGCATTTTTGAACAACAAGGGAAAGGCTACATCGTCGCTTCATTTGGAACGGAATCTGGTCATGTTCCGTATACAACCTTCATGGCGAAACAAAGTTTTATCAAAAATAACAAAGACACGATCAAAAAATTCACGCGGGCTCTCTACAAGGCACAGCAATGGGTCGAAACCCATAGTACAGCCGATATTGCAAAAGCGATTCAGCCCTACTTCAAGGATACGGACATTCAATTGATTGAAAAAGTCGTCGACCGCTACAAAAGCCAAGGTTCCTACGCAACGAGTCCGATTCTTGATGAAGAAGAATGGAACAACTTACAAAACATTATGAATGAAGCAGGCGAATTGCCAAAACACATCGACCATCAGACGCTTGTTGATAATTCCTTTGCAGAAAACGTAATCGACAAATAATCTTGGCAGGTGAAAAACATGAACTTTTTAGTCGTTGACCATGTCTCCCATACGTATTTTACGGAAAAAGCAGCAGTCACTGCGTTAGAAAATGTGTCTCTTGAGATTGAGAAAGGGGAATTTGTCTCCTTTCTTGGTCCTAGCGGCTGTGGAAAAACGACATTACTTTCGATTATTGCTGCATTAATTCAACCAACAAAAGGAAGCGTCATTTTGGAAGGAGAAAAAGTTCATTCGATCCATCCATCCGTTGGTTATATGCTACAGCAAGACTATTTGTTTCCATGGAAAACCATTGAAGAAAACATTTTATTAGGATTAACGATCATGGGGATGAACTCAAATGAAGCAAAACAACGAGCTCTTGATTTACTATCCCGTATCGGCTTAAAAGGTGTAGAAACATATTATCCAAACCAACTATCCGGTGGCATGCGACAGCGCGCTGCCCTCGTGAGAACACTCGCGACGGATCCAAAAATTCTTTTGCTTGACGAGCCATTTTCCGCTTTAGATTATCAAACAAAACTAAAGCTAGAAGAGCTAGTATGGAAAACATTAAAAGAATACAAAAAAACCGCCTTACTCGTTACCCACGATATTGGTGAAGCCATCGCCATGAGCGATCGCATTTTCTTATTTTCCGCAAAACCGGGCCGGCTCGTTCGTACGTTTATAGTTCCAAAAGAATTACGCAACTTGTCTCCATTTCATTCTCGCAACCATACCACATTTTCAGAGCTATTTCAATTTATTTGGAAGGAGCTTGATTCCCTTGAAGCAAACGAATAACCAGATTCAAGTCCTTCATGAACAATACGTAATACGTCTAAAACAAGAAAAACGATGGGTTCGCTTTTTTCAGCTCCTTATTTTCGTTGCGTTTTTCTCACTGTGGGAAATCGCTAGCCGAAACCATTGGATTGACCCTCTTTTATTCAGCTCTCCATCAACTATTTGGAAGCTATTCGTACAAAAAATCGCTGATGGCTCCCTTGTTTCACATACAGGTATAACTCTAGGAGAAACCATCATCGGCTTTATGTTAGCAACATTCGCGGGAACATTTTTTGCAGCATTACTTTGGTGGTTTCCACGTCTATCGAAAATCGTCGATCCTTATTTAGTCATCTTGAACGCGATGCCAAAGGTAGCACTTGGTCCGATTTTCATTGTCGCACTGGGTCCGGGATTCACTTCGATTATTGCGATGGGGACGATTATCTCCCTTATAATCACTACAATTGTTGTGTACACATCATTCAAAGAAGTTGATCCAAACTATATTAAAGTATTAAAAACATTTGGTGCGAGCCGCTTTCAATGCTTTAAAGAAGCCGTTTTACCGTCATCTTTCCCAACAATTATCTCCACCTTGAAAGTAAATGTAGGCTTATCATGGGTCGGAGTCGTTGTCGGTGAATTTCTTGTCTCGAAACAAGGGCTCGGATATATGATTATTTATGGTTTTCAAGTGTTTAACTTTACACTTGTGCTATTAAGTTTACTTGTCATTGCTTTTTTAGCGACCATTATGTATCAAATCGTTGGATGGATAGAACGAAAATTAATCAAAAACCGCTAGAGACGTTCTCATAGTAGCGAACGTCTCTTTATTTCTTCGAGTGTACAAGCCCATACTTGATCTTTCATAATAAAACTAAATCGCTCATCAGCCAGAAGATAATCTGGTAATTCATCAAGCAACACGGGACCGTTCGTCTCCAAATACGTAGACTGTTGACACAATTCTTTAATTTCCGCGAAATAAATATTTTTAACGATGAAGCCTCCCACCTTATACTGCCCAATATACGTTAAACGCTCGACGATTCCTCCCGTTTCCTCTTTTACTTCACGAATCGCTGCTTGTTCCGCTGTCTCTTGTGGTTCTACTTTTCCCCCGGGAAACTCAAGACCACGCTTAGGATGATCTGTCAAAAGCCATTTCTGTTTGTAGCGGCACACTATCCAGACATGACCAGGCTTTTTCGAAAACGGATGGTCAGCAAATGACAATGAAACGCAATTTCCGTAATAATCTGAAAAGATGAACATATTTCTCCAACCTCATCTTGATTGTGCTATTATTTATTTCTTTATTATACAAAAAAGCCACCGAAACCGGTGACTTATTGTTCCATCTTTTCCTCCTGAATAAACCCGAGAGAACGAACATGCTGTTTCGCTTCCTCATTGCCAAGCTTATAAATCAGCTGATAAATTTTTTTCAATGTCTCATCGTAGGCGTCATTTTCACGGTCATAATGATATTGGACATACGGAACGTGTGAACGCCAGAACGCTTGCCAATCGGTTGAATAGTTTTGATCAAAATATTCACGCAACTGAATGATTTCCTCATCGGTCGCTTCAATTTGAAAATCCCACGGAGAAGCTGTTCTCAATTGAGAAATCTCACCTGTTGCCATTGACACATAATACGTTTTTCTCTTTTGTTCCACCACACTTGTCATCTCCTTCTCATCGCCTTGTTTATTGATTAGTGTGGGTGAACATACAGAAATTATGCTTACAAATTTACTAAGGGCGTTCCCGCAACAATTCAATAACTTTTGCAAGAAATTCAGGAATCGGAACCCCTGCGCGCCCTGCGTTTTCAATGATGGAAATGAATTCATTGAGTATATAGAAAAAAATCGTTGCATCACGAATAAAATGGTTATTCCAGCCGATCGCCATATCAAGTAAATGAGACACACCCACTAATATAAAAATAATCAATTTGCGTGCAATGCCTCGGAATCCAACTGCGCTCGATAATTTTCCTTCTATCGCACTGGCGATAACCCCTGTTATATAATCAATGACTACGAAGCAAATGAGGATAATTACTAATAAATCCAAGCTTCCGAACATCGATACCACCATTGAGCCAAGCAAGGATACTCCGAGCACAGTAGGGTATTTATGCACACTTCTCCCCTTCCTTCTGAGGTTGATGATATATTTTATGTAAAAAGAAACTGGGGAGTATAGACATTTTTCCACGCAATAAAAAAACAATCACCCTCGCTATGAAAGGAGAGTGATTGTTTTTTATTCATTATTTTCCAAGAAACGATTTCAACATCCATACATGTTTTTCTAAACTTTGATGAATTCCTAACAACATATCTCCTGTCGTTTCATCGCCAACTTCATCCGCTACTTGCATACCCTCTTTGAGTTCTTGAATCATTATCTCAAAGTCATTTACGAGCGTACCAACCATTTCTTCTGCCGTTTCCTGTCCGGTCGCTTCTTTCACAGAAGCCTTTTCCAAGCATTCTTTCATCGTAGCGACAGGAGCTCCTCCCAACGCAAGAAGACGCTCAGCTAACTCATCAATATGTAGTGCCGCCTCGTTGTACAGTTGTTCGAATTTTTCGTGCAATGTGAAAAACTGCGAACCTTTGACAAACCAATGATAATTATGCAGCTTAATGTACAAAACGCTCCAATTGGCAATTTGTTTATTCACGATTTCCGTTAATTGTTTTGCTTCTGTTTTCATACAATCCCCTCCTACTTTATATGTTTATCCCTCTTTTTGTTCCCTAAAACATCCCTTTTTATGCATTATAAACTATTTGCGTGAGTTCGGTAAAGTCCGCTTCGCATGTACAACCCTTAACGAAAACTTGGCTACATATTGTATTTGCTTTTCCACGCCGTTTTCGTTTTATTCATCATCTTGTAACATAGCTCATTGATTGCTCTACGTTTTCCGTCCTATTATGGTAATATAAAAACATATACAACGAAGGGGGACATAAAGCACTGTGTATACCGTTTTGATTATTTCGCTTATTATCGTCGCTCTTGTTTTAGCATTAAGCGTGGCGACAACTTCAAAAGCCTACCAGTACAAACATACTGTTGATCCGCTCGAGAACAATCCTTATGTGCAAAGTGAAAAAGCCGATAATCAAGAAAATGGCGCAAATCAATAAAACGAAAACATGTCTTTTAGTCATGAATCATAATTACAGAGCAGTGTCGTGAATGTAAGGTTCATTTGGCTGCTTGACTTTTTTCACGGTTTTAATTTTTATGCAAGGAAGAATATTTCCTTTATAGTTCGTTTTATCGATAATCCCCGTCACTTTTACCCATTCATCATTATTAAGCTGCTTAAGTTGCTCCCCGCTCGCTAACATCCCATAGACAGAAGCATCGGCAACGCAGCATGTAACGACGAACCTGGCAATCACAGCTTTCTCTTTTACAAAGTCGGGCTCGCGATATACAAACCCTACAAGTTCAATTTCTTTACCGGTAAACCGTTTTACATTGTTATGAATAATTTCTAAAATTGCCAAGTAGTTTTCGTTCGTAAACACTACCTTCTTAGTAGATGTCAATGCTTCTGTCAGTTGCTTCTTGTTCATGCTTTTTTCTATCGGATTTTTTTCCGTTTCATTTTGAGACAATTCTGTTAAATATTGCGTTCCATCATCAGAAGATACATTATTTTCAGGCTGTCTTCCGATTTGCACACCTCGCTTAGCAGCGACCGAACTGTCAAGCACTTGACTGGAGAACATCAATCCTGTGATGACCGGAACGATAAATAAGACGGAAACAATAAGTGATTGAAAAGGATGTTTCTTCTCATGATGACCGCATTCGCAATAAACGGCATTCTCTTTATGATCACTTCGCCAAATTTGGATAATGCCGAGAATAAACAATACGCTCATCGCAAAATAAATAAACGGAAACATCTTTGGTGCAATCAATTGCTGAATTTGTCCGGTTACGATTAATTTAAACATTAATAAGGCAAAGCCCAATAAAAGAACTCCCCGCAAAAAAAGATTATTGCTCATTCATTGTCACCCCCTTACAATGACACAAAAATGGTTTGATACAACAAAATGACAAAATAAACCGCACATGTAAGAACAAGTATAAAAGCAACAACAAATCTCGCTCGGAAATAGGCGAACAACATCATCGTGTTTTTCAAGTCAAGCATGGCACCATAAACAAGAAAGGCTAAAATCGCTCCTGCGGAAAAAGCATGTCCAAACGAAGCAGCAACAAAAGCATCTGCTTCTGAACAGAGTGATAACATATAAGCGAAGCCCATCATTACTAGAGGAGAGACAAGCTCATTTGTCCCGATTTGCAAAAGTTCATTTCTGTTAAGAAACGTTTGCAGCAAACTTGTGAAAAACGCGCCAATCAGCAAATATTTGCCCGTATCAAAAAATTCGTCGCTTGCATGATATAATGTTTCCTTCCATTTATTCGTTGTATGTACATGCTCATGCGAGGAAGAAATCTTTGTTTTGAGGGGATTTTTTTGTTGAAAAAGACGATACATGATCAATCCAACTAAAACGGCGACTAAAAAGGCAAGCCCGATGCGGGCAAAAGCAATTTCATTTTTTTGCTGAAACGCATAGTAAGTGGAAGCAAAGACAACAGGGTTTATAATCGGTGCACTGATTAAAAAGGTCATGCCAGCTGCCGGTGGCATTCCTTTTTTAATCAACCTTCTCACAATTGGAATAATCGCGCATTCACAGACTGGGAAAATGATGCCGAAAAAAGCAGCGGAGACAATCGCCACATATGGATTTTTCGGAAGCCAGCGCCGCAGCGTATCTTCTGAAATAAACGTTTGAATGATGGCAGAAACAAAAACGCCAACTAAGATAAACGGAATCGCTTCTAAAATAATGCTTAAAAACATCGTATTAACAATCGCCCACTCTTTTGGCAGCGTAAATTTTATGTTGCTCATTCCGTAAAAAAAGAATAAATACAAAAATAGCAATAGAAGAACAAACGCAAAAAAATCATTTGCCGCATTAGAAATCGCTCTTTTCACACACTCTCTCCTCCATTAGTGTTTTTCCCATTCATTTCATAAATTTTTAGATATAAATCGTAATGTTTCCTATTCCCATATATATAGGTTGTCCGAGAAAATATGACTAAAAATAAGTAAAGGCGTACTCAATAGAATAGATCAAAAATGAAAGGAGCAACGTTTTGTCACATGTCTAACAAAACGTTGCTTCTCATATACATATATATAGATGCAACAAAAAGTAAATTTTCTTCTCAAACAAACAGAGGCTACCCTGTGGGTAGCCTCTGTTTTTCTTAACCAAATACTTTCTTTAATTCCTCTTTATCTTGCTCTAACCAGAAACGCATAAGACGTTTAGCGCCTTCTAAGTCATGAAGTTTTGCTTGACCGCATTGTCTTTCCGTTGCCGCCGGAACTTCTGTTGCATTTAATGCGTCTTTCATCGTATCTTCAAGCAAATCGATAATTTCATCCACTGTAGGAGAACCGCTTACGACTAAGTAATAACCTGTTTGGCATCCCATTGGAGAAATATCAATAATATCAAAGTGATCATATTTTTCCGCATGCTTGCGAATATTGAACGCGAGCAAATGCTCGAGCGTATGAATCGCATCCGGCTTCATCGCTTGTTTATTTGGCTGGCAAAAACGAATATCAAATTTATTCACAACGCCATCGCTGCCCACTTTATGAACACCGCAGTGTCTAACATATGGCGCTTTTACCGCGCAATGGTCTAGTTCAAAGCTTTCTACTGAAGGCATATTATCACTCCTAAAATCATTTTCTGGTTATTATCATACACTGAAATCCGATTTTTTTCATCTATCTTGTATGAATTGTTAAAATGCAACAAATGTGATGTCTGTCTCTCATTTATGATACATTGTTTATAGTATATTTTATTTATTGGATGTGGTGCGAATGTTAAAAAAATTATTTATCGCTCTCATACGCTTTTACCAAATTTTTATTTCTCCGTTAAAACCACCAACATGCCGATTTTATCCAACCTGCTCTCATTATGGACTAGAAGCGGTGAAACGATTCGGCGCTATCAAAGGGGGATGGCTGACAATCAAACGCATTTTAAAATGCCATCCGTTTCATCCAGGCGGGTTTGATCCCGTTCCTGAAAAGGTGGAAAAACGGAAATAAATTATTGTTCGTATCCATTAACAACTAAATCTAATCTCCCTGTATGCGGGTCAATAATTAATCCGTGCACAGGGACATTTGGCGGTAAAAGCGGGTGATTTTTTAACATATTCACGCTATGTTTTACGCTCTCTTCTACAGAGTCAAAGCCTTTCAACCAATTTTCAAGATCAACACCTGAGTATTTTAACATCTCAAGTCTCTCTTTAGGAATGCCTCTTGCGACCATTTTCTCCAGCATCGCTTCCGCTTTAATTGCTCCCATACCGCAATCATAATGGCCAATTACACAGACTTCATCAGCCTTTAATTCATAAATAGCAACAAGCAAGCTGCGCATAATACTGCCAAACGGATGAGAAAGAATGGCCCCCGCTGTCTTTACAATCTTTACATCCCCATTTTTCACGTTCATTGCCTGCGGCAAGAGCTCCACAAGTCTTGTATCCATACATGTTAAAATAACAAGCCGTTTATCAGGATATTTTGTTGTTTCATATTTCTTATATTCTCTATTCTCAACAAACTTTTTATTGTATTCAAGAATTTCTGTTAGCAGATTCATTGTTCCTCTCCTCCTAGAACTTGCTTTAAAAATAATATAGCATAGCTGTTGTCATTTTCCTAATTTTCTTGTATGATTGATACTATTAAATCGTAATAATTACGATTTATAAAGAGAGGAGGAAACTAAAATGAACAAAATTCCTATTACTGTATTAAGCGGTTATTTAGGCTCTGGAAAAACAACATTATTAAATCACATATTACACAATCGTGAAGGAAAGAAAATCGCTGTCATTGTTAACGATATGAGCGAGGTAAACATTGATGCGGAGCTCGTTAAACAAGGCGGTTTTTCCCGCACGGAAGAAAAACTCGTGCAAATACAAAACGGCTGTATTTGTTGTACATTGCGCGATGATTTAATGAAAGAAGTTGAAAGATTAGTTGATGCCGGCGGGATTGATTACATTGTCATCGAATCTTCAGGAATTAGTGAGCCAATTCCAGTAGCACAAACATTTACATACATTGACGAAAATCTAGGAATTGACTTAACAAAAAAATGTCGCTTGGATACGATGGTAACCGTAGTCGACGCCAACCGCTTTTGGGCTGATTTTGCATCAGGCGAAAGCTTGCTTGATCGAAAACAAGCTGTTGATGAAACGGATACACGTGAAGTAGCGGACTTGCTGATTGATCAAATCGAATTTGCCAATGTGATTTTACTAAATAAAGTCGACCTTATTCGTCCTGAAGAGGCGAAAGAACTTGAATGCGTGTTAAAAAAGCTCAACCCGGAAGCGAAAATTATACAAACGACATTCGGTCAAGTACCACTGGACGAAATTTTAAATACCCATTTATTCGATTTTGAAAAAGCTAGTCAAGCTGCAGGCTGGATGAAAGAATTGAATGAAGAACATACTCCAGAAACAGAAGAGTATGGCATCTCTTCATTTGTTTATCGCAGAAGACGTCCGTTCCATCCAGAACGTTTCATGAATTGGCTCGAAAATTGGCCAGTTGAAGTTGTCCGCGCAAAAGGCTTTTTCTGGCTTGCTTCAAGAAATAACATGTGCTGTCTTTTATCACAAGCGGGAACATCCATCATGATTCAGGGAGCTGGTGAATGGGTCGCGGTTTATCCAGAAACGGAACGCCAACAAATTCTTAAAGAGGACCCTGAGTTGCTCGCTAAGTGGGATGAAACATATGGGGATCGCATGACGGAACTCGTCTTTATCGGTATCGACATGAATCTCCAAGAAATTGAAACGTCTTTAGATGAGTGTTTGCTGACAGAGGAGGAAATGAATCAAAATTGGGCAACATTTCTGGATCCGCTTCCTGAATTTACTGTTTCCCAATAAATGATTCTAGTTCTCAAATCGTAATTGTTACGATATAATAGCAAAGGAATTTGCTTGTCAAACCAATTATAGAGAAAGGGGCTTAACATGAAAACAAAAGCATTTATTTTATCCCTTTTACTTGTTGTCTCCGCTTTTTTGTATGGTTGCAATGCTGAAAACAATCAAGAACAGACAACGGAAAAAGCAAAAGATGTTTTAACGATTTATACAACCGTTTATCCATTGAAGGACTTTGCAGAGAAAATCGGAGGCAAATATGTAAAAGCACAAAGCGTATACCCTCCGGGAGTCGAAGCGCATACGTTTGAGCCAACAACAAAAACGATGAAAGACCTTGCTGATGCCGATGCATTCATTTATATCGGCCAAGGAATGGAAGGATTTGTCGATCAAACGACGAAAACATTAAAAAATGAAGATGTAAAATTAGTTGAGGCCGCGAAAGGAATCAAGTTTCTCGATTCCACTCACGAACATGACGTCGAAGCTGAAGACGAACACAACGATGAACATCATCACGGTGATAAAGATCCGCATGTTTGGCTAGACCCTGTGCTTTGCATTACGATTGCAGAAAATATTAAAAATGCGCTAGTAGAATTAAAACCGGAAGCAAAGGACACATTTGAGAAAAACTTCGCGTCCTTAAAACAACAATTAGAAGATCTTGACCAACAATTCCAAGCGGTAGTAAAAGAGTCACCGAAAAAAGAAATTCTCGTTTCCCATGCAGCCTACGGTTATTGGGAAAAAAGATATGGCATTGAACAATTAAGCGTTGCTGGTCTTTCACCGACAAACGAACCTTCGCAAAAAGAACTGGCGAACATTATTAAAACAGCCAAACAACATGACATTAAATATATTCTCTTTGAGCAAAACGTAACTCCGAAAGTAGCGGAAGTCGTTAAAAACGAAATTGGCGCAGAAGCTCTCCACCTCCATAACTTAGAAGCATTAACAAATGAAGATATTAAGAAAAATAAGGACTATATCACGATTATGAAAGAAAACTTGGAAGTGTTGAAAAAAGCATTACACTAAACCAGCCTATCACGATTAACTATACTATAATGATTAGAGGATAATATGTTCAATATAAGAGCATATATCCTCTTTTTTCATACATATTAGATTGAGAATGTAGATATTAAATAACTCTTAAAAGGGGAAAAACATAGCCCATAGCTGGTAGCGTAGCGAGGTCTCTAAAAAGACTTTAGATGGTGAAGACCTATGAGGGTGCAAGAGGTTCTTTTCGAGAATAACAGCAAAAGATGCCATGTTAGTGAATATATCTAGATTAAGGATTAAAAAATTCGAGATCAAAGCAAAACTTTTACTTTGTTAATATAGCTCTGTTAAATGTTCATGAGCAAAAAAGTCATTTACCCCAAAATGCAAAACACCGTTCAATTTTCGAACGGCGTTAAAAACATGAGTTGTTTAATTTTTGAATTCAATACCCCAATGTCCCAGAGAACAATAAAATCGTCTCTTCGTTAACTATCGCACCTTTAGTTGAATAATAGGACTTAACTCATTTTACATAAAAAGTTTCTTCATTTTTGTCATCCCACTTTATAGTAACTTTTATAGGTTCATCTTCCCTAGTTACTGCACACCCAGAACAAGAAGAGGATATTCGAATGGTTGCTCCTTTATGTATATCTTCCTTTCGAACAGTTTCGCCGTTACCGTCATTAATGACAATCTCTAGGTTCTTAAATTTAGTATCCTTTTCTCCATTTTTATAACCAAAAAGGTAATTTCCATCTTCCCTATTACCACTAATGTTTGCAGAGTATTCTCCTTTCCAGTTCTCACTTTCCCCGGAAAGAAAAATGTGTTTATCACTACATCCGACCAAAATTGAAACCAAAAGAATTACAAATAAGAAAGGTTCTTTCATTGTAACCTCCCATAAAGCTTTACTCTTATACTTACTTATTCTTTCTTAAACTAACTCACCTCGGTTAGTACAATAAAATGGCCTTACTTCTTCTTGAAGTAAAGGTTCCGTCAGCCATCCTTGAAGCGAGCTTCATCACAGATGATGGAAGTTAATTCATTCTTCCAAAGGAGGCAAAATATTTTTTAATCTCGGTGTTATCCTTTAGAATGATCAACTTGTCATTGTATTGGCTTAACATGTTTAATATTTCTGGTTTGCTTTCGTTCTCAAAATAATAATTCCACTCAAACATCTTCATAAATATTTTAAAAGTGGGTTTATAGTTTGCTTTTTCAAGCCCAATTTTTTGTAAAATAAATCTCTTTATAATTCTAAATGTCCTTTTAGAGTAGTCTGTATCTAAAAATATAATCAATTCTGCATTCTGAAAACTTGGAAGTACCCATTTATGATGAACACCTTCTACAATCCAAGCAGCAGAATGAATTATATGATTCAAACATTCGTCTCTTTCTTCTTCACTTCTTCTTATATCCCCAGATTTACACCTTTTCCAAACAACGTTATCTAATTCGTAGAACGGAATATTTAGCTTAGACGATAGAGTTCTTGCTAATGTTGTTTTCCCGCTTCCCACCGAGCCAATAATATGTATTTTATTTATATTACTTTTCATCGAGATCACCACTTAATAGATAATTTATATAATCCCTTTTCTGCATAAGTCCGATATTACCTTCTATCTTGTTCAACTAAACTGCTTCGTTAGCCACTCATGCATCACTTCGCGGCACCACAGATGAGGAAAGGTAATTCGTTCTTCCATGGAAGACAACCATGCCGCATTGATGCGGCACCATCAGAAGAATGAAAATACTAATTTTCAGGATCGTTCAATAAGAATCGACCATGTTCTTTAACAGAGCCTAATGTATAAGAAATAAAGTTTCTTCATAGCGTTTGACAAAAATAAAAGGTAAGCAAACATATTAAATATGACTTGCTTACCTTTAAGATTTTTAGGTCTTAATAATCCATTTAGTCTGTTTTTATTGTACATGTTTTCTTTTTCCGCTCACAGTACCTTCTGTTCTCTGGAATACTCCGTTCTTGTAATAATGAGAAACATGCTTATTGTAGACACGGCCATCTGCTAAGCCTCGAACGAGTTCTTTTGCTGTTTGTTCATCCATATTCTTGTACTATGTTCCATCTGGATAGACAATAACGACACAAGCATCTTGGCATCTCCCGTTACATCCTGTTCGCGTTGTGTGAATCAAATCATCAGCACCTTGCATGGAAATTTCATTGCGTATAGCTTGCGTCACTTCTTCTCCGCCGCTTCTCATGCAGCTCGAGCCATTGCAAATGAAAATATGATGCTTCATTTTCGAAAAATCCCATGTAGCCATCCTTCTCTCTCCCTCTATATACTTTAAGATAAAAAAAGCTGTTGAAACAACGTCAACAGCTTTTTCGTCATTTTTGTTTCATATTGTATTTTTGCATAAAACGTTCTGCACGGCCGCCGCGCTCAGCAAATTTTTGCTTACCTGTGTAGAACGGATGCGTATCAGAGCTTATTTCTACTTTGATAAGCGGATATGTATTCCCGTCTTCCCATTCGATGGTTTCATTCGACGTTTTTGTCGAACCGCTTAAAAATTTATAACCGCTGTTTACATCCATAAATACAACTTTTTGATAATTAGGGTGAATGCCCGGTTTCATTTTCTCGTGCTCCTCCTCAATCTCTATAATTAATCGTAATGATTACGATTTACCGAACAAATTTATTCTACATGAAATTCAAATCACCTGTCAACGCTTCTGACACACAAAAATCATCCGTGGTGACTCAGATTTCTTTTATGTTTGACCGCCATAGTCGCCAAAAACATGTAAAATATGAAAAACATACTTAGCAAACATCTCAGCCATTTTATACATTTTTACCTTTTCTTGATATGTCCTTTCGCCTTTGATGTCCTTCACAATAATGTTTTTATGACGACGTTTTTGTTGATTTTTCGATACTGCGTAATATCTAATCCTTCTCTTTGTTCACAGGAAAATAGAATTAAATTCTTCTTGAGATAGCCGGGATTCAAATGATCGAATGAAAAATGCCTCCTCTTTTTCATGCATTGCTTATATTGCGAATCACAAGTTCATTTTCCTCATCTTTATCAAAATAACTAAAACTTGCAAAAAAAGAGTAACAACATAACAAAATCTTCCCGACATCGAATATGATCCATCGGCTTGCTTTTGGCAATACGAAGCAATGTTTGCGACAAATCAACACCGACAACGTGTAGTCCTTTTTTGGCAAACCATCTGCTATGTCTTCCTTCGCCGTAACATAAGTCCAATAATTTTTTGTCGGGTGCAAAACCAATAATCAATTTTCTCTAGCTCTTCTACAGCGTGTTCATCATTCCAGTATTCATAAATTTTGACATAATCCTCTTGAAAATGCTGCTCATCCCCCTGTTGCACACTTGATCCTCCTTAAAAACTCAAATCATAATGGGTACGCTTTTGGAAAAGTATTTTAGCAAGCAATATACATCCTGTAATTTAGACTGCATTGAGAATATTTTTTAGAAAAATGTGGACAATAGGGATTAATCATCAAATTAAGGAAAGGAATGTCTTCTCAATGGATGATTTAGTCATCGCACGAAGCTTGTTCGGAACAACAATGGCGTTTCATATTATTTTTGCTACGCTCGGTGTGGGGATTCCACTTATGATTTTATTTGCCGAACTTCTTTATCAAAAAACGAAGGACCGCGACTATGCAGTAATGGCAAAACGGTGGACGAAGGGACTGGCTGTGTTGCTGGGAGTAGCCATCCCGTCTGGAACTATTGCCGGTGTCCAATTATCGCTGTTATGGCCCGGATTTATGGAAGTTATCGGGAAAGTGATGTCTCTTCCGTTTCAAATTGAAATTTATGCCTTTTTCATCGAAGCGCTATTTATGTCAATTTACGTATATGCAGCTGATCGCATTTCACCAGCTATGAGGATTTTGAGTGTTACACTTATTGCGATTGGCGCCAGCGCCTCTGCGATTTTAATTACAAACGTGCACGCGTTCGAAGGAACACCCGCAGGATTCCGGATTGAAAATGGGGAAATCGTCGACGTCGATCCTTGGGTTGCTTTTTTTAATCCAAGCTTTTTTGTCACCGCGGGGCATGTTGTGCTTTCCGCTTTTATGACGGGGGCATTCGTTCTTGCCTCGATCGCCGCCTATCACATGTTACGAACGAAACATCATGAAAGAGTATATCGATTTCATCGTAAAGCGTTAATGCTATCCTTAACTGTTGGTGGTATTTTCTCTTTGTTGACCGCGTTAAACGGTCACGAGTCTGCGCAGCTACTCCACAAATATCAACCAGAGAAACTAGCGGCTGCAGAAGGACTATTTGAGACACAGTCCCATGCTCCTCTTGCCATCGGCGGCTATACAGATCGAGAGACAGAGTCGGTCAAATGGGCGATTGAAATTCCATGGGCATTAAGTTTTTTAGCTGGCAACAGCTTTGATACGGTTGTCAGGGGGTTGAACGACTTTCCAAAGGAATGGTGGCCTCCTCTATTCGTTCATACATTATTTAATGCAATGGTCGGGATTGGATTTCTGCTCATCCTTCTTTCTATTATTGGTTTTGGATGGAATAAAATCATGAAACGGCCTACATTTCCGCACTGGCTAATGTGGTGTTTTATTGCAGCCGGCCCGCTTTCTGTACTCGGCATTGAGTTTGGATGGATTTTCGCTTGTACAGGAAGACAACCGTGGGTTATTTATCGGATGATGAAAACAGAAAATGCCGTGACGCAAACCGGAAACTTAGCCACATTATTTGTCCTTTTCGTTGCCGTTTATATCATCTTAAGCATTGCTGTCGTTCTCGTGTTACGCTATTACTTCCGCCGACATCCTGTGGCAAATGATTTAGAAGAAAAGCCGAATGAAGGCTCCCTTCAAATGTAGGAAGGAGAGAAAGATCAATGACAAACGAGCTTATTGCGATTACTTTAATATGGGGATTTATTTTCATCTATGCGGTAATGGCGACAATGGACTTTGGCGCTGGGTTTTGGTCGATGGTGTATATCAATCAAGAAAAAACAAAAGCTACCAACATCGCAAACCGTTATTTATCTCCGACATGGGAAGTCACAAATGTCTTTATCGTTGCGATTGTCGTCGCCCTTGTCAGCTTTTTTCCGGGGGCCACATTTTTATTAGGAACAGTATTGCTGGTCCCTGGCAGCATTATTTTGCTTCTTCTTGCGATTCGCAGTGCTTTTCTCGTGTTTGCTCATATTACAAAAGAGTATGAAAAAGCACTTACCTACATTTCTGGAATTACAGGCATTATTATTCCGGCACTACTCATTAGCGTATTGCCGATTACACATGGGGAATTTATCGAAATGAAAAACGGAACCCCGGCATTAAATATAAGTCGATTATTAACGAGTCCGCACGAGTACGCGTTTATCGGATTCGCGATTTCGAGTACGCTTTTTCTTTCTTCGTTATTGCTAGCGGATTATTCGAACGTCGCTGATGAGAACGATGCCTATCGTATTTATCGTCGCGATGCTCTTATCCTTGGACCAATATCATTGTTAATGGCACTGTTTATTATGCTTACGATGCAAAGAGAAACGACATGGTTGTATGAGAAAATGATGAATTACTTACCTTGGCTGATCGGCTCGGTACTTATGTTTTTTGTCGCTGGGATTGCCCTATTTTTACCATCAACAAAGCATAAAGAGATGCGTGGTCGTCCACGCCTTGCCGTTGTAGCGATTGTCATTCAATACTTTCTAGCGAGCTATGCATACGGAAAAGCGCATTTACCATATATGATCTACCCCGATGTCACGATTCAATCTGGGTTTACTCATCCAAATACATTTCGCGCTCTTTTTGCTTCTTATATCGTTGGATTCCTTATACTGTTTCCAGGTTTTGTGTATTTCTGGCGCTTATTTATGAAAGACCAACGTTATGTCCGACAAAAAAACGAAGGATAGAAAAAGCGGCTCCGTTTTCTTCGGAAACCGCTCTCTTAATTCGATTAGGCATGGTTGACAGAGTGGCTACTCAATCGAACGCACATATTCGGCAATCGCCGCAATTTCTCCCGGAGTCAATGTCTCAACCTCTTTTGTTTGATGGCGCTCAATGGCTTCTTCAATCGTTTTCGCACTGCCGTCATGCAAGTAAGGAGCCGTTGCCCAGACGCCGCGCAATGTCGGTGTATCCCATTGTTTTGGTGTGCGCGGATTCGTAAAATGAGCCCGTGCATCCCCCTTAGAAGACTTGTCTTGTGGATTAGCAGTACCGATATCATGTAAATAGTCAGTATTCGCTGTCGTTAAATTTCCCTTTGCATCGACAGCTTTCGTACTGTCTGTAAAATATTCGCCGCCATGGCAGCTTAGGCAATTCCCTTTTCCGTTAAACAATTTCTCCCCTTCTTTTGCTTTGGCAGTCAAACTGCCATCTCGATTCCGATACGGACTTTTCGGAACAGGAAATGAATTCGGATCATTTAAGTAGGCCAGTATCGCGTCATACATATGTTGTACCTTCGGAGGCAGCGGTTTTCCTGGATCGAGATTCATCATTCCTCCCATTTCGTTTTGCACCGTATGAATGTAGTCGGTGAAATCATCACGGGAGCCATCCCACATAAACAATCCTGTTTTTGTCGCTAAAATGTTGCTTGGCACATTTCGTGGTCCTTTCGGTGTTAACAGCGTTAACTTATTAATGTCCCCATCGCTGTGGCAAGAAGCGCAACTCATCCAGTTATTTCCTGTGATATTAGTCGCAAATTCATCGCTATTGGCGCTGTAAAATATCGTTTTTCCTTCACGTACAAGCGGCGAAAGCGAATCTTTCGCAATTAAACGGATCGTGCCTTTTATCGCTTTCACTTTTGCATACGGGCTTTTTCCTCCCGTCTGAATTATTGCAAGGTCATGGCTCATCGCATTATGCACAAACAACGTCTTTCCATCTGGCGAAATGACAATCCCGCGCGGGTTGTTCCCTTCAATGCGGCGCAAAATTTGTGTCGCGTTCCCACCTCGTTGTAAATCAAATACAACTAAATCTTCACTCCCTGACATAATCGCATACGCCTTACTTCCATCTGGTTGAAAAGCGATATCGTATGGATTAGAGACAATGATCGTTTCATTTTTTACATCTGATACATTGATTTCTGCAAATAATTCCTTACGTTCGTCCGTTAGCTCTTCGTCTTTTTCAAGATCGATGACAGAGATAGCTGGAAAAACGGTTTCTTCAAAATTAATGGGTGTGTCAATGTTCGTTAATAAATGAGGCACATATGCTTTTTTTCCGTCCGGAGCAATAACAATTTGCTCGAGCGTATTTGGAATGCCTTGGCTTTTTTTACGATCAGCTTGATCTGGTGATGGAGCAAGCGCAATTTCTTTTATCACACGGTTTGTTTTCGTATCAATCACACTAATTTTCGCGTCTAAATACTCGGTAACATATAACTTTTTCCCGTCTGCCGTCAGCGCTAGCGCGCGCGGACGATCGCCGATGCTGATTTCTTTTTTCTCTTTTCCTGCTGCTAAATCAAATACGGATAGCGTACCGGAACGATAATTGGCGACATAGAGCGTTTTTCCATCTTGGCTTGTAACAAGCCCGAACGGCTCGATCCCGGTTTTTAAGTGATCGACGACTTTTTTTTCCTTAAGGGAAATGACATCAACTCGGTCATCATGCATACATGAGACGTATAGCCATTGTTCATCAGGACTTAATGCAAGTTGTCTTGGCTCCTTCCCAACTGGAATTTCAGCTTCCTTCTTTTTCGTCTTCGTATTAAGAATCGTCACTGAATTGACATCAATGTTAGCTATATATAACGTATCTCCTTTTTGGTTCATAGCAATATTATCGCTATGAACCGGATAATGGCGAACGACTTTTTTTTCTGATTCAAACACCGGGCTTGCCTGACAACCTGTTAACCATAGAAGCAGCAATATCCCAATGAATAAATATCGTTTCATCCTAATTCATGCTCCCCCGTTTTTAATTAACAAAAAATGAAAATCATTATCATTATATAAAGAAAAGCGGCAAATCTCAATGATTGCCGCTCAACTTTCATTTATTTTTAATGTTTTTCCTTGACTTCCACGTTTAGTAAAATCGGGGCGATTCCGTATTTTCCATGCCCAGCCTGTACTTGTGGCACGTGGTCACCATCTGTATTCCCGGATTTATCCCCTTTGATATATACATCGCCAGTATCCCAAAATTCGCTTGCTTGCATTCCTTCTTTCACGCTCGGACCGTCGATAATTCGATCATAAAAATCAACATACCGTGAAATGATCGTTTCCCTTTCTAATGACTTAATTGGTTTATCGGCTTCTGTGTTATTTAAGTTGTTTAACGCCACGCGGAGTACCCCTGATAGCGCTCCAGCGACAAACGGATTATATTTCATTTCGTCTTTTCCTGTTTTATAAACATGTAGCTGTTTGTCCCAGAAATGGTTATCCATCGCTTCATAAATCGTGCGTGCCGCATCGCGATATTGTTCGTCTTTTGTCGCTAAAAAGGCCGCTGTCAATCCGCGTATTGCCCCAAGTTGCGCAAGCAAGGTAGGTTCTGACTGCTCCACGCCTTCGCCAATAACAAAACCGTTAGCAACTAGTCCATCTTTTCTCATCAGTTTCGTCACAATAAAGTCAGCTTGTTTTTTTATCAATTCTAATGCGCGTTTCCCTTCCGCTGTACCGAGTCCTTTTGCATCTTCTCCGCTTGCATATCCAACCGGAAGACCGTCGATCGCACGTTCAAAAATGCGCAATGCTTCCATCGTATAGCCCGCTTGGAATGTGTCGATTCGCTTCCCTTGTTCATTTCCGTTATTCTCTTCGACAAACGCTCCTACTTCTGGATTAAAATGCATCATATCAATATTTTTAAACACTTGTAATAATACATCGCGATTCACAGAATAAGGGTCGGTAGACACAACATCATTGGATGGATTGTTATCAAGATTTTCTTTCGCTGCGCTTGGATATGGCGCTCCATCAAATACCGCTAAAAAGGCTGGATTTTGGTTTTTATTTTCTGGTCGTTGATCTGTTATGCCGTAAAATTCAGAGGCCGGCCAAAGCATGAGCCATTGGTCTTGAAGCAAGCTTCGCTGATCTTCCACGACCAATTGTTTGACATTTGGCGCTAACTCGTTTCCGTCCTCAACAACTTGAATTCTATGCGGCAAATAGACGAATCCTTTTGCAGGATCGTAGTGGCTTCCAGTTGCTTTCGTTAGTGTTTGTTGTTTCGCATTGTAAAATAAATGATCACGCACAAAGTTTAATTTGTTCCAAATCTCTTCGGTCAAAATCATTCCTTGCATACCATCGGCGGAACTGACCCCTAGCGCAATATTCTTATCTTTGTCATCGTTCGGTGTCTTTGCTTCCAGCTCTTCATCTTTGTCAACCGTATGAAATCCGCCTAAAAAATCTCCTGCCCAGAGCGCTTGTTTTAAAAATACGGCCCCGTAGGCAGATGGAGTTAATATTTTGTCCATTTTATCGCGATTCCAGCGCAACGATTGAAAATCTACTTGGTAAACTGGTACGTACGTTTTATCATCGTTTTCCGAGTATACCTCTGTATCCACTTTCTGAGCGTAGTGAGGGTCGCCGCTCGCATACTCAATCATCGTCGGAAACATATTTCGAAAAATCTCCTCGCGCGGATAACCGACGCTATCGGCTAACTCGTAAAACCGATCAGCTAATGCTTCGTCATTCCATTTATGTACTTTTTTCGCCCACTGTTCGGTTACCGGACCATGAATTAAATGAAGCCCTAACCCTGACTTTTCCGTGACCTCATACATCGCTTCCTCCGAATATTCGTACGATTCAATGCCAGCCGTATAGTCAAACTTTGTAGGTTTGTCTAATTTTCGAGCATCCAATACATCTAAATCAAGTCCTAACCCTTCCGCTAGTGGTTCTCCCGATAGCTCAAATTCCGAATAAGCAAACATATTACCGGCCGTATCAAACGTATAATCTGTCACTGGCACTTCGATATTCGCCGTCGTTCCCTTTTCTTTTTTATTGCTTCCTGTTGATTCGTGGTCGGACGTACAAGCAGAGGTAAGCAATAAGGAAGACATGAGCGCCGTTGCTGTCATTACCTTCCACGGTTTCTGTTTCATAATGACTCCCCCTATATGATAAAAAACGATTTTCATTCTCATTTATTTATTTTAATCAAAATCCCTGCCACACGTAAATAACTTTATTTTTGACACACGATGAAAAGCACTCAAAGACGATAAGCATTCAATATGTCTTGTACCGTTAAGAAGCGAACAAAATTCAATTTTTCTAGGAAGGAAGCCAAATTTTTGTGGACATGCTGTTAATATCATTTGTTTATAGTGACGGCAAAATGTTTCATCCTCTTCTAACAGGAATTTGCGAATGATCCATTCTCCGTTATCAATGTACGCCATATCAATATCTACATACGTTTTCCTCCATTTGGACTTACATTTGATTCTTTCAAATAAAAGCAATGGAGAACATTGCTTCTCAAAAAGCGGGTGTAAAAATTGCAAAAGATGATCCGTTGTTTTAGCGAGCACTGTATAGTAATGAAGGGGAGAATCAAATACATTTTGCTTAATATGCTTCCACTGTTTTTCTACAAGCGTTAAAATGAATGACACAGAACGTAATGAAGGAGCTGCTTGATAATATTGAATAATGATGTTTTGAACGGCTCTTTCGACAACTTGTTGCCATTCCTTATGAAGGTGATAGCTTACCGCCCTCATTTTATGTACCTCCACGCGCATTTATTTAATTTGCCTTCCTTACTTTCATTTTTTGAATCACAGGATGAATTGAGCTCCATGAACGTTTGACAAAATAAATCGGCTTTTCTTGGTTTTTCGCTTTTTGCTTAATCACTTTCGCTAAATTATGATTCACATAGTCTGTCATTACTAAAATCAGATCAATATGTTCTGGGATGCCTCTTTTCACCATATTTACCTTTCGTCCATCAAGATGAATGATCTCGTTAAATCCTGAACTCATTAATTTATCTGTAATCGTTCCTAAGTGATCTGCTCCTACCACTAGTAAAGATGACATCGCTATGTCCCTCCATCTATTTCATCGTTACTTTTATTCTAATTGAGAATGATTATCTATGTCAATCATAATGATAAACATTCTCAATAAAATTACTTATTGTTTCCGTTATAACTTTTTTTAAAACATGCAAACTAATCATGATTTTACTTATCAATGGAGGGAATAAAGCATGGCAAAAGATGTTCTCTGTGAAGTAAAAAATTGTCAATATTGGGCACAAGGAAATAAGTGCAGTGCTGAATCGATTTATGTCGTTAGCCACGTTGGAACAATGGCTTCCGACTCTACCGAAACAGACTGTAAAACCTTCATTCCTGCTAATGAAGCGTAGTCATGAACAATGGCCTTTAACCATTTCATGGTTAAAGGCGCCTTTTTACATAAAGTTGCAAAAGAGAGGCGACGTACAATGATGAAAAAAGAAAGCTTAATTAATGCGTTTAAAGAGGAAGTAAAACGTACCAATCAGATGACATTTCCTATCTGCGTCGACTCATTTACAAACCTGTGGCAATATGAATTTGGAACATTGGACGACTTACCAAAAGAAGTAGAAAAGCTCATTGCTCACCGGGCAATTGAATTAGGATTGATGGAATAAAAAGTCCCTTTCCAAAAACCACGAGGCTGTTCCTTTTATTGGAAGCAGCCTCATGATGCCGTATACGTTCGTTTATAGAGTGTGATTTCCTCTAAGCGTTTTCGATGAATGGAAACACCAATTCCTGCTTGCTTTGGAACTTCGACCATTCCGTTTTTTACAACGACTTCTGGAATAATAATATCTTCCTCCCAGTAACGTGACGAAGCAGAAATATCTCCCGGAATCGTAAAATGAGGCAAGGAGGCAAGAGCGATATTATGCGCACGTGAAATTCCCATCTCAAGCATTCCTCCGCACCAAACTGCGATTCCTTTCGCTTGACATAAAT
This sequence comes from Thermaerobacillus caldiproteolyticus, assembly GCF_015326725.1. Classification (NCBI taxonomy): domain Bacteria; kingdom Bacillati; phylum Bacillota; class Bacilli; order Caryophanales; family Anoxybacillaceae; genus Thermaerobacillus; species Thermaerobacillus caldiproteolyticus. Next base: position 2,524,482 of record NZ_CP064060.1, read on the forward strand.
CATGAATCTTTTTCGCTTCATTCATACCGCCGACACGTCCAATTTTAATATTAATGACCTTGCAGCTCCCAAGTTCGATCGCTTTGCGCGCATCTTCACACGTTACAATGCTTTCATCTAAACAAATCGGCGTGGTCATTTGTTTTTGCAGCACGGCATGATCAACGATATCATCGGCAGCAAGCGGCTGTTCAATCATAAGCAATTGAAATTCATCAAGTGCTTGTAATTGTTGCAAATCGTTCAATGTATAAGCAGAATTGGCATCAACCATTAGTGAAATAGTTGGAAAATGGCGCCGGATTTCTTTTAACCATTCGTAGTCGTTTTCCGGTTTGATTTTTATTTTGATTCGTCGATACCCCTCTTGTACATAACGCTCGATCTGCCGTAAACAGTCGTCTATGCTTCTTGCTCCGACAGCAACCCCTACCTCAATCGTTGAACGGGTACCGCCAATGAGTTGAGAAAGTGAAACGCCCTGTTTTTTGGCAAAAAGATCCCATATCGCTGTTTCCAGTCCGGCTTTCGCCATATAGTTGCGTTTAATACTTGAGCATAAGGTGGTCACATCGCTTGGATGATGAATTTCTTTGGCGAGTACTTTCGGAATCAAAAAATCCTCGAGCATATGCCAGCTTGTTTTGACTGTTTCTTCTGTATACCAAGGGGAAGAAAAGGCAACCACCTCACCCCAACCAGTTGCTCCATCATTATCTTCGACTTCGACAATGATCGTTTCTCGTTGTTGCACCGTCTCTAGACTCGTCACAAAAGGAGACAATAAATTCATCGACACATGGTACAATGTTACTCTTTTAATGTTCATCATGTCTCCTCACTCTTTGGAATAAGTTGTAATAGCTGGCGCCGCAATAGTTTCTTTGCAGCATTTCGTGGCAATTCATCAACAAAGTAAATGTGTTTTGGCACTTTATATTTCGCTAACCGCTCTTGGCAAAACGCTTTTACTTGTGAGACGTTGACTGAATATCCCTCTTTTAACTTAATAAACGCACATGGCACTTGTCCCCATTTTTCGTCTGAAATTCCCGTTACTCCCGCTTCTTCAACAGCTTCATGAGAAAGCAGCACCGCCTCGATTTCTGCCGGATACACGTTCTCCCCGCCAGAAATAATTAAATCTGAACGGCGGTCTAATACATAAAGAAACCCTTCGTCATCGACGTAACCGATATCACCTGTATAAAACCATCCGTCACGAATTGCTCTTTTTGTTGCTTCTGGACGATGTAAATATCCTTTTGTAACATTTGGTCCTTTCACAACAATTTCTCCTGGCTCATACGGACGGACGATTTGTCCCTCGTTTTCGATACGAATTTGTGCTGGAAACAGCGGTTTTCCAGCAGATCCAAGCTTTGTAATGCTATATTCTGGGGCAAGTGTAACAATTTGCGATGCCGTTTCGGTCATTCCATATGTTTGATAAACAGGAATGCCTTTATCACGACATGCCTCTAACAGCGGTTGAGGAGCAGGTCCTCCTCCGAGCAACATGCAGCGAAACGTGTTCGGGTATGTCCGATCGCCAAGCTCAGCAATCATTTGTTGTAACATGGAGCTAACGACGGACATAACTGTGATATTTCCATTCATAATGATGTCATTTGCTTTGCCTGCATCAAATCGATTCATTACATACATGCTCATCCCGTAAATGACACTTCGCATAATAATTGACAGTCCACTAATATGGAAAAATGGAACAGCAGCCAGCCAGCAATCGTTTTCGTAAAGCCCTAAATTCAGAACTGAGCCAATGGCACTCCACCAATGGTTTCCGTATGTTTGCAGCACTCCTTTTGGTGTTCCTGTCGTTCCTGAGGTATACATAATCGTTGCCACATCATCGAAATGATATTCGTGTTGAAATTCGCATTCCTGCTCCGGCAACATAGACAGCTCGCTCGTTTTCATCATTTGAATCGTCGATATTTCATTCGCACACTTCTCGAATTCATCATCAAAAAACCAAAATTTCGCCCCGCTATCTTCCAATTGCCACAGTAGTTCATGAGAAGTTAACCTTGTATTTTGTAGTAACACAGTCGCTCCAATATAGTGAAGAGCATGAATCGTTTCAATCATGGCAATGCTATTTTTCATTAATAATGCAACGATATCACCTTTACGAACTCCTAGACTTGCCAATTGGCGAGCCCTTGTTACCACAGCTTCATGAAGCTCTGCAAACGTCTTTTGTCCTCGTTCATCTTGGACGGCGATGCGCTCAGGAGTTAAAAACGCCCGTTGCATTAACCAGTTCGGAATCGATGTCTGCATAAAAAACCTCTCCTTTTTCGATACAAAGAAACAGCTTGATGAAAATCATCAAGCTGTCTTATCAGCATAAACGAACTCCAAATACAACTAAGAGACAATGAAACGCGTCTGCTCCCGTTTTTCTTATGGGAAACGCGGGAATTGTTTGAAGTCTGGCTTGCGCTTTTCTTTGAACGCGTCTCTTCCTTCTTTCGCTTCGTCTGTTGTATAGAAAAGCAATGTCGCATCGCCAGCGAGTTGCTGGATACCTGCTAAACCGTCGGAATCCGCATTAAATGCCGCTTTTAAGAATCGAATTGCCGTTGGGCTTTTCTCTAAAATTTCTTCCGCCCATTTTACCGTTTCTTCTTCTAATTGCTCTAACGGCACGACTTTGTTGACAAGTCCCATTTCCAACGCTTCTTGTGCGTTGTATTGACGGCATAAATACCAAATTTCGCGCGCTTTTTTATGACCAACAATGCGAGCTAAATACCCTGCACCATATCCGCCGTCGAAGCTGCCCACTTTTGGGCCAGTTTGTCCAAAAATGGCGTTGTCAGCAGCAATCGTTAAATCACACACAACGTGTAAAACGTGACCACCGCCAATGGCATAACCTGCTACCATCGCAATAACAGGCTTTGGAATAACGCGGATTAAACGTTGCAAGTCTAACACATTTAAACGCGGAATTTGATCTTCTCCAACATATCCACCATGACCGCGTACTTTTTGGTCACCGCCAGAGCAGAATGCTTTTCCACCTGCTCCCGTTAAAATGATAACCCCAATTTTAGAATCATCGCGCGCGTATGAAAACGCGTCAATTAATTCTGCTACTGTTTTCGGACGGAACGCATTATGTACTTCCGGGCGGTTAATTGTAATTTTCGCAATGCCGTTGTATGTCTCGTACAAAATGTCTTCGTACTGACGTTCCGCTACCCACTCAATCGCCATCAAGCTCTTCCTCCTTTTTCGATAAACTCATTTACTATTTTAGCAAAAATCTGCCGTTGTTCCACATGAATTGCATGGCCTGCTCCGGAAATTTTCGCAATATAGGAATGGGGGAGAAGTTGAGCCATTTCCATAGCAATTTCACAAAACTTTCTATCTAATTCGCCGCAAATAAGCAATGTTGGTACCTTTACTTCTGACAGATGTTCCCACCATGAAGGCTGCTTCCCTGTTCCCATACCACGTAAACTATTTGCCAAGCCTTTAGCATTATTTTTTAACCGTTCAGCGCGAAGTTGTTGCTGCACTTCAGGTGACAACCGTTTTTGTGAGGCAAAAAGCGGGATGCTTTCCCATTTTTCAACAAATTGTTCAATACCATACTGCTCAATGTCTCTCGCTAACGCTTCATCACTTTTTACACGCACAAGTCTTTCTTCCAAGGTTCTCAGTCCGGGTGAGCTACTTTCTAAAATTAATTTCTTCACGCGATGAGGATAAAGAACCGCAAACGTAAGAGCAAGCCGCCCGCCCATTGAATAGCCTAATACATTGGTTGCTTGAACATATAAATGCTGCAATATTACATCAAGATCGGCAGCCACCCGATCGATTTCGTAACGTTCCACTTCATTCGGAGAATCGGTCAAACCGTGACCAACAATATCAACTAAAATTAGCTGCCACTGTTTCCATTGCGAAAGGAAAGGTTTCCACGTTTCTGTACTTCCCGTAAATCCATGCAACAATAAAAGTGGTTCTCCTTCTCCGTACACTTCAACATGATAAGAAACACCGTTTACTAAAATATTCATGATTTTCCCCTTTTTTCGAGAAATTCTCCTATTTCCCGGGAAACACTTTCCCACAAAAGACGATGTTTCATGACATTGTCTTGTCGAGATGTGCATAACTCGATAACGTGCAATCCGTTCGTTTCGATAGAATGTTTTACATGATGACGAAATTCATCCCATGTTTCAACTTTTCGATAATCTCCCTCGTACATCCGTACAACATGTTCAAACTGTAAATCGGTTGGCGTACCGAACAATGTTTCAAAATGTTTTTCTTGTGTTGCTTGCGGTAAAAATGAGAAAATGCCTCCCCCATTATTGTTAACGACAATAATAGTAGCATTCAAACGATGCAACTTGGCCGCTAATAATCCATTTAAATCGTGATAAAACGAAAGATCACCAATAACGAGTACAAGAGGCTCGGTCACAGTGCTTGCACCTAACGCGCTGGATACAACACCATCAATTCCATTCACACCTCGATTCGCTATCACACGAATTTGCTTATCACTCGTCATAAAAAACGTATCGGCATCACGTATTGGCATACTGTTGCCGACAAATAAAACCGAATGCTCCGGAAGTAATTCAGAAAGCTCAATAAATACTTTTCCTTCAAATAGCTGTTCTTCTTTTCCAGCTTCAAGAAGTGTTTCCTTCGCGATTTTGTTTACAGTTTGCCATGTCGTCGCCCATTCGCTTCCTCTTCTCTTTTGAGCACCTAATTCTACTAATCGGTTGCAAAATTCGATCTCATCACAATATACCATTTGAGAAGCCATCAGCGTCGGGTCACGCCAGCCGCCTTCTCCATCAACGACAATTTGCGTAATCGCTGGATGATATTTTAACAGGAGAAACAGCGACTTTGAAACCGGCATAGCACCAAAACGGATTACCACATCCGGCAACAGCGATGAAGCGATTTTCTCATCCTTTAAAATGGCATCATAGCTGTCAATAATATACTCTTTCGAATGCATTCCGTTGCGAAGCTGGGAAAGCGGATCAGCTAAAATCGGATAATCCAGTGTTTTTGCAAGCATTGTAACTGCCTCGGCAAATCCAGGCTTGTCCATCTCTCCACAAATAATTATTCCTTTTTCAACGCGAGCCAGTTGCTCATACAGCTGTTGAAACTGTTCATTCTCAAGCGTTCTTTTTCCAATAGAAACATCGATATAAGAAGACTCTTTCGCCTCGATTTGTTCCCACGTCTGTTCGGTAATCGTCGGCACAAGCGGTTCTCGAAAAGGAAAATTAAGATGAACGGGACCCGAAGGCGCGCTCATCGCTACCGCCGCTGCTCTCGCCGCCATAGTACGCGCATAGCGCAACATCTCCACTGATTTTTCTGGAAGTGCCATTTCAACAAACCATTTCGCATGCTTTCCATAAATATGAATCTGGTCAATCGCCTGCGGAGCACCAACGTCGCGAAGTTCATGTGGACGATCCGCCGTTAATACAATGAGCGGTACCCGTGAATAGTACGCCTCGACAACAGCTGGTAAATAGTTCGCCACAGCTGTTCCTGACGTACAAAGAAGCGCTACAGGTTTCCGTTTTGTTTTTGCCATTCCAAGCGCAAAAAAAGCTGCTGATCTTTCATCAATGTTCATATGTACACGCATTTTCGGGTGTTCGGCCATGACAATGGCAAAAGGGGTCGAGCGTGACCCCGGACTCACAACAACGTCTTTCACTCCCACTTTCACCATTTCATCAACGAATGCTGCTACATATAGTGTTAAATCTTCATTCATCTTGTTCCACTCCTAACGCGGACAACATTGGTTTGAATTTTACTCTCGTTTCTTCATATTCGCTGAGCGGTTCAGAATCGCCAACAATCCCGCATCCAGCAAAAATCGAAACTTCTTTTCCCTGCAACAGACCGGAACGAATGGCGACAGCAAACTCACCGTTTCCTGCTGTGTCGATCCAGCCGATCGGAGCCGCATACCATCCTCGATCTAGCGGCTCGATTTCGCGAATTTCTTTGAGCGCTTTCTCACGTGGTGTCCCTCCTAAGGCGGGGGTTGGATGCAGCCGTTCCACAAGCGAAAACAGCGAAACAGCATGACGACTTTCACCGATAACAGGGGTATATAAATGTTGAATATCTCGCATTTTTAACAATTGCGGTTCGGACGGAATCCGCACATTCTCGCACACTTCCATCATTGCTTCTTTAATCATATCAACCACGAAACGATGCTCACGAAGATTTTTCTCATCTTGTAATAGCCACCGTCCGAGTTGCTCATCTTCCTTTACCGTTTTTCCTCTGCGAATCGAACCAGCTAAACATGTTGAATAACATGTCATTCCTTCTCTTTTTACAAGCTGCTCAGGTGACGCTCCTACAAAACAGTTTCCTTTATCCTCAAAGGCAAAAAGATAACTTAATGGCTGTTGCTCCCGCAGTCGTTGCAAGACAACGCTCGGCTCGATTCTATCGTCAAACCATAAACGAGCTTCCCTTGCCAACACAACTTTATCCAACTCGCCTTCACGAATATCATGAATGGCTTTTTGCACGGCAGAAATCCATTCATGTTTCGCCATTTCTTCGTATGTTTGACATGAAGCTGAAAGAGCCATTAACGAATCTTGTCCATTATATAACAAAGTAAGTAGTTGACCGATCTTTTCAATAATTTGTTCATGATTTTGAGAAGGTACTGTAATTGTTAATGTCATACGTCCTTTTTTTACCGATAGCAATACCGCCGGAACGATTAACTTCGCATCAGGAAAGTGAGCCCACCGCTCTGTTTTTCGCTTTAATGGGTCAAACGAAAACCCACCAAATAGTAAAGGAGCGGCTTCCGTTCCATTATGGTGAGTCATTACCTTCTCCGTAAAACGCTTCCATTCCGATTCAACCATATGAAAGCGATGCTCATTTCCTGTTGTCTCGATCGAGTATGTACAGCCAAGTCCAACATAAACCGTTTCATTGGATCGATCGGACCAATAAAACCGTTGACGAAAAGAACACGTTTCCCCTAAGGCAAAAAAATGAAAAGGATCTACGTCGTCTATTTCTTGGCTCCAACTAAAAAACGGTTGACTAGCTGTTTTTCCTATCATATACAATTGCTCTTGAATTTTATGTTGATATAAAGTCGCCACTGTAATCCCGCTTTCTTGTATTACTTAAAATTGAAAACACGATCTACTTCTCATTATATATAATAGGAAATGATTTATCTATTCGTAAGGGGTTGACACTTTTTGAACGTTTCCCTACACTTATTGTGAATGTTTTTTGAGCACTACTTTTCTTTTATCCTAATATAAGGGGTATGAATATGCAATCACCGTTGCAAACAAACCATCATTCATCCATGTTAAAATATCGGCGAGATTGGCGTGTTTGGTGGAGGTTGACGCGTCCGCATACATTAACAGCGGCTTTTGTTCCGGTCTCTATTGGTACAGCATTAGCCTTTCATGAAACGTCCATTCGCGTTTCATTGTTTATCGCGATGCTTGTCGCTTCTTTGTTAATTCAAGCGGCAACTAATATGTTTAATGAGTATTATGATTACAAGCGAGGGCTTGATTCCCCTGAATCGGTCGGCATTGGGGGAGCGATTGTTCGTGAAGGAGTTCATCCGAAAACTGTATTGTCCCTAGCGATCTCCTTCTTTGCCGTCGCTATGCTCATCGGTGTGTACATTTGTATGAACAGCAGCTGGTGGCTCGCTCTCGTTGGCTCCATCTGTATGGCCGCTGGATACTTTTATACAGGCGGTCCGGTGCCGATTGCATATACACCATTTGGGGAACTAGCTGCAGGTTTTTTTATGGGACTTTTGATTATTTTAATTTCATTCTTTATTCAAACAGGAGAGATAACAAGCGTTGCCATTTTCGTTTCGATTCCAATTGCGATTTTAGTTGGGGCGATTTTATTAGCCAATAATATCCGCGACCTTGATGGCGATAAAAAAAATGGGCGGAAGACGCTGGCGATTTTAGTCGGCCGTATCAACGCAATTCGCATTCTAGCAGGCATGTTCACGGTATCCTTTATTTGGATGGTCGGTTTAGTTGTCTTACATGTCGTCTCTCCGTGGACATTACTCGTCTTTTTTAGCGTTCCAAAAGCAATTGCTGCCGCTAAAGGATTTATCGGAAAAACGCAGCCAATTGATATGATGCCAGCGATGAAAGCAACTGCACAAACAAACACACAATTCGGCTGTTTATTAGCACTTGGATTGCTAATTAGCCATTGGCTCTAACACGGTCTGATTGGCCGTGTTTTTTTTGGTTTTTGGTTCATACTACATGATAAAGGTTTCATTCAAGGAAGGGGACATTAATCATGTTAACGAACGAGCAGCTATCTGCCTTCCAGACACAGCTTCTTAAGGCAAAACGAGAACTTGAAGAGCGTTTACGCCAAAATGACCATTTTGGAAAGGAACGGAGTCATGCCCATGACTCCGTCGGCGAGTTAGCCAGCTATGATAATCATCCAGCTGATGAAGCGACAGAACTTTATGAACGCGAGAAAGATATCGCTCTCAACGAGCACGCAGAAAGAGAATTAAAAGAGATTGAACATGCACTTGAAGCAATCAAAAACGGCACATATGGCACATGCCAAATATGCGGAAACCCTATTCCGCATGAACGACTTGAAGCATTACCGACGACAACCTATTGCAAAGAGCATAGTCCAGATCAAGTCGTTTCCCAAAAACGGCCTCTTGAAGAAGAAGTGCTCATGCCTCCGTTTGGAAAATTTGATTTCGATGACCGCGCTGAGGCGGAAACATACGATGCCGAAGATGCTTGGCAAGAGGTGGCCCGCTACGGCACATCAGACACTCCATCGGATTTAGGAAAAAATGTTGACTATTATGGTGAAGTATACGCTGAATCGGAAGAAAACGTCGGATACGTCGAGGATTTAGAAAACTTCGCCGCCGTCGACTTGTATGGCAAACATGTCACTGTTTATCCAACGCGGGAACATGAGCAATTAGAAAATATTTTAGACGACGAAGGGATTATGTCCAATATCGGCGATTTACCAGCCTATGAAAAAGATCCTTATACAAAAGATAAAGACCATCCGCTCTGATGGTCTTTTTCCCTGTTTTGAAACAAAAAGGGATTGTATTCCGTATAAAAAGTGATGAAAAAATCATATTGAGGTGAACAGAATGAATGCACATGAAATTGATTACAAACTGTATGGAGATGACATGCAGTTTGTCGAGATTGAATTAGACCCGAACGAAAGCGTTATTGCGGAAGCAGGCGGGATGATGATGATGGAAGATGGAATTGAAATGGAAACGGTTTTTGGTGATGGATCAAGCTTTGGCAAAGGATTTTTGAACAAGCTGGTCGGTGCAGGAAGACGTCTATTAACAGGAGAAAGTTTGTTCATGACCGTTTTTACGAATGCAGGAACAGGTAAGCGCCGCGTTTCCTTTGCTGCTCCGTATCCAGGAAAAATTATCCCAATGGACTTAAGTCAGCTGGGCGGTAAAGTCATTTGTCAAAAAGATTCTTTCCTTTGCGCAGCAAAAGGTGTTTCCATCGGGATTGATTTTCAGCGCAAGCTCGGAACCGGCTTTTTTGGCGGTGAAGGGTTTATTATGCAAAAACTCGAAGGAGACGGCCTTGCCTTTTTACACGCCGGCGGAACAATTTATGAGCGCCACCTTCAACCAGGCGAAAAATTGCGAATTGATACCGGCTGCTTAGTAGCAATGACAAAAGAAGTTGATTACGACATTGAGTATGTAGGCAAAATTAAAACCGCCTTTTTCGGAGGGGAAGGATTGTTTTTTGCTACATTAACAGGGCCGGGAACGGTTTGGGTACAATCGTTACCGTTTAGTCGTCTCGCTGACCGGATTATTGCTGCCGCTCCAAGCGCAGGCGGTCGCTCCGTTGGCGAAGGAAGCATTCTCGGTTCCATTGGTGATTTGCTAAATGGCGATGATTAATTCCATGCGGAGGGCTTATGATTCAAAGCCCTCCTTTTTACCCGTCAATCGGTTGAATCTTCCATATTCCATTCGCGTATTCTTGAATCGTTCGATCGCTGGAAAAATAACCGGAATGGGCAATATTGACTGCACTCATCCGTAACCACTTTTCACGTTGTTGATATTCCTTTCCGACCCGCTCCTGTGCCTCCACATAAGAGGCAAAATCACGCAGTACAAAATATTCGTCATTTTGCATTAAAAGGGAATCGTAAATCGGCTCAAAATGATCGTGAGCGTCTGGAAAAAATCCGTTGACAAGCTGGTCGACAACTTGTTTAATTCGCTTATCATAATGGTAATATTCATGCGAACGATATCCCCCATTTTGATAATAGCGCAACACTTCTTCCGCTGTAAGTCCAAATATAAATATATTTTCTTCGCCAACTGCTTCCAAAATCTCAATATTCGCTCCATCGAGCGTTCCAAGGGTGATCGCCCCGTTCATCATAAATTTCATGTTGCCGGTACCAGATGCTTCTTTGCTCGCTGTTGAAATTTGTTCACTCACATCAGCAGCAGGGAAAATTTCTTCCGCCAGCGAAACACGATAGTTTTCTAAAAAAATGACTTTTAGTTGCTCGTTCGTTTGTCGGTCACTGTTTACTTTATCAGCGAGGGAATTAATAAGCTTAATAATTCGTTTTGCATAATAATATCCCGGTGAGGCTTTTGCCCCAAAAATAAACGTGCGTGGATAAATCGAAAAACTAGAATCCTCTTTGAGGCGGTTATATAAATACATAATATGGAGCACATTTAATAACTGCCTCTTGTAAGCATGAAGGCGTTTGACTTGCACATCGAAAATAGAAGACTCGTTCACAACAACCCCTGTTTGCTCATAAATGCGCCTAGCTAACATTGTTTTTCTCTGTCGTTTTACTTTTGCTAGCTCTTGTTGAAATGAAGCATCGCCGGCGTATGGTTTTAAATCAATTAATTTTTCTGGTTCTTTAATCCATTTATCTCCGATCGTATTTATAATCAATTTAGAAAGCTGCGGATTTGCTTTTAACAGCCAGCGGCGATGAGTAATCCCGTTCGTTTTATTATTAAACTTTTGCGGCCAAAACTCATGAAACAACCTCATTTCCCGCTTCTTTAAAATGTCCGAATGCAATTTTGCTACTCCATTGACGCTATAGCTGCCCACAATCGCTAAATGCGCCATTTTTACAAGATCATGAGCGATAATCGCCATCTCTTCAATCCGTTTCCACTCTCCTGGATATCGATTCCAGAGCTCACGGCAAAAACGTTCATTGATTTCCTCGACAATCATATAAATGCGCGGCAAAAGCGGCCGAAAAATATGAATCGGCCATTTTTCCAGCGCCTCTGATAACGTTGTATGGTTTGTATAAGAAATCGTATTAGTGGTAATATGCCATGCATCTTCCCAGCTCATTCCTTCTTCATCTAGTAAAATTCTCATAAGTTCGGGAATGGCTAAGACAGGATGTGTATCGTTCACATGAATGGCGACATGTTTATGCAACTCGTATAAATGCCCATATTGACGGCGATGAGCGCGCACAATGCTCCCTACACTTGCCGCGACAAGAAAGTATTGTTGCTTTAACCGTAATATTTTTCCTTCATCATGTGTGTCATCTGGATATAAAAATTCCGAGATTGCCTCTGTTTCTCGTTTATATTGCATGACGCTTTTATGAATGGGAAACGTTTTGGCAGGTTCCGCACTCCAAAGCCGTAACGTATTAATCGTTTTTGTATCATAGCCAATCACAGGCATATCATACGGAACTGCCATCACTTTTTCGCTATCGACATGCCGAAACGTCAAGCGACCGTTGATATGTGACATTTCGACTTTGCCCCAAAAACTGACTTCTACAGCTAAATCTTCTTTTCTTACTTCCCATACGTTTCCATGCCTTAGCCACTGCTCTGGCAGTTCAACTTGATAACCATCCACAATCTTTTGATCAAACAGTCCGTGTTTATAGCGAATCCCACAGCCATGTCCCGGCAAATTTAGCGAAGCAAGTGAATCTAAAAAACAAGCAGCAAGGCGGCCAAGACCGCCGTTTCCTAGTCCTGCGTCCGCCTCGCTCTCCTCTATTTCCTGCAAATCAATTCCTAGCTCTCGCAACCCCTCTTCAACGATGTCACGAATGCCAAGATTTAATAAATTGCTCCCAAGAAGGCGTCCTAGCAAAAATTCGATTGATAAATAGTACACTTGTTTTTGCTTTTTCGCGCGATTGCGTTCATTTGTCTGGATCCAATGCTGGCTTATATATTCACGCACCATATTCCCCAGTGTGTTGTATTGGTCGCGCACAGTTGACTCTTCAAACCGTTTGCCATACATCATTTCAAGCCGTTTTAAAAAAACATTCTTAAATTCTTCTTTGCTAGAGAACATGGCTTCCACTCCCAGTCATTAAATCCGCATATAACTGGTTATACTTAAATGCTGATTGTGCCCAGCTGTAATCTCGGCTCATCGCTTCTTTCACAATTTTTTCCCATACATCTTTTTGCTCATAAAAGGAAAGTGCTCGACGAATTGTATATAACATGTCGTGAGCATTAAAGTTTTTAAAACTAAACCCGTTTCCTTCCCCTGTAAATTCATTGAACGACTGTACTGTGTCATTTAATCCGCCCGTTTCCCGCACAATCGGAATGGCTCCGTATTGAAGCGCAATGAGCTGCCCTAGTCCGCATGGTTCAAACTTTGACGGCATTAAAAATAAGTCTGCCCCTGCATAAATTTTATGCGCTAATTCTTCGTTAAATCCAATATATACTTTCACTTGCTCAGGATATGTAGCTGCCATTTCGCTAAAAAAGTGCTCGAACTCCCAATCCCCTGTGCCAAGGACAATAAACTGAACGTTCTCCGCCAAAATGTCATGAAATACGCACTTGACTAAATCAAGACCTTTTTGTTTCGTTAACCGCGTGACCATTGCGATGATCGGCACATCTTCTTCAGTAGATAATCCAAAATGTTCTTGAAGAGCATGTTTGTTAATTCCTTTTCTTGCGATCGTCGAATGGTCATAAGGCACAGCAATATAAGGGTCCTTTTTCGGATTATAAATCTCATCATCAATCCCGTTCAAAATTCCAATTAAGTCCCGTTGGCGCGCTCGCAATAATCCATCGAGCCTTTCTCCGTAATACTCCGTTTGGATTTCTTCTTTATATGTAGGGCTAACAGTCGTAATGACATCCGCAGACACAAGTGCTGCTTTCATAAAACTCACATTTCCATAAAACTCTAAATACTCGATAGTAAAATATCGATCGCTTAAATTTAGTAAATCTCCTAAAATTTCACGTGGGAAAATTCCTTGAAATTGTAAATTATGAATGGTAAATACTGTACGAATCTGTTCATAAAATGAATTTTTCTTATATTCTTCCCGCAACAAAAACGGAATCATCCCCGTATGCCAGTCATGACAATGAATAATATCCGGCTGAAACGGAATCGCAGGAAGTGCGTCTAAAACTGCACGACAAAAATACGAAAAGCGTTCCCCATCATCGTAATATCCATACAATTGATCACGCTTAAAATAATATTCGTTGTCGACAAAATAATAAATCACTCCTTGATGTTCAAGCATTTCAATTCCGCAATATTGCCGTCTCCATCCTACTCTCACAACAAGTTGGGTGATTTTTCTCATTTGTTTTTTGTACTCTTCTGGAATGGTTCCGTATTTTGGCAGCATCACACGAATATCCGTTCCTAATTGTTTCAATTCTTTCGGCAACGCTCCTGCAACGTCCGCTAATCCACCTGATTTCACAAATGGTACGCATTCTGACACGACAAATAAAATGTTCATAAGTTTATCATCTCTCCTTGTACCGTTCCTTTACGAACGACAAATGGTTGTCGCTCTGTTCCTTGTAATTTCACATCATTTTCTACCTTAACATCTTTATCAATAATAACCCTATCAAGCTCACATTGTTTACCAATTTGGCTTTTTTGCATAATAATACTATTTTTCACTACTGTTCCTTTTCCAATTTTTACAGCTCGAAAAATAATGCTGTTTTCAACATGTCCTTCAATGATACAACCATTAGCAATCATCGAATTTTTCACAACGGCACTGGCTGTATATTTCGTTGGGGGCTCATCCTTTACTTTTGTATAAATGGGGCGTGACTTCACAAACAATTGCCGCCAAACAGCCGGATCAAGCAATTCCATACTATGCTGGAAATAATGTTCAATCGAATCGATCACAGCAACATAGCCATGATGTTCGTAGTCACAAATTTTCAACTGATGGCGATGATCACGAACGACATCAACAATACTGTTATAGCCCGTCTGAGCATGATTGGCAATTAAATCAAGCAAAAGTGATGTTTCTAATACAAACATTTCCAGCGATCTTCCTTGATAACGTACTTCGGTAATATCACATTGATTGTCAATATGTCGCTTTAGCACCGCCTGGTAATCAATATTGCAAACGGTATAGCTATTACAAATTAACGCATACTTTTGCTTGCTTCGTAAAAAATAATCTATATGTTGTTCAAAATGTGGGAAGGCACCTATATGAGGGGAAGGAATATTCAAATCAGGAGAAGGAAAGAAAAATAATCCATCGCGTTTTCGATTTAAGTCCCAGTTTTTCCCTGATCCTAAATGGTCCATTAAAGAGCGATATTGATACTTGGGAAAAATGGCTATACTCTCAATCCCGGAGTTCACCATGTTGGATAGAACAAAATCAATTAGGCGGTATCGTCCCGCAAACGGAACAGCGGCAACAGAACGGTGTAACGTTAATTGCTGAAGCGGCTCCATGTAGGTTGTGGCATCAATGATACCTAACATCATTTTATTCATTGTTGCTCATCCTTTCTCAACCTTTTCTAAATTCTGAGCTTGTAGCCATTCCTTTGTAACAAGAAGAATATCGTCAGAACAAATGGTCATACCGGATGGAATTTCTATATCTGACGGAACAATGGCCTTTTCAATATATACATTCTCTCCAATCACCGTATCCGGCATAATGACACAATCTTTTACCACCGCGCCTTTTTGAATGTGAACCCCTTGAAACAAAACAGAATGCTCGACACTCCCTTCAACAACACATCCTTCATTAATGAGCGATTCAGTCACAACAGCATCACTAGCAATATATTGCGGTGGTTGATTCGGATTGACAGAATAAATACGCCACGAGTGATCAAATAAATTCAGCTCACTCTCCTCATTGAGTAAGTCCATATTGGCTTCCCATAAACTTTTGACCGTTCCGACATCCTTCCAATATCCCTTAAACGGATAAGCAACAAGCCGCTTCTTTTCGCTTAACAATAGCGGGATTACATCTTTGCCGAAATCATGGCTTGAGTTTGGGTTAGCATTATCGATCTGTAAATATGCCTTTAAAATCGGCCAGTTAAAAATATAAATTCCCATCGAAGCAAGATTATTCTTTGGATTGGCTGGTTTCTCCTCAAATTCGATAATCTCCATCTGTTCATTCGTATTCATGATTCCGAATCGGCTTGCTTCCGACCATGGCACTTCAATGACGGAAATAGTCACGTCCGCATTTTTTTCAATATGGTAATCCAGCATTTTCGCATAGTCCATTTTATAAATATGATCCCCTGACAAAATCAACACATATTCTGGGGCGTATTGTTCGATATAATTGATATTTTGATAGATGGCATGTGCTGTTCCCTCATACCATTTCACACCAGATGCTTCTGAATAAGGAGGAAGTACGGTAACGCCGCCATTTCTTCGATCCAAATCCCAAGCACTACCGATACCAATGTAGGAATGGAGCAGAAGAGGTTGGTATTGTGTTAACACCCCCACCGTATCGATGCCGGAGTTGGTGCAATTACTTAGAGTAAAATCAATGATTCGATATTTCCCACCAAACGGGACTGCTGGTTTCGCAAGATTTTTCGTTAATGAGCTTAAGCGGCTACCTTGCCCTCCGGCCAACAGCATAGCGACGCACTTTTTCTTTACCATCACTGTTTCTCTCCCCTCGTTTTCTCATCGGTCGTAAAATCGAAATGCCAAACGGCGGAATAGTCATGCGAACATGATATGGTTTTCCATGAAACGGCTCTTCTATAGCCATCATAGGTTTTTTATTGATGCAACCTGTTCCTCCAAATAGCTCTGCATCACTGTTGATCGCCTCTTTATAGGTGGCAAGTAAAGGGACTCCTACCTTGTAGTCATGATAAACTTTGTTTGTGAAATTACAAACAACAATCAGGATATCATCAGCTTGTGCCCCTTTGCGAATAAATGAAAAAATACTTTGTTCAGCATTATGGACATCTATCCATTCGAAACCTTTCGGAGAATGATCCAGTTCATAGAGCGGCTTATGGCGCTTATAAAATTTTAGTAGCTCTTTAACATATGCATTCATTTTTCGATGCATGTCAAAATCAAATAACATCCAGTCCAGTTGTTCTAAATCCTTCCATTCATCAAATTGTCCAAATTCTCCACCCATAAACAACAATTTTTTCCCGGGATGTGTAAGCAAATATCCATACAGCAAACGCAATTGCGCAAACTTTTCCTCATACGTTCCCGGCATTTTGTTCAGTAACGATCTTTTCCCATGCACTACTTCATCATGAGAAAACGGCAAAATAAAATTTTCTGAATACGTATATAATAGCGAAAATGTTACTTTGTGATGCACATGTTGGCGATGTTCCGGCGCTGTTTCCATATATGTTAACATATCGTTCATCCAGCCCATGTTCCATTTGTAGTTAAAACCTAACCCACCTTCATACGTTGGTGCCGTGACGCGCGGCCAATCTGTAGAATCTTCCGCAATCATTAAAATGGCTGGGTCATATGCAAAGACCGTTTCATTTAACTTTTGTAAAAACTCTACCGCGTACGGATTTTTATGTAACGCGTCACTGTTTGGCCAGTATAACATATTCGCTACCGCATCAACACGAAATCCATCCACATGAAAATATTCCATCCAAAATAATGCATTCGAAATCAAAAAACTGCGAACTTCAGGCTTTCCTAAATCAAAATTTGCCGTTCCCCATACGGAATTTTCCCGATCTTGCATATTCGCATATTCATACGTTGGTTCCCCATCAAACATATATAACCCATGAGCATCTTTACAAAAATGTCCAGGAACCCAATCCAAAATCACTCCGATCCCCTGCTGATGACAGCGATCAATAAACATCATTAAATCATGAGGCGTACCGTAACGGCTCGTTGCTGAATAATATCCCGTTCCTTGATATCCCCATGAACGGTCAAACGGATGCTCCACTAAAGGCAACAGTTCGATATGAGTAAACCCTTGCTCCAGAACATAAGGAATTAACTCATCGGCAAGTTCTTGATATGTATAAAAACGCCCATCTTCTTTCTTTTTCCACGAGCCTAGATGTATCTCATAAATAAACAGCGGTTGATCGTAAATTCGTTTTCGCCGCTTTTTTCGCTGCCAAGCCTGGTCGTTCCATTTATAACCTCTCAGATTGTAAACAATCGAAGCTGTATTCGGGCGCAATTCCGAATAAAATGCATATGGATCTGCTTTCAAAAAAACATCCCCATGTCTAGTAATAATTTCATACTTGTATAGATGACCTTCTAGATTTTCAGGAATAAAAATTGTCCATACCCCTTGTTCGCTTACTTTAATAAGGTCAAAATTCACACCATTCCAGTCATTAAAACTTCCGACTAATCGAACTTCGCGAGCATGTGGTGCCCACACACAAAATCGTGTTCCAGTGACACCATTCTCTTCGATGACATGTGCACCAAACAGCTCATAACTTTTATATAAGCTCCCCTCATGGAACAAATGAATCTCAAAATCCGTTGGACTTGTTGCGATCAAAGAGCATCGCATCCTTTCCTAAAATTTTTTACAGTTGATACATATATTCCACATCAAGAATTAAATTCCTTGATAAAAACTTTTATATTTTTTGACAACTTTCAACACAAAAAAAGAGAATCAACATATTTTATACATAAAATCGATTGCATTTTAGAAAGAAATTATTTATAATTAATATTAGATAATAATAATTATAAAAGAGGTGTCCTATGGTTCAATACGATTATCATCATCTTCCTCACGTAAAAGTACAAACAAAATCAAAGAGAACTTTATGGATTACTCTGATCTTAACTTTATGTTTTACATTGCTCGAAATAGTGGGAGGCTTCCTTTCGAATTCCCTTGCATTACTTTCTGATTCGGCTCATATGGCCTCTGACGTGTTGGCTCTTGGCCTTAGCATGGTTGCTCTTTATTTAGCAACACGACCGCCAAATAAAACATTCACATTTGGATATTTGCGTTTTGAAATCATTGCATCATTTTTAAATGGTCTTACTCTGGCAGTCATTGCCGTGGGAATTTTTATAGAGGGGATTCAACGTTTCATTCATCCTGAACACATCAATTTCCGATTAATGCTAACCATTGCGTCAATTGGATTGCTCGTGAATCTTATATTGACCATTGTTCTTAGCCGAAGTACAAAAGAAGAAGAAAACTTAAACGTCAAAAGTGCGCTATGGCATTTTATCGGAGACCTTCTCAGTTCTATCGGGGTCATTATATCAGCCATCGTCATCTACTTCACTGATTTCTATTTTTTCGATCCATTCATAAGTATGGTTATTGGTGCAATCATCTTTATAGGCGGCGCTAAAATCATTCGTGAATCGTATCTCATCCTAATGGACTCTGTCCCAGAAAAATTCGATCTTGAAAAAATCCGTGCGGACATTCACCGCGTAGAGGGAGTAGAGGACGTACATGACATGCATCTATGGGCTATTTCATCGGATCATTACTCATTGACAGCCCATGTTTTTGTGAATGAAAACATTCAACCTCTTTGTATCATCCTAGCAATCAACGAGATGTTAGAAAAAAAATACGGGATTAAACATACAACCATTCAAATTGAACATGCTTCGCTTCATCATCACGGGGAGTATGGAAAGCAATTTTTGCGTCGAAAATTAGAAAATTAACTTATCCACCACTTCACTGGATTTTAGGGAGAATTTATAACGGACAGCAGGAAAAGAATGAGAAGCCAGATAATCTGTTTTTATAATGAATGGCAGTATAAAATTATATAGACATGTTTTTTCCAAATATTAGCCATAACGGTTGGAGTAAAACTAAATCGGGATATGATGCAATTCCGCACTTTCATATAATGAGGGTGAGGCGAGGAGACATATTCATTTATGGAAAGACGAATATTTAATAGCATAAAATCCCTACGTAAAAAAGATGTTGCTATAGAAGCAAACAAGAAAAGGAGTATAAGGTAATAACTAAGATGAAAAGTCACTTATAGTGGAGAGCCGGGAAGATGAATCCCTCTTCTCCCTAACTTTTTTCATTACTATATGTAGAGAACACTATACACTGATAAAGTTAAAATCTAAATCCCTTTACCTCCATATTATCAGCGCCTCTTGTAGAGTTCACCGCCTCTCTCCAAGTAATCAACGAAACAGTGACAATCAAGATGATTCCCGGCCTCCTTCATGATGTTTAATTTTATCGGATCTTGAAGTTTGTATAGCTCTTCACTCTATATTACTCTTTGGAAGTCTTGAATGCTTTTGCATAAAGCTAGTTGATATGATTTCTCTGAAGTTCGAAGTTCAGATCTCGCCTTACATCTATACCGCAAAAAGAAAAAGCACCGTGATTATGTATCACGGTGCTTTTTAAAATGACCCGTACGGGATTCGAACCCGTGTTACCGCCGTGAAAGGGCGGTGTCTTAACCACTTGACCAACGGGCCAGAACATATAAAATCTGCCTGCATGGCGGAGAAGGCGGGATTTGAACCCGCGCGCCGCAAAAACGCGACCTAACGGTTTAGCAAACCGTCCCCTTCAGCCACTTGGGTACTTCTCCATATGGCTCCGCAAGTAGGATTCGAACCTACGACCTACCGGTTAACAGCCGGTTGCTCTACCGCTGAGCTATTGCGGAATATTTATAAAAAATTGATCTTCATTCTTTAATAAGCTTTTTACACAGTTGTCCATCTCTCAATAAGTCAATTTAACGAGAATATGATAAAGTGATTTAATATGGTGGGCCTAAGTGGACTTGAACCACCGACCTCACGCTTATCAGGCGTGCGCTCTAACCAGCTGAGCTATAGGCCCGTTTCGAAAAGCGGGTGATGGGAATCGAACCCACGACATCAGCTTGGAAGGCTGAGGTTTTACCACTAAACTACACCCGCATAGAATAGTTTTAGTAGGGCGACTAGTGGGAATCGAACCCACGCATGCCAGAGCCACAATCTGGTGCGTTAACCACTTCGCCATAGCCGCCATCAAATGGTGCCGGCTGCAGGACTTGAACCCGCAACCTACTGATTACAAGTCAGTTGCTCTACCAATTGAGCTAAGCCGGCAAAATTTGCAGCCAGTTTGGATATACTCACTAAATCGATCAATATTGACTATAAAAATGGTGGCTCGGGACGGAATCGAACCGCCGACACAAGGATTTTCAGTCCTTTGCTCTACCGACTGAGCTACCGAGCCATTATTGAGCATTAACATATGATATATGGCGGTCCCGACGGGACTCGAACCCGCGATCTCCTGCGTGACAGGCAGGCATGTTAACCACTACACTACGGGACCAATTTCATTGGTTGCGGGGACAGGATTTGAACCTGCGACCTTCGGGTTATGAGCCCGACGAGCTACCAGACTGCTCCACCCCGCGGTAATCAAAGGATTGTAGAATGGCGGAGGAGGAGGGATTCGAACCCCCGCGCGCCTTTCGACGCCTCTCGGTTTTCAAGACCGACCCCTTCAGCCAGACTTGGGTACTCCTCCATATATTTTACTAACATGGTGGACCTTGTAGGACTCGAACCTACGACCGGACGGTTATGAGCCGTCTGCTCTAACCAGCTGAGCTAAAGGTCCGAATCTTTTAATGGTAGCGGCGGAGGGAATCGAACCCCCGACCTCACGGGTATGAACCGTACGCTCTAGCCAGCTGAGCTACGCCGCCACAAGGACAAATTATGGTGGAGCCTATCGGGATCGAACCGATGACCTCCTGCGTGCAAAGCAGGCGCTCTCCCAGCTGAGCTAAGGCCCCTTTTTTATATCCAAATGATCGGGAAGACAGGATTCGAACCTGCGACCCCATGGTCCCAAACCATGTGCTCTACCAAGCTGAGCTACTTCCCGCTCCGATAAATGGCGCGCTCGAGAGGATTCGAACCCCTAACCTTCTGATCCGTAGTCAGATGCTCTATCCAATTGAGCTACGAGCGCACATGCCGAGGGCCGGACTCGAACCGGCACGGTAGTCACCTACCGCAGGATTTTAAGTCCTGTGCGTCTGCCAATTCCGCCACCCCGGCGATGTATGGAGCGGAAGACGGGACTCGAACCCGCGACCCCCACCTTGGCAAGGTGGTGTTCTACCACTGAACTACTTCCGCACGTCTTGCGAGGATGGTGCGGGTGGAGGGACTTGAACCCCCACGCCGTGAGGCGCCAGATCCTAAGTCTGGTGCGTCTGCCAATTCCGCCACACCCGCAAAAGTGAGCCATGGAGGACTCGAACCTCCGACCCTCTGATTAAAAGTCAGATGCTCTACCTGCTGAGCTAATGGCTCATTTTCGATGGTGCCGGCTGCAGGACTTGAACCCGCAACCTACTGATTACAAGTCAGTTGCTCTACCAATTGAGCTAAGCCGGCTTCATATGTATGGTGGAGGATGACGGGATCGAACCGCCGACCCCTTGCTTGTAAGGCAAGTGCTCTCCCAGCTGAGCTAATCCTCCATTATCTATCGCCTAGCGACGACCTACTCTCGCAGGGGCGCTGGCCCCAACTACCATCGGCGCTGGAGAGCTTAACTTCCGTGTTCGGGATGGGAACGGGTGTGACCTCTCCGCCATTGTCACTAGGCAAAATATCGAATTGGACAAGTATGATTATAACGAACCTATCGGTTCTGTCAAGAACTTTTTTTGTTCTCTCAAAACTAGATAACCGATATCCATGCAAAGAAGCGAACGCTCGGCTTCACCTTTTTCTTGGTTAAGTCCTCGATCGATTAGTATCCGTCAGCTCCACGTGTCGCCACGCTTCCACCTCGGACCTATCAACCTCGTCATCTTCGAGGGATCTTACTCGCTTGATGCGATGGGAAATCTCATCTTGAGGGGGGCTTCACGCTTAGATGCTTTCAGCGCTTATCCCTTCCGCACATAGCTACCCAGCGGTGCCCCTGGCGGGACAACTGGTACACCAGCGGTGCGTCCATCCCGGTCCTCTCGTACTAAGGACAGCTCCTCTCAAATTTCCTACGCCCGCGACGGATAGGGACCGAACTGTCTCACGACGTTCTGAACCCAGCTCGCGTACCGCTTTAATGGGCGAACAGCCCAACCCTTGGGACCGACTACAGCCCCAGGATGCGATGAGCCGACATCGAGGTGCCAAACCTCCCCGTCGATGTGGACTCTTGGGGGAGATAAGCCTGTTATCCCCGGGGTAGCTTTTATCCGTTGAGCGATGGCCCTTCCATGCGGAACCACCGGATCACTAAGCCCGACTTTCGTCCCTGCTCGACTTGTAGGTCTCGCAGTCAAGCTCCCTTCTGCCTTTGCACTCTACGAATGATTTCCAACCATTCTGAGGGAACCTTTGGGCGCCTCCGTTACTCTTTGGGAGGCGACCGCCCCAGTCAAACTGCCCACCTGACACTGTCTCCCACCCCGATCAGGGGTGCGGGTTAGAATTTCAATACCGCCAGGGTGGTATCCCACCGTCGCCTCCACCGAAGCTGGCGCTCCGGCTTCTCAGGCTCCCACCTATCCTGTACAAGCGATACCAAAATTCAATA